>NZ_LMTI01000001.1:0-35357 GCF_001510665.1 Bacillus sp. FJAT-27445
TGGTCAGTAACAAAGGCTTTCAGCCGCAGAGAAAACCACCCGTTCTACGGGTGGTTTTTATTTTTTTGAAAACGGATATCACTTAGTAAAGATTATGTGAGACGAGAGAACAAAATCTTTATTTCATTTTCCATCCAACGTTTACCATGTTCTCCTTTTGGCTAAGGTAACTGTAAAGGAGTGGTAGGGATGGGAAAAACTTTAAGGGATGCGGGATATCTCTTGATGGCTTTGGCCTTTATTCTGCCTGTATCGGGGTGTGGTTTATTTTTTGATAATGATATCGTTGCAAACAGGCAAGCAGAAGTTTATTTGACGAAAAATAATGAACTTCAATTCAGGTTCAAGCTTAATGAAGACTTCCTTTATGGGAAGGACATGTTTAAAGTGAAGGTAAATATCCACGATGAAAAACTTGCGGAAGCGCTAGGAACGGATGCGATTATTTATGGGGAAGAGGAGGTGCTGAACGGCGAGTACCTTGAAGTCAAGGAGGGTAAGGATCATTATATTCTGATGGAACCTCTGCCCATGAATATCGATTTCCACATTGCAGAGCTCGAAAAGTTGATTTCAGATGGCAAAGCCGTATCCATAGAAGTATTTAATGAAAAGGAAGTTTTCGGACGAGGCTTCCTTTCGAATTTTTCTTCCGAACTGTAGGCTAAATCAGGCTGTAAGCGGGAATACTTAGAAGGTGCAAAATTGGAGATTGGGCACACCCCGGGAATTGTCGCCCCGGGGTTTTCTTTTTTCTAAAAATACCCATCCGAAATACATCATGATAAAATAGATAGGACAAAGTAGGAAAGGGTTGATTGGATGTTTAGACCAGAAACCGCTTCAATCGGATTTATCGGCACAGGAGTAATGGGCAGGAGCATGGCGGGACATTTACTAAAGGCTGGCTATCCTGTTACGGTCTATACAAGAACGAAGGAAAAGGCGGATAGCCTACTAAAACAGGGTGCGAAGTGGGCTGGATCGCCTGCGGAGGCTGTACGCGGTGCTACGATTGTTTTAACGATGGTCGGCTATCCGCATGATGTGGAGGAAATTTATTTGGGCAGCAATGGGCTCTTTGCTAATGCAAGGGAAGGGACTTATTTCATTGATATGACAACATCCACTCCTTCGCTTGCAAAAAAGCTCTTTGAAGAAGCGAAGATGCGCGGCATGCACTCGCTTGACGCCCCTGTATCCGGTGGCGATATAGGTGCTAGAGAGGCAAGGCTTGCCATAATGGTTGGCGGTGATGAAAGGGCATTTGAGAATGTAAAGCCGCTGCTTGAAAAAATGGGGACGAATATCGTGTTCCAGGGGGAAGCGGGCTCCGGGCAGCACACAAAAATGTGTAACCAAATTGCCATCGCCTCGAACATGATCGGCGTTTCCGAAGCAATGGTCTATGCTAAGAAAGCAGGCCTTGACCCTGAAAATGTTTTGAAAAGCATTTCCACAGGTGCGGCAGGGAGCTGGTCACTTTCAAATCTCGCCCCAAGGATGCTGAAAGGCGATTTTGAACCAGGTTTTTACATAAAGCATTTCCTTAAGGACATGCGGATAGCGCTTGAAGAGGCGGAAAAGATGGGGATGGATGCACCCGGGCTGTCGCTTGCAAAATCCCTTTATGAAGAACTTGCCGAAAAAGGCGAGGAAAATAGCGGAACACAGGCTCTTTATCGATATTGGCAATAGTTTAGAAGTATGTAACGACGTACGTTCTTCCTTATTAAAAAAAACAATGCCTCTAAACCTATACATCTTCTAAATCCCCCTTCTGGTTAATACCATTTCTATGAAGGAGGGGGAAAGGGATGAATCAGTTTGAAGATATAAAGGGTAGGTTTGATGAACTTGAGGATGGCCGCTACCTCGTCAGGATTGAAGGCTATAGCAGGGAAAAAACAGTCAATGGGACCCGCCCAATCAAATGGGAGCTTGCATTGATGAATGAGGTAAAGGGGACCTTACCCGTTAAATTCAGCCATATTGAAACCGATGGGGGTTTTCGAATCCTGATGGAAGAAATCAGGAGGCTTGGATTCACGAAGCCGAAATCACCGGAAGAATTCGAAGCCATTCTCTCAAGCCTCAAAGGGACTTATGCGGAGATTGGCCTGTTTACGACAGACAGGATTGAAGGATACAGGGAAGTCCGGTTCATAAGGAAAATGGGTTAAAGTATAGCCCCCGCAAGCTAATGCGGGGGCTGAATTTTTTACATTATGTAAGATTCCAGTCTGTCGAGGCCTTCTTTCAACCTTTCCATCGAGTAAGCAAAAGACAGGCGAAAGTATCCTTCGCCAAAATCAGAAAATGCGCTCCCGGGAACAACGGCCACCCTAGCCTTTTTGACAAGGTAAAGTGCGAAATCAAACGAGTTAAGTGTCGAACAATTCGGCAATTTATGTGTGTATACGGTTTTATTGTCGTTAATGGCTCTGACTGCAGCTTCCTTGACATGTCCCGGTGTTGGAAAGTCAGGCTGTCCAATGCTCAATGAAACCATATCCTCGATTCCTGCGACCATATTGAAGAACTTTCTAATTCCTGAAATTTCTATCTGCGTTACCCTCTGATTAACTAAATTCTCCACTAAAGGCCGCCCCTCATTTGCATTTTCCGATGGTTTTATATTCTAACATGTTACAAGAAAAACCCCCTAAAAAGCAATTCTCGCCCACAACGTTAAACGGTGGATAGAAAAATTTCGAATTCCAATGGAGCGCAAATCAATACATTCTTTAAAACCACTTTTTGTGGTGAAGAACCGTTTAGAACCAAATTTTCTAAAAATTTGTAAAAAAAGAAAAAAATGATGATATACTTATCCATGAGAACCATCAAAACGGCAAAGAATTCTGCTAAATAGGAGATGAAGCGATGGCACAAACCGAACAATCAAACCAACAACAAGGAGCGTTGAATAGGTCAGGGTGGAAACTGTATTTTACCCTTCCAATCTTTTCATGGGCACTATATGATTTTGCCAATACAATTTTTTCCTCTAATATCAATACTATCTTTTTCCCGTTTTACATGACCGAAACAATCGGGAATAACGAAGTATTAAACCAGATTGCAAGTACATTCGTTTCTTATGCCAATGCGATCGCAAGCATTTTCCTGGTTATCTTCTCTCCGCTTTACGGGGTAATGATTGACCGTACTGGACAAAAAAAGAAATACATTATTATTTTCACCGTTATAGCAGCATTTTCGACAATCCTGATGGGAGTTTTCGGTGGAGCGGACCTATCCGGAAAATGGTTCGGAATGCCTGTTCCGCTTGTACTAGTCCTTATATTATTTATCGTTGCAAAGTTCTTTTACCATTCAAGCCTTGTCTTTTATGACGCGATGATTTCGGATCTTGGAACCAAGCAGGAAATTCCGCTGATTTCAGGATTCGGTGTAGCGATTGGGTATGTGGGAACACTTGTTGGCCTGGCCGTTTACCCATTCGTGGGCAATGATGGATTTCATGAGGCGTTTATACCGACGGGGATCATGTTCCTGATATTTTCATTGCCATTATTTTTTTTAATAAAAGAAAAGCCATTCCCCGCTGCAAAAAAAGAGTCTTTTTTATCGGGATATAAAGAGATTGCCGCCACATTTAGGGAAATGAAAGCCCATAAGAACATTTTTACGTTCATGATAGCTTATTTTTTCTTAAATGATGCGCTTGCCACAACAATTGCAATGATGGCGGTCTATGCCAAAACAATTGTCGGATTTTCGACCGGGCAATTCATTTTACTTTATCTTGTATCCACAATCTCAAGCATTATTGGTTCATTTATTTTTGGCTATGTAACGAAAAAGACTGGTGCAAGAAAAGCAGTCTACTATGTCGGCATACTGCTCCTCGTAGCTCTAATCATCGCTTGCTTTGCCGTCAATGAGGCGATGTTCTGGATTGCAGGAAGTATGTTCGGAGTCGCCCTTGGTTCGATGTGGGTGACGACAAGGACTTATATTGTCGATTTGACTCCTGAGGACAAACGCGGACAATTCTTTGGCCTATTTGCTTTTTCGGGAAAGGTTTCTTCCATTGTCGGCCCATTATTGTATGGAAGCATCACATTGATTTTTGCTGATTATGGAAATATCGCCAGCAGGCTGGCGCTTGGATCACTCATCATCTTAACCCTTATAGGCCTCCTTGTTCACAGGAAAATCCGTGAAGATTAATAATGGTATGGCTCCAAATATGTCTACCAGTGAAATAAAAGAAGCCGGCACCGCCGGCTTCTTTTATTCGTTACTATGAATTAATAGCTTTCTCCAAGCTTTTTAAAGACTGGCTTTTGGTATGTTCTTTTACCGCCCGTTGGATGCTGGGGCTCCTTGATGCCTGTATATGCCATCAGGATGGTTTTTGATTGTGTTAACGAAAGGCCTGCTTTGGGATTCCTGACCAGTCCATCAAGAGACCCGAGGTGGGGAAGATCGGCAAAATCTTTTTTCTCTGGCGGAATGTGGAAAGTATATTCTCCGCATTCGACAAGAACATCGGATTGTTGCTGGCTGTTTTTGGGATGCCTGGAAAAATGGAGGCCGACTTTCCTTGCCTTTCCTTCACGAAGAAGTTTCTTTATTGCTTCGTGTTTTAATAAATACAGGAATTTTGGGTTAGGGGCCGTCTTAGCGTGCCGGTTGACAATATAAATTGCCTGGGAGAGGTTATTAATTGAAAGATTTTGTTCTGTTAATCGAGGATTATTGCTATTCAAGCAAAGTCTCCTTTCGTAATAAGCATTTGTATCCATTATACCGCTATTTCACGAGAATTGAAATCATTCCCTTTTTTATCTTCCCTTTGGCAAACTTTCTAAGCGCCGGCTTTTGTTCCAACCGCTTTCCGTTTTGCGGCATAAGAAACAAGGACTCCCATCCCCAGGAGGGTTGTAGCCGCTCCGGCACACAGCAATACATTTGGAACTCCGATTGCCTTGGATAGCATGGCTCCTGCCGCTGGTGCGAAGAGCATTGAAAATGTCTGGATGGAGGAAGCAGCCGCAGATACTCTTGCCATCAAATGTCCGGGAGTTTCTGATTGAAGAACATAGCCGTAGGGAACCGATTGGCTAGCGCCTAGTACTCCGAGCAGGAAAGCGCCAAACATCCAACCCAAATCCGCCAATGTGAAAACTTTTAGGCCGCCGAGCCCAATGCAGGCAATCAAAATCCCACTGAAAACAGCTGATCCGGCCATTAACTGAATGGGTATGGATTTCCATTTTGTCCAGCTCCCCAGAAGGAACGAGCCCGCGACACTCCCAATGCCAACCGCGCTGACAAGCAGGCCGAAATTTTCGCCGCTGAAACCAATCTCCCTTGCAATAAAGACGAATAGCCCATCATATAAAAAGATAATAAATAAAGCGGCAGCTGTCAGAATAACAGAAACCTTCAGGAGAGGAACCTGGAAAATATGCCGTATTCCTTCTGTAAATTCCTTTTTGAAGCCTGGCTTTGCACCAGTTGGATTTTGTCCTTCCACCCCCCCTCGCAACTCGTTTGAAGGAAGCATGAACAGGAAGGCTAGCCCAATCGCAAACCCAGCGATTTCAAATAGGAACGGGCTCTTCGCTCCAAAGAGAGCGATAATTCCCGCGCCAAGGGCAGGGCCGATAATTTTCGTCGAGTTTACTGACAGCTGGCTAAGCGTGACAGCAAGGGGGAGCTCTTGTTCGCTGACTGTAGACCTGATCATGCTTTGCCTCGCCGGGTCATATAATGCTGCAGCCGTACTTTTTAATAATACAAATAGAAGAAGGATATAGAAGTTTGGGGAAAAATATAGCCCCAAAACAAAGATTGATTTAAAGAACAGGCTGCTTATCATGACCATCCTTTTTGGCATGCGTTCTACGAATACCCCGGCAAAAGGGCCGATTATCACCCAAGGCAGAGCAAGTGCGATAATTACGGAAGCAATGGCTGCCTCACCAAGGCCCCAGTGATAGGCGACTACTACTTGAATGGCAATGAAATCAAGCCAGTTCCCCAAGTCTGAAAAAACCTGGGCAGTAAAAAGTGAACGGAAAGATCTGTTTCTAAGCGCAGCAAACATATTATCCTTCATCCGTTTGATCTCCCTCCATCGCTTTTGCGCGCCTTCTCTTTATGCCTTTTCCCAGGCAATTAGGGTCCTGGGCATCGGGAAGGCTGCCACTTAACAGTGCCTGGATTGTATCATCAATCCAATTCAGTTCAGCTTCAAGCCTCGCTTTGGCATATCCAATCGCAAGCTTTCCAATACCAGTTACATAAGAGGTATTATTTTCGGGCCAGAGTTTCACAAAATGTAAAATTTCTAAACTTTTTGCCCGCCTAGATTCCAAATGCGCGATTAGAGGCTGCGATTCCATATCTTCATGCCAGGCGGCTATTTTCATAAACAGTTCATCTTTTATTATAGGATAGTCAGGGGTGGCAATTAGCCACCTTTCGAGTTCAGCCCAACCCGAGCCGGTAAGCTCATACAATACTTTTCGCCTCCCATCGGAGCTGCTTTCAAACGCTTTTATTAATCCCTTTTCCTCTAGTTTCTTGAGCTTCGGATATATGCTTCCATAGCTCATTCCCCAAAATAATCCTGCACCTTCATGCTCAAACTCCGATTTTATATCATAGCCCGAACTAGGCCTAAAGCTTATTACTGCTAGGATTGCGTGCTCAGTTGACATAGGTAGCCTCCATGTATCAATTTGATATATCATTATGATATATGTGAGTTGGCTGTTTTGCAATAAATTTTTTCAAACAAAAAGGTAATTTTTTCGATTTTTTTCCCTGTATGGAAATTCTTGTAGTATGATAGAAACAGATGAATTTGTAGAAAAGTCAATCTTTTTGTCAGATAACCACTATGTAAAATTGAACAAACAAACTAGCAAAAACCTTAAGGATGATACTATGGAGTTCAACAAGAACATTTTGGATATTGGATTAACAGGTGTAAAAGGGGCTGAAAAAGTGGAAAACATCCTTTTTGACCTGGTCTTCCGCCATACAAAAGATATGGTTTTCATCATGAAAGTGGAGGATGGACCTTCCTTCCGTTATTTGTTTGCAAATGAAGCTGGCTTCCAAAGGGCAGGAATATCACGGAATTCCATAGGAAAGACCTTTGAAGAAGTTCTTCCTGCCGTATTAGCCGTGAAACTTCAGGAGGAGTATGAAAGGTTCCTTTCGTCTAACGCTTCCCAAGCGGTTTTTGACGCTTCGTTCATTGAAATGGGGAAGGAATTTTTCGGGGAGACAATCCTGTCAGCCGTAAGGGATTCTGATAATACCATCCAATATATAGTCGCCATAACACGGGACGTTACCGAATATCTGCGTGAAAAAAATAAAATTATTGAAAGCGGCCAGCGCTATAGATCGATTGTAGACCACAATATGGATGCGATATTTTCTATTAACCTGGAAGGCCAAATCCTTGAATCAAATCCCGCCGCCGTGAAACTAACAGGCTATCAGGAAAAAAAGCTTGTTGGAGGCTCGATATACGACCTCGTTTCCGATCTGGATTTTGTTAATTTTAAAGCACTGGTCGAAAGCACTGGCAATGGCCAGTCACTTGAATCGCTCGATTGCCGATTTACCCACAGCAAAGGCTATATGCTAACGCTTCATATTAAAACTGTCCCTATCATTGTCTTTGGTGAAATAAAAGGCATTTACGTAATAATCAGGGATATTTCAGAACAATCTAAAAATGTTGAAATGATTAAATATATGGCATTCCATGATCAATTGACAGGGCTGCTGAACCGGAGGGCTCTGCTGGATAAGCTCAATGAACAGCTTTTTTCCCCTTCAAGGCTTGAAATGGAATTTGCCCTAATTTCGATCGACCTTGATCGCTTTAAATACCTTAATGATTCTCTCGGCCATCTAGTTGGAGACGAAATATTGAAAAAAGCAGCTTCCCGTTTAATGGAATGCCAGAATGATCATTGCTTAGTATTCCGCCAGGGCGGGGATGAATTTATCATCCTCTTGCTTGCTACTACCAGGAAGGCTACTACTTTTTTTGCCCAAAGAATACTTTCGATGTTCAAACGGTCGTTTTATTTCAATTCACAGGAATATTATATTTCTCCCAGCATAGGCATCAGCATGTATCCCAATGACGGGAAAGATGCGGAGACATTGTTGAAAAATGCGGATGAAGCGCTTTATCGGGTCAAAGAGCGAGGGCGCGCCCATTTTCAATTTTATAGGACAGATATGAACGCCTCCATTACAAATGTCCTTTCGATTGAAACTCATCTCCGGAAAGCAATTGAGAAAAAGGAGTTTAGCTTGCACTTCCAACCTCAGGTCGATTTAATGACTGGGGAAGCAAATAGTTTCGAAGCCCTGCTGCGATGGAATTCAAAAGAATTGGGCTCGATTTCCCCCGGGGTGTTCATCCCGCTCGCTGAAGATACAGGGTTGGTTGTTCCGATAGGCAATTGGGTAATCGAGAATGCATGCAAGCAAATCAAATTATGGAATCGATCAGGATATAGCGGATTCAGGGTTGCAATCAATATTTCCCCAAAGCAATTGCAGCAGCCAAATTTCGCGGCCATTTTAAAGGCAGCCATTGACCGGCATTTAATAAATCCAGCCTGCCTTGAAATAGAGATTACGGAGAGTTCCATGCAAAATACGGAAGAGGCCGCGCCAGCACTTAAGGATATAAAAAATCTGGGAGTGACCATTTCTGTCGATGATTTTGGGACGGGTTATTCATCGTTAAGTTATCTAAAAAAGTTTCCTATTGATGTTCTGAAAATCGATCAATCCTTTGTAAAGGATATAAGTGAAAACCAAAAAGATGCAGCCATTGCTTCTGCCATTATCCATCTGGGCAAAAGCCTTGGCGTCGAAGTGATTGCCGAAGGAGTTGAAACCTCCGGCCAGGCGGAATTCCTTGCGATGGAAGGGTGCCACAAAGCACAGGGGTATTATTTTGCAAGGCCGGTTCCCGCAAAAGAATTGGAAGGTAGGTACCTGAAAATTCCCGTGCCAGCACTTCAGGAATATAGTTGAAACTAACACTTTGTCCATTGACAACCGACTTTATCAACAGAATGAAAAATCCTTTATCATCGGATAAAGGATTTTTGTTTTTTTCGTATTAATATCAAGCAAGGGCGGGCTTACATGGCGCCTAATCAGTAGTCCTTTTTAAAGTAAATACAGTCAGTTCTGGCTTGGACATGAATCTGAAAGGCAGTCTTGTAGTGCCAACCCCCCTGTTTACATAAAGGGTCAGAGGGGGCTCTCCTTCAATCGTATAAAATCCTTCATGATACCTTTCGGCAAACGGTGGTTTTACGAGAGCGCCAAGAAAAGGGACTTTTATTTGTCCACCATGGCTATGGCCGCTAAGCTGTAAATGAAAACCGTGGCCAGAGGCATCATCTGCCAGGTCTGGAGCATGGGATATAAGAATCTTATATGCATTCCTTGGAATATTTTTTGTGGAGGCTCCAATATCAGGTTTGCCGAGCATGGCATCGTCAATTCCAGCTAGATAGATGGAATCCCCATTCTTTGTTATTGGTACGCTTTTATTAACCAGTAAAGTGAAACCTGAATTTTTAATAATATTTTTATAAAGAGATGTTCCATAACCGCCATGGTCATGGTTGCCATATACAGCATATTTCCCCATCGGGGCGACAAGCCCTCCAAGAATAGGAGCGATTTCATTTGCTTTATCATATTTGTTTGGCTCATCCATTAAATCGCCGCTAAAAACAATCATATCGGGTTGGAGCTTCGTAATTTTTTCTGCAAGTTTTTTTAACTGATTCAATGTGTATTGGAAGCCTAGATGTGTATCGCTGAATTGAACAATACGCAAACCGTCCATTTGTTCGGGGATTAGCGGGTGGGCAATTTCGTGTGCTTGAATGTCAAGCAGAATCGGTTCAATTTCCCTGGCATAGAAATAGCCGCCTGAACCGAGCCCGAATACGGCCAAGGCGCCGCCAAGCAGGGATTTAAGAAATGATCTCCGCGTTTGTTTTTTTAACATCATCTATCTACCAGCCTGTCTTTTATACTCTGAAGAATGAAATTCATACAGCATTAATACTATCAAACTAAAACATGGAATAGAAGCGGTGATTCCATTATTAAAATAAGAAGCTACTTTCCTGGTAATTCCCGGCTTTTGTGATACGATTTGGAAAAAGAAGGTTGGAGGGTTTAGAATGAGGGGAAAAACGGTGATTGTGACCGGAGGATCAAGCGGAATGGGGAAATACATGGCCAAAAGGTTTGTTGATGCCGGTGCAAACGTAGCGATTACCGGCCGGACGCCGGAGACGCTTTTTAAAGCGAAGGCCGAGATGGAGAAAGGCCCGGGAAAAGTCCTGGCGATAGAAATGGATGTAAGAAATATTGTTGACGTAAGCCGGATGATAAAAGAAACAACCAGCGAATTTGGAGGACTTGATTACCTTGTAAATAATGCTGCAGGAAACTTTATTTGTCCGGCTGAGAAGCTAACTCCTAATGGTTGGAATTCCGTCATTGATATTGTTTTGAACGG
Source organism: Bacillus sp. FJAT-27445 (assembly GCF_001510665.1). Classification (GTDB taxonomy): domain Bacteria; phylum Bacillota; class Bacilli; order Bacillales; family Cytobacillaceae; genus Bacillus_D. Next base: position 10,574 of record NZ_LMTI01000001.1, read on the forward strand.
TACTTTTTACTGCAGCAGTGAGGCAGGGAAGTATTGGATTCAAAATAAAGTTGAAGGAAGAATCATAAATATGGTCGCAACCTATGCATGGGATGCGGGAGCAGGCGTTATCCACTCTGCAGCTGCCAAGGCCGGAGTCCTTTCAATGACAAGAACACTCGCTGTTGAATGGGGAAGGAAATATGGAATTCGTGTGAATGCCATCGCTCCAGGGCCAATCGAACGGACAGGCGGAGCGGAAAAACTTTGGGAATCGGAAGAAGCGGCAAAGAGGACGATTCACAGCGTTCCGCTAGGCCGGCTGGGTAAGCCGGAAGAAATTGCCGACTTAGCACACTTCCTCTTATCTGACAGCGCCTCGTACATAAATGGGGAATGCATAACGATGGATGGAGGACAATGGCTTAACCAATTCCCATTTTAACACCATATGGGCTGTCAATATGGGTAAAAACCTACTTTTATAAGGCTCTAACACCGATTCGTCAGGCCGATGGGGCCAGAAACGGTGTTTTCATTTTCCAAATGGAAAGGATAGGCTATAGGCGGTTTTCAGAGCAATTAAGACATAACGTTTGCCTCCTTATCCTGCAATCCTATTTATAGCTAACCGCCCGGCTTTTTAAAGCTTTCCAGGAGGCTGTAAATTGTTCTCGATCAATTCCAAGCTGTTTTTTTTCTGAAAGCGGGTCGTTTACATATACTTTATTGCTATCAAAGCCAACCAGTACGACGGCGTGAAGGTCGAGAGGGGTTGTGATTGAACGTTTACCGTGAAGCCAGGATTCCCAGCGGTCCGGAAGCCTGAAATCTCCAGTGGTCCAAATGACTGCCGGGAATCCTGAGGCAATGTGGGCAAGGACTTCGCTAAATTCCTGGTTTGTCAAATTGACGGCCCGGCCCGGTAAATACGTGTTCATTAAATTCACAATCGGTTTGTCAAACACCGCATAACCCGGTTCCTTCCCTGTCATATCCCCCACAAATCCTTTCGAAGGGTCTCCCCACTTTATAATTTTCCCGCCTGCCTTAAAGAGTGGATCCGGGTCTTTTCTAATTGCCCTGGACAACTCCATTTTATCCACTTTTATTCCTGCATAATTCAATACCATCGCAAGGCTTGTCACCTCACAGCCGTATTTAAGCTCTGGATTCTGCTTTATTAGGGGTACGTCCAACATCATCTTTTTAGGAAGCTCGCTGGCCGTGCCGAGCTGAAAGATTTCAGGAGGATGTAAATTATCGTGTACACTTTCTTTGTTTTCATTATCAGCTGCAACCGGACTACGTTTTTCATGCACTGGTTTTGAGTGGCCTTCCACAATTTCATTTCCCAGGGAACACCCTTGCAGAAGTAATGCTGCTGCTAATAGCTGGATGAACTTCATTTCCAATCCTCCTTTAAAGATGCCTTAAGTTATTTTCTCTCATGCGCACCTTTCTAAATCAACAAAAAATTACCTTTACACTAAATAAGAAAAAGGGTTAAAAAGGGATTTTCGTGGGTAAAGGATAAGATAGTACAATAGGTCAAGCTTTTTGTTTTAGGACGCAGATGGATTTTTAAAAAGAATTGCCTTGCTCAGAACAAAACAGGGGGAATGATCATGAAGAAAGCGTTGCTGTTAATTTGTGCGTTTATGCTATTTATGCCTATTTATACAGAAGCTGAAGTGGAAGCGGAAGGCAGCCAAATGGGGCGGGACGAAGTGTTTTCACTTTTAAAGAACGCCTTTGAGGCCCAGCTTTCACTTGGTGAGCAGCTTCGACCAATGAGTGAAGTCGAAGCAATCCTATCTCCATATTTTACCGACAGCTATAATAAACTCTTCCTTGATGCCAACCTAGTGGAAGAAAACGGGTTGTATGTTACATACGGAACGGATTTTGGCCAGTATTATATCCCTTACTATGAATTCTCCGAAAATACAAAGGTTGTTGTTGAGAACAATAAAGCGTATGTTTTCGAATTTTTTCCGGAGAATACCGATGGCCCAGTAGGCTATGAAAGCCATTATGAAGGCCTTCTCCTGAAGAAATCGGCGGGAATGTGGAAGGTGTCCCAATATTTATACAATGAAATTCCTGATTCAATTATCAAACAAGCGGGAGAATTTAAAGTAAACGAGGAAAAACTTCCTATCGAAAAAGCGGTATGGGAAGATGAAGAGTTGGAAGTCGAAGCTGCTTCGCTTCAATTTCAGCTTGGAATGAACCCTATCGGTGGTTTATTCCAATATGCCGCCTTTCTCGGAGCCAGCCAAACCAGCGGCAGCGATTTAAATGAAGAACTAGCAGTGGAACAAATTGTGTTGGCGAATTGAGTTTTAATGGGCTCTGGGCAGCCTTTTGGTAGAGCGTTTTTCCTTCGATAAGTAATATTTTTTTCCGAATTAATAAGTTTTTACTTGTATGTCTGTACAAAACTAATTTATGCTGTTAGTATTGGCAAACAAGGAAAACCAGATGAAAATTTGGAAAGATCCGTATGGATAGAAACGTGCGGGGAGAGAAATCTAATAGCAATAGCTTGTTTGTGTTTTGAAAGGAGAGAAAGCATGTCACAGCTACAAGGGATTATTACCCGCTTAAAAAATCTTCAGGACCAGTCCGGCGGGGGCGGCGAACCTGCCCAGCGTTACTTTGAGGTGAATGGCGAACGAAAATGCCAGGTGACTTTTCACCCAAAAACCGAGACGTTCGAACTGGAAGTATACAATGATAAGGAAAAACCAAAGCGTTACCAATTCGATAATATCGACATGATTACAATTGAAATTTTCGACTTGATCCAATAATTGACGCGACAGGAACCTAATACACAGGTTCCTTTTTCAATTATCACTTCATAATGGGGATTTAAAAAATAAACAGTCCATTTGGAATTATGTTAGAATATAAATGGTGTATAACAAATTCGAGGAGCATTCGGCGATGATAAGTCTTCATAGTGGAGAGTTTTTAGAAATCAGCATCAGGGATTTAATGATTCCTTCCGAGCGGGTAGCCCATGTCCAAATGGGGAACAATCTGGAGCACGCCTTACTTGTGCTAACAAAGAGCGGATATACTGCCATCCCGGTATTGGATCCTCATTACAGGCTGCATGGATTGATCAGCACAACAATTATCATGGATTCCCTGTTGGGCCTTGAGAGGATTGAATTCGAAAAGCTCGAAGAAAAAAAGGTTGAGGAAATTATGAACCGAACCGTACCGCGTGTAAACATGGGGGCATCTATAAACCGCTGTGTTGAATTATTGATAAACTACCCATTTTTGTGTGTGGAATCAGATAATGGCATTTTTGAGGGCATTTTACCCAGGAGTACGGTGTTGAACCAGCTCACGAAACACTTGAACAAACAGAATAAAAAGTAGGTTTTTAATTGGCTCCCTTTTGGGGGCTCTCTGTTTTCTTACGTGCCTATTTAAAATAGAAAGAGGTGCAATTTGTGGGGCAAGCCTTGAAAAAGCAGCTGGCAGGGAAAAAGCAAACACGCAGGCCGTTTGTCCTTGCGTCAGTCATGCTTGCTATGTTCATGGGGGCAATAGAAGCAACGATCGTTTCAACAGCCATGCCGGCCATTGTTGGGGAGCTGGGAGGCTTTTCCCTTTATAGTTGGGTTTTTTCAGCTTATTTGCTCATGAATGCTGTAACAGTTCTCATTTATGGAAAACTTGCAGATTTATTTGGCAGAAAACCAGTACTCCTATTTGGCCTTTCCATCTTTATGATAGGATCCATTTTGTGCGGTTTCTCCGAAAATATGGAAATGTTGATATTGTTCAGATTGATCCAGGGCTTTGGGGCCGGCGCCGTCATGCCCATTGCGACAACAATTGTCGGGGATATTTACAATACCGAGGAACGGGCCAAGATTCAAGGATACCTTTCAAGTGTTTGGGGAATTTCCGCCATAATGGGGCCGGCAATCGGCGGCTTACTTGTGGAATTTGTAAGCTGGCATTATGTTTTCTGGGTCAATATTCCTTTGGGGATATTATCAATGCTGGGGCTCTGGATGTTCCTGCACGAAAAGGTTGAAAAGAAAAACCATGATATTGATTACATAGGTGCAATCCTAATCACAATTGGAATCTCTACACTAATGTTTATCCTGGTGGAGGGAGGGCATCGCTGGAGCTGGGTTTCCTACCAGTCGGCATTGTTCTTCATCGTTAGTTTTGCTTCACTGGCATTGTTCGTCTTACAGGAGAGGCGTGCGGCGGAGCCAATGATGCCATTTTCCATTTGGAAGGAAAAATCAATCTTTATCGCGAATATCGTATCGCTGACAACAGGGGTTATGCTGATTGGGATCTCCAGCTTTTTGCCCGCTTTTGTCCAAGGGGTAATGGAACAGTCCCCGATTGTGGCTGGCTTTGCATTAACCGCTATGTCGATTGGGTGGCCTATTGCCTCCACTTTCGCTGGGAGGATTGCCTTAGCGAAAGGGTATAGATTTACGTGCCTGATTGGCGGATCCATGCTGATTGTTGGGGGAACTTTTTTTGCGACAATGTCCCCCGGGGCTGGCCCTATATGGGCGGCTGTCGGCTCATTCTTTACTGGAATAGGAATGGGGCTGACTTCAACGGCATTCATTTTGTTGATTCAGGGAACAGTAGGCTGGCAGCAGCGCGGCATTGCCACGGCAAGCAACATGTTCATGCGGAATCTGGGAAATACGATTGGCGCAGCGCTTCTTGGAGGCATTCTCAATAGCAGGTTCATGGCCTACCTCGAAAAAAATGGGACAGGCTCTGAAGGCAAGCCAACACTTGAAACAGCCAACGTTCTATTGGATGCGAAAGAAAGGGCCGCCCTTCCAGAGGAGATTAGGTCCCTCCTTCAGGAAGGGCTGACGGTTTCCCTTCATACCGTATATATTGGTGTTTTGGTATTTGCAATCGTAAGCATGGTCCTGATTTTTTTCTTACCGAAAAAGAAACCTGCCTAAGCTGCCCGGGGAAACCCGGGTTTTTTTTTGTAAAAATAATAGTAGAATGAGCTATAATATAAGAAAAACTTATGGAGGAATAAAATGTCCTCATTATCAGAATTCCATCTATTATCCGTATTAGCACAGGAAATGAACATGCGAAAGGCTGCCGAACGCTTATTTGTTTCTCAACCCGCACTATCACAACGCCTCCAGTCAATCGAGAAAGACTGGGGGACTAAGCTGTTCATCCGCTCGCAAAAGGGGCTTGCCCTTACTCCACAGGGAGAAGAGGTCATTAGGTTTGTAAATGCCGTTATTGGTGAAGAGGAAAAGGTAAGGGAAGCCATCCATTCAATGGAATCAGGTGTGTCGGGAACCTTGAAAATTGCTGTTGCGACGATTGTTGGGCAGCATTGGCTTCCAAAGGTTCTCAAAAAGTTCATCGAGCGGTATCCACAGGCGAAAATATCGTTAGTAACCGGGTGGAGCAGTGAAATCCTTCGCTCCTTGTATGACCATCAGGTGCATATTGGCATAATCCGCGGAGCGCCCGAATGGAAAGGAAAGAAGGTCCATTTGTTTGAAGACAGATTATTTCTCGTAGACCGGGAAATCTCCAGTGTGGAACAGGTAATCCAAACAGACCGGCCATTCATCCAATTTAAGAGTGATTCTAATTATTACCAGGAAATCCAGGAGTGGTGGCATCGCCAATTTAAGCTGCCTCCAAAAAGGACCGTGCTGGTTGACCAAATTGAAACATGCAAGCAAATGGCTCTTAACGGTATCGGCTATGCCATCCTGCCCGAAATTACCTTGCATGGAGCTGATGAGGATATTTTTAAACTTCCACTGATGGACGAATGGAACCGGCCGATTAAAAGGGATACATGGCTGCTCGGATATGAATCTGCGTTTGAACTGAAACAGGTGACTGCGTTTACCGAATTGGTGCTCGAGCACATAAATGAGGGAAAATAATATTTCCTTTTCTTGTTTTCAGTTATTGCGGAAAAGGCGAAGCTTGAGGGAACAATCCGTACTCTTTCACCGGAATCACGGAAGATAGCGAATATATTGCTTTTAAAGCTGGTTCGGAGGACAAGGCTTGAGCAAACTGCTTCTTGTATTTTAACGGTCATGATAAACTTGTGAATGGGTCCAAAGATTCTGTTTAAGATAGGAAAGTTTGGGCAAACCAATAAGGGTACCGCAATAAGTCAATATTAATTATTTAATTAAACTAATTATTGATTAATATTGACCATAAGTAGCGGTTGTCCTATAATAGGCATTGTGAAAAGGGATAACGGATCTAGCTAACATCCCGTAAAAACTTAATTTTGGAGGGATTTTCATGCCAGAACGGATGGTAGGAAAACAAGCACCGCGATTTGAAATGGAAGCAGTAATGCCAAACAAGGAATTTAAAAAAGTTAGCCTTGAAGAAAACATGAAAAATGATAAGTGGACAGTACTGTTTTTCTATCCAATGGACTTCACTTTCGTTTGCCCGACAGAAATCACAGCACTTTCCGATCGCTACGACGAATTTGAAGACCTTGATGCTGAAGTTATCGGCGTTTCCACCGACACAATCCATACTCACCTTGCCTGGATTAAAACAGACAGGAAAGACAATGGACTTGGCGATTTGAAATACCCGCTTGCAGCTGATACAAACCATGTCGTGTCCCGTGATTACGGCGTGTTGATTGAAGAAGAAGGTGTAGCGCTTCGCGGACTGTTCATCATCAGCCCAGAAGGCGAAATGATGTACCAGGTAGTGAACCACAATAATATCGGCCGTGACGTTGATGAAACCCTTCGTGTCCTCCAAGCCCTTCAAACTGGCGGACTTTGCCCGGCAAACTGGAAGCCAGGCCAAAGCACACTTAACGTATAATTGACCATTAACTGTTATGAATGATAGACCTAACCGATAAAATTGTTAGGTCTTTTTTTCGCAAATAAGACTAGGAGGTTATCATATGAAATTGCGTGAACCAATGCCCGAGTTAACCGGCGCCGTAGAATGGCTGAACGGAGAGGTAAAAAGGGATGAATTGATTGGCGAAAGGCCAACTTTGATCCATTTCTGGTCTGTCAGCTGCTATTTATGCAAGGAAGCCATGCCCCAGGTAAACCAGTTCCGTGATGACTATAAAGGCAAACTGAACGTTGTAGCTGTTCATATGCCAAGGTCCGAGGATGACTTGAAAATTGATGATATTAAAAGAACTGCAGCCGAACACGGCATATCGCAGCCGATTTTCGTTGACAGTGAACAAAAGCTTGCAGACGCATTCCAAAACCAATATGTACCTGCCTATTACGTATTTGATAAGGAAGGCAAGCTTAGGCACTTCCAGGCGGGCGGCAGCGGAATGAAAATGCTTGAAAAGCGAGTCAACCGTGTATTGGATGAAACGGAAAAAACAGAATAAAAGTTTTTAGGGGCCCTGGCAAAATTGCCGGGCTTTTTTTATCATAAAAAATCCCCCCCTGCTGCCACAAAGCCTGTCACAAACCGTCTAATCTATAAATGAGATTGGGGAGTGAGAGAGGATGGCCCGTATAGCCCATTTCAATAAGCTGTTTCTAACAATACTGCTTGCATTGGCAGTGATAATGAGTGCTTGCAGCAATTCAGGCCGGTCTGAAAATGCGAAAATGGATGGATCAGCAGATAAAAAATTAGAAAATAGGGATTATGGAGATTCGGTGGGTAATGAGGGAGCTTCGAAAGAAAAGGATGAAACTCCAGATGGGACAGTGGAATCGCCGGTTGCCTCCAATCGAATGGTAATCCGCAATGCTGAACTGCATTTGCGTGTTAAGAATTTTGAAAATGCCCAAAAGTCACTTGAAACGAAGGCGGAGAAGTATGGAGGCTATATTGTCGATTCCTCCGTTTCCAAGGATGGCGGCGGGCAAATGAGCGGCAGGATGACTGTCAGAGTGCCAGCCGCGCAATTTGAACGCTTTCTGCATGAAGCCGAGAAAGGCGCTGCGGAGGTGCTCGACCGTACAATTCGCGGCGAGGACGTAACGGAGCAGTATGTCGACCTTGAGTCAAGATTAAAATCTAAAAAAGCCGTTGAAACGAGGCTGCTGGAATTTATGAAAGGCGCTTCAAAGACGGAGGACCTGCTGCAAATTTCAGCCGACCTAGGTGCCGTCCAGGAAGAAATTGAACAGCTAACAGGGAAAATGAAGTATTTGCAAAACCAGTCATCGATGTCGACGATTACAATCTCCCTTTTTGAACAAAAAGTAATTGCCAAAGGTACCACCCCAAAAGAGCTGAACACGTGGGAAAGGACAAAGAAGCAGTTTATAAGCAGCACGAACACCCTATTATCCGCGGGGTCAGGATTAATTGTATTTTTCATAGGCAATTTGCCCCTTTTGTTAAGCCTTGCTGCATTAGGGCTTATTAGTTTCCTTTTCATAAAAAAAGTGGTAAAAAGAAGGGGAGATGAGTAATACAGGAACAGCCGCTGAAAACCTTGTGGTTCTATGTTGTAGGTGTGAAAATAGCGGCCCGTGTTTGCGGGCCTTGTTTTTTGGTTAAATCTACATATCTGGCTAAAATGCCTTTTGCTCCGAGTAAGGCGAAATTAGTGATTCATGTCACAGATTGTTCACAATTTCACAAAATGGGTTCGGCTGTTTTAATAATTACTTTATGGAGGGAAACGATTTGGAACTTGATAATGTAATGCTCAGCCGAATGCTGACATCAATGACCTTGGGATTCCATATCATCTTTGCAACAATCGGAGTGGGCGTTCCAGTCATGATTTCTTTGGCTGAATTCATCGGTATAAAAAAGAAGGACGCCCATTATATCCTATTGGCGAGAAGATGGGCTAGGGGGTTCACGATCACCGTGGCGGTTGGGGTGGTAACCGGAACCTGCATTGCCCTGCAGCTCTCATTGCTCTGGCCAAGCTTTATGAGAATTGCGGGCCAGGTTATCAGCCTTCCTCTGTTTATGGAGACATTCGCTTTTTTCTTTGAAGCTATCTTTCTTGGAATCTATTTGTATTCCTGGGATAGGTTTAAAAAGCCAATACACCACTGGCTTTTGTCCATCCCGATTATCATTGGTTCATCGGCATCCGCTTTTTTCATTACTACTGTGAATGCATTTATGAATACACCCAAGGGCTTCATCCTTGAGAACGGGATCATTACGAATATAGAACCGCTTAAGGCGATGTTCAATCCTGCAACGCCATCAAAGGTATTTCATGTCCTTACATCGTCCTATATGACCTCGGCATTTATCCTGGCAGCGATTACCGCCTGGGCTATCTTGTTCGGCAAAAAAACCGAGTATCATATGAAGTCGCTTAAACTGACTATGGCGGCTGGACTCGTTTTCGCTTTGGGAACAGCCATAGCCGGTGATATTTCGGCAAAATTCCTTGCAAAGGAGCAGCCAGAAAAACTAGCGGCGGCTGAGTGGCATTTTGAAACCGATAAAAATGCAGACTTAATTTTATTTGGAACGATTGATGAAAACAAGGAAATTCATAACGCAATCCGGCTTCCAAAATTGCTCAGCTTCCTGGCGGGGAACTCCTTTGAAACTGAAGTGATTGGGCTTGACAGGATTCCAGATGATGAGCAGCCTCCGTTATGGATTCATTACATGTTTGATCTCATGGTAACGATTGGCATGTATGCAACTTTTATTTCGGCTGTTTTCCTTTTTCTTTGGAAGCTTAGGGGCAACCCTTTCAATAAGCCGCTGCTTTGGTCGATTGTGGCAAGCGGGCCTCTATCCATGCTTGCTATTGAATTTGGATGGATTTTTGCGGAGGTAGGCCGCCAGCCATGGATACTTAGAGGCTATATGAAGGTTGCAGAAGGGGCAACAAAAGCTGATGATGTTGGTCTGACGTTCCTGATGTTCCTGGTTCTTTATCTCGTTCTGGCTGTTATGACAGTCATTGTCCTGACCAGGATGTTCAAAAACAAGTCGGCTGAAGAGGAGTTTGAAGAACGATACTCAAATGCCTTTTGACCGCTTATATAATCAGATTGGGATCGAGGGACCACATTAAGGAATGGAGGCTTGACTGATGAGTTTGCAGTTGCTTGGCATTACCGTCCTGTGGACGTTTCTATATGGATATTTAATTGTTGCGTCTGTAGACTTTGGTGCCGGTTTTTTTGCCTATTACGGGAAAATCACAAAGAAGGATCATGTGATCAACCATATTATCAGCCGGTACCTCTCCCCAGTTTGGGAAGTAACAAATGTTTTCTTCGTTTTTTTCTTTGTTGGATTGATTGGCTTTTTTCCCGACACAGCGTATTACTACGGCACAGCCCTGCTGATCCCAGGTAGCATTGCACTGATTCTCCTAGCGCTCAGGGGCTCGTTTTACGCATTTGGCAATTACGGTGCCAAAAAGGATAATAGCTTTTATTTGTTCCTTTACGGGGCAACGGGTCTTTTGATTCCTGCCTCGCTGTCTACGGCATTGACGATCTCAGAGGGAGGATTTCTGGAACAGAAGGGCGACACCGTTGAATTCCTGGCAATGAAGCTTTTTACTAGCCCTTATTCATGGGGGGTAGTAATACTGGCGATTGTGTCTGTCCTTTTCATAAGTGCTTCCTTTTTAACCTATTATGCAGACAGGGCAAATGATATGGATGCAAGGGATGTGCTAAGGAAGTTCGCATTATTCTGGAGCCTGCCTTGTATCCTCGCGAGCCTGTTGGTGTTTGCATCATTAAGGGCCCATAATGGTAGGCACTTTTCCAATGCTATGGATATATGGTGGGTATTTGGCCTTTCGTTTCTTTGTTTTCTAGCTGCAGCGTTTTTAATATATCGGAAAAAAATGTTGGGGTGGGCATTCATCCTTGTCATGCTGCAATTCTTTTTTGCCTTTTTCGGATACGGGGCATCGCATCTCCCGTACATCCTTGATCCGTTTATTACAATCCATACGGCTGTTACCAATGAAGCAATGGGGACTGCGCTCGTAATCGCATTCATAGCGGGACTTTTCCTTCTTGTGCCATCCCTTGCTTTGTTAATGAAGCTTTTCCTTTTCGATGCCGATTATGTCCGCGGAAAAAAGTAATATTTCGGTTTAGGCCTTTTTTTGCTACTATAGAACATAAATATATTCCTTGGGGGAATTTCAGTGAAAAAGGATTTTGCAGTAATAGGCCTAGGCCGCTTTGGCGGCAGTATTTGCCGCAGGCTGGCTGAATTAGGGAAGGAAGTCCTGGCCATGGACAACAACGAGGAGAGGGTTAATGAATATGCTTCAATCGCATCTCATGCCATTCTCGGGGATTCCACCGATGAGGCGGTTTTGAAGGCGATAGGGATCAGGAACTTCGATCACGTAATTGTTGCGATAGGGGACAATATCCAGGCAAGCATCCTGACAACTCTAATTTTAAAGGAATTAGGGGTAAAGCATGTAACAGCGAAAGCGCTGAATGACTACCATGAAAAGGTTCTTTTGAAAATTGGCGCCGATGTAGTAGCACATCCTGAACGGGATATGGGAATCCGGATTGCGAACAATATTTCAACTAGCAATGTCTTGGATTATCTTGAGGTTTCCGATGAACACAGCATTGTTGAGATTGTGGCGAATGAAAGGCTTGGCGGAAATACGATTATCGAGCTGAATATCCGTGCGAGGTATGGAATCAATATTGTCGCGATTAAAAGGGGAAGCGACATTATAGTGTCTCCTCTCGCCAGTGAAAAAATTTGGCTTGGCGATATATTGATAATTATTGGGACAGATGTCGATATTGAACGATTTAGGAAGAAGGTAATCGAGGATTAAAAAAGGAAGCTTGCTAGCAGCAAGCTTCCTTTTTTCTGTATTTATAGGGAAATCAGATTTCCATAATGATCGGCAAAATCATTGGCCGGCGCTTTGTTTTTTCATAAAGGAACGGGCCGAGTGTATCAGTAATTTCATTTTTAATTTCGGACCACTGGGTCGTTTTCCGCTCCATAATCTTATTGAGGTGTTTTGAGATAAGTGACTGGGCATCGTTAATCAGATCACCAGATTCCCTCATATAAACAAATCCTCGTGAAATAAGGTCTGGGCCAGAAGCGATTTTGAATTCCTTCATATTGATGCTGACAACCACTACAACCAGGCCTTCCTCAGATAGAATCCTGCGGTCGCGAAGGACGATATTTCCAATATCACCGACACCGCTGCCATCAATATAAACTGAACCAGAAGGGATTTTCCCAGCTATTTGGGCACTGTCCTCGGAAAGGGCTAGCACTTCGCCATTGTCCATTATAAAGCAATTTTCCTCTGGTACGCCACAGTCCACCGCAAGCTTCGCATGCATCCTCTGCATCCTATACTCACCGTGAATTGGCATGAAGAACTTCGGCTTGATTAGCCTTAGCATCAGCTTTTGCTCCTCTTGTCCGCCGTGCCCAGATGTATGGATATTGCTTAGCTTCCCATGAATTACATCGGCGCCCGCCCGGAACAGCATATTTATCGTCCGGCTGACACTGATTGTATTTCCGGGAATTGGGGAGGAGGAAAACACAACGGTATCCCCAGGGATGATCTGGATTTGACGGTGTGTGCCGTTTGCAATCCTCGAAAGGGCGGCCATTGGCTCTCCTTGGCTTCCGGTACAGAGGATGGTCACCAGATTGGCGGGCATCCTGTTGATTTGTTGTGCATCAATAAAGGTTTCTTTAGGAGCGCGAATATAACCTAGCTCCTGGCCGATATTAATGGCAGCTTCCATACTCCTCCCAAAAACGGCAACCTTTCTACCGTTTTGGACGGCTGACTCTACAACCTGCTGGAGCCTATGGATATTGGATGCGAATGTAGCAAAAATAATTCTGCCATCCACCTTTCGGAAAATATCATCGATGCTGTCCCCTACCCGGCGTTCGGACATTGTGAAATCCGGTATTTCGCTGTTTGTGCTATCTGATAGGAGGCAAAGGACGCCTTCCTTGCCGATTTCAGCCATTTTTGTAAGGTTAGCAGGCTCGCCAACCGGGGTGAAATCGAATTTAAAGTCACCTGTATGGACAACTTGTCCATTTGGTGTTTTTATTACGATTCCATAGGAATCAGGGATGCTGTGGGTGGTGCGGAAGAATGTAACGGATGTTTTCCGGAACTTTATGATATCGTCTTCCTTTATTTCAATCAGCTTCGCTGTCCTTAAGAGGCCATGCTCTTCTAGCTTGTTCTTAATCAGCCCAAGCGCGAGCTTTCCTCCGTAAATAGGAATATTGATCTCCCGCAGAAGATAAGGGATGCCGCCAATATGGTCCTCATGTCCGTGAGTGACAAAAAGTCCTTTAATTTTTTCAACATTCTTCACTAGGTAGGAATAGTCTGGAATCACATAATCGATTCCTAGCAGCTCATCCTCGGGAAACTTGATGCCGGCATCTATAAGGATGATTTCATCCTGGAATTGAACTGCATACGTGTTTTTTCCAATCTCGCCGAGTCCACCAAGGGCAAAAACAGCGGTTTGATCATTTTTAACAAATTTCATGAATTATCAAATCTCCAATACATTAAAGTCTTCATCTTGTTTTTCATACTGCAGGTAAACACCTTTGACTTCCTGGACAAATTCAATATTATAGCCCCGGTCCGCAAGTTTTTTCCTTACATCCTTTTCCGAATCCCCTTCGACAAATAGGGATTTGGTATTTTCCCTTATGGGTACCTCATTAAGGCGCTCCTGAAAGTAAATCTTAAACAACATCTTTTCTCGCTCCTATCTCCACATTTGCTGCTTTTATACTAAATCCCCTTTATCCGAATTTCCTACCTGTCCCGGAACCTAGGGGAAACGCTAACAATGTTCCAAATGTTGCTACTGCATTTCAATTTACAATAAGGAAGGAGCCCTTCGCAAGTTTGAAGGGCTCAAAACATCAGGCAATGGTTTTTTTTCGTAATAATTCTTTCCACTGTTTTAAAAGCTTTTTCCTGAGCTTCTTTAACATAGTGGATCAACTCCTTACCTTTATTTTATACCATCCTTGTCCAAAGTAAAGCAGTCAAGCGAATAATTGAGAGGATTTTTCCGGTTATTGGCCATAACTACATTAAATCGGCCTTCTTGTTACTATTAGTATATGCCGGTTGGATCAAATTCTTCATGGTTAATGATGGAATAGGGCAGGAGTCAACAAATTGACAAAATATTTTAGAAAGATTAATGTTTTTTCTATTGAGAGAGGACAGGGGGAATTCGGGTGGGCAGGCTTTATGCTTCATTGCTTGGATTGGGTGTAATTTGGGGAACTTCCTTTATGTTTATAAAAATATTGCTGCAAACACTTGGCCCGGCAGAAGTGGTATTCGGCCGAACGCTTTTCGGGGCAGCCATGTTGTTGGCAATTGCCTTTTTGGTAAAAAAATCAAGGCGGGCCTTTACAAAGCTTCCTCATACAAAACTAATGATAATTGCACTGGCAAATAACGTTTTTCCCTGGCTGCTTATCTCAGCCGGGGAAACCAAGATTACTTCAAGCCTTGCCTCCATCATTAATGCTACTACCCCTATATGGACATTGTTAATCGGCTTTTTGATCTTTTCGACAAAGCTGCGAAAAAATCAGTGGCTTGGCGCTGCTATAGGTTTTTTAGGTATTTTTATTCTTTCCGATTTCAAGGCTGGCTCATTTGGAGGAAGCAATATGGCAGGCATTCTTTTGATGAGTTCGGCTGCCCTTTGTTATGGGATTGGCTCACAAATGACCAAGAAGTATGCGAACGATATACCTGTGTTTGAACTTTCTCTGTACACGTTGTCATTTTCCACCATCGCCAGTTTTATTTTCATGTTCTTTACAGGTTTGCCAAAAGCATCAATTTTTTTCAGCCTGGCAAATGTCGGCGCGTTTTTCGGCCTTGGGGCAGTCGGCTCTGGAATCGCTTACCTTCTATACTATTATCTCGTTCAAAAAGGGAGTCCGGAATTTGCCGCGCTCGTCACGTACCTTGCTCCGGTTTTTGCTATTATATGGGGAGCGTTTCTGTTGACAGAACCAATACAGCCTTCAATGATTGCCGGGCTGGCTGTCATATTTGCCGGCGTCTACATTTCGTCCATTAAGAAAAAGCCTTCCTCCCTCCAACCCCAGAGGGGACAAACAAATTGAGATGGCAAAAAAAAGCTGCCCTCGTGTTTTAAGGGGGCAGCTTTTCTTATCGATCAATAGCAATGGCATCTTCAACCGGTTTAAAAGGATCTTCCTTATTGATATGGTCGTAAAACATAATTCCATTCAAGTGGTCTATTTCATGCTGAAAAACGATTGCGGTAATGCCTTTTAGGCGCAGTTTTTGCATATTACCGTCAAGATCATATCCCTTTACTGTTATACGTGCATAGCGGGGAACATATCCAGGGTAAGGTTCATCCACAGAAAGACAGCCTTCACCGGAGGTCAGATATGCTTTTTCAACTGAATGGCTGATAATCCGCGGATTGAATAGCGCATAACTGTGCAGGTTCCCTTTTTCGTCGTACAGGTGTACAGCAATCATTCTCTTGAGCAAATCTATTTGAGGGGCGGCGAGGCCAATCCCAGGGCGAAACCCATGCTTCTCCGCCATTTCACTATTCTGGCTATTTATTACATATTCCAAAAGGCTTGCAAGAACTTTCCTATCCTCTTCCGAGGGGGGCATAGGTACTTCGAGGGCAATTTTCCTTAAGGTGGGATGCCCATCGCGAATGATATCGTCCATTGTTATCATATAACGTCACTCCTGTGTAAAACTAACTATTTATGGTATCCCGTTGACGGGGAGAAGTATGCCATTAGTCTATCAGACAATTTAAGAAATGTTAATTACATGGAGTAAAATTTATCATCCGGCCATAGAACTTTTAAAATTTAAAATGTGCTAATAAACTTTTTATGTATCCCTGCAGACTTGCCGAAAGTAAAGGAGCCGCTGCCTATTTTGGCATCAAAAAGAAGAGGCGGGTGCCTCCCCTTTTCTCCGCATTATAGCCAGGCACAGCCGACAATAATTAAAAGAATAAACAGTACAACAATTAAGGCAAAACCTCTGCCAAAACCCCAGCCGCCATATCCGCCAGGATAACCATATCCACCGTAACCGTACATAAGCGAACCTCCTCCGCATAATGTTTGCCGGCCCTATTACCGGGCGACTATTACAGCCTATGCGAAGCGGGCAATGTTAGTTTGGGCCCATGCCCATTCATAAGGGGCGATTTTCATGAATAAGATGTAATGTAATGGACATGCCCTTTGGAGTTTTGGAAGTTGTCAAAGGCGGAATCTCTCGATATAGTAGAACTGTTAGGATAAGGAGTGATATATTTTGCCAATTTCTCCAATGAAACGCCTTCTGTTCATTTTTGCGGCTTCAATTTTGCTGCTTGCTGGCTGCCTTGCAAAGGAAACGCCTGAAGCTCAGCTGTATGAAGTGATGGAAAAGGCGGTAAATGCCGAGAAACAGTTTGAAGCACAACAGGATCCATTAATGGAACTTGAAACGAAAGAAAAAGAAATTTTTGATAAAATTATGGGGCTTGGCCTGAAGGAATATAAGCAAATTTCAATTTTATCCGATGAAGCACTCGCCATTGCCGCTAAGAGGAAGGAGCATATTGGACTGGAGCGCCAAAGCCTGGATGATTCTCGGGTGCTATTCAAAGAAGCATCAGGGATTCTGGAGAATATTAAAAATCCCGAATTAAAGAAAAAAGCGGAAACGCTATACAAAACCATGAATGAGCGATATACCGCTCATGAATTGCTATACAAAGAATACATGAAAGCTTTGGAGGGGGACCAGAAGCTTTATACATCCCTGAAAGAAAAAGACATTACCCTGGAAAACCTGGAAGGGCAGGTTAATTCACTTAACACCCATTACACAAGGATCATGGAAACGAACGATAAGTTTAATGAATTGACCGAAAAATACAATAAAGAAAAGCTCGAATTTTATAAAATGGCAGGGCTTGGAAATAAGGATTCCTAAACAGGAAAGCGGGCGCAATGGCTCGCTTTTTCTATTTCATCAAATAGATAACCGCATTTCCTGTTCTATGCTGAAAGTGGGAGGAAACAGGATTAGTACAGTTGCTGAAATGTTAATGGTACAGATTTAAAAACATTAAGTTAGTTATCTAATATCGATATAGTGAAAAATTTATAGGTCATGTTTATTGACGGTTTGGAAGCGAATGATGTAAACTCGACATGCAGGGGGAATTGTATTAATTTAATGGGAATGACAACTGGTACAGAATAAAAGGCAGCGTGATGGAAAATAGGGGTTTCCATTCGCCGTGCATGTGGAAAACTATATAGATATGCTTCAGCAGGCCCTGGTAAAACATAGGCCTCAGTCAGGATTTAAATAAAATAAACAATCTTATAGGAAAGCATCATATAGCCGTATTTATGGGCAACATAAGTTAGTATTTATATCCCATTAAAACAGAACCCCGAATGTGTTTGCAGTGAGAGGACAAATTTTGTGAAAAAGAAAGGAATGGTGACCAATATGGCTTCTAAGACAAAGAACGCCCAAATCGATGAGATGAAGACGCTCGAAGCAGTTGAGCAGCAATTTGAAACGCTCCAGATTTTAAATGAAGAAGGCAAGGTCGTTAACGAGGCAGCAATGCCGGAACTAAGTGATGAACAGCTCCAGGAATTAATGAGCAGGATGGTGTATACACGCATTCTTGATCAGCGCTGCATTTCTCTTAACCGCCAAGGACGCCTTGGATTCTATGCACCTACAGCAGGGCAGGAAGCTTCCCAGCTTGCTTCACAATACGCGCTTGAAAAGGATGATTTCATTTTACCTGGGTATCGGGACGTGCCTCAGCTTATCTGGCAAGGCCTTCCGCTTTATCAGGCCTTCCTATTCTCCCGTGGCCATTATCAAGGGAACCAAATTCCTGAGGGCGTCAATGTTCTATCTCCGCAGATTATCATTGGGGCTCAATATATTCAGGCTGCAGGTGTTGCGCTAGGGTTAAAGAAGAATGGTTCAAAAACAGTCGCGATTACCTACACAGGCGATGGTGGAGCTTCACAAGGCGATTTTTATGAAGGAATCAACTTCGCGGGTGCGTTCAAGGCCCCGGCAATTTTTGTCGTCCAAAACAACCGCTTTGCTATTTCCACACCGGTTGAAAAGCAATCTGCAGCGAAGACAATCGCCCAAAAAGCGGTTGCCGCTGGTATCCCTGGTATCCAGGTGGATGGTATGGACCCTCTTGCTGTTTATAAAGCTGTCAGCGACGCGCGCAAACGTGCAGTAAATGGTGAAGGACCAACCTTGATCGAAACGTTGACCTACCGCTATGGCCCGCATACGATGGCAGGGGATGATCCGACACGTTACCGGACTGCAGACCTTGACAACGAGTGGGAAAAGAAGGATCCACTTGTCCGTTTCCGGAAGTATCTGGAAAGTAAGGGCCTTTGGAACGAAGAGAAAGAAAATGAAGTGATTGAAAGGGCGAAGGAAGAAATTAAAGAGGCAATCAAAAAGGCCGACGCAGCCCCTAAACAAAAGGTAACCGATCTGATGTCATTCATGTATGAAGAAATGCCTTTCCACCTGAAGGAACAATATGAAATCTACAAAGAAAAGGAGTCGAAGTAAATCATGGCTCAAATGACAATGATCCAGGCAATTACGGATGCCTTGCGCATAGAACTTCGCAATAATGAGAAAACTTTGATATTCGGGGAGGACGTGGGTGCCAACGGCGGTGTATTCCGTGCAACCGAAGGCCTTCAAAAGGAATTTGGCGAAGGCAGGGTATTTGATACACCGCTTGCTGAATCCGGAATCGGAGGATTGGCTATCGGGCTTTCCCTAACAGGTTACCGCCCAATCCCGGAAATACAATTCTTTGGCTTTGTTTTTGAGGTAATGGATTCCATAGCCGGACAGATGTCAAGGATGCGCTACCGGTCCGGGGGACGCTACAATATGCCGATTACGGTAAGGTCTCCATTTGGCGGTGGGGTACATACTCCAGAGCTTCATTCCGACAGCCTTGAAGGATTGATGATGCAGACCCCGGGACTTAAGGTCGTCGTTCCGTCAACACCATACGATGCAAAGGGATTGCTAATCTCGTCCATTCGCGATAACGACCCTGTTATTTTCCTGGAACACTTAAAGCTTTACCGCGCATTCCGTGAAGACGTTCCAGAGGAAGAGTACACCATTCCACTTGGAAAAGCGGATATTAAGCGTGAAGGAAAAGATTTGACAATCATTACGTATGGCGCAATGGTTCATGAATCGCTTAAGGCCGCTGAAGAGCTTGAAAAAGAAGGCCATTCCGTGGAAGTTATTGATCTCCGGACTTTGATGCCGCTTGATATCGAAGCGATTGTTGCTTCCGTTGAAAAAACCGGCCGGGCAATCGTTGTTCAGGAAGCTCAAAGGCAGGCAGGCGCGGCGAATCATGTTGTACGCGAAATCATGGAGCGTTCCGTATTGAGCCTAGAAGCTCCTGTGCTGACAGTTGCGGCTCCTGATACAGTTTATCCGTTTTCACAAGCAGAGAACGTATGGCTTCCAAACTATAAAGATGTAATTGAAACAGCTAAAAAAGTACTTACATTCTAAACGGACAGGACCGGCGTTTATAGAACTGTGAAGGACTGAAGAAATACGAGAACAATAGGAGGATGAGGCATAGTGTCATTCCAATTTAAAATGCCTGACATTGGCGAGGGAATCCACGAAGGCGAGATAGTCAAATGGTTTATAAAGCCAGGCGATAAAATTCAAGAAGACGATGTTCTTTGTGAAGTACAAAATGATAAAGCTGTTGTTGAGATTCCTTCGCCAGTAGAAGGAACAGTAGAGGAAATCCTGATTGGCGAAGGTACGGTCGCCACAGTTGGCCAGGTACTTGTTACATTTGATGCCCCAGGATACGAAAATATTCAATTTAAAGGCGACAGCCATGATGAGGACGAATCGGCTGAAGAGAAAACAGAAGCACAGGTACAATCTACTCTTGAATCTGGCCAGCAGCTTAAGAAAGAAGAAGCACAAGAACCGAAAGCTGAAGGAGCTACAGGTGCCGGTGCTGCAGCTGCCAATGCTGCCCCAGAGACACAGGTTGACCCGGACAGAAGGGTTATTGCAATGCCTTCAGTCAGGAAATACGCGCGTGAAAAAGGTGTGGATATCCGCCAGGTTGCGGGAACAGGGAACAATGGGCGAATCCTAAAAGGCGATATTGATTCCTATCTGAATCGTGGAAGCGACTCATCTAAAGAAATTGAAGAAGCAAGTGCTGTCAGGACCGAAACAGCTCAAGCTGCTGAAGAGCCAAAACGAGCTGCAGCATCGATTCCTCAAGGACAGTATCCTGAAACCCGTGAAAAGATGAGTGGAATTCGCCGCGCGATTGCCAAGGCAATGGTCAATTCCAAGCACACGGCACCGCATGTAACGCTAATGGACGAAGTGGAAGTGGCAAGCCTTGTTGCACACCGCAAGAAGTTCAAGGAAGTTGCAGCGGAAAAAGGTATCAAATTAACATTCCTTCCATACGTCGTCAAGGCGCTTACGAGTGCATTGAGGGAGTATCCTGCTCTCAATACATCTGTCGATGATGAAGCAGGGGAAATCATTCAGAAGCATTATTACAACATTGGAATAGCAGCTGATACAGATAAGGGATTGCTTGTTCCTGTTGTTAAGGATGCCGATAGGAAATCGGTATTTGCCATTTCCAACGAGATTAATGAGCTTGCGTCAAAAGCGAGGAGCGGAAAACTTTCTCCTGATGAAATGAAGGGCGGTTCCTGCACAATCACGAATATCGGGTCAGCAGGAGGCCAGTGGTTCACACCGGTCATCAATCATCCGGAAGTTGCTATCCTTGGAATTGGCCGCATTGCGGAAAAAGCGGTTGTAAAAAATGGAGAAATCATTGCTGCACCAGTTCTCGCACTTTCCTTAAGCTTTGACCACCGTGTCATTGACGGAGCGACAGCACAGAATTTCATGAATCACATCAAGCGTTTGCTCAACGACCCGGAACTCTTGTTAATGGAGGCGTAATAAAATGGTAGTAGGAGATTTTCCAGTTGAAACAGATACAATAGTCATCGGAGCTGGGCCAGGCGGATATGTGGCAGCCATCAGGGCTGCCCAGCTCGGCCAAAAAGTGACAATCGTTGAACGGGGAACATTGGGCGGAGTATGCCTAAATGTCGGCTGTATCCCTTCAAAGGCCTTGATTGCCGCAGGGCATAGGTATGAATCAGCCACCCATTCAAGCGACATAGGTATTAATGCGGAAAACGTCACCGTCGATTTTTCAAAGGTCCAGGAATGGAAGGCGGGCGTCGTTAAGAAACTAACAGGCGGAGTAGAAGGCCTTTTAAAAGGCAACAAGGTAAATATCGTCCGCGGAGAGGCATACTTTGTTGATGCGAACACGTTAAGGGTTATGGATGAAAACTCCGCTCAGACCTATACGTTCAACAATGCGATTATCGCAACTGGCTCCCGCCCCATTGAACTGCCGGCCTTCAAGTATACGAAGCGTGTCCTTGATTCCACAGGCGCTCTGGCACTGGATGCAATTCCGAAAAGCATCGTCGTTATCGGCGGAGGTTATATCGGAACAGAGCTAGGCGGGGCTTATGCCAGCTTCGGGACAAAAGTGACCATCCTAGAGGGTGCGGACGAAATCCTGAATGGCTTCGAAAAACAGATGTCCTCACTTGTAAAGCGCAACCTCAAGAAAAAAGGGGCCGAAGTGATTACAAAGGCTCTTGCAAAAGGTGTGCAGGAAACAAAGGATTCTGTTACGGTAACGTA
Source organism: Bacillus sp. FJAT-27445 (assembly GCF_001510665.1). Lineage (GTDB taxonomy): Bacteria > Bacillota > Bacilli > Bacillales > Cytobacillaceae > Bacillus_D. The sequence goes on from NZ_LMTI01000001.1 coordinate 32,409, forward strand.
TGAAGTAAAAGGCGAAGAAAAAACTGTCGAAGCAGACTATGTATTCGTCATGGTTGGACGCCGCCCGAATACCGATGAGCTTGGCCTCGAACAGGTCGAGATCGAAATGACTGATAAAGGCATTGTAAAAGTCGATAAGCAATGCCGTACCAATGTAGGCAATATTTATGCCATTGGGGATATTATCCCGGGGCCGCCGCTTGCCCATAAAGCTTCCTATGAAGGTAAAATAGCCGCTGAAGCGATTGCGGGACATCCATCCGAAATCGACTATCTGGCCATTCCTGCAGTCGTTTTCTCGGATCCCGAGCTAGCATCCGTCGGCTACACAGAGGCGCAGGCAAAAGAAGAGGGGATTGATGCAATAGCTTCAAAATTCCCATTCGCAGCCAATGGCAGGGCGCTTGCTTTGAACCAGACTGACGGTTTTATGAAGCTTGTAACCCGAAAGGAAGACGGGCTTGTCATTGGAGCACAGATAGCAGGTCCAAGCGCGTCTGACATGATCGCAGAGCTCGGGCTGGCCATCGAAGCAGGCATGACAGCTGAAGATTTAGCTATGACGATCCATGCGCATCCAACACTTGGTGAAATTACGATGGAAGCGGCAGAGGTAGCCATTGGCAGCCCAATCCATATTGTTAAATAGATCCGATACAGAATAAAAATAAGCCCTTCCCGATTTGGGAAGGGCTTTAACATATTATTGTGAACCAGCCAATACTTGCGAGACAGGCTGGATGATTTGTTCTTTTGTCGTAATCCCGTAAATTTTGACCATTACTTTTTCATTATAAAGGACAATCAGAGCAGGGCCGGTTTTGATATCGAATTCATCATAGTACTTTTTCTCTTTTCCCTCCGATAGGACCATAAGGCTTTCCATTTCATCAGGAAAGTCCTTTTTTAGTTCAATCAAGGCATCGTAGTAGGCTGTTTCGCGTTTATATTCCTTTTCGTCAGAAAAGAATATGACTTGTTTCGTGTTTTTATCCACCGCCAGCCTTTCCTGATCCACTTTGCTGCAGGACGCTGTCATGAACAAGGAAATAAAGAGTATATAAACAGGGAAACCTTTCATTTCTTTGCCTCCAGTATGACGAAAATAATGACTGCAGCTGGCAAAACATTAGCTCCATTCTATCACACGATCATTGGCTAGCTTTCCTTGTCATGCAAATGTTACAGAAATGAAAAATATCTGTAGAAGGCCAGGCATATACTTCACTAATGGCAAGTTCATTTTCCAGTTTGCAGGCGGTGATTCTCAATGAAGATGTATGTAGTATTTCTAATCCAATTCATAATTTGGAGCGGATATACTTTGACAGAGTGGCTTTCTAAGCATGACCATCCTTTATATAATGTCCTCATGTTTCTGGTGTTTTTTTATCTGGCAATTATTATCGGTGAAAACTTTATCCAATCCTCGAGGAAGGCACTTTTTATTACCGTCTTCAGCCTTGGGCTTTATGCATCCTTCCATTTTATCCTGTCCTATTTCCACTTTCCTGCATTGCTCCAAAAATAATCAGTGGCTTTCAGGATACCTTCTTTTGCTGTTAACGGCAGCTGGCCCGCCGATTATTGCTTACCGATCGCGGGAAAGAAAAAGCATCCCTATGAGGGATGCGCGTTGAACATTATTTCCGTGGGTTGAAGTACATAATCCTGCCGTTAAACAGATGAAGTTCAGCCTGGAGTTTTTTTGCAAGAAATTTGCAAAACTCGTTCGCTTTGCCTTTGTCGCCCGCCAAAGCGCCATCTGGTAAAGATATCTGGATATATGACTGGATTGAGGAGGTTCCATCCTCCAATTCCACCGCTTCCTTGCCTACTGCGATGGCAATGGCCCTGTATCGGTCGGGATCTGATGTGCTCAAATAGAACCAATCGCCTTTGCTCTCAGGCGTTTCCTTAATTTCGTAAGGAAATGCGCTCTCATCAAAATCCCAATTTACCTGGGCACCTGTTTTGGAGGTTATTTCTTTGTAATAATGAAAGTAATCCTTTAATTCTTCCAATGTAATAGATTGTTTGACAGATGAAGGCACAAGTTTAATAAAAGCGTTTTCAGCCAACACCATACCCCCTTGATTCATATTTCTGTACCTCCTTATTGTAGCATTCTCCAATTTCTTTAAACAACCGACAACTTGAGCACAAAGTGGATTTGTTTGTAATTTTAATAGAATTGAATTATAATAATATTCTAAAAACTTTTTTTAGGAGGAGTGTTATGGAGCAATTCGAAAAGCTTTATGACGAACATGAAAATGTCAAGGTTCGTTTCACTGGCTTCACTACTGAAAATTCCCGCTATGATTTTGGTGTCATCTATTCCTCATTGTTTTTCGGAAAACCCCTTGTCGTTTGCATGCAAACCGGCCGATCAACTCTCCTCGATCCCAAAGACCTGGATGATATAAACCATTTGCAACATGTTTTTCGAATTAGTGATGAAGAACAGGCAAGTGAGCTGGTCGATTTCTTTACCGAAATCCTTCCGTCCGTCCCATTTTCAACTCAATATGATTAAAGGAGGCAGGCCAATAATAACGCCTGCTCAGACTGTAGACAAACCCGAAGAGTTTCGGGTTTCCTACAGTCTTTTTTAATTTTAAATATTAATTGAAATCAATGCGTCTAGATTTCCATTCCGGGGGGACGCTTTCCGCGGGCGGGGCCGAGCCGCTTCCCTCGCTACGCTCAGTCCAGGGTCTCGACTTTCCCGCTATTACCGCAGGACATACAGCTTCCCCGAATAAGCTTTGCACGAAGGAAATGCGATAGCACAAAGGATGGCTTCCTTGAACTTACATGGCACGAAATTATGCGGTAGCACAAGGAAAGCTTCCAAGAATAATCCTCGCACGAAATTATGGGGTAGCACCAAGGAAAAACATCCGTGAATAATCCTCGCACGAAATTATGCGGTAGCATAATTGA
>NZ_LMTI01000001.1:35367-151641 GCF_001510665.1 Bacillus sp. FJAT-27445
AAATTGAGGATTTTCGAGGAGTCGCCATCCTCCATTCCAATCCACTAAAATCCCTTTATATAAAGAAAACTATGTATGAGGTGACCTGCCATGATGATTAAAAATCAAGCCAATGAACGTGAGCAATTAGAAATGCTGACAATTGATTGAATCGGCCATTAATTTTTCGTTCATCTATCCTTTGGTAGAAAACTTATACTCTGGACTGGGTCGGCCTAATATTGAACTAGTCGTTCCTTTAAAACAACTTTATACAATACAAATTTGGCATTCGATCCATGCGCCAAACCATTAAAGAATTTGAAACCAACATGGCATATCGGTGGTTTTTAGGGTTTGGTTTCTAGCATTAACCTTAGGAATTTCCCCAAAAATGACAAAAGGCTGCAAGAGGGGTGCCTCTCGCGGCCTTTTGTCGACACTCTGGGCAAGCCTAATAACGCCTGCTTTTTCAATTAAAAGAGAAATGTGGTGTTATTTACCGTTAAAAAAACCTAAAGTGACATACAATATCTATTGAAATTTTAAATACGTTATATTATTATATAAATAACCAACCATTAAGCGCTTACATTATGACAATAATAAGGAGCTGATCATCATGGGAACAATTGTATGCCAAAACTGCAATTCAACGATTGACCATTTCGAAGATGAAAAAGTTACTGTCCTTTACTCCAAATGCACCTGTGACAAATGCCATTCCCGTAATGATGAAGATTTGTAAACAGCACATATAAAACAAAACAGGATTCCCGCGAATCCTGTTTTTGTTTTAATTCTATTTTATGGCTTTATACTCTTTAATTACATGGATTGTTTTAATTTCATCATCTTCCGGCCCTTGGACAGGCAGGCCAACTTCCAAGTTTTTCTTGATATATAAAAGGTTTTCCTTGGTAATGATTTCACCTGGAATGAAAATAGGGATTCCGGGAGGATAAACCATGATAAATTCGGCGGTAATTCTTCCCTCGGATTCTTCAAATGGCACTACCTCGGTTTCTGAGTAAAAGGCATCACGAGGCGTTAAAGCCAACAAAGGCATATCCGGCAGGAATACTTGCAATGGGACTGGTTTCACTGCGTCCTCAACGCATTCTTCCGCTAGCTTTGCAAGGGCGTTGATAAGAATATCAGCCTCCCGCTGCGTATCACCCGGGGTTACGATGCAAAGTATATTGTAAAGGTCGGATAGCTCAACTTCGATATTGTACCTTTCACGAAGCCATTTCTCTACTTCATAGCCAGGTATTCCTAAATTCTTAACAGATATGATTAGCTTTGTTGGATCATAGTCAAACGCAGCCTTTGATTTGAGGATTTCCGGGCCTACACAATAGAGCCGGTCAATTTCATTTATTTTTTTCCTCATTGACTGGGCTAAATCGATTGTATTGGATATGAGCTCCTGCCCTTCCAATACAAGCCTTTTCCTGGCAACATCGAGTGATGCGAGCAGGAGATACGAGGTCGATGTCGTGGTCAGCATGCTCAAAATTGATTGAACGCGTTTTGCGGAAACAAGGCCTTCCCGAATATTCAAAATTGAACTCTGGGTCAAGGATCCGCCAAGTTTATGGACGCTTGTCGCTGCCATATCGGCTCCTGCCTGCATGGCGGAAAGTGGGAGCTCTTCATGGAAGTGGATATGGACACCGTGCGCCTCATCAACTAGTACAGGAACGTCGTATGAGTGGGCAATTTCAACAATCTTCCGAAGATCTGCGGAAATGCCAAAATAGGTCGGGTTAATGACAAGCACCCCTTTAGCGTCCGGGTGCTGATCCAATGCTCTTGCGACAGAATCAGTGGTGATGCCGTGCGAAATACCAAGGACTTCATCAATCTCGGGATGAATGAAAACAGGTATTGCGCCTGAAAAAACGATGGCGGACATGACTGATTTATGGACGTTTCGTGGAACGATGATCTTGTCGCCAGGTCCACAAACGGCCATGACCATTGTCATAATTGCGCCGCTTGTACCTTGAACTGAAAAAAAGGTATGGTCTGCTCCAAATGCTTCAGCGGCTAATTCCTGAGCCTGCTTAATAATTCCTTTGGGTGAATGTAAATCATCTAGCGGGCCAATATTTATTAAGTCAATGCTTAACGCATTGTCGCCAATGAAAGCCCGAAATTCCGGATCGATTCCGGCTCCCTTTTTGTGGCCTGGAATATGGAATTGGACGGGGTTCTTTTTTGCGTGTTCAACAAGGCCGGTGAACAACGGCGTTTCGTATTGGGACAAGTTTCTCCACACCTCTTTTTGCTGAATAATCAATTGTTACGGTTATGTTCCTTTAAAGGATGGCTTGAAGTGTAAAAACCTGAGCCGGCCAGCTAGGACATAAAACAAATGAATTATAGCACTTCTGCTTATGTTTGCAAATAATATTTCATTTCCTTTCAGAATTGTAGGGTCTTTAGATTGTAGTTTCCCGTTTGGAAAGGAAAATTAACCTGATTGAGAGAATTAACTAAGGGTACAGATGGAGGAGGCGGAGAAATGGAATGGAATACAAGAGTAACGCAAATCCTGGGTATTAAATACCCAATCATTCAAGGAGGCCTTGCGCACCTTGCATACTCGGAGCTTGCCTCGGCCGTATCCAATGCGGGCGGGCTAGGCCAAATAACAGCGATGTCCCTTGAGAGCCCGGCGCTGCTTCGTAATGAAATACGGAAAACCAGGGAAGTGACCGACAAGCCGTTCGGAGTGAATTTTGCAATCGGGCAGCATGGCCGCCCCTTCCAGGAATATGTAGAGGTTGCTATCGAGGAAAAAGTCCCAGTTATATCGATGACAGGTGGGAATCCCGCTCCGCTTTTTGAGCAATTAAAAGGGACAGGCATTAAAAAGCTGGTCCTAGTCGCATCAAGGAGACAAGCATTAAAAGCGGAAAAGCTTGGCGCGGATGCGGTCATGGTCGTCGGCCAGGAAGGAGGGGGCCATTTAGGGAAAGAAGAAGTTGGGACAATGGTACTCATTCCCAGTGTAACCGAGTCCGTTTCAATTCCGGTGATTGCTTCGGGGGGGATTGCTGATGGAAGGGGACTGATGGCAGCATTTGCTCTCGGAGCTGAAGGAATCGAAATGGGTACCCGGTTTATTGCAGTAAAGGAATGTGTTCATGCAAGTGAAAAATACAAACATATTCTTTTGGAAAGCGGAGAATCGGAGACTCTGATCATAAAAAAATCCCTTGGAATGCCGGGGAGGGTAATTCAAAACAATTGGGCTGAAAAGATTATTGAACTTGAACACCAAGGGGCTGCATTTGGACAATTAAAGGATTATATCAGTGGTGAAGCGAACAGGAAATTTATATATGAAGGTAAGATAGACGAAGGGTTTGCATGGGCAGGGCAGGCGATTGGGTTGATTCATGACATTCCATCAACGGCTGAACTGATTCACAGAATTATTACGGACGCATCGGAAATCAGAAAGCATTGGGGAAGGGCGTAAAACCACCAATATTTGAGCTTTGCTTTTCGGCAGGCATGGAAAAATGGTAAACTATAGCTTCCGAAACAAATAGGCTCAGTTAAAGGCCATTGATCTCCGTTCCAGGCTCGCACTTTCCGTGGGGCGTCAGTGGAGCCTCTTGTCGCCCTCCGCTTCAATCAACTATGCTTCGATAACTGAGCCAAACTATAAAAGAGCAGGTGCTATTATGGATTACCAATATCCACTTGATTACACATGGTCAACTGACGAGACAGTCCAGGTCATCCAATTTTTCCAGGCTGTTGAGGAAGCTTATGAAAAAGGTATTGGCCGGGATGATTTTATGGCTGCCTACAGGAAATTCAAGGCCATTGTACCTGGGAAGTCAGAGGAAAAGAAACTGTGCGGGGAATTTGAAGAGCTTAGCGGCTATTCCCCTTATAAGGCGGTAGTAAAAGCAAAGGAGCTTTCCGAGGGAGGAACCCTTCGTATCCGATAACGAACAAAAGGCGCAAGCGCCTTCGCGCCAAGCACAAACCGTTTCGTGACAGGCAAAGATTGCCTGTCTCTACGATGTTTATTCTCGGAAGCTTTCCTTTGTGTCCCTACGATGATTATTCCAAGGAGCTATCCTTAGTGGTCAGCCCGACCATTAAAGATAAGGTCCCGCAGCAAAGCCTATTCTGGTGGAGCTGGATTACAATAACTAATTTCGAGTTATCAACAATGTTCATTACCACCAAAAACCCCCCTATGCTGCCCAGGCATAGGGGGGTTTTTAGGTTAAATGGGTATTATACATGGTACTCTGGAAAGAATATTCACCCTTACCTCTTCCTTATTATGGCACAATTGTTTTTCCATGATATTTTTAAGGTTTATGTCAATTTATATAGGGGTAATATTTGTCTAAATACACCATCAATCAAATGAAGCAATTCCGATGGGCCCATTTTAACAACTTCATCACGATTGACGTGGCAGCCGCAAAGGATTTCCGCTTTTTTCAGGTCCTTTAGGCGCTGAAAAGAATCGTTCAGCTGTTCTGCCGAGAGGCTGCCATGCTTGATTGCACCAGGCTTCATATGGTCTTCGGACCAAACAAAATGGTTTGGGATTGCCGCATGGATTTCACGAAGGTGCTTTTGGAAATTTTCGCCGATTTGCGGTTTCCCATTGCATTCATAAATAACTGCGAACCAGATGAAAAGGTGGGTTTCCCACAGGCCTATTTGAAAATGAGGAAGCATTTTATAACCCCTAGGGTTACTGGCAAACGCTACCCATGTATCATTCGGGGGATTCTTGGTTCTCCTGGCGTGTTTGGCAACGTGGGCAAACATCTCTTCACCTGTCATTTCAGCCAGGACGGGAGCATAGCGATTGCCAAGATAGGTTAATTTAGGGCGGATATTCTCTATCAACGCTTCCATCCGTGCTTCCAGGCCGTCAATTGAAAAAATATTGAAATCATCATGGGTGAAACCATTAAATTCCATATGGTCCTCCTGAATTACAGTAATAAAATTATTTTAGCATATGGAAGCCGATCGTTAACACAGTTACGCCTCTGTATTGGATAGAAACACATTTTGTTGCAGATTTGCTTAGAGATTCATATTATAATAAAAAAATCCGAAAAATCAGTCTATTAGCCGGAAGGAGTGCTTACTAATGAAGCAGTTGATTAATACGACTAGGAAAAAGGCTTTTGATAAGGAAAGAACAGCAGTTTTAAGGCTTGAAATGGATTATGAGCTGGCAACATTGTTTGACGCCATGTCGGAAAATAATGAAGAGATGAAGAAGCATTGCAAGTTGCGGCTGGAAAAGATCCGGCAGGAACTTCTCCGACTCAAGGCTCTTTGACCAGTGGAGAGGAAGGCCAAAAAGAGAATGGAACTGCTGCCTGCCCACTATAAGAAACCTGTTTAAAACGAACTCCCGGCAATGCTGGAGAGTTCGTTTATTATTTTCCTCCGTGGGTACCATAAAAGTTGAAGGGGTGCTCGTATTTGTATAAGCTAAACAGTACAGGCGGAGTTCGTGCGCAACATTTTTTGGAGGGTTATCACAATGGATACAGAGCACGTGTATGAGCAGGCAAAAAAATGGATTCTGGAAGCAGGGGAAAAAATCCGATCCTCGTTCGACAAAACCCTTAATATCCATACAAAATCCGACCCGAATGATCTCGTGACCGACATTGACAGGGACACAGAGAAATTCTTTATCGAGAAAATCCGAGAAGTCTTCCCGGGGCATAGAATATTGGGTGAAGAAGGATTCGGTGACACCCTTTCCGACCTGGATGGTGTGGTCTGGATTATCGACCCTATTGACGGAACAATGAATTTTATCCATCAGCAAAGGAATTTTGCAATTTCAATCGGAATATATGAAAACGGCATAGGGAAAATTGGCCTAATATATGATATCGCCCATGATGAACTTTACCATTCAAAGGCAGGAGGAGGAGCTTTCCTAAATGGCAGGGAGCTGCCAAAGCTGGAAAGGGCAAAAGTTGAAGAATCGATTGTTGCCCTTAATATTACCTGGGTGCTGGAGAATAAAATGGTTGATCACAACCTGTTCATCCCGCTTGTCCGCAAAGCCAGAGGTACGAGATCCTATGGTTCCGCAGCTTTAGAATTGGTATACGTGGCCACCGGAAGGGTAAATGCATATATTTCACCGCGGCTTGCTCCATGGGATTATGCCGGAGGAGCCATTATTGTAGAAGAACTCGGCGGAATTGTGACCGACCTTCATGGAAGCAGGCTCGATATGCTGAATAAGTCGTCTGTTTTTGCGGCAGGGCCAGGCCTTCATGGTGAAATTCTGGAACAGTACTTAAAAGGACAAAAATAATAAAAGCGCTGGGGTTCGGTGTATCCGTACCCTCAGTGCTTTTTTCTATCCCGTTTTTTTCTTTTGAATCCTTCCTTCATTGTATAAAGTAGCAAGGTGATACATACTAGCACCCCGAAAATGCTTCTCTCCCCAATCGCAATTCCAATTCCGGAAATTGAAGCGGCGGCCAGAAAGGCAAACCCAAGAAAGCTCCATTTTATTTTCTCCATATTATCTCCAGTCCTTTTCCCTGCTATAAAAATAGCTTAACTTTCGTTGTTTTGGGGAAAATATATACTTCAAGGCTTATTGTACTTAAAAATGGTATAGTTTTCTACCTCATTTGTGTTATAATGTTTCAGTTGTACTAAAAATAATAATGCCTGAAAAGGCGTTACCCCTTACAAAGGCAGGAGTGGACCACTTTGAATAAAAGAAATGATATTCGAAATATAGCAATCATCGCCCACGTTGACCACGGAAAAACAACCCTTGTCGACCAGTTGCTAAAGCAATCCGGTATTTTTCGATCAAATGAACATATCGAAGAAAGGGCAATGGATTCCAACGATATAGAACGGGAACGCGGAATTACCATCCTTGCAAAAAACACTGCTATCCAATATAAGGATGCAAAAATCAATATTCTTGATACCCCGGGACACGCAGACTTTGGCGGAGAAGTAGAGCGTATCATGAAAATGGTCGATGGTGTTCTCCTTGTCGTAGATGCGTATGAGGGTACCATGCCGCAGACCAGATTCGTATTGAAAAAAGCGCTGGAGCAAAAACTGACTCCTATCGTAGTTGTCAATAAAATTGATAGGGATTTTGCCCGTCCTGCAGAAGTAATTGATGAAGTGATTGACTTGTTCATCGAGCTGGATGCGACTGAAGATCAGCTTGAGTTCCCGGTTATATATGCATCTGCGTTAAATGGAACAGCTAGCATAGACCCCGAGCGCCAGGATGAAAACATGCAGGTGCTTTATGAATCAATCATCGAGCATATCCCGGCACCAACTGAAAATCGGGATGAGCCGCTTCAGTTCCAGGTTGCCCTGCTAGATTACAATGACTATTTGGGAAGAATCGGAATTGGCCGCATTTTCCGGGGAACTATGAAGGTTGGCCAGCAGGTGGCTTTAATGAAGCTTGACGGAAAGGTAAAGCAGTTCCGCGTAACAAAATTATTTGGTTTCTTTGGCCTTAAGCGTCAGGAAATCCAGGAAGCATTTGCCGGAGACCTAGTCGCTGTATCAGGCATGGAAGATATCAATGTCGGAGAAACAGTTTGCCCAGTAGAACATCAGGAAGCACTGCCCGTGCTTCATATTGATGAGCCTACCCTCCAAATGACCTTCGCTGTCAATAACAGCCCGTTTGCCGGAAGGGAAGGAAAATATCTAACATCCCGAAAAATTGAGGAACGCCTGCATGCGCAGCTTCAGACCGATGTAAGCTTGAGGGTCGATAACACTGATTCGCCTGATGCATGGATAGTCTCAGGACGCGGTGAACTCCACCTGTCTATCCTAATTGAGAATATGCGCCGTGAAGGATATGAACTGCAGGTTTCAAAGCCTGAAGTCATTGTTAAAGAGATCGATGGTGTTCGCTGTGAGCCAGTCGAAAGAGTCCAAATCGATGTTCCGGAAGAATATACTGGAGCCGTCATGGAATCAATCGGGGCACGAAAAGGTGAAATGTCAGATATGGTTAATAACGGCAACGGCCAAGTCCGCCTGACATTCATGATCCCTGCCCGTGGGTTAATTGGTTATACGACGGAATTCCTAACATTGACACGTGGCTATGGAATCATCAACCATTCATTCGACAGCTATCAGCCTATGCTTGCGGGCCAGGTTGGAGGAAGGCGCCAGGGAGTGCTTGTATCCATGGAATCAGGCAAAGCGTCAACGTATGGCATCATGCAGGTTGAAGACAGAGGTATAATTTTTGTTGACCCAGGCACCGAAATTTATGAAGGCATGATTGTCGGTGAACATACCCGAGAAAATGACATTACCGTGAATATTACAAAAGTGAAGCATGCAACCAACGTCCGTTCTGCGAATAAGGATCAGACTTCGACGATCAAGAAGCCGCGAATTATGACATTGGAGGAATCACTTGAATATTTGAATGAAGACGAGTATTGTGAAGTTACACCGGAGTCAATCCGCCTACGTAAAAAAATACTTGATAAAAATGAGCGGGAACGGATTGCCAAAAAGAAGAAATATGCAGAAACGAATTAGGAATTAGGGGAGGTATGCAGGAATGGAGGACCGGCTGTCCTTTTTTGCAGCTCTTTACGGGGTAGGGGAAAACCCGCAAGTGGGCATGTGGATGCTGTATGTAACGATTGTTGCCCTTTCTATCGTTGTATACAAACTGGGTTTTGCTAAAAAACTTCCTCTTGCCAAATCTGCCGTTATTTATTTATTTCTTGCACTAGGGAGTACACTTCTAACTTTTCTGGGAGTCATGCTTCCAATAACGGAGGGTTTGGTAGTTGCTGCAATTATTTTGATAATCTACAAAATCCGTTTGAATCAGGAACGGAAACAAAAAACAGAAGCTTAATGTAGGGAGAGTCTGCCAATGAATTCCTTGCAGGATACAATATACAATTGGCTCACCATCAAAGTGGTATGCGATGCCAGGCCTGATGATTCTGCAGCTTTTGAAACAAAAGAGCTTTTTGAAGAACTGCTGGTTGAAAACTATGGTGTCACAGCTTCGGACTTGCTTATTGAAACGGATGAAAATATGTATTACGTCCATTATGAGCGTGATGGGGAAATGAAAAAAACGCGTTTTCCTAGGGAATTGATTGAAGTTATGCTCGATCAGATTAATATGGAACCCGATAAATTCTGCAGCTTCCCTGAAGATACTGACAGGTGAACCGCAAACCCCCCTGAACGGATTGTTCAGGGGGGTTTGTTTTACCGTTATAAGTTAAAATTCATCAACGGCTTTTTTGGTGCGATAAAGCCGGAAATTTCCGCTCGCAATCCGTTCATTTGTCCTGTCAGTAATTCTTTCGTGGCAAGGATTGCACATATACGTATGGATTGGCCGGTTGCGAAGCCGTTTTGCTTCTTGGGATTCATCAGGAATCGTTTCAATCGTATCACATAAAACACATTTAACTCTCAAGCTTGGGCCACCTCAAATCTGTTTGCTTTCACCTTGGATAATTTGCTGGCATACTAATAGTATAACATGGGAGATAACTCGAACAAAGTCCCTGCATTCATGCAAGTTGATGAATGGAATTGTAAATAGTAAGATTGGGGAGCCGGGTTATCAACAGAAATGAAAGGAGCAATTAAAATGCCTAATCAGGTAGAACCAAAACTTATCAAGCCACTGTTCGATGAACTGCAGAAAGAGCGGTTTGCCACTCTCGCAACCATTGACCATGAAACTGGCGGCCCGAACATTAGCGCCATCTCATGGCTGCTTGCAAAAGAAGAGGGGACCATTTATTTTGCAGTGGATAATCGTTCAAGGATTGTCCAAAACATTATGAAACAAAGCGATGTTGCCATAAATGTCATTGCCAACGAAACTACATACTCCATAAATGGCAATGCGTCTGTCAAGCAGGAGAGGTTGGAAGGGGTCCCTTTAAAGCTCGCATTAATTGAAGTGAAAATAAAGGAAGTACGCGATGTCATGTTCTATGGCTCTAAAATTACCCAGGAACCGCAATATGACAAGACATACGATAAGGATGCCGCGGCACGCCTGGATACACAGGTAATGGAGGCATTCCGGAAGGCGTGATTGCTGCGGGCCGTCCACAACAGTTTTTTAAAAAAATAAAAAAGCCTGGCTTCGTTGATATCATCGAACCAGGCTTTTTCAAATTGATACTTCTCCGTCCTCACTTTTTACGGAGTGACTCTTCCTCCTGCCGTTGTTCAAGTTCCTTCCGGTCGCGCCCATTCAATTGCCTGTTTGGCTCGTTAAGCGGCCTGTTTGGATCCGGCTGGACAATTTTCCCTGGAACCTCCGGGATAATCCTCCCGGCAATATCAGCCAGTTCATACATGATTCCCTGAATAGGCTGGCCATTCTTTATATCAGAAGAGAGCTCCTTAAGTCGTGCATTAATATCCGGATCCGCTACCACCATTGCCCTTGCCCCATTGGGATCCTCCTTCAAGGCTTCGACAACCGAGTATTTGATTACTCCCGCCTCCGATCTCTCAGTATCCGCATCGATATCAATTCCAACAATCGCATATTTTCCGAGAACAACCGCATTGGCCCCCCGCACATTGGGGACAGTTGAAGCAAGGTTCTCTAGATGCCTGGCAGACCGGGATCCCGTTTTCCTATCAACATCCGGTGTTACACTGTTTTTTACAGTTACATTCTGCTTGTGGGTGTTTCGGGTCCCATCAAGGCCATTTGTCCCGCACCCCGCAAGAATTAAAAGGAAGCTTGTAATGATCAATAGTTTAGCCATACGCAGACAACATCCTCATCCGTTAAAGTCCGGCATTGCCGTTTCCCTAAAAAAGTAGGGCGAATCAATATGATTATTGTCCGAAATATCGTCTATCTTTATTCCTAAAAACATATATTTTACCAAAAGTTGAAGAGAGGCCATATTAGCGGGAGGCATTCAATTGAATAATATTTATGTATTGGACACCAATGTATTGCTGCAGGACCCCTATTCAATTTTTTCCTTTGAAGACAATGATGTCGTCATCCCTGCTGTTGTATTGGATGAAGTCGATTCGAAAAAAAGATATATGGATGAAATTGGCCGAAATGCCCGCCAGGTTTCAAGGCTGATTGATGGTTTCAGGGCCCACGGCAAACTTCATGAGAGGATAAAGCTGGAAAATGGGGGGAACCTGAGAATTGAAATTAACCATCGTTCGTTTCATGAACTTCAGGAAATCTTTACGGAAAAGACCAACGATAACAGAATTCTTGCTGTCGCCAAGAATTTATTTTTGGAGGAACAAGCAAAGGAGAACGGTAAACGTGTCATTCTTGTCAGCAAAGATGCCCTTGTTAGGGTAAAGGCTGATGCGATTGGCCTTTATGCCGAAGATTTCCTACAGGACAGGGTGGTCGAAGCGGATCATATATATGATGGCTTCCTTGAGATTCATTTGCCAGTTGAAACGCTGAATAAATTTTATGCCAATAGCGAGTTGCCTGTGTCTGAACTCGCGAACCACCCTTTTTATCCGAATCAATTCCTTATCATGAAGGATGCGCTGGGCAGTTCTTCTTCGGCATTGGGGCACATAGACAGGTCAGGAAAAATTGCGAGAAAGCTTACGGTAAAACAGGAGCACGTTTGGGGAATCCATTCAAGGAACGTGCAGCAGACAATGGCGATTGAATTATTGCTTAGGCGGGACATTCAACTGGTGACCTTATCAGGAAAGGCCGGCACGGGAAAAACACTGCTTGCGCTCGCTGCGGGGCTCATGCAAATTGAGGACTTGAAGCAGTATAAGAAACTCCTTGTCGCGCGGCCAATCGTTCCTCTTGGCAAAGATCTTGGCTTCTTGCCGGGAGAAAAACAGGAAAAGCTGAGACCATGGATGCAGCCGATTTTTGACAACTTGGAATTTTTGTTCAACACAAAAAAGCCTGGAGAGCTGGATGCGATTTTGGCTGGGTTGGGGTCCATAGAAGTGGAGGGACTAACCTATATAAGAGGAAGAAGCCTCCCGGACCAGTACATTATCATTGATGAGGCCCAGAACCTTACAAAGCATGAAGTGAAAACCATATTAACAAGGGTAGGGGAAGGAAGTAAAATTGTTTTAATGGGTGATCCCGAACAAATTGACCATCCATACCTTGATGCCTATAATAACGGGCTTACGTATGTCGTTGAAAAGTTTAAAGACCAGCCAATTGCCGGCCATGTGAAACTGATGAAAGGTGAGCGGTCTGGCCTCGCCAGGCTTGCCGCCGACTTGTTATAGAAAAAACAGCCCCAGGGCTGTTTTTTCTATAACAAATACTGTGTCAAAAGAAATTGTTTACGGGATTACCGTATCACAAACGCCGTTACATTTCGGATCGGGTTTTCCTTGTTTGAACCATCTTTAAGGTAAATATGGATAGGACCATCTTCCCTAAGTGGTTTTCCTTGTTTTGAGAAGGCGGCAATAAGGCTATAGGCCTCGGCAAGGGGGAATTGATATTCACTTCCGTCCGCCTTGATGACTAGGGTATCGGCATCTTCCAAGGGTTCCGAATTTTTCAGGAAAGGGCCTAACGGCATGCCAAACGTACCCTCTAGCAATTTCTGCTTTTGGAATTTCTTCTTGCTCTGTCGCCCAGGCAGTTGTGCCCCTTCGGTAATCTCCATGTCCCATTGCTTGGAAACCGATTTTGTATACTCTTCAAGCTCTCCGCCAGATTCTTTTGATTGGCTGAAGTAGGTATCCAAATCCACTCTCCTTTCATCAAAAATCCAGACCCCGGGATCGATTGTTATCGGAAACTTTACTTTTCCAGCTAGTTGTATTATTCCATCCATAGCAATTCCTCCAATTTACTACTGCAATAAGAGTATACTCCGTTTAAGGCTTAATGTCATTTGCACTGGGATAATTGAAATAAACCTGCCTGAAGCCTTAATTATTCTTGCAATTTTCGGACATGACCTGTAAAATTTAAAGATAGTGGAGTAATCGCTCGGAAACGGGGGGATCGATGTTGGCGTCTGAAATGATAATAAACCATCAGGAAAAAGCATATGCCCTTTTACAGGCTGACGCTGATAAAATATTGAAGCTGATTAAGGTTCAAATGGATAATTTGACGATGCCCCAGTGCCCTTTGTATGAAGAGGTATTGGACACGCAAATGTTCGGCTTATCCAGGGAAATAGATTTTGCCTCAAGGCTGGGGCTGATAGATGGAAAAGACGGAAAAGCAATCCTTGAAAAGCTGGAGAAGGAGCTATCCGCCCTTCATGAAGCCTCAATGAAAAAATAATCTCCTAACCCAAACATCACCTGTTTGGGTTTTGTTATTTTAATCAAGTATTTCATTTTTATTTCAATCAGTAGAAATAGGATTTTATTCAACTAAAACTCCCTATTTTCATTTATAATAGAGACATTATTAAGAATGGGGAATGGCGATGCTGAAAAAAATTCTTAAATCATATGATTATTCGTTGATAGCGATCATAGCAATGTTGTCCATCTTCGGCCTGGTCATGGTTTATAGCGCAAGCATGGCATTCGCGGTCCATAGATATGGTGTGGCCCCTGACCATTTTTTTCTAAAGCAAAGACTGTTTTTGCTGGGAGGAGCAGTAATTTTTTGTTTCTTTGCTTTCTTTCCCTATAAAATCATGAGAAGCACAAGGTTCCTCGTTCCAATGGTCCTCCTTTCACTTGCGGGCCTCGGAGGCATCCTCGTGTTTGGAAAAGTGGCTGGAAATGCCCAAAGCTGGTACGAAGTTGGCGGAATAAGCATCCAGCCGTCTGAATTTGCCAAACTAGGGGTCATCATTTATTTGTCTGCCGTCTATGCGAAAAAGCAAAGCTATATCAACGAATTCAACAAAGGCGTTGTGCCGCCGCTCATGTATCTTGTAGTCATATGCGTGCTAATCATGCTCCAGCCGGACTACGGTACAGCGGGAATTATTATGCTGATTGCAACCTTTGTCATCCTTTCATCCGGAATGAACTGGAAAAATATTGTCAAGCTTATTGGCGTTGGGGCAGTCCTCCTTACTATTTTTGCAATTGGCTTTCATGACCATATTTTTTCCGCCGAGCGTCTTGAGCGATTTACCGTCCTCGAAGACCCGTTCAGGGATGAGCAGGATGAAGGCTTTCACCTCACGAATTCGCTCCTGGCAATTGGGTCTGGTGGAGTTACAGGCTTGGGGCTTGGAAAGGGAGTACAGAAGCTGGGCTACCTGCCTGAGTCCCATACCGATTTCATCATTGCTGTTATTGCGGAGGAGCTCGGTATTTTGGGCGTCTCGTTTGTCCTCTTTTGCCTCGGATTCATCGTGTTGAAAGGGATCCGGATCGGGATGAAGTGCAAGGATCCATTCGGAAGCCTTCTGGCCTTGGGAATATCGTCCATGATAGGCATCCAGTCAGTCATTAACCTCGCAGGTGTTTCTGGGATGATCCCTTTGACTGGGGTTCCGCTGCCATTCGTCAGTTATGGCGGCTCGTCCATAATCCAATTGGCTATCGCTGCCGGTATTTTGGTTAACGTCTCAATGTTTGCGAATTACGAGAACAAATATAAAACAAAACAAGCCCAGAGCCCACCAGCCGTGGTGCCAATGCGCGAACCAATCCAGGCTAGAAGGTAGGTCCACAGATAAAAGACAGGCAACGCCATTAATCTTCTGCTAAACTGGTAAACTATGAAAAGATGCCCCCAATTCTGGAGGCATCTTTTTTATAATTATAGTTTCTTGCTTCTGTATACCAGCAGGATGAAATAGCTGAACATCCCGAAAAGGCAGGTAATAAAAAATGCATGTGCGAGGGCGATGTAAAGATTCAGTCTGGTAAAAATAACGAGGGCACCGGCGAGTACTTGAAGAGTAACAAGGATGAAGGAAACAATCCAACCCCAGTATAGGACTTTTTCGCTACGGTAATTTTTTGCCGCCAGCCAGGCGATGTAGGCAACCCAAATAAAGATTAGAGCTGCCGCAGCCCTGTGGCCCATTTGCACCCACTCGTAAATGTTATCAGGCAGGGAGAAACCGCTGCTGTTGCATAGGGGCCATTCCGGGCAAACGAGGCTCGCGTTCATATGCCTTACAAGTGCCCCAGTATAAATAACGACAAAGCTATAGATCGTAACCCAAATAATATGAAGCCGCATCCGTTTATCAATGACCAGACTTTCGGCATTGAATTTTTTATCCACTTCAAAAATTAGTAGAGTCAAAAGGAATACCGATGCAAATGAAATTAATGAAATCCCAAAATGGAGTGCCAGTACAAAATCAGATTGTCCCCAAACGACCGCAGCTGCTCCAATCAGGCCCTGAAGCAGTAGAAAAGCGAAAGATAGGAGGGCAAGGAATTTTGTTTCCTTAATGTGGCCAATGGCCCGCCAAGCCCAAACTGATAGAGCCAGGACCATCAGGCCGACTGTACCCGAAACAAGGCGATGGGACAGTTCGATAATTAATTCGGGTGTAATATCACCAGGCAGGAACTCTCCGTTGCAAAGCGGCCAGGACCTTCCGCACCCCATTCCTGAATCCGTTTTTGTAACAAGTGCGCCTCCCAGCAAAATAAATACCATACCAATTGTTGTTGCAACCGCAAACCACTTCAAAGAGCGTCGCAAAAGAATCACCTTCTTAAAGTTCAATAATTTGTCATAAAAACTACTTGTCAGTATAATATATGGGAGTCGAAGGATATGCCCCTATACATAATAGCTAAGAAAGGGAGAAAAGAACAGAGCCATGCATGATTATCGGCCTCTTTTATGAGGCATCCCCTAAAAGTTTTATCCATCAAAGGAATCCACCAGTCTAACTGCTGGCAGCCTGATTTGACCATACCCGTTAATGCGTGAATTTTCTCTCAATAATGTTGGCACATCTTTTTGTTATATTAAAATAAAAAAAACGCCTGAAATTGAATGAATAAACATGCTTCTTTGAGGGGACAGGCACCAGTATTCATTTTTTTGCTAAAAAAGTGGAACCGACATCGCCTTTTCCATTTTATCTTATTTAGCCTTTTACGGAAACAAAATTTGCACTAGACTATAAGAACTATGTCATAAATTTATTGAATTAAATTCAAAAAAAGTTCACAAAAAAGGGAAGAAGTGTGATTTAATATACAGAGAAAGCAATTACTTTTTTCTTATATAATTAACATCATCCCTATAGTGGAAAATAGCAGTACAAGATAGAGAGAGAGGCATCACCGACTAACCCTGGAAAGGCATTGCTTTTTACAGCTATTATCATTCTAGGGCAGACAGGGAGGAATCATGTTGTCCAATCCAAAGGCGTATAGCGAAGCAACAGTTAATGAGGGTATTGGCTCAATTGGGCTGGGAAAAAATACAGCGTGGAAAGATTTTTTGGCACTTATAAAAATTGGCATTGTGAATTCTAATTTGATTACCACATTTACAGGTCTATGGCTTGCCCTTCATTTTTCAGGTATGCGTTTCCTTGATAACCTGGATATCGTATTTTTTACGCTGGCTGGGTCGGCGCTTATTATAGCCGGTTCCTGCAGCATAAATAATTTTTATGACCGGGATATAGACCCATACATGGAAAGGACAAAGGGACGTCCAACCGTCAACGGCAAGGTGCAGCCTTTAAACGCATTATGGCTTGGGCTGGCACTTATCACCATTGGAACAATGTTCCTTTTCCTGACAACCTTGACAGCGGCAGTGATTGGCATCATTGGCGTCTTCAGCTATGTTGTCCTTTATACAATGTGGTCTAAAAGGCTTTATGTATCTAACACAATCGTCGGCAGCATTTCCGGGGCTGTTCCTCCTTTAATCGGATGGGCCGCGATTGATCCGGGGCTTAGCCCAATCGCGTGGGCGCTGTTTGCCTTAATGTTTGCCTGGCAGCCACCGCACTTTTACGCACTGGCAATGAGAAGGGTTGAAGAATACAGAGCCGCGGGTATTCCAATGCTTCCTGTAGTTAAAGGGTTCAAGGTTACAAAGATTCATATTGTTCTCTGGGTTGCTGCACTGCTACCCATTCCTTTTTTCCTAGTTTCATTGGGGATCCCATTCCTGATTATGGCTACCTTGCTTAATTTAGGTTGGCTGGCGTTGGGGATTTATGGATATAGAGTAAAAGATGATATTAAATGGGCGAAAATGATGTTTGTCTACTCGCTTCAATACATGACAATTATGTTTGTTGCGATGATAATTTTCTCAGTCATCTAGTTTTCCCCATAGGGGCTTCCTGCCATGCGGGAAGGCGGATCCGTGTACACACGTTAAGACTTTAATTGAAAGAGGGGTTTGATTAAGCTATGAAAAGGCTTGCAAAATGGCGCTTATTCCCGTTGTTTACGGCTCTTGCGCTCATTCTCTCCGGCTGTGGAGAACCTTATTTATCAGCGCTACGGCCCGCTGGCGAAGTTGCAGAAATGCAATATTGGCTTATGAAGCTAAGCACCGGGATAATGGTTGTGGTTATCCTCGTTGTAATTATTATCTTCCTTATTGTCATGTTTAAATTTCGCCGTAAACACGACGATGAAATTCCTAAACAGGTTGAGGGAAACCACGCACTGGAAATCATTTGGACCATCATTCCTATTTTCTTGCTATTGATTCTTGCTGTACCAACTGTCGCTGAAACTTTCAATCTTGCTGATGTAAAGCCGATGGACAAGAAAAATAAGGATGGCACAAGGGACGCTCTAGTCATTAACGTGCGTGCCAGCCTGTATTGGTGGGAATTCGAGTACCCTGACCAAAAGATTGTAACGAGCCAGGAATTGGTTGTTCCAACCGATGAAAGGGTATATTTCAACTTAAAAGGAGCAGATGTAAAGCACTCCTTCTGGATTCCTGCTGTAGGCGGAAAAATGGATACAAATACGGATACATTAAATAGGATGTGGCTCGTATTTGATGGAAAAAAAGCGGAAGAGGCGGGAGATTTGTTCTACGGGAAATGCGCGGAGCTCTGTGGTCCGGGCCACGCCCTGATGGATTTCAAAGTCAAAGCACTTCCCCGCGATGAGTTTAACAATTGGGTAGCAGATATGCAGGACGTAAAAGAACCAGCTAAAGCTGAGACTGCAGACGCACAGGCTGGACAGGAAATCTTCAATAATAGCTGTATTAGCTGCCACGCTGTGACTCCGGCAAATACTACTCCGGAAGCTGCGAGGGTGGGTCCGAACCTGACTACCTTCGGTGAACGTAACCGTATAGCCGGTTTTCTTGACCATGATGAAAAAAATTTGAAGAACTGGATTAAAGATCCTGAGAAATACAAGCCAGGCAACCTGATGACCGGTGCTTACGGAGAACTTTCCGATAAAGAGCTTGACCAGCTTGCTGCTTATTTAATGGGATTGAAAGTCCAGGATTAACCTGGGATTTGTTGAAAGGGAGGTAAAACTGTGAGTACCTACGCTCAAAAAAAGGGATTCGGTGCAGTTTTATGGGATTATTTAACGACTGTCGACCATAAAAAAATTGCGATCCTATATTTAATCGCAGGCGGATTTTTCTTTATCGTTGGTGGCTTGGAAGCAATGTTCATCCGCATCCAGCTTATCCGTCCGGATAATGACTTCGTATCTGCGGGGGCTTTTAACGAAATCATTACAATGCACGGAACAACGATGATTTTCCTAGCGGCAATGCCGCTTCTCTTTGCCTTCATGAACGCTGTTGTACCGCTCCAGATTGGCGCTCGTGATGTTGCGTTCCCATTCGTGAACGCACTCGGCTTCTGGCTGTTCTTTTTCGGCGGGCTGTTCCTGAACCTTTCCTGGTTCTTCGGCAACGTACCTGATGCAGGCTGGACCTCGTATGCGTCGCTGGCGACACATAGCAAGGGGCATGGAATTGACTTCTATGTCCTTGGCTTGCAGATTTCAGGTTTTGGTACGCTGATGGCGGGGATTAACTTCCTTGTAACAATCATTAATATGCGTGCCCCGGGCATGACTTATATGAGGCTTCCATTGTTTACCTGGACTACATTTGTAGCATCCGCACTTATTCTGTTCGCATTCCCGCCGCTTACCGTCGGGCTGACTTTGATGATGTTCGACCGCATGTTTGGCGCTAACTTCTTTGATGTAGCCAATGGGGGAAATACTGTAATCTGGGAGCATTTATTCTGGATTTTCGGACACCCTGAAGTTTACATCCTGATTCTTCCAGCATTTGGTATTTTCTCGGAAATCTTTAGTATTTTCTCGAGAAAGCGTTTGTTCGGATATTCGTCAATGGTATTCGCAACCGTCCTGATTGGCTTCCTTGGTTTCATGGTCTGGGCCCATCACATGTTCACGACTGGCCTCGGCCCGGTGGCCAACGCTATTTTTGCCGTGGCGACGATGGCGATTGCAGTACCGACAGGAATTAAGATTTTCAACTGGCTGTTTACGATGTGGGGAGGAAGCATAAAGTTTACGACGCCAATGTACTGGGCGGTCGCATTCATTCCTTCGTTTGTAATGGGCGGCGTGACAGGAATCATGCTGGCCTCCGCCCCTCAGGATTATCAGTATCATGATACTTATTTCGTTGTTGCGCACTTCCACTATGTAATAGTCGGCGGCGTTGTGTTCGCCCTTATTGCCGGAACGCATCTATGGTGGCCGAAGATGTTTGGAACAATGCTCAACGAAATTATGGGGAAAATTACATTCTGGTTATTCTTTATTGGTTTCCATCTGACCTTCTTTATCCAGCACTTCCTTGGCCTAATGGGAATGCCGCGCCGAATCTTTACGTTCCTGCCGAATCAGGGGCTTGAAACCGGGAACTTGGTAAGTTCGATAGGTGCGTTCTTTATGGCTGCAGGAGTAATCGTGCTGCTTTACAACATCATCGTTACACAAGTTAAGAACGAGCGTGTTGGAAATGATCCTTGGCTGGACGGAAGGACTCTTGAATGGGCAATTGCGTCTCCGCCTCCATTCTACAACTTTAAGCAACTTCCGCTTGTACGCGGCCTGGATGCATTGTGGCTTGAAAAAATGGAAGGCAAAAAAGGCATGATGCCGGCCGAACCGATTGGCGATATCCATATGCCGAATTCGTCCTTCGTACCAGTTGTCATTTCATTCGGTTTCTTTGTCGCTGCTTTTGGCGCGATGTACCGTCCGGACGGATATGTGTGGGCGCTTCCAGTATTAATCATTGGGCTTCTTATTTCCTTCGGAGCAATGATTTTCCGTTCTGTCAAGGACGACCATGGGTTCCATATCCATAAAGAAGACCTGTTAGAGGACACTGACAAGGGGGTAGAGGCATAATGCAAACTGAAGAAAAAATGACGTTTGAAACGTGGCCTGCCCTGCCTGAAAAAGCAACGCTGGAAGGCAAAAACAAGTTTTTAGGTTTCTGGCTCTTCCTAGGCGGAGAAACAGTATTGTTTGCTTCCCTGTTTGCCACGTATCTAGCACTAAAGGACAAAGTGCCGGATAATACGCATAGCCTGGCAAAGGATATCTTTGACCTGCCGTTGACATTTGTTGCGACAATGCTTCTATTGACAAGCTCGCTGACGAGCGTATATGCAATGTACCACATGAAAAACTTTGCCTTTAATAAAATGATGCTCTGGCTTGGCATTACAGTGGCTTTGGGGCTTGGCTTCCTGTGCCTTGAAATTTATGAGTTCAACCATTATGTCCATGAATATGGCCATACGTTTACGAGTTCCGCCTTCGGATCTGCGTTTTACACGCTGGTTGGATTTCACGGGGCCCACGTTGTCTTCGGTCTGATCTGGATAACCACGCTGATGGTCCGGAACGCAAAGCGCGGACTTAGCCTTTACAATGCTCCGAAGTTTTATCTGGCGAGCCTTTACTGGCACTTTATCGACGTAGTCTGGGTATTCATTTTTACGGTAGTTTATTTAATGGGAATGGTGGGATAAACTGATGGCGAATCAAAATTTGAACTCAGGGAACCCAAGGATCGATCTGGCTTTCAGGAAGAGGAAAGGGAAAGAGGAAATGCGCTATCAAATTATCTCTTTCTCGATGATGCTGTTCCTGACATTCATTGCTTTTGCGGCAGTAGGGATGGGAAGCTTTTCAAGCTGGTTTACTGTTCCCTTAATTTTGCTTCTGGCTGCTGTCCAGGTGGTTTTCCAGCTTTACTATTTCATGCACATGAGCCATAAAGGCCATGAAGCACCAGCATTGTTTCTTTATACCGGCCTTTTAATCGGCCTGATTACAATACTTGCATTCATGACGATTATATGGTGGTAAAACAGGAGAAAATCGGCTTTTTGCCGATTTTCTTTTTAATGGGACTAGGTTTCACAGGAGTTTGCTCCATTGCTATCCGATTTTCCAATGGTTATAATAGAGTGATGAAACTATTTAGAGGTGATATACGGTGCTTACGTTAGACATATTTGGATTTCAAGCACTCTGGAGCCCGTACTTTTTTATATCAATAGCCGTATTGACAGTACTTTACTTCATGTTGACGGTGAAATTCAGGGGGCGTTTTAAGGACAATGAACCCCTGACTGTAAGGCAGGCCATATATTTCGTCACTGCCATGGTTTTGATTTATGCGATTAAAGGGTCTCCGTTGGACTTGATGGGCCACATTACCTTTTACGCCCATATGATCCAAATGGCATCCCTGTTTCTAATCGTCCCGCCTTTAATCATTATGGGTATTCCGCCGTGGCTTTGGAGGGCTGCCCTTGAACTGAAGGCCGTCCATAAAATCTTCTCTTTCATGACGAAGCCGCTAATAGCGTTAATTGTCTTTAACGGAATGTTTTCTTTATACCATGTCCCATTAATTTTTGATGCGATAAAGCAGTCGATGTTTTTACATGCTGGTTATACTGGAGGTTTGTTTTTCCTTGCGATTTTTATGTGGTGGCCAATCGTTTCAGAGCTGCCTGAGTATCAAACCCTGAGTGGATTGAAAAAGTTGGCCTATATTTTTGCTGACGGCATTTTAATTACTCCAGCGTGCGCCTTAATTATCTTCACGAATGAGCCCTTATATGCTGCCTATTCCGATCCAGCTCTTTGGGCGAAATCGATGGAATTGTGTGTTTCGCCTACATTGCTAGCCGGTCTCGACCTGAGCGGGCCAGAAATGTTCAGTTCAATGACGTTGGTTGAGGACCAGAGGCTTGGCGGGGTTTTAATGAAAATCATCCAGGAAATTGTGTACGCAGTTTTCCTGGCAAAGGTATTTTTTGAATGGTATCGGCAGGAGCAAACAGGGATCGATCCTGCGCCTGAACCAATTCCAGCGGAGTAAAGTCCCCTTAATGGGGACTTTTCGTATGTTCGTCTAGGAAATTTTAAAATCCAACATTGTGTATAACTCTAAATAAGTTGTTGTAATCCAGCTCCAGCGCCTAGCCCCTCGAGGTCTTAAGCCGGTTCCCTCCGGAGGGCAGGCCCGTCCTCGGAAATGCTCGCATTTCCTTCGTGCGTGGGCGGATTCAGGGATGCCATTCAGTGTCCTGCGGGCCCCGTCTTAATCTGGTCGGGGCTGACCAAGGCGCTTGCGCATTTTGTTCTGGAAGGATTCAATGGCCAGGTCCAAAATGAGTTTGAAAAATCAAATCAACTCGTCTAAAATTATAGTAGAATATATGATTGTGAGGATTGAGCAATGAAGTATTCCCTTCCGATTTTGCCGACTATAAGCACCACTTTTATTATTATTAGCGCTATTCTCGTTGCAATTGGCTGGTACCAGATTTCCCAGAGGAAGATTGAAGCGCATAAGCGGACAATGCTTTATGCGGGTGCAGCAGCGCTGACGTTTTTCATTATCTATGCATCGAGGACGATATTCATTGGGAATACTTCTTTTGGTGGCCCTGATAATATTAAGATATTTTATACGGTATTTTTGATTTTCCATATTACGCTGGCAACGATTGGGGGAGCACTCGGTCTTATCAATATCTACACTGGACTGAAAGACAAGCTACGTATCCATAGGAAGCTTGGCCCGATTACGAGCGTCGTCTGGTTTGGTACAGCTGTTACAGGCGTTACGGTATATTTGCTTTTATATGTAATTTATAAAGGCGGAGAGACAACCTCCGTAATAAAAGCAATTCTGGGTGGTTAATGCGGTAAAGCCCATACAAAAGAAAACAGGCAGCGATTAGCTGCCTGTTTTCTTTATAGCTTAAAGTTGAAGTTGACAATACCCGCTTCCCTTGCGGAAGTTAGTGCTACCACTAGAATTGGGCCGAACACAATTCCAGGAACGCCAATAATTTTGAATCCAAGATACATTGCTGCCAAAGTCAGCAAGGGAGAAAGGCGTAAGTGGCCTCCCAGCAACTTTGGTTCAAGAATATGCCTCGTTGTTATCAATACGGCTGCAAGCAGAGCCAGTTCAATTGCAAGGAGAGTATTCCCCAATAAAAGGGCAAATAAGGCCCATGGCCCTAATACAATAATCGAACCGATTATCGGAATGAAATCAAAAATCCAAACCAGGATAGCGGCAAAAACAGCCGCTTCCGGAACAATTAAATATAGTCCCAGCATCGAAATAGCGAAAATAAGCACACTGACAAGGAGCTGGGCCTTGATAAAGCCAAGCATAATATAGGAAAGCCTGGAAAACATAGCATTCACTTTTCCAGCGGTCCGTTCAGACAAATGCTTTTGGATTCCATTCCGCAGTCTAGGGATATCGACCATAAACAAGAAAAGGGCAACCAGATAAACTAAAAAGGATATCAGAAGGTTAGGCACGTTTGTAAGCAAGTCTCTAATATTCGTGATATTCACATATTCGAGCAAAACATTTTTAATGGCAGTTATAAATTTGTCGAGCTGGCCTGTAATCTGAAGGACGATTGCTTCGGGTAAATCCTTTGCGGCAAGGGTGATTGATTTCTTCGCTTCAATCCAGTAGGATGACAGCTTGTTGACAAATGCTGGCATATGGTTTACTGCAATCAAAGCTTCGGTGATGGCCTTTGTCGCCACATAGTATCCCGCAGAAGCTACAATGAGAACAAATAAAGTAAATACCACGAGTACTGAAAGATTCCTTTTCAGCCCAAGCTTGGCACCAGCCAATCGAACAGCTGGCTCGAGCAGGATAGCGGTTATTAAAGCCATGATTAGGGGAATGGAAACCGGCAGGATAAAGTATAGTGCAATGGCCGCGCCTATTATGCCAAAAAGCCATGCAACTCTTCTTTTAGTAAAAAAAGCTGTCAATTGTTTGTACCGTCCTTATGAAAGATGAAATATCCGTTCTATTAATTATAGCTTTAAATAGGGAAAACGAACAATAGCGGCTTTAATAAAAAAAGCCATAAAAAAAAGGCGCATGAATGAATGCGCCTTTTGCGGCTTGTAGAAGTGAAATAGAGTACCCTATTCTGCAAACGGTTCAATTTCTTCTTTTAATCGATCGAGCAGGTTCTTGCATTGATTTACCAGGGAAGCAGGAAAATGTTCTCCTTCTCCATATTCAACACCATGAGGGTAGTAATGTTTTCCGAGTAGTGGAGGCATAAGCTGTATCAACGCTCTGCTTGAATCGACATCTCCCTCAACAGCGTATCCCCGCACCCTTAAATAATAGGTTCCGTCCTTCAATTCGTATTTTTTATCAAATGTTACTCTTTCATAATCCCACTGGCCTTCCCGTACCAGGCCATGGCTTAGCATTACATCATCAAGTCTTCCAAGGTCTGCCTTCAGGTTTTCAATTCCGGTATTTTCAAATTTCACTTTTAATATCCCCCTTTAAAACATGCCCGTAACTATTTTTTCCGGCAATTAAGCTCTTTTTTATAATAGTGTAAATGAGGGGAATATGCAATGAATTCACTTGGAAGATACACCCGTTTTGGAATAATGATGGAGGCTAAAGAGAAAGATAAACGAGAGGAAGGTATTTAACCAACAACCAATTCATGGCGGGAGGAAATAAGGATGGAAAAAGTCGGCGATATTATGACTGAAAATGTTGAAACATGTTCAATCCTAGATAATATGTATGAAGTAGCGGTCAAGATGAAGGGTTTGAATGTTGGCGCAATCCCAGTGATTGACGATGAAAAATTGGTAGGCATCATAACGGATAGGGATATTGTTATAAGAGGAACGGCAGAAAAGCATCCAGGATCAACGAGAGTGGAGGATATAATGACTGAAAAGCTTTACACGATTTCTCCAGATGCTACAACCGAAGAGGCTGCGAGGATAATGGCCGAGCATCAAATCCGCCGCCTGCCGGTAGTCGAAGGGGACAAGCTTCTAGGAATTGTTTCGTTAGGCGATTTTGCTGTAAGGGAAAAGACAGATGATCAAGCAAAGGGAGCCCTCTCGGAAATCTCCGAATCAAATTATAATGGAGTACAGCATTAGGGAAAAAGGCGCATTCGAAGCGCCTTTTTTTATTTCCATCCAGTTGTGATAGTTGTAAAAATATTGGTGGTTTACGTAATATTGTTAAGAATTTGTTATAATTTAAAGGATGTCTATGAACGCAGGGAATACTGGTGATATAATTATTTTGCCTATATATATATAAATATAGATAATCGGGAAGGGGGAATGGTCCTGAAGGCACTTTTACGGATACTTATACTATCTACTGTCTTTCTGACTATTGGGTTTTATGTAAGCCAGGATAATACAGGATATAAAGACTCGCTTATTAGAGAGGAACCTGTTCCCGAGCCTGAAAAGCCAGCCCAAAAGCAAAAAGGGGGGGCCACAGGCTATGGAATTCCTGACCGGCCCGATAAAGGACTGTCAATTCTAATTGGGAAGACTGTTGCGGAAGTGGAAAAAGTATTGGGAAACCCGCAAAGGATTGACAAATCCAGCTATGATTACGATTGGTACATATATAATCTTTATCTGGATAAATATATCCAAGTTGGTGTGCTGGATAACAAGGCAGTAACCATTTATGCAATGGGCCGTGATACAAACGTTGCACCTTTTGCGATTGGTAACCCGCTTGAAGAAATATTCACTTCATTCGCCATCCATACAAATATAACAATTGACTACGGCGGCAATGCATATAGGCTTGAACTGAATGATACTGATGTCAATACGATGCCTCTCATACAACTTGGGGATATATTCGCTCAGCTTTACATCGATAAATTTAATGGGAGCTTATCGAGTGTCCGATTCCTGGATGCTGAAACACTTATTAAGCAGAGGCCCTACGAAGTAGCATACAGGGGAACGTTGATTGAAGCGAAAGCTTTAGCGGATGAAGACTGGCAAGAGGTAGAGGTAGGAGCCGAGAAACAAATCTTTGATTTATCCAATGTATTGCGAGTCCGCCACGGGCTTGAACCATTAAAGTGGGATGAAAAAACCGCCCAAGCAGCCTATGGACACAGTGTCGATATGTATGAGACGAATTCCTTTTCCCATATTTCGAAAGAATACGGGAATTTATCCGACCGACTGAAAAAGGCCAAGGTCGTTTACCAAGCGGCTGGGGAGAATATAGCGGCGAATTATATTGATGCCCCCGCAGTGGTCGAAGGCTGGCTAAACAGCAAAGGCCACCGTGAATCACTCCTCAACGGGGATTTCACCCATTTGGGCGTTGGGGTATACCGCAAGTATTACACACAAAATTTTATTCAGAAGTGGCTTGAATAAAGAGGAGGATGGTCAAGTAAACTGGCCATCCTCCTTTTTATCGGAAGGCAGGCCCGTCCTCGGAAATGCTCAATAATCCTCAATTATCCTCAATTATCCTCAATTATGCTACCGCATAATTTCGTGCGAGGATTATTCACGGATGTTTTTCCTTGGTGCTACCGCATAATTTCGTGCGATGTAAATTCGCTGAAGCCTTCCTTTGTGCTCGCATTTCCTTCGTGCGTGGGCGAATTCAGGGATGCCCTTCAGTGTCCTGCAGGAACCGGTTTAATCTGTTCGGCGCTGACAACTAGGGAAATCTCCCGAAAATAATCATCGCAGGGACAAATGTTTTTTACTTGTCCTGAAGGCGCTTGCGCATCTTGCTCCCTTGATCGGCAGCTTCAACCCTGTTGGCATGAAACCAGTTTTTTTCCCAGCTGCCATAGATTCGGAGCTCCTGGCCAACCCGATAATCTTTGATGGCCGCTACCTTTGTCAGGGGGGTAATGATTTTTGCCTTGATCTGCCCCATATCCGCCTTAATCATCAGCTCCTGGACAATTATGTAGCGATGATAATAAAAACGTTGCTTCTCCTGGAAAATGGATGTTATCGTGCCATTTACAACTGCCTCTTCGTTTGCTGTTGCAGTTTGAAGCCACCTTTTTTCATTCTCTTTAGCTTCCTTTAGGGTCAGCCATAAGAAGTAGAGGCAAATGATAGGAATTAGGATTGCTGTAACCATCAATAAATCACTCTCCGCTGCTTACCTTCTTTTCAACAACAAAGAAACTGCCTGTGGCTTGTGCTGCCTTTTTGCCGTCTTTCCGAAACACCTCGGCGCTGACAACCATAGTGTTTTTCCCATGATGGGCGATTTCAGCCCTGCAGCGGAGTGTATCACCAATTCCAGGTGCGAGGTAATGGATATTTAATTGGGATGTGACAGCCCCGAAGCCCGCAGGTACGAGCGTATTTGCGAGTGTCCCCATTGCCGAATCGGCCAATGTTGCCGTGATGCCTCCGTGGACAATCCCCAAGGAATTGTAGAGGGCGGGATTGATTGGAATGGTTACCTCCCAAATGGAATCATCAGGTGTTTTTTCATAATGCAGCATTCCGCCAATATACGTGGAAGATTTCCCTTCAAGCTTTTTTTTCATCCCTCTTATGACATGTTCCAATGCCTTTAGGTCTGTTTCGTCCGCATTCTCCATATACTCTTTCAAAAGCTGTTCCAGTTCATTTTTCAAGTTGTTCTCTCCTTTTCTCCCCTAAATAGTACCATCTCGAACAAAATTTTTATAGTTTTAATAATTGGGCCATCACCAACCGCTTTTTTGCACATATCGTAATATAGGCATGTAAAAAAAGGAGGGGAAGTACCAATGGCGGGAGAAAAGCTGCATCCTTCTGTAAACAAGTTCAAGGAATTTGTTACGAACAATCCTCATATTGCCAAGGAAGTAAGGGATGGGAATGCGACATGGCAGCAATTGTATGAGGAATGGTACTTGCTTGGAGAAGATGATCCGCGTTGGAAGAATTCATTAGAATCACAAGAGACTGCCGCAGATAAAACAAAAGAAGAAGGGGGGAAGGCTGAACTTGTTAAAAATTTTATGAATATGGCAAAAAAAATGGACGCGGCTCAATTGCAGGGGCATCTCTACAATCTAAGCCAGGCACTTGGTGCAATTCAGGGGCTGATCGGCCAGTTTCAAAGCAGTCCTCCCCCTCAGCAGCGGGCATCGCATCAGGAAACCATTCCGCCGCAGCCATTTCCATTCCGTAAAGACTGATTGGGGGGAAGCAAATGAGGATGGAAGTGATGGATTATATTGAGGGAAGAACGGATTTAAAAAAATTCCTCAGGGACCAGCCGCTTTGGTATAGGAAACTGTCGCGGAATCCACAGGATTTGGAAGCATTCGAAACAGCCTCCTTATACTACTACGAGAAAACAATCCCACACAGGGTTGCAAAGTTTTCCAATGGGGTACAAATGGCTTCAATGATGTTTCAGATGCTCCAAAGCATGAAAAATTCGAACTAGTAACTTAATTATTCTTCTTTAAAGTGGGAAAACAATGGGTAACAACGGAAAGATTTCACCTTTTCCCTGTCTTCATGGTAAAATGGCAGTGGAGGTGGGCGAATTTTGATCGCGACTACTGAAAGAGTTGAATTGCTTGAAAATGCCGAGCACTTAGGCAAAATGGTTATAGAATCCGACGTTGCCGAGCAGTATCGGCATTGTTTATATAAATTGCGTACAAGCCGTGAATCCCAAAATAAAATTTCGCGTTTTGTGAAATTGAAGGACCTTTATGATGAGGTTCAGCGATTCGGCAAATACCATCCTGATTACAAAACCATCATGATGCAAATCAGGGAAGCGAAACGCGAGATGGACCTTGATGAGAGGGTTGCCGAATTCAAGAGGGCTGAAAATGATCTCCAAGCCCTCCTTGATGAAATCAGCGTCCTTGTAGGTGCATCCGTTTCAAAACATATAAAAGTCCCAACAGGCAATCCGTTTTTTGACACCGGTTCAAGCTGCGGCGGCAGCTGTGGTACTGGGGGAGGCTGCGGTTGCTAGGAGGCAATTCAATTCATTGAGCTAAAATGCAAGATTGCGGGCCGGCAAAAGCCGGCCCTTTTTTGTCTTTGTTCATACCCCACAGCACCGTCAAAGCACGGCTACTCTAAAAAAAACGATCCGGTACAAATCGGACACAGTCCAAGCATAGATTCCCGCAGCAAAACATTTTTCGCTGGGGAACGAAAAAACGGTGGCGAAAGACAAGAAAGCTGGCGTCGGATCTGACAAAAACAGTTTCGCTGCTGAGCCTTTTACCTTTCATTGTTTCAGAGGAGCAAAGCCGCAAGCCTTTCTCAATACCGTTGCGGGTACCAGTTTCAGCTGGATAAATAAAGAGAAATGGAATGCCGGCAATTTTCTTCATTTCAATCGAGGCTACCCCAGGCAAACCGCCTGCCTTTTTAACAAAAATATCATAAATGGAATCGAGCTCCATTGGCAGATCTCCTCTCCGGAATATCATATTCTTTCTATTATATTCTGAAGTTTACCCATTCTTGTTGCCCGTCCGATTGATTTAACATGTTTTTATATGCTAGACTAATAAGAAACACCGATTATGAAGGGGAAAAAATATATGTTTGGGCAAAGGCAAGGTTTAGTGGTTTGGCTTTATACGTTAAAGCAGGCCAAAATGCTGAGAAGGTTCGGAAATGTCCATTATGTTTCCAAAAAGCTTAAATATGCTGTCATCTACTGCAACCAAAATGAAATTGAGACAATCATGGAAAAATTGCAGTCGTACTCCTTTGTGAAAAAAGTGGAGCCTTCCTACAAACCATTTGTTAAAATGGAATATGAAAACTCGGCACCTGATAAGGCCAAGGAATACGATTATAAAATGGGTATTTAAGATTGCGATAAAGTGAGGGGCAGTTTCCCTCACTTTTTGTATTCTCTAGGAAATTTTATAATAGATCATTGTAAATAACTCGAAATGAGTTATATTAATCCAGCTCCACCAGAATAAGCTTCGGAAGCATTAACCTCGCACGAAGAAAAAGCGTTAGCTT
This sequence comes from Bacillus sp. FJAT-27445, assembly GCF_001510665.1. Taxonomy (GTDB): domain Bacteria; phylum Bacillota; class Bacilli; order Bacillales; family Cytobacillaceae; genus Bacillus_D. Next base: position 65,653 of record NZ_LMTI01000001.1, read on the forward strand.
TTTCGAGGAGCGCCTAGCCCCTCGAGGTCATAAGCCGGTTCCCTCCGGAGGGCAGGCCCGTCCTCGGAAATCCTCAATTATGCTGCCGCATAATTTCGTGCGATGTAAGTTCGCTGAAGCCTTCCTTTGTGCTCGCATTTCCTTCGTGCGTGGGCGAATTCGGGGATGACATTCAATGTCCTGCTGGCCCCGTCTTATGCTGGTCGGGGCTGACCACTAAGGAAAGCTCCTTAGAATAATCATCGCAGGGACAGGCGTTCTTTGCCTGTCGCGAAGGTGCTTGCGCATTTTGTTCTTGCCTCCACTCCTATTAATTGAGCGGGGGGAGGAAGTGGTTAAGGCGGAGAATGCCGATTAGCTGCTGATAGTAAAGCTCCGGTTCCGCAAAAAAGGGGGATGGTTTGATAGATAATTCGCATATTGTATTTCCTAGTCTGTTAGCCGTTTCCTCAAAAAGGGAATACCTTTTGCTCGGCAAGATCCGTGGATTTGGGATTCCTTCCCTGCAAATGTAAATAGGCTGGAATTTTCCTTCCCCAGCGGGATTTAAGATGATTGCCACTGATGTTACTTCTCTTTGGTTGATTACCGTATGCAGTGCAAGCGTATGCTTGATTCGGTGAGAATTTGTTTCTGCAATTGCAATCAATTCATAAATATCCCCGTACCCACTGCCAAGTTCGATGAAACGCTGTATCACACTGTACGCCCCTTTTCTATGTTCCCTTTGTTTTCTTTCCTTTACATTAGCATAACGCCAATTTTGGAAAAAGAAAAAAACCCTGCAGGAAAACCTGCAGGGTCCTTCTATATCCCAACAGGGACAGAAGGCAAAGGGAGAGGAGAAACCGGAGGAAGAACTTATGGGGAAACGTAAGTCTTCTCTGCGGTTGGCAACAACATCCTCGAATTGATGTTGTTAGTACCATTATTTCCATTGATGGGAAGGTTATACACACTTTACCTTAAAAATTTTATGCCTTAAAAATCGCTTGCTATAAATTTGATTTGGCTGCTTGGGCCAATTGTGTTAGGATTATGGACAAAAGTATATACGAATTTGCGGTGATAATCGATGAGAGTCGTATCAGGAATGTGCAAAGGCCGCCAGCTAAAAGCTGTACCTGGCACTGGAACTAGGCCAACGACCGATAAAGTGAAGGAAGCCATCTTCAATATGATTGGCCCTTATTTTACGGGCGGGAAGGGACTGGACCTTTTTGCTGGGAGCGGTGGGCTTGGGATAGAAGCCTTGAGCAGGGGATTTGATAAAGTTATTTTTGTTGACAGAGATCCAAAAGCGGTTATGACGATTAAAGAAAATGTTAAGGTATGTTCCCTTGAGGACAAGACCGAAGTTTTCCGGACGGATGCCGAAAGGGCCATAAAGGCGTTAATGAAACGGGAATTATCTTTTGATTGTATTTTTCTTGATCCTCCTTACAAGAAACAGCAGCTCGTTTCACTTCTTGAACAGATTGTTTCGGGAGGCAGGCTGAATGATGGAGGAATGATTGTATGTGAGCATAGCAAGGATGTTGCTTTGCCTGATCATGTTGGAAGCCTTGAAAAAATAAAAAGTGAGATTTACGGAATTATTGCTATAACTATTTATGCTTATCCCCATTCGGTTCAGGAGGAGAATGAAAATGGCTAGCATAGCAGTTTGTCCGGGCAGCTTTGATCCGGTTACATATGGCCATCTCGATATTATTAGAAGAGGTGCAAGGGTTTTTGATGAGGTGTACGTTGTTGTCCTGAACAATTCCTCGAAAAATCCGTTGTTTTCAGTTGAGGAACGGATTTCACTTATACACGAGGTAACGAAAGATTTAAAAAATGTAAAAGTTGACTCCTTTCAGGGGCTGCTTGTCGATTATGCAAAAAGCGTGAATGCCGGAGCTATCATCCGTGGGCTAAGGGCAGTTTCCGATTTTGAATATGAAATGCAGATCACATCGATGAACAGGGTCCTTAATGAAAATATCGAAACATTTTTCATCATGACCAATAATCAATATTCTTTCCTTAGTTCCAGTATTGTTAAGGAAGTCGCCAAATATGGTGGGAAGATATCAGAGCTGGTACCTCCATTTGTTGAAGCGGCCTTAATAAAGAAATTTGACCTATAAATAAATGAATGAAGCCGGGCCATCAAGCGCCCGGCTTTTTCAAATCCTTTCGTTTACATGATCGGATTTTACAGGCCCCGTGATTGCCTGCTAAATAAAATGGCTATGTAAATGGCCAGTGCGGTTAGGGTAATTAGCGGGCCGGCATCCATTAGCAGTGAATAGGAATTGGCCAGCAGCAAAGTCTCCCCTTGAAAGAACACTGGAACCGCATCTAGCGGGGCGGTTGATTCAGAAAACCTGGAATAGAAAGGTTCCCACAATAATAATGAGAATGCTCCGGCAAAACACCCATGCATAATCCTGGCAAAGAAAAAGGGCTTAAACCGGATATCCGTTTGTGCAAGGATGCTCGCAACCTGAGCTTGAACACTGAAGCCGCTGAATGCGAGAATAAAGCTCGTAATGATTGCCTGTTGTCTAAGCGTTGCTTCCTGTACCTGGCTGGTTAGCTGGCTCCCTAGTGTAATTTCAAACAGGCCTGAAATAAAAGGAATGCTTAGCATTTCCGGAAAGGCGATGGATGTGAACAGTAAATCGACCCCTTTTGCTAGAAAGGCGGTTATGTGCAGGTGAAAAAGAAGCTTGTTTACAACAGAAAACAATATGATAAAACCGCCAATCATAAGAAGTGTCTGGATAGAAGAAGTAACGGCATCCCCCAGCAGCTTCCCAATGGGCCTATTGTCTTTTATCCGTGTCCTGTGCAAAGCGGCAAGGGCTGCTCTGATTTTAAATTTTTTGTGGCGGCCGCTCCTTGTCCTATGTTCATCTTTCCCATAAAATCTCATAAGCAGGCCTACAGCTATATTTCCAAGGTAATGGGAAATAGCGAGAATTACTCCAAGCTGAGGATTGTGGAAAAAGCCTACCGAAACAGCTCCGAAAATAAAGAGGGGATTAGAGGAGTTGGTGAACGAAGCCAGCCTTTCCGCTTCAATTCGTGTAAGGCTCCCCTCCTGCCTTAGCCTAGCGGTAAGCTTCGCCCCGGCGGGGTAACCGGATGCCATGCCCATGGCCCATACGAAGCCTCCGACCCCTGGCACTTTAAAAAGTGGCCTCATTAAGGGTTCCAGCAGGACACCAATGAATTTTACCACTCCAAAGCCAATCAGCATTTCCGATATAATGAAAAAAGGAAGCAAGGAAGGAAATACAATTTTCCACCACATATTCAGGCCCCGAACGGATGCTGAAAACGATTCCTGAGGAAAAGCGATTAAAGAAGCTGCCATAATGGTAACCGAAGCTGCAAGGAGAATTGTTTTTACTTTTGAACGGGACATGACTGGCCTCCTTCAAAAAACGAAGTCGATGGTATAGTTGCAAAAAGGAGAAATAGAATACAAAAAATTCATTCTCATAAAATCAATCAGCGGGTTTCGGACAGAAAAAGCCAATAGCATAAGCCTTGTCCCTGTAACACAATATACTCATAGAATGGTGATTTAGACCATAAGATTGTAGGAGATTTTCACATGGCTGAAATGTCAAAAAGAAGTGTGGAAAAAGGATTTTTCGAGAATAGAAAGGAAGTTTTAGCCGGGGAGGCAGGTCGCTATGGCTCCAAAAGTAGGATTGGCGTTAGGCTCGGGGGGAGCCCGAGGATTTGCGCATTTGGGGGTTTTGAAGGTTTTGCGTGATGAGGGCATTCCGATAGACATGATAGCTGGGAGCAGCATGGGCGCGCTTGTTGCTTGCCTTTATGGAACTGGAATTGATTTGGAACGTTTCTATAAATTATCCATTTCCTTCAAACGGAAATATTTCCTTGATTTTGCGGTCCCGAAAATGGGGTTCATCGCCGGGAAGAGGGTAAAAGAGTTTATCAGGCTCTTTACGCATAATAAAATGATTGAGGAACTGGACCTGCCCGTTGCAATTGTCGCTACCGATTTAATGAGTGGAGAAAAAGTGGTTTTTAAAAAGGGTCCCGCTGCGGAGGCGGTCAGGGCAAGCATATCCATACCGGGCATTTTAATTCCAGAAAAAATTGACGGGCGGCTGCTTGTTGATGGAGGGGTCGCGGACAGAATACCAGTATCCGTTGTAAAGGAAATGGGTGCGGATATTATCATTGCCGTTGATGTTTCAGGCTTTCAGAGAAATGCCGAAATTAACTCCATTTATGATGTAATTATGCAAAGTATCGATATTATGCAGGCCGAACTTCTTAAAAACCGTGAAATAGAGTCGGATGTCATGATTCGGCCCAAGGTTGGCAGATTCAGTTCTCGAGCCTTTACCAATATAGATGAGATTATTAAAATAGGGGAGGAAGAGGCTCTAAAACAAATAGGCCCAATCAAGGATGCCATTAGGCGCTGGAAGGAGCAGCAATAGAATGCACAATAAACATCTTAAAATCCCTTATGTACTCACGGCAATCTTGATAGTGGCAAGCATGTTTTATACATTGCCCTATTATGTATCAAAACCCGGGCTTGCAAAGGAGCTAGAGCCAATCATTACCGTGGAGGGGGGCCATCCCGAAGAAGGCAGCTTCATGCTTACAACCGTTCGCATGGGAAAGGCAAATATCTATACTTATCTGCTGGCCAAATTCAGCAAATACCAGGAAATTTACCCGATTGGGGACATTCTTCGCAAGGGTGAAAGCGAAAAGGATTACAACACAAAGCAGCTCCATTTGATGGATAGTTCCAAAACCTATGCCATAGAGGCTGCCTATAAAAAAGCCGGAATTCCAGTGGAATACAGATATAAAGGCGTCTATATAATGAGCATTGTACCAGGCATGCCTGCCGAGGGAAAGCTTGAGACGGGAGACCGGCTTATGAGCGTGGATGGAAAAACCCTGAAGTCGAGGGACGGGCTTTTCGAGCACCTTGCTTCAAAAAAAGCGGGGGATAGTGTAGAACTTGTGTATACCCGGGATGGAAAGAAGCATAAAGAGAACCTTAAGCTCAAACCTTTTGAAGATCTCCCTGAAAAAGCCGGGATTGGGATCGAGCCTGTTGATGACAGGGAAATCATAGTCTCCCCAAAAGTAAAGGTGAAAACCGATGAAATAGGGGGGCCATCTGCTGGGCTGATGTTCGCCTTGGAAATATACAATCAGCTTACAAAAGAGGATTTGACGAAAGGATATCAAATTGCCGGGACAGGTACGTTAGCCGATGGAGTTGTGGGACCGATCGGCGGAATTGAACAGAAAATTGTTGCCGCCGACAAGGCTGGAGCAGAGTATTTTTTTGCCCCTAATGAAAAAGGAGCAAAGGATTCGAACTATCGCGCGGCGGTCAAAACAGCAAAGGACATCAAGACGGACATGGTGATCGTGCCTGTAGACACGTTCGATGAGGCCGTTGCCTACCTAGAAAAGCTTAAACCGAAAAAAAGGAAAAGGATGAGGCGTTAGCGCTCCATCCTTTTTTCAATAAGTATTGGCGGTTGGCTGTATTCCATTTTTAATAGAGTTTGTCCTTTGCTCCCCGGGAGGCCCAAGGAATAGGCGGCAGATGCCCGGATATCCAGCCCAATTTCCGATTCAGAAAAGGATGAGAGTTTTGATACGATAGGAAGGGGAAAGGTCCCTTTCCTTTTGTTTAAATACTCCCTGCCCCGAGTCGTCATGCCGAGCAGCCGCAGATAACCGGCACGCTGGATTCCTGACGACATTTCTGTTTTTTTGGCATTAACCAATATATGTGTGCATAGCCGCTGAATCCTTGTCCATGTATACCGTTTCGTTTTTACGCGTTCCATGAATTCTTGGAAGTTTTCCGACTTAAAAGCGGCTTCAATCAGCCTGTTTTCGAGGCCTTCCTCTGCTTCATAAACAGAGCGGAGTTCATCGAGAGTGCTTTGGAGTAAACGGTATTTAAGAAGCTGCCAATAGGTTTCCCACTGATGAAGTTTCCCGAAATCTTCGATATATTCATTTAGGACTTTAACGGACGGGATAGGCATATATTGCTCGATTGCTGCTGTTCCGCCGTCTCCTCCGTTTGAAAACAGGGCCTTTCTTAGACTGGTCGCGCTGGCGATAGTAGCTGAAGAAAAATCTTCATCATGATAATTTGCATTTTTCCTTCTTACAGTAAGGGGTTTCATTGCACTGTTTTGTTCAACAATGGATTTCACATAATGGTAGCCAAGAATATTGTTGGGCTCAGACAACGAGATGATGTCCGGAGGAGGATTCAATCCGAGCAATGCCAGCGAAGCGGCCTTTGGGTAGCTTACCCCGGTGTTTATATAGTTTTTAATTAAAAGGTCATAGGCTGCCTTTTCTTTTTCTAGAAATTGAACGGTTTTTCCGAATGCGGGAGCTTCACCTGATTCGCTGCCAAAACAAAGGAATGAGCAGCCGGCCGCATCGAGAATTGACACAGCGCCTGAAGCAAAAGCCTCCGCCTTCTGGGTGCTGAATTTGTAGGGCAATTCAAAAACAATATCCACGCCATTCAATAATGCCATTTTCGTCCTGGCCCATTTGGATACCAGAGCAGGTTCGCCCCTCTGCAGGAAGTTTCCGCTCATGGCGGCAATGACGATGTCAGCACCTGATACTTCCTTGGCAGATTCGAGATGATAGAGATGCCCATTATGAAATGGATTGTACTCCACTACTACTCCAACCGCTTTCAAATAATAACCCCCCGTCACAAATGTATATGTTTATAATAAATCAGCCAGGCTCCGCAGTAAAATGCGAGTTTAGGCGAAAAGGTTTGTGCGTGTTATTTAAGGTTAAACTAAAAATAGTAACAGTTTCCTTAGAAAAAGCAGCTTGTACAAGCCTATGCAGGTGTAAAGAAAAAATATTGACAAATGGTTTTATGGGAGCTATAATTACCTTTGTTGCCTTGGGGTGATGAAAATGAAATGGACAATAAACCAGCTGCAAAGAAGCCGGAATAAGGAATTGTCAATTGATGAAATGGTCCGCGTTGATGATATCAAAGAAATTGAATCATCGATTAGAGGCGTTTCCCCGATCCATGTAACGGGACGGGCTGATATCGGGTCTGCGAAGGCAGTGTTCCATATCAGAATAAAAGGCCATTTGGTCCTGCCTTGTTCACGGACATTAGTTGATGTGAATTATCCAGTTGATGTCGAAACGACTGAGACATTCCTCTTCAATCTTTCTGGATTTGAAACCGAAACCGAAGAGGAAGCCCATCAGGTTAAGGGGGATATCATAGACTTAATGTCTGTTATCAAGGAAATTCTGTTGCTTGAAGTTCCAATCCAGGTGTTTTGCGATGATGCCAACATCGAAGGGGCTGCTCCGCAATCCGGGAAGGATTGGGAAGTTGTCCAGGAGGAAGACAAAAGCAATAGGATTGATCCGAGGCTTGCAGGACTCGCCAAGTTTTTTGACGACAACAAATCTTCCGATTCATAATCGGCACAAAAGAAGCAAAATGAAGAACCAGCATATCTGGCCTTCATAACTTTCTTAATACTCTTTAAGGAGGTGGGAAGAATGGCTGTACCTTTTAGAAGGACTTCTAAAACTGCGAAAAGAAAGCGTCGCACTCATTTTAAACTAAATGTTCCTGGTATGGTGGCATGCCCGAATTGCGGAGAAATGAAGCTTGCTCACCGCATTTGCAAAGCTTGCGGAACATACAAAGGGAAAGAAGTTGTGAACGACTAATTTTCCGTTCGAACAAGCACAAGGGATTCATCCCTTGTGCTTTTTTCGTATTCAAGGCATTGTAAAACATAAAGTGTCCCAGGGAGGCAAATTAGATGGCATACTCGATAAAAAAATTGGATGGCGGTATTCTCCTGTTCACGATTGAAAGGGAAGAAAAGCGGAACGCCATCAACTATAAGGTCATGGATGGCCTTTCCTTGCTTATTCAAGAAGCACGGAAGGAAGACATTAAGGCGATTGCCTTAACAGGGGCTGGAAAGCTTGCCTTTTGTTCCGGAGGAGATTTGTCGGTATTTCATTCGCTTAATACGAAACAGGAAGCCTTTGCGATGCTCTCCAAAATGGCCGAAATCCTTTATGGCCTTTCAGTTATACCAAAGCCAACCGTTGCGATTCTTAACGGAACCGCCGTCGGGGGAGGGTGCGAACTTGCCTCAGCCTGTGATTTTCGGATAGCGAAAAAAGGAATTAAAGCGGGTTTTATCCAAGCGAAACAAGGGATCATTACCGGCTGGGGAGGCAGCTCCATTCTTGCGGAGAAAATTCCCGGGCCAGCAGCTTTAAGGATGTTATTGGAAGCGGAACCCAGCCTCGTTGAGGAACTGTCTGAAACTGGGTTTATCGACAGTGTTTTTGATGGTGAACCTGTAGAAGCAGGAATTAAATTTCTGGCCCCTATGCTTAGGCATGAGGCTGCGGTTCTAGAAGCCTATAAACGTGTACTCATATCCAAATGGGAGGCAGTCCGGCTGCGTGAGAGGATTGAAAAAGAAGTCGATATGTGTGCCACACTTTGGGAAAGCGAAGCGCATCACCGCCAGGTTGCCGCATTCCTAAAAAAAGGCTGAAACAACAAGCAATTCTATCCCGCAGGTACTATTCTATCTTTTCTACTACATGCATATGTATGAGTAAAACGATAGGAGGGATGCAAGGATGTCTTCGACACGCCAGGATGCATGGACCGCGGATGAGGATTTGCTGCTAGCAGAGGTGATTCTTAGGAATATTAGGGAAGGCGGCACCCAACTGCAGGCATTTGAAGAGGTGGGAAGGCAGCTTTCCCGCACTCCAGCAGCCTGTGGATTCAGATGGAATTCCCATGTCCGGAAACAATACAGGGCTGGGATTGAACACGCAAAGAAACTGCGTAAGGAAGGCAAAAAGCAGAGTGTTCAAGAGGTAAAAAATGATCCTCCAGTACCCATGGCTAAAGAGGAAGAAAACCGTGGATCCGGGGGTGGATCACCCTATGATTTTAAAGCAATCCTTTCCTATTTGGGACAGCTCTATGAGGCGGCAGGAAATTCGGTTTCAAATGCGGATGGATATAAACAAGGCCTCGCTAGGATTGAAGAGCTGGAACATGAAAATGAGAGGCTGCTTAAAGAACTAATCCAGGTGAGAGACGATTACCAATCCCTATTGGAAATTCTCGATAAGGCCAGGGCAATGGTAACAGGCAAGGAAATGTCTTTGCAGGTTCAGCAAAAAGCGAAGTTCCAGGTCGATAAGTTCGGAAACCTGGAACGAATTGAGTAAAACGAATAAGAAAAAGGGCTGCATGGACATCATGCAGCCTTTCTCAATCTTTAGCGGAGCAACTCATAGAGGGGATTAATGGTGCTGTGCGGTTACACCTTCCGGATACCAGACAAGCGGGTTTTCCCCACGGTCCCTTTCGACCTCGTAAACAACATCGGTGAAGCCGTGCTTTTCCCAAAAGCCTTTAGAATCGACACGAGGGTTTGTTTTAATTGGATAACCGTACTCTTTGGCAAACTTGACGAGTGCTGTTCCGTATCCTTTGCCTTGATAGTCTGGAAGGACCTCAAGTTTCCACAGTTCAAGGTACGTCTGAGCAGGCTCGAAGTAGCGGTCGAATTTTGAATCGACCTTATAAAGGCTCATCCGCGCTACCAGTTTATCACCGAAATAGATGCCATAAAAGGGCGATTGGCTATCATTTTCGATAATATTGGCTTCCAGGTCCTCAAGCATGGACAACTCCTGGATTCCATACTCTTTGAACCTTTTAAATTCCTCCAGCGTTTTGTAATTGACCTTAAGCTTTTCAACTTTTCCCGGCACGTTGATACCCCCTAAAAAATACCCTCTTTATTTCAATTCCGTAGGAAAGAAACAGGGAAGATGTGTATTATTTTTATTTTGACACTCTTATTATATATCAAAAATACAAAAAATTCTGCACCTAAGATTAATATCGCAATTTCAAAATTTGCAGGATATTCAGAGTATATGGTAGAAACATAGTATAGGGAATTATTAATCCTTGAAAAAGTCTGAATCCGCTTTCATGCATGTGGGCCTTTCAGGTTCATGGGAAAAGTGTTGCATAAAAAATATTCCAGAGCATTCATCGGGAAAAGTGGAAGAAAGGGGTATAGTGTGCGGAGGATTTTAATTGCGAACAGGGGCGAGATTGCCCTAAGGATTATAAAAACGTGCGAGAGGATGGGAATTGAAACAATTGCCGTCTATTCTGATGCCGACGAGGGCCTTCCTTATGTTAAGGCGGCCACAGAATCTGTACGGATTGGGGAACCGCCCGTCGTAAAATCGTATCTTCAGGCTGACGTGATTATCGATTTGGCGAAACGGATGGGGGCGGATGGAATTCACCCTGGATATGGTTTTTTATCCGAAAACGCGGAATTTGCCCAACTGGCGGAGCAGGAAGGGATTACATTTATTGGTCCAGATCCAGAAACAATCCGGCTAATGGGAGATAAGGTTGCTTCGAGGAGCTCAATGGAAAAAGCAGGGGTCCCGGTGGTTCCAGGGAGTACAGAGGGAATCGAAACCCTTGAAGAAGCGCTTGCGGCTGCCGGTAAAATCGGCTACCCCGTGATGCTGAAGGCGTCCAGCGGCGGTGGCGGAATAGGTATGGTTAAATGCTCCGGGGAGGAAGAGCTTGAAAAATCTTTTTCATCCATAAAGGCAAGAGCGAAAGCCTATTTCGGCTCTGATGGGGTATTTTTGGAAAAATTCATTAAAAATGCGAGGCATATCGAAGTTCAGGTTTTTGGAGACCGCCACGGAAATATTGTCCATCTATTTGAAAGGGACTGCTCCGTCCAAAGGCGGAATCAAAAGGTGGTTGAGGAAAGCCCGTCTCCATTCCTCTCTGAAGGGACAAGGCAAAACCTTTTTGAAACCGCTATCATAGCGGCGAAAGCAGTCAAGTACAAGAATGCCGGGACAATTGAATTTATTTTTGATGAAGAAGAGAATTTTTACTTCCTGGAAATGAACACCCGGCTTCAGGTTGAACACCCCGTCACAGAGGAAATAACAGGAATCGATTTGGTTGAATGGCAGATTAGGGTTGCACGCGGCGAAGCGCTTCCGGTTAATCAAAACGGGATTACCTCATCTGGCCACGCAATTGAGTTTCGCCTATATGCGGAAGATCCAGTGAAGTTTCTCCCATCCCCCGGAAAGATAGAAGAATTTTCATTCAGTGAAGGAGATGGGATCAGGATTGACTCCGGGTATGGCAAGGGAGATACCGTAACTCCTTTTTATGACCCAATGATAGCCAAATGCATTTTCTTCGGGGACAGCAGGGAGGAAGCTCTATCCAGGGCCAGAAGTTTTTTTGGAAAACTGGAAATTAGCGGCATCAAAACAAATGCGCTCCTATTCAAGGAAATAGTGGATAATCCCCAGTTTGTGAAAGGGAATTATACGACTGCGTTTTTGAGCAAACGTTAGCGATTGAACGAATATCTCAGTAACAAAACAAATAACTAGGTTATTAAGAGATGGAGGAAGCAGGAATGAAGGAAATCGTATCTTCTATGGCAGGGACTGTATTTAATATTTTGGTAGCCGTGGGTGATGAAGTTAACGAGGGACAAACAATCATCGTTTTAGAATCAATGAAAATGGAAATTCCAATCGAAAGTACGGCCAGCGGAAAAATTGGCGAATTAAGGGTGGCCATCGGAGACTTCGTAAATGAGGGCGATGTTTTGGCCACGTTCGAATAAGGAGGAACTTATGCAGGGAACTAGTGGTATTCAGCAGAAATTATTTGAAAATAGGAAGGTTGCCGAGGCAGGGGGCCACCAAAAATACCATGAAAAGCTGAAGGAACAGGGAAAGCTTTTCGTCCGCGAACGGCTGGAATTGTTGTTTGATAACGGTGAGTACGAGGAGGATGGGAAGTTCGCCAACAATATGGCGAAAGGCCTTCCGGCGGATGGAGTCGTGACAGCTATTGGCAAGGTTGGAGGCCAGACGGTATGTGTCATGGCCAATGATTCCACTGTAAAAGCCGGATCCTGGGGTGCAAGGACCGTTGAAAAAATCATTCGGATCCAGGAAACGGCTGAAAAGCTAATGGTTCCGCTTTTCTACTTGGTGGATTCGGCAGGGGCGAGAATTACGGACCAGCTTGATATGTTTCCGAACCGCCGCGGCGCGGGAAAAATTTTTTATAATCAGGTGAAGCTTTCGGGGATGATACCCCAAATCTGCCTTTTGTTCGGTCCGTCTGCAGCTGGCGGTGCGTACATACCGGCATTCTGTGACATTGTCATCATGGTGGATGGAAATGCATCCATGTACCTTGGGTCCCCAAGGATGGCCGAAAAAGTAATTGGCGAAAAGGTTACGCTTGAAGAAATGGGCGGAGCGCGCATGCACTGTACGGTGTCCGGGTGCGGTGATGTCCTCGCAGCTTCGGAGGAGGAAGCGATTGAAGCTGCGAAAAAATATCTCGCCAACTTCCCAGCGAATTTCAAAGAAAGGCCCAAAGTGTGGGAACCTTCTGCTCCACTTGAGGGGAGAAGCCTTGAGGCCATTATTCCAGAAAACCAAAATGCCCCCTTCGATATGTACGAAGGGATCAATTCCCTGATTGATGCAGATAGTTTTTTTGAGATTAAAAAGCTTTTTGCCCCGGAGCTAATAACAGGACTAGCCCGGATTGGAGGAAGGACTGTCGGAATCATTGCCAACCAGCCAAAGGTAAAAGGCGGAGTGCTGTTCGTTGATTCGGCAGATAAAGGAGCGAAATTCATCCAGCTATGCGACGCCTTCCACATTCCGCTGCTCTTCCTTGCCGATGTTCCGGGTTTCATGATTGGAACAAAGGTAGAAAGAGCGGGAATCATACGCCACGGAGCGAAATTGATTGCGGCGATGAGCTCCGCGACAGTTCCTAAAATATCGGTCATTGTCCGGAAGGCGTATGGAGCAGGGCTATATGCGATGGCGGGACCAGCGTTTGAGCCGGATGTCTGTATCGCTCTCCCTACAGCGCAGATAGCCGTTATGGGACCAGAAGCGGCCGTAAACGCGGTTTACTCAAATAAAATCAATGAAATTGAAGACCCGAAGGAACGGATTGCATTTGTCCAGGAGAAACATCAGGAATACAAGGAACATATCGATATTTACAGATTAGCTTCGGAACTGATTGTTGACGAGATTGTCGCCGCTTCCGAGTTAAGGGATGTTTTGATTAAACGGTTTGGCTACTATGAAACAAAGGAACTGAACTTCAGTACAAGAAAACATCCGGTCTATCCCGTTTAGGCCGAATCTATGGGCTTTCCCGCCATTGTGCCGGGAAAGCCTTTCGTTCTTTAAGCCCTGATTTGGCCGGATTGGACCAGAATACTAAATCAAAAAAACTAATTTTCGGTACAAAGGTCCTGTAATTTGGTAAAATGTAGGCAAAGATGAGATAGGGTGAATTTACTATGAAAATTGGGATAGTCGGTGGGGGCTCAATTGGTTTATTGTTCGCTGCTTATTTACATCGCCTCTTTAAGGTAACACTCTATACTAGGACAGAAAGACAGGCGGATGAAATAAATCGTGATGGCATAAGGCTCTTAAACGGGATAGGTCCATTAAGGGCAGCTGTACGCGCGCAGGTGCTGGGCAGCGGGGTGATGGAAAATGACTTGACAATCGTCGCCGTAAAGCAGTACCAGCTGGAGTCGTTGATTGGGGATTTGCCTGATACAGGCGGATTTCTTTTTCTCCAAAATGGCATGGGCCATTTAAAACTGTTGGAAAAAATGAAAGCTGAAACTATTTACGTCGGCTCCGTTGAACATGGGGCTTCAAGGGAGACTTCTACATCGGTGAGCCATAACGGCATGGGGGTTACACGGGTGGCGGTTTTCAGGGGCAATCCCGATTTGCTTAAAAAGGTTTCTGACGCCCTCTCTGAAAAATTCCCTTTCCATATTGAACCCGATTACTATGAAATGCTGTCCGGGAAGCTGGCCGCCAATGCTGTAATCAATCCCCTTACGGCAATCCTAGGGGTGAAAAATGGAGAACTTGTTCAAAACAGCCATTTTGAAAGTCTGTTGGAAACGTTATTTAAAGAAGTTGCGGGTATTTTGGATTTCAAGGATCACCATTCCGTGCTTTTGAAGGTAAAGGGCATATGCAAAAATACTGCCGAAAACAAATCTTCCATGCTGAAAGATTTGGATAGTGGAAGGCAGACCGAGGTAGACGCCATCATTGGATACCTATTGGAGCAAGCAAAGTCCAAAGGGATGGAAGCGCCGCTTTTGAATGCCTATTACGAAATAATCAAAGGAAGAGAACTGGCTGGGGGGGTAAAAGGTTGAGTACGATTCTATCATCCATTTTCGCATTGTTCATTTTCCTCCCCCTTTTGGGTTATTTAATTGTTTTTGCAATAAGCAAGCCGATAACCGGAAATCACCGCCGATCTGTCGGGCTCGCCCTTGATGCCACAACCTTCCTGTTAGTCATTTCGGTCCATTTTTTAATTATGACAATCTGGGAAAGCTCTCTCCTTTGGCTTATATTACTTATTCTTTTATTCGCTGGGATGCTGTCCGCAATCATTCAATGGAAAATCAAAGGGGAAGTTGTACTGCGGAAAGTATTCAAGGGTTTTTGGAGATTTACTTTTTTGCTGTTTTTTATTGCCTATGTCGGACTGATTTTATTTGGCCTTGTCGAGAGGGCGATCATGGCGGTCCAGGCATCCTAGCGCCAGAAAAGAAAAAACAAAGCAAAGTTTTTTTCCTTCGATGGTGTTAATGCTATACTCATATGGTATGACAATTGTTTAATCAGAAAGGAAGTACTATATGGAGGTTTCAAATCTCTTACTGCCAGCCACCAATCGATTTGCTTCGGACTATCTGCAGCAGTCGGATGATGTGACGGCATTTTTCCATTATACATATAAGGAGCCTGGAACATACAAGGAAAGAGTTGAAGAATTGCTTTCTAGAGATTTTCCAAGAGAGCAGTTGGCTGGGCATATTGAATCTTATATGGCCAGGTTCCAGGAAAGCCATGAAACGAGCAAATCCATCGAAAAATTGATGCGCCAGGATAGTGTTGTCGTAATTGGCGGCCAGCAGGCAGGAATTCTGACCGGGCCGCTTTATACAATACATAAAGCTATATCCGTTATTCAGCTTGCCCGTAGGGAAGAAGAAAAGCTGGGGGTGCCAGTCGTACCGGTGTTCTGGATTGCGGGCGAGGACCATGATTACCAGGAAGTCAACCATATTTATGTGCCTACAGAAACAACGGCGGAGAAATGGAAATTCCCGCAGAAAGTGTTCGGAAAGAAAATGGTCTCCGATATAGAGATTGACCAGGAGCTATGCCGCTCATGGGTCTCTAATTTGATTGCCCATTTCGGGGAAACTGCCCATACAAAGGAATTGGTCGGCCTCATTGACGAGTCACTGGAGAAATTTCCCGCCTTCACCGATTTTTTCGCATCAATCATCCTTCACCTGTTCAGGGACTCGGGCTTACTTTTGGTAGATTCGGGTAACAAAGAGCTGCGCCAAATCGAAAGCGGGAAATTCGAGGCGCTTATCAAAAGCCATGCCGCCATCTCCGAATGCTTGTCAATCCAGCAGGAAGCCATCCGGAAAAAAGGCTTTCCGAACGCCATTGAAACAACGAAGCATTCTGCAAACCTCTTTTATTATGAACCGCGTCTAACCGAGAGGGTACTCCTTGAGTATGATCCGGGAAGGGAGCTGTTTACCGGAAAAAATGGGGCTGTCTCGTTTACTCAGGATGAATTGCTTCAAATAGCAAGGGAAGAACCACACAAGCTTAGCAACAATGTCGTAACGAGGCCATTGATGCAGGAATGGCTTTTTCCAGTTTTGGCCTTTATCGGAGGACCGGGAGAAATTGCTTACTGGGCTGAACTCAAGCTCGTTTTTGAACACTTTGGCATGAAAATGCCGCCGCTAGTACCTAGGTTGAATATGACCATTCTCGAACGCCCAGTGGAAACCGACCTCAAAGAGCTTCAGCTCAATATTGCAGAAACACTTAGGCGGGGAACGATGGAAGAGGAAGAAAAATTCCTTAAATCATTGGAGAATCCGGAACTGGAAGAGGCCTTTAAGAAAGCAAAGAAAGAAATTATCGGCCAGTATGAAAATCTTTTGGAGAAAACAGCTGCTTCGGTTCCATCATTGCTCCCTATTTTGAAGAAAAATGAAATGATCGTCCTTTCCCAGGTAGGTTTTTTGGAAAAGAAGCTTGAAGACGCGGCGCGGTTAAAGCATGCAGTTACCCTTAATAAATTCGCCCGGGTTAACCTGGCATTGCGGCCGGAAGGAATCCCCCAGGAAAGGGTATTGAATATCCTCTACTATCTTAATAAATATGGCATCGACTTTGTTTCGAGGCTTTTGAACCTTGAGTATGAATTCGATGGAAGCCATAAATTGATACGCATTTAAACAGTTCACCTAAGGGTGAGCTGTTTTTTTTGACCCTGCCGCAGCGCTTACTCAATGTTATGCCAACTATTTGCCATGAAAAGAAAAAAAGTGTGGAGGAAAGTGGAGGATTGTGGTACATTCAAATTAGAAAGTGGGGGTATTGGGCATGTTCATGGGCGAATATCATCATAACATTGATAATAAAGGCCGCCTGATTGTGCCTTCCAAACTTCGGGACAACCTAGGGGAAATGTTTATCATTACCCGGGGCTTGGATCGATGCCTGTTTGGGTATCCACTTTCTGAATGGAGCCTGATTGAGGAAAAGCTTAAAGCTCTTCCGCTTACAAAAAAAGATGCCCGGGCCTTTACAAGGTTTTTCTTTTCAGGAGCAACTGAAAGCGAAATCGATAAACAGGGCAGAATCAATATTCCGGCTCCTTTACTGGACTATGCGAACTTACAAAAAGAATGTGTGATTTTAGGGGTTTCCAATCGAATTGAAATCTGGAGCAAGCAGATTTGGGAAGAATACTTCCAGGAATCCGAGGATTCTTTTGCTGAAATTGCAGAAAATATGATTGGCTTCGATATTTAAGGGAATTATTATTTTGGAATAGTTTCCGTAAGTATCGCTCGATTGGAAAGGTGGCAAGCAAATGTTTGAACATACAACTGTATTATTGGATGAAGCAGTCGATGGACTGAAAATTAAGCCTGATGGCATCTATGTTGACTGCACGTTGGGAGGCGCCGGGCATAGCCTGAAAATTATCCAGGAGCTTGGAGAAAATGGCAGGCTGATCGCTTTTGACCAGGATGAGACCGCAATCAGGAATGCCCGTGAAAAACTTGCTCCTTATGAAGACAGGCTGACGTTGATTAAAAGCAATTTCCTGCATCTTGAAAGTGGACTCGAGGACCTTGGAATACATAAAGTTGACGGGATTCTATATGACCTTGGGGTTTCATCCCCTCAGCTGGATACACCTGAACGGGGATTCAGCTATCACCATGATGCGCCGCTGGACATGCGGATGGACCGCAGCTCTGATATTTCGGCATACGATGTAGTAAACCACTGGTCGTACGAAGATTTGGTCCGTATCTTTTTCCGGTATGGCGAGGAGAAATTCTCCAAGCAAATCGCCCGGAAAATAGAAGCGGCAAGAGCAAAAAAGCCGATCGAAACGACATTTGAGCTTGTAGAACTCATTAAGGAGGCCATCCCTGCTCCCGCTAGGAGAAAAGGCGGCCATCCAGCGAAAAGAATTTTTCAGGCGATTAGAATCGCGGTGAATGATGAACTAGGCGTTTTTGAAAAATCCTTGGAACAAGCGATTAATTTACTGGCTGAAGGCGGAAGGATATCCGTTATAACGTTCCACTCCCTTGAAGACCGGATTTGCAAAGCCGCATTCAAGCAGGCATCCGAAACGCCTCCTCTTCCACCTGGGCTTCCCATTATACCCGAGGAGTTTAAGCCGATACTTAAATTGATAAACCGAAAGCCAATTTTGCCGTCAGATCTTGAGTTGGAAGAAAACAACAGAGCGCGCTCCGCAAAGCTCAGGATTGCGGAAAAAATTTAAGTAACCAACCACTGAAAGTAATGAGAATAATACACGCAGAAGTTGAGGAGGGAAAGAATGAGCAGTTTAGCAAGAAAACTCCAAGAACAGCAAACCCAGCATACGCAACCGGCGATTCAGCCTGAAAGAAGGAAAGCATTAAGGCATCGGGTTACCCCTGGTGAAAAACTGATTTGGGCGATTTTCGCAGCCCTGCTTTTCTTTGGCGCTGTCCAAATTGTCTCTGCCCAGTCTGAAATCTATAAGGTGAACAAAGATATTCAGGAAATGAAAGTGTCCATTAATGAGCATGAAAGAGCGAATGGGGACTTGAAGGCCCAAGTTAAAGAACTAAGCAATTATGACCGCATTATGGCCAAAGCAAGGGAACTTGGCCTGAAGCTGAACGAACATAATGTCAAGGTTGTGCAATAATAATGGTAAAAAAACAACCAAATATAAACAGAGGAGCAGTTGGATTGTTTTTTCTTTTCAGCCTGCTCTTTTTTGCCATCCTGTACCGTTTTTTTGTTTTAGGGATAACGGGTGAAGCCGCCGGTCAGCCACTGGCAGCCAAGGCTGAACAGAAACATATGAGGTATAGCACGATTGAAGCGGAGAGGGGCACCATCAAGGATCGGACTGGCGAGGTAATCGCAGAAGATACAGCCTCCTATACCCTTGTAGCCATCGTGGATAAAAAGATGACCACCGACCCGGATAACCCGAGGCATGTTGCCGATCCTGAAAAGACCGCGGCAAAGCTATCAAAATATATTAAATTAGAAGAAAGCGAAATACTTAGGATCCTCTCCAAGAAAAAAGAGAATCCTAAAGTATTTCAAGTCGAGTTTGGCAAAGCTGGCAGTGATATACCCTATCAGACTAAAAAGCAAATTGAAGCTGAAAAACTGCCAGGTATAATCTTTAAACGTGAATCGAAACGTTATTATCCAAACGGCGTCTTCGCTTCCCATGTCGTCGGATTTGTCGAAAAGCAGAAATCGAAGGATGGCAAAATCAATAGCTTTGGGAAACTCGGTCTTGAAAAGGCCATGGACCAGTCTTTAAAAGGGGAGAACGGAAAAATCAATTATGAAAGCGATTTGTGGGGTTATTTGCTTCCTAAAGGGAAGGAATTTGTCACTCCCGCCCAAAATGGAGACGATATTTACCTAACTTTGGATAAAAAAATCCAGACCTTCCTTGAAGATGCTTTAAATAAGACGGTCGAGGAATTCAACCCCAAAAAAATCATCGCCATTGTTGCCGACCCGAAAACAGGAGAAATTCTGGCGATGGGCCAAAGGCCGACTTTCCACCCGAAAACAAGGGACGGCATTGAAAAGAGCTGGCATAATGAAGCGATAGAATATCCGTTTGAACCAGGTTCCACGATGAAAATCTTCACACTTGCAGCTGCAGTGAATGAGGCAGTATTCAATTCGGAAGAAAAGTACAAATCTGGCTCCTACAAGGTTACAGACCGTGATAAAGCAATCAAAGACCATAACGGAAAAGGATGGGGATCAATTTCCTATCTTGAGGGCGTCCAGCGCTCATCGAACGTTGCATTTGCCAAAATCGCCAAAGAAAAACTGGGTTTTGAAAAATTCCGGGAGTATTTGACCAAGTTTGGTTTGGACAGGCAAACAGGGATTGACCTTCCTGATGAAGCAACAAGCAAGCTGCGCTATGAGTGGCCGATCGAAAAAATTACAACCTCGTACGGCCAGGGAACGGCCATCACGGCCATTCAGCAAATCCAAGCGGCAACCGCGATTGCAAATGATGGGAAAATGATGAAGCCCCATGTTATCAAAAAAATAGTTGACCATGATACAGGCGAAACGATAGAGGAAAAAAAGCCCGAAGTTGTCTCGCGGCCAATTACTCCTGAAGCTGCAAAGAAAGTCAGGGATATATTGGGGACAGTTATTACATCACCGAATGGCACAGGTCAACGTTACAATATCGAAGGATACAGCGTTGCGGGTAAAACTGGCACTGCCGAAATGTCGCAGGGCGGCGGTTACCTGAAGGGACCAGGGGATTATATTTTCTCCTTCCTGGGAATGGCGCCAAAGGACGACCCAAAACTTATTGTCTATGTTGCGGTCCAGCAACCGGACATCGATAGCTATTTCAAGGGATCTCTTCCTGTTTCAATGATATTTAATCCAGTTATGAAAAACAGCCTGCAATATATGAATATCAAGCCTTCCACCCTTGTTCCGCCAAAAACCGAGGCATTGCCTGACCTGGCGGGAAAGAAATCCTCGGAAGCTGGGAAGCTTCTTAAGGACAAAGGGTTTGATGCCGTTGTGATTGGGAAGGGCGGCACTGTTGTCGGCCAGATTCCCGCTGCAGGGGAAACCGTGATGGAAGGTGAAAAGGTAATTCTCCGCACTTCCGGGGATCCAGTTATGCCGGACATGGCCGGATGGTCGTTAAGGGATGCGATGAAGGCGGCTAACCTGGCAAAGCTAAGCTTGAATTTTAAGGGTTCAGGCTATGTCGCCAAACAAAGCATTACGAAGGGGACTCTTTTGAAGGATGGAGACCATCTAACAATTGAGCTCGAAACCCCGTTCGATAGCATAAACGGAAAAGATGAGGAGATGAAGGACCCGGAAGTAAAGGAATAGTAGCTCATATCCGGCCGGCGGGATTACCCGCCGGCGTTCTATTTTTTTATAGGCCCGCATAAGAATGAACGACAGGCATGTCCTTCCCCAATAAACGGGGCCAGGTTCTGAAAGAAGGAGGAGCACACTTAATGCGGGTTTCAAATGTTACGGTTAGGAAACGGCTGATGGCAGCCCTTTTAACGGGCATCCTTGTATTCATTATCATTGATGTCCGGCTTGGGTATGTCCAATTTTATTTAGGGGATATGCTGACCGACAGGGCCAAGGATTCTTGGAGCCGAAATATTCCGTTCGCCCCTAAGAGGGGTGAAATAGTCGACCGCAACGGGGTTCCACTTGCAACGAATATCAGTTCGCCAACGGTTTGGATCGTGCCCAGGCAAGTAGAAGACCCGGAAACCGCAGCCGAAAAGCTTGCGGCTGTCTTAAATACATCAAAGGAAAGCACACTCAAGAGCCTGACGGAAACCGAATCGATCATCCGTCTTCCTTCAGGCAGGAAAATCTCGCATGAAAAGGCTAAGGAAATCCGTTTGCTTGGCTTGAAAGGAATTTATTTGGGAGATGATTCGAAACGCCATTATCCATTTGGCAATTATTTATCACATGTACTTGGGTTTGCAGGGATAGACAACCAGGGATTGATGGGACTGGAGTTATTCTATAATAAGGAATTAAGCGGCCAAAAAGGCTCGGTCCAATTCTATGCGGATGCAAAAGGCCGCCGTATGGATGATATGGCTGATGATTATCAGCCGCCGATAGACGGCCTTGATTTAAAATTGACGATTGATACAAAAGTCCAGACAATTGTTGAAAGAGAACTGGAAATCGCTCAAAAAACGTATAACCCAGATGGATTAGTCGCGATAGCAATGAATCCTAATAATGGGGAAATACTGGCCATGTCAAGCCGACCTAATTTTGACCCGGCAAATTTCCGGACCGTTCCCCAGGAGGTATACAACAGGAATCTCCCTGTTTGGAGTACGTATGAACCGGGTTCCACATTTAAAATCATCACTCTTGCCGCAGCTATCGAGGAAGGAAAGGTGAATTTGGAAAAAGACCATTTCCATGATTCCGGAAGTGTCCAGGTAGCGGGTGCGAGGCTGAAATGCTGGAAGCGAGGCGGGCATGGCAGCCAATCTTTCCTTGAGGTCGTCCAAAATTCATGCAACCCTGGATTTGTTGAACTAGGAGAAAGGCTTGGAAAGGACAAACTATTCAGCTATATTAAAGGATTCGGTTTTGGCCAAAAAACTGGAATAGACCTTCAGGGTGAAGGTACAGGCATCCTGTTTAATATGAATCGGGTCGGACCGGTAGAACTTGCAACAACAGCATTCGGCCAAGGGGTTTCAGTAACACCCATTCAGCAGGTTGCGGCCGTGGCAGCTGCCGTAAACGGGGGATACCTCTATACCCCCTATATAGCAAAGGAATTGGTTGATCCTGTCACAAATCAGGTGATTATGAAAAATTCCCCAAAGCTAAAAAGGCGTGTCATTTCAGAGGAAACATCAAAGCAAATCAGGTTTGCCCTTGAAAGTGTCGTTGCGCAAGGTACGGGCGGAAAAGCGTTCATCGATTCCTACCGGGTAGGCGGCAAGACTGGGACTGCCCAGAAAGCTCAAGGCGGACGCTACCTTGAGAACAACCATATCGTCTCCTTTATCGGTTTCGCACCAGCGGATGACCCGCAGCTCGTTGTGTATGTCGCTGTAGACAATCCAAAGGGTACTGTCCAATTTGGCGGTGTTGTTTCCGCGCCGATTGTTGGAAATATCATGAAAGATTCTCTGCTGGCGATGGGTGTTGAGCCGCGAAAGGAACAAATTGAAAAGAAAATGACGTGGCAGGATGTACCAATGATTGAAATGCCAAATCTCGAAGGGCTTTCCAAAAAAGAGTTAAGGGAGCAAATG
This sequence comes from Bacillus sp. FJAT-27445, assembly GCF_001510665.1. Classification (GTDB taxonomy): domain Bacteria; phylum Bacillota; class Bacilli; order Bacillales; family Cytobacillaceae; genus Bacillus_D. The sequence continues at coordinate 88,305 of NZ_LMTI01000001.1, forward strand.
GAAAACCTTAAAGTCGAGGCAAAAGGTGAAGGCGATATTGTCATCAAGCAATTGCCTCAGGCAGGTACCCGGGTGAAAGACGGCTCAACCATCATCCTTTATTTTGGAAATGGAAATTAAAAATTGGAAGGCGATGGAACCTTTTCCTCCGCCTTCTTCCTGTGTTTCCAGGATATAGATTAAGTTATGCGGCGGACTTGGCAATTAACGATGGATTTATGGCGAAATGCAAGTGTATCATGTAAAATAGGTATCGATTGTTACGCAAGAGAGGAATTGAAAAAATGAAATTGCATGACCTTTTAAAGCATTTACACCAACCCGGTGCATTGCCGGACGAGAATCCCGAAATTGTCTCTGTTGAAGACAGCGATAGCAAGGTAATAGATGGCAGTCTGTTTATCTGCATTAAAGGCTACTCCGTGGATGGACATGATTTTGCAGAGACGGCTGTAAAAAAGGGCGCAGCAGCGATTGTAGCCCAAAGGCCGCTTGACTGCTCGGTTCCTGTATTTATTGTCCGCGATACGACGAGGGCAAAGGCCGTGATTGCCGACGCGTTTTATGGCCATCCAAGCCATGGTATCCATTTGACGGGGATAACAGGAACGAATGGCAAGACAACAACGAGCCATTTAATTGAACAAATTTTTGCGGATGCAGGGAACAAGACCGGATTGATCGGAACAATGTACACAAAAATCGGCGACAAAAAATATGATGTAAAGAATACTACACCGGAAAGCCTCACACTTCAGAAAACGTTCAGGATGATGGCTGATGAAGGTGTTACGCATGCGGTAATGGAGGTATCCTCCCACGCACTTGATTATGGCCGGGTCCATGGTACGGATTTCAATGTAGCCGTATTTACAAATCTTACCCAGGACCATCTGGATTACCATAAGACGATGGAAAAATACAGGCAGGCAAAAAGCCTTTTGTTTTCCCAACTGGGGAATACCTATTCCGAAAATTCACCAAAATTTGCGGTTTTAAATAGTGATGATCCCGCTTCCGGGGAATTCATAAAAGCAACCGCAGCGCATGTTCTTACATATGGAATCGATCAAAAGGCCGATATACAGGCTGGGGATATCAAGCTATCCCCGCAGGGAACATCATTTATCCTCCAAGTGGCTGGCGAGTCTTACCCTGTTACAATGAAGCAGGTCGGCAAGTTTAATGTATATAACGCCCTTGCCGCAATTGGGGCTGCTATTGCTGCAGGATTAAATCCCAGAGACGCACTGGCTACACTTGAGAAAATAGAAGGAGTGGCTGGGAGGTTCGAAACGGTTGATGCTGGCCAGGACTTTACCGTAATTGTCGATTATGCACATACGCCGGATAGCTTGGAAAATGTTTTAAAAACAGTCAGCGAATTTGCGAAAAGGAATGTCTATGTCATCGTCGGCTGCGGTGGCGACAGGGATAAGGCAAAGCGCCCGTTAATGGCCAAAATTGCATGCGATTATGGAACACACCCGGTGCTCACTTCAGATAACCCAAGGAGCGAGGATCCCCTTGCGATTCTCGGGGATATGGAAGAGGGGGTAAAAGGCAGGGATTACAAGGTCATTCCCGACAGGAGAGAAGCCATCAATTTCGCGGTACGCTCCGCGGAGTCCGGCGATATTATCCTAATAGCCGGGAAGGGGCACGAGACCTATCAGGAAATTAACGGGGTTAAGCATGATTTCGACGACAGGGTTGCTGCCAGGGAAGCTGTCCTTCGGATGGCAAAGGACTAAAACACACAAAACTAAACTACAATATAATGGAGATTAATGTATTTATGAGTACCAGACAATTTGTTTTTTTTCACAAGGGCTTTCTCCCCAAAAAAACTTCAAATGATATTTTTGTGGCCAAGGGCATTGCCAAGGCCGCTTTTCCGGTAAGGAGGCAGCTTTATGCTTGAGCAAGTTATTTTCTTTACAATCCTGATGGGCTTTTTAATATCCGTCCTCCTTTCCCCAGTCTTTATTCCTTTTCTCAGGAGACTGAAATTTGGGCAAAGCATAAGGGAAGAGGGGCCTAAATCTCACCAGAAAAAGTCGGGGACTCCGACTATGGGCGGGATTATTATCCTTTTGTCCATCATTATTACATCACTCGTCATGGCGAGTAAATTTGCAGGGCCTACCTCCAAGACCCATATGCTAATTATTGTTACTGCCGGTTTCGGCCTTCTTGGTTTTCTTGATGATTTCATCAAAGTTGCCATGAAGCGCAATTTGGGCCTTACGTCAAAACAGAAACTGCTTGGCCAGATTATTATTTCGGTCATTTTTTATCTGTTATACAGAAGAAATGAAATGCCGTCCGAACTAGGTTTGCCTTTTACGGATTTCTCGATTGACCTTGGCTGGTTTTATCTCGGCTTTGTCATTTTTTGGCTCGTCGGCTTCTCGAATGCAGTCAATCTGACAGACGGGCTTGATGGCCTCGTCTCGGGGACGGCAGCCATTGCATTCGGGGCATTTGCTGTCCTTGCCTGGAGCCAGTCACAGTTCGAGCTGTCAATTTTTAGTGTTGCTGTAGTCGGCGCGGTATTGGGATTTTTAGTATTCAATGCCCATCCGGCAAAAGTGTTTATGGGTGATACCGGATCATTGGCGCTCGGCGGGGCCATCGCCGCACTTTCAATTCTTACAGGACACGAATTGCTGCTCCTGGTAATCGGAGGCGTCTTTGTTATTGAAACGCTCTCCGTCATCCTACAGGTCATTTCTTTTAAAACGACCGGGAAAAGGATTTTTAAGATGAGCCCGCTCCATCACCATTACGAATTATCGGGGTGGTCAGAGTGGCGTGTCGTTGTTACTTTTTGGACTGTAGGCCTCCTTTTTGCGATACTTGGAATTTATATCGGGGTGTGGTTGTAAGTGAAGATGATCGAAACGTACCAGCACAGAAAAATATTAGTCCTGGGCCTGGCAAAAAGCGGAGTGACCGCGGCCGCGCTCCTTCATAAGCTTGGCGCTTTTGTCACCGTCAATGACTTCAAGCCGCTTTCCGAGAACACAGAGGCCCAAGGGCTGCTTGAACAGGGGATTACTGTCATATGCGGCAGCCACCCAGTCGAACTGCTTGAGGAAGGGTTTGAACTGGTTGTAAAAAACCCTGGCATCCCCTATACAAACCCAATGGTAATGAGAGCCATGGAAAAGAAAATACCTGTCATTACTGAGGTCGAACTTGCCTGGCAAATATCCGAAGCACCATTTATCGGAATAACTGGTACAAACGGAAAAACAACGACAACGACACTGATTTTTGAAATGCTGAAACAGGGGGCTAAAAACCCCCTTATTGCAGGGAATATTGGAACGGTTGCCTCCGGTGTTGCCCAGGAAGCCACCAAGGAAAATACTATCGTAATCGAGCTTTCGTCCTTCCAGTTGATGGGCATTGAAAAGTTTAGGCCAAAGATTGCTGTATTAACGAATCTCTACGATGCCCACCTTGATTACCACGGTACAAGGACTGGCTATCATGCCGCGAAGGCGAACATTACAAAGAACCAAGGGGATGGCGACTACCTTGTCTACAATGCTGACCAGGAAGAAACTGCTGTCATTGCCAGGGAATCGAACGCATGCCTTGTTCCATTTTCGTCTACAAGGGATTTAGGAAGGGGGGCCTATACGAGTGATGGCTGGCTTTGCTTTGATGGCGAAAAAGTCCTCCATCGGGAAGATGTGGCCCTCCCAGGTGAACACAATCTTGAAAATATCCTTTCCGCACTCGCTTCCGCTAAGCTTTCCGGCGTGTCGAATGAGGCGATCCAATCAGTGCTGAAAACCTTCACAGGGGTCCGCCATCGCCTCCAGTTTGTTGTTGAGAAGGATGGCATAAAAATTTATAATGATTCGAAGGCAACCAATATCCTTGCCACGCAAAAAGCGCTTGAGGCATTTGACGCACCAATTGTCCTACTGGCGGGCGGTCTGGATCGCGGCAATGGATTTGATGAGCTCATACCTTACATGAAAAACGTAAAAGCATTGATTACATTCGGCCAGACTGCCGCAAAACTTGAGGAAGCTGGCAGGAGAGCAGGAATAAAATCACTTGTCCGCGCCGATAATGTTGAGGGTGCTGTTCCGGAAGCGTACAGGCTTTCCAATCCCGGAGATGTCATTCTCCTTTCACCTGCATGTGCAAGCTGGGACCAGTACAAAACTTTTGAGGTCCGTGGCGACATGTTTATTGAGGCGGTGCATAAGCTGTAGTAAGGGCTTGTCTCCTTGTTTGAGCCGCTAATCGCAATATGCCTGGCTCACCGGAACGCCCAATACATGCATGGGGCAGAGGTGTTTGGCATTGCCAGTAAAAAAGAATTCTCCAGACATGATCCTTTTGGCTGTTACATTTGCACTCCTGGCATTTGGGCTTATCATGGTTTATAGTTCGAGTGCAATTTGGGCCCAGTTTAAGTTCGATGATTCCTTTTTCTTTGCGAAAAGGCAAATGCTTTTTGCGGGAGTCGGAATTGCAGCGATGTTTTTCATCATGAATATTAACTATCTAACGTGGCGTACATGGGCGAAAATTATCCTCATTGTGTGTTTCGTTCTGCTTTTGATGGTCCTGGTACCCGGGGTAGGAAATGTCAGGAATGGTTCCAGGAGCTGGATAGGAGTAGGCGCTTTTTCGATTCAGCCCTCCGAATTCATGAAGCTCGCAATGATTGCTTTTCTGGCGAAATTCCTTTCAGAGAAGCAAAAAATGATTACATCTTTCCGAAAAGGGTTAATACCATCCCTGGCTTTGGTGTTTTCTGCCTTTGCGCTCATCATGCTGCAGCCCGATCTTGGGACAGGTACGGTAATGGTCGGCACCTGCCTGGTGATGATTTTCGTTGCCGGGGGAAGGCTGAGCCATTTTGCGGGACTAATGCTTCTTGGTGCAGCCGGTTTCGCTGGTCTAATCATATCGGCCCCTTACCGTATTAAACGGATAACATCCTTCCTTGATCCCTGGTCGGATGCGCAGGACAGCGGCTTCCAAATTATTCAGTCTCTTTATGCGATTGGGCCAGGCGGGCTTTTTGGCCTTGGCCTCGGTGAAAGCCGCCAGAAATTCTTTTATCTTCCAGAGCCGCAAACGGATTTTATTTTTGCGATTTTGGCGGAGGAATTGGGTTTTATCGGAGGCTCGCTTATTCTGCTTTTATTTTCCTTGCTCCTTTGGAGGGGAATCAGGATTGCTCTTGGAGCTCCGGACCTGTACGGTAGCTTCCTTGCTGTTGGCATCATTGCGATGGTTGCCATCCAGGTCATGATCAATATAGGTGTTGTGACGGGGCTTATGCCCGTTACAGGAATCACACTTCCGTTTTTAAGCTATGGCGGGTCATCACTTACCCTCATGCTTATGGCGATCGGGGTACTCTTAAACATTAGCCGCTATGTAAAATATTGACTGGTGCCCTGCTGATGCAGGGTTCTTTTATCTCATCGTTTTGGCTCGAAATTAAAAATGGAATGGTATACCAGGACCCTTTTCGTCGTTTCCTTGTTTAATTTATAGTAGAATGAGGGTATATAAAGCGGGTGCTTTTATGCTTGCCAGAGGTGGAGGGACAGCATGATGCTGGAAGAGGTGGGCCAATGAAAATAGCCATCAACGGTGAGGATACCGGAGGCCCTGATAAGGGAAATCCAGAAGGAGGACCCGAAAGCCGAGTTTATATATATATGAACAGAAAAGGAGCTTGAGAGTAAGCTTGTCCCGCGAAAATTGTCCGTTCGCTGCTATACATATAACCGGTTTTAAACGAAAACTTTTCTTCTAAACATAAATTCGATCTGGAGGTTTCTCACTTGGAAGAGGAGAAGCATAGATCTTTTAAAAGAGTTCAAGCAGGATTCGGTTATGAGTACTGGGTGATATGTATCCGGGCCTGTTGTTTTTGCTGCACCAGGAATAGAATGCCCTGGCACTTAGCAGGCATGCCCCGAACTGTTGACTGACTGAAAAAGAGCTTTCAAGCAAAAAAAAATTACGATTGACGGGATAATACCCTACCGGGACAAAGTGTCTGGAATGCGATGGGAAGCGAAAAACCTGCAGTATCTGACTCCGCTTACAGACAGGCTATTTAATGTCCTAAAAAACTTTCCAGTTCGTCTGCCAAAGTGTAGCCGATGAAAGGGCATTCTTGCTTGAGAATAAAAGAGAACCACACCTTGGGCAATGCATACACTGAAAAAAACTCCGATTGTATAAAGAAAGGGAGGAATCCTTATGGATGAGCTGAAAAAAGAGTTAGAATCTGCCGGGATTGGCCGGGTGAAGGAAGCGGAACCGCTGTCGCAACATACAACCATTAAAATCGGCGGGCCTGCAGACCTTTTAGTCGAGCCATCTTCAATAGAAAACCTATTCAAAACGATGGAAGTGATCAAGCGCCACAAAGCCCCGTTCCGGGCGATAGGGCGCGGCTCCAACCTGCTAGTCTCAGACAGGGGAATAGAAGGAGTAGTTATTAAGCTGGGCAGCGGCCTGGACCGCCTGGAGCAAAATGGTAATGAAATAACTGTAGGGGGCGGCCAATCCCTGATTTCACTTGCTACATCAATAAGCAGAAAAGGGTTCACAGGCCTTGAGTTCGCAGGAGGAATTCCCGGTTCTGTTGGCGGGGCCGTATACATGAATGCAGGCGCCCACGGTTCCGATATTAGTAAAATACTGAAAAAGGCCCATATATTATTTGAGGATGGCAAAATCGAGTGGCTCACAAATGAAGAGCTTGAGTTCTCCTATAGGTCATCCATACTACAAAAGAAAAGGCCCGGAATTGTCGTGGAAGCCGTTTTCCAGTTGGAATCGGGTGACAAGGAAGCAATCATGGGGGAGCTCCAAAAAAATAAGGACTACCGCAAGGATACACAGCCTTGGAATTATCCGTGTGCAGGAAGCATTTTCCGCAATCCGCTCCCGAACTATGCGGGCAGGCTAATTGAAGCTGCCGGCCTGAAGGGGCATTCGATCGGCGGGGCAAAAATATCAGAAATGCACGGTAATTTTATTGTTAATACCGGCAATGCTACAGCTGAAGATGTGCTTGCGCTAATTCAGCATGTGAAGGACACCATTTTGGCCCTCGATGGCATCCAAATGGAAACGGAAGTCGAGATAGTTGGAAGGAAATAGCGCGAAATTCCTCTTACCGGCAGGCAATTCTATGCTATAATGTTTCCATTGGATTAGGCGAAAAGCTGTACCAAAACGGCGGCATGAGACTATCGTGCCGTTGTTTTAGATTATCCTCTTGCGGGGCGGGTTTTTCACTAATCATGATGGGGTGAACGGAAATGCAAAAGGGCAAAGTTCTTACCTTGGAAGACAGGATACCAAAGCTGAAGGAACAAAGGCGAAAAAAGGCGAACAGAAGGCTGATCCTTCTGCTTTTTATATTTTTTATCCTGATTGCCGGAGTCCTTTACATACAATCTCCCCTTAGCCATGTGGGTGCCATTAAAGTGAGCGGAAATTCCGTATACGAAGAAACTGAGCTTGTGAAGGTTTCCGGTATCTCCAGCAAAGCGAACATATGGAAAATAAAAAAGGGCCAAGCAGCTGAAAGGCTGATGAAATTGCCGGAACTCAAGGATGCCAGGGTAAAGATTGTATTGCCCAACACAATCCTGATCAACGTAACGGAGCATAAGCGGATAGGCTATCTCGCAAAGAACGGGGGCTTTTATCCCGTAATGGAAAACGGGAAGGTCCTCGCGAGCAACAAAAAACAGTCTCTTTCGGAAAATGTCCCTGTATTAATGGGATTCGAGGAAGGAAAAGTACTTGATGAAATGTGTGCTTCCCTCTTATCGCTTCCAGAAGAAATTTACAATTCAATTTCCGAAATCCACTATACTCCCCAAAAAACAGATGAATTCCATGTTTCGCTGTTTATGAATGACGGGTTTGAAGTGAGTGCTTCCTTAAGAACATTCGCAGAAAAAATGGTCCATTATCCTTCGATAGTGAGCCAGCTTGATCCAAACATAAAAGGGGTCATAGATTTAGAAGTCGGTTCCTTTTTTAAAGCATATGAAATAGAAGGGGAGGAAGGCCTTGAAGAAGAGAGTGATGGGTAAACATGTGATATTATCGCTCGTTTGCCTTGTCCTTGGATATATTATGGCCTTTTCCTATCATTTGACCCTGGTGGAAAATAAACATAAAAACAAAGATGTTACGGGCAGCCATTACGAGCGGACTATCGATCTCAGAAACCAGCTAATATCTCTTGAAGAAGCAAACCGAAAGCTTCAAAGGGAATTTAATAAAAAGCAGGCAAAGGTTCTTCAGATAGAAAAAGAGCTTTCGAAAGAAGAAGACGCCTATTCCTCTATCGCGGGAGATGCTGAAAAATACAGGATGTTCCTTGGAAAGGTAAAAGTTAAGGGTCCGGGAATCGAGGTTTCACTCGCCGATGGTGAATACAACCCGAATGAAGAAAATATTAATAATTATCTTGTCCATGAGCACCATGTTTTCAAGGTTGTGAATGAACTGTATGTTTCTGGGGCTGAAGCCGTGGCAATCAATGGCCAAAGGCTCTCATCCAGGTCCTATATCATTTGCAATGGCCCCGTTATTACAGTTGATGGCAAGCAATATCCAGCCCCATTTATCATTACTGCAATCGGGGACCCTGCAGTCCTTGAGCCAGCATTGACTATGACCGGGGGCGTCAGGGACCAGCTTGTGAATGACAATATTCTTTTCACACTTGAAAAAAAGGATTCTATAAGTTTAAATCCGATTTTGGGCAGCTAATCTATTTAATGTCCACTAAGAAGGTTAGGTGAAAATTGTGGACAAGCAAAAAAAAAATCTTACCAGCTTTTCTCTTGTTGCGGCCATCATTGGTTTTATGATCGCAATCCAGTTCCAGACGATAAAAGAACCTGCAGATGTACGTGATACAAGGGACATTTGGCAGCTTAGGCAGGATATTTTAAAGGAAAAGAAATTGCAATCGGATCTCCTGGCCGAAATCCGATCCACAGAGGATAAGATTGCCGGTTATGAAACAAAAAGGCAAAACGGAAAAGGACAGGTGCTACGGGAAACTCTTGATGAATTAAAGTCCGAGGCTGGATTGACGAAAGCTGCAGGACCCGGTATCATCCTGACAATTGAACCGGTTTATGAGGAGGTGCTGATTGGGGACCCAATCAGCAATACGGTTTCTCCAGACCTTTTAAAAAGGCTTACAAATGAATTGAATATGTATGAGGCAAAGCAAATATCCATTGACGGGCAACGGGTCATCAATTCAACTGTCATTCGTGAAATAAGTTCGGAAACAAGGATTGATGGGCATAGGTTGTCAACACTGCCGATTGAAATAAAAGTGATAGCCGGCAATACGCAATCTGCAGAGAAGCTTTCCAACCGAATGAAAGCATCCCAATCAATGGAGGAGTTCTTTATTGAAAATCTCAGGCTGACAGTTTCCGATGCACTGCCAGATATTGAAATTGAGGCATACGAGAATCCAGTCCGAATAAACACTATGAAGCCGGCAAAGGCCGATGAAGGAGGGAATTCCTAATGTGGCTTCCATTACTGGGACTCATCATCGGGGTAATATTAGGCCTAATGACTGAGATAAGGATTCCTGACGAATATTCAAATTATCTATCTATTGCCGTCCTTGCCGCTTTGGATACCCTTTTTGGCGGAATTAGGGCGCAACTTCAGAATATTTACGATGAAAAGGTTTTCGTCTCAGGCTTTTTCTTTAATATTATTCTTGCAGCAAGTTTAGCTTTCCTGGGAGTCCATCTTGGTGTAGACTTGTACTTAGCCGCCGTTTTTGCTTTCGGAGTAAGGCTGTTTCAGAATATTGCTGTAATTAGAAGGATAATTCTGGCCAAATGGTCAACATCCCGTGAAAAAACAGAAAAAATTTGATTTTTTTTAAAGGGAATCATTTCGTTCTGACGAATATTTTTATAATATATAATTATATTTACAATTTTATGAACGATAAATCTAGTAGAAGGTGCAGTATTTGCCGAAGGAGGTGCCTTAGGATGAACAACAATGAGATATTTGTAAGTCTTGACATCGGTACATCCAGTGTAAAAGTTATCATTGGTGAAAAGGTCAATGACTCGTTAAATATTATCGGAGTTGGCAACGTAAAATCAGCCGGGCTAAGAAAAGGGGCCATAGTTGATATAGAAGAAACCGTTCATTCTATTAAAAAAGCAGTCGAACAGGCCGAGAGAATGATAGGAATGGAAATCAGGCAGGTGATTGTAGGAATTACCGGCAACCACGTTATGCTTCAGCCATGCCATGGAGTGGTTGCGGTTTCCGGGGATAACAAGGAAATTACCCGTGAAGATATTTATCGGGTAGAGGATGCCGCGAAGGTTATCTCCATACCCCCTGAAAGGGAAATCATTGATGTGGTGCCACACCAATACATTGTTGATGGACAGGATGAAATAACCGATCCTCTCAATATGATGGGGGTACGGCTTGAAATGGAAGGCACCATCATTACAGGCTACAAAACAATCCTACATAATGTTTTACGCTGTGTTGAACGTGCGAACCTTGAAATTCTCGATATTACGCTTCAGCCTTTGGCCGCGGGAATGTTTTCCCTTTCAAACGACGAGAAAAACCTTGGAACCGCATTAATCGACATAGGTGGGGGAACAACGACAATTGCTGTTTTCGAAGAAGGCCACCTGACAGCCACCAGTGTGATACCAATTGGCGGTGATCATATAACGAAGGACCTATCCATCGTCCTTAGAACCTCGACGGAAAATGCAGAAAAAATTAAAATTAAATATGGACATGCCTTTTTTGAGGAAGCAGCCGGTGATGAGGTTTTCAGCGTCCCAGTCATTGGCAGCGACCAGCACCAGCAATTTACACAACAAGAAATCTCAGAAATTATCGAAGCCAGGCTTGAAGAGATTTTTGACCTGATTCTTAACGAGTTGAAGAGAATGGGAGTTCGCGACCTGCCGGGAGGGTATGTCCTAACAGGAGGAGTTTCCAATATGGAAGGTGTATTGGAGCTTGCCCAAGCAGTCTTCCAGAGCCGGGTTAGAAGGGCGGTTCCTGATTACATCGGTGTAAGGGAGCCGCAATACACAACAGGAGTGGGCCTGATTAAATACGCTAGCAGGAACAGCAGGCTGGACGGCTATACAGTCCAGTCAGTAAGTGTACCGCATTCCTCCGAACAAAAGGAAAACAGGTCGGCGAAACCTCAGGCTGCTCCCAAGCAGGCGAAACAGCCAGAAGAAAAAATGTCGACAAAAGTAAAGAAATTTTTTGGCTACTTTTTTGAATAGACGATTAATGCCTTCGGGTAACGGCTTTTCAGATGCTGATTGATGATTGAACTAAAAAAAGCCAGGGGTTTCCTGCCTGACTCTCTAGCTTCTGAAACCAGGCAGGCAATGTGCCTCTTGTAAACAAGGCGTAAGGGCGACAAGGAATATGGACGGATTAGGAGGATTTGTCATGTTGGAGTTTGATACAAATTTAGATCAATTAGCTACCATAAAAGTTATTGGCGTCGGAGGCGGCGGAAACAACGCTGTGAACCGAATGATTGAGCATGGAGTCCAGGGCGTTGAATTTATCGCTGTAAATACGGATGCCCAGGCACTGAATCTTTCCAAAGCGGAAGTTAAAATGCAAATTGGCGCAAAACTTACGAGGGGATTAGGTGCAGGCGCCAATCCAGAGGTAGGGAAAAAGGCTGCCGAAGAAAGCAAGGAACAAATTGAAGAAGCACTTCGCGGTGCGGATATGGTTTTCGTAACTGCCGGGATGGGCGGGGGTACAGGTACCGGTGCGGCACCTGTTATTGCTCAAATCGCCAGGGATCTTGGGACCCTGACAGTTGGGGTTGTAACACGCCCGTTTACTTTCGAGGGCAAAAAGCGGCAGTCACAGGCAGCCATGGGCATCGCCGGAATGAAGGAAGCCGTGGATACACTTATCGTGATTCCAAATGACCGCCTCTTGGAAATTGTCGACAAAAGTACACCAATGCTTGAAGCATTTCGTGAAGCGGATAATGTACTTCGCCAAGGTGTCCAAGGTATTTCCGACCTTATCGCAGTGCCGGGCTTGATTAACCTCGATTTCGCGGATGTGAAGACGATCATGTCAAGCAAGGGTTCGGCTCTTATGGGGATTGGTATAGCTGCTGGTGAAAACCGGGCTGCAGAGGCAGCGAAGAAAGCGATCAGTTCACCACTCCTAGAAACTTCAATTGACGGAGCCCAAGGCGTCCTGATGAATATCACTGGCGGGACAAACCTTAGCCTATATGAAGTTCAGGAAGCGGCTGATATCGTAGCATCTGCGTCCGACCAGGAAGTTAACATGATTTTTGGTTCTGTCATCAATGAAAATTTAAAGGACGAAATCCTGGTTACAGTTATCGCAACTGGTTTCAACGAAGAGACCCTGCAGCAAAGGCCTTCAGCCCGCCAATCCTTTGGGCAGCCGAAGCCTTCAATTGGAACGGTGAAAAGGGAGCCAAAGCGTGAAGAACCTGCTCCGGAACCGCAAAGGCAATCCTCGGTTTCCCAGGAAGACACATTGGATATCCCAACATTCCTCCGCAACCGGAACAGAAGACGGTAAATAGTGCGTGTTTCTTCGCGCTCTGCAAATATATTAAAAAGCACGGCCCATCCCTGGGCCGTGCTTTTTATTCTCATCTAGGAAATTATTAAATCGAACCTTTGGGATAACTCGAAATAAGTTATATTAATCCAGCTCCACTAGAATAAGCTTCGAAAGCATAATCCTCGCACGAAGAAAAAGCGTTAGTACAAGGAAAGCTTCCCTGAAAATACATCGCACGGAATTAAGCGATAGCATAAGGAAAGCTTCCCAGTATAATCATCGCAGGGACACAAAGGGAAAGCTCCTGGGAATTAACATCGCAGGGACAGGCGTCTTTTGCTTGTCACGTAGCGGTTTTGGTGCTTGTCACGAAGGCGCTTACGCATTTTGATCATAATCCTATTTTCAACACAGGATATATTGGCAAAAGGTGAAGGGAATCGTTGAAAATTCCTTCTGTACGGTTACATGAATCGACACCTTTTCAACCCGAATATACTATATACTTTTCCGTAAACAGAACACGGCATCCTGCAGATATCCTCCAGGAGCCCGGAAAAGGAGGTACGTGTGACTGTTTACCTGGATGTGATTTGGGCTTTAAATTTGTTCTTTGACTGCCTTCTCCTCAGCCTGGCTGCAATCGTCCTTAAAAAGGCCATTCCTCTGTGGCGGATTGCTGCAGGGGGATTCATTGGGTCCCTAATTATTTTGCTTCATTTTACCCCACTCGGCATTTATTCGGGGCATCCCGTTTCCAAACTGCTGTTTTCAGCTTTTATGGTTTTAACTGCTTTTGGGTACAAAGGGATTAAATTTTTTTTGGCCGCATTGGCCGCGCTATATTTCTCGACGTTTTTAATTGGGGGTGCATTGATGGGCGCGCATTATTTCCTGCAGACTGGCGGGGTAGCCTCCAGGACATTCCTCGCGTCCGTATCATCAGGTTTTGGAGATCCGGTTAGCTGGGCATTCGTATTGATTGGGTTCCCGCTAGCCTGGCACTTTTCGAAAAACAGGCTTGAAGCCAACGAGATGGCGAAAATCAAGTTTGGCCAGCTTGTCGGCGTTCAGGTCTCAATTAACGGGGAAACTTACGATTATACCGGGCTAGTGGATAGTGGCAATCAGCTGTATGACCCATTATCCCGGCTGCCTGTTATGTTCGCATCCGTGAAAAATGCAATTGGCTCTCTTCCCGGGCCACTTGCGCTTGCGTCGTCCAATCCGGAAGCGATAATCTATGGAGAAAAAAAACTTGATTCCGAATGGGAGCACCGCTTAAGAATCATTCCCTTTTCCGTTGTTGGACAAGAAAATCAGTTGGTGCTCGCTATTAAACCCGATTTGGTGACAATTACCCAGGGTGAAAAAATCTATAAAACTAGCAAGGTGCTCGTTTCATTTACGCTTCAGGAGCTTTCATCCGATGGGACCTTTGAGTGCATTGTCCATCCAAAAATGCTAACAGGTATTCCAGGGGGTCCTGGCATGGCAAGTTAATACTAATTATACTCACCGATACTTTTTTTAGAAGGAGGACTACAAGTGAAAAAATGGAGGCTCCGATTATACTATTATTGGTCCAAGCTACTTTTCAAACTTGGTTTGAAAAGTGATGAAGTCTATTACATAGGCGGAAGTGAAGCGCTTCCTCCCCCTCTGAGCAAGGATGAGGAAGAAGTCCTGTTGAAGAAACTTCCCGGAGGGGATAAAATCGCCAGGTCGATTCTTATAGAAAGGAACTTACGTCTAGTTGTCTACATTGCCAGGAAATTCGAGAACACTGGAATCAATATTGAGGATTTGATTTCCATCGGGACGATAGGGCTGATAAAGGCGGTCAACACCTTCAATCCGGAAAAGAAAATAAAACTGGCTACATATGCTTCGAGATGCATTGAAAATGAAATTCTGATGTATTTGAGAAGAAACAACAAAATCAGATCCGAGGTTTCATTTGACGAGCCGCTTAACATCGATTGGGATGGCAATGAACTGCTTTTATCAGATGTTCTTGGAACGGATGATGATATCATTACAAGGGACCTGGAGGCTAATGTCGACCGTAAGCTGTTATCAAAGGCGCTCCACCAGCTTTCCGACAGGGAAAAACAAATTATGGAGCTTCGGTTCGGGCTTGCAAATGGGGAAGAGAAAACACAGAAAGATGTTGCCGATATGTTAGGCATTTCGCAATCCTATATCTCGCGGCTCGAGAAAAGAATTATTAAAAGGCTCCGCAAGGAATTCAATAAAATGGTATAAATTTCAGACCAAGACCAAGAAAAATTTTTTTGCTAAGAAATGCAGCAACTTAAAGGCTTTTTCTCTTTTCGCCCTCCCCTGTACCTCGGGTGCCCTGCATATTTTTCCTTTCCACGGAGATACTGTTTTTTGAACAGCAGCTCCTACAAGGAGGGAAAAGGCATTGACCCGAAATAAGGTTGAAATATGCGGCGTCGATACATCGAAGCTTCCGGTATTGAAAAACGATGAAATGCGCATGCTTTTCAGGGAAATGCAGGCAGGTGACCTGACTGCGAGGGAAAAGCTTGTCAATGGCAACCTGCGGCTAGTACTGAGCGTCATCCAGCGCTTTAACAACCGGGGGGAATTTGTTGACGATCTGTTTCAGGTTGGCTGCATCGGCCTAATGAAATCAATCGACAACTTTGATTTGGGCCAAAATGTAAAGTTTTCCACATATGCAGTGCCAATGATAATCGGTGAAATCAGGCGGTATTTAAGAGATAATAATCCTATCCGAGTTTCAAGGTCGCTTAGGGATATCGCTTACAAGGCACTCCAGGTCAGGGAGAGGCTAATGAGCGAAACTTCGAGGGAACCCACTGCGGAAGAAATCGCCAGGGTTCTGGAGGTTCCCCATGAGGAAATTGTGTTTGCGCTCGATGCGATACAGGATCCCGTTTCCCTGTTCGAACCGATTTACAATGACGGGGGTGACCCTATATACGTCATGGATCAATTGAGCGATGAACGGAATAAGGATACCCAGTGGATTGAAGAAATCGCCCTAAAGGAAGGGATGCGCAGGCTGAACGACCGGGAAAAACTAATCTTGCGAAAACGGTTCTTCCAGGGAAAAACCCAAATGGAGGTCGCCGATGAAATCGGTATTTCCCAAGCGCAGGTTTCAAGGCTGGAAAAGGCTGCAATTAAACAAATGAATAAAAATATCCAAAGCTAAGCTGCCCGCCATGGGTGGCTTTTTCATCGTCCAGGAAATTATAAAATTGAACATAGTGGATAACTCGAAATAAGTTATATTAATCCAGCTCCACCAGAATAAGCTTCGAAAGCATAAGCCTCGCACGAAGAAAAAGCGTTAGCTTTTTCGAGGAGCGCCTAGCCCCTCGAGGTCATAAGCCGGTTCCCTCCGGAGGGCAGGCCCGTCCTCGGAAATGCTCGCATTTCCTTCGTGCGTGGGCGGATTCAGGGATGCCATTCAGTGTCCTGCGGGCCCCGTCTTATGCTGGTCGGGGCTGACCACTAAGGAAAGCTCCTTGGAATAATCATCGCAGGGACAAGCGGTTTGTGCTTGTCGCGAAGGCGCTTGCGCATTTTGTTCATTGCACCTTATTACATTGCCAGGTCGAAAGTGCCCGTAAGTTTTATCTCGGCCGATACATATCCTTGAACAATAATCCTGGTCTTCTGCATATAGTTTAAATAGAACAGGACAGGAGTGAATCAAATGGTAAGGATATCGGATTTTCAAATGAAGGATGTCGTTAATGTAGCAGATGGCAAAAAGCTCGGCAATGTAACCGATATAGACATAAACTTGGCAACAGGAAAAATACAGGCAGTGGTAATTAGCGGCTCCGGGAAGGTTCTCGGCCTTTTTGGAAAAGAGGACGATACGGTCATCCCATGGTCCAATATTTTAAAGATTGGCCACGATGTCATTCTGGTGAGGGCCAGCGGACAGGCGTTGAAGCCATCACCCGAGGGCCAGGAAAACAGTGTGGGGTAAGTAAACCTGTCGGATTTAGGCGTGTTGTGGTAAACTAGAGAAAAAACAGGGGAGAGCCATGGAACCATTTATTTCCCAAAATGAATCGCTTTACATCCTCAAAAAGTGGATGAATGACTTTCCCGGCCTTTCAGCCGGTTTTACTTCACGTCAGGGTGGATACAGCAGACTGGAATTCGATAGCCTGAACACCGGCTACCATGTTGGGGATGATCCTGGAATGGTTATGGCCAACAGGGGTGCCACCGCACGTATGGCGGGATTCAAGCTTCTTGATATGGTTGGTGCCGAACAGACTCATGGAACAAATATAGTAAAGGCACATCCGAATTTAAAAGGAATGGGTGCTGCCGCGTATGATAATTCCGTAAAGGACACGGATGGATTTTACACAAATGAACCCGGAATCCTCATGTCACTTTGCTTTGCGGATTGTGTGCCGTTGTATTTCATTGAACCTTTCAGCCGGATGGTTGGCATCGCACACGCCGGCTGGAAGGGTACAGTTAACGGGATTGGCCCCAAGATGGTCAAGGCTTGGGAGGATGAAGGCATAGATCCTTCATCCATTTTTGCCGCAATAGGGCCATCCATTTGCAAAGATTGTTACATTGTTGATGACAAGGTTATCGCTTTTGTGGAAAAGGCACTAGAACATGTCGAAAAAAAACCATATAATCAAATTAGCGCTGGCCAATACTCCCTCGATCTCCAGTCAATGAACCGGGTTCTGCTGGAGGAGGCAGGGATACCAGTGCAGAACATAGCAACTACCGGCCTTTGTTCATCATGCAGCGGTGCCAGCTTTTTTTCCCATAGGAGGGACAAAGGGAAAACCGGGAGGATGCTTGGTTTTATAGGTTGGAAGGAGGGTTCTTAGCGGTAATGGAGGTAGCAGGAAATCTTAGAGATATACGCACCAGGATAAAGGATGCTTGCCTTAAATCCAACAGGGATCCTGCCGGGGTTCGAATAATTGCAGTCACCAAATACGTCAGTACGCAAAGGGCCTTGGAGGCTGTGGAGGCCGGGGTTTCCGATCTTGGCGAAAACCGTGATGAAGGCTTTCTGAAAAAATGGGATACACTTCATGGGAAAGCTTCGTTCCATTTCATTGGGTCCCTGCAAACAAAGAAAGTAAAGAATATTATCGGTAAAGCTGACTATATCCATTCACTGGACAGGCTGTCCCTTGCCAGTGAGCTTAATAAGCGGGCTGCTGGCAAGGTTAAATGCCTCGTTCAGGTGAATGTTTCCGGAGAAAAATCAAAGCATGGACTAACTCCTGATGAGGCCATGTCATTTATTGCCGAGCTTGGGGATTTCGAAAGAATAAGTGTTGAGGGCTTGATGACCATGGCTCCACTGACGGAAGATGAAACCATTCTAAGAAACTGTTTTCGAACGCTTAGGAGTCTTAGGGATAGGATTCAAGCTATGGGACTGCCGTATGCCCCTTGTACAGAATTGTCGATGGGAATGTCAAACGATTTTGAAATTGCCGTTGAGGAAGGGGCGACCATGATACGGATTGGCACGGCTCTCGTCGGAAAAAACGATATGGAGGTGCAGGTAAATGAGCATTAAGTCGAAGTTTAAAAATTTCTTTTTTCTGGATGAACAATACGATGAAGAAGAGGACTATATTGAAGAACAGGAACCAATGAGGCCTCAAAAACAGCAGGCCGTCAAAACCCAAAATGTCGTCAGCCTCCAAAGCGTTCAGAAGTCCTCCAATTCGAAGGTTGTTTTAATTGAACCAAGGATGTATTCCGAAGCCCAGGAAATAGCCGACCATTTGAAAAACAGGAGGGCGGTTGTTGTCAACCTTCAGCGGATTGATCACGACCAGGCAAAAAGGATAGTCGATTTCCTCAGCGGAACAGTCTACGCCATTGGCGGAGACATCCAAAAAATCGGCATGAGCATTTTCCTGTGCACTCCGGACAATGTCGAAGTTTCAGGCAATATTTCCGAATTGATGCAGGAGCATGATTTTCAAGATTCGAGGTGGTAACAGTTAATGGATGTAATTAGTGTTTTTTTGGTAAAATTTATTAATTTATATAAGTGGGCCTTGATCATTTACATATTGATGTCATGGTTTCCGAACGCACGGGGAACGGCTATCGGCCAGTTCCTGGCGAGGATATGTGAGCCGTATCTGGAGCAATTCAGAAGGTTCATTCCGCCGCTTGGCATGATTGACATTTCGCCGATTGTCGGAATCATGGTTCTTGAGTTTGCAACACATGGCTTGTTGAAGGTACTAAGCTGGTTTTAAAAGTTTCATTTTGCTAAAGGCGGACCGGCCCTGGCAGCCAGTCCTTTTTGTTTGACGCACCATTCTTGCAAGGAGCGGAAGTATGAATATATACCAGCATTTCAGGCCTGGGGAAAGAGAATTTATCGATCAGGCCCTGAATTGGAAAAACATTGTTGAATCCTCCTATACAGCAAAATTGACTGACTTTCTTGATCCTCGCGAGCAGCATATCCTCATGGCGGTTATTGGGGAAAATAGCGAGGTGCGTGTTGAATTTTCGGGTGGTCATGGGTTTGCCGAACGAAGAAGGGCACTAGTGCTTCCCGATTATGCGGCTGCCGAACAGGAGGACTTCCAAATTAGCCTGCTGGATATCCGTTATCCTGCGAAATTTGTTTCGATTGAACATCCCCAGGTACTGGGGAGCCTGATGTCACTGGGGCTGAAACGCGGCAAATTTGGGGATATCCTGATTGGAGAAGGCAAAGCCCAGTTTCTTTGTGCGGCGGAAGTGGTTGATTTCGTGAAAATGCAGCTCGAGTCAATCGACCGCGCATCCGTAAGCATTGCCGAACTCTCTTTGGAGGAGGCGCTGCAGCCAACGGAAGCCTGGTATGAAGATTCACTGACTGTCAGCTCACTACGGCTTGATACAGTATTGGCTGCCATCCATCACCTCTCAAGACAGAAAGCCCAGCTCTTGATCCAGCAGGGTGTTGTAAAGGTAAATTGGGCGGAAGCAGCCAATCCCGCTTTTGACATTGGAGTAGGCGATATGATTTCCGTTCGAGGGTATGGAAGATCAAGGCTAATGGCGATTGATGGGAAAACAAAAAAGGAAAAATGGCGGATTGTTGCCGGAAAACAAAAATAAATTTGCTGGCACATGAAGGAATATGAATGTTTCTGTCGAATTAAATTGATAAAATACATAGCATGGAAACCCGGGGACATTTCCCGGACCCGCCTGCAAAACGAATCAATACTCAAATTAGGGAGGTGGCGTCATGCCATTAACACCACTGGATATACACAATAAGGAATTCACTAAGGGGTTCCGGGGGTATGATGAAGATGAGGTAAACGAATTCCTTGACCAAGTAATCAAGGATTATGAACTGATTCTCCGTGAAAAGAAGGAATTGGAAGAGCGCCTGAATGATCAGAGTGACCGACTTGGCCATTTTACCAATATTGAGGAAACGCTGAACAAGTCCATCATTATCGCCCAGGAAGCTGCGGAAGAAGTAAGGCGGATTGCACAGAAGGAAGCGAAGCTCATTATCAAGGAAGCTGAAAAAAATGCGGATAGGATCGTGAATGAATCCCTGTCAAAGGCACGGAAAATCGCCCTTGAAATTGAAGACCTGAAAAAACAGTCAAAGGTTTTCAGAACCCGCTTCAAAATGTTGATTGAAGCCCAACTCGACATGATCAGCAATGATGACTGGGACCATCTTCTTGATTACAAGCTTGATGCGACCGAGTTGAGGGCAACTGAAGAAGAAGATTCGCTCGCTTGACGGAAGCTGCCTGAATGGCATATAATTTCCTAATAAGAAATGAAATAAGCTTACAGGCTATGAAAGGGACAGTACAATTTCAAATGCTTTTTTTTAGCGAGCCGGGGATGGTGGGAGCCGGCAAAAGCAGGGAATTGGAAAATCACCCATGAGTCCCGCACTGAACGGCGAAATGCCAAGTAAGCTGCGGCGTGCAATTCCACGTTACGGATGTTTGAGGGGGCAGTCCTATTCTAGGTTGCCTATCAGGGTGGTACCGCGGGAAATCAAACCTTCTCGTCCCTATTGGGATGAGGGGTTTTTTATTTTGTGAAAAATGCCTTTTTCAGGCTAGTAAGTTCAGGAGGAAGAGAAAATGGAATACAAAGACACACTGTTAATGCCAAATACGGATTTTCCAATGCGAGGCAACCTGCCGAAAAGGGAACCGGAAATCCAAGCCCAATGGGAAGAAAAGGATATTTATAAACTAGTGCAGGAACGGACAAAAGGCCGCCCGATGTATGTTCTTCACGACGGCCCTCCATATGCGAACGGTGATATCCATATGGGCCACGCCTTGAATAAAATTCTGAAGGATATGATTGTCCGCCACAAATCAATGACTGGCTACCATGCCCCTTATGTTCCCGGTTGGGATACGCACGGCTTGCCAATTGAACAGGCACTTACAAATAAGGGCGTTAAGCGGAAAGAAATGACAGTTGCTGAATTCAGGCAGCTTTGCACAGAATATGCCCTTGGCCAAATTGACAGCCAAAGGCAGCAGTTCAAGCGCCTTGGCGTACGGGGAGACTGGGAGAACCCATATATCACCTTGAAGCCTGAATACGAAGCCCAGCAAATCAGGGTGTTCGGCGAAATGGCTAAAAAGGGTTATATTTACAAAGGGAAAAAGCCTGTCTACTGGTCGCCTTCCAGTGAATCCGCCCTTGCAGAGGCTGAAATTGAATACAAGGATAAAAAATCGCCTTCAATCTTTGTGGGCTTTAAAGTAAAAGATGGTAAGGGTGTTCTGGATACGGATACGAGCATTGTGATTTGGACGACAACTCCATGGACAATTCCAGCCAACCTTGGCATTTCCGTCCATCCAGACCTAGTTTATACGGTTGTTTCCGCAAATGGGGTAAACTACCTTGTTGCAGAAGCGCTTCTAGAGTCGGTTGCAAAGGAAATTGGATGGGATTCCTATGAGGTTGCCAAAAAGGTTAAAGGCCAAGAACTGGAATACATTACGGCAATCCACCCATTATACGGCCGCGATTCGCTTGTCGTGCTAGGTGAGCATGTCACCACGGATGCTGGTACTGGCTGTGTGCACACTGCGCCAGGACATGGAGAGGACGACTTCCATGTTGGCCAAAAATATGGCCTGGAGGTGCTCTGCCCAGTTGATGACAAAGGCTATATGACCTCCGAAGCGGAAAGATTTGAAGGCCTGTTTTACGATGAAGCCAACAAGCCGATTACACTGGCCCTTGAAGAGGCGGGAGCGCTTTTAAAGCTATCCTTCATCACCCACTCCTATCCGCATGACTGGCGGACTAAGAAGCCGGTCATTTTCCGTGCCACTGCCCAGTGGTTCGCTTCCATTAAGGATTTTAGGAATGAACTTCTTGAGGCAATCAAGGAAACGGAATGGGTTCCTGCGTGGGGGGAAACCCGCCTGTTCAACATGGTCCGTGACCGCGGCGATTGGTGTATTTCCCGCCAGCGTGTCTGGGGCGTACCGATTCCTGTTTTCTACGCTGAAAATGGCGAACCGGTCATTACTGACGAGACGATTGGCCATGTATCCAGCCTGTTCCGTGAACATGGCTCCAATATTTGGTTTGAAAGAGATGCGATGGAGCTTCTTCCTGAAGGATTTACACATCCAGGCTCCCCAAATGGAACGTTCACAAAAGAAACGGACATTATGGATGTTTGGTTTGACTCAGGTTCCTCGCATCAGGCTGTCCTTGAGGAAAGGGATGACCTGCAGAGGCCGGCCGACCTGTATCTGGAAGGTTCCGACCAATACCGAGGCTGGTTCAACTCTTCGCTCTCAACAGCCGTTGCCGTAACAGGCAAAGCGCCATACAAAGGCGTGCTCAGCCATGGGTTTGTCCTTGATGGCGAAGGAAGAAAAATGAGCAAATCACTCGGAAATGTTATGGTCCCTGAAAAAGTTATGAAACAAATGGGAGCAGATATCCTCCGGCTTTGGGTCGCATCCGTTGATTACCAATCCGATGTTCGGGTTTCAGATGCCATCCTAAAACAGGTTGCAGAAGTGTATAGGAAAATCAGGAATACATTTAGGTTTCTACTTGGAAATCTTGCCGATTTCAACCCTGAAAAGGATGCACTTGCCTACGAAGAACTTCGTGAAGTTGATCAATTCATGCTCGTAAAGCTTAACAAATTGATTAAGCAGGTTAGGGCTTCTTATGATCGCTACGAGTTTTCGGGTATTTACCATGCGGTCAATAATTTCTGCACGCTTGACCTGAGCTCGTTCTATCTTGATTTTGCCAAGGATATCCTTTACATTGAGTCAAAGGATAACAGGGCAAGGCGTGCCATCCAAACCGTACTTTATGAATCACTCGTTTCATTGACCCAGCTTGTTTCCCCAATCCTTTCCCATACAGCTGATGAAGTGTGGGAGTTCATTCCTGGAGTAAAGGAAGAGAGCGTCCAATTGACGGATATGCCTGAGTTTAAGGAATATCCAAATGCAGAGGAATTATCGGGAAAATGGTCTGCTTTCATGAAGTTGAGGGATGATGTCCTTAAAGCACTAGAAGAAGCGCGAAATGAAAAAGTAATCGGAAAATCCCTAACAGCTAAAGTAACCCTTTACGCAAATGAGCAAACCCGAACTCTCCTGAATTCAATTAATGAGGATGTAAAACAGCTCTTCATTGTTTCCGGATTCGAGGTCGCGGGCACCGTAGAGCAGGCTCCGTCAGATGCTCTTAAGCTTGAGACTGCGTCTATTGTGATTACAAAAGCGGAGGGTGAAACATGTGAAAGGTGCTGGGTTGTCAAAACGGATACCGGCACAGATCCTGACCATCCGGCACTTTGCGCCCGATGCGCAAGTGTTGTGAAAGAGTCTTATCCGTCCGAGGCGAACCAGGACTAAAACGTTGAGGCCGCGCCTGCTTTTTTGCAGGAGCGGCCTTTTTATGGCTGCTAAACAAACTATAAAATAAAAACATTGTGGAGAACTCGAAATAAGTTATTGTAGTCCAGCTCCAGCGCCTAGCCCCTCGAGGTCTTAAGCCGGTTCCCTCCGGAGGGCAGGCCCGTCCTGCGGGCTCCGTCTTAATCTGGTCGGGGCTAACCAAGGCGCTTGCGCATTTTGTTCCTAAACAACGCTTAGGTTCTCCTGCAATTGTGGTTAATGGGAGGTTTGTGCTAAAATGCATAAGAAGTCATCGAGAAGATGTGGAGGGTTTACCTGGTGTTTTATTACTTAATCGCTGCATTGATTATTGTCCTCGACCAATTTACCAAATGGCTGATTGTGAAAAATATGAATTTAGGGGATAGCATTCAAATTATTGAGGATTTCCTTTATATTACTTCCCACCGGAACAGGGGTGCGGCCTGGGGAATTCTGCAGGGGCAAATGTGGTTTTTTTACGTGATTACAATTATCGTCATAATCGGAATCGTCTATTACATTCGGAAAGCGGCACGAGGGAATGCGCTTCTCGGGGTTTCACTTGGCTTGATGCTGGGGGGAGCGATTGGAAATTTCATTGACAGGGTTTATCGGCAGGAAGTTGTCGATTTTATCCATACATTTATTTTCAGCTATAATTTCCCTGTTTTTAATATAGCTGATTCAGCTCTTGTCGTTGGGGTCGTTTTAATGATGATACAAATGATAAAGGAAGATCGGGAAAGCAAAAAGGAGAAATCATATGGAGAAAATGGTACACACCATCGCTGAAGGCGAAAAAGGTGACAGGCTAGACAAAGCAATTTCGTCTTTAAATGAAGAATGGTCACGCACACAGGTACAACAATGGATTAAAGACGGGAATGTCCTAGTCAATGGCAGGGCTGTAAAAACGAATTATAAATGCGCCGAACATGATGTCATTGAAATTTCTATTCCCGAGCCAGAGGAGCTTGACGCGATTCCGGAAAAAATGGACCTGGACATTTATTATGAGGACGGAGATGTGCTTGTCGTGAACAAGCCAAAAGGAATGGTCGTCCATCCGGCGCTAGGGCATTTGACCGGCACGCTTGTGAACGGGCTTATGTACCACTGCAAAGACCTCTCCGGGATAAATGGTGTACTCAGGCCAGGCATTGTCCACAGGATTGATAAGGATACATCCGGCCTTCTCATGGTAGCAAAAAATGATATGGCCCATGAAAAGCTCGTCAACCAGCTTGTCGAGAAGTCGGTAACGAGGAAGTATAAGGCAATTGTCCATGGCAGCATTCCCCATGACTATGGAACGATCGATGCCCCTCTTGGAAGGGACCCGAAGGATAGGCAAAGCATGACTGTCGTCGATAATGGGAAGCATGCGGTCACCCATTTTCAAGTACTTGAAAGGCTGGGCGATTTTTCATTCGTAGAATGCCAGCTCGAAACGGGGAGGACACATCAAATCAGGGTTCATATGAAATACATCGGCTATCCGCTCGCAGGTGACCCAAAGTATGGCCCAAAAAAGACACTGGACCTTGAAGGCCAAGCCCTGCATGCGGGCATACTAGGCTTTAGGCATCCCAGAACGGACGAATATCTTGAATTTGAAGCGCCGTTACCCGCATATTTCGACAAACTGCTTGATCAATTGCATGAAAATGATTGACACCCTTTTCGGTTTGAAGTAATATATCTATAAGTTAATAAGCCCTTTAACGCAGTCCTGTGAGGCTGGGAAGGAACGGATTTTCACACCCTGGAAGGGGTATGTGATTAAATGCGAATTTCCAAACCTCCCACAAGCTGCGGGAGGTTTTTTAGTTCTTCTTTAGATGAAAGAAGGTAGATTTATGGCCCAGAAAGCACTTGTTTTGGATGAACAGGCTATCAGGAGAGCACTAACAAGGATAGCTCACCAAATCATTGAAAAAAATAAGGGAATAGACGACTGTGTGGTAGTCGGCATTAAGACAAGAGGCGTATACATCGCCGAACGGCTTGCAGAGAGGATACTCCAGATTGAAGGTAAGGCGGTTGCCACTGGCGAACTGGATATTACATTGTATAGGGACGACCTCACCCATGTAACTGAAGACCAGGAACCTCATGTAAAGGGGTCAGATGTTCCAGGCGGAGTAACAAATAAGAAAGTGATTCTAGTTGATGACGTCCTTTATACCGGCAGGACGGTGAGGGCGGGGATGGATGCGATTATGGACCTTGGCAGGCCAGCCCAGATCCAGCTAGCTGTTCTTGTCGACCGGGGCCACCGTGAACTTCCAATCAGGGCGGATTATGTCGGTAAAAATATCCCTACATCGAGTACGGAACGGATTAAGGTTGAACTTGCTGAAGTGGACGGCAGTGACCAGGTAAGCATATACGAATAAGAAAAATAAAGAAAAAAACAACTGAATATCCCTTTTAAATGCAGACCAGAGAGCCTGCAAAGGGGGTAATGCCGGGCAGCTCCACAGGTGTGGGCGCCTGCAGCAGGAATCAAACCGGTTCCCGCTTGCATTTAAAACCTCCTTGCGCTTAGCTGCAGGGAGGTTTTTTTTACAAACATGGGTTGTTTAGGAAGAGACAGGAATTAAGCAAGAGGCCAATAACCCAAAATTATAGGAATGACGGAGGAGAAAAACAATGAACAAACCCATCCTGGATGTACACGAAAAACCAAGTGCCGGGCAATTAATAACCTTGAGCCTGCAGCATCTGTTCGCCATGTTCGGGGCGACCATCCTTGTTCCATTTCTTGTTGATTTAAGCCCGGCTATCGCGCTTATCTCTAGCGGTATCGGTACATTGGTCTTCCTAATAATTACAAAATGGCAGGTTCCCGCCTACCTTGGGTCATCCTTTGCCTTCATTATTCCGATTATCGTCGCAAAGACTACCGGCGGTCCTGGCGGGGCGATGATCGGCAGTTTCATGGCTGGCCTAGTCTACGGTATTGTCGCGCTTATCATTAAGAAGGCGGGGCATCGCTGGATCATGAATCTCCTGCCGCCTATCGTGGTTGGCCCGGTCATTATGGTCATCGGCCTTTCCATGGCTGGAACGGCGGTTGGAATGGCGATGAATACGATGGCGGATCCCGCAAATTACAGCGTACTTCACTTCTCTGCGGCCTTGGTTACTCTTATAGCAACAATCGTCTTCGCGATTTACGGAAAAGGGACGTTTAGCATTATCCCGATTTTAGCGGGGATTGTCATTGGATATGTGTATTCGCTAGCAGTAGGGCTCGTCAATTTTAAACCGGTAATGGAAGCGGACCTATTTGTAATGCCTGATTTCATCATCCCGTTTGTTGATTATAAAATAAAAATCACCTTTGACCTTGTCCTGCTGATGGTGCCGGTCGCCATCGTGACAATTTCAGAACATATCGGCCATCAGCTTGTACTCAGCAAGGTTGTCGGCCGAGATTACATTAAAAAACCCGGCCTCCATCGGTCAATTTTAGGTGACGGGATGGCAACGATGATTTCCGCCTTGATTGGCGGACCGCCAAAAACCACTTACGGGGAAAATATTGGCGTCCTAGCGATAACAAAGGTATACAGCGTGTATGTGATCGCAGGAGCAGCTGTGGCAGCAACCATTTTTGGATTCATTGGGACAATCACAGCACTAATTGGATCAATTCCGTCTGCAGTGATGGGCGGCGTATCCATTCTTCTCTTCGGTATCATTGCTTCCTCAGGATTGAGGATGCTTGTTGATAACAAAATTGATTTTGGCAACAATCGAAACCTGATTATTTCATCGGTTATCCTGGTTATCGGAATCGGTGGTGCCTTCATTAAGGTAACTAGCGGTTTTGAAATCCAGGGTATGGCGCTCGCGGCAATTCTTGGGATATTGTTGAACCTCATCCTGCCTGGCAGGGAGCCAGCAAGTGAAGACATGTTCGAAGATTCAGCTGACAAAAAATCTGCATAAGGTACCACCTTTTAAACCGGTCCCGAGAGGCCGGTAAGGGTGCACGCCTGGCCGCCGGAAAGGACACTTCCAGGCGGCTGGGGGAATCATGCGCCCAGGCTACCGCTCAGGGCGTTTTCTTTCGCCCTAAAGCACACAATCTGGGGAGGAATGTAAAAATGATCAAGCATTTGCTGACAATGGCTGATTTACAGCCGGATGAAATCCACACACTGATTGACGAGGCAGAAGGATTTTCAAAAGGGGCGATCTGGGCTCCAAAAAGGAACGCGTTTGTTTCGAATCTATTCTTTGAACCAAGTACAAGGACAAAGTGCAGCTTTGAAATCGCGGAGCGGAAGCTTGGTCTTGAGGTCATCCAGTTTGAGGCGAGCGCATCAAGCGCACTGAAAGGTGAAACGCTGTATGATACGGTTCGCACATTGGAGTCGATTGGGGTGGATGCGGTTATCATCCGCCATCCGGCTGACCAATATTATGACGAACTTCTGACAGGCTGCAGAATTCCAATTCTGAATGCCGGCGATGGCTGCGGGCACCACCCGACACAATCG
The DNA here is from genome assembly GCF_001510665.1 of Bacillus sp. FJAT-27445. Classification (GTDB taxonomy): domain Bacteria; phylum Bacillota; class Bacilli; order Bacillales; family Cytobacillaceae; genus Bacillus_D. Next base: position 116,413 of record NZ_LMTI01000001.1, read on the forward strand.
CTTCTTGATTTAATGACAATCAAGCAGGAGTTTGGCAGGTTTGCAGGCTTGAAGGTTGCAATTGTTGGAGACATCAGGCATAGCAGGGTTGCACATTCCAATGCCGTCGCCCTGAAGAAGCTCGGTGCCGAGGTTGTTTTCTCCGGGCCGCCTGAGTGGTTCGAAGAGAAATCATCCTTTGAACCAATCGACAGTGCTGTTAGAACAGCCGATGTCGTCATGCTCCTGAGGATTCAGCATGAGCGCCATGAAAGGCATTATGGACTTTCAAAGGAGGATTACCATCGCATGTACGGCCTTACCATAGAAAGGGAAAACCGGATGAAGCCTGGCAGCATTATCATGCATCCTGCTCCAGTAAACAGGGATGTAGAAATAGCCTCTTGCCTGGTAGAGTCGCAGCGTTCGCGGATCTTCAAGCAAATGGAAAATGGCGTATATGTTCGGATGGCAGTCCTTAAAAGGGCTCTGGCACAACAAACAGGGGGTAGATACCATGAAGCTTTTGCTGAAAAACGTGCAGTTGCTAGATAAATCAGGAGAATTTGAACAAGGTGATATTTATATAGAGAACGGAATTATCGGGGAAATTAGCCATTCAATCAATCGGCAGGCCGATCGTGTGATTGATGCTGAAAATTATGTAGCAGCACCCGGCTTTGTCGACCTCCATGTCCATTTGAGAGAGCCCGGAGGAGAAAAGAAGGAAACGATTGAAACGGGTACGTTGGCTGCCGCAAAGGGAGGATTTACCACTGTCGCTGCAATGCCAAATACCAGGCCTGTCCCGGACTCAAAGGAGCAGCTTGACTGGCTTCAGGACAGGATTGCACAGACTGCTTCGGTAAGGGTTCTCCCATATGCTTCAATTACAATTCGTGAATTAGGACGGGAACTGACAAACTTTGAAGAATTGAAAGCAGGAGGCGCGTTCGCATTCACGGATGACGGAGTAGGGGTCCAAACGGCGGCGATGATGCTAGAAGCGATGAAGCGGGCCGCTGAGCTCGATATGGCCATTGTCGCGCATTGCGAAGAGGATTCACTCATTAATAAAGGCTGTGTCCATGAAGGTTCATTTGCAAAAGAACACGGCCTGGCAGGCATCCCTTCCGTTTGTGAAAGTGTCCATATCGCCAGGGATATCTTGCTTGCGGAGGCGGCGGGCTGCCATTTCCATGTTTGCCATATTAGCACAAAGGAATCGGTACGGGCTGTAAGGGATGCAAAGCGTGCTGGCATTCGTGTCACAGCGGAAGTCACACCACACCATCTGATCCTCTGCGAAGAAGACATTCCGGGCCTTGATGCCAATTACAAAATGAATCCGCCGCTGAGGGCAAAGGCCGACCAAGAAGCGTTAATTGAAGGGCTGCTGGACGGAACAATCGATTTCATCGCGACAGACCATGCGCCACATACGGCAGAAGAAAAGGCGGAAGGCATGGAACTTGCCCCATTTGGAATAACGGGCCTTGAAACAGCCTTCCCGCTTTTATACACCCATTTTGTTGAAAAAGGCATATTCAGCCTTCAGCAGCTGATTGATTATTTGACAATTAAACCAGCGGAGGCGTTTGGGCTACCATACGGGAAGCTTAAAGCAGGGGCCCCTGCGGATATCGTTTTACTAGACTTGCATACCGATCTGGCAATCAACCCGCGGGAATTTTTGTCCAAAGGGAAAAACACGCCATTTGCTGACTGGGTTTGCAAAGGCTGGCCGGTAATGACAATTGCGGGCGGGGAAATAGTATGGGATGGAAAACGCAAAAAAGCAGGCAGTAGCTGCTAAGCAGAAAATGAAAGATATGGCGGATAGCCAAGGTATGGAATAAAAAGCGAGCTGTTTTGCTAGTATGCCTTTCCACACAGATAAGGAGCATGCAGTTCGCATTGGTTTCGGGAAGGACGTGTTGAAGTGATTACGAAGGAATTATGCAGGGTAGTTGACCAGGCTGAAATAGCGGAATCAATTTTTAGGCTAACCGTTGAGGGAGATGCAGCGATGACCGCGGTGCCGGGGCAGTTTGTCCATATCAAGACAGGCGGACCGGCCGGCCCACTTTTAAGGAGGCCAATCAGTATTTGTTCAATCGATAGGGGAAACAGCCAATTTACGATGCTGTACCGCGCCGAGGGGCAGGGAACCTCCTTGTTATCTCAAGCAGGAAAGGGGATGACAATTGATATTCTCGGTCCTCTCGGAAACGGTTTTCCCATCGAAGAGACTGAGCCTGAAAGTACAGCCCTGCTTGTAGGCGGAGGGATTGGCGTACCACCACTTTATGAACTTTCCCGCCAGCTTACACAAAGAGGAGTCAACGTCATACACGTTCTTGGTTTCCAAACGTCATCGGTTGTTTTCTATGAAAATGAGTTTTCACTTTTAGGAAGGACATATATTGCAACAGTAGATGGTTCACATGGGGAAAAAGGCTTCGTAACAGATGTCATAGCCTCTAGGAAGTTAGAGTTTGATAGTATTTTTGCGTGCGGTCCGGTTCCGATGCTAAAGGCTTTGGAGGCTGGATTTCCGGATAAGAAAGTGTTCCTTTCACTTGAGGAACGGATGGGATGCGGCATTGGCGCATGTTTCGCCTGTGTCTGCAGGGTACAGGGCGACCTCCTTGGCCATGCCTATAAGAAGGTTTGCAGTGACGGTCCGGTTTTCCGTGCTGGGGAGGTAGTATTATGAACAGACTTGATATAACTTTGCCGGGATTGAGCCTGAAAAATCCAGTTATGCCCGCTTCCGGCTGCTTCGGTTTTGGCAGGGAGTTTAGCCAGCTATATGATTTGGACGTACTTGGAGCGATTATGATTAAGGCCGCAACCGGCAAGCCGCGGTTCGGAAATCCGACGCCAAGGGTGGCTGAAACACCTTCTGGGATGCTTAACGCAATCGGCCTCCAAAACCCCGGCTATCAGGAAATTATCGCAACGGAACTTCCCTGGCTGGAACAATTCAACGTTCCGATTATTGCAAATATCGCCGGCTCTACCGAAGAAGAATATATCGAAGTGGCAAGGCATATTTCAAAGGCTGCGAATGTCCGTGCCCTAGAATTGAATGTATCGTGCCCAAATGTGAAGGAAGGCGGGATTGCCTTTGGGACTGACCCTGCCGTTTTAAAGGAATTGACGAAAAAAATAAAGAATGTTTCTGCAGTTCCTGTATATGTGAAACTTTCGCCCAATGTTACTAATATTGTGGAGATTGCCCTTGCCGCGGAAGCTGGGGGCGCGGACGGCCTGACGATGATCAATACCTTGCTTGGAATGAGAATCGATTTGAAAACGGCTAAGCCCGTACTGGCGAATAGAACTGGCGGGCTCTCGGGGCCAGCTGTCAAACCAGTTGCCTTAAGGATGGTTTATGAAGTAAGCCAGAAAACAAATTTGCCGATCATTGGCATGGGAGGCATCCAGTCTGCCGCTGATGCTATTGAGTTTTTTTACGCGGGAGCAAGTGCAGTCGCGGTTGGAACAGCCAACTTCACTGACCCGTTTATCTGTCCGCAGATTATAGAAGAACTGCCTGAATTACTAGATAAATTGGGGTATGAACATATCCTCGAATGCAGGGGAAGGAGCTGGAACAATGCAGGACAACCCGCTTATCATCGCGCTTGATTTTGGGGACATGGCTGAGGTTGAGAGGTTTCTGGATCCTTTTACAGGCCATAACCTCTTTTTGAAAGTCGGTATGGAATTATTTTATAAAGAAGGTCCTAGGACTGTTCATACATTGAAGGAAAGGGGCCATCGCGTTTTTCTGGACCTGAAGCTCCATGATATTCCGAACACCGTCATGAGTGCGATGAGGTCGCTTTCAAGCCTCGGCTGCGACCTGGTCACAGTCCATGCAGCCGGCGGAAAATCAATGATGGAAGCTGCGATGGAAGGGCTTGAGGCCGGCACTCCTGCCGGAGAATCGCGCCCAGCCTGTGTTGCTGTCACCCAACTGACGAGTACTGAAGAAGCGAGGATGCAGGCAGAACAGCTTATTCAAGTTTCCCTTGAGGAGTCGGTGTTTCATTACGCATCACTGGCCCGATCATCCGGTCTCGATGGGGTCGTATGCTCTGCATTGGAAGCGGGGGGAATCCGGGAAAGGCTTGGAAATGAATTTTTGACAGTGACTCCGGGAATCAGGATGGGCACCGACAGCCACCAGGATCAAAAGCGAGTCGCAACCCCAGAAAAGGCTAGGGAAACAGGAATCTCCGCTATCGTTGTCGGAAGGCCGATCATAAGGGCGCAAAAGCCAGTCGAAGCTTATGAAACATGGATGAATGCGTGGAAAGGAGCAGCAAGATGAGCAAAACGATTGCCGAACACCTTTTAGATATCAATGCTGTAACATTAAGGCCCCAGGAGCCATTCACATGGACATCGGGTATTAAATCACCAATTTACTGTGATAATAGGCTTACTTTATCCTATCCGCAAGTACGAAAAGAGATTGCAAAAGGGCTTGTTTCATTAATACATAATCATTTCCCTGAAACGGAAGTTATTGCAGGGACAGCGACTGCGGGAATTCCCCATGCCGCTTGGGTAAGTGACGAAATGGAATTGCCAATGTGCTATGTCCGCAGCAGTGCCAAAGGGCATGGCAAAGGCAATCAAATTGAAGGAAAAGTAAACGAAGGCCAGAAGGTGGTCATTATCGAGGATCTCATTTCAACTGGAGGAAGTGTGATCACAGCAGCCCAAGCGCTTAAAGAAGCTGGAGCGGAAGTTTTGGGAGTGGTTGCGATCTTCACCTATGGCCTTGAGAAAGGGAAGAAAAAGCTTGAAGAGGCCGGCCTTCAAACATATACAATTACCGATTTTCCGGAGCTCGCCAAAAATGCTGCCGAGAAAGGCTATATTAAAGAAGAGGAGCTCGGCATGTTAATGGACTGGTACAGGAACCCGAATGAATGGAAACAATCATGAAAAGGAAACCCGGCCTGAATTGAAGGCCGGGCTTTTATATTTTTATAATTTTCCTATTCTTTTTTCTTTAGTGCCAACACCATTTCCTCATCAGGGGTGACATAGGCGGTTTTCTGGTTATCGTATATCACAAACCCCGGTTTAGCGCCATTGGGTTTTTTTACATGCCGAACCTGGGTATAATCGACCGGCACAGATCCGGAACTCCTCGCCTTGGAGAAATAGGCTGCCAGCACTGCGGCTTCATGAATCGTTTCTTCCGATGGTTCCTTGCTTCTGATAACAACATGGGACCCCGGGATATCCTTCGTATGAAGCCAGATTTCATCTCGGCCCGCAAGCTTTGAAGTCAGGTAATCATTCTGTTTATTGTTCTTGCCGACCAAAATTTCTGTTCCGTCAGAGGAAGCATATCTATCGAATACAGGCTTCCAAACCGTTTGCTTTTTCCCGCTCTTTTTTGCGCGCTGCCTGATGTAGCCCCCTTCGGCAAGCTCTTCCCTGATCTCTTCTATATCCCTAGGTGAAGCGGATTCCAGCTGTTGAAGGAGGCTGTCGAAGTAGGCTGCTTCTTTTGCTGCTTTTTCAATTTGTTCCTTTACAGCCAGAACTGCATTCTTGGCTTTTTGGTACCGTGAAAAATATTTCTGCGCGTTTTCCGACGGTGTTTTTAGCGGGTCGAGCGGAATCACAGCCGTCCCGCCGTTTTCATCATAATAGTCGAGAACTTCTATTTCCTTCATCCCTTTTTTTGCAGCATGCATATTCGCTGTAAGAAGTTCTCCAAATCTCTGGTATTCTTCTGCCTTCTCGGCGTCCTTCAGGGTTTTCTCCAGTTTTTCAATCTTCTTTTCATTCTTTTCCTTTTCGTTTGCGATGAACCGATCGAGGTCGCCCGCCTTCTGTTTGACCCTATCCCGTTCCGCCTTACCAAAATAATATCGTTCCAGCATTTCGCTTAAGGAATTGAAGGTGCGTGTTTCTCCCTTTAAATGAAGGAGAGGGAAAAGATAAAAAGCCTCCTTATTTGAGCCAGCTGTAATCGAGGGTTCCAGTTCCCCATCGCGAAGCCGGCGAATCATTGATAGGAACGTTTTAGGCAGGGTCGTCCTGTTTGCAAGTCCGCTTATATAAACTGCTTCCTTTGAAAAAAGCGGCGATAATCCTGAAAAAGCGGCGACGAGCTGCTTATCAAGCTTCCCGCTGTTGAAATCAATTGCCCTTATGACATCCTCTTCCGTTGCCGAGAAGGGATCCAGTTTATTTTGTTCAGGAGGATAGATATAGGGCTGCCCAGGGAGAATGGCCCGGTGGGTATTGACGGCGAACGAAACATGTTTAATGCTGTCCAAAATCATTTCCCTGCTTTTATCAATAAGAATGATATTGCTGTGTTTCCCCATAATCTCCACAATCAGCTGCTTGTAGCTAATATCACCTATTTCATTTCTCCCCTTGATTTCAAATATCAGGATTCTGTCGTTGCCGGATTGGTATACCTTTTCAAGAATATACCCTTCAATATGTTTTCTAAGGAGCATACAGAACATAGGGGGGTCGCTCGGGTTCTCGTGGGTTTCACCTGTAAGCTGGACCCTTGCGTAACTCGGATGTGCGGACAGAAGCAGGCGAAGGTTTTTTCCATTCGCCCTTATTACCAGAATAATTTCATTTTTAAACGGCTGCTGTACTTTATTGATCCTGCCCCCTGTGAGGGTTTTGGCAAGCTCACTAGCCATAGCTTTTGTAAATAATCCATCAAATGACATTGGAAATACCTGCTCTTTCAATTTAGTTTTCGGATAATTTGATGCATCGCAGGACAGTGTGGCGATTGCACCTTCTATTTTAGCATTTTTTTGGACGAGTCTGAATAAGCTTACTTGAGAGTATGGAATGCCGGCAAGGCGTTCTTTGAAAAATCAAAGGGGGAAGTGTGATGGCCGGATGAAGTTCCATGAGATGAATGCAAGCCAGGTGGAAGAGACACTGAATACTGACTTTTCGTCTGGATTGTCCATGGATGAAGCAGCGAAAAGGATAAAAATCCACGGTTATAACGAGCTCGACGAAGGGGAAAAACAATCAGCGATTCTGTTGTTCCTTAGCCAGTTCAAGGATTTCATGGTCCTTGTCCTGTTGGCCGCAACCCTTATTTCGGGCCTGCTGGGCGAATATATCGATGCCATCGCGATCATTATGATTGTCCTAATCAATGGCTGCCTGGGCTTTTTTCAGGAGAGAAAAGCTGAAAAGTCATTGCAGGCATTAAAGGAATTATCCGCCCCCCAAATCCAGGTGCTCCGTGGTGGAATGTGGCATAAAATCCCCTCCCGGGAAGCTGTGCCTGGGGATGTGGTCAAATTCTCTAGCGGTGACAGGATAGGAGCAGATGTCCGGATTATTGAGGCGAAGAGCTTGGAAATTGAGGAATCGGCCCTTACAGGGGAATCTGTTCCAGTATCTAAGGAATCGGGTATACTAATGGCGCCTAACCCTGGGCTAGGCGATTTAGAAAATATTGCTTTTATGGGCACCATGGTAACGCGGGGAAGCGGTATGGGCACAATCATCGCTACCGGGATGAAAACCGCCATGGGTCAAATAGCGGACTTGCTGCAAAACGCTGAAACAGCTGAAACCCCATTGCAAAGAAGGCTCACCCAGCTTGGAAAAATTTTGATTACGGTGGCGCTCGGCCTGACGCTCTTAGTTGTAGTAATCGGCCTTTTCCAAGGCCATGGACTGTACGAAATGGTTCTCGCGGGAGTTTCACTTGCGGTCGCGGCAATCCCCGAGGGTCTACCGGCCATTGTTACGGTTGCCCTATCGCTTGGCGTCCAGAAGATGATTAAGAACAACGCAATCGTCAGAAAGCTGCCAGCCGTTGAGACACTAGGCTGTGCTTCAGTCATTTGTTCGGACAAGACCGGGACAATGACTCAAAACAAAATGACTGTTACACATTTGTGGAGCAGCGGGAAAAGCTGGACGGTCGATGGAATCGGCTATCAGCCTGAAGGAAGATTTTATGGGGAAAATCAACAGCCAATTCAGATTAGGAATGAAAAAGAGCTGCAGCAGATGCTCCTGTTCGGGATGCTATGCAACCACTCCGAATTGGCGATGAAGAATGATGAACTGGTACTTGATGGCGATCCGACGGAAGGTGCTCTCCTGGTCAGTGCGATGAAAGCTGGTTATGAAAGGAAAAATCTTCTCGAGGAATACAAAATCATCAATGAATTCCCCTTTGATTCGTCCCGAAAAATGATGAGCATTGTCATCCAGGATAGGCAGGGGAGATGCTTTATTGTTACAAAAGGCGCTCCCGACGTCCTGATTGGGTTAAGCAACAACATCCTGATGGACCAAAAAACCCAAGCCATGGCAGGGCCAGCAAAGCAAGAAGTTCTCCGGGCGGTTGAAGGCCTTGCATCCAGGGCATTAAGGACAATTGCAATAGCTTACAAACCCGTTCCCGCAGGAAGAGTGATACTCAACGAGCGGGAGGCAGAAAAAGACCTAACGTTCATTGGCGTACAGGGGATGATTGATCCTCCTCGTCCGGAGGTTAAGGAGGCAGTCCGTGAATGCCGTGAGGCGGGGATAAAAACGATTATGATTACAGGTGACCATGTAATCACTGCTAAAGCAATCGCCGCCCAGCTTGGCATATTTTCGGCGAATAGCAGGGTCATAGATGGTAAGGCACTTTCGGGCATGACCGTTGATGAGCTTGAAGAGGTAGTGGAGGATGTATCTGTATTTGCGCGCGTATCCCCGGAACATAAATTAAAAATAGTCAAGGCATTGCAGAACAGGGGCCATATTGTGGCGATGACCGGTGACGGTGTGAATGATGCGCCGGCGATTAAAGCTGCCGATATTGGGATTGCCATGGGCATAACCGGGACGGATGTTGCCAAGGAGGCTTCTGCTCTTGTCCTTCTGGATGATAACTTCGCAACAATCAAATCGGCAATAAAAGAAGGCAGGAATATTTACGAGAATATAAGAAAGTTCATCCGATACCTGCTTGCATCGAACGTAGGAGAAATCCTTGTTATGCTTTTTGCGATGATTCTCGGGCTTCCCCTTCCGCTCGTTCCAATTCAAATACTATGGGTGAATCTAGTGACAGACGGTTTGCCGGCGATGGCTCTTGGATTGGACAAACCGGAGGAAAATGTCATGAAACGAAAACCAAGGAGTCCGAGGGAAGGAGTTTTCGCACGAGGGCTTGGCTGGAAGGTCGTATCCAGGGGATTCCTGATTGGAACAGTTACATTAATCGCCTTTATGGCTATTTACAATCGGCACCCGGAGCAGCTTGACTATGCACGTACAGTTGCGTTCGCAACACTTGTACTGGCACAGCTAATCCATGTTTTTGACTGCCGCAGCGAAATCTCTGTTCTTTCAAGAAATCCGTTTGGCAATAAATATCTTGTTTGGTCAGTCGTTTCATCAGCCGCCCTGATGGTTGCGGTTATTTACTACCCTCCTCTTCAGCCGGTTTTCCATACCGTTTCGATTGAAATGAGGGACTGGCTGCTCATTGGCGGTTTATCAGCAATTCCAACTTTTTTGCTCGCGGGAACATTTTTGGCAAGAAAAACAAAATGAGGTATGATATAATCACAAAGGTAGTAGAGACGGCTCTATTGCCTTTTCTTTATGGAATCCAATTGGCCGGCTCGATAGTGAAAAGGATGTGCGTTTTATGGTTGTAAGCATGACTGGTTTTGGAAGCAGTAAAAAAGAAACCGGAACCTTTTCTGTAAATGTTGAAGTCAAAACGGTAAATCATCGATTTTGCGAATTTAGTTTCCGGATGCCGCGCTATTTACTTAAGGCTGAAGATAAGTTCAAAAAGGCTCTTGGACGGCATATACGCAGGGGCCGAGCCGAGGTGCATATCGCTGTCGAAGGTGAAGGGCCAATGGAAAGGATCCTTCGCGTCGACTGGGATTTGTTGGACGGGTATTATCGTTTTCTGTCCGAAGCCGGTACCAAGTACGGCTTTGATTCAACCGAAGCTTTCAAACATGTACTTGGGCGTGAGGAATTTGTACATATAGAGGAACGTGAGTCAGCAAATGAAGATCTTGAGGCAGCCATCCTGGAAGCCCTCGAGGATGCAGGTGCATTGGTAAAGCACATGCGGCTTTCCGAAGGATCAGCTTTGCAGGAGGATTTGTCCAAACATTTAGCCTCGTTCCACAGAATAACCAATGAGTTGGATGAATACGCCCCCAGCGTACTCCAGCAATACAGGGATCGCCTCGAAAAAAGGATGTTTGAACTCCTTGATGGGGAGGCGGATGAAGCAAGGCTCCTAGCGGAGGTAGCACTGTTCGCCGATAAATCGGATATTCACGAAGAACTTGCCAGGATGAAAAGCCACATTAGCCAATTTCATGCGATAATGGATGAAGATGGCCCCATTGGGAGGAAACTGGACTTCCTCGTTCAAGAAATGAACCGCGAAGTGAACACGGTTGGTTCAAAATCAAACGATTCGCGTATTTCCGAACGGGTAGTCGAGATGAAAAGCTTGCTGGAGAAGCTGAAGGAACAGATACAGAACATTGAGTAGGCATCGTTTAGAAAGAATCCGGCGGGGCATAATTATAAAATTGATGACTGGAGAATCGGCATGCACATTAAATTGATCAATATTGGCTTCGGGAACATCGTATCCGCAAACCGGATCATTTCAATTGTCAGTCCCGAATCCGCCCCAATAAAGAGGATCATCCAGGATGCCCGCGACCGCGGTTCGCTGATTGATGCTACATATGGGAGAAGGACAAGGGCGGTTATTGTAATGGATAGCGACCATGTCATTTTATCGGCGGTCCAGCCGGAAACAGTTGCCGGCAGGCTCTCGGACCGTGAAGATATTTCGGATGAAGGGTAGGATAAGCTAAATGCAGGAAAAAGGATTGCTCATTGTGCTTTCGGGGCCATCAGGCGTGGGAAAGGGTACGGTAAGGAAAGAGATTTTTTCCCAGCCAGATACCTCTTTTGAATATTCCATTTCGATGACAACCAGGAAGCCCCGTGAAGGGGAAGTCCATGGGGTAGATTATTTCTTTAAAAAAAGGGAAGAGTTTGAGGAACTGATATCCCAAGGCAAGCTGCTTGAATATGCTGAATATGTCGGGAATTATTATGGAACTCCTGTTGATTATGTAAGGGAAACCCTAGATTCAGGGAAGGACGTATTCCTTGAGATTGAAGTGAAGGGCGCCAGACAGGTAAGGGAAAAATTCCCTGAGGGGTTGTTCATCTTCCTGATGCCGCCGAGCCTTTCGGAGTTGAAGAACCGAATTGTAACACGTGGGACAGAAACAGAGGACCTGATTCATAACCGTATGTTGACGGCACGCGAAGAGATTGAAATGATGCATCTCTATGATTATGTTGTCGAGAATGATCAGATCGAGCTAGCCTGTGACCGCATTAAGGCCATCGTCACAGCGGAACATTGCCGCCGTGAACGGGTGGAACAGCGGTACATTAAATTACTGGAGGCGGAATAATTGTTATATCCATCTATTGATTCACTATTGAATAAAATTGATTCCAAGTACTCACTAGTTTCAGTTGCTGCTAAAAGGGCAAGATACATGCAGCAACATGGCGGCGCGCGCCTTGAAAAATACGTTTCCCATAAATTTGTCGGGAAGGCTCTAGAAGAAATCTACGGCGGCCAGCTTTCATACAGGGTTGCGAAAAGGTCGGAAACGTCAGAAGAATAGTAAGCAGGCTAGGACCAAAAGTAGAGTGTACCTGGTATTTAAAAAACCAATATTACCCTAAAAAATGAGGCATGGCATTGGATAAAACAGCGTCAGCCTCTTTCTTTTTGCACCCAATGGCATATGGACCAAAGGGAAACAGGTGAACTATATGAAAAAACAAGCGCCTTTAAAAGGGCGCTTGTCTTTTTAGGAAACCAAACGTGAAAAATCCACTGAATTCCTTCATAATGGAATAAACAATACTGATCCAGTAAAGGTCGGAGGAATGCCAAATGCTCAAAGAAAAAAAAATCCTGCTTTGCGTCACCGGAGGCATTGCTGTATATAAAGCCGCGGCACTGACAAGCAAGCTTGTGCAGGCTGGTGCACAAGTAAAAGTAATCATGAGTGAATCAGCCGCGAAATTTGTTGCACCTTTAACCTTCCAGGCTTTATCCAGGAATGATGTATATACGGATACATTTGATGAGAAGATTCCGGGCGCGATTGCCCATATTGACCTGGCGGATTGGCCGGATTTAGTCATTTGCGCTCCCGCTACCGCAAATACGATCGGCAAATTGGCTGCCGGAATCGCCGACAATATGGTCACTACTACTTTATTGGCAACCGAAGCCCCCGTATGGATAGCGCCTGCGATGAATGTCCATATGTATGGGCATCCAGCTGTAAAAAGGAACATTGAAACGCTGTATAGCTTTGGCTACAGGTTTATAGAGCCAGGGGAAGGTTTTCTTGCCTGCGGATATGTCGGAAAAGGCAGGCTTGAAGAACCGGAAAGGATTGTTGAACTGGCCAGCTGCTTTTTTAAAAGGGAAAAAGGGAGCCTGGCTGGAAAAACGGTCCTTATCACTGCCGGGCCGACAAGAGAACGAATTGATCCGGTCCGATTCATTTCAAACGACTCGAGCGGTAAAATGGGGTATGCGCTCGCGGAGGCAGCCGTCATGGAAGGCGCGCGTGTTGTCCTTGTCTCGGGTCCGGTCGCAATTGAACCGCCAAAAGGCGCTGAAGTGATTAAGGTAGAGAGCGCGGCGGATATGTATGATGCTGTCCTCCGCTATTTTGATGCAGCGGATATTGTAATAAAATCAGCTGCGGTTTCGGACTACCGCCCAAAAACAACCTATACGCATAAGGTCAAGAAGCAGCCTGGAGACGATACGCTTGAGCTCGAAAGGACACAGGATATCCTGATGGAGCTCGGAAAGAGAAAAACGAGCCAGGTACTGATTGGTTTTGCTGCTGAAACAAATAATCTTGAGGAATATGCGAAAAAGAAGCTGTCAGCCAAAAATGCCGATATGATTGTTGCAAACAATGTAACAGTAAGTGGAGCAGGTTTTGGAACGGATACCAATATCGTAACGATGTTCCGCCGTGATGGAACATCCGAACGCCTCCCGCTTATGGCAAAGCGCGAGGTGGCGAGAAGAATATTAAGGGAAGCATCTATTCTGGCGGGGGAGGCCGGAAAATGAATATTGCTAGCGTAATCGTGGATGTGCCTGCGAAACAGACGGACAAGCCTTTTGACTACCAAATCCCCGATAAATGGCTAGGTATGATTGTACCGGGCATGAGGGTCATCGTGCCTTTTGGGCCTAGGCGGGTACAGGGTTTTGTTATTGGCTTAAAGGAACATTCGGATTTTAAGAAGCTTAGGGAAATTCAGGAACCAATGGATTTGATGCCGGTTTTGAACAATGAACTCCTTAGCCTTGGAAACTGGCTAACTGATAAAACGCTCAGTTTTAAAATATCCGCCTTCCAGGCAATGCTCCCTGCTGCCTTGAAAGCGAAATATGACAAAAAAGTAAAGCTCGCCCCTGGAACTAGCATCGATGAATTGCCGGAAAGCCTCCGCCATTACTTTGATGGCAATATGGCCATCGGCTGGGAGGATGCCGTAAAGGGCGGGCTTGTTACGGTCCTACAGAAAGAAGCGGCAGCCGGAAGGGTTGAAGTCCTATATGAGGTCCGCGAAAGGCTCGGTAAAAAACATCTGAAATATGTATTTCCGCTTATTGGATCGGAACAGCTGAAATCAGCGCTCGATGAAATATCCGGCAGGGCTGTAAAGCAGAAGGAATTGCTGGACTATTTTATCAATCATCCTGAGCCGGTGGAGGCGAGGAAGCTGTCGTCGGAATTGGGATTTTCCGCATCAGCCATTAAAGGACTGGTTAGCCGGGGCTTACTTGGGGAAAAGGATTTGGAGGTTTACCGTGATCCTTATGAAAACCGGGAGTTTCCAAAAACAAATCCACTCGACCTGACTCCAGCCCAAAGTACAGCGATTGCCCCGGTGCGTGCAGCAATATCGGAGGAACGGCATGAGGTATTCTTGCTCTATGGAGTCACAGGCAGCGGAAAAACGGAAATCTATTTGCAATCGATTCAGGATGTTATTAAAAGGGGCAAGGAAGCAATTGTCCTAGTTCCTGAAATTTCACTTACCCCGCAAATGGTGGAACGGTTTAAAGGACGGTTCGGTGCGGAAGTCGCCGTCCTGCACAGCGGGCTTTCAGCAGGTGAAAAATACGATGAATGGCGGAAAATCCAGCGGCGCGAGGTAAAGGTAGCCGTTGGGGCCAGGTCCGCTATTTTCGCTCCATTTGAAAATCTTGGGATTATCATTATTGATGAAGAGCATGAAACGAGCTATAAGCAGGAGGAAATGCCGCGCTATCATGCAAGGGACGCTGCAATCGAGCGAGGCGGGAAACACAATTGCCCTATCATACTTGGAAGCGCCACCCCTTCCTTAGAATCCTTCGCCAGGGCGCAAAAAGGCGTTTATTCCCTTCTCACACTGCCGGACAGGATGAATTACCAGCCGATGCCGGAAGTGGAAATCGTCGACATGAGGGAAGAACTTCGGTCGGGCAACAGGTCCATGTTTTCAAGGAAGCTTTTTGAAAAGTTGGAAGATAGGCTTGAGAAAAAGGAACAAATCGTCCTTTTCCTTAACAAGCGGGGACACTCCTCATTTGTCATGTGCCGGGATTGCGGGTATGTAGTAGGATGCCCGCACTGTGATATTTCGTTAACGTACCATAAGAGAAATGAGCAAATGAAATGCCATTACTGTGGATATGAATCGCATGTCCCGCTCCAGTGCCCGGAATGCCTGAGTGAGCACATCCGCTACTTTGGAACGGGAACACAAAAGGTCGAAGAAGAACTAGGCAAGCTCCTCCCCCATGCTCGGGTAGTTCGGATGGATATGGATACAACCGGCAGGAAGGGGTCGCATGAAAGGCTGCTGAAGGAATTTTCGGAAGGAAGGGCGGACATCCTCCTTGGAACACAAATGATTGCAAAGGGCCTCGATTTTCCGAATATAACCCTTGTTGGCGTCCTTTCTGCTGATACGATGCTCCACCTGCCCGACTTTCGCTCGGCGGAAAAAACCTTCCAGCTATTGACCCAGGTCAGCGGAAGGGCCGGGCGCCATGAGCTTCTCGGCGAGGTGGTCATCCAGACGTATACCCCTGACCATTACAGCATAGAACTTGCGGGAACCCAGAATTATGATTTATTTTACCAAAGAGAAATGATGGCGAGAAAGGTTCATAAATACCCGCCGTTTTATTATCTTGCCCTTGTCACTGTCAGCCATGATCAACTGATGAAGGCTGTATCGGTCACAGAGCAAATCACCTCGTTTCTAAGGGCGAGGGTTTCCGAGGACGCTGTCGTTTTAGGGCCAGTCGCATCGCCGATACCGCGCATCAATGATCGCTACCGCTATCAATGCCTCGTAAAATATAAACGTGAGCCGTCCCTCGCGGAAAACCTGAAACAGGTACTCGACCGGTATCAAAAAGAAGAGGGAGCCGGAGGGCTACAGGTATCGGTTGACATCAATCCGTATTTGTTAATGTAAAGATTTTTTTAAAAAAAGCGGGAACCTCTCCACCCGAGAGAAGCTTTGGCATAAAGGCCATGGGATTACTCGCTTCCTTTTTTGGAAAAAGTAATAAAAAGTGGTTCTTCGCCGTACGTGTTGGTTTATTATTAAAAAGTTAAAACCACTTTTTGTGGTGTAGAACCTAAAAAGTTATTGGAGGAACAATCTTTGGCAATTCGCAAACTTGTAATGTATCCAGCGGAAGTACTTGAGCAGCCTTGCAAAGAGATCGGAAAATTTGATAAAAAGCTGGCAAAGCTGCTTGATGATATGTATGAAACGATGATTGAGTTTGATGGCGTTGGCCTGGCCGCCCCGCAAATTGGGCAGCCGGTTCGGGTAGCCATCGTGGATATTGATGATGAATCCGGAACAATTGAGATGATCAACCCTAAAATTCTTGCAGTCTCTGGTGAACAGACAGGGACGGAAGGCTGCCTTAGCTTCCCTGGCCTTTATGGGGAGGTTTCACGGCCAAACCAAGTGAAAGTCGAAGCGCAGGACCGAAAGGGAAAGACCTTTACCCTTGAGGCGGATGGCTTTCTCGCCAGGGCTATCCAGCATGAAATTGATCATTTGGACGGAATCCTGTTTACATCAAAAGTGATAAGGTATTTGGAAGAAGATGAACTTGAGGGAGTGACTGGGGAATGACAAAAATAATCTTTATGGGAACTCCCGATTTTTCGGTGCCAGTCCTTAGGCAGCTGCTCAATGACGGCTATGAAGTAATTGCGGTTGTGACCCAGCCGGACAGGCCTGTTGGGAGAAAAAGGGTGCTTACCCCCCCGCCGGTTAAAGTAGAGGCACTAAAACACGGCATACCTGTTCTGCAGCCTGAAAAAATTAGACGTAGGGAAGAACTTGATAAGGTCCTTGAATATAACCCTGACCTTATCGTAACGGCCGCTTTTGGGCAGATACTCCCGAGAGAATTGCTGGATGCCCCAAAGTTTGGCTGTATTAATGTCCATGCATCATTGCTGCCCGAACTCCGGGGCGGCGCACCAATCCATTACGCGATTATCCAGGGGAAGGAAAAAACCGGGATTACGATTATGTATATGGAAGAAAAGCTTGATGCAGGGGATATTTTAACCCAGGTGGAGGTTCAAATTTCGGAAACGGATACGGTGGGAACACTTCACGATAAACTGAGTGAGGCCGGTGCAAAGCTTTTATCCGAAACCATGCCGAAGCTGCTTAATGGAGAATTGCAGCCAGAAAGGCAAAACGAGGAAGAAGCAACTTTTGCCTTCAATATTAAAAGGGAAGAGGAACGGATTGACTGGGCCAAAACGGGGGAAGAAATATATAACCAAATCAGAGGCATGAACCCATGGCCGGTCGCCTATACCACACTGGATGGCACCGTAGTCAAGCTTTGGTCAAGTATAAAAACAGACGCAAAAGGCGTCCACAAACCTGGTGAAATTATCTCTATTGAAGAAGACGGGATTACGGTTGCCTCAGGCAATGCAACCGGGGTAAAGATATTGATGCTTCAGCCTTCAGGAAAAAAGCCGATGGAAACTAGTGAATTCTTGCGCGGGGCCGGTTCAAAACTTAAGCCGGGCCACGTATTCGGCAGTTAGCAACGGGGACTGTATGTTGGATTGAAAGGAGAGAAGGGCAATCTAAAAATGCCCGAAAAAATGGCGGCAATTAAAAAAAACGTCCGGGAGACAGCTATGGAACTTCTGGAAACAATTGAGAAAAACCAGGCATACAGCAATTTGCTGCTGCACCATACAATTGAAAAAAACCAGCTTCCCAAAAAGGATATCGGCCTTTTGACCGAGCTCATGTACGGAACGCTTCAGCGGAGCATGACATTGGATTACTATCTCTCACCCTTTTTGAAAAGTGGCAAAAAAATAGAAAGATGGGTCATCCACCTTTTAAAGCTCACTGTATACCAAATGGTTTTTCTTGATAAAATCCCGGACAGGGCTGCCATATTTGAAGCAGTGGAAATTGCCAAAAGGCGTGGCCATAAAGGAATTGCCTCAATGGTGAACGGGGTGTTGAGGAGTATCCAAAGGGAGGGAGTCCCTTCCCTAGAGAAAATAGAAGATCCGGCGGAAAGGCTGGCCGTGGAAACAAGCCATCCTTCGTGGCTCGTCAAACGATGGATCAGCCAGTTCGGGTATGAAAAAACGAAGGAAATGTGTGAAATCAATTTGACTGCACCGCTACAAACCGCGAGGGTCAATCTCTCGAAAATATCACGGGAAGATTGTGGAAAGCTTCTGGAAGAGGAAGGTATACTACTAGAGGAGAGCCCCGTCATTCCGGAGGCGGTCCGTTCGCTGAAAGGAAATCTTGCTTCCTCGAAAGCTTTCAAGGCTGGACTGTTGACCATTCAGGACGAAAGCTCAATGCTTGCAGCCTACGCTCTTGGAGTGGATAATGATGAAATAATTTTGGATGCGTGCGCTGCTCCAGGAGGGAAAAGCACCCATATCGCCGAAAGGCTGTTGGGTACAGGAAAAGTGGTTTCCCTTGACCTTCATGAGCACAAGGTGAAGCTCATCCAAGATAATGCTGCAAGGCTTGGCCTTCAAAATATCAAAGCGATGGTAATGGATAGCCGAAAAGCCAATAGCCAGTTTGAAGACGAATCATTCGACCGTATTCTTTTGGACGCGCCTTGTTCCGGGCTGGGTGTAATGAGGAGAAAGCCTGATATGAAGTATACAAAAAAAGAAGAAGATCTTGGAAGGCTAGAAGAAATCCAGCATGATCTCCTCGATTCGGTTGCCCCGCTGTTAAAAAAAGGTGGAATTCTGGTCTATAGTACGTGTACAGTAGATAAAGGAGAAAACCAGGGCAGTGTAATGGCATTCCTAGAGAGGCATCCTGAATTTGAACCAGATGAAACCCTTTCAGAAAGAATGCCGGAAGCGGTCCGCCCGTTTATTAGCGGTTACGAGCTTCAGGTAATGCCGCAGGATTTCGGCTCGGACGGGTTTTATATTGCAAGTCTACGAAAGAAGGTGTAACAGTTGGAACAAGTAAATACAGCAAAGAAAAACACTGAGGAACAGCAAAAAACGTCCATTTATTCGCTTCAGCTTCACGAATTGAAGGATTGGCTCACAAACAATGGAGAAAAGGCATTTCGGGCTGAACAGATATTTGACTGGCTTTATAAAAAAAGGGCTGTTTCTTTTGAAGAAATGAGCAATCTGTCAAAAGAGATGCGGGAAAAGCTTGAGGAAAGCTTTAATCTGACAACGCTCACAACGGCAATTCAGCAGACTTCAGCTGATGGGACAATTAAATTCTTATTTGAGCTGCACGATGGCTACTCAATCGAAACTGTGCTGATGCGCCATGAGTATGGAAATTCTGTTTGCGTAACGACCCAGGTCGGCTGCAGGATTGGCTGTACATTTTGCGCTTCAACGCTTGGCGGCTTAAAGCGGCACCTTGAGTCCGGAGAAATCGTCGCTCAGGTTGTTAAAGTCCAAAAGGCACTTGATGAAACGGATGAACGGGTCAGCTCAGTCGTAATCATGGGAATAGGAGAGCCATTCGATAATTATGACAACATGCTCTCGTTCCTGAAAATCATCAACCATGATAAAGGGCTTAATATTGGCGCGCGCCATATTACCGTTTCAACAAGCGGGATCATCCCAAAAATCTATCAATTTGCCGATGAAAACATGCAAATCAATTTTGCCATTTCCCTCCACGCTCCAAATTCGGAGCTTAGAAGCAGGCTAATGCCGATCAACAAGGCTTACAAACTTGATGACTTAATGAAAGCTGTAAGGTATTATATCGATAAGACAGGCAGAAGAATCAGTTTTGAATACGGCTTATTTGGCAAGGTAAATGACCAAATTGAGCATGCTGAAGAACTGGCTGACCTTCTAAAAGGGCTAAAATGCCATGTTAACCTGATTCCGGTCAATTATGTACCGGAACGGGATTATGTACGAACTCCGAAAGACCAGATTTTTGCTTTTGAAAAAGCCCTTAAAAATAGGGGGATCAATGTGACCATCAGGCGAGAGCAGGGGCATGACATCGATGCGGCATGCGGACAGCTGCGGGCGAAGGCCCGCAAGGAGGAGTTGAAAAGCTAGATGAGAGCGGTCTATATGACTGACCAGGGGAGAATTAGAAGCCATAACGAAGACAGCGGGGGAATCTTTGTTAATGCCGACGGATACCGCCTTGCCATTGTAGCTGATGGCATGGGCGGGCATCGTGCCGGGGATGTTGCCAGCGGGATGGCGCTGGCCGAACTTAAAAATTATTGGGAAAATACTAAGGAGATCAGGCTTCCAGACCAGGCAGAACGGTGGCTGAAAGAGCATATCAGCTTTGTAAACTCGGCTATTTTTCGGCATGCGCGCTCAAACGAAGCTTGCGATGGGATGGGCACGACCATTGTTGCGGCCATCATGCTTGATGATTCCGCCACAATTGCCAATATCGGCGATAGTAGGGGGTATATCCTTAACGAATCAGGCTTCAGGAAAATTACAGAGGATCATTCCCTTGTTAACGAATTGCTGCGTTCCGGCCAGATTTCAAGGGAGGATGCCGAAAACCATCCCCGCAAAAATGTCCTGCTCCGGGCACTTGGCACTGAGGAAAATGTTGAAATGGATTTAAGCACCATCCTGTTTGAAGAAGGCGACGCCCTTTTGCTTTGTTCGGATGGCCTTTCCAACAAGGTAAATGAAAAAGAAATGGCTGATATCCTTTCAAGTGAGGCTTCACTTGAACAAAAAGCCTCCAGGCTGATTACCCTTGCCAACGAGTATGGAGGGGAAGATAATATTACCCTGGCGATTGTCGAGTTTGCTGGAGTCAGCGAGGGTGATAACTAAATGATGATTGGAAAACGGATAAGCGGACGCTATAAAATTCTTGAAGCGATTGGCGGCGGAGGGATGGCGAATGTTTACCTTGCCCACGACATGATCCTTGACAGGAATGTCGCCGTCAAAATGCTCCGCCTTGACTTTGCAAACGATGAGGAATTCATTAGGAGATTCCACAGGGAAGCCCAATCCGCAACAAGCCTAGCACATCCGAATATTGTCAGCATATATGATGTCGGCGAGGAAGACGAACTTTATTATATTGTCATGGAATTTGTAGATGGGCAGACCTTGAAGCAATACATACAGCAATACTCTCCGCTCAGGGTAGAAGCTGCAGTTGATATTATGAAGCAGCTTACTTCGGCGATTGCCCATGCCCACCAGAATCATATTGTCCACCGGGACATTAAACCTCAGAACATCCTGATAGACAAGAGGGGAAATGTGAAAATAACCGATTTTGGAATTGCGATGGCCCTCAGCTCGACAAGCATAACGCAGACCAACTCGGTTATGGGATCAGTCCATTATTTGTCGCCCGAACAGGCGAGGGGCGGGATGGCAAATAAGAAATCAGATATCTATTCCCTCGGAATCGTCCTGTTTGAGCTATTAACAGGCAGGCTGCCGTTTTTTGGTGAATCCGCAGTATCCATTGCACTTAAACATCTTCAATCCGAAACGCCTTCAGTCCGCAGGTGGAACCCGGAAATTCCGCAAAGCGTCGAGAATATTGTCCTGAAGGCGACAGCGAAAGACCCATTTCTCCGCTATGATAGTGTCGAGGAAATGGAGGAGGACCTGCGTACGTCATTATACCCGGAGAGGGTCAATGAACCGAAATTCGCCATCCCTGAAGACAATGACGCTACCAAGGCCATCCCCATCATTACTGCCGATAATCAGTTGAAGAACCTGGATGAAACCATTGTCCATCCCCAGGAAAAAGCAAATGAAAGCCTGGAAAGCCAGGCCAAAGGGAAGACGAAACGGAAAAAATGGCCAATCATCCTCGTGTCCACCTTTGTCGCCCTCGTACTCTTAGGGCTGATGGCAGTGACGGTTTTTCCGGAAATTTTCGGAGCAAAGGATGTTGAAATCCCGGATGTTCGTGGCGGAAACCTAGATAAAGCAATATCTGACTTAAAAGCAGTAGGGTTTATGATTGGTGAAACAAAAGAAATCCCTGATGATGAGGTACAGGAAGGCCTTGTAGTCAAAACTGATCCTCCTGGCGGGCATACCGCGAAGGAAGGAGCATTGATCGACCTGTTTGTCAGCTCGGGCAGGGAAAGATTCGAATTGTCGGATTACACGGAAAGGCAATTTAAAGATGTAGAAGAGCTCCTTAATAAGGAAAACTTCAAATCGATCCGCCCTGTTGAGGAATTCGATGAGAGCGACCCGGGAACAATTCTCAAGCAGAACGAACCAAAAGGAAAACTCGTTGTCCCAGAAGAAACCGAGCTCGTATTTACCATTAGCAAAGGCCCTCAAAAAATCACTCTCCGTGACTTGAAGGGATACAATGAAAAAAGTCTTGCGGATTATGCGAAAGCGGAAGGGCTCGAGGTGAAAATGGCCGAACCCGTATTCGATGACCAAGTTGAAAAAGGGCTTGTCATTTCCCAAACACCTCCTGCGGGTACCGAGTTATACAAAGGGGATACCGTTACTGTCGTCCTTTCAAAAGGGAAGGAAGAGATCCAGCCTAAAAAGATCAGAAGGGAAGTAACACTTGAATACGACCCGGATGTGCCTGGGCAGCCGCAGGAATACCAGATTTATATCGATGATGCCGTCCATACCATGACGGAAGCTGCCGACACAGGTGTGATTACAACTACCGAGACGATTGTCATTGAGCTACAGGTCCCATATGGGAAAAAAGCGGGCTACAAAGTTATCGTTGACAATAAGGTTATCGATGACGGCACCGTATCTTATGATGACACTGAATAGTTCTTACCTGTCCGCAACGTTCTTGGAAAAAAGAATCAAGGAGTGTGTATATGCCTGAAGGGAAAATCATTAAGGCATTAAGCGGTTTCTACTATGTAGTCCATGATGGGACAGTAACGCAGTGCAGGGGAAGAGGCATTTTTCGTAAAAATAACATTACCCCATTGGTCGGGGATGATGTTGTCTTCCAGGAGGAGAATAATCAGGAAGGCTATATCCTTGAAATCAAGGAGAGAAAAAACGAGCTAACAAGGCCGCCTATTGCAAACGTTGATAGAGCAATCCTTGTTTTCTCCTCTGTTGAGCCTGCGTTCAACCCCGCCTTGCTCGACCGCTTCCTTGTCCTTGTCGAGTACAACCATATTGAACCTATTATTTGCATTACGAAAACAGACTTAGCGAGCGAAAGCGAACTCATCGAGATTGAACGATATGCGGAAGATTACCGGTCATCAGGTTATGAAGTAATCCTCACTTCTTCAGAAACAGAGGATGGAATTGAAAAGCTTCATCCACATCTCGGAGGGAAAATATCCGTATTTGCCGGCCAATCCGGTGTTGGGAAGTCCTCGCTTTTGAATGTTCTGCGGCCGGGGCTGGAATTAAAAACAAACGATATCTCATCCCATCTTGGCAGAGGAAAGCATACAACCCGCCATGTAGAATTAATCGAAATAGGGGAAGGGCTCGTTGCCGATACCCCTGGCTTCAGTTCATTGGAATTCCAGGATATCGAGGCCGTTGAGCTTGGTGGATGTTTCCCAGAGATTTCGCACGCAAGTGAAAATTGCAAATTCAGAGGCTGCCTACATGTGAAGGAGCCGAAATGCGCGGTAAAGGCAGGGGTTGAAGAAGGTACAATCCCTCATTACCGATATGAACATTACTTGGATTTTTTACAAGAAATAAAAGACAGAAAGCCGAGGTACTAGTTATGATAAAAATAGCCCCATCAATCCTTTCAGCGGATTTTTCAAGACTTGGTGAGGAAATAAAGGATGTAGAGCGGGGCGGAGCGGACTACATCCATATTGATGTCATGGACGGCCACTTTGTACCGAATATTACCATTGGGCCGCTAATCGTCGAGGCTGTTCGGCCGATAACGAAGCTTCCTCTTGATGTGCACTTAATGATTGAAAACCCAGACCAGTATATTGAGGCATTCGCAAAGGCAGGAGCTGATTACATCACTGTCCATGTAGAGGCGTGCCGGCACCTGCACAGAACGATTCACCTTATTAAAAGCTTCGGCGTAAAAGCAGGAGTTGTCCTCAATCCCGCAACCCCCGTAGATTCTATCAAGCAAATCTTTGAGGATGTGGACATGGTTTTGCTGATGTCTGTTAATCCAGGATTTGGCGGCCAGAAATTCATTCCGGGCGTCCTTGATAAGATCCGTGAAGTTAAAGCGATGGCGGAGCAGGCTGGTGTCGAAATTGAGATAGAAGTAGACGGAGGAGTGAACCGCGACACAGCAAAACTTTGCATTGAAGCAGGTGCAAATGTGCTTGTTGCCGGTTCCGCCGTTTACGGCCAGGCTGACAGGGAAAAAGCCATTGCCGAAATTCGCGGTTAGCAGGAATAAACCATTACAGCCAGCTTTATGCTGGCTTTTTCTTTGGTGTCCTCATAGTTAAATGAGTGTTTATTAAAACGCCAGTTAAGGATTGAAGAGGAGGTGCTAATTTGATTATCAATATTGTTGGGGGCGGCCCGCAGGCATACATTCCTCCGCTTGCGGAATACGATGCGGCCGAAACAAGATGGATAGGGGTCGACCGGGGCACGGCGGTATTGCTTGAAAAAGGAATTAAACCCGATGCGGCCTTTGGGGATTTTGATTCCGTTACAAAGAAGGAATTGGCGGAATTTGAAACATCCGTTCCTGATTTGAAAAAGTTCAAGCCCGAAAAAGACGAAACGGATATGGAACTCGCGCTTTCCTGGGCAGTCGCCCAGAAACCAGAGCGAATCGGGATATTTGGCGCAACCGGCGGCAGAATGGACCACTTCCTAGCCAACCTCTACCTTCTTGGAAAATTCGCCCTTGAAAACCGGCCGCTTGAGATTAACCTGATTGACATGACCAATATTATCTATGTAAAAGGACCTGGGCTCTATCAGGTTGATAAAAGCAGCGAAAAAAAATATATTTCATTTTTCCCAGGGACAACGGATGTGTCCGGGCTAACATTGAAAGGATTTAAATACCCCCTTGAAAACCGCCGCATTCCCAGGGGCTCGACCCTTTGTGTCAGCAATGAACTAATTGGGGAATCAGGTACTTTTTCATTTTCCGAAGGCATATTAATAGTCATAAGGAGCAATGACTAATTTGCTCAATGGTTTTATGTACTTATTTATAATGAGCGGAATATCCTAAATAAGAGTGCAGGAAAGAATGAGCCGTGTGGAAAGGTGAGGAGGGGCATTATGAGATTTTATACGATCAAACTGCCGAGATTCCTGGGTGGTCTTGTCCGGGCGATGATTGGGATGTTTAGAAAAGGCGAATAAGAAATGTAATGGCACGGCACCCTTCCTTGAGGGTGCTTTTCCTTTTTCGGGGGATATGTAGGTCTAGAAGCTCTAAAAGGCCGTCTTGTCCTACAAAACAAAAACAAAATGAATAAGTATAAAAAAACAGGCACCACATGGATGCCTGTCCTTGAAAAACATTATACACGTTCTACTTTGCCGGATTTGAGCGCCCTTGCGGATACCCAAACACGTTTTGGCTTTCCGTCTACGAGAATGCGGACCTTTTGAAGGTTGGCACCCCATGTACGCTTGTTAGCGTTCATAGCGTGAGAACGGTTATTGCCAGTTGAAGTTTTCTTGCCGGTGATAACACATTGCCGTGGCATATTATTTCCCTCCTTAACATCCATAAGCGAGTACTTTTCTATTACATTTTCGCCATATCCGGTTTTGCCCGGAGCGGGGAAAAGAAGTCAGTCCCCGTTTCTAAAAGATACTTTAATAATTTATCATACAAAGATAATGATTGCAATAGATGAAACAAAAGCTTTCAAGAAAAAAACCTTGACATTAAACAGGACATGTTGCTGTATAATAAGCAGGGCAGTTTAACTTTCAAAAAAGACTGGACTATAGTAAAATGACTTTAGCAAATGAGCAACTACCAAAAGGGGGAACGTTCATGTCCATCGAAATGAAAACGAAGTACGGGCAAATTGATATTTCAAATGAAGTGATCGCGACTATTTCAGGCGGTGCGGCGATAGACTGCTATGGCATTATTGGGATGGCTTCAAAACACCAGATCAAGGACGGCCTCACTGAAATATTGAGGAGAGAGAATTTCACGCGCGGCGTCATTGTTCGCCAGGAAAACGAACAGGTACATATTGATATGTACATTATCGTTAGCTACGGAACGAAAATTTCCGAGGTTGCCCACAACGTGCAATCGAAAGTGAAATACACCCTCGAAAAAACGGTTGGTTTAACGGTTGACTCGGTAAATATTTACGTCCAGGGAGTTCGTGTAACGAACCCGTAGTGAGGAGGAAGCATTAGTGTCTATAAAAGCGTTAAACGGTACACAATTTGCGGAAATGGTAATTCAGGGTGCCAACCACCTTTCAGCCAATGCGAAGCTGGTTGACTCCCTGAATGTTTTTCCCGTGCCTGATGGCGATACCGGAACAAATATGAACCTGTCGATGACATCCGGCGCGAAGGAAGTAAAAAACAATGTACAGGAACATATAGGCAAGGTCGGAACAGCCCTTTCAAAAGGACTGTTAATGGGAGCTCGAGGAAATTCAGGGGTAATCCTGTCCCAGCTATTCAGGGGATTCGCAAAAGCGATTGAAAATAAAGCGTCAATCAGCGGGAAGGAATTTGCCGCAGCGCTTGAATCAGGGGTTGAAACCGCCTACAAAGCCGTCATGAAGCCAGTAGAAGGCACAATTTTGACAGTAGCAAAGGATTCCGCCCGAAAAGGAGTACAGGCTTCAAAGACAACAGATGATATTATTGAAATCATGGAAGCAGTCCTGGCCGAGTCGAAAGCATCCTTGAAGCGGACGCCTGACCTCCTGCCTGTCCTGAAGGAAGTCGGAGTGGTTGATAGCGGCGGACAGGGACTCGTTTTTGTCTATGAAGGATTCCTTGCTGAGCTTAAAGGGGAAAAGCTTCCTGATTCACCTGAAACTTTGCCGTCTATGAATGATTTAATAAGTGCAGAGCATCACAGAAGTGTACAATCCTATATGAATACAGAAGACATTGAATTTGGTTATTGCACTGAATTCATGGTCAGGTTCGAAGCGGACAAACTTGCAGGAAAACCCTTCAAGGAAGAGACATTCAGGCAGGACCTTAGCCAATACGGCGATTCCCTCCTGGTGATAGCCGATGAGGATGTTGCCAAAGTACATATCCATTCCGAGCAGCCGGGAACAGTGCTGAGTTATGGGCAGCGTTACGGGGATCTCATCAACATTAAAATCGAAAATATGCGCCAGCAGCATACGAATATTGTAGGTGAAACCCAAACGCCACTTGTAGCAGCAAATGCGCCTAAAGAACGCCGGGAATATGGAATAGTCGCAGTATCAATGGGTGCGGGAATTGCCGAATTGTTCAGGAGCATCGGAGCACATGCTGTCATTGAAGGCGGCCAGACAATGAACCCAAGCACCGAGGATATCGTTAAGGCAATAGAGGATGTCAACGCCGAAAAGGTATTTATACTCCCGAACAATAAAAACATCATTATGGCTGCCCAGCAGGCCGCGGAAGTAACCGGCCCGAAAGCGGTTGTCATCCAGTCGAAAACGGTTCCACAAGGGTTGTCTGCATTGCTTGCATTTAATCCGGGTGCGGAGATGAAGTCCAATGAAGCCGCAATGGCTGAAGCTATGGGACATGTTAAGACCGGACAGATCACTTTTGCTGTTAGGGATACGAGCATAGATGGCCTCGATATCGAAAAAGATGATTTCATGGGAATTAATGAAGGGAAAATTGTTGTCAAGAGCAAGGAAAAGGTTGCGGCAGCGCAAGAACTTCTTGCAAAAATGCTAGATGACGATTCTGAGATTTTGACAATTCTCCGGGGTGAGGACGTCACGGAGGAAGAGACCGCTGCAGTTGCTTCATTTGTGGAAGATAATTTCGCCGATGTCGAGATTGAAATCCACAATGGCGAACAGCCGTTATATTCTTTCATTTTTGCAATTGAATAAAACGGACAATTTCAGACAAGGCATACTGCTAGAAATGGCGGATGCCTTTTCTTCTTTTTTTATCAGTAAAAGAATTTGTCAAAATGCACAGAATTTCGTTAATATATAGGATAGGGCTTCGAAAGTATAAAGGGCTATGCCCGAGCGGATAAGGGGAAGGTCAACATGAAATATAAAAGTGTGTTCGATATTATCGGCCCGGTTATGATAGGGCCATCTAGTTCACATACAGCTGGAGCCGCACGGATTGGCCGTGTTGCCCGGAGCCTGTTTGGCCGGGAGCCAAAATGGGCGAATATATCACTCTATGGTTCTTTTGCAAAAACGTACCGAGGGCATGGAACCGATGTCGCATTAATTGGCGGTTTGCTTGATTTTGATACTGACGATCAAAGGATTATCGATGCTATAGAACTGGCGCAGGAAAATGGGATGAAAATCCGGTTCATCGAGGAAGATGCGCTGACTGACCACCCAAATACTGCAAGGGTAATCATCGGAGACGACAAAGGTGAGCTTGAACTCGTCGGCATTTCGATTGGCGGCGGGAAAATAGAGATTACCGAGCTGAACGGTTTTGAACTCAAACTATCAGGGCACCACCCTGCCATCCTGGTTGTCCATAACGACAAGTTCGGCGCAATCGCGAATGTCGCCAATGTTCTGGCCAATCATAAGATTAATATTGGCCATATGGAAGTTTCCAGGAAGGAAAAGGGGAAAATGGCACTAATGACTATTGAGGTTGACCACAATATTGGGCAGGATATATTGGATGAAATCGAAAAACTGCCGAATATCCTAAAAGTAACAAAAATCGTTGATTAACTAGAGGAAAAACCCAAAGGGGGGATGGCGGATGTTCCGCAACGTGGCAGAGCTGGTCGAATTGGCAACCAGTAGAAATGTTAAAATAGCAGAAATCATGATAGAACAGGAAATAGAAGTAACAGGCCGGTCAAGGGAAGAGATCATTTCCATGATGGACCGTAACCTCGAGGTCATGGAACAGGCCGTTGAACGAGGAATTAAAGGTGTAAAGTCCCATTCAGGGCTAACAGGCGGGGATGCCGTCCTAATGCAGCAATATATCCAAAAAGGGAATTTTTTATCCGGTGAAACGCTGCTTGACGCCGTGAGCAAGGCAGTTGCGACAAACGAAGTGAATGCGGCAATGGGAACCATTTGCGCGACTCCGACCGCAGGATCAGCCGGCGTCGTTCCGGGAACATTGTTTGCTGTAAAAAATAAGCTGAACCCGACACGCGAACAAATGGTTTCGTTTTTATTCACGTCAGGGGCCTTCGGCTTTGTAGTCGCCAATAATGCTTCTATTTCCGGAGCTGCTGGCGGCTGCCAGGCAGAGGTTGGTTCAGCTGCGGGCATGGCGGCGGCAGCACTTGTCGAGCTTGCGGGTGGAACGCCGGAGCAATGTGCCGAAGCAATGGCTATAACTTTGAAAAATATGCTGGGTCTCGTCTGCGACCCTGTTGCGGGACTTGTTGAGGTACCATGTGTTAAAAGGAATGCAATGGGTGCGGCAAATGCGATGGTCGCCGCGGATATGGCGCTGGCAGGTATCAAGAGCCGCATTCCATGCGATGAAGTAATCGATGCTATGTTTAAAATTGGCCAATCGATGCCAACAGCTTTAAAAGAGACTGCACAGGGGGGATTGGCGGCGACTCCAACCGGTAGGGAGCTGGAAGCGAAGATTTTTGGAATCCCGCTGACAAAAAAGTGAATATAAATCTCATGCAATCAGTAAAAGTCCTAAAAGGAATTGGCGATGAAACAGCTGAGCTTCTGGCAGATATGAATATTGTTACGATCAAGGATTTGCTCGAACATTTCCCATACCGCTACGAAGACTACAGGCTGCGTGATTTGGCTGATGTGAAGCATGATGAAAGAATAACCGTGGAGGGGAAGGTTCATAGCGAGCCTTCCCTTGCCCGTTTTTCAAAAAATAAATCCCGGATGACAGTCCGTATCCTCATAGGGCGGTACCTCGTCCAGGCAATCATCTTCAATCAGCCATACCTGAAAAATAAAATAACGATTAATGAAACGGTGACAGTCACTGGAAAGTGGGACCTGCACCGAATGGCTATCACCGTTTCCGAAATGCACTTCGGTGAAAATAGAGCAGGGAAAATGTTCGAGCCGGTTTACGCATTGCGTGGCAGCCTAACTATGAAAAATATGCGAAAATATATCGCCCAGGCATTTGCTCTCTATGGGAATGAAATGGAGGAAACGCTTCCTGATGGACTGATTAAAAAGTATCGGCTTCCTAACCGCAGGGACGCGCTGCAGGTCATGCATTTTCCTGACACGCCTGAGGATGTCAAAAAAGCAAGGCGCCGGTTTGTGTACGAGGAATTTTTGGCTTTCCAGCTGAAAATGCAAGCACTCCGCAAACTTGAGAGGGAGCAATCTCTTGGCATAGTCCAGAACTACGACCTTGCACGGCTAAAGCAATTTATTGATAGTCTGCCTTTCCCGCTTACTGGAGCACAAAAGAGAGTTGTGAATGAAATCCTGGCCGACATGAAGTCGCCTTTCAGAATGAACCGCCTGCTGCAGGGGGATGTAGGTTCAGGGAAGACGGTCGTTGCCGCGATTGGCCTCTTTGCAAGTGTTTCGTCGGGTAGGCAGGGTGCCCTGATGGTCCCGACGGAAATATTGGCTGAACAGCATTCCTCATCCCTAAAAGAGCTTTTTGAGCCAATTGGCGTTCGTTGCGAGCTATTGACGAGCTCTGTAAAAGGTAAGGCGAGGAAGGAAATTCTTGCAGCCCTTGCCGCGGGAGAAATCGATATTTTGATTGGCACACATGCGCTGATTCAAGAGGAAGTTGTTTTTAAGAGCCTTGGCTTCGTCATTACCGACGAACAGCACCGATTTGGAGTAGAGCAGCGCAGGGTCCTTAGGGAAAAAGGCGAAAACCCAGATGTCCTGTTCATGACGGCGACTCCCATTCCAAGGACGCTTGCGATTACTGTTTTTGGTGAAATGGATGTTTCGGTTATTGACGAAATGCCTGCCGGCAGAAAAACGATCGAAACGTATTGGGCCAGGGAGGATATGCTAGACAGGGTTCTCGCATTCATGGAAAAGGAATTGCGGAAGGGACGCCAGGCATATGTGATTTGCCCCTTGATTGAAGAATCGGATAAACTCGACGTCCAAAACGCGATTGATGTCCACAGCTCGCTTGTTTTCTATTTTCAGGACAGGTACAAGGCAGGTCTTATGCACGGCCGCCTTCCTTCTGCTGAAAAAGAGGAGGTCATGAGGGCGTTTGCCGAAAATGAAATCCAGGTCCTTGTCTCGACAACTGTTGTGGAAGTGGGCGTCAACGTACCAAATGCCACAATGATGGTCATCTATGACGCGGAACGGTTCGGCCTTGCTCAACTTCACCAGCTCCGGGGAAGGGTAGGCAGGGGAAGTGATCAATCCTATTGCATATTGCTCGCGGAACCTAAATCCGAAGTGGGCAAAGAACGGATGAAAATCATGACCGAAACGAATGATGGCTTCGTTGTTAGTGAAAAGGACCTTGAGCTAAGGGGGCCAGGCGACTTTTTTGGCAAAAAGCAAAGCGGAATACCAGAGTTCAAGGTTGCCGATATGGTCCATGATTACCGGGCTCTTGAAACAGCGAGGGAGGATGCGGCAAAGCTAGTCCAGTCAAGGGCATTCTGGGAGTCGCCAGAATATGAAAACCTTAGGACTGGGTTAATCGAGGCTGGGATTCTTAAAGGGGAAAAGCTCGATTGATGCGAGGAGGCAGGATAATTATTCTTGCAATCTGTATATCTTACTTTTATACTACTGTTAGTACCTAGTCATAAGAGCAATGGCGGAGGATGCATATGAAACGAAACAAGAAGGAACGCCAGCGAGAACTGGTGATAACCATAAAAGAAAACCCGTTTATTACAGATGAGGAATTGGCGGAGCACTTTTCCGTCAGCGTCCAGACAATCAGGCTGGACCGGCTCGAGCTCTCGATACCAGAGCTGCGGGAACGGATTAAGAATGTTGCTGAAAAACGGTTTGAGGATGAAGTGCGTTCCCTGCCTATTGACGAAGTAATTGGGGACATCATCGATATCGATTTGGACCAAAGCGCGATTTCAATTTTGGATATTAATAAAGAGCATGTTTTTAAGCGGAACAGGATTGCCAGGGGGCACCATTTATTTGCCCAGGCAAACTCCCTTGCAGTTGCGGTCATCAATGATGAACTTGCCCTGACTGCCAAATCCAGCCTGCAATTTAAACGGTCTGTACACGAAGGCGAGAGGGTTATTGCAAAAGCAAAGGTAACCCGCATCGACAATGAAAGCGGCAGAACATTGGTCGAAGTGACAAGCTATGTGAACAATGAGCCGGTTTTCATTGGGGAATTTGACATGTTCCGTTCAAATAAAAGCAGAGGTGGCAATGCGGATGAAGCTGGCAATTGACGCAATGGGCGGTGACCATGCGCCGAAGGAAATCGTCCTTGGCGCCATGAAAGCTGTTGATACTTATAACGACATCGAGATTTTGCTTGTCGGCGATGAGGCAAAAATAAAGGAAACATTCACAGGGCATGACAGGATATCGATTTTGCATACAGATGAAGTTATTCTAAGCACCGATGAGCCAGTCAGGGCAGTAAGGCGGAAAAAAAATGCTTCCATGGTCCTCGCTGCCAGGCAGGTAGCGGATGGAGCCGCGGATGCCTGCATCTCCGCCGGCAATACGGGGGCATTGATGGCATCGGGCCTTTTTGTTGTTGGACGCATCGAGGGGATAGACCGGCCTGCACTGGCTCCGACTTTGCCGACAATTGGCGGAGAAGGGTTTTTATTGCTTGACGTTGGAGCCAATGTTGATGCCAAGCCTGAGCATCTGTTTCAATTTGCTCTAATGGGTTCTGTTTACTCTGAAAAAGTGAGGGGCGTCGCAAAGCCTAGGGTTGGCCTCCTGAATATCGGAACCGAGGAAAAGAAAGGAACCGATTTGACAAAGCAGGCATATTCCTTAATGGCGCAATCGGACTTGAATTTTGTCGGAAACGTCGAAGCGAGGGATTTGCTGAACGGAATCGCCGATGTTGTCGTCACTGACGGTTTTACAGGGAACATGGTTTTGAAAACGGTCGAAGGCACGGCGATGTCTGTTTTTAAAATGCTGAAGGGTACGCTTACATCAAGCCTGAAAAGCAAACTCGCGGCAGCAATCCTTAAACCTGACCTGATGGTTCTTAAAAACCAGATGGATTACTCCGAGTACGGTGGGGCGGCATTATTCGGATTGAAGGCGCCTGTTATAAAAGCGCATGGGTCCTCGAATGCCCAAGCGATTTTCAGCGCTATCCGCCAAACGCGAGAAATGGTTGCAAATAATGTCACGGGCCTGATTAAACAGTCTGCAGAAAATGCAAATCAGGTTCGACACGAATCTTAATTACGAGGTGCTTCAATGGGTAAAATAGCATTTATCTTTCCGGGCCAAGGCTCCCAAACGGTTGGCATGGGGCAAGGGCTTGCCGGGAATCATGAAAAAAGCAAGGCTCTATTCAAAAAGGCCGACGAGCTACTGGGCTATAGCCTGTCGGACATCATGTTTGAAGGTCCACAGGAGGTCTTGACCAAAACAGTCAATACACAGCCTGCATTGCTTACAGTCAGCACGGCTCTTCTGGAATTATTCCGCGAGTCTGGGATTCAAGCCGATTATGCTGCCGGGCACAGCCTTGGTGAATATTCCGCTCTAGTCGCAGCAGGCGCCATTTCTTTTGATGAAGGGGTCTGCATTGTGAGAAAAAGAGGAGAATTCATGGAAGAGGCAGTTCCGGACGGTTTAGGAGCAATGGCTGCCGTGTTGGGGCTTGATCGCGAGCCTCTTGCGGAAGCAGCCGCGGCTGTCACTTCTGACGGCCATCCTGTACAATTGGCCAATATCAATTGCCCAGGACAAATCGTTATTTCCGGAACCGCTGAAGGTGTCAGGCTTGCCGGTGAGAAAGCAAAGGAGGCAGGAGCGAAACGGGTAAAACAGCTTGAAGTGAGCGGCCCATTCCATTCCAGCCTGATGGAACCTGCTGCCGAAAGGCTAAGCGATGTCCTTAACGGAGCGAAAATCAGGAAAGCAGCCATTCCAGTAATCGCAAATGCCGATGCCATGCCTATGGAAGATGGCGAAACAATTAAGGCAAACTTGGTCAAGCAGCTCTATTCCCCTGTATTGTGGGAAGATTCTGTCCAGAAAATGATCGAGCTGGGTGTTGATACATTCATTGAGTTTGGACCTGGTAAAGTGCTTGGCGGCCTTGTGAAAAAGATCAGCAGGGACGTGAAAATCTATTCAGTGTCCGATGAACAGAGCTGCAAGGATACCATTGCTGCCCTTAAGGAGGAAAAAGAATGAAGCTCGAAGCCAAATCGGCACTTGTCACAGGCGCATCCAGAGGGATAGGACGTGAAATCGCCCTTGAACTTGCGAGGCAAGGCGCGAACGTCGTAATTAATTTCGCTGGAAGCGAAGCAAAGGCAAATGAAGTTGCTGAAGAAATCAAGGCGATGGGCAGGGAAGCTTTTGCCATACAGGGAGATGTTTCTAATTCGGACGCCGTCGCTGCTATGGTAAAGGAAACCGTTGAACGGTTTGGTACCCTTGATATTCTTGTTAACAATGCGGGTATTACAAGGGATAATCTGTTAATGAGGATGAAGGAATCCGAATGGGATGATGTAATAAACATTAACCTAAAAGGAGTTTTCCTCTGCACTAAAGCCGTTACACGCCAAATGATGAAACAGCGGAACGGCCGCATTATCAATATTGCTTCAATTGTTGGGGTAAGCGGAAATCCTGGGCAAGCTAACTATGTCGCAGCGAAGGCAGGGGTCATCGGCCTTACAAAAACGGCAGCCAAGGAGCTTTCTTCAAGGAATATTAATGTAAATGCAATCGCTCCAGGCTTTATTACCACCGATATGACGGACAAGCTAACCGAAGAGGTAAAGGCGGAAATGCTCAAACAAATTCCTCTTGCGCGCTTTGGAGAACCTGGCGATATTGCGAAAGCCGTTGTTTTCCTAGCATCCGAGGATTCTTCCTACATGACAGGGCAAACTCTTCATATCGATGGCGGAATGGTTATGTAACCGTACAAAACAAACTGATTTTCGCTTTACCCCACCTTAATGGGCAGTAGGATTCCCTAGCGGGAATCAACTGCCCCTAAAGGTCCGATTGGCGAGATACAGTGAAACTTACCGCTGTGTACTTCAGCGGTTTAGTTGAACCAATCGGGTTCGTACTGTCCGCTTACAATCTTCACGATAGGGAAGATTTTAGCGGCAGTAGAACGGGACTAACCATTAGCGGGAAACCCGTCCGCTAATGGAAGTTTCGCTTTACCCCACCTTAATGGGCAGTAAGATTCCCTAGTGGGAATCAACTGCCCCTAAAGGTCCGATTGGCGAGCTACAGTGAAACTTACCGCTGTGTACTTCAGCGGTTTAGTTGAACCAATCGGGTTCGTACTGTCC
>NZ_LMTI01000001.1:151792-228013 GCF_001510665.1 Bacillus sp. FJAT-27445
TTCCTGCGGGGAAATACTCTATAATAGCTTGAGGGGAGGTGACAAGCATGGCAGAAGTATTAGAACGCGTTACAAAGATTATCGTGGATCGCCTTGGTGTTGACGAATCACAGGTTACACTTGAAGCTTCCTTTAAAGATGATCTTGGCGCTGATTCCCTTGATGTAGTTGAACTTGTTATGGAATTGGAAGATGAGTTCGATATGGAGATTTCTGACGATGATGCTGAGAAGATCGGCACAGTAGGAGATGCTGTTAATTACATAAATAGCAAAAATTAATCGCAGGTTTCTCGGGCTCCGTTTTCAAACGGAGCTTTCTTCTGTATTATAGAACTATTGAGGTTTTCCATTTAGGATTAGGATGGCCCAAGACAAGAATTTAGGAGCAAGGTGGAGACTTATGCGCAAGAACAATAAAGAAAGAGAATCTGCGGTGAATCGCGCAAAAGAAAATCTATTTAAAGAGTTTCAGACGAGGATTGGCATCCAGTTTACCAATGAAAAATTGCTGAAACAAGCCTTTACCCATTCATCCTATGTGAATGAACATCGCAGGAAGCCATTCGAGGACAATGAAAGGCTTGAATTCCTGGGTGATGCCGTGCTTGAATTGACCGTGTCAAAGTTCCTTTTTAAAAAATATCCAATGATGAGTGAAGGGGAGCTGACAAAGCTTCGCGCAGCCATTGTCTGTGAGCCATCCTTGGTGTCTTTTGCAAATGAACTTTCATTCGGCAAGCTGATTTTGCTAGGAAAAGGCGAGGAAATGACAGGAGGACGGACCCGGCCCGCATTGCTGGCTGATGTTTTCGAAGCGTTCATCGGCGCCCTTTATCTTGACAATGGTTTAGAGCCCGTTATTGAATTCCTTGAAAAAACGGTATTCCCAAAAATCAATTCCGGGGCTTTTTCCCATCTAATGGATTTTAAAAGCCAGCTTCAGGAGTATGTTCAACGGGACGGGGCCGGAGCAATCGAGTATAAAGTCCTCCTCGAAAAGGGGCCTGCCCATAACAGGGAGTTTGTGTCCCGTGTCTCCTTAAACGGGGAGGAACTTGGCGTAGGAACCGGCCGTTCGAAAAAAGAAGCAGAGCAGCTTGCTGCACAAATGGCTCTTTCAAAGCTTAAGCCGGAACAAATGTAAAAAAAGAAATGAGAAAACCGGCACTCGCTAGAGGAGGAAGTAGGCAATGTATTTAAAACGGCTCGATGTTGTAGGTTTCAAATCCTTTGCCGAACGGATAGGCATCGATTTTGTTCCAGGTGTCACCGCTGTAGTCGGGCCAAATGGAAGTGGAAAAAGCAACGTAATTGATGCAATCAGATGGGTACTGGGCGAACAATCAGCGAAATCGTTAAGGGGCACGAAGATGGAAGACATCATTTTTGCGGGAAGTGATTCCCGCAAATCCCTGAACTTTGCCGAGGTAACGCTGACTCTCGATAATGAAGATCAGCGGCTCGCCATTGATTATAATGAGGTCAGCGTAACGCGACGCGTGTTTCGGTCTGGGGAAAGTGAATTCCTTATTAACAAGCAGGCCTGCAGGCTTAAAGATATTGTTGACCTTTTCATGGATTCAGGGCTTGGGCGTGAGGCATTTTCAATAATTAGCCAGGGTAAAGTAGAGGAAATCCTCAATAGCAAGGCCGAGGAACGAAGGAGCATTTTTGAGGAAGCTGCGGGCGTCCTTAAATATAAACAGCGAAAGAAGAAGGCAGTAACAAAGCTTGCCGAGACCCAGGACAATCTGAATAGGGTACAGGATATTCTCCATGAGCTCGAAAGCCAAGTGGAGCCCCTGAAAATCCAGGCATCAATTGCCCGTGATTACCAGGAGAAAAAGGAAGAACTTGAGAAAATAGAGGTTGCATTGACTGTCTACGAAATTGAGGAACTTCACAGCAAATGGGAGGAGCTTTCAAGTCTTCTGGAGGTACATAAGGGTGAGGAAGGTAAACTATCTGCCTCTCTGCAAAAAAAAGAGGCTGAGATTGAGCATGCCCGGGACCGGATAGCCGCAGTTGATGAATCCATCAGCGACCTGCAAACTGTCCTTCTCCATGCAAGTGAGGAGCTTGAAAAGCTTGAGGGCAGAAAGGAAGTACTGAAGGAGCGGAAAAAAAATGCCGCCCAAAACAGAAAGCAGATTGAAGCAAGTATTGAGGAGCTTTCCGTAAAAAAGGAATTCCTTGAAAAGGAACAGGCAAAGCTATTGGCTCAAGCGAAATCGCTTGGTAAAGATGCTTCAAGCCTCCAGGAAAAGCTAAAATCAAAGCAAAGCGACCTTCTCCTTTTCAGTGAGAATACAGATGACAAAATAGAGTCATTGAAAAGTGAATATATTGAAGAGTTGAATGCCCAGGCTGGCGCGCGGAATGAAACAAAGCTGGTAGCGCAGCAGCTTGAGCAGCTAGAAAGGAAAAGCGCCAGGCTTGATGAAGAGAATGGGCGGTTCTTGGAAGATAGAGCGAATGCCGAACAAAAAGTAGAATCCATTAAAAACGAACTCGAAAAGCTAACCAAAGAGCTCGAAATTCAAGTACAGGATTATTTTACGAATAAGCGGCATCTTGAGAAAGTTTCAGAACAGTATCAAAAACAGGAAAAAATACTGTACCAGGCATACCAGTTCCTTCAACAGGCGAAATCAAGGAAAGATATGCTTGCGGAGATGGAAGAAGGCTACAACGGCTTTTTCCAGGGAGTAAAAGAAGTTTTAAAAGCCCGCGGCAGCCGCCTGAATGGAATTGAAGGTGCTGTTGCCGAGGTAGTCCAGGTTCCAAAGGAGTACCAGTCCGCTATTGAGACAGCCCTTGGGGGAGCGCTCCAAAACGTAATTGTCGATACGGAACAGAGTGCCCGTGAGGCAATTCAATTTCTGAAAAAAACCTCCGCGGGCCGGGCAACCTTCCTGCCTTTAAGCGTCATGAAAAGTAAAATGCCTGTTCCGGCACAGCTGGAATTGGCAAGGCAGCACCCGTCCTTTATCGGAACGGCATCAAGTCTTGTGGCCTTCGAGGAGAAATATCGGAACGTCATAGAAAATCTGCTAGGCAATGTGCTCATAGCCGAAGATTTAAAGGGTGCGAATGAAATTGCCCGTTCCCTCCAATACAGGATGAGGGTGGTTACCCTTGAGGGAGACGTTGTCAACGCGGGTGGTTCCATGTCTGGAGGCGCGGCGAAACAGAATTCAACAAACCTGCTGAGCCGGAAAACGGAACTTGATGAGATCAAGGGAAAGATTGCCGGCATGGAAGAAAAGACGGCCCAGCTTGAAGAAGAAGTAAAATCCCTTAAAATCGGCGTTAAGCAAACAGAAGAACGGCTTGAGGAGCTTAGAAAAACAGGTGAAGAAAAACGCCTGGACGAACAGCGGTTAAAGGGTACGCTAAGGGAAGCAGAGCTGGAATTAAAGAATATAAGTGAGCGCCTTGCCATTTATGATATGGAGAAAGGCCAAATTGAGGATGACAGGGAAAAGCTGCTTTTTAGAAAGGCAGAACTTGAATCTGACCTGGAAAAAACAAAACTTAAGATAGAATCGCTCGATGGCGAAATTACAAGGCTTTCGGAACAAAAGGCAAAATCCCTAACATCGAGGGAAGCTATTTCTGAAGAAATCAGCAGTTTGAAAGTTGAATTTGCCGCGAAAAATGAACAATATTTGAATGCCAGGGAACAGGTTAATCGAGTAAGCGAAGAGCGTGAAAGCATTACGAGTAAGCTTAATATTCAGAAAGAAGACCTTGGCCTCCTCGTTTCCGAAATGGATGGCAGCTTGTCAGGCGAAGAACTCCTGATGGCAGCGGCGGCTGAAAAGCAGAGGGACAAGGAGAGCACCTTGAAACTGATTTCGGTCAGAAGGGAAGAAAGGCTTCAACTATCTACAGAGCTTGAACAATCCGAGGCTGTTGCAAAAGAGTTAAGGCGGCAGCATAAGGGTATGGCCGAAGCGCTCAGGGATGAGGAGGTCAAGCTGAATCGGCTTGATGTAGAGCTGGAGAACAAGCTTGCCCATCTCCGTGAAGAATATTTGCTGACATTCGAAGGTGCGAAGGAAAACCACCCGCTCTTTCTTCCGCCTGATGAAGCCAGGAGAAAGGTTAAGCTGATAAAGCGTGGTATTGATGAATTAGGTAATGTAAACCTTGGAGCCATCGAGGAATATGAGCGTGTCTCGGAACGGTATGAATTTTTGCTAGAGCAAAAAAATGACCTTCAGGAAGCAAAAGACACCCTTTATCTCGTAATCGGCGAAATGGATGAAGAGATGGTAAAGAGGTTTGAGGAAACATTTTCTGCCATTCGAATGCATTTCGAGCCTGTCTTCAAAGCGCTATTTGGAGGAGGGCGCGCCGATTTGCGGCTAACAAACCCTGACGATCTTTTAAATACAGGGGTAGATATTGTCGCCCAGCCGCCAGGAAAAAAACTGCAAAACCTCGGCCTTCTTTCAGGTGGCGAAAGGGCATTGACAGCAATCGCCCTGCTGTTTTCAATCCTGAAGGTCCGCCCAGTGCCATTCTGTATCCTGGATGAGGTAGAAGCGGCGCTGGATGAAGCGAATGTGTACCGCTTCAGCCAATATTTGAAGCGGTACAGCGCGGGTACCCAGTTTATCGTTATCACCCACAGGAAAGGGACGATGGAGGAAGCGGATGTCCTTTATGGCGTCACGATGCAGGAATCGGGAGTTTCCAAGCTGGTTTCAGTAAGGCTGGAGGAAACGAAAGAGCTGGTTGAAACATAAAACAAGGACGTGTTGAAATGAGTTTTTTCAAAAAATTAAAAGAAACATTTACAAAGCAGACCGACAGCGTTACCGACAAATTCAGGGATGGGCTTTCGAAAACGCGAAACAGCTTTTCCGGAAAGGTGAATGACCTCGTCGCCAGGTACCGCAAAGTAGATGAGGACTTTTTTGAAGAGCTGGAAGAAATTCTGATACAGGCGGATGTTGGCTTTGATACAGTAATGGAATTGATCGACCAGTTGAAGCTGGAAGTAAAGCGCAGGAATATAAGCGATCCTGCAGAGGTCCAGAACGTTATTTCCGAGAAGCTTGTTGATATTTACAATGCTGGAGGGAACCAATCAGCCAGCTTGAATATCCAGGATTCCGAGCTGACGGTCATTCTTTTTGTAGGCGTCAATGGGGTTGGCAAGACCACGACAATTGGAAAGCTTGCCCATAAATTCATTTCAGAAGGAAAGACGGTTCTAATGGCGGCGGGCGATACATTCCGCGCTGGGGCAATCGACCAGCTTGAAGTATGGGGTGACCGTGTTGGGGCCACTGTCATCAAGCAGGCGGAGGGTTCTGATCCGGCTGCGGTCATGTTCGATGCCATCCAGGCTGCGAAGTCAAGGAAAGTGGATATCCTTCTCTGTGATACGGCCGGACGGCTGCAGAATAAAGTGAATTTAATGAAAGAGCTTGAAAAGGTGAAACGGGTCATCGAAAGGGAAATTCCCGGCGCGCCCCATGAAGTGCTGCTCGTCCTTGATGCGACGACAGGGCAAAACGCCTTGATTCAGGCAAAAACATTCAAGGAAGCAACGGATGTGAGCGGAATCGTCCTATCGAAACTGGATGGGACCGCAAAGGGAGGCATTGTCCTCGCAATCCGCAATGAATTGAACATCCCGGTAAAGTTTGTCGGTCTTGGTGAGAAGATGGATGACCTACAGGAATTTGATCCCGAAAAATATGTGTATGGCCTGTTTGCCGATCAGGTTGACAGAACTGAATAAATTGTTTTTCGAACAGTATCGCAAAAATGCGGTACTGTTTTTTTACATATTGCTCTTTATTTTCGAAAAGTGTAAAATTACACCAAGTTAGTTAATTAAAAGTGGAGCAAAAAGTGAAGAATATACGTCTAATCTAGTAAGCATTCATTGGGGGGAATTTAGTTTGGCTTTGAACAGAAGAAAATTCGCGCTATTTTTTGCATTCATCCTTTTATTATCATTTTATCCTTTCCCTGTTTCAGCCGCTGGCGAAGGGATTAAGATCTCAACAAAAACAGGTTTTCAAGGTTATGTTAAACAAGGCAGGGGATTCCCTGTTCTCGTCACGGTTGAGAACAGCGGTGCTGATTTTAAAGGCGACCTGCTTATCAATTTTTACCCTTCGTACAGTTCATCCGGCTCAAAGGCGATCCATATCGATGTGCCGAAAGGGAGCAAAAAAACGTACAGCGTTTCCCTTCCAGGCATTTCCGATGAAGGCAAGTATGCACACCCGGGGAGCCAGAACATTTTGCTTTTCGAGGGCAGCTGGAAAAAAGGCAAGGAAGTCACCTTTCAGGGCTCAAAGACACTGGCTTTGAAATATAGTGACCAATCCTGGAAAACGCTAGGTCTCCTGAGCGAGGAACCAGACCGGCTTAAGGAGCTGAAGCCGCTGCCCGCCGACAGTAAGATTGAAGCTGTCGTCCTTGAAGGCTCCGCCATTCCCGAGGAACATTACGGGCTGGATTATTTTGACTTCATTTTGGTTGATGGTTTTCCGCTTGCAAGTTTGGAACCCGCCCAGGAAGCAGCGTTGCTAGCATGGGTGAAAAATGGGGGAATTCTTATCGCAGGCGGAGCGCCGAATGCGGCGCAGGCATATGGTAAGCTTTACGGCGAACTTCCAATGGAAACAGTCATCGAATCAAGGGCCGACCTAACAGGATTGGAAAGCTCCATCAATCCGGGAAGCGATTTCAAATCAGTTCCGGTTTACTTCGGATCAGCTGAAAAAGGCGCAGATGTGGTCCTTAAATCCGGAGATACGCCGATTGTCGCCAAAAGGATATTGGGGAATGGGGAGATTTGGCAAACCGCATTCTCGGCCGGTGAAGAACCTTTATCATCATGGAAGGGCTATGGCGAATGGTTCTCCTCGATCCTGTTGAAGGCACGCCCTTTAAAAGCTGGAAATTTAACCGGATTTTCAAATCCATATGATATGTATTTTTCGAGTTTTGCCGAAGTAAATGAGTACTTTCCATCGGTGCATTTTTCACTCGGGCAAATTGTCATGATGTTGGCATTTTATGTTTTGTTTGCGGGACCTGCCCTTTACTTCCTATTAAAGAGAATTGATAGAAGGGAACATGCCTGGTGGATTGTCCCTTCAATCGCGGTTGTATGCTCTGGTGCCATTTTTGGCATTGGCGCGAAAGACCGGATAGGAAGCCCCCAGGTAAGCCAGATGGGTGTTTATAAAGCTTTTGGCGGCCAGCTGACCGGCATGGAAGCCGTTTCACTTTTATCCAATACCGGTGGAGATTATACGTATTCTTTCAAGGGCGGCGAGTTCAATGGCATCCCCGGATCTTCTTTTGGCCCCGCTCCTGACCCGCAGCGTTTCGCGGTTCTCGAGAAGGGGAGGAGAGAGGATTCCGTCACATTCCGGAATGTAGAATATTGGTCAACGAGGACATTATTTGGGAATGCTTCAATTGAAAAGGCTGGCGGTTTCAAAACAGATCTTCACTATTCAGGAAGGAATATCACCGGAACCATTGAAAACCATTTTCCTTATGATTTCGAAAATATTTATATTTGGTCTGGTTCAAAAAAGGTAAAGCTTGGCGGCCTGAAAAAGGGGGAAACTCTTAAACTGGACCAGGATTTCGGCCAAAAGTATATGACAAGTCCAAGTTTCGCGGGAAATGGCTACCCAGGTCCCGGCAATTTTGGCCAGGAGATAGAGAAAATGAAGAAAAACAAACTTGAAAATGAGGGAATTAGCTTACTGTACAATCAAACCAGAGCCCAAAACAAACCGATTGTTTATGGAATTACAAAAGACCAAATTATGAAAGCCGACCTGGTGAATAAATCAGAAAAAAGAACCAGTATCTCGCTCATCTACCAGGATGCAGAAATTGTTGGGGATTTCAGCGGCACATTCTCAATTAACGAGGATTCACTTTCAATCGAACTGATTCCTGTCAAGGGCGGTAACATTGATTACCAGCCTGGGGGAAAGGCGGCATTCCTTGAAGAAGGTATGTATGATTACATTCTTCACCTTCCCTCGCAGCTTGCCAATGGAACGGGAAAGTATGAGGAAATAACAATTACCCTCCAGCCAGGCCAAGCTGCCTATTCCATTAAAGATGCCCTGGGCGGCGAATTTACGGAACTTAAAAATTCAGTGACCAGTTTTACGGACCGTCCGGAGAGATTTATATCGGCTGATGGAGAAATAACGATACGGCTTGATAAAACAGGACAAGGCGACCCAAGCGTGCATTTGCCATCGGTTACAATCAAGGGGGCAGCGGGAAAATGATCGAAATAATCGAATTGACAAAAAAATATGGCAGGTTTACTGCTCTTGACTCCCTTACGCTCAAAATAGAAAAAGGGACCGTGTTTGGCTTTGTCGGCCAAAACGGCGCGGGCAAATCAACCACCTTCTCAATATTGGCCACGCTCTTGACTCCGACTTCAGGTACAGCTTTTATAAATGGCTGCAGCATTTCCGCAGAACCCGCAGCGGTCAGGAGGCAAATAGGCTATATGCCGGATTTCTTTGGAGTCTATGACCAGCTGAAGGCCGTTGAGTATCTGGATTTTTACGGAGCAAGCTATGGTATCCCATCAGGAGAAAGGGCAAAGCTTATTCCGCAGCTACTTGAACTTGTCAATCTGTCCCATAAGGCAGATTCGTATGTGGATGTTCTCTCTCGCGGGATGAAACAGAGGCTTTGCCTTGCCCGGTCGCTCATCCATGATCCTGAGGTGTTAATCCTCGATGAGCCTGCATCCGGGCTCGATCCGCGAGCTAGGGTTGAAATGAGGGAAATCCTGAAAGAATTGAAGAATATGGGGAAAACGATTCTAATTTCTTCACATATATTGCCCGAGCTTGCCGAGATGTGCGACACCATCGGGATCATAGACCAGGGTAGGCTCGTCGCGCAAGGTTCGGTAGCTGAA
This sequence comes from Bacillus sp. FJAT-27445, assembly GCF_001510665.1. Taxonomy (GTDB): domain Bacteria; phylum Bacillota; class Bacilli; order Bacillales; family Cytobacillaceae; genus Bacillus_D. The sequence continues at coordinate 160,745 of NZ_LMTI01000001.1, forward strand.
ATTCAAAGGCGCCTGCAGGGCGAGAAACTGATTACGGCAAAAGTGTGTGGAGACGTGGATAGGGCTGCAACATTCTTCGAGGACCAACATCTTGTCAGCCGCCTCGAAAAGAGCAGCGATGGTGATAGAATCCAATTTGTTTTCAGCGGGACGGATGAGGAACAATTTCTTCTTTTAAAGCAGGCGGTCGGAGCAGATATAAAGATCATCAGCTTTTCGGAGGCCGAGTCCAATCTTGAAGATGTGTTCATGGAAATTACGAAAGGAGTGGAGCTGTCTTGAAGCCATTTTTAAATCCTGTCATGCTCAAGGAATACAAGCTAAGGTTCCGCTCCTTTAAGAGTTTCCTCGGGCTCATGTTTTATTTGCTGGCGGTCTCAATCATCATTGCCGGATTTATGTTCATCAATTCCCAGACGATGGGGGGCTTTTATTTCAGGCCTGATGAGAGCAGGATGATGTTCATGGTCCTTTCCTTTATCCAGCTCGGGCTGATCCTGTTTATTACTCCGGGCTTGACCGCTGGCGTCATCAGCGGGGAAAGGGAGAAGCAGACGCTCAGTATCCTGCTGACAACGACCCAAAGTTCGGCGGCCATTATTACCGGCAAGCTTGTATCTTCAGTCTCGTTCTTGTTGCTGATGATTTTTGCGAGCTTGCCAATCTATAGTATCGTCTTCCTGTTTGGAGGCATTTCACCGCTGCAGCTTTTAACTGTTTTCGGATACTATATTTTTATCATTTTTGTGTTCGGCAGTTTTGGCGTTCTTTATTCTACCTTGATTCGAAAAACGATTGTTTCAATGATTTCAACATATGGAACAGCGCTGTTTTTTACGGCTGGAACAGCTTTCCTGCTACTGGTGTCAATGGAGTTTGGGAATGGCGCCCAGGGATCCAATCCTGTACCCTACTTCCTCGCGATGTTGAATCCCTTCGCCATTTTGCTCGGCATATTTGAGCCTAGTGCGCTGGAGGATCTCGGCAGGCATACAGGAATCGGTTTTCCTTTATGGGGTGCGCAGCTGATTTCGTACACGATCCTCTTTACGGCCGCTATCTTAATCAGCATTCGTAAGCTTCGTCCGAAAACAGCTACAAAACGTTAAAAAAAGGGTGTGCGGAAATGGATGATAAAAAGCAGTTCCTCAAGCTTCTGTCTCCGGTAAGGCGGCAGCTGAGGCTAGCCCGGGTTTTTACTGCGATCCAGTACGGGTTTGCATCAGCTGCGGCTGCCTGTGTGGCTGTGTTTCTAATTGCGAGGATAGTTGTTTTTCCGTACTATAACCAGGCTGCGGCAGTTTGTTCCTTGCTGGCACTCTCTCTCGTGTTTCTATTTTTTATGCGGCGTTTGCCGGGTTGGAAAGATGCGGCAGAGATATATAACGGCTATGTTCCGGAAGACCGCGTTCTTTCCGCTCATTCCTTTCATCACGAGGATGGGGTAATCCAAAAGCTGCTCATTAAGGAAACGGTTTCCTACATGAAAAGGGAACAGGAGCACGTCCTGTCCCGGAAAAAGAAATACCGAATCACAAAATGGTTTGCAGCCGGCATTCTTCTTGCTGCCGCGGCCATGGCATTGGATCAAGTTCCGAATAAAAAAATTGAGCTTGCCGAAAAGAGGCAAACCGAGCTGGCTGTTCTTAAGAAAGCAGAGAAAGAACTTGCCGGGCAAATAAAAAAGGAGAAAAATCCCCTTACCAAAAAAGAGCTTGAAGAATTGAAAAAGGAGCTTGCTATGGCACGCACTCCCGACGAGGCTCTGAAAGCAATTGATCGAAAAAGAAAAGAGCTTGCCCTGAAAGAGCTGAAGGAAAAAGAAAAAACCTCCGGACTTGAATCGCTGGTTACTGAGCTGGAGGAGGCGGGGCTTGAAAAACTCGCTTCGTCCATTGACGAAAAGGACGTTGATAAGGCATTGGAGGAAATCCGGCTACTTTCCAAGAATGGAGAAAAACGATCGCCTGCCCAATCGGCTGCCATGAAAAAACTTACCGGTACGGCAGGCTCAGCCTCGGAAGAAAAGCTCGACAGCCTCCAAAAAAAGCTTGAGGAAACATTCCAGGCAGAAAGCGATTTGAAAGAGCTGGCCGCCGTTCAGGAAGCGATATCAAAACAAGGGGAAAAACTGCAAAACGAAATGTCTTCAAACGGGCTTTCGCCAGGTAGGTTGGCGATGGGGCCTCAGCAGAATTCACCAAATGGCCAGACGCAATCCGGAAACAACCAAGGGAAAACCGCTCCGATAAATAACGGTGCTGCCGGTTCACAGCCCGGAAGTAAACCGCAGAACGGTACATCGCCTGGCACTGGCCTTGGAAAAGACAACGGAAATGGCATCGGCCAAGGGAATGGCACTGGGCAAGGTACTGGCACTGGCCAAGGGAGTGGAACCGGCAGCGGCCTTGGGCAAGGGGGCAGTACTGGCATGGGTGCCGGATTGGGGAATGGAGCGCGTGAGTTCCTTACCGTTCCGGATAAAATTGGCGGAAACGAAGTGGTCGAATCGGATTATGGGAAGCTTGGTGGAGGAAGCCCATCCCAATTCGAAAGCGACGGACCCGTCCAGCGAGGAACGATAAGGGCATATGAAGATGTTTATGGTGAATATGCCGCCTCCTACCGCAACAGCCTTGACAGAATGAAGCTGCCTGGCAGCCTTGAGCATATCGTTAAAAATTACTTTTCCGATATGGACCCCGAGAAGGAGTGATTCCATGGAATTTATGAAAGATAAGGAAAATCAATTTATCAGTGCTGCCGAAAAACTTCAGTCTGCCAGGGAGGAGATTAATAAGTTCATTGTCGGGCAGGACGAAGCTCTCGAACAGGTTCTCTGGAGCATACTATCCGGTGGGCATAGCCTTCTTGAAGGGCTTCCGGGTCTCGGAAAAACAATGCTGATCCGGACGTTTGCGGACTGTATGGACCTTTCCTTCAACCGGATCCAATTTACACCGGATTTGATGCCGTCCGACATAACCGGGACGATGCTCCTCCAGCCTGGCGACAATGGAAGGCAGGAATTCACTTTTCATGAAGGGCCGATTTTCGCAAATATTGTCCTTGCCGATGAAATCAACCGGGCAACCCCTAAAACACAGAGCGCCTTGCTTGAAGCGATGGCGGAACAGACGGTTACCGTGATGGGGAACACAAAAATATTGGCAAGGCCGTTTTTCGTCCTTGCTACCCAGAATCCGATTGATATGGAGGGCACTTACCCTCTGCCCGAGGCTCAAATGGACCGGTTCATTTGCAAAATCCTCGTGGGCTATCCCTCAAAGGATGAGCTGAAGGAAATTGCCCGCAGGACGACAGGGACGGAAACTGCACTACTTAAAAAAGTCGTTTCCGCGGATGAAGTCATTCGGCTCCAGCAGCTCGCGAAGGAAATTCTTGTCTCGGAAGACATCCTGGAATTTGCTGTTTCAATCGTAACTGGCTCCCATCCCGGGCAAGAAGGATCCCCGGAATCGGTCAACAGGTACATCCAGTATGGAATTGGCCCGAGGGGACTCCAAAGCCTTTTGATGCTGGCCAAAGCAAGGGCATTGTGTTCAGGCAGGTATCATGTATCAACCGGAGATTTGAAAAAGGCTGCCCTCCCGGCGCTTCGCCATAGGCTGCTAATGAATTTTGAGGGTGAAGCCTGCGGGCTGGCAACGGATGAAATAATCCTTGATATCCTCGAAAGCGTATCAAAGGAGGCCGCAGCCAAATGAGCGCTGGCCAGGGCGGACTGCTGGCCAGGCTGCAAAGGAAACGGCTTTCCGTCAAGTCCCGCAGGAGGGGTGCCCATAAAGGGGGGCGCCGTTCAGGAAGGCCGGGCCAATCACTTGAGTTTTCCGATTTTCGGGCCTACCAGCCTGGGGATGATATCCGCTTGATAGACTGGAATCTATATGGGAGGACCGGCAAGCACTATATTAAAAGATTCCTTGATGAACAGGAAATTCATGCGGCTATTTTTCTTGATGCTTCACCATCAATGAGGATTATAGAATCGAAATGGCACAGAGCCAAGGATATTGCCGCGGCATTGGCCTATATTGCCTTGATTGGGGAAGACCGCCTGTCCTTCATTCCGGCATCCGCTTCAGCTGAAGGGAAAATCACCCGGAAAGGCGCGGTCTATGCCAAAAGCGTCTACAAAAGCATCCTGGCAACAGACGTAAAGGCAATGACCGGAACGTTTACGGAGACTGCGCTGCTAGAAGGATTGAAAAGTACCCAGGCTGCAATTTTGATAAGCGATGGCCTTGAGGAGCTTGAGGAATTTGACATTCTGTTCAGGAAGCTTGCCGCATCGAAAATCGATGTGAAGTTTATACAAGTACTGGCGAAGGAAGAATTAGATCCTGCTATTACGGGTGATCTGCGGCTGATTGACAGCGAAACAGGAACATCGGTCGATGTCAGCATGCGGGAGCCTGTAATAAAAATGTACCAAAGAAGGCTGGAAACCCATAATGCCTCGCTCGAACAGTTGTGCAAAAACTATGGTTTTTCCTACTTATCCGTGTCCGACGGGCATGATTTTCATGATTTTATCTTTCACATGTGCACCGCCAAAAAAGTGCTGGAATGAGGTGAACCTGAATGCACTTTGCCAACCCTTCCTATTTCTTGCTGGCTGGCTTGATCGGATTTGTCATCCTCCTCTATTTTTTCCGAAAGCAATATAAATCTGTCATCAATCCTTCCAACCTGCTCTGGGCACAGGCAATGAATGAATGGCAGGCATCCCCCTGGCTGAAAAAACTGCAGAACAGCCTGCTTTTGTGGCTTCAGGTTTTCGCGCTGGCCCTGTTGATGATCGCGCTTGCAAAACCAGCCTGGCAAAGCGGAGGCGTATCAGGTAACCATCTGATTGTAATTTTCGACCCTTCCTCGTCCATGTCCGCGGGGGCTGGAGATGAAACAAGGATGGACGTTGCGAAAAAGAAAATGCTTGAGCTTGCGGAAAAACTCGGGAATGAGGAAGTCACAATCATCACTGCGGGGCAAAGGCCCGAAGTGATCCTGAACAGGGAAGCGGGAAAAAAGGCCGCTATTGATGCGATTCAGTCTATTTCCTTGACATACGAACATGAGAATATTGAAGAAGCAACAAATCTTGCTGTATCGATGTCTTTGAATGAAGGTAACGAGATACATATTTTTTCCGATTCCGTCCATAAAGACGAGATAGAACCAATTGCGCGAAACCAATTTGTCCAGGTTCATAACATTGGAGGCAGGATTCAGAATCTGTCGCTGCTATCCTTTGGCGCTGCGAGGGCGGGGAGTGCAATTGTCGCCGCTGCCGTTATTGAAAACCAGGGAGGCGAGGATCGGGATGTCCTCTTTAGGGTGAAGGGGGAAAAAGAGATTCTGTTTGAAAAGAACTTGAAAATCAGCTCTGAAAGCCAGGAAATTGTTGATATCCCTGATTTGCCAGAGCATCCTTATTATCTTGCGGAAATTGTGGCAAAGGATGGCTATCAGGCAGACAATCAATCCGCGGCAGTTCTATCTCCTGCCAATCCGCCAATTTATGCTATCGGGGATGTAAATCCCTTTTTGCTAAAAGGGTTAAAGTCGCTTGGGATCGACAGCATCCAGCCGGATAAAGGAGCTTTAGCATCAATCAAAGAAGGAATCCTGCTTGTTGAGGGGGAGGAGCCGGATAATTTGCCTGATCTACCAGTGTTGCTGATTAATAAGGAGAAGGGGCAAAGGTTGGAATTGAAAGAAAAAATAAAAACCGCCGATTCTCCTGTACTCCAATTCACTGAATTCGGTAAAACCTATGTAAAATATGTGTCACAGCCTTATAGCGGCTCATTCAAAACAATCGCGGAATCGGGCGGCCGCCCCTTGATTCAAACAGGATACCGAAAAGGGCAGCCGGCGATAGCGGTAAATTTTGCGATTGAAGATTCTGATTGGCCGCTTCACCCCGGCTTTCCGATCTTCCTGTACAACAGCTACCAATGGCTGTCGCACCAATCCAAATTTCTTGGGTATTTCCAGCCTGGAGAAGAAAAATGGCTTGCTTTGGATACCCCGGACCGGCAGCTTGCCGTATTTGACCGGAATGGAAAAAACCTGGCAGAGTATGACTTATCAACAGAAAATTTCAAGGCGCCTTTTAAACCGGGCGTATACCAGGCATCTTCCGGGAGCCAAATTCACTATTTTTCTGTGCTTCTTGACGACAGGGAAAAGAAAGCAGCTATTTCAGATTCTTTTATCCTGAATAAAAAGGCGGTTGAACCACGCAAAAAGGACAACCGCGAAAACGAAACAGCCTGGCTTGTGCTTGGCGTACTTGCCTTATTTGCCTTATTGATTGAATGGGAGGTGTACAGGCGTGGGCTTGGACGTTAAATATCCCCTCATGTTTGCCCTCGCACTCCCGGCCGCTTTTCTTCTGTACAGGTTTTTCAGGCGGACAGGTACGTTGGAGCAAAAAATCATCGGCTCGATCCGGGCTGTTGTTTTTTTCACGATTATACTCGCATTGGCTGTTCCCCAGATTGTTTTTCCGGCCAAAACAGAAACCGTTATCTTCCTAGTGGACCGGTCGAAAAGTGTTGAATCCCTTGGTGATGAAGCACTCGACTGGATTCATGAAGCCGTTTCCAAAAAAGGGCCAGGGAAGCAGTTTGCGATTGCTTCTTTTGCAAAAAATCCGCAATCCGAATCATCCATGGCATTCGGCTCGGACATTCCTTCCCAATTTAGCGGGGATCCTGATAAAACCGAAACAGACATCGGCTCTGGCATCCGATTTGCTTCATCGCTCATTCCCGGGGCACAGGCAGGGAGGATTGTCCTTCTTACAGATGGAAACAATACTGCCGGCGAGGCTGCCTCTGCCGCAGGCATGCTAAAGGATAGGAAGATTGAACTCGATTATGTTGCATTTAGGCAGGCCGAGAGAAGTGATGCCGCTGTTACTTCATTTACAGTACCGCCAACACTTTATGAAGGTGAAAATACATCGATCTCGATTAACGTTTCAAGTAATGCGGAAATGGCTGCTACCTTAAGGCTGACTGTTAATAACAGGGAGATTTTAAAAAAGGGAGTGGGGTTGAAGGAAGGGAACAATGCCTTTACATTCACTCACCGCTCCTCAGGTACTGGCCTTGCCGTTTACAAGGCTGAATTGATCAATGTCGGGGATGCGCATATAGAAAATAATTCCCTTTTTGCAGTCGCGGATGTGAAAGGTGTGCCAAAAGTACTTGTTGTTGAAGGAACACCCGGCGGTAATCTGCCCGCGATTTTGAGAGGCTCCGGCCTGGATGTAGACGCCATCATGCCGGAAAGGCTCCCAACGGCGCTTGGCGGGTATCTCCAATACCAAACCATTGTTTTCGAAAATGTCCCCGGCCACAGGGTGTCCCAGGGCCAAATGAACCTGATTGAGAAAGCAGTCCGGGAATTTGGGTCCGGATTCGTCATGACAGGCGGCGAGGACAGCTTTGGGCTGGGAGGATATTTTAAAACACCGATTGAAAAGCTGCTTCCCGTCGACATGGATATTAAAGGAAAGAAGGAAATGCCGTCACTCGGGCTTGTCATTGTGATTGACCGATCGGGTAGCATGGATGGCACAAAGTTTGCCCTTGCGAAAGAAGCGGCGGCAAGGTCGGCCGAATTGCTTCGGGAGGATGATACCCTTGGTTTCATCGCGTTCGATGATAGCCCTTGGGTGGTCGTCGAAACGGCCCCCTTAAAAAATAAACAAGAAGCAATTGATAAAATCCGTTCCGTTGCCATAGGCGGCGGAACGAACATCTATCCTGCCCTGGCAAAAGCATATGGCGAACTTCGTGATTTAAAACTTCAGCGCAAGCATATTATTTTGCTGACGGATGGGCAATCCGCGGCGGACGGAGATTACGCCGCATTGATTGCGGAAGGGAAAAAGCGGAACATTACCCTTTCAACGCTTGCCCTTGGCAGCGACGCGGATAGGCTGCTCCTGGAGGAACTTGCGAAGATGGGGAACGGACGGTTCTATGATGTATCGGATGCTTCGGTCATTCCCAGCGTGTTATCACGGGAAACTGTTATGACAACGAGGACATATATCGAAGACGAACCGTTTTACCCGGTAATAGAGTCATACCCGGAGTGGACCGCGATGTTTGAAAATGGGGTTCCGCAAATGAATGCCTATATCGCTGTCACCCCGAAGCCGCGGGCGCGAGTTCCCGTATTAAGCGAAAAAGATGACCCTGTCCTTTCCCAGTGGCAATATGGGTTGGGTTCAACCCTTGCGTTCACGTCGGGCCTTTCAGGAAAATGGTCCGGAGATTGGGCAAGGTGGCCTGGTTGGCCGGGTTTCCTTAACCAGATGGTCACTGAATCCCTTCCAAAATATGAAAGTGAACCGTTTTCGGTTTCGGTGGATAGTGATAAAGGGAATGCGGTTATTTCGTTGAGCAGCGAGAACCCCGAACCAATACCTGTTGAAGCGACCGTTTTGACACAGGATGGAGAAGCAGTTGATGCGAATACGAAACTTGTTTCGCCCGGGAAGTATGAGCTTGTTATCCCGGGCCGGCCTGGAATGTATTATCTTTCTATCAAGAAAAAGAAAAAAGATGGAACCATCGATGTGTACCGTACCGGCTTCTCCGTTCCCTATTCAGAAGAATTTTTGCTGACGGGGACGAATAAAGCGCTTCTGAATGAACTTGTTTCCATAAGCGGAGGAAGGGAGCTTTCCTCTCCAAAGGATGCATTCAGGCCTTTGGCATCAAAGCCGCTCAGGAAACAGCCTATCAGCGAGTATCTTCTCCTAGCCGCTTTTTTGCTGCTTGTTGCGGAAATCTTTCTTCGCAGATTTGGAATCGGTGTGCTCGGCAGGATAAGCTCGAAACGCAAACCTCCCAAGGAAACAGGAATAAATACCGAAAATGCTGTTTTAGGGAGACTTGCGAAAGCAAAGGGGCTTGCCGGGAATAAAACAGGTCCGAAAAAGCCAGTGACTTCTGCTCAGAAAGGGCATGATCCGATTTTTTATAAAAAGGAGGAGCCGGATATCCAGCCACCTGAATCAGTGGATGCCGCCGGGAAAAAGCCTGCCTCCAAAGAACCCGCTCAGATGGGGAACGAGGATAGGATGAAACGCCTCCTTGATGCAAAAAAAAGGCGTGGATAGGTGGAAAAACACCGCCGCAACTCGCGGTGTTTTTGTTTATTCGCGCCTCTGCCCAGGACCTTGACACAGTCGCGTTCGGGCTGTAAACTAACGATGTAAAGGTTTTTCACTTAACAAGGAGGGATAGCATGCTTGAGAAAACAACGCGAATGAATTATCTTTATGATTTCTACCAGTCGTTGTTAACGGAAAAACAGCAAAGCTATATGTCTCTCTATTACCTGGATGACTATTCGCTCGGGGAGATTGCCGAAGAGTATGATGTGAGCCGCCAGGCGGTTTATGATAATATTAAACGGACCGAGGCAATGCTTGAGGAATATGAAGGGAAACTGCTTCTGCTGCAGAAGTTCCAGGAGCGCAGCGTAATTTTTGGGAAAATGAGAGAATTGATCAATTCCGATCCACTCCCGAAGCAGGTCATGCTAGACGCGGTGGCCGAGCTTGAGAAACTAGATTAGGAGGCGGCACAATGGCATTTGAAGGTTTAGCCGACCGACTGCAGAGTACACTACAGAGAATCCGCGGCAAAGGAAAAGTGAATGAAGCGGATGTCAAGGAAATGATGAGGGAAGTCCGGCTTGCGCTGCTTGAGGCAGACGTAAACTTTAAAGTAGTCAAAGAGTTCGTCAAAAAAGTCAGCGAACGGGCTGTTGGGCAGGAAGTGCTGAAAAGCCTGACGCCTGGGCAACAAGTTATCAAGGTTGTCAAAGAGGAACTGACCGATCTGATGGGCGGCGAACAAAGCAAGATTGCAGTCTCGAACCGTCCGCCGACCGTCATTATGATGGTTGGTTTGCAAGGGGCCGGTAAAACGACCACAACCGGGAAACTGGCCAATCTTTTAAGGAAGAAGTACAATCGCAAACCGCTCCTCGTTGCTGCGGATATTTACAGGCCAGCCGCCATCAAGCAGCTTGAAACGCTTGGGAAGCAGTTGGATATGCCTGTTTTTTCGCTTGGCGACCAAGTCAGCCCCGTTGAAATCGCGAAGCAGGCAATTGCAAAAGCGCGGGAAGACCATAATGACTATGTTCTGATCGATACCGCGGGCCGCCTTCATGTCGATGAAACGCTTATGGATGAATTAAAGGACATTAAGGAATTAGCCAAGCCAAATGAAATTTTCCTCGTTGTCGATGCTATGACGGGGCAGGATGCTGTAAATGTGGCCCAAAGCTTCAATGAACAGCTTGGCCTTACGGGAGTTGTATTGACAAAGCTGGACGGCGATACAAGGGGCGGCGCGGCGCTTTCTATTAGGTCTGTCACGAATACCCCAATCAAGTTTGTCGGCCTTGGAGAAAAGATGGATGCGCTTGAGGCCTTCCACCCGGAACGGATGGCGTCAAGGATTCTCGGCATGGGTGATGTGATGACCCTAATTGAGAAAGCCCAGGCCAACGTGGACGAAGATAAGGCAAAAGAGCTTGAGAAGAAAATGCGGACAGCTACTTTCACCCTTGATGATTTTCTGGACCAGCTTGGCCAGGTGAGAAAGATGGGGCCTCTTGAGGATATTTTGAAAATGCTTCCTGGCGCCAATAAAATCAAAGGCCTGGACAGCGTTTCAATTGATGAAAAGCAAATTGGCCATGTCGAGGCAATCATCCGTTCGATGACAATCAAGGAAAAGCAAAATCCGGAAATCATCAACTCGAAGCGCAAGCAAAGAATTGCCAAAGGAAGCGGCAGGACCGTTCCAGAGGTGAACAGGCTGCTAAAGCAGTTCGAGGACATGAAAAAGATGATGAAGCAAATGGCAGGCATGCAGCAAAAAGGGAAAAAGAAAGGCGGATTCAAGCTTCCGTTCAATCCTTTCTAAGCAAAAAATTACCTGTTTTTAGGTGTTAAGAAAAAAGACTTTACAAACGATTTAACAATTGGTATTATACTATCTTGTGTGAAACTATTCGGAGGTGCAAGTTAAAATGGCAGTAAAAATTCGTTTAAAACGCATGGGAGCAAAAAGATCTCCCTTCTATCGTATTGTTGTAGCAGATTCCCGTTCACCACGTGATGGACGCTTCATTGAGTCAGTAGGCACTTACAATCCAGTTACAGCGCCTGCAGTTGTCGACATCAACGAAGAATTGGTTCTAAAGTGGCTTCAAAATGGCGCAAAGCCATCCGACACTGTCCGCAACCTATTCTCTCAAGCCGGCATCATGGAGAAATACCATAATGCCAAGCTTGGCAAATAAAGCGCGAGATAGCCATGAAACAGTTAATCGAAACGATTGTTAAGCCCCTTGTTGATTTTCCTGAGGATGTTCATGTGAACGTTGTGGAAGAAGATCAACGCGTAACCTATCACCTTTCTGTCAACAAGACCGACATGGGAAAAGTAATCGGAAAGCAGGGGCGCGTTGCGAAAGCAATACGTACCGTCGTTTATGCGGCAGGTGCATCGGAACAGAAGAAACTGTTTTTAGAAATAAGCGAATAAGAAAAGCGAAAGCGGCTGTTCAGAGCCGTATGGGCTGGAGGGCCGCGACATGAGATAAAGGAAACACGAAGAGCCTTAAGCGATTCGATGTTGACTTATCGTAGTGAGTGGACCGAAGTCCACTAGGCTCTAGCCGCTGCAGCTGGACAATCAGTGTTATTTTTTCGAAACTAAAAGGAGGGAGAAATCCCTCCTTTTTTGGTATTTTTACATACGGGAGGTTTTTTCATGAAAATTCTCCGAAATGTTGCTGTCAAGCAAATCCTGACGGAAAGCAGCCGCCAGAAATTGCTTGACGGATATGGCAAAAGGAAGCTTCAGCTTGAAAAAGAGTGCGGACAGCTTAAGTTTGAGCGAAAAAAGCTTGAAAAGGCTGGCAGGCTTCCCGTGGCTGACATAAAAAAGCAATTTGAAAACGAACTTCGCTCACGAAAGGAAAGGATTGCACAGCTTGAGTTTCAAATTAGGCAGTTGCATATGCTACCATTAGGGAGTGAGCTGAAGGAAACAGAAGTTCAGGCAGTTATTGATATAAAACCAGGCGACTCCTGGGATGGCGGCCTTTTCCAGGAGATTATCATTCGCGATGGGATAATTGAAGAGATACGCAAGAGGTGAAAAAAATGGATAAATGGTTCAATGTAGGAAAAATCGTCAATACCCACGGAATTAGGGGCGAGGTCAGGGTAATTTCGAGGACCGATTTCGCAGATGAAAGGTACAAGCCGGGAAGCAGGCTCCACTTATTTTTGCCAAAAGAAAAAGAGCCGATTGAATTGGTTGTATCGGCCCATCGACAGCATAAGAACTTTGACTTGCTGCAGTTTGAAGGCTACGAGAATATCAATGAAGTCGAAAAATTGAGGGATGGTATCCTTAAGGTCCACGAATCACAGCTTGGGGAACTTGAAGATGATGAATACTATTTCCATGAAATTATTGGCTGCACGGTTGTAACAACTGAAGGGGAAGAAATCGGAATGATAACCGAAATCCTTACCCCTGGCGCTAATGACGTATGGGTAGTAAAAGGGAAGGGCGGCAAGGAACAGCTTATTCCTTATATTGCCCAGGTCGTCCTGAAGGTGGACATTAAAGAAAAGACGGTTGTCATCGACCCAATGGAAGGCCTCCTGTCATGATGAAGATCGATGTATTGACTTTATTCCCCGAAATGTTCGAGGGGGTATTCGGAAGTTCGATCTTAAAAAAGGCGGAGGAAAAAGGGGCAGTCAGCTATAATGTTGTAAACTTCCGCGAGTACTCCGATAATAAACATAAAACCGTCGACGATTACCCGTATGGCGGCGGGGCCGGGATGGTACTGAAGCCGCAGCCGATTTTTGACGCTGTCACAGCCCTCTCGGAAAATGGCTCAACTAGGCCGAAGGTAATCCTTCTCTGCCCACAGGGAAAGAGTCATACCCAGCAGAAAGCGGAGGAACTAGCAAGCGAAGAACACTTGATTTTCATTTGCGGCCATTATGAAGGCTATGATGAGAGAATTAGGGAACACATCGTGACGGAAGAGATTTCAATCGGCGACTTTATATTAACTGGCGGTGAGCTTGGGGCGATGGTCGTGATAGACAGCGTCGTCAGGCTTCTTCCGGAGGTGCTTGGGAATGAGGAGTCGCACAGGAAAGATTCCTTCAGCACAGGCCTGCTTGAGCATCCTCACTACACGAGGCCGGCGGATTTCCGCGGCATGAAGGTTCCCGATGTGCTCATATCTGGTAACCATAAGCTTGTGGATGAGTGGAGGACTAAGGAATCGCTAAGGCGGACTTGGAATCGGCGGCCTGACCTTTTCAATGAAATCGAGCTTGACCCCATCCAGCAAAAATGGCTTGAAGAGATTAAAAAAGAAGGTCGGTAGTTATTGCGCTCCGCACCTGTTTATGGTAAGATACATCTTGTGACTTGAGCCGGATATCCGGACAGGTTCTTTAAAACGATGTTCCGCTGCACAGGCAAGTGGTTTGCAAGAGCATCTGTGGGAGGAGTTGAAAACGATGCAACAATTAATCAATGAAATCACAAAAGCACAGCTTCGCACGGATCTTCCTTCGTTCCGTCCTGGTGACACTGTACGTATCCACGTTAAGGTTGTCGAGGGCACACGCGAGCGTATCCAGTTGTTCGAAGGTGTTGTGATCAAGCGTCGTGGTGGTGGAATCAGCGAAACTTTTACTGTTCGTAAAATTTCCTATGGAGTAGGCGTAGAGCGTACTTTCCCTGTCCACACACCGAAAATTGCGAAATTGGAAGTACTCCGCCGCGGTAAAGTCCGCCGTGCGAAGCTTTACTACCTGCGCAAACTTCGTGGCAAAAAAGCCCGTATCAAAGAAATTCGATAATAAGGAAAGCAACAGTGCCCGCTTTAGGGACGCTCGAGCTGGACAAGAAACAAGGAAGCGCCTTCGCCAGGTCCCCGCAGCCATTATCGGCCGGTGCCCGCGATGGCGCTTTGTTTGTTTTACTAGGCTTGCACACCAGGCCTTTTTTTTGTAAAAATAAAGTGAACCTTCCATCAGTAGGGGTTGTTCATCCCCACTGATGTTTATGTGAACCAAAAGGACCTTTACGGGCAGTTGATCCTTCGAAATATCTTATTCTTGTGGTGGGGACCTTGCTGCCCGATTGGGGATAATTATCCGGCTGCAAAATTGTTTCATTTTTTTTACAATCATCATTTTCGCTCCTGAAAATTGCATTCCTTTTGTGTTTAAGTGTGCCGGGTTATGTAAAATAGAGTATGGAATCAACTTTAAGGAAATGGGTGGGAACAGATTATGACTAAAAAGAAAAATGAAGTATGGGAATGGACTAAAGCGCTTCTTGTCGCTGTTGCGCTTGCTGCAGCCATCCGCTATTTCCTTTTTGCACCGATTGTTGTTGACGGACAGTCGATGATGCCAACCCTGAAGCACCAAGACAGGATGATTGTGAATAAATTCAGCTACCGGATTGGGGAGCCGGAACGGTTTGACATTATCGTTTTCCATGCACCCGAGCAGAAGGACTATATTAAGCGTGTAATCGGCCTGCCGGGAGACCACGTTGAATATAAGGACGATACCCTTTATGTGAATGGAAAGGCGTATGAAGAGCCTTATTTGGATGCCTATAAGAAAATGGTTGTGGATGGGCCGCTGACGGATCCCTTCACACTTGAAGAAAAGACTGGCAGTAAAACCGTACCAGAGGGAGAATTGTTCGTCATGGGCGACAATCGAAGATACTCAAAGGACAGCCGGCACATCGGGACGGTCCCGATGGAAAAAGTGCTTGGAAAAACAAACGTTGTGTATTGGCCGGTCAAAGATATGCGCATAGTAAAATTAGATGAATAGATGTCAATAAGCAGTAGGAGGTGGCCGCTTTGACCATACAATGGTTTCCGGGCCACATGGCAAAAGCACGCAGAGAAGTAACTGAAAAGCTGAAGCTCGTCGATATCATTTTTGAACTTATCGATGCGAGGATCCCCTATTCTTCGAGGAATCCGATGATTGATGAAATCATTCAGCACAAACCAAGGCTGGTCCTGCTGAACAAAGCGGATATGGCCGATAAGGATGCGACAAGGGCCTGGATCCGCCATTTTGCGGAGAAGGGAATTAAGGCGCTTGCAATCAACGCCCAGGCGGGAGAAGGAATGAAGGAAATAACCGCCGCTTCCCA
Source organism: Bacillus sp. FJAT-27445 (assembly GCF_001510665.1). Classification (GTDB taxonomy): domain Bacteria; phylum Bacillota; class Bacilli; order Bacillales; family Cytobacillaceae; genus Bacillus_D. The sequence goes on from NZ_LMTI01000001.1 coordinate 176,050, forward strand.
TGAAATTTTAAAGGAAAAGTTTGATCGGCTCAGGGCAAAGGGCGTTAAGCCGCGAGCCATCCGGGCTATGATTGTCGGAATCCCGAACGCCGGGAAATCGACCCTGATCAACAGGCTCGCCAAAAAGAATATTGCTAAAACAGGAAACACCCCGGGCGTGACAAAGGCGCAGCAATGGATTAAGGTGGGCAAGGAGCTTGAACTCCTCGATACCCCAGGCATTCTTTGGCCGAAGTTTGAGGATCAGGAAGTCGGCAAAAAACTTGCGATTACCGGCGCCATTAAAGACACTCTTCTTAACCTTCATGAAATGGCGCTTTTCGGACTGAGGTTTTTGGAAAAGAACTATCCAGGCCGCTTGTCGGAACGATATAAAATGGAAACAGTTCCGGAAGATCCGGTCGAGCTTTTTGAACATATCGGCAAGCTGAGGGGAGCCCTTGGCGCGGGAGGGACAGTCGATTATGACAAAGTTGCCGAACTCGTTGTCAGGGAAATCAGGATGGAAAAGTTCGGTCCGCTGACCTTTGAGCGGCCGGAAGACATTACTGATACAAGCGAACAAGAAACGAAATAGGCTCTCTCAACGAGGGCCTTCTTTCGTTTAATCAATAATACATAGGGGCAAATGCGGAATGAAGAATTTAAGTATAAGGGAAATCGAGCAAAAGCTGTCGTCCATCATGGATGACAAAGATCCTTTTCTGCAAGAGGCAGGAAAGGATAGCCGGAAAGGCGTACAGGAATTAATAAGGAAATGGAACCAGGCCCGCAGCGAAGAAGTGAAATTGCGGGAAAGGTTTTACGAAATGACCTATTTTGAGAGGGAAGCAAGGGCACAGGGCTTCAAGCTGATTGCTGGTATCGACGAAGCGGGGAGAGGCCCGCTCGCTGGTCCAGTTGCAGCAGCAGCTGTTATTTTGCCTGAGGATTTTTTCCTGCCTGGTCTCGATGATTCAAAAAAACTATCTGCCAAAAGGCGGGAGGAATATGAGCAAAAGATTAAGCGGGAGGCCATCGCATTTAATGTCTGCCTTATCGGCCCTGAGGAAATTGATGAGCTGAATATTTACCAGGCATCAATAAAGGCAATGAAAAACGCCGCCGCCTCCCTCTCGCCTCTCCCGGACTATGTGCTTGTAGATGCAATAAAGCTGGAAATGCCTTTTCCGTCCGAGCCAATCATCAAAGGGGATGCACGAAGCATTTCAATTGCCGCAGCTTCTATATTGGCAAAAAATGAACGGGACAGGTTCATGAAAAACATTGCCAGCCAATTCCCTGTTTACGGGTTTGATAGACATATGGGCTATGGCACAAAAGAACATCTGGAAGCCATTAAAAAATACGGGATTACACCCCATCACAGAAAGTCCTTCGCACCGGTTAAAGCCGCCGCGGAAAGCTGAAAAAGAGGGGAAAAATAACTTTTCACTGTAGAAAAGATGGATGTGTGGGAAACTATTTCAAACATTCGGATGAAAGGCAATGTTTAGCCTAAAGGGTAGACAACCTTCGAGGCTTTATATAAAATGAAAGCGCAGTGCAATTTTTGACAGCTTGTAAGGAGGATGGGAAATGAATATCCACGAGTATCAGGGGAAAGAAATACTCAGGAAATATGGAGTGGCGGTCCCAAATGGAAAAGTGGCATTCACGGTAGAAGAAGCCGTAGATGCCGCCCGTGAACTTGGAACGAAGGTTTGTGTCGTAAAAGCGCAAATCCATGCTGGCGGCAGGGGGAAAGCCGGCGGTGTAAAAGTTGCCAAAAATTTAGATGAAGTGCGTACATATGCTAGTGAAATACTTGGCAAAACGCTGGTCACCCATCAAACCGGCCCCGATGGCAAAGAGGTCAAGCGCCTTTTAATCGAAGAAGGCTGTGATATTAAAAAGGAATATTACATCGGCCTTGTCCTTGACAGGGCTACATCCCGTGTTGTCCTGATGGCTTCCGAGGAAGGCGGAACGGAAATCGAAGAGGTTGCCGAAAAAACGCCTGAAAAGATTTTTAAGGAAGAAATCGACCCTGTAATCGGACTGCAGCCATTCCAGGCGCGCCGTGTTGCTTTTAACATTAACATCCCGAAGGAACTGGTTGGCCAGGCGGTCAAATTCATGACAAGCCTCTACCAGGCCTATATTGAAAAAGATTGCTCGATTGCAGAAATCAACCCTCTAGTTGTAACCGGTGACGGAAAAGTTATGGCGCTTGATGCCAAGCTGAATTTTGATTCCAATGCCCTTTATCGCCAAAAGGATATCCTGGAATACCGTGATCTTGAAGAAGAGGATCCAAAAGAAATCGAAGCTTCCAAATATGACCTGAGCTATATTGCCCTTGATGGAAACATTGGCTGCATGGTAAATGGAGCCGGCCTGGCAATGGCGACAATGGACATTGTCAAGCATTACGGCGGCGACCCCGCCAACTTCCTTGATGTTGGGGGCGGTGCTACAGCCGAAAAGGTTACCGAGGCATTCAAAATCATCCTTTCCGATTCGAAAGTAAAAGGCATTTTCGTCAATATTTTCGGCGGGATCATGAAGTGCGATGTCATTGCAACGGGTGTCGTTGAGGCAGCAAAACAGGTAGGGCTTGAAGTTCCACTTGTTGTCCGCCTTGAAGGAACAAACGTTGAACTAGGCAAGCAGATTCTGAACGAATCCGGGCTGAATATCGTTGCGGCAGAATCAATGGCCGACGGTGCCCAGAAAATCGTTTCTTTGGTGAAATAAAAGGGGGTAATTGTTGTGAGCGTTTTTATCAATAAAGACACAAAAGTCATCGTCCAGGGAATCACTGGATCAACTGCACTTTTTCATACAAAGCAAATGCTTGAATACGGCACGAAAATTGTCGGCGGAACAACTCCGGGCAAGGGCGGCCAGGAAGTTGAAGGCGTGCCTGTTTTCAATACAGTAAGAGAAGCTGTCGAAGCAACAGGTGCAAACGCTTCCGTCATCTATGTTCCAGCTCCATTCGCGGCTGATGCGATCATTGAGGCGGTAGATGCTGAACTTGACCTTGCCATCTGCATTACCGAGCATATTCCTGTTCTTGACATGGTTAAAGTAAAACGCTACATGGAAGGCAAAAAGACACGTCTGGTCGGTCCGAACTGCCCGGGAGTCATTACAGCTGACGAGTGTAAAATCGGGATCATGCCTGGTTATATCCATACAAAAGGCCACGTTGGAGTGGTTTCCCGGTCCGGAACGCTTACATATGAGGCTGTGCACCAGCTTACACAGGCGGGAATTGGACAGACAACAGCTGTTGGAATCGGCGGGGACCCTGTCAACGGCACAAACTTCATCGATTGCCTGAAGGCGTTCAATGAAGACCCTGAGACCTATGCGGTCATCATGATTGGTGAAATCGGCGGAACTGCCGAAGAGGAAGCAGCCGAGTGGGTAAAAGCCAACATGACAAAACCAGTCGTCGGCTTTATCGGCGGCCGTACCGCACCTCCTGGAAAGAGAATGGGCCATGCAGGCGCAATCATTTCCGGCGGCAAGGGAACAGCTGATGAAAAAATCCGAGTTATGAACGAATGCGGAATTAAAGTAGCAGACACTCCTGCCGTAATGGGTGAAACGCTGATTGAAGTTTTAAAAGAAAAAGGACTTTACGAAAAGTGTAAGACACATTAATCGAACAATTTTATTGGGAAAAAAGCCCTTCGCAATTAAGGAGGGCTTATTCCCTCATCGCTTTGAAAATTCCAAAACCAAATAAAAACCTGGAGGTCTTTTCAATGGAAAGTCTAAAAAGAAAACTGATCGGACTCCTTCACCAGCCCGATGCGACATGGAACTCCGTTGGGCGGATGCTGAAAATGGAAACGCTGCCTGAATCAGTTGCCAATCTGCCTGCCATAAAATTATTGCCTCCCGCAAAAAACTCCGAAATTCCTCATCAGAAAAATCCACTTTACGAAGACGAAACACTGTCTGACCTTCTCCAACACTATCAAGCCAACAAAATTTCCATTATTACAATCCTTGACCCTGAATACCCTGAATTGCTAAAACAAATCTATCAGCCTCCCTGGGCACTGTTTGCCAGCGGGGATACAACCCTTCTTACACATTTCCTAAAACTGGCAGTGGTGGGTTCGCGGCAGGCGACTGACTATGGTAAGAACGCAATCAGGCTTTTGTTTCCTGGTTTGATAGAAAAAGACATTCTCATCGTCAGCGGACTCGCAAAAGGGATTGATACGCTGGCCCATGAATGCACCATCCGCAATGGAGGCAAAACAATTGCCGTAATCGCCGGAGGGCTGTATCATGTATACCCGGAGGAAAACAGGAAGCTGGCTGCCGAAATGATGAGAAGCCAGCTGGTCATTTCCGAACATCCGCCAGCGACCAAACCCTCCCGTTGGCATTTTCCGATGAGAAACAGGATTATCAGTGGGCTATGCAGGGGAACATTCATTGTAGAGGCCAAGCAAAAGAGCGGATCGCTGATCACAGCCAATTATGCAGTCAATGAAGGGCGTGATGTGTTTTCTCTCCCCGGGCACATATTCAGCCCATTTTCAGCAGGAACGAATGAATTGATCCAGCAAGGGGCAAAACTGGTTGCGAGTACAGAGGATATCCTGGAGGAACTCCGGTATTGACATCGATGAATAAGAAAGGTAAGGTAATTTGCTGGGGCGTGCATTCCTTTTACCCCGTCGATTTGCGCCTTTCAAACAGCTAAATTGGAAGATTTTACGTAAAAGTTACGAAAAAGGTTGAAATTATCAGGAAACTGGTATACATTTTGCAACAGGTATTAGAATAATCCCTCGCAAGGAGGATGATTGAATGGCAGAGTTTCTTGTCATCGTAGAATCGCCGGCAAAGGCGAAAACCATCGAGCGTTATCTTGGAAAAAAATATAAAGTAAAAGCGTCCATGGGCCATGTGCGCGATTTGCCGAAAAGCCAAATGGGCGTTGATACAAAAAATGAATTCGACCCCAAATATATTACAATCCGCGGCAAGGGGCCAGTCCTGAAAGAATTAAAGGCCGCTGCGAAAAAAGCCAAAAAAGTATATCTCGCAGCCGACCCCGACAGGGAAGGGGAAGCAATTGCCTGGCACCTCGCACATAGCCTTGATGTAGACGTAAATTCAGACTGCCGGGTTGTGTTCAATGAAATTACAAAGGATGCAATCAAGGATTCTTTTAAGCATCCAAGGCCCATCAATATGGACCTTGTTGACGCACAGCAGGCCAGAAGGATTCTTGACAGGCTTGTTGGTTACAATATCAGCCCGCTCCTTTGGAAAAAAGTAAAGAAGGGGCTTTCCGCTGGAAGGGTACAATCTGTTGCTGTCAGGCTGATCATTGACCGGGAAAAGGAAATAAAGGCATTTGTTCCAGAAGAGTACTGGACGATTGGCGGCAAGTTTTCCAAAGGAAGGGAAGCTTTTGAAGCATCCTTCTACGGATTCGGCGGAGTAAAAAGAGAGCTCCATTCCGAACAGGATGTAAAAGAAGTTTTGAAGGGAATGAGCGGGGATCGTTTTACTGTGGCCTCGGTGACGAAAAAGGAGCGGAGAAGAAATCCAGCGCCTCCTTTTACAACATCGTCACTCCAGCAGGAAGCCGCTAGGAAGCTCAATTTCCGAGCCAAGAAGACAATGATGCTGGCACAGCAGCTGTATGAGGGGATTGACCTCGGCAAAGAGGGGACAGTCGGCCTTATCACCTACATGAGGACGGATTCCACCCGGATTTCGGAAGTCGCCCAGACAGAAGCGAAAGAGTATATCTCATCTGCTTTTGGCGACAAATTTTTAAAGGGCGAAGCTGGAAAAGAGAAGAAACAATCGAAAGCGCAGGATGCCCACGAAGCAGTCCGCCCGACAAGCGCGTTCCGGGACCCCGCTACCGTCAAGGAGTTTCTTTCAAGAGATCAATTAAGGCTGTACAAGCTTATATGGGATCGTTTCCTAGCAAGCCAGATGGCGCAGGCGGTCATGGATACAATGAGTGTTGACCTTGTCAACGGGAAGGTTACTTTCCGGGCGACGGGCTCGAAAATCCGCTTTCCTGGATTTATGAAGCTATATGTTGAAGGAACCGATGATCAGGTCGAAGAAACCGACCGAATGCTTCCAGATTTAAAGGAAGGAGATGAAGTGCTGAAAACAGATATTGAACCAAAGCAGCACTTCACTCAGCCGCCGCCAAGGTATACCGAAGCAAGGCTTGTAAAAACATTGGAGGAACGGGGGATCGGAAGGCCTTCCACCTATGCCCCAACACTTGATACAATCCAAAAAAGGGGCTATGTCGGCTTGGATAATAAGCGTTTCATCCCGACAGAACTTGGAGAAATCGTCCATGAGCTAACCTTTGAATTTTTCCCAGAAATCCTTAACGTGGAATTTACCGCAAAAATGGAACAAAACCTTGATGACGTAGAAGATGGCAAGGTTGCCTGGGTAAAGGTAATTAATGAGTTTTACGAGGACTTTGAGAAAAGGCTTGAAATTGCCGAAAAGGAAATGCAGGAAGTTGAAATAAAGGATGAGCCTGCAGGCGAGGATTGTGAAAACTGCGGAAGCCCGATGGTCTTTAAGATGGGCAGGTTCGGTAAGTTCATGGCATGCAGCAACTTTCCCGATTGCCGGAATACGAAGGCGATTGTCAAAGATATCGGCGTCACTTGCCCTAAATGCGAAAAGGGCCAGGTCATTGAACGCAAAAGCAAGAAAAAGCGGATTTTTTACGGCTGTAACCGTTTTCCGGAGTGTGATTTCCTTTCCTGGGATAAGCCTCTTCCACGGAATTGCCCAAAATGTGAGCACATCTTGGTCGAGAAGAAGCTCAAAAAAGGTGTTCAGGTTCAATGCTCCAAATGCGATTACAAGGAAGAACAGCAAGGCTAGGAGTGGGCTGATGCCCGCTCCTTTCCATTTGGTCCGGGAACTCAGAAGGTATATCCAGCATTAGATTGGGTTCTACTGAAACTTTTTGCTTGCCTATACGTATTGTTAAACGCAATATGGAGATGAATGTGGATAGACCGATCCTTTAACAATAAGTGATATTGAAATAATTGATATCCTGGAGGTTTGAAAATGAACGAAAAAACTGTAAATGTAGTGGGGGCTGGCCTTGCCGGCAGTGAAGCAGCTTGGCAGCTTGCCCAAAGGGGAGTAAAGGTGCGCCTCTATGAAATGAGGCCCGTCAGGCAGACTCCAGCCCACCATACCGATAAATTCGCGGAGCTTGTGTGCAGTAATTCACTAAGGGCGAATACGCTGACAAACGCTGTCGGAGTATTAAAGGAAGAAATGAGGCTGCTCGATTCCGTCATTATTTCCTCTGCCGACCAATGCGCGGTGCCTGCTGGGGGCGCATTGGCCGTTGACAGGCATGAATTTGCGGACAGGGTTACACATCTTGTGAAAAACCATGAGAATGTAACAGTGATAAATGAAGAAGTAAATGAAATTCCTGAGGGGATTACCATTATTGCGACTGGCCCGCTGACAAGCCCGGCGCTGTCGGCAAGCCTGAAAGAACTGACAGGAGAAGAATATCTCTATTTTTATGATGCAGCGGCGCCTATCATCGAGAAAGATAGCATAAATATGGATAAGGTTTACTTGAAGTCCCGTTATGACAAAGGGGAAGCAGCCTATCTGAATTGCCCAATGAACGAGGAAGAATTCGACCGTTTTTATGAAGCGCTCGTGTCTGCTGAAACAGTTCCTCTAAAGGAATTTGAAAAGGAAGTATTTTTTGAAGGATGCATGCCGATTGAAGTCATGGCTACAAGAGGGAAGAAGACCATGCTGTTTGGGCCAATGAAGCCGGTCGGCCTTGAGGATCCCAAGACAGGCAAGCGTCCCTTCGCCGTTGTCCAGCTCCGCCAAGACGATGCTGCGGGAACACTTTTCAATATTGTCGGATTTCAGACACATCTTAAATGGGGTCCGCAAAAAGAAGTAATCCAGCTTATTCCAGGCCTGGAAAATGCAGAAATTGTCCGATACGGCGTTATGCACAGGAACACGTTCATCAATTCACCCAAGGTTCTTGACTCCACCTATCAATTCCGGTCCCGAAAAGATTTGTTCTTTGCAGGGCAAATGACAGGGGTAGAAGGATATGTCGAGTCGGCGGCAAGCGGCCTTATAGCCGGAATCAACGCGGCAAGGCTCGTATCTGGGCAGGAACCTGTTGAATTTCCAGCTGAAACGGCAATTGGAAGCATGGCCCATTATATTACCCATGCCAACCCAAAGAATTTCCAGCCCATGAACGCGAATTTTGGTCTTTTCCCTGATTTGCCTCAACGAATTAAGGGGAAGCAGGAACGCAATCTTCAGCATGCAAACCGGGCGATTGAAACAATTCAGAAATTTGTGAAAAATTTGTAAAGTTCCTTGCAAGTGGATTTCTTGTATGTTACTATTTAAAAGGCTTGTGAGGTGGAAGATATGGGAAATGTGAACGTTTATTTAAAGTTATTTCTTGAATATTTACAAATCGAAAAAAATTCATCACAATATACAATTGAACATTATCATCGTGCAATCAGTGAATTTTTCGACGTTATGGCTGAACAGGGGATAACAGATGTTAAAGACGTCCAATACCACGACGCCCGCCTCTTTTTAACAAGGCTTTTTGGCCAAAAGCAGGCTAGGAAAACGATTTCGCGGAAAATTTCTACTCTGCGGAGTTTTTACAAGTTTCTTTTGAGGGAAAATATCGTAGCGGATAATCCCTTTGCCCTTGTGATTTTGCCAAAAAGAGAAAAAAGGCTGCCTGAATTTTTTTATGAGGATGAGCTTGAAATCCTCTTTGAGGCTTGCAGCGCAGATACTCCGCTTGGCCAAAGAAATCTCGCATTGCTGGAACTTCTTTATGCAACCGGCATTCGGGTAAGTGAATGCTGCACCATCTCCATAAGGGATATCGATTTTTTCCTTTCCACGGTACTAGTTATGGGAAAGGGGAGCAAGGAAAGATACGTTCCGTTCGGTTCAAAGGCAGCTGCAGCTTTAAAATTGTATATCGGCGATGGCAGGAAAAAGCTGCTCGAAGGCAAGCCAAACCAGGATGCGCTGTTCGTGAATCATCGGGGCGGCCCTCTGACGGCCAGGGGAGTAAGGACGATCCTGAATGGGATGATCGAAAAATCTTCGCTTACTGGGAAAATCCATCCACATAAGCTTAGGCATTCCTTTGCCACCCATCTTCTGAACAATGGTGCTGATATGAGGACAGTCCAGGAATTGCTTGGGCATGCATTTTTGTCTTCAACCCAAATTTATACCCATGTGACGAATGAAAAGCTGAAGAAAACATATATGGCCCATCATCCAAGGGCATAAAAGCACGATTTTGCCCAATTTTCAAAGGGGGTACAAAATGTCTCAATTCCATGCGACAACCATCTTCGCTATCAGGCATAAAGGGAATTGCGCCATGGCTGGGGACGGCCAGGTGACATTCGGCAACGCGGTTGTGATGAAACACACAGCCAAAAAAGTTAGGAAGATATTTAATGGTAAGGTAATAGCGGGTTTTGCGGGCTCAGTTGCAGACGCCTTCACGCTATTCGAACTGTTTGAAACGAAGCTCGAAGAATACAACGGTAATTTGCAGCGTGCAGCTGTTGAACTTGCCAAGGAATGGCGAAGTGATAAGGTACTAAGAAGGCTTGAAGCAATGCTTATCGTTATGAACGAGGATTATCTCCTGTTGGTAAGCGGAACCGGTGAAGTCATCGAGCCGGATGACGGAATCCTCGCGATTGGTTCTGGAGGCAATTATGCCTTGGCCGCCGGTAGATCATTGAAAAATTTTGCCGGTGAGCACCTGTCCGCAAAAGAAATCGCGAAAGCCTCGCTTGAAGTGGCAGCCGATATATGCGTTTATACAAACACCAACATCATAGTCGAAGAGCTGTAACGGGAAGGAGAATGCGAAAATGGCAAAGTCAGCCAATTTAACCCCCCGCCAAATTGTGGAAAAACTTGACCAGTACATAATTGGCCAGAAAGATGCCAAAAAGGCGGTTGCAGTAGCCCTGAGGAACAGGTATCGCAGGGAGATGCTGGACGAAAGCATTCGAGATGAAATCATTCCAAAAAATATATTGATGATTGGGCCTACAGGCGTCGGGAAAACCGAAATCGCGAGAAGGATTGCTAAATTGACAGGGGCGCCGTTCATCAAGGTCGAGGCCACTAAATTTACCGAGGTCGGCTATGTGGGCAGGGATGTTGAGTCGATGGTCCGCGATCTTGTCGAAACGGCAGTCCGGCTTGTTAAATCGGAAAAAATGCAGAAGGTAAAGGGAAGGGCTGAGGAAAGCGCCAACCGCCGCCTGATTGACCTGCTGGTTCCTTCCGTAAAAAAACAGGCGAATTACAAAAATCCGCTAGAAATGCTGTTTGGCGGCTCAAATGCCCAACCGGAACCGGAGACGGACGCCGCTGAGGATCATTCCGCCCAGCAAAAGCGTGCTGACATTAAGGAAAGGCTCGAAAAGGGCGAATTGGAAAACGAGATTGTCACGGTTGAAGTTGAAGAACAGGCACCATCCATGTTTGATATGCTCCAGGGCTCAGGCATGGAGCAAATGGGCATGAACATGCAGGATGCATTTAGCAGCCTGATGCCTAAAAAACGCAAAAAAAGAAAGCTCACCGTCAGGGAGGCAAGAACTGTTTTAACCAATGAAGAAGCGGCCAAAATGGTCGATATGGATGAGGTTACTTCGGAGGCTGTTTTCCGGGCAGAACAGGCAGGAATCATTTTTATTGATGAAATCGACAAAATCGCCAGCAGGAATACGGGCGGAGCGTCCGCCGATGTTTCCCGTGAAGGCGTCCAAAGGGATATTCTCCCGATTGTTGAAGGCTCAACGGTTGTCACAAAGTATGGCCCAGTGAAAACAGACCATGTCCTGTTTATCTCAGCAGGCGCATTCCACATGGCAAAACCGTCTGACCTCATTCCTGAACTGCAGGGAAGGTTCCCAATCCGGGTTGAGCTCGGAAAATTGACCGTCGATGATTTTTATAGAATACTTGTTGAGCCCGACAACGCGTTAATTAAACAATACAATGCGCTTTTGCTTACTGAAGGTATAGAAATTGAATTTTCTGACGAAGCTATTCACAGAATTGCGCAGGTTGCCTTCGAGGTTAACCAGAATACGGATAACATAGGGGCGAGAAGGCTTCATACAATCCTTGAAAAGCTTTTGGAGGATTTATCGTTCGAAGCCCCGGATATCAATCTTGAAAAAATCGTGATTACCCCGGAGTACGTAGAGGAAAAGCTGGGAGCGATTTCAAGGAACAAGGATTTAAGCCAATTCATCCTTTAGGCCATCGTTTTACCGCGGGGCCAAAGGGGTAAATTTAGAGGTAGTCATTCCAATAGAGACAGTTTAATCTAAGCAATGGATGCAGCAAATAGGAGGAATAGAAAATGGATTTGTTATCTAAAACTAGGAAGATTAATGCGCTTTTACAAAAAGCAGCAGGGAAGCCAGTAAACTTTAAGGAAATGTCCGAAACATTAAGCGAAGTAATCGAGGCTAATATTTTTGTTGTCAGCCGCAGGGGAAAATTGTTGGGCTTTGCGATTAACCAGCAAATTGAAAATGAGCGGATGAAGAAAATGCTTGAAGATCGCCAATTCCCAGAGGAATATACAAATGGGCTCTTCAATATTCAGGAAACATCCTCAAATCTCGATGTCGAAAGTGAATATACTGCATTTCCTGTTGAAAACAAGGATTTGTTTCGTGCCGGCTTGACGACGATTGTCCCAATTATCGGAGGAGGGGAACGCCTTGGAACGCTGATTTTGGCTAGGCTGCATGAAAAGTTTCATGATGATGATCTTATCCTTGCCGAATATGGCGCGACTGTCGTAGGCATGGAAATCCTCCGTGAAAAGGCAGAGGAAATCGAGGATGAGGCAAGAAGCAAAGCTGTAGTCCAAATGGCGATCAGCTCCCTGTCTTACAGTGAGCTGGAAGCGATAGAGCATATTTTCGAAGAATTGAACGGCAACGAAGGCCTTCTAGTTGCTTCGAAAATCGCCGACCGTGTTGGCATTACGCGTTCCGTTATCGTCAACGCGCTCAGGAAGCTTGAAAGTGCGGGTGTCATCGAGTCCCGTTCACTTGGCATGAAAGGTACTTACATTAAAGTTTTAAATGACAAGTTCCTTGTCGAGCTTGATAAGCTTCGTTCAAATTAGTCAACACTCGCCTGCCGGAAATGAATCCGGCAGGCGTTCTATTTTTATTATCTGAATTAAAACCATTAAATTTCAAACGAAATTCTTGATTGTGGGATTGTGGTGTGCTATATTACTACATGGTGTTAATCACACACGCCTGCTGATTCAAGCGGATGGTGCTGGCTAGCCAGTTCCCGCATGAAAATGATACGGGCGGAGGAAAACAAACCATTAGGAGGAAACACACATGTCAGTAATTTCTATGAAGCAACTGCTTGAAGCTGGTGTACACTTTGGCCACCAGACACGCCGTTGGAACCCTAAGATGAAGAAGTATATCTTCACTGAAAGGAACGGCATCTACATCATCGACCTTCAAAAGACAGTTAAGAAGGTAGAAGAAGCTTATAACTTTGTTAAGGAGCTTGCTGGACAGGGCGGCACAATGCTGTTCGTTGGTACAAAGAAACAAGCTCAGGATTCTGTTAGAGAAGAAGCAATCCGTTCCGGAATGTACTTTGTTAACCAACGCTGGTTGGGTGGAACACTTACAAACTTCGAAACAATCCAAAAGCGTATTGCACGCCTTAAAAATATCGAAAGAATGTCTGAAGACGGCACTTTCGAAGTGCTTCCTAAGAAAGAAGTCGTTCAACTGAAAAAAGAACAAGATCGTCTTGAGAAATTCCTTGGCGGTATCAAGGACATGAAGACTCTTCCAGATGCATTGTTCATCATCGACCCTCGCAAAGAGCGTATCGCTGTTGCTGAAGCTCGCAAATTGAACATTCCTATCGTTGGTATCGTTGATACGAACTGTGATCCGGATGAAATCGATGTTGTTATCCCTGCAAACGATGACGCTATCCGCGCTGTCAAGCTTTTGACAGGCAAAATGGCTGATGCGATTCTTGAAGCAAAACAAGGTGAAGAAACAGCTGTACCTGCAGAGTAATCCACAATCGTTCATGCATGGCAAATAAAAAGGTGATAAGAGGGAACACCCTTTATCACCTTTTTTTAAAGGAAAAGCGGAAGTAGCCGTTTAGCGGCGTATGGCCTGGAGGGCCTCGACATGAGATAAAGGAAACACGAAGAGCGAATGCGATTCGATGTTGACTTATCGTAGTGAGGGGACCGAAGGACACTAGACGCTGGCTACTGGAGCTAGACAGATTACCGAACAATGTAACCTAAACAGGTTTACAAAGTCCAAGGCTGGCTAAGATAATACAGTAGCGATTTGCACCGGGGACTGCAGAAACTTACCGAACATTTGTACATAGATTAAAAGGAGGAAATTCTCATGGCAATTACTGCTCAAATGGTTAAAGAACTTCGTGAAAAAACAGGTGCAGGCATGCTGGACTGCAAAAAGGCCCTTCAGGAAACTGATGGTGATATGGAAAAAGCAATTGACTTCCTTCGCGAAAAAGGAATTGCGAAGGCTGCCAAAAAAGGCGACCGGATTGCTGCTGAAGGCCTTGCAGCTATCAAAGTTGAAGGAAATGAAGCGGTCATTCTTGAAGTAAACTCAGAAACAGACTTCGTTGCTAAAAACGAAGGATTCCAGACTCTTGTCCAGGAGCTTGCTGGCCATCTTCTTAAAAACAAGCCTGCTTCCATCGAGGAAACGGTAGCACAAAAAATGGACAATGGCGCAACGGTTGAAGAGCACATTAATGCTGCAATCGCAAAAATTGGTGAAAAGCTTTCCCTTCGCCGCTTTGAAATCAAAACTAAGTCTGACAATGATGCGTTCGGCGCTTATCTCCACATGGGCGGCCGCATTGCGGTTCTAAGCGTTCTAGAAGGAACTACTGATGAAAGTGTTGCGAAGGATGTTTCCATGCACATCGCTGCCCTTAACCCTAAATATGTTTCCCGTGACGAGGTATCCGCTGAAGAAATCGAGCGCGAGCGCCAGGTTCTCACTCAGCAGGCCCTAAATGAAGGCAAGCCTGAAAGCATTGTCTCAAAAATGGTTGAAGGCCGCCTTGGAAAATACTTTGAGGATGTTTGCCTTCTTGACCAAACATTCGTTAAAAACCCTGACCAAAAAGTTCGCCAGTATGTTGAGTCTAAAGGCGCGACAGTACGCGAATTCGTCCGTTACGGAGTAGGGGAAGGCATCGAGAAGCGCGAAGACAACTTTGCTGAAGAAGTAATGAGCCAGGTAAATAAAAAATAAGCATTCTTTTGGACTGGCGGATGGCCGCCCTTTAAAGTCCAGCTTCAAATGTTTCAAATGGATAGGGAACACGGGGTGTTCCCTATTTTTAAAGAAAAAACAATTTTTACGGATGCAGCCTTTACGGGTAGGTGTCCATGATTCTTCTGATTAGGCATACAATGGCCTCAAAATTACATAGGAGGTTTTTATGAGCAATCCCAAATATAAACGTGTTGTCTTAAAATTAAGCGGAGAAGCCCTTGCTGGCGACGCTGGCTTCGGAATCAACCCTGCCTTTATTAAATCCATTGCCGAACAGGTGAAGGAAGTTGCCGAACTGGGCGTCGAAGTTGCAGTCGTCGTTGGGGGAGGAAACATTTGGCGGGGAAAAATTGGCGAGGAAATGGGCATGGACCGTGCCACTGCCGATTATATGGGAATGCTCGCCACTGTCATGAATTCGCTAGCCCTTCAGGATAGCCTTGAGCAGCTCGGAATAGAAACCCGTGTACAGACATCAATAGAAATGCGCCAAGTTGCCGAACCGTATATTCGCCGCCGCGCAATCCGCCATCTTGAAAAGACTCGAGTTGTCATTTTTGCTGCGGGAACAGGTAACCCATACTTCTCCACAGATACAACAGCCGCGCTTCGTGCCGCAGAAATTGAAGCTGACGTCATCTTGATGGCAAAGAACAATGTGGATGGTGTTTATTCCGCAGATCCTCGCCATGATAAAGATGCGACGAAATACGAACAGCTTTCTTACCTTGATGTTTTAAAGGAAGGGCTTGCGGTAATGGATTCCACCGCCTCTTCGCTTTGCATGGATAATGATATCCCGTTGATTGTTTTCTCAATTATGGAAAAAGGCAATATTAAACGTGTAGTAATGGGTGAAAAAATCGGAACTATTGTTAGGGGGAAATAATAATGCCGAAACAAGTCATTAGCAACACAAAGGATAAAATGGCTAAAGCAATTCAAGCGTATACCCGCGAGCTTGCTTCCATCAGGGCAGGCAGGGCGAGTGCATCACTTCTCGACCGGATAACAGTCGACTATTATGGTGCGCCGACCCCAGTAAACCAACTGGCTGGAATCAGTACTCCGGAAGCCCGCCTGCTTGTTATCCAGCCTTATGATAAGAGCATCCTTGGCGATATTGAAAAGGCTATCCAGAAATCGGACCTTGGCTTGAATCCAACGAACGACGGCTCTCTAATCCGGATTGCCATTCCTCAATTAACAGAGGAACGGCGCAAGGAACTGGTTAAGGTAGTCAAGAAGGAATCCGAAGATGCGAAAGTTGCTATCCGGAATATCCGCCGCGATGCCAATGATGATCTGAAGAAGCTTGAAAAGAACGGTGAAATTACTGAGGACGACCTTCGTGGATATTCTGATGATATCCAAAAGCTAACTGATGACAATATCAGCAAAGTGGACCAGATTACAAAGGACAAAGAAAAGGAAATCATGGAGGTCTAACCTTCAATTGGTTTTTGCTGGAAAGAAACCCCTTTAAAGGGGTTTTTTCCGCTTATAGAAGTATTTTTGAAAATTGGCGGCATCCGCCCTTTTATATGAGATATCTGCGTTCTTTTTTGGTATGATAAAAGCATGCCAAAAAAACAAAAGCATATACATAAAAAGCGAAGGGGCCTTGCCCAGGGGCGTAAAGCGCTGGAGGACCGGAAGGGGAAGCCGATTTTTGGCTTCATCTGTAGGGCCGAAGCGACCTCGAGCCCCTAGGCCCCGCAGCTGGACTAATAAAAAGCGAAGGGGCCTTGCCCAGGGGCGTACAGCGCTGGAGGACCGTAAGGGGAAGCCGGTTTTTGGCTTCATCTGTAGGGTCGAAGCGACCTCGAGCCCCTAGGCCCTGCAGCTGGCCATGCCCCGCGGGATTGGATAGGCTATAGCTGTTTCACCCTTTATCGGAGGGAAGTTCGTTTTTACAGGAGGAGCAAGAATATGTTAAATAAACTAAAACGTTGGAAGACGCCAAATGCCCCTTCCTCTCTCCGAGACAGGATTGACTGCATAAAGAGAGCCGGGGTGCCTTCCCATGTAGCCATAATAATGGATGGGAATGGGCGCTGGGCGAAAAAAAGGGCGATGCCGAGGATAGCGGGGCATCATGAAGGAATGAAAGTGGTTAGGAAAATTACCAGGCTTGCAAATGAACTTGGAATAGAGGCATTGACGCTTTACGCTTTTTCAACTGAAAATTGGAAAAGGCCAAAAAATGAGGTCGACTATCTTATGCAGCTCCCAGAAGAGTTTCTTGCTTCATTTCTGCCTGAGCTGGTGGACGAAAATGTTCGTGTAGAAATGATGGGCTATAGGGAGAAACTCCCTCCCCATACTCTGAAGGCGATTAATAAGGCTATAGAGGAAACGAAGGGAAATACAGGGCTCGTCCTTAATTTTGCTTTAAATTACGGAAGCCGTGCTGAAATCCTCGATGCTGTAAAAAATGTCTTAAAAGACTGCCAGAGTGGTATACTGGATGCAAACAGCATTGATGATAAAACGTTCTCCTCCTATTTAATGACTGCCCAGATGTCTGACCCAGACCTTTTAATACGTACAAGCGGTGAGATCCGCTTAAGCAACTTCATGCTTTGGCAGCTCGCTTATTCGGAGTTTTGGTTTACAGATATCCTATGGCCGGATTTTGGCGAGGAGCATTTTATTGAGGCCGTTGAGGCTTACCAAAATCGGCAGCGTAGGTTTGGTGGAATTGAAGGCTCCTGAGAAGGCGTTGAATAATTAATAGCTTTTGGTGGCTTTTGCATTATGCAACTCCACCCATTTTCATAACGAGAAGGAGGAAAGGCATTTCTTCCCGTATTTCCGCAGCATATTTCGGATGCGCTGAGTGCCTGAATTTTAATGAAGCAAAGAATTATTACTGCAGTCATAGCGGCGGCGCTTTTTTTGCCGATTGTTATTGTTGGAGGGTTGCCATTAGTCCTGTTGGCATACCTGCTTGCTAGTGTCGGCCTATATGAGCTGGCCAAAATGAAGAAGTTGAAGCTTTTGTCCTTTCCTGGAATCCTGTCGCTTTTAACGATGTGGATGTTACTCCTTCCGAAAGGGAATATAGGAATCCTTCATTCCATTGGATATGATAAGCAGGATCTTGCCATATTGGCGGTTTTGCTTCTTCTCGTCTATACAGTCGCCACGAAGAACCGTTTCACATTTGACGATGCGTCATTTATGGTGATGGCGGTAGTCTATGTTGGGGCCGGTTTTTATTATTTTATGGAGACACGTGAAGCAGGAGGGCTGAACTGGCTCTTTTATTCCCTCTTCATTATTTGGGCAACGGATTCAGGTGCGTACTTTATTGGCAAGGCAATGGGCAAAAAGAAGCTTTGGCCGGAAATCAGCCCGAATAAGACAGTGGAAGGCTCCGTTGGCGGAGTAGTGTGTGCATTGGTTGTTGCGTTATGCTTCCTTTTCTTCAGTGATATGGATGTATCACCATTAAAATTGATGGGACTCACCGCTTTGCTGTCTGTTTTTGGACAGCTTGGGGATCTCGCTGAATCCGCATTTAAACGCACATACAATGTGAAGGATTCCGGAACGATTCTTCCTGGCCATGGGGGTATTCTTGATAGGTTTGACAGCCTTTTATTTGTATGGCCGTTAATCCATATTTTTCAGCTGATTTGAACTTGGCACTGTAAAATTAGACAGGCTAATAGATGGCAGTTTTTTAGGAGAGGTAATGCATGAAATATATTAGTTTGATGGGAGCTACAGGCTCGATCGGCACCCAGACACTTGATATCATTAGGGAACATCCCGACAGCTTTAGGCTTTCCGCCTTCTCGGCGGGCCGGAATAGTGATTTGGCAAGAAAAATAATTACTGAATTCAAGCCTGTGTTTGTTTCAATGCAGGAAAAGGCAGATGCCGACAAACTGGCGGCGGAGTTTCCAGGAACTGCTTTTTCATCTGGAGAAAGTGGCCTTGCCAGGGTGGCAACACATGAGAGTACTGACATAGTTGTCAATGCCGTTGTTGGAAGTGTGGGTTTAAAACCAACGCTTGAGGCCATTGATAGCGGAAAAACAATTGCCCTGGCCAACAAAGAAACCCTTGTAACGGCGGGCCATTTAGTAATGGATGCAGCCAGTAAAAAAGGGGTCAGCCTTCTTCCTGTTGACAGTGAGCACTCCGCCATTTTTCAGGCTTTACAAGGTGAAGATGCAAAAAATATTGAACGGCTAATCATCACTGCCTCGGGAGGAAGCTTTAGAGACCGAAGCCGTGCTGACCTAAAGGATGTAACTGTAGAAGAAGCCTTAAACCATCCTAATTGGTCAATGGGGGCGAAAATCACAATCGATTCGGCAACGATGATGAATAAAGGGCTCGAAGTAATTGAAGCCCATTGGCTTTTTTCCCTGCCGTATGAAAAAATTGACGTTCTCCTCCATCGAGAGAGCATTATCCATTCAATGATTGAATTCCATGACTCAAGCATCATTGCACAACTAGGAAGCCCAGATATGAGAGTGCCAATCCAATACGCACTTTCCTATCCAGACAGGTTCCCGCTAAAGGCAGCAAAAAGGCTGAACCTTGCTGAAGTGGGTAAACTTCATTTCCAGGAAATGGACTTTGAACGATTCCGCTGCCTGCGCTTCGCTTATGAAGCCGGAAAGTCGGGAGGTTCGCTGCCAACCGTGCTGAATGCCGCAAATGAGGCCGCGGTTGCCGCTTTCCTTGAAGGCAGAATCCGCTTCCTTGAAATCGAAGAATTAATCGAAAGGGCGCTAAATGCACACGATCGTATTGGGAACCCGGGGCTTGAAGACATCCTTCATGCCGATTGGGAAACACGCAGGTACATCACTTCCTTCCTTTCATAAGGGAAAGGTATGATAGCTTGAGGCTGGTCACTAGAAATTCCGGGTTTTCACAGTTTGGGAAGCCGGGCAATTCCGAAGTCCAGAAGTTTTAACGGAACTCTTTTAAAAGGTGGTTTTTTTATTGAATACAGTCATAGCGTTTATTGTCATTTTCGGGGCGATCGTATTCTTCCACGAATTGGGGCATTTCATTTTTGCAAAAAGAGCCGGGATACTCTGCAGGGAATTTGCCATTGGCATGGGTCCTAAGGTTTTCACGCATAAAAGAGGAGAAACCGTGTACACAATCCGCCTTCTTCCCATTGGAGGATATGTCAGGATGGCCGGTGACGACCCGGAAGCGGTCGAACTTAAGCCCGGTTATCGAATCGGCCTTTTATTCGGCGGGGATGGAAAGGTTAATAAAATTATCCTTAACAACAAGGACAAGTTTCCTGATGCCAGAATCATTGAAGTGGAAAAAGCAGACCTCGACAGGGAGCTTTTACTGAAAGGATACCCGGAGGACGAGGATGAGGCACTTCAAACATTTTCAGTTCACCCCGAAGCTGTAACAGTTGAGAATGGGGTGGAAACACAAATAGCCCCATATAACCGCCAGTTCGCTTCCAAGACACTCGGCCAAAGGGCAATGGCGATTTTCGCAGGGCCAATGATGAACTTTATCCTTGCTTTCCTCATTTTTCTCACGCTCGCATTTATCCAGGGCGTTCCATCGGATGAACCAAAGCTTGGGAAGCTCGCCAGTGATGGTGCGGCCATTTCGGCGGGTTTGAAGGAAGGGGACATTGTCCAAAGCATTGGCGGCTCGGAAATATCCAGCTGGACGGATGTCGTTGAAATCATACGAAAAAATCCCAACAATGAGCTAGACTTTGTGATTGAGCGTGACGGGAAAGAACAAGTCGTTTCCGTTACCCCGAAAGCCCAGGAAGTGGAAAAGACAAAAATCGGGATAATCGGCGTCTACAGCCCGGTTGAAAAATCCCCAATGCTCGCAGTGTCATACGGGTTCAATGAGACTGTATTTTGGTCTAAGAAAATTTTTGAGATGCTTGGCCTGCTTGTAACAGGACAGTTTGCCATCGATATGCTAAGCGGCCCGCTCGGAATTTACGCCACAACAGATACTGTTGTAAAATCAGGTATTTTCGTCCTAATGAAATGGACAGCGATGCTAAGCGTCAATCTTGGGATTATGAACCTGCTGCCTATTCCCGCTTTGGACGGCGGCCGCCTGTTATTTTTCGCGGTGGAAGCGGTCAGAGGGAAACCAGTTGATCGGCAAAAAGAAGGGCTCGTCCATTTCATCGGATTTGCCCTGCTGATGTTATTGATGCTTGTTGTGACATGGAACGATATTCAAAGGTTCTTTTTGTAGTAACATGAAGCCGGCTTGGAAAACTTCCCAGCCGGCATACATATGCCTTCAAAGCTGAAGGCGAAAAAATGCAAATGCAGAGTGTTGGAGGCGGAAAAAGTGAGACAAAGCATGACCTTAATCCCTACGTTAAGAGAAGTACCTGCTGATGCGGATGTAAAGAGCCATCAGCTTTTATTAAGAGCCGGTTTCATCCGGCAGAATGCAAGCGGGGTTTACAGTTATTTGCCGCTTGCTAAAAGGGTTTTGGTGAAAATTGAAGCGATTGTAAGAGAAGAGATGGATAAGGCAGGAGCCGTCGAATTGCTAATGCCGGCGCTGCAGCAAGCTGAGCTTTGGCAGGAATCGGGCAGATGGTATTCATACGGTCCGGAACTGATGCGCCTGAAGGATCGCCACGAGCGAGAGTTCGCCCTCGGCGCAACCCATGAAGAAGTCATTACAAGCCTTGTCCGAGATGAAGTGAAATCCTATAAAAGGTTGCCTTTGACCCTCTATCAAATCCAGACAAAATTCCGTGATGAAAAGCGGCCGCGGTTCGGGCTGCTGCGCGGCAGGGAATTCATCATGAAGGATGCCTATTCTTTCCATTCATCTCCTGAAAGCCTTGCTGATGTTTATGAGCGGATTTTTACAGCGTATTCCAATATTTTTGCTCGCTGCGGTTTGAACTATCGTGCGGTAATTGCCGATTCAGGGGCAATGGGCGGAAAGGATACACTCGAGTTCATGGTGCTGTCCGATATTGGCGAGGATACAATCGCCTACTCCGATACATCCAGTTATGCGGCCAACATCGAAATGGCTCCGGTAGTGGCAGCATATGAAAAAAGCGATGAGGCTCCGCGTAACCTGGAAAAAGTGAAGACGGAAAACCAGAAAACGATTGCAGAGGTTTCGAGCTTCCTTCAAGTGAATGAAATGCAATGCATCAAGTCGCTTTTGTTCAAAATCGATGGCCGGCCTGTCCTTGTATTGGTAAGGGGAGACCACGAAGTCAATGACATTAAACTGAAAAACCTATTCGAAGCCACCACTGTCGAGCTTGCTGAAGCCGGGGAAACGAAGGAAATCCTTGGCTGTGAGGTAGGCTCAGTCGGCCCGATTGGTGTAAAGGATGTTGAGATTATCGCAGACGATGCAGTCAAATCGATTGTAAATGGCGTATGCGGGGCAAATGAAGAGCATTATCACTACGTGAATGTGAACCCGGAGAAA
This sequence comes from Bacillus sp. FJAT-27445, assembly GCF_001510665.1. GTDB lineage: Bacteria > Bacillota > Bacilli > Bacillales > Cytobacillaceae > Bacillus_D. Next base: position 197,949 of record NZ_LMTI01000001.1, read on the forward strand.
GATTTTGAAGCAGGTCGCTATGCCGATGTAAGATTCATCCAGGAAGGCGATCCTTCTCCGGATGGGCAGGGGAATATCCTTTTTGCCAAGGGGATTGAAGTAGGCCACGTTTTCAAGCTGGGAACACGCTACAGCGAAGCGATGGATGCTGTCTACCTAGATGAAAACGGCAAATCCCAGCCGATGATTATGGGCTGCTATGGAATTGGTGTTTCCAGGACATTGGCGGCTGTTGCCGAGCAGTTCAATGATGATAAAGGCTTTGTATGGCCTGCAGCGGTAGCGCCATACAAGGTTCATCTCATTGCAGTCAATCCGAAAGACGAAGCACAATCCAGCCTTTCTGAGGAACTTTATGAGGCGCTTGGCAAAAACTATGAAATCCTTTTTGACGACCGCCACGAGCGGGCTGGAGTTAAATTTGCCGATGCGGATTTAATCGGTATTCCTGTCAGGGTTACTGTCGGGAAAAAAGCTGCTGACGGAATTGTCGAAGTGAAGAACAGAAAAACTGGGGAAGTCCTGGAAGTTCAAACGAACAGTCTTGCCGATACGATAAAGTCCTTACTTGGAAGCTAGGAATGAGAGGGTGCCGCCCGCAAAGCGGCACCTGTTTTTTTCCTTGCCTAGAGTTTTGAGCCCATTGTTTTTTTTGTAGTTTTGTGCCGATTGGCGCCTGTATCTATGGTATAATTGACATTTGATAAAGTGAAACTTCCAACAGTGGGGGGGTTGTTCATCCCCCACTGGGCTTCTTTGATTCCTCTGAATCTTGAGGTGGGGTCTTACTGCCCGTTAAGAGTGGGATAAATAGAATCACAGAGATGGGGAGAGTGTCCAATGAACACCCATTTAGAAGACAAGGCTGAACGCTTTCAAGTATTGCTCCAACAGCTTGAATTGACAGAAGATGCCCTTGTTCCGCATTTTCGAAATGCAAGAATAGAAAAAGTGCAAATTAGCCAAAAATCCAGAAAGATGCACTTTCTGCTGGCTGTCGAAAGAATTCTTCCGTACCCTGTTTTCAGCATGTTGGAAGCAAGGCTTAAACAAAAGTTTTCTGAATTAGCCAAAGAGGTTTCCTTCGAGGTAAATGTATCCGACCAATCAATCTCAGACGAATTGATCCATGGCTACTGGCAAAAATGCATTCAGGAAATAGACGGCATAGCTCCACCGCTCCTAAAGCTTATGCATGAACAAGCCCCAAAAATCCACGGTTCGAGGCTGATCCTGTCTGTAAGGAACGAGGCAGAGGGTGGAGCCATCAAAAATAAATACAGCGGCATGATTTCATCCATCTACCAATCTTTTGGATTTCCATACCTCTCACTTGATATTGAAATGCTTACCGATGAAAAAAATGACGAATACTGGAAATTCATGGAGGCAAAGCAAAAAGAGGACCAGGAACGTGCGTTGCTTGCAGTCGCCGAGCTTCAAAAGCGTGAATCCGAAAAAGACCAGAATGGCGCCGGGGCTTCCGAAGGACCGCTAGTGATTGGCCTGACGATTAAAGCTGATGCTGAATTCCGCAATTTGATTGAAATTGTTGACGAGGAAAGAAGGATTGCGGTAGAGGGCTATATTTTTGATGCCGAAACGAGGGACCTGCGTAGCGGAAGGACGCTATTAACCTTTAAAATAACCGATTATACAAGTTCGATCATGGTGAAAATGTTTTCCCGGGACAAAGAAGACGCCGCCCAATACCAGCGGGTGAAAAAAGGTATGTGGGCAAGGGTGCGAGGAAGCATCCAAAACGACACATTTGTCCGCGACCTTGTCATGATTGGCAACGATATTAATGAAATTAGGCCTGTTAGCAGGCAGGATAAGGCACCCGAAGGCGAAAAAAGGGTTGAGCTTCACCTTCATACCCCGATGAGCCAGATGGATGCCGTTACGTCAGTCGCAGCACTTGTTGCACAAGCGAAGAAGTGGGGCCATAAAGCTGTGGCCATCACGGATCATGCTGTGGCGCAGTCATTTCCTGAAGCTTTTTCAGCCGGGAAGAAAAATGACATTAAGATCCTCTATGGGATCGAGGCAAACCTTGTCGATGACGGTGTCCCAATCGCATATAATGATTCACACCGCCTTCTTGCAGAAGATACTTATGTTGTTTTCGACGTAGAAACAACGGGTTTGTCCGCATTTTATGACACGATTATTGAGCTTGCAGCAGTAAAAATAAGAGACGGGGAAATTATCGACCGTTTCGAATCGTTTGCCAATCCGCACCACCGCCTATCTGCGACAACCATCAATCTTACTGGGATCACCGATGATATGGTTCAGAATGCTCCTGAGGTCGGCGAGGTGCTGGAACGATTCAAAACATGGACGGAAGATTCCATTCTGGTTGCTCATAATGCTTCCTTTGATATGGGCTTCCTGAATACAGGCTATAAAAAACTTGGATATGGAAAGTCGCCGAATCCTGTCATCGATACACTTGAATTGGCGCGTTTCCTGTATCCGGAGATGAAAAACCACAGGCTGAATACATTGGCAAAGAAATTCGATGTCGAACTGACCCAGCATCACCGGGCAATTTACGATGCAGAGGCAACTGGCTACCTACTGATGAAAATGCTGAAGGACTCCCTGGAAAAAGGCATTGAATTCCATGACCAGTTTAACGAAAACATGGGCAAAGGGAATGCCTTCCAGCGAGCACGTCCTTATCACTGCACACTTCTCGCGCAAAATGAGGCTGGCCTTAAAAACCTGTTCAAGCTTATTTCGATTTCGCATCTTAACTATTTTTACCGGGTTCCAAGAATTCCAAGGTCGGTTTTGCAAAAATACAGGGAAGGCATCCTGGTCGGATCCGGCTGTGACCGGGGAGAAGTCTTTGAAACTATGATGCAAAAGTCTCCCGAAGAAGCTGAGGAATTGGCGGGCTTTTACGATTATATCGAAGTAATGCCAAAGCCGGTATATGCCCATCTGATTGAAATGGAGCTAGTCAGGAATGAAAAAGCGCTCGAGGAAATCATCGGCAACATTGTCAAGGTTGGCGAAAAGCTTGGACTCCCTGTCGTGGCAACCGGCAATGTCCACTATTTAAACGAAAACGACAAAATTTACCGTAAAATACTGATCAACTCCCAGGGTGGGGCAAACCCGCTAAATCGGCATAATCTTCCTGATGTCCATTTCAGGACAACGGATGAAATGATAAAGGAATTCAGCTTTCTCGGCCTTGAAAAGGCAACGGAGCTTGTGGTTGCAAACACGAACCGGGTTGCGGATATGATTGAATCCATCAAGCCGATCAAGGACGACTTGTATACGCCGAAAATTGAAGGCGCAGACGATGAGATGAGAGAAATGAGCTACGCGATGGCCAAGAGGATTTACGGCGAGCCCCTTCCGGAAATTGTTGAAGCCAGGCTCGAGAAAGAACTTAAGAGCATCATTGGCCACGGCTTCGCGGTTATTTATCTGATTTCCCATAAGCTTGTAAAAAAATCGCTTGATGATGGGTATCTAGTTGGTTCACGGGGTTCAGTCGGTTCATCGTTCGTTGCAACGATGACCGAGATTACAGAGGTCAATCCGCTCCCGCCTCATTATGTATGCCCGAAGTGCAAGCATTCAGAGTTTTTTAATGATGGTTCGGTTGGGTCAGGATTCGACCTTCCCGATAAAAACTGCCAGCAATGCGGGGCCAAGTACAGGAAAGATGGCCATGACATACCGTTTGAAACCTTCCTTGGCTTCAAAGGGGACAAGGTGCCCGATATTGATTTGAACTTCTCTGGGGAATACCAGCCAAGGGCGCACAATTATACGAAAGTCCTGTTCGGGGAAGACAATGTATACCGTGCGGGTACGATTGGCACAGTTGCCGATAAGACGGCTTTCGGCTATGTGAAGGCTTATCAGCAGGAAAATAACCTCCAGCTTAGAGGAGCGGAAATCGATCGGCTGGCGTCCGGCTGTACGGGAGTCAAACGGACAACCGGCCAGCACCCTGGCGGGATCATCGTCGTTCCGGACTATATGGAGATTTATGATTTTTCGCCAATCCAGTTCCCTGCCGATTCGGCAACCTCGGAATGGAAGACAACCCATTTCGACTTCCATTCAATCCATGATAATTTGCTAAAGCTGGATATACTTGGCCACGATGATCCGACAGTAATCCGGATGCTCCAGGATTTAAGCGGCATTGATCCAAAAACGATTCCAACGGACGATCCTGAGGTCATGAAAATATTCAGCGGAACCGAATCGCTTGGAGTGACGGAAGAGCAAATCATGTGTAAAACCGGTACGCTCGGAATTCCGGAATTCGGGACAAGGTTCGTCCGCCAGATGCTCGAGGATACGAAGCCTACAACATTCTCGGAGCTGGTCCAAATTTCAGGCCTTTCCCATGGTACCGATGTATGGCTTGGAAACGCTCAGGAATTGATCCACAATAAAACGTGCACCCTTAGCGAAGTCATCGGCTGCCGTGACGACATTATGGTCTATTTGATTTATCAGGGGCTAGACCCGGCATTCGCTTTTAAAATCATGGAATCCGTCCGAAAAGGCAAAGGGCTGACGGACGAAATGGAAGCGGAAATGCGGAAAAATCAAGTTCCGGAATGGTATATCGACTCGTGCAAAAAGATAAAGTACATGTTCCCCAAGGCTCACGCGGCTGCTTATGTCCTTATGGCTGTTAGGATTGCCTATTTCAAAGTGCATCTGCCTCTTCTGTATTACGCGGCATACTTCACGGTAAGGGCTGAGGATTTCGATATCGAAGCAATGGCGAGGGGCTCGGAGGCTATCAGGGCGAAAATTGAAGAAATCAATGTGAAAGGCCTTGATGCATCGCCAAAGGAAAAGAACCTGCTGACAGTTCTCGAACTTGCGCTTGAGATGTGTGAGCGGGGTTTCTCATTCCAAAAAATTGACTTGTACAAGTCATCTGCGGCTGAATTCATTATCGAAGGCGATTCCCTGATTCCGCCATTCAACTCCATACCTGGCTTAGGTACAAATGCGGCTGAAAACATTGTCCGAGCGAGGGAAAAGGGAGAATTCCTCTCAAAGGAAGACCTCCAGCAGCGCGGGAAGGTTTCAAAAACCATACTGGAATACATGGACAAACAAGGATGTCTCGATGCGCTTCCTGAACAGAACCAGCTATCTCTTTTTTAGTTCAAGAGAAGCGGGCAGGCAATTTGCATTAAAGTAATGTGTATGATATAGTTTTATTGGAAATACTAAGCAAACTGTCGCGGAAGAGTGGGGAAACCCACTCTTTCGTTGTTGTCAAGGGCAATTTGCAGGGTAAATGATAAAAGTCTCCGCAAAAAGCACAAAATATGTGCAATGAGCAGTAAAGGAGGTTAGCGATGAGCAAGGTAATTGAAGTGGTGGAACAACTGGCCACTCCGATTGTGACTGATCTTGGCCTTGAATTGGTTGATGTTGAATATGTTAAAGAAGGCCGGGATTGGTTTTTGCGGCTTTATATCGATAAGGAAAATGGCGTCGATATTGAGGAGTGCGGAACGGTCAGCGAACGCTTGAGCGAAAAGCTCGATGAACTTGACCCGATTCCCCATAACTATTTCCTAGAGGTTTCATCTCCAGGTGCCGAAAGGCCATTGAAAAAGGAAAAAGATTTCGTTAACTCAATTGGCAAGAATGTTTTTATTAAGACATATGAGCCAATAGGCGAGGAAAAGTCGTTTGAAGGCACTTTGCTGGAATTTGACGGCGAGACAGTCAAAATTGAAATCAAAGTGAAAACGCGCAAAAAGACAATAGACATTCCTTATGAAAAAGTAGCTAGCGCCAGGTTGGCGGTTACGTTTAGCTGAAGCTAGCCCATGCTGCTGGCAGGTGGGCTGAAGTTCCCGAGCGGGGAACGTTTTGCCCGCCCGGCCAGGCTACTCAAAAAAATGCAAAAGGGGGAAACAAACCCATGAGCAGCGAACTTTTGGATGCTCTCATTATACTGGAAAGAGACAAGGGAATTTCCAGGGATGTACTTATTGAAGCGATTGAAGCAGCCCTTATATCGGCATATCGCCGGAACTTTAACCAGGCGCAGAATGTAAGAATCGATATTAACATGGAAAATGGGCTGATGCGCGTTTTCGCTAGGAAAGAAGTAGTTGATGAGGTTTTCGACCCGCGTTTGGAAATTTCTATTGATGAGGCCAGGGAAATCAATCCGAATTACCATGTCGAGGATATTGTTGAAATGGAAGTGACTCCAAAGAATTTCGGGAGGATTGCTGCCCAGACCGCCAAGCAGGTCGTGACCCAGCGAGTCCGTGAGGCTGAACGAGGAATCATTTATTCCGAATTCATTGACCGTGAAGAAGATATCATGACAGGGATTGTCCAAAGGATCGACTCCAAATTTATTTACGTGAGCCTTGGTAAAATAGAAGCTCTTTTGCCTGTTAACGAGCAAATGCCTAATGAGAACTACAAGCCGCACGATAGGATTAAAGTTTTTATCACAAAAGTTGAAAAGACAACAAAAGGGCCGCAGATTTTTGTTTCAAGGACACATCCGGGCCTTTTGAAGAGGCTTTTTGAAATTGAAGTACCGGAAATCTATGACGGCACAGTCGAAATTAAATCTGTTGCGCGCGAGGCGGGCGACAGGTCAAAAATATCCGTCCATTCCGAAAATGCGGAAGTAGATCCGGTTGGTTCATGCGTCGGCCCGAAAGGAACTAGGGTACAGGCGGTTGTGAATGAGCTGAAGGGCGAAAAAATTGATATCGTAAAGTGGTCCGATGATCCGGTTATCTTCGTCGCAAACTCACTAAGCCCATCAAAGGTGCTTGATGTCATTGTCAATGAGGCTGAAAAAGCGACAACAGTCATTGTGCCGGACTACCAGCTTTCGCTCGCAATTGGCAAACGTGGCCAAAACGCCCGCCTTGCCGCAAAATTGACCGGCTGGAAGATTGATATCAAGGCGGAAACCGATGCGAGGGAAATAGGTATTTTCCCGCGTGAGGAAACGATTAGGCTTTTTGATGAAGAGGAAGAGTTTTACGAGGAAGATGATTATGGCTTTGAAGAGGACACGGATTAAAGAGCGGAGGGAATTGGCGTGAACAAAATGAAAAAGGTTCCGATGCGTAAATGTGTCGCAACAGGGGAAATGAAGCCCAAAAAAGAACTTGTTCGCATCGTCCGCTCAAAAGAAGGAGAGGTTTCAATTGATCCAACAGGTAAAAAGTCGGGCCGCGGAGCCTATCTTTCCCTGGATCGTGAAGCCATCCTTTTGGCAAAAAAGAAGAATGTACTATCAAACCATTTGCAAACTGACATAGATTCTACTTTATATGACGAGCTCCTTGGGCTCATTGAAAAGGAGAAACGGCAATCCTGATGAAACCAAATCAATGGATGTCATTGCTTGGCTTGGCAAATCGGGCACGCAAAATCATTTCAGGGGAAGAACTTTCCATAAAGGAAATCCGGAGCGGAAAGGCAAAATTGATCCTGCTATCCGCGGATGCATCAGCCAATACAACCAAAAAAATAACCGATAAGTGTAAAACCTACCAGGTGCCATGCAAGACTGTTGATAACCGATTCGACCTTGGATTGGCAATTGGAAAGGAAGCGCGCGTCGTTGTGGCTGTACTGGATGATGGATTTGCCGCGAAATTGATGACACTGCTCGATTAATACTAGCGGGGGTGAAAGAATGAGTAAAACACGTGTATATGAATACGCAAAGAAATACAATGTTTCAAGTAAAGATATTATTGCTAAATTGAAAGATATGAATGTCGAAGTCTCAAACCATATGGCTACGATTGAAAAGGATGCTTTCAGTAAACTGGAAGCCATTTACAATAAAAAGGATGAGAGACAGCCGGCAAGGCAGCAGCAAGGGGACCAAAACAGCCGTCCTCAACAAGCAAGCCGCGATAGCCGTCCAGAGGGCAGCCAGCAGTCGCAAAACAGGGATAGCCGCCCACAAGGAAATCGCGATAGCCGCCCACAAGGCAGCCAAACTTCGCGTCCACAGGGGAGCCAAGCTTCCCGTCCACAGGGCAGCCAAGCTTCGCGTCCGCAAGGCAGCCAGGCTTCGCGTCCACAGGGCAGTCAAGCTTCGCGTCCGCAAGGCGGCCAAGCTTCGCGTCCACAGGGCAGCCAAGCTTCGCGTCCACAGGGGAGCCAAGCTTCACGTCCACAGGGGAGCCAAGCTTCACGTCCACAAGGAAATCGTGATGGCCGCCCGCAAGGCAGCCAAGCTTCGCGTCCACAGGGCGGACAGCAAAGCCGTCCACAGTCTGGGCAGCAAGGACGGCCGCAACAGGCGGGAGCTGGAAGCCAGCAAAGGCCGGCATCAAAACCAGCCGGACAAAAGCCTCCTGAAAACAGGTCAAAAGATAATAAAGGGTTCAATAAAGGGAAAACTCCAAATAGGCCTAACCAGAACCAGGGGCAAAACAGGAATAAGCCTGGTAAAAAGCCACAACAGCATCAGGCTGCTCCTCCTGTAAAAAAGGAAAGGGAGCTGCCTGAAAAAATTACCTTCAGTGAATCCCTGACGGTTGCGGAGCTTGCCAAGAAGCTTTATCGGGAACCATCCGAAATCATTAAAAAGCTGTTCCTTCTTGGAGTGATGGCAACCATCAACCAGGAACTTGACAAGGATGCGATCGAACTGATTGCGGGTGAGTACGGCGTTGAAGTGGAAGAGGAAATTAAAATCGATACAACGGACCTAGAGGTTTATTTCACCGAGGATGAGCAAGGAGAGCTCGTTGAAAGGCCATCTGTTGTAACAATTATGGGCCACGTTGACCACGGTAAAACAACCTTGCTCGATTCAATCCGAAATACGAAGGTCACCGCTGGAGAAGCTGGGGGAATAACACAGCATATTGGCGCATACCAGGTAGAAGAAAACGGCAAAAAGATCACTTTCCTTGATACACCTGGACACGCTGCGTTCACAACTATGCGTGCGCGTGGTGCTAAGATCACCGATATCACCATCCTTGTTGTTGCAGCCGATGATGGCGTGATGCCTCAGACGGTCGAGGCGATCAATCATGCAAAAGCTGCAGAAGTACCAATTATTGTCGCCATCAACAAGATGGATAAGCCTACTGCCAATCCGGATAAAGTTATGCAGGAATTGACAGAGCATGGCCTTGTGTCAGAAGCATGGGGCGGAGATACGATTTTTGTTCCCCTTTCAGCGAAGACAGGAGAAGGTATCGATAATCTTCTGGAAATGATCCTACTTGTTGGTGAAGTTGAAGAATACAAAGCAAATCCTAACCGGAAAGCGGTTGGAACTGTGATTGAGGCCCAGCTTGATAAAGGCCGCGGCTCTGTCGCGACATTGCTTGTACAAAACGGAACACTGAAAATCGGCGATCCAATTGTTGTCGGCGGTACGTTTGGCCGCGTCCGCGCGATGGTTAACGACAAAGGGCGCCGAGTGAAAGAAGCCGGCCCTTCAACCCCGGTTGAAATTACAGGATTGAACGATGTACCTCAGGCTGGCGACCGTTTTGTCGTCTTTGAAGATGAGAAAACTGCAAGGCAGGTAGGGGAATCCCGTGCCTCACAGGCATTGGTTGCATCCCGAGGCGAAAAATCCCGCGTAAGCCTAGATAACTTGTTTGAACAGTTAAAACTAGGGGAAATGAAAGACTTGAACATCATAATAAAAGCCGATGCTCAAGGTTCTGCAGAAGCAATGGCTGGATCACTTATGAAAATTGAAGTTCCAGGAATCAATATCCGAATCATCCATACTGGAGTCGGTGCTATTAATGAATCCGACATCACTCTAGCAGCTGCTTCAAATGCTATCGTCATTGGATTTAATGTCCGTCCTGATGCGAATGCTAAGCGTGCAGCTGAGGCTGAAAAAGTGGATATGCGTCTGCACAGGATTATTTACAAGGTTATTGAAGAGATTGAAGCAGCTATGAAAGGAATGCTTGATCCTGAATTCCAGGAGAAAGTTATCGGGCAGGCTGAAGTCCGCCAGACATTCAAAGTATCCAAAATTGGTACAATTGCCGGTTCATATGTAACAGATGGCAAGATTACCCGAGATAGCGGTATCCGTGTCATTCGTGACGGCATCGTCATTTTTGAAGGAACAATTGACGCCTTGAAGCGTTTCAAGGATGATGCCAAGGAAGTCGCACAAGGATATGAATGCGGTATAACCATTAAAAACTTCAATGATGTCAAGGAAGGCGATATCTTCGAAGCGTTCATCATGGAAGAGATCGAAAGAAAATGATTGTAGGCATTGCAAGGTGCGAATGCATGATTTACAATGCTGGATCCCTTAAAGATAAACGGGCGGTCCTCCAAAGGATCATCACGCGCATTAGGCAAAAATACAATGTTTCGGTTTCGGAAGTGGATTATCAGGATGCGTGGCAAAGAACCGCAATTGCGGTCGCTGCCATTGCATCTTCGAAGGTACCCGCTGAGAGGGAAATTCAAAACGCAATTAAGCTTATTGATTCCTTTCCAGAAATAGAAAGGACCCTTACCGATATAGAATGGCTTTAAAATACGAGGTGACTGACATGAGCCATAGAGCAAACCGTGTTGGAGAACAGATGAAAAAAGAGCTAAGTGAAATCATCGGCCGAAAAATAAAAGATCCCCGTATCGGATTTGTAACTGTAACGGATGTCCAGGTAACTGGCGACCTTCAGCAGGCGACTGTATACATTTCCGTCCTCGGCGATGAGGAACAGAGGGAAAACACCCTAAAAGGCCTTGCTACTGCGAAAGGGTTCATCCGGTCGGAAATTGGCAGCCGCATCCGTTTGCGGAAGACTCCTGAAATCGTTTTTGAATTTGATGAGTCGATTGATTACGGAAACAGGATTCAAAGCCTCCTCACCCAAATTCATAATGAAGATAAAAAAGGTGAAAACGGGGATGAGGAGTAGACTGGATGGGTAGACGTATGTCTATCCATCTTTTTTCTGATTAAAATAATATTGGGAAGGGAGCTGTACCCAAATGGAAGGGATTTTGCCGTTATACAAACCGGCCGGACTAACCTCTCATGACTGTGTTTTTAAGCTGAGAAAAATATTAAGGACAAAGAAGATTGGACATACGGGCACCCTTGACCCTGATGTCACAGGCGTTTTGCCGATCTGCGTAGGGCGGGCGACCAAGGTAGCGGAATACATAACAGATGCCGGAAAAGCATATGAGGGTGAAGTGACGCTGGGCATATCCACCGAAACAGAGGACGCTTCAGGCGAAGTCGTCGATCAGGTGGCCATAACCCGAACAGTCAGCAGAGATGAAATCCTCTCGGTTCTTGAATCGCTGACAGGTGAGATTGTCCAAATTCCGCCAATGTATTCAGCAGTTAAAGTGAATGGAAAAAGGCTATATGAATACGCCCGCAAAGGGATTGAAGTAGAAAGGCCAGCAAGGAAGGTGTCAATTTTTCGTCTTGAATTGCTGGATGATCGAGTCGAATTTACTGGTGAAAAAATTACTTTCAGGTTCAGGGCCGAATGCAGCAAGGGAACTTACATCCGGACCCTCGCAGTCATGATTGGCGAGCGCCTTGGATATCCAGCCCATATGTCTTCCTTAATCCGAACTCGTTCAGCTTCCTACACACTCGAAGATTGCCTCAGCTTTTCCCAAATTGAGGAGATGATGGAAAATGGGGGAATTGACGCCGTAATGAGGCCGCTTGAGAGCGCGCTTTTGCATTTGCCGAAATACAGGATAAATGATACATTAGCAGAGAAAGTGAAGAATGGCATTCGCCTCGCCGTTCCTGAAGAACTTATTGGGGTTACAGGCCCGATCGCATTGGAAAATGAGGCCGGCGAAGTGCTCGCAATTTATAGCGAGCATCCCGAGAAGCCTGGAATCATGAAGCCGGTCAAGGTGCTGCGCAACGACAGGGAACTTTAAAGAGAGTGCTCAAAAGGCTTCATGCTGGGGCTCAAAGGAGCCGCTGCTTTACGAGAAAGGTGAACCTATAGTGGAAGTAATAAATCTTGGATTTCCCCATAATTTTGATAGAAAAAACATGCCAGAGTCAGCGGTGGCGCTCGGGTATTTTGACGGTGTCCATCTAGGCCACCAAAAAGTCATTGCCGATGCTAAAATGGCGGCCGGCCAACGGGGACTTAAAACCGCCGTCATGACTTTTCATCCACACCCCAAGGCTGTGCTAGGAAAGCTGGAACAGGAAATTGAACATATCACTCCGCTTCACGAAAAGATTAGACTAATAGAGGAACTTGGGGTAGACATCATGTATATTGTCAACTTTACTCCTGAATTCGCCAATCTTACCCCACAGGAATTTATTGATCAATACATTATCGGTCTTAATATCGCCCATGTTTCCGCCGGATTTGATTACACATACGGCCGGATGGGAAAAGGAACAATGGAAACTATCCCGTTCCATTCACGGGGAAAGTTTACGTATTCGACCGTCGGGAAGCTGACGGAAGGCGGAGAAAAAATCAGTTCAACACGAATCAGGAAGCTGTTATCCGAAGGGAAGACGGATGAAATTGCTATTTTGTTGGGAAGGGCGTTTACAACACCGGGAATTGTTATCCACGGAGACAAACGGGGAAGGACGATCGGGTTCCCAACCGCGAATGTGGATCCCGATGGCGATTGTCTAATTCCCCCGACCGGCGTTTATGCTGTCCGGCTCCACGTTTGCGGGGAATGGCACTATGGCGTTTGCAATATTGGCTATAAACCTACATTTAATAAAGAAAGCCAAAAAAACCCGTCCATCGAGGTCCATATTTTTAGCTTTTCGAAAGAAGTTTACGGGGAGCGCTCAATTATTGAGTGGCACAAATATTTACGAAAAGAACAAAAATTTTCGGGCATTGAAGAACTCATTGCCCAAATACAGAGGGATAAGCAGGCAGCAGCGGGCTATTTCGGGATTCCATTAGAATAATCCGCGTTAACTCAAGGTTTATGCTTGCTTTTTTGTTGGAAAAGTTGTATTCTTATAAACGTATTAAAGAACCTTTGCTTGGCAAGTCGAATCACCGACGCTTGCTCAGTAAACGGGGATAGAAATTTTAGGAGGTGAACCAGGATGGCACTAACACAAGAACGTAAAAACGAACTGATCAATGAGTACAAAACTCATGAAAACGACACTGGATCCGCAGAGGTCCAAATCGCTGTCCTTACTGAATCAATCAACAACCTGAACGATCACTTGCGTACTCACAAGAAAGACCACCATTCACGCCGCGGTCTTTTGAAAATGGTTGGTAAGCGCCGTAACCTTTTGACTTACCTGCGCAACAACGATGTTCAACGCTACCGTGAGTTAATCAATAAGCTTGGCTTACGTCGATAGTCAAAAGAAGCGGGAATTTTCCCGCTTTTTTGTTAGGTAAAAATAATGCAGAAATATTCATACATATTTTAAGTCAGTTGAATTTTGAGCATACTAACATTAATTTGTTATTAAATAAATGTATTAGTGCTGATGGCATATTCAAAAGCGAATGAGCCGGAAAGAGGGGTAATAACTATATGGAATCACCGAAACAAGAGTTTTCCATTGACTGGGCGGGAAGAAAGTTAACCGTTGAAATTGGCCAGCTTGCAAAGCAGGCGAATGGCGCCGCCCTTGTACGATATGGGGATACAGCCGTTCTTAGCACGGCAACTGCTTCTAAAGAACCAAAAAACTTGGACTTTTTCCCGCTTACAGTAAATTACGAAGAACGTCTATATGCAGTCGGGAAAATCCCAGGCGGATTTATCAAGCGCGAAGGCCGGCCGAGTGAAAAAGCAATCCTCGCAAGCCGCCTAATTGACCGCCCGATTCGCCCATTGTTTGCAGAGGGCTTCCGGAATGATGTTCAAGTTATTAGCATCGTAATGAGTGTTGACCAGGATTGTCCGTCTGATATGGCTGCAATGTTTGGTTCTTCTCTTGCTTTGTGTGTTTCGGACATCCCGTTTGAAGGCCCGATTGCTGGGGTTATCGTGGGACGTGTGGATGGCAAGTTTGTCATCAACCCAACTGTCGAGCAAAGCGAGAAGAGTGACATCCATTTGGCTGTAGCCGGAACAAGGGATGCCATTAACATGGTTGAAGCAGGCGCCTTGGAAGTGTCGGAAGATGTCATGCTCGAAGCAATTATGTTCGGACATGATGAAATAAAGCGCCTTATTGAATTCCAGGACGAGATCATTAAGGCTTGCGGGAAAGAAAAGCGTGAAATTTCCCTGTACCAAGTTGATCAGGAATTGAAGGCTGAAGTCCTTGAGACTTGCGAAAAAGATATGATAAACGCTATCCAGGTACAGGAAAAGCATGCCCGTGAAGCCGCCATTAAAGAAGTGAAGGACCATGTCCTCGCTAAATATATTGAACAGGAAGCAAAAGACGAAGTTATTAAGCAGGTTAAACAAATTCTGGACAAGCTTGTGAAGGATGAGGTCCGCCGCCTGATTACAGAGGAAAAAGTGCGCCCAGACGGACGTGGAGTGGATGAAATCCGCCCATTGTCTTCTCAGGTCGGCATTTTGCCGCGTACCCATGGCTCAGGCCTGTTCACCCGCGGCCAAACACAGGCTCTTAGCATTTGTACACTTGGCGCAATGGGAGACGTGCAAATCCTTGATGGCTTAGGCCTTGAAGAAGAAAAAAGGTTCATGCATCATTATAACTTCCCGCTCTTCTCTGTAGGAGAAACAGGTCCAATCAGGGGCCCTGGCCGAAGGGAAATTGGGCACGGGGCACTCGGCGAAAGAGCGCTTGAGCCTGTCATCCCATCCGAAAAGGACTTCCCTTACACAATCCGCCTTGTATCCGAGGTTCTAGAATCAAATGGTTCAACCTCCCAGGCGAGTATTTGCGCAAGCACCCTTGCCATGATGGATGCCGGGGTGCCAATCAAGGCTCCAGTGGCGGGTATAGCAATGGGACTTATAAAATCCGGGGAACATTATTCGGTGTTAACAGATATCCAGGGGATGGAAGACCATCTTGGCGATATGGATTTCAAGGTAGCTGGAACGGCAAAGGGTGTTACGGCTCTTCAAATGGACATCAAGATTGAAGGCCTATCCCGCGAGATTCTCCAGGAGGCACTTGAGCAGGCGCAAAAAGGAAGAATGCAAATCCTTGATTCCATGCTTGCCACTATTTCTGAGCCAAGGGAACAATTGTCTCAATATGCGCCTAAGATCCTGACAATGATGATCAATCCGGACAAGATCCGTGATGTCATCGGACCTAGCGGTAAACAAATCAATAAAATCATTGAAGAAACCGGCGTTAAAATAGATATTGAGCAGGATGGTACGGTATTCATTGCTTCTACAAATGAAGAAATGAATCAAAAGGCTAAGAAAATCATTGAAGATATTGTCCGTGAAGTAGTTGTTGGTGAATATTATCTAGGAAAAGTGAAGCGAATTGAAAAGTTCGGCTGCTTCGTAGAAATATTTGCCGGCAAAGATGGACTTGTCCACATTTCCGAACTTGCTGAGGAAAGGGTTGGAAAAGTGGAAGACGTCGTTAAAATTGGCGATGAGATGCTTGTCAAGGTAACCGAAATCGATCGCCAGGGCAGGGTGAACCTTTCGAGGAAAGCCGTGCTGAAGGAACAGCGCGAAAAAGCTGAACAACAGAAGTAAATAAATTTGCTTCAGTCAGCTGACAGTCTTTATTAATTCGCCTGTATATTAAAATCCAAATGAAGCCAGGGGGTACCCCTGGCTTTTTGATAATGGATAAATACATAAAAAATTTGCAGCCGAGACTGTGAATCCGGCACTTAAAGGTAGTGAAGCCGTTCGTCCTGATGGCTTGTTCTACTCGCTGATCCCCATACATACTGTGTATGGAGGAGGGATCAGCAATGAAACGAATTGTTTTTTTTATGGCAGCTTTTTTGCTTACATATTCGATTGTGAACAGCCATTTAGTGGAAGAATATATAGACTCATTAAAAACTGGCGGTATTTCTGTTGCAAGGCAGGGAGACGCTTTATACGAGGGAATTTTAGCGGTAGCTGATGAGAGCAGAGTAGCCCCCGAGGATGCAAAAATTGATAAAGTGTGGAAAGCGATCCCGGGCTACAATGGGCTTGAGGTTGATATTCCCGCCTCTTATCGAAAAATGAAATCAGCCGGAAAATTCGAAAAGAAAAAGCTTGTTTATAAAGAAATCAAACCAGAGGTCCATTTAGGGCAGCTTCCGCCAGCACCAGTATACAAAGGCCACCCTTCAAAGCCGATGGTATCGCTCGCCGTCAATGTGGCTTGGGGCAACGAATATCTCCCAGATATGCTAGCAGTTTTAAAAGAACACAACGTCCTTGCCAGTTTTTTTCTTGAGGGGAATTGGGTAAAGAAGAATCCAGAGCTAGCAAAAATGATAGCCGATGCCGGCCACGAAATTGGAAACCACTCATACTCCCATGCAGATATGAAGAAAATCTCAAAAGATAAGGCATTAGAGGAACTCAGGAAAACGAATGAAGTTATAAAAGCGACAACCGGCATCAAATGTGTTTGGTTTGCCCCTCCAAGCGGGAGCATTGGGCTAGATACCGCAACGATTGCTGCTGAAATGGGGCTTGGGACCGTTATGTGGACAGTTGATACGATTGATTGGAGAAAACCGAGTCCAGAAACGATTCTGAACAGGGTTTCTTCAAGGGTTGGAAACGGATCGATTATCCTCATGCATCCGACAGAACCAACTGCAAAAGCTCTAGAACGGATGATCTTGTCTATAAAAGAAAAGAAGCTAAAAATAGCCCCGATTTCGGAAATGCTTTCGGAAAAAAGAGCAGGAATGGTTGAATAACACCCTATAAAATCCGCTAAAATTTGGAGAAATGGTTCCGAACATGTAAAATGATTTCAGAGCTAGCCGCAGCAGTTGTCCAAGAACAGGAGGAATTCGATGATTAAGAAATATACTTGCCAAAATGGTGTACGAGTTGTACTAGAGAACATTCCTACGGTCAGGTCCGTGGCGATCGGTGTCTGGATTGGAACAGGTTCCAGAAATGAGGTGCCGGAAAACAACGGAATATCACACTTTTTGGAGCACATGTTCTTTAAGGGAACAAAAACACGTACAGCCCGGGAAATAGCCGAATCATTCGACAGCATCGGCGGCCAGGTAAATGCCTTTACTTCGAAGGAATATACTTGCTATTATGCAAAGGTACTTGATACACATGCGGATTTCGCCCTTGAAATCCTTTCTGATATGTTTTTTAATTCAATCTTCGACAGCGAAGAACTTAAGAAAGAAAAGAATGTTGTTTTGGAAGAAATCAAAATGTATGACGACACGCCAGATGACATCGTCCATGACCTATTAAGCAAAGCGGTCTATGAAAACCATCCGCTTGGCTATCCGATTCTTGGAACAGAGTCGACGCTTGAAACGTTTACAGGTGACAGGCTAAATGACTATATTTTCAACCACTATACCCCTGGAAATGTCGTCATATCGATCGCAGGGAATATTTCCGACGCTTTTATCGCCCAGGTGGAAAAACAATTTGGTTCCTATGAGGGCGGCCATCCGGAAATTCGGGAAAACAAACCAGTTTTCCATGCGAACCGGCTATCCCGAAAAAAAGAGACCGAGCAGGCCCATCTATGCATCGGATATGAAGGGCTGCAAGTGGGCCATGAAGATATTTACAGCCTTATCGTGTTAAATAGTATACTTGGCGGAAGCATGAGCAGCCGGTTGTTCCAGGATGTCCGCGAACAGCGGGGGCTAGCCTATTCGGTTTTTTCCTACCATTCGGCTTACCAGGACAGCGGGATGGTGACGATTTATGGAGGGACTGGCGCGAAGCAGCTGGATTTACTCTATGAAACAATTCAAGAAACACTAGATACCCTGAAGAGGGATGGGATTACAGAAAGGGAGCTTGTAAACAGCAAGGAACAGCTGAAGGGGAGCCTGATGCTAAGCCTTGAAAGTACAAACAGCCGGATGAGCCGAAACGGGAAAAACGAGTTGCTGCTGAAGCATCATCGCTCACTCGATGAAATCATTGAGCTGATTGACAGCGTCAGTAAAGAAGGCGTGGACGGGTTGGCAAACTCCCTTTTTACAGACCATTTTTCCGTAGCGCTAATCAGCCCGGACGGAGAACTGCCGGCAAAACTGAAATAACACTTACAAAGCCGTTGCTAATGCAATGGCTTTCAGACTGTAGACAAACTCGACAAGTTTCGGATTTGCCTACAGTCTTTTTTAATTAAAATATACATTGAATTGACAGTGCGTCTAGATTTCCACTCCGGGTGGACGCTTTCCGCGGGCGGGGCCGAGCCGCTTCCCTCGCTACGCTCAGTCCAGGGTCTCGACTATCCTGCTATTCCCGCAGGACAAACAGCTTCCCCGAATAAGCTTTGCACGAAGGAAATGCGGTAGCATTTTCGAGGAGTCGCCACCCTCCATTCCAATCAACTAAAATTCCCGTTAAATAAAGAATAAGTATTAGGTGACCGGCCATGATGACTAAAAATCAAGCCAATGAACGTGAACAATTAGAAATGTTGACCATTGACCAGTTGGTTCCAGAAAATCATTTAGTACGCAAGCTGGAATCGGCCATTGACTTTTTATTCATTTATCCCTTGGGAGAACAGTTGTACCCCGAGCTAGGCCGGCCTAGTATTGAATCATTCGCCAAACCAATAAAGAGGTTGAGACCAACATGGATGTAGGTGGTTTTTAGAGTTTGGTTTCACTCGGAAGTTCCGCACGGTTACCGATAATCGAATGCACAGAGTTACAGCTTATTTGAGGAGCTTCGATTTCTCCTTTGTCCTTCTCTATAGTCTATTTTGCCATGGATGGCTATACACTAGTAAAAGAATACAAGGGGGGCGAAGACAATGAGGCTTAGCGAGCTGAGCGGCAAGGAAA
Organism: Bacillus sp. FJAT-27445; assembly: GCF_001510665.1. Taxonomy (GTDB): domain Bacteria; phylum Bacillota; class Bacilli; order Bacillales; family Cytobacillaceae; genus Bacillus_D. The sequence continues at coordinate 216,890 of NZ_LMTI01000001.1, forward strand.
TTGTTGATGTAAAGAAGGCGGAGAGGCTGGGTGTCCTTGGGCAGACGGACCTCGAAATTAATGAGCAGACAGGGCAAATCCAGGCATTGCTGATTCCTTCCCTAAAATGGTTCGGGCTCCGCAAGCAGGGAGATGAAATACGTGTCCAATGGAAGCATATTAAAAAAATTGGCGCTGATATGATAATCATTGATTTTCCGGGCGAAGGCGGAGAGGACTAACCTCCTAACGAGCAGGAAAAAGAATAGTGGACGGCATCCGCATCTTCCTTAGAAGCGGGTGCCGTTTTCGTTATTCACCGAAAAGGGCTCACCTTCATAAACTGTTAAGTAGCCATGAGGACATGGGAAAAGATTGATTCTGGAAAAGAAGGTGAAGGGGATCATGCTGACAGGGATGCAGATAGCCATCATCGGCGGGGATGCCAGGCAGCTGGAAATCATCAGGAAGCTGACCGAACTGGACGCAAAACTATCGCTAATCGGATTCGAGCAATTGGATCATGCCTTTACAGGGGCACACAAGGAAAAACTTGCTGAAGCTGATTTTTCTGAAATGGACGCGCTAATTCTCCCTGTTTCGGGAACGAGCATGGAAGGTCTGGTTGAAACGATTTTTTCGAATGAACAGGTAATTTTGAGTGAAGAATGCTTTGCCAAAACTCCTGAAACATGCACGGTGTATACAGGTATTACCAACCCATATTTAACCGGAATAAGCAAACAGGCAAAAAGGCGGCTTGTCCAATTATTTGAACGGGATGATGTCGCGATTTATAATTCCATTCCAACCGTCGAGGGAACGATCATGATGGCCATCCAGCATACCGATATCACCATCCATGGATCAAACGTGGCTGTGTTGGGACTTGGAAGGACTGGGATGAGTGTGGCGAGGGCATTTTCGGCACTCGGTGCAAAGGTGAAAGTAGGGGCGAGGAAAACTGAACATTTGGCCAGGATTAGCGAAATGGCGCTTAAGCCCTTCCATTTATCGGACATAGAAAGGGAATTAAGTGACGTGGATATTGTAATCAATACGATTCCCCATCCAATCGTCAGCGCGTCGGTAATCTCAAAAATGGCCGTGCACACTTTGATCATCGATTTAGCATCAAAGCCCGGAGGAACGGATTTCCGCTATGCAGAAAAAAGAGGCATAAAAGCGCTTTTGGCACCGGGGCTTCCGGGAATAGTGGCTCCAAAGACGGCAGGCCAGATATTGGCGAATGTACTCACTCAATTGCTTCAAAACGACCTCAAGAATCGAAAGGGGAAAGCGGTATGAATCTAAAGGGAAGAAAAATCGGGTTCGGGCTAACAGGTTCCCATTGTACGTATGATGCTGTATTTCCGGAAATGGAAAAGCTGGTCGAAGCTGGTGCCGAGGTCGTCCCTATTGTCACATTTACAGTGAAGAATACAGAGACGCGCTTTGGGAAGGGCGAGGACTGGATTGAGAGGATTGAAAAGCTGGCTGGTAGGCGAGTGATCGATTCGATTGTAACCGCAGAACCGCTAGGGCCAAAGGAGCCTCTTGATTGTATGGTGATCGCGCCGATGACCGGAGCCTCAATGAGCAAATTCGCGAATGCAATCAATGATTCCCCGGTCCTGATGGCGGCGAAGGCTACCTTAAGGAACCAGAAGCCTGTTGTCCTTGGGATATCGACAAATGATGCCCTTGGGCTGAATGGAGTGAACCTGATGCGGCTCATGTCCGCAAAGAATATATTTTTTATCCCCTTCGGACAAGACGACCCCATAAAAAAGCCTAATTCCATGGTCGCCAGAATGACCCTTTTAAAAGAAACGGTTGAATCGGCTATCAATGGAGTCCAGCTGCAGCCTGTTCTAGTGGAAAGATATTTGGACTAAATGCAACCAAATTACACCAGCCATGCACTTGAGTGTTTCATTGTCTGGTGAATATGATAAAATGTAGGAAAGTTTATCGGCGGGCAGTTGCCCGCTGATGTGCTTTTCTACATACAGGGTTTGAACGGCCGGCTGCACGTCCAGGATACCTTGCATACATTAAATAATTTAAGCCTTAAAAGCTTTTTGACGGAAGGGGTTTATGAAACATGAATGGTCAAACTGGATTGAATGTGGCTGTCGTCGGTGCAACGGGCGCTGTTGGCCAGCAAATGATTGAAACACTTGTAAAGAGGGATTTTCCAATAAAAAAACTAGTCCTGCTTTCATCTTCCCGTTCAGCTGGGAAGAAAGTGACAGTAAATGGGGTTGAACATGTCATCCAGGAGGCCAGGCCCGAGAGCTTTGAAGGCATCGATATCGCCCTGTTCAGCGCGGGAGGAAGTGTATCAAAGGAGCTTGCACCCGAAGCCGCAAAGCGGGGAGCCATTGTCATTGACAATACAAGTGCATTCCGGATGGATCTGGAAGTGCCTCTAGTCGTTCCGGAAGTAAATGAAGAGGATGTCCATACACATAAGGGAATTATTGCAAATCCAAACTGTTCAACCATTCAAATGGTTGTAGCGCTTGAGCCTATTCGTAAAAAATATGGGTTGAAAAAAATAATTGTTTCTACTTACCAGGCGGTTTCCGGAGCCGGCGCGGCTGCAATTGACGAACTGAAGGCCGAGACAAAAGCAATCCTGGCCGGGGACGAGTATACTCCGAAGGTTCTTCCTGTAAAAAGTGCAGACAGGCATTATCAAATTGCTTTCAACGTAATTCCGCAGATTGACCAATTTGAGGAGAATGGCTACACTTTTGAAGAACTAAAAATGATTAATGAAACAAAAAAAATCATGCACGACCAAAAACTTCAGGTAGCCGCTACCTGTGTAAGGCTCCCGGTCGAGACCGGCCATTCAGAGTCGGTTTATTTTGAAATCGAATCCGAAGGCGTTTCCGCCAATGACATCAAGGAGCTTTTGAAAGAGGCTCCGGGTGTTGTCCTGCAGGATGATCCGGCCAACCAGGTATATCCGATGCCAGCAGATTGCGTGGGAAAACCAGACGTATTTGTTGGCAGGGTTAGAAATGACCTCGATAACACCAAAGGATTCCACATGTGGGTCGTTTCAGACAATCTTGTTAAGGGAGCCGCATGGAATTCTGTCCAGATTGCCGAAAGCCTTGTGCGTCTGGGCGTTGTTGGAGAGAAATAGAACCGGCTATAAGTTGGTGAATACAAAGCAGTTTTGAGGTGCTTGAATGAAAGTAATTGTCCAGAAGTTTGGCGGGACTTCCGTCAGGAACGAAGAGAGCAGGCAAAATGCCAAGAGGCACATAGAGAAGGCCCTTTCGGAGGGGTATAAGGTTGTCGTCGTCGTATCCGCGATGGGCCGCAAAGGCGACCCTTATGCCACTGACACGCTATTATCCCTTCTGGAAGGGAGCATCGGGAAAATCAGCAGGCGGGAAATCGATATGCTCATGTCCTGCGGCGAAATTATTTCAAGTATTGTCTTCACATCTCTTCTGCTTCAATCCGGAATTAAAGCCATTGCAATGAACGGCGCCCAGGCGGGTTTCCGGACGAACGATGACCATACGAACGCAAAGATAATTGAAATGCAATGCGATCGTCTGGCAGAGGAACTGAATGATGCGGATGTCGCCGTTGTTGCTGGTTTTCAGGGCATTGCCAAAAACGGGGATGTGACGACCATCGGCAGAGGTGGGAGCGATACTTCCGCTGCTGCAATTGGAGCTGCGCTTGGTGCCGAGTGGATTGACATTTTTACGGATGTGGAAGGGATTATGACTGCCGATCCCCGTATTGCTGAAAATGCAAGGCCGCTGCCAGTGGTTACCTATACGGAGGTTTGCAACCTGGCGTATCAGGGTGCGAAAGTAATCCATCCGCGTGCGGTCGAGATCGCCATGCAGGCAAAGGTACCAATGCGAATCCGGTCAACATACTCGGACGGTCCGGGCACGCTTGTCACCAGCCAGGCAAAAACAAGCGCGGGCAGTGATATTAAGGAGCGTCCGGTTACGGGAATTGCCCATGTACCTAATGTTACCCAGCTAAAAGTTTTCGCGCGTGAAGGCCAGTACGACCTTCAATCCGAAGTCTTTAGAGCAATGGCGAATGAAAGGATATCTGTTGATTTTATCAATATCTCGCCGAATGGCGTTGTCTATACAGTTTCAGAGGATGCGGCAGATAAAGCGATTTCCGTCCTGAACAGTATTGGCCATGAGCCATCAGTTGAGAGGAACTGTGCCAAAGTGTCTGTGGTCGGTGCCGGAATGGCCGGTGTCCCAGGTGTAACCGCGAGAATCGTAACGGCTCTTGCCGGACAAGGAATCCGTATTCTTCAATCGGCGGACAGCCATACTACCATCTGGGTCCTCGTAAAGCAGGACGACCTTGTAAAAGCAGTCAATGCCCTGCATGATGCATTTCAGCTGGAAAATGAAGCCGCGGAATTTGAAAGGCCTGATGGATTTTAAAAGCATTGACAGATGCTGCTTAATAAATGAATAATACAAAGATATCAAGCCGGCAGGTGCCTTGCCTGCTAAAAACCAAACAAAGGACGGGGGAAGACAATGATTCATTTTGGCAGAGTTTCGACTGCAATGGTAACTCCTTTTGACAAAAAGGGGCATATTGATTTCCAAAAGACGACTCAATTGATTAACCATTTAATCGAAAATGGTACTGATTCGCTAGTAATCGCGGGGACAACAGGCGAATCCCCTACATTATCAAAAGAGGAAAAGCTCGCGTTATTCAACCATGCGGTTAAAACAGTGGCGGGCAGGATTCCTGTCATCGCCGGCACAGGAAGCAACAATACGTACGAATCAATTGAAATGACAAAAAAAGCCGAGCAGCTTGGCGTAGACGCCATCATGGTGGTTGCGCCTTATTACAACAAACCAAACCAGGAAGGCCTCTATCAGCATTTCAAAGCAGTGGCGGAAAGCACATCGCTGCCTGTAATGGTTTACAATATTCCTGGCCGGGCGGCTGTTAATATTGCTCCCGAAACAATCATCCGCCTGTCAGCCATTCAAAATATCGTAGCAGTGAAGGAAGCAAGCGGCGACTTGAATGCCATGACAAAAATCATCGCAAATACACCAGAAGATTTCATCCTTTACAGCGGTGACGATGGCATCACATTGCCTGTCCTTTCTATCGGCGGGTATGGCGTCGTATCGGTTGCTTCGCATATAATCGGCAATGAAATGCAGGAAATGGTTAAGGCATTTTTGGCTAAAGATCTGGAAAGGGCAGCAAAACTGCACCAGCAGCTCCTGCCGGTCATGCAGGGCCTCTTTGCGGCTCCAAGCCCGGCCCCAGTCAAAACCGCCCTGCAGCTCAAAGGGCTGGATGTTGGGTCAGTAAGGCTTCCACTCGTTCCATTGAGCGTTGAAGAGCGTTCCACATTGTCGGCTGTGCTTGGAATTCACCAGCCATCCTAAAGTTTTGTAAGCGATTATGAAATGGCAGCAGGCGTATGATATGGCCTGCTGCCTTATTTTGTGGTAATACATTCATTTTTTAACAAAATCGATGGGTTTGTACATGGCAGGTTTTTCACTTCTGGCACGAGGGAAAGGGAATAGAGTTGTAAAGATTTTCCGCATTCAAGTATAATGATGGTAACTGATCTAAGGTCGGCTAAATCACCATAGGAGGAAACAGAAATTGGCAAAGAAAAAGAATAAAAATATTAGGATCGTCGCCCTGGGAGGCGTAGGAGAAATCGGGAAGAATATGTTCCTGTGCGAGGTGGACAGGGATATCTTTGTTATCGATGCAGGCTTAATGTTCCCCGAGGATGAAATGCTTGGCATTGATATTGTGATTCCGGATATCACCTACTTGCTCGAAAACAAGGAAAGGGTAAAGGCGGTTTTCCTTTCCCATGGCCACGAGGACCATATTGGGGCATTGTCCTACATCCTAAGGCAATTAAAAGTTCCTGTTTATGGGACGGAACTGACACTGGCGCTAGCCAATGCAAAGCTTAAAGAGCAGGAGTTTAAAGGGAAAACGGATTTTATCGAAATCAATTCGGATTCCATTGTTGAAATTGGAGGCGTGAATGTCTCATTTTTCAAGACAAACCACAGCATCCCTGGCTCAGTCGGGATATGCATTAACACTTCAGAAGGAGCTATAGTCTATACGGGCGACTTTAAATTTGACCAGGGTGCGACAGAGCTGTACAAGCCTGAAATCGGCAAAATGGCCGCAATTGGCGAGAATGGCGTGCTTTGCCTTCTTTCCGACAGCACCGAAGCCGAAAAGCCTGGGTATACCACGTCCGAGGCAATTGTCGCAAGGGAAATGTGCGACACCTTCTATAGCGCACCCGGAAGGATTATTGCGGCATGCTTCGCTTCCGATATCAACCGGATTCAGCATATTTTCGATTCGGCCAGTGAAACAGGCAGGAAGGTCGCAGTAGTCGGTAAGAGCCTTGAACGCATCTACCATATTGCGGTAGAGCTTGGTTATTTGGATATTGCTGATGGCCTGATCATTCCGGCTGCTGAAATTGGAAACCATGCGGACAAGGAAGTTGTCATCCTTATGACGGGCTCACAGGGAGAACCGATTGAAGGCCTTCAGAAGATGGCGAGAAAATCTCACAGGCTCGTTAATATTAAAGAAGGGGACACCGTCCTGATTGCCGCATCCACGTTGCGCGGAAGCGAGCTATTTCTTTCAAAGACCGTTGATCTACTGCTCCGTGCAGGCGCGAATGTTGTCTCGAACAGAAAGACCATCCACGTATCAAGCCACGGGAGCCAGGAAGAGCTTAAATTTATGATCAATTTGATGAAGCCAAAGCTTTTCATACCAGTCCATGGGGAATACCGAATGCTCAAGGCACATGAAAAGATTGCGCGTGAATGCGGCCTATCACGGGATCAAATTTACATTCCCGATAACGGCGAAGTTGTCGAGCTAAAGGACGGAAAGTTTGTACCGGGAGGAAAAGTTACGTCCGGCAATGTCCTGATCGATGGTATTGGTGTGGGAGATGTCGGCAATATCGTCCTTCGAGACCGCAGGCTTCTGTCTCAGGATGGCACTTTGATTGTCGTCGTCACCCTATCCAGGAAAGAGCGGAAAATCCTTGCAGGGCCAGAGATAATTTCTCGAGGCTTCGTCTATGTTCGTGAATCGGAAAAACTGATGGAAGAGTCCGGAAAACTGGTTAGGGATATTGTCGAAAAAAACATTTCGCGAGATTTCTTTGATTGGACCAGCCTGAAACAGGAAATCCGCGATGACCTGAATAAATACCTATTTGAAAGAACAAAAAGGCGCCCAATGATTTTACCTATCATCATGGAAGCGTAAAACTAAGCATCGGCTAATTGCCGATGCTTTTGTTCTTTTATACGTATGGATGATTTTCTCCCGGTGGTTCAATACTATCCCTATATGAACCGAAGGGAGATTAATCACATGGACCACTTACTTCCATACGGACGGATGGCCGAACAAGCGGAGAACCCCAGCCAGGAAACAGAGGAAAAGCCAGGTTCCGCGCTGATTGAAAAAATCCAGCAGCTTGGGGCAACCAATGTTCCGCAGCTTTCGAACGATACTCGAATCCATTGTATGATCATAGTTGGACAAATCGAGGGCCATCTCGCATTGCCGCCGCAAAATAAAACAACTAAATATGAACATTTAATTCCCCAGCTCGTGGCGATCGAGCAAAACCCAAAAATAGAGGGACTTCTAGTCATTCTCAATACAGTTGGCGGGGATGTTGAAGCGGGATTGGCAATATCCGAAATGCTCGCCTCACTATCAAAGCCGACTGTCTCCATCGTATTGGGTGGAGGCCACTCGATCGGAGTACCGATTGCCGTATCCTGCGACTATAGCTTCATCGCCGAAACTGCCACAATGACAATCCATCCGATCCGCCTGACAGGGCTTGTGATTGGAGTACCTGCAACGTTTGAATATTTGGATAAAATGCAGGAAAGGGTCGTCAAGTTTGTGACCAGGCATTCAAATATTCCTGAAGAAACGTTTAAAGAGCTAATGTTTGCAAAAGGAAACCTGACCCGCGATATTGGGACAAATGTAGTTGGGGCTGATGCTGTGTCTAGCGGCCTGATCGATGAAGTGGGGGGGCTCGGCGTTGCGATGAAAAAGCTAAATGAGCTGATTGACATGCAAAAATCAGGGCAGGAGGCGCTGATCCAATGATTCTCTATACGATGATGCCAGAGGAACTGATATTCCCCCAGGTTGAAGCCACTCCACTAGGAAGGAAAATTATTGACCAGAATGGTATTTCGATGGAAGTTGAAGCATTTGGCGAGGGGTATAGGGTCGTTCGCTTACTAAGCACCGACCCAGCCCATTACATGGATGGCCGATGGGCTCCGGGGACAAAAATTTCACTGTAATCCTATGGTTCTGTCCAATCAAGGGGGCCTTTGTGGTATAATCAGGTTACGGTATAGGAAAATGGCATTTTCATGTTAAGCCGTTGTAAATGCCATACTGAATAAAGCAGCCGGAGGGCTGCTTGTTCTATTTTATGCGGTCCCTGGCCGCAGACTCATACATAAAGGTGATTTGAATGGCAAAAAAGAAACGAAGGCAATCACGCAGCAGAGATAAGGAACTAAAAACAACACTCAAATTCGAGCTGGCCGGGCTGGTCATGCTTGCTCTTTCTATTATTTCGATAGCGGAGCTTGGAGCGGTAGGGAATGGGGTTTCCCTGTTCTTCAGGTTCTGGTTCGGCGAATGGGGCATTGCCGGGATGGGGGGAATGCTTCTCTTGAGCATCATCATGATGTGGAAAAGAAGCATGCCGTATTTATTCCCGTCGAAGCTAGTAGGGGCATACCTCATCTTGTCCGCATTGCTCATCCTTAGCCACATAACGCTTTTTGGCATGCTTTCAAAAAATGGACAGTTTGAAAATCCTAGCGTCATAGCCAACACCTGGGATTTGTTTTGGAATGAAGTAAAGGGAACGCCGGCTTCCCCTGACCTTGGCGGGGGTATGATTGGTGCTGTCCTGTATGCCATGTTCCATTATCTCTTTGCCACAACTGGAACGAAGATTATTGCTGGCCTGCTCATTGCGAGCGGCTTAATTCTGATTACCGGGAAGACATTCGGTGAGGCACTCGGAAAATTATTTTCGTTAACCGCATCTGCCTATAAGACTCAGCTAGAGGCATTTAAGGCCGATTTGGCTGAATGGCAGGGAAAACGGAAACAGCGCAAGGAACAGCAAACGAAACAAAAGCGGGAAAAGGAAAAGAAACCTGTTGAAAAACAAATAGCCGAAAACAAAGAAATACAAGAAGCGGACGCTGACATTATTCCTGCCAAGCCTCCGGTACAAGAGCCAATCATTTCAAGCTTCATTGACAAGGCTTACGGAAGCGAAGGAAAGCAGGATGGGCAAAAAACGCAAAAGCCTGCTGCAGTCAATAAGGATTTGGAAGAGGAACTGGTTTCCCCGCCTATCACATTTGCTGAACTAGAGAACAAGTCGTATGAGCTACCGCCACTGTCTCTATTAACACTTCCGAGAAAGGCGGACCAAAGCGGGGAATACGAGCTCATCCACGCAAATGCCGCTAAGCTCGAGCGGACCTTCCATAGCTTTGGCGTCAAAGCAAGGGTGACCCAGGTACATCTTGGCCCAGCTGTCACAAAATATGAGGTCCATCCAGATGTCGGAGTAAAGGTAAGCAAAATTGTAAGTCTTAATGATGACCTCGCACTTGCACTGGCTGCTAAAGATATTAGGATTGAAGCTCCGATCCCGGGAAAGTCGGCGATAGGAATCGAGGTGCCAAACTCCGAGGTTTCGATGGTTGGCTTAAGGGAAGTACTCGAAGCAACCCAGAATGACCGCCCTGATTCCAAGCTCCTGATTGGGCTTGGCCGGGATATCACCGGGGAAGCCGTACTCGCAGAATTAAACAAGATGCCGCATCTTCTCGTAGCTGGCGCAACGGGAAGCGGAAAAAGTGTATGTATTAATGGAATCATAGTAAGCATCTTGATGCGGGCAAAGCCGCATGAAGTGAAATTAATGATGATCGATCCAAAGATGGTCGAATTGAATGTGTACAATGGGGTACCACATTTGCTGGCGCCAGTCGTGACAGATCCGAAAAAGGCATCACAAGCGTTGAAAAAAGTCGTGAATGAGATGGAGAGAAGGTACGAGCTATTTTCATTTACCGGAACTAGGAATATTGAGGGCTACAACGAACACGTAGGGCGCCATAATATGGAGGAGGATGATAAACAGCCATTGCTCCCATACATCGTCGTCATCGTTGATGAGCTCGCTGACCTAATGATGGTCGCTTCTTCAGATGTTGAGGACTCAATTACAAGGCTCGCTCAAATGGCCAGGGCAGCCGGAATTCATTTGATCATTGCCACCCAGCGGCCTTCTGTCGATGTAATAACTGGGGTAATAAAGGCAAACATACCATCGAGGATTGCCTTTGCGGTTTCTTCCCAGACGGATTCCAGGACAATACTTGACATGGGAGGAGCTGAAAAGCTTCTCGGGCGCGGTGATATGCTGTTCTTGCCTGTTGGTGCTTCAAAGCCAATCCGGGTCCAGGGTGCCTTTTTGTCAGATAATGAAGTCGAAGACACGGTAGAGTTTGTGATTTCACAGCAAAAAGCCCAGTACCAGGAGGAAATGATTCCGGACGATATCCAGGAAGTTACAGGTGAAGTAGATGATGAATTGTATCAGGAGGCAGTCGATTTGATTGTCGAAATGCAAACAGCTTCGGTCTCCATGCTGCAGCGGAGATTCAGGGTCGGCTATACACGGGCTGCAAGGCTAATTGATGAAATGGAAGCCCGTGGGGTTGTCGGCCCATACGAAGGAAGCAAGCCAAGGGCTGTCCTCGTAGCAAAGCAAGCGGAAGAAGCAGGTCATTAATTTGAGTATGAGAAGGAAGCCGGAAATCCGGCTTCTCAGACTGTAGACAAACTCGAAGAGTGGGTTTGCCTACAGTCTTTTTTAATTTAAAATATAAATTGAAATGACAATGCGGCTCTAGATTTCCATTCCGGGTGGACGCTTTCCACGGGCGGGGCCGAGCCGCTTCCCTCGCTACGCTCAGTCCAGGGTCTCGACTATCCCGCTATTCC
>NZ_LMTI01000001.1:228023-459761 GCF_001510665.1 Bacillus sp. FJAT-27445
TAGGAGTCGCCACCCTCCATTTCAATCAACTGAAATTTCCTTAATATAAAGGACACTATATATGGGGTGACCTGCCATGATGACCAAAAATCAAGCCAATGATGTGAACAATTGGAAGTAATCTTAGGTTTAATTTAACCTGGTTCTTCACCATAAGTGCTGGTTTATAATTAATATGCCTAACTTTTATGTTGATTGGAGCGGAGGGCACCGACTCCAGCGGGATGCAGCGGCAAGGTGGAGACCCCACAGGCGCAAGCGCCGAGGAGGCTCCACTGACGCCCCGCGGAAAGCGTGTGCCCGTAGCGCAAATCAACACATTCGCCAAAACCACTTTTGTGGGGAAGAACGTTTAACCTTCGTAATTTCCATATGAATTACAAAAGGCGGCGAGTGGGTAACCTCTCGCGGCCTTTTGTCGACAGTCTGGGAAGCCGGAAATCTCGGCTTCTTTTTTCGTTAATTTGGGTTTATCAAATGTCATAGATTGATAATCCCTAAGAATATGCCAGACTATAACTTTTTAATAAAGAGAGGCAAATCGGAAAGAACTTCTCTGAAATAGGTAGAACCTACTATTTCAACATTCCATCACACATGATATTATTATTGGCCTTTAGCAAAAGAGCGACTGGATTGTCAATAAAAATTTACGGATTTCGACAATTTTTGTTTTCCAAAAAATTGACTCTATCCTATTTATTTATAGCTGGAAAAATGTTATAGTATTGTCGATTAGTAGGAATGATTAAACATCAGATGTCTGATGTCTCAGAAAAGCCTGGAGGATGTACATGTCTATAAAGTCAGATAATCGTCATTTGTATTTGCAGGTGATCGATCGTTTAAAGCAGAATATTGGAGAAGGCGTTTACAAAGAAAGAGAAAAGCTGCCTTCGGAATTCGATCTTGCTAAACAACTGGGGGTGAGCAGGGCGACGCTTCGGGAAGCATTACGCATTCTCGAAGAAGAAAACGTTATCATTCGCCGGCATGGTGTTGGTACTTTTGTTAACGCAATGCCGCTGTTTACATCCGGGATCGAGCAGCTAAGCAGTGTGACGAACATGATCATACAGGCAGGCATGAAGCCAGGCACAATATTCCTGAGTTCATCAACACAACTGCCGGCGGAGGAGGATATTCGCCGTTTCTCATTAGGCCAGGATGAAGGAATTGCCGTGACCGAGAGGGTAAGAACCGCTAATGGGGAACCAGTTGTCTATTGTATAGACAAGGTACCTGTACGCATATTGCCCGAGGCATTCTCCCATCAGGAAGAATCCCTTCTTTCCATTTTGGAAAACCAGGCAGGCCGGAGAATTACATACGCGGTAGCCCAGATTGAACCGCTCGGCTATCACGATAAAATTTCTCCTATCCTTGAATGCGAGCCGGAAACAGCTTTATTGGTGTTAAAGCAAATGCATTTCGATGAAACGGATGAGCCAATCCTCTATTCGGTTAATTATTTCAAAGCAGATAAATTCAGCTTTAAGGTCCTTAGAAAGAGGGTTTAGAAAACTGTCTACTTTTGCTGAGAACCATTTCTACTAAATCAAACAATTATTTTTAGGGGGACAATGCCTTGAAAAAGCGCAAATTAGGTTTGTTTATGTCGCTGCTCTTGTCTGCGGGGATGCTTTTGTCTGCTTGTGGCGGTAAAGACGATTCCAAGGGTGTAGATGGAGACGGAAAGAAAAATGACCTTAAGGTAGGAATGGTTACTGACGCGGGTACAATCGATGATAAATCATTTAACCAGGGTACTTGGGAAGGTATTAAAAAAGCGGAGGGCGAGCTTGGCGTTAAGACCAAATATCTGAAGCCATCCGGTACGACTGAAGCAGATTATCTGAAAGAAATCGGCAACCTGTACGATGCAGGCTACAAATTCATCGTAACACCTGGTTTTAAGTTCGAAACTGCTGTATTCAAGGCACAGGACAACTATAAGGATGCAAAATTTGTCATTATTGATGGAAATCCTCACAACGGCGATTTTAATCCAGTCGTGAAGGAAAATACCGTTGCTATTTTCTTCGCAGAACACCAAGCAGGTTTCTTGGCAGGGGTAGCTACTGCCCTTGAACTGAAAGAAGGCGAAGCAGGTTTCATCGGCGGAATGGAAATCCCTCCAGTCCAGAAGTTTAACTGGGGCTTCCAGCAGGGTATTAAATACGCCAATGAAAACTTGGAAACCAAGATTGGCATGAAGAAGGAAAACTTTATTTACCAAGGCTCATTTGACAACGTTGCTGCAGGCGGCCAGATTGCAGCCTCCATGTTCGACCGCGGAGTTAATGTCATTCACGCAGCTGCAGGCGGTGTTGGCGTTGGTGCGATCAAGGAAGCGATCAACCGTGTTAAAGACGGTAAAAATGTATGGATCGTCGGAGTTGACGTAGACCAGTACGAAGACGGTAAATATGATGGGGACAAGTCAGTTATCCTTACTTCTGCGATGAAGAAGATTGACCTATCCGCATTTGACATGATTAAGGACGAACTTGACGGCAAATTCCAGGGCGGCAAGACCCTCATGTTTGATGCTAAAAATGATGGCGTAGGCATTCCTGATGAAAACCCTAACTTGAGCGATGATACATCCAGCAAGGTTAAAGAGGTTTACGAAAAAGTTAAGAGCGGAGAAATCGAAGTAAAGAGTGAACAAGGCGATCTGTTCAAGTAAAAAAAACGTGTGTACAAAATGAGACGGTTCTTTTCCCGTCTCTTTTGTATATTGGACTTGAAATATAGGACTCTTGCAAACTACCAGACCCGGGGAAGGTTTCTTTGTTCCGGAAACGGGTTTTTCCTTTTAACATTAAGGAAACAGTAAATGGCAAAGGTGAGTGTAACGATGAATTATGTAGTTGAAATGCTTAATATCCGGAAGGAATTCCCGGGTATTGTTGCCAACGATAATATCTCCCTATCTTTAAAGAAGGGGGAAATACACGCTCTCCTCGGTGAAAATGGTGCGGGAAAATCAACCCTGATGGGCGTCTTGTTCGGGATGTACCAGCCGGAAAAGGGAGTAATCAAAGTTCGTGGCGAAGAAGTTCGCATCACAAATCCAAATGTCGCGACAAGGCTTGGAATCGGGATGGTGCATCAGCATTTTAAGCTGGTGGAAAATTTTACAGTCACCGAAAATATCATTCTCGGGAGCGAGCCGATAAAAGGTTTGGTCCTTGATATTGACAGTGCAGCTAAAAGAATTGAAGATTTATCAAAATCATACGGCCTTAATGTGGATCCCCATGCGAAAATTGAAGATATCTCCGTTGGAATGCAGCAAAGGGTCGAAATTCTGAAAATGCTCTACCGGGAAGCGGAAGTACTGATTTTTGATGAACCGACAGCGGTATTGACTCCGAGTGAAATCGATGAACTAATGAAAATTATGCGCAATCTGATTAATGAGGGCAAATCAATCATTATCATTACCCATAAACTAAAAGAAATTAAAGCCGTAGCGGACCGATGCACGGTAATTAGAAGAGGGAAGTCGATTGGTACTGTGGATGTGGCCGAGACTAGCACAGAACAACTTGCCGAAATGATGGTCGGACGCCATGTATCCTTTAAAGTGAATAAGAAAGAAAGTACGCCAGGCGATGTCGTATTGAAGATAGATTCTCTTTCCGTAAAAAATAACAGAAAAGTGCTTGCGCTGAAAAACTTCTCACTCGAAGTGCGCGCCGGGGAAATCGTTGGGATAGCAGGGGTTGACGGGAACGGCCAAACCGAGCTTGTTGAGGCCATTACGGGACTCAGGAAAGCGGATTCAGGATCAGCCCAATTAAATGGCGAGGAAATCATTGCCCTTCCCATTAGGGATAGAATCGAAAAAGGGATCGGGCATATTCCGGAAGACAGGCAGAAACGCGGGCTCGTGCTTGACTACACGCTCGAATCCAATATGGTTTTGGAAGTTTTCAATAAGAAGCCTTTTTCAAAATACGGTTTATTGAATGAACCCGAAATGAAAAAATACGCGAATAATATCCTTGAAAATTTCGATGTCCGTTCCGGTAAAGGCGCAGCGTCGATAGCCCGCACACTATCAGGCGGAAATCAGCAAAAAGCGATTATCGGAAGGGAAATGGAACTAGATCCGAAGCTATTGATTGCGGTACAGCCGACAAGGGGGCTGGACGTCGGTTCAATTGAATATATCCATAAACGGCTTATTGAGCATCGGGATAAGGGGAATGCCGTTTTACTCGTTTCCCTCGAGCTTGATGAAGTCCTCCAGCTCTCCGACCGGATAGCAGCCATAAACAATGGGGAGTTAATCGGCGTCGTGAATGCATCCGAAACGAATGAAAACGAAGTAGGGCTCATGATGGCTGGGGTAAACAAGGAGAGAAGCGTATGAGAAATGCCATTGTATCTTTAATTGCGATTGTCCTCGGCCTCATTGCTGGCGGGATTTTGATGCTCTCAATCGGTAGCAACCCTATTGAGGGATATATGTATTTAATGCAGGGAGCTTTTAAAAACATCAAGCGTATCGGTGACACTCTTGCCACCGCTACACCGCTTATTTTTACTGGTCTTTCAGTAGCATTTGCATTCAGGACAGGCCTTTTCAATATTGGTGCTTCGGGCCAGATGTTGATTGGCGGCTTATGTGCCTCTGCGGTCGGCCTGACTTATGATTTTTCACGGCCGGTCCTTCTGCTTGCAATGATCGCGGCTGGCATCCTGGGCGGCGCATTGTGGGCGTTTCTTCCCGGATTGCTGAAAGCGAAATTCAATGTCCATGAAGTCGTCGCCACAATCATGATGAACTGGATTGCTTATTGGACCGTTTATTATGTTGTACCGGGCTATTTTAAAGGCGAATTCCTTGAAACTGAATCGAAGAAATTACCGGAAAAAGCTACATTGAAAGTCCAGTTTTTGACGGATATGTTCGATGGTTCCTATATCAACTTTGGAATATTCCTCGGCATTATCAGTGTCATCATTATCGCTTTCATTATTAACAAAACAACGCTTGGATTTGAGTTAAAAGCGGTAGGATTTAACCGGCATGCGGCGGAATACGCGGGAATGCGGGTAAACAGGAATATTATCCTTTCGATGGTTATCTCGGGAGCGCTTGCTGGCCTTGGCGGAGTCGCGATGTATACAGGCAATGCCTCGAGCATCCAAATTGGAATCCTGCCATTCCAGGGCTACGACGGAATCGCGGTTGCGCTCCTTGGGAACAATACGCCGTTTGGAGTGTTTTTCGCAGCCATCTTGTTTGGGATTCTTTATTCCGGTACAGGCTTTATGAATGCCATGACGGAAATCCCGCCTGAACTAGCGAACACAATCATTGCCATCATCATTTATTTTGCGGCCACTAGCGTCCTGATCCACCGCCTTGTCAATAAATTTTGGAAGCGCGGTTCCGAAGGCAATGTGAACGATGTGCCGGCGGCAAAGAAGGGGGAAGCATAATATGTGGACCATCATAGAGCAAATATTTCCTTATGCGATTGCTTTTACAGTTCCTCTTCTGATTACTGCATTGGGCGGCCTTTTTAGTGAAAGAAGCGGTGTCGTCAACATTGGGTTGGAGGGCTTGATGATCATTGGCGCATTCGCAAGCGCGCTGACAGTCCACTTCCTGAGCGACGTGTGGAAAAATGATACGATGGTTCTTTGGGCGGGGCTTTTCGCGGCGATGGCAGCCGGCATCCTGTTTGCCACACTGCACGCCTTTGCGAGCATTAATTTGAGCGCGAACCAGATTATCAGCGGTACAGCAATCAATTTAATTGCCGCTGCACTAACGATTTTCCTTGCGAGAAACATCACCGGGAGCGGAAATATCGGGGTAAGCGGATTTACTCCTAAATCGGTTCCCTTACTTTCAAAAATTCCTGTCATAGGCGATTTGTTCTTTACAAAAACCTACCCTACGACATGGTTTATACTTATCATTCTTTTTCTAAGCACATTTATTTTGTATAAAACGAAATTCGGTCTCAGATTACGGTCTTGTGGTGAATTCCCGCAGGCTGCCGAGGCGGCGGGAATCAATGTGCTGAGAATCCGGTACGCGGGCGTGCTGATTTCCGGGGCTTTCGCCGGATTGGGCGGAGCAATCATCATCCTTACGTATGCCGGGGAATTCACGGGTACAGTATCCGGACTTGGGTTCCTTGCCCTTGCTTCCCTGATTTTCGGCCAGTGGAGGCCGCTGGGTGTTTTGGCCGCAACGTTCTTCTTTGGATTCGCGAGCACGATTGCCAACGTTTCGCAGGTTATTCCGGAACTGGCCGTCATTCCGCCAATCATCCTGAAGATTTTCCCTTACGTCGTAACGTTGATCGCCCTGGTCGTATTCTCCAAATCATCCCAGGCGCCAAAAGCGGTCGGCGAACCATTCGACTCGGCGAAACGATAATTTTATGCGGAAAAGCTTTAAATGTATGAAAAAGCCTCCTGGCCATCCAGGAGGCTTTTTTAATGCTGGGCAAACATAAGCTGTATTAGTTGTAAAAACGAGTCCTGACAAATTATAGTTAGAATAGAATGTAAATGGCATGGGGAAAATAATATGGAAAAAATTATGGATTTTATTTCCTATTGCGCTTACTAAAGGAGGCTTTTCACATGAGCTTATTGCCGGAAAAAACGTTTTCAATGCAAGGGTATAATCTTCATGTAACGAAAACGGGAAAATATAAAACAAATGCGATTGTTTTTAAAATGAAAGCCCCATTGAATGAGGAAACGGCTACACTAAGAGCCCTTTTGCCCCATGTGCTACAGAGCAGCTCTGCCAGTTATCCAACAACTACTTTGCTCCGATCCTATCTCGATGACCTGTACGGTGCTGTCCTTAGTGTCGATCTCGCCAAGAAAGGAAACTCCCATATTATCACCTTTTACATGGAGATAGCCAATGAAAAGTTCCTGTCCGATCCCTCGCCTTTATTGAGGAAGGGATTGGAATTAATAAAGGAAATTATCGTAAATCCCTTGCTTGAAGGAAATGGATTTTCCGTTGCTACGGTCGAAAAGGAAAAAAGGACACTAAAGCAGAGAATCCAATCGACCTTTGATGACAAGATGCGCTACTCGAGCTTTCGCCTCATAGAGGAAATGTGCAAGGGTGAGCCTTATGCAATCAATGTGAATGGCAGGCTTGAAGATGTTGATTCCATTACCCCCGAAAACCTGTACGAGTATTACCGGAGGATTTTGGCAGAGGACGAGATGGATCTGTTTGTTATCGGTGATGTCGAAGAGGAAGAGGTTAGGGAAATAGCTGGAGAGTTATTCCAGTTTGAACAAAAGCAATCGAATAGGAATGGCAATACCGCCCTTGGAAAAAAAGGTGAGCCAAAGGTTGTAAAAGAAGAACAGGATGTGAAGCAAGGGAAGCTGAATATCGGCTATAGGACAAATGTTCTTTATGGCGACCCGGATTATAATGCCCTGCAGGTTTTTAACGGTATTTTCGGAGGGTTCTCACATTCCAAGCTGTTCATCAATGTCCGTGAGAAGGCAAGCCTCGCCTACTATGCTGCCAGCAGGCTCGAAAGCCACAAAGGGCTGATGCTCGTCATGTCGGGGATTGACCTGAAGAATTTCGACCAGGCGGTAGGAATTATTAAGGAACAAATGGAAGCGATGAAAAAAGGCGATTTCTCGGATGAGGAGCTCTCACAGACAAAAGCTGTCATCGTAAACCAGCTTCTTGAAACAATTGATACGAATAGAGGCATAGTCGAAGTCCTTTACCACAATGTAGCGGCCGGAAAACAGGTTCCTTTTGACAGTTGGTTAAAGGGCATGCAGGAAGTCACCCGTGAAGAAATCATTGCCGTAGCCGAAAAAATCGAACTGGATACCATTTATTTTCTGACAGGAAAGGAGGCCGCCAATAATGGATAAGATTAAATTTGACCAATTAAAAGAGGAACTTTATTATGAAAAAATGCCGAACGGGCTGGACGTGTATATCTTGCCGAAAAATGGGTTTAACAAGACATATGCCACCTTTACAACAAAATACGGCTCGATTGACAATACGTTCAAGCCGGAGGGCAAGGATGAATTCGTCAAGGTTCCGGACGGGATTGCCCACTTCCTTGAGCATAAGCTGTTTGAAAAGGAAGACGGTGACGTTTTTCAGCAGTTCAGCAAGCAAGGCGCTTCCGCGAACGCATTTACTTCTTTTACAAGAACTGCCTACCTTTTCTCAAGCACGTCCCGTGTTGAAGAAAATCTTGAAACGCTAATCGATTTCGTTCAGGACCCTTATTTTTCCGAAAAAACAGTTGAAAAAGAGAAGGGGATCATCGGGCAGGAAATTACCATGTATGATGACAACCCGGATTGGCGCCTTTATTTTGGGTTGATTGAAAATATGTACGAAACCCATCCTGTTAAAATTGATATAGCCGGCACCATTGAATCCATTGCGAAAATCGATAAAGATATGCTGTATGAATGCTACGACACCTTTTATCACCCGGCGAATATGCTATTGTTTATTGTTGGCCCTGTTTCTCCGGAGAAGATAATGGGGCAGGTAAGGGAAAACCAGTCAAGGAAACAGTTCGATGACCGGCCGCCCATTGAGCGGAAGTTTGATGCGGAGCAGGCAGGGGTCGCGAAGGCGAAGCAAGTTCTGAAAATGAATGTCCAGACACCAAAATGCTTGGTGGGTCTGAAAGCTGCCCATACCGATACGAACGGAAGCGAAATGCTTGTCCAGGAACTTTCCATTAATCTGCTTCTTGATATCTTGTTCGGAAAAAGTTCGGAAAACTATATCCGCCTTTACGATAACGGCCTGATAGACGAGACTTTTTCCTTTGATTATACACAAGAGCAAGGATTCGGCTTTGCGATGATTGGCGGAGACACAGCAAATCCTGATGGCCTGGCCGATGCATTGCGGTCAATCCTTGAGAAAACCGGGGAAGGGTCCATTACAGAAGAACAGCTTGAAAGGGCCAAGCGGAAAAGGATTGGATCATTCCTAAGAGCGGTCAACTCACCAGAATTTATCGCCAACCAGTTCACACGATACGCATTTAATGAAATGGATTTATTCTCCGTTGTACCCGAACTGGAAAAACTAACGGTTGATGATATCCGCAAAGCGGCAAAGGAACTATTTTCGGAAGAACGCTTCTCGGTCTGCCAGGTTGTACCGGCCGGAAGTGCAAATGCCGGTTAAAAAAGCGCCTTAAAGGCGTTTTTTTTACGATATGTTCCCAAATTCTAAAACGGATTGCAAAAGTAGTAAATTTGGTTTACAAAAGAGAAATAATTGATTTGGGGGTGAGGAGGATATGGGGAAATACGTACTGATAACCGGCGCAAGCGGCGGTATTGGACGTGCAATTGCGATGGAACTTGCTGAGCAGGGGTACAATCTGTATCTCCATTACAATGCAAATAGGGAATTGGTTGAAAGCCTGCTAATCGGCCTATCCGCTTACGGTGGGGAGTACATTCCGGTTCAGGCGGACTTTTCAAAGGAGGCGGGTTATAAAGGCTTGCTTTCCCAGTTGTCCGAGCTTGACTCCGTAGTCCATTGCGGAGGGATGAGTATGTATGGGCTGCTGCAGGACCTGGAGGATGAAGATGCTGTGCGGCTATTCAATATCCATGTCTTGAATCCAATTCTTTTAACAAAAGCATTAATTCCAGGACTTTTGAAGAAAAAATCGGGCTCGATTGTGTTTATTTCATCCATATGGGGTGAAACCGGAGCCGCTTGCGAAGCCGTGTATTCAGCCGCAAAAGGGGCACAAAATTCGTTTGTCAAAGCGTTAAGCAAGGAGCTTGCCCCTAGCGGTATCAGAGTTAACGCTGTTGCTCCGGGCGCTGTGGAGACACCGATGCTGGCAGGATTCGAACAAGGGGAAATCGAGGACTTGGCTGCTGAAATCCCGATGGGAAGGCTTGGAAGGCCACAAGAAGTCGCCAGTGCCGTAGGATTCCTCCTCTCTGCGCAGGCGTCCTATATTACCGGCCAGGTATTGTCTGTAAATGGCGGATGGTATACATAATTAACATTGAAAAATCCAGGTATATTTTTGCCAGCCCTCCGGGAAACTAACGTTGTATTACGAAATAGGAGGAATTTCAATGTCAGTACTGGATAACTGGAAACAGTGGGAAGATTTCTTGGCAGACAGGCTTCATCAAGCCCAGGACGAAGGAGTCAACAAAGAAGTCGTTTCGGATTTGGCTTATCAGATTGGTGATTATCTCGCAAACCAGGTTGAGCCTAAAAATGAACAGGAGAGAATCCTGGCAGATCTATGGTCTGTGGCTGATAAAGATGAACAGCAAGCCATCGCAAACATGATGGTAAAACTCGTTCAAAATAACGGCACCCGCTAAAAGAGAGGACTCCCTCTCTTTTTTTTTTGTTTTCCGCCAGCACAATGAAACTCGAGCCGCATTGTTTTTCTTTCATCTTCTAACAAAATCATATAATATAGGTTTAGATAATATGATGAAATTTGTCAGAAGGCTTAGCCAGGAGGTAACTATGGCGAAAAAAGAATGGTACGTCGAATATGAAATCCAACAAGACCGGCCCGGCTTGCTGGGAGATATCTCATCCCTTCTTGGCATGCTCTCCATAAATATAGTAACGATAAATGGTGTCGACCAGGGCAGGCGCGGACTATTGATTCGAGCGGAAAGTGATGACCAGATCCAGCGGCTTGAGTCGATTTTACAAACAATGGATACAATAAAGGTAATCAAGATAAGGGAACCGAAGCTTAGGGACAGGCTTGCAGTCAGGCATGGAAGGTATATCCAGCGTGATGCGGATGATAAGAAAACGTTTCGGTTTATACGGACTGAACTCGGTGTCCTAGTGGATTTTATGGCTGAACTATACAAGCAGGAGGGCCATAAATTAATCGGCATCAGAGGGATGCCCCGTGTCGGCAAGACGGAATCGATTGTCGCAGCGAGCGTCTGTGCGAACAAAAAGTGGCTTTTTTTGTCCTCCACTCTTTTAAAGCAGACGATCCGAAGCCAACTGATTGAGGATGAATATAGTGAGAACAATCTTTTTATCATTGATGGGATTGTTTCCACTAGAAGGGCAAGCGAACAGCACTGGCAGCTGGTGAGGGAAATTATGCGTCTTCCTGCTGTAAAAGTGATTGAGCATCCTGATATGTTTGTTCGTAATTCGGAATATACGTTGAATGATTTTGACTATATTATTGAACTCCGCAATGATCCGGACGAGGAAATTACATACGATGTGGTCGAAAAGGAAAATAAACCTTTTACTGCATCCAATTTTGGGGATTTCGATTTTTAAAAAAGTTGGAAGGTGTTTGAATTGACGGAATTGGGAAACCGATTAAAGGAAGAGCGGCTTGCAAAAGGCTTGAGCCTTGATGACCTGCAGGCAGCCACAAAAATACAGAAAAGGTATCTGTCCGGCATAGAAGAGGGGAATTACTCAACAATGCCGGGGGATTTTTATGTGCGTGCTTTTATTAAGCAATATTGCGAAGCGGTAGGGTTGAATCCGGATGAAATTTTCGATACATATAGTACGGAAATTCCATCTCCCTACAAACAGGATCTCCCTGAACAGCTGTCCAGGGTAAAAACTAGAAAAGGTATTGGGGATAGTGGATCGAGAGTGTTGGATATCCTTCCTAAAATACTGTTTTGGGTGTTTGTATTGGGAGGGGCCGCACTGATTTATTATTGGTTCCAGCAAAACGCTGCAAGTAATTCAGATTCTGAACCCGGCTTAGTAAAAGAGCCAGCCAATATTGTTGAACCAAAGGAAAAACCGGAAGATAAGAAAGAGGAAGAAGCAGGCTCAGGGAAAGAAGATGACGAAAATAAGCAGGAAGAAGAGCCCGCTGAGCCAGAGACACCTGCCCAGGAAATGGTTGTGGCAAAATCATCCGGTGGCAATACGACTTATGACTTAAATAGTGCGGAAAAATTTGAGCTGAAGATTGTTTCCACAGGTGAAACCTGGGTAAGTATAAAAAATGGCAGTGGCAAATCTTTCTTCCAGGGAACATTGGCTGTTGGCAAAGTAAGCGAAAAAACAGTTGATTTTTCCAATGAAGCGGAAGCTGTATTAAGAGTCGGGAGAACCGGTGATACTGACATTTTCGTAAATGGCCAGAAGCTGGAATATGCTATACCGCCAACGAAATCGGTCTCTCAGAATATTACAATCCGCTATAACAAAGGGAATGAATAGTCATCCTGCATGATGGCTATTTTTTCTCGCCCTAGACAATAACCCTTGGAGGAAAGACAATGAATGTGCCTAATAAGATAACAATTTCGAGAATTTTTTTAATCCCTGTATTTATGATAATCGTATTATTCCCGTTTGATTGGGGAACCGTCAGCCTTCTCGGCGCGACGATGCCTGTCACCCATTTTATAGGGGCGCTGCTGTTCATCATAGCGGCATCCACAGACTGGGTCGATGGCTATTATGCCCGGAAATACAAGCTTGTCACGAATATGGGGAAATTCCTTGACCCGCTTGCCGATAAACTGCTTGTATCAGCAGCGTTGATTGTGCTTGTGGAACTGCAATTTGCGCCATCCTGGATTGTTATTTTGATCATCAGCAGGGAATTCGCCGTTACAGGCCTAAGGCTCCTGCTAGTTCAGGGCGGCGAAGTAGTTGCGGCCAATATGCTTGGCAAAATTAAGACATGGGCGCAGATTGTGGCGATTTCCGCATTACTGCTCCATAATATCATTTTTGAAATGATCTCCATTCCGTTTGATGATATCGCCCTTTGGGTAGCGTTGATTTTTACGGTTTGGTCTGGTTGGGATTACTTTGCAAAAAACATGCATGTCTTTAAAAATTCAAAATAAAAGCCATATAGTTAAGGTGTGATCAATGGGTGAACGCTGAAATAATAGCTGTGGGTTCTGAACTGCTTCTTGGACAAATCAATAACACGAATGCCCGCTTCCTTTCAGGGCAGCTTGCACTTATAGGAATCAATGTTTACTTCCATACCGTAGTTGGTGATAATGCAGGGCGCTTGAAGCAAGCATTGGAAATCGCCGAAGGCCGCTCTGACCTGATTGTCATAACAGGAGGGCTCGGACCGACCAAGGACGACCTAACAAAGGAAACGATTGCCGCGCATCTTGGGGTTGGACTTGAAACCGATGAACAGGCGATGGAATCGATCGAGCTTTTCTTTAAAAGGACAAACCGCATTATGTCGGAAAATAATCGTAAGCAGGCCATTGTTTTAAAAGGATCGCAGGTGCTTCCGAATGACCACGGCATGGCTCCAGGTATGGTCATGAAAACTGGAGAAAAGCTATACATGCTGCTCCCTGGGCCACCAAGTGAAATGGAGCCAATGTTCCTAGCTTACGGCGCTTCGGCACTTACCAGCAGGCAGTCTTCACAGGAACAGATTGTCTCCAGAGTCCTCCGGTTTTTCGGAATCGGGGAAGCAATGCTGGAGAATGAAATCGAAGACTTGATTGACAGCCAAAGCAACCCGACGATTGCCCCTCTGGCAGCCGAAGGGGAAGTGACATTAAGATTAACAGCCAAACATTCCATCATTGGAAGCGCAATTGAATTGCTCGATGAGATGGAAAAGAAAATCCTCGATAGGGTCGGCAGCTATTTTTATGGCTATGACGACACCTCCTTGATGAAGGAACTGGCGAAAAAATTACAGGAGACCGGCCAGACGATTTCTTGCGCCGAGAGCCTTACGGGCGGAATGTTCCAGCAGGAGTTTACCGCCATTCCGGGCGTCGGGTCCAGCCTAATGGGCGGGGTAGTTTGCTACACAAATGAAGTAAAAGCGAACGTCCTCAAAGTCCGGAAGGAAACTATCGAAAAGCACGGGGTAGTCAGCGCGCAATGCGCCGCTGAATTGGCTGAGAATGTCGCTGTGCTCATGGATTCAACAATCGGTATTAGCTTCACCGGTGTGGCGGGCCCAGATGAACTTGAAGGAAATCCTGTCGGGACGATCTTCATTGGGATTAGCGTGAACGGAAAACCGGCTTCGGTTGAGAAATTGAACCTTGGCGGGAGCAGGAATGCGAACCGGATAAGATCAGTCAAGTATGGATGCCATTTTCTCCTTAAGGAACTGAATAAACAAAAGGAAGCCTGATTTTTAGCCGGCTTCCTTTCCTTTTCGGCTGGCGAATGTTCAGATAATGGGTGGAAATGGCTGAACCAACAAAAAAATAGGCCCATAATGTCTAAATCGTCCGGAGATCAGGTCTTTTTGGGACGGATTTGGCTTAAGAAAAAATCGAATAAATGTTCGTATTTTTGCTGGACAAACCCAAAGGAAAATTGTATATTATTAATAGAAGCAATTTGCTAGATTAGAGTCAATCGCTTATGCTTTTATATATATGATTTTGAAGGAGGAAACACAGTGAGTGATCGTCAGGCTGCCTTAGAAATGGCCCTAAAGCAAATAGAAAAACAATTCGGAAAAGGTTCCATCATGAAGCTCGGTGAAAAGACGGAGAGCAGGATTTCCACAATCCCGAGCGGCTCGCTCGCACTTGATGCAGCCCTTGGGGTAGGCGGATATCCTAGAGGACGTGTCATCGAAATTTATGGACCGGAAAGCTCGGGTAAAACGACAGTGGCTCTTCATGCAATCGCTGAAGTCCAGGCTGCTGGCGGCCAGGCTGCTTTCATTGATGCCGAGCATGCCCTTGATCCGGCATATGCGCATAAGCTTGGAGTCAATATTGATGAACTTCTTCTTTCCCAGCCAGATACCGGAGAACAGGCTCTTGAAATTGCTGAGGCCCTCGTCCGAAGCGGCGCCGTGGACATCGTTGTCGTCGACTCCGTTGCTGCATTGGTTCCGAAAGCTGAGATTGAAGGGGAAATGGGCGACTCGCACGTTGGTTTGCAGGCACGCCTGATGTCCCAGGCGCTCCGTAAGCTATCCGGGGCCATCAATAAATCGAAGACCATTGCCATTTTCATTAACCAAATCCGTGAAAAAGTCGGCGTCATGTTCGGGAATCCTGAAACAACTCCTGGTGGACGTGCGCTTAAGTTCTATTCGACAGTCCGCCTTGAAGTTCGCCGTGCGGAAGCATTGAAGCAGGGAACTGAAATGGTCGGGAATAAGACGAAAATCAAGGTTGTTAAAAATAAGGTCGCCCCACCGTTCAGAACCGCAGAGGTTGATATCATGTACGGGGAGGGCATCTCCAAGGAAGGCGAGGTTATTGACCTTGGTTCCGAGCTGGATATAGTCCAAAAGAGCGGCTCCTGGTATTCCTATAATGAAGAGAGGGTTGGACAGGGCCGGGAAAATGCGAAGGCGTTCTTAAAGGAAAATCCTACAATCCTCCGCGAGATTCAGCAGAAAATCCGTGATCACTATGGCCTAGACGGTGAAAAGACTGTCAAGGAAGCGGATGAGGATCCTGGACAGTTCGAATTGATCGATTAATCCGATGGGAAAGCAGAGCCGACATGGCTTTGCTTTTTTTTTGTTGTCGTTCAGGAAATGATAAAATCGAACCTTGTGGATAACTAAAATATGTTGTATTTCAGCTCCACATGGGCACTTCCGCCTTTTGCCCATCGCGTATTCCGAATATTGAGAGCGTTAAAGGACTAACCCTTGACAATAAATATTGGCAGCTATACAATTAACATTGTATATTTTACATTTTTGGTAATTTTACATGTTAAAAAGCCTTGGTGCTTGCTGTATGTTGATTGACAATGTACATGCCGACACTTGAAAATGTAACAAAAGTTCATAGCAAGAGGAGGTGTAACAATGGATCCAATTCATATCATCTCCATTTTGCTTGGCCTATTCGTCGGTGCGGTTGTTGGCTATTTTATTCGTAAATCCTTTGCGGAAAAACAAGTAGCTGGTGCAAAAAGCGAAGCAGCACAGATTCTTGATGATGCAAGACGGGACGCAGATGCCTCCAAGAAGGAAGCCCTGCTTGAAGCAAAGGATGAAATTCACAAGCTTCGCACAGAAGCTGAACGTGAGATTCGTGAACGAAGAAACGAACTGCAAAAACAAGAAAACCGGTTGCTTCAAAGAGAAGAAAATTTGGACCGGAAGGATGAAACGCTCAATAAGCGTGATATTCAACTGGAGAAAAAGGATGATTCTCTTAACCAAAGACAACAGCATATTGAACAGATGGAAAGCAAAGTGGACGAGATGGTACGGGCCCAGCAGGCCGAGATCGAACGGATCTCCGGCATGACCAGGGAAGAAGCTAAAGCGATTATTCTGGACCAGACAGAAAAAGAACTTGCCCATGACATGGCCATGATGATCAAGGAAACTGAAAACCGCGCGAAAGAGGAAGCTGACAAGCGGGCGAAGGAAGTCCTTTCCCTCGCAATCCAGCGTTGCGCTGCGGACCATGTGGCAGAAACCACTGTTTCAGTTGTCAACCTTCCAAATGATGAGATGAAAGGCCGCATAATTGGCCGTGAGGGACGTAATATCCGGACCCTTGAAACATTGACAGGTATCGATTTAATTATCGATGATACTCCTGAAGCGGTTATCTTATCCGGGTTTGACCCAATCCGCCGTGAAACTGCCCGCCTAGCTCTGGATAAACTCGTTCAGGATGGACGGATCCACCCGGCGCGCATTGAAGAAATGGTTGATAAAGCAAGGCGTGAGGTGGATGAGCATATCCGCGAAATCGGTGAACAGACGACCTTTGAGGTCGGTGTGCACGGATTGCATCCTGACTTGATCAAGATTCTTGGCCGTCTCAAATTCCGTACAAGCTACGGACAGAATGTACTCAAACACTCAGTGGAAGTGGCCCACCTTTCGGGGTTGTTGGCTGCCGAACTTGGCGAAGACGAAACACTTGCCCGCCGTGCGGGGCTTTTGCATGATATTGGGAAGGCAATCGACCATGAGGTTGAGGGAAGCCATGTTGAAATCGGAGTGGAACTTGCTACCAAGTACAAGGAGCATCCGGTTGTCATTAATAGCATCGCATCCCATCATGGAGACAAAGAGCCAACCTCCATCATCGCGGTCCTCGTGGCTGCAGCTGATGCTTTGTCAGCCGCACGTCCTGGCGCGCGAAGCGAAACACTGGAAAATTACATCCGCCGCCTGGAAAAACTCGAGGAGATTTCTGAATCCTACGATGGCGTTGAGAAATCATTCGCGATTCAGGCAGGCCGTGAAGTAAGAATCATGGTTAAGCCGGAAGCAATCGATGACCTGGCAGCCCACAGGCTGGCAAGGGACATCCGTAAACGTATTGAAGAAGAGCTCGACTATCCGGGACATATTAAAGTAACGGTTATCCGTGAAACCCGTGCAGTGGAATATGCGAAATAAAAAATGGACAGCGGCAGTCATGCCGCTGTCTTATTTTGTTGATTGATCATACAGGAAGACAGTTTAAACGAGCATCCCGTGTGAATACGGGTGCTTTTTACTATTTTGGAGGGTTATTTGTAGAAAGTCAGTATAAAAAACAGTGAAAATCAAAATTAGTAGGAAATATTTATACTTTAGGTGTAATTTTAAACAATTGGGCAAGTATCCCTAAGACTCCAGGAACTTATTCGCCCCATTATTTAAAAGATTCACCCCATTTTCTCAACAATTCGCCCTGTTATTCCACCTATTCGCCCCTATCTTAATATTCAGAAAAATACCGGGGCTCTTGCTGAAAAACGAGGCCCCGTATTTTAGGCAAACCCTTTGCAAGCCAATATGAGTACAGTCTCCATTTGCTCGCATTTAACAAGGGCAATACTGGGGCAGAGAGGTTATAGGGGGGCTTCTTGTGTCGTTAAGCGCGGGTAATCGTGACCCAGACTATGTTTTCGGAGCGCCTTGTGTCTCGAAAAAGCTGATCCCTACGGCGTAGAAAGAGCGTATTGGCGCCGGGTACTCGGATAAATGCCATACGAATGTGATACAATGAGGGAAAAGACAATAAATAGCATTGGAGAGTACCATGAATATCTTATTTATCGGTGATGTAGTAGGTTCCCCAGGCCGGGATATGGTAAAAGAATACCTCCCGAAAATCAAAGAAAAATACAGGCCGCATCTGACAGTCGTAAATGGTGAAAACGCCGCGGGAGGCAAGGGAATCACGGAACAAATCTACAAAGGATTCCTTGAGGCTGGTGCCCAGGCTGTTACCCTTGGGAATCATGCGTGGGACAACCGGGACATTCTCGACTTTATTGAACGGGCAAAAAATATGGTGCGTCCGGCAAATTTTCCAGAAGGGACACCCGGAAAAGGGATTACCTATGTGAAAATAAATGATTTGGAAGCTGCAATCATTAATCTGCAAGGCCGGACTTTTTTGCCGCCAATCGACTGCCCATTTAGAAAAGCGGACGAGCTTGTGGAAGAAGCGGGCAAAAGGACGCCGTTCATTTTTGTTGATTTCCATGCGGAGGCAACGAGCGAAAAGCAAGCGATGGGCTGGTACCTCGATGGGAGGGTTTCCGCAGTGGTCGGTACCCATACACATGTACAGACAGCCGATAATCGTATATTGCCTGGTGGGACAGCTTTTATTACGGATGTAGGAATGACAGGACCGTATGACGGCATCTTGGGTGTTGAAAGGGATGCTGTTCTAAAACGTTTCCTTACTTCCATGCCGGTCCGGTTCGAAATCCCGAAGGAAGGGCGCTCCCAATTGTCGGCTGTCTCAATTGAGCTTGACCGAAAAACGGGAAAGGCAAAAAAGATTGAGCGAATTTTAATCAACGACGACCATCCTTTTTACAGCTAATTAAGACATGTCCGCAATGCACCCGACAGGAAAGTGTGAACTAGCGAAATATCCTCCAACACGGAATATGTCCCATTGGCCATGAATATAGTATCAATGGAATGATATATACCTGACTTGTCCATGAGCTGCTCATGCGGGATCGGGATTATATGAGGAGGAGCTAGGAATGGAAATATTAAAAGTTTCAGCAAAATCTAATCCTAATTCTGTAGCTGGTGCGCTTGCCGGGGTCCTGCGTGAAAGAGGCGGAGCGGAAATCCAGGCGATTGGTGCAGGTGCATTGAACCAGGCTGTAAAAGCAGTAGCGATTGCAAGAGGGTTCGTGGCGCCTAGCGGAGTGGATTTAATTTGCATCCCTGCATTTACCGACATCCTGATTGATGGGGAAGAGCGGACAGCAATCAAGCTGATAGTCGAACCAAGATAAGACAGTGTTTTGCCGCCCTGCTGGAGAGAAGAATGCCGCTTCACTTTTTCTAGGGAAAAGAACCTAAATAACGTTAGAACCTGCTTGAATATATACCAAGCAGGTTTTTTCATGCAATAATAGAGGATGAGAAACAAAACCCGAATCAAGGAGATGGAACGGTAATGAATATATTTGATGGCCACTGTGATGTCCTTTTAAAACTGTATGAGGACAAAGAAATCCAATTCACTAATTCCCCGAAGCTTCAGGCGAGTTTGAACGGAATGAAGAGCTCTGGTATCAAAGTACAATGCTTTGCCATATACGTACCGACTGAAATCGGTCCTGAGCATTTGTTTGATGCAGCCGAGCAAATGGCGAAAATTTTCCATGAAAAAGTCGTTAACGAGAATGAGGGCGTTGTCCATGTCAGGAGCAAAGAAGAAATCGTCCGCTTAAAGGAAAATGAAATCGGCGCGATGCTTACCCTGGAAGGCTGTGACGCGATTGGCAGTGACATCGAAAAATTGAAAACTCTGCTGGGATACGGCGTATCATCCGTCGGCCTTACCTGGAACTGGGCCAATGCGGTTGCCGATGGAGCGAAAGAACAAAGTGGGAGAGGCCTGACGCCATTTGGCAGGGAGGTTGTCGAGCTGCTGAATGAAACGAAAACATGGTGCGATGTTTCTCATTTATCCGAAAGAGGTTTTTGGGATGTAATTGAGCTGTCCGATTACCCTATGGCTTCCCATTCCAATTCCTATACGCTTTGCCGCCATCCCAGAAATTTGAAGGATGACCAGATTAGGGCGCTGATTCGCAGGGATAGCGTAATGGGCCTTACCTTTGTCCCTTATTTTTTAACACAGTCAGGGGAGGCAGGCATCAGCGATATTCTTGCCCATCTTGACCATGTTTGTTCTTTGGGCGGGGAGGACCATGTCGGTTTCGGTTCCGATTTTGACGGAATTGAAAAGACGGTCAACAAGCTAGCCTCCATATATGACTATTCCAATTTAGTGAATGAGCTACAAAAACATTATTCTGAAATACAAGTAGAAAAGTTTTTATTTGAAAATATGGAAAAGAGGCTTACTGTATAAAAAGCCTTTCTTTTGCTGATAGACATGAATTCTCCGCTACCCGAGAACGTTTGAGAGATATATATCATTGTATTAAAAATATATTAAATTTTTCGACAGGAAAGGGCCGCAAAGGGTTGCATTTTTGTCGACATAGGTCTAGAATTGATAGCGTTTAGTACCCATCCAGATAAATTCCTAAGTGCTTGCCATCCTTGGGATTCAAGCGTATTCCTAGTTGTTTATTTGGAAAAGTGCTACACTTTTAGTAGAAAGTCAATACTATTATTCTTTTACATATCCAAAGGGGTGTAAAGCATGATCAATCAACTTTCCTGGAAAGTTGGAGGGCAACAAGGGGAAGGTATTGAAAGTACGGGAGAGATATTTTCGATTGCATTGAATCGCCTGGGTTATTATCTGTATGGATACCGCCACTTTTCTTCTAGAATTAAAGGCGGACACACAAACAATAAAATTCGGGTAAGCACGACTCAAGTTCGTTCCATTTCGGATGATCTTGATATTCTGGTAGCTTTTGACCAGGAAACGATCGACCTGAACTACAAGGAGCTTCACAGCAAGGGGGTTATACTTGCCGACGCCAAGTTCAGCCCTAAAAAGCCTGAGGATACACAGGCCGCAATGTATTCGGTTCCATTTACTGATATTGCCACTGAGCTGGGAACTTCGCTTATGAAAAACATGGTGGCCATTGGTGCGACTACGGCAGTCCTGGATCTTGATATTTTAGTATTTGAAGAAGTTGTCCGCGAAATCTTCGGCCGCAAAGGCGACCAGGTTGTTGCGAAAAACATGGAAGCTATCAAAGCCGGCCGTGATTTCATGATTGAACAGCTTGCGGGAATCAGGACCATGCAGCTTGAAAAGGCGGATGGCCAGAAAAGATTGTTCATGATTGGGAACGATGCGATTGCATTGGGAGCGCTTGCAGGAGGCTGCCGCTTCATGGCTGCCTACCCAATAACACCGGCATCCGAAATCATGGAATACCTAATCAAAAAACTGCCTCCACTAGGCGGAACAGTTATTCAGACAGAAGACGAAATTGCCGCGGCTACGATGGCAATCGGTGCGAACTATGCCGGTGTCCGCGCAATTACCGCTTCCGCTGGCCCTGGGCTTTCGCTTAAGATGGAAGCAATCGGACTTGCGGGCATTACCGAAACACCGATCGTCATTGTCGATACACAGCGTGGCGGTCCGTCAACAGGACTTCCGACCAAGCAGGAGCAATCCGACTTAATGCAAATGATTTATGGGACTCACGGTGAAATTCCTAAAATTGTTATTGCGCCTAGCACAGTACAGGAAGCTTTTTACGATACTGCCGAAGCACTTAACCTTGCGGAAGAATACCAGTGCCCAGTCATTATCCTTTCAGATCTGCAGCTTTCCCTAGGCAAGCAGACTGTGGAGCCGCTTGACTTCAGCAATGTGGAAATCCGCCGCGGCAAGCTACAGACAGGCGAACTTCCGGAAATTGATAATAAAGGTTACTTCAAGCGTTACGAGGTAACAGAGGACGGCGTATCTCCTAGGGTTATCCCAGGCATGAAAAATGGGATTCACCACGTAACTGGGGTTGAACACGACGAGACAGGCAAACCGTCCGAATCAGCCACAAACCGGATTGCGCAAATGGATAAGCGTTTCAGGAAAGTCGAAAACATCCGATTCAATACGCCTGTGCACACGAATGCTCCACATGAGGAAGCTGACCTTCTTATTGTCGGCTTTAACTCGACAAGAGGAGCGATTGAAGAGGCGATCGGACGCCTTTCAGCGGACGGCCATAAAGTGAATCATGCACACATCCGCCTGGTTCATCCGTTCCCAGCGGCTGAATTACTGCCGCTCGTGCGTTCTGCAAAAAGGGTAATGGTAGTCGAGAACAACGCAACCGGGCAGCTGGCAAATATTATGAAGATGAATGTGGGACATGCCGAAAAGATGTTCAAGCTTTTGAAATATGACGGAAACCCATTCCTTCCTAATGAAATTTACACAAAAAGCAAGGAGTTGTTCTAAATGGCAACATTTAAGGAATTCCGCAATAATGTTAAACCGAACTGGTGCCCAGGATGCGGGGACTTTTCCGTGCAGGCTGCCATCCAGCGCGCAGCTGCTAACGTTGGCCTGGAGCCGGAACAACTTGCCGTCATTTCTGGGATCGGCTGTTCAGGCCGAATCTCCGGTTATATAAATTCCTATGGTTTCCATGGAATCCATGGCCGTTCACTGCCAATTGCACAGGGAGTTAAAATGGCAAACCGTGATTTGACTGTCCTTGCTTCCGGCGGGGACGGAGACGGCTTCGCTATCGGGATGGGGCATACCATCCATGCGATCCGACGCAACATCGACATTACGTACATTGTTATGGACAACCAGATTTACGGGTTGACGAAAGGGCAAACCTCGCCAAGGTCTGCCGCCGGCTTTAAAACAAAATCGACGCCTATGGGTTCGATTGAGCAGGCAATCGCCCCAATGGAAATGGCGTTGTCAGCTGGCGCTACTTTCGTTGCCCAAAGCTTTTCAACCGACTTGAAGGATCTTACTGCCCTGATTGAAGCGGGCATCAACCATAAAGGATTTTCCCTGATCAACGTTTTCAGCCCATGTGTTACTTATAACAAAGTGAACACGTATGACTGGTTCAAGGAAAACCTAACGAAGCTGAGCGACATTGAAGGCTATGACCCGCATAACCGCGAGCTTGCCATGCAGACGCTCATGAAGCATGACGGACTTCTGACAGGCCTTATTTACCAGAACACGGAGCGCCCTTCTTATCAGGAGCTAATTAAAGGCTACTCTGAAACTCCGCTGTCTTCTGCAGACCTGAACCTTGACCAGGCGCATTTTGACAAGCTTGTCGCTGAATTCATTTAACCACCCTTTTGGAATTACAAAGCACCCCAATGACCACTTGGGGTGCTTTCTTTTTACCGCACGGTTTTCCAGGCGGTATATGGAACAGGGAAGGGGAAGTTCCTATTGTTTTCGCCCTCTCTACCCTTTATACTATTATAATGTGTACAATTATATATAGTATTTATTTCTAATAGAAAAACAGCAGGAAAGGAGCAATACCATTGAACGAAAACCAGCGTTTAGAGTCCAGCCAGGCTAAAGCTGATAATTCAACGGACAAAAAATCCGCGAAGGATTACAGCAAGTATTTTGAAACCGTGTTTGTGGCGCCTTCCCTGAAAGACGCGAAAATGCGAGGCAAGGAAGAAGTAAAGTACCATGATGATTTTTCGATTTCCGAGGAATTCAGGGGGATGGGAGATGGGCGCAAATTCTACATCCGTACGTATGGCTGCCAAATGAATGAGCACGATACCGAGGTAATGGCTGGTATTTTCATGGCGCTTGGCTATGAACCTACTGACAGGACCGATGATGCGGATGTCATTCTCCTGAACACATGTGCAATCCGTGAAAATGCGGAGAACAAGGTGTTTGGCGAACTCGGCCACTTGAAGGGCTTGAAAAAGGAGCGTCCTGACCTGCTCATTGGGGTCTGCGGCTGCATGTCCCAGGAAGAATCCGTCGTCAACAAAATTTTGAAGACGTATCATCATGTTGATATGATTTTCGGAACTCATAACATCCATAGGCTGCCAAACATCCTTAGCGATGCGTATATGTCGAAGGAAATGGTAGTGGAAGTATGGTCAAAAGAAGGCGACGTTATAGAAAACCTCCCTAAAGTTCGCCGCGGAAACATTAAGGCATGGGTCAATATTATGTACGGCTGTGATAAATTCTGTACGTATTGTATTGTTCCATTCACTCGTGGAAAAGAACGGAGCCGCAGGCCTGAAGATATAATCCAAGAAGTCCGCCAACTGGCTGCTGAAGGCTACCAGGAAGTTACTTTGCTTGGCCAGAACGTGAATTCGTATGGAAAAGATATAGAAGATATTCAATATGGGCTTGGTGACCTTCTGGATGATATGCGTAAAATCGGCATCCCTCGTGTCCGTTTTACAACGAGCCACCCTTGGGATTTTGACGACCGCCTCATTGAAGTGCTTGCCAAGGGCGGGAACCTAATGCCGCATATCCATCTTCCTGTCCAGTCAGGGTCAACGGAAGTACTGAAAATTATGGGTCGAAAATATACACGGGAAGAATACCTTGAGCTTATCCGCAAAATCAAGGCTGCAATCCCGAACGTCGCCTTGACGACTGACATCATTGTCGGCTATCCAAATGAAACGGATGAGCAATTTGAAGAAACGATGACCCTTTATGAGGAAGTGGGCTATGAACTGGCCTATACCTTCATTTACTCACCACGGGAAGGGACGCCTGCCGCTAAAATGCAGGACAATGTCCCGATGGCTGTGAAGAAAGAGCGTCTCCAGCGATTGAATGCCCTTGTAAACGAGCTTTCGGCAAAAGCTATGAAAACCTATGAAAATCAAATTGTCGAAGTTCTTGTTGAAGGGGAAAGCAAGAAACATCCGGATGTTCTTGCCGGTTATACCGATACGAGCAAGCTGGTCAATTTTAAAGCGCCTAAGACCGCAATTGGCAAAATCGTGAAGGTTAAAATCAAAGAAGCAAGAACATGGTCCTTGAACGGGGAAATGGTAGAATCAGCCGAAGAGGCTGCATCATTGGCAGAGGTGAATTAAATGGCGAAGTATTCGAAAGAGGATATCATTGCACGCGCGAAAGAGCTTGCCAGCATGATAGCTGAAACAGAGGAAGTTGACTTCTTTAAGAGAGCGGAAGCCCAAATTCATGGAAACCCGAAAGTGAGCACGCTAATTTCCGACATTAAGGGCCTCCAAAAGCAGGCAGTCAATCTCCAGCATTATGGTAAGCCTGAAGCTCTAAGAAAAGTTGAAGAAAAAATCGCTTCAATTGAACAGGAGCTTGATGACATTCCTGTTGTCCAGGATTTCAAGCAATCCCAGATTGAAGTCAATGAACTGCTTCAAATGATTGCAAACACAATTTCCAATACAGTAACTGATAATGTAATCGAATCAACAGGCGGCGATGTCCTTCGCGGTGAAACTGGCGCGGCGGTCAAAACTGGCGCCGGCTGCGATCATGACCACGACCACAATTAATTCCTTGCAGGCCCAATTTCGGGCCTGTTTTTTTTTGTGAAAAATCCTCTTGCTTTAGTGACAGCAATTGGCCTTGATGAGGATTAGTTGTCACGTAAAAGCGGGTGAATGACATTGTCCGGCCAAAAACGGAAAAGGAAGTCACTCAAACCCGGATAAGTGACATTGATCTGCTAAAAGCCGAAAAGGAAGTCACTCAAACCCGGATAATTGACATTGATCCGCCAAAACTCATAAAGGATGTCACAGACCCGTTGATCAATTGCCGGGAAATTTTTTCCGCCAATAACTCCTCCGTTTCCCACCGGGCAGGAACCTATAAATTCTCTGCGCATATAATGAAGCATGCCTATACATTTATCCGATGCATTGTAAATTTAGTGCACCCAAGTCTGTACAAACGCATAGGATGAAGTGAAACTGAATGAGGAGGGTTTGCTCGAATGGGAGATTTCAGAGAGATAATTACAAAAGCAGTCGTCGCAAAGGGGCACAAGTTTACACAGTCCCAGCACACGATCTGTCCGGCGCATAATCCATCCAGCATACTTGGCTGCTGGATTATCAACCATAAATACGAAGCGAAAAAGGCCGGCAAAACAGTAGAAATCCATGGCTCCTATGACATCAACGTTTGGTACTCGTTCAATGATAATACAAAAACAGAAGTTGTCACTGAACGAGTCCGTTATACGGATGTAATCAAGCTGAAATACAGGGATAAAGATTGCCAGGATGACGATGGCATCATCGCGAAAGTCCTTCAGCAGCCGAATTGCTGCGAGGCGGTCATTTCGCCGAATGGGAACAAAATCATCGTCCACGTGGAGAGGGAGTTTTCCGTCGAGGTAATAGGGGAGACAAAAGTCTGTGTGGCCATCAATCCACACGGCTGCGGAAGCGATGATGAATGGGAAGAATGCCTGGATGAAGGGGAGTTTGAAGAAATCAACCCCGACTTCCTTGTCGGCTCGGAGGAAGAATAAACATAAACTAGGAGGATTTTCTTCCTAGTTTTCTTCTTTTAGGGGGATTCGTTTCTAAAGACCGATTGTGTCGTGAAAAGTGGATGCATCGGTCTTTAGGAGTTAAAAGGGCTTAGGTACCCCAGCGATTTCCTGCTTTCACAGGATGGACAGGCTGAGACCGCTGTATCACTTTGTTCCCATGTAAAATATGCAGTGCCGCAATCACCGCAGAGATTCTGGCTCAGCGTAACTTCTTCCCGCAATACCAGGTGTGCCTTTAAGTTTATCTGGACCGCCTCCACATCGCATAAATCCACGCAAAGCCCGCATCCATTGCAATTGCCGTGGTTGATTTCTAGAACACCATCATGAATCGTATACACCTGCTGTTTGCACATCTTGAAGCAACCTTCACACAGGGTGCACTTGTTTCTCTCCAAGTCAGCCTCGTACAAGGCGAATTCGGGGAACATGCCTGCCATGTCAAATTCATGATGATTGAACCGCCACTTTGCGGGTGATAGGGTTTTTGCAGCAAGCTTCCTGCTTTCAAGCAATGCTTTATTAAAAAAATCACGCCTTGAATATTCCGTCCCATATTCTTTTTCCGGTAGGGCCGCAACAACGGTAAAAGGAGTTAACCCTAAATCTCCAAGGATACAATTGGCCATATTCAAGGAATCAGGCATATCTTCACAATTTAATCCAAAGAAGAGCCTCTTGGCCCCTTTTTTATAAAAATAAAGAAGTTCCTCAACTCCGGGGAAAATTCCTTCATCAACTAGCAGCAGGTCCTTTATGACCTTCCTTTCCGGTGATCTGCCGTGGATTGCTTGGACGGGGCATACCGGAATACATTCAGCGCATTTAGTACAAAGGGCGTGATCGATTTTTACCCCGGCTTCTGCAATGGTAATGGCGTTTTCCGGGCAGGCTGAAACACACCTGCTGCAGCTGCTTTTCGGGCTTTGGGCATGTAAGCAACTAGTTGTTGTTTCGATTTCGCTCGCAAGGCTTTCAAGCCAATTGGTTAGCATTGACACCGGGATCAGCTCCTTTCTTTTATTGTAATCTGTATTCGCAAATGTTTCCTCTCTTTGCTCAATAATTCACAAATTGTTTGGAAGTGGCCGTAGGACTACGCATAACCGGGTGGTTAATTGGAAAAATAGGTGAAGGAGGTGCTCCAATGACCGAACCAAATAAACCCGGGAACGATAATATGCCAGATTTCAAGGAGCTTGAAGACAGAGTGATTGCTGAAAGGGCGAAAGGGCCGTTCCTCGTCATCAAAACAAATTTGGATCCGGATAACCCAACCGAGGATAACCCTTACTACGAGAACAAAGAATTGACGGATAAAGACAAGTTCGAGGAATATTTTTCAGAATGATTGCTAAGAACAAAAAGCAGCCGCCGGCTTGGCGAGCTGCTTTTTCTATTTCCTTTTCTAAAAGTTGAAGGATAATTGATAATATTGTGCTTCCTGGTTATTGTAAAACGGGATTTCTGAATAAAAACGATCCTCTTCGCTGTCTTCTTCAGATGTGTATCCAGCCGCCATGAAATCCGAGCTTACCGCTACAGGCCTCTTTTCGGTTCCGGTTGGAAAAACAATAAGGTCTCCGGGCTTCACTTCCAGATGGACTTTCCGTTCCCTTCCTATCTCCAAGGCTGCGCTCCCCTGGATGACGCCGAGTACTTCATGGCTGGAGCGGTGGGTGCGACAGTATCCGGATACACCGTTCTTCCATTTGTCGATCAATTCTTTTTCACTGCCTTGCGTTGCATCCTTCAGCGCACCCGGATAATAGAGGACCGGTCTCGATGGCTGCCCGGGTATAAAACGATTTTCCAGCAAATAGATAACTTTTACATCAGAATACTTCATACCTACCCTCCCATATTCAGGCATGCTAGTCGTGTATCGCAGATGTTGTAGTGTTTTATCCACTTGTTTCCCCGTTTTTCTGAATTATAAACAATTTTCCATTTTTTCAAGGGATTTGTCACGGAAAGCCGCGATTCACCC
Organism: Bacillus sp. FJAT-27445; assembly: GCF_001510665.1. Classification (GTDB taxonomy): domain Bacteria; phylum Bacillota; class Bacilli; order Bacillales; family Cytobacillaceae; genus Bacillus_D. Next base: position 256,439 of record NZ_LMTI01000001.1, read on the forward strand.
TTTTGCGTCTATAAATTAGCGTTGCCATCGGAAAGCAGATAGGAGAAAATATGCTATAATAGAATGTCGAAGGAACCCGAATTGGGAGCCGAAACTAGAATGCGAATCTTGGAGGATACGATGGCAACTTACACGCCGATGATACAGCAATATTTGAAAATCAAGGCAGAGTACCAGGATGCCTTTTTATTTTTCCGCCTAGGCGATTTTTATGAGATGTTTTTTGAGGATGCGCTGAATGCCTCCCAGGAGCTTGAAATCACATTGACAAGCAGGGAAGGCGGTACAGAGGACCGGATCCCGATGTGCGGAGTCCCTTACCACTCGGCACAGGGATATATTGAACGATTGATAGAAAAAGGCTATAAAGTCGCTATATGCGAACAGACTGAGGATCCCAAGCAAGCGAAGGGGGTCGTCCGCAGGGAGGTTATCCAGCTTATTACTCCCGGTACGGTCATGGAAGGCCGGAGCCTACATGAAAAAGAAAATAATTACCTTGCAACGATAACCCAATTTTCAGACGGTACATACGGGTTTGCTTATACGGATTTGTCGACTGGCGAAAATAAGGTGACTCTCCTGCCAGCGAAAGAGGATGAGGTCTTAAATGAGATTTCCGTCCTCGGGGCAAAAGAGGTTGTCATTTCGGAACAGCTGGATGAAAAGCTGCAAAAGAAAATGCGCGAACGGAATGTCCTGGCGATTTCGTATGAAGAACAGACAGAAGTGGCGGAGTCTTTTGCAGGATTGACAAAGGATTTGAACCAGGAGAAATTCAAGATTGCGGCGGCAAGGCTGTTCAATTACTTGCACCGTACGCAAAAACGGAGCCTTGATCACCTGCAGCCGGTGACAACCTATCAGGTTCACCAGTTCATGAAGATTGATTATTTTTCAAAACACAATCTTGAGCTGACTGAAACGATCCGTACAAAGGGGAAGAAGGGTTCGCTGCTCTGGCTCCTCGATGAAACGAAAACCGCGATGGGGGGAAGGCTGCTGAAGCAATGGGTGGACAGGCCAAGGATTGACAGGCAGGAAATTGAGAGGCGGCTTTCACTGACTGGCAATTTTATAGAAGCCTATTTTGAGAGGAAGGAATTGCAGGAGCGGCTGAAAGAGGTTTACGACCTTGAAAGGCTTGCTGGACGGGTCGCATTCGGCAACGTGAATGCACGCGACCTGAAGCAGCTGCTTCGGTCCCTTCAGCAAATCCCATATCTGCATGACATCCTCAGCCGGATTTCCGGGCAGGAGACAGAGGCATTGGCAGGAAGCCTGGACCATTGCGAGGATATCGTTGACATTCTTGAACAGGCGATTGTGGATAATCCGCCGCTGTCGATTAAGGATGGGAATATTATCAAGGATGGTTTCAATGAGCAGCTTGACCAATACCGGGATGCGAGCCGGAACGGGAAGACTTGGATTGCGCAGCTTGAACGGGATGAGCGCGAAAAGACAGGGATAAAATCGCTGAAAATTGGCTATAACCGGGTGTTCGGCTATTACATTGAAGTAACCCGGTCAAATCTCCAGCACCTTGAGGAAGGCCTATATGAACGCAAGCAGACACTCGCCAATGCGGAGCGGTTCATCACTCCGGCGCTGAAGGAAAAGGAAGCGCTGATCCTTGAAGCGGAGGAGAAATGCGGCGAGCTTGAGTATGAGCTTTTCTGTGAAATCCGTGATCAGGTGAAGGAGCATATTCCACGGCTTCAGGCTTTGGCGAAAACAGTCAGCGAAATCGATGTGCTGCTAAGCTTTGCTGAAGTAAGCGAGGAGCGGAAATATGTAAAGCCGGAGTTTTCGGACAGTAGGGAAATTGCAATTGAAGAGGGAAGGCATCCGGTCGTTGAAAAAGTGCTCGATTCACAGGAATATGTCCCGAACGACTGCAAAATGTCAGGGGAACGGGAAATTCTCCTCATTACGGGTCCGAATATGTCTGGTAAAAGCACGTACATGCGCCAGGTGGCCTTAACGGCGATTCTCGCGCAGATTGGCTGTTATGTCCCGGCGTCAAAAGCAGTTCTACCTATTTTTGACCAGGTCTTTACAAGGATTGGGGCTGCTGACGATCTTGTTTCCGGACAGAGCACATTCATGGTCGAGATGCTTGAAGCGAAAAATGCAATCGCGAACGCGACCCAGGACAGCTTGATCCTGTTCGATGAAATCGGGCGCGGAACGTCCACCTATGACGGTATGGCGCTAGCCCAGGCAATTATCGAGCATGTCCATAACCGAATAGGGGCAAAAACGTTATTTTCTACCCACTATCATGAGCTAACGATTCTCGAGGACGAGCTTGAAAAACTCAATAACGTCCATGTTAGCGCGATCGAGCATAATGGCAGGGTTGTGTTCCTCCATAAGATTAAGGAAGGGCCAGCCGATAAGAGCTACGGGATCCATGTTGCCGAGCTTGCCGGCCTCCCGAAGGAATTGATTAAGCGGGCGGATGAAATCCTTTCCTCATTAGAGGAGGCGAGGGTGGAAAAACCTGTTCCGGTAACGCCGGATGGGAATGAAGCCGTTAAAGAAGCTCCGCCTCCTTCGCCACAGGCCTCACAGCTATCGTTTTTTGATGAACCAGTCCAGGTGAAGAAACAGGAGCTTGGCGCGAAGGAAAAGAAGGTCGTGGAGAAGATTCGCGACATGGATATTTTAAATCTGACGCCGCTGCAGGCGATGAATGTCCTGTATGAGCTTCAGAAAAAGATTAAAAACTAGCCGGGGGTGAAGCCATGGGCAAAATTATTCAGCTTGATGACGCTTTATCAAATAAGATTGCCGCGGGCGAGGTTGTTGAGCGCCCTGCTTCCGTTGTTAAGGAACTGGTAGAGAATGCCCTTGATGCCGGCAGCACCAATATTGAAATCAAGGTCGAAGAAGCCGGGCTTGCGAAAATCCGCATTACCGATAATGGGGAAGGCATTGAGGAGGAAGACGTCTCAAAGGCCTTTAACCGCCATGCCACGAGTAAAATCAAGGATGAAACGGATCTGTTCCGCATTCGGACGCTAGGTTTCCGCGGGGAAGCGCTCCCGAGTATCGCGTCGGTATCGCGGCTAGAAATGAAAACATCGACCGGTGATTCCGCAGGAACGAGGATTGTGATTGAAGGAGGGCGGGAAACCGCGTTCGAAAAAGCTTCAAGCAGGCGCGGGACCGATATCATTGTCACGGACTTGTTTTTCAACACGCCAGCACGCCTGAAGTACGTAAAGACCATCCACACCGAGCTCGGCAATATCACCGATTTGGTCAACAGGCTCGCGTTATCCCATCCAGAAGTGTCATTCCGGCTTGTCCACAATGGGAAAAAACTGCTTCACACAAATGGGAATGGCGATGTGCGCCAGGTGCTTGCTGCCATATACGGCATGGGGATTGCAAAGATGCTCGTGCCAATTGAAGGCCGGTCGCTTGATTACCGGATAACGGGATTTGCTTCTCTTCCGGAGGTAACAAGGGCATCCCGGAATTATATTTCGACGATGATCAATGGCCGTTTCATCCGAAATTACGGGCTGGCAAAAGCGGTAAAGGAGGGCTATCATACACTGCTGCCGATTGGCCGCTACCCGATTGTGCTCCTGAACATAGAAATGGATCCAATCCTTGTCGATGTCAACGTCCATCCTTCTAAAATGGAGGTTAGGATCAGCAAGGAGGCGGAACTGTTCGAGCTTGTCCATAGCACCATCTCGGCTGCTTTTAAGGCCAAACAGCTCATCCCGTCCGGCTTTAAGCCAGACCGGAGCGAAAAGCCAAAATCGGAGCAAATCTTCCTTGAACTCGACAATGTCGAAAAGGAAAAAACCGTTGAAACGAGGGAATCGACAACAGGAGCGTTTGACAGCTCTTTGAACAAGGCACCATCCTCAGATCCTGAAGCAGCACCTCAGGCATCAGATTTTGATGGGCAAGGGATAAATTTCAACTCGGGAAATGCTGCATCGCCATCCGGACAGAAATCAGCATTGTATCCACCTCGACGTACGGTAAATTCAGATACTTCTTGGACGGATTTGCCAAACCAGGTAAAGGAAATGATTTTGCCCAGAGCCGAGGAAGGAAGCCGGCAGCCCTTGCCAACTGAGGCTCAAACGGAGGATTTTTATTCCGAGGTCCCTGTCGAAAGGGTCCCGCGCATGTACCCAATCGGCCAAATGCACGGAACATATATCCTTGCGCAGAACGAGAATGGGCTTTATATAATCGACCAGCATGCGGCCCAGGAACGGATCAAGTATGAGTTTTTCCGGGAAAAAGTCGGCCAGGTGGAAAGTGAGCTTCAGGATATGCTCGTCCCGTTAACATTTGAATATTCGACGGATGAGTGTGTGAAGATCAATGAATATAAAGGCGAGCTTGAAAAAGTTGGCGTATTCTTGGAGGATTTCGGCCCGAATAGCTTCATTGCCCGATCCCATCCGCAATGGCTTCCGCCCGGTGAAGAAAAGGACGTCATTGAAGAGATGATTGAACAGCTCCTTTCAATGAAAAAAGTCGATATCAAAAAACTTCGCGAGGAAGCGGCAATCATGATGAGCTGCAAAGGCTCAATTAAAGCCAACCGCCACTTGCGGAACGATGAAATTCAGGCTCTTCTGGACGAGCTGAGACGGGCATCCGATCCGTTTACCTGTCCACACGGGCGGCCAATCATCGTCCATTTCTCTTCATACGAAATGGAGAAAATGTTCAAACGCGTTATGTAATCGAAAAAACATCCCCTGGCATTGTCTGCCGGGGGATGGTTTTGTTTGTCTTATTTTATTTTTGTCAACTGGATGGTGACGACATATTCCTTGCCAGGTTCCAGATTGGTATTGTCAACGATTTCCCCGCTGTTCGACAAAGTGATAATCGTCTTATCTGTATTGATTGTGATGGAACTTTGCTGCAACTGGTTTCTCCCCTTGTGCGTCATCTATGGTTTGCTGAAAGTTTCCGCTTTTTGCAACAGAACCTGTTTCATTTATTGTACAGTGTCCAATAACCGATTGGATAGATGAAATCGACAAATTTTTAACAATGACTTTCTATTAATATTTTCTTTTGTTTATCTATTCGATAGAAAACTTCGGACAGGTTTAAGCGTTTTTATAGAAAAGCAGTCAGAAGTTAGGGACACTTCTGACTGGTTTAAGTATTGCATAGAGTGCTCCCGCCCACCGGCATTCGATTAGGCGGGTTTAATGCAGTCCTTTCAGTGGAAAAGAATAAGGACTATAGTTTTAAGGGGGATGGAACGATGAGTGAAAAAATTCTTACGTCATCTGTTACTGCAACCGGAGGAAGGGAAGGCCATGTCCGTTCAGAGGATGGGAAAATTGACATGGACTTAGCAATGCCCGGTACGGACAGGGCAAAGGCGTTTCCAAGTGCGGTAAATCCGGAAGAGTTTTTTGCCGCAGGGTATTCCGCTTGCTTTGATGGGTCGCTGCAGCTGATGGCCAAGAAGGAGCGCATAAAGTTTGACTCTGAAGTTACCGCAGATGTAAGCTTATTGAAAGATGAAGAAACTGATGGCTTTAAGCTGGCTGTTACACTTCGGGTTAAAGGGACCGGGATTGAACAGGAAAAACTTGAAAGCCTCGTCAAAAAAGCGCACGATTTCTGTCCATATTCCAAGGCAACACGCGGGAATATTGAAGTAAAGCTTGAATCGTCCGCTGAACAATAAAGCTCATTTCCGATTTTAGGGCAGGGAAGACAAGTAACATGGGGTGCTGCCAGAGCGGCACCCTTGATTTTTCTCTTTTCAACTGATACATTACTGCAAACCAACTATTTTTTAAAAAAGGATGAAAACAATGGAGATTAACATAAAGCCGGCAGCTTTGGCTGAATTAAAAAAATCCCATTTCAATGAAAATGAAGGAATCCGGATTGAGGCGGTATTCGTTGGAAGCTGCTCCCTCTATGCGGAACATTACTTGAAAATCGACCATAAAAGGGAAGATGATGACCTTTTTGAGATAGAGGGGATTCCGGTCCTCGTTTCTAAGGAGAGCCAAAAACATCTGTATGAGAGGATTTCCCTCGACTTTAACCCGGGCCTTGGGTATAAACTTTCGTCTGATGAAGAAGTGTACAGGTACAATTTGAAGCTGTAAAGGGCATAGTGTTGGTGGAGATGATGAGCGATGACACCCGATTTAATTGTTGAGAAACTGAAAAGGCATACGCCGAAAATATTGGGCAGTGAAAACTACTCGAAATATGCTGTCCTTCTGCCCCTCGTTGAAACAAGTGACGGGGTTGCTGTTTTGTTTGAGGTAAGGTCGATGGAGCTCCGCCGGCAGCCGGGGGAGATTTGCTTTCCAGGCGGTAGGGTCGACCCGGAGGATACGGATGAAAAAGAGGCAGCCATTAGGGAAACGCTGGAGGAGCTCGGGATAAAGAGAGGCAATATTGAAGGTGTTCTCCCTCTCGATTACCTGATTTCTCCGTTTGGCATGATCATTTATCCATTTGCCGGTTTTGTGAAGGATACCGCGGGAATTAAGCCCAATAAAGCTGAAGTCGGCGAAGTTTTTACTGTTCCCCTCGATTTTTTCATGAACACAATGCCAGAAATCTATCATATCAATTTCAAGCCGGAGCCGGAAGAGAATTTCCCGTTTGAATGGGTAGCCGGCGGAAGAAATTACAACTGGCGGGCAAGGCATATGGAAGAATATTTTTATCATTATGAGGGCCGTATCATTTGGGGACTTACCGCACGCATCCTCGCCCATTTTATTTCCATCATGAAGGAAAATGGCTTGGTGAAGCCTTAGTCTTATTCATAAAAAAAGCACGCCCGGCAAAGGCTAACGGGTTCGGTTTTCGAGTACAAAAACTTAATTAGCACAACAATTAGCAGTCCAATTCGCAACTGAATTGGACTGCATCTTTTTATTGATATATAAGCGATTTCTGTACGTTTTATGGCGTTTTAGCACTCGAATTCGCACCCTTTTAACAGAGTGACCGAAGTTATTGTCAGCTTGGGAATTCGTATGCTAATTACTATGTGAATTGGTTTGTTAAAAATAGAAATTAGGTTTTTGGTTATTTATGTTAAAATTTAAGCAGAGCTTATTTAACATAAGGGAGTTTAGTTCAAGAAGGATTAACGCTTTATTTGTTGAAGTTATTAATCTCACGGGCAGTTAGTTAAAGAACAGACTAATGCGGGTAAATTTTTATATTAAATTAATGGAGTGTGTGTGAAATGGTGGATTTAGGTAATAAACCATTAATAGAAGGTGAGAAAGTTGTTCTCAGACCTTTTATGGATGAGGACTTTCCTTTTATAGAGGAATGCTTAAAGGATCCCGAAGTATTAAAACTGACAGGAAGCAGTTCGGATTTTGATAGGGAATCAATTCTCAAATGGTATACTACAAGAAATGAACAAACTGATCGCTTAGATCTTGCTATTGTTGACCAATCGAAGGGCAACTTAGTGGGAGAGGTAGTGGTCAATTTATATGATGAAAAAAGTCATAGTATGAATTTTAGGATACTTATTGGTCCGAGGGGAAGGAATCAAGGATTAGGAACGGAAGCAACCAAACTCGTAATTGATTATGTATTTAAAAACACTACAATTAACCAACTTACTTTAAGTGTTTTTGACTTCAACCCAAGAGCCAAATATGTTTATGAAAAGGTTGGTTTTGAAATATATGGAATTGATGAAAACGACCTAGAATTTGAAGGAAAATGGATTGACTCAATCAATATGAAATTAACTAGAGAAAATTGGATAAGCAGAGAAAAAAATACTTATTGAGCTACTGGGTGCGTTGATCCACGAAGGATTAAACGCCTTTTTCTGTGAAAATAAATTGAGGCCTACGTAGAAGTATATATAGGATCATTTAGTGAAAGAATAGAAGTAGCTTAAAAATGGCAATAAGAAAACAAGGCAACCTTGTCGGAGGTTTCCATGTATATCTCTTATTACTTTGGGCTATACTAGCTAATTTGCTTTTCTTTAAAAGGCTCCTTGTTTATTAACATGGAGTAAATGATCCGAAGCATTCGGTGCGACATCGCAACGAGTGCTTTTTTCTTTCCACGTCTTGCGGCAATGGACCAATATCTTGTCGCGAGCCAACGGTTTTTGCATTTTGAGACAGCCCAGGCAGCTTTACACATCGCGGTTTTTATATGGGGGTTGCCTTTTGTTGTCTTAGTGCTTTTTCTTTTACCAGCACTTTCGTGATTGCCTGGTGATACGCCAGCCCACGATGCCAAGTGTTGCGAGGTCGGAAACTGTCCCATATCGACTCCTATTTCAGCGATGATTACAGCTGCAGTATCTTTCTTAATGCCTGGAATCGTCAGGAGGAGTTCTAATTCGATTTGATAGTTCTTTAATAAAATGTCCACTCTTTCCTCGATTTCGGATAGGAGCGATTCAAGATAAATGATATGCTGCCAGGATTTGTCTGATTAAGAATATCTGGTGCTCATTAAGGGTTCCAAAAAGTGAATCCGTAATTGCCTGCTTCTTCCCGGCCATTTTTCCGTGAATGTTCGCTTCAACATCCGATGGATCGACATAGCCTTGGTCAATAAGTTTTGTGAGAAGTTTCCTCCCTGAAACTCCAAAGACATCGGAGATGATCGACCCGAGTTTTACATTCGAACACTCAAGTACTTTTTGAATCCGATTCTTTTCGGCAGTAAGATGGCTTACCCACTTCTTTCGAAGTCTTGTGAGATCACGCAGTTCCCTAATATCGACTGGTGGGACAAAGCTTTTTTCGATTAGGCCATGTCGTAAAAGCTTGGCAATCCATTCTGCGTCTGAAACATCGGTTTTCCTGCCAGGTACATTCTTAATACGTTGGGCATTGGCGAGGGAGATATCAAAGTAGTCTTCAAGGATATTGAAGACCGGCTTCCAATATACACCTGTACTTTCCATTGCGATGTGAGTGACCTCGTATTCCTCAAGCCACTTTAGTAATCGAAACAAATCTTTTGTGAGGGTAGGGAAAGTTTCTGTTGTTTGGGTTAATTCCTCACCCTGTTTGCCAGTCAAAATACAGGCTACAATGGTTTCCGCATGTACATCGAGACCTGCACAGCGTTCAATGAATACATCCATTGTCATACTCTCCTTAATGTTAATCACAAACAGTGAGTGGATCTGAAACTAAGCATTTTTCTGTACGTAGTCATCCTTAATAATAAAAGGAGCTAACAAAGGGTTGATCACCAAATCCACTCAAACAGTTTTTGTTACAGGGTCAAAGCCACCATAAAGAGCCACGTTCCTACTATACTGTTTGTGTCATCAACATTATGGACAAGGGAGATATATTTTCATGCCTGGGTTGGGAGTCGAAGGAATCATGAATGTTTTTGTTGAATTCCTTATTAAACAAAAGGGGCAGTTTAGTACAATAACAATTAACTAATAAGGTGGAGAATGTATGATTGTTGCATTTCTAAATATAGGTTGGTTTTTAATGCCTATATTGTGTATTATATTTTGTTTAAATTTAGTTTCTATATTGAAAAAGGTAAAGAACGAAGAAAAAACTGCTGTCAATACATTTTGGCTAATAATATCTTTTACACTTATTATGTGGAGTATAGCAATAATAGCTTCGGCAAGCGTTTATTAAGCTAAAGGGGGAGTTTAGTTGAAGGAGGATTATTATTCTTGGGGGATGGTGATATTATGAAAAATTATATATTGAAAGTATTCTTTATATTTTGGGGGTTTATTTTATTTATCGAGCTATTCTGGTTTAGTTCGTTGACTCATAGACCTCATTCAACTTCAGAAGTTATATACGCTGTCACTGTGATTGCTGTAACCAGTGTATTTGGTTCGGTTGGAACGTACTTATTTAAAAGTTCGAGGAAATAAGATCTTATTCAACTAAGGGTTCGATGTTCTAGGAAGGACTTCTGCCCTTTTTCCCTATTGAACAAATGTGGCAGGTTTGTGGAAAAGGATAGCTGGAATTTACTTGGGGCAAAATACACCTAAATTTAATTTAGGGTGATGGTTTTGTGAATTTATTGCGATGCTTTATACTTTTATTTTCATTGATGCTGTTTAGTGGCAATCCCGCAATAGCAGCCCCAAAACAACTCAATCTTTTAGAAAGCCAGTTACTTTCTTTTATGACTGGTTTGCACGTAGGCGAACCGAAACAAGCCGTTGAATTGTGGATATTAGGCGTAAATAACCGAAGCGGTGCTGTTCAATATGCGATGTTGTCCCCTTCGCTTCAAAAGCAATCAAGGAGAAAATTTGAGGAGACTCGCTGGGTGACAGGTCAGTCAAGCCCTTCGGTCAGTAACTTTCGTTTTACCAAAGTAGAAAAGCTTAGCGAATCCAAAATGCGGTATTCCGTTAAATACGATTTATGGGCATCATATGGAGATTTTGGTGGTGGGCAGAAGATTATAATCGTGGAAAAGAATATAGAACCATTTAGAGAGTATTGGTTTATTTCATCAATAAAAACAAAATATAATCAATGGGAAGCATTTACCCCAGCCGAGACAGTTTTATAATAGAGCATTGCAGTTAACAATCAAATAAATGTCAAAGTTTGTGAATAAATGCACTTAAACTATCGGATGCTTTAGTTGAACAATGCACTACTATAAAAAAAGCTCGAAGCATAATGTGCTTCGAGCTTTTTTTGTGCTAATTTTACTGCTAAAGTGTTTGCTAATTCAACTGCGAATTACACTTCGAAAAGCACTGCTAATTCGAATTTTGCACTTCAAAACCGAACCAGCCAGTCAAAGGGGTGCTTTTGCTTATTTTGCAACAGTATGCAGCTTCCCCATAAACTGAAGCGCTTTTCCGGTGCCAATTGCAACAGATTCCAAAGGATTCGGAGCGACATGGACAGGAACAAAGATTTCTTGTGAAAGCCATTCTTCCATTCCCTTCATCAGGGCGCCGCCTCCGGTTAAAATAACCCCACGGTCAACGATATCGCCGCTTAGTTCCGCTGGGCAATCCTCGAGAGTGGCGCGGATGGCTTCAAGGATATGTAGGAGAGATTCCCTTATCGCATCCCTGATCTCATAGGAAGAAAGAGTAACTGTTTTCGGCAGGCCAGTTACAAGGTCGCGGCCGCGGATATCCATATGCAGCTCTGGATGGTCGACAAGCGCATAACCGATTTCCATCTTGATAGATTCAGCGGTCCGTTCACCAATCAATACATTGTATTCATTGCGGACATGCTTAATGATGTCATCATCGAGGCGGTCGCCAGCAATCCGGATGGAGTGGCATGCAACAACGCCGCCGAATGAGATGATTGCGACCTCTGTCGTCCCACCGCCGATATCAACGACGACATTGGCTACTGGTTCATCAACCGGCATGCCTGCACCAATTGCAGCGGCAACTGGCTCTTCAATCAGTTGTATTTTCTTCGCTCCCGCGTTGCGTACAGCATCATGGATGGCGCGGCGTTCGACACTCGTAGATCCGGATGGCGTACATACGACTACATTCGGCTTCCGCATCGAAAGGCCGATTTTTTTCGAAGCTTTCTTCATTATATGCGTGAGCAATTCCGTCGTCATATCATAATCGGCAATAACGCCGTCCTTCAGCGGCCGAATGGCGACAATTCTTCCAGGCGTCTTGCCAATCATTTCTTTGGCGTCCTTCCCGACAGCAAGGACACTTTTTGTTTCCGTATCAATGGCCACAACTGAAGGCTCGTTGACAGCGATTCCTTTGTTTTTGCTATAAACAAGTATATTTGCAGTACCTAGATCAATACCGATTTCAGCATTTGATAACATGATTTCATAATCCCCCATTCAAATATTTCAGGCAATCTGGTGGTCAACCCCGAAAAATAACATAATCAGCGGGAGTATAGTAAACAACTCCCTTACAAGATAGACTTCTATTAGCCTACCATTGCTATGGGGGTTGACGGGTGAATGTAATTAATTCGTTATCGAATTGTAAAGAAACATGTAAAATTATGAAAAGCTGGCAATAGAATTAGAATAAAGCGGTTAAAGAAAGTCGATACTTGAACGGTATTTAGCTTCGTTTTTGGTGAAGCGGCTGCCATTGTGTATAATAAGGGCAACCAGTATGAGAGGGCAGAGTGAAGCATTTTGGAAAGTTTGCAGAAACTAGTGGTCATTGTTGGGCCGACAGCAGTAGGAAAAACAAAGCTTGGCGTTGAAATGGCCAAACATTACAATGGCGAGGTGATCAGCGGTGATTCCATGCAAATATACCGGGGGATGGATATTGGAACCGCTAAAGTGACCGAAGCTGAAACAGAAGGCATTCCCCACCATCTCATTGATATTAAAGATCCCGAAGAAAGTTTTTCGGTTGCCGAATTTAAAACAATCGTCAGGGAGAAAATTGCCGAGATAGCTTCCAGGGGAAAGCTGCCGATCGTTGTCGGCGGGACAGGGCTATACATCCAGTCGGTTCTGTATGACTATCAATTTTCCGAAGCGCCAGCCGATGAAGCATTCCGCGCAATGCTGGAGGAAAAAGCAAACGAAGAGGGAAATGAAGCTGTCCACAGGGAATTGGCGGCACTTGACCCGGCTGCGGCGGAACAGCTGCATCCGAACAATGTCAGAAGAGTCATCAGGGCGATTGAAATCATCAAGTCAACCGGAATGTCCCTGGCCGAAAACCAGAAATCAAGCCAGCCGGAACTCCTTTATAAAGCTGCGATCATTGGCCTGACAATGGACCGTGATAAACTTTATCAGCGGATAAACCGCCGGGTCGACATAATGGTCGAACAAGGTCTTATTGAAGAGGTTGAGGAGCTTTACAAACAGGGGTTGCGTGATTGCCAATCCATTCAGGCAATCGGCTATAAAGAGCTTTATAGCTACTTTGAAGGGAACAAAACCCTCGAAGAGTCAGTTGACTTGCTGAAACAAAATTCAAGAAGGTATGCTAAGAGGCAGCTTACATGGTTTCGAAACAAGATGGACGTGGAATGGTATGATATGTCCAACACAGAAGCTTTTCAGAAAATAATTACTGAAATTTTCAAGCATGTGGAAGGAAAGCTTAAACTTAAATCGAATACATATTAGGTAGAGATAATAGAGGAGGATTTAAAATGAAAACAGTCATCAATATTCAGGATCAATTTTTGAACCAGCTTCGTAAGGACAATACGAATGTCACCGTATTCCTTTTGAATGGATTCCAGCTCCGAGGGCAAATCAAAGGATTTGATAATTTTACAGTATTGTTCGAATCCGAAGGGAAACAGCAGCTTGTCTACAAGCATGCGATCTCCACGTTTGCACCAGCCCGAAATGTCCAGCTTGACCTTGGAGAACAATAATCATTCCGATTTTAATAATATGTTTAAAATAGGCCCTGATGAAGGGCCTTTTTTCATTGATGGAAAATCGGATGCCCGCTGGTAAGTGCGTTCGTAGCAATGAAACCCTTATTTGCGGGAAATTTGCGGGTGAGGCGGACCTTCAATTTTTTAAAAAGAAATTTTTTCTACGTGGGCGAATAGGATAGTAAGAAGGCGAAGTGTTTTACGCCGGTACTGCGCGAGTGATCCGTATTTTGTTTCAAATTGAGAGGTGAACGTTTTGGACCAGCCCATGCGCATGAAAGGCAATGGCCAGATTAGTATTGTCCTGAATACAGAGAAACGAAAGCCTGTAATGCCAGGGGAGCTAGAATCCTCTCTGCCCAGGGTGGTACAGAAGCAAGAGCATGCGGCATTGAAGGAAATTGAGGAAGAACTCGGCTCTCTTGTTGGAATGGAGGAAATGAAAAAAACGATAAAAGAAATCTATGCCTGGATATATATCAATAAAAAAAGGGAAGAGGCCGGATTGAAAGCGAAGAAACAGGCGCTCCATATGATGTTTAAGGGCAATCCGGGAACGGGGAAAACAACGGTTGCGAGGCTGATTGGCAAGCTTTTTTTAAAAATGAACGTCTTGTCGAAGGGCCATCTTATCGAGGCGGAGCGGGCGGATTTAGTAGGGGAATACATTGGCCATACCGCTCAAAAAACCCGTGATCTGGTCAAAAAGGCGATGGGCGGAATCTTGTTCATTGATGAAGCCTATTCACTCGGAAGAGGCGGGGAAAAGGATTTTGGCAAAGAAGCCATTGATACGCTGGTAAAGCATATGGAAGATAAACAGCATGAATTCATCCTGATCCTTGCGGGCTATTCCCGGGAAATGGAATACTTCCTTTCGCTGAACCCAGGCCTCCATTCCCGGTTCCCGCTAGTGATCGATTTTCCCGATTATAAAATTGACCAGCTGATGGATATTGCCGGGAGGATGGTGAAGGAACGGGAATATACCCTCAGCCATGAGGCGGAAAAGAAACTGAAGGACCACCTTATTTGGATCAAATCGATTTTGTCGCCTAACAGTTTTTCCAATGGCCGCTATATTCGGAACATCATTGAAAAGTCAATCCGAACCCAGGCAATGAGGCTTCTTATGCAAAACAGTTTTGACCGGCATGATTTGATGACGATCCGCAGCAATGACCTCGTTCTAGAAGAGACCTAAAGGCCCTTTGGGGTCTTCTTTTTTGATTAAAAACGATTAAAAAGGGAATGACAATACTGTATCATCCTTTTCATGGGCATGGCTTCAAGCTAAAGGTTTGACAGTGGAGAAGGAGTTTGGTTAAGTTGGTATCAAAACTAACTAGGAGGCTTTTTTAATGAACGAAATTATTGTTTACACAACGAATACTTGACCATACTGCACAATGATGAAAAACTTCCTTGAGGCTCAAGGATTGAACTACAGTGAAGTAAACGTCCAGCACGACCGCGAGGCTGCTGAAAAGCTTGTGAATGAAACCGGCCAGATGGGTGTTCCGCAAACAAAGGTGAACGGCAACTGGGTGCTAGGGTTTGACCCAGAAACACTTATGCAATACGTTAAAGAGTAAAAAAAGAGGCCTCGGCCTCTTTTTTCGTTGGAGCTTAAAATAGTGTGTTGGTTGTGACTCAAAATCGGATGAGTGACAACGTTTGGCCAAAATCCGGAAAGGAAGTCACTTAAACCCGGATGAGCGACTATGTCCGGCATAGTACCGGTGAAATTAGAGAATTGGCTGAAGTTTTGGTATGATGGGAAAAAGATACTATGAAGGAAGTGTGCCACATGGAATTAAAAACGGATAAAGAAAAAGCAATCCTTGTCGGCTGCCAGACCACGAAAGACGATGACCTTCGCTTTCAATATTCCATGGAGGAGCTTGTTTCCCTTACTGAGACAGCAAAGGGGGAAGTGTTGATTTCTGTTGTCCAAAAACGCGAGCGTATCCACCCCGCTACCTATATAGGAAAAGGGAAGGTGGAAGAGCTGAAGGCGCTTGTCGAGCAGTTTGAGGCCGATATTGTTATCTTCAATGACGAATTGTCTCCGAGCCAAAAACGGAACCTTGGATCGGAGCTTGATGCCAGAATCATAGACAGGACTCAATTGATCCTTGATATTTTCGCACAGCGCGCACGTTCAAAAGAAGGGAAGCTGCAAGTTGAGCTAGCCCAGCTTCAATACATATTGCCGCGTCTTGCCGGCCAGGGTACAGAGCTTTCCCGCCTCGGAGGAGGAATCGGGACGAGGGGGCCAGGGGAAACAAAGCTTGAGTCCGACCGAAGGCATATTAGAAGGAGAATCGATGAAATCAAGCAGCAGCTTGCTGTCATCGTTCAGCACAGGGATCGTTACAGGGAGCGGCGAAAGAAAAACAAAGCGTTCCAAATCGCGATTGCCGGCTATACGAATGCCGGAAAATCAACGCTGTTCAACAGGCTGTCCGAAGCGGATTCCTATGAAGAAAACCAGTTGTTTGCGACCTTGGATCCAATGACGAGGAAACTTATTTTGCCAAGTGGATTCGTTTGCCTCATTACCGATACGGTTGGATTCATTCAGGATTTGCCAACATCCCTAATCGCCGCATTTCGTTCCACCCTTGAGGAAGTGAGGGAAGCGGACTTGATTCTCCATGTTGTGGATATGTCGAACCCCGATTATTTCCATCATGAGAAAACAGTCAACAGGCTCTTAGATGAACTTGAAGTCAAGGACATCCCGCAGTTGACAGTGTACAACAAGCGCGACATCCAACATCCGCATTTTGTCCCAACGGCTGATACGCCAACAGCCTTCATTTCGGCTTTTGATAAAGAGGACAGGGATGCACTGAAAAAGAAAATTGAAGAGACAGCCATCGCGATGATGGAGCCCTATAGTGTCATCATTCCCGCGAATGAAGGGAAGCTTTTGTCCCAGCTGAAGAACGAAACGATTTTAAGGGAGCTGTCCTTCAGGGAAAATGATCAAGTATACAGCTGCAAGGGCTTTACCCTCATGGACCATCAGGTTGCCGGTCAACTGCAAAAATTCACAGTATAGAATGGAGAAGCAACATGTTTAAGCATTTGAAGCAAGGTGAACGTCTGAAGCAGGCGGCGCAGGAGGTGGAAGAACAGGTTGCCCATGTACATAGGGCGATAGACGAAATAATTGAAGCAAATCAATTTAGGGTTCTTCAAAGCTTTCAAACCCATAGAGTGAGCGATTCGCATTTCACCCCAAGCACCGGGTATGGATATGACGATACGGGCAGGGATGTCCTCGCTAGTATTTATGCCGATGTATTCGGTGCAGAAGCGGGGCTCGTCCGGCCGCAAATCATCTCGGGGACACATGCGATCTCCATTGCCCTTTTCGGCATCCTAAGGCCAGGGGATGAACTGCTTTACATAACTGGAAAACCTTACGACACGCTCGAGGAAATTGTCGGCATTCGCGGGACTGGGAACGGATCCTTAAAAGAATTCGGGATTTCCTATGACAGTGTTTCCCTGACGGAAGAAGGGGGAATCGACTGGGACGCAGCAGCGGCAGCCATTAAGCCCAATACGAAAATGATTGGGATCCAGCGGTCCAAGGGCTATGCGACAAGACCATCCTTTACGATTGCCGAAATCGGGGAAATGGTCAGATTCGTAAAGGAAATCAAGCCAGATGTTGTCGTATTCGTGGATAACTGCTATGGCGAATTCGTGGAATTGGAGGAGCCCTGCCATGCAGGAGCAGACCTAATCGCGGGTTCGCTTATAAAGAATCCAGGAGGCGGCATAGCCAAAACGGGCGGGTACATTGTCGGGAAGCAGGAGTATGTTGACGCCTGTTCCTACCGGATGACATCCCCGGGAATTGGAGCGGAGGCGGGCGCATCCCTTTACAGCCTTCAGGAAATGTACCAAGGCTTTTTCTTGGCACCCCATGTGGTAGGCCAGTCACTTAAAGGGGCTGTTTTTACCGCAGCGATGCTAGAAAGGTTCGGAATGAAGTCTTTTCCTAAATGGGACGCACCAAGAACCGACCTAATTCAGGCGGTTGAATTCAATGACCGCCAGAAGATGGTTTCGTTCTGCCAGGCGATTCAATTTGCCTCGCCGGTTAATTCCTATGTCACGCCATATCCTGCCTATATGCCTGGATATGAAGACGATGTGATTATGGCGGCCGGGACATTTATACAGGGAGCGAGCATTGAGCTTACTGCCGATGGCCCATTACGGCCTCCGTTTGCTGCCTATGTACAGGGGGGTTTAACCTATTCCCATGTGAAAATGGCAATCTGTTTGGCACTTGATCGATTGATGGACGAAGGATTGGTATAGCAAAAAGGCACCGTTGTAGGTTAACGGGTTCCGTTTCCTATCGCAAACTTTCGAAAATGTATAGTAAAATGGCTATCAATTTGTATATCAATTTGATAGCCATTTTTCGTTTATCCGTCAATGTTTTGGCAATAATGATTAATGAATTTGTAGTACAATTTGTATACCAATTTGTAGGGGTACAATAGCAAGTGTACCCCTACAAATTACATTACATTTTCATAGGCATACAAAAACTAATGGTTAAATGGAGATGGTTGAAGTGAAAATAATACCAAAATAGCCAAATGCAGAGGATGTAACATATTTTTGACTAGGAGACTGGCTGTACACAAATTTTACGAGACAAGAGTTGCACCTGACGGAACCCATTACAAATTCTATAAATCAAATAAGATTGAACATCCGATTGCTATGTCAGACAGAGGACATCGTTACAATGATGTTATTACAGACACTTCCAAGTTAACAAATAAGCATTTAGAAAAACTTATTGTGAGAGCCAATGACAATGCAGTTAACCTTTTTGCAGGAAATAAGGCGTAGTTTATCCATTTTGGAACGCCCGATGGTGACTTCTAGAGGCGATGGTAAATCCTACATTTACAGTAACTTCAATCCGAAATATGCTCAGATGGCAATCACCATTTTAAGGACCTTTTATAACTTCTGCCAGCCCTTTACGGCTAATGGGGATGAACTTACTCATACTCAAAGAATGGGAATTGTTGAGAGAGCGTACACTTGGAGGGACATTATTTACAAACGTTAAAATTAGACGAAATGGATATTCCACAAGAGTTAAATTCATTAAGGTATTTTGAAGGTTTATTGGATATTTATGTTGAATTAAAAGAAAGCTATCAACGGACAGTTTAAAAGAGAAGGGTCCAAAATTATGGGGGGATATTTATGAAAAGAGTTATGATAATTGGTTCTTCTGGTTCAGGCAAAACTACGCTCGGTCTAAAAATATCAGAAAAATTATCCTTACCCCTAATTCATCTGGACTATCACTTTTGGAAAGCTAACTGGGAAGCACCATCTGATAAGGAATGGAGAAATAAACTAGAAAACCTTGTCAAAGAAGACAAGTGGATAATGGATGGTAACTTTACAAGCTCCTTAGACATTCGATTAAACAGAGCTGACACAATAGTTTTCGTAGATTTACCCAGGTTTACAAGAATGTACAGAGTGATTAAACGATGGTACCAAAGCAGGAAAATTAACCGCTCGGATTTACCTAAGGGGTGTAAAGAACAGATTGATATGAAACTTTTAAAATCAGTTTGGTACTTCGGTAAAAAGAAAAAGCCTGAAATTATTAAGCTTTTGGACCAACACAAAGTCGATAAAAACATTTTTATATTGAACAATTCCAGTGATATTAAGCAGTTCATTAATACGTTATATAGTAATTTGACTCCACTTAGGTAATTAAACCAACAAGGTTTTTCAATTAAACAACGCTATAATAATTAACAATAGCTTAGTTCCTTACGGAGCTGGGCTATTTTATTTTCCAAAATACAAAAAGCACCGCAAAATACGGTGCAAATTGAACTACATTTTTCTTTACATATTTAGCTGTAAATTCACGTTTTGCGATAGGAAACGGAACCGGTTAGTTGTAGATGCCTTTTCTTTTTGGTGTAAAACATAAATGGTGCCCATTTCACTCTTTCTATCTTTTACCATAAATAAAGAATAGAAAATAGGGAATATGCCTAAAGTGACAGGACATTGAAAAATGTAAGGTACATATTTCCGGTAGGTATTCCTTAAGATTCAGTTTTCCTTTTTAATACTATTTCTTGCTGTGAAAAAAATATAAAAAACTTATGTTAGAAAACCTAACATGATATTGACAGGTTTTTTAACATTGAATATAATTCAGTTTGTAAGTCACGATAAGGGGGAGAAAACATGGGTGGAAGCAAGATTCGCCGCTCCATGCCGCTGTTTCCAATGGGAATTGTGATGCAGCTGACTGATCTGACTGCAAGGCAAATCCGCTATTATGAAGAACATCAATTGATTTCCCCAGCAAGAACAGAGGGAAATAGGCGGATGTTTAGTTTAAATGATATAGACAGGCTGCTTGAAATCAAGGATTTGATTGACAAGGGAGTCAATATGGCCGGCATCAGGGAAATATTCCTCGTTGCCCAACCTGTCGGGCAGCAAGAGTCCGAAGAGCAGAAGAAACCGAAAAGGGAATTGACGGAAGTTGAACTAAGGAAATTGCTTCGCAGCGAATTGCTCCATGCCGGGCGGTTAAACCGTTCCACCTTAAGGCATGGCGATATGTCCCGCTTTTTCAATTAATCCGTTGCTATTTATAAAGGAGGAAACAACTTGGCTAGGTACACAAGAGATGACATCGAAAAAATGGCAAAACAGGAAAACGTTAAATTTGTCCGTCTGCAATTCACGGACATACTCGGGACAATCAAAAACGTGGAAATCCCCATTTCCCAGCTTGGGAAGGCACTTGATAATAAAATGATGTTCGATGGTTCTTCTATTGAAGGATTCGTCCGGATTGAAGAATCGGATATGTATCTTTTCCCGGATTTTGACACATGGGTCATCTTCCCGTGGACAGCCGAAAAAGGGAAAGTCGCACGCCTGATTTGCGATATTCATAATGCGGATGGGACGCCATTTGGCGGTGATCCCCGCAATAACCTGAAAAGGGTACTTAAAGAAATGGAAGATCTCGGTTTCACTACCTTCAACATCGGGCCGGAGCCGGAATTCTTCCTGTTCAAGCTTGACCAGAATGGCGAACCGACTCTTGAACTGAATGACAGCGGCGGCTATTTTGACCTTGCCCCGACCGATCTTGGCGAAAACTGCCGCCGGGATATCGTTCTTGAGCTTGAAGAAATGGGCTTTGAAATCGAAGCTTCCCACCATGAAACGGCTGCGGGCCAGCACGAAATCGATTTTAAATACGCGGATGCCATCACAGCATGCGACTATATCCAAACGTTCAAGCTCGTTGTAAAAACTATTGCCAGGAAGCATGGCTTGCATGCAACGTTCATGCCAAAGCCATTGTTCGGAGTGAGCGGTTCCGGCATGCACTGCAACCTGTCCCTGTTCAAAGGAAATGAGAACGTCTTTTATGAAAAAGGGAGCAAATTAGACCTAAGTGAAAATGCATTCCATTTTATCGCCGGCGTCCTGAAACACGCTACAAACTTCACCGCAGTCACAAACCCGACTGTCAACTCTTATAAGCGCCTGGTGCCTGGCTATGAAGCACCATGCTATGTTGCATGGTCCGCGAAAAACAGATCACCGCTTATCCGTATCCCTGCTTCACGCGGAATGAGCACGCGCGTTGAGGTGCGGAGCGTAGACCCTTCGGCCAATCCATATTTGGCAATAGCTGTCCTGTTGAAAGCAGGCCTGGAAGGAATCAAGAACAAGCTGACACCGCCACCGGCAGTTGACCGCAACATATACGTGATGACAAAGGAAGAGCGCCTCGAAGAAGGAATCGTAGACCTGCCAGCTACTCTTGCCCAGGCGCTTGATATGATGAAAACCGATGATGTCATCCTGTCCGCGCTTGGCGAGCATATCGTTGAGCACTTCTTGGAAGCGAAAGAGATTGAATGGGATATGTTTAGGACCCAAGTACATCCTTGGGAACGTGAACAGTATATGAGTATGTACTAAAATAATTTGGTTAAAAGTAGTCCGGCCCGGCAATAAAGGGTTCGGGTTAGAAAATACAAAAATAATTTCAACAAATTGAACTGTAATTGATTAGGTAAATCACTAAATGATTTGCAAAGAGAAACGCTCTGATCGAAATCAGAGCGTTTCTT
The DNA here is from genome assembly GCF_001510665.1 of Bacillus sp. FJAT-27445. GTDB lineage: Bacteria > Bacillota > Bacilli > Bacillales > Cytobacillaceae > Bacillus_D. Next base: position 277,995 of record NZ_LMTI01000001.1, read on the forward strand.
TTTATTTTCTTATTCAATTGGCTATGTTAATTAAATGAATGAAAGCATCAAGTTTATAAAGTTCGGAAGGAGGGCAAAAAATTAATAAGGCAGAATTGTGACATTTGTTTATTACTTTCCAAACCACGTTGGTATATAATAGAGTGAACTTCCATCAGTTGGTTCATTGATGGGTAGGTTGAAACAATTGGACCCTTATAACAAGCTAACACTCCATCTTATTTTTTGAATCCCGAGGCTGCGGGCTTTTTGTCCGTTAAGCGCGGGGCAAAAGGAAAGCAAATGCAAACAGCCGCCAAGGGGGTGGGCGGCCATTTTAAGATATATACAGCATTTTTCAATGCGGTTTAGCGGGTTCAGCTGGCGCATAACTGTTGAGTAAATGCCAGCTGATCACAATGATGTGAATCTTGATGTGATGTCTTCTGGATGGCTGTACATGCTGTCTCTCCGATGCAAATGGTGTATCTCGATGTCTTATCTCAGTTGAGATCCTGATGTAATGAATTGTTTCTTTGCTGCTGTCTCTTAGTTGTCATCGATGCCGATGGTGTATCTTGTTCGCATATCTTAGTTGTTATCTTGCTGTAATGAACTGGTTCTTAGCTGTTGTTCTTAGGTGCATCATGCTGCGTGTTTTTGTCGATTCTGGATGCGTTTCCATTCATGGATGTGTGCATCTAGCTGTTGGCTCTGGCTGTATTCTGGCTGAATGATGCGATGTCGATACTCAGCAATTTCGTGTTGTGTTGTTAATGTGTGATTGCTGTTGTTGTTTCTCTGTATCTATAAAATAACAGATTCAACATTAAAAATGTGGGCATGTTGTTTATGTTCACAATACTGTAAAAAACTTTTGACAAACTTTTGACTAAGGGGATTTTAGGAGGGGTTAATTTGATCAGAATGGCGGTTGCAGGTGCGGCGGGATTCGTTCTCGTATTTATTGAATCCTATTTTGTCATGATAATAAAGGGGTTTAAGACGATAGAGTTTGGAGGAATCAGCCCGTTTGTCGGCGTATGGGCCATGAATTTCTTCCTCGTATTTTCCATACTTACGCACGTGAAGCTTTGGTATGACGAGAGGGAACAGGCAAGGGAAGATGCTCCTGCTAAACCATAAAACCGAATATAGGCAAAGAAAAAACAGGCTATCTGCAATAGCCTGTTTTTTAATGGATGCTTCTGTAGACGCCGATAACCTTCCCCAAAATGGAAACTTCCCTCAGGATGATTGGTTCCATTGCAGGATTTTCCGGCTGAAGGCGGAAATAGTCTTTTTCTTTATAAAATCGTTTACATGTAGCTTCGTCTTCTTCTGTCATGGCTACAACAATATCCCCGTTATTCGCGGTTTTTTGCTGCTTGACGATTACATAGTCCCCATCGAGGATACCTGCCTCAATCATACTTTCCCCCATAATTTCAAGCATGAATACCTGCTCGTCTGAGGGTACCATCCTTTCTGGAAGAGGGAAATACTCTTCAACGTTCTCGACAGCTGTTATGGGCTGGCCGGCAGTAACACGGCCGACAATAGGGACATTGACGACCCTGACTTTTGGAATGTATGATTCCTCAGTCTCCAATATTTCAATTGCCCTTGGCTTAGTAGGGTCACGCCTGATCATGCCTTTCAATTCCAGGCGTTCAAGGTGGCCATGTACTGTAGAACTGGAGGCAAGCCCAACTGCTTCCCCAATTTCACGGACGGACGGCGGGTAACCCTTTCTTTTTACTTCACTTTTAATGTAATCAAGGATCTCCTGTTGCCGTTTTGATATTTTAGCCATAAATGGATACACCTCGTTTATATTGTTACCTTATTATAGCATGAACTGGACAAGGATACAAACATAAGTTCGAGTTTTTGTGTTGACATCAAACAAATGTTCGTATTATAATAAAATCAATTAAACCGAACATACATTCTTAAGGGGTGCGTCCAGTGAAAAAGTTTTTGAAAAACAACTCATACGCAATTTTGCTTATTTTATTCAGTTGCCTGACCGCAGGGGCAGTATCGCTTTTCAATGAGCCAGCCACCGAAGATACATATATGACGATTACAATTAAAGAGGGAGACTCCCTTTGGGCAGTTGCCGGAGAACTTGCGGATCAACATTCGTTAGAGCGAGCCGAAATCATAAACTGGGTAAAGAAAAACAATGCGCTTGAAAGTGAAACCATTTTTCCTGGAGATAAGTTACTTGTACCGGTAAAAAAGCTTGCCATTGACGGCGGCCAGCAGCTTGCCAGTGCGGGAAGCGGTGAATAGAGTGGAGGGAAGCAGAGTCCGGGCAGCCATCTATTGCCGAGTCAGCACAGAAAAAGAAGCCCAGGAAACCTCCCTTGCCAGGCAGGAAGAGGAGCTGCTTGCCCTTGCAAAGCGGCATGAATTCGAAACTGCAGCCGTTTTTCGTGAGCAGGCAAGCGGCTATGACCTTGAACGGGAAGGCCTTCTTGAGCTCCTCTCGCTTATTAAGGAAGACGAAATCGATGCCGTCTTGATCCAGGATGAAACAAGAATCGGCCGGGGGAACGCGAAAATAGCCATTCTCCATCTTTTGTCCAAGAATGGAATTAAGCTTTATAGCGTGGCGCATGACGGCGAACTGCAGCTGTCGGAATCCGATTCGATGATTATCAAAATTGTCGCCATGGTTGAGGAATACCAAAGGAAGCTGCATAACATCAAAATAAAACGTGGAATGAAAAGAGCGGTTGAAAATGGTTACCGACCGCAAAGAAATCTAAAAAACATCAATGAAAGCCCAGGCCGGGAAAGAATAGAAATCCCGATAAATGAAATTATCCGGCTGAAGGGGAACGGACTTACATTTGCCGAAATCGCTGCAACACTCAGGGGATTTGGCTATGATGTCTCAAAGGCGACTGTCCATCGAAGATACAGGGAAGCAATGGATAAGGACAAGCCCTCTTCCTTGTAATCAGCGGTATTTTTATAGTATTATGCATGGTAGCCTAATCGAAAGAGGGAGTGCCATGCTATCAAAAGAAAAACTTGCCCGTATAAACGAATTGGCCAGGAAATCGAAGTCAGTCGGATTGACAGCTGACGAAGCAAAAGAACAAACCCTGTTAAGGAAGGAATATTTACAGGTTTTCCGTTCTTCCATGCTCGATACATTGACCAACACGACCATTATTGATCCGGAAGGGACCGACGTCACACCGGAGAAAATTAAAGCAAGAAAAAACAACAGGCATCTCCACTAAAACGGGGGGCCTGTTTTCTTTTTGCCTATACCAAAAAAACCCTGATTTATTCATGTTTTTAGGCTTTTTTACCGATAAAAAAATAATTTTTAATTGGTAGCGCATTCATATAGGTGATTTGTTGAATAATTCACAAGAGAGCTATAATATTAAGTAGGTAGGATTCTGAACACGAAAGGATGTAATATATGTTTGACAAAATTGATGCTTTGTCCGTAACCTCAATAAGGACGTTGTCAATCGATGCAATCGAGAAGGCTAACTCCGGGCATCCGGGAATGCCGATGGGCGCAGCTCCAATGGCTTATACGCTATGGACCCGGTTCATGAACCATAATCCACAAAATCCGAACTGGTTTAATCGTGACCGATTCGTGCTTTCCGCTGGCCACGGCTCAATGCTGTTATACAGCTTGCTTCACCTTTCTGGCTACAATGTAACTATGGATGATATTAAGCAATTCCGCCAATGGGGCTCCAAAACTCCTGGGCATCCTGAGTACGGCCACACTGAAGGCGTTGAAGCCACAACAGGTCCACTTGGACAAGGAATTGCGATGGCAGTGGGAATGGCCATGGCTGAACGCCATTTGGCAGCTACCTACAATAAAGATAATTACGAGCTCGTTAACCATTTTACATACAGCATTTGCGGTGACGGGGATTTGATGGAAGGTGTTTCAGCTGAGGCTGCTTCACTTGCAGGCCATTTAAAGCTTGGCAGGCTCGTAGTCCTCTATGATTCAAACGATATCTCACTTGATGGCGATCTTCATCAATCCTTCTCCGAAAGCGTAAAGGACCGATTCCTTTCCTACGGCTGGCAATACATCAGAGTAGAAGACGGTAACGACCTTATTGAGGTTGCTAAGGCGCTTGAAGAAGCAAGAAGCGATCTTGACCGCCCAACCATGATTGAGGTAAAAACAATCATCGGGTACGGCTCACCGAATCTTTCAGGAAAATCCGATGTCCATGGCGCTCCGCTTGGAATGGATGAACTGAAGCTAACAAAAGAAGCATATAAATGGACATTTGAAGAAGATTTCCATGTACCTGAAGAGGTTTATTCCCACTTCCGCAAGATGGTCGAAGAAAACGGCGCGAAAAAAGAAGCGGAATGGAACAGCCAGTTTGAGCAATACAAAAAAGACTATCCTGAACTAGGCAGCCAGCTGGATCAGGCGCTTAAAGGCGAGCTTCCTGAAGGCTGGGACAAAGACATTCCTGTTTACAGCGAAGGCAAGAGCCTAGCAAGCAGGGCTTCATCCGGCGAAGCGATCAATGCAATCGCCCAAAACCTGCCGACTTTCTTTGGCGGATCCGCCGACCTTGCAGGTTCAAATAAAACATCGATCAAGAATGCTGGTGATTTCCTGCCGAACTCCTACGAGGGACGCAACATTTGGTTTGGCGTAAGGGAATTCGCAATGGGTGCTGCCCTTAACGGTATGGCACTACATGGCGGATTAAAGGTGTTCGCTGGTACATTCTTCGTATTCTCCGACTACCTGCGCCCTGCTATCAGGCTTGCTGCACTTATGGGACTTCCGGTTACGTACGTCTTTACTCATGACAGCATTGCTGTTGGGGAAGATGGCCCGACCCACGAACCTGTCGAGCAGCTCGCAGCACTAAGGGCAATGCCGAACCTATCCGTTATCCGTCCGGCTGATGGAAACGAGACTTCGGCTGCTTGGAAATTGGCAATTGAATCAAGGGATATTCCGACAGCGCTTGTCCTTACAAGGCAAAACCTGCCGACCCTTAAAGGAACCGATAAAAATGCCTATGACGGAGTTTCAAAAGGTGCCTATGTGGTTTCCCCATCGTCTAAGGAAACTCCAGACGCCCTCATCCTCGCTTCAGGCTCAGAGGTTGGCCTTGCCGTTAAAGCACAGGAAGAGCTTGCGAAGGATGGAATTGAAGTATCGGTTGTGAGCATGCCTTCATGGGATCGTTTTGAAAAGCAATCGAAGGAATACAAAGAATCAGTTATTCCTAAATCTGTAAAAAAACGCCTTGGCATCGAAATGGGCACATCACTTGGCTGGCATCGCTACACAGGTGACCAAGGTGAAGTCCTTGCGATTGATACATTTGGCGCTTCCGCCCCTGGCGAAAAAGTTATGGAAGAGTATGGCTTTAGTGTTGGCAACGTTGTTTCCAAGGTAAAGGACCTTCTTCAAAACTAATCGAATGCAAAATCAAACCGAAGGCTGGGCGTAAATTGCCCAGCCTTTTTGATATCGCACAACGGTAATAAGATGTCCACAGATTGCACCAAAGACCTTGTTAATCTAGTGACAGGGAAAGCTTGAAATAGTATAATGAAAGACAAGGTAAAATTTTCAATAATCGGAATAAACGGACCGGAAACGGATCCGGAATGGCAAAAAAGTAAATGTAAAAAGGGGATACCGTCCAACCAGCCATGATATTTTTTTAAAAAATGATTAAGATTCGCGTTTCCTCCGTTACAGGGTAATAGGAGAATGGAATTAGAAGCAGGGAGAGAATGGAATGAGAAAGTACCAGCTCTATTTAATTGAAGACGAGTTTGCCTCCCATTACTTCGGAAGAGAGCGCATATTTTTTCATTTATTTAAAGAAAATAGAGAGGCTGCCGGTGAGCTTAAGCATATTACAGATAAGCAAATCAGCTTTATTACAAAGCCGCTGCCGGTTTTGCGGATTCATCAGCTTCTGCATAAGCAGTTGGAAAAGACGAATAGCCTTAAGGCGGAAAACGGCCGCTATATAATAGAACTCAACAATAGGACAAGCTGGGCAGCCCTAACGGTTAATGAAACCTTCATACTAATTGATGCCGATGGAGGCTATGAGGCGGAAACGGCATTTTTTGAAGTCCTTCGAAAATGTGAGTCTTCGTTCCTCGCCATTGACATGGAGAATGATAAATATGGATGGCTGAAACCAATTAAGGAAAGAAAATTTGTCTAAATGGCACGAACTATTGTATAATTACGCTTGGTAAATTACACTGTATTAGCAGGACAACACGAAGGAGGAAATAAAATGAGTACTGGTTATGTAGTCCTCATTGCTGTTCTGGCTCTAGTAGCTGGAATTGCAATCGGATTTTTTATAACACGCAAGTACATGATGGATTATCTTAAGAAAAATCCGCCAATTAACGAACAAATGCTGAAAGTCATGATGATGCAAATGGGCATGAAACCGTCCCAAAAGAAGATCAATCAGATGATGCAAGCAATGAATAAGCAAACCAAATAACAATTTGCTTGAAACCCTTATAAGACAAGGGTTCTACCGAGTTTTAGTAACCAATTTAGATGAGTTATATGGAAGCGGATTCGTGATTTAGTGAATCTTTCTCCGATTTTTTATCATTTTTGGTTAATCACTCTTCAATCCAAGCCTAAAGCCACTTTTACTGCGAAAGATTAAGCAGGAAAGGTGGCTTTTTATGTTGTTGGAACATTTAAGAGACTAATACTTGTTCAGGAATAAGACAATGATTCCGATGATGGCTGATTGTGGATCAAGGGCGATGTAAATTAGAGGGCTTAAATCAGTAAAATATCAGGGAAACAACAATCCTTATCAATGGGAAAAGAAATAAGGAAATAGTATCTTTATTAGTTCAGCATGAAAGAGAATATGGATTAAATTTCATAGATAAAGACACATATTATGAGGATAAGGTACAAAGATAGGATAATTTTTTCCGAACTTATTTAGGCACAGGCATTTCACATATCAGATTTTAAAACGTAAAAAAGAAGCGGCTAAAAGGGTTCTCCCTGGGTGACTCTCGCTAGGACCGAGCTGGCTCTTTAGTATAGCTGAAAATATAATCCACGATTTCAAAAAAAATGACGTAAAATGAACAAGAAATATGAATAAAATACCTAAAAAATTTGTTTTAATTTCTTCGCTTTTGTCGTATAACTAAGATAAGAGCGAGGTGAACAAAAAATGGAAACTCCAGAAGTGATAGTCTATGATTCCTTTAATATTGACGATTTAAGAGAGACACCTTATCTTATTGGAACTTTAACTAATGAAATTATTACCTTGCTGAATTTATCACTTAGTGAAAGACATATTTTGATATGGAAAGATAGAATCAAATATATTGAAAAACATAAAGAAGATTTTAGTAGCGATTTAGAATTTAAAAAACATATAGAAGCCATTCCATCAATTGTTCAAAACCCCGACTATGTTGGACTTCATCCAAAAGGGGATAGCTTACAATTTATTAAAAAAATTGATAAAACAATTCTTGTAGCAGTAAGGGTTAAAAATAAAGGCAAGTTAGCAGTTAGATCTGCTTACCCTATTGACGAGTTGAAATTAGAAAGTTATTTAAAATCCGGTACAGTAAAAAAATTCTAATCCAAATTCGAAAACCTTTACTTTTTATCATATTTTTGATATTCTCTAGTTAAGATATATAAGACAGATATTTAAGGACGGAACAGGCAGCCGTCACACCCATTGGGTCTTAAAAGAGATGCAGATTGCCACCTGCTAAATATCTGTCACGGCTCTAAAGGTCACTATATTAAGTTGTAGTGGCCTTTTTTATATTTCAAATTCCCTAATTTGTTATGAAACATAAATTGCAAATTACAATGCTTACCCATTTAAGTCAGGTTTATTACAATCTTTTTCTAATATAGTACTAAAAATGTTGGGTTGAAACCTTAAAAAGATTGACTGGTTCCCAGTATAAATAATGTGCTGCGAGCGGTGTACATGTTATAGGTATTTAGTGATGTTTTTTAAGAAAGGAACTCATCCTCTTTTTTTGCATAAAGGGCTTGGGTTCCTCTTTTATTTTTTTCCTTTAGCTCACAAAGTCTGAGAACTCAGGGTTCATAATTTCCAATCTTCCTTATTTTTTAAAAATTTGATAAAATAGTAATTCCGAGGATTGGGTAAAATGGGTATGGTTACCTTAATCCATGCTTGGTTCGGAAAAAAAGAGAGAAAGAGTGGGGGGAAAGATGAGAATATTTGCTGAGCTTAAGTGGTTTTTTTGGCAAGAACGAAAGGCATACATAACCGGAATTATTTTGCTTTTATTTGTAGCATTCCTTCAATTGATACCGCCAAAGGTCATCGGGATTGTCGCCGACCAAATCCAGGCAGGTTCCATGACGTCCGCTACGTTGATCAAATGGGCGCTCGTGCTGTTGGGTTCGGGGCTTGCGATGTATATTCTCCGTTATTTCTGGAGGATAATGATTTTCGGATCGGCGGTCAAGCTGACAAGGAATTTAAGGAACAATCTTTACGAGCACTTCACCAACATGTCACCTTCTTTTTATCAGAACAGGAGGGTTGGCGACTTGATGGCGCATGCGACAAATGACCTTTCCGCCATCCAGCAGACGGCCGGCGCTGGAGTATTGACGTTAGTCGATTCACTTGCGACAGGTGGATTCGTCATCATGGCGATGGCATTTACAATCAGCTGGAAATTGACATTGATTGCGCTCATCCCGATGCCGTTCATGGCGATGCTGACGAGCTGGTTTGGGAAGATGCTCCACCGTTCCTTCCATAAGGCGCAGGAAGCCTTTTCGTCCTTGAACGACAAAACCCAGGAAAGCATTACGGGTATTAAAGTAATCAAAACATTCGGCCAGGAAGACGAGGATATCGAGGATTTCAGGAATCAGTCCGAGGATGTCGTCCAGAAAAACATGGTGGTTGCAAAGATTGACTCCCTTTATGATCCTACCATTTCAATCATTGCCGGCATTTCCTTTTTCCTATCAATTGGTTTTGGTGCGAGGGAAGTCCTTAATGATAACCTGACGATTGGCCAGCTGATTTCTTTCACAACTTATTTGGGCCTCCTGATTTGGCCGATGCTTGCCTTTGGCTGGCTGTTCAATATTGTTGAGCGCGGACGGGCTTCTTATGACCGTGTTTCTCTCCTTTTGCGCCAGCAAGTTGATATTCAGGAAAAAGAAAATGCCATCGACGAGGTGCCAGTTGGCAGCATTGATTATGCGATCGACAAATTTACTTTTCCAAATGAAAATTCGTCATTGCTAAAGAACATCAATTTTACAATCAGGAAAGGCGAAACGCTCGGTATCGTCGGGAAAACAGGTGCTGGGAAAACAACCCTGCTTAAGCTTCTTATCAGGGAGTATGATGTTGAAAACGGAGAAATCCAGTTTGGCGGCCACAATATTGCCGACTACAAGCTTGAAAAACTAAGGCAGGCAATCGGCTATGTACCGCAGGACCATTTCCTGTTCTCGGCAACCGTTGGTGAAAATATCGCGTTTGCCAAGGCAGATGCGACTGAGAATGAAATTATCGGGGCTGCCAAGCTTGCGAATATTCATTCCGATATACTTGGATTCACGGATGGCTATGAGACAGTCGTCGGCGAGCGCGGCGTTTCACTCTCAGGCGGGCAAAAGCAGCGGATTTCGATTGCTAGGGCGCTGCTTATGAATCCGGAGGTCCTCATTCTAGACGATTCCCTTTCAGCGGTTGATGCGAAAACGGAAGAGGCGATTCTCTCCGCCCTAAAGCAGGAACGGGAAGGGAAGACTACCATTATCACTTCGCATAGGCTAAGCGCCATCCAGCACGCGAGTCTCATCCTTGTCATCGAGGAAGGCAGGATTTCGGAGCGGGGCACGCACGAAGAACTGATGGACCGAGGCGGTTGGTACAGAGAAATGTACTTGCGCCAGCAGCTTGAAGAGCTTGTTGAGCATGGGGGGCATTAAGGTGGAAACAAATCTGACAGAGAAGGAGCAACGGAAAGTTCTGTTCCGGCTCCTGGCCTATACAAAACCGCATAAAAAGTTGATCATCGTGGCCTTCACTCTCCTCCTGCTGACAACGCTTGGGGACATCGCGGGCCCGTATCTAGTAAAAATATTCATCGATGACTACCTGACTCCAGGAAATATCCAATTCAAGCCGATGATTGTCCTAGGATCAATTTATATGGGCATCCAGGTGGTTAAAGTGTTCCTGCTTTTCTTCCAGCTAGTGAAGTTCCAGGAAATCGCCTTAAAAATCATTCAGCAGCTTAGGATTGAAGTGTTTTCAAAGGTCCAGTCCCTCGGGATGAGGTACTTCGACAAAACGCCTGCAGGAAGCATTGTTTCCAGGGTGACAAATGATACCGAAGCGATTAAGGATATGTTTGTAACAGTCCTGGCAACGTTTATTCAGAGTGGAGTTTTCCTTTTCGGGATATACGTGGCAATGTTCTTCCTGAATGTGAAGCTCGCATTGTTTTGTACAGTCCTGCTGCCAGTCATCCTGGCTGTAATGAGCATGTACCGGAAATTCAGCGCCCGCTTTTATATGGATATGCGCGAGCGGCTGAGCCAGTTGAACGCTAAACTCGCCGAATCGCTCGGGGGTATGCAAATCATCCAGGTGTTCAGGCAGGAAAAAAGGCTTCGTAAGGAATTTGGCGATATTAACGATAAGCATTTTCAGGCCGGAATGAAGAATATCAAGCTTGACGGACTTCTTTTAAGGCCTGCCATCGATCTGATTTACATCATGGCTCTAATCCTTGTGTTGAGCTATTTCGGCATCGCTTCAATGGAGGTGTCGGTCGAAATCGGAGTTCTGTATGCGTTCATCAGCTACCTTGACCGCTTTTTCGAACCCGTCAACCAAATGATGATGAGGCTTTCCCTTTACCAGCAGGCGATAGTGGCTGGTTCGAGGGTATTTAAGCTCCTTGATGAAAGCGAGCATGCGCCTGCCCAGGAAAGCACTCCAGGGCTCGAGATACAGGATGGGAAAATTGAAATCCGCAACCTGAGCTTCTCCTATGACGGGAAAACGGATGTCCTTAAAAACATTTCTTTCACGGCTAACCCAGGGGAAACGGTTGCACTCGTCGGCCATACAGGCAGCGGCAAAAGTTCAATCATCAATCTTCTTATGCGTTTTTATGAGTATGAGAGGGGAGATATCCTAATCGACGGGAAGTCTACCCGCGATTATTCAAAGGATGAATTGCGCAGGAAAATGGGACTCGTCCTCCAGGATCCATTCCTGTTTTACGGGACCGTAAAAGACAACATACGGCTCCACAACCAAGAAATGCCGGAAGAGAAGATCATCCAGGCGGCGAGGTTCGTCCAGGCGAATACGTTCATCGAAAAGCTTGATGATAAATATGATCACAAGGTTGTCGAACGCGGGTCGGCTTTCTCAAGCGGCCAGCGGCAATTGATCGCTTTTGCAAGGACGATTGCAACCGATCCGAAAATACTCGTTCTTGACGAAGCAACCGCCAATATCGATACGGAAACGGAAGAAGCAATCCAAACCGCACTCGAAAAGATGAGGGAAGGGCGGACAACGATTGCCATTGCGCACAGGCTTTCCACCATCCAGGATGCCGACCTCATCCTCGTCTTGCACCAGGGTGAAATCGTTGAACGCGGCACCCACCAGGAATTGCTTGCACAGAAGGGCTTGTACCACAAAATGTACCTTCTGCAGAATGGATTGGTTGAGCGGATGGAGGATGCGGTCAGGCAAGGTTAATAGAAGTAATAATATTATTGTGATAAAATGAAACAGCCTGGCTTTTTAGCCAGGCTGTCCTTATGAGTGTGCATGAACTTTCTTGATGTAGGTTTTGTTGTATTGGTTTAAAAGATGGTCCAATTCCTGGCTGTGCCGGATCGCAATCGAGGAAGTCAAGCCGTTGTTAGTAGCGACTTGAATTAATTCCGCCCTCTTTTTCTCGATCAGGGAGAGCAAGTCCTGTTTCAACACGGCTGTAATTCCTTTCTGGAGTTTCTCCATTTATGTAGTCTATGACAGACAAAATCTAACAATTTATGATTCTCGACTAGTATACCTCATTATGGTAATTAATTCAAAAGATTTTTGTAAAAAAATATCCAATACGTTTCTACTATGCAAACAATTACAAACTTGGCTGGCTGACACAAAACGTTCAATCCAAAACATATCCTTTTAGTTGGGGAGTTTGTTAGAATAAAAGAAGAACACACAAGAGTAGGAGTTGGATCCATGGCTACTGATGTTAACGTATTCCTCGCGCTCGGAGCTGGCTTTATGAGCTTTATTTCGCCGTGCTGCCTGCCTTTATATCCCGCATTCCTATCCTATATTACAGGGATGTCCGTAAGCGAGCTTAAAGGCGAAAACGGGATGATGCAAAGGCGCAGTATTATTCATACAATCTTCTTCTTGATCGGTTTTTCGTCCATCTTTATCATGATGGGATTCGCAACGTCCTTTATCGGAGAATTTTTGTTCCAAAACCAGGAACTTATCCGCAGGATCGGCGCTATTTTCATGATTCTTTTCGGATTGATGATTGTCGGCGTTTTCCAGCCGAAATTTTTAATGAAAGACAGAAAGTTCGAATTTAAAAACAGGCCTTCAGGCTATGCGGGAACAATCCTGATTGGGATGGCTTTCGCCGCAGGCTGGACGCCATGTACCGGGCCTATCCTTGGCGCTGTCCTTAGTATGGCCGCAACAAATCCCGACTCAAGCATGGTACTCATGATTGCCTATGTCCTTGGGTTTGCGATTCCGTTCTTCATACTATCCTTCTTCGTTGGCCGCATGTCCTGGATCAAGCGCAATTCTATCAAAATCATGAAAATTGGCGGTTACGTCATGATCGTAATGGGAATTATGCTGTTCTTTGACTGGTTGACACAAATCATTATCGTGCTTACTAATATGTTTGGCGGATTTACAGGGTTCTAAGGGATTTTTAATAGAGGAAAGTCCTTTATTAACGGCATTAGCCTAAGTCAGTGCACATGAAATCCCTTGATTTTTGTAGTATAATTACAATGTTAATCTTACTAGAATGGGATGAGACAGATGAATCTAGTTCTCGCTTCTTCAATCGGCGCGGTTGGCATGGCAATGCTTGCGATGTTCGTCCGGATGAAGGCTGCCAAAAAGCCCGCTTCCATCAAGAAAATTATCCTGCCCCCGGTATTCATGAGCAGCGGGGCGCTAATGTATATCGTACCGCAATTCCGGGTGACTCCATTGGAAATCACCGAAGCGGTCATCATTGGAATGCTGTTTTCGATACTTTTGATCAAAACCTCTGCGTTTGAAATCAAAGGGAACGAAATCTATTTAAAGCGTTCCAAAGCGTTTTTCTTTATCCTCATTGGCCTTTTTGTTGTTAGGATTGTTATGAAGGCCGTTCTAAGCACGACAATCGATTTCGGGGAAGTGTCAGGCATGTTCTTCCTACTGGCATTCTCAATGATTGTCCCGTGGCGGATTGCCATGTACAGGGACTTTAAGAAGCTGCAAACAAAACTGATGAATAGCAAACAGCCGGCTTAAGGTGAGCCGGCTGTTTTTTTATTTTGGGGGATTAGAAAAAGCCGCCAATGGCTGGCGGCTTTCTAAAAATAATGCTCAAACGGCGTCATATCAATCTGCTTTTCCTTGAGATGCTTTCGTAGGAACTTATGGTCACGCTTCGGCGTTGCCAGGATATAGCCCCTAATCACCAGGTCCTGGTCAATCCGTTTCACCTTTTCGTTCAGCGCCAACTCACCAATCTTGCCAGCAATTTTGTGTCTGGCAACATCGCGGAACAGCTCCGGAACAGGCGAAACCAAATCCTCAAGAAAATGCTTTTGCTCCTCGGGCCATAAATGGCGCGACTCGTTCACATAGTATTCTTCCCAATCCATGATGGACTTGCCATCTTCCTTGGGCAACTTTTTCAAAAACTTACGGAACATAAAATACCCGCCAATCGCAAACAACCCGATCAACGTAAATCCCCAGAAAAATATAAACCACTGGGCCCAAATGTTTTGCATACCCCTCACCTACAGAACGTATTTGTCTCCCTCTATTATAGGGTCAATCAGCAAAATATGACAAGACTTAGACATTTGTAGCAAAACTATAGCGGCAATAGGGAATACTTGATATAATGAGTACTGTCTTCAATACGGGGCTGAATGGGGTACTGGTGTCCTCCACGGTCTTCAAAACCGCTTGTGACCTGCGTGCCAGGTCAGGTGGGTTCGATTCCCACACAGTCCCGCCATAGTATCCTATACAATAAAAATTAAGCCTCAAACCCTGTCATATCAAGTGGTTGAGGCTTTTTCTTATTTTTCAGAATCCTAAACAATCCGATTGTTTTTTTAAAAGTTCTATAGGAAATTGTTTTCGACGACCGGCCAAAGGCTGACACATCATTCTTGATTAAATACTACGAACAAGGGACAGGCAAGCCCGTTGACGAGCCACTTGATACCAATACCGCAAGGCCAGATTTGGACTTGTAACCATCAAGGGAGTGGATTATCAGAAAACCGACATTCTACTTAGGATGCTGGAGCCACATGAATTATTCGCTGCACAGGGATTTCCGGCCAATTACATTATCAATCGGGACTATACAGGTAAGGTTTATCCGAAAACCCAGCAAGTCGCCAGGTGCGGTAACGCGGTTCCTCCACCATTTGCAAAATCCTTGGTCCGGGAGAATTTGCCCTAGTATTGTGTTATGCATAACCGTTATAAAACGGCCTTCGGGGATTAGGAGGGAAGAACATTCTAAAGTACACGGAATTAAATGATGAAGCACAGCGTGACGAAAGGGAAAACTTAATTGAAGATTCCGAGGTTTTCCAGTTTGAAAACAGCATGAACAGCCACAGGAAAGCACATAGGGACTTGTTTTCCCACAACGAGGAGAACCTGTTTGATGAAGCCGGTATCCTCGTCTCTCAGGGCGGCTGTTATGAGGGATGACGACTTAATAAGTAAAACATATTCTTCAACCTTAAACCAACAGTATTTGTCGGTTTAAGGTTTATCGCTCAAGTTTTGAGACATACTTTTAATCTTTTGAATAATATTTTTTATATCTCCTGATTTTCTAAATTTAATTGCAAAGAATGCAGATTTTAATAACCAAATAAAACAATAAAAGCTACCGATGATGAATAAAGCACTCCAAATTTCAGGTTTTACCCCAATAAAGTTTTTAAAATCTGCAGTTAAAAGACTTGTTATTAAGCTTAATAAGAGACTTCCTGGAGTAACCCAATCATTCTTATCTTTAAGAATTTTTTCATGATCCCTTAAGCAGATTTCCAACTTATCTTCCGTTGTAATTAGTATTTCCTGTCCTAAAGCGGCATGGATATTTGAACTGTCTATTAGCGTCTGATTTAAATTTATTCCGGATCCTCTTTGATTAGGAGGCGATATCGTCATAACTTTAACTCCTCTTGGCTAAGATAAATGGAATAATGAAGTGTTTTATCACCTTCATTAAAGGTGGAAACCCGAAAATTTAAATATATGAAACTATTATTTATACTCCCGATATTTAGGGGAGATTTACTTCCTTGCCCTAAAGGATTATTGAAATTATATAAATTTAATATCAGAGTGCTACTATTTGGTGAACTGGCAGTTATTTTTGGTTCAGAGATATTAGGCGCGTCGATAAAATCAAATATGAATTTAAAGGGAATCCCTTTTAAATCCACGTTAATTTCAATAGGATTTTTATTAAATTGAATAAGGAGACCTGAAGAAACAATCTCCGAAGTTCCAGAAAAAAAAGTATTGTTCATACGCTTAGCACCTCTTCACAATTTTGGTAATCTATTGAGTTTAATGAAATTATGACATAAACTCCTAAATTTGTGAAAGAAAATTTAGGAAACAAAATAATAGTTCTGTGACATGAAAAGAGAGTGATGAAATGTCAAAACGGCATGTATTTGAAGAAGCAGAGTTTTATATCACGGCTGAGATGAAAATAAATGTATTCAGCTGTCCGGAGTGTGGATTTTCTTTTGATTCACAGCATGAATGTGATGATGAACTTGGGGGATGTGAATGTCCTTTGTGTGAGCTTGCAGATCTTGAAGGAATAATTAAACAACAGACAAATGAGATTGATCAATTAAAAACACGTTTACAGTTTAAACAGGAGCGGATCAATGGATTAATCATGCACCAGTTGGACTGATCCTAAACCACCTTATATGGATCTAGATGATTAGAAGGCTAAGAAGGAGCTATTTCGCCTTCTTAGTAAGTTAAAAATTGAGAATGCTTTATCTGGCCTTACTGAACGGGAAAGAGAAAATATACCTAATGTCTAGGGGTAATTGTATACCTTATACGCAAATTGTTATGAAATTAGCAAGGGTGCAGTCCAAAATAGTATAAGAAGAGCAGATCATAAACTTGTTAAGCATATAAATGAAAGCTTGTTTTGTGTGGTATAAGAATATACAAGGAGGGCAGACATGGTTCAAACTCACCTAATCAGTTCAATGGTTTTAGTAACTACAAATGATCAGTTCATGATTATTCTTTGAGAAAAAATGTACTGCCCATTTCCCGCAACAAAGGAAAAATACAACATTTTTTATAATATTTTAAATCATTGTTATGAAAAACAGACTGGCTCCAGACTTTAATCTGGAGTCTTTTATTTGCCTATACATTTGCCACTATATAGTATAGACAACTATACCAATTGCTCCATTCCTGGTTGAGGCTGACTTAGCCATCGTCAGACTGCAATTTCTCCTTTCACCCGTGACTGCTGCGGTTAAGGTTTGAATTGCAGCTGTTGCCATCCGCCGAAATAAAGATGGTTTAATTGCAAGGAAGGAAATCCTTACCATTTTGTTGAATTTGAACATGAAGGAGGGAAAAAATATGAATCCATTAATTGAAAATATTCTAATTGGTCTTGGTACAGGACTTATTTCTGGTTATGTATCAAGTACTATAGTAACTGCTAATTTCACCAAGAGAGAGAAGGAACATCAATGGAGGAGAGAGCTTAGTAACGACAAACAACAGATGGTCAGATATTTAGACCTAATCCAATTTGAATTAAACTTAATAAGCTCTAAATTAAACAATGGTGAACAGGTTGATTTTTCTTCGTTAGAGGAAAAGCTTGTTGATGAATTAAGAACTCCAAGTATGGTTGAGGAAAAGATAACTGAAGTATCGTTAAAACATATCAGTGGTACTAGGAAATTAATAGATGATATTCGAAAGGAACTTTCAAACAAGACTCTATCTGCATCTTCAATTAAGAAACTAGACTCGAGATTTATTCGAGCAAAGTTAGATGTTTTGCGTATTGAACCAAGAAAAAAATAGCTAATATAAGAAAAGCATCCTTTGGGGTGCTTTTTTATTTGGATATAGGTGAGCGGGCATGAAGAAGTGTATCAAATGTATATTCGTACATAGGCAGGATGGTAAGCCGGTATTCTGTCCGTTTCATCAGTGTGTAGTGCGTAATTGTCAACGAAAGAGGAGAAAAAGAATTGGGGCTAATGAGTAGGAATGAATGAATCTAATACAGTGTCAAGTGGTATATCATTCGGTTGTGCTTTAGCTATCTGCATCTCGTGGAGTTTTCACCAATCAATTCTGTGGGCGATTATACATGGAGTGTTCGGTTGGTTATACGTAATTTATTTTGCACATTAACAAGGTGATAGTAAGCCTGAATATAAAACCAGAGAACAGAAGAGGAAGTTTTATGACAGTGGAGAATACCGCAATGAAGTTCATGATGCTCAGATCCTGGCTGCCCGCGGTCAGAACGGTCTAACAACGACAAAAAGAAAGTTCTTCTATGAAGTAATCGCCAGTGTTGGTTTTGCAGAGGATTCTATCTTGCCGGTAACTACACAGGAAACCCTGTTTACTGGAATGGTAAATTCGATATTCGTAAATGTTATCCCGGCAGCTTTGGTATTTGGAAAAGCGGTTATAACCTTTCCTGTAGAATCAACGATAGCGTATAAATTCGCAGCCCACTTCCCTTTACCACTAATGAGAGGTTTTTAAAATAAATTAAGGTTTTAAAACGCACAATCGGATGAAATTGCGACGATTAAACAGTACTCAATAAAGAAGTTGTATAACTTGAACTTTATATGATGGCTGCTATTTCAGTTATCATTTCAGTTATCATTAATTTAGTCATCTTAAGAAAAATAACTGAAATAGCAGTAAAAGAGATTGGAAAAATTGAAAAAAGAATAAAAAATTATTCTGAACAAAATGCTAAGAGATAACGATATTGCCGAATTCCTCTCCTAAAGCAGTAAGTTCAATTTTTCCCTTATTTAACCTGACTGAATCGAAATAAAGGTCTCCATCCTTAATCGGCAATTTACTTTCGGCCTCTTTATATTCAGTGGACTGTAGAAAATTATCATATTGAACTGCGTATTGTGGCGCAATCAAATATGTATGTTGAGAAACTTCTATTAACCCCAATCTTTGTAAAGAATTAAGAGAAGCCAGATCATGGATAGGTTTGTTATTTAGTAACAATATATTCTTTAAATAATCTAAGCCTTCTTTGGTTATATCATTTTCTATCCTGATAGTTACCAATGGTAAGCGGTTTACTTTAGAAATTGTCTCAAATAAAGATGCTTCAATTGGTGATAAGTCTTTCAGGATTGAAGAAAAGGAGGGCTTAATTACATCATTTTTTCTATTATCTACAGTAGCTGAAATTAAATTTGAAAACATATCCCTTAATATTTCAGAATTCAATTGGTAAGAGCCATCTTCCACAGCCTTTAAGGTCAAACCAAGCTTAGATGAGTCTCTGTTTTCAACTGGTACAATATCTGTTTTGGTCCTAATTTTTGTTATAAAGTCTTCCATTTCTTTATCTTTTACAATGTTGTATTTCACCAACGGATCCAAGACTTTATGTGCAATGCCTCTAAATGCTTGTCCAATCAAATTGGTTGCTGGGTTAAGAGCTTCTTCCTTAGTTGAATCTGGGATTATCGAAAACAATTTAAAGCCATTAGACATATTTTTCACCTCCAATCTATAAATATTGTAAATCATTAACAGGTTTAGTGAAATATATTTTTTAGAAGGGTCTTTAGTGGCTCTATTTTTGTTGAAAGGGAACGTAACATATCGTTTATCTTTCTTTTAAAGCCATGCATCACCTTAGAAGATACTTAAAAAGCCGGAAGGACGATTGTGAGTACCTGTTTGTCACGGAACGCAGGCCCGCCCGGAAAATGGCAAATCGAACTATTCCAAAGAATCGTCGATAAGATTGAAAGCAGGGCAAAGATTACAAAATGATTGACTCCGCACGTAATGCGGTACTATGGCATTGGAAAACGGAGCGTACCTTTTTGAGCGAAAAATAAGATCAGCAAGACGACTCGCTTTTTGATTATTTGGAAATTTATACATACTGTTTCTTTTTCCCCATAGACCATGTGGTGTACGTAAAACAGACCGTGTAACCTCCTTTGATGTCGGGTTAAACCCCAACATC
Organism: Bacillus sp. FJAT-27445; assembly: GCF_001510665.1. GTDB lineage: Bacteria > Bacillota > Bacilli > Bacillales > Cytobacillaceae > Bacillus_D. Next base: position 297,591 of record NZ_LMTI01000001.1, read on the forward strand.
AAAGGAGGTTTTCTTATATCTAAACTAAGGAAAGGGAAAGGGGATATACATTTACATTGAAAAACGGAACTATAAATAATAATTGAACAAGCTTTTATAAATGGTCATAACCTAATTGATAAGCAACTTCAGCCATCACACGATAACCATTTGGGTTAGGGTGGGCCCTATCAAGCGAAAGCAGTTCGTTTTGCCGGCCAGAAAAAGCATGATAGACATCTACAACCCCTATATGAGGCTTCTTCGAAATCGTTTCAAGATGGGCGTTGAAATCCTGGATCCATCTGTCCGCTTCCGGAATCTTTGGAAAGGGATTGTAGAGATTCACAAGTCTAATGATATAAGAATTGTCTACTCCAGATTTTAATGTGTGTATTTCCTCAAGTATTTTGCCAATGTTGGCAGTGCTTTCGTCAAGTGCCTTTTTTAAGACCTGAGTGTCAAATGTAGCTAAAAAGACTTCAGCCGCATCTATCAAATCATTGCCACCTACAGTAATTGTAATGATATCGGCACTGGCAACATTAACCGCTACTTTGGGCCATGAGAAGAATTGCAATATTTCTCTTGAAGTGGCTCCAGTTTTTGCAAAAATATTGACATCGATTTGGCGGTTCAGTGCGTGTTCCGACAATGCTTTATACCGCCAAACAAAAGAAGAACACGGAAAAAGGGCAGTACCAATACCTACAGTCAATGAATCTCCCAAGGCAGTATATTGTAGGGCTCGTTTACCTTTTGACAAGACAATCACCTCCAAAGCAAACAGGGTTGTTCTATATCTTATGAGTGTGAAACTAGTATGATTAGGCAAAGAGAGCTATAACTCTAGTTTTAAAAATAATTTGGCCTTGCAAAAAGTGAAACTTAAATTTTGGTTAAATAGAATTGGAAAATCCTTAATGGGTAACTCCGCATAACTTGGCACGAAATGTCGGAATGGTGATTTCGGTTCCTGTTATTCTTAGCTTATTCTTGGGAGCTTTCCTTATCGCTCAGCTTCGACCAGGATAAGACGCTCCAGAAAAGGGGAGCTTTTTTCTGTTTTCGCTAAAGCCTACCCAAAAGACATGAGGTCACCGTTCCGGGTATTGTACATGCTTCCATTGTTAACTCGTCAGATTCCTGTTATCTGTAAACTCCTGCCAAGTCGCCAATGCATCACCCCTAAGAAGAATGGCACTTTATTCCTGTAAAATTACAGTCTTTTAACAAATCGCAGGATAGGACAGAATTCCCAAGCCGGTGTCGAATTTTATAGGTATAGAGAAAAATAGGGGGCAATATCTGAAGCTAATTGGGGGGACTATATATGTTAGAATTTGATACTTATATCGATCAATTTGCCACTATAAAGGTAATTGGGGTTGGCGGCGGCGGAAATAATGCCGTGAACCGGATGATTGAGGACGGCGTCCAGGGAGTGGAGTTCATTGCCGTGAATACAGATGCGCAGGCGCTCAAGATGTCAAAAGCGGAGGTCACGATGCAAATCGGCGGTTCGCTGACCAGGGGCCTGGGGGCGGGTGCGAATCCTGAAATCGGCAGAAAGGCTGTCGAGGAAAGCAGGCAGCAGATCAGGGATGCCCTGCAAGGTGCGGACATGGTGTTTGTAACGGCAGGAATGGGCGGCGGAACCGGAACCGGAGCCGCGCCGGAGATTGCCAAAATCGCACGCGAACTTGGGGCACTTACAATTGGAGTGGTAACTCGACCGTTCACTTTTGAAGGCCGCAAGCGGGCACAAAATGCGGCAGCCGGAATTGAAGAAATGAAAAAAGCTGTTAATACCTTAATCATCATTCCAAACCAGCGATTGCTGGATATCGTCGACAAGAGAACGCCAATGATTGAAGCCTTCCGTGAGGCGGACAATGTCCTCAGGCAGGGTGTCCAGGGCATTTCCGACTTGATCGCAGTGCCAGGCATGATTAACCTGGATTTTGCTGACGTGAAAACAATCATGTCCAACAAAGGAACGGCGCTTATGGGCATCGGTGTGGCTTCAGGCGAGAACCGTGCTGCCGAAGCTGCCAAAAAGGCCATCTCCTCGCCGCTGCTCGAAACAAGCATCGATGGCGCGAAAGGAGTGCTGATGAACATTACAGGCGGCACGAACCTCAGTTTGTTCGAAGTCCAGGAAGCGGCCGATATTGTGGCAGCCGCAACAGATGACGAGCTAAACATGATTTTTGGATCGGTCATCAATGAAAACCTAACAAAAGAAATCATGGTGACCGTGATTGCGACCGGCTTCAATCATGATGAGGAGGAAGCTCCACCGTCGAACACAACGCGCCGTACTGGAAACATTATTGCCTATTCCGGTGAGCAATACCAGGCTCAGTCGAGGCACCGAGAGCCTGTTGCCCATGAAGAATCGGGGTATTATGGCCAAGCCCAAAATTACAACCAGTCCGGCAGCTACAGCCAATCCGAAAACTACAGCCAAACAGGCAATCACAGCCAGCCGCCGGCCTACGAAGAGCCCGCGAGTTACGAACAGGGTAGCCAGCAGCAAGACGACTCTCTTGAAATTCCAGCGTTTTTCCGGAAGCGAAGCAGAAGGCGGTAAATAACGAACAAAAAGGCCAAATCATTTGCGATTTGGCCTTTTAAAATTGATACGCCACCGACCTGGTTTCCATCCTACTCCGCAACAAGCTGTCGGAGAAAAAGGAAGCAAAGGACTTTGATATGATTGACTGGCTATACGGGTATTATAGCCAAGGGGTAAATGCAAAAAAGGTTGGCAGCAAATTTAAAAAATCTTTGTTGAAGCAAGGGGAATTTTCCTTGCTTTTTTTTTATTTGAACGGGTGGAAGATAAAGATCCATTGAACTTACATTTTTTAATTTTTGTGGGATGAATTCTCTGCTGAAAAGGGACAGTAAAAAAGGTGGATATTATTTCTCAAGAAAGGAAGTGTTTTTAATGGATTTAAGACTGAATAAAATAATTTCTTCTTCTTTAGTAGTTTTATTAACGATTTCGTATTTGGTCCCGCAGGTGAGTGCGGAAAAAAGACAACAAACGGCGCCACCTGTAATTGATGCTAGAGCTAAACAGAAATTAACGGTTAATGGGAAGACTTTTAAGGATTTAAACGGGAATGGACAGCTAGACCCTTATGAAAACTGGCAGCTTTCCGATGAGGAACGGGTGCGGGACTTGATTTCGAAAATGACTTTGGAGGAGAAATCGGGACTGCTGCTTATTCCTGAGTTTCCTAAGTTCCAGGAAGGGAAGCTGGTCCTCCCGAATAAGATGATTAACCAGACTACCCGTTATTTCATTTTCCGTGAATTCCCGAGCGCGGATGTGATTGCAGGTTACAATAATCAGATTCAGGAAGCGGCGGAGGCAACAAGATTAGGAATTCCGGCCGTGATCATTTCAAATCCTCGGAATCATGTGGCGAATGCCCCCAATTTGGAGGCTCCAGGACAGTTTTCTTACTGGCCAGATTCTTTGGGTCTAGCAGCTACACACGATTTGAATCTTATTTCGGAATTTGCGCGAATTTCCGGAAGAGAGTTCAGGGCTTCAGGTATACGTAAACTATATGGATACTCAGCAGATGTGTCGACCGATCCAGAATGGCCAAGGATTGATGAAACCTTTGGTGAAGATCCAAGAATTATTTCAGATATCATTTTTAGAATTGTTAAAGGGTATCAGGGTGATATCCTTAATGAAAACAGTGTATCCACCACTGTGAGACATTTCCCAGGCGGAGGCGCGCGTGAAGAGGGGAAAGATCCTCATTTTGAAGAAGGCCAATACAATATCTATCCGACAAAAGGCAGTCTAGTGAGGTACCATATTCCACCTTTTCGGGCAGCGATTGAAGCCGACACGACGTCAATCATGCCTTATTATGCATATCCAAGTAATAAAAGTGCGGAGCAGGGCTTGCCACGGTTCAGTGCAGAACAGCAGTTTGAAGAGGTTGGCTTTGCAATGAACAGAAGCTTTATTACCGACTACCTCCGCGGCAAGCTGGGATTCCTCGGCTATGTCAACTCTGATACAAGTGCTGTCGTTGACAAAGCGTGGGGAGCTCTAAATCTGCCAGTCGAACAACGATTTGCGAAAGCATTGAACGCAGGAACGAATATTTTCTCTGGTGTTGCAAATCCAACACCAATTATTTCGGCCGTTAACCGAGGATTGGTAAGTGTAGATAGAGTAAACCGGTCTGCAACCTATTTGCTGACGGAGATGATGAAACTGGGCCTTTTTGAAAATCCTTATGTGGATCCGAAGAATGCCCTTACCGTTGCGAATGACCCCGCATCACAAGAACGTGCTGATTTGGCGCATCGCAAGTCCGTGGTCTTAATGAGGAATGACAATAATTTATTGCCATTAACGGATGAAAAAGTCCAAGGAGTAAGGCTTTATGTGGAGATGTTCCCTGGTGGAACGAATGGAGCAGCCACCCAAAGGCTTAGAGAAACAATCCGAAACTACGATAAGAATATTATGTTAACAGACAATCTGGAGAACGCAACGCATGCTCTTATCTGGATTATGCCGAAGCAAGACTTATTAAAACGCTTCCCTCAACTGTTAATCGGGCCTGAAACTGAAGTCAGCCAAATTGACAGAATCAATCAAATACAAAAAAGGGTTCCAACGATTACCGCTATCAACTTGAGGAGCCCATGGCTGCTCAATAATGTTGAGCCGAATGCTGCATCGTTTATTGGTACTTTTGGAACGAAGCCAGAAGCATTAATTGATGTGATCCGCGGCAAATTTAATCCTGTTGGGAAACTTCCTTTTACGATGCCCGCCAACCAGCAGGCAGTCGACAATGAAGTGGGGGATATCCCAGGATTCAGGGAAGATCCGTCCTATGTTTACCGTGCGAAGAGCGGAGATGCGTATATTTATAATTTCGGCCTCTCCTATAATACGGCAAGAAATGAGGGGAATGGCTTCTTCGACAGATTGAAGGATATTTTCGGTCAATAAATGAAGTAATCTTTTTTTAAAAAAGGAATACGTTCACTTCAAGTACAATAAGTATATGAGTGCATTAATTAGCAGTCCATTTGCAATTGGACTGCTTCTTTTTTGTGAGTTGATTGGAGCGGAGGGCACCGACTCCTGCGGGATGCAGTGGCAAGGTGGTGACCCCACAGGCGCCAGCGCCGAGGAGGCTCCACTGACGCCCCGCGGAAAGCGTGTGCCTGTAGCGGAAATCAACAGTTTGTTAAAACCACTTTTTGTGGTGAATAACCAAAAAATATAGAAACAGGATATTATTTATATTTATTTCCGGTTAAAAAAGCACATATCTTTTTATCAATTTTATGAATTTATAAATAAAGTAACTATTAAACTAAGTATATAGGTATTCGCATGGGTGATTCGATACGGGTTTTATTGAAAGGAAGGTGTGAAAATGAAAGTAGCTGTATTAGGGTCTGGATTAATGGGGAAAGAAGCAGCCCGTGATTTAGTGCAAAGTGTTGGAGTGGATGCAGTGGGATTGGCAGATATTGATTTAGAGCGTGCACAAAATGTATGCAATCAACTTCAATCATCAAAATTAAGAGCGTTTTCCGTAGATGCCGGGAACTACAATGAGCTGGCAAATTTTATTAGCCAATATGATGTCGTTGTTAATGCGCTATTTTATACCTTTAACGAGACGGTTGCGAAAGCGGCTATTGCAACAGGGGTATGTTCTGTTGACCTTGGCGGACATATCGGTAATATTACGGATCGCGTGTTGGAGCTTAATGAAAAGGCGATGGCAGCACAATCGACGATTATCCCTGATCTGGGTGTTGCCCCAGGTATGATTAATATTTTGGCTGGCTACGGCGCAAGCAAGCTCGATTATGTGAAGTCCATTAAGATGTATGTTGGCGGGATTCCTGCAAGGCCTGAACCCCCGCTTGAGTATAATCATGTTTTTTCAATGGAAGGATTACTCGATCATTATACCGATCCTTCATTAATCATTCGCAATGGAGTAAAGTTAGAGGTACCATCGCTTTCAGAGGTAGAAAAAATTTACTTTGAAAAATTTGGTCCCCTGGAAGCATTTCATACTTCGGGTGGAACCTCCACATTATCTTATTCATACCCATATTTACATGAATTGGAGTATAAAACGATCCGCTTCCAAGGCCATGCCGAAAAATTCAAATTGCTTGTTGATCTTAACCTTACCCGTAAAGATTACGAAGTCGATATTAAAGGGCAGCAAGTGAAGCCCAGAGACGTCTTGTTAAAGGTTCTTGCCCCGATTGTGGACTTAAAGGACAAAGATGATGTGGTATTGCTTCGCGTAATCGTCTCAGGAGAGAAAAATGGTCTGAAAACGACGTTCGAATATGAAATGACGACGTTTAAAGACCGTACAAATAATGTAACAGCGATGGCACGCGCGACTGCAAACACCATTTCCGTCGTAGCTCAAATGATTGGCAATGGAACGATAGCAAAGAAAGGGGTCCACCCACCGGAGCAGATCGTTCCCGGAAAAGAATATATCGAAGAAATGGCAAAAAGAAATATTGTTATCACGGAACACAAGAAATAGGATAACCTCATCAAACATTATTTCCCGAACCTTCCTCCAATATGGCGGAGGGGGTTTCATTTAATCTTGGTGGCTATATATAATCCTAACCTGCTATTCTATCCATTTTCTCTTTTAGGGACCTCAATCAAATCGGGATCGGCAACGGAATATCCTTTGGACTGCAGCCCTTTGACGATATCCTCAAGTGCGTCCTTTGTCCACTCGCGGTCATGCATCAAAAGGTTTGCCCCGTTGGTGAGGTAGGGGCTAGTGACCATGATTTCAGCCAAAGATTCGGAATTCTGGTATTGCTTCTCCCAGTCATAGCCATACGTCCAGTTCATCAGCAGCATGCCTTCCTGAGCGGCAATCTCTTTGGAATATTCCGTATTCATGCCGAAAGGAGCCCTGAAAAATGCGGGAGAAACACCGGTGATTTCTTTTACCCGGTTATTCAGGCTAACGATTTCCTTCTTCTGTTCCTCTTCGGAAATTTGCGTCAAGGTTGGATGCGAATAGGTATGGTTGCCAATGGCAAAGCCCATATCATGGATCTTTTTTAATCTTTCCTCTTCTTCGGGCGTATCAAGAAAATGCCCATTCACGAAAAAAATCGCTTTAACGCCAAGCCTGTTGAGAATCTCAGCCATTTCAAGCGAATGCTTGTCTGGGGCATCGTCGATTGTGAGCAGGACATTTTTTTCCTCTGACCCATCAAGCCGTTCGATCACCCAATTGGCCTCATTCAGCTTATAGACTGGCTGGGTTTCTTCGACAGTTTTCTCTGTGTGCTTTTCAATATCCTCTTCTTTGTCCTGAGGTTTTTCTACTTTTTCCGTTTCCGTCGCTTCCTCTGCGGGTATAGTTTCTGTGACTTGGGATTCATTGCTTTGCTTTGTTCCGCCGCATGCGGCAAGCATGGCAGCGGCAAATAAAACGGGAATAAATGATTTCATGCTGATTCCTCCATTATGCTGATTCTACTATCTGCATACCCACTGGAAAAGGGGGAAACTCAAACTTCTGCAATTTTTAAACGAAATTCGAAAAATTACCGAGTTTCGTCTTTAATATAGATAAAAGACTTACTAGAGGAGACATCATCGCAATGAACTACAAAACTCTTATCATCTTATTGGTTTCTTTCCTATTAATAGGATGCAGCAATCAGGAAAAAAGTACTGGCCAGCCACCGCCGACTGAGGCAAACATGCCCAAAAAATCAGAAAGTAAATTGGCTGAAAAGAAAGTGCCTGAAGGTGAATCAACCGAAAAGCGCGAGCCTGAAGGTTTTAATTCCCCATATTCTTTTGAATACCCGAAAGACGGTGTAAAAGGAATCTATGTGACCGGACCAACTGTGAGCGTTTCGAGATTCGATGAACTTCTGAAGTTCGTGGAAACGACGGAATTGAACAGCATGGTCATCGATATCAAGGATGATTTTGGTAAACTGCAATATCAGCCCGAAAAAGGCTCCCCATTTAAAGAGATTGGCGGCCCGTACATAAAAGATCCTGGCAAACTATTAAAAACCTTGGAAGAAAAAGAGATTTATCCAATTGCCCGTGTAGTCGTCTTTAAGGACAACCACCTGGCAACACAGAGGCCCGACCTTAGTTTTACGGAAAATGGTGAAGTGTGGAAAAACGGACGGGGCGAAAGTTTTGTTAATCCGTTTATGAAGGAAGTATGGGAATATAACGTGGGAATTGCCAAAGAAGCAGCCGAAATGGGCTTCAAAGACATCCAGTTCGATTATGTCCGTTTCCCGGAAGGTTTTGAAACAAGGGATAGCTCGCTTGAGTATTCCCAGGGAGATTACAGTCAGGTGGAAAAAGATAATGTCCAAAAAAGAGTCGATGCGGTAACCGATTTTGTCGCCTATGCGAAGAAAGAACTTGAGCCTTACAATGTAGATGTCTCGGTTGATATTTTCGGTTACGCGGCGACTCTTCCGGAAGCTCCGGGAATCGGGCAGAACTTTTCCAAAATCTCTGCCAATGTGGATGCCATCTCCAGCATGATTTACCCGAGCCACTGGACAAGCTATTTCGGCATTGAAAAGCCTGACCTGCAGCCGTACGAAATCATCAATGAGTACGCTAAGCATGAAAATAAGGTACTGGATGCATTGGAAAACCGCCCGGTCTCAAGGCCTTGGATCCAGGATTTCACCGCAAGCTATCTTGGACAAGGGAACTATAAAAACTACGGGAAAGCCGAAGTGGAAGCCCAAATCCGCGCCTTGAATGATAATGGAATCGACGAATTCCTACTATGGAATGCATCCAACCGCTATACAAAAGGGGTAGACTATACTCCTCTTAAACCATAGAAAAGCCCAAGCGCATTTGAACAATGTTTAAACTATGGGTTCCTGTGAAGAATACTTTTGGGATCTTTCCTTAGTGCTCAGCCCCGTCCAGCATAAGAGGCTCCATGACGCCTGCGTGACAGATCAGATGGGTTCGTTTCCCACACAGTCCCGTCAAATACACATAGTTACCGCACAGTCTTAATTGACTTGTGCGGTTTTTAGATTTAAAAAAAGGGGTTAGTATGAGCCTTTGTTAAAAGTCGAGGTTAATTTATAGCATCTCTGATTGGAGAAGAGGGAACTCGATTACCGCGTGTTCACCGGAATCCCCTGGGAAAGTTAGTGCCAGCGTCAATAAACCGGGGATCGAAAATGCAAGGATAGCTTAGGCGAAGCGATTACTTATAATATCCGTCGCCTCAAATTATGAAATGGTAACCCAGAAGTTAATAATTAATGTTATAACTCTAGGCTGTAATCGCACTTAAAGGTAGCTATCGGGGGATTTTAGTATAAGAAGGATTCCATACTGGATAGAGAAAATATTATAATATGTTATAACCACTCAAAATTACCGAGGTGATTACTTATGAACATTTACATATCAATGAAATCCCTGGCAAAACGTAAAAACTTCATCACCAAACAACCATACGAACTGCAAAAAAAACCAAACACACTAAGAGATTTCATTACCCAAGTCGTTACACAAAACGCCGAACAGTTCAACAACAAAGTTGGCAATCCAGAAATGCCACTAATAAATTTTCTTTCTAACCCAGATATTGAACATCAAGCCCAAGCCGGAAAAGTAGGCTTTCAAGCACTATATAATGAAAAGCAAGCAGATCTTACGAGGGCAATTGAAACCTCTATCCAAGCCTTTGAGGATGGATTATACCGAGTGTTCATAAGTGACGAAGAAGTCGAGGAGCTAGATACTCCACTAGAGGTAACAGAGAACGCCGAAGTTGTGTTCATACGCTTGACTTTGCTCACGGGCCGGATGTGGTAGGTTGAAAACCAGAGGGAAAACCAGAGGGACGGTTCCCATGGAACCAAAATTGAACCAGGAGAACCATCTCCAGGTGCAACAATAGGAGGATACGAAGATGATGTTAGAGCCAATTGGAATTTTTTTAAGAGATTATGAAACAAAGATTGAAAACCTTGATGAACAGGAACAAAAGTTAGCCAGACACATCCTAAGGTTCATGCAAACGGATTACTATAATCAAGACCGCCATATTCGTCGCTTCACTAAGACACTCAACGATCAAGCGGTAACAGACCAGGATAAGCTCAACGTGCTAGTGAATTTAACGCGGAACTTACTTGGCGATTACCACGCGACGGTCATGGAATACATTATTAATCACGCAACCGAGTTTTCTTATTCAACAGGCTATGATCGTAGACCATTCCGCACCAAAAATATAACAGCCCACCTAAACCGAATTGTTGAAAAGTTCGCCTCCCTCCACGATTTAGCAAAACACCAAGTAACCATCAAAGATATTCTTGCAAACCGGCACCATAACATTAACAACCAGGTAATAAGCGACCTGATTGCCTATGAGCTGGACCAACAAAACGACGACGTACTAAGCGCGCTAAAAGAGGCCATTTATGGTGACAATAACACAGCCCTCCTAACTAGAGAGGCTATAAAGGGAATGCTGCTCAGCCATCGTGAGGAAGCCTATACCATCATCGGCGAACTTCTTTTGGCAGCCAGGCTTCAAGAGGGCCTCCGTCAAAGCATTGTCGAAACCATGGATGAGGGTACACTGGCAGCAACAACCCACCTGCTTAACACAATCCTTGACAATAACTTAATCCGATATAGTTCCGTAGTTAGGGCAATCGACGTGTGGACTGGCTTATCCCTGGAAGCGGAGCAGTCCCGCGTCACCAAGCAAATGATTCAATACATCCATGATTGTTTAACAAATCCTAATCTCCGCAAGCAATGGTTGAAGAGTGATGACATGAATAAGCTTTACATTAGTCTATGGGCAAGTGCAGTGATCGAGGAGGAGGACCTCGAGCGCCAGGTTAACAAACTGATGGATCATGGTGAAACCTACCAAAAAGTTGTCGCTCAACAGTTGTTATCCCAGAGCCATAACAATTTGCTGAAGTACACGATTGCCTCCAGGCACCTTGATGTAACCGACCGTGAGCTCCAAATGTTTCTGCTTGCTAACTATTCATACGAGTGCTATTTTTCGTGGAACTGGAACCGTAAGACCAACCAGTATATTCATAAAATCGAGTTCGAACGCATTCCTGCACTTGAGGAAAGGTCTGAGCGTCTGCGTCAGTTCACTCTCTTAAAAACTATGCTAGATCATGCACCCAATAAAGAAATAAGCCTTAAATCCAGGGCTTTCAGTGGCTGGGAGGTAGCGTACTCTGCCGACATCATCGTAAAGAAAATGCTTTACCTGATTGCCTATGATATGGACCAGGAACTTATCGCGCAAATTATTGAGAAAAAAGACATGTACAACACAGAAACGAGAGGCTATTTACTAGATTGTTTTACAACCGATCCATCCAACGCTGCTCAACGGGAGTATATTTTTTCATGCTTATCTGATAAAAGCATGACGAATCGAGATAAAGCTATGACACGAATCCTGAATTTAACCCTCATGCCCAACGAAATAGACAAAGTTGAGGCAATCCTTAAATTAAAAACAGGAAACCTCCGTCAAAGTGCTATCAAGCTTTTACTTAAGTTAGAAGAAGAAAAAATGGAGGAATCACTAGACCGGCTTTTAATAAGCAAAAATGAACTCCAGCGGGTTAGCGGGCTCGAGATGATTTCAGAGTTAAAAGAAGCATCACCCGAAAATTTCAAGAGGCTAAAAGACAAATGGAAGATTATCAACGCTCCGACTGAAAAAGAAAAGCTGCTAATTGATAAGCTTTCCACAAAAGAGGAACATAGCTTAAAGAATGGTTTCGGTTTATACGACCCAGAAAAACAATACGAGTTACAATCTGGCCATATCCCCAAAGTCGAAGCCAGGAAGGTCTTCTCAACCGATATTTCAAGAATACAGGAAATCCTTACTGGCCTTTCCGAGTTAATTCACCAGCATCGCGAGCATGAATATGAAGTCGATTGGTATGGTTACAAGGAAACGTACTTAGTAGGCACAAGACTATCTCGGGTTCGTAACGCCGATATACAGGATAAGCGGGAGGGGATCGATGACCTGCCACTGGCAGAGGTTTGGAAGGACTTTTTTAAGACAATAAAATTCACGGCACCTGAGCTGATCGAGCTTCATGCCATGTTCAGATTAGAACTCGTATATCGGTATCGATATAAAAAGATTAACCACTGGGAAATGGACGAATATAAGAAGCCGAATGATTGGCGTAAGGAGTTTCTCGATACTGTTTATCCATTAGAGAAGGTAAAGGCCTTTTATACCTTTGCACCTGAGCTTCTTTATTATGAGCAGATGAAGGAAATTGTATCGTGGTATTTCCAGGACCTGAACAAAGAAGACATTTTCGATTTAGGAAGTGGGATGCTTCATACAATTATTGAGGCTATCCCTGAGGAGAAGCGGAAGTCGGAGCATCAAATGTATCAACTTATCGTATTCCCATGGCTAGAATGGGCAAAGGCTAATGTGTATGATGATGAATCGTATAAAATCTACTTCCTGCTTCTGTACAGGTTATACACTATCAATAATTTCAAAAGTTACGGTCCTGACCTTGAAGAGCTGGGCAGAGCATTTGATTTACGCCTAATCGACGAGAATGAACTGATGAAAGAGCTATTAGGAAGAGAGAATAGTAGAAATCACATTACAGAGCTAACAAATCCGAAGAAGGCCTTCACAAAATTATACCCTTCCATAGAGCCGGTAAAAGACAGGGTCGTTGCCCGTATCCTTAGTATTGAACTTAAGCGTGGTGACCTCCAAACAGAGGTAACTCCACATGCAACAGGTATCATGTATTACGAGGGCATGGAATATTTAATAACGATATTATCAGGGCTTGATAACGAATCGTTCGTCCGTGGCTATTTCTATTACTATGGCACTATGAATGTGACAAAGAAGGAAGCGTTAAGCCACTTGCTTAAAGTCTGCCACCCGAAACAAGGCGAGAACGAAGAACTACTGGCACAGCTTGTAAAAGAAAGGAACATATCTGACAAACGTTTACTTGAAGCTGCAATGTACGCGCCACAATGGCTGGATATTGTAGCTGCCTATTTAAAGTGGGATGGACTAAAGAGCGCGGCCTGGTATTTTCATGCACACACGAACGAATCTTTCTCTGCTGAAAAAGAAACAATTGTTGCGCACTATTCACCGATCACACCTCAGTCATTCCATGATGGAGCTTTTGACATAGATTGGTTCAAAGAAGCTTACGAGCAATTAGGTGAGGAGCGCTTCAATATTTTATATGATTGTGCAAAATATATTTCTGCAGGTGCCAATCATCGCCGAGCCCAACTTTTTGCTGATGCGACACTTGGTAAGCTAACTTTAAAGGATATGAAAAACTCTGTGGTAACGAAGCGGAACAAGGATCATTTGTTGTGCTATAGCTTGATCCCGATTGAATCAGTAAACAAGAATGACGTACTGGAGCGCTACGAGTTCATACAGAAATTTTTAAAAGAAAGCAAAAAATTTGGGGCACAGCGACGTGCTAGTGAAGCAAAGATTGTGGAGATTGCACTAGATAACCTCGCTCGAAATGCAGGGTATAAGGATGTAACAAGACTGCGGTGGGATATGGAAGCATTTAAAATGGAGGAGGTCATCCACGTCCTGGAGCCAGTGGAGATTGACGATATGACGGTTCAGGTAGTGATTGATGTAAATGGAAAGGGAGACATCAAAATCATCAGAAACAATAAAGAACTGAAATCCGTCCCAGCCAAATACAAAAAGCATGAATACATCTTGGAGCTAAAAGAAATAAACGCGGGGCTTAGGGAGCAATATAGCCGATCCAAAGCAGAGCTTGAACGTTCCATGGAGCTGGAAACCCCATTCACATTACAGGAACTAGTCAATATGATGAAAAATCCAGTTGTTGCACCGCTTGTAAAGAAGCTTGTATTTAAGGTTGATGACAAACTGGGCTTCTTTATCGGAGAACGGCTTCAAACTCCAACAGGGGAAAGCTATCAGCTTCAATCAGATGATAATGTTACCATTGCTCACCCGGTTCACCTATATGAAGGCGGAAGTTGGAGTGACTACCAAAAGTACATATTTGACCATCAGATTAAGCAGCCATTTAAACAGGTATTCCGTGAGCTATACCGACTTAATGCAGATGAAGAATCAGCGGGCACTGAATCCAGACGATATGCAGGACACCAAATTCAGCCGAAGAAAGCTGTTGCCCTCTTAAAAAATCGGAAGTGGACCGTTAATTATGAAGAAGGACTACAAAAGGTTTATCACAAGGAAAACATCATTGCAAAAATCTATGCAATTGCTGACTGGTTTTCACCCTCTGATGTTGAAAGCCCAACACTTGAAACAGTAGAATTCTTTGACCGTAACACTTATAAAAGCATAGAGTTAAGCAAAATTCCAAAAATCATCTTTTCTGAAACAATGAGAGATGTGGACCTGGTCGTAAGTGTTGCCCATGTTGGAGGAGTTGACCCAGAAGCTAGCCTAACAACCATTGAAATGAGAGCAGCCATCCTAAAGGAATCTCTAAGATTGATGAAGATTACCAATGTAAGAATCGAAGGGAATTTTGCTCTAATAAAAGGAAGCCTTGGGGAATATGGTGTCCATTTAGGAAGCGCCATGGCCTACAAGCAAGCAAGTGGAAACCTGTACATTCTACCTGTCCACTCTCAGCATAGGGGGAAAATCTTCATTCCATTCCTTGATGAAGATCCAAAAACAGCGGAAATCCTTACAAAGGTTATGATGCTTGCGGAGGATATGAAAATCAAGGATCCAAGTATATTAGAGCAGTTAAGAAAATAAGAAAGGTGCGAAGATTTAATAAGGTAAAGAAGTAGCCGGGATAAAAAACCCACAGAATTCGGGGAGTACTGGGCACTTTGGAGTGTGTGGCGAAGCTTGTATTAAAATAAATCCAAGAATAAATAAAAAGTGCCTGTAACTTCACCTATTCTAGTCCTTTATTCGACAGAATTCGGGGAGTGACAGCACTTTCATAAGAGTAGATTTTGACAAAGCATCAGTATTTCTGGGTACATGAAGGTACTAGAAAAACAGATGCTAGCAAACTTCAAAACCGCTTGTGACCTGAGTGCCAGGTCAGGTGGGTTCGATTCCCACAAAGTCCCGCCAAATTGTTAACCGCACAGTGAATCTTTTCACCTGTGCGGTTTTTTCTTTATATTCATAAGTGTTGGAGAACGATTTCTAAAATGGTTTTGTATGGGATGCTTTTATTTAAAAGGCAAAGGTCAATATTACCTACTAACTGGGCAGAGGTCATCGACTCATGCGGGCTCACCGAACGCTAGAGGAAAGAGAGTGCCTGGTACTGAAATCAACAGCCTACTTTACCCTACCCATAAAAAAACATTAGGGCTATAGGAATCGGAAGTATGGTCAAGGCTTACTTTTTCCTCTTCCTAAAAACCTATCAAGTGCTGCCTTATTTTGTTCCAAATCCACTTCTAGTACTTCTCCAATGCCTTCATGACGTTCATTTGTAAAACTGCCATCTTCCGGGATACGGATTGTTTGTATTTTTCCACTTTCATTGGTCAAAATGTCTTTTCCAATCGTCAAGAGTGTAGCAGTGTCAACGTCTGTATCGATGTATGTATGTAAAACTCCTACTAGATCAGGAAGCTTTGCGACACTTTGAAGGCTTACAGCTTCATCCTTTAATTTTGAGACGACTTCTTGCTGTCTTTGCACCCGGCCGAAGTCACTTAAACGATCTTTACGGAAACGAACATATCCTAACAGTTCTTTGCCATGAAGTCGTTGATTCCCTTCCTCTAAAGTCATGCCGATCCCTTCAGACATCTCATAGGGTATATCTACTTCAATTCCATCGGGAATGAGTAGGTCGACAGCTTTTTCGAATCCCTTAAAGTCGACAATTGCATAATGATGAATATCCAGACCAAAATTTAATTGAATGGTCTTCCTTAATAATTCAGGTCCTCCGTATGCATAAGCAGCATTTAATTTTTGCTCTCCATGGTCCGGTATGGATACATACATATCACGCATAAGCGAAATAAGTTTTGCCTGATGAGTATTGGGATTATAGTGAGCTATCATTATGGTATCGGTTCTAGCTTGTTTTTCTCCACGAGAATCACTTCCTAGTAAAAGAACATTTACTGCGTCTTTTTTACTTTTCTCCCCTTGAAACGAATGCTTTGCTTCAACTTTTTTTAATGGTTGATTAACCTTTTTTACCGTTCCTTCTATAAAATGAAATACAGTAAAAAGACCAACCATAAAGATACTTAATAGAAGAAGGGCAGTCGTTACTCTCATCCATCTTATCTTTTTTCTCTTTCTTGTTTCTGCCATACTTGCACCACCTGGGCTGAATAATAAATATCATGCTCAACTAAACAAATAAATTAATAGGCGTATCTTCAGTTTTTAATATGATGAATCAAAAACTGAAGGGGTTGCCATCTTTTTAACTGGCAGTAGATATTATCCCATAATAACATTTCATTAGTTGATAGATTGGATTACATTTGTTTAAAATTCTGTTTACAAATTTTCGTTTTTTACGCTGGGGAAATGAGAATACAAGATAATAGGGGTATGTTGTAAGAAAAAGAATGAATATTGCCATTTATGGAAAATTGGGTAATACTCAAAAAAGGAATGGAAGTGATAATATGCAAAAGAATGTTCTGCTCGTAGAGGATGACAGAGAGATTAGTAAATTAGTTAAAAGCCACTTGGAACAAGAGAATTTTACGATACTAACTGCATTTGACGGAGAAGAGGGGTTGGCTCTTCTTGAAGAAAATGAGGTAGATTTAATCTTACTAGATTTAATGCTTCCTAAGTTAAGTGGGATGGATTTTCTAAAGCAAATAAGAACAACAAATTTAGTTCCAGTCTTGATCATTTCAGCCAAAGGGAGTGATCTGGATAAAGCGTTAGGTCTTGGTTTTGGTGCAGACGATTATATTAGCAAGCCTTTTTCTATGGTGGAACTAACCGCAAGGGTACACGCTGCAATTCGAAGGGTTACACAATATCTTCCTTCAGAGAATGTAACTCCGACAACTATCCTTCATTTTAAAGAGCTTTCTCTTGACTTAAAAACCTTTTCAGCTGTTGTTAAGGGGAAGAACGTGAACCTTACATCAAAGGAATTTCATATTTTAAAACTTTTTATGACCAATCAGAACAGAGTGTTTACAAAGGAGCAAATTTACCATTTCATTTGGGAAAATGACTATTATGGTAATGAAAATGTGATTAACGTACATATTAGAAGAGTTCGGGAAAAAATAGAAGATGATCCGTCCAACCCGCAATACATTCGAACGATATGGGGAATCGGATATAAATTAGGTGAATAACTTATGATCCTCTTATTAAGTATAGTTATAGTTGTTTTACTTGTGATTATTGGAGTGCAATTTTATTTTAGGAGAAAAATGAAAAGGGATCTTAACGAAATACAAAAAAAACTCTTCGATATAATTGAACAAAAGACTTCCGAAAAAGTGTTAATTCAAACGGATCAGAAAGCCATTAAACAATTCCTCATTCAAATTAACCGTCTTTTAGATTACAACCAACAAGTCATTGCGGACTATGTAAAAACGAAAGAAAGCCTACGAAAACTTCTGTCTAACATGTCTCACGATTTAAAAACCCCTTTAACCGTAATTTTAGGTTATGTTGAAAAATTAAATCTGGACAACAGTATGAGTGTGGAAGAACGGGGCCAGGTCCTGAACCGTCTTCATCATAAAACTCAAAACGTAATAGCACTGCTCAATCAATTTTTTGATCTTGTAAAACTCGATTCTGGCGATTATTCAATCCCTTTAAGCAGGATTTCTATTAATGAAATTTGCAGGAAAAATGTGCTGGAGTTTTATAGCTTGCTGCAATCAAAAAATCTTCAGGTTGAAGTGAACATTCCAGAACTAAGTCATTACATTCTAGGAAATGAAGAAGCAATAAATCGGGTCTTAAGCAATCTAATCTCAAATGCCATCCGTTATGGAAATGATGGAGGGGTGTTTGGGTTAGCCGTAAGGGAAGATGGGGATTATATTGCGATTGACATTTGGGATAAAGGGAAAGGTATTGCTAAGGTACATCAAGAGCAGGTGTTTGAACGTTTATATACTCTGGATGATGCGAGAAATCCAGAATTTCAAGGAAGTGGGCTCGGATTAAGCATAACGAAACACTTAGTCGAAGCAATGAAAGGTTCCATTAACTTAAGCAGCATACCTTATGAAAAAACGGTCTTTACTTGTGCTTTCCATCGAATTACGTATTAAATACGATCCAAGAGAGGTGTTCAGGTAGAACGGCCTCTTTTTTGCTATCAACAATAAACTTAAGAGATTTGTAAGGATTGAGAAAGAAAAAAGATATACTTGATGCTTATGATGAAAATAGATAAAGGAAAGGAGAAATCAGAATGTGTAGTGTGGTGAAAACAACCGGGCTTACGAAAAAGCGAAAAGGAAAAGAACTGGTTACCAATATAAATCTTCAGATTCATAAAGGAGAAATTTACGGTTTACTTGGTCAAAATGGCGCTGGTAAAACAACGATTATGAAAATGCTCACTGGAATATTGAAGCCAACAAGTGGAGAGATCGAAATATTTGGGCAGAAGCTTACCGAAAGCTCGAAGTTTATGTTAAAGAGAGTCGGAAGTATTATTGAATATCCCATCTTTTTTGAGCACTTAACTGCGATAGAAAATTTGAAGCTCCATTGCGAATATTTGGGATACTATGATGAAAAAGGAATAAAACAAGCGCTGGATATGGTTCAATTAAGAGGGATTGAGGATAAATGTGTAAAGGAATTTTCCCTAGGAATGAAGCAGCGACTTGGGATAGCGAGAGCTATTATTACCAAGCCTGAACTGATTATTTTAGATGAACCTACAAATGGTCTCGATCCGATCGGGATAAAAGATACCAGGGATTTAATCTTACTGCTTAACAAGGAATACGGAATAACCTTTATCCTATCCAGTCATATTTTAGGAGAAATGGAACAGGTTGTGGACAGGATTGGCGTAATAGATAATGGAAGGTTGTTAAATGAAGTGACATTGGAAGAAATTCAAAAACAACGATCAGATTATATCGAGCTGTTGACAACAGATGTTCAAAAAACACTCTTTTTACTTGAAAACGAACTCCATATTTCGAATATGAAATTGATTCATGGGAATAGGATTCGGGTATATGATCTGACTCATTCCCAAAGCGTTATTTCCAAATTGTTGATTCTCCATGATA
Source organism: Bacillus sp. FJAT-27445 (assembly GCF_001510665.1). Taxonomy (GTDB): domain Bacteria; phylum Bacillota; class Bacilli; order Bacillales; family Cytobacillaceae; genus Bacillus_D. The sequence continues at coordinate 316,948 of NZ_LMTI01000001.1, forward strand.
TTGGCATTGAAGAAATTCAAAAACATACTAGCTCCCTGGAAGACTATTTCTATGAGCAAATTAATGGAGGTGAAAAAAATGTTTAAATTAATGCGATTAGAATGGAAAAAATTAAAGCAGCTTTCTGTTATTAGTGAAGTCATCATTTACTGGCTTATTCTTATGTTTATGCCTTTGTTTTTAATAAAAATAGCGATGCCAGTTTTGGGGCAAAACTATGCTGCGGCCATTGAACATCTTAATTTGAATATACAAATGGGTTTCATCTTGTTTGGGGGATCCCTTATCAGTCAGGTTTTCATTGATGAATATAAAAATAAAACGATTTCACTTGCGTTTGGATACCCCATTAGCAGAAAAAAGTTGTCTATGGCAAAAGTGCTGTTTATCTCACTTTTTGTCTTTCTTGCTGCGATGATTTCCTTTATCTTAACAGGTCTGACAACCTATTTACTTGATCAGGTTTTTCCTTTTATTAACGGACAGCCAACTAACTCAGATATGATCACCTTTTTAAGTAGTATGATTTCCGGTTCGCTTATAATTACCTTGATTAGTTTCATACCACTCTTTCTCTTTGGGATTTTGAAAAGAGGAACAATATCGACCGTTATATGCTCAATACTAATAATGAATTTACCGAAACTCTCATATTTCATTAATTTTGATCAGGAGTTCATTCTTGCAGTCATGTGCATACTCGGAGCACTTAGCATATATCTTTCCATTAAAACTGCGGAGAGTGTAGGGGAGATTTAGTTTTGAATGCATAGGGAGGTTTACATGTTAAGTAAAAAGAATTGAATAAAGTGGCTAAAATAGCAATAGAGGTTAACCCCCAACGAAATTAAGGGAGCATAAAAGCTTTGTTCGTTTTTGGATTGCATCCACAACATCAAACTTTGGCACATATATTACGACTATTGCTCTGCAAGTATTAGTGGTGGTTAATATGGGAGGAAGTGCTGTTGATGTTGACTGGGTTTCAGCATCTAGATGGCTTCCGTATGTACTGTTGGGATTAATAGCGGGGGTTTTGGTTGATAGTTTTCACAGAAAGACTGTACTGGTGATAACAGATATGGGGAGTGGCATTATATTTGCTATTATTTGCTTTTTGGCTGTCGCAGAAGTACTAAGTATTGGCTGGGTAATGGTCCTGCTCGTGCTCCTTGGCGCCATGTCCATTTTTAATGATGTTGCCCACCGATCCTTTGTGCCACAATTAGTCCCTCGTCTGGTATTTTACAATCATAAATAGCCTTCTTACTCAGGAAGAAATTGATGAAGAATACGGGTTACCAGATGTGGATGTATTAATACGTATTTTAACTAATTAGTATTTCTGATAGGTAGTTATCGATTTATTTGAATCTGACAACATAAATGAAGGCGGACTGTTAGAAGGTAAATTTTACTAGTCCTCAGCAACTGGCATTAGACTATATTACGGATTATGCCAGGAAAGAAAAGAACGAAGCCGACGAGACAATAAACCATGTTTTAAAAATGTCGAATATCCCATTTGAAACTTTCGAAAAGGCGGTTGCATTTTGAAAGCTAATGCAAGAATTGGGCTCCACTTTCATCCTGACCGGCCTGATTCAACTATGAAAAGCGTTGCCGAAGGGCTATGAGAGCAGGGAAAATATAAGAGCCAGTTTGAAACACTGATATCAAATGGAAGTGTCTCTGCTCATCCTGGTGGCGCGCGAGACCTTTGGGAGAATAGGATATTTGGGGGAGCGTATCAAACGGAGGGTTCTATAAATGAGCATCGTCCAAAATACGGTGCACTGAATGTAATGTTACAACCTGACGGACCAGCTCCACGCTTTGGCTCCTGTTACTTTCTTTTAAAACCCGAAGTTTCTTATCGTTCTACGTTTACCTATCTTGATTCGCATCAAGATCCAAAGGAAAAAGGTACTTATGAAGAATTCAGCCTCATTTTGGCAGCCATGTTGGAAGATGCATTTACTAGTGAACACACAATTGGCGAAAGGGACATGCCGCCAGTCAAATTAGTGAATTTTTTCATCGAAAATCTTCCGAAACCGTTAAAGGACCCCGCTACAAAAGAACAAAAACGAAACCTTAATCACTACATCGAAGCCCAGGTTCAGGGTGAAGTTTCACTAAAAGAAGATGTAGAGGTTCTTGTCGCAGATCCTTCCTTTAAAGGTACGGAAATAGGAGAAACTTTAGAAAAACTATGCCAAACATATTCGATTAAATTATATTGGCATAGGGGCTTTTCTCTAAAGGAAGAAGAAGTTCCTTCTGACTTTAGAGGACCGTCAATGCCTTCCATGGCAAAACTGATTGCACAAAATAATTGTATTAATGCACGTGTAATTGGTTTAGCCTTAATGGACTTGCACAGAAATCCTGACAATTGGCTCGAGCGAGGGTCTTCAAGGATGTTCTTCAGGAGTTAAAACTTTTGTGGCATGTTTTAGTCCGATATGGAAAGCCGCTCATGCAAAGTCATGCGACCTGAGTCAAAAGCAAATCCACCTTCGTTGGCTACTTGGCCATAGGAGGGTACTATCTTTTCGCCTTTTAACCAGATTAATAGCTTTTATTAGTTTTAGAATTTTAAAATGGTATACTAAATTAAAGCGTAACTTGCTCTTCTTATATAAATTAGGCCTTTAGCTTAAATGTACATACATAAAGATTCTAGAAAAGAAACGCGGGCATGGTACCGGAGACCGTGTGAGTCCGGAAAACGATACTAGACGTGTCCCAAGCCTTCAAAATTTCATTTTGGGGGTTTTTATTATGGCCGTAAAACTTTTAATATTGATTACTTCACATGAGGAGGCATGGAATGAAAAACGATAAAGCTTTAGTTTCGGCACACAAAAAAAGTTTCATAAGCCTCTTTTTATTGTCTTTGCTAACAGGTGCCATGATTATAGGGCAGGCATATTTGCTTGTCGCGATTATTGATGGTGTGTTTTTAAAAGGACAGACATTTCTTGAAATCTTTCCAATGTTGGGGGGATTATTGTTCATTTTATTAGGGAGGGTCTTATTTAGCTATTTAAGTCGGCGTGTAGGAATTCGCATGGGTTCCAAGGTGAAAAGTGGTTATCGCAAATCTCTTTTAAACAATTACATCCGAAACCCCATTCTATCCTCATTTCGCGGTCAATCAGGAAAAAAGGTAAGCATGATCATGGATGCTGTTGATGAAGTGGACAGCTACTTTAGCCAGTACCTGCCACAGGTAGTCCAGTCATCAATCATCCCGCTCTTCATCCTTATCGTGATTATTACACAACATGCAAATACAGGATTCATCATGCTGATTACCACACCTTTTATTCCAATTTTCATGATCCTTATCGGAATCCAAACGAAAAAGAAATCCGAAGAACAGCTTGAAAAGCTCGGTGAATTTTCCGGTAAATTCCTCGATACATTACAAGGCCTTGTGACACTTAAATTGTTTGGACGTGCTAGGCAGCAAAAAGACGTAATTAAAGAAAGCAGCTTGAATTTCAGGGAAGCCACAATGGAAATATTAAAGGTGGCTTTCACGAATTCTTTTATGCTGGAACTGATTACGATGCTGAGTATTGGTCTAATTGCCCTTGAAGTTGCGCTGCAGATGATTGTGTTTGATGGAATTACGTTCTTTGCAGCTTTCTTTGTTTTACTCCTTGCACCTGAATTTTACGGATCTCTAAAAGAACTTGGCACTGCTTTCCACAATGGCCGGAGCAGTATGGGGGCGTTGGAAAAGATAAAAGGGGAATTACAAGAAACAGGACAGACGCCCGTCAGTTGGGGAGATTTACCTTTGGAGAAGGGCGAGACACCACCCGAAATTCTATTAAAAGGATTACACTTTAGTTATAGCGAGGGAGAATTTGCATTGAATAATATAAATGCAGAGTTTCCGCCATATAGCCGAATAGCCATTGTCGGCCCAACAGGCTCCGGAAAAACGACCTTGCTGCATGTTATTGCCGGCCTTATTCCTCCCTCCTCGGGAAAGATAATCGTGAATGGCAACCCTCTGACAAACTATAAGGAAGGGCAATGGTTTAATGAACTGTCCTATATTTCGCAGCACCCTTATATATTTTCAGGCACGATTGCGGAAAATATTTCGATTGGCGGGCATGCCGGGGCCACTCATAGCGAAATTAGACAGGCGGCTGAACAGGCAGGGATTGCTAGTTTAGTAGAATCACTCGAAGATGGATATGATACCCACGTCGGAGAAGCAGGGAGGGGGCTGTCGGGCGGTGAGAAACAAAGGCTTGCACTTGCAAGAGCTTTTCTGAAAAAGCCTTCCGTCATTCTTTTTGACGAGCCGACAACTGGACTTGACTTGCATACGGAACGTATTTTACAGGCATCCATTGAAAAACTGTCGCAGCATGCAACCGTGATCACCGTTGCACATCGTCTCCATACGATTAAAAATGCGGATTTGATTCTATTTTTGGAAAATGGAAGAGTTGTTGGGGCAGGAACGCATGAACATTTAATCAATGAAGTTCCTGCATATCGCGAAATGGTTGCCATTCAGCAGGGAGGGATGGCTCAATGAAGCATTTAGCAATTGTCACAAAATTAATGCTGAAGGAAAAGAGGGATATCCTCTATTCAATTATTGCCGGCTTTATTGCCGGGATTGCGGCTGTTGGCCTTTTTGCAGCGAGCGGCTATCTTATCTCAAAAGCCGCACTGGAACCGCCATTGTTTGCATTAATCCTATTGACATCTACGGTGAAGCTGCTTGGATTTATTAGGGCATTGACACGATATGCAGAACGCTACTTTTCTCATCGTGCTACATTCACTATTTTAAGTAACGTGAGGGTAGCTTTTTTTGAAAAACTGGAACCTTTGGCACCTGGTATTTTTGAAAAATACCGCAGTGGTGACTTGCTTTCTCGCATTGTCGGTGATGTTGAAACACTGCAGAATTACTTTTTACGGGTTTTCTATCCGCCAATTGTTTTGATGATGGTTTTTCTGAGTACTATTTTATTCACAATGTACTTTTCAATCTATACAACCGTTATTCTACTAATCGGATTAATTTTGACAACCTTTGTTGTCCCAGCACTGTTTGCGGTGAAACTTCGGAAAATCACCAGCCGGGTAAGAGAAGAAAGAGGAGAGCTGTCAACCGAAGCGACCGAACTTTTACACGGTTTTCGTGATTTGAAAATTTACCAAAAGCTGCAGAAACAAGAGGACCAAATCAATGAAACCTCGAGAAGATATATTCAAGAGCAGGAAACCGAGGAAATCAATATCGCCTTCAGTAAATCCACCAATACGTTTATTTCGCTGTTCATTGCATGGGCTGTTTTAGGAATCGGAGCTTACTTTGTTTCTACCGGCCAAATGGATGGAATCTTTCTCGCGATGCTTGTCATGATTACCCTTACTGTTTTTGAGGATGCAGCTGCAATGGCTGTGTTCCCAATCTATTTGAATGATAGCAGCCGGGCGGCAGAGCGTTTAGCATCTGTCATTAGCGAGGAAGAAACTGCCGAAAAGGAGCTGGACAACGAGGGTGAGCTTCCTTATAATACGGCTTTTTCCATCGAGATGGAACTTGTCACGTATACCTTCCCAAATGAATGGAGAAAAGCTTTGGATGACATTACAATCCAATTGCCAGCGGGTTCGAAAACAGCCATTGTTGGTCCAAGCGGTTCTGGAAAATCAACATTGCTTTATCTTCTTATGAAAATGGTTCCTGTTAATCAAGGCGATATTCGCATTAATGATCAATCAATTTCAGATATCAGCCAGGAAAACCTTTGGAGTGAAGCCAATGTTGTTTTGCAGGAAAACCACTTTTTCTATGGAACGATTCGTAGCAATTTGCAGTTAGCGGGGGATGATTTGACTGATGCCGAAATGGAAGCTGCTCTAATGAAAGTAAAGCTTGACCATTTTTCGTTGGAATATCCGGTATTTGAAAAAGGAGAAAATCTTTCCGGAGGTGAAAAACAAAGACTGGCTATCGCTCGCGCCTTGCTGAAAGGAAAGCGCAACTGGTTTTTAGATGAGCCCACATCATCCATCGATGCATTAACCGAGCAGTTCATCTACAAACACCTTTTCGACCAAGCAAAGGATGATACCTTGATTCTCGTCAGCCACCGCCTCAATGGAATAGAGAAAATGGATCAAATCATTGTCATGGAGCAGGGTAAAATTATCGAGTCCGGAACATTTGCAGATCTCATGCAGAAAAAAGGGTATTTTTATGAAATGAAAGAAATTGAAAAGAATTTGCTTTAAATAGAAGATATTCCATTGGGCATGGAGCAAACTTCAAAACCGCTTGTGACCTACATGCTAGGTCAGGTGGGGGGCACTTCCCATGCAGTCCGTCAAACTTTACAAGATTAACCGCACGATGAGTTTTACTCGTGCGGTTTTTTCTATATATTCATAAGATTGTTGGAGAACGATTTTAACAAGGTTCCCTCTGTGATGCTTTTATTAATAAGGCTATGTTAAATGTCAATTTTAATTTATAGCACTAGGATTGGAGTTGTGGGTACTCTACTGCTACATGCTCACCAAACGCCCCACGGAAATTGAGCATCCTCGTGATGGATAAAAGATGCCTGTCCCTGATGTTCATTCCAAGCAACTTCCCTTTGTTAAGCGAAAAATCTAAAGTCTAATTTAACTAAGCCATTTAAAAAGGTGATGGTTACGGGTTTGCAAGTAGGATCAGGATTGATTACGGCCAAAGGATTTTACCACTTACGCCATGTTTTTTACCAGCGATTGCCGCAAGACTTACCACTCGTTGCCAATTGAGTTTACCAATGGGGATAACGTTAAGAATTTTGAAGGATAAAAAAGCCTAACACCACCGTATCTTAAATGAGGAATTAGGCTTATGATCTTCAACAAACGCGCCCGTTTGTAGAACAGAGAGTACCTATTGGTAATTAATACTATCATACATTCCTATCCTTAATGCTTAAGTAAACTTGGTCTGTACCAACTGATCCAATAGAATAAGCGCTCCTGATTGTCTACTATTACGCTGAGTCGTTCGATGAACAGGTCGTCATCGACGCCGTTTCCATCAAAGAACTTGAGGAGGCGCCCACACTGACTTGTGATACTAGCAAGTTGTTTATCAAAGACAGGCTCGATGGAGCAAGCTGACACAATCTGCACCGTCAGGATGCGCTGTCAGGTATTGTTTTTTTCAAAAATAGGTTATTCTATAGATAGCTTAGCGATAAGCAAGTTCCTGACACGAAGGGAGATGTTTTTAATGGCAACTACTTATATGGTGGTTTGGTCTTAAACTGAATAGTAGGCATACGCGAAAAAAGCGGGAAAACGCCCGTATTATTCGGCATGCCTTCCAAAGTAACCTTTCGTGAATATTGCTGTTTGCGAGATACGATATGAAGGTCGTATTTTTTTGCGTCCTAATGCCGCGCGACAGCAGCTTCTTTAGAGGCTGCTTGTCCGTGGCATTTTTGCGTCCAAAAAACAACATTAAAGGAGCCTAACAAAAACCATGATTGATTTAAATACCTATGGCTACACAGAAATAGAAGCAATTCCCGACGGATTATTGCCCGGCAGGGTGAAGGAACTTCAGCGCGAGCGCTTCACTGTCGTGACCAAGCACGGCGAAGTAACGGCAGTACTTAAAGGAACGTTCTATCACAGCGCGGAAACGGGTGTAGACTTTCCGTGTGTCGGTGACTTTGTCTTAGTGCACTACAACGAGAGCGGATATTCTCTCATCGTTACAGTTCTGCCCCGCCGATCTAAATTCTCACGTGCGAATTACTCAGGGCATGCTGCAGGCTATGCCAAAACCATAAGGGAGCAGGTCGTTGCAACCAACTTTGACTATGTATTCATCCTCTCTTCTCTGAATTGGGATTTCAACGTGTCACGTATCGTACGATACCTGACACAAACCAGGCAGAGCGGCGGCCAGCCGGTCGTCATTCTGACCAAGGCTGATCTCGTGGAAGACTACAATCTCGCGCTCACAGAAGTTACACAAAGCATCCCTGATGTTCCTGTTCACGCAATTTGCAGTCATACAGGCGTTGGGCAAAATGAACTCAATCCCTACTTGATGCCTGGTAAAACAGTCGTCTTTCTCGGCATGTCCGGCGTCGGTAAAACGTCTCTGCTCAATTCGTTGATGGAACAGGACGTAATGAAGGTTCAGGCAATCCGAGAGGATGACAGCCGAGGGCGACATACGACAACTCACCGTCAGCTGTTCATGCTCCCCTCCGGTACGATGGTCATCGATACGCCGGGTATGCGTGAGCTTGGGCTATTTCATGCCGATGATGGTATACGTGCAAGCTTTAACGATGTGGAGGAATGGTTCCTACAATGCCGATTTAAGGATTGCCGTCATCAGAACGAGCCGGGCTGTGCAGTTCTTGCTGCACTTGCTGATGGTTCGTTGCCGCTTGAACGGTGGAATCAATATGTTGCCCAGCGGCATGAGAACAAGTATGTCCAAGGCAAAACGAAATACCCCATCGACAAGAGGGCTCGAAATAAAAGGATCGCCACGCAGAGCAAGCAAACGAAGAGAAAGGGAGGATGGAAGAAATGATTATTAAACTCGAAACGCTGATCTATGCCTTAAGCCGACAGTTCAAGATGGATATCATTTATGCCGACTGCCAAACCACGCAATTACAGGGCGGAACGGTGGGAAATGTATACCTAATAACGGGAATCGCCGAAACCGCGGATGGTGAAAAATTGCCATACCGTATCGTACTAAAAATCCAGAAGAAATGGGAGCGTTACGGAGATCCAGGTTCATGGCGACGGGAATATGATCTATATGCGTCTGACTTGGGAGCGACTTTCTCGGATGCCTTCCGGTGGCCGACATGTTATCACGCCGAGATCAAGGCCGATGAAAATGAATTCCAGCTGTGGCTGGAATATATCGATGGCGTAACCGGTTTAGACTTGACCGGTGACATGTATGAACAGGCTGCGCTGGAGTTAGGACGCTATCAAGGCAAACTGTATATGGAGCAGCCCGCTGTATTGCATAGCCTGAACAACCTGAGCCATGCAGATCTCATGAAGAATACGTATCTGCATTACCGGTCATGGCCGGTCGTCTACAATTATATACGCTCGGAAGACTGCGAATTGCCGCAGCACTTACGGCAAATGCTTATCGACATCGATAAGCAGGCAGACGAGATACTAGCCCGCATCGAAAGACTGCCCCTCGTGCTTTGCCACCGGGACTTCTGGGTGACCAACCTGATCTATGCCGACGGGAAAATCGCGCTCATTGATTGGGACACATCCGGATGGGGTTACTTGGGAGAAGATCTCGCAAGCCTGATTGCGGATGAATCGGATATCAATCACATGGTCGAATACTACCAGCGATGCGTCCCTGCGTATTATAAAGGATTTTCGGAGTATGTGGATGTATCCCATATCGCTGATAATTGCGTCTATGAGTTGATCCTTCTCGTATTCGGGTACAGGCTTGTGGAGTCGTACCTCCACACAGAGGATGATGACGAGAAGACAAAGCATATCCTTACGTTCCAAAATATCTATGAAATGAAGACCACCCCGTGCAAGGTTGACTTCTAAAAAAGGTACTCCAAAAACCCTTGAATGTAGTGAGTTTTTGGAGTTTCTTTCATTATTTCATTCGCTCGTGGCCTGCGGCTTGCTCGTGATGTCGTAGACTCCGCAGGACATTCCAGTCAGTGAATCAACAGAGGAATTGACAAACGTTTGCGGCATCACATCTGTTGCCACATGTGTCGAGTAACTCAATAACATGGCCAGTTTGATGAATGGACGCTTTATTTGTAGTACTTGCCGTTGCTTGTAGTGCAGGCGCCGAAAAGCAAAGATGTGCTCTCAAAGCTTCGCTTCGTCGCAAAAGCCGTTCTTCGTAACGACTTTTCCTGCGGGAACAGCGCGAGCTGAAGACCCCACAGGAGCGCGTCCTTCGCGACGAGGAGGCTGAAGCCGTGCCCGCGGAAAGCGTGCGCCGAAACGGAAAGCAACTGTTTAAATATGCTGCCTTTTAAACTAAATGGCCCGTGCGGAAGACTGATCTTATTGAAAGTTAACCAAGTTTGTATATCAAGAATAACATCCCTATTTCTGAAAGGGATGTTATTCTTGATATACAAAAGGTATGAAGTGGTAAAGGTTTTGTCACTCACTGGTACAATCTTTGTCACTCGGTGGTAAAAAAGATGGCAGAAGTGGTACATTCCTGCGGCTGTAATCAAGGATTGCTTTGTGATTAGCTGGGTTTAGGGAAGGGTACGATATACCTTCCTATGATAGAAAGATTAGTAAAATTTAATTTTTGTTGGGTTTTCAATAATTTACATTTTTGTCGAAAAGTATTTTTAAGTTTCCAGTAAAAAATACCTTGACAGCTAAAAAAATATAGGTTTTTTTATTAAAAGGATTACTCGCCAAGCTTAGTCCTAGAATCTAATATAGCAAGTGGTCTATTCTTTGTGACTCTGCAGAAAATTTCCTCTTTCCTATATTATTAGATTGATAGAGCCGGCGAAAAAACAGGAAAGGGGTATTGAATGAAAAAAGGACAAAAAAAAGACCGTAGATGTCCTTGTCGGGGACAACCTACGGTATGAACAGATAACACTGTCCGCAAAAATGTTTATTAGATGATTAAAATATAACATACCGTGGTTGCCTCCGCAAGATAAAAACAAAATGGAGGTATACCAACAATGGAAAACAATGTAGGTATGAAATTAATTTGCACAAGGTTTGTACGAAAGGCAGACGGAACAATCCTATATCCTAAAAACGGGGATAAAATTTGTTTTTGGGTAACCGAGGAACAGAACCGTAAATATTGGGAGAAAAAGGCGAAGCAGAAAGCCAAGCCTATGAAAACCCCGAAAAAGAAAGAAACCGACAATGAACCACAACAAGAATAAGGCTTAAGTTAAAAGGAGACCCTTGCGGACAGGGTCTTCTTTTATTGTAGTCTTTCAAATAAATGTCCCTAGCCAATGAAAATAAAGTTTTTGTTTCAGAGTTCTATAGTTATTATTTCTTTGGAAAAGTTATTTCTGGAAGGAGTATATGAGGAGTTACCATCACCGTTTTAAAGTATTTTAACCGTTTTACCTACCTTCATAAGAATAATCACTTTATGCAGTTCCTTTATAGCATGATTTAGTACCTGTTAAATAGTTTCTTAACTACTGCCCTTTGGGTTTGCCCTTAAAAATTTATAACGTAAATATGTGTACAATACTAACTTAATCAAACACATACCTGTTCCTTAAGAAACCCAACAACCTCCCCAAGTGCTTCCCGCACAACCGTGTCATTGAAGTTTTTTTCAAATACATGCTCACCATTTGGTATTGTGATTAACCTGGCTGGTACTCCGTTTTTCACTAAGGCGGCTCTCATAAAAACGGATTGTTCGTAAGGAACGTCGATGTCCTTCGTGCCGTGCAGGAATAATGTTGGTGGAAAGTCCTGATTCACTTGATGAATGGGAGATAACCGTAAAAGCTCCACTTGATCTAAAGCAGGATTGAAACCGGTAATCTCATTGACCCAGACGCCTTGCTGCCTTGCATAGAGATAATAAAGGTAACGCTTTTCGATAGGGCCTTCCGAAATGATTTCATCTGATATAAGCCCCAAAGCAAGTTCGCGCGGTATTAATTCCTTCTGGCGATAAAAGACGCTTGGCTCGGTAGCCCATTTTGCACTGATGTCACCGTACCCATAAAAAGAAACAATAGCCCGTGGCTTCTCTTTCAACAAGCCGGTACTAAGCGCAAGAAAACCACCTGCAGATCCTCCAACAACTGCTATCCGCTCAGGATCAATAGAGAATTGGTTCACACACTTTGTCTTTAGCCAGCGAAGAGCATCTTCCACGTCCTCGAGTATGTCAGTAAGCTTGGATTCCGGCGCCAGCCTGTAATCGATCGAAAAAACAGCAAAACCATTGTCCAAAAACAGCTTTAGTAATTCCTCGCTTATATCTTCCCTGGAGCCCCAAATAAAACCTCCGCCATGAATATAAACCACAACAGGAGCTTGATTTTTGTTTACTCCATAAAAGTCAGCTTTCAATTTAAAATGACTTCCATCTTTATAGGTAACAGTTTGCTTCTTCATACAAATCCCCCCAATTTGAAAACCAAAAATCCCTACTTCCAAATCTTTTAATAATAATAATATTTATCGAATCATAAACTTGTACCAGGTTTCCCCTACGGCCATGTCATAAAGTGATCACAAACCATTGTGCACGTTGCCCAATCGGTTTCGATTTTTTTTGGTTTTCGTAAACAATGTGTAATTTAGGCATGCAGTCTAAAATAACAAGTGTAGAGCAAATTGCTTTCCTAACAATGTAAAGGATTTCCCGAAAAGGTACAACAGTTGGAAAAGCTTTTTGTCATTGTAGTTGGATTATTCAAAGGGAAGTGACACTTACAGGATAATCACAATCATTGGATTGTTCTTTTAACCGAACAGTCTAAAGCAAATATGAAAGCAGGAGGTCAAGTATGACTATACAAGTAGTAATTAAACCAAACACATATTTTGATTCCGTATCGTTAATGGCCTTATCAACGAAGGCAAACCAAGTTGAAGGCGTTGACCAGGCCATCATCGCAATGGGAACGGAAATGAACAAAGAGGTTATCCGCAACGTTGGATTAATGACCCCGGAAGTTGAAGAAGCGAAGACAAGTGATTTGATGATTGTTGTAAAAGCAGCAACTGATGAGTTGTGCGAAAACGCTTTCAAAGCAATCAATGATTTAATGACAAAAAAAGATACTTCAAAAGGAAGCAAAGGGGAAGTGAAATATTCAACGATTTCATCCGCTGCAACCAGCATTCCTGAAGCGAACTTTGCGGTTATTTCTGTAAATGGCGCTTATGCGGCCAGGGAAGCAAAAAAAGCACTTGAAAATGAACTTCACGTAATGCTTTTCAGCGACAATGTAAGCATTGAGGAAGAAATCGCGTTAAAGAACCTTGCTCATGAAAAAGGTCTTCTTATGATGGGACCGGACTGTGGAACAGCGATTATCAACAATGTTGGCCTGGCATTCTCAAATGCGGTTCGAAAAGGAAGCATTGGTATCGTTGGTGCATCCGGAACAGGCAGCCAGGAAGTTAGTGTCCGTATTCATGAATTCGGCGGCGGAATCTCACAATTAATCGGTACTGGCGGCCGTGACTTGAGCGAAGAAGTTGGCGGGATTATGATGCTTGATGGCATCCGTGCTCTGGAAGCCGACGAAGCAACTAAGGTGATCGTTTTAGTCTCCAAGCCACCTGCACCAAGTGTGGAAGACAAAATTTGCGCTCAAATTAAACAGTGCACAAAGCCAGTTGTCGTGTGGTTTATTGGCGGGAACGAAGAAAAAGTGGTAGAAGCGGGCGGCCATTTTGCAAAAATGTCCAAAGAGGCTGCGCTTAAGGCTGTGCTTTTAACAGGGGTAGATAAAAGCAAAATCAATAAAAAAGCACTGAACATTCCATTGGTTCATGAGGTTCGTGCAAAATTAACATCTGAACAAAAATACATTCGCGGCCTATTCTGTGGCGGAACTTTATGCGACGAAGCCATGTATACAGCGATGGAAAAGTTCGATAACGTTTTTAGCAACATCCAAAAGAACCCGGATTATCTTTTAAAGGATAATAATGTTAGCCAGGAGCATACATTCATCGATTTTGGTGACGATGAATTTACCCAGGGCAAACCACATCCAATGATTGATCCTACTGCTCGTATTGAAAGATTCAAGCAAGAAGCGAAGGATCCGTCTGTAGGGGTTATCGTGATGGATTTCGTTCTAGGCTTTGGTTCACACGAAGATCCAGTTGGCGTGATGCTTCCACACATTATCGAAGCAAAACAACAAGCAGAACAAGAGGGAAGACACTTGGAAATTCTCGGGTACATTCTTGGAACAGAGCTAGACCAGCAAAACTATCAGGAACAAATTGATAAATTAGTAGCTTCAGGGGCAACACATGCATCCAGCAGCCAAAACACCGGGTTATTAGCTCGTGAATTCGTTGTGAAAGGAGAATAATTGTGAGTAAAATTAATGAACTTTTTAAATCTGACATTCATGCTATCAATGTAGGAATCGAATTTTTCAAAGATGATATTTTAAAACAAAATGCCAAGGCAACTCATCTCGAATGGAAACCGCCAGGCGGCGGGAAGCCGGAAATTATTGCAGCTTTAGATAGCCTTGAAAATCCAGCCATTGCTGAAAAAATTGAAGAAGCCAATAAACTTGCTGTTGAAAGAATTGTTAATTCCCAGCCAGTGTTGATTGGATTTGATCAAGCGATTAACTGTGTTCCGGGTATGACAAAAACAACAATTCTTCATGCTGGCCCTCCAATTGCATTTGAAAATATGAGCGGCCCGATGAAGGGAGCCGTTACAGGGGCTCTCGTTTTTGAAGGTTTGGCTAAAGACATCGAGGATGCGTACAAAGTTGCGGCATCAGGAGAAATCACGTTCGCACCATGCCATGAGCATAACTGTGTTGGTTCGATGGCCGGGGTAACTTCAGCTTCCATGTACATGCACATCGTCGAAAATAAGACTTACGGAAACATCGCTTATACAAACTTGAGTGAGCAGCTATCAAAGATTTTACGGATGGGCGCCAATGATGAAAGTGTCGTCAATCGTTTAATTTGGATGCGCGATGTCTTTGGACCAATTTTAAAAGAAGCAATGGAACTTCATCCAACTGGAATTGATTTGCGATTGATGCTTGCACAAGCTCTTCATATGGGAGACGAGTGCCATAACCGGAATGTTGCCGGTACAACTCTATTAATCCAAGCGTTGACGCCATACATTTTACAAACAAGCTTCACAACAGAGCAAAAGGTAGAAGTGTTCGAGTTCGTTGCAAGCAGCGACTATTTCTCCGGTCCAACATGGATGGCTATGTGTAAGTGTGCGTTGGATGCTGCGCACGGAATTCCAAACAGCACTGTTGTTACAACTATGGCGCGTAACGGAGTCGAATTTGGTATCCGTGTCAGCGGTATGGCTGGAAACACTTGGTTTACAGGTCCTGCCCAAAAGGTTGTCGGCCCAATGTTCGCAGGGTACAAGCCAGAAGATGCCGGGTTGGATATTGGTGATAGTGCGATTACTGAAACATATGGCATTGGCGGATTTGCAATGGCGACAGCTCCTGCGATCGTTGCTCTTGTAGGCGGCACGGTTGAGGAAGCGATCGGCTTTTCAACCCAAATGAAAGAAATTACAACGACTGAAAATCCAAACGTAACGATTCCATTATTGGATTTCATGGGAATCCCAACAGGAATCGATGTCCGTAAAGTAATGCAAACAGGCATTAAGCCAATTATTAACACCGCGATTGCCCATAAAGAGCCGGGGGTTGGAATGATTGGTGCCGGTATCACGTATCCACCAGTTGAGGCATTTGAAAAAGCATTACTTGCTATTAGCGAAAATATTCAATAGGTTTTAATGACACCTTGGGGAAACCAGAAAATTCCCGGTTTCCCTCAGTGTCTCCAATAAATCAATTTAAGGGGACCTTATTATGGGAAAAGTAGCTTTTTGGAAAAAGGGAGACATTGCTGCATCCTTCGGTTTGTTCGTTAACGTTTTAACAGACTTTTTGGTAATGATCTCATTATTAATTGGCGTAGTTGGTATGCCAGCTGAGTTTGTTTTTAAACGGATTGTTCCTGGTTTTGGATTTGCTGTACTTCTATCAGGTATTATTTTTGCTTATTTTGCCTATAAATTAGCCAAAAAGACAGGAAGAACAGATGTTACCGCATTACCATCAGGTTCAAGTTCGCCTGGAATATTTCTTATCGTATTTGTTATTATGCTTCCTTTATATCATCAAACACAAGATGCTGTTTTCACAACAACTGTCGCTGTAATTTGGGGCTTTGTTGAGGCTTCCATTTTGTTCTTAGGTGCATTCCTTGGCGAAACGATTAGAAAGATCGTCCCAAGAACTGTATTGCTGGCAGCCCTTGCTGGACTGGCATTTGTATTCCTTGGTATGAACCCAATGCTGCAGTCTTTTGAAATGCCTATCGTTGCATTTGTTGCACTTATCATCATCTTCATGAACTGGTTAAGTAAAAATCCAATATTTAAGAGAGTACCAACCGGTTTATTACTGATCGTAGTTGGAACTGCAATTGCTTGGATAGCTGGATATCAAAATCCTGCTGATGTTACCGAAGCTCTGAAATCATTCGGCTTTAATCCTCCTATGCTGCATTTGAATGGACTTGCCGAGCATTTTACCGCTGCTTTGCCATATCTATTAACTGCTGTGCCTCTAGGACTGGCAAACTACATTTTTAACCTCGAAAATGTTGAAGCTGCTGCTGTCTGTGGAGATGAATATAAAACTCGTGATGTAATGCTAGCAAACGGTTTTTCTACTGCGGTGGGCGGCCTTTGTGGAAACCCATTCCCAGTAACAGTTTATGTTGGACATGCTGGCTGGAAAGAAGTTGGCGCAGGTTTAGGCTATTCAATTGCTAGCTCTGTTGCAATATTCCTATTATCGATTTTCAGTCTAATGGGTCTGTTGCTAGCTGTTGTCCCAATTGCCGCTATTGTTCCGATGCTCGTATTTATTGCAATCGTAACAGGGCATCAAGTTGTCAAAGAAAGTCCGAAATTTGAAGCTCCGGCAATCTTTGTATGTTTCTTCCCATGGGTTGCGAACTGGGCCCTTGTTGCTGTAAATAATGCACTTTCAGCAGCTGGTATGTCAGTAGGCGAAGCCGCTGGCCAAGTTTCTTCATCCGCGCTCCACAATGCAGGCCTTTTCTACGACGGCTTGGTTGCTCTAGGTAATGGCGCACCTATCTCTAGCGTTCTCTGGGGCTGTATCGCGGTATTCACGATCCGCAACACGCCTATTGGAGGCATCATAGCTGCAGTACTAGCAGCAGCCTTAACTTTTATTGGTGCAATTCACACATCCACTATTGGACTTGCGCAAGCAACGGCAATGCCTTTCGTTTGGGGATATCTCCTCATCGCGGCATTCCTAGCGTATAAACTTTATGTAAATAAGAAAGATAATATTGGTCCTGTTACAGAGTAAAAATGAATCCCACCCAGGAAAAGGGCGTTTTGCTCCTATTCCTGGGGTTGATTTAAGACGCGGGGTCATTTAACAAAACCAGGAGGAATTTTGATATGGATTATATGAAATTGGCTGCAGACGCAACGTTGGTAGGAATGGTCAACAAAGTCGGGGGGCCATTCGGCGCAACAATCGTACGCGGTGATGAAATTGTCGTTGTTGTAAGCAACACAATGATGAGGGACACTGACGTATCTGCCCATGCTGAAATGGTTGCTATTCGCGAGGCTACTAAAAAACTAGGCACGATGGACTTATCTGACTGTGTCATCTACGCGACATGTGAACCTTGTCCAATGTGTGTATCCGCCATAATTTGGTCAGGCATTAAAGATGTATATTACTGTAATACGAGTGAAGATGCTGATAAACATGGCTTCTCTGACATGCACCTCCGCAAGTATTTAACTGGTGAAGATAAAAGTGTACTCAACATGGTCAAGGTAGAGCAAAGAGAAGATTGTGATGAATTGTTTGAGTTCTTCCATAAATTAAATAAATAACGTTCAATGTTTATTCATCAATCTCCGGTATTGTACCAACAGTACCGGACGTATTTTTTTATAGGCTGGCTTTGATAGCGTTGATTGAAGCGGAGGGCGCCGACTCCAGCGGGATGCAGCGGCAAGTTGGAGACCCCACAGGCGCATGCGCCGAGGAGGCTCCAATGACGCCCCGCGGAAAGCGTGTGCCCGCAGTGGAAATCAACAGACAAATTAAAAGGATATTAGGAACGCAACCTGGTGATTTCAAGTTCATAAAAGAGGAGTTAAGGATAGTGACCATGAAAAACCTAAATCTTATTGAGGCTAGTGAACAAGGAAATTTAGATGCGGTCCGCCAACTTTTAGCAGAAGGGGCGGATGTAGGCTTTAAAGATGCTGATGGCAGAACGGCACTAATGGCAGCGACTCAAAAAAATCAAATTGAGATCGTTAAGGTGCTTTTAGAAGCTGGAAGTGATGTAAACACAAGAGATATCACTCTTTTGACACCATTTATTTGTTCGGGCGCTAACGGTTTTCACGAAATATTAAGCCTAATGTTGAACTATGGAGCTGATTTAAAGAGTGTCAATCGATTCGGCGGAACAGCTTTATTGCCTTCGAGTGAAAAAGGCTACTTAAAAACAGTCCAAAGATGTTTGGATGCTGGAATTCCAGTGAACCATGCTAACGATTTAGGATGGTCTGCGTTACTGGAAGCGGTGATTTTAGGAAATGGCGGGCGCTTGTATTCCGACCTAATTGAATTGCTGGTTGAAGCAGGAGCGGATGTAAACTTGCCAGACCGGGACGGGAAGTCTTCGCTTCAGCATGCAATTGAATTAAAGCAAGAGAAGGTCGTACGAATTTTAAAAAAGGAATATGTTGAAAGCAATGAAACGATCAAGCAAGCAAAATCGTTAGCTCGAGCTGATCAATATGAGAAAGCAATCAAGTTAATCGATATAGCGCTTGAAAGCGATCCGGAAAACCTTGATTTAATCTACTATAAAGGCCATTTCCTCCAGGAATTAAAGAGATACGAAGAAGCACTGGAACAGTATCAAAAGGCATTGGCCATCAATCCGAATGACCTCGATTTCTATTTCTACACAGCTAATTGCTTGCGGCTGATGAATATGCCAGGGGAAGCATTGGCGGAATACGATAAAGCGGTTTCCTTAGATTCGAATGAAACGTTCTATTTATACCATAAATCGAACTATTTAAGAGAGCTTGGCAGACATGAGGATGCGGTGCAGGCAATGAACCGGTTATTGGCAATGCAGCCAAATCGCTATGATTTCTCATTCCATAAAGCCAATAGCTTAAGATCTTTAGGAAGACATGAAGAAGCGATTGAGGCCATTGAGAACGCAATAAAAAATGACCCAGCCAATCCTCTATACCATACTCATAAGCAAAAATCGCTGGAATTACTGGGAAAAGAATAGGTTCAAACAAGCGGGAGGATAAACAGTGGAAAAAGTAATGATCGTTGCCATTGGAGGCAATTCATTGGTTCGTGATAATGGACGTGATTCTGTACAAGACCAATATGAAGCGGTAGTAGAAACAGCTGTTAATATCGCGGACATGGTGGAACAAGGCTATAATGTGGTCGTTACTCACGGCAACGGCCCACAAGTAGGATTTGCGCTTAGAAGAGCCGAAATTGCGAATGAAGTAGCGGGCATGCCGGAAGTTCCGCTTGTCAATTGTGGTGCTGATACGCAAGGGGGAATTGGTTACCAAATTCAACAAGCCTTAACGAATGAGTTTGCTCAAAGGGGCATCAACAAAAAAGTAGCTACTGTGATTACTCAGGTAGAAGTAAGTAAAGATGACCCGAATTTTAAAAGTCCAACAAAACCAGTCGGATCATTTTTCACCTTAGAACAAGCCGAAGAAATGAAGAAACTACATCCAAACTGGATTTTCATCGAGGATTCCGGCCGTGGATACAGGCGGGTTGTTCCATCTCCAAAGCCAATTGATATTGTTGAAAAAGAAGCGATTAAAACATTGATCAATGCTGGGTTTGTCGTTATTGCTGTTGGCGGTGGCGGAATTCCAGTTATTAAAACGGATGCTAACACATATCAGGGTATTGATGCTGTCATTGATAAAGACTTTGCTACCAGCCTTTTGGCAGAGCAAATTCATGCGGATGCATTAATCATTACAACTGGCGTATCAAGAGTTTGCATCAACTTCGGTAAACCGAATCAAAAAGCACTAGAAAAAATAACAGTAGAAGAAACAAAACAATATGTTGCAGAAGGCCACTTCCCGCCAGGAAGCATGCTTCCAAAAATTGAAGCAAGCTTAAGCTTTTTAGAGAACAATGGCACAAGGGTTATTATCACAAATCCTGAAAGCTTAAAAGCTGCCATTAAAGAAGAAGCTGGTACGCATATTATTGGATGATAAGAATTTTCATCCTTATTGTACAAATTGCCTAAAGGAAACCCTTTATTTTCGGTTAGTCTGAACAACCACTCGATTTAGGCAAATTATACAATGATAATAGATTTACTCTAAATGAATATAAATTTTTCTGTCCGGCTCTATTTGATTAGAGCCGGATTTATTTTATTACTATAAGGGTTGTTTTTTTTGTAGATTGGCAAGTCCCTGAAAGAGATTTTTTTAAAAAAATATAAAAAAGTATACATATTGCTTTTTTTATATAAAAAAATATATATTAAAAGTGACTATTAAAAAATGAGGTAATTAGGAATGGAAGAAAGTAAGCAAGTACTAGAAAGTTTTATTCCCTTAGCAAAATCTACGGCAAAAATGTTTGGAACGAACTGTGAAGTCGTTATTCATGATTTGACCAACCCTCGAAGCTCGGTAATGTTTACAGTAAATAACCATGTTACAGGAAGAGAAATCGGTCAATCATTTGATCACCTAGTAAAGACGGTATTGCGTTCGGAAGACTTTAAAGAAGATTATCTTGCAGGTTATACATTTGTAACAGAAGATAGGCGTACTATTCGTTCTTCAACTACATTAATTCGTGATTCCAAGCAAAAAGTGGTTGGTGCTTTCTGCATTAATTTTGATGTTGAAGCACTGAAGCAAATGCAGCAATTTATGAATACCTTTCTTTCAGCACCAGTTGAAGTTCAAGCAGTCGAAGAAAAATCAGATGATGATATTGAAAATGTTGAAGGAATAGTGGATCAATTGATTCAACAAATCATTCAAAACAGTGTACAGCCAAACATGAAACGCCATGAAAAGATTGAATTAATACGATTTATGGACGAAAAAGGCATTTTTTTAATGAAAGGATCTGTTGAGAAAGTCGCTTCTTTATTAGGCATTTCCAAAGTAACAGTTTACAGCTATTTGGATGAAATCAAAAATAAATCAAGTTAAGGAGATTGAAATGAAAAGCATCTTTGAAGCAGGAAATTTAAAATCAAATGGACACTATGCGTTAGCAACAGTCCATCAGGACACTGTCTATGTATCAGGGCAATTTGCGTTTAATCCAGAAACCGGTGAAAAGAAATTTGGCACCATCGAAGATGAAACATTACAAGCACTTAAAAATGTGGAAATGATTATAGGAGAGGCTGGAAGTAGAAAAGAGCAGATTTTGCGTATGACGTTATATATTCCAGATGTGAAATTATGGGAAAAAGTAGATGCTGTTTACCAGGGATTTTTCGGTGAACATAAACCAGCTCGTACCGTTGTACCAACTAATGAATTGCATTTTGGATTCAAAATTGAAATTGATGCCATTGCGTATATTTAGTTATATTTTTTTGCTTGTTTTATATAAAAAAGTCTTATTTCTATAATAAATTATTTGAAAGGATTGATAAACGATGGAACAATTTATTTGCAACAGTTGCGGTAAAAAGCATGATATTACCCCAACTATATGGAAATGTGAGTGTGGCGGAGTATTAAATATCGTAAAAGAAATCCCAAAAATCGATGCTGCATCATGGAATAACTATCCAAACTCATTATGGCGTTATTTTGAAACGATGCCATTCGCAAAAGATTCTAAGACATGGGAATCCGTGACAATGGGTGAAGGCCAATCACCTTTAATCGTTCTTGATCCTTTAGAGCCAAATACATATGTAAAAGTTGATTATATGATGCCTACACTATCCTTTAAAGATCGAGGAGCCGCTGTTTTGATGGCGAAGGCGAAAGAATTAGGGGTTTCAAAGGTGATTGCTGATAGTAGTGGCAATGCAGGGACGGCGATTGCGGCCTATGCAGCACGTTGTAATATTGCATGTGATATTTATCTAAGTGATGAAACTTCACCGAAAAAGATCGCTCAAATAAAAGCACATGGAGCAACGATTAAAGAAATTCATGGTACGCGAGAGGACATTGCAGCTGCGGCACAAAAGGCAGTAGACGAAGAAAAGGTTTTTTACGCAAGTCATGTGTTTAATCCATACTTTTATGAAGGAACGAAAACGTACGCTTATGAAATTTACGAGCAATTAAAAGGAGCGCCAGATGCCTTAATCATCCCAGTTGGTAATGGTACACTCGTACTTGGGGCGTACTATGGTTTCAAAGAGTTATTTGAAAACAGATTAATAGAAAAAATGCCTAAGATTGTTGCAATCCAAGCCGCCAACTGCGCACCTCTTATGAGTGCATATGAAAATGGGCTGGAAATAGCAGAACCTGTAACCAATAAAGGTACTTTAGCAGAAGGTATTGCCATTGCAGCCCCAGCACGCTCAGGACAAATTTTAGAGGCTGTACGTGAAACAAATGGTTTATTTATTGACATTAAAGAGGATGAAATTCTGAGTGCACGGGCAATGCTAGCCGATAAAGGTTTCTATGTTGAAGTCACAACAGCTGCAAACTATGCAGGTTATTTAAAATATAAGAAGGCACCAGATGAAAAAATTATCATACCTCTTTGTGGTGCTGGAATTAAATCAAAATAACTGTGGAAAGAACAGTCTCATCCTGCTCAGTTAAGATATGTAATCGGTTCAATGCTAGTTGGAAAAGCGGCTTATAAAAGACGTAGGATCAACATGTAACGGGTTCGGTTTTCGAGTACAAAAATTTAATTCGCACATAAAAACGCAGTCCAATTCAGTTGCGAATTGGACTGCGTTTTTGTTTATATATCAAGGTTTTCTATGTATTTAATGGTGTATTTGCACTGAAATTCGCACCCCTTTTAACAAGCTTGACAAAAGTTATTATCAACGTGCGAATTCTTATGCTAATTACTAAACGAATTGGTATGTGAAAATGATAAAAAGGTTTTTGGATATTTATGTTAAAATGATAATGGAGCTTATTCAACATAAGGGAGGTTAGTTTGAGAAAGTTTTAATAGAAACATGGAAGTAAGAATGTGGGTTTATTTGGCTGTACCAACGTTTATTATAGGAATCATCATTATAGATTATGGTGAATGAAATGTAATTATTAGACAGCTCAATTTGATATTTTATTACTAATTGGAATAATTTAGTGGGATAATATTAATTATTAAGGATTTAAGGGGAATCTGTAAATTGAGAAATGTTTATTGGGTTTTGGCAGGTATTTTAGTATCTCTATTGACAAATGCTTTTGTTTTAGAAACGACTATCTTTAAACAAAATAATGAAATTAGCCACGAATTAATCTTCATGTGTATTGGATTATATTTATTATATTTCCATTTTACTGAAAGACTAAAAGGCTTTATTTTATTCACTTTTCCAATTATCTTATTCTGTTTAACACCTACGATTTCAGCCATGTTGGGCAATTTTTTTAAGGAGAATTCTATTTTATTTTCCATTTTCTCAATCTCCCTAGCTTGTATTTTATGGAGTTTCATTCTTTTAAAATTAACAGGTAAAGTTACGTTTAATCAAAAAGCAAGCAATAAAAGTGTTATAGTGTCACTGTCGTCCATTGTTCTTCTATTTATTTTTCTAATTCTATTATTAAATACATATAAGTTACCAATTATAAATGCAGCCCAAATATTACAGGAATATTCACACGGTTTTTTAACTTTTAATTTAGTAATGAATGTAAGCTTGTTTCTGATCGTTTCATTTTTATTATTCTTAATCACCCCGTCTCGTTTATTCAAGAGGGTGATTTATGAGGTAGTCGATTTAGATAAAATAAAAGTAGGATTTGTCTATTTATTAATCATTTATTTATTTTCTAATGGTTTTGTTTTTGGTTTAGAACTGCTTTCAAACCAATCCTTTTCCATCTTAACAGAAGAAAAAGGTGTTTTAAATTTAGTTGGTTCATTTGTAGGGTTATTTTTTGGGGTCGCACTCTTTGAGGAAGCAATGTTTAGACTTATTTTACCCGTTCTGCTTGTAATACTATTAAGAAATTACTTTAAAAAAAAGCATTCCATCTTTATCGCTATATTAATAAGCTCGATATTATTCGCTTTTGTTCATGCAATAACGGGTTTTGGTAGCTTTGACCAATTAGATTATGCACAGGCTATTTCTCGTCTTATTGGGTTATTTTTATCAGGGCAAATATTTATTTATCTATATATAGTAACAAAAAACTTATGGATACCCATTATAGTACATGCATTACATGATTATGGACTCCTATTATTTAATTTTTCTAATTATTCATTTGTAAATGTCGTTTGGGTAATGGTGTTTACATCCATTATTCTAATTCAGCACGGAAGTGAAAATGCAATTAATAAAGAACATACGGGGCAGGAATCTATAATAAGACTTTAAAAATATGGCTGAAACCATCCATTTTGTGGAATATAATGTAAGTGTGGGGGAGGGTATGTTTTATTCAACGCTATAATAACTTATTAAAGGGAGATGGGAGGAGATTTTATGAGTTTTATGAAGCTATTCCATATTGGATATTTCGTATTTCTAATTGCTATGGCTTTCGTTTATTTTTTTGTTCCAAACGATTATGCGTGGATAGCTATTGTGATTCTATGTTTACTTTTTGGTGTATATCAAATGATTGTTAGATATCGGCTAAGACGAAAACAAGTGTAATTTAATTGCTTTAATCTAAAAGAATAAGATGGAACGCCAAATGTTGTGAAAGTCGCACGTTGGGCGTGTAGCGGGGAAAAGATGGAGATTTCTAAAGGGTCGATGTTCCAGGAAGGCTATCCGCATTTTTTGTTGAATTCCCTGTTGAGCTAAAGGGGAGATTAGTTTAACAAAACGAATGTAAAAGTATTAAAGGGGGGAGCTGACTCAATAAATGATTAATAATTTTAGGACAATGTTAATAAAATATTTAGCATTTTTATTAATTGCAATTATCCTTGCTTATGTTTCATATTTTATTGTACATAAATTGTCATTTTTACCAAATGGATATGATATTGAAGCAGTGCAAAAAGATAAAGTATCGCTAAAATCATTTAATCTGTTAGGGGGTGAAAAGGATATAATAACTAAATCCTTTTCTGGAAATGACACGTGGAAGATAGATGATATTCAGTATCAAGTAAATAGACAAAAAAATTCCTTTTGGATGCTGTTTTCGTCCAGTACTATATCACTATTTTTGTTAGTTTATAAGGTTCGTAACGGACTGAAATTTTGGAAAGCGATCTTTGAAAGTAATATTATTTTCTCTATTTTATTGCCACTACCTCCTCTTATTAACACATTGAATTACATACATAATTTAATTTCCTGATTATTCAATAGGTGCGGTGATCCAGGAAGGATTTCCGCTCTTTTTTGTTGAATGCCTTATTGAACAAACGGGGGTGGGGAATCCAAGAAAGTTAATAAAAAAATAATGGAGAAAGAGATAATATGGGGAAACGTACAAAAACAATCTCAATTTTGGCCATCTTAATTATTTTTATATATGCAATATTTGCAATTAATGAGGAAGTAAGTCTCAGCTCTAAAACGGTCGATGAAGCTTTTGAAAAATTTATAAATAGCGAATTTATGGCTGAAGTTGCCAAAAATAAAATTGGCGATAAAGAATTTTACCGAATTGGTAATTATACATTTGTACCATTTGAAGTTGATAATAATGTTTCATTACTACAGTTTGAAAAAGGGATATTTGGTTGGAAACAAACATATTTTTCTCACGGTGAAAATGGAGGCTATTCATATTCAAGTGTTGTTGATGTCTTAAATGGTGATATTCTTTTATATGGTGTCATACCAAAAGATATAGTTACTGAAACGAAGACCATAAAAGTCAATGGAATAGATGCAGATATTATTATGCTCAATGATAAAACTGGAATTTGGATATTGATAAAAAATAATAGTCAAAAAAACTTCGCTAACATAACTATAAACTTTTTAGATAATGTAGGAAATATAATCGGTAAAATGTAAATACAAATATCAAATCTAAAAGTAGTTACTATAATTGTGAAATAAATTAAAGGTGGGATGATCCAGGAAGGTTTAGGCACCTTTTTTGTCCTATTAAATAAACGGGAGTTTAGGCGAGCCTCTTTAAAGGAGTTCGCTTTTTTCTTTTTCAGCTACCGTGCCAGGGAGTGGAATAAGAAATTCAGAAACAAATAGTAAAGTGGTGCGAAAAATGATGTAAAATAAATTTGACATAGTGTCTATAATGAATTACATTATGTATATAAAACTTTACTTTAAGGGGGGGAGACTATGACTTATCAAGAGAAAAAAAGCATCGTGTCTTTGTTTAGTGTAATAGTTATTTTTGGATCTTTTTGTTTGTACATGTATCCGCAGTTTCCCAAAAATGGACTGGAATCACTTGAAACCTTTCGTTTTTGGGGGTCTTTTGTCTTTAGCTTAATTTTAGTTTCAATTATTGCCAACATTATAATCAATATCGTTTTTAACATTGCGTTTAGAATTACGACAGGAGAAAAGGAACCAACATTTGAGGATGAACTGGATAACATCATTAATTTAAGAGCAACAAGAAATTCATTTTTTGTTTTTATCCTAGGGTTTCTTCTAGCAATGGGATCTCTTATCATCTTTCAGCCGTCACAAATGATGTTTATTATTCTAATCATTTCAGGATTTATGTCAGATGTGACTGGCTCTATTACAAGACTGTATCATTATAGGAAAGGAGTTTAATATGGGTAGAAATCTTGTCGGCAACCACATTAGAAAATTAAGATTTAACCATGAAGAAATGACCCAGCAGCAATTAGCTGACAAGGTAGGCGTAACAAGGCAAACTATTGTTGCTCTTGAGAAGGGTAACTATTCCCCATCTTTAGAACTGGCTTTTCGCATTGCACACTCCTTTGACTTACCTTTGGAAGAAGTATTTTTTTATGGAGACAACTTAGAACAGTAGGAACTAGACAGTTCGCGGATTGAATTTATATATTTTGTCTTGAACCTGTATTTTTTTCAGATAAAAATTTGTAACCGTAAAGCCACCTACGTAGCAGATAAACAAGATCGAAATCATTTTGTAAAGTATGACTATGACTTTTCGATTGTAAAGTTTTAAATGAATCTGCACTTACCTCCCATTTTTAGAAGATTATCAACAAGATATCAAGTAAACACCTTATAAGGCGGGTTCAATTTTATTGTTAAGGCTTAAAGATATCTATCAATTTGATAATTATTAGGAGGTTAAACAGTTGAAAGCAGCAATTTTTAAATCTTATGGTTCCCCTGAAGTAATGGAGATTAGGGATGTTGATAAGCCGTTCATCAAAGATGAAGATAGGGTATTAATTAAAGTGGTCTCAGCCTCAGTAAATCAATATGACAATCTATTTCGAAAAGGCTATTTTCCTACCAGATTAGGGAATGGTCTTACAAAGCCAAAAGTACAAATTTTGGGAATAGACGTTGCGGGTTCGGTTGAAGCCGTAGGTAAAAATGTACAAAAATTTAAGATTGGTGATCATGTTTTTGGAAGTTGTGTCGGCTCCCATGCTGAATATGTCTGCCCAAGACAAAATTTTATAACCATTATGCCAAATAACTCAACTTTTGAAGAGGCAGCTGCAATACCATGTGCTGCACAGACTGCCCTACAAGCATTGCGAGATGTAGGGAAGATAAAAACAGGCGATAAGGTTTTAATCTATGGTGCATCAGGCGGAGTGGGGCACTTTGCTGTTCAGCTTGCTGTGTATTTTGGAGCTGAAGTAACTGCAGTTTGTAGTACCTCGAATATTGAGTGGGTTAAAAATTTAGGTGCTCATCATGTAATTGATTATACTCAAGAAGATTTCGCTCACAACGGAAAAAAATATGATGTAATACTGGATGCTGTCGGAAAGAGGACCTTTTTCAGTTGTTTGCGTTCTCTAACCGAAAACGGTATTTATATAACAGAACACCCACTCTACCCCAAGTATCATCCAATTCAATTGATGATAGGCTCTATCATAGGTAGTAAGAAGGCTAAGATCCATCTTGCAAAACCTAATGACAGTGACTTGGACCTATTAAGAGTGATTATGGAAAAAGAAAAATTAAGACCTATAATTGAAAAGTGCTTTCCCTTAAATGAAATTGTAGAGGCTCATAGGCACGTTGAAAGTGGACGGACAAAGGGGAAGGTTGTTCTCAAAATAGAGTAAAATTATTCCAATCCGGATTAACTATTGATAAAAATTCTCATAAATTAAACAGATAAATAATATAGAACCAATTTAAGAACTGGTGCAAGAGGTGAAGATTCATTGAGCTTCAGCTCTTTTTGTTTTTGTGATAAAGGAGCAGTATTCCCTAAAATATTTAAAGTGAGAACCACAATAAGATTAAGAATTACACTTAAAGTAACGGGTGCTAATCTTCAATAAGTAATTAAAATAAGGACCCCAATCGGGTCCTTGTTTTATGTCATTTATCAACAATATTATTTAACATAGCTAAAGAAAAAAGCACCCCAAATCAGAAGGGTGCCAAAGTTTATTTTTCTACTATCATCTCAAGCTCCAGTATTGATTTCACGAGGATTTCTGGAGTTAGAGGAATGTCCATAAAATGAATTGATTCGTTTGGAGCCAGGGCATTCGCAGCAATAACTGCGGGAGCACTTTCGGGGGAAAGTACGCCGAGACTATTCAGGCTGAATGGCAACCCGGTTATTTTATAAAAAGGAAGTAATTCTAGAACTTCTTCTTTCCTCCCCTCGAGCATTAACTGTACAAGTATCCCGTAAGCGACTTTATCCCCATGAAGGATCTGATGGGTTTCCGGTAAGTGGGTGAGAGCGTTATGGATGGAATGGGCTCCGGCAATCCTTCCGAAATGGTCGCCAAATCCTCCTACCATTCCGCCTGCCATAATAATCGTTTCGCAGACCTTTACAAGCTCCGGGGTGATTCTTCCCGATACTGCGTCTTCAAGTGCCTGATGCCCAAAGGCAAGTAAGTTCGTTTTGCATAGATAGGCTGATTCTCTGGCAATTTGCATTGGTACGGTCCAATTTTCAACTTGTTTGAGCAAAACATCTGCTTCATACCATTTTGCAAGAGTATCGCCGATCCCGGCACGAAGATAAGCAGGAGGGGAGGCTGCCAGGATTTCCGGCTCCACAAGAACGGCCATGGCGCTTCCTTTAAAAATTGAATAGTAAAGGAATCTGCCGTCATTGGCGTAAATCACACTTAATGGTGTCCAGGCTGCACACGTTGAAGCAAGAGTGGGAATTAAAATAAATGGAACTGAAACAATATCTCCGGCCGCTTTTACCAGATCAAGTACTTTCCCGCCGCCAATTGCGATGATTGCGTCATGGCCCCCGTTCTTTATGAGCCTGCCAATCCTTTCGATTTCTTCATTCGAACACTCCCCGTAATAGGTTTCAAGTCGGGCAACGATATCTTTTGGAAAAAAAGATTTTGCTGCGTTCCACGAGTTTCTTCCAGTCAGCAAAAGAGGCTTCCGTATTCCATGGTTGGTAAGAATCCCGGGGAGCGTATCAAGAATCCCGGACTCGCACGCATAATAATTCGGCGCCCCGCGAATTTCAAGTCTCATCCTGCTCATCTCCTTATAATTAAAGCCAGCCCTTTAAAGGGTGCTGGCTTTTTTAACGATTTTTTTCAAAAAGATTGTTGTACCTCTTTAGGCGCTCGTTTTCCGTTAGGCGGGTACTGAGTGCCAAACGTGTTTCTTAGCGGTTTATCATCCATTCAGGCTTGCCGAAACCTTGGAAGTCACTGTCGATTGTCTTTTCGAAGTCCTCTGATTCAACCGCGGACTTGATATCTTTTGCAAATTGGGATTCAAGGTCCTTTGTTTTTACGACAACGCGGTTCCGGTAATCATCTGGCATTTCCTCCAGCTGTAGCGCGTCAAGAAGGTTCATCTTTGCGGCAAGGGCGAAGTTGCCTGGTACAAGTGAAAGATCTACGCTTTCAACAGAACGCGGAAGCTGAGCTGCCTCGATCGGAGTGAACTTAAGCTTCTTTGGGTTATCCTTAACATCCTTTTCAGACGCTGTCAGTGGATCAATTGAAGAGTCAATTGTTATTAATTTGGCGTCTTGAAGTACGCCCAGTGCTCGGGCAAGGTTTGTCGGGTCATTAGGCAGGGCAACAGTGCTGCCGTCTGCTACTTCTTCAATTGATTTGAATTTCGTTGAGAAAATTCCCATAGGAGCGGTTGGAACGATTACAAGTTCAGAAAGCTCCAGATTGTTTTGTTTAGCGAAGTTATCCATATAGATTTTGTGCTGGAACAGGTTTGCGTCGATATCGCCATTGCCAAGGGCAAGGTTGGGCTGGACGTAGTCGCTGAATTCAACAACTTCAACTTTGTAGCCTTTCTTCTCAAGTACAGGCTTGATGGCTTTTGTCGCCATATCACTGTATGGGCCGGCAGTGGCGCCGATTTTAATCTCTTTCTTTTCCGCCTTTTCCCCGTCTTTGGAGGAAGATTGTCCGGAATCACCACAAGCAGCCAGGGCGCCAAGGCTTAATACTAGAATAAGAGCAAGCAAAACTTTTTTCATTTCGAAATCTCCTTTGATGTTTTTATTTATTTTGAAAAGCAATGTGCTTTTTCAAAAGCGGGTTAACGTTTGTCGACTTTCCGGCTGATCGCATCGCCGGATAACTGGATAATCTGGACAAGGCAAATGAGGACAACGATTGTCACAAGCATGACAGTGTTGTCATAGCGGTAATAGCCAAAGCGGATTGCTAGGTCGCCAATACCGCCGCCGCCGACAATGCCGGCCATCGCCGAAAAGCCGATTAATGAAATAGTTGTAAGTGTTACGCCCTGGATAATCCCGGGCCGAGCCTCTGACAGGAGGACATCCTTGATAATCATCCATGGAGTCGCCCCGACCGCGACTGCGGCCTCGATGATTCCCTTATCAATTTCTCTTAGGGAGGTTTCTACCAATCTCGCAAAAAACGGAATCGCGGCAACCGATAGTGAAACGCTTGCGGCAATCGGGCCGATCGTTGTGCCGGTAATCAATTTGGTCAGCGGCAAAAGGCTGACAAGCAGAATGATGAACGGAATGGAGCGAACCATATTGACCAGAAACCCCAGAATTGTTTTCACTGGCCTGTTTTCAAGAAATAATCCTTTGTCCAAAACAAACAGCAGCACACCAAGCGGCAGGCCTGTGAAAAGCGCTACTCCAAGTGAGATGAGGACCATTTGGACCGTCTGGAAAAATGCCTTATTAAGGTCAGGGAGCATAAGTTGAATTGTTTCAAGCATGTGCAACCACCTCCACGTTATTTGTCCTGTCGATGAGGTAGGAAATGGCCTTATCGATTTCTGTCTTCTCGCCTGACAATTCCATAATGAAAATCCCAAGGGGAATCGATTGAATATACTCGATTTTCCCATGAAGGATATTGCCTTTCACCCTGAATTGCTGGAGTACATCCGATACAATGCCTTCCTCGGCCGCGCTGCCCTTGAAGGTAATTTTGATGACAGTACCATGGCGCCTTGCCAAAAGGTGTTCCGGCAGCTCAAAGTGGAGGACGCTGTTGATGAAAGCCTTTGTCAGTGGCTGCCTTGGATTTGCGAATATATCATAAACCTGGCCTTCTTCGATGATTTTTCCGTCTTGCATAACTGCAATCCGGTCACAGATTTCCTTTACAACATCCATTTCGTGGGTGATTAGGACAATGGTGAGGCCAAGCTCCTGGTTGATTTTTTTCAAAAGAGAAAGGATTGACTTCGTCGTGCTCGGGTCCAGCGCAGAAGTGGCTTCATCGCACAAAAGGACATTTGGGTCATTGGCGAGGGCCCTTGCAATTCCAACACGCTGCTTTTGGCCGCCGCTCAGCTGTGCCGGATAGACATCCCGCTTATCGGAGAGCCCGACTAGTTCGAGCAGCTCGGTCACCCGCTTTTCAATCTGTGAACTGTTTTTTCCTCCGGCTTTAAGCGCAAACGCAATATTATCGAATACCGTCTTTGAAGAGACGAGGTAAAAGTGCTGAAAAATCATCCCGATTTTTTGCCGAGCCTCACGTAGCTGCCTACTAGGAAGGGAGGTAAGCTTAACCCCATCGATTGTAATCTCTCCCGAGGTGGGTTTTTCCAGCAGGTTTAGGCAACGGATTAATGAGCTTTTTCCTGCCCCGCTATAACCTACTATCCCGAAGATTTCACCTTTTTTAATTTCTAATGAAACATTGTCGACGCCTGTAACGGTTCCCTTTCTCGTTTTATACACTTTGACAACTTTATCGATAACAATCATGGAAATCCCCCTGGTTGGTTCAAATTACATTATTTCGACATAATAAAAAGCCTCTTTCATTCAGAAAGAGACATCGTAAACAAATTGTTAACGGCTTATCTTCCAGAATGAATCCATTCTGCAGGAAGTGGCACCGTACCCAAAATTGGTGGTTGCCGGACGTCATAGGGCCTGATCCCTCGGTCTCTCTTGATAAGTGTTTATGTATGAAATTAATAATCCTTATCATAATCCTTGAAAAATAGGCTGTCAACAGCCAAATTCCATAGATTTTTCCTGGTAACGCTTACAATGTTGTCAATTAAGGAAATTATCGAAAAATACTTTTTGTGAGATTACACTTGATATTTTACAAAGAGGTTCAGACTGGAGAGGATATCCGGTAAGACTGGTATACTGCCAGAGGCAAATTGAGAGAATCAGGCTTACATCCTATATGGTTAGTTGTTGTGAAATATTTCCTCTTTTTGTTTACTTTTTATTTTAAAAACCGTCTAATTGAGAAAGGGGGCGTTTGTTTTGAAAATTAGAATTTTATTTTTATTGGCTTTTTCTTTGTTTTTAATGGCCGGCTGTACGAATGTAAACCAAGGAAACAGGACAATAGAAAAAGAATTTTATAATATGGAAGCATTCATTCATGTTAACGGAAAGGAATATGAAATAACAAGAGGTGGGTTTGAGTGGGCAACTAAGTTGAGGTCAGGGGTAACCAGGGTTATCAAGACTGATCACGCATCTCCATATCAAATGTCTTCAAGCATTGATACAATCAATTTAAAACCAAATCAAAACGTAAAGGTTTTAATCGAAGGTGACCCACAAATCGATTTATATTTATGGACTGAAAGTGGAAGAGAGAAAAAATATCCATTAAGTCAAAATCAATTTGTTACCCCTGCGAATAAGGGTGAATACATCTTTGAAGTTTTTTCAAAATGGAAAAATGGCGAGGCATCCTATACATTTGTGGTGGAAATACAGTAACCACTTTGAGACTGGGTGGAAGATAGTAAATTTACCGCTTATTGCACGGTATTACGTATTACAAGGAGCTTAATAATGATACGGTTCGACCGGTTAATAAAAGAACCAAACTATTGGATTCGTTTTGAATTAGGGCTTGCAGAGTTAGAAGGCGATGAATATTTCCAGGAAGTTTATAACAGGATATTCTCGATCTTTGATTCCCTTTTTAATGAGAATGATACGATTATGCTAATTGCAACAGTTAATCAGCATATTGAATACAAAGGATATCATTTACCTAAGATTCATCGTTTTATTAAAAATAAAAAAATGTTATATGGCTTAAACTCCAAAACAGTTCCTTATATGTATGATGAAGAGGATCCCGACTGGAAAACTATTCAATATAGTTTAAAGTTAAAAAAAGAAGACATACGTTTAGGATATCTTTTTCAAGCGATTGGGAATAAGGACTTTGGCAGAAAGCCACGAATTAACGGAAATTTATACTTGCTAAATTTAACAAGGAATACCATATTGCACATGTATGATGACCGCGGCTGTGATGTAAATAGTTTAGAGAAAGAAAACCTCCTGCCGATCTATCATAAGTTTAGAAAGTGGATTCTAGACTATAATCGGATACAAATTGATCATATGTTTGAAGAAGGATTATTTGGTTACTCTGAAACCTTTAAGGAATTGGAAAACAGGCTTAAAACGAATGAACAGAAAGTAAAAGAAACAAAAATCAATTTATTTGGATCCAATACTTGCGAAATCACTCATCAACTGGAAATTCCAAAAGAAATTGCAGATGAGTGTGTGGATGAGATGAGACAAACAGGATTTGCTATTGAAATTGATACGGATCATTATGACTACATTGTTCTTAAGGCTATAAAAACCGAGGCTTTGGCACTTATTGATTATCAATCAGAACTTATGTCTTTGTATTCAAAGAAATATAACGGAAAGTATAAAGGGTGGTCTGTGAAAAGGGCCTTTTAATTGTTTTGTATTTACTGGAAGTTGATGGAATTGACTGTTCGGAAGTAGTCCGGATTTTAGTAAGAACGAGAGGTGTTGTACTAAATAATTTCAAACTGAATCCATCCCTATGTATTGATACATAGAAAAGTCCTTGATAGAGGAGGGATACTATTATGAGGCTAATAAAAGTTATTCTGGCATCAGTCATTTTATCTCTAATTATTTCACTATTTGGTTCGCTAATAAATTTCACCCCAGTAACACAAAGAGAGCCCGATGTTTACTATTTTTCAATTGGGGAAAGGTTCATCTTTGGATTTTTTTACATCACGCCATTTTTGGTCATATTGAATTTACTGGCCTTTATTATCTATTTATTAATTGAAAAGATACCCCGTTTCTCAAATTTTTTTAAGGTATTCAAGGTGGTTTTAAGTATAGTAATAGCAACTTCTATAACATCGCTAACCCTTTTTTTTATTGATAAAAACAATGAAACCGACGATATTTACTTGATACCTCAAGGGTTTGAGGGAGATGTTTATGCTATTTACAACGTTAAAGGAGCGCCGAGGGTTGAAACTGAGGATGGATATGAAGTCCATGTTATTAATGAAGCAGGATATTTCTTAACATCGAAACCTAATATGGACTATGGGACTGTAACAGATAAATACTTTTATGTGGATGAACAAGGTAATCGAACCCCTATAAGCAATAAATGTGTTAGCTTATTCGGTACCGGCGGATTTTCAACAACTGTAGGTCACGAAAAAATCGATCTTCATTATACTGGGTTCAAGCTAACAAAAGATAGTTGTAGCCAGGAATTTATGACGGAAGCTCATGGTACGGGAGAAAATGCAGATAACATCATCCATGAAATAGTGAAGGATTACTACGGGGTTGAACTATAAATCAACAAGAGCGCAAGTATTGAACACCGATGGACTATTTAGTCAATTATTCTTAATCTTAAATCAGTTAGAGGGAAAGTTCGGTTAACGAAAATTAGGATTTTTATGGTTAAATATTTGGAAAGGAGTTGTTTTATGGGAGATTATGAAACGGAAATAGAGGAGCCGATCAGTATGTCTTATGCAGCATTTAAAATCCGTATGTATGCTTTCTTATTAGATTATCTTGTTATCGTTATATACGGTATTTTTGTTGTAGGTACCATATCTTTGGTATTTCGATCATATATGAATCCCTTATTTTCAAGTTCCCCAGTAACAGCTGAACTGACAGGTTTTTTTATGATGACATTGCCGGTTTCGCTTTATTTCATTTTATGTGAATGTTCTAAATGGCAGGGAACATTGGGAAAGAGAAAAATGGGCATACGTGTTGTTGACGGTGTTGGTAAGCGTATTGGAATCGGTCGCTCAGCCCTTCGAACAGCTATTAAGTTTCTTCCTTGGGAGGTAGCCCACTTCGGTATATGGCGATTAATGCTTCCATCTGACTTTTCTGAGACTACCGTTTATGTGATCTTAAACGCTGTCAATCTTGCAATATTATTATATCTAATAATTCCTCTCACTAATAAAAATAGGAAAAATGTATATGACTGGATAGCAGGAACGGAAGTAGTTCGTTAAACTACGATAAGGTACTTAGTTAGCTAATGCTTTCGTTCAATTAGGGTAAGCATGCTCTATGACTATAATAAAATTGTCAATCTTCCATAATCGGGCGCATGTGGATTAAGGGCAATAAAGCAATACAAAAAGATACCGGGCCTTTTCAGAAACTGAAAAGCCCGGCATCTTTATTTTTCACCCATATCAGCCTGATGAAATGAAGGTCATTATTTGGATAGTTTTAACCTCGTTCCAATAGGAATCCCGTATTTTCACAGATCTAGTTGTCGTTTTTCTCGATGTTGCCGGCGGCTCCAACAGGGGATCATCTTATTCCGACGCTTGTGTATAAACAGCAATTAACACTGATGCAACATCATCTCCAATATTTTTTACAAAATGAGGGACGCTTGCGCACCAGCTAAAAGTGTCTCCTTCCTCGACGATATAGGATTCTTCTCCTTGTTCAGCGAGAACTTTTCCCTTAAGGACCAAATGGCATTCTTCACCTTCATGTGCATTTTTGCCCCCAGTAGAAGCGCCGGGTGGGAATTCGACCACTCGTATGCTTAATCCTCCCCTTGATGCTAAATGCTCTACCTTTATGTCGGACTCATTCGAAGTCATTAGTTGTCGTTCATTTTTCCTAATGACCATCATCTGCTCGTCTTTTTCTAAAAGAAGATACGGCAATGGTACTTTTAAAAAGTTAGCTATAGTTTGTAATGTATTTATTGATGGAGAAGTGTTATTGTTTTCAACATTGCTTATAAATCCCTTCGAAAGCCCCGTTCCCTCGCATATTTGGGCGATCGTTATGTTCTTTCTCTTTCTTATAGTACGGATTTTGGAACCGATATCCATTCCTTTCACCCCTAAAAGTTTCTTAATAGTAAACTTAATTTCATATTAACAAAAAAATCGTTGACATGCCATAATTACCTTTGGTATTGTATTGGAGAACAAAGATTCATATGGGTAAACTTTTTTGAGGCCACAAAATTTTACTATGAATTGTTTTTTGTTTTTATCATCATGTTAAATACAAGGAGGTGTTGGCTATTGGAAACAGAGATGATTTATGAACTTCGCCGACCAAGGAACGTTGTTCAAGGCGAAAAATATCCTGCACTATTTGTTATGCATGGGATAGGAAGCAATGAACAAAACATGCTCTCTTTAGTAGAAGGATTGGATGATCGCTTCTATATCTTTAGTGTTAGGGGCCATCTGTCTCACGGACCTGGTTTTGCTTATTTTACGATTCAGGGGTACGGCAAACCACACCGGGAAGTTTTTGACGAAGGAATCAATAAATTATCAGCCTTTATTGATTATGCTTCCGAAAAGTACCCACTGGACTCTAACAAAGTTTACTTAATGGGCTTTAGCCAGGGAGCAATTGTTTCTATGACATTGGCACTTACTCTTGGAAACAAAATTAGGGGTGCGGTAGCTCTTAGTGGCTATATTCCTCAATTTGTTAAAGAAGAATACACGATAAATCCGGGCAATCAGTTATCTTTGTTTATTTCA
The DNA here is from genome assembly GCF_001510665.1 of Bacillus sp. FJAT-27445. Classification (GTDB taxonomy): domain Bacteria; phylum Bacillota; class Bacilli; order Bacillales; family Cytobacillaceae; genus Bacillus_D. The sequence goes on from NZ_LMTI01000001.1 coordinate 354,412, forward strand.
CACGGGGAATACGACCAGGTTCTGCCGTATGAATGGGGCAAAGAGAATGTAGACTACTTTACTCAGCTAGGGGTGCCAGTTACGTTTAAAACTTATCCGGAAGGGCACACAGTAACCTTGGGAAATTTACAAGATTTTCAATCATGGATTTTGAATGATTTACAAAGATAACTTGTAAAAGATAGGAGGGAAATGAATGCTGCCATCATTATTTATCGCTCATGGTGCGCCATTGCTTGCAATTGAGAATAACGATTACACGAATTTTTTAAATCAATTGGGCGAGAACCTTCCCCGTCCAAAAGCGATCGTATTGTTTTCTGCCCATTGGGAATCCAGGGTTCAACAGGTGAGCCGGGTCGATCAATATAGCACGATATATGATTTCGGCGGTTTTGATCCATCTCTTTACACGATCAAGTACCCTGCCCGCGGGAGCAACGAAATCGCGGGGAAAATAGAGGATCTATTTTCTGAAAATGGAATTTCCTTTGAAAGTGATACAACTCGCGGTCTCGATCATGGGGCATGGGTGGTACTTCGTATGCTTTATCCGAATGCGGACATTCCGGTAATTGCAATGTCGGTGAATCCGGCTCTTACCCCGAATGAGCAGTATAAAGTTGGGGCGGCTTTATCCGGTTTAAGGGAAAAGGATGTCTTGATTATCGGAAGCGGAGGAACCGTCCACAACTTAGGAGCTTTAAAGTGGGCTGATAACGGAAGCGCTGATTCATGGGCACTCGAATTTGATGATTGGCTAGCAGTCAACCTTCAAAATTGGGATCTAGAATCACTGTTTAACTATGATTCACTTGCTCCTAATGCGTCTATAGCTGTCCCGCCGTACGGGAATGAGCATTTTGTTCCAATCTTTTATGCAATGGGAGCGGCTGACAATGAGCCAAAGGCGACGTTGCTTCACCGCAGCTATCGATATGGAAATCTAAGCCACAGTGTTTGGCAATTTGGTTGATGAAAACAGTGGCTTTAACTGACATAGCTAATGAAATTTACCGCCATCAAAAGAGTGCTGTCGAAATGGACAGAATCTCATCACGGTACCCAGGTATTACGATTGAGGATGCTTATAAAATCCAGGAAATTATTATGGATAAGGAATTGCAGGATGGTGGCCATTTTGCTGGTTGGAAAATGGGGCTGACAAGTGTCGCAAAGCAACAATCAGTTGGCGTCAATCAAACTATTTTCGGGAGATTGCTCGAGTCTATGAGGATGTCCAAGGAAGAACTTTCTTTGGAAGACTTGATTCATCCCAGAGTGGAGCCCGAATTTGCTTTAATAATCAACAAAAAACTTGAGGGAAATAACATCACCGAACAAGATGTCTATCAGGCTACAGAGGGCATAATTTTGGCAGTAGAGGTAACTGACAGCCGCTATAAGGATTTTTCTTTTAACCTAATTGATGTGGTTGCCGATAATGCTTCAAGTGCAAAGTTTTTCACTTTGGAACAAATGTATCACCCTAACCAGTTTCAGTGGGAAAACATCAAGGTCCAAATGAAATTGAACGGTAAAGTCGTTCAAGAAGGAAAAGGTTCAGACGTAATGGGACATCCTGTACGTTCAGTAGTTGAATTGGTTAAAATGCTGCATTCCTATGGGCTTAGTATTGAACCTGGGATGATTGTATTAACCGGTGCTCTAACGGAGGCAGTTCATGTTTTAAGTGGTGATTCCATTGAGGTTGAATTTGAGCAATTAGGTAAAATTGCTCTAACTGTAAGTTAACAGGGAGAAGTAACGTAAGCACGTCAACTATCTCGAAGTAAGAAAGATTATATTAAAGATAAAATTAGGAGTGGTAAAAATGGAAAAAAACAAACACGAAATCGGAGCACTTATTTTACGGGTAACATTAGGGGTATTGTTTTTTGCCCACGGGCTTGACAAGTTCCAGGGGGGAATTGAAAATACTGTTGGCTGGTTCGCAAGCATTGGATTGCCAGGATTTTTGGCTTATGCAGTCGCATTGCTTGAGGTAATCGGTGGTATCGCATTGGTTATTGGACTTGGGACCAGGATTGTGTCTGTTTTGTTTGCAGTGTTAATGATCGGTGCAACCTTAAAAGTAAAACTTGCGGTTGGTTTACTTGGAAATGGCCAAATGGCTGGTTATGAATTGGATTTGGCATTCTTGGCAATGGCTGTGGTTCTAGCAATTACGGGTAGCAAATTATATTCCGTTGACCAACTGATTTTTAAAAAAGATTAATCCTTTCCACAAAATAAAAGATGCCGGGCTCTCCTAAAAAGGGGGCCTGGCATCTTTTTGCTTTACTTAATGGTTATTTTCACAGAATTGAAGTTGGCTGAGTTGCTAAGAGGGTTGTAGTTTTTCTCAATGTTCCCCGCGGCGTCAACAGCAAACCAGTTGATGATAGTCGTTTTATCAATTTTCAGAGCTTCATCCGGTTCGCGCGTTCCCGCAAGCCGGATGTGAGCTGACTGGAAGGTTGGGCGGCTTCCATCAAGCGTGTAGTAAATGGTTGCTGCTTCGCTCGTTTCAAATGTTACATCCACCCAGCCGGAGAAAGTACCGTTTCCAGGAACTGCTCTGGTAGACGGAGGCTGCTTATCCTTTGATTGGTTGTAGGCAACCTTGATCAGGCCAATCAGTCCGTTGGCGAACTCCATCGCTTCCTCGTGTCCCTCTTCATATGCAGGCTGGAATCCAACGGCTCTCCACCTTTTTGCGGCGGAATCCCACAGATCTGCGCCAACCTCGAAGTTCCATGCATAAATTCCTTTTTCATACCAAAGGTAATCTGCCGAGTTCCCGGCGGCGGAATATAATACATCCGGAATAGGGCCTGTGCGGCTAGGCAAGATGACTGTTCCGCGGTGGTTCTGGATATCGTTCAGGATTTCATTGGATGCTGCCCAATAAAATGCTTCCTGGCCGGCGGTTGGGCGAGGCAACGTAACCCGGTTTGGATCATAGGAGCCTGGAGACCACATGAAATAACCGCCATAGCTGTGAATATTCATTGCGAATTTGATATTTGGATTCTTGTCCGCTAGCCAGATCAGGTTCCTTGCTTCTGGCTCTGAATTTTCAGCTGGCCCCGCATAGGTGGAGCTTAAGCAATTCGTGCTCGAAGCACCAACATATCCGTCAAAGACCGAACCGACAGAGTGATGTCGGTTTAAATCCACTCCCCAGCCGTTGCGGTTAGCTGGATCGGATTGAGTAGGACCGCAGTGGTTCGTCATGTTTTTACGCTGCATATTGTAGTCATAGAAGCTATAGTTCGCTCCATCAGGGTTTACCGACGGGATCAAGAAGATATCCAGATTGTTCACCAATTGCTTCGTTTCCCCGTCATGGGCATAGTTCCGCAAGAGCCGCTCGGCTGTTTCAATCGTTACTAGCGGAGTAACCCATTCACGGGCATGCTCCTGTGCGTAGCCAAGAACTCCCGGCTTGGAACCGTCCCGATGCTTGCCGATTCGGATGGCTTTTACGGTTTGCGGATCACGGGAGATGTGATCCGGAGCATTTAGGTTATCTGTCAGTTTAGCTGCACTTGCCGCAACGATCCCGGTGCCCGCATTGCCGCGGTAGGTAGTAGCTGTAATGAGGCTAGTTGCATTCGTATTAAGCGCCGAAACGACCTGGCTGGCGGTGCTTGTTATTTTTCCGGAAGCATCCGTGGCCAAATCGACGGTGACTTTACTGCCATCAACTGAAACTGTTAACGGCGAGCTTGCTTTACCAGGGTTTTTAAACTCAACGGTAACATCATTTCCGCCTTCATGGCCCCATGCTTTTGAAGAGACAACTACAGCAGTTGTAGTGGTTGATCCAATAGTAGCCTGGGCAAGGCGGCGATAGCCGTTTGTTTTATTTGGCATTTCAATGATTTCGACTAAATCTGGAAATTCTTTAGCAAGCTGTTCAGCTCTTTGATACAGCTCATACGCGGTAGAGTTACAGAAAGAGGGGAAAATCGGAAGTTAATGTCAAGTAAAAACCGGATATGTGGGAGTTAAAGAGGAAAAAGCCGATTAATGTCACGCAAAAACCCGATTAAGTGATATCAAATTGCTAAAACCAGGTTCAGATGTCACGCTAAGGCTTTGTTTCTTGAATTAAATGGTAAAAAAAGGCTGTGCTTCTTTGGATATCACCCACTTTTACGAATTTATCGCCCACTTTTCAAATTATATCCCCCTCTTTTTGAATTATATCGCCCACTTTTTCCATTATATCGAAAACTGTCACTTCTTAGACACATTTGCACTCACAACCGGGGGGGTGCCAGCTACGGGCCCACCCGAGTAAATGACGGCATAATGCCCAAATCCGGTAAGGTGCCAGCAACTAACAAAACCGTGTTAGATGCCATCAACTCGTAAAACCGGTAAAGTAGCAGCAACTAGCCAACCCGGGTAAATGACTGCATAAAGCCCAAACCTCAAAAGAATCCGCTCTACCTCAACGATTCAAGAGCAACTCCGCAAACGATAAGTAGCAACAAAAAATCCCCAACCATTAAAGAAGGGGAGGAAGTAAATAATTATTCGTTTTTTTCTTCAACCATCAGGACTTCGCGAAATCCTTCACCATCCGTCGCTTCGGCCATTTTCACATTCGTCATATAGGAGGCCCGTGCGATTAAATGGGCGGAAACCGGGGCAGTCAGGAACACGAAGAATATCCCGAGAAGCAGCCTGACGCTAAAATAGCCTTCACTGAAGAGGAAGAATAAAAAGGTGCCCACCAATATGAACAGAACTCCGAGTGTGGAGGTTTTTGATGCTGCGTGTGACCGTGTGTAAACATCTGGGAGCCTGATTAATCCAAATGAACCTAAGAGACTGGCAAGTGTGCCAGTTAAAATCAGTAGAGCTGCTATTATTTCACTAAGGGCGCTTGGATTCAATTGCTACACCTCTTTCCAAAAACCTTGCAAATGCCAGTGTGCCAATAAAGGACAAAATTCCGATTAGCAAGATGACTTCGAAAAACGCATGTGTCCTTAGGATGACAGAGCTTATGGCAACGCCTGCGATTGAAGTGATGCCAATGGAGTCAAGTGCTTGAATGCGATCCGATATGGATGGTCCTATGATCAGCCGGTAGAAGGTCGCAAGGATTGAAATAGCCAGGAGAAATAGAGAAAACTTTAATATTAAATCGAACATTTCCGCGTCACCTTCTTTATCGAGTTTTCAAAACGTATTTTTGAATTCAAGATAGCCTCATTCGAATCGGAAGTATCGAGTACGTGGACAAAAAATGTTTTGTTGTCATCAGAAACCTTGATAACGACGGAACCCGGTGTCAACGTTAACAGGAGTGCCAGGAGGGTCACCTCAATGTCACTCTCCAGGTCTGTTTCAAGTGTTAAGGTTCCGGGAGTAATCGCCAATTTCGGCCTTATCACATGGCGGATAACCATAAAGCTGGAGATAAATAATTCCTGAATAAAGACGGCACCCAATTTAATGATATTAATAAAGGTAATCAAATAAAAATTTTGCGGAAGGAAGCGGCGCATTAAAAACAGGACAATCATTCCAACGAAATAGCCGTTGATAAAGGTCAGTGCGCTCCAATCTTCCTGGAGAGCTGACCAAAGTAGAGCGATAAACAAATTGGTTAATACCTGTAAAGGCACATCGACCACCCCTTTCTGTGAGAATTAAAGACTGTTCGAACCCACTCAGCTTTTGCCGAGGACCGCTTCAATATAGAGGGAAGGATTCATTAAGCTTTTAACAGCCAGATCACTAAAGGTAAAAATCCCTTCCGCACCAAGTCCTAGTGCAACGGTCAGCGCTGTCAGGGAGGCGATGGGAAGCAGCAAGCCTTTCGTTTTCTTTTTCTCTATCTCGTGCTCTTCATCCAAATAGGATTCTCCCCAAAAGCCGTTCATAAAAATTTTCATAATAGAATACAGGACCATTAAGCTTGTAAAAAGGCCAATGGCTCCAAGCCAAAAGTAGCCCGCTTCAAATGTACCTTCCGTAATATACACCTTCCCGATGAAGCCGCTGAGTGGCGGGATTCCTGAGAGTGACAAAGCCGCGACAAAGAACATCCATCCTAAATAAGGATACGTCTGGATCAAGCCGCTGATATCCTTCAGTTTTGCTGTTCCGGTTATCGCGATAACAGTCCCGCCAATAAGGAAGAGAAGGGCTTTAATAATGATGTCATGGATAAGATAGTATACGGCTCCTGTTAGTCCTTCCCCAGTACCGGATGCCAATCCTGCTAAAATAAATCCAACGCCGACAATGACGTTATACGTCAGAATTTTTTTAATATCCCAATACGCAACAGCTCCGATTGCCCCCAAAACCATGGTTAAGGCGCTCATGATACCTATTATGAGATGCGTTTGATTTGGCTCATGGTAAAACACAAGTGTGAACAGCCGAATAATCGAATAAATGCCGACCTTTGTGAGGAGCGCTGCAAAAATGGCGGCGATTGCCGTCGGAGGAGCACTATACGAACCAGGAAGCCAAAAGAACAACAACAAGCCTGCTTTCAAACTGAATACGATTAAAAATAGCAGCGAAATGGCTGTCAAAAGGCCATCCTGCCCGGCTTCAGCCACACGCATTGAAAGGTGGGCGAAATTCAATGTGCCCATGGTCGCATACAAGTATGAAATTGCAACAAGAAAAAGGAATGACGATACAAGGTTTACAAGGACATATTTTATCGATTCCCTCAGCTGGATGCCAGTTCCCCCAATTGAAATCAGTACATAGGAAGAAATCAGCATAACCTCAAAACAGACAAAGAGATTGAAAATATCCCCGGTAATAAATGACCCGTTAACCCCTGTAAGCAGGAACAAGAACAAGGGATAAAAATAGTGCTTTTCACGTTCCTTCCCGATGGAGCGGAAGGCGTAAATCAGACAGAACAATGATACAACGCTGCTTGTCAAAAGAAGCAGTGCGGAGAACATATCTGCAGCCATAGTGACGCCAAAAGGGGCTTTCCAGCCGCCAATGTGCAGTACCTGGATGCCATCCGCCTTTATTTGGGCAATTAATATGGCAGATACCGCCCCTACGCCCGCGATTGCAAGTAAACCCAGTAGCCGCTGGACCATTATTCTTTTTCTAATAATGACCATGGCCATCCCGGTGATTAATGGGATTATGATGGGCAGTATGAGTAAATTATTCATTTTCATTACCTCTCATTTGGTGCGTGTCATCCGTGCCAAGTACCTTGTAAGCGCGATAGCTCAGAACAAGGAAAAGGGCGGTGGTCCCAAAGTTGATGACAATCGCGGTTAATATAAGCGCCTGGGGCAGGGGATCCGTATAGGTATTCCCGCCAATTCCCAAAAGGGGCGGGCCGCCGGTTTTCAAGCCGCCCATTGTCAGGATGAGCAGATTGACTCCGTGGCTGATTATTGACGTTCCCAAAATAATTCTCAATAAATTTCCTGATAAAAGTAAATACGTTCCTATCGTAAAGAGGACTCCAACAAGTATCGAGAGCATCGTTTCCATATTTATCGGTCCTCGCTTATCGTAATAATAATTGTCATGGCGGTGCCAATAACGGCTAAAGCTACCCCGAGATCAAAAATCATTGCCGTTGCCAGTTCAGTTTTACCAAATAGGGGGAGATCGAAATAATCGAATGCCTGTGTAAGGAAAGGGGCATCAAAGAGCATTCCGCCAACCCCCGTCAAAACGGCAATTAATACACCTGATGCTGCCATTGCCTTGAAGTCAAAAGGGATGTTCTCCCGTACCGAGTCGATATCATAAGTCAGGAATAGAAGCGTAATGGCACATGCCAGCGCAAGCCCGCCAACAAATCCGCCTCCGGGATGATGGTGGCCGGAAAAGAATAGGTTGATGGCAAAAGTGAAAATAATGACAACCGCAACCCTGGTCACAGTTATTAAAATGACGTCATTTACTTTCTTCATTGTTCCCACCCCCGTTCAATTCAAGTTTTATTAACGTAAAGACTCCGAGAGCCGCAATCGAGAGTACCGCAATCTCCATCATTGTATCAATGCCCCTGAAGTCAACAAGAATGGCATTCACGATATTTTTGGCGCCGGCCAGCTCATAGGAGTTTTTATAAAAGCTGGAGATAGGATCAAACAGCCTGTTGCCATTGGCCGACAAGGCGAACAGCGTTACGGTAATCCCAACGCCCAACGATATTATTAGGTTAAATGGCTTGAAGGGAATGCGGCTGTTTCCTTTAAAAAATTTCGGCAAATGATAGTAACATAGAAGGAATAAAGCAGTTGTAACAGTCTCAATTACCATTTGCGTCAAGGCTAAATCAGGAGCCCTGAAAATAACAAAAAATAGTGATACAAGGTAGCCAATTCCACCAATCGCGATGACAGCTGTCATTCGTGATTTAGCAAAAAGCACTGTGAAAGAAGCCGCGAGCAATGCCACCGCAAGTGCGCCTTCAAAAATGCTAATTGGAGCATTTTTTACCGAAGAAAATGAAAGGCGATTTGATACAAGGAGGGCACCCCCAGCGAGCAGGATTAAAAAACTGAACGCATAGGCGAGGTAGTCCCTTATATAGCCAGTCATGTATCGCTCTGTAATGAAACGGGAGCCTTCTTCGCCCCGTTCCAGCCCAAAAGCATAGAACGTATTCAGTGTAAGGGATTCCGGGTAGCGCCTTAGCAATCCAACCCAATTTCTTCTATACAGATATAGGATAATTCCTAACAAAACAACGCCAATCGTCATGATTAGTTCTAGATTAAACCCGTGCCAAGGACTGATTTTTTTTGCAAATACTCCTTCCGGCAAACCCGGTAATACAGCATGGGCAGCTGGCTGAAGTAGGTACTCGGAAAGGGTATTAGGAAAGAAGAATATACCAACAACAAGGGCAGCCAGCACGATTGGGGGAATCAACATTCCGAGTGGAGCTTCGTGAGGCTTTTTATCCAATCTTTCAGGCTTATATTTCCCTCTAAAGGTCTTAAAAACTAAGACCATGCAATAAATGAACGTGAACACACTGGCAGCCCATGCGACAATCGGGAATAGAATTCCAAGCGTGTCCATGCTGAAAATTGACAACCTGGATGCATCGATCATCGCTGTAAAAAACATTTCTTTGCTTAAAAAGCCATTAAATGGTGGCAGTCCCGCCATGGAAAAAGCCCCAATTACTGCAAGGGTAAAGGAGACAGGCATGATTTGCATCAAGCCGCCCAGCTTACGAATATCACGGGTGCCTGTCTCATGGTCGATAATCCCGACTACCATGAAGAGCGCACCCTTAAAGGTTGAATGGTTAATTAGGTGAAAAACGGCTGCCAAAACAGCAACGGCATAGACGGAGGACTCGCCGCCTCCTGTAAAATACAAGGCCGCTGAGCCCACACCGAACAGGCTCATAATGAGGCCCAATTGGCTAATGGTTGAATATGCAAGCAGTGCTTTTAAATCTGTTTGTTTTACTGCATTCAATGAACCATAAAGCAATGTTGCGAGACCGACACCGGAAACGAGCCAGAACCACTCTGCTTCTCCGCCAAATACTGGCGTGAAGCGGGCAACTAAATAAATGCCTGCTTTGACCATTGTGGCTGAATGGAGGTAGGCACTGATAGGTGTTGGAGCTTCCATGGCCCCCGGGAGCCATATGCTGAACGGGAATTGGGCCGATTTTGTAAAAGCGCCAAGCAGAATCAAAATCATCGCCGGCACGAACAGGGAGTGGGCAGTGATGTCCCCAACATGGGCAATCATTTCCCGAATGCTGTATGTTCCGGTTATCATCGACAGCATAATGAAGCCCGCAAGCATCGAAAGCCCGCCAAAAATCGTAATCAGCATGGACTTTTGCGCTCCATAACGCGAGCGTTCACGCTGATACCAATAGGCAATTAACAAGAAAGAAGAAATGCTAGTCAATTCCCAAAACACATAAAGAAGAAGGAGATTGTCAGAGAAGACGACCCCGAGCATCGCACCCATGAATAAAAGCAGGTATACATAAAAATTGTGGAGTGCTTCCCTATGCTTGGACATATAATAAATGGAATAAAGGATGACAAGAGCACCTATCCCGGTTATCAGTAACCCGAATATAAGGCCGAGTCCATCCATATAAAGAGTAAAGTTAATATTAAGCGATGGCATCCAGGGGACAGAACGTAAGAGGTCCTTACCATTGGAGATGCGTGGCAAAAAACGGAGCAAATACAGGAAGATGAAGATTGGAACGAGTATAACGAACCATCCAGTGTGCACCCGCGGCGCAAAATATTTATACAATAACGGTACGAAAATGGCGAATAAAAATGGAACTAAGACCATGAAGTGCAAGGTATGCAATTTAACCGCCTCCTTATAGAAATTTTTGGCAGTGGAGTAAAGCTGTTTTCTGCCGATATGTAAGAGATTGTGGATTCAATTGGATTGACTAGCCTACTGGCTTAAGATATAGTCATACAGAGCCACTCTATATTCAATATTTGTTAAGAACTTCACATCTATTCCGAGGTGACATCATAATGGAAAAAATCAAGGGGCGCATGGACGAAAGCATCCTCGTCTGTGTCTATTACGGTCCAAATGGCGAACGGCTTATCCAGCGCGGCTGCAAAATTGCGAGTATGCTGGACTGCCCGCTTTACATTTTAACCGTAGACCCAAAGCCATTCAGCGAAATGGATGCAGAAAAATCTCACTATATCGCCAGGTGGAATAAAATAGCGGAAGCCCATGACACCGTCTCGTTCATCTTAAAGGATAATGAGAAAAGGCCGATTTCAAAGGTGATTGCTCAAGTGGCAAGGGAAAAGCAGGTAACTCAAATTATCCTGGGCCAAACTGCGCAAAGCAGATGGGAGCAAATTGCAAAAGGATCAATCATTAACTCATTGTTGAGGGAGATCCCATTTGTCGATTTGCATATCATATCAGTTCCCCGTTATTTAAAAGAAACAGAAGGCCACTATGAAAAAGGGGTCCGAGCGTATCTTGTTAAAGACAATGAGAACTACAGGATGATTTTTAAGCATACAAAGGACGTATTATTCGAAGGAATCTTCTTTAAGGAACAAGGAACGGACTTCAATACAGGCGTTTTCAAGTTTATGAAAGATCAGCAGATGCTTCATGTCCAAGTAATAGACGATTCTGTAGTGGTTCTTGAAAACGTTGAAATGGAACTGGATTTCCAGGAAGATGAAGAATAGACAAGGATTGGGCCTCCGCCGATTTGGCGGGGGGCTTTTTTTGCTTCGTAAGGCACTTTAGGCAAAAAGGGCATTAAAATGTATTTTTACTTGCAAAGCCACATAGGGCACTAAAGGTTTACATCTACCCTAATTAAAGATTCCTGATCCTTTTCAATTCCTAAATATTTTAAAGTTTCTTTTGGACTATGATGGTTAAATACAGCCATTAAGATAGAAATGGCGATACCTTTCCGATAAGCATGATAGCCGAAGGTTTTTCTAAGTGTGTGAGTTCCGATTTTCCCCGTGACTCCGACCTTTTTGGCGGCGTTGTTGATAATCCTGTAAGCTTGCTGCCGTGTGATTGGAAGTTCATTTTTCTTGGACTTGAACAAATAATCGTTCTCCTCAAGCTTATGCTGCTGAAAATACAACTCCAGTTCATTCCGAATGCTGCTGTTCAAATAAAAAGCCTTTGGTTCCTCACCATCGTGTTCATGAATATCTAAGAATTCCTTAAAAGAGTCCCGATCACAAACATCTTTTACCTTAAGGGAAAGTAAGTCACTCACCCTGATTCCAGTATTTATCCCAAATACAAAAAGCAATACATCACGTTGTGAATTCCCTCTTAATTCTTCCTTTATCGCATTGATCCGATCAATGTCTTTTATAGGGTCAACATACTCCACAGGTATACCTCCCAATGTTACATAAGGTGATTTTATCATAATTTATGTAACATCACAAAATGATAAAGTCCAATAAACGAAGGTTTTTTTACTGGAAAAAGCAAACAAATGCTTCTGATGGGTTAAATGTATGATTTCATGGAATCTCAAAGCTATACCGATAAGTAAGAAAATACCCTTCAATGTACGTTAATTATAGGAAGATAAATTGGGCAGATGAAATAGGGGGTTCCTGCAGACGAGGAATCGAAACCTGAAGAAAAATTTACTGTAGCTGGTTCTGGAGGACGAGTTTTTCAGCTAGTAAAAAAGGCATACCCCCCTAGAGAAGGCTCTATTAACGGTATGCACAAAAGCTTCGTGTTTTATTTAGAGACGGGGGGCTGCTTCATGTATTTCTTGCTGAATACATACAAGCTGATACTTAGAGTAAAGATGGAGAGAAACTTACTGCCCAGAATTAAACTAGCTGCATAGCTCTTATCGACAGGGATAAAGGGAAGGGCAATCATCAAGATAGCGAGGACTATTGTAATGAAAAGGACTGAAAAGGCGTTCGTATAGGATTTGTTAATGATTAAAAAACCGGTCTTGCTGCTTGTTGAGACAAAAATAGAAGCCATATAGCCTAGGACAACGACTAATAAGTATACTAATAAAATGATGCTTACACTGATACCCATAAGATTCCTCCTTATCGTAGGTAAAAGTAGGATGGATTTAAGACTTAAAAAAGTGGAAGAGAAGCCTCCATTTTTTTCTTAGAAGGTTTGAGGGGGACGGGTGAATTTGAAAATACGTGAAACTTTGCGCATTAAGTGAAAGTTTCCTATTAAAAGGATTTTTTCCATACACAATACTTAGATTGATGTTACATAATATAATTATAACAAATATTAAGTAACATGTTCGGGATTTTGGCTCGTTTACACAATCTTCATTGGAAAATCGGTAAAAGTCCGAGGGAATAGTGTGAACTTTTCCGAAGACAAATTGAAAAGCCGCTTAAAGCAAATTGCTCGAGCGACTTTTTAATTCATATTGGATACGTCCAATGGCCAATTAGCATTTTCCCCCCTTTTTGAATCGTCCTAGGGAGTTAGCTTTTTTTCAATACTTTGAAGTTCGTCTGCAGAACAGGCCAGTTTTGCGGCAACGGCGGGCCCAACACCCAGTAGCTGACACCTCTTATGCCATATTGTTTAACAGTATCATATTTTGCCTGGAGGCTTCTCGCATCTTCATACCAAACTTCGTGCTGCTGGCCGCTTTCATCCGTATACCTGAAAAATGGAGATTGATAGGTTTCATTGTATTGAATCGCTGCACCATAGCGGGCTGCGAGATTGACTGCGCTTTTCAGGTTAACCGTCCGGGCAGTGGTCCCCTGTACCCAAGGAATTTTCCAATCCCGGCCATAAAGAGGAATCCCCATCAGGATTTTTCCCCGGGGAATCGCCGTGACCGCATAATCAAGAACCTTTCTAACCTCGGTAATCGGGGCAATGGCCCAAGGCCTTCCACCAGACCAGCCCCATTCATAGGTCATTAAAACAACGAAATCAACAATTTCGCCATGAGCAGGATAGTCATGGGCTTCATATAAAACCCCTTTTTGCGTGCCGCTCACTTTTGGGGCAAGGGCGGTAGAAACAGTGTATCCTGCCGGACCAAGCCTGCTAACCGCTTTTCTTAAAAAGGCATTGTAGTTCTCGCGGTCCTGTGGGAATACATATTCGAAATCAATGTTCAAACCCGTGTAACCTTTTGTTCGGATCTGGGTTAATATATTTGTCAAAAGAGTATCCTGGACAGCAGGATTTCGCAGGATTGCGGCTGCATGGTCGGAATTAAATGAGCCTCCTACGGTATTCGTAATTGTAAGGAGAGGAGATGTGTTTGTAGCTTTGGCTCCTTGCAGGACGAGTGTATCCTGCAAGGAAGAGAGTGAACCATTTTCACTGACCGAATAGGAAAATGGGGCAAGATAAGTGAGAAGATTTCCTCGTTTTAGTACTTGCTGTCGGCCCTGTTCATCCATTCTGGTGATATAGGCATTTACTTCTTTAACAGGTTTAACTGGAGCGGGAATCCTTATTGATTGGCCAGTGTAAATGAGTGATGGGTTGGCAATGTTATTTGCCCGGGCAATCTGGTTGGCCGTCACCCCATACCGTGAAGCAATTGACCAAACGGTTTCGCCTGATTTCACCGTATGGGTAAAATACGGTATCTGCAAAAGCTGTCCAACAAAAATCAAGGAGGGGTTAGCGATATTGTTGAAACTAGCCGACTCCTGCACGGAAACACCGTATCTGGAGGCAATTGCATAAAGAGTATCACCAGGCTGGACGACATACTCCGATTTGGTTTCTGGAATGACCAATGATTCTCCTACCACAAGGCGGTCTGGGTTCTCAAGCTCATTAACTGAAACGATCTGGTTAAGCGCCGTTCCATAAATCTGTGATATCCGCCAGAGAGACTCCCCAGGTTTAATAACATGAATCCGCATTCCCGCACCTCCATAATAAAAACATACCTGTATTTAAGGTATGCCGGTGGGGGAGGGGATATTTGTAGCGTGTATTTAACAACATGAGAGTTGACTAACCAGTTTTATCTACATGATGAAAGAACGATTTTTGAAAAAGCAAAGATACGGTTCGTGACAACCAAGGGCTAAAATCCAGTTGGGTTGTCAGAATAAGCCTGGATATATGACAACCAAGGGCTTAAATCCTGTTTGGTTGTCAGAATAAGCCCGGATATGTGACAAGCAAGGGCTAAAATCGGGTTGGGTTGTCAGAATAAGCCCGGATATGTGACAAACAAGGGCTAAAATCCGCTTGGGTTGTCAGAATAAGCCCGTATATGTGACAAGCAAGAGCGAAAATCCGGTTGGGTTGTCAGAATAAACCTGGATATGTGACAACCAAGGGCTAAAATCCGGTTGGGTTGTCAGAATAAGCCCGGATATGTGACAACCAAAGGGTTAAATCCAGATTTGTTGTCAGAATAAACCCGGATATGTGACAAGCAAGAGCGAAAATCCGGTTGGGTTGTCAGAATAAACCCGGATATGTGACAAGCAAGAGCGAAAATCCGGTTGGGTTGTCAGAATAAGCCTGGATATATGACAACCAAGGGCTTAAATCCTGTTTGGTTGTCAGAATAAGCCCGGATATGTGACAACCAAAGGGGTAAATCCGGATTTGTTGTCAGAATAAACCCGGATATGTGACAAGCAAGGGCTAAAATTCGGGTTGGTTGTCAGAATAACCCCGGATATGTGACAAGCAAAGGGTAAAATTGGGTTGGGTTGTCAGAATAAACCTGGATATGTGACAACCAAGGGCTAAAATCCGGTTGGATTGTCAGAATAAACCCGGATAAGTGACAACCAAGGGCGAAAATCCGGGTTGGTTGTCAGAATAAGCCCGGATATGTGACAAGCAAGGGCTAAAATCCGGTTGGGTTGTCAGAATAAACCTGGATATGTGACAAGCAAGGGCTAAAATCCGGTTGGGTTGTCAGAATAAACCTGGATATGTGACAAGCAAGGGCTAAAATCGGGTTGGGTTTTCACGAAAACCCCGGATAAGTTAAAGTTAATAAAATAGAAGAGTTCATTAATCAACTAAGTCTGACGAAGACATATTTGGCAGCAAAAAATACAGGAGGTAAATTAAAAAAAGGAACGGCGATTAGCCGTTCCTTTGATTCTAGTTATCTATTCTTGCGGAACCCCTGCATAAGCGCCATTGATAAAAACATGGTATTCAACTTCTCCATCTGCTTTAACAAAAGGAACACCGATCATAACAAGTGTAGGAAAAGGATTAATAACTTCAATAGAGTGGGCTCCGTTCCAGTTATAACCCTTTGACCAAAGATCAGCTTTTACATCTTTAAATACTTTGCTGCTCAATAATCCCGCAACGTTTACATTTCTGTCCGCTCCGGAAATAGGGACCCAAGAATGGCAATCGCAAGGCGGTTCTGCCGCCTGTACTGCATTCCCCGGAACTGCAAATACCCCAAAAGCCAGCGCACCGCTGAATAAAACTGCCAACAACTTTTTCTTCAAATTCATTCCTCCCTTTTTTCACGATACTTATCCTTATTTCTAGGACTTTTGTCAAAACCCTTCTTTTTTCGAGGAAACAAGTGAGAAATTAAACAGAATATGTCAAAACTGTGACTTATTTTGCAGAAATTTCCCAATAAAACTTCACGCTAAATGTGAACATTTTGTGACAAAAGACTATTAATTCTGTTAATATAGTTAAAAAGGAGAGAAGAGGGTGGGGGAATGGGGCGGATTTTAAAATTCTTTTATCTGGCGCTTGGCTTTTACTGTTTGGTTAGTGTCTTTGTACAGGGGTATAAGCATGAATACCAGCAAATGGTTTTATCTTTTTTCCTGGCTTTATTTAATGTTGGGCTATATTCGCTATTTAAAAAGGAAGGCAGTGTTCCACAACTGCGGATGATTAAAGGCGGACGAAGTTAGGGGTTTCTAATAGATTTATAAAGACAGTTTCAGAGGATTTTTCCCAATGAAACTGTCTTCATCCAGAAAGAGAACCTCCATTATAAAATCATCCGAGTTTCATACAAAAAGCAGGCGCCCCAGCGGGAAGCCTGCTTTTTAAAATTAATCGATTAATGGGAGTGGCCAGAGGTCAGCACCCAGATTGATCCTGCAACAATGATGATTGCCAGGAAGAAGGCATAGAGCATATTGATGGAATTGACTGTTTTGTCTTCTCCTTCTCTCAAATGCATGAATAACAATAATTGAATTGCTGCTTGAATGAAGGCAAGAGAGCCAATTATCACCATAATTACTTTTGCCGGAAGGGACGTCATCAATGCGACCCATGCTGCCCCAAACGTCAGGACGAGCGAAGTGAAAAATCCAAGGACATGGCTGATAGGAAAACGATTCGTTTGATGATTCATTTAATTCACCAACCCTGCTAAATAAACGAATGTAAATACGAAAATCCAAACAACGTCAAGGAAGTGCCAGTACAATCCAAAAATGAAGGCTTTACGTGCCGTTACTGGTGTCAAACCACGCTTCAGCAGTTGGATGATGAGCAGAATTGCCCAGCCAATTCCAATTGTCACGTGAAGGCCGTGTGTGCCAAGCAAGACGAAAAAGCTTGAAAGAAACGCACTTGTCTGCCAGGTTGCTCCTTCATGAACGTAATGGATGAATTCACGGATTTCCATGGTGAGGAATCCTGCGCCGAGAAGGAGGGTCAGGATAAACCAGATAATCATAGCCTTCATGTCGTTCCTGCGCATTTGGTAAATCGCTATACCCATAGTAAAGCTGCTTGTTAATAGGAGGAACGTTTGAATCAAGACGTCCCTGATGATAAAAATGTCCTGCTGTGTTGGGCCGCCCGCATGGCGCTGGCCCAACACTCCATAAACACTGAAAAGGGTGGCGAAGAGAACAATTTCAGCCCCAAGGAAAACCCAAAATCCAAGGATGTTCATCTTATTTTGTTCAGTCTGCAATTCCAGAGGAACGGCTGTATGCACATTAGCTGACATGGTTCTTCACTCCTTTTCCAAATTTTCTCCACTTGCGCTCTGTTTCGATGATTTCGTCCTTATGGACATGGAATCCATCGTTGTAATCGAAGGATCGGAAGGCGAGCCCGGCAAAAATGCCAAGTCCGACAACGCCAGCAGCGATTGTCCATTCGAAGACAAGCAGGAATCCGGAAATTCCGAATATAACTCCCATATAAATTGGAATCCAGGAATTGCTTGGCATGTGGATTTCTTCAACCTTAGATTCATTTAATGGCTGTAGTTCATTATTTTTTTTCATATGCCAAAATGCATCAAGTGTCTTAATCTCCGGTATGCTTGCAAAATTGTAATGCTGGACAGGGGTTGCAGTTGCCCATTCAAGCGTCCTTGCATCCCATGGATCATTTCCAACATTTCTGTCCGCATGGCGCGTGCTGTAGTAAATGTTATAACAGAATGCCGCGAAGCCTGCGGCAAGGATAAACGAGCCAATCGCTGACAGCATCATCAGCGGGCCGAAGCCTGTTTCAGCTGAATATGTGTACGCGCGGCGTACGGCACCGTCAAGGCCAAGGAAGAACATTGGCATGAATGTCAGGTTGAAGCCAATGTTAAACAGCCAAAAATGCCATTTTCCGATACGTTCATTGAGTGTGAAACCGAACATTTTCGGCCACCAGTAATACATACCTGCGAAGATTGGATACACAACCCCTGGAATCAATACGTAGTGGAAGTGCGCCACAAGGAACAATGTATTATGGTACTGGTAATCGGCTGCCGCCATTCCAAGCATAACGCCAGTTACCCCGCCGATAACGAAGGTTGGCACGAATGCGAGCGACCACATCATCGGTGTAGTAAACCGGATCCGGCCCTTCCTCATTGTGAACAGCCAGTTGAATATTTTAACCCCGGTCGGAATTGCGATCGCCATTGTTGTAATCGAGAAGATCGAGTTTGCCGCCGGGCTATTGCCCATTGTATAGAAATGGTGGACCCAGACGAGCATGCTCAATACGGAAATTACGACGATCGAACCGACCATTGCTTTATAGCCATAAAGCGTTTTTCTCGCAAAAGTCGAAATGATATCTGATAGTATCCCGAATGCCGGCAGGACAACGATATAAACCTCCGGGTGTCCCCAAAGCCAGAACAGGTTAGCCCACAGCATGTCGATTCCGCCGCCGGAAACCGTAAAGAAGTGCGTTCCGAAAACACGGTCAAATGTCATTAGCGCAAGGGCAACCGTAAAGATCGGGAAGCTTGCGGTAATAATGATTGAAGTGATGAACGTTGTCCAGGAGAACATTGGCATCTTCATCAATGTCATGCCTTTTGTACGCATTTTAAGAATGGTGACGACAAAGTTGATACCGGTCATCAGTGTTCCAGCCCCGGCGATTTGCAGGGCTACGGCATAAAAGTTGTTCCCGATTCCCGGGCTGAATTCCTTCCCTGCGAGCGGGAAGTAGGAGGTCCAGCCTGCGTCAGGCGAACCGCCGATGACAAAACTTACGTTGAATAGCATCGCCCCGCTGAAAGTAAGCCAGAAACTTAGTGCGTTCAACTGAGGGAAGGCGACGTCCCTTGCGCCAATCTGGAGAGGGACTGCAAAGTTCATAAGGCCAACCAAAAGCGGCATTGCAACGAACAAGATCATGATGACGCCGTGAGTCGTAAATACTTCATTATAGTGCTGCGCATTCAAGAATGAATTTTCCGGTACGGCAGTCTGTGCTTTCATCATCAAGCCGTCGACGCCGCCGCGGAAGAACATCAGGACCCCGACAAGGATGTACATTATCCCGATTTTTTTATGGTCAACGGTTGTGAGCCAGTTGTCCCATAGCCATCTCCATTTTTTAAAATAAGAAATGGCTGCCACAACCCCGATGGAAGTCAGAGCGATTGCAATTTGCGATGCGAAAATCAGTGGATCACCTGTTACAAAAAATTCGTCCCATTTAATGCCCACTATGCTCACCTCCGTGTGATTCGCTTGAATGGGTATCACTATCATGGTGATGTCCCGATTCTTCGGTTACTGCATCTTTATTTTTATAGTTGTTCTCGTCCTCGAAAATTTTCCCTGGCCATCCGTGGCCGCGGTCATACATTTCTGGGTTTAGATAGTTTTTAGAATTACTGTCGGAATGGTCAACCCACTCTAGATGAGTGTTGGAGTACGTTTCCCGGCCAAGGTGGGAAGGCTCAAGTTTTTTCTCGTACTCTTTTTCCGTCAGCTTCGGTGCCGTTTCTTTTACTTCCTTCACCCATTTTTCGAAGTCTGCGTGGGTCATGGACTGGACTTCGAAATTCTGTTCAGCGAAGCCACGCCCGTTAAAGTTGGAATTTTTCCCAACGTAGGAGCCAGGATGGTCCGCAACAAGATAGAGCTGGGTTTCCGCATGGGCCATCGTGTATTTTTGCCCGCCAAGAGCCGGAATCCAGAAGCTGTTCATTGTTCCTGCCGATGTCAATTTGAAATCAATCGGCCTGTCCTCAGGGATGTTGACATAGTTAACTGTCTCAATTCCCTGTTCCGGATAGCTGAAGATCCATTTCCAGTCAGCTGAAGTAACTTTAATGACCAGCGGTTCCTTGTTTTCATAGCCTTTAGGGATCTTTTCAGTCGCATAGATTGTTTTAACAGTCGGAATAGTCAATGCGATGATGATAATGATAGGGATGACGGTCCAAATCGTTTCAATGATTGCACTTCCATGTTCCTCTGGCGGTTCATAATCCATATTGTCCTTGCGTTCGCGGTACTTCCAGACAATATAAATGAACAGGGCAAACACAACAAACACGACAAGAAGCATCAAAACAATCGAGTAGTTGATTAATCCCGTGATTTCCCTTGCTACAGGACCCTGTGGGTTAAATACAACCATGTTGTTTTCACAGGCTCCCAGAATGGAAACAGTAAAAACCGAAAGCAAAAATACCATAAAACTCTTTACCTTTTTCACTTCCTCAGCTCCTTAAAATAATCCAGTTTGTTCAATGCATCACAAACTAACATTCTATGGATCGATGTGGAGAAGTCCATAGAGATATCGACTATATACGATTACTATGTGTGACATTTATCACACTCATAGATTCATTGCTATTTTAACATAGAAAATAAGCGGGGTAGGCGGGGAGATTGTGAACAAAATATGAAAACAATAATTGTAAAATAGTTTCCTTTGTCTTCCTATTAAAAACCGAAAAACCGAAAAAGTTTGTTAAACTTTCTGATAACTAGTACCATATTAATTAAGAAACTGCAGAGGGAGGTAATTATGGAAAGAGAATTAAGCTTGTTAGGGGAGAAATTGTACGAGAGAAGGTTTGAAATTGCCGAAAAGGTCAATAACATTAGGCTATCAGAGGCAACATTTGAACAAAGGCAGCTTCTTTCAGCAACCATTTCAAATCAACATATCATTAATATAAGGGCTAACTTTGTATCCATGTTCGCCGAAGCTCTTTTTCTTGGAATCAGCAAAGATGAGGCGTACGAAAAGATTGAAAAGTGGGGAAGGGATACAGGCGAATATACACATAGTTTGGGCATTCCCCTGGATGAAGCTCTGAAGGATACTAGTTATTATCGTACTTTTATAAGTGAGGTTTTGGAAGAAGAAGTGGAGAAGCACAATATGTCGGTTAAGACAGTTTTCGCTGTTTCCAGGAGAATCGACCCGCTGCTTGATCATGCGGTCTATTGTTTCAGCCTCACGTACGTACATTATTATAAGAAAAATCTAGAAGCATCCAAAACAGCGTTCCTCGAACTGTCTGTTCCTGTTGTTCCGCTTACGAATGGTATCGCAATCCTGCCATTAATCGGAAACATCGACACCGAAAGGGCGCAGCTGATTATGGAAGAAGCGCTTCAGGAAGCAGTCAAGTTAAAACTCTCGACGCTGATTATTGACCTTTCAGGGGTTATGATTGTCGATACGATGGTGTCTGACCAGTTGTTTAAGGTCATTTCCTCCCTTGAACTCATTGGGGTAAAATCGATAATGACAGGCATTCGCCCTGAAATCGCCCAAACCGTTATTAAAATGGGAATCGATTTCAAAAATGTTGCCATAAAAGCATCCTTACAGCAAGCTTTCAAAGAACTGGTTAAATGACGAAAATATTTCACAATTTTTTTAAAAAAGGCCATCGCTTTTTCTCTTATTCTTCACTATACTTAAAAAGTAATTTTACCAGTACATAGTTTAAGAGAGAAGGCTCGGCATGTGGTTCTTGGGAGCAATCGTGACAACGGTTTGTTTCGGGGTAAACAACGCAATCTTTAAATGGAGTACCGGAAAAGGGTATTCAAAGGTTTCTCTGCAATTTTTCTTTTATTTAACCGCATTTTTTCTTTCGCTTGGGTATGGGCTTGCAGCCGGGGGCTTAAAGTTTTCGTTTATTTCCGTGCTGCTCGGCGCGGCAATCGGCATCCTGAATGCAAACGGCAATATCCAGATGTCGAAGGCCTATGAGAAGGGGCCTGCGAGCCTGACTTCGCCTATCATATCATCCAATGCTGTGTTTCCTGTCCTAAGTGCGGGCCTGATTTTCCATGAACAAATCAGCGCCATGCAATGGGTCGGAATCCTGATCATCCTCTCATCCGTGGCGGCCATCCAATACACGCCGGGCAGAGGTGAAGGGAAGTCCGATTACCACGCCTGGATATACAGGATCACCCTTGCGATTTTATCCTTTGGCACACTTGGGATTTTGATGAAGCTTGGAACGACGATGAGCATCAGTTCAATCAGCATCCTTGTTTCGATGTATGGCGGAGGAGGCATTTATTTATTGGTAGTGATTCTTTCCGGAAGAGAACCATCGGGGAAACAGGAAATGAAGGTCGGCGCCATTGTCGGCCTGATAAGCATTGCCGGGTACAGCAGCTATTTTTTCGCTCTGAAGACAGGGATCGCAAGCATCGTCTTCCCGCTGATCAGCCTGAATTGCTTGATTGTCGTTTTCACTGGTTGTCTCCTCTTTAAGGAAAAAATCCGCGCCTATCAGCTAGTCGGAGTTTTATCAGCCCTATTAGGTATCGTGCTCATAAAGATTTGAGTTTCGAAGGCTCCCTGCCAAATGTAACGGGGAGCTTTTTTTTCTGTTGAAGTGTTGTTAAAAGCCGATTCTAAAAATATAACCATTTCGCCATAACTTTTTGAAAGAAATGTTAACTTATCGAATTCACCTATGAAATGGCTTAGGGTTCCTTTACCATAAGTATGGATAAGATTCATTTTAGAAGAAAAGGGGGCGAGAGCATGGTCGTATCCGGATACTACATTGATACAATCGAGGGCAAGGCATTATCAGCGGCAATCGCAATTGGTAAAATCAAAGGCGTGGATGTACGCCATATTGAGGAAAACAAAAAGATCATGGTAATAATTGAAAGTGATACACCCGGCCAAAACGATACCATATCCGACTCCCTTAAATATATTGATGGGGTTTTGAGTACATCCGTCGTATACAGTAATTACAACGGGAAATAAAGTTTCCTGTTTTAACGCATGTTTTTGCTGATGTACCGGGATACTAGGGGAAAAGGATAAAGAGGTGCGCAAATGGTAAAGTGGGATGAACAAGGTGCCCCGAACAACAATCTTTCCCCGAAAACAATCAAAACATCCAAGCTTTTGGGAAAGACACCAGAGTTTTCAGAGGAGCTCTCCGACGGTGGAGAGAGGAACAGATACATTGAAAATAGGGAAAATAAATAGTGAGAAAAGCGCAATCGCCCGTTTAGTGCCGTATGCACAGGATGCCCCGCTAGGCGCTGGGCACGGGAGCTAGACAAATTTTCTTATGTAAAAAAAAGCGATGCGCGCAGCATCGCTTTTTCATTTATCTCCGTGACTTGAGCCATTTAATCGTTTGTTTATAAAGTTGATGGATAAAGACGGCTATTGCTGTTACGATGATGCCGTTTGTTACTGCTACAGCGTTTAGCCCGAAAACAATGAACGCAATGATCAGTGCTACAACAAAAAGGAACCAGATAATCATACACCTTGGAACAATCGATGAATGCTTTAGGAAATAACCAATGATCCAGAGGATAGGTATCAGGTAAAAGAAATGGTCATGAAGAAATTGTACGAGAGCCATATGTTTCACATCCTTTCACCACACCATATGGCCCGGGTAAAAAAAATGATTGTACTATATCCCAAATTTTTATCATTCTTATGTAAAAAAAGCGATGGAGCGCGCATCGCTTTTATTTTGGCTTATTTTTTTCCGGAATTAAGGCCTTCCAGTGTTTGCTTTAGGGATTGATGTCCAAATAACGCTACCCCTGTTGCGATAATTCCGTTTGTAATGGCGTCGATATTCAGCCCGAACGCAATCCATGCCAAAACAAGGGAAATGCCGAACAGGTACCAGATGATCGACCAATCAGGAACGCGCGGTGTTTGCTTGAGCGCATATCCGATTACCCAGAGGACAGGCACAAGGAAAAAGTAATTTTGATTAAGAATTTGAATAAGATCCAAGTCTTTCACATCCTTTCAATCTACTATATGGTCCTTGTGAAATAAGGATTGTACGCTATCCCAGATGACAATAATGTTTCAGAAAATATATTTTGGGCTGTAAATTAAAGGTCGCAAATTGGTAATCGAAGGCTTTTATGGAAGAAGGGCGAATTTGCTTGACAAGGAAACATGATCTGCCATCTTTGGATGAATGGGTAGACTGCCGGTAAAGTGACTGTTTTTAAAAATAGTGAAAAAATTGGAAATTAAATGGTTATTTCGGTAAAATAGGAAGTAGAAACGAGAGAGGGGGAATTTCATGAAAAGGAAGCGACTTATCATCTTTTTTTTGGCCCTGATAGTTGAAGCTATGATTACATATGCGGTTGCCGCGAAATTTTCGGTTCGTTTTATTGAGGTTATGTTTTTCATAGGCCTTGCCTTTACTGTCGCGTCTTTCTATTTTTCAAGCAGTGGGGGGACAACGTCAGATTTCGGGCAAATTTCTACAAGCGCCCAAACCGGTTTGCTTCACAAAAGGCAGGAGTTTGTGTTCAAAAGGGGGCCGATTTTTACCGCTTCCGCTTTTTACATGATTGTCGGATTAATTTTCTTTATTTTGCTTCTGAAAGGAATCATTCCACCTGTATAAATGACAATTACCGTTTGTTAAGCCTGAAGGCTATCTTCAGGCTTTTTTATTTTCTCTAATCCTTTTTTTAAAGAGCGTCATTTTATAAATTTGAACATTAAAATCAACAATCAGAAAGAATTTTCAATTGACCCTGTCCTTTTTTGCCGAAAATCCATATATAAAGGGTGAAGGGAGGTGATGGACAATGGCACAGG
This sequence comes from Bacillus sp. FJAT-27445, assembly GCF_001510665.1. GTDB lineage: Bacteria > Bacillota > Bacilli > Bacillales > Cytobacillaceae > Bacillus_D. The sequence goes on from NZ_LMTI01000001.1 coordinate 379,216, forward strand.
CAATGCTGGCTGATTCAAAACTGCGCCTCGTTTTTGAAACGGGCATAGATGAAAAAGGGAAACCGATTTATAAGTCGAAAATGTTCAATAACCTGAAAACGGAAGCGACCCCGAATCAAATGTTCCAGGCTGCTTCAGCAATCGCAGCTTTATGCGCGGACACATTGAACGTGGTAGAACGGAACGACCGCATGGAAATCCTCGGTTAATTTGCTTTGACTTAAAACGGCAGGAGGTGATAAAGAATGGCTAAAACATTGGAATTAAGCTTTATGACGGAAGCTGGTAAAGTTTCCAAGCTGACAATTGATAATCCGAAGGAACCGATTGATCTGGCCGTTGTCAAACGATCGATGGATCAAATCATTTTGGCAGGCATTTTTGCCACATCGAATGGCAATTATACAGCAGTGGAAGGCGCCAAGGTAATCGAACGAAACGTGACCGAATATGAAATCGTTTAATGGGAAGGGGCCGGTTTCGATATGAAACCGGCTTTTCGCTTAAAGGTTTAATTCAACCATAAATGGGGAATGGAGGATGGCAAATGGATCAAATTATTCCAGTGATAAGCGAAGTTGGCTTTCCAATAGCAATAACATTATACTTGCTGTATCGGATTGAAACACGCCTCGATCTGGTCGTCCAGTCGATCCAGGCCTTGCCTGCCAGGCTGAGTGATAGGTCTTAACTGACCTGTTAAAGTGTCCAAATCTTTACAGTAATGAAGGAATATGGTATAATTTAATAAGCCATTAAACGGATTGGCCGGCTTCGTAAGTTGTTTGCGCAGCATGGCTGAAATGGTTGATGGTTAAATTTATATTTGGCTGAATTGGCCAATAGGAGGACTTTTTTACATGAAAAACGGTAAAGTTAAATGGTTTAATGCAGAAAAAGGTTTTGGCTTCATCGAGACAGAGGATGGCAATGACGTATTCGTTCATTTCTCTGCAATCCAATCCGAAGGCTTTAAAAGTCTTGAAGAAGGCCAGGAGGTTTCTTTTGAAGTAGTCGAAGGAGCGCGCGGCCCTCAAGCAGCCAACGTCCAAAAATTATAATTGCCAGACCCAATAGGAAACAGCCAGGCAAATGTGCCTGGCTGTTTTTATATAGAAAAAAATCGAATGTGGTATAATTTGGATAAAACATAAGGCGTTGTTTAGGTTTCCTTAATTTGGTTTTATCTGCAAGCGGCGGAATTGTCTTATAATGATAGGTAGCAATTAAAGAGGAAGAGGTGGGGAATCATGAAGTTTATTCATACGGCGGACTGGCATCTAGGGAAGTTGGTGCACGGCGTATATATGACCGAACATCAGCGTGAAGTCCTTAAGCAGTTCGTGGCTCTCGTTGAAGAAGAAAAGCCGGATGCCGTCGTCATCGCAGGTGATTTGTACGACAGGTCCGTACCGCCTATCGATGCTGTTAATTTGCTGGATGAGATACTTTTTAAATTGAATGTTGAATTGAAAACACCGATTGTGTCGATTGCCGGAAACCATGACAGTGCGGATCGCCTCTCATTTGGGAGCTCCTGGTACAAGCACAGCCAATTCTATTTAACCGGGAAACTTACAGATAGTTTTAAACCCGTACATATAAATGGCGTCAACTTCTATTTACTCCCGTATGCTGAGCCGGGAGTCGCCAAGGAACTGTTTGACGACAGCTCGATACATACCCACCATGATGCGATGAAGGCGCTTATTGGAAGGATGGAAGAAGAAATCAATCCGAATGAAGCGAATGTTTTTGTCGGCCATGCCTTTGTGACAGGCGGGGAAACATGCGAATCCGAACGGCTTCTATCGGTTGGTGCATCGGGAAGTGTCGGTGCGGAATTGTTCGCCCCATTTTCCTACACGGCTCTTGGCCACCTGCATAGCCCTGAAGCGATTCGCCATGAAACAATTAAATACTCTGGCTCTCTATTAAAATATTCTTTTTCAGAAGCAAGGCATAAGAAATCCGTGTCAATTATCGAAATGGAAAGCAACGGCACTTTCTCCATCCGGAAAAGGGAGCTAGCCCCTTCAAAGGATATGCGCGAGCTCGAAGGCTACCTGGAAGAATTGCTCGATCCGTCATTTTACGAGAAACAAAAAAGCGATGACTACCTAAAGGTGACTCTCCTCGATGAAGGGGCGATCATCGATCCGATGGGGAAGCTTCGCCAAGTTTATCCACATGTCATGCATCTTGAGAAAAAAGCTGATTTGGTTGACCAAAAGAACAAGCAGGCTTTCTCGATTGGCGACATCAGGAAAAAGAAGTCCGAGCTTGATTTGTTTGAGCAATTTTACCTGGAAATGACCTCTCAGGATTTTAACGAGGATAAAAAGTCGGTTGTTGCCGGTGTGATTGATTCTGCAGTCAAGGAGGAGATGCCGGTATGAGGCCAATTACATTGACGATGCAGGCTTTCGGCCCGTATGCAGGCAGGGAAACGATACACTTTTCATCGCTTGGAAACAGGACGATGTTCGTGATTTCCGGGAAAACAGGTTCAGGGAAAACGACAATTTTTGATGCTATCAGCTATGCCATTTATGGGAAAGCGAGCGGAGAAGATCGGACCGGTACGGACTTGAGGAGCCAGTTTGCAAAAAGCGATGTCATTACCGAGGTAACGCTCGAATTTTCGTTGCGCGACAAGCGGTATATCATTGTCCGTACTCCCCAGCAGGAACGGCAGAAGGAGCGCGGCGAAGGGACAAGGACGCTTCCCGCTACCGCAACCCTTTACATGGTCGACGGGCAGGGCCGCCAGCAATTGCTTGCATCCAAAGTGACCGAAGTGGAAGAACGGATTAAGGAAATCATGCTCATCGACAGCAACCAGTTCCGGCAGATCCTGATGATTCCGCAGGGGGAATTCCGGAAATTGCTGACTTCCGACAGCAAGGATAAGGAGGTCATCCTTCAACGCCTTTTCCATACGCAAATCTACAAGCTCGTCGAGGAAAAACTAAGGACGGAAGCCCAGGATTTGAAATCGAAAGTGGAAGACAGGATTGGCATGAGAAGTGATGCCTTGAAACGGATCCAGGCAACATTTAATGAGGAATTACTCGCACTAATGGAAGCTGGCAGCGTGAACGACACCCTCATCCTGCCACTGCTTACGGAGGAAATTAAAGAGTTGTCCGCGGAAATTGATGTACTTTCCGAAAGGGTATCCGCCAAGCGGGCTGATCAGGACAAGCTGAAACAGCAGTATTTCGCTGCGGAAGCAGTTTTAATGCAAATCCGCGAAAAGGAAGCGCTTGAAGCGAAGAAACAATCTCTTGAAAGCAGGAAGGACCTTTTCCTTGAAAAAGAAAAGCAAATTGTCCTTGCCAGGAAGGCGGCATTGCTTGCTTCACAGGAAGAGCTGTGCCACAGGCTTAAAAAAGAAGCGGATGAAGCAAAAAGGACGGTAGTTAGCTTAGAGGAGAACCTACTCCGCCTGATAAGTTTAAAAGAGGTAAGGGAAAAAGAATATGAAACGGAAAAAGGCCGTGAGCAGGAACGCCAGGAATTGCTGGAGCAGGCGAACAGGCTTTTAAATATCAAGGATGATGTTTATTCCTTTGCGGAGGTCGAGCAAAACCTTAAGCAGGCAGAGTCAATGCTTGAGCAAAAGAAATCCCGGCTTAACGCGGTGGAAGCAACGCTGCTGGAATCTGAGCGTGAAGAGAAGGCATTGCTTTTACAAAAGGGAGAAATTGACAAGGCGAAAATCGCCAAAGTGGAATATGAGCGGAAACTTGAGAAGGTGGACTATACTTTTGCTTTGTTGGAGAGGCTCGATGGCCTAAAGGAACGTAACCAAAAAGCAGTTATGGAACTTGAAAAGGCGAAAGCTGCTTTCGAGTCAGCGGAGAAAGTTTATCTTACTGCAAGGCAGAACGTCGATCTTCTTGAAGAAAAATGGCTGAAGGGACAGGCTTCCATACTTGCATCAACACTTGAACAAGGGGATCCTTGCCCGGTTTGCGGATCAAGCCATCATCCTTCTCCAGCCCATGGCATCGGAACGGATATCCCGGATGAACAGGCGTTAAGGAATGCAAAGCAGCAGTCAGCCCGTAGCGAGCAGGAAAAGGCAAAGGGGGAGAGTGCCTATTTGGAGTCCAGGTCTGCCGCGGTTAGGCTCTCCGAGGATGTTGAAGCCGCAAAGAGCGAGCTTGGCAAAAATGACCCTCGTTTTACCCCGGATGAAGAAGAAGTGTTCCGGCACAAGCTGCTAGCTGAAAAAGAAGCAATTTTGGGCGAGAAAAAGAAAATCTCCATCATCCTTGCGCAGGAAGCCAATGTTGAGAAACTGCTTCTCGGCATTGAAGCGAACAGGCTTGGTTTTAAAAAGGAAACGGAAAGCTTACGAACCGAAATTGGCGAGTTTGCTGTACGCGGCGCGGAATTGAAAACACAGTTTAGCCGGATGCTGGCGATTGTACCCGAAGGCTTAAGGTCGGTTCATGTCTATGAAAAAACGCTTAAAGATAGCAAGGAACGCCATGAGCTGCTTTCGAGGCAGCTTGAACAGGCACAGAAACTGTTTCAGGAAGCGGTTGAAAAGACAGGTACGGAGACTGCCCGGCTGGAAGATGCCCGCCGGTTTATGGCGAAGAAAGACGAAGAACTTGCTGAAGAAAGGGAAAGCTTCAAGTCGCAGATGCATTCACAGGGGTTCGAGACATATTCGGTCTATGAAAAGGCGAGGCTGAATGAAAGCGGGATTGCCATTCTAGAGGAAGAGGTTCGGACCTATAATGAAGAGGTCAAAGTTTGTTCCCAGCTGCTCGCTGAGCTATCGGGCAAGCTAGCCGGAGTGGAGCCGCCGAATCTTGAAAGCCTATCTGCCGCCTTGGCTGCCATCGCCAGCGAAATTGAAGGCCTTCAAAAAAAAGGGACTGACCTCTATCTGCGGAAAAACCAAAACGAAGACATATTAAACCGCGTCGAAGGATTGAATCGCGAAATGAAGGATTTGGAGGAACGCTATAGCCTTGTCGGCCACCTTTCCGATGTCGCAAGGGGACAAAACACGTACCGTCTAACATTTGAACGATTCGTACTCGCCGCTTTCCTTGATGATATTTTGCGTGAGGCGAATGGCAGGCTTTCGAAAATGACCTCCGGACGTTTCCAATTGCGCCGGAAAACGTACCGCTCCAAAGGGAATGTCCAAAGCGGCTTGGAATTGCTCGTTTTTGACCAGTACACCTCTCAGGAAAGGCATGTCAAAACACTTTCAGGCGGTGAGAGCTTTAAAGCGGCGCTTTCGCTCGCCCTTGGCCTTGCGGATGTCGTCCAGGCCAATGCGGGAGGCGTTTCCCTTGAAACGATGTTCATCGATGAAGGGTTCGGTACACTCGATCCAGAATCGCTTGAGCAGGCAATCGACGCTTTAATCGAAATTCAGTCAAGCGGCAGGCTTGTCGGCATCATCTCCCACGTCCCGGAATTGAAAGAGCGGATTGATGCAAGGCTAGAGGTAACGTCAACACAATCCGGAAGCAAGGCAGAGTTCGTGATAGGGGTATAGTGTGTTAATTTTTGTGTGAGGATCGTTTTGGAAGTGATTGCTGCTTGAAACGGTTCTCATATTCCATATATTTACACATGAAGACCATTTTAACCTCTTTCCGGGTTTGAAATGGTCTTCATGAGCGTTATGAAGACCGTTTGGATTGGGTTTTCTTCTTGAAACGGTCTTCATCTTACATTTTTTTACACGTGAAGACCGTTTTGACCTCGTTCCGGGTTTGAAATGGTCTTCATGCACGTTAAGAAGTCACCGTTTAGTGACCCAGTGGCCCGTTCATTTTAATAGAGTGCTTGGCACCGCTTCAAATTCTTGGATCGTTCTCCGGCTGGAATCGGTAAGTTCTATATAATTCCCACCTGTGTACTGGCCGATGACCTTGCGCCAAAACGCTTTTGCAGGGGCATTCGCCTCTATCTGGGTTATTCTCCACTTCCCTGGAAACATTTCGAACAGCTGTAACGCAGCCTTTTTTCCATAGCCAAAGCCGTTATATTTTCGGATGATATGGAATTCCTCAATGGAATGTCTAGCTAGCCCATCCCCAGTAACAACTAGTGCGAAACCGATGAGTTCTTCGCCGTGCTTGATAAAAAAAGGATGATGGTGCGGATCCGACCAGTAAGGCGCCAAATCAAAGCGTTTGTAGGTGCCGTCCTCTTGCAATGTGATTTCTGGCTTCAATGCCGCAAATTCATAGATATAGAACTGCATTAAATGATGGAGTGTTTCTTCTCCACCTTTTTCAACTTTAACTAGGTTTATCATGTTTCTCCCCCTCGCCGAAAGATTCGACATTCTGTTAAAAAATCCCTGCATGGTTTGAACTTTTACAAAAACGGCTAAGTATAAAAGCAAACAATACTAGTACATTCTGCTTCATATAATGAGAGGAGATTTCCATATGAAAATAGTATATGGATTAATGACAAACACAGGAAGCGGCAATGAATTATTGTACGATCTGGGGGTTTGGGAGACAGAGGAAGCAGCAACCAACTATCTGAAGAATAAACTTCCGCACTCAACAGGAATCTGGGTAGAGAAAATTGAGATTAATGATGCTTCTCCGGAACAGCTTATTCCATTAACTGAAAAAATGGTGGAATGCAGCCAGTGTGGGATTGAGTACAGTCCGGAAGATATCCATATTATTGAGGATCTGAAAGTTTGCCTGGACTGTGAACCGGCCTTTAAGCAAAACATGACTGGTTGATCGATATATTTTAAAAGGATGGCGGCTGCCATCCTTTTTTTGCGCAAATGGGATTTGTTCAATCCCCTACTCTTCTTCGGGCTTCTGCATATGGAGCGGAGGCGGGATAAGCCACCCTTTCTCCTTATTAAGCCTAAGGAACCGGGCACCAAGCTGTGCTTTCGCCAAATGGAACTCGCCGAACATCATCGCAATGTCTTCCCTGATGCAATTTCCCATTGCCCCGCTGCAGGTGACAAGCCCCAATGCATGATTTGCCGAGACGGCATACGAAATCTCGTTATCCAAAAACCTTGCTCCTGGAGGGATGCTTTCCAAATCCGCAAGCGGCCTCTCAGGCGGGGTAGGCGGCAGGCCAATTCCATTATCCTTTAAAATTTCCTCCACGCGTTTTTCTTCATTCTGGCATGTTTGGATGCTTTCCTCAATAAGATGCCTTAAATCCTTGTCCCCAATATGGTTAAGGAAAGTCTGATATGAGGCTTTCATCGCTTTGCTTCCGGCCAGATATGACCAGAGCGCATAAACTTCACCGTAATGCAGAGGTTCTGATTGAGGGTTTCCGCTCAAAATTCCCATCGTTCACACACTTCCTTTGAGATGTAATTTATTTTAGCCAAGCAAGATATAGAGTTCCTCTTTTGGAAAAAATTATTCTTTTTTCCTAAAAGGCGCTGGGCAATTTGAATTCGTGGATATTCCAATAGGTTCCACTATAATGAAGAAAAGAAGAATGTAGGAAATGAGGGATACAATGGAGACTGACAAAATTGGGATAGATGCCGGCGGAACGCTTTTAAAAATCGCTTATGAAGAAGGCGGGAGGATAAGGTATCGGAAAACCAGCAATAACGAGGCTAAAGAATTGCTTAACTGGCTAAAGCTTATTGCTCCACAGGCAGAACCCTTGGTTACAGGAGGAAGGGCGATGTGGGTTAAAAAGAACTTTTTCCCGAATGCAAGCCTTGTTTCCGAATTTGAGGCGGTTTGCAGAGGAGCTGAAATACTCTATAGAAAAGGTGAGACGGAAGCTACAGGTTCATTTTTACTTGTCAACATCGGTACTGGAACTTCCATGTTCCTTGCAGGTGATGGGAATTGCCATCGTGCTGGCGGGAGCGGCCTGGGAGGAGGAGCATTGATTGGGTTAGGCGGTAAGCTCGCGGGAACAACCGATTATGCCGAGTTGGTTAAAATGGCTGCGGCAGGGGCGAGGGAAAATGCCGATTTGCTCGTAAAAGACATCTATGGCGATGGGGATGAGCCGCTGAGCGGAAACATGACAGCGGCCAACTTTGCAAAGTCGGTTTCTGCCGGGAAAGAGGACCTCGTGGCAGCCCTCATGAACATGATCGCGGAAACCCTGGTCCTATTAAGCACCCAAATCGCCAGTGCAGGCAAAGTGGAAAATGTGGTCTATGCCGGAAGTACATTGGCGGGGAATGCTCCACTCAAGGAAATGCTTTCAGCTTACACGAGCATGTTCGGCCTGAATCCCTCTTTCCTTGAGAACGGGGAATATTGCGGCGCACTTGGAGCTCTTGTAAGTGAACAGGATTTGAAGGCTTGAAAAGAGTTCCTTGAACAAACCGGCTATTTCCGTCAGAATAAGAAGGAGAATGATTGAAGAAGGTGGCTTATTTGGAAAAAAGGTTTTTTACGATCGGCATGGCAGGCCATATCGACCATGGCAAGACATCGCTTACAAAAGCACTGACTAACGTGGATACTGACCGCCTTAAGGAAGAGAAAGAACGGCAAATTTCAATCGAGCTGGGCTTTGCCCCACTTTATGAAGATAACGAAATCCAAATCTCCGTCATCGATGTACCGGGACATGAACGGTTCATCAGGCAGATGATTGCCGGAGTTGCGGGGATAGACCTCGTTGTCCTGGTTGTAGCGGCGGACGAAGGCGTGATGCCCCAGACAAGGGAGCATCTGGACATACTTGGCTTCCTCGGAATCAAAAAAGGCATCGTCGCGATTACGAAAATGGACAGGGTTGAAGAGGAATTCATTGAGCTTGTAAAGGATGATATTCTAGAAGAACTAACCGGTACCGTTTTTGAAGACGCACCTTTCATGCTTGTCGATTCCCTTTCAAAAAAAGGGATTGAAGAGCTGAAGCACATGATTATTTCAACTCTGAAGGAACAGGAAATGCGAGATTCCCGCGGCGCATTCAGGCTGCCAATCGACCAGGTGTTCACCGTGAAGGGACAGGGAACGGTCGTGCGCGGAACCGTCTATGAAGGCACGGTAGAAGAGGGCCAGGTGCTGAAAATCATGCCGCAAGGACTTGAAGTCAGGGCCAGGCAGCTTCAAGTCCATCATAAGCCGGCGCAGAAGGCTTATGCGGGGCAAAGGGCGGCCATCAACCTTTCCGGGGTTGCCAAAGAGGACCTAGAACGCGGGGATGTCCTTGTTTCCTCCGAGCATTTTATTGTTTCAAAAACGCTTGATGTTGCGATCCGGGTTGTCGAAGACCTTGATTACCTCGTCAAGCAGCGGATGCCGGTCAAGCTTCATATTGGGACCGCAGAAGTGATGGGGAGGATCGTCTTCTTTGACCGGAACGAGTTGAAGGAAGAATCCAGTGAAATCGTATGCCAGCTCCGTCTAGAGGAAGAGGTGCTGACGAAGCGAGGCGACAGGTTCATCCTCCGCCGCCCGAGCCCGCAGGAAACAATCGGCGGGGGCTGGGTCATTGATCCTCGGGGGAATAAGTACCGGTTCGGAAACGAAACGATTGAAGAGCTGGAGAAAAAGAAAGTGGGGAAGCCAAAGGAGCGGATTGCTGCTGCTTTGTATGAAGCGAAAAGCCTTGGCTTTACTGAGTTGATTAAAAGGACGGCCCTTGACAGCGAGACCCTCAAGGCCGAACTTGAGGATGAGGGCTTCCTTCTCTATAACGGTAAGGAGTACACACTCCTGTCTCTCGTCAACTCGATAGAAGAAGATATGTATGACAGGCTTCAGGATTACCATCTTCGGAATTCGATGAAACAGGGGCTCAATAAGGCCGAGCTTCTCCAGTCGATGAATAAGTCGTTTCCGCGCAGCCTGCTTGATTACACGGTCGAACATGCCATCAGCCAGGAAACCTTCAATAGAAGCGGGCAGTTCGTCTCACTTGCTGACTTTGTTCCGCATGTGCCAAAAAACTGGCAAAAACGCGCGGAGAATCTTGTGGAAGAATTGAAGAACGATGGGCTGCAGGTCAAGTATCTTGCCGACTATTTCTCGGGTGCCGGGATACCTGACTCCCTTGCTGGCGATTTGGAAAGATTCCTTGAGGAAACGGGCCAGATCGTCCCTCTGGATGGCCAGTATTACTATCACGGTGATAGTTTCGCAAGCGCTGTACGGACACTTAGCGAGAAGACTGGAGCTGAGTTTGAGGTAGGCGATGCAAAGGATGCATTGGGTCTTTCGAGGAAATATATGATTCCGTTCCTGGAACGGCTGGATGCAAAGGGGCTCACTAAACGGGTGGAGAACAAACGCGTCTGGCAAACGAAATAGCAGAAAAAATGCGCCGGTACTCAATTCCCGGCGCATTTTTTCTGCTAGATTGCCTTTTTTATTTTATTCAAATTATAAAACTCACGAATGTTGTTGAATGTCACTTTAATAACCGAGAATAATGGAATTGAAATAATGACCCCGATAGCCCCATAAAGCGATCCTGCGATCAATAGAACAAGGATGACCGTCAGCGGATGGAGATTGAGCTTATTGCTCATCACCCTTGGTGTAATCAGGTTGCCTTCCAGCTGCTGGACTGTAATCATGACCAGCAGGACTTTTACGACAAGGCCGGGCCCATCCATCAGCGCGATGAAAACAGCCGGGATGATTCCGATGATTGGCCCGAGGAACGGGACTACGGCGACACACATTGCAAACAATGCTAGCAGCAGGGCGTTATCGAGCCCGATAATTAGGTAGCCTGCGTACAGCATGATTCCATCCGAGACCGCGATAATGAACTGCCCAATAATGTAAGAAGATAAGGTTTTGTCGATGTCCCGTAAAATCTTCCGCCCCTCATCCTTCCTGTCAGCAGGCAAATGACGTACCAGTGTGGGCTGCAGGAGTGCTCCATCCCTTAATAAATAGAATACGATGAAAGGGACAACAGCGAGGACAGTTAAAATACCGGCAATAGCCGATACGACCTTCCCAATATTTCTTTCCGCCGCTTTGAAAAATTCGCCTACTAAACTCTTTGCCTTGCTTTTAATACTGTCAACCGATTGTTTTGCCTTTTCGCTATCCTCGACCATTTTTTTCGACTCATCCGCGACCTCCTCAACTTTCGACGGGAGATGAGTGCTGATCTCTTTTACCTGGCCTGCAATTGAAGGGCCCGCAAAATGGACGAAGAGATAGCCAGCCGCAAAGATAACCGCAAATACGGTTAGGATGCTCGGAGTCAATGGCATGTATTTTGCTAAAAAACGGACAGGAGGCCTTAAAATATAGTATATGAAGCCTGATAATAAAAGCGGTAAAAAGAGTGCGCCTATCAGTTTTTTGAAAGGCCAGACAAAGTAATCGATTTTTCCAAACAGGAAAATAATGATTAAAAGCAGGATTGCGGCTGTCGCATACCTGAAGAACGGTTTTTCAATCCACATATGCATCCTCCGTTTTCTCTCTATTACCTGCTTTTTTCCCTATTCACATACCTATATAAACAAAAAAGCTGCCTCCATATTAAGGATGAGGCAGCCTGTTTTTTAAAAACTGTATGATGTGGTAACATGCTGGATTATTTTCGGCAAGAGAATAAAGGCCAATTTGTCAAGATTGCCCAATTAGGCAGTCTTTTTTTAAAAAAAAGCCAGTTCCTAACCTTGACATCTGAATTGGAAAAAAATATAGTTATACAGGTGAATAGTTAAACTATTTAACTACTTTTCAGAAGGGCGTGTGAAGCGCTGTGGGAAAACAAGCAATCCAGGAACTGATTGACCGCTATATTGCTGTATCCTTTACGGTCGAGAAAAAAGCGGAGACGATGATAAAGGAGCAAATTGGCAGCGATTTAACGAATGACCAGCATTATGTGCTGCGGTATATAAGTAAAAAGGGGGAGTGCACTTCCACGGAACTAGCGGAAGTGTTTGGCGTGAACAAAAGCGCTATTACCGCCATCATTACAAGGCTGACAGACAAAGGCCTCGTGTACAGGACCAGAAATGAAGAGGATAGGCGGATCGTTTATTTGGCGCTTACAGAAGAAGGCATCGATTTATTTGAAAAAGCCGAACAACGGATTTACGCGCTCGTCGAAACGATTATTACAAAATTCGATAAGGAAGAGATAAGGGCATTTATAGATACATATGAAAAATTGTCTGGCATTCTGACTGAACTCGAAGGCAAACAACTGGGGGAATAGGAAATGAGATTGATTTTAAAATACAAGTGGCTTGTCATTGCCGCCTGGGCAGCCATCATTGCCGCCCTTGTCATGATTGCCCCCAACATGGAGGCGCTTGTTAGGGAAAAAGGGCAAATTAAAGTACCTGAGGGCTATTCGTCAACAGTGGCCGGAAAGATTTTGAGCGAAAGCCAAAAAGGAGTGGAATCCGGGCATGGAACCCAAGTGGCGCTTGTTTTCCACAACGACAAAAAGCTCACCGAAGCCGATTTTGCCGAGGCGGAAAAGGCTGTTGGGACACTTGAGGCAAAGAAGGAAGAGCTTGGCGTTACAGAAGTTATCTCCCACTTTAAGGAAGAATCCCTAAAGGATCAGCTTGTGTCAAAGGATGGGAAAACCATACTCGTATCGGTAAAAGTTGATTTGAAGGACAGGGAAGCAAGCGAGGTAACAAAATCGCTTTATACAGCGCTAGATGGCGTGAAGCTGGACCATTATTATACTTCAAGCTGGATGATTGGCGATGATCTTGTCACCAACTCACAGGAAGGCCTGAAAAAAACAGAATCAATCACGGTTGTCTTTATTTTGGCCGTCCTTCTGATTGTGTTCAGGTCGGTTATGGCTCCTATCATTCCATTAGTTGCGGTGGGGGTAAGCTATTTGGCATCCCAATCCATTGTCGCAATACTTGTTGACAAGGCAGATTTCCCATTGTCCACATTTACGCAAATTTTCCTCGTGGCGGTATTGTTCGGGATTGGTACCGATTACTGCATCCTGCTAATGAGCCGGTTTAAGGAAGAAATGCAAAAGCATGACACGATTGCCGAAGCGGTCATCTCTACGTACAGGACTGCAGGGAAGACCGTCTTTTTCAGCGCATTGGCTGTAATGGTCGGGTTTGCATCAATTGGATTTTCAGAGTTCGTTCTTTATCAGTCGGCGGCAGCCGTCGCGGTCGGTGTTGCTGTGCTGATGCTCGCGCTTGTGACCGTCGTGCCGTTTTTTATGGCATTGTTCGGAAAGAAGCTGTTCTGGCCTGCAAGGGGATCCCTTGAACACAAGGACAGCAGGATTTGGGGTGTGGCAGGGAAATTTGCGCTTGCACGGCCGCTGATTGCCCTTCTGATAGTAATCGGAATTTCAGTCCCATTCTTGTTTTCCTATGAAGGGAAACTGTCGTTTAACTCGCTTGAAGAGATTGGCGACAACTTCAATTCCATCAAGGCATTCGACATCATCGCGGACGGCTTTGGACCTGGCGAATCAATGCCTGCACAGATTGTCATTAAAAATGACGAACCGATGGACGAGCCGGAATACCTGGCGCTCGCTGATAAAATAAGCCAGGAAATCGCCAAGGTGAAAAATGTCAAGGCGGTCCGGTCGGTGACACGTCCAATGGGCGAACCAATCGATGAATTATATATTTCCTCCCAGGCAAAAACGCTTGGCGAGGGACTTGGCAAAGGAAATGACGGTATTAAGCAAATCAGCGGCGGATTGTCTGACGCAGAGAAGCAGCTTTCCGATTCTGGTCCCAAGCTGAAGCAAACGACCGAGGGGATAACGGGATTGGTTTCCGGTACGAATGACTTGAAAAATGGCTTAGGCCAGGTTAAAACCGGACTTGCAAAAATTGAAGATGGCATCCGCCAAGGTTCCGCAGGATCAGAACAGCTTCGCTCCGGACTCGCGGACGTGAAGGCGAATTCTGAAAAAATCCTTGAGGGCAATAAGAAGCTTTTGCAGGGATATAAAGATGCCGCAGCTGGATTGGGCGAGCTTCAAAAGCAATATGAAGGGATCGCGGCAGGGCTTGCCGGCCTGAAGGGTACAATCGCCGAGGCCAATGTCTTTGTCGATGAGCTTGGAAAAAATCCGGCTGCTGCAATGGACCCTAACTATGCAAAGGTGAAGGAAAAAGTCATGACCGCATTGGTAATGGCAGATAAACTCGAAGGCGGCGTTAAAACGCTGAACGGGGAACTGGCGAAGGTCCAAGCAGGGATCACCGCGGCGAATGGCGGCATGGCCGAGTTGATTGCAGGACAGGAAAAATTGGTTGCTGGTATGGGCCAGCTGGTGGATGGTATTTCAAAACAGCAGGCAGGTCTTGACCAGCTTGCGAACGGACAGGGCCAAATCGTCGGAAATTTCTCTAAGCTGACAGGCGGTTTGGACAGCATAAACGACGGCCAGCTTCAGCTTTTGAACGGATTCAAGCAGCTTGACGGCCAAATGGGCGAGCTTACGGACGGCCTTGGAAAAGGCGCGGATGGATTGAATGAAGTTGCCAAAGGCCTTGAGCAGGCGCAAAGCTATCTTGGCGATGTGTCAAAAGAGAAGCAAAACGGATTTTTTGTGCCTGAAGATGTTTTGGCGAGCGGAGAGTTTGACGATGCGCTCGATGCCTACATGTCACCTGACCGCAAAGTCATGACGATGGATGTTGTGTTTAATGTAAACCCTTATTCAAATGAGGCCATTAAATCAGTGGAACCATTGAAGCAGGCCGTTAACCGGGTTGTGAAAGACACCGGCCTGGAAAATGCCCAAATCGCAGTTGGCGGCGTTTCGAGCATGCACAGTGACTTGGATACCATCTCCGAACAGGATTATTCACGGACTGTCGTGTTCATGTTATCTGGCATTTTCCTGATTTTATTGCTGCTGTTCCGTTCTGTGATCATGCCAATATACTTGATTGGGTCACTGATTTTAACATACTATACATCGATGGCGATATCCGAGGCGATTTTTGTTAACGTGCTTGGCTACACAGGCATCAGCTGGGCAGTTCCATTCTTCGCCTTCGTTATTTTGGTCGCGCTAGGAATCGATTACAGCATCTTTTTGATGGACAGATTCAATGAGTTCAAAACGATGCGTGTCGAGGACGCGATTCTCGAAGCGATGAAGAAAATGGGCACTGTCATCATTTCGGCCGCTGTCATCCTTGGCGGTACCTTCGCGGCGATGATGCCTTCCGGCGTGTTGTCGCTGCTACAGATCGCAACAATTTTAATGATCGGGCTTGTGCTCTATTCACTGTTTGTCCTGCCATTGTTTGTTCCAGTGATGGTCAAAATATTTGGCGAAGCAAACTGGTGGCCGTTCAAGCGGAAAGGCGACACAGTGCATGTTGAAAGCGGTCAGACGCTGAATAGATAGTTTTTTGGATCGCTGCTGTGCCCAATTGGTGGGTGCAGCGGCTTTTTTTATTTTGTGGCATGGTGCTGTTATTTGGGGGATAGATGTTTTATCCGAGGTGTTCACCTATTGTCATGTTGGTGAGGTTGTTTTGGTATCGTTAATTGTGGCGAAAATGTGACAGTTCTGGATATCAGGGTGGAAATCCTGGATAAATTTAAAAAAGTTATCGATAAATTTTAAAATTCCTGGATAAGTACCCCGATAATCTGGATATATTTTTTCCCACTAAAAATTGGCCCCAAAAAATTCACTATTCACCTTCCAATTAGGAAGGATTTAATAAAAAATGCTAGAATAGGAACTGTTAGAAAGGAGGAAACGAGTTTGATCGCATTGGAAAGAGCAATTCCACTTATTATTTTGATGCTCGAGGCGCTTTTAAGGAGGCTGCCAACCGGCCATTCAAAGAGAAAGGACATTGAGGAAGCGTTACGGACACAAAAAGCGGGGTTCAAGGGTGAAAAATCGGTTGATTATTACCTGAATTTCCTTGATGAAGAGAAATTTTTGATTTTCAAAGGGGTGCGGCTCAGCAACAACGGCTTCTTTTTTCAAATTGATACGCTTTTAATTACCCCGTTTTTCGCATTGATCCTTGAAATCAAAAATTGGGGCGGTGAAATCAGCTTTGACAAAAATTTTTGCCAGGTTTTTCAGGAAAAGGATGGCAAAACAGCTGTATACGCAACCCCGGTTTCACAAGCTAGGCTGCAGACGCTCAATTTAAAAGAGTGGCTAAAAAAGCATAACTTCCCAGAACTTCCAATTGAATTCCTGGTCGTGATGAGCAACAATTCCTCAAAGTTAAAGGCTGACCCAGGTTACTACGAAGTATTTCAAAAAGTCATCCACTCCATCCGTCTGATTGAAAAAGTAGCCGAAATCGAAAAGCGGAATAACAAAGAATTATTTTCATCAAAGGAACTGAAAAAGCTAAAAAAGAACATCCTTTCAAATCACACACCGCACCGTCCCGACGTTCTGAAAACCTTCGCAATCTCCACTACAGACATCCTTCCCGGAATGCTTTGCTCCAAATGCCATTCACTATCGATGAAGCTTCATTACGGAAAATGCCATTGTGTTCAATGCGGGAATGCTTCGATGACAGCACATCTGGAGGCGGTCCAGGACTACTTCCTATTGATTTCTCCAAATCTCACAAATTTCGATTTGAGACAGTTTTTAAAACTAGAAAGAGATAAACAAGCCTACTGGATCTTAACCTCTCTTGACCTCCCTTTTACCGGCACGAAAAAAGGCCGTGTCTACCACCAGCCCCCGATTGGTAAATTGAAGCCCAAAATCCTCCTGCGAAAAGATTAAAAATTCCCAAAAGTGGTAAAGGACATTATAGTAGATTGCCCTGAACAGGAGATGAAACCATGCAGGATAACCCGCAGGAAAAGAAGATGTATTTCGTTGATATTAAATCCGGGGAAATTACAATGGAACCGACTGCTGAAAATACGTTCACCGTAATTGCGGATGCGGATGAAATCCAGGATTTGCGCGAGCTTTTTGAGGAGAATTATGACGCCGACAAGCGCGGGTATTTGCGGACGCATTTGCCGTTGCAGCAATACCATGAATTTTCTGAGGGAGAAAATAAGGATTACGACAGGTCCATCGAATTGATTTACGCGATGATATACCGTCTCGGGGATGCCGAAGCAAGAAAGCATATTGATCAAATGGGCATCCTGAAAGAGCAGAATTATGATAATGAAAACTTCCGATAAGAAGAGTAGCTGTTCCTAATCAGGGGGCAGCCTTTTCTTTTAAAAAAAAGCTATGTTAAAGGATTATGTTGATATTTGCCATAATCGAACTCTTGTTCTATTATGGGTTTATAAGAACAAATATGGGCGGGGTTCGAAAGAAGGTATTATGAAAAAGAGTTAAAATAAAAAAGCAAGACATCAGTTTATTTATTTGGAGGAAGTATTATGCAGAAAAAAGCTTTAGTAATAATTGATATTCAAAATGACATAACAAAGAATTACAAAGATATCATTGACAATATCAACAAATCAATTGATTGGGCGGTCGAAAATAATATTCACGTTGTTTATATAAGACACGAGAATTTGTCACCTGGTACGAGAACTTTTAAAACAGATACACTAGGTGCCGAATTAGCTCCAGATTTGAAAATAGTATCAGAAAATGTTTTTACAAAATATAAAGGAAACGCATTAACAAGTGAAGAATTCACAGACTTTATTAGTATAAATGAAATAGACGACTTCTACATCACTGGAGCGGATGCTGTTGCTTGTGTTAAGTCAACTTGCTATAACTTACGTAAATCAAACTATGGGGTTAGTGTACTATCAGATTGCATTACAAGTTATGATAAAAAGAAAATTGATGGTATGATAGACTATTATGAAAGTAAAGGATGCGAGATAATTTGTTTGAATGACTTATTGATTTAAGAATTTTTAGGTCCATTTAATCGTCCAGAGGTAGTTTTAGCATACTGTTTTGCTTCGTTTCTTAAAGTATCTATACGCACTATTCAAATTAAAGAATAATTTTTCAATTTGAAGTTAAGTCATAATATTCATTGAACTATACCAAGGGGTCTCACCTGTCCCGCTGCTCTCATCTCAAAGTCTCACGCCTTCCGTCTCAATCAACAGGTGTGAAAAAACAACATCGTGCTTTAACATAGACTAAAATAAGGACTCGATTGGGGTCCTTATTTTATGGTCATTTATCAACAATATTATTTAACAAAGCTTAAAAAAAAGAAAAAAACTGCCCGGAAACCGGACAGTCTCAATTTATTACCAGCTCCACCGCCTAGCCAGTTTTCATCCTGAAAAGCATCTTCGAGTATCTTGTAACAAATCAAGGCTTGATAAAGTGATGATTTGTTACAGCTCGAGGTCTTAAGCCGGTTCCCTCCGGAGGGCAGGCCCGTCCTGCGGGCTCCGTCTTAATCTAGTCGGGGCTGACCACTAAGGAAAGCTCCTCAGAATAATCATCGCAGGGACAGGCGTTTTTTGCCTGTCACGAAGGCGCTTTCGTATTTTTGTTATTACCAGCCTCTGCCTGCGCCGCCGCCGCCAGAAGAGCCGCCACCACCGCCGCGGGGACCACCACCGCCGCCACCACCACCGCCTCCACGTCCAATCATGGACAGGAGCAGGAAGGTAAATGTGCCTCTAAAGAAGGTCATATCAATAATGATGAACCCGACAACGAGCACGATGATCAGCCATTCCGGAAGGCCGCCGGATTTCTCAGCAGCCTTTTCTCCAGCGGGCTGGCCATTCGCATCGCCTTCACCGATAACCTCATTTCCGATTGCCTGATAGGTCTTGATGACGGCCTGGTTTGGCTTGCCGGCCTGAAGATTAGGTATCGCATGCGTATCGAGGATCCGGCCGGCTTTACCGTCGGGAATGGTTCCTTCGAGTCCATATCCGACTTCGATCCAGATTCTTTTTTCCTTCATGGCGAGGACGAGAAGAACCCCGTTATTTTTTTCGGCGTTGCCAAGCTTAAATTTCCTGAAAGCCTCGTTCGCATAGCCTTCGATATCCCGGCCGCCGAGGGATTCCACCGTCAGGACGGCAACCTGGGCGCCGCCGGTTTGGTCTTCAATTTGCCTCCCCCAGCCGATTAGCTGTGATTCTTCGGCAGGGAGCAGGACATCGGCAAAGTCCTGGACGTAAATATCCCCCCGTGGAGTGGGGATTTTCGCTTCGGCAGCAAAGGCCCCCGCGTTGCCGCCAAGTAGAAACAGGACGAACAGCGCAAGAAGGGCTGAGGTCCTAGTTACTCTCATTATCCATTGCCCCCGAAATCAACTTCAGGCGCTTCCTGGGAGCGTGGGTCCGCGCGGAAATATTCCTTTTCGTCAAAGCCGGTAATTCCGGCGACAATTGCACCCGGGAACCTCTTAACCTTTTTATTAAAAATTGCTACTTCATCGTTGTAGTCCTTGCGGGCGACAGCGATGCGGTTTTCTGTCCCTGCAAGCTCATCCATCAACTGAGTGAATTGCGTATCCGCCTTCAGGTTTGGATAATTTTCAACGACGACGAGCAAACGGCTTAGCGCACCTGACAATTCCGCATTGGCAGTCGCTTCTTCCTCAGGTGACCTTGCTCCGGCCAACCGGGCGCGGGCATCGGAAATCGCTTTGATCGTTTCCTTTTCATGTGCTGCATAGCCTTTGACAGTGTTAACTAAGTTTGGTATCAAATCCAGCCTTCGCTGCAGCTGGTTTTCAATTTGCGCATAGGACTGGTCGACGTTTTCTTCGGCGTTTACAAAGCCGTTGTAGCTGGACATGAGCATAATGCCAAGTACGACGATGATTCCAAGTATGACGAGCCATGACCCCTTAAAGCCTCTTCCCATTTACGACACTCCTTACCTATTTAATCTATACGTGTATCTTCCCTCAGGCCTGTAGGTTTTAAACCCGGCAGCAAATCGTACTGCTTCGTTCCTGATGTTCAATTATACGGGATACCAGGCTGTTAAGTTTCATATTAGTGTTAATTTTTTCAAAAGCGCCGTACAACCTAGATTATAAACATCCCAATTGCATAAGATGTACAAGGTAAGTAACAAGCTAACTACCTGAAAAAAATTGGTTATTGCCAGAACGGCTTGTAAACACTATAGTTGAATTGGGGAATGTTGGGGATAGACTCTCATCATGAAAGCATCATAACAGGAGTCCGGGGGAGGAAGTGCCCGATGCAGCATGTAATGGCATTTATGAACGAATACGGATATTGGTTTCTCTTTTTGTCGATGGCGACAGGAATGATCATATTGCCACTCCCGCTGGAAGCGATAATGGGGTATTCCGGTTATTTATCCTTTGAGGGTGATTTGGACTGGTTTACTTGCGTGCTTGCCGCTGGGGCTGGGACTTTTGTGGGAATGATGGCCAACTATTGGATTGGCAAAAAACTCGGGTTGGGTTTTTTTCAAAAATACGGCCATTATTTTTTTCTAAAACAGAAAACCCTGGACAAATTGTCGGAGTGGTTTTTGAAATATGGAAATAAGCTGTTAATTATCATCTTTTTTGTCCCTGGGGCACGGCATGCAATCGGCTTCTTTGCCGGTATAACAAAATTTCCGGCGAGAACGTATGCAATTTGCTCAGCTCTTGGTGCCCTAATTTGGGTGGCTCCTTTCATTATTATCGGTAAAATGATTGGGCCTGGCTGGATGCTGTACCATGAAGAAGTGAAGAGCTTTCTTTACACTACCAGCATCGTACTTCTCATTTTGTTCCTCACGGTTTATTTAGCGGGAAAGACGAGCACTCGGGTTTCCGATTTCGGATGGAGGCTCAGGAGGAAGATTGCCAAGCTACTTCGATAAAATGAGGCTTCTCCGTTTTTGTAAAAATAAGACAAGGCATCCGTATTGAGCGGGTGCCTTTTTATTATGGAAAAAGGGTAGTCAGGATTTGAATTGCGTCCTGTGTATGTTTAAATTGAAGAATAGGAAGCTTTTGAAAGGGTTGGTTTTTTTGGGAAAAAGGACGGTTGGAATATGGATGGGAGTGTCCGCATTTTTCCTGCTGCTTTGGCTTGGAGGGCTGGTTTGGGCGGTAAGTGATTATTATGCGGGCAAGCCATCGGAACCAAGGGCAAAGGAGCTGCCTGCACCCATCCATGCCGGCAAGGATGAAGATTTGAAAATCGTCGCTTTGGGAGATTCCTTGACCCGGGGAACAGGCGATGCGGCGGGAAGAGGGTACGTCGGCTATCTCGTCGACAGCTTAAAGAAACGGTCAGAAGAAGATGTGAAGCTTGTTAACCTCGGGATAAATGGGCAAAGGTCCAATCAGCTTGCACAGCAGGTAACGCAGGCAGAGGTGAAACGACAGCTTGGGTCAGCCGATATTGTCTTAATCACAATCGGAGGCAATGATTTATTCAGAGGCGGTCAGGGCCTTGTTGACTTTGACAAGCAAAAGCCGGAGGAAATCGAAAAGCAGTTCCTTACGAACGTTAAAGGAATACTTTCGGAAATCAGGGCGGCCAACAAGGATGCGACTGTATATTTGATAGGCCTTTACAATCCGTTTATCGAATTGGGTGAGGGCAAGGAAATATCGGCTGTCATCAGGCAATGGAATTTTGCTGCCGCCGAACTGGCAGCTACGTTTGATAAAGTTGTCTATGTGCCGACATTTGATTTGTTTGAATTGAACGTCAACGAATATTTGTATACGGATAAATTCCACCCGAATACGAAAGGCTACAAACTCATCGCGGACCGGGTTGCATCATTGGTAGCATGGGAGGAGAAAAACTAATGTCTTCCGTTACGCTTGAAGTGAAAGATTTAAAAAAGAAGATTGGCAAAAAAGAGATTATCAAAGGAATTTCCTTTGAACTTCATAAAGGAGAGGTATTCGGATTCCTCGGACCGAACGGGGCAGGAAAAACGACCACGATCAGGATGCTGGTCGGCCTAATTAAACCGTCCTCCGGCAGTATCTCGGTTTGTGGTTACGACCTGAAAAAGGATTTTCCAAAAGCGATGCGCCAGCTCGGTTGCATAGTGGAAAATCCTGAACTCTATCCATACTTATCCGGCTGGGACAACCTGGCCCATTTTGCAAGGATGCTCGAGGGGATTACGGATAGCCGGATTAAGGAAGTAACGGAATTGGTCGGCCTATCCGAGCGGATTTACGATAAGGTGAAAACGTACTCCCTTGGGATGAGGCAGCGGCTTGGTATTGCGCAGGCGCTTCTAGGCAACCCTAGTGTACTTATTTTGGACGAGCCCACGAACGGCCTTGATCCTGCTGGAATTAGGGAAATGAGGGAGTTTATCCGCTTTCTTGCTGAAAAGGAAGGGCTGAGCGTCCTTGTGTCCAGCCATTTGCTTAGTGAAATTCAGCTCTTGTGCGACAGGGTGGCCATTATCTCAAAAGGGCTAGTCATTAAGACGGACTCTGTCTCCATCCTGCTTGGCAACAGGGAAAGGATCGCCTGGAGGCTGGAGCCCTTTGAAGAGGGTAAAAAAGTCCTCGGAGAATTAACCGAGATTGAAGTGGCGGAGGATGGAACTCTCCTGACCGAATATAGCCCCGATAAAGCAGCCGAATGGAACAGGAAGCTTGTCGAAGCGGGGATTTCGGTTTCGGAAATGAACAGGAAGCTGCCAGTTCTTGAAGATCTTTTCCTGGAGCTGACCGGGGGTGACACGATTGACTAAACTCGTTCATAACGAAATGCTTAAGCTTTTGGCAAAAAAGAGGCTCCTGGTCATTGCGGCAATTATCGCGGTCCTTGTCGCCTTATTTACATACGCACAGCTCCGGCAGGTTGAAACCCAGCGCGAGCGGATGGGTACGTCCGACTGGAAAACAATCCTTCAGCAGCAAATCATTGATACCCAGAACAGGCTTTCATCCAGCAGGATAAGCGAGGATTGGAAAAAACAGCTGCAAATTAGCCTTCAGCAGCAGCAATATTACCTTGACCATAACATCAATCCATCTGAACCCGGCGCACCCACTTTTATGCGGATGTTTATCGAAAATTCGATCGACCTGTTTCTGCCACTGATGGTCATGGTTATTGCCAGCGACCTCGTTTCCTCGGAACATAGCCAGGGGACAATCAAGCTTCTACTGACGAGGCCGATCAAACGCTGGAGGGTCCTTTTAAGCAAATTCATTACGCTCTGCCTGGCAGTTTCGGCAATTGTTGCAATCATGGGGGTGCTCTCCTATTTGATTTCAGGGCTGGTGTTTGGCTACAAAGGCTGGGGTGCCCCCGTTCTGACGGGTTTCTCGGCCTCCGGGAGCAATTTAGATACATCAGGAGTTAAGCTTGTTAGCCAGGGGCAATATTTACTGATGGAATTCGGGCTCGTCTGGTTCGTGGCAATTGTTGTTGGCACGTTGTCATTCATGCTGTCCGTATTGATCAGAAGCACAGCGGCCGGAATGGGAATCATGCTTGCGGCGCTTATATCTGGAGCGATTTTAAGCAATATGGTCTCTTCCTGGGAATCAGCGAAGTATTTTTTCATGGTCAACCTCAGGCTGACTGATTATATGAACGGAACCGCACCACCTATTGAAGGAATGACACTGTCTTTCTCATTGGCAGTCCTTTTAGCATGGTGGGCAGCCGGCTTGTTCATTTCGTTTTATGTTTTCATGAACAAAGACGTATATTAAATGCATTTTTATAAAACCAGCCAATTCCTCCTTTTTCCATGAATACCTGCCTGGAAATCAGGGAAAATAATGGGGTCACGTCCATTCAGAAAGGCAGGTTTTTTTATGGCACAGGTTTTATACATTACTGCACACCCCCATGATGATACAGTCTCATACAGCATGGCGGTTGGAAAAGAATTCATTGAGGCATACCGGGAGTCAAATCCTAATGATGAGATAATCTACCTTGATTTATACAAAGAGGATATACCACAGATCGATGTGGATGTATTCAGCGGCTGGGGCAAGCTTCGTTCGGGATCTTCCTTTGATGACCTGTCCGAAGAAGAAAAGCGGAAAGTAAGGCGGCTCGGGGAATTGACTGACCAATTTGTAGCGGCGGATAAGTATGTATTTGTAACACCGCTCTGGAATTTTTCCTTCCCGCCGGTCATGAAGGCATATATTGATTCGATCTGTACAGCAGGAAAAACGTTCAAGTACACCGAAAAGGGTCCTGTCGGGCTTTTGACTGATAAAAAAGCGCTCCATATTCAGGCGCGCGGAGGCGTTTATTCGGAAGGACCGGCTGCGGCTATGGAGATGGGCCACCGGTATATCGGCATCATCATGCAGTTTTTTGGCATCCCGTCCTTCGAAGGCTTGTTTGTTGAAGGGCAAAACCAATTCCCCGACCGGGCGCAGGAAATCAAGGAAGAAGCTATCCAGAGAGCGAAGGAACTGGCAAAAAACTTTTAAACGGCAAGGCACGAGGTACGGGCTTAAATGAGTCCGTGCCTTTTTCTTGGGGAACGGTTTTTTGTTTGGCCGAGTGAATCGCTAAGTTGGCGGAATGGGAATCGGGTTTGGCGAATAGGAGGCTGTATTTGGCGGAAATTACTCTTTTTCGGCGAATGATAGCAGATTGACTCCAATTTCGACCCTATTCAGCCCATCGTAAAACGTCCTAATGAGCTTTTTACGGGAGATTTGGGTGTATATCGAAAATTTTCATGGTCATATCGAAAGAATTTCAATTATATCGAAAGATTTTGAGTGGATATCGAAAGATTCAAGGCTTATATCGAAAACTGTAACAATTTGGACAAATTCAGGCACTACCCTGATACATCCTAGTTGGGTGTACGCGACTATTAATCGGCCGTCTTTTTGAAATCCGTCCAGAGTTCGATACCAAGCAAAATAACATTGCCATGATAAGATTTCTTTATCAGGCTAAATAATAGAATTGTAATTTCCTTATCACCTTTTTTGGGTTATGCTGGAAAAAAGAAGCGTGGGGGAATGAATAAATGGCATTCAAGTTTAAACGGCTTGACCATGTTCAGGTTGCCGCTCCTAGGGGTTGTGAAGCAAAAGCATGCGCTTTTTATACGGATGTATTGGGGTTTACCGAAGTTGAGAAACCTCCTGCCTTGAAAAAAAGAGGCGGAGCGTGGTTCCGGAGTGGAAGCATCCAGATACATATCGGGGTTGAGGAACCGTTCATTCCAGCGAAAAAAGCGCATCCGGCTTTTGAAGTAGAGAATATCGAAGGGTTAAAGGCCCATCTCCAAAAAAATGGAGTCGAAGTCATCGAAGACGACAATCTTCCAGGTGCCAACCGGTTCTATACCTTCGATCCTTTTGGCAACCGACTCGAGTTTCTAGAATGGAAGTAAACCGAAAAAGACACAAAAACCGCATTCCCAAGTGGGAAAATGCGGTTTTGTTCGTTATTAGACAACTCTAGCGGACGGCTTCCGCTCAAACTTAAGCGCTACGAGCAGGAAGGAGCATCCTGCGAGCAGGCGGACAAGGGAAGCGATTGTCATCGCAGAGAACATGCCCACTTGCCCTAGCAGGTAGACGCCGAATTGTGGTGCGATAAAACCGATAATGGACAATATAAATTGATAGTTGGCCAGGTATGTGGACCGATTTGCTTCGGGTGTCGCCTTTAGCAACTGATTGAACAATAGAAGGTTCGTTCCGGAAACGAACAGGCCAATCCAGAAGTTGAGAGCGGTCAAATAGAAAAGGTTTGTTGACAGCATCGTGAGGATAGGCGCTGTCGCCATTCCGGCGGCGGCTGCAAACAGGACCATTGTGTTCCCGCGCCTATCAGCAGCCTTAGCCCACCACTTCACACTGATAATTTGGGCGATCTGATTCGTTACCGCGAAAAAACTGAACCATAAAGCGGTGGCATTTGCTTCCCGAATATGATAAATGCTAAAGAGGGACCAGGCCATTTGTGCGCCGATATTAAAAAGGACCGCACAGACAATGAATGCAAGAAAAGGCTTGTATTTAAATACTTCAAAGGAAAACTTCCGTTTCGATACAGAGGCAGCCTTCAGGTTTTCGGCTTCCTTTACGTCGCTATGCATATACAGATAATAAACCTCTAACAGGGCGAAAAGAAAGCCTGCCGCGAGCAGTATCTGGTAAGGAAACGCATCCGTTTTGCTGAATTGCTGAAGGAAAATTCCCGTCAGGAATGTGACAACCATTGCCGCAACGGTTGTCCATTGGTTACGTGTGCTAAAGAATTCGCCGCGCCGATCCTCGGGAACAAGTCCGCCAATCAAGGTTTGCCAAGATAGGCCGGACAGGGCGCCAGGAAAATTTAACGCAGCGATTAAAAAGACCAGAACCCATGGAGCATAGGGTGCATCAAGGAATGGGATAAACAGGATTAGCAGGAACATCAGCCTTGTGGCAAAAGTGGTATAGACCGCAAAATTCTTTTTGCTTTTGGCACGGTTCAGCCAATACGCGCCAGGAATCAATGCGAGCATTGCTACAATCGAGGGAAGGGATGTAATCAATCCCATTTGCTCGTTACTCGCACCCAGGACACTAAGCGCAAATAAAGGAATATATCCGTTGACGGCAGTTGTAGATATGGTAGAAGCAAGCCCATGATAAAGGCTGAGTTTTTCAGTTTTTTGATTGTTCAAGAAATGTAGTCTCCATTCCGTTTTTATGTCACGAAATGGATTGTATAATGCTGCTTTGGGGAAATCAATACAGGCGGCAAAAAACAGTTATATATACATGCGTTCTGCGTTGAGAACGTATGCAAATAGCCTTAATTTTTTTGACAAATTTGTGCCAATAGGGATTGCGGAAGGATGGCGGAGAAGTTTTACCTAACAAGAATAACCCTTCCTCGTAAAAGGAAGGGTAAGGGGATAGGGTTCCAGTGCTTAAGGGAAAATGGGAAGGAAGCACCGGAGCAAGCATCAATATGCTGAATATATAACAGGAAGTCAGGAATGGGGGATTCCATCGTTCCGATGCTAACTAGTGTTGTTTTACAGAAACGTTCAGCGGATCCCTCTTTAGGAAAAGAGTTTGCTTTATTACGAGAGACAGCCCGCCCAGTACGAAAAGATAGCGGTTTTCAATCACGCGTTTCATCATTGCCGCAAACCTGCCGGACAGTGTGAAACTGCCAACTTTGCCTACGGCTGCGCGGTCGCCGATTGACGCGACGGATCCTTTATGATGGTATTCAAATTCTTTAAGCTTGGTTCCCCGAATCAGTGAGGCAATGTTTTTTCCGCAAACCTCCGCTTCCTGCATTGCTACCTGGGCGGTAGGCGGCAGTGCGGATTTTTCGTCTTTCATGAACAAAGCGCAATCCCCGATACAGAAAATATTTTCCATTCCTTTTACTTGAAGCGTTTTTTCAACTGGCACTTTTCCTTTCACAAGCGGCAACCCAAATTTCTCAAGCAAAGAGTTTGCCCTGACGCCGCAAGACCAGATAAGTGTCCAGCACGGAATTTCAAGGCCATTTTCCAGGCGGATGGCTTTTTCTGTACAGGAATTAATTTTCGTAGATGTATAAATATCGATGTTGTACGTCTCCATTAAATGGGACGTATAGGAAATCAGATCTTCCCCGAAGAAAGGAATAAGGGAGTCCGCGGCCTCAATTCCAATAATCTTCACATTTTCAAATGGCACGCCATATTCTTCACAAAGCTTTGGCAGTCCTTCGGCAAGCTCCCCGAGCATTTCAATCCCGGTAAAGCCGCCGCCCGCGACGGCAAATGTCAGTCTTGAAGGATCCTTGTCTTCCTTATAAAGAGATAATTGCCTAGTAATCTGTTGGTAGATCGCTTTCGAACTGCGAAAACTTCGGATTTCAAAAGCATGATCTTTAATCCCAGGTATCCCGAATGTAGCGACTTCAAATCCAAGGGCAATCACCAAGTAGTCATAGGAAACTTCCTCACCGGACTCAAGGGCAACGGTTTTCGACTCGGTGTCCACATCGGAAACAGTGTCGATCATGAAGCGAGTTTTCGAATTGTTGATAAGTTCAGGAATGGATAGGGCGATTTTGCGGTCGGATGCGGTGCCTGCTCCAACCTTATGAAGCTGTGTAGTGATGTAATGATAGGAATGTTTATTAATTAACGTAACGGAGGCTTCTCCGGAACGCAGCAGTTTTTCCAGTCTCTTATTGGTGATCAGGCCGCCATAGCCGGCGCCAAGAATGACGATATGTGGCTTACGCATCTCAATTCCACTCCTAACGAATATTATATGTGAATATATTCACATAATGATTGAAAAAAAAAAGAGAGATTTAATTGTGAATAATTTCACATGATTTCTATATTTATAGATTAATCTATTTTCAAGAATTCGACAAGCCTTTTTTTAAAAAAATTTTCCAATCATATTTTGCACCATTCTGGAGATAGTAAGAGGCGGTAGTTTATTTTGAAGGGAGATGAAAGGATGAATGTTCGTTTACTTGTGAGAGGTATAGGTTTTCTGCTCTTGTTTGCGTTATCTTTTTCCGTTATTCATGCAAGTGCAATGGAAAAAGGGTGCATTTCGTGCGAGCACTCGAAAACGCATGCCCATAAGATGTTTCTCATATCCGATGAAGAGTATATGAAATGGGCGGAAAAGTATACGCCAGACAAGGTTGGGGAATGGAAGGCTGTCCTGGCAGAAAGGAATCAACTGAAAAAACGCTGGCTAAGCCCGGAAATGGCGGCGAAACGTGAAGCTTTTAAAAAGGAGCGGCATGAAAGGCACCGGGAAATGATTGAGCTTAAAAAGCAGCTTGAAGACGGGAAGATAACAAGGGAAGAATATCGGAAAAAAGCTTATGAAAAGATGCGGAACGGTATGAGCCGTAAAATGAAGGGGAATGCGCTATCCTTAAACCTGAGGATTGCGATTGAAAAGGATAATTCTCAGCAGGCTGCCTTGTCTATGAACGAATTACTCGATTTTTTCAGGCAGCATAATGAGGTATTAAAAATGAGGATGGAAACGTGACGGAGGGCGCTAAAGTGCGCCCTCAATTAATTATCCGGAAAACTAAAGTTGCTGCATCGGATACTTATATGGAATGCCGGCAACCTGTTTATAGGAATAGCTGTCCCTTTCATATCCGCCACTTGAAGGTTCACAAACTACTTTACTCGGAAATCTGGAGAAATCAAACGACGAAAAGCCGATGCCAGTGGAATACCCTTGGACGCTGTGTCGATTGCCGGTGCGGATTGAATATAACGGTTTTATAGCAATTCCTCCTATTCATTTAGGCCCGGGCTAAAGCGAGCCGAATTAAATCCGTTGACAGCGGTTTTCCCATATCGTTACTGTTTCCCTTATTTAGAAAGACAAAACCGAAAAACACGGAGTTTTTCGGTTTTTTTATAATGCGTTTTCTTTTATACCATCCTTTAGCGGAGATTTATCCGAATAGGATTCCAATGCTTTTTTGACTGCTTCCGCAGCTTGATCGGCTCGTTCATAGTCGAATGCAATTTTCCCATCAATGTTAGTAACGTGAAATAATGCCCGCTCTTTAGAATACCTCAACGTTACCAATTCTTTATTATCGAGGGTGAAAACGTGTGTGACCTCGGATTGGACATAAGGAACCTCTTTCAGTTCCTCGGCCAAATAGCGAAGTTTTGCTAGTTCCATTTTTTCCAGCCCCTTTATTATGACTTTCCATAATTCCTTTGGCATACCGATTGGAAAATAATTCACCGTAGGCAGGAGCATTTTTAGGTCCTATTTATAGTTTAACAGTCCCTCGTACCTAAAAACGGGATTAACGGAATCCGTAATAAAACTTAATAAACCGTAATAAATCGTAATGTGTTTGTTACCTGACGGAAGAATTTACTTTCAACTCCGAAAATAGAGGTTTGCTTTCCTAGTCAACATTCTCAATTGCAACGAGAATATAATCCTGATAATACACCTTTATCTCCTGTTGAGACTGTATCGCTCTTTTTGCAATGTCTCCATTCCTGCAAAACAAAGGGATATCGTATTCACCGTTTGAAAAAACGATATACTCAAAATCAGCTTGAAAAAGGGGAGGCCCTTCTTTTTTACCGACACATCTTCCTTTAAATGAAGATAATTCTTCCAGGCGTTTTTGTTCCGCTTCTGTCGCTAGCATGAGAAAGCGGCTACGGCTGCTTTCCATTACTTCTTTAATGAATAAGAAAAATGCGACTAAGCCTGCAATGATTGAAGAAACCTTCCACTCTTCCTGTAAGGGGGACTGGAGAAGGCCTACGGACCAGAAAAACAATGCAGCAGCCAAATGGTACTTCATTTTTTGTCACATCCTTCCGGCTTGATTAGGATAGCAGAATACACAAAAGGCCGCCTAAGGGGTCATCAGGCAGCCGCATCCAATGGTGGGAAAGAACAAATTCAGTTATCCGTGTTAAGTCTTTCATTCATCATACCTTATTTTTTGAGGTAGGTAAATATAAAAGACTGAAAATTAAAATAATTTTATCGAATCGAGTTTTTTCCAAGGTATCCCTGTGTAAACTTGCTGATTTATTGGGTATTAAACAAGATATGTACTTAAGGCAGGGGGAGTTTTTTAATGAGAAAATACGGCTTGATTATTGGGTTAATCCTGCTAGTAGTATGCGCGCTTTCCTATATAGTTTATTCCGGGAATGGAAGCGCAATGAAGGACAAGACGGTCATTATGGCATTTGGCGATTCTCTTACCTATGGGCAGGGGGACAGGGAGGAACAAGGATATGTCGGAAAGCTGCAAAATGAGTTGAATGAAAAGTATCCGGGCAAAAATTTTACAATTGAAAACTATGGTGTAAGGAATAGGGAATCGGGCGGAGTGCTGTTGGAACTCGCTAAACCAGCCACGGCTGCAAGGCTAAAGAATGCCGATACCTTTATTTTGTTTATTGGAACTAACGATCTTATTAACGGCAATGGCGGCAACCTTAAAAAAATCCACCCTGAAAGAATCGCTGAAGCAAAGGAAGATTACCTTCAAAATTTGGAAAAGATTTTGGCGATTTTAAGGGAAACGAATAAAGATGCTCCCATCCTTGTCCTCGGCCTCTATAACCCTTATCCTGAAGGGGGACAAAGAATAGAGCCATTGTTTGATGAATGGAATGCATCGACGATCAGGCTTGTAAAACAGGTCAGGGGAGTAAAATATGTTCCAACGAATGACCTGTTTAAAGGAAAAGATAAGCAACAATATTTCAGCGATTCGATTCATTTGAATAAAAAAGGATATACACATTTGGAAAAGCGAATTCTAGAAGAATATCCTGGAAAACATCATAAATGACTGGATTTAATGGAGAATAGGGATACAATAAGGTTATAAAAGTGATATGCACATACTGGAGAGAATGATGA
Organism: Bacillus sp. FJAT-27445; assembly: GCF_001510665.1. Lineage (GTDB taxonomy): Bacteria > Bacillota > Bacilli > Bacillales > Cytobacillaceae > Bacillus_D. The sequence goes on from NZ_LMTI01000001.1 coordinate 410,450, forward strand.
AAATTAAACGGTTTGCGGCTGCCGCGTCTGTTGTGGCAGTCCTTTTTCTTGCATGGCGCGCTTTGGGTTATCCCGGTTACGAATACCGGATAGATGCCCCAATGCCAACTGGTCTGCATCCCCTAGTAAGGGAGAATGCGGACGAACTTGTCGCATTGGCTGCGAAAAAGGGAATAACGATTCAACTAATAGAAGGTTTCCGTACCATTGAGGAACAAAACCGCCATTATGCAAAAGGGCGGACAGACAATGGCCAAATCGTAACCTATGCGCGAGGCGGGGAATCTTATCACAATTATGGCCTTGCAGTCGATTTTGCATTACTCGGTCATGACGGAAGCCTTATATGGGATATGGATCATGATATGAACGGAAATGCCCGTCCGGATTGGGATGAAGTTGCCTCAATGGCAAAGGAACTGGGGTTCGAATGGGGAGGGGATTGGGAAAATTTCAAGGATTATCCTCATTTGCAAATAACATTCGGCCTTTCGGTCAGCGACCTGCAGAGGGGAAAGAGGCCTCCGGCTGCTATGGCTTCAGGAACCGAAATACCGAATCGATGAAAAAACGGCAGTGCAATCGCACAATACTGCCGTTTTTCTTATGTGTGGCTCATGATGGAAAGAGATGCTAGCAATCCGTCTAAAGTAGGGAGCAATCCGTCAAAATCGGGTTTAAGAATGAATCCTTTCGCCCCCATATCCCTGGATTGGCTAGCCAGGCATTCATCGCTGAAAGTAGACATCATAATGACATTTGCTTCCGGATTGATGCGGATAATTTCCTGAAGTGTTTCAAAGCCGTTCAACTGAGGCAGTAAAAATTCAAGTATGACGACATCTGGATGGCTGGCCCTGTATTTTAGAATAGCCTGCTTTCCGTCGTCCGCCTCGCCAATGACTCTGTAGTCAGTTTTGTAAAGCTTCTTTTTAAGTACGCTTCTGATAAAAATTGAGCGGTCTGCTACTAGAATTGATTTCATTGCAAAAACCCCTTAGCCATATTAAAAGGCAAATCAGGAAAGGTTTAGGGATTATTAGCGTACTGCAACCCGGCTGCCATGACAATTGCTTGTTTTAGGCCCGTGGCTTTGCGTCTTTTACTTTCGTAAAATTTGCCCTTTCCCAAATAGTAGCATTACTCACTAGTAATAACATGGGACTTTAGTCACGATTTCACACGAATAACGAACATGCATTCGAATAAAGGGAGATATAGTCCTAATTTTAGAAGGTGGAAAAGGGATTTTGGAAAAATCTTAGCGTAATTGGGAAATAGGGTTTTCACCACAAAAAGTTATTTAAGGAATGTGTTGAGTAGGATGATTGTTGATAGCTGCTTATGATACATTCCCAGTTTTATATGCCTTGTTCAACTCCGATGCAAGTTGAAAAGTGTGCGGAAGATTATTCTCAAAGAAAAAGCACCCTTTTTAATAAGGATGTCTGCATTGAGTTATTTCATTTAGCTTTAACCTTCTTCTTTTGAAATCAATAGCCTTCCACTCTATGGTTTTTTCATTACTAAAAGTGATCGTTACCAAATCATTTGGGGGACTATGGGCACCTTCAAATGTTGTTACCTGCACGGTGACATTAAATAAGTAACTGCCTATTGGCAACTGCTTAATTTGGGTTATTTTACCGCACATATTTTGTTTAATTTCGCCATATTGCTTCTTCAATTCCTGTTGAATTGAGGGATAAAGCATAATGAAAATCACGTCATCACGCAATTGTAGATCATTTTTAGTTGCGGTTTCACCTTTAACGGGTGAATAAGAGAAAAGGGTTAAGCAGGCAATAAATATGAAAAGGCTTTTTCTCATAAAAATCCTCCATCTAAGGTTTCTCTTATAATTAACAATTAAAGAAATTATTATTAACGGGGAGTTCAACAAATATAGTGTATAATTTTGGATAATCACAATGGAATTGGGGGATTTCGAATGTTAATTAGAGAGATACAACCCGTGGATGCTGAAAATTTTATATGTCTAATTAAGCAAGTTGAATCTGAGTCTAAGTTTATGCTTATGGAAGCAGAAGAAAGAAAAACCACTCCTGAGCAACAACGTAAACAATTAGAACACATCAAAAAACAAAGTAATTCAACAATATTTGTTGCAGAACAAGAAAAGGGAAAGTTGGTTGGCTATTTGATAGCCATGGGCGGTAGCGTAAGGAAAACAATGCACTCAGCATATCTTGTTATTGGTATTTTAGAAGAGTACAGAGGGCGTGGTATAGGAACAAGTTTATTTCAACGGTTAGAAGAATGGGCAATAAACTCTAAAATATCAAGATTAGAACTTACAGTTGTTACTCAAAATGAAGCAGGAATAGCTTTATACAAGAAAAGAGGATTTGAGATAGAAGGAATAAAAAGAAAGTCCTTGATGATTGATGATGAATTTTATAACGAGTATTTTATGTCTAAGTTATTATAATCTTTCTCACTCAACAGGTGAGTTGAATTCCTTATTGAACAAAAGGCGCAGGTTAAATGTAGTGAAGTAGTGGAAGAAGGAGTTTATCTAAACTTGGAAGAATTTATATCCAAAAATATGTTAGGGAGCGTGTGAATAATATGGAATCCATTAGCAAAAGCGAAGTGAAGCTACGAGATATCACAGAGGAAGATCTTCCTATCTTTTTCGAACAACAACTTGATTCAACGGCGAACTATATGGCTGCATTTACAACTAAAGACCCCACTGATAAGGACGCATTTTTTGGCCATTGGACAAAAATTACCGCTGATAAAACCATCACAAATAAGACCATATTATTCAATGGCATTGTCACTGGACACATCTCGAACTTTGAACAGTTCGGCGAACCCGAAGTAAGTTATTGGATTGGGAAGGAATATTGGGGTCAAGGTATTGCAACTAAAGCGTTGTTAGAATTCCTGAAGTATATTAAGGTACGCCCGCTCTATGCTCGTGCAGCTAAAGATAATCTCGCCTCCATCAGGGTATTGGAAAAATGCGGGTTTAAAATCATCTCTGAAGATAAGGGTTTTTCCAACGCCAGAGGCAAGGATGTTGAAGAATTTATTTTGAGGCTTGAACCCTAGGAAGGATTGGGCATCTTTTTTTGTGGAATTCCTTATTACGCTAACCGAGTTCAGTGCATCTCGTCGGTATAAACTTGGCGAGGTTTTTTGAATTTGTTTTAAAATAGTGTTCAATAAATGGTGTGTTTAGTTAACTTCTTCTTCAACAAACGGAGGTTGAATAAGAAGTCTATATCTTCACCATCGTAGTTCATGTAATAGAAAAATTTCAATAGACTCGCTTTTATATCGTTAATTACGATATAATCTGTAATAGCGATATAAAAGAGGTGTAATATGGAACTTAATAATTACTTCACAGATATATACTATTATCTACATCCAACGCATGAACTGACAATCCCGCATCAAAGTATACGAATACTACAAATCGTTCAGAAAGAAGAAACGGTGACCGTACGTTTCTTGTCAGAAGCATTAAAAGTCTCCCATAATACAGCATCAGAGCATGTAAAGAAGCTCGCGAACAATGGATGGATCATTAAGCAACGTACTGAAGAGGATCAACGTAAAGTTTTTTTGAAGTTAACAGCAGAAGGATTAGAAGTAGTAAGACAAAACACAGAATTAGACGAATTAAAATTACAAGCAGCTTTGAATAAGTTAAGTGATAAGGAAAAGATTATAGTCTTACAAGCTTTTCGCCTATTGAGTGAGGCTGCAAAATGATGGTGTGGATTAAACTCTTTACGTCAGCTCTAATCATAGCATTTGTGACGGAGTTAGCCAGAAGATTCCCTTTATACGGAGGAATTATAGCTGCACTACCGTTAATAAGTCTGCTTAGTATTTTTTGGTTAACTGTTCAAGGAGAGACAGTTAACCAAATTCAAACTTTTACAATAGGTGTGATTATCGGGTTACCAGCAACAATTGTTATGTTACTAGCAGTATATATAATGTTGAAAAATTCCTTTCCTTTTATTGTTGCACTTTTAGTTGGAGTTATTTCATGGGGGCTATGTTTAGGGATTCAAAAAATAATTTTTGATATATTCACTCCTAGAAATTTACAATAGTTTTCTTATTTCACTACCGGGCGTTTATCTTCAATAAGGATTTTAAAAAAAGGGCTTAATTAGGGATCCTTATTTTATGGGCATTTATCAACAATATTATTTAATATGGCTTTTTAAAATAAAGAGTTTTTCCATTAAAACAGCCGCCCCTATGTCAGGGCGGCTGAATTTATTACCTTGTTTTATCTATCATTGTATTAAACTCGCTTGCAAGCTTGTCCTTGGCGCGGCCGTATTTCTCCTTGACCTCGCCTTTGCCTTTGTCTAAATTGCCTTCCGCTTCAAGTGATTCATTGTCGGTTATCTTACCGGCAGTCCGTTTCGCTTCTCCTTTGAGCTGATCCCATTCACCTTTCGATTCATCTTTATTCATAGTTGAACCCTCCTTGTTGAAATGAGTCTACTCTTTCTTTACCCCCAACAGGAGCCTTTAAAACAGTTCGATTGCCAGAGAAGGTGATCGTAGATAAGCATGTTAGGAGGCGAAATGATTTGTTTTTGCTTTAATTGAAGACTGGAGCCAATTCTTGCCCTCTACCAATCTAGAAACTAACATACCGCAAACTGTGTTACCGGTAGAGTTAAGCAAAGTTGCCGGCGCATCAATGATGGTTGAGATCACGGCGATAATTGGAAGCACCTCCGGAGGGAAGCCAAATACGCTAATAATCAGCATTTCACCAATCATTCCGCCGCCAGGGATTGCTCCCATAACCGCGCCGACAAGAAACGAAACTGCTAGGATGCTGGCTATGCTGGACATGCTTGTTACATCTTTTCCAAAAAGGCCGAATAGGAATACGATTTTTAAAACGCCGCCAAACACAGAGCCATCCTTATGAGTATTCGCGCCAAGAGGGATGATCGTCTCGGCAATATCCTTTGGAACTCCCATCTTTCTGACCGATTCGAGGTTAACCGGAATGCACGCTGCGCTTGAACATGTGGCAATCGCGGTGACGGAAGGGGCAATGACATTTTTCCAAAACACTTTGACCCCGGCCCTGCCACCGGCAATGAACGCGTATAGGGTAAAGAACCCGAAGTAATAAAGAACGGAAAGTCCCAGGTACAATAGGAAGGTCCTAAAATAGCCTTCAAGTATTTGCGGGCCAAGCTCGCCGATGACGGATGCGAAATAGGCACCAAGTCCAATCGGAGCGTAATACATAACGATTTTGACCATTTTCATCATTACTTCCGACCCGGAAGCCAGGAAGGAAGCAATTGGCTTGCCCTTATCGCCGGCCATTGCTGTCGCTAGCCCAAAAATGACCGAGAACACAATTAGTTGGAGCATATTGCTTCTTGAAAACAGGTTCGCGAAATCAGGCACGGAAACAGTAGCGACAAGCTGTGCCGCAAGAGATGGTTTTTCAGCATGCTTCTGTCCGTCCATATTTTCCATTAATGCCTTCACGGAAGAAATGTCTGTGTTTTCAAGAGGATTCACAATAGTCGTCCCAATGAATGCTACAACCGCGGAAATGGCAGCTGTAATGAAGAAAACTAGAAAAATGCTGCCCATGATTTTGCCGAGCCGCTTCATGCCGCTCATATTCGCGATAGCGGATGCAATGCTGAAAAAGACGAGCGGGACGATAATGGTAAACATTAGATTCAAGAACAAATCCCCGAGCGGCTTTACAACCGCAGCGTTGGTTCCGAAAATCAATCCAGCAGCACCGCCAATGACGAGGGCTGCCAGAAGAATAATTGATGATTTGTAGCTTTTAAAAATTGAAGCCATGCACTATACCTTCTTTCAAAAAAAACTGTTTCAACTAGGTGCGCGCAGATGCCAGGAAAATTTATAACACCATTTCCGATTGAATGTATTCAAACAGAAGCGCTGCTGTATGGCCAAGAGACTGTCTGTGCGTCCTTTCAAATGCATGGGATGAATCGATTCCCGGTCCAACTAGGCCGTGGACAATGTCATGACCTGAACGGATAGCGGCCGACGCATCGGAGCCGTAATAAGGGTAAATATCAAGTTTGTACGGAATTCCTTTCTCTTTGGCCAGGCTTGCAAGCTTTTTGCGCAAACCATAATGATATGGGCCGCTCGCATCTTTGACGCAAATGGAAACCGTGTATTCATCGGTAGACTGGCCGTCACCCATCGCGCCCATGTCGACTGCAAGGTACTCTACAGTTTCAGGAGTAATATTCGAATTGCCGCCATAGCCTATTTCTTCATTATTCGAAAACAGGAAATGGGTTGTGTAGGGAAGTTCAATCCCTTCGGTTTTAATTCTTTTAATAAGCTCCAATAAAATTGCCACGCTCGCCTTATCATCAAGGTGCCGTGATTTTATGTATCCGGAAGGGGTTACTTGTACACGCGGATCAAACGAAACAAAATCGCCTACTTCAATCCCAAGAGCTCTAACTTCTTCGGCACTATGTACTTTTTCATCAATCCGGATTTCCATGTTGTCCTGGTTCCGCTCCGCTTTGCCGGCATCTTTGTACACATGGACCGATGTTTGATGCATCAGGATTGTACCCGTATAGGACTTGCCAGAGCTTGTTTCAATTGTGCAATATTCCCCTTCAATCGAGTTGAACTTGAAGCCGCCAATCAGGTCGATTTTCAGCCTGCCGCTTGGCTTAATCTCCTTCACCATCGCTCCAAGTGTATCGAGATGGGCGGTCAGCATCCTGTGTTTGGATGTATCTTTTCCAGGAAGGGTAGCAATCAATCCGCCTTTCCGGTTTCGATACATAGAAACCTGATGCCCAGCCAAAAATTCCTCCACATAGGAAATGGCCTTTTCTGTATTGCCGGTAGGGCTTGGAATAGAAACAAGGGTTTTTAACGTTTCAATCATTTCATCAACACGATCATTTGCCATACACTAACACCTCCAAAAAATATGCTCGTTTCCGCCAACGGAAACGTAGAGTCGGGCTTTCCTAATAAATTCACACCTTTTTCAATTATACATCCAGCAAGGAGACAAATGTACATACATTTTCAAGCATTTTGCAATTATCTATCATGGCTGCCAGCATGATTGCATAGGATAGTAGGGTGCGTGTAGATAAATTTTTTCAATATTGATTAAATTTAAGCGGAGCTGGGTATTACTTAGTAAAGAAGTGAAGAGGCAAGTAAGAAGCCTAAAAGTAGGAATGTGGAGGGAGACCAGTGACTAGGTACGAAATGCGCCATATGAAGCCGAAAAGAATCAACGTATACAAGTTGGCTTTAACGTTTACTTTCTTGTTGATCTGCATGGGGCTGATGCTGGGTTTCAGCAGGTATGCGCAAAGCAAGATTAAAATTGAGGCGCCCGAAGTATACAACGGCAAGAAGGTCATTGTCGTCCTGCCGAATGGGCATAAAGTATACACCTTTGAGAACTTGATTGTTGAAGAGGATGGCAAGCTCCTGTACAAGGGGGAGCGCAACACGCTTGATTTGACCGGTGGCAAAGTAGAATTCAAGGAGTGGTAAGCCCACCGGGATTTTAAAATTAATAAATACACTTTTATATAAAAAATGGCTGTCCAGAACGAAATCGGACAGCCATTTCTTTTTCTTTGAAAGGTTAATTTTCTTGGATAGCCCCTTTTATGGGTTTCCCAATTAACGTAGAACGATGGCTATTATGCCGAAAACAGTTGCGATAATGCTCAGAAAAGCCACTTTTGAAAGTTTTTTATCCCATTTATCAACAAAGTTATCGGATAAACTTCTATCATCATTTATTGCCTCTTTTACTTCTTTCTTAAAATTAAAAGTTTGCATCATCAATCCCAGTAATATAATTATAGAAGCTAAACTAAAAACTACTCGCAACCAATCCATTATTATCAATCCTTAATGTATAAATGTGCTACTAGGTTTAACATCTAAGATTAAAAGCGTTAACAGTTTGTTTCATTCTTTTACTGACAACTTCAACAGTTTTAAAAAGGATCTTATTTAAACCAGCCTTTTTTCCAAAAGAAGGCGAACATTCCTGCCGCTATCACTCCCATGACGGCCAGGGAAGCAAAATAGCCATATTTCCACGTGGTTTCCGGCATATAGTCAAAATTCATTCCATAAACTCCGGCAATGAAGGTGAGCGGCATGAAAATTGTCGTAATGACGGTCAGCACCTTCATGACTCGATTTGTTTCATGGGAATTTATCGAAAGGACACTGTCACGTATGTCCTTTGTCAATTCCCTATTTGAATCAATCATGTCAGTAAGCTTCAGGAGGTGGTCATGGATATCAGAAAAATAAGCATGCCTGACTTTCAGAACGTCCAGCTTTTGCGAATTAAGCATCCTGTAAATTAAATCCCGTGTTGGGGTTACCGTGTGGCGCAGCATCAGCAGGCTTTTCCGGATTTCAAAAACTTCTTTCAAAAGTTCTTCGGTATTGCCGCCGGCATAGCTTTCGTCCATTTCATCGAGTTGGTCCTCAATTAGGTATACAGGCGGGAAATAATTGTCGACCAGCTGATCCAGAATATGATAAAGGATTAAGGAAGGGGACCAGTCTTCTTTCTTTTTAGCCGAGTTGACCCTGTTCCAGACTTCCGTTATTTCCAGTGACAGCTCGGCATGATAAGTGACGATGAAGTTCGCGCCTAAAAATATATCAACTTCTTCTCGTTCAAGCGTGTTCTGGTTGATGGAATGGGTGACGAAAAATGTATAGCCATCATAATAATCGAGTTTTGGGCGCTGAAGCTTAACCATACAGTCCTCAATGGCAAGCGGATGGAATTTTAATGGGGTTGCAAGCAAGGCAGATTCTTCATCAGTCGGGCTGTTAAAATCGACCCAGAACCATGAAGAAGTGTCGCCTGCAGCCAATTGATCGACTGGTATATCGTTGGCAATCTGGCCATCTTTCCCTAATGAAAGTGTTCGAATCATAGCAGTTCTCCTCGGTGCCTTTTTCCTTCATAATATCCGAATTAGGGGAGGAGGCAAACATCTCTGCTCGATGTAGGACACATTTTTTAGAAAATATTCCCGATTAAGGTTGACAATGAGAGAGCATCTATATATAATTTTCAAAAAAATAACCTGAAACAATGATGGGGACCAGTAGAATTGTGAAGTGTCCACCCCAGAGAGGGAGCCGGTTGGTGCAAGGCTTCCAGGACGCACATTCGAACCTGCCTCGGAGTTCTGTATCGGACAAATGCGAAGATACGGCGGAGTGTTCCGTTAAACGTTGAGTGCGCGGGGAATATTCCGCGAATAAGGGTGGTACCGCCAGGCCATGGTCCCTTTTTAGGGGATTCATGGCCTTTTTGTGTTCTCTTTTAGATGAATGGTTATTGTACAGAAAAGCCAAACAGCTTGCTTTTAAAAAAAGAAATGTATGCTCATTGATGGATTTTGCCAACTTGCTGAGTGTAACGGAAATCAACAAAACCAAATTAAAATGAAGAAAAAGAGGGATGAACGATGGAAAAGGAATTTGTAAAAAGCATCACCGCCATGGACAAGGATTTTGCCCAATGGTACACAGATGTCGTAACAAAAGCGGACCTGGTCGATTACTCATCAGTCAGGGGTTCGATGATCATCCGCCCGTATGGCTATGCCCTATGGGAAAACATCCGCGATGCGCTTGACAGGATGATCAAGGAAACTGGGCATGAAAACGTCTATATGCCACTGTTCATTCCGGAAAGCCTGCTTGAGAAGGAAAAGGATCATATTGCAGGTTTCGCGCCTGAAGTAGCTTGGGTCACACACGGCGGATCAGAGGAACTTGCGGAAAGGCTTTGTGTCAGGCCAACGTCAGAGGTGCTTTTCTGCGAACATTACAAAAATATCATTCATTCATACAGGGACCTACCTAAGCTTTATAACCAATGGGCGAATGTTGTCCGGTGGGAAAAGACGACACGCCCGTTCCTGAGAACTCTTGAATTCCTCTGGCAGGAGGGCCATACCGCGCATGAGACAGATGAGGATGCACACGAAGAAACAAAGCGCATGCTTGAAGTCTATGCGACCCTTCTGGAAGACTATCTGGCCATTCCTGTTGTCAAAGGGCAAAAGACTGAAAAAGAGAAATTCGCCGGTGCGAAGTTCACCTACACAGTCGAAAGCCTCATGCATGACGGAAAAGCGCTGCAGTCCGGTACTTCCCACCATTTGGGAGACGGCTTTGCGCAGGCGTTCGGAATCAATTACTTGGACAAAGAAGGGAAGCTTCAGTATGTTCACCAAACATCATGGGGTATGACAACAAGGGTAATCGGCGCGCTGATTATGGTACATGGTGATGACCGCGGGCTAGTCATCCCGCCAAAGGTTGCCCCAACCCAGGTGATGATTGTCCCAATCGCCCAGCATAAGGAAGGCGTCCTTGATTTCGCTTACGGGCTGAAGGAAAGGCTGTCCGGCTCGTTCCGTACTGGGATTGACGCAAGCGACAAGAACCCTGGCTGGAAGTTCAACGAATATGAAATGAAGGGTGTACCTGTACGCCTGGAGGCAGGCCCTCGGGATATCGAAAAGAACCAGGTCGTCCTTGTTAGGCGCGATACTGGGGAAAAACTGATTGTCGCTCTAGATGAAGTGGAACAAAGGCTTTCCCAATTGCTTGAAGACATCCAAAATAATCTTTTCGCAAAGGCTAAAGAGCTTCTAGAAAGAAAGACATCCAGCGCTGAAACAATGGAGCAGTTCAAGGACCGCCTTGCCAATAATCCAGGTATGATCAAAGCGATGTGGTGCGGAAAGCTTGAGTGTGAGGAAAAAATAAAGGAAGAAACAGGTGCAACATCACGCTGCATACCATTCGAACAGGAAACGATTAGCGATACATGTGTATGCTGCGGGGCTAAGGCTGAATCGATGGTTGTCTGGGCAAAGGCCTATTAAATATGAAATTGAACGACTGCTTTTAAAAAGAGCAGTCGTTTTTGTTAGGGTTAAAGGGGAATGAGGGACCCTTATAGAAATATATACGAAACTCATAAGGGGGCTGATGGAATGTCCACTACAAATGTTGAGGCTCAAATTGAACAATTGCAAAATGAGATTATTGAAAAGAAGAAACAATTGAATGAGTTGAAAAAATCGGTGCCGGAGAAACTTGTCAAAAACTATACGTTTACAGCTTCTGCCGGGCGCACAACTTCTTTACTAGAGATTTTTGGCGACAAAAATGAATTGATTGTCATACATAACATGGGGAAAGGCTGCTCGTACTGTACGATGTGGGCGGATGGTTTTAATGGGGTTTACCACCATTTGATCGCTAAAGCCGGCTTTGTTGTTTCATCTCCGGACGCTCCTGAAATACAGGAAGATTTTGCGGCAAGCCGAAAATGGCAGTTCCAAATGGTTTCAATTAATGGCAGTACATTTGCCGAGGATTTGGGGTTCCGAAAAGGGAAATACTTCTATCCGGGCGTATCAACATTTCGTAGGGACGAAGAAAACAATATATATTTAATTGCTCAATCACCATTGGGGCCTGGGGATGATTTTTGTGTGACATGGCCATTGTTTGAACTGCTTCCATCCGGTTCCGAAGGCGTCATTGCAAAACAAAACCTCAATCACCGCTCTCAATTTCAATTAACCAATAATATTGCAATCGGTGTGAAGGACTACGAACAAGCCGTTAAATTCTATGAAACCATTATTGGGATGGAAAAGAAGCAAACCTCTACTGGTGAGACGTTATTTTCGATTAGCGGCACGAATATCTTCATTGAAGAAAGCGAGCATAACAATACTTATTTCGAATTTGCCGTAGATGATTTTGAACCTTCCAAAAGGATTTTAGAGGAGAATGGATGTGTCATTACAAAGGAATATTCCGATAAAAGTGTGATGATTTCGGATCCTTACGGCTTAAAGTTTCATCTCTTTGAAACGAAGAAATAAAAACTCCTTCTACTTAGGAACTAATTTATTTTTAAAAAAAGGATAGATTAAGCAGGCAGCGCTCCTCTTAACCTATCCTTTTTCATTACTTCAGCTTCGAATCATCGTTACTGGTGGTAGGATTCTCGGCAATAATCTTCTCGATTTTCTTCGTATCACCTTTGGCGTTGATAATGCTAACAAGGTCGGTCAGGTTTTCCGCAACTTGTTCATCACTCAGTTCATTGTTAGTTGTTTTCGTATCGTTTCTTTTCATAGTTACCTCCTCCAATCCGGCATATTTAGTATTTATATACCCATAAAAGGGGTAATTAATTATCTGTGGAACAGGTTTGAACCAAAAGGAGTGGTGAATAATGAACATTTTGTGGGATTTCGACGGGACGCTTTTCAATACGTACCCATCCTATACAAAATTGTTAATGGAAATCCTTGGTGACGGCTACACTGAGGAGGAAACACTTGCCCAGTTGAAACTGTCGTTCGGCCATGCTTTTCGTTCCTTTAAGCTGAGTGAGGAGCAGATTCGAAAATTGCTTGAGAAGGTTAGGGGGATAAAGCCCAAGGAATTCCTGCCGTTCCCCGGAGTGGAGGAGGTACTTGAAAGCGCGGAAACAAACGTAATCATGACCCATAAAGAAAGAGAAGACGTAAAAATGGTCCTAGTATATTATAAATGGGACAAGTACTTTGCTGAAATAGTTGGAATAGAAGATGGATTTCCTCGGAAGCCTGACCCGGCAGCTTACGCATATTTGCATAAAAAGTACAGGATTGACCTCGTCATCGGTGACCGTGCAATTGATTTGGAACCAGCGAGAAGATTAGGAATCCGGACAGTATCCTTCCAAAACCACGAATCCGAAGCCGACTTATACCTTAACGACTATCGCGAATTCGACAAAAACGTCACCCTGCGATTATAAGTGAAGCAGGGGACGTATCTGTTGCTTCATTTTATATCCTTACTTATAAAACAAACGAGGCAGCCCTCGATGGGACTGCCTCGTTTGTGTATGGATTAAACTGTTAAGCCGGAATCTTTTTTCCTCATGGCCATTGGGATGTAGACGCAATATGGCTCGCTTTCCATATAATCGCCAGTTACCGCATAAGTCCTTGAACGGGATCCTCCGCAAATCTTGTTGTATTCGCACACACCGCATTTGCCTTTGTATTTGTCCGGGCTGCGGAGATTTTTCAAAACCTCCGAATTCCGGTAAATTTCCGCGAGTGGCTTTTCACGGACGTTTCCAACAGGTATTGGCAAAAGACCGCTCGGTAGCACATCGCCGATATGGTCGACGAAGATAAAGCCGTTCCCGTCATTAACCCCTTTAGGAGCTCGCTTAAGTCCGTCAATGATACCTTCCTGGTCCATTGTCATTGTATCCTCGTACCGGATTTCTCCCTTGTCAATCTTATGGTCGCGCGCCTTTTCCTGAAGAACGACACGGCGGTAGTGCTGGGCCGCTGTTGTTTTAATATCATAAGGTGCTGTCTTGCTAAGCTGGTAGAGCCAGCGGAATACTTTTTCATGTTCGGCAGGTGTAATGCACTTGTCTTCCTGTCCGCGTCCTGTCGGAACGAGAAGGAAGATATACCACATAACCGCTTTCAGTTCGCCAACCAGCTTTGCCATTTCCTCAAGTGCATCATAGTTATAGCGGGAAATGACTGTATTGATCTGCAACGGCATATCCAATTCATTGAGATACTTGATTTTTTCAAGCGTTAAATCAAATGATCCTGGAGTCCCGCGGAAATGGTCATGGATTTCAGGAGTCGGGCCGTCAAGGCTGAAGCCCCATCGTGAAAGTCCAACGTCTTTTGCGCGCTGCATTTTTTCCTTTGTCACATTATCCGTCGCGCTTGGGACCATTGAGACACGCATGCCTTTTTTTACAGCATAATCAGCTAACTCGAACAAATCCTCACGCATCATGCAATCTCCGCCTGTAAAGACAAGCATCGGGTTATTCATATCATAGATCTGGTCAAGGAGCTTGATCCCTTCATCATGGGTCAATTCGCGCGGATCCTTCGTGAGCTGCGCATCCGCCCGGCAATGGACACATTTCAGCTGGCATGCCCGCGTCACTTCCCAAATAACAATAAAAGGATTTTCATCATAGTCGATTGCTGGCCCAAGGCCCATATTGCCCGGATGGCCGCCTGGATGGCCTGCTCCGTGAGGATGCCCTCCTTTATGCGGATGCCCCATTCCATGTGGATGTCCCATTCCTTGCATTTTCATCACCATGCTTCACATTAGTATTTTTTATTCCATGATTACCGTTCTATTGAAAAGCAACATAACCATGATGGTTCTATAAGTTAATTATAAGAGTGTGCAAGAGGGTTAAATGGGGAGTAATGTTACGATTTTTCTACATTCCTGTGCCAAATTGGGGAACAAGGGCGGAGGATGAAAAAATAACCGGGGTGAATAAAACAACAGTATCTCTTGTAAAACTCACCCAAGGTTTGAATGACAATTTTTCCGGATTTTGGCCTTTGGTTGTCACATATCCGTGCTTATTCTGACAACCCACCCCGGTTTTCGCCTTTAGTTGTCATATATCCGTGCTTATTCTGACAACCCAACCCAGTTTTGGCCATTGGTTGTCATATATTCGGGCTTATTCTGACAACCTAACCGGGTTTTGGCCCTTGCTTGTCACATATCCAGGCTTATACTGACAACCCAACCCGGTTTTGGCCATTGCTTGTCACATATCCAGGCTAATTCTGACAACCCAACCCGGTTTTGGCCATTGGTTGTCATATATCCAGGCTTATTCTGACAACCTAACCCGGTTTTAACCTTTGCTTGTCACATATGCGGGCTTATTCTGACAACCTAACCGGGTTTTGGCCCTTGCTTGTCACTTATCCAGGCTTATTCTGACAACACAACCCGGATTTGGGCCCTTGCTTGTCATATATCCGCGCTTATTCTGACAACCCAACCCGGTTTTAACCTTTGGTTGTCACATATCCGGGTTTATTCTGACAACCAAACCCGATTTTAACCTTTGGTTGTCACATATCCAGGCTTATTCTGACAACCAGACCCGGTTAAAGCCCTTAGTTGTCAGGCATCCTTCTTTTACACAAGAAAATCACACAATCTAGCGATCAATGCCACCAGCCCGGGGAGTTTAAAAATTTCAGGAAATGAAAAACACCGGCCTCCAAGATGAGCCGGTGCTGTCTGTCATTCTTATTCAGCCCACTTAAGGAGCATATGGGCGAGCATGTGCCGCTCTTCGTCATTGCCAACCTGCCACAGTTCCATGAGGAGCGCTTCTTCGCGATTTTGCGGCTCGGCATTTTTGGCAAGGTAATCGGCTACCTTTTGGGTCGCAACCGCCAACTCCTCCTCACCGAGTCCGATGCGCCTTCCAAGCTCGATCCGTTTACTCAAATAAGCTTTAAACTCATTGAAATCCTGGAGTTTGTCATACATCCTGGCATCATCAATCCGGTCAACGACTTCATCAACCTTCCGCGGTTTAAATTCCCCATCTTTATGGACTGCATGATCTTTTTCCATGTTTAATCAACCTCCGTTTTTTCATGTCTCTGATACTATATCCGTTACCCGGAACCATCAAACCTGGCCGTGTCAGCCTAAGCCGCTACGGATTGAGATGGTTTTTCTGCTCACACTTTTCAATAGGCGATGAACATGGTATTGTCAAAGAAAGATCATTTTTAGGAGAAAAAACCATATGGATAAGAACCAGCTAAAAGCATATTTCAGTAAAAAAATTGAAGAAAACCTTGAAGATATTACTGCAGAGCTTGTTTCAGAAATGCTAGCTTTTTATCATTTCCGTTTCCAAGATGAAGACCAAAGGAATGGGACCGTTGCAAGCTTCAGAGAACTAGTTCAAATAGTCTGGAAATGCCTGGAGAATGTAGATGTTAAGGACCACGCATTTAAATGGGGGGAACTGGTTGGCGCCAAATCCGTTCAAAATAATGGAGACCTGGGCAATACAATAAAAGGGGTCACGGTCTATAAAAATGTCTTTTGGTCCTTTTTATTGGAAGAAGGAAAAAAGGTGGATATAAACCAGGAAGATTTTCTTGAAATCATTACTGAAATCGACCATATTTTTAATAATATGGTACATGGCTTCAGCACTTCGTTTACGAATAATGCAGAAAAACTACTAAAGGAATCAAGGGAACTTTATTTAAAAATTTCCGTACCGATTGTTCCAATCTCACAAAGGGTTGCCGTTCTGCCCTTAATAGGCGATATAAATGAAATGCGGTCCGAAACCCTTATCGTCGACACTCTTGATACATGTGTCAAAAAACGGATTGAATCACTTGTTATAGACCTGTCGGGGGTCTATGAAGTGGATTTAATTGGGATTGAGGTTCTGTTTAAATTAATTCGATCCCTTAATTTACTTGGAGTTGAACCAATCATTACAGGTATGAAAGGCGAGCTTAGCCAAACCTTCATTAACTTGGGCATTAACCTGCAGGGAATATCGATTTACAGCAACCTTGAACAGGCATTAAAGGAATTGAAGTTTTTTTAAAAATAATTACGAAGGGTTTCGCACTTAAAGAAAGAGCGAACCCTTCGTTTTTTCTTTTTTAAGAAGGATTAAAGGTCTCTTCGGGCAGGAGCGCAGGCGCACCGGGTATGCTCCGCGGCCGGAAATCAATATTCGTTGCCGAATAAAGGGTTACGGACAATCGGCTGCCGTAAACATTTGCCCTGATGAGGATCGGCTGGCTATATGGATTTTTGAAGATAAAATCCGGACCATACCAGCTTACAGTCGCATCCCGGCCGGAAGGGACATACGTCACAGCCTTCGTATGGGAATACCGCGTGATTATCGACATTCCCGCATTGTCCGCAGCGTTGAACAAAGTCGAAGAAACCTGGCAGATCCCTCCGCCAATCCCTTCCGATAATTCGCCCCGGACAATAATTGGGGCTTTCAAATATCCGCGTGCGGCGGTCCGTTTGCCAATTGACTTATTGAATGAAAATGTTTCACCCGGGAAAACAACCCTGCTGTTTAGTGTTTCTACGGCAAGCCTAATATTGTGGGAGCGCTCCCGATTGCCCGCATTGAAAAACGTTGTATATCGTCCGATTAGCTTGCCCCTGATGTGATCGAGCAGTTCGCTATCAACTGCAGGATGTACCGTTCTCGTTGGTATGGCGATGATTTGAGGTTTGGCGGAAAAAATAAACGATAATAATGCTTCATGCATTTTTCTTCGGTCCAATTCTCTTCCTGCCATTTCAGGCAAAAAGGCTCCATTTAAGCCAATCCGCGCATTCTGTGGTTCAAGGGATACTTCCTTTTCGAGATTGGCCAACAATTCCTCGATTTTTTCTTCATTTGGAAAGATGCTTCCTGGAACAGGGAGAAGGGTAACGTCCTCACGCGGGATGGCTGTAATGGTTTTTCCGTCCATTTGGATAGATAAAGACGGGTTCTGTATCGGCAAAATGGATAAGATAGCGGAAAGGATTAAAGGTCTGAACATAATTGGGCATTCCTCCTCCTTCACTAGTATGGATGGAATTCCGTGAAAAAATGAAAAAAACCCGCGAGTGCTGCGCGGGTTTTCGGAAAAATGATTTAAAATGCTGGCGTTCTGGACTTCTTCCGCCTTTTAAGCTTTGCCATCGGCCTGATTTTCAATAACTTCTTTAATGAGGCAAATGTACTTTTAGCCGAATCCACCGTATAGGAGACGGCCTGTTTTTTATATTCGATATCGGCCGTGATTTCATGCTGGCTATCAGCAAGCTTGGAAGATTCAACCTTTAACGTGTCCGCTTGTCGCTGAACCCTCGCCACTGTTTCGTTTAGCCTGTTTATGGCTGGTTTTGCCTCCTTAAATGTTTTGAAAGCGAAATAACCCAGATATGCCAATGACAGTAAAATGACTGCAATGCTCATATAAACAATCCACATACTATTTCCTCCCTCGCATTTCATTTCTTTATTTTTACCCGAAAAAACTATTTCCTAACTAAACATATGAGGAAAGTAAAATCCCATCAGGAGACTTTGGAAGAATTGAGCGCTTTTAAAAACGAAACAAAATCAAGTATATTTTTGGCAGTCAAATCAACAAATCTTAAATTTTTGCCCTGTACAGCCCTGCCGCCGACAATAATCGGCAGGTCGGGGTAACGAGCTTTCAGCCTTTTGCACGTGCGGGCAAGGTGAGGTATATTTTCAGCCATAGTCGCGGAGAAACTGATGCAAATGGGATCATGGCCATCGATAAAGGAACAGAGCTCGGAAACAGTAGTAGGCAACGACAGTTTAACAACGTTCATTCCGTGCAGCTTTAGGACGCCGGCGACCATTTCTAGCGGCAAGGTATGCTGTTCCGAGCAAGGTATGGCAAGGATTATCGTTCCTAGGTGATGGTTTTCAGAAGAGGGAGTTTTGAAAGAAAGCCACTCGAGCAACTCTATTGTGATGGAAGTTGCCTTCTGTTCCTGTGAAAATGAAATCCTGCCTTCCTCCCAAAGTGAACCAATGTTCTTCATCGACCTTCCAATCACGTTATGGTACATTTCCTCAATTTTCATGTGCTCCGTCAATTCATGGAATAAATCGTATGCGAGCCTTTTTTTACCGTGAAGGAGCGCCTCGATATAGGACTCCATCAGAAGGCCGGAATTTACCTTTTTCCATTTAACCAACCTCTTAATTGTTAGAAAGCGGTCAACAGTGAGTTTAATGATTTCCTTTTTCCCCTCTGTTTGGACGATAGGGAGGGTAGGGATTGAATCTATTACCTTTACAACGGTCGCTTCTTCGTTGTTTGAAAGCCTTACGATAGCTTCCTCTGGATAAATATTCATTAGCTCGATAAATTGAAGGAGGAAGCCAAGATCGTAGCAATCATCGTCTTCGAGTAAAATTTGGAGCGCCTTATGGGCTGAGTACGCCTTCCTGTAAGGCCGCTCAAGAGTAAGAGCCGAATAAACATCCACAATCATCAATATCCTCGCGGCAATTTCCAGTTCTTCCGCATGAAGCCCTTTTGGATACCCCGACCCGTTCAGCCGCTCATGATGGACTACTGCAAACCCGGCTATTTCGCTCGCAAAGCCGCAATCGGTTAGCATCTGGTGGCCATAAAGAGTATGGTTTTTCATTTCTGAAAATTCTTCGTATGTGAGTTTGCCCGGTTTGTCAAGAATACTCTTCGCGATTTGTATTTTCCCGCAGTCATGAAGCAAAAAGCCTGCTGCGACCTGTTCAAGATTTGGCAGCCCTATTTTTTTCCCAAGAAGAGTGCCAAGAAGGAAAACATCAAAGGAATGCTGCCAAGTAAAGGTATCATATTCCTCCATCTCGTTAAAAAGCGAAGAAATCCTCGAATCCTCCATTAAACTAATAAACATCATTTCTGCGAAATTCAGGTCTTCGATCTCAAATAAAAGATTTCCGTACCTTTTTTCCGTGCCAATGGTAACGAGCAAATTGAAAAATTGCTCAATATGTATTTTCGTTTTTCCCATTTCCTTAAGGCTTGTGGGGAGGGCGGATGCCTCCTCATTCCATGATGATGGATGAAGAATCTTAACTTCTTTTATGCCAAGATCATTAAGCTTTTTAATAAAAATTGGAGAGAGGGACATGCCCCGCTTTAAAATAAGCAATTGGTCCAGGTATACATGTTCATTTAAAATGTCACCCGGTTTAATATTGTTCAGCTTTGTTAACAAATGATACACCCCTTAAAAAAGCGCCAGCTCGATTAGCAAGCACCTTATAATCCCAGCAACTGGCAGACATAGCATAATACCTTAGTCCCTATAGCTTTGCGTCACCCTTTTTCAAGGGCTTTGCCTTTAATGATGATTTAATTGGAGAGGCTCAATGCAGGTTTAATCCCTAAGATGTACGTTTCTAGTATACATAATATTTGGCAAACAAGGGAGAAAAAAACAGAAAATTGTCGAATTTTGTATTTTTTAAATTGACTATGCGGACATTTCTATTGTGTGGCTGCCACTTTTTGTTTGAAAATAGAGTTTGAATATTTGGGTTATTTTTTGGAAGGGAGGGGAAAAACGGGTATAATGGGGAAGCAGCCCATTCTGTAGAGTGGGTGACTGAGCAAATAAGGGGAGATAAGTGGATGGAGATAAAGAAAGCAATCCAGGAATTTAAAGCATTGGATGAAAAAATAACCCATTTTCAAAGCATTTCCGGTCTCGCTGACTGGGACCAGAAAGTAATGGCGCCTAAAAAGGGCCGCGCTCAATTTGCAAAAGCAATTGGTACTTTACGAACTGAAGCATTTAAGCTGTCCGTGTCGGAGAAAATGGCACAGCTGCTTGAAGAATTGAGCTCGGAATCGGCCAAAACTGAGCTTGACGAGCTGACAGTGGCACAGGTAAGGGAGCGAAAGGAAGATTACGAACGGTCAAAGCGGATTCCGGCAGAGGATTTTAAAGAGTTCGCGATCCTGACTGCGCAGGCGAATGATGCATGGGAGCATGCCCGTGAACATAATGACTTTAACCATTTTGCACCATTCCTTGAGAAAATCATCGCGTTCAGGAGGAAGTTTGCCGAGATTTTCGGGTACGAGGTTCATCCTTATGATGCGGTGCTAGATGAGTATGAACCAGGCCTGACTGTCGCAAAGCTTGACCCGATTTTCGCAAAGCTTCGTGATACGAGTGTGGCGTTGCTTGAACGGATTAAAAAATCCCCTCACCAGACGCCAGCTGAAATTTTTAGCCAAACATACGATATTGGGAAACAAAAGGAATTCAACCGCTACATTTTGCCAATTATCGGTTTTGATATGGAAGCGGGCAGGCTCGATGAGACCGTTCATCCATTTGCCCAGTCGATTACGATTGGGGATGTCCGGCTGACAACACGCTATTTAGAAGAAAATGTCCGTTCCGCGCTCTTCGGTACCATCCATGAAGCAGGCCATGGCATTTACGAACAAAATATCGACAAACGGTTTGAGGGGACTGTGCTGGCAGGGGGAACTTCCTTCGGGATCCATGAATCCCAGTCGCGTTTCCTTGAAAACATGGTGGGCCGGAGCCAGGCATTCTGGAGCTATTTTTATCCGAGGCTTGTTGAGTTTTTCCCTGAGCAGCTCGGGAATGTCGATGAGGAGGATTTCTACCGCGCTGTCAATACGGTGGAACCATCCTTTATCAGGGTGGAAGCGGATGAATTGACCTATAATCTTCATATCATGGTCCGCTATGAAATCGAAAAAGCGTTGATGGCCGGGGAACTCGAGGTTCGGGACCTTCCTGCGGTTTGGAACGGAAAAATGGAAGAATATCTTGGAATTATTCCTGGTACTGATCGTGAAGGAGTTCTCCAGGATGTTCACTGGTCATTTGGCGGGATTGGGTATTTCCCATCGTATTCCCTAGGCAATCTGTATGCCGCGCAAATCCTCAACACCATCCGGAAGGAATTGCCTGATTACGAGACAGCCATTGCATCGGGAGATTTTTCACAAATCATGGGATGGTTGAAGGAGAAAATCCACCAATACGGCTCGCTCTATAGGCCAAATGAGTTGATTGTCAGAGTGACCGGAGAGGAACTGAATGCCGAATATTTGGCAGAATACTTAGAGGCAAAGTATACAGAGATTTATAAATTGTAGATTTTTAAGAGAGGGCGGGTTGCTGCCTTCTTTTTTTTATAAAAATGAGGCATTGGATACGTCCCCTGCTTCACTGCTTCACTGTTTCAAGAAAATAATTCCAAGTTAATAGTTGAACACTGTTGCTCATTTAGTGTAAAATTACACTAAACTATTATAAGGGGTTGAGCTCTTTTGCGCAGGGTTGGTTTTCTTATTATCTGTTATTATGTGTTAGTGCCTTTCGCTGTTTCGATTGCTGCTGGCTTTTTATCCATTTCAACAGGAGAAGCAGGGGGAATTGCAGGTGCTGCTATTTTTCTAGCTGCCGGTGTACTTGGAGGCTATTTCTTTGCCAAATACGAAAGAGGGTCCATGTCCATCGAAAAAAGATATTTTCCTATTTTTCTTCCGTTATTTCTAACCGTTTTTATTGCAGCTGTGCTAATGGTGTTTACAAAGGGCAATTTCGGAAGCGACATGTGGGCAGTTTTCGTGTTCCTATTCTTCCCCTTCCTGCCCAATAGCTTTTTAAGCGTTTTGAACGGGCAATTCCTATTGGTCTTCATCGGGCCATTTGCCTATTTCTCTGCCTTCCTGGCAAGCTACATATTCATGAATAAACAGAACAAAGTTTCTCGCACGTCCATGCTGGCTGGCCTGATTTCAGTCGCGGTTTGCCTGGCCGTTTCTGGGACAGTCCTTTGGCAAAGAAGCCAAACGGTCTTGCCATCGTATGGTTTTAAATATGAAAACGGCTATTCTAGCGTAGATTTAGAACCTTACTATGTGACGAACAATTCGAATATTTTGCCAGTCTTAAGCGAACCGGCAACGATTACAATTGAAGATACAGATGAAATGCCAGTGCTTGACGGTGCCGAAGCGGCTTATCCTGTCTATGCGGCCTTTGCAAATGCGGTGTATAAAGACATTGGCACTCAGAATTATTTTTCCGAAAAGTCAGAGGAAATTGTAAGTTTTACAAATACAATTTATGCATTCGAACGGCTCTTATCCGGCGAGGTGGATATCTTTTTCGGCGCCCAGCCTTCAGAGGAACAGAAGAGGATGGCAGAATCACAAGGTAAGGAACTGGTTCTTACTCCGATTGGCAAGGAGGCTTTTGTCTTTTTTGTCAACAGCAAAAATCCAGTCGATTCCCTTACAGTTGATCAAATAAAAGGGATTTATTCTGGAGAGGTAACAAACTGGCGAGAAGCAGGCGGTGGAGATGATCGGATCAGGGCTTTCCAAAGGCCGGAGGGGTCAGGCTCGCAAACGATCATGCAGCTAATTATGAAAGACACGCCTCTTATGGATCCTCTGCGGGAAGAAGTGAGCGGAATGGGGGAAATCATGGAGGAAGTGGCCAACTATCGAAATTATAAAAATTCACTTGGGTTTTCATTCCGCTTTTTTACAACGGGGATGAACCCGAACAAAGATATAAAGCTACTTGCTGTTAACGGAATCGAGCCCACACCTGAACACATTAAATCAAACAAGTATCCGTACGTCGTTAATCTTTATGCCATTTCCCTAAAGGAAAACGATAAAAAGGCAGTTGGCCCTTTCCTTGAATGGATGAAGGGTCCTCAGGGCCAGGAACTTGTTGGCAGAGTTGGTTATATACCGCTGTAAACTATGAGGAGGGCATATGTCCCTCTTTATTATTTTTTAAAAAAATTAATAAAAGATATGGTCAGTTTTTCCAAATATGGTACTATAAAATGAGACTTTAGTCACAAAATTGTCACCAAAAAAGGATGCAGGGGGAATGGAAAATGGACGCATTAAGTGGAATTAGTCTAGGTTTATTGCTGCCGATTTTGTTTATTCAGTTGATTTTGCTTGTAGTGGCAGTCGTTGATTTGATTCGGATTGAAAAGACGAACGGTCCAAAATGGGCCTGGGCACTGGTAATTTTGATTATCAGTTTTTTCGGCCCAATTATTTACTTTATTTTCGGAAGGAGAAATGATTAATGCCCCTCGTACAAATAAACGGTCTTAAAAAAAGCTTCAAAGGAAACGAAGTCATCAAGGGGCTGGACTTTGTTCTTAAAAAAGGAAAATGCACTGCTCTGCTTGGACCGAATGGAGCAGGGAAAACGACAACCTTAAAAATGCTTTCCGGGTTGATGGCGCCTTCAAACGGATCAATTGTTTTTCCTGATGTACAAAGAGGCGAGGACCTTAGGAAGTTTATCGGCTATTTGCCGCAGTTCCCCGTTTACTACAATTGGATGAGCGGATCTGAGTTTCTGGAATATGCCGGACGGCTGGCCGGACTTTCAAAAAAAGAAGCAAAGGAAAGGTCGGATGAGCTCTTAACAATGGTCGGAATTGCCGATGCTAAAAAGCGTCAGGTCGGCAAATATTCAGGCGGGATGAAACAAAGGCTCGGGATTGCCCAGGCGCTGATCCACCGTCCAAAACTCATTATGCTCGATGAGCCGGTATCTGCGCTTGACCCATTTGGGAGAAGGGAAGTTCTTGAGCTGCTTGAAAAACTAAAAAATGAAACGACCGTCCTTTTCTCAACGCACATTTTAAATGATGCCGAGGAAGTGTGTGATGAAATCCTTTTCCTGCATAATGGCGAAATTGTTGAATCGGGGACGATGGATGAATTGCGTGACCGCCATAGGCAATCAAAGGTTGAACTTCAATTCAGAGGTCCAGCTAAGGAGTACAAGGGAGCCTTCGCTGCCGCGCAGTATGTTCAAGGCATAGAAGTTGCTAACGGACTGATGAAGGTTTTCGTTTCGGACCTCGAGCAGGGAACAAAGGGTATCCTTAAAATCGCTGCTGAGGGAGAGTATCCAATAACGAAGATTGAATCAAGCAGGATGACCCTTGAAGATATTTTTATGAAGGTGGTGGCGAAATGAGCCAATTTCATACCCTTCTGCAAAAAGAAATTCTTGAAATGTGGCGGAACTTCAAATGGATTTGGGTCCCGATTGTATTTATTATCCTAGGCGTGCAGGAGCCATTGACAACCTATTACCTTCCCCAGATTATTGACTCGGTTGGAGGGCTTCCAGAAGGAGCGGTAATTGAAATACCCACACCGTCCCCGGCGGAGGTGCTGGTCGGTGGCTTGGGGCAGTACAATACTATGGGATTCATTATTATTATTCTGTTATGTTCGAGTCTCGTGGCTGGTGAGGTAAAGAGCGGCACTGCCGCAATGATACTTGTTAAGCCGGTTAAACATGGATACTACATAGCGGCCAAGTGGGCCGGAGCCCTTTTGCTCGTTTGGTCTTCATTCTTTATCGGTTTTCTAGTAACTTGGTATTATACTGGGCTCCTTTTTGATTGGGTCCCATTTGACGCATTCCTTGGCTCATTTTTTATCGAAGGTTTATGGTTATCATTCATCGTAACGATTACAGTATTTTTCAGCTCAATCTACATCGTTCCTGGAGCGGCGGGATTTTCAGCAGCCGCGGTAGCCATCATCCTCACGCTCGCAAGCGGTTCGCTCTCCCATCTCCTAGAGTGGAGCCCGGGATTGCTGCCTTCATATGCTTCAAGCTATCTTGTTGAGGAAAGCCTGAAACGGGATGGGGTTATCGCAATTGCAATTACAGCTGTTCTGTTTTTCATCCTGATTTTTGTGGCTATAAGGATTTTCAAGAAAAAGGAGCTTGCAATCTAACCTATTTTAATAATTTTAGTAAAATGCCGCCTTTTATACTGGGCGGCATTTTTTATATTAAAAATTGTACTAGTATAGCAACTGTTGTTGGAAAAAACAAAGATTGGGGAAGAAACTTGCAGTTTAGTTGTCGGAAAGTGAGGGTAACGTAAACTACTTCTTAGGGTGGAATGTCCGCCTATTTCTCCTAATTTAAAATGGGCCCTCACAACCATGATAAAGGTTGAAATGAGATGTATATTCGCTTGAAAAAGGATTACTTTGTTCTGCTCTGTCACATAATCTCCATTTGTCAGAATGTTTTGAATGAAAGGAGTGAAAGGATTATGAGTGGTAGAAATCCTTGATAAATATGGGTTTTTAGAAAAAATGAATCAGTTTTTTATAAAAGTAGGAGAAGGTAGTTTTAATGTTTTTGTAATGCTGAGGGTTCTTTTTTTAATTTGATAGCAACAAGTGTGCAATCTAAACTAAAAGTACATAATTTTTGTTATTATGTCGCAACTTAAATGGGGCGGTTCCTGCGCGGTGCGGTGCCATGGAAAGGATGTTTTAACCCCACAATAGGCTCTTTAAGCTTTTTCAATCGTTTCATCCGTTTTCATTCATTAATTTAATCTTTTTACAACAAGGAGAAGATCATGAAGAAATTTAGCAGAATTCTATCCATGCTTGCAGCTTTCCTGTTCGTAGTCGTTTCCGTAACCCAGGTGTTCGCGGCTGAGCAAGTAGCTGAACTCAAAACTCCTACAGGCTTTTATGCCATTGTAGTCATTATTCCGCTTATCGTTATCCTTGCGCTTCTGTTCATGAAAGTGGACATGATCGCGGCAGGTTTCGTCGGCGGCGTACTCGCCATGCTGATTGGCGGTGTCGGTCTTGCACAGGCAAACGACCAGTTTTTGAAAACAATCCCGGGCATGCTTTCCATCACCGTTCCAATTATTAACTCCGCAATCGCCATGGCCGTTTTCAAATCAGGCGGTTATACAGCGGCGCTTACCCTGGTACGCCGTGGGATCAAAGGCAAAGTTGAATACTTCGCGGCATTTATCGTAATCCTTCAAGCAGCTGCAACCTACATGTCCGGTATCGGGGGCGGTTCCGCAATGGTTATCGCTCCGCTTGCATTCGCGGCTGTTGGCGCGATTCCTGAATTGATCGCGGCTATGTCCATCGCGGCGGCTGTATCGTTCACTACCTCTCCAGCATCTTTGGAGTCTGGTATCGTGTCGAAACTATCCGGTATCTCGGTTGCACAATACGTTGATGAAATGCGTATTTTCTGGATTGGATTTACAATCCTTGCAGTCATCCTTGGATTCTATGGAGCCAAAAAACGTAAAGTTATTTTCAAAGGTGAAGAAGCACCTGAATTTGCTGGCTTGACTACAGGCCAAATTTTTAAAGTAACAATTCCTGTTATCTTCTTGCTTGGCGCGGTTATTTTTGGCCCATTCATTAACACAGGCATCGGCTTCCCATTGTTCACGCCTTTGTTGTACACTGTGGTCACACTGATCCTGATTTTCCTTTGCACGAAATTCAATCTTAATGAATCGATTAACGCAATGGTCGATGGTTCGACTTACATCCTTACAAGATTGTTAGCGGTAGGTATCTTCCTTACCTTTATCAATATTATTGGCGACACTGGCGCATTCCAGGTTATCGCTGGCATCGCCGAAAAAGCACCGGCAACGCTTGTCGTTCCTGCCGCTGTTCTTGCGGGTATCCTTGTAGGTATCCCTGCAGGGGCATATGTTGGCTCAATTCTAGGACTGGTTTTGCCAGTCGCCGTTTCCTTGAACTTCTCACCAGTCGAACTTGGTTTCGTAGCGATGGGCGTAGGTCTTGGAAGTCAGCTAAGCTTTGTTAACATCACAATGCAGGCATTGTCTTCCGGATTCCAAATCCCGATCATTGAGGTTGTTAAAGGGAACGCAAGATGGGTTGGCTTGGCAATGGCACTATTGTTAGTCCTTTCATTCTTCATGGGCTAAAAGTAAATTCTGGAGGTAGTATGATGGATATTTTGTTCAAGCAAGTAAGGCTTAAAGATGGCGAAGAGCTGAAAGACGTTGCCATCAAAGGCGGAAAAATCGAAGCAATTGAAAAAGAACTGAATGTTGAAGCTGCAAGGGTAATCGAAGGCAACGGAAAAGTATTAATTCCCGGCCTTGTAGAAAGCCATATCCACTTGGACAAAGCGTTGATTGCCGACAGGCTTCCGAATAAATCAGGTACTTTGCAGGAAGCTCTTAAAGTAACTGCCCAGCTGAAGCCTACTTTCTCAAAAGAAGATATTGTCGACCGGGCTGAGCGTACCCTTCAAATGCTGATCAAGCATGGTACGACCCACATCCGTACACATTCCGAGTTCGATCCTTCCCAAGGCTTTACAGGTTTCGAAACTGTCATGGAGCTGAAGGAAAAGTACAAAGGCATCGTTGATATCCAAGTCGTTGCATTCCCGCAAGAAGGGATCTTGAAAGCGCCTGGAACGGAAAAAATGATGTACGAAGCAATGGATATGGGCGCGGACGTCGTCGGCGGAATCCCTTACAACGATACTCCATGGGATAAACATATTGACCTCGTATTTGAAATCGCGAAGAAATATGACAAGCCAATCGATTTCCATCAGGACTTCAAAGACACTGCTGAAGGAATGAACATCGAATACGTTTGTGAAAAAACAATTAAAGAAGGCTACCAGGGACGCGTTTCCGTTGGCCACTTGACTGCACTAGGCGCGCTTCCAAAGGATCGCCTGCAGCCAATCATTGAAAAAATGGCTGAAGCGCAAATCAGCGTCATGAGCTTGCCGGCTACCGACCTTCACCTTGGCGGAAGGCATGACGAATACAATGTACGCCGCGCTTTGACACCAATCCGCACACTTCGCGACGGCGGCGTCAACATGTGTATTGCGACAAACAACATCCGAAACGCCTTTACTCCATACGGAACTGGTGATGTGATGCTGACTGCAATGCTCGCAATCCCTGCCGGACACCTTGGCGGAGCAGATGACCTGCCAACTGTATTGCCGATGATCACAACAAACCCTGCAAAAGCAATGCAGGTTTCCGGTTACGGCATCGCAGTAGGCAACAACGCGGACGTTGTTCTTTTAGACACTGAATCCGTAACCAACGCAATCATCGACATGCCTGCCAAGCTTTTCGTAGTAAAGAGCGGCAAAGTAACTGTTGAAACAAAAAAATCTGTTGAGCTTTTCTTCTAAAGTGAAGTTTTGAATGCGAAAAGACGGCGTAATGCCGTCTTTTTTTGCGTTGTAGGGTGGTTGGGCAGCCCTGAAACAGTGAAGTTTGATGTTATCGAGTCACTATTTGGGGATTTCGCACGCTTATTTGAATATATCGCCCACCTTTTGGGATTTATTGGGTTCTCTTTTTGGACGTGTTCACATTATTTTTGAGATATCGCCCACTTTTTCGAATATATCCCCCACTTTTTCAGTTTTATCGCCCACTTTTTTAGTTATATCGAAAATTTCATGGCAGATAACGAAAACTGTCACTTTTTAGACACAAACGGGGGGAGCCCAGGGCTGTGAAACAACATGTGAAACAAGAAAATTTGGGGAGTGACTAGGCACTGTTCGCTTTTTAAAAGGTGAAAAGGTGGTCAATTGCCTTTAAAAAGATTTATAATAATAAGATAATTCGATTGATGGAGATGTGATAAATGGTAAATTCCAACCGGCTGTGGGAAAGGCTGCAGCAGCTTAGTAAAATTGGGGCAACGGGAAACGGAGGCGTAACCCGGCTTTCTTTTACTAATGAAGAGCGGAAGGCAAAGGATTTGGTTGCTGGATTTATGAAAGAGGCGGGCCTTTCGGTAAGGGAGGACGAAGCCGGCAACTTGATTGGCCGGATGGAAGGCACAATTGCTGGGGCGCCTGTGGTAATGACTGGTTCGCATATCGATTCCGTGTTTGACGGCGGGAATTTCGACGGGCCGCTTGGCGTGCTAGCGGCAATCGAGGCGCTGCAGACAATGGACGAGGAAGGAGTTTCCGTCGAGCATCCGATTGAGGTTGTCGCGTTCACGGATGAGGAAGGGGCGCGCTTCAGCTTCGGGATGCTTGGCAGCCGTGCGATTGCGGGACTGATTACCGGGGAAGAATTGATGAACCGGGACAAGAATGGCGTGCCGATAGCCGAGGCAATGAAAGCAATGGGTCTCGATCCCAAGGAAATAGCCAAGGCCGCCCGGAAAAAAGAAGAGGTCAAATCTTACATTGAACTACATATTGAGCAGGGAAAGGTTCTTGAAAAGGAGAATCTTCCTGTCGGAGTGGTTTCCGGCATTGCCGGGCCGCTTTGGATGAAGTTTACGGTGGAGGGCGAGGCCGGGCATGCCGGCAATACGCCAATGGGCATCCGCCGCGATGCAATGACAGCAGCGGCACGGATGATTTTGATGATCGAGCAGGAGGCGTACAAAACTGGTTCGTCAGTCGGCACGGTCGGCCAGCTCAATCTTTTCCCAGGCGGAATTAACATCATACCAGGCAGGGTTGAATTTTCGCTAGATCTAAGGGATATTAATGAGGAAACCCGGGATGAAATTGAAAGGGCAATTTTAAAAGAAGCGGGAAGGATTGCGGAGGAACAGGGGGTCAAACTCTCTGTCGAAGACCTGCAGCGGATTCCGCCCGCACCTTGCGATGGAGAAATCCAGCAAGCGGTCCGGGAGTCAATAGCAGAAGCTGGTTTGCAAACAACGATACTGCCGAGCGGCGCCGGCCATGATGGGATGCAATTTACTGGTTTATGGCCGATTGGCATGATTTTCGTCCGCTCGAAAAACGGCATCAGCCACGACCCTGCGGAATGGACCTCCCAGGAAGATTGCGCCGCTGGAGCGGAAGTGCTATACAGGACTCTTTTAAAACTGGCTAACTAATCGAAGGAGATGGAGAATATGGAGACAAGTGCAACGTTAAATTTGAATGGGCTTGCAGAACAGATTTCAGCTCAAGTTGTCGAGTGGAGAAGGCATCTTCACAGCAACCCGGAATTGTCCTTTGAAGAAGAAATGACAGCACAATTTGTTTATGACACACTTGCTGGATTTGGCGGTCTCGAATTGTCCAGGCCGACAAAAACGAGCGTTATGGCCAGGCTTATTGGCGAGCAGCCTGGAAAGGTACTGGCTATCCGCGCCGATATGGACGCATTGCCGATCACCGAGGAAAATGAATTCGAGTTCAAATCGCAAAATCCCGGAGTCATGCACGCATGCGGGCACGACGGACATACCGCGATGCTGCTCGGCACTGCGAAAGTGCTGTCCGACATGAAGGATCAGATTAAAGGGGAAGTCCGCTTTTTGTTCCAGCATGCCGAGGAATTGTTCCCTGGCGGCGCTGAGGAAATGGTTTCGGCTGGTGTAATGGATGGCGTCGACCTCGTTATCGGCACCCACCTTTGGGCATCGCTTGACGTTGGAAAAATCGGCGTCGTGTACGGCCCAATGATGGCCGCGCCGGATACATTCTGGATTACAGTAAAAGGAAAAGGCGGCCACGCGGCGCTACCGCACCAAACAATCGATTCAATTGCGATTGCCGCACAGGTTGTCACAAACCTTCAGCACGTCGTCTCGAGGAATACCGACCCGCTTGACAATCTTGTTCTATCCGTCACTCAGTTCATTGGGGGAACGACGCATAATGTCATCCCAGGGTCCGTCCAGATGTGCGGAACAGTCCGCAGCTTTGATCCGAAATTGCGCGAAACCATGCCTGCCGTGATGGAACGGGTCATCAAAGGAATTACCGAAGCCCATGCCGCAACGTATGACTTCAAATACGAATTCGGCTACCGCCCGGTCATCAATGATGCCGAGGTCACCCAGGTTATTGAAGAAACGGTACGCGAAGTATTCGGCGAAGAAGCACTTGACCTGATGCGCCCGAACATGGGCGGCGAGGATTTCTCCGCATTCCAGCAAAAAGCCCCTGGCGCGTTTTTCTATGTAGGAGCCGGAAACAAAGACAAAGGAATCGTCTACCCGCATCACCATGCACGTTTCACCATTGATGAGGATGCACTGGAACTCGGCGTCAAAACGTTCCTGCATGCCACTTTTAAGTTTTTGGGGTAAAACATCTGGGGCGTGTAGGAGCGAATCAGTTAATTGTTTGAGAGTCTTTTTTTTAAAAAAACTCGTCACGTACAGGTTCAGCCTCAGGAAAAAGTCGCTTGCGCCGACCGTGGCAACAAGAAACCGTATGGGGATTGTAGTCCCTTTACGGTTTTTCTAATTTTATTGAGCGGGATCCAAAAGAGGGATTAGTGGGCACTGAAAAGAAATAAAAGATTATTAAGAGAACTAATTACTCTTTTTGAAAGAAAATGTTCATTTTAATAATGGAGGTGTATGTATGTTTTCAGTGGATAGCTATTTAAATTCAATTAAAGCAAACCTAGATAGACAAACTGATCTGTTAGTAGGAAATTTGAAAAATATTTTTACCAGTACTTTTTCTTCTAAAATAGATTTATTGGATTTCTCTGCATTTATTGAGCCTACAAGGTTTGAACTAACTATAAGATTGTTTTCAATGGATAAGGAAGCCAACGAAGTTTTTTATGAAGGTGATGATTCAATGGTTTTTGCTGGGAGCAAGGAAGTGCTTGCAGAAGTGGAATATTTTCACCTTAACGACAGACGGGTGGATGATTTTTTTGAGTTTTACGAGCAATATGAGGAGACGTTAAATCCACTAGAACAAAAAGTATTTACTGATTGGTTTCACCAATGCTGGGAAAAAGCGAGTGGAGATGTATTAAAATTACCGGCATATTTTGTTTTCCACGATGATGTAAAATCATATGACTTAAAAACCAATCTTTGGATTGATGATGATGAAAAATGGTCTTAAATTTTGTGGAATGCCATTATTCTAAGATTTTTAATGTTGAGCAATGTTAGGATGGGATATTTCTTTTAAGTAAAGCATGCTTAAGAGTTGGAGTTATGAGGAACCGGAGGTAGTTATCTCTTTGGGGTTCTTTAAAATAAGATAACAGCCTAGAGGTGTTTACAAGGTCGTCCATTAAAGATGAGGTATACGCCCTGCAGCTGCTCCACGGGTATTCCTCCGTCTTTATGGCAATGCCCGCCCTAATAGGATTTAAGTGTATGTATCTGCTTAGATCCAGTTCGTAACTTTTGGTGCCAACGTGGAAAGCGGAATAGCGCCTGTCGAAAACATGGCCTGTATAATTATATTTCTCATTAAAATAATTTGCGTAAACCGAATTGATGTATTGCATGATTTGTGGAGGGGAGCAAGTGCTCATTTCAAGCTGAAGATGTACGTGGTTTGGCATTAGACAGTACGAATGGACAACAAAGTTGAAGCGTTTCTTTGCTAGTATTAAAAGGAAAAGATACATTTCTCGGTCTTTGTCGTCATGAAAGAGTAACGACCTTCGGATTCCCCTAGTGGTGATGTGATACATACCACCCTGAATCCAGTTGCGGTTTTTACGTGCCAAGCTGATCACTCCTCGTAAAATAAAAATACTGAAGATAGAGTTTTTGATAAAGTGGGTTGAATGGGGAAATTGTGTGGCGAGTAGCTACTGAAGTCTCTCATATCATATCCTAGTATAAGAATAAAGTGCAAAATATAGAAGATGAGAGCAAACCCGCGAATTAATTAACTAGTGAATTTCGGGGTTTCATCTCCCTTCACTAGTGATTTACCCAGTGAATGCGCCTTTCGTGGACTAGTGAATTCTCACTACGTTTGTTTTGGAAAGTAGTCGGTGTCAGACACCTACTAGTGAATTTACCGTTTTGGCATCGGTTCACTAGTGATTTACCCAGTGAAGGCACCTCGCGGACTAGTGATTTATCACTACGTTTGTTTTGAAAAGTAGTCGGTGTCAGACGCCTACTAGTGAATTTACCGTTTTGGCATCGGTTCACTAGTGATTTACCAAGCATTATTACCCCGCACGCAGTAACCACCTGGTTGCAGCCCCAACCTCCAGGCGAGATTGTTGCATTCAAATTCCTGCAGTGGCAATATGTTAGATGCAAGCAAGAGTTTGCCGGTAATCGGAAAACCAGTTAGGAGGAATAAAACATGACTGCGAAACATTTACAGGATACTGTGACATTACATAACGGCGTGAAGATGCCTTGGTTTGGGCTTGGTGTTTATAAGGTGCAGGAGGGGGGAGAGGTTGTCCAGGCTGTGAAAGCGGCGATTAAAAACGGCTATCGCAGCATTGATACAGCTGCTGTCTACAAGAACGAAGAAGGTGTCGGCAAAGCGATAAAAGAAGCCCTCGACGAAAACGGACTCAGCAGGGAGGAACTTTTCATCACCTCGAAGGTTTGGAACTCGGACCAAGGATATGAATCCACACTTGAGGCATATGAAACGAGCCTAAAAAAACTCAACCTTGATTACCTGGACCTATACCTTATCCACTGGCCGGTGCAGGAGAAATACAAAGAAACATGGCGCGCGCTGGAAACCCTATATAAGGATGGCCGTGTCAAGGCGATTGGCGTCAGCAATTTCCACATCCACCATTTGGAGGACGTTTTGAAAGACGCCGAAATCAAGCCGATGGTCAACCAGATTGAATATCATCCCCAATTGGCCCAGCGTGACCTTCGCGCATTTTGCCGTGAACAAGGCATTCAGCTTGAAGCATGGTCGCCGCTTGCCCATGGGAAGCTTCTCGACAATGAAACACTGAAAGACATCGCAGGTAAATACAACAAATCGGTCGCCCAGATTATTTTGCGCTGGGATTTACAAAACGAAGTGGTCACCATACCTAAATCGATTAAGGAACACCGGATCATTGAAAATGCTTCGATTTTCGATTTTGAACTTTCACAAGAAGATATGGAAAAAATCAATGGCCTGAATGCGGATCGCCGAGTCGGTCCGGATCCGGACAACTTTAATTTTTAAAAGAAAAGGCGGCTTACCTATTTTAGGGAAGCCGTCTTTCGTTAATATGTTAAGTAAATGATACAAGAATTTTTCACTCGAAATAACTCGTGTTTTAAAAAAAGCCTGTTTTCTAAAAGATTGTTGGTTTAGAAAATAATTATAGTAGGAAAATTCTTTAATTAATGGTATTCTTTATACCTCTGAAAGGAGAGCTCATAATTGAATAAAAACAAACTAAATATGATTATAGCAATAGTCGTAAGCATCACGATTATAACAATTGGCGGCGTAATCTTTAATCAAATTGCAAAGAATCATCAAGCAAATGAACTTATCATAAATAAATGCTTTGAAAACTTTGATAAAGAAGGAACAGTGGTGATAAAGAAGGATGGTTTTTGGTCGCCAGTTACTTGTGAAAAAAAATAGCATATATCACAGTGTTGATTACTTCGGATTAAACACGCCCTGTTCCTTTTTCCACATACTTGAACGCCTCCTTAAATCCAATTATCTCAACTTTTAATAGCATGGTTAAGAAGGCAACAAAAAAATAGGCGGCTTCCATCGGTATTGGATAACCGCCTACTCCTCAAATAAAAACTTCAATTTCCCATCAACCCAATGCCCAAACCGATACGCCGCCACCGGTGACAGGGAAGGTCGCCCAGCCATCTTCTTCGATATACACTTTATCCTCGCGGTTGCCGGTGATGTCCTTCCAGGTTTGGCCAGCCCGTTCTTCACCAACGAACATCCGCTTTTCACCATGGTCGCCGTTTGAGATGACAACCGCGCATCCAGAATTTTCGTGTTCTGGCAAGCCTCGGCGTACCCAGCCAATCGTATTCGGATGGTCAAAATAGTCGATCTGCTCGCCATACGCCAGTTTTTTCCTCGCATAAAGCAGCGGGTCAAGGGCGGCTTTCTTCCCCTTGGCAGGCTCTGGTCCGTTAATTCCGAAATAGTCGCCAAAAAAGACGCAAGGGTAGCCAGCTCCACGTAACAAAATCAATGCATAGGCGCTTTGCTTGAACCAGTCATCGACCCAGGATTCAAGCG
Source organism: Bacillus sp. FJAT-27445 (assembly GCF_001510665.1). Taxonomy (GTDB): domain Bacteria; phylum Bacillota; class Bacilli; order Bacillales; family Cytobacillaceae; genus Bacillus_D. The sequence goes on from NZ_LMTI01000001.1 coordinate 445,775, forward strand.
ATTCATGCGGCTGGGAGTCATGGTTGTCGACAAAGGTGACCGCGTTTCGCCTATGTGACTGGACCAGCGTGTCATCAAAAATAGTAGTCAAATCGAAATCCCTGCCTGCTTTGGAAGCATGATGCAGCTTGTAGTGGAGGGGAACATCGAACAAAGCGATATTAAAATCGACAATATCTAAATAGGCCCGGCATTTATCGAGATCGGACTTCCAGAACTCGCCGACAAAAAAGAATTCTTCGCCGCGGTGGTCCATCATCGTATGTACGAACTCATTGATGAATTTATGGTTAATATGCTTGATGGCATCTAGGCGATAGCCATCGCAGTTCGTTGTGTCGGCAAGCCATTTGCCCCAGCTGATCATCTCGTCCTTCACATCGGGATGGTCGTAGTCATAATTCGCAAACATGAGGTAGTCATAATTGCCGAACTCGTCATCAACATGGTCACTCCACGATTTATGTTCACCGAGAATTCGGAAAACCCCATTTTTCCCGGTCCGTACATCATGATCGGTGCCGTTAAAATGATTGTAGTTCCATTTGAACGGGGAATACGTATCGCCGCGGCCGGCAAAATTGAATTTTGTCCAGGCTTCGATTTCAAAAGGCTTTGAAATATCTTCCGTCCGGTCCATTTCGTCTACCTGGACCACCTTGAATGTTTCCGTTTCGTCCGCACCCGCTTTATGGTTCATTACTACATCCAGATAGACTTGGATACCATTTTCATGGCATGCCTGGATGGCCTCTTGCAGTTCGTCCTTCGTCCCGTATTTTGTCCGCACGCTGTTTTTTTGTTCAAATTCACCGAGGTCGTACAGGTCATACGGAGCATAGCCAACATCATCCGGTGAAATAGCCTTGGTGACCGGGGGTAGCCAAAGGGAATCAATCCCAATTCGTTTAAGCTCGGGGGCCAGCTCCTTCAGTCGGTTCCAGTGGTTTCCATCAGCAGTTAAATGCCATTCAAAAAACTGCATCATCGTTTTGTTTTCAACCATTCAACCTATCCTTTCTGAAAAAAAGTGCCGCCATTCTGGCTGAATATACATTTACCCTCTTGAGCGCTCACTTAATCACAAAGCAAATGACTTAGAGAATGTTTGTGTTGCTGCAATAAAGGGTTTTAGTAAATTGAGGTTAAAAAACAATGGATTTGATACATAAGGAGGATGTTCATGGAAAGAGAAGTAGAATTGGTCATTGATGCGAAAGCAACCCTTGGCGAAGGCCCCTGCTGGGATCAAAAGGCGGGAGTTTTGTATTGGGTCGACATTGAAGGCGAGAAGGTTCATATTTATAATCCCGCAAGCGGGGAGGACAGAGAACTAAACATTGGCCAGATGGTGGGCGCGATAGTCCCGAGGAAAAAAGGAGGGGCGGTTGTCGCTCTTGAATCAGGCTTCCACTTTTTGAACCTGGAAACAGGAGGTATGGAGCCGATTGGTGATCCGGAAGCTGAAATCGAATCAAACCGGTTTAACGATGGAAAATGCGACCCATCAGGACGTTTCTGGGCTGGTACGATGTCTCTAAATGGCGAGGAAGAACAGGGTGCGCTTTACTGTCTCGAAACGGACCTTTCTTTTAAAAAGAAGCTTGGTGGTCTCGGTATTTCAAACGGGCTCGCCTGGTCCCCGAACAAAAAGCATTTGTATTTCATCGATACGCCAACCGGGAAGGTCGTCCGCTATAACTACGAGCTGGAGACAGGCGAAATTACCGAGCCAAAAGATGTCGTTGCAATGCCGGAGGGGGAAGGGCATCCGGACGGAATGACCATCGACAAGGAAGGGTGTCTTTGGATTGCGCATTGGGGCGGAGGAAGGGTAAGCCGGTGGAATCCGGCTAGTGGTGAAAAGATGGAGGAAATCCAAGTGCCTGCCGTAAATGTAACTTCTTGTGCCTTTGGAGGAACAGACCTTAATGAATTGTACATTACAACTGCCCGTAACGGCATGAATGACGAAGAACTGGAACTTTACCCTCATGCGGGTGGTGTTTTCAAAGTCAAACCCGGGGTCAAAGGGATGCCGGCATATGAATTTAGCGGTTAACTGGCTAATCAGCTTTTGATAAAACTGGCTGCTTGACTGAATCATTCTCCTCTTTTGTTTAGATTTGCTTTATTGAGGTAAAGGAATAATAAAAGCCAAATCCAAAAAGGAGAAATGTCTATGCCTGCATGGGTTCTTGGTACACTTGGCGGAGTTTTACTCTTATTCATCATAATCGAAGAGGCTGGACAATACATTTGGAAGCGGTATGTGGAGGAAGAACCGGTAAAGACGCGACGAAGCCGAATCCGATCTCCGTGGAAGGAAAAATCAGCTGTTTTGCTTCAAAGGATCGTCTCCCTAGGGGCTATGGCGGTTGGAAAATTCCAAAGACAGCCTGTATGGAAGAAGGTAGCGTTTTTTGCAAAAAGGAGCTCTCGTTCCGTTTCCCTGGGAATAAGGCCTATGGTCAATAAGGCAACTGCTTTCTGTAAGGGAGTTGTTTTGCGTGGACAAGCCATTTTTGGAAAAGCAAAGATATCAGAAAGATTTTCAAAGATGAAAGCATTGTGTAAAAGATTCATTGGCATTATGGAAGCGGGTTTGAAGAACATCATTCTCCTTTTGGCGAGAGCAGTAAAGCTGTGTATAGCCGGAGCGGCCTCAATTTTACGAAAATATCGGAAGAGCTCCTCGCATTCTTAAAATGTCCTGAATAAAGAATACAAAATGACGTATGAAATTGCATACGTCATTTTCTTTTTCAGCTATAAAACGCTTTAGTATTCATGGTCTTAAAAAACAAAATGGGCATTTATCCATTCATCCTTAAAAATGGACACATACAATGAAGCGTACAAATAAAATTTGAGGAGAGAAAGCGATGGAAAATATGCCATTTGCAGGACCAAATATAGCCCCGAATCAATCATTTATGGGCGCGAACATGGGACCGAATCAGCCGTTTATGGGCGCGAACATGGGGCCGAATCAACCATTCCCTGGCCCAAATGTTATGCCGATGCCCAATATGCCCATGGTAAGCCCACAAATGTACCCGCAGCATTATCCAATTTATAACCCATGCTGCATGCCTATCCATAATCCATGCTGCTATCCAATGTATGACCCATGTTGTTTCCCAGTCTTTAATCCTTGTTGCTAACCGGCTTAATTAATCCACCGGAGATTAAATCTACGGTGGATTATTCATTAGGTTGATTTTAACCTATATACAATTTTGAGCCGATTTCTGAAATAATGAGATTTGAGTGAAGCTGATCGGATGTTTCACGTAGTCTATTAACCTTGAATTGACTTAAATATTGAAAATTCACCTGAGTAATGAAAGACATTAAATAGGCCGACTGGCTAAAATTTCTCTTCCTTTTTGTGTTTAAAAAATCAATGATTAATTTTCCATTTACTATGCCGATTCCATGTGCAAAGTAGAGATCGTGGTCCAATACAATCCCGTTTTCACCTTGCCAGTGTGGAGTGGAAGGATCGAAGTCAGGATTTTTAAAATAAACACAATCTCCCGGTAAAAATTCTGTCCCATCGTAAATGCGAAGATTTAGATCCTCGTCATACTTCCAATCGAATAGGATAAGCCCAGAAAAAAGGCGGTTAAACGCAGCTTTTTCAATCGATTCGAAAACAGCCTTATAAAAAATAATCACCATGGCTGTAGCACATTCAAAAGCATACAATTTTCCGTTAATAAAGATATCCTTAATGGCAGTTTGCGGTAAAACATTTTCTTTGAGGACAAAGGCGCCTTTTTCAGTCAGCCTCCAGTATTTTTCATTGCATCTGGAGGTGGTAAAGGTCGCGAAATCAGCCCCGCTTTTATTCAACAAAACCGCAGCACGGACAATTTGAAGCCTCATCATCAGTTCAAATTCAAGCTCTCCGATGGTCCCATATTCATAGACCTTATTGGATTTCGCCATCAACTTCATAATTTTAAGTTTTTGTTTTGATGGTATCTCTGTGTAGAGTTGGTCAAGATCTATTAGTTTCTGATGTATTTTAATCACTTCAATCCTCTCTTCCGAAAACATACTTTTTTATTTGGATAGTTACTAATATGTGAATTTTACCGGGGAGATGTCGAAATGAATGAAAATAATCGGTGAGATCAGGCAAGGGAACTGAAAGCAATAAAAAAAGAAGGGATTTTTTAAAATCCCTTCCTGAACGAGAATGGCTTGCCAATTTTACCTATTCTTCAATTCCTGAACCTTATCAGCGAGCCTGCCAAGCCCGTCAAGCATAGCGGAGACACCGTTATCGAGGACTTCCTTCCATTTCGGTGCTTCTTCTTTAATCGTTTCGGCGGCTTTGCCGACTTCTTTCCTAAGCTTCTCGGTTTGGGCCAAGAGTTCCTCTTTCGAAATGAAAGACTCGGGTTCCTCGCCTGCGGTTGCAATACCAAACGAATCTTCCTTTAAGAAAGGTTTTGCCTCCTGCATGATGGCCCTGAAAATAGGAGTTGCTCCCTGGGATGATGTTGTTGTCAAGTAATGCTCCCGGTCGGTCCTGTCGTAACCGAGCCAAATCGCTCCGGCGACTTCAGGCGTATAGCCTGCGAACCATTGATCCTTGGTCCCATTGATATCCTCATAAGGAAGCTGGGTTGAACCTGTTTTACCGGCAATATCAAGCCCGGGGACCCTGGCAGCTCTTCCAGTGCCATTTTCCACAACGCCAAGCAGCATGGAGGTAATCTCCCTTGCAACGCGCTTAGATGTAGCTTTTTCGGTTTTCCCCTTATGGCTTGCGATTTCATTGCCAGTCGGGCCGACGATTCTGACGATAAAATGCGGATCATGCCGCTTGCCTTCGTTTGCAAATGCGGAATACGCAGATGCAAGCTGAAGAGGGGAGATGCCATTGTGCATCCCGCCGAGAGCCAGGGCAAGATTCCGGTCTTCCTTCTGGATTGGAATTCCGAATCGTTCCGCGGCATCCGCGCCTTTGCTAACACCGATTTCATTCAAAAGCCAAACAGTCGGCACGTTGATGGATTGCTCTGCTGCCTTATACATCGGTACTTTGCCGGCATATCTTTTCGTTGCGTTTTGCGGTTTGTACTCACCGAATGACGTTGGTTCGTCAAGGAGCTCGGATTCCGGTGTATATCCTTCTTCGAGGGCCGGGGTATAGACTGCTATTGGCTTCATCGTTGAACCAGGCTGAGCTTTCAGCTGGGTGGCCCGGTTGAAGCCCCGAAAAACATACTCGCCCCGCCCGCCGATTACAGCCATTACCCCGCCTGTTTGCGGTGAAATGAGAACCGATCCGCTTTGAACAATTTCGCCTCCACGGCCGCGAGGGAAGAGCCAATCGCGCTGGTAAACCTTCTCCATTGCGGTCTGAAGGTCCGGATTCAGTTCAGTATAAATCCGGTAGCCTCTTGTTAAAATTTCATCCTGCGTCAGGCCGTAGGTTTTAATTGCTTCATTTATAACTGCGTCGATATAGTACGGGTATTTACGCTTAATTTTTGTCCCCTGGCCATCACTTAATGCGATTTCTTGTTTAATGGCCAGTTTGTATTCCTCTTCGGAAATTTTGTTCAGCTCGCGCATTTTTCCAAGGACAACATTTCTGCGCTTGAGTGCCTGGTCATAATGGTTGAACGGGTCATAGGCAGATGGGGCCTTAAGAAGTCCGGCTAGCATTGCGGCCTCGCTAATTGTAACGTCCTTTAAGTTCTTGTTGAAATACCGCTGCGATGCGGAGCCAATTCCCCATGCCCCGCTGCCAAAGTAGACCTGGTTCAGATACATTTCAAGGATTTCGTCCTTTTTATACGTATCCTCTAGCTTTGCGGCAAGGAACAGTTCCTCAGCTTTCCGCCTGTACGTTTGTTCAGGGGAAAGGAGCGCGTTTTTTGCCAGCTGCTGGGTAATGGTGCTGCCTCCCCCGGTAATCCTTCCGGCAAACAGGTTGCCAAAAAACGCACGGGCAATCCCTCTTATATCAAAACCGTTATGCTCGTAAAACCGTTCGTCCTCAATAGAAACGACTGCATTTTTCACAACGTCAGGCATATCCTCAACCTTGGTCCCGCCCATTCGGTTGGCAGTCACTTCAGCCGCCTTGATGCCATCCCTGTCATAAATAACTGTCGACTGGCTGAGCCCTTCTTTGAGGGATTCCACATTGGCACGGCTCGCAAGCCAGGCAAAGAAAAGAATGGTCAGCAAAAATACAACCAATGCAATCAGCAGGATAATTTGCGTTAAATGCCGCTTTTTCCAAAAACGGCGTACTTTTTCCCAGTGAGGGTTCAATCTTTCCATAAGAAATCTACCTTCAATCGATTTAGCTTATAGCAGAAGAATACCAAAAGAGCGGATAAAGTCAAAATGAATATGTACCAATCGAGGGGGATTTAGGCAGTTTGAGCAGTAAGAGAGGTTCGCTGGGATGACAGAAATGTAGGTTTCGTGGAACGACAGCAATTAAAACTGTAGTTAGGCTCAATATTTAAAAAGAATAGCAAAAATTAACCGATTTGCAGCGTTTTTTACCCCAATATGCACATTTACACCGTTTTTTTGGGGTTACAGAGGGACGGACGAGTAAGGTACGGCAATTATAATTTGTAAGTGGTGTTTTTTCGGTGGGCGGCGGATGGGCAGCCAGGTACTTTTTTAGATTTATCCGTAACTTTTGCGAATATATCCGTAACTTTTAATCGGATATCCAGGAATTTTAATTTTTATCCAGGATTTTCACACGGATATCCAGAACTGTCAAATTTCGGACGCGATTTACACCACTAAAACGGTACAAAGCGTTTGGAGGGAGAGACAGATTTAAGCAGTTAACTATATATCGCCCACTTTTTAACGAATATCGAAAATTTTAGGTGGGATATCGAAAATTTTTTAGATATATCGAAAATTTCAAGGTGGATATCGAAAACTGTCAAATTTCGGACACAATTCACACCCACTAAAAAATCACCCTCATGCGAGAAAGAGGGCCACACAAAAAAACAGCACCCTCACGTGAAAAAGAGGTTGCACATAAAAAAACAGCACCCTTCATTTAAAAGGGTGCTGCCTGTACGTTTCTCCTGCCAGCCATCACCAGCGGTGCGCTTTCGCGTTGCTCCTCAGAATGATGTCTGTCTGTGACATTTTCGTTTGGCCGTTCAGCTGGGATTTGGTATGCTTACGGCTTTGAAAGGCTTGGTGAAAAAGACCTGAACGCGGATCGAGATAATCCTTGTAGCTCATTTTATCACCTCTATGCAGGATTTGGTGAAACGCTGGCATCACAAAGGTGCCATTCTTATCTTTTCTTGGAATCACTCAATTTAAACGGGCGTAAATTTAACGCAGGATATCTTCGATGTGGGCAAGCATTTCCGATGAAAGTTTGACGCCGCTTGCTTTGACGTTTTCCTCAACCTGTTCAGGACGGCTTGCGCCAATCAAAGCACTGGATACGCCTTCCTGGCGAAGAATCCATGCTAGGGCCAGCTGGGAAAGGCCCAAATCCAACTCTGCCGCAACCCCTTTAAGTTTTTCAACTTTATCAAGATTTTCATCTGTTAAAAGTCCGAAAAGGTTCGCATATCCTTCAACAGAGGCGCGGCTGCCGGCAGGGATTTCCTGTCCTTTTTGATATTTTCCGGTCAGGACACCCTGTGCGAGCGGAGAGAAGACAACCTGTCCGATTCCGTGCTTTTGGCTGACCGGCAGTACTTCATCCTCGATATAACGCTGCAGCATGCTGTATTTCGGCTGGTTGACGACAATCCGGTCGAGCAGCTTCCTGTCGGCAAGGTGAACGGCTTCGGTTATTTGCTCGGCTGTCCATTCGCTGACGCCGATGTAAAGAACCTTTCCTTGGCGGACGAGGTCATCCAGCGCGCGCAATGTTTCCTCCAATGGAGTTTCCGGGTCATACCGGTGGCAATAATAAAGGTCGACATAGTCGGTTCCAAGCCGTTTCAGACTGGCGTTCGCCTGCTCAATGATGTGCTTTCGTGACAGGCCTTTGTCATTCGGGCCTTCGCCCATTTTGCCAAACACCTTCGTTGCAAGCACATACGACTCACGCGGGTATTTGCTCAACGCTTTGCCAACCACTTTTTCGGCTTCACCGCGAATGTAGACATTGGCGGTATCGAAAAAATTAACACCGAGTTCATAAGCCCGGTCAATCGAGGCTTCAGCGTTTTGTTCCTCAACATAACCCCCATATGTAAGCCAACTTCCTAAACTGATTTCGCTTACCTTCAACCCAGTTTTCCCCAACCTGCGGTATTCCATTGCGACCACTCCTTATTATTTCGGTTTACGTAATAAACGTACTATAGTGGGAATTTTATGTAAAGGAGGAATTTTTTAAATAGTTAGTTAGGGTGACCATAACTCTTAACTGTTAACATAATCATGTTATGGTTAAGAATTCGCAAACAATCTCCTCGACAAATTTCAGGTAGTGATTCTCACTGTTCGGGGTTTTCAACACTATCCGGGGGAGTGGCACTGTTCGCATTTTTGCTTGTCCACTTTCACTGCCAGGTGATAGACTGAATGCGTAGAGTTTGAGAAACAAGCATGATGAGCAAAAGGGGGATTCAGTGTGGCTGAACCGTTGATTACGATTGAATGGAAAAATGATGGACTGGTGCTGATTGACCAGACTCTTTTACCGAATGAAATAGTATATGAAACATTTACAACAGCGGAAGGCGTTTGGGACGCTATCCGGGTGATGAAGGTCCGCGGCGCGCCGGCGATCGGGGTTGCTGCTGCCTATGGGCTATACCTTGGGGTGAAGGATGCGTCCGAAGATTCCTTCGATTCTTTTTGTAAAAAAGTAAAGGAAATTTCCGATTACCTGGCAACGTCCCGTCCGACAGCAGTGAATCTTTTCTGGGCGCTAGATCGGATGGAAAAGACGACGGAATCCTTAAAGACGCTCCCGATCGCAGAAATCAAGGCAAAATTACTTGAAGAGGCGATTGCCATCCATAAGGAAGACGAGGAAATCAATCGGAAAATCGGTGAGAATGCCCTTACTCTCATGAAGGATGGTATTGGGCTGCTGACGCACTGTAACGCTGGGGCGCTAGCGACAACGAAATACGGTACCGCAACAGCGCCAATGTACCTGGCAAAAGAAAAGGGCTGGGACATCAAGGTATTCTCGGATGAAACAAGGCCACGCCTTCAAGGTTCGACGCTTACAGCACTTGAGCTGCAGCGCGCTGGCGTTGATGTAACAGTCATCACCGACAGCATGGCCGCGGTCGTCATGTCACAGGGTAAAATTGACGCCGTCATCGTCGGTACGGACAGGGTTGCAGCCAACGGAGATGTGGCAAACAAAGTCGGCACTCTAGGCGTTTCAATTCTTGCCAAGCATTATGGCATCCCATTCTATGTCGCGGCTCCAACGCCGACAATCGACATGCGTACAGAAACTGGGAAAGACATTCCAATCGAAGAGCGCCATGCCCATGAAGTCATCAACCGCTTCGGACAGTTTTCCGCGCCGCAGGACATCCAGGTCTATAATCCTGCCTTTGACGTGACGCCTCACGAAAACGTAACGGCCATCATCACCGAAAAAGGAATTGTCCGCGCACCGTACAAGGAAAACCTGAAAAAGCTGTTTGAAGAATAAATTCTTCTTTTAAAAAAAGCATCATAACAGGGATCAATCAAAATTTAAAAAGGCGGTAGATTCCGCATGCGATTAAAAAAAGAACGTGAGAAAATCGTCGAATACGGGAAAAAATTGATTACAAGCGGGCTTACAAAGGGAACGGGCGGCAACATTTCCATTTTTAACAGAGAGGAAGGGCTTGCCGCCATCAGCCCGAGCGGCTTGGATTATTTTTCGACCGAGCCAGAGGACATCGTTGTCGTCGACCTAGACGGAAATGTGATTGAAGGAAGCCGCAAGCCGTCAAGCGAACTCGAAATGCACTTGATTTTTTACCGGAAAAGAGACGACATTGATGCGCTCGTCCATACCCATTCACCATTCGCAAAGACAATCGCTTCGCTGAGATGGGACCTCCCGGCTGTTTCCTATCTCGTTGCCTACGCAGGTCCGAATGTTCGGTGCTCTGAGTATGCAACCTTCGGGACGAAGGAACTTGCCGAAACGGCATTCAATGGGATGGAAGACCGTCGCGCCGTCCTATTGGCAAACCACGGTTTAATCGCCGGTGCGCACAATATTGAAACGGCCTTTACGATTGCCGAAGAAATTGAGTTTTGCGCGCAAATTTACTACCAGACGAAATCGATTGGCGATCCAGTCCTTTTGCCTGAAGATGAAATGGTAAGACTTGCAGATAAATTCAAAACGTATGGGCAAAAATAAGACTGAATCAGGGATGTTAAAAAGGAATCTTCAATTAAAATTGAAGGTTCTTTTTTTACGGGTTATATAATTATCTTTTCAAAAAAGAATTAAAAATTCGTTAATCCACTATGTTAATAAATGAACAAAAAGGGTATTTCATGCTATAGTAATAAAAAACTTTACTGTAATGCAGTGTTTAGGAAGGTGAGACGATGGCAGAATTGAAAGCAAATGACAGCAGCCTTCCGCTCAGGCGGGATGTGAAGATGCTCGGGAATATTCTCGGAGAGATTCTTCAATACAATGGTGGACTTGAATTATTTGAAACAGTCGAAAAAATTAGGCTAAAATTTAAACTTCTGCGCGAGTCGTTCGAAATCACGATTTACGAGGAGCTGAAAAGGGAAATTTCCGGACTTGATCCTAAAATGAGGAAACAGGTTATCCGGGCATTTGCCGTATATTTTCATTTGATTAATATTGCCGAGCAAAACCACCGCATTCGGAGGCGGCGCGAATACCAGCTGCAGGAAGATGCGACTAAGCAGCCCGGTTCGATTGATAATGCCATCCTTTCGTTGAAAGAGCACAAAATCAGTGCCGAGGTAATCAAGAAGGTTCTTGAGGGGATGTCGCTTGAACTCGTCATTACCGCGCACCCGACCGAAGCGACGAAGCGGTCGGTCCTCGAAATCCAGAAGCGGATCGCCGACCTTCTGAAGAGCCTGAACAATCCCCTTTTAGCCAAAAAAGAGAGGGAAAAGATTGAAGGCAGCCTGATTAACGAGGTGGCCGCCCTCTGGCAGACGGATGAACTTCGGGATAGAAAACCGACCGTCATTGATGAAGTGAGGAATGGCTTATACTATTTTGATCATACACTGTTCGATGTACTTCCAGAAATTCACCAGGAGGTCGAGGAATGCCTCACAGACCATTACCCGGAAGAACCATGGGATGTACCGGCTTTCCTCCGATTCGGTTCGTGGATTGGCGGCGACAGGGATGGCAATCCTTTTGTTACATCAGATGTAACGTGGGAAACCCTCATGAGGCACCGCAAGCTTGTTTTAAAAAAATACAGGGAAGTGCTTGTCGAACTGATGAGGCGCTTCAGCCATTCAACGACGCGTGTAAAGGTGAGCGAAGAGTTGATTGAATCGGTTCTGAATGATGAACGGAAATATTTGCCGGAAGATCGGCGGTGGACAGTCGCAGAAGAGCTGTACCGCCGGAAATTTGCCGTCATGATCGAACGTGTCCGCAAGATTGGGGAGGATGAATCAGGCTACAAAGGTCCTGAAGAACTATTGGCAGATCTTGAAATGGTTCGCCGTAGCGTGTACGGGCATCACCCCGCAAACCGTGAGCTTAAGCTTATGGAAAAATTGATCAGCCAGGTGAAGCTGTTTGGATTCCATCTCGCAACTTTGGATATCCGAAACCACAGTGGCGAACATGAAGAGGCCATAACGGAAATTCTCAAGAAAGTAAGGATTGTGGATGATTACAAATCCCTGGGCGAGGAGGAAAAACAGGAACTCCTTCAAGGATTGCTTGCGGACCCGCGCCCGTTACTGCTTTTGCATGAGGATTATTCGAAGGAAACACAGGAAATGATCAACGTCTTCCAGCTGATCAAAAAAGCACATGAGGAATTCGGGAGGCAATCCATCTCGGTTTACCTTGTCAGCATGACCCAGTCGGTAAGCGACCTCCTTGAAGTACTGGTACTCGCAAAGGAAGCCGGCATTTACAGGCTTCATGCGGATGGGACGGTCGAGTCGTATTTGAATGTTGCGCCGTTGCTTGAGACAATCGATGATCTTACGGCTGGTCCGAAAATCATTGAAACGCTACTCAACATGCCTGTATACAGGAACCATTTGCAAATGCTCGGCAACCGCCAGGAAATCATGCTCGGTTATTCGGATGGGAGCAAAGACGGCGGCACAATGACCGCAAACTGGAAGCTGTACAAAGCGCAGCTGGAAATCCATCAAATGGCCCGGGAGCATGACATTCGCCTGAAGTTTTTCCACGGACGCGGCGGCTCGCTTGGCCGTGGCGGCGGCCCGCTTAATAGAAGCTTGCTTTCCCAGCCGGCTGAAACGTTTGGAGATGGGATAAAAATTACCGAGCAGGGCGAGGTCCTGTCATCCCGTTATCTTCTTGAGGACATCGCCTATCGGAGCCTCGAGCAGGCAACTTCAACGATGCTTGAGGTGGCAGCCCACGTATCGACCGAATCGGAACAGGAAATCCGGGATGATCGGTTTGTCCGGGCGATTGAGGAAATTTCCGCCGAATCACTTTTGAAATACCAGTCGCTTGTTTTCGAGGACAAGGATTTCCTCACGTATTTCAACCAGGCAACACCTCTCAATGAGATTGGCGAGCTGAACATCGGCTCACGGCCAATGGCAAGGAAGAACAGCGCGAAATTCGAAAACCTCCGCGCCATTCCATGGGTATTTGCCTGGACGCAAAGCAGGCAGCTCTTACCGGGCTGGTATGCGGCGGGCACAGGATTGGAGAGCTTTGCTGGTAAAAGTGAAGAGAATTTGGCTCTACTCCGGGAAATGTATGAAAAATGGCCGTTTTTCCGCTCGACCATCGATAACCTTCAAATGGCGCTTATGAAGGCGGATATCACAACAGCCAGGGAGTATGCCGCACTTGTTGAAGATGAGGAAATTAGGGACAGGATTTTTGGCAACATAGAAGACGAATACAACAAGACGAAAAACATCCTGCTCTTGATTACGGAAGATGAAGAGCTGCTAGAGCACTCACCAAACATCCGCGACTCCGTCAAAAGGCGGAATCCGTACGTCGATCCGCTCAACTTCATCCAAGTAGAGCTTATCAAGGAACTGCGGAAAATGGACGAGCCCGATGAAGAGCTCATGACCCAGGTCCTGCTCACAATAAGCGGAATCGCTGCCGGTCTGAGGAACACGGGCTGATGCTTGATTTTCATTTAGTTAGGGGAAGGGGCACTGTGAAAAGTGTCCCTTTTTAGTATTGTAATTAGTCAACTTTAGAGAAAAGGAATTTAAATCAGATATGGGAAAGAAGAAAAAGAAAAAGAATAAGAATAAGAATAGGAAGACCTACTATTATGACGACTGGGGCATCGATTCGGATGAAACCTTTGCGTTCATAGCCGGGTATACGTCGGGCGGGGCACCGTATGGGATAACACATGAAGAAATGGCTGAAATTGAACTGCTGGAAAGGGAAGCAGAACTACGGAAAAAAGCGTTGAAGGATTCGAGTCTGGAATGGGTGGATAAACTGCTAGGAAGTGCCGACTTGGACGGAGACGATATTTTTGACGATGGCTTTGGTTATCTACACGTTGAAGATGAAGCGATATGGGAAGACAAGGAGCTGCAGCGTGAGAAGGAACAGCATCGGCTAAAGGAGTCCGCGGAAAGGCTTACCTCAGTAAAAACGCTACGTGATGAGGATGCCCCGTATCTGTTGGAAAATGACGCGAGCTTCTTTTTTGTAAAGTGTTAGGGCGAACCAGGTGAGTGACATTCTAAGGGTAAATGGGGTTCGGTTGTCAGATAAAGCCCGGATATGTGACAACCGCAGGTCAAAATCGGGTTTGGTTGTCAGATA
>NZ_LMTI01000001.1:459771-580251 GCF_001510665.1 Bacillus sp. FJAT-27445
AGGTTTGGTTGTCAGATAAAGCCTGGATATGTGACAACCGCAGGTCAAAATCGGGTTTGGTTGTCAGATAAAGCCCGGATATGTGACAACCGCAGGTCAAAATCGGGTTTGGTTGTCACTCAAAATCATTTGAGTGACATTCTAAGGGGGAAATCCGGTTCGGTTGTCTCTCAACCCCCATTTGAGTGACATTCTAAAGGTAAAATCCGGTTTGGTTGTCACTCAAACTCCGGATGTGCAAAATCAATAGCCAATTAAAAAGAGAGGAAGCCTAAGTACCAAGGCTTCCTCTTTCCTTATAACTTTACTGCTGTCCCTTTTCAAAATTTAAATCCCAGATCACGCCGAAATCATCGCGGACTTTTGCGTATTTCGCTCCCCAGAACGTATCCTGGAGTTCCATAAAAACGGAGCCATTTCTAGAAAGCGCTTCGTAAACGCGATTGATTTCCTCTTCGCTTTCGAATTCTAGGACAAGCGAAACATTGTCGCCCGCAGTTACATCGCGGCCCGGCGATGAGTCGGATGCCATGATGACCAACTCGCCAACACGCAGGCGGCCATGGATGATAAGGTTATCCGCTCCGGGAGGGGTTGGGAAATCGGCTTCCCCGTAAGTTTGCATGCCCTCAAGTTCTCCACCGAAAATTTCCTTGTACCTTTCCAAAGCCGGCTTTGCATTTCCATTAAAGCTCAAATAGGGCGTTATAACCTGTTTCATAAACGTTCACTCCTCTTAAAATAGTTCTTTATATAGTTTCCATAATAAGATTGGAACTCCTGCACAAAACTAATATTAATTCAAGAAGGCAGGGATCCAAATGAAAAAGCTAATCCTCTTTATGGCAGCATGGCTGTTGTTCCTTTTTCCAACATACACTCTGGCGCAAAAGAAAATCCCCATCCTTGTTTACCACTCCATAGCTGAATTCAAAGGCACAGGGCAAAAAGAGCTGTATGTGACGCCGGAGAATTTTCAAAAGCAAATGGAGTACTTAAAAGCGAATGGCTTCACGTTGTTGACGTTTGAACGCTTGGGTGAAGCACAGCGATTCGAGAAACCAATTTTCCTAACATTCGATGACGGTTATAAGAACAACCTGAACGTGGGGGCCATTTTTACAAAAATAAGGGGTGAAACATTCCGGCCGGCCGCGACATTGTTCATCATTTCCGACTTTATCGGGAACAAAAACCGTTTGTCTAAAGAAGATATACAGCAACTTGCTGCGTCGGGGATGTTCTCAATCCAGTCCCATACAGCAAACCATCCGGACTTAACGAAAATCACAAATTACAATTACGAACTTGGAGAATCCAAGCGGAAAATCGAACAAATTACCAAAAAGCCAGTCATTGCGATTTCGTATCCTTACGGGAATGCGAACCGGAAAGTGATTGATGAAACAAAAAAGTACTATCAATTTGGATTGACGACAACGCCAGGCCCTTTTGTAAAAACTAATGGGCCAAATGAGAACTACGAGCTGCCGCGCACGTATGTAAAATATTCAACCACATTGGAGGAATTTACGCGTATTGCCGCTGGGGAATAAGGATTCTTCAGCGGAGCCAGCCTTCAGTTCAAGGCATAACAATTTCATCCACTTTCGCAACGTGATAAGATGGACATTAGAACAGAGAGAGCTTGGAGTGTGATTGAATGGATAAGGAACAATTGGACATCAAATTGATTGCACTGGACATGGATGGCACACTTTTAGATGACAGCCATCAGGTTTCCGATGAAAACCGCAGGGCAATCACGGATGCGGAAGCGAAAGGAGTAAAGGTTGTACTCAGCACCGGCCGAAATCTGGCAACGTGCAGGGACTATGCGGTTTCGCTCGCGTTATCTTCCTACCTGGTGACAATTAATGGAGCAGAAATTTGGGGGCCGGAAGGGGAGCTTGTAGAACGGAACCCGGTCAGCCTGCCATTGATGGAATGGATGTATGATATTTCAAAAAAGCATAAAACAAACTTTTGGGCGATCAGCACGGAACGAGTTTTCCGAAACGAGATGCCTGAAAACCTCGGCGACCACGAGTGGTTAAAATTTGGCTTCGATGTCCCTGAGGATGCAGTAAGGGAGACGGTTCTAAAACTCCTCCGCGATAAAGGCGAGCTTGAAATCAGCAATTCAAGCCCGACAAACCTTGAAGTTAACGCAATCGGCATCAACAAAGCGGAAGCACTGAAAAAAGTGTGCGAGTTTCTGGAAATCAAAATGGAAAATGTCATGGCTGTCGGTGACAGCATGAATGACATGTTGATGATAAAAGAAGCGGGTCTTGGAGTCGCCATGGGAAATGCCCAGCAGCTTGTTAAGGACGAAGCGGATTGGGTAACTTCCACCAACAATGAGTCAGGCGTTGGCAAGGCAATCCGAAAGTGGGTATTAAGCGAATAAACTGATTTACCCCTCGCAATTGCGGGGGGTTACTTTTTTCATTCGGGAGACAATTGAACACTCCCTATGGGGTTTTAATCTGCCTGAATTATTTTCAAAGAGGAGGAGATAATTTTGGGGGACGCAAAACTTCTGATATAATAAACGCAATATAGGATGAAAGGGGATTGCTATGGGAATCGTTGGCACTTCGATGTTCAAAGCCTATAAGAAAAAGATTTTTTCATTGCCATCCCCTTTACGGGACGAAGATTTGAGGAACAGGCAATTCCTTTTGGAAAAAGACGAGAAGAGGAAGCTTGAAATCTATTACACGCCATTTGACTACATAAATACAAATGCAAAAATCCTGATCGCCGGCATCACACCGGGCATGCATCAGATGCGGGTTGCATACCAAACCGTCCATAGTTTTTACAGCCGACAGGTTTCGGATGAGGAGATTCTTCATGAGGTGAAAAAGCGATCAAGCTTTGAAGGATCAATGAGGAGAAATCTCGTTGCGATGCTGGACGAGCTTGGACTGGCTGAACATCTTGGCATACAATCGTCGATGGAACTTTTCGGAAAAGAAAACCACCTTGTTCAAACAGCTTCCATCTTGCCACATGCGGTTTTTTTTGATGGCAAAAATTACAACGGCTCAAGGCCGGACCCGTGGAAAACGGACTTGCTCCGTTCCCACATCGAAACCTATTTCGCGAATGACCATTCGATATTGGAAACTCCGCTCATTATTCCGCTCGGAGTGAATGTCGCGCGTGTGTTCATGGAGCTTGGCAAAAGCGGCCGAATGGATACACGGCATATGGTGACAGGCTTCCCGCATCCGTCAGGCAGCAACGGACATCGCCACAAACAATTCGCGGCAAACAAAGAAAAAATGCGGCAGGAGATTGGCCACTTTTTCAAGTAATCACTGTCCCGCCGCATTTTCCGTTCAGTTCGTATCATTAACCAGAAATCCTCATCAAACGTTGGCTCGTCATCTCGTCGAGCAGCTTGTTATTGAGTGTCCTGGCCATTTTTTGCGTCATATCAAGGACGCGCCTCATGCCTTCCTTATAGCCGCGCATAATCGCCAGCTCGTCGCAGCGAATTTCGGATTCAACACTCAGCTGATCCCTCTCAACTGGATGGTCAATATGGCCGAGCTCATGCCAGATGATCGCTTCCTTGACCTCTGGGTCAGCGCAAAATTGTTTGTAATCGTAAACGACAATGAACCAGTCAATCCCAGGCATCATCGATTTATAAAACATTGTCAAAAGCCTCGTATCAATTCCGGCCAGTTCCAAAATACGTCCGCTTTTCAGCCCATACGCCTGCAGGATTGTATCCTGCCCTTCCAAAATGACAACCTTCCCGCTAAGCCCGTATTTATCCTTATCTAGCACCTCGCAAAAACAAATCATGCTGTTTTCCCCCGTTTGCTGTTTTTCTCTGTTATCATTGTTAAATGTATATGCACCATTTAAACAATGTTTTATAAAAATATTATTTTTGTAATTATACAACAGTGAAAACGCTTACTAAAAGAGTGAAATTTGTGAATTTTCAAAATAAATTACTTGACAAACGAAAAGAGGTTTTTCCATTTGGTTGACAAAGTTATCGTTTATACAATGAATGACTGTATTGAGTGCACAATGGTGAAAAGGGTTCTCGCGGAGGAGGGAATCCCGTTTGAAACGAGAAATATTTCCGAGGATCCTCTTTTTAAAAAAGAAGTCGAACAGTATGGCTTCCTGGGCGTGCCAGTAACTGTTTACGGAGAAAAAGCCGTAAAGGGCTTCAGGAATGAATTGAAAGAAATGATTGATCTAGCAAAAAGAAACAGGCCGCTGCCCTGATTAAGGGTGCGGCCTTTATTTATATTTTTCCTTAATCAAGCTTCCTCAAGGTCTCGCCCTTTGCCCGTAGAATTTCATCCACAAAAAAGAAAATCAGCGAGGCACCGAGGCTGTAGAAAACCATGAATTCGCCGCCAATTAGGACGAGCCCAAAGAGGACGTGTAGGATGAACCTTGTCAGGAAAGCCAGCTTTCCAGATGATATTTTACTAGAAACATATTCTGCGAAGAAGGCGGCTGCCAATCCATACGTCATAATGGCAATAGCGAAGACAAGCAGGATCATCCATATTGGTCCTATATCTATTTGTTTATAAAAATAAATGAAAACAGCAAGCGTGGATAAAGGAATCGCCAGCAAGCCAGCTTTAACTTTCCGCATCGCGATGGTCCAAACCATGGAATCAACCTCCCACATTGCATTTTCACCTTCTAAAAATTCACATAGACGATGGACAACGCCACGACAAAAAGAGGAATAAAGTAGCCATAAACCGCAGCTTTTTTAAAAGTGATGTATTTTCCTACTGAAAAAACGACCGCTCCGATGATCACTCCGTACGTGCCCGGGAAAGTCAGCAATCCGGTAAAGCTCTTTTCAAAAAGGCCAATACCAAAAACTATTGAGAAAAGGATTCCAGCCAATAAGCAATGAACGACATAATTCCAGCGGGATTTAAATTTTTTTATGAGTACATAGGAAAGCACCGTGGCAAGCGTAGTACTGTAGATAAACGGGATGGAATAAACGGACAAAACGATTAAGGAAAGCTCTTGATAATCACTGGTTATAAAAAGGATACTCAATACGAAATTCATAACGGTAACGGAAAGCAGAAAGGCGATAAAACTTAACGAACTGCCAATGAAATACCTATGCAAGGTCACCATAGTTTCCTCCTAACGCGGTAGTGAACAACCACATTCTTACAGTAGTATTTCGTCAAGTTGATTATTATTCCTTCTAGTTCGCGGAAATAGTGTTTGTTGAAGTACTCCTCTTTTTATAAAAATCCAACTGGGCGAAAGCAAAATGTTTCCTATTCCGCCAAGTCTGCTATACTCTTACGTATGGGTTAATTGGTTAACCTGCGATATTGTAATTTTTAGGAGTATTGAGATGTATCAGACTTTTACAACAAAAGAAAAAATCAAACAAATTTTCACCATGCTGATTCCAATCCTGATTACCCAACTTGGGATGTTTTCAATGGTATTTTTCAGCACGATTATGTCTGGAAAATACAATCCTGCCGACCTAGCCGGAGTGGCCATCGGTTCGGCGATCTGGAATCCGGTTTTTGTCGGCTTGAGCGGAATCCTGCTCGCGGTTTCGCCTATTGCAGCACAGAAATTTGGAGAAAAGAAAGACCACGAGGTTTCCTCAATCCTTTCACACGGAATTTACCTTGCGATTGCGGTTGCGTTGATTGTCATCATCGCAGGGGCGATAATTCTGAATCCATTATTAAACGCGATGGATTTGAATTCGCGTGTCCATGAAACTGCGCACAGCTACCTGGTTAATCTCGGGTTAGGAATCATTCCATTGTTTATCTTCAACGTACTGCGTTCATTCATTTACGCGCTTGGCAAAACGAGAATCGTCATGGTTATCCTCTTGCTAGCGCTGCCGGTCAATTTTTTCCTGAACTTTGTGCTTATTTTCGGAAACCTTGGATTTCCCGAGCTAGGCGGGGCGGGTGCGGGGATTGCAACATCCGCTACGTTTTGGGTGATTACGGGAATAACCGCCTACATTGTGAAAACAAAGGAACCTTTTTCGGCCTACGTGTCTTTCGCCAACTTCAAGGAATTTTCGAGTGAGCGTTTTTCGGAAATCCTGAAAATCGGCGTCCCGATGGGGTTGTCACTCTTTTTTGAAACGAGCATGTTTGCCGTCGTTACGATCCTCATTTCAAAATTCAATGTCACAACGATTGCGGCATATCAATCGGCTTTGAATATTGTTTCGTTCCTGTACATGATCCCGATTTCAATCTCAATGGCGCAAACTGTTCTCGTCGGGTTCGAAGTCGGCGCACGGAGGTACCGGGATGCCCGGGCTTACAGTTGGCTTGGCATTATCCTCGCCATCATCACCGCCACAGGCACGGGAATTCTCGTCGTGCTGTTCCGCGATCAGGTTGCCGGCCTCTATTCGAATGATGCGGCTGTAATAGCACTGACCGGATCGTTCCTGATTTACGCTCTGTTCTTCCAGATTGCCGATGCCATCCAGGTAACAGCGCTTGCGGCACTCCGCGGCTACAAGGACGTGAACCTCGCCTTCGTCATGACGCTGATTGCATACTGGCTTGTCTGTTTGCCAATCGGTTATATTTTGGCGCATAACACCGGGCTTGGCGCTCCGGGATACTGGATCGGACTGACAATCGGCCTTTTGGCAGCCGGAATCGCGCTGTCTTCAAGGCTCCTCTACATTCAGAAAAACAAATTTCCAAGCGAAGACGCTTTGGCAAAAAGCCTTTAATCCGGAAACGGGTTGAAGGCTTTTTTCTGTTTAAGGGCCGCTTTTTTGAAAAAAAAAAACCGTTTCTGTCCTTAAACCACGGTTTGGGCATTAAAATGAGGAAGTTCAGTATGAAAATGAGCATCTTCCCTGTAAAAAGGGCAGGGACCACCTTATATTCTAGTCATTATTGGAGATATTCTAGCGATTATTGAGAGTATTCTAGTCATTTTTCAAGACATTTTAGTTTATCTATAGAATTATGGAAATTGAACAGTCGGAATGCAATGATTCTCCACCTTGAATCAGCCGCACCATAACCAATTTTACGAAAAGCCTTTTATCAGCGCTGAACCACATTTAGAGATGAAAAACTAAGTTTAGCCAGCCACACTTAAACCCCTCTAAAAATATTTTCCACAAAATGCTTTCCCTTTTCCAAACCTTGGCTTATAATCAACTGTATTAAGAGTAGTAGTACACCTAGTACACGTAGTACAGATAGGGGGTCACCATGTTCGATCTTGACCTTAGGAGCCGGAAGCCGATTTATGAGCAGCTTGTTGAGAAGCTGAAGGAGTTGATTGTCAATGAAGTTTTAAAGCCTGATGAGCAGCTTCCGTCGGTGCGGACGCTTGCGCAGGAATTGACAATCAATCCGAATACAATTCAGAAGGCATACCGTGAGTTGGAAATTCAGGGGTTCATTTACTCGCTGAAGGGCAAGGGCAGCTTTGTAAACCCAATTGCAAAAGGGATGGAGAAGGAGAAGATTTCGCAGGTGAAGCAGGAACTAGAGAAGCTTATTTTAGAAGCATTGTTTCTTGGCGTGACGGTGGAGGAGCTGCAGGCCATGATCGTAGAGACAGATGCCAAGAAGGGGGCAGACTGAAATGATTCAAATGAAAAGCGTGGTAAAAGCATTTAACAGCCAGCCTGCCGTTCAACGTGTCGACATGAACATCGGGCAAGGATCCATATATGGTTTGATTGGTTCAAACGGTGCGGGGAAGACAACACTGATTAAGATGCTGGCAGGCATTTATCGTCAGGACAGCGGTGAGGTCACAATGGACGGGGAGCAGGTTTATGGGAACACAGCGTTAAAGGATAGGATCTTTTTCATCCCTGACCAGCCGTATTTTTTGCCGCAGTATACAACAAAGCAAATGGCGCAGTTTTATCGAAGCATGTATTCCCGCTGGAACGGACAGCGTTTTGAAAAGTTGAAGGAAGTTTTCGAGATTGATATGAACAAGAAAATCCATACGTTTTCAAAAGGGGTTCAGCGGCAGGTTGCGTTTTGGCTTGGGCTGTCCGCAATGCCGGATTTCCTGATTCTCGATGAACCGATGGATGGCCTCGACCCAGTCGTTCGTAGGAAGGTAAAGAACCTGCTAGTCCAGGATGTGGCCGAAAGGGAAATGACGATTTTGGTATCATCCCATAACTTGCGTGAGATCGAGGATTTTTGTGACCATATCGGGATTTTACATAAAGGGAAACTTCTTCTCCAAAAAGATATTGATGATTTGAAGTCAGACATCCACAAAGTACAACTGGCTTACAAGGATGGAATTCCAGAGGGCCTGACTGAACAATTGAACGTACTCCACTCCGAGCGAAGGGGTAGTGTACAAGTCCTGATTGTGAGGGGCAGCGAGGACGAAATAGTAGATTTAATCAAAAAGACCAGCCCGGTCATTTTCGATTGGCTTCCGCTTACCCTTGAGGAAATTTTCATCTATGAAATGGGGGATATTGGATATGCCATCAAGAATGTCATTGTTTAATAAGGATTTGATCCTCCAGATTGCACGGAGTGTCGGCTGGATTTCGATCGTGTATTTCCTCGTCCTCCTTTTTATCCTGCCAATCAGGATGTTGATGTTGTATTCGGATAGGGAACTGCATGTATGGACCCCAAGCGAAACTTTATTCCAATATGATTTTGGTATACAATTCGTCCTTGTGATTGCAGCGCCAGTGCTGTTGTCGGTTTTCCTGTACCGATTCCTTCACGTCAAGCAATGGTCGGACCTGATGCACAGCCTTCCGGTAAAAAGAACGCATATTTACCATTTTTATACGGTGGCGGGATTTGTTTTCCTTGTACTACCAATCCTGCTTATTTCGGCAATCATTCTTGCCATGCAAACGGCATATGGCTGGAATCTCTATATGTCTGTTGAAGATATCGCCGTTTGGGCTGGGCTGACGATTGTTTTTAATATTGTCATTTACCTCGCTGGGGTTTTCGTCGCCATGGTAACCGGCATTTCCGCGGTCCAGGCAGTACTAACATATATCTTCTTGCTGTTTCCTGCGGGTATCTCCCTATTGGTCATTTACAACCTCGGGATGTTGCTCTACGGGTTCCCGAGCAGTTATTACAGGATCAACAACATTGAATATTTATCGCCAATCACGCACCTGACGATCATGGAATCGGCAAATGGGCATATTGGCTGGAAACAAGCGCTGATTTATTTGGCAATATCGGCCGTTTTGTATGTACTTGGCCTATTTATCTATCAAAAAAGGAAAACAGAAGCAGCCTCTGATGCGATTGCTTTTGACTCACTAAAAGTAGTTTTTAAATTTGGCGTTACCGTCTGCACGATGATGCTAGGCGGAATGTATTTCGGGAACGGCCAGCACACTATGGGATGGATGGTGTTTGGTTATGCGTTTGGGGCATTCATCGGATACTTTGTTGCCGAAATGGTTTTGCAAAAAACATGGCGGGTTTTCGGGAATCTTCGCGGGTTTGCGGTATACGCCGGAGTAATCGTCCTGTTGATTTTGGGTCTCCAGGCTTTTGGCCCGTACGAAAAGCATATTCCCGCCCAAAACGAAATCAAAAGCGTAATGGTTACCGAATTTCTCCACAGGTATGAAGAAGCCGATTTGTTGTATCGCCCGGTTCCGCTGAAAGGCGAAAAGGCAATCGAAATGGTCCGGAAGCTTCATGCCGCCATTATCCAACGGGAAAAATCAAACTGGCAGGATCCGCGGATTACCCAGCAGTTTTTCTTTACGTATGAACTGGAAAACGGCAAAAAGGTTGTCCGTGAATACAACATCAACGCCGATGAATACAAATCATGGCTCAGGCCTCTCCAGTTAACAAAGGAATACAAGCATTCCATCAATCCGATTTTTAAATTAAAAGAGTCCTCGGTACGGAAAATTCGGATAAACGATGGCGTTGGATTAAACAAAAAAGTTCTGATTTCCGACAGCCAAGAGGTTAAAAAGGCTCTCGCCATTTTAAAAAGAGAAGTCGAAAATGAGTCGTATGAAGAATGGAAATACCCAATCGGCACAAAAGCGGTCATCGAAATCGAATCCTACCAGGGAGTGGTTCAGCTCGACTTAAAAAAATCATACAATGAGTTCGCCGCTTGGCTGAATGAAAATGAACTTTTGGAGGAAGCAACCGTCTCTGCAAATGATGTGGACTACATCGCAGTTATGAAAAATGCCCCGGATTTAATGCACCAATACGGAATCGAAGAATTGTTTGAAGGTCCGATGAAGCAAGATCCAAGTACATTAATCATAAAAGACAAAAAAGACATTCAGCAGGCATTGGACCAGTCAAGGAATGGCTGGAACGAAAGCGATGCCTATGTCACGGTCGTAGTTTATAAACCGTACGGAATGAAGGAATTGAGGTCATTTGACGAAAAGAATGTTCCGGATTTTATTAAAAGCCATTTTTAATATGTACTTTTTTACAAACGAAAGGTGGGCAACCGGATGAACGAGCTGGACTTTGACTATTTATATACAACCTACGCGGGCAAGCTCCGTCAAATCGCATATGGAATTATCAGGGACATCCACCTCGCCGAGGATGTTGTCCAGGAGAGTTTTTTAAAAGCATACAAAAAACTTGGTACGATTCAGGACACGGGTAAAATCGCCGCCTGGCTTGGTTCTGTGACAAGAAGGACTGCTCTTGATTTTGTAAGGGGAGAAAAACGGAAGCGCTGGATGCCTGCCGACCAAACGATTATGGAACAACGGATTTCGGAGCAGGGATCCGCTGAATCGACCGAGAAGAAGATTGAAATGATGGCGCTTAAGGAAGAGGTGCGCTGTGCCGTTTTCCGGATGGGGTTGGAGTACCAGAATGTGCTTGTGCTCCGGATTGATTACGGTTTGAAAGAGGATGAAATCGCGTCCAAGCTGAATCTTAAATCGGGTACGGTCAGGACGCGGCTCTACCGGGCGCGGCTCCATTTGAGAAAGACAGTCCTTGAGAAGCAGTCCGCATGATTCTTGTAAAATTTTTCAGATTAGGAGATTCATTATGATTACGATACAGAATTTGTCCCACGACTTTGAAATTGGGAAAAAGGGTAACAAGACGGTGATTCCAGTCCTTAAGGATGTTTCGCTTACGGTTGAAAAAGGGGAAATTGTTACGATCGTCGGTCGGAGCGGTTCGGGGAAATCGACACTTCTCAACCTTGTGAGCGGGTTTATCCGCCCGAAGAAAGGCGAAATCATCATTAACGGAACGAATGTTTCGAGCTTAAATGAGGCGAAGTTCGCTGATTTCCGGATCAGGCACCTAGGCTTTATCTTTCAAAGCTTTCAGCTGATCCCGAGTATGACGGCGTATGAAAACGTTGAATTGCCGCTTGTTTTACAGGGAATGAGCGAGTCCAGGCGGAAACAGAAAACGGAAGAGATGCTGGCGAAAGTCGGCTTGCTTGAATACAGGGATCACTATCCGGGAGAACTTTCCGGCGGCCAGCAGCAGCGGGTCAGTATTTCAAGGGCGCTAATCATCAATCCGCCAATCATCCTTGCAGACGAACCGACAGGAAGCCTGGATAGCGAAACGGAAAAGGAACTCCTCGATTTCATCGTCCAGCTGAACCGGGAGCTCGGCATCACATTCCTGATCATCACTCACGATGAACAGGTAGCGAGGATTGGGCACCGCACGGTTGAACTGAGGGATGGCAGGGTTTTTGAGGGGGTACACGCATGAAGCTGAAGGATCAGTTCCGGTTCGTCCGGCAAAATATGAAAAAAAGCAAGACCCGCGTTTTTATGACGATATTGGCAGCGGCGATGGGGAGCGCATTCCTTATTGTCCTCGCCTCAGTAGGGTTTGGCCTGCATTCATCGGTCGTAAAAGAAATCACCGAGCGGCAGATTGTAACGGAGATTCAAGTTCACGGGAAGTCGGAAAGTACAGATGGACACCACCAAGTTACTGATAAAGACATAGCCAAATTTGAGAAAATCAATAATGTTAAGGCAGTGACAAGGCGGAAAAGCCTTCAGCAGGAAGGGTACTTTGAATACGGCAGCCATGAAGCGTTCGCCCAGACCGTTGTTACCCATATGCCTTCCGAGCTGAAAGCCGGCTTTGAATTGTCTGAGGGCAAGGTTGCTGAAAAAGACAACGAAATCATCCTTGGCTACAATTTCCTCGATGGGTTTGTCCCGAAGAATTTTGAAGGCGACGACCTGTACGACAATACTGGGAAAATTAAGAAAGAGCACCAGGTTGGCGAATCATTGCTCGGAAAAACGCTGACACTGACGGTCCGGAAGTTCGAGGATGGCAAAGAAGTGAAAAAGCCGTTCGAGGTAATAGTGGCAGGCATAAGAAAAGAGCCTTCGAAACAATGGATGCATGACAGGACCGTTTTTATTTCCGAAGGCCTTATGAAGCAAATTGAAGCATTCACCGGAACGCCGCGGGGCATGATGAAGGACCAGAACAACCCAAATATGGAAGTCGAGCCGCGTCCGGATGATTCCTATGATGAAGTGAAAGTGTACGCTAAAAATCTTGAAGCGGTTAAAGCAATTTCAGATAAACTTGAAAAAGATAAGTATTATGTCTACTCGGTCGTGAGCGAGTTGAAAAATGTTAATACGATGTTCACGATTGTAAAAGCCGGATTGATCTTCATCGGCACCATAGCCGTCCTGATTGCCTCGATTGGCATTTACAACACGATGACAATGGCGGTCACCGAGCGCTCACAGGATATCGGCATCATGAAGGCAATCGGCGCGAATCCGAAAACAATAAAGAGCATTTTCCTTTTGGAGAGCAGCTACATCGGAATTATCGGCGCCATGATTGGAACGACGGTCGCCTATTTGATCAGCTTTGCCGTCAACTTCAGCCTCCCGCTCATCATCGAGCAGGCATTCGGTGAAACTCCGCCGGAAGGTCTAATGTTCAGCAGCATCCCTTGGTCGCTTCCCGTTATCAGCTTCGTCATTTGTTATCTAGTTACAATCATTTCCGGCTTACGTCCGGCAAAGCGCGCGACCCAGGTCGATGTGCTCAGCGCACTGAGAAGGGAAGTATAAGTTTGTTTGTGGAGCATCCTGGCTGGGTTGGGCTGGGGTGCTCTTTTTTTTTAGTTTGTTGCACAAAGACACTGTTGATGAACTCCGGTGGGTTCGGGGTTAACACGTGGCGGTTGTCACGATAATCCATGATGATTAGTGACAACCAATGGCTAAAACCCGTCTTGGTTGTCAGAATAAGCCCGGATATGTGACAACCGAGGGCCCAAATCGGGTTCGGTTGTCAGAATAAGCCCGGATATGTGACAACCGAGGGCCCAAATCGGGTTTGGTTGTCAGAATAAGCCCGGATATGTGACAACCGCAGGTCAAAATTCGGTTTGGTTGTCATTAAGTCAAGACGTGGAATTCTTGTAGTTAGGGCGGAGTTTTTAGTTAAGCGACATTTTGAGATAGCGAGTGCTAGCAGATAGATACCTATTGCTATCAATTGCTAAAATTCATAGATACAGACGGTTCTTACCCATGTGTCCCCAAGCTCTTGTTAGGAAACAGCTATTCTACAAATCCCCCCTCACCCCGCCATAACACAAAAAACCCCAAGCCGAAACCCGGCCCGGGGCACATAAATTTCTAGCAATACAACTCAACAAAATACTGCGGATTCAGTTTCTCGCCTGTTACCCGGGCGATTTTTTCGTTCCATGGATAGACGGCGCCTGGCTTGAAGAATTCCTCAATCAAGAGCCTGCCGGTTTCTTCAGTAAAGAAATCAGGTGAAATCGTCCGCTCAATGTAGCGCTGAAGCTGGGCGGCAGTAAGTTCGCCGAGTGCATAGTTATGATAATAAACCGGTGCTAGCGTGAAATGGATTTTTGCCGCCCAATCCGGATTGTCAACATCATCCGGCGGAGTGACAAGCTGGATGTCCTGGACGGTTTTCCACCAAAGGGAATTCAAATCCTGATCAGGATTGTCATATAGTTCTTTTTCAAAAAAGACGAAGGTAATGATCCAGCGGGCGGAAATAAGCATTTGCAGCTGCTGGAATTTTTCCAGTTCTGGAGCCAATTCAGAAATTGTCGCCTCATCAAGACCGAGGAAACGCGACAGCCAGCGCTGATCCTTGCCCATTTTTCCAAAAAGCATTGCAATGGCTTCGGTTGTCAGCGTGTGGCTGTAGGAACGAAGGGCAAACGGCAGGCTGGAATCAATGTATTTAAAATATGCGGCATGCCCGAACTCGTGAAGGTTCGTTTCCATCCAATACGCATTCTCGGTCAGGTTACACAGTACGCGGACATCGCCGGAACGGTCAATATCGGTGCAAAATGCGGTCGGGTTTTTCTTCTCACGCGGGTAAAGATCACTTTTTTCGTAAAGGTCAGTAACATCTATTCCCATCGCATTGAAAGTGTCCGATGTTAGTCCGACTAGGTCCTTACCTTTGTAAAAACTGTCGAGATTCGTTGCATCGGAAGGGGGAGCTTCCTGGAAAAACGGGTCCACGTAGTGCCACTGGCGGATTTCGGATACATCAATCCCGAATTTCTCCGCAAGCCGGCCATCGAGTTCCGCTTTCATCGAGCGGTAGGTAGAATCCGACTGCTCAATAAAATCCTTGAAGATGCCCATCACTTCATCACGGTCAAGCTCCTGAAGCTCAAACGCCATTTCGTAGTAATTGTTGTAGCCAAGCAGACGAGCTGACTCATTCCGCTTTTTAATAAGCTCAAGCAAATCCTTTTCGACTTCACGGCCCACTTCCTTGCTGGCGAACCAGACCTTTTTGCGTAGCTCTTGGTCGCTGCTGTTCATCAGCACATCACGAATATCATTTGCCGAATACGCCTTGCCATCGACTTCCGGTGAATAGGTATTAAAGCGCAAATTAAGTTCGGAGGACCGCTTTGACAGGTCTGCGAGGATTTCCTCAGGAAGCTGGTTCCGCTTCATGTTGTTAACAAACAGTTCAAGTTGTCGCTTCTGAACTTCATTAAGTCCATCTTCTTTTAAAAATTGCTGGGCTTTCTCATATGTATCCTTGTTGGCAAAAAATAAACTGAATGCAGTGCTTGCTTTTGTCAGCTTGCCAGCCCATTCTGGGTCCCCGGTTGTCTGTGCCATCCAGCTTGTGTTTGTCACGTTTTTTAAAAGTGTTTCCATTTCCTCATTTAACCCCTGCAAAAAAGTTTCAACACTAGACATTGTGCTCTCTCCATTTCTACCATAAAATTGTCTTAATACTAAAAATTGTATAACAATTATAATGAAACTACCATACATTAATATTTTTAGAAAAGGGGTCGTAATCATGGAGATCAAAAAACTGACAGAAAAAGATGCGGAATTATATAGGAACATTAGGCTGGAAGCATTACGTGCCCATCCGGAAGCGTTTGGCTCCAGTTATGAGGAAGAACTGGAATATCCGCTTTCTTTATTCGAGGAAAGGTTCAAGAACGGTCCCGCTGTGACACTCGGAGCCTTTGTGGAGGGCGAATTGGCAGTCACATCTAGCAATTCCCCAGCGAAAAAGCTGTACGAATCACTAGGATTTGTCACATATGGAGTGGACCGAAATGCTCTACTGATAAACGGGCAATACTACAGCGAGGATTTAATGGTGCTCAAGGTTTAGAAAAGAAATTGCGAATAGCGTATCAAAGTGACCGTGTTTACCTTAATAATAGGGGGAATTCTTTTGAGAAAAAGAACGTACCAGGACGGTTTCATGCAAAGAAAATGGTTAGTACTTCTTGCAGCAATCCTGATTGCCCTTTTGCTTTTTATTATCATTTCAGGAATTGCCGACAATAAGGAGATGACAATTTCGGAAGTAGCAGGCGAGGATTTTGAAAAAATCACAAAAATTGTTTTTAGAGATGGCAGAGGGAAGAATCAGCCATTCAGCCTCGAGGATGCCGGCAAAATAGACGAGTTTTTAGGACAAATCAACGGCTATGTGGTTAAAAAAGAGAAGAATCACGAAAAAACTGTTGGGTGGAATCACGGAGCCGACTTTTACATTGGTAACAAAAAGGTTATGAGCATTATTTTCAAAAACCCCCTTATTATTGATGGAAAATACTACGAAACTATAAAAGGGCAAATGAAGCCCGCTGATATCGATCACTTCATCCAATCCGTAAATCCGGAATGGAAGCTGCCCTAAATTAATGAGGAGAGCCTATACATGAGTAGAATCATAGACTTGCCAAAGGATTTTATAGAGAAAATAACCGGTGCTTTCGGAGTGGCGGGAGAAAAGTGGCTAGCTGGGTTGGAGGAACAAGTTCGCTACTATGCCGAAAAATGGAACCTGGAGATAGAAGGTCCGGTTCCAAACCTTTCCTATAATTACGTTGCTAAAGCGAAGGATAAAGGCGGAAAATCAGTCATCCTAAAGCTTGGGGTACCCAATTGGGAATTCACGAATGAGGCCAGGGCGGTAAGGACGTACAATGGAAACGGTTTTGTAAAATTGCTTGACGAGGATACCGAAAACGGAGCTATGTTGCTTGAGCAGCTGGTTCCTGGCCAAAATCTGTCATCAGTCTCAGATGAGGTGCAGGTGACAAATGAATTCATCAATGTCTGGAAAATAGTGCGCAGGCCGCTGCCGCCTGGCCATGCATTTCCATCGATCATGGATTGGGCTGCCGGACTAGACAGGTACAAGGGGATGTTCCCGGCTGGCGGGGAACCGATACCATTTGAAACAATCGACACAGCGGAAGCATTTTTCAAAGAGCTTGCAGAAATGGGTGATGAGCAGCTGCTTCACGGCGATCTCCACCATGAAAACATCCTTTATTCACAAGGGCGGGGCTGGCTGGCGATCGATCCAAAAGGTGTTGCAGGAAACCCGTATTTTGACCTCGTATCCTTTCTAGTAAACTACATAAATGAAAAACCCGATCCAAAGGGTTTGTTAAAGTTAAGAGTCGAGCTGATTTCAAAAGAGCTAGGTATTGACCGGGAATTGCTCCTGAAAGCGGCTATCGCACTCGCAACCCTATTCGCCTGCTGGGGCATTGAGGACAAAGCGGGCTGGAAGGAAACGTACCAGTGCGTACTTTGGTTCAAGGAACTTCTTGCCGAAACAATAATCGATAAAAAATAGAGAAGGTGAACCATTGATTTCACAGGGAGTTGTAATAAAAGGTAACTACGTATTAATGGTTAAACAATATGTCCAAAGGGGCGATATTGTTTGGAATTTCCCCGGTGGCGGGATTGAAATGAATGAAACGCCGGAATGGGCATGCATAAGGGAAATACAGGAGGAAACAGGCTATGAAGTCGCCATTACTAGACTACTCGCAAAGAACGACTCAAAGTATACATTCGAAGCGGAATTAATCGGCGGGAGCCTGCATGTAGACAAAGAACACGAAGCAAACAGCGATATCATTGATGCCGCCTGGATCAGCCTCGATGATAAGGAGAAATTCGACAGCTATACCACGCCCATAATTGAACTTTTGAATTTGAATGTTGGGTAGGAAGAGAAATGAAATTGCCATGCTATTATTTTTAGGTCGCTTAAAAACGATCGATCTTCCAACATGCGTAAGTTACATCCATTGAAGGGTGACACATTTTGAAAAAAGGAGATTCCTGGGAATGATTTAATGAGACCACTCCTTAAAGCTTGTCCTACAAACTAGGTGATTTAGATTGGCTTACTTGCTTTTATAAAAAGGAAAACCAGAAATGGGGTTTAGGATGAAAAGAGCTAGAGTTATAGTTGGTTCGATTCTAGTCTTACTTGCATTTTTGTTTTATACCCAAATAGGCAAAACCCATAATGTTAAAGTCAGTATTGAAAAATCCGATAAGTATTCTAATGAAGAAATAAATGAGGCTGTAAAAGCTGTAAAGAAGAAATTTCGGAGCTTTAAGGGATGTGAACTTACGGATCTATGGTATTCCGAGAAAGAATCCGATGCAGAGATTGAAGGCTATATTAAAAATGGTGGGGGAGCAGTAAAAGGGGTTAAACCTGAAAATGTAATAGTATTGAAGTCGAATTTTAAAGTGATTTCACCTGGCAGCAATAGCAGTTTTGAGCCGAATTCAACTCATACCGGTTGGAACTGGATATTAATAAGGGCTAGCAAAACAGATAAATGGCGGGTCGATGATTGGGGATATTGAATTCGCAGCATATTAGTTCTGCAAGAGTTAAACTCGTGGACAGATTCAGCGATAGTTAGATTTAAAAATGAGGCAATGGATACGTCCCCTGCTTCAATGGATACGTCCCCTGCTTCACTGCTTCACTTCACCTGCTTGGCTTCAAAATTACTACAAAGGTAGTAGTGAAAAACTGCTATGGTTGTATGGGAAGGTTGTTGTGGACTGCTTATAATAGGTTTAAGGCTATTATGAGTGAACGGGGGAACAGGGATGGTACTTGAGGAGAAAGATATAGAGCTATATGAAATTTGCAGGGATTTATCCCCTTTTGATGTGCTCCATATTGTTACGGGAGGAAATGTGCGGGGGCTTGATTTATTGGCGCTTAGGCGTTTACTGTCCAAGGGCAGGACTCAATCCGAGATTGTGAACGTCCTCCTCGTGTATTTTTATCAAACATTCGCAAATAAAGTTTTCGACAGGAATGCTTTGTTGAAAGTCTACGATTATTGGCAAAAAAACAATGTTTATACGTATAAACAGGCTATGGAAATGACAAAAAGGGACATCTATAGCATATTAAAAACGGAGAGCACGGCCTGAGTGGCCGATTTTTCAAAAACTGGCAGTTTCAGTTCTTGTCCTTTCGGGAAATTTCAGAGTAATTGATCGGAAGGAGGGAATGGAAATGAAAATAAAAGAAGTGATGACAACGGATGTGGAGACTTGTTCGCCTGATACGCCAATTAGTGAGGTTGCAAAGAAGATGAAGGAGCTGGATGTTGGCGTTATTCCTGTTTGCTATGGGGATCAGCTAACAGGCCTGGCAACGGACCGTGACCTGGTGGTAAAGGCGCTTGCGGATGGATTGCCGCTTGATACGCCTGTTTCGGAGGTTATGACGGAGGACCCTGTCCGCGGAACGCTCGAGATGTCCGCTGAGGAGGCCGCGGCGCTGATGGCTGAGGTCCAGATCCGCAGGCTCCCTATTGTTGAGCAGGGAAGGCTGATTGGAATCGTTTCTCTAGGTGATTTGGCGGTAACGTATGAGCTGGCGGATGATGCCGGTGAAGCGCTTGAAGAAATCTCGAACCCATCTGAGCCGAAAAAATATTAGTTGTTGAGCCCGCGCTCATGGAGTGCGGGTTTTTTGGTGTGCTGCGGTGAGGAATTGCAGTGCGGGAAAAAGTGGTTGGCACGCGATGTTTTTACACTAAGGAAGTTTGTCCGCCAACTTCGCAAAAACTTTCAGAATGTTGAAAAACGCAAATAAAGAGGCCCCATACAAGAAGCCCCCCTCAAAC
The DNA here is from genome assembly GCF_001510665.1 of Bacillus sp. FJAT-27445. Lineage (GTDB taxonomy): Bacteria > Bacillota > Bacilli > Bacillales > Cytobacillaceae > Bacillus_D. The sequence continues at coordinate 479,257 of NZ_LMTI01000001.1, forward strand.
CGGATTTCCAATTAACCGCCAAAGAATAGGTCCAGCAAATTCGACGCAGTGCTTGTGTTCACATTGTAAAATTCGGAGTACCCGCAGTTATTGCAATAAATGACGGTAAACGTGTTTTTCTGGATATCAAACATTTTGGACAAACCCGTGCCTGTCATCGCCACATCCTTCGAGCCAGCGTCACGGCTGCCGCATTTGATGCATCCCTTTTCCTCCATACTTATCACTCCTCCTAGAATGTCATACGCTCACGAATGAAAAAAGTTTCCCTTGCCAAATAAAAATTTGGTATTCTAATGGAAAAGGAATGGAGGGATGAAGGTGCATCTTGAAGAAGGAGTGCCAGCCATGCTGGCGACAGGCTTTTATGGGATAATGGCGATTGCGATTTGTCTGCTTGCGTTTCTGATGATCCGATATAAAGCCGCAAAAATGGTTCCTTTTTTCATCTTCCTCATTCTCTTTTTGTCGGCGGGCCATTATCTTTTAAAAGCAATTAATGTGGTAAGAAGTGATGTCCCTCTAGCGATGCAATCAGAGGAGGCTTCCTTAAATATGGGCCTCGCAGGCGTTTTTTGGGCATTCGCCATGGCCGCCTTCCTTTTCGGAGCAGGCAGGTCGTTAAGGCATTCCAAGTAAATCATTCTTGTGAAAAAACTTGGCAGCATTTACCCAAGTTTTTTCTTCATTTTAAAAACATAAAACTTTTCAGCTGCGAAACTCGCTGCGAGTCCAATAACAAGTGGAAGAAGAGAGCCTGTGTTCATAAAGAACCCATTTGAAGTTGAAGTATAGTCATAGTGGAACATGAGCATTGGAATCTTAAACAAATGACCAATTAGATAAAGCATCCCCGCAGTCCCGATTAATGTCGAAATTGCCACAATAAACGTTTTTCCTTTCAACCCAACACCTCCGGCTTCATTTTGTTCATTTTAAACATATTTGGTTCGTCTTGGCAATTGTAAAGGGCGAAAGTCTCACTTTTCACTGAATGTGAAACTTTTAAAACCTCCCTGCGTCTAAGTTAATATCAAACGGATAAGGGTGGTTAGAGAAATGTCTAAAAATGTCGGAAAAGCAGCAATCACGATTCTTCTTGCAATCGGGTTAACTGCCTGTGGTTCTGGTGGGGAGAAAGCTGACAAAAAAGCAGTGAATGGCGGCGCAAATACGGAAAAGGAAACACCTGTGGCTGCTGAAGAAGTGTTGGATGCTTCATTGGTTGAAGCAAACGAGCCTGGGGAAAATGGAAAGTACGTGTTGAAGCTGAAAAATACAGGCAGCCAGGAAGCAGTATTGGAGCACGGATCATCCCAGTTATATGATTACACAATTAAAGATAGCACTGGAAACGTTGTTTATACGTATTCAGCCGATAAAATGTTTACCCAGGCGATCGTTGAGAAAAAAGTTAAGCCTTCCGAAAGCCTTGAGGTTGAAGTGGATACCGCTGAAGGATTCAAAGGGCTTGATAAAGGCCAGTACACGCTTGAAGTTTGGCCGGTGGCAATAGGTACGGCAGAGCTGAAAACAGTAAAGACCGTTGATTGGCCTGGGGAAAGCAAAGCCGTTTCCAATGAAACAGTAACTGCGGATGTGACCTATGTTGGCTTGATGGATAACCATACAATTGAAGTAACGGATAAAAATGGAGAAGCGATTGCACTGCAAATCGATGATACGATTCTAAAGCAACTCAAAAAAGCAGAAGCTGATCAGCCAATGACCGTCCACTATACCGATGACGGAGTGTCGAAAAAAGCGGTTAAGGTAGAATTGAAATAATATAATAGAGTCTATAAACGCTTGGAGTAATTTATCCAAGCGTTTTTTCATTGTTTCATTACTGAAGGAACCGTCAGGCGATAAATCCATGGAGAATGCTGATACTCTGATTTTGTTCTATATAAAACACATTTTTCGTTTGGATTCGGTCTAATGTAATGTTTTTCGGTCAAAGACGTGGACTTTTCGGTCTAAGAAACATTTTATCGGTCAAAAGCAGGGACTATTCGGTCAAACGCGCAAATTTTCCTACACTAACTAAACATAAAAAAACCAGCAAGCTTAGGCCCGCTGGTTTACCACTTTATTTAACTGAAACCGTGTATTCCTTATGATCATGAAGCTCGTCGCCTTTTTCCACATGGACGTTCACTGTCCAGTCGCCGGCTGAAGGGAAGGCGTGCTTCAATTCATACATACCGTCCGCGGTCTCCTTCGTTGGAAGGAACTCATGCTTTTGAACACCATCTTTCCAAACCTCGAAGGTGACCCTTGCACCCGTAAGTAGCTTGTCCTCATGTTTAACGTTTGCTTTTAACAATGATTCCTGCCCAACCGGTGCTGATGTTATCGGAAAGTCAATTGCAACGCTGCTGTGCTCGTGCCCGTCGCCATCCTCATGGCCTTCCGCAGCATCGGGAACAGGTTGATCATCCGCGCTATCAACTGAAGGATTGCCGACGACAAATTCTTTTTTCGGCATGTTGTGCATATCTCGTGCGGTCACGTGGCTGATAACGACATATGAACCTTCCTCGGGAAAAGTCTTCTTGATGGCGTAAATGCCATCGCCAGTGTGCTTCGCTTCAATCATCTCGTGATCTTTGTCACCGTTTTTAAAAATCTCGAATTTCACTTCGTTTGCATCCTCGACATTTTTGCCATCCTGGGTAACATGCGCTTTAATTTCGGTTTCCACGTTAGGGTCGGTTTTATCCGGAAGGAGGATGGAGACCTCGACCATCTTAGGCAAATCATCGCCCGAACTTTTATTATTATCCTTTGCATCAGAACATCCCGCCAATGCAAATGCCATTAAACCAATAAGTAGAACCATTAGCTTTTTCATGAACTGTCTCCTTTAGTCCGGTGTAGTATTTGCCCGCCAATCTATCGTCCATTTTACACTATAATGATAGAACATTTAAGGACCAACCAGGTTTACGAATAGCTGAAAAATGTGGCGATTTTATGAACGGTTCAAGAACACACTTGACTTCAGTCATGAGATGAATTGAACCATCTTTTTGTATTCAAAACAGTACACACGTTCTATAATAAAGGTAACATTATCCAAGAAAGGTGACTGTTTTGAACCATCACAAAGCCTATAAGTTTCGTCTGTATCCGACAAGAGTGCAAGCCGCATTAATCAACAAAACCATTGGCTGTACCCGTTTTGTGTTTAATCATTTCCTTGCCCAACAAAGGAAACAGGAAGGCTATTGGCGTATCACCGAAAAAATGGTTCAATATGGTCAGCTTCCCATGGTTTGCATCCACGCAAATCTGTTCGACTTGCGGGCATCAAAACAAGGAAGCCAAGCACCTTTCTGTCAGGGAGTGGACATGCCCGCATTGCGGAACTTGCCATGACCGTGACCACAACGCGAGCCAAAACATTCTGCACGAAGCCAAACGGCTCTTGACAGCATAAAGAATTTGGAACCGCAGGAACTGCGGAGATAGCCTGCTTACCTTGTTCCGTTAGGAACAACAGCGTAGGAATCACGTCACTTTAGTGATGTGAGGTTCAAGACAAAGGCTACTATTCTATGTAGGACATAATAATCTCTCCAAAAAGTAGCTTTCCTATCTCATTTATACCATACTTTAGAAAGGAAATTTAAAATGGCGAATGGGGATGCGCGATGAAGAGAGTAGATGTCGTCTATGGCCTGATTGTAAATGAAGAAAACAGAGTTTTAATGGTGAAAAATGAGGGGGCGGGTTGGACCCTACCCGGAGGAGCGGTCGAAAAGGGCGAAACTTTGACAACAGCATTGATCCGGGAAGTAATGGAAGAGACCGGCTTGGTAGTCGAGGCTGGTCGGCTCTTGGCTGTTAACGAAGCTTTCAGGCCGGACAGGGGGAGCCACGTTCTGTTTTTTACTTTTCAAGTAAAAGTTACCGGCGGTAAAGTTTCCATTTTGCATCCGGACGAAATTGAAGAGTTAAAGTGGGTAGACATGATTACCGCCGACTCACTCATGCCCTACCACGTGGGTGGAGTGGAAAAGCTGTTAGCAACGCCCGCAGGGTATAGGTTCCAAGAATAACGGAAATATTCATCTAGCTTCCAGGACGTAGACGGCCACCTTTGGGAAGTGGTTTATATTGAAGAAAGCACGGAAGAGTAGGCTTGGAAAAATAGCAAACGGAGCCTGTTCTGAGGAGCGGGCTTTATTTAGTTGCCAAGCCCAATTTTTATCGTGCAGTGTGAGGGGAAGGATGAGAAAGCATTTTAAGAAAAATTAGGAGGTAATCCATTGTCATTCGGACTTCTTCATCATATTGAACTATATGTTTCTGAATTAAAGAAGACAATTGAGTTTTGGGGCTGGTTTTTAGAAGAATTGGGATATGATACATACCAAAGCTGGGAAGGCGGCCACAGTTGGAAGCTTGGTGATACATACATCGTTTTTGTCCAGGCCGAGGACCAGTTTTTGGACACTCCTTATCACAGATGCAGAGTCGGCCTGAATCATTTAGCTTTTCATGGCAAGTCCCGCCAACAAATAGACGATATGACAGAAAAACTAAAAGAAAAAGGTGTGAACATTCTGTATGCGGATAGGCACCCTTTTGCTGGCGGGCCGGATTATTATGCCGTTTTTTTCGAGGACCCGGACAGAATAAAAGTTGAATTGGTAGCGCCCAAATGAGGGGGGTTTAGTGAGTGGATATTCTTAAAAACAAAAACTTTAAGGTAAAAGAAATGCCAAAAGGGGGAGTATTCTTAAGAAAAGAATGGGAAAATAACTTCGCCACTCATCTTAGCGATAAAGATAAAAGGTCCATTTATTTATATGACAATGAGGGTTATTCCGGTTATCTATGGCACCTCTTTAGTTTCAAAAAGAAGGATTGTCTTGAGGGTGGAGAAGCTGAAAAAGCTTTTCAAAATGTGCCGAAAAGTGAATGCTTTATCTTCTTCCAAAATTCAGATCACGCATTCCTGCTTGAGGATGCTTCAATGCTACACATTGATGACCTAAGTGATGAAACGGGCTTGGATGTTTATATTGTGGATAAGGAATTTCATTGGACTTTTGTACGAACACACGAAACAGGTTGGTGTGGACCTTTTTTTTGTAGAAAATGAGAGAATTAATGCAAAAACGCTTGGATAGCCAAGCGTTTTTTGTGTGGTATGTACTAAAAGAGCATTAAAAAAAGCAATCTACCTACCTTAAAAAGAACTCCAGCCAAATTGGCGGATTAAAATTTTCCTCGGATAGCTCGATGAATTGGCCCATAATCCCGAGATGGGATATCCCGTATTTTTCTCCAACGATGGGAGTGTAGATCGAAAAAATCAGTAGGTTGGTTTTTTCAATATCATCCGGCTTTGAACGGTCGGGAAGATTTTCAAATTTATCTTTCGTATAAGCTATGTAGTCGTTTTTTGTCGGGTTCAAGAATGCCAGGAACCCTGCTACCACCAGAATGACGGCAGCAAGACCAATTTTTTTGGCCAACATAAACATCTCCCTTAATGATGTAGGAAGTATAAGAATCCTGCAGCGGCCAGGTTGAGAGGCCGATCAAAAGAAAGAAAATGTCACCGCAAAGCCTCCTCCTGTTTTTACTTTGGCGATTGGTAAATCACTTACACAAATTCCAAAATAAACCACTATATTTAAATAGTAAGATTAACTTTTCATTTTTGCAATAGGTTTGCAATTAAATACATATTTTTGTAAAATTTCTAAAAATAATGAAAAATTATGTTTAAAGGCCGCTAAGTTGGGGAAAGTATAAGGTCGTGCAGAAGACATACAAATAATATTGTTGAAAAATACCAAGGCCTACTTTTTTTCAAAATAGCAGAGGATACTGTATACTTTATTTACACTATGTTCAAAGTATTAAATTAAACTACATTGTCGAGGGAGATTAAGATGGTATCTACATATAAACATGGGAACCAAATCTGGGAATATGTGTCGTATAACCGTGATGAGTTTAAAGAAATGCTCCTTTCGGAAGCGGTTGGGGTAGCATCAAAGATTAACGACATTCTCAGGCAAGGCAATATCGATCTTTTGAAGAATGCCGAAAAGCTAGCGAATTATGTGCTAGAGGAAAAAGAAGCTGAATTAATCGCGTTTGCCGAACAGGAGGGCATTGTTTGGGCTGAACACGCGCTGACACTTTCCTTTAAGCTTGAGTGGATTCAGGCAATCAGAAGGACGCTTTGGCAATTTGTCTATCGATTTGATGAAAGCAACGAAACCTTTTTGGAAAAGGAAGACTTCTTCATCCTTGAGAAAAAAATCAATGACAAAATTGACCAGTTTTTAAACAACTTTTTCCTTAGTTATTCGACGTTTAAAGACGAGCTCTTAAACACTCAGCGTAAAATGGTCGAACATCTCTCTGTTCCAATAATCCCGGTCAGCCCTGCTGTATCCGTATTGCCGTTGATTGGGATAATTGATTCGTACAGAATACAAACAATTGAAGAAAAGGCACTCACCGAAATTGGCAACCAAAAAGTACAGACACTGGTCATAGACATGTCCGGGATCGCGACCATGGAAATGGATGTCATCGACCATTTTCAAAAAGTATTAAAAGGTGTTGAAATGATGGGATGCAGGGCAGTCATAACAGGAATGCGCCCGGATCTCGTCAGAAAAATGATCCATTCCGGAATCAATTTCTCAGACAAGGCCGAAACAAAAGGGACACTTCAGGAAACGCTTAAGAAGTATCTTAGCCTTGAGTAATTCAGTGCTTTTACCTGTAACTAAATGAATTTTGGCCGCCTTCATACCAATGGGGCGGCCTTTTACTGCAGAAATCCTTCGTTTCGCTTTTCCTCACCATCAAGCTCGTCAAAAATGGATTGCCCGCTGTTTTTCTGGGGAGATGTGTCGGCGAATTGCAACTCAGGAAAATAAGCCTCCATCAGCTTTTTGAACTCCCCGACAGTAAGCGGCTTCGCATCATCCTTCAATTCATATCCAAGTTCCCCGTTTACTTCGAGTGTCGCGTTCTTAATATCCTTGAAATTTGATATCCCTTTAATACGCAGCCTCATCTCAAGCTGGTCAACCGTAATCCTTAATTTTTTCATCGTCTTCGTATCAAGCTGGCCGTTTTTGATTATCAGCTTTGATTTGCCTGTAATGAATTTTTCACATGCATTTGATTTTACCTGGATATATTCAAGAAAGACAACTCCAAAAATAAAAATGGCCAAACAGATTATTGTTTTTAGCAAACTGTTTTCGACAACCGGCTGGGCGATAATTGTACCGATAGCAAGCATAACAACCGTCTGGGCCAAGGTCAGCTGAGATATGGATTTCCGGCCTGCTATTTTCATTAGGACGATTCCTGCAAGAATTAAAATGAACGACTGCCAGATAAAATCCATCCCATCACCCTTTTTGAAAAGAAGTCTCTTCCTTAAAATTCGCATATTTCGCAATTCTATTCTTTTCTTAGAATGGAAATGGTTCTAAAAAATTGCCCTGGAAAAACGAAAAACGCCTCCGGAACCCGGGGCGTCAGTCTTATTTGTAGAACACTTTGTCGATATTGTATTTTGCCTTTAGGGAATTGATGGCATAGGTTTCGTAAATTTCACGGTCCATTGGCTCGTCGACCACCAGGACTGCGATTTTGTGGATTTCATCGCGGTGGTTTTTCAGCGGAGAAACCGTATCTTCAAAGTGCCTTTTTACACGAGGGCGCAGCTTACGCGCCTTGCCAACGAACAACAGATCATCATCCGCATTGAAAAATAAGATGATACCGCCCTTGTCCCTTGGAATGCGGTTGTAATCTGTAAAGCCATATTTGCTGCTGATTGGAGCCTCCACAGGTTCGCCCATTTGGTTTTTTCTTGTTAGGACGACTTCGGGTGTTGGCAATTCAATTTTTATCATCGTATCACTTCCTTGTCTTCACCTACTTTACCATAAGGAAAGCATGGAATCCAAGAGTACCAATTATTTTTTTTAAAAACGAAAAAGGATTTTGGTCAATAACATGGAATAAAATCATAAAGATGAGTTGAAAAAAATAGTGGTTTAAATGAGGGACATGTACAATGCGCCTTTTGGATAATTTTTCTACCGGTACATAATCAATTTGAAGGGAGGCATGAATATGCATATAGTCGATAAAGCGCTTCGGTTTGCGGCCGAGGCACATGAAGGGCAGTACAGGAAGGGGACGAAAACGCCTTACATATCCCATCCTGTCGGGGTAGGAATGCTGCTTTTAAAACATGGATACAGTGAGGACCTGGTCGCTGCGGGAATTTTACACGATACAGTCGAGGATACTGATGCCACACTCGAAGATATTAAAAGGAAATTTGGGCGTTTAGTCGCTGATATAGTCGCAGGTTGTTCGGAACCCGACAAAACACTCAGTTGGGAAGAACGAAAGGAGCATACTATTGAATTTTTGAAAACGGCTCCCTTGGAAATCAAGGCTGTCGCCTGTGCAGATAAGCTACATAACATAACATCAATCTTTGAGGATGTTAAAAAAGGTGGGGAAGAGGTCTGGAGCAGGTTCAACAGGGGCAGAGACAAGCAGGAGTGGTATTATCGAAGCCTTATTGACAGCTTGGGAAGCCAGGGTTCCTTTCCATTGCTCGAAGACTTAAAATCAGCCGTCGATAAAGCCTTTAAGTGAAGCAGGGGGCTGTGAAGGTTTTTCAGGAGTAGTAACAGCCCGCTTCTCCAGGAGTGAGTGTATCATAATAGGAAAGGCCTGTGGCAAGTGCCGCAGGCTTTATTCTATCTCCTAGTCCTATTTATTGTTTAAAATACCCCCGACCATAGAAAAATGATAAAATGAGCAGTAGATTCAACATACATTTAAAATAATGCAGCGATTGTAAAAATGGAGGCAATATGAAAAAGAGAACGATTGTATTTACTGGCGGGGGGTCCGCCGGACATGTGACCCCGAACCTCGCGATCATCAAAGAGCTAGATAAAAATACGTGGAACATTCAATACATTGGATCCAAGCAGGGAATCGAGAGGGAATTAATTGAAAAAGCCGAAGTGCCATACCATGGCATTAGCAGCGGAAAACTCCGCAGGTATTTTGATCTGGAAAATGCGAAAGATGTGTTTAGGGTTCTTCGCGGTTGTTTTGAAGCGAGAAGCATTTTAAAAAGATTAAAGCCTCGTCTTGTTTTTTCAAAAGGGGGCTTTGTCAGCGTCCCGGTTGTGATTGCGGCGAGGACGTTAAAAATACCAATCTTTATACATGAAAGTGACATGACGCCTGGGTTGGCAAATAAAATTTCACAGCGTTTTGCCACGAAAATTTTCACGTCATTTGAAGAAACAGTCAACTATCTTCCAGCAAATAAGACGCACGCCATTGGTTCCCCAATTAGGAGGGAAATACTGAGTGGTTCGTCCATGAAAGGGAAGCAGTTTCTCGTATTTGACTCCAAGAAACCAGTTCTTACAATCATGGGAGGAAGCCTAGGAGCAAGAAGGATTAACGAAGCCGTCAGGGCCGTGTTGCCAAAATTGGCGGCTGACTATCAAATTGTTCATATTTGTGGGAAAAACAATCTAGATGACAGCCTTTCTTCTGTGCCTGGCTACAGGCAGTTCGAGTACATCCATGATGAATTGCCGGATATTCTGGCGGCGACGGACATCGTGATCACCCGTGGCGGCTCCAATTCAATCTTTGAATTTCTCGCTCTTGAAATCCCAATGGTAATTATTCCACTCACACTCCAGCAAAGTAGGGGAGACCAAATCCTGAATGCGAGGTCGTTTGAGGAAAAGGGATACTCCATTACTTTACAGGAAGAAAATCTTACAGAAGAGAAATTGTTGGCAACGATTGAGGAGTTAAGGGAAAAGTCGAAAGAGGTAAAAAAGAGAATGCGTACTGCGTATCGAGGGAACGCGCTGGATACGCTTCTTGAGGAGATTTCAAAGGTGAAATCTTAATATATTGATTATTAAGGATGAAGGCCATTTGCCGGTAAAAAAACCGCTGCAAAGGCCTTCATCTGTAAGTAAATGTAAGATGAAGACCACATTCTGCTAGGAAACGAAGCAAAACGTCTTAATACCGCATTTTTCTTCAATAGTATGGCTGTTTTCGTAATAACATGTGTTACACTATAATTTATAAAATATTCAGAAAATAGCAAAGGGGTGTTCTTATCTATGTTATTTTTCTTTTTATTTGTTATACCATTAGTGGGTGTTTTATGGTTTTTAAATTTCACTACTTTTCTGAAAAACTTAAAAGGTGATAAAAGCACTGATAACCAAAGAGTGTTAGGGGCTGTTTTAACATTTATTTTCATATTTGCAGTAATGTACGGGTTCGCAGGATTACATTAACAACTAAAAAGCATCGTAAAAACAAACCTTCTAAATAATGGTTTGTTTTTTAAAACTATTCCTCTCAACAAATTGGCGGTTGGTATATTGGATTCTTGGCAACATGAAAGTCATATACGTCTTCCCACATCCTCAAGCGTCTCCTTAAACTCTATTATATAAACGAAATAGTATGGTCAAGTAAGCAACAATCTTTACGAAAACAGCCATTAGTAATAAGAAAATCAAAACACCCCCGCTCAATTTAGAGAGGGGGTGCCTTAATTAAGGGGTGAATCAGTTACCCTGTTTAATTTCACAGTATAGTTGATTTCAGCCTTAAAGTTTTACGGGAATAGTTATTCACTTACATGGTACACTAGCATGGCTACTAATTGCCCGTTTTGCTGGGAAATGTAGAATCCTAGGTCGGAAACGGTTTTAGTGCCTTCCCATGATGCTTCCAGGACCATATCATTATTGTTATTGGTCCAGTCATTATCTAGGACTGCCGGTTTTCCTTCATATTCCTCCAAATAGCCAGTGATTTCATTAAAGAACTCCCCTGCCTCGGAAGTATTATTAAATTGGAGTTTAAATACCACGGTAACATCGACCAATTTCCCATTTTTGAAGCCGTAGACTTCAAGTACCGGGTAATCAAAATAGTCGATTTCATCGAAAACAAGGGTGTCTGCCTCTTCTTTAATCAAAGTACCGTATTCTTCATTGACTTCTTTCACTTCAGCTTTTGTCATGCCAACGTACATTTCTTCATTCAAGTAAACCTTCAATGTTTCTGGAGCGAGAACTGGAATACTCTTGTGCTCAGTTGTTAGGTGCTTTTTCCAAACAAATGACTCATCAACCGAGATGGCGAAATTTAAGCTTGTTCCAAAGATACCACTTGATGTAATGCCGATTAGTTCGCCTTTGGTATTGAAAAGTCCGCCGCCTGAGCTGCCGAAAGAAATAGGAGCTGTTGTTTGAATATACTTCACTCCGCCTTCATCCCTGAAGCTGCTGATTAAGCCTTGGGAAATAGAGTTTTGCAATCCAATCGGGCTGCCAATCGCAACGACTGAGTCGCCTTTTTTGCTGTTGGCAACAGTGCCCAATGTGACCGGTTTAACGGTAACTGGTGTGGCAAGTTTAATAATTGCCAAATCTTTATCCTTGTCCTTCACCACAACTCCCGCGATATCAACCTCTTCACCATTCAGGAAAAGGGCTGTCATGTTCGGGTTATGGCTTACGACATGTTCATTTGTCAAAATTAAGCTTTTGCTGATCAGGACTCCGCTGCCCTGGCCGTCTTCACCTTTTAGCAACACAACTTTGTCATCATTTAGGGAGACAATTTCTTGAATGGTAAGCGTTTTGTCCTTATTATTATTGTTAGTGCTGCCAGTGGTATTGTTAATGCACTTCACCGCATCGAGCTTTGCTTTGCTTGGAGTCTCATACTTTACTTTTGCATCGCGGTTTACGAAATAGCCGCCGCCAACACTCAGCATGCCAGGCTTAAAGGCGTAAATTCTATAAAACTCACCTTTTTTTAAGGTTCTTTCAACTGTTTTCTTATCTCCGCTTACTTTATAAAGCGTTGTATTCTGTACAACTGTCAATCTGCCAATCTGGCCGGATTTCAACTCTACACCATTCCAAAATATTTTTTTCTGGCCCTTAAACTGCGCGCAAAATGCTGCATCTGCTGCTGATGCTTCTTGCGTGTTGAATAAAAAGATAGAACTAACTAAAAATACGAACGCTAGTAAAAACTTCCTCATTGACTGACCCCCTATATGTAATATCTAAATATTACCATATTTTAAAATATATTGTCTTTCAAATTTTTAAAGTTTTTCTGCTAAAATGTTAACTATTTCTATATTAAAATAATCATCGTATTTTTGTAGAATAAGGAGGATATTTTCATTTTAAGAAACCTTTTGAGCCCACATCCAACTCCTCATGCCAATCCTTTTACAAACAGTAAGGTAATGAAGGAATGCCTGGAGAACCGCACCCGCATTCATCCCCACAATGACTCCGTCCATATTTAACCCTGGCATTGAGCCTAGCAGAAAAACCGCCCCGAACGTAATTGAATTTGCCCAGATGCTGTGCAAAAAAGCATCCTTGATCAAGCCCACGCCAATTAAATACGCCTGGAGCGGAATTATGAAAAAATGAAACAGAAAACAAGGCCAGAGCAATTTTAAATAGTAAGCCGCCGCCGGTGAAGAAAAGAAAAGCGAAGATAATTCTTCGGCGAACATTTGCATGACAAATACGGATACAATCCCATACAGCATCGTCAGCCACATCGTTTGCCGCAATAGGGCATGAAGTTTGGCCGCATCCAACCGTGCAAATGCATCCGATACATTGGGAATTAAGGCAACCATTAGTGAATGGGCAATGAATGCCGGAAAAAAGCCGACCGACATGGCGACTCCCATTAACATGCCGAAATGCTCTGTTGCAGCAACCGCGGTAAAGCCTGACCGAATGAGCGTAGCCTGGATGAGAAAAGGCTGCACAGCATTGACAAATGACTGAAAAATACGCAGGCCAATTGTCGGAACGGATACCGCCATCAGCTTTTGGCGGGCTTGTGTTCCTGATAGTTCTGTGAACATTTCTGTTTTTAACCCATGCAGGTGAATAAGAAAAAAGCTAATCAAGTAAAGGAATACAACCAATTCGCTACCAACCAAAGCGCCAAGGGCAATAAGTAAGGAGGTTTCAATTGAAGTATCAAACAGGCTAAAGATAGTAACAAGCAAACCAAGCTGAACGAACTTCCTGAGAAAATTCGAAACAGCTATTTTGCTCATCTGCTGAATCCCCATAAAATACCCTCTGGCAATTGATGAAAAGGCTGCAATCGGGACAAGAGCAAACAGCAGCCAATGGATGTGTGCGGGAAACCTGCTTAACGCAGATGGAATTGAAGCAGCAACCGCGACCACGATAATAAAGAATAATGTTGAAAGCAGCCCGAGCCGCAGTGCGTGCTTTAACAGGCTCAAATGGGTATCGCGTTTATGTTCAGCTATGTATTTTGAAATTGAAATCGGCAGTTCCAGCCCTGCTAAAATAAAGATTAAAAAAACAATTGGCATGGCGGACATATACAAGCCCATGCCTTCCTCTTTAAGTTCCTTGGCCAACTGCATATTCACCAAGAACTCAACGCATTCACTCAAAAAAGCTGCGGCAATCAAAATTGCCGTTCCCCTTAAAAAAGTATTCACAGAAACACCCCCGATATATAAAACCATATGAGACGAGCCATGGAATTATCCCAATCTTGGCTGGCAGTAGCACCCATCTGATGGAAGATGCATTTTATGTAAAAAGAGCCCTTGCTTGGCTAATTCATGAAAATAGTGGGGAGAATAGGGGAATCAACGTTTAAGGAGGAATCCCTTTGGAGGCAGTATTGAAGATTGGTGATAGGGCCCCGGATTTTTCACTGGAAGCTACAACAGCCGAAAAAATTTCCTTGTCGGACTATAATGGGGAGAAAAATGTGCTTGTCGCATTTTACGGGATGGATTTTACCCCTGGCTGAATTAAGGAAATCGCCTCTTGGAAAGAGGATTATATACGTTTTGAGGAATTAAATGCGGAAGTTTTGGCGATCAGTGTCGACCACATTCATTCCCATCGCGTTTTCGCCGCCAGTATGGGTACACTTCCGTATCCCCTTTTATCGGATTGGAAGAAACAGACGATAAAGGATTACGGAGTTTACAATGAAAAAGGGCAGGTCGCGAAACGGTCTGTATTTATCGTGGATAAAGAAGGGAAGATTGTCTACCTGAACACATCGTTCAAGGCCGATAAGAAAGACGATTACGAAGCGGTTTTTGAGGCGCTTGGAAAAATGACAACCCATTAAATTCCGAAACCGTACCGGGGGATGTCCACTGGTACGGTTTTTTCCGCTCCCACATAAACTACTCAGGAAATGGTTTTTTGATTAAAGCCTAATCTGGATAGCAGGGGGTCAGCCATGGCAAATGAAAAGGATACGTTGGGCGGAAGGGAAACGCAGCTCCCGTTCTGCGCCCATACGAATGACGCCGCGCCATTATTTTCAGTCGAAGCATATGACAACCGAGAAAAAATGATAAAGCAAATCCGCCTCGCCGATTACCGCGGCCGATGGGTGGTTTTGTTCTTTTATTCCAGCAATTTCACATTTGTCTGACCGACAGAACTGGCGGCGGTCGCTGCCATTCACGATCAGTTCAAGGCGCTTAACACGGATGTGCTGGCGATCAGTACAGACAGCGTATATGCTCATAAAATTTTTACTGAAACATCACCGTCCGCGATGAAGGTGCAATTTCCCTTGCTAAGTGACCGGACCCATTCAATTAGTAAAGCCTATCGTGCCCTGAATGAACAAACTGGCGCAACCTTCCGGGTAACCGTCATCATCGACCCCGAAGGAAAAATCTGCGCCAAATTCGTCTACCCGCCTGAAGTCGGCCGCAACGTCTACGAAATACCCCGGGTCATCCAGGGAATCCAGTACGGCCGCATGACAGGGGAGGGCGTCCCCGCAAATTGGGTGCCAGGCACACCGGGAATCAAACGCGACCCGAAAAATATTGGGAAGTATTGATGACAACTGAGTGAAAACAGAATCAGTCCAAGGATCCTGGTATCTTTGGGCTTTATTATTTTTGGGGTGGCTGAATTGACCTCCTTTAGTCTAACGTCTTTAGACACCTGCTTTTAGTCATAATATTTATCGAATTGGTAAAAATAGCTCTAGAAAAGGAGGGATTCCAGAATGATTGTAAAAAGGTTAAACAGATTTGCCGTGTTACTCCTAATGATTATGGCTGTGAACACTTTAGGCTCCCTCAGTGTATTTGCCGAAACCAGTGTTATTACACAGCCTGTTGAGCGAGTGAATACGATTGAAGTCGAGTTGAACGATAATTATTTTAATCCGAAAATGATCACCTTGCCAAATGGACAAGAAACAACGGTTATATTGAAAAACAATGGTCAGAAAGAGCACACATTTACCGTGGACAGGCTCGGAATTGACGCCGTTATCCCGCCGGGAACAACAAAAACCATTAATGTAAAACCGAATACGCCGGGTACATATGATTTAATATGCCGGTACCATTTTCAGACCGGAATGGTTGGAAAAATAAGAGTCAAATAAACAGGAGCTAGGAAAGATTTTTATCACAGCAAAGGGCTACTAAGGTAGCTCTTTTTATTTTGAAAAAATACCAGGGTGTTTTTTGTCGAAAAAAGTAGTTTAATGTTCTTGTTTCTAAGGAATAGTAATAGTTAGAGTTCCGGGAATTTAGCAAGATAGGAGTGAAAGGGTTGGAAGTCAATAACACAAGGACATGGACGTCAGATACGATTAGTATTGGAGCTTTGGATGCAAATGCCATCAAAGTCATTGCGATTATCGCGATGATTGTTGACCACACGGCTATATGGCTGGTTGCGAATGGGACAACGCTGGACATTGTTATACATACTTTTGGAAGGCTCGCCGCACCTATTATGTGTTATTTAATCGCTGAAGGATACCATTATACTTCAAATTTAAAAAAGTATAAGAAACGCTTGTTTATTTTTGCGGTCATTTCGCACTTCCCCTTTGTTATGTTTCTAGGGCTGGAATGGTGGCAGGCGACAAGTGTCATCTGGTCCTTGCTGATGGGGCTCGTTGCCTTGGGGATTAGCCAAAGAGAAGATATTCCCCTTGCCTTAAAAGGAGTATTGGTCGGGGTATGCTGTCTGCTCGCCTGGACCGCTGATTGGAATTATATCGCTGTATTGTGGGTTTTGTTTTTCGGCATATTCAGAGGAAATTTCAAAATGCAAATGACGAGCTATGCAACGATTGGGATGCTTTTCTATATTATCCCTGGCATCTTTTCCATGGGATTAGATTCCATTTTCCGCTTTGGAATTTTTCTA
Source organism: Bacillus sp. FJAT-27445 (assembly GCF_001510665.1). Taxonomy (GTDB): domain Bacteria; phylum Bacillota; class Bacilli; order Bacillales; family Cytobacillaceae; genus Bacillus_D. The sequence continues at coordinate 495,582 of NZ_LMTI01000001.1, forward strand.
GTCATTCCTCTATTGGCATTTTACAATGGGGAACGGGGCAAAAAATCGAACTTGATCAAATGGGGATTTTACGTTTTTTACCCGGCACACCTGATTATCTTGTATCTTTTTAGACATGTAATTTTTGGGTAATAGAAATTGAGGAGAAGGTTGATGTTTAATAGCAAAAATAAGTCTCTGCCTGCTTTTTTGATGGTATTCATCCTTATTCTTGCAGCCTGCACAACTAAACCGGACGGAGAGCGTTCTGGGAACGATCGACAAACACCGCCGGCTGCAGAGGATCAGGAAACCAATTCAAATGCATCAAAAAAGGAACCCGCCGAAAAAGAGGCAGTGGAAAGAAAACCATATATAGGTGAGCTGGAACTCCCGGTCGAAGGTGCAACAGGCTATACATCTGTAGCACTGGAATTAAAGGCTTCGGCAAATCCCGATGCAAAGACAATTGAAACAATGAAGGCTGGAACAGCTTTTGAAATCATAAGGGAGGAAGGGGGTTGGTGGTTCATAAAACGGGGGCCATCATCTGGTTGGCTGCCGCATCAATATTGTTTTATCAATCTGCCCGATGTCATTCCTTCGATTGTTTATGACAACACGAATACGTATTCATCAAAATTTGTCTCATCAGGCAAGGCCATTCCCACTATTTCCAACCGGGCTTTATACCCAGGGAAGACATTTAACGAGCGGCTGGGAAAAGAAGAATATATCATGCCAGTTCTTTATAAAATGTCGAAAAAAATCCACAACGCACAACAGCATGCATTGAAAAAAGGGGACTCCCTCAAAATATATGAAGCGTTCAGGCCTTTAATGGTGCAAATGGCAGTCGTTGACGGCTTAAGTGAATTGGCAAAAAAAGACCCGAACGTGATGGCGGGAATCAATACGCCGCCATGGGATATCACCTGGTTTATTACAAACGGTGTTTCGAATCATCAAAAGGGCTATGCCATCGATGTGAGTTTAGTAAAAGTAAATGGGAAAAAAGAGGTGCCAATTGGCGATTACACCGTTTCAATGATAACCGATTATACGGAGTATGAGATGCCGACACCGATTCATGAATTGAGCGGGGCATCGGCGATTTTTACCGCTCCAGTCCCATCGAGGTCAGCAACAGCCTGGAAGAATGCGGCGTATTCCGATTCCATGAATGAGGCTGCCATGAAATTGCAGACCTATTGTACAAGCGCCGGGCTAAGCCCGCTGGCTTCGGAATGGTGGCACTTTAACGATCTGGAGGCAATGAATGAAATAGCCGACAATCCCGGAGAGGGAAAGTTTATTTTAAATGAAAGCCATAGTTCGAGTCCAGATTGAATGTTTTCAAAACCTTTAAAGAAAACTAGTTAAATGATGTATTAATTTTACCATGTTAAGAAATGCTTAAGGGGGAGCTGATAAGCGCTCTCCATTTTATAACTGACCTTAACAAAATTATATAAATCGGGTTGCCTAATTGTTAGAATAAAGCGTCTGTTTTAATATGATCACTTGAACAAGCTTTCCCGTATAATGTTTAATCCGCCCCTTTAATCGCTAAGCGGTACCTAAAAAAACCAGATTGGTTGCCACAATAACCACCTTTAAGTGACAACCAACCCTGTGAGAGCAATATCAGTCCTGAAAAGCATGGAATTGGGACACAGATCATGTTGTGCCGCAATGATTCAGAAACAGCCCCGTCTTCTGACAGCTTTTTGGTTCTAAAGGCGATATGAGTCAGCAGATGCCTCGTCTTCTGACAGCTTTTCGTTTCTAAAGCCGAAATGAGTCAGAAGTAGCTCCCTCTTCTGACAGCTTTTCGTTTCTTAAACCAAAATGAGTCAGAAGTAGCCCCGTCTTCTGACAGCTTTTCGTTTCTGAAGCCAAAATGAGTCAGAAGATGCCACGTCTTCTGACAGCTTTTCGGTTCTAAAGCCGATATGAGTCAGAAAATGCTCGATTTGAAACTTCTCAATGGTTATTAGCACCTAAAGTAGTCAGAAGCAGCCCCGCTATCGGACGTCTTTTGGTTACAACCCCAACAAATTCCGCCCTTCTACCTATACCTTCTTAATAGGTTAACAACACGGTCGTGTGGTATACTGTTTTTGAGAACTGGTCTTAATACCAGGAGCTGAATTCGGTAAAGGCATATGGAACAGGTAACACCACTGGATATGAACTATGAACCATTTTTTACAAACATGGAGGGGCTATTTTGTTAACAAACCATTTAGATTTTAGACTTGAACCAAGATTGAGAGAGTTGTATGAAGAGCACAAGAAAAGGGCGGATAAAATCGATTGGGGCTATCATGAATTTTTGCCATGGGATAAAGCGATGGATTTCAGGCGAGTGCCGTGGGATCCAAGCCAGGTGACGCTTCCTTCATCCGTCATCACTGCTGTTGAAACAGCCCTGTTGACCGAAGTGAACCTTCCTTGGTTTACTTCCTATCTTGAGCAAACTTTTAAGGGCTCATTATCAGTCATAAAAGATTTTGTACATACATGGACATCAGAGGAAGACCAGCACTCCAATCTGCTGGAAACCTATTTACTGATTACCAGGAACGTCGATCCGATGCATCTGCACAAACTGCACAAACAAACGGTTGAGAATGGTTGGAACCCTGACTTTCACACTCCATTTGAAACAATGGTGTACACGTCGATGCAGGAGCTTGCCACGATGGTGTTTTATTACAATGTCGCCAAGGTTGCAGCCCCTCATGACAAGGACCTTTCCACCCTTCTAAGGCGGCTGGCAAAGGATGAAACGCTGCATTACGCCTTCTACCGGGAAGTTATCAAGTATCACCTCGAACTCGAACCGAATTATTGCTACCACCTTGCGAACGTCATCATGAATTTCCAGATGCCGGGAGCTGTCATGCCTGATTTTGAAAATCGGATGGCCATCATCGCCAAGGAAGCGAATTACGGGCCGCTCGAATATTTTGACCAGGTGCTCGATGTTATCATTGAATACTGGGATGTTGAAAACCTGCGTCCAATCGCGCCGGAAGCCGAAAAAGCGCGCCTTGATATTTTGAATTACCATGCGCGTCTGAAAAGAGTCAGGGATCGTTTTTATCGAAGTAAATAAAACTAGACCAGCGGGAAACTGCTGGTCTTATTAATTTTACATGGAATGCCCGCTAATCCTATAACTTCCGTCTCAACGCCAACAAAGAATCCGAAGAAAATCAACGTAAATTTGCATATCCGCCCGAGGTTGAGGCCGAAACGGTACTTTAGTAAAACACTAAAGTATCTTTTTTTATCCGTTTTTACGGACCATTTATAAAATTAAATTGATTTCGTTTCAATAATAGTGTACGATGCATAGTATATACTAAATACTGTACGTCATATAGTAAGAGAAAAGAGGTGGATGAATGAGTAATTTATTAAATTCCCTAATGATCGAGCTTAGAAGAGGAACTTTGACATTGGCAGTATTAAGCCAATTGCGAACCCCCCAGTATGGATATTCACTTGTTCAGTTGCTGGAAGAATCGGGCATTCCGATCGACCAAAGTACCTTATATCCACTGCTTCGCCGGTTAGAAAAACAGGAGTTGGTGTCGAGCAGCTGGGATACAACCGAGAGCAGACCCCGGAAGTATTATGTTTTAAGTGAATATGGCCATGAACTATTTTTGCAGTTGAAAAAAGAATGGATTAAGAATACAAATGAGCTTTACAGCTTATTAAAGGGGGATGAGGACGTTGAATCTAATTGACATTTATATTCAGGAAGTTACCCGAAGACTGCCGGAGAAAAGTCGTGAGGATATTGCGCTTGAGTTGCGGTCAACGATAGCGGATATGCTACCTGATGACCCAAGCCAGGAAGATGTGAAGGCTGCTTTGGAAAAATTGGGCAATCCAGTCAGTTTAGCGAACGGTTATCGGGATTGGCCTATGCACCTGATTGGGCCGCGCTATTTTGATGTATATGTGACGCTGTTAAAAATGATTTTCCCGATTGCGGCGGCGATTTCTCTCATTTCAGTCGTTGCTGAATTTTTTATTGGATATAGTGGAAATGAAGCTGTAATGGATGTCGTATTGAATCTTATGGGGAAAGCTATTTTGAGAGTCATTGATGTAGGTGTCCAAGTATTCTTTTGGTTAACGGTTGTGTTTGCGATTTTAGAAAGGACCGATAAAGGAAAAGAGGAGCAGCCTTTAACAGCAAGCTTAAAGAAATGGACTCCGGATGATCTGAAAAAAATTCCTTATATCCCTAAGAAAAAAGCTATTTCAAAATCAGAAGTATTTGGGTGTTTAATATGGACCGCAAGTTGGGCAACATTTTATTTCTATGCGGATCATTTAGTAGGCGTATATGAAGGCGGCAAAGGCGATCTTGACTTTGTGATACCAGCATTTAATCAGGAGGTTCTGCTTCGGTACTGGCCGATTGTTGTTATGATGATTGGCCTTGAAATTGCGCTATCCCTCTATAAATTAATAAAGGGGAGATGGACGAAGAGAATGGCGATTTACACTGCTTTTCTTCAGCTCATTCAAACAATCGTATTTATCGTAATCGTAGCCACCCCAAATATCCTAAATAATAAATTCCTTACTTATATGGCGGATTTATTTACCATTACAAATGATCAGTTTAAAACGGGGTTACTTGGCGGGGCAATCCTCTTATTCATTGTTTCAGCGGCATACAATGTATTTGATGGATTTCGCAAAGCTAACAAAAATTAGTGGGTAAAGCAAGGTCATTTACATTTTTCCCAATAGTGCCATTCTCCGTAAAATGCTTAATATACTATAAAGTACACTGGATTAAGCATTGGAACGAGGTGGCACGATGTATTTTTTTAAAAAGATTACCCCCGATATTCATTTAGCTCAGTTAAAAAGCGATACGTATTCACCAGCTATGATGCTAGTTTTAGGAGCGCTACTAGCGGGTATTGCAACAATTCTCCAATCAGCGGGCGGCATTTTTCCGGGGGTAGGCTATTTTATCAGTCCTTTAGCAACTGCTCCGATATTGTTCTGTTTCATCCTTTCATTTTGGACAGGGATGATTTCTTATGTCCTTACAAGCCTTTTGCTGCTAATTTTTCAACCAAGTGAACTCATTGTATTTCCTTTTACGACAGGCTTGCTAGGAGTGGGGTTAGGAATTGCTTTTTCGAGGCTTAATAAGAGATTGAACATCATCGGTATCGGAGCCGCATTTTTGACCCTCGGAATCATCACTCTCTTATACGTTTTTCGTTTTCCAGTCCTTGGCCCAGTTGTTTCTACTGCATTTTCATTCCTAACCATAAGCGGAATTTATCTCTTTGCATTCCTGTATGCGTGGATGTGGGTGGAATTCGTTTTGTTCTTTTTTAAAAAAATCAAGAACATCATCCCCTAGTTGCTTGCGAAATTCCTTTCACATTGCCAATTCTATTAAGGTAATCCCATCCGATTTAGCGAGATATTCTTTAAAGGCTGCTTCAAACTCATCCAAAGTAGAAACACGCTTGCCAATAATTCCAAAACTAGCTGCCAATTCAACAAAATCCGGATTTTGAAATGTAACCCCGTAACTTTCACCGAATTTCTTTTCCATTTGCTTCACTTCAAGTTTTAACATCGAGTCATTTATCACAATGATTAACAAGGAAAGTCCAAGCCTTACAGCAGTTTCAATTTCAGCAAAATTCATCAATGCCCCGCCATCTCCGGTCACTGCGACGACCTGGGAATCCGGACAAGCGAGTTTGGCGCCGATACAGCCCGGTATGGCAATGCCCATCGTAGCCAGCCCGTTCGAAATGATGACTCTGTTTGGCAACTTTGGCTGATACGTCCGGGCGATGGAAATCTTATGTGCACCAACATCCGAAATCAGCACGGTATCGTCAGGGGAGAGAGTTTGAATCAATTGAAGTATTTTTTCAAGCTTCATCGGCTCGCCGCCAGGCTTGGACTGATTTGGATTTAGCTGGTAGGCTTCAGCCATCGTGGCTTTAAGATTCCCGGAAGGTTCCCACGATTTCATCGGCACGTCTGACTGATTAAGCAATTGAAGGGTCTTTTTTATGTTCCCGACGAGTTCGACGGCTACCGGGTAAAATTCATTCGTTTCCGCTGGCAATGAATCAATATGTACAACCGGAAGCTTGTTCTTGTTCCAATGGCTTGGCAATGTCTCAACAAAGTCTAGGCCAATAACTATTATCATATCAGCTTCGTTAATACCGGATAAAACCTCATCTTTTTCACTAAACCCAATTGTAAAGTAATTGTGAGGATGGTCTGCCTCTAAAATCCCCTTTGCCATAAAACTGTGTGTAACAGGGGATTGGAGAGTATCAATAAACGTCTTTAGCTCGCTAACAGCATCCTGTCTAATCACCCCATTCCCAATGAGAACAAAAGGTTTTGAATGATTTTTTAAAAGACTGATGGCCGAAGTTAAGGTTTCCCCAGTTGGAACGCTCTCAGGCAGGGGAGGAACAGCCAAGGGAAGGCTGGCGATTTGCTGTGAAAGAATATTCTCTGGAAAAATAACCGCCGCCGCGCCAGGTTTCTCCTTCGTAGCCTGTTTGAAGGTTTTCCGAATGGCTGCTGGCAGCGTTTCAGGTTCAACGATTTGTATGCACACTTTCGTGACAGGTTCAAAAGTTTTAGGAAGGTCCACGTATTGATGAGATTCCGGATGAAGACGGTTCATGTCCGCCTGGCCAATTAGCGCCACTAAAGGGGAATGGTCCAACTGCGCACTCGCCACTCCGGTCAATAGGTTCGTAGCCCCTGGACCCAATGTTGACAAACAAACTCCGGCTTTCTTGGACAGCCTTCCATAAACATCGGCCATGAAAGCCGCACCCTGTTCATGCCGGACATTAACAAACTTTATTTGTTTTGAATCAGCCAAGGAATCCACAAACTCAAGGATCTCCTTGCCAACAACACCAAAAATAAATTCAACACCCTCATTTTCCAAACACTTGACCAATGCCTCCGCTGCTTTCATAGTACCTCCTAGAAAAATATAATATACAAACAGATATACCTCCTTTATTAGTTTGTTGAAACATATGGTACTTATTCGGTTTGTCCGGTAGAATCCTTGGAAACTAATCCTTTAATGTGAAAATGGATTCTCGATAAACCGGACGGAGCAAGAGAGGGTGTCCTCAGAGAATCGGGACACAGATTATGTTTTAGGAGCAACATGAGTCACAATAAGCCAGGAATCGGGACACAGCTAACGTTCTAGGAGCCATATGAGTCCCAATAAGACTGGAATCGAGACACAGATTATGTTTTAGGAGCAACATGAGTCCCAATAAGCCAGGAATCGGGACAGAGCTTACGTTTTAGGAGCCATATGAGTCCCAATAAGCAACATGAGTCCCGAAAATACTTTTTTAAAAGTTTACTACATAAATAGTGGTGCATTAAAAATTGAAACCAAATACTCCTCTTAAACGACTTATTAGCAAAAGGGAGCCAGGAGGGACATAGGTGAATGAAAACGCTTCTTTAATTGGCAGTTTGTATGAAGAATATTACAGAGATGTTTATCAATTCGCATTATATTTCACCAACAATAAACAGGAAGCAGAGGATATTACGCAGGAAACCTTTATTAAAGCAATGAAGAACATCCACCAATTAAAGGATCAGAATAAGAAGAAGACTTGGATTCTTTCCATTGCAAGAAATACAGCGGTCGACCTTAAGAGAAAGCAGAAAATGATCAGTTTTTTACCAAAAATCTTTTATGAATCCATGTCCAAGGATGAAAAATCCCATGACAGCGTGTTGATCAGCAAGGAAAAATGGACGGAGCTGCAACAGGCCTTGCTGCAGCTAAAACCTCATTATCGAAGCGTTGTCATTCTTAGGGTATTAAAGGATTTAAGTGTAAAAGAAACAGCCCAGGTTTTAGGATGCAATGAAATAAAAGTCCGGGTAGATTTGCATCGGGCATTAATCCAATTGAAACGAATTCTAAATTTACAAGAAGGGTGGAAGTACCTTGAAGAAACAAAATAACCATCCAAATGAATTCGACTTTTTGCTCCCACTTACGAAGAGAAATGATTTAGAGCCCCATGTTGATTTTGTGGAATCACTTAGGTCCAAGCTTACCCAAACTTCAAATGAAAAAATGAACCAACCTGACAAGATGCGCATTACCCTGGCAAGTTCACTAGCCCTTATTACATTTTGCATCCTGGCTTTTTCATTTTCAGATACAATCTCAATGAAAAATGAACTTTCTCAAAAGCGTGAACAAAGAATTCCGCCCACAGAAGTTCCAACTGCATCAGATATCGAAACTCCACCACCTTTAGAGACACACTCCTATGATCTCAATGAACTTTTAACAAACTATCCATACTACCATGACCTTTATCAATCACTTTCAAAAGCAATACAATCAGAAGAGGGTGCGAAGGTGTTTATCCTTTATCTGCATGCCCTTCAGCAAAATGATATGGACGAAATCAAAAAGCAAGCATTTACGAGAATGGAATCTGAAATTGAGGATTTAATTGAAATTTATAATAAAATCGATTATGCAACCATTACGATTGATAAGGCAATTCCAAGCAAAGCGGAGCCTAGTTATGAAGTTCAGCTTGGATATCAACTACGTGAAAGCAACAATCCAGAGAAGAGAACGATTCATATCCATCTCAACGACGGAGTTACGATTACGATTTATGAACCTGATATCGCACTAAATTAGTTTTTCGAGAATTTATTGAAAATGGAAAAATATGATAAACTCAAGGAGTGGAGCGAGGATGGCGTATGTAGTTGGCAGCTTTTTATTTATAGCCGTTTCGGTAATTCTGATGAAAAAGTTTCATGTGAGGGAGCCTTTTACAAAGGGAGCTGGCTTGTTTATCGTAATCGGGCTGCTTGCGAATATCAGCCTGGCGGAAAATATCGCAGCGAACCTTCATCCCGAACAAAACGATGGCCTCGCCATATCAAAAGGTATTGCCACCTGGATTCTCGGAGATGACGGAGGGATTATGGAAGACTTTCGAGCAGCATTCCAAACATCGATGAATTATACACTGGGATTCCTGGTTTTGTTTGTAATCATAGCCATTATAGAAGCAAGATTTTTGAAAAATAAGAGACAAGGAAACTAGCTTTTCCTATTTGCTCAATTGGAAGGCATCCCTTTTTAATTGGAAGGTATTTTAATTCAAATAATTTTAGTTAAAGTTTTAGAAGACCCTGATTTACCATTCTCACAAGACCATTTTTCTTGGATGGTACGCTTTAAAACAAAAGATGGTCAGGAATATAATGCCACACAACTTTACTTTGTAACCAATGAGGTTTGGAACAAAACTTAATGAGCTTCTTTAAGAACCACTTCGGATTGGAATAGTTTTTTCTTCTTCAACAAACGCGGAATTGAAAAGGTATTGGATTCTAAACCATATTTTTAATTCTGAAAGGAGTTAAGTAATGAGGAAGGTTATTAATGTTTTGTTGCTTGCAATTTGTTTTATTGCATTAGTTTCTTGTTCATTGAGTAATGAAAAAACAATGCCATTAAGCAATGCTCAATTAGATGACTTTATAAAGAGTAATGAATTAAACGTACTAGCCGTTGAGGAAATTGCCAATAGAATCACTGTTATAATGTTTGAAAATGAAACTACTTTGGGATTTTACACAGCGTATGTAAGGGATGGCAAAATTGAATCAGGAAATGTAACGCATAACAATAATACTGAATCCACCCCGATTTCAACTAGCGGAGTTGCTAGTGGAATTCCATTTGCCACAATCAAAATTAATGATCAAGGACTTATACAAAAGGCAGAAAAAATTAGAGTTACCTGGGATGATGGCAAGGAAATAGTTGAAACCGTAAAAAATCAGAATGCCCTTATCATTCCTTACGATGATAACAACTCTAATATAGAGAAAAATATTCAGGTTATCGAGCTTTTAGATGCAGAAGGGAATATTATTTTCCATCAATAATGAATAAATGAACAGTTGCTAGAATTTATTCAACTGGGAGTGCTTTAATCCAAGAAGGATTAAGTTTTTGTTAAATTTCCTATTGGCTAAGGGAGTTCAACAAATATGACAACAATAAAAAAGTGTTAAATGGATTGTATAATATGAACGGTTAAGAAAGGGGGAACGCAGAAGATGATAAACCTGCGGGAAAGCAAACCACTATTTCTTACTTTACGTTTTTTACTATCTGTTACAACCATCACTTTTGCCATAAGGATTTTTATAAATCCATCTTGGAATATAAACTCGGTATTTATAATCTTTTCTTTGGGTTTGCTTTTTGCAGTACAAGCGATTGAAATGATTTGTTTGAAACAAACCAAATATTTCACATTAACTCTTTTAACTTCAATATTTTTATTATTTGTAGGGTTTTATAGCTTGTGGACTTATATATCAGTAAATTAGCGGATTATATACGCCTGCTAATCAAGGCAGCTTTATAATTCACAAGAGGGAACTTATATAGAAATGTACAGTTCAAGGATACCTTCGGAAAAGATGTTAGAGATTGCGGGTCTATGAAGTAGTCCATCTAAAAACAAACGAACGGAAGCGTTGATCCAGGCAGGATTAATGCTATTTTTGTGATCCGACTTTTTTGGGCATTTTTTTATTCGACTGACAGGGAAGTTTAGTGTACAAGAATTAGTTTTTTCACCTAGTTGTTTCCATCAATTTAACGTCAATTATTTGCTCTGTTTTACTATCGAATATAATATTGACAAATACACCAAATTCTTTGTTGTTTTGTTTTAACCATAATTTGAACTTTTCTACGGAGGTATTTTCCCCTTTGTCCCTTCCAATATGAAGATAATCAATAATATTTGCTTGAGGATACTTTTCCTTTGTCTTATGCAAGGCGATTTGACCCCATTTAGCATATGGGGGAAATTGCTTTTGTTGTGCATATGCCGAATTGATAAAATTAAATGAAAAAAAATTATTAGAACTGAAAATTGAAGCTATAAATAAACAAACAAGCAGCCTTTTCAATTAACATCCCTCTTTGTTATTTTCTTTTATTTTTACATTCTTAAAGGAAATTATGTGTTGAAGTGTATATTATGGCGTAAACAAAAATATAGATAGAAATCAATGGTAGCGCACTTTTGTTTCAGCATGGGTGCTTTCTCCAATCCAAAAACGGATATATGATATTCTTAGACATAAGGACACCTTTTTCTTGAGTTGGTTGTGTGGTAACACCCATAGTACAAGAAAAGTGTTCTTTTTGCATTTATTCCACTGTATAAAACTGGTTAATTAACACGCTTGAAAATATAATGATTATAGGAGGAAATGAGGTGATTTTATTTTAGAGAAACTTAGAAAAATTAATATGAGAACTGCTGTAATTATGGGGATTATTTTTTACTTTTTGACTATCTTAATCCATGTTCTAGTTCTTAGCGGTATTATTCCATTCACATGGGTAAATGGCGGACGCTCTGATTCCTTCGCTACGCAGCTACCACTATCTATTATCAGTATCATTATTGCTATTATTGGAGGCGTGTTTACGCTGATTGTTGGCAGAAATATACGATATTTATACAAAAAGGGAATAACCCTTATATGCTGGTTTTTTGTCATACTTTGGTCCTTTGGGTTTATACAACAATTGTTTGGAACACCTTTTGAAAAAATGGTTTGTTCGATAATATTGCTCATTGGGGTCATCTCAAACTTACGTATGGCGATTGAAAAAAGATAACAGCAAAACAAAAATTATCAAGGTTGTGAAAGAATGCCTTAAACAACAGGTAGCTTTATTCACAACAAAAGGGCTGTTTTCGACAGTCCTTTTCATTGTGGCTTTTTAACGAACGGTGAGGTCCGTTATATTCATCATTTTATTATTGTCCTAGTAACTCCCTTGGAAATTTACCAGTTATTCTATCCACTATTCTCATTACGTGTAACTGACATTTAATATCAGTTCAATTTTTCTTGTATTCTTTAATAATAGCTTCAGAAGGAAAAAGCCTGCTTTGTTTTAAATAAAAGGGAGGATTATGAATAAAGCCGCGATACCAAAGTCAACCAGGTATCTTTTTTTGGCTTCTTTTTTTACAAAACCCTCTATGCCATCCACGATCCAAATACATCCGAAAGTAACCCAAAGGATTTTTAGAAAAACGGGAGGGAAACCCTTAAAAGCCGCCACCCCAAATACGGTCAACACAACCAGCATAATCAAAGACTTTATCAAAATAAAAGGCTTGCTGTTTTTTCTTCTTTCAAAAAATAACCCCATGTAAAAAACTCCTTAATATTTAATAATCTTAGCAAAATGATATAACTAGTATATCAGAGTGCCGACAACTTTAAGGGCTCTTTTCAGAGAGTATATAAGAAAAGCTTTTTCCGAGGTGAACTGATGTTCAGCCCAAAAAAACAGAATATGATTTCATAAATTCAATTGATGATTACAGATCGATATGTAAACCTGACGGAATCATGAATTTCGTCAGCTTCTTTCTGCATTCTGGCCTTTGTTAAATCAAAGTAATCTAAGCAAACGTAAAGTTTTTTAGTGATTTTGTATAAGTTTACTTTACTTTTATAAAAGTTAGTTTATAATTTTATTCAAGAGGTGAATGTCATGAAGAAAGATTTTGGTGATTCGATATCCAATAGGGTTTATGAATATCGTGTACTTGCCAGAATGTCTCAGCAAGAACTAGCAGAGCAAGTCGGGGTTTCCAAACAAACCATCTTCGTAATGGAAAAAGGAAATTATGTACCGACACTGCTGTTGGCTTTTCGAATTGCCGATTTTTTTAAAGTTGATGTAAACGAGATTTTTACTTATGAGAAAGGAAATGATCAAAATGATAACTAATTTTTTCTCAGATATCCATAAAGCAATTTTTCACCCTTTAAAGTCCTGGGCTGAACTATCTACTGGAAATTGGAATATCCTCATTGGAGTTGGTTTTTTAATACTTATGGGTAGTGCGATTTTTGCCTATGTATTTCATAAGAAGATGGGGCCAGCAGATGAACGGACAAATAATATCTCTTTGAAAAGTGCTTACTGTATATTGTTGGTAATTATTCTATGTGACTTGATTTTTCCCAAAGACGATATGTGGACCATCTATTTCTTGTTCAAATATGCGCTGGCATTTTTAGCTGGTGGAATTTACCTGGCTGTCCAATATAAAAAGGATTTTTTATAAGGAAAGGTTGAGAAACGAGGGTCTGCCATGAAGGGGGGATTAGACTATGTTGTTAAATATGCTAACTAAGCGATATCGAAGTTCAATAGTTTTAAACGATTTCTCTCTAGATTTCAACCAAGGAGAAATCCGTTGGTCTGATTGGCAGAAATGGCGCTGGAAAAGTACCCTGATGAAGATACAAATAAATGCCCTCCCAATCGGAAGGGCATCTTGCCTTTCTATTTATGCAAGTTCATTTCCTTCATTACATACATGAGCCCGCTGTTTAGCGACCCGAACGTTTTTATCTCCTTTAAATGAATGCCTAACCCAACAATGGTTTGGGCGATTTCCGGCCTCATCCCCACGATGATGCATTCTGTTCCAAGCAATTCAGCTGCCCTGGTGGAGTTCATGAGTGACTGGGCTACAAAGGTGTCGATCGTCGGGACCCCGCTAACGTCCAAAAAAACAATTTCCGCCTTATGCTTTTCAATTCCCTCCAGAAGGCTTTCTGTAATCGTGGCTGCCCGGTTCTCATTGATGTTCCCAACTAAAGGTATAACGATGATGTTATCAAAAAGTTGAATCGCCGGGGCGGACAATTCCTGGATAATTTGCCGCTGCTGCGAAAGGGCGTTTTCCCAATTGCCGGAACAATCGTTTACAATCTTGGAGATGATCGGATCGAACCAACGATCAAATTCGTAATAAACCTGAAGAACTTCCTCCTTGGTCAAATTTTCTTGAAGCAGCGTTTTTAAAGCAATCCTTCTAAAAACCTGAAATCCATAGGTCAAAAAGTTAAAGGAGCCATTGAAGTCTAGCAGTTTTGTATAAAAAGCACTCAGGTCAGTAGAGGATTCGGTGTCTACTTTTTTAACGCTTTCAAAAATAATTTCAAACAGATCATTTGCCAATATCCCTTCCGTATCCACTGTTTTAGGAAGGGCAAGACCTAATTCAATCCTCCAATTTGATAAAAGGTCACTTCGATGTTCATTTAAAATTTCAATAATCCTCGTTCGCATATTCACCCTGCCCTAAAAAATTATTGTTGTTTCCCAGTGAATTTACCCGTTTTTAGCTTGATGTAATCGCCTTTTAAGTCAATAAAGCAAATAGGCTATGTAGGACAGGAGTTTGTTTTGAAAATAATGGATTTTTGTCCGGGACAAGTCCACCCTTGGTGAATTAGATATATTGTCCGAACTTGAAAAAGGGGGGAGGTGTTTTGATGTTTAACCGAAATAATAGGTGCGGCTGCCATGGAATGGAGGAGGATGTAATTGTATATCCTACTGAAACCATCGTCAACACGAGGACCAATACCCGAGTGGTGAAACGTATTCACCCAACAGAAATCATTAATGTTCACAGGACGATTATCCGCAATGAAAACTTTTTCCCGGTAACGGAGCGGAATGTGAATGAAACGATTGAAGAAAACTTTGATTGCGGCCGGGATGTTAACAATCCCCGGTGCAGAAGAGTTTCCTATGGACCGGGCTTTGCCGGGACCAATAGGAGACCAGGCAATTGGCTGTTTAGACTATAATTTATTTTGCACCACTCGCAATAGATTTGGAGTTTATTAGTCTATTAAAAAACCAACAGAGCTCGGCTATTAACGGGTTGGTTTTTCGAGTACAAAAACTAAATTAGCACACCAATTCGCAGTCCAATTCGCAACTGAAATGGACTGCTTCTTTTTGTTGGCGAATTGACATTGAAATTAGAACAATTACTTCCGTCAGATTGTTAAAAGAGGTTCGAATTCGGGCACAATTTAGTCTTCGATTTGGTTAAAAACCCCTGTTTAATTAGGACGTTTTACGGAAGATTATTCTCAAAGAAAAAGCACCCTTTTTATAAAGGATGCGCCGATTTAGCTGCATTTAATTATTTCATTTGGCTTTAATCTTCTTCGTTTGAAATCAATAGGCTGCCACTCTAGGGATTTTTCATTGCTAAAAGTGATTGTCACTAAATCATTAGGAGGATTGTGAGCACCTTCAAATGTTCTTACCTGCACGGTAACACTAAATAAGTAAGTGCCTATGGGTAGCCTTTTAATTTGGATAATTTCACCACACTCATTTTGTTTTATTTCTCCATATTGCTTCTCCAATTCCTGTTGAATGGAGGGATAAAGCATAATGAAAATCAAGTCATCACGCAGCTGTATATCATTTTTAGTTACGGTTTTGGCTTTGACAGGGGAATAAGAGAAAAGCGTCAAGCAAGCAATCAATATTAAAAGGCTTTTTTTCATAAGAACCCTCCATTCAATGCTGCTCTTATTATGAACCATTTGAGAATTCTTATTTTACTAAGGCGCAGGTTAGTTGGATTTTCCGTTTTTTATAAATGTTTAAATTCAACATTAGGTGGATCCTAGCTGCCCTTAAAGTATTATTGTTTTATTTTTATCCTCCAAAAAATAAAAGAGACCAAAATAAGAATCACTGTGATAAATAAACCAATAGCTATCCAATGAGTTGAATTATTCGCTAGATCTCCATCTAAAGATAAAGATGCTGCTTCTTCAGATACAGGACCTTCGCTCGCTGGGTCTGGTATAGGTTGTACTTTTGGCAACTCACCTTGATAGATGGTTTCAGCAGCATTCGTATCCTCAATATTAATGATCCCATCGTAGTATTCTTTAGGAATGACCTTGGTAAGTTCCTTATTTTCGTATAACATAGCCCCAATTAAATGCATTGAATGTTCATTTGATAACCAAGTTTCTATATCACGATCCGTTGAAGCAGTAGTAAAATCTAAGAAGCTTATTGGATTGCCTGTTTCCTTGAAATAAGAACTAAATATTTTCTCTTTAGGTTCATCTAATTCGACTATCCCTAGTGTATTTCCCATATCATTTTCCCCAATTGTAACGAGACTGCCTTTATAAAATTCAAAGCCTAAGGAATAGTACCTATTTTTAAATTCATCTTTTAATAGACTTCCCATATTGGTGGAAAAATAGTGATTACTGATATGCCCGTTGTGAGCCCAGAGCATTATTTTATCATTCTTAAAATATTCCTTTTCATAATTGTGGATCCACTTCACATTTTCCGCCATGCTAGCGTCCCGAAAACTAAATGATTTACGATTGGTTTCCTCTGAATCCTCAGTACCGCTATCCAAAATAGTTGAAGAGATTTCTTCAAGATGAAGGTTTTGACTAATGATTTCTAATTCCCTGCGGATAATTTCATATTCTTCTTTAGATGATAGGGATACGTATGTATTTTTATTAGTTTCAAAGGCGTTAACCAGTTTTTCTAATAAAGGTTTAGTATATGACTTTTCAAATGGAGGGTAAAGATGACTGAAATCGGATGGAAGTTCACTAGTAGGATCTACTTTTTCTAGATAAGCCTGAATATTAGCAACAGTATCGTTAACGCCTTGCATGTCAAATCCATAAAATCGAATCTTTTCAATGTTATTGGGATTTTGATTGTAATCCTTCATCCAATCGATCATATCTGCAACTTCTTGAGTTGACCAAGTCCAAAATATCATCACAGAGATAACTTCTTCAATACTGCCAGTACCGTTTAAAATGTAATCATTTATTATCTTATGGATCCCAAATTCGGCCTCAATGGCAAAGGCTCGATAACCCATTTCTTCTACTAAAAATTCATACATTCTGTGCTTCATTTGAAAAAATTCCTTAGTACCATGAGTGGCCTCGCCCATACCCAGGATTTTAACACCTTTTAATATGTCCTTTAATGGTTGCAAATCTTCAAACCCATTACCTGCTTGAGCAGTCTTCAAAGGAATAATCATTTCTTTTAATTTTGGACTAATTGAATTAGGATCAAAGACAGAGTCAGCTTTTGAAATAGTAGTATGAAACGATCCCGTAAAAAAAATAATTATAGCCAATAAAAGTGAAAATGTTTTATTAAAATTTTTCATGTCATCCCTCCAATTATTTTTCTTCATTACGGCTTAGCTCTATAGTACCAAATTCCTAAAATTGTTAAAATATATATATATTGTAATTTTGATACAGATTATTGAACTTGCTTAATGCTTCACTTAAAGTACTAAAATTTCTCATTCCCGAGGAGGGCAAAAATAATTACGTCTGTTTTATCAGGAACTAATATTAATTTCTATTTTTTCTTGTGTATGGAAAATTTTCAGATTGGAAGAAGTGATTTATATGGGAGATGTCGGAATGACTAAATGGGATTATAGTGAAGTCAATGACAAAGATAGGTTGGGAGTATTTATAGGGGAAAGTAAAAAAGATAAATATCTACTTAAATTCGGCATGAAAGTTTATGATGAAAGTTGCAAAAACTTACCATATCGAGCAAAACTATCGTGGAATTGGAGTATAGAGAAAGATTTAAACTCTTTATCCTTGTTATCCCTCTTTTACATTTAGCAAAGTATAATGAATTAGATATGAGTCCAAAAAATCGAAAAAACAGGCCGTTGATCCAACAGGATTAGTGGCCTCTTTTATTGAATTGTATATTGAACGAACGGGTTAGGCTAGCTCAAGAAGCTTTGATTAGTTTTATTTATGAAATAATAGGAGAAACGTGTTTAGATATAGAAATTACTTAACAGGACATATTTAAGGAGGATGGTATGAGCAAATTTAGTTTATTAAACAAGTTTATGGTACAAGAAGGCGAAAGAGAAAAAATGGTTGATATTCTGTTAGAAGCGGCAGAATCAATGAAGAATCTGGATGAATGTGAGATATATCTTGTGAATATTTCTGAGAATGAACCAAGTTCTGTTTATGTTTATGAAGTGTGGGCTAATGAAAATTCCCATCAAGCTTCTCTAAGTCTTGAAGCTACCCAACAGTTAATAAGACGTGCGAAGCCAATTATTACTGGTATGGAAAGAATCTCCACTTTAATAACAAAAGGCGGGAAGGGCATTTAATCTAATTAGATTTAACTCCCGTACATATTAAATTGGAACTGGCTGTCGTTGTGACAGCTTTTTTTTATTCAAAGCAAAGATTGTGAACAAATGTAATTAAACCGAACCCGTTACTCAGCTATTAACGGGTTCGCTTTTCGAGTACAAAAACTGACTTAGCACACCAATTCGCAACTGAAATGGACTGCTTCTCTTTGTTGACATAGCAAGGTTTTAATTAAATTGAGGATTAAATAGCACCCGAATTCGAACCTCTTTTAACAGTTTGGCGTAAAGTTATTGTCACCATGCGAATTCGTACGTTAATTCTAATGCTAATTGGGATGTTAAAAATTCAAAGGAGGTCCATTGGTTATTTATGTTGAAATTAAAGGAAGCATATTTTTTAAAACGGGGAGTTTAGTGCCTTAAGGACTTATTTTAAAATGCAAATAATTTAGGAGACGGTAAGACTTTTAATTTGGTAAAAATATGATAAATTGGAGGGGATCGCATGAAAAAAAGGAAACGATTGGTATTTGGAATTGTAATTATAATTGTTTTGGTCTTCCTTGCGTTAACAAATCCTAATGAAACAGATTATTATAAAGAGTTTGGGGACCCTCATCTTGATAGCTTGTATATTTCCAAATTGGAGAGAATAAATTTTTTTGTTTTCTCTACCTATACTCCCTATTTTTTTACTGAACATGGAATAACTCATCTTGGTATAATGGGTAAATTTATTCAGATTTCAGATGGTCAGTTTGATTATCCATGGTGGTTGGAATTCTTCAACTAAAGGGTGCGCGCGACAAGTGTTGTTGTAACCGCTTTATGGCGCGAAAGACACAGAGGATTTTGATTCTCATCAAAATCCTAACTTTACAATGGAAGATGGGAATGACTGAACTATGTTTCCCGAAATAAACGGTGGCCAGTGTAAATTAAAGGTGTTGATAAAGAGCATCTTTTTCGGCTAGTTTAGTGTGAAAGGTCAAATATAAAATGGATAAATATGTTATAATAACAGTGGTTAAAGGAGGGGGAAAATTGAAATTTTTCATAAATTTTTTGCCTTTACTTTTAGTTGGTTTGGCTGTTATAAATTATATGTATTTAGCAAAAGACATTTTTTCCACTGCTGTACTTTTATTACTCAGTGTTATATTCGCGTTGTTTAATCTATATAAAAAGAAATATGTGATTTCTTTATTATCCATTGGAATTGTTATAAGTATAATAGGTTTATTTTCTTATTTGGTTAATGCGGGTATATAAAGTAATTGCAGAACTTAAAGCAATTGGAATAAGACACAATGATTGGGTTGCTGCGCCAGCCCTTTTTTCTGATTTCACAAAGGATGCATCATCTTACAATAACATTTTGAAATTCAGTTAAGCTAACGGTTGCGATTTTCCTGGCAGTTCAACAAGGTTAATTAACATTTGACCCCCTATCGGCTGTTTTAATTAAGGCGGACTTTTTCCGGGTTTGTTGTAATTTTTTGTTAAAGTGGAGATAGCCAACTAGTTGAGGGGGGAGAATAAAGTGATCAAATTCAATAAGCTGTTTTTTTTGTGTATTATGGCAATTGTTTTAATTACAGGATGTCTATCAAAAACAAATACACAAGTACAAATAAAGATGAAAAGCGAAGAGGAACAAAAAGAGATTTTCGTTACTTATACTTTTGATGATTATAAAAAAGTTTTTGATGATGCTGTATCTGAAGCGAATGAATTTGAAGGTGATGAAAAGCTAAAAAAATGGATTATCAGAACATTAGCTCAAGAAAAACTGTATTATGAAACAGATTTGACTGATGAGCAAGTAATAGAAGTATCTAAACAAGCGATGGAAGAAGATAAAGCGTGGAAGTCTATTGTAAAAGATGAATATGGTATTACTGTATCTGTTGAAGAAGTTAAAAATTTTATTAAGGAAGGACCCGATACAAGTGATTTGCCGCAACACCTGGCATATGCAGCTGCTTTAGGTTTAACATTGGAAGAACTTAATCACGATTTTGACAGAGATATTTATGAAAAGAATGTTATTTGGTTAAAGCTAAAACCTGAACTGGAAAAGAAATATGATATTACTGACAATAACAAACAGGTTGCAAAGTATGAAGAGGAAGTAAAAAAACACCTAAATTAGATAGAAATCATCACTATTATAAATAGTTTTATTTAGGGGGGAATCATATGGTTGAAAAAGCTAATACAAATAGTAATTCGGTAATTTCTTTAACAGTAGGAATTCTTTCAATTTTAATACCAGTAATTGGTTTAGTGCTTGGTGTTATCGGTGTTGTGGTATCAAGAAAGGCGATAAAAGAAATTGGGAAAACAAATGAGGATGGTAGAGGATTAGCGACTTCGGGTTTAATTTGTAGTTCGGTTGGAATTATTATTCAAATCTTTGCAGTGTTAGGTATTATTGCTTATTCTTCTCTAACTACCGTAGGATAATTTCACATTTAATTATTGTGCTAAGGGATTTCTTTAGCGCAACTATAAGTGAAAGGCTTGGAACCATATCAAAAATGGTCGCCAAGCCTTTTGTTGTGCAATTTTATCTTTGAAATCGCTTGCGAATTACTGTGCGAGAAGCGCAGTTAATTCGCATTTTATACTTGAAAACCGAACCGTTACTCTGCTAAAGGCGTTATCTTATTAAAAAAATTTATGCCTTTAATTTTAAACTCCTGACTGCCTGTCATAATTCCTGAAAAGCATGCCGTTTGATTTGAACATGCCGAACTTTTCATAAAAGGGGACGAGTTCGTCATCACAGCACAGGTCGATCATGTAATTGCTGCCGAGTTGTTCGAGCATCCGCTTAACGAGTTCCTTGCCGATGCCTTTTCCTTGGTACTCCGGCAGCACTTCCAGGAAAGGGATGTAAGCGGAAAGTACGCCATCACTGATTGCCGTGATGAATCCGACAACTTTTTCATCATCCACTGCAATCACAATATGGCTGCTGTTCTTCATCAGTTTCAAGTGCGTTTCCGGGCTCGGCGGATTTAGCCATCCAACGAAAAATCCGTGCAACATGTCAGGTATTATGCCATCAAGCGTATCTTTATAAATCATGCTATCAACTCCTATTTTTATTAAAATTGAATGGGAAGTTGATAGAAATCAATTGTAAAGTAACAAAGCGAATGCCTCCAAACATAGTGTACTCTCTAACACCATTCGGCATGAAATCGAAAAAACCTTTTTCTTGTATAAGCCAACATAACTCAGTACAGTAAAATGGATTGTCCTATAATCAGACAATCCATTTTTATAATTAATTCTCCAATTCAACCGTTTCATTAATATTAGCCGATTCCGCATTTTGCCCTGTCATACGTTTATACATAAACGCTACTTTCTTCGCAAAATTTCCGGTTTCCCAATATTCGGCTGCTTCCGCTTTAACCTTTATTAAGACAACGTCAGGATCATCATAAGAGGTTTGCATAATCTTTTCATAAGCTTTGCTCCACAATTCCTTTTTCTTGTTTATATCCTCAACGATTTCCGCTCTTCCACGGACGGAAACATAGGATTTACCCGCATACGCCACATTGACTTCTTGGTCATTTAAAATTTCTTCATATTTATTAGTCTCTTTTTTCGTGAAAAACCATAAGTCGCCATCGAACTCTACTTCTTGTGTTTTCATTGGACGTGAAACAAGCCCTTCATCCGTTACCGTAGTCAGCATGGCCGTGTCCACGTCTTTAATTAACTCTGTTAAAGTTTCCATTTCTTCTTGTTTCAGCATGTTAGACATTCCAAACACCTCATTCATGATCATAGAGGTATAGTACCCTTAGCGGATGCTTTTATTCCGGTAAGGCGGAATCAAGAGGAGTGTCCTTTTTTATCAAAGCTCATGTTCAAGATAATCTTTTAAAGGCTTCAAGAATGACTTCAGGTAGGGAATGTTTATTTTTTCTTCAATGTGAAATGCCCAGTTTCAAAGATGAAATAACTGAATTTTCGAATTATAATAAAGCTAGAATGCAGACTGGAAAGTGAAATCCAAACGGCGCTTTTTTTACAAAAACAAAGGAGGTTGTACGAAATGGCTGAGATAATGAACATTTCAATTGGCAGGCTACTCGAGGAAGCCGCAGCAAGTCAGCCGGAGCATGATGCAGTTGTTTATCCTGACAGGGGGTTGTGCTATACATACAGGGAGTTTGAAAAACTTTGCCGGGACGTTGCGAAGGGATTGATGAAGCTTGGCATCGAAGCGGGGGAGCATGTGGCCATCTGGGCGACGAACCGGCCCGAATGGGTGACTGCGCAGTTCGCGACAGGGAAGATGGGAGCAGTCCTCGTTACTGTGAACACAAGCTACCGGACCACAGAGCTTGAATACCTCCTGAAGCAGTCCGATTCGACAACCTTGATCCTGATGGAGAAATTCCGGGAAGCCTCCTACATCGATATGCTCTATGAAATCGCGCCTGAATTGAAAACGTCCGAGCCAGGGAAGCTGAAGTCGAAGAACCTTCCTTTTTTAAAAAATGTCATCGTACTCAGCGACAACCGCTATCCCGGGATGCTGCACTGGGACGATATACTCGCGCTGAAGGATGAAGTGGCCGATGAGGAACTGGACAGGCGGATGGACTCGCTCGATCCAGATGACCCGATCAATATGCAATACACCTCAGGCACGACCGGGTTCCCGAAAGGCGTCATGCTCACCCATAACAACCTAGTCAATAACGCCATCAACATCGCAGAATGCATGAAGCTGGGAGCGGCAGACCGGCTCTGCATCCCAGTGCCGTTCTTCCATTGCTTCGGCTGCGTCATCGGCACACTCGCCTGCGTTTCGGTCGGGGCAACGATGGTCCCTGTCCAGGTATTCGACCCAAAAAAGGTTCTTGAAGCGGTCGAAAAGGAACGATGCACCGCGCTGCACGGCGTCCCAACAATGTTCATTGCCGAACTGAATCATCCCGATTTTGATAAGTACGACCTTTCAAGCCTTCGAACAGGCGTCATGGCGGGATCCAATTGCCCAATCGAAGTCATGAAAGCCGTCATTGAAAAAATGGGCGCATCCGAAATCACCATCTGCTACGGCCAGACGGAAGCATCGCCTGTCATTACGCAGACACGGACAGACGACCCAATCGAACTGCGCGTCTCCTCGGTCGGTAAAGCACTCCCGAGTGTCGAAGTTAGAATCGTCGACCCGGTAACGAACGAAGAAGTGCCATTTGGTGAGCAAGGTGAATTGTGCACACGCGGCTACCATGTCATGAAAGGCTATTACAAAAATCCCGAAGCAACCGCGGAAGCAATTGACAAGGAAGGCTGGCTGCACACGGGAGACCTCGCTGTCATGGATGAATACGGCTACTGCCGGGTTACCGGCCGCCTCAAGGACATGATCATCCGAGGCGGCGAGAACATCTACCCGCGCGAAATCGAGGAATTCCTCTATCAGCACCCGGCCATCCTCGATGTCCAAATCGTCGGTGTCCCGGATGAAAAATTCGGTGAAGAAGTGGTGGCCTGGATCCAATTGAAAGAAGGCCAAACCGCTACTGCCCATGAAATTAGGGAGTTCTGCCTTGGGAAAATCGCCCGGTACAAGGTGCCGAGGTATATTGAATTTTGCGAGTCGTTCCCGACAACGGCGTCAGGGAAGATTCAGAAGTACAGACTGAGGAAAATGGCGGAGGAATTTGTTTTGGAAGACAGCAAAAAGTAACCGGGTGCTGCAGGAGAATTATTGCAACCTTTAAATCTAACAGCTGTGGACTTATTTTTATATCCAACTATATAAATGGCAGCCCAAACTGCTGACAATATTTGCCCAGTACTTTCGCTGGGCATTTTTCTGTGGAACGGCATAAACGAAATTCCTTCTCCAGGCTAAACCTGTGTATTTCTTTTTACAAATTTTATCTATAATTGAAACAAATGGCGACTTGTTTCGACTTGTTATATAAAGGGGGGGAGCCGGTGGAGGGGCAGCTGGATATTGAAACTTTGTTTAAGAACTACCATCGTGATATTTACCAGTTTTGTTTATATTTTACGAATTCCGTCGAGGACGCGGAGGATATAACCCAGGAAACGTTTATTAAAGCAATTAATAATATACGGTCACTATCAAATCCGGAACGAAGCAAATATTGGCTATTGGCAATCGCAAAGAATACAGCAATTGACCATTTGCGAAAAAGAAAGATGAAGGAGTTCCTGCCTG
Organism: Bacillus sp. FJAT-27445; assembly: GCF_001510665.1. Classification (GTDB taxonomy): domain Bacteria; phylum Bacillota; class Bacilli; order Bacillales; family Cytobacillaceae; genus Bacillus_D. The sequence continues at coordinate 519,951 of NZ_LMTI01000001.1, forward strand.
AGTTTTTTGAAAAAATCATAGCTGGCGATACGTCGCTGGACGACCAGGTCATTCGAAAGGAAGAATGGGCAGAAGTTCACCATGCCCTATTAAAAATGAAACCCCATTATAGAGCGATCATGATTTTAAGGGGAATACAGGAACTGACTATAAGTGAAACCGCAGAAATACTGCAAATAACAGAATTGAAGGTTCGAGTCGACTTCCATAGGGCAGTCAAGAATTTGAAAAAAGAAATGCAGTCCAGGGAGAGGATGGTGGTACAGGATGAAAGCGAACGACGAATTGACTCAAGAGGTTAAACAATTGCTGAGCCCGATCAAAAATCATCCTTCGCTTGAACCCCGGCAGCAATTTGTCTATGAATTACAGAACAAAATCAAAGACACGCAGTCAGCTAACAAAAGAGGATTCAGCCTAAAACCAGTTGCCGCTTTTTGTATTGCCGCGTTGCTTTTCACAATAGTCTTCCTATCCACTAATAACTTGCCAGATTTGGAGCTGGCGGGGGAAGCAGAAAAACCGTTTGCCATTAAAGAAGAGTCCAACTTAAAGCTGCTCCAGACAATTAAGTATGGGGACGGCGAAGGGGAGGCTGGCTTGAAATTCATTGGCGAAAACCAAACATTGCCCATCACGGTAACTAGCTTTGATGTGGAAGACGGTGCGTTTTATTTATTGGATGAGGCGAAGAGGCAGGTCCTCATTGTCGGTAAAAATGGCGTCACAGGTTCCTTTCCTATTAAAGGAAACAATCATACAACCGGTACACTTAAAGATATTCTTGTAACATCGGATAAACAAATCTACATTTTGAACACCTGGGATCCATTCGTTGTGTATCAATATACGGAGAAAGGAACGCTGGTTAAAACCCACAAGATAACAGCCGACCTGTTTCATCCGGATGAATTGGTTTATTTTAAAAATCGTGGAGTTTTCGTAAGCCAAAGCCAGGAAAGGTTTCTAAATCTCGAAACCGGAGAAATGGTCGAAGGAAACTCGCTTCCCTATCACCTGGCAACAATCCATCGAAAAGAAGCCGTTCTCACTATCAATGAGGATGGGCACCAAACGAAGCTGACCATACCTTACCAAGAGGGGAAAGGCCAAAGCGCGGTGGAATCCCTTAGGGAAGGCCAAATCATCTTTACGAAAACAGAACAGCCGGCGGTCTATAAACCCCTATCTGAAACGCATGTTTTCGCATATAACAAACAGGGCGGAACCCTTGGAGGCATTCGACTGCCAATCGAAAAACTTCTTGAAGTTCCTCAAACGATCGAATCGAACATCAAGGCGGATAAAAATCGGATCTATTTCCTTTCCCCTGAGAAGGAGCACTTAGCCATTTATGAATTAACCCTTGGGGAAAAATACGAAAGTTTCATTCAAAAACAAGCCGAAGAAGCAAAAGTCGGCTACGATTATAAAACCTTCGGACGGCCATTCCCGGAACTCGAGCAGGAGCTTAAAAAGCTGTTCACATCCGGCACGATTTTCTCGGAATACGGAGATGAAAACAGTGTAAACGGCGCCGCCATCGATGACTCCGGAACAGTCGTTATCGATTTCAAGGAATTCCATGCCGGTGGCCCATCCAGCCATCAGGCAGGGGAAATTGGCAAAGCATTGAATGAAGCGATTTTTCAAAAATTCCCGGAAGTGCAGACAGTTTATTTGCAGTTCGACGGAAGCTTCAGCGCCTGGTGCATTTGGATGCAATCGACCGAAGAGCCGTGGGTGCGGCCTTAAGCTTGGCTGTTCCGATGAAAAATATGGAAAAGTCCCTTTTGATTAAGAAGGAAATAAAGAAATTCCTAGAATAAAAGCAACGTCAATAAAGTCCTCCTTTCCTGTTTATTAGTCTAAATTCTGAACTATTGAGTATTATTTTATAAGATAAGGAGGGGGATTTGGTGAAACCAATTGGAATCTTGGGCGTAGGCCAGGCAGGTGGCAATATTGCGGAGGCGGCATCGGCCATGGGCTTTCCAACCGCACTTATCAATACGAACCAGCGTGACGGACTCGTCAATACGAGGGTTGAAAACAAGTATTTTGTTCCAGGGTATAACGGGGCCGGACAGGATCGGTCGATCGGTGCCCGGGCAGTACACGATAATTACAGGGAGATAGTCGAGTTTGTTGAAAAGTCATTCAAAAAAGTAAAGTTCCTGTTTGTGGCATTCTCCACTGACGGCGGGACCGGCTCGGGGATGAGCCCGCTCCTGATTGAAATGCTGCTGAACCAGCTGCCAAAGCTGAAGGTAGGAGCGATTGCTGTCGTGCCTGAACGGAATGTCCTTGCTGGCAACCGAATCAATGCAGCAGAATGCCTTGAAGAATTGTCCAAAATTGACGGGATTTCATCCACCTTCATGGTCGACAATGACCAGTTGCGCCGGACCAATCCCCAATCCAGCAAACAGCAAATTTACCGGGCTTCAAACCACAAGGCTGTGGAAGCAATCAACCATGTCCTGCAAATAACACGTAAAAGCTCTCTTTATGGAAATTTTGATGAGACAGACCTCATGAATATTCTTAGCACACGAGGCGTAACCGTCATCTCAACAAGTACAGTGACAGATGCCAAAACGACTTCAGATGTATCCCTCTTAATCCAGCAATCATGGGCAAACTCGGTTTTCTGCCCGGTTGAATCGCCTGGTGTCATCCGTGCCGGATTGATTTATGAAGGACCTGAGAATGTCTCAAAGCTGATTAACATCCCATCGATTTTCGAGAGGGTCGGGGAACCCCTCGAACTGTACGAAGGGACCTATATCTCAGAAACAGACCCTTCCATCACCACCATTCTCGCCGGACTAAGCTTCCCAACGCGTCGGCTTCAAGTAATGGAAGAAATGTTGATTAAAAACAGGGACCGGCTCCATGAGCTTGTGCAAAAGGAATACACACAGAAATATGAATCCAAAATCGGCTGGGCATCCAATCTAAAAGCAAGAAACAACTACAGGCCAACACGGACAGTCAATCAAAAACCGACAAAATCCAATAGCTAAATTAGACACTGGACCTTCCCAGTGTCTTTTTTTGTGAGCTTTCTCGCAAGTGCTGTTTATGCATTGAAGCTGAGCTGACACTGGAGTAAGGCGAAAATTCTATTTCCGTTCAAGCCAAAGGTTTGGCTGGCAATGAAACAACAGAAAAGGTAACTGTAAAAGTCTACTCCATTGCCCTGGTCATCACGATTGATTCACCAGTTGAAGGAGAAACCGCACGCAAGAAATCAGTTTCTGTCAAAGGGCAGGCAGTTGATATAAATCTGCAGTTTTTCAGGGTAAATGGCAAAGAAATTTGTGTGAAAAATGGTGTATTCAGCACAAATGTAATGTTAGAAACCGGTGAAAACATCATTCAGATTAGGACTAAAGACACCTCTAGAAATGAAGCTTGGAAACAAATTAAGGTCATTTATACGAGTAAAAACGGAAAATAATCGCTCAGTCCATTAAAATAGGATTGCCCTGTATCAAAAATGGGGCAATTCTATTTTATGTTTCTAAAGCTCATGAACCAATGAATGTTGCGGCGCATATCGTGTATGTATTGAAATGTATCCAATCCTTCATGTCCTCTCCTCAAAGATTTCCATCCATTTTTCCCTATCATCTACTCACCAAAAAATAGTATAATATCCTTTAAATAAACAAAATTCGATATATTTTGTAAATATAGAAAAATTTGAAAGAAATAGAAACCTATTAATAACTAATCCGTATAAAGACATACATATTTTTTCAAAATCTTACATAAATGATTTTGGATATTTAACCGGTTTATTTTCCGAATTTTTCCACCTGTGGAAAAGTTGAAATTATAAATAGTTTAGGGGGAGTGAAGGATGTCAAAAATTTGGAAATTGATTACGCTACTATTCGGGGTAACCCTTGCTAATGTAATTCTTCTTTCCCCTGGATTTATGGGGGTAAGGATTGTCGGCGGCAGTGCTCTTGAGACATCCTTTGGGGTGACGGTGCTGTTTGTCAGTCTCATTGTAATTCTTTTAAGTATTTATGGGATCCTGTTCAAAAAGGTTCCAGCCGTACATTTGAGGGAGCTAAAAACAAATGAGGATTATGTAAAAGCCCTTCAATCTTATCAAAATATTAAAGCATTAAGGGAAGACATTGTATTCGCTTTAGGGCAGGAGCTTCGCTTGAAAAAGAAAAAAGGCGGGCTGCTGACCCTTCTGGATGAGCGGTTCGACAAAACCGAATTAAGTTATCAAAAATTCGCCAATGTCGTAGCCGAAGTAGAAAAGCTCTTTTATTTGAATATCCGCAACATCCTCAACAAAGTCAGTACGTTCGATGAAACAGAGTACGAAAGCGTGAGTGGAAAAAATACGAGCCGTTTCTCTAAAGAAATTCTTCAGGAAAAAAAGGAACTTTATAATGAATACCTTTCTTTTGTCAAAAATGCAGTGAATATTAACGAAGAGATTCTTTTGTATATCGATAAACTTGTCTTGGAAATTTCAAAGCTGAACACCATTGATATTGACGATATTGACAATATGGCTGCAATGCAGGAAATGGATGCATTGATCAAACAAACAAAACACTATAAATACTAGAAGGAGCACTGGCTTATGAATAAAGGTAAATTTCTGATCGTCTCACTAATTGCTGTTGTTGTATTTTTTGGGGTTGTCTATGCTGGCATCTCGCTTACTTCGAATCTAGGAAAATCTAAAAAACAGATTACGGCTGAAAATGCTGAAGCACAGCTGGATAAAATGTATTCCAAGATCGATGTGACAAAAGGAAAGCCTGCTAAAGGGCAGATTGACTTAAATCCAGCGGATCTGGCTGAAGAACTGCCTGATATCAATAAGTTTCCTGTAACCGTCGAAAATTCAACCGAATCATTTGTTGAAATCTTCTCGTCGCCTGAAAAAACGGGCAAAGGGAATGATTCATGGCTAAACGAAGTAGCAAAAGACTACAACGCTGCAAAGCTCCAAGTGGATGGAAAGGTCGTCAGTGTGAAGATTCGAAGCATTGCCTCTGGTACAGCAACAGACTATATCAAATCAGGAAAATATGTTCCCGACGCCTTTACCCCTTCTAATGAGTTTTGGGGAGAGATGGTTAAAGATAGCGGGGTAACAGCTGAATTAATTTCAAAAAGGATGGTCGGAAACGTGCCTGGCCTTGTCATCAAGAAAAAGAAATATGACCAGTTAGTTGACAAATATGGCTCGGTAAATGTGAAAACTGTTACGGATGCGATGGCGAAAAATGATTTTGCCATGGGATATACCGATCCATTCGCAAGTTCGACAGGCCTTAATCTCCTTTTGACCGCTTTAAACACTTTTGACAAATCCAACCTTCTGGGGGAAAAGGCAGTACAGGGTTTCGAACAATTTCAATCGAATGTGCCATTCACAGCATCTACGACATTGCAGATGCGGGAAGCAGCCAAATCGGGTGCGTTGGATGGGTTCGTGCTTGAGTATCAAACATTCATCAATTCACCTGATTTGAAGGATTCATATGTATTCACTCCGTTTGGCGTCCGCCATGACAGCCCATTGTATGCCATTGGCAATATCTCTGATGAGAAAAAGCAAATCATTCAACAATTTGCCCAATTCTCCCAGGAGAAAAAGTATCAGGAACTCGGCAAGAAATACGGATTTAATGGCCTTGATTCTTACGCACCGGAAATGCAAACGGTTGACGGCGCCACTCTTTCGGCCGCTCAAAAGCTATGGAAAGACAAGAAAAACGCCAATAAGCCGATTGTAGCAGTGTTTGTTGCGGATGTTTCTGGAAGCATGAATGGAGAACCAATGAACAGAATGAAAGAAAGCTTGCTTAAAGGCCAGAAATATCTTGGCAAAAATAACAGCATTGGGTTGGTTACTTATTCTGATGATGTAGAAATCAATTTGCCGATTGCTCCATTCGATACGAACCAGCAATCATACTTTGTCGGAGCTGTCGAAGGCCTGCAGGCAAACGGGGGAACCGCGACATATGATGGGATTGTCGTCGCCATGAAATTGCTGAAGGATGAAATGAAGATGAACCCTGATGTGACCCCTCTCATTTTCGTTTTGAGCGACGGGGAAACGAATCGGGGACACTCATTGGACGACATCCGCGGATTAATTCAGGCTTATAAGGTTCCAATCTATACAATCGGATATAACGCTAACCTCAAGGCTCTTCAGACCATTTCATCGATCAATGAAGCAGCGAGTATTAATGCTGATTCAGATGACGTCGTCTATAAGATTAAAAACCTGTTCAACGTACAATTGTAATTTTCACGCCAATTAAAAGCATGAGCTTGTAAAATACACTATAACGGGGGGAAAACCTATGTCGTTTTCAATGACTGTTGCAAGTCCTGAAGAAGTAAAGGCGCTTATCGAAGAACAAGTCAAACCTGTTCCAGAGGAAATTTCAGAGCTGCAAAAGGCAGCCAATCAGAACGTTTCAACGATTATGGGATTGGATGTCGAATCACTTGATCAGCGAAGTGAAGTATTAAAAAGCATCGAAAGTTTCGGGTTAAACACAATGAAGGCTTCGTCCAACAAGAACTCACTTCTTCAAGTGTCGGTCGGGAACCTGGCAAAACAGGGCGATGAAGGAAGCCGTGTCGCAAAAGGCCTTACTGACCTTCAAACTCAATTGAAGGACCTCGATCCAAGTGTGATCGATTTTGCAAAAACGGGCTTTCTTGGGAAGCTGTTCAACCCTCTTCGGGCGTACTTCCAGAAGTACGAAAAAGCGGACAGCGTCATTTCGGATATTGTAACAAGCTTAGAAAAAGGAAAAGTGACTTTGAAAAATGACAATACGACGCTTCAAATCGAACAGCAGGGACTTCGGGATTTAACGAAAATCCTTCGAAAAGAAATTGAACTTGGATCGTTGATGGATGAAGCGATCGAAGCTCAAATCGAACAGGCTAAAACAAGAGGTGAAGACCCGGATAAAATTCGATTCATCACAGAAGAATTGTTATTTCCGCTCCGTCAGCGAGTAATGGATTTGCAGCAAATGCTCACAGTTAACCAGCAAGGGATTATTGCGTATGAAGTCGTCATCCGCAACAACAGGGAACTGATCCGTGGTGTTGAACGGGCTAAAACCGTTACGGTTTCCGCTTTGAAAATTGCTGTTACCGTAGCAAGTGCTTTGTACAATCAGAAGATTGTCTTAAAAAAGATCGAAGCCCTTAACGCAACAACGAACGATTTGATTGCAGGAACTAGCAAAATGCTGAAAGTGCAAGGTGTGGAAATTCAAAAGCAGGCAATGGAATCAAGCGTTTCTGTTGAGACATTGAAAGTCGCGTTTGCTGATGTAATCGAGGCGATGGACTCAATCAGTACGTACAAACAGGAAGCATTGCCGAAAATGCGTGAAACCATCAACCAATTCAAAGAGTTGGCTGAAACAGGCGAAAAACAGATTCAGCGTCTCGAAAAAGGCAATGAAGTAAACCTCCTAAGTAATTAAAATTATAAGAAATAATAATTCCCCTCAGCTAAATTAATCGTTTCAATCTGATCCGGTATACAATGACCCGGCCGTAACGAATATAGTTGCTGAGATTCTCCAAAATGCAAATGATAATAATATTTAAGAAGTAAAGGAATTCCCAGCCTTGCCGCCATCAGAAGACTTTGCTTCTTTTGCATTGCTCGTACTCCAAAAGGGGTGGAGTAGCCTTATTTTAACCATAACCCTAAATATGATATTGATGAAGAATCGCTGGTTGTCGCTGCCAAGGCAGTTGGACATATTGTATGTGGCTTTTATGGATTAGACTAGAAAAAATAGGTCTGGATAACCTTTTCCTCCTTGGGTTATAATGAGTTTTTGTTTTGTGACGAAAAGGTGAAATTTCAATCAGTGGAGGTTTTCATCCCTCCACTGATTTTTAGTTACATCTATTACGAATACACTCGGTGAAAGGAGGGGTGCGCTTTTACGTGGGACATACTTAATATCATTGGTACCCTTGCTTTCGCAATAAGTGGTGCCCTTATAGCCAGGGAAGAGGATTATGATATCCTTGGAATTTACGTTCTTGGGTTTACGACTGCTTTCGGGGGAGGTCTTGTCCGAAACTTATTAATTGGAATTCCGATTGAAAACACGTGGATGCAAGGGAACTTATTTCAAATAGCCTTTTTCGCGATTACGCTTGTCTTTCTGTTGCCCAATAAATGGCTTGACCAAATTAAAAATTGGATTGTCTTTTTTGATGCGATTGGTCTGGCGGCATTTGCGATCCAGGGAGCGAACTATGCAGTTTCGGTTAGTGCGCCTTTCATTGCCGTCATCATCGCCTCGACGATTACCGGTGCAGGCGGCGGGATGATACGTGATGTCTTTGCTGGCCGAAAGCCTATGATTTTTCATTCTGAAATTTATGCTTTATGGGCAGCGCTTGCCGGTTTCGCAATCGGTTTAGACTTGATACGTGGGCCTTACATGACAGCGTTCCTGTTGATTCTTATTGTATTCTTAAGGATTATATCGGTTCGCTATAATTGGAATTTGCCACATAACATCCCTTATGAAAATAAGAGAAGTATGGGTGGTTAAGCCAAATGGTAAAGCCTTAATTCACTGTTTATTATCATAGATAAACAATCGGGCACTCGTCTTTAGCAAAGATGAGTGCCTTTTAGTACATAATAATAGAACAAGTTGTACGGAACTTAGTTTTTTACGTATAGAGGAGGTATGTTAAGGGGAACCAGCGCCGTTACGAGTATCTGTTTGCGCGCCAATTTGTACTTCTATATTTCTCAGGCGCAATTCAAAGAACGATTAAGTTGCTAAAAAGCAAAATTAAATTAGACCGACAAAATTCATGTCGGTCTACTAGTAAAAAATTCTTAATCCCTCATTGCTCCTGCTTCACGCGAAGTCATTGCTCCTTGTCCTGCGTTTACATCTTGCTGTATATCCTGTTTCACTTTTCGGCTGTCGGTGCCTGTGGATTTAATAGCGTTGTTTCTGTTTTGCTGTTGATTCTGCTTCATTTTCGATAACCTCCTCTAATTTGGTTATCCATTATTATTAGCAAAATCGGACGTTGTATATTCTTGGTCTTCTTTTAAAGAAAGGGATTTACTGTATTTTTATGGAAATTTTTAATCCGTGGAAATATGTATTTAAATTATAGTTCCTTCGATGACACTGGCAAGAAAAGCTTAATTCCGCGTTTGTTCATTGGCAGGATTTTTAAATCTGCGATTAGGTGACTGACATAGCCTCCTAAACATGTATAGAATACCCCCTCGATTCCGAGTGATGCCTCCAATTTATAAGCAATGAATCCGAAGAAGATAACCCCCAGGAGTGAATGGGTGTAACTGCGGTGCGAAGAAAAGGACGCGATAATAACGTAGACTCCCAGTAGGATTAACCAAAGTTCGTCCAAGGAAAAACCTCCCGCAATGACCACAGCTCCGGTAATCGTCAGCATATGTTTTTGCTTTATAAACGATGCAACCACATTGATCATTACTCCGATGCCGAGTCCGAGCCATCTTTCAGTCGCTGTTTTCTCAATAAAACTGTACAAAATCATGAGTATGCCAATTAACTGGGCGGATAATCTAATCATCTTATGCGACAACGTAATTTTGCCGCGAAGCTTCCCGTCAATATCTAGATCAGGCATCAAGCCTGAAATGCCTCCTAATCCGACAAGCAAGAGTGTTGCGGACGGAGAGGCTGTAAATGAATTGGCTACAACAAACCCTGTTGCTGCTCCAATTGCTGCGTGCGATGTGCCATTCATATTCATTTCTCCTTAAAAATTTATGTAAAAAACCATAAATCTTATTGTACACCAAAACATTTGTTCTGTAGAGGGGTGATAGATAAAATACCAATCGAGGCCCCGTTCTTTTTGTAAAATCATTCATTTTGATTATAAAATCAGAGCATTTGGAGGACCATAATGCCATCGATACTGGAGGTGGTTTTATGGAACAAAACAAAAAGAATTTCACATCAGTCGGCACGGATATCGAAGAAGTGAAACGGCTGAACACCGAGTCCGGATTGTCCTATAACGAGGTAAAGGACCTACTAGCAAAAACAGGCGGAAAGGGAACAGCGATGTATAGTGATACGGATATCGAGGAAGTAAAACGGCAAATACATCCTGGCAGTGAAGAATAAATCTATGAGGAAACCCCATTCGGATACGATATTGTTTCGGAATGGGGTTTTTCTTCTGTTATTTTTTTAATGTTGATAATTGGGTAAATCTTAAGGAAAACCAACTTACAAAGGTTTCCCGATTTTAGTGTTGTTCTATTCAGTAGCGTTTATCTGCTCGCAAAGCCTTTCCCTACAACTGTTTTTTTGTCCAAATCAACAAAAACCGTAAGTTTTCCCGAGGAATCCGTCTCAGTATTATTAAAAGTAACAGAATAAACTTGGTCTTTGTCATATTCCTTATCTATGTAAGATTTGTTTTCACCACTAACTGTTATTTTCTCTACGATTGAATCTTTCGGGCTTACAGGTATTAAATGTTGTTCTTCATCTGTAAGACTATTGAATGCGATCATTTCAATCGGTAATTTTCCATTAGGTTTAATGAAATTGCAACCCATCACAGTTGAAAATAAAACAATTAACACTGGAATAAATACTAATTTTTTCAATATATCTGCCTCCTTTCCATAAGTGACGAACATACTTTATATTAGTTTCTTTTTAATTCCAGTTATTTATCAAACCATCTTTTCCAATTCTCATTATGTATTCATCTCCATCATCTGTCCTTACTGTCTTTACATATTTGAAACCAACTTTTTCATATGTTTTTATTGAGTTTTCATTATCGGGTTCAGGCCCTAATATACAACTATCTGAATCACTAAGAGAGAATACAATCTCCTTTAAAAACCTGCCAACGATTTGTTTGCCTAATCCATTATGAATGAACTCTTCTTCGCCAATGAATAGATCCAGACAGGATGCATTTTCATCTATTGCTACCTGTGTTGCATAATCAGGATAGTCGTTTATTTTATAAGTTTGTATATAGCCAATAGGCTTATTTTCATAAGAAATGATATAACTTTGTGTAGATTTTTCATTGTTTATGTATGGTAAGTACTTTTCTTTAACCTCATCAATGGTCATTTGTTTTTTGCCATACCATTGGGCAGCAAAACCATTGTTTAACCATTTATGCATTTTATCCAAGTCGTTACTATCCAGTTTTCTAAAGCTTAATAAATTGAAATCATAGCCCATAGCCAATTCCTCCAATTTTTTAATTTGCTTTTATAGCCCGGAATATTAGTGGAACTTTCCTCGTTACGAGCGACCTTCACCTTGCCCCTTGTGAATCAATAAAGGAAACCACACGTTTTTTCTAATTGTACCAACTCTTAAATTACTTGAATATAAAAATCAAATTCAACCTTTTGAAACACGTTTACAATTTTTCTCTATTATTGAAACAAATAACGATTTGTTTCGATTTGTTTTATAAAGGGGGGAGTCGGTGGGGGAGCAGTTGGAATTGAAACATTATTTTAGGACTAAAATCGGGATGTTTATCAGTTTTGCTTGTATTTTACGCATTCTGTCCAGGACGTTGAAGATATAACGCAGGAAACGTTCATTAAAGCAATTAAAAATATACGGACGCTGACGAATTCGGACCGGGGGAAGTACTGGCTTTTGGCAATCGCGAGGAACACAGCTATCGACCATTTGCGGAAAAGAAAAATGAAGGAGTTCCTACCCGATTTTTTTGAAAAAATCATCTCGGGCGAACAATCAATTGACGACCATATTCTTCGTAAGGAAGAGTGGGAAGAAGTGCATCATGCGTTATTAAAAATGAAACCCCATTACCGGGCAATAATGATCTTACGGGGAATCCAGGGACTGACGGTAAGTGAAACCGAGGAAATACTGAAAATCACAGAATTGAAGGTAAGGGTCGACTTTCATCGGGCCGTCAAGATTTTGAAAAAAGAAATGCAGGACAGGGAGAGAAAGGTGATAAGCGATGAATACAAACGATGAATTGACTCGTGAGGTAAAACAATTGCTGAGGTCTATTAAAAATCACTCTTCGCTGGAACCTCGGCAGCAAATTGTGTATGAATTGCAGCATAAAATATGGGAAGCCAAATCCAGCGACAAAACGCGCTTCAACCTAAAGCCGCTAGCAGCTGTTTGTGTCGCCGCATTGCATTTCGCACTCGTTGTCCTTTCCAATAAAGATTTACTTGATTTGGAACTCGCGGGGGAAACGGAGAAACCGTTTGCGATTGGTGAGGAATCCAGCTTAACGCTGCTACGGACAATTGAGTAGGGGGACGGAAAAGGCCAGGCTGGCTTGACGTTCATGGGCGAAAACGAAACATTACCCGTCACGATGACCAGCTTTGATGTGGAGGACGATACATTTTATTTACTGGATGAAGCGAAGAGGCAGGTCCTCATTGTTGGAAAAAATGGCAAGACAAACTCTTTTCCTATTAAGGGAAACAACCAAATGACAGGCACCCTGAAAGATATCCTTGTCACACCGGATAAACAAATTTACATCTTGAACACCTGGGATCCATTCGTTGTGTATCAATATACCGAGAATGGAAAGCTCGTTAAAACCCACGAATTTAAGGCCGAGCTGTTCCATCCGGATGAGCTCATTTTTGTTAAAAATATCGGTATTTTGGCAAGCCAAAGCCAGGAACGGTTCCTGAATATTGAAACCAGCGAAATGGTGGAAGGAAAATCACTTCCTTTTCAAATGGCAACGGTCAATCGAAAAGAAGCGGTCATCACCATCAATAAGGATGGAAAGCCGACGGAGCTGACGATTCCATACGAAGAGGGGATGGGACAAAGTGCAGTCGAAGCCATCACGGATCGGGAAATCAACTTTACGAAAACAGAGTAGCCGGCGGTGTATAAATCCCTATCGGAAACACATGTTTTCGCCTATAACAAACAAGGCGAAACACTTGGAGGCATCCGGATTCCGATTGAAAAACTGATTGAAGTTCCGCAAACAATCAAGTCGAATATAAAGGTGGATAAAAACAAAACCTACTTCCTCTCCACAGAGAAGAAGCATATCGCCATCTATGAATTAACCCTTGGGAAAAGGTTTGAAAGCTTTATCCAAAACCAAGCCGCTGAGGCGAAAATAGGCTTCGATTATAAAACTTTTGGCCGGCTATTCCCAGAACTCGAGTATGAAATAAAAAAGCTATTCACAACCGGCACGATTTTCTCGCAATACGGCGATGAAGACAGCCTAAATGGCGTCGCCATCGACGAATCTGGAACAGTGGTTGTAGACTTTAATGAATTCCACGCCGGAGGCCCATCCAGCCATCAAGCCGGCGAAATAGGCAAAGCCCTGAATGAAGCCATATTTCAAAAGTTCCCGGAAGTGCAAAAAGTATATCTTCAATTCGACGGAAGCTTCAGCGCCTGGTGCATCTGGATGCAAACAAGCGAAGAGCCGTGGGTACGGCCGTAAAAGTGCGAATGTAAAGCTAAGTTAGGTCTTATTAGCATATATTATAGGATAGCGTGAAAATTTCTACGACCATTATCACTGGTTGTACAATTTTTATGATTGTCAACCTCAGCCATAAAATACATGTTGAATTATATCTTTGTAAATAACCTTTAACTTTTCCTGAATGTCCTCTACATTCTTTTACTTCACGGAAAATATCATGTTTTTTAAAAAAATAAAAATAGTGAAATTTTTAGGATGTGTTAGGTACCAATATAGGTGAAAGGGTTCATGAAAGAAATTTCATTAAGGTGAATCGCTTAATGATCACCTTAGATAAAACAAATTCTCTTCTTGAACCAAAAATAAACCAAGTGAGATTGACAACTAGCTGTCTCACAAAAATGGAGGAATCAAAAATGGAAGTTACAAAAGAAGAAATGGTAAAACACAACCAGGTTTCTGATCTTATTGAAGTGGATTTAGCTTTAGAAAGTATGAGGGACTCTGGATTTGACCTGCCAACCGCTGCCGGTGAACCAGTAGACAATTCAATTGAAGCTAACGCAAATATCATTAAAGTTGATACAGGAACGAACGTTAAGAGAGTTGAAAAGATAGCGTTTAGTGACAACGGGATTGGAATCAAGCCTGATATATTAGCGAAGACTCTAAAGTTAGGGTTTTCTACTCGATATAATCAGCGAAATGGCCTTGGTAGATTTGGAGTTGGCTCAAAATTAGCAGCCTTAAGCCAAGCTAAACGTATTGATGTATATACAAAGCCATACGGTGATGAAAACATTTACCATGCGTTTTTTGATTTAGAGTTAATAAAAGCAGGAAAGCAATTTCATATCGTTAGTACAAAAGTGGAATCTTTCCCAAAAGAATATATGGATTTAATGACTGATGAAAATGGAGAACCATATTCTTCTGGAACGTTAATTGTTTGGTCAGAGGTTGATCGACTTGTAGACGGCGGCAAATTCGGAAATTCAATTAAAGAAGAGATCGATAAATTGCGTGACTTTCTAGCAAGAGCTTATCGCAAATTTATTGATCAGGGCGTACGAGTCTATCTAAATGGCACAAAACTGAGCTTATATGATCCTACCTTTCAATTAGAAAATCCACGTGCCTCAAAATTACTTGGGGACGATATACGTGCCAAAGTCATTGACTACCAAGAAATTGAAATTGATGGATATAAAGTAGAAATGACAGTAACTCTCTTACCAGAAGAATTTAGGCGAGTTGAAGGGGATGGTGCAATTAAAGGATCGGCAAAACATTTCAAGGAATTAAATATTCACAGAAATCAAGGCAAAATAAGTATTTTACGAAATGGAAGGGAAATTTTTTATGGAGTAATTCGAGGGATTTTTCCGTCAGGTATTCAACATCTAGACCGCTTTATTGGAGTAGAGATTAGTTTTCCTGCACAACTAGATGAATACTTTAGGGTGAAAAACGTAAAGAACGGTGCTCAACCAGTAGGAAAACTCGAGGAAGCAATTGGTAAGTTTTTAGAACGTCCAATTAAAGCTGGTAGAGAGGAAATCAGAACAGTATGGGAAACAACCAATAAAGATAAACGAAAAACCAAGCCAGAACACACTAATGCATCTGAGGCAGTAAAAAAAGCGGAACAAACTTCTCCACGTGGTAGAGCAGGGATGGATATTCAAAAAGAACAAGAACAAGAGTTAATCGATGAATTCATAACCGATGCTGGCTTTGATCCTCAAACAGAGTCACCAGAAATTGCAACTATCAAAAAGCAATTACAAGAGCAACCGATTACAATTATAGATGGTGCATGGAGGGGAAAAGAACTCCTAGATATAACACACTTGAACGGTAGAGCCATTCTAGCTATTAATCATAGGCATCCATTTATTAAAGATATTTATTTGCCAATTAAAAACCTGGCCGATTCTGATATTTCAAACCTTCAACCTGACCAAATTTCATCGTTAGCACGAAAAGTAGAAGGTGCTATTGATGTCCTATTCATGGCTTATGCCAAAGCAGAGAACATGAATGAAAAAGCAGATATTATATATGATGATTTACGCAGTTATTGGGGTCAATTTACGGCCGCGTATGTAAAAGAACTACTCAAAAAAACTGAATAACCTATTTATGTGGTACAGTGCTGATTTTATGCGCTGTACCATTCCATCGGTTTCCAATTTATGGCATAATGATAATTAGGATTGTAATCGACCATTGGCGGCTACAATTACAAAAATCATAAATCATAAATCACATCCACTATTCTACTGTGCGCGACTTTTTTGCAACCACAGTAAGAGGTAAAGGAGAGGTTAAAATGAATCATGATGTCGTTGAGGCATTATTAATTTTGTACACAAAAGAGTCTAAAGTAAATGACATCTATACTTTAGAGAAAATTGACCGGACATTAGATGAGTTAATTAGAAAAGCTAATTCTACAGGGGACCCTCAAAAACTGGTCAACAACTTTTTCGGGAATGCAGGAAATTTTCTTAGGAAAAGATCTAAATATAGGAAATTTACTTGCGAGAACCTTAACATTCTACTTGATTATGATAACTCGACTAATTATCACTCACATGATGAAGATAAAAATATGGAAATTGATTATCGTAATTGGGTTAAAAAATTTATTAAAAATAAGCGATACTGTCGAATCCTTCTGGCATTATGCGACGGTAAAAATGCGGAAGACATAGCTCTCCTCGAAAACGTATCTCTATCACAGGCACGTGTTCTCATAAATCGTGCTCAAGGTAAAGCCCGTAGCTTTAGGAAGGAGAGCATAGCAATATGACTGGTGTTTCCCATAGACTTATGAGTCTAACTCCGTGGTTAATAAAGGCCTTAATCCCATCTGGCAATATAGGCAGCTATGTCTTATATAAAAGATCCCAAATGACTAATATTCACCTTCCAATATACATTGGAAGGTCTGATACAGATCTCCAAAGAAGACTTTGCAACCATCCTTATTTAGGAAAGGCAACACATTTTCAATTTGATATAACTAATTCACCAGAAAAAGCGTTCTTAATGGAGTGTTCTCTGTATCATGCTTTAGTAAATGTCTTAGAAAATAAGATACATCCAGCAGTTCCTGTAGATTCTAAATTAAAATGCCCTTTTTGTAATTTTCATTTACACAAAAAAGTAGCTTTTTCTTTGCCCCATTCAAAATTAACCATTAGGATGATTTCTTATCAGGGTTAATCTTATACCATTATACAACGAGCCATAAAAAGGCTCCCTCTTAAGATGTCTTCGAACAGGTGCTAGAGCTAATGCAATTATGAAGATTGAGTTCGGATTTATTGACCCAACTGTTGAAATAGCATAAATTACAATAACTATGCCTAGCTAATGCTGGGCATTTTTGTTTAGGTTTATTCGAATAATATGGAACTATAAAACCTAAAAAAACCAGAAAGGGAAACTCAATGAATCCAGTAGAAATCGAAGCGGCAGTCTTCGATTTGGCAATTCAGCCTTTTGACAATGAGGAATACCAGTTTGCATTCCTGCGGGCGTTTGGAAACAAGGAGACAACAATTAAGCGCTTGCGCTTTGGTGAATACAATAGCTCAAACCTGGGAGGCGTGCTAAGGACAACCAATTTAAATATAATGGTCACGGAGCCGGGCGAACTAACCAAAACTCTCAATGCACTAAAAGCAAGCCGGGATTGGAGAGGCTGTACGTCGTGCGACTTTACCGTCTTCGTGAGCAGATAGAATGAGGATCCTTCTTGAGCCACTCGATTACCATGGACTACTGATTATGAATGCAACAGTCGAGACGGAGGTATTGCTGGATTACGATGATCATTAACCCTTGGAAAAAAGCAGGAAAACTTTCTCCAAAAACAAGCCCCGATGCAAAAATCAGCTTTGATTACAAAACCTTCAGCCAGCCATTCCCGAAACTCGAGAAGGAGATAAAACGCTATTTACAATTGGGATAATCTTCTCGCAATACGCGATGAAAACAGTGTAAACGGTGTTGCCACCGCTGACTCCGGAATCGTCGTTATCGATTGCAAGGAATTCCACGCCGGAAGCCCGTCCAGCCATCAAGCCAGCGAAATCTATTAAACACTGAATGAAGCCATATTTCAAAAATTCACCGAAGTACAGAAAGTTTATTGTAGCTTCAGTACCTGGTGTATTTGGATGGAAACACTGAAGAGCCGTGGTAGAGGCTGTAAAAAGGCTCTTAAATAGTGATGAAAAAAGTTCCTTTTAGGGAGGACACATGAAAACACTGATTCAAATCCTGGCCGGTATCATCACCGGCTATCATTTATTTTATTTCATGGGGATAGAGCTGGTTACCCACATAAAAATATATACCTTTATATCAATTCACCCCTCTTTTACCTCCTTGTGTCCATCGGTATTGCATTTCTATTCACACTGGTTATCCGGAAACTCTTCCCCTTTGGGCTAAGCATTTCCGTAACCATGATTTTGCTGCTAATATTGTCGTCATTCAACGACGTTTGGGACAGCCTTCTGTTTATTTTATGACAGTTCCCAAATTTTTTCTAAAAAAGTTCCAATTAATATGATATCATTTATTAGGACTATCATAATATAACTATCAGCGCAACGAAGAATAAGCGCCTACTCTATTCAAAGGGCTGTCGCATCGCAAAAAGGTGCTGGAACTTAGGTAATTAGCAGCCTAAATCACCGCTTTTTTTAAGGACACCACACGTATGCCCTTTTTTAGTTCAATGAATAAAAAATGACAGAGTCTAGTAAATCAATATAAAACGGCATAAAATATTTATTTTCAATGGGAGGTGAATTGAATTGAGTTTTCTTGAATTGGATATTAAATCTGAATATCGCTCTTTAAAAGATAATATTGCAAGAGAGTTTTATATTCCTTTATTAAAAAGAGCTACATTGTATAAAAGAGCGGTTGGCTTTTTTTCCTCTACTTCCCTAGCTGAGATATCAAGCGGTATAGCAGGCTTAATTCAAAATGGTGGAAGTATAAATTTAGTTGCTTCCCCTAATTTATCCGAAGAAGATCTACTTGCAATAAAAAAGGGCTACGAGAATAGGGATAAAATAATTGAAAAAGCTCTGCTTACTTCCTTGTCAGAGCCCAAAGATTACTTCGAAGAAGCTAGATTAAATATACTAGCTAATTTGATTGCTGCAAAAAGGCTTGATTTAAAAATTGCTTTTCTAGAAAACAACGAAATGTTAGGCATGTATCATGAAAAAATGGGCTTACTATATGATAAGGAAAACAATGTTATAGCTTTTTCTGGTTCAATGAATGATTCAAGTACGGCATTTAATATTAATTATGAGACTATCGATGTTTTTCTTTCCTGGACAAGTGATCTTCAAAGGGTAAAGGACAAAGAAAAAGCATTTAATAATATTTGGAACAATAATGAAAGAAATATCCAAATTATAGATTTCCCCAAGGTACGGGAAGAAATTTTAAAGAAATATAAAAAGGGGCCAATGGATCTTCAAATTGATCAGAAAGTTTTAGAGACACGATTAACATATGAGACTAAAGACAGTAGTCTTAAAGTTCCTAAATTACCGTCGAGTTTAGAGTTACACGATTACCAAAAATCAGCAATTGATAATTGGAAAGAAAACTCTTTTAGAGGGATATTTGATATGGCAACCGGGACAGGAAAAACTTTAACAGGTCTAGGAGCAATAACTACATTATCCGAGGATTTAAATCACGAATTGGGTGTTGTGATTGTATGCCCTTATCAACATCTAGTAGAGCAATGGGTTGAAGATATAAATTATTTTAACATTGAACCTATTATAGGATATAGTAATTCATCTCAAAAAGACTGGCGGTTAAGATTAGATAATGCTATAAGGGATTACAAATTAAAAGTAAGGAACAGAAAATTTTTTTGTTTCATATGTACAAACGCTACTTTTTCATCTACGTTTGTTCAAGATAAATTGGGAAAAATGAAAGGGAATTTGTTGATTGTTGTTGATGAGGCACATAACTTTGGCTCATATAGATTAAGTTCATTATTAGATAACAAATACAACTATAGATTAGCTCTATCGGCAACACTTGAGCGCCATCGTGATGAAGAAGGTACAGAAAAACTAGTATCATTTTTTGGGGAAAAGTGTATAGAATATCCTCTAGACAGGGCAATTAAAGAAAAGAAGCTAACTCCTTACAAATATTATCCTATTTTAGTAAGTTTAAACGACCAAGAGCTCTCTCAATATAAATTACTTTCTCATGAAATAAGTAAGTGTATTATTATGGATAAAAACGGAAGGAAAAAATTATCTGAAAAAGGGGAGAAATTAGCATTAAAGCGAGCAAGGTTAGTAGCAGCAGCTAAAGCTAAACTCGACACTTTAGAAAAAGTAATTCAACCCTATAAAGAAGATAATTACTTGCTTGTATATTGTGGTGCTGCTTCGATGTTAGGAGAAAACGATGAAAAATCTGAAACATTTGATGAAGAAATTAGACAAATTGATGCAGTGACTGATTTGCTTGGTAACAAGTTAAATATGAAGGTTTCTCAGTTCACCTCAAAGGAAAATGTTGATGAGCGGGAAATTTTAAAAAAACAATTTCAACATGGCGAAAAATTACAGGCCTTGATAGCAATTAAATGTTTAGATGAGGGTGTAAATATCCCCAAGATAAAGGTTGCATTTATCCTTGCAAGTACAACAAATCCTAAGGAATATATACAACGGAGAGGAAGGGTCTTAAGGTTAGCAAAAGGTAAAGACTATGCGGAGATATATGATTTTATTACCACTCCAAGGCCACTTGATGAAGTTTCATCATTAACCCAAGAGGAAATGGAAAAGGATTTATCATTAATAAAAAATGAAATTAAAAGAGCAAAAGAATTTGCTCGAATATCACTTAATCCATTGGAGTCTTTTTCTGTAATAGAAAATATTATGGAAGCTTATTATTTATCTGATGACAATTTAAATAATTTCGATTTGGCATAAGGAGGAAATTTCGTGGAAAATGCTGATATTTTTATTGACCAAAAGAAGGCTGAAAGGTTACTTAGAAAGTTGATTTTAATGGAAAAACAGAATAACAGAACCAAACAGTTTAATGATTCTGAGATGGTTAAAAAAATTAAAAAAGCCATTGAGGAGGAAGTTGAATGTTATTAAAATCAATAAAATTATATAACTTTCGACAATTTATTGGAAAACAATTAGTAAACTTCTCAATTGACCCCAATAAAAATGTGACTATTTTAATGGGCGAAAATGGTTCTGGCAAAACAACTTTAGCACAAGCATTTACTTGGTGCTTGTATGGTGATACCGACTTTGATGATAAAGTGATACTCAATAAAGCAGTGGAAAGAGAATTATTACGAGGTGCTGAGAATAAAGTTCGTGTTGATATTGATTTAGTTCATAGTGGGACAGAATATACTTTGGTTAGAGAACAGGTATATAAAAAAGAGATTTCTGGAAAGCTTAAAGCTTTAAATACAACTTTTAATATCTCTTATAAAAGAATTGGTCAAGTTGAGTTTGTAAAGCCATTAGAAGTTGACTCTCTTATGAAACAAATTTTACCAAAAGAATTAGCAAGATACTTTTTCTTTGATGGTGAAAGAATAGACAATATGAGTAAAGAGATAAAAAAAGGAAAAAGCCAAGATTTTGCTCAAGCAGTTAGAGGACTCCTTGGCTTAAATGCTTTTTTATCTGCATTAGAACACTTAAAGCCAACTTCAAAATATGGAGTAATAGGAAGTTATAATCAAAGTTATGACTCTAGAAGTGATGTAAGAATTGCAGAACACACAAAAACAATTGATGATGCACAGTACCAGATAGATAAAATAGAAAATAGGTTAGTAGATATAGACACGGAAATTGAAATAGCAAATGAGCAAATAATGGATTTAAATATTCAACTGAGTAAATTAGAAGAAGCTGCAAGATTACAAGCTGAAAAGAAAAACTTCCAGTCCCAAGTTAACAGGGATACGAATTTTAGGGTAAACTTAATAAATTCAATGTTAAAAGAATTTAACAAAAATGCACATGGTTTTTTTGTTAAATCTTTGGTTTCAAAATCCCTTGAACAATTATCAAAAGGTGATAAGTTAGACAAAGGTATACCTGATATGCATGCTAGAACAATTGAATTTTTGATTGATCGAGGAAAATGCGTTTGTGGAACTAACATTACTTTTGGGAATAAAGAATATAAAGAATTAATTAGTGCCCTAGAATACCTCCCACCACAATCGATTGGAATAACTATAAATCAATTTGTAGCTGAATCAGAAGTAAAAGCAAAAGCTTCTGAACTGGTATTTGAATCTTTCGCAAATAATTATTCAACAATTAGGGATTATGAAAATAGAATTTTAGATTCTGAATCCAAAATACAATTAATTGAAAAACAGATTGGAGATCAAGATAAGACTGCAAGCTTACAACAGAAATTATGGATGTACCAGAAACAATTGAGGGATAGGGATGAGGAAAAGAATCAATTAAATACAGAAAAAGGGAAATGGCTAACTAAAAGAGATAGAGCAATTTCCGAACGATCTGAACTTAGTTTGAGAGATGAGAAAAATAAAAAAATTGAGATATATAAGGCGTATGCTCAATATATGTATGATGAAATATATAAGGTTTACAAAGCTAACGAAGCTGAAACACGTACAAAACTTCAACAATATGTAAATGAAATATTCAAGAGTATTTATGAAGGCGGATTATCGGTATCCGTTGATGAAAAATATAATATACAAGTGCTAGTGGAAGACGAAGGTGGTTACACTAATGATATTGAGACTTCAACAGCACAAAGTATATCTGTAATTTTTGCTTTCATTTCTGGAATAATTAAAATGGCTAGGGAAAATAGTTCAGATGGAGAAAACGTAAATAAATTATTAGAATCAGAGCCATACCCATTAGTAATGGATGCTCCCTTATCAGCTTTTGATAAAAGGAGAATAAAAACCGTATGCGACGTGTTACCTTCTATTGCGGAGCAAGTTATTATCTTTATTAAGGATACAGACGGTGAATTAGCAGAACAATACATGGGTAGTAAGGTTGGAAAAAGATATCAATTTGACAAGAAAAATGAATTTGAAACAAATTTACTCCCGAGGTGATTAATCATGTTGTTTAATAAGGAGTATTCTTTCCGTGGATCTCATGCTACCAAAGTAACGGAATTAACTGCTAATTTTAATGAGCATTCTGCAAAAATTTTTAATAGAAATATAGACGTTTATTTAATAGCTCCAATGGTTGGTTTTTTGTTTGGGCGTAAAGCTACAATAGATAAGTCTTCAGGTGAAACAACTAAAATATTTCCTGATCAACTTTCACGTGAGCAAACAAATCTAAAATATAATTACCAATTAATTATGTTACTTGATAAGAAAAACGAACCTAATTTTGAAAAGAGGCTAGATAGGGCCTTTAGGAATTATGGTAATGAGAGTCAAGAGACTCTGAATGACGAATCACTTTATGAGGAATACGTTTTGGGTGGAATAGATCTTCTTCATGAGAAATTAATTGACGGGGCTATTAACACAGAAGATTACCTTAATAGGCTTTATGACTTTTTGGAAGATTTTAATGATCGTTATAACACTGATATTTCCGACGAGCATATTTTAGATTTATGTGCTTTAGCGCGTAGTTAACTAAAAGCGGTGTATAAAGTGGCAAAAAAGACCCCTGTTAATTCGTTTCAATTAATGATTGAACTAAATAATGAAAGAGGCTTTTTAACATTTGACGACATAATAGATCATGCAGAAAAAAAATCTTTGCCTATCGATGAATTAGATCGTCTATGTGAAAGTTTGATATTAGAAGGCATAATTATTCTTGATAATGCTCCTGCAAAAACAGTTGTTCAAGCTAATGAAGAAAATAACCCTGGGAAACCTGAGTATGATAAGAGCAAACTTGATTACAATCAGATATATAATCGAGTACTTGAAATAGACAAC
This sequence comes from Bacillus sp. FJAT-27445, assembly GCF_001510665.1. Taxonomy (GTDB): domain Bacteria; phylum Bacillota; class Bacilli; order Bacillales; family Cytobacillaceae; genus Bacillus_D. The sequence continues at coordinate 543,514 of NZ_LMTI01000001.1, forward strand.
TCTTTATGTGAGTATATTAATTTTCTAAGGGACATTGCGCCTCCACAACATAGAGAGGAATCACTTTTACTTCATCAAGCAATTGGAGGAAATTCATACGCTAGAGAACGATTAATAACAATGCATTTAAGAGTAGCCTTAAGAATTGCTTTGTGGTACCACGAAAAGTATGGATTTAATCTAGATGAAACAATACAAGAAGCAAATCTTGGGTTAATAGTTGCACTTGAAAAAATTCCAGAAAACACAAATTCTAGATTTTCCACTTATGCACCATGGTGGATCCGGCAAAACATTGATAGAAACACTCAGGGATTAAGTGCTGTGTATTACAGAATTCCTGCACATTTGCAAGAAACATTATATAAAATTGTTAAATATAAACGTAGACATAAATGCGCAGAATCCCAAAAGTTCGGTAATTGTACAAACATATTAAATAAAATTAGCGAACAATTATCGCTTCCTCAAGAAACGGTTCGAAAATATTTAAATATCTTACAAGATCCTTATAGTATAGAAGATCTGATTGAAAATGATACGATATCTGACCATAATGAATTAATGGATAATATAGAAAGAAATCTTGAATTACAATTATTAAATAAAAACCTCTCTGAATTATTTACTCTTTTAAAAGATAGAGAAAGAAAAGTAATCGAATTAAGGTTTGGTTTTTATGACGATAGACCCCGTACTTTAGAAGAAGTGGGTAATTTAATGGGAGTAACTCGGGAAAGAATTAGACAAATAGAGTATAAAGCATTAAAAAAATTAGAAAAACCATTAGCTAAAATTTTGGATACGTCTGTTTAAAAGTGCCATTGGGCACTTTTTTTATCGAATGTTTGTTCTTTCTTTAAACAATAATACTTTCTATGTTAGATTTTTAGTGTATAATTATTACTGGAGAGAGAGAACCAGTAAAGTTTTTAGTTTTTATAATGCTGGGTACCTTATACCAGTAGAAATTAAAAGAGTAGGTGGTATTATGGCTTACGCAAGACATGAGAGTTTTTATTTGCGTGATAAATGGGTGAGTAAGGGATTAAAGGTAATAAATGAGGACCCTCGTTTTTTTTATGATAAGGACGGCTTTGAGAAAATAGGTTTAGGTAAAAATATGGTTAAGTCTTTACGTTTTTGGCTAAGTGCTATGAACCTAATAGAGGAAACAAAAAGTAAAGAGCACCAAATGAGCGAATTAGGGGAACTAATTTTTTCGGTTGATAGACTACTACAAAGAAACGAAACGGTGGCGCTTATTCATTATAATCTAATCCGTAATAAAAATGATTTAGCTACAGTATTTTATTGGTTTTTTAATATCTACAAAGAAACCATTACACAAAGACCCGAATTAAAAAAGTCATTTAAAACTTGGGTTAAAAATAATGAACCTAAACCTGTGTCCGAGACTTCTTTAAATCGGGATATTGATGTACTAATACAACAATATACTAAAAATGCAAATGAAAATGATCCAGAAGACTTTATTTTTAGTCCTTTTACCAAGCTAAACCTTATTAAAGAAGAACCTTCAGAAGAAAAAAACGAAAATATTCGGAAAGTATCTCCTGAAGTTAATGAAATTGGCATTTCAGCATTGTATTACGTTTTATTAAACTATTCACTTGAAAAAGGTTTAGATTTAATTAGTCTTGAAGAAATCATTAATGAGCCGTTCTTATGGGGTAAAGTATTTAATCTTTCTAGAAACAAAATAATAGAAGCATTAAATATTTTAACGAACCATGAAAAATTTCCAATTGAGTATTTGAGAACAAATAATCTTGATAATGTTCGAGTACCAAAGATTCATCCAATTGAATTATTAAATTATGAGTTTAAAGCAGAGACAGGAAGGGCGACTATCAAGCATGGTGTTTAAGACTAGTGTTAACATTCGTTTCGATGTTGGAAAGGAAGAATTTATTAATAGATATATTCCGACTCCTTCACATACAGAAGTTTTGAAAGGTATATTAGACGGGTTCTTAAAAGAGAGCAATAGAGCTCATATTGTAGTGGGAGCATACGGTACTGGAAAATCGCTACTTGCTACAGTGGTAAGCAGCATAGTTTCAAAAAATGCTGATCCCTTAGGTGTAGAAAAACTAATAAAAAAATTTGTGTTTTTCGATGATTACATAGCTAATCAGTTTAATAGTGTAAATAACCTGAATAAAAGATACGTACCAGTACTATTAACAGGTAATGAAGGAAGATTTAGGCAAGCTATACTCTCAAATGTAGTTAAGGCATTAAAAAAAGAAGGTCTTGAAGTTGTTCTACCTGGAGTAAGTAAAAAAATTCTTGAATCGGTTAAGTTATGGGAAGAACGATTCCCACAAACATACTCTTCCTTTCTTGGATACTTGGAATCTTATAATAAGGATATTTCCTCATGGAAAGAGGAAATTAAAAATCAGAATGAAAAAGAGATTTCATTTTTTAGTGAGATCTATCCTTTACTTACATCGGGAGCTACTTTTGAAATAGGATACACTGAAGACTTTCTGGAGCAAATGGGTTACATTTCAAAATTATTAAATGCAAACAATTTAGGGTTAATGATTGTATATGATGAATTTGGACGATTTTTGCAAGGATTAAATAATTCTAGTCTTAATGAAACAATGCAAGATATTCAGGATTTAGCTGAATTAACAGATCGTGAAAAATCTTTGCATTTTATGCTCATAACGCATAAAAGTTTAAGACAATATTTTGGTGGAAACCAAGGTGATATTGCTAAAGAGTTTCAACGAATTGAAAAACGCTTTAGACAATACAATATTACCAGTGATCAAGCAACTTTCCTTAAGATTGCTGAAGTGATAATGACAGAAAATATTAAACAAAAACCTGTAATTCCTGAGTCAACTTATAATGATACACTAAATAGTTTAAAGAATTATTCCTTATTTCCAAGCTTAAATCCAAATGAAAGGGAGCAAATAATTGTAAGGTCTATGTATCCCTTACATCCAGTTACACTGTTTGTTTTGCCGCAACTTTCTAGTATCTTTGGACAAAACGAGAGGACTCTTTTCACATTTTTAGAAAGTGAAGAAACAGGTGGTTTATTAAACCATATAACTAAAACCAAGGGTTATTATAAACCTCACCAATTGTTTGATTACTTCTTTTCTGATACATCTGGTAATGATGTTGATCCTGAGGTTTCTAAACACCTTTTGCTATATAAAAAAGCTGTGGCAAGGATCCCCGACAATTTAGTTGATAAGAAGCTTGCATTTCAAATAATAAAATTTTTATCAATCTGGAGTTTATGTGGATTACAGAATGAACAAAAGATTACAACTGACTTCCTTAAGTTTGCTATACAAGAAATCGAAAATATTGATGCAGTTCTTGAAACATTAGCAAACCATAAAGTAATTAGGTTTAACAGATTGAATGAACATTGGGAACTTCATTCTGGAAGTGCTATTGATATCCAAGAGCAAATATCTGATAAAAAATCCGGACAAATCTTAACAAACACTGATATTCATAAAATATTGTTGAAAAATTTATCAAGAAAGTATTTCTTTCCAGAGAAATACAATGATGATAAAGAAATGACCAGATTTGCCAATATAGAGCTTCTTCTAGAAAGCGATTTGCAGGCGTTCGATAAGGTAAAATTAAAAAATAACATTAATGATTTAACTATATACTACGTTATTCCAGAAGATAGCGAAGCGAAAAATGTAGTAGATGATATTTCTAAATTATCGGGATCCCATAAAGATATTTTTGTAATTCATCCCAAACCCTTATCTTCAATAAAGGAGGAAATCTTAGAGAGTGTGATTATTGAGACCTTAACTTCGGATAAAGAATTACTTTCAGAAGATAAAGGTATTAAGGAAGAATTAACAATTTTATTAAAAGAAGTTAATTATGTTATTAATAGATTTTTATCATTACTAACAAATTTCGATCAAAATTTAATCTGGGTGTCAACTAGAAAAAGGATACCAATTAATAGTTCAATAGAATTGTCTGAGCTTTTGTCGGAAAAATGTTACCAACTCTATGGTGAAAGTCCCAAGATTATTAATGATTCTTTTAATAGAATGAACAGTTCTTCTCAACAAATTTCTGGGGCGAAGTTATTAATTGATCAAATTATAAAGGCACCTACAGAAGATCAATTTGGTGTTTCTGGTAATGGACCAGCATATGCAATTTATGCTTCAATATTTAAAAATAATTTTAATTTTGATTCTAACATCAGGAACTTAGACTACAGCTATATTGAGTATGGCCCATATAAAAAAATGAGAGAGAAATTAGTTGACTTATTAGATAAACAACCTAAAGGGAATTTTTCAGATATTATAGACATTTTTGCAAAACCTCCTTTTGGAATAAGAAAACCAGTTATACTTATTCTTTTAGTTGCTATGCTTAGAGATCGATGGAATGAATTTATGCTTTACCGGAATGAGATCTTTGTCCCCGGGTTGAATGGTAGTAAACTTTATGAAATTTTAGAAGAAGAAGGTCCTGAAAATTACCAATATGTCTATGAACATATTGATGAAGAGTTTATTAAATTCTTTAATACTATTGAAAATTTTTTCCACAGTCATATTGAAGATCGTCTTGAGGGACAACATAATTCGAGATTGATTCAGATATGTGGTACTTTGTTAAAATGGTTAAGATCATTACCAAGATTCACTCAAATTTCTGAGTCAGTCGACCAAGAATTTAGAACACTTCGGGATTTAATAAGAAGGACGGAAGTAAAACCTCAAAAGAGCATCTCGGATATATACTCTATTTACCATGATGAGAATATATTAGATTTATTAAGAATTAAGGAATATGCAGAAAACTTTATCTTGGTTGAAATCCAAGGACTTAAACAGGTAGTTTTAGAGAATACCGGAACTAAAAACTTTGAACAGCTTAGAAAATGGGCTGATAGTCAACATGAATATCTAAAGAAAAACAGTGAGTTAGTAAGGTCGATATTAAGTATTAAAACGGATGACTGGGTAGGGGAGTTTGCTGAAAATTTCTCTGGTGTAAGAGTAGAGGATTGGTCTGACAAAACTAAAGAAAAGTTTATAAAAGATATTGAACAAGGCGTCCATGAAATTAATCGGTTTTATATTGAGAGGGATAACCTATCACATTCTGTCAAAGAAACTCCTTCTAGCTATTATACTGTTCAAATTGGTAATAAATCAAAAGTAATAAATAAAGTGGAGTTCTCTGTAAAGGCAAAGACTGTTTATACGAATATTGACAGAATAATTAAAAATGCCGGTCGTAATATTCCGAAAAATGAATTGGAGTATATGATTTATCTTTTAATGGAAGAACATATTGAATAAACAGGAGGTGTTCACTTGGATACTTTAAATCGTAATCAAGTTCATATTGCCGTACTAACAGGTGGCGTTGCAAGTTCTTTTGTAGCAAAAAAAGTTGTTGAAAAGTATGGGAAAGATAACAGTAGACTGTTGTATTTAGATTTCTTTAGCGAAAATGGTGAAAATCCTAATTATATTGATAATCATAGGTTTATGAAAGAGGTATCTACTTTTCTGGATCTACCATTAATTAAAATTGAAGCTGATCCCACTGAAATAAACTATGAGTTTTGTTCTGGAGATGAAGATACATCTATTTTAAAATATGAAGTTGAAGTAAAATTAAAAGAGCTGGTAAATTATGTTCTATCTATTAGGGAGCAAGAAAAACTTAACCCAATATTATATTTTGGTAATGTTCCGGAAAATTTGTATGACAACAAATCTATTTGTTTAGAAAGTATAGAGAAGGGTTTTGCGAAGTCAACGGATATTATATCATTCTTTGAACAGCTCCCTATTGAACCTATCCATATAAAATTCCCGCTATATGATGAGGTCGATACAAAAACTTTAAATATAAAAAAAACTATTCAAGATGAGTGGGGAATAAATTTACCTCGTTCAGAACGTAAACGTATTTACATTGCGATGTTTTCTGGAGGGGCTGGTAGTGCATATGTTGCCTATTACATGGTACAGACTTTTGGGAAAGATAACTGTAAATTATTCTTTACAAACACTCTTTGGGAAGATGAAGATAATTTAAGGTTTATGGATGAAGTCTCAGATTATATTGGTCTTGAAATCACAGAGATATTAGATGGTAGAACTCCAGAGGAAGTCTTCTATGATTATAAGTTTCTAGGTAACTCTCGGTTAGCAAAATGTTCAGAAGAACTAAAAGTTAGACAAACACTTGTCTATTTAGAGGGCTTGCGTGACAACGAAAATTTAGAGCCTGTTTTATATTTTGGTATTTCACCTCATGAAAAACAGCGCCGAGATAATAGTCATATTAGGCGTAAATACAACATCATAGATGAAAATAGTCCGGACATGAATATTAGAAAGGCAGCTGGGATTAGGTCTTTTTATGAGCATTTCCCATTAGAACCCATTGAATCAAGATTCCCGTTAATTGAAACATTAAGGGAAGATCTTGACGCAAAGGGAATTATCCAGAATGAATGGGGTATTAATTTACCTCGGATGTACACTGCAGCAATAGAAAAAGCAGAAAGTGAAAATGATCCTATTGCAAAATTATTAGTTAAGTTCGGTATTTATGGATTCTCTCATGCTAATTGTGGTGGAAGGTGTGTTAGAGGCGGCTTACAACATTATGCAACTTTACTGGCTATATGGCCGGATCAGTACAAAGAACAAGAAGAAATGGAGGAGCGTTTTAGAGCTCACTTTGCTAAAGATGTTTCTATCCTTAAGAAAAATGGTGGGCCATATACATTAAAACAATACCGTTTAGATATTGAAAGAGAAGGAATTGAAAAATATCTGTTTAAACCAGATGATACTATTCCATGCGTTTGTTCCTTTTCATAACATCCTAATCACCTTAACCCCCTAAAATAGGGGGTTTTTATTGAGTTTTAAATATATTTATGATAAGATTAATATAGAACATACGTTCCTAGAATTGTCACCCTCAAAATAAAAAGAGGTGATAGTATTGAAACACGTTATCATGTACTCTGGTGGCGTTGGAAGTTTTATGGCCGCAAAGCTAGTTGCTAAGGAAGTTCCAGTAGAAAACATTATTTTATTATTTACAGACACCCGTACAGAGGATGAAGATCTTTATCGGTTTGTTGAAGAAACCTCAATTGCCCTAGGAGTTCAACTTGTTAAATTATGTGATGGAAGAAATGTTTGGGAAGTATTTAAGGATGTAAGATATCTAGGAAACTCTAGAGTTGCACCATGTACAAGAATTTTAAAACAAAAACCGGCAAGAGATTGGGTTATTAACAATTTTAAACCTGATGAAGTTATTTTGTATGTCGGAATTGATTGGACGGAAATTCATAGATTAGAAAAAATAGAAACAAATTGGAAGCCCTATACTATAAAAGCACCTTTATGTGAAGAACCATATATTACAAAAGAAGAAATATATCATGAAATACTAAAATACGGAATAAAAATACCTCGCTTATATAATATGGGTTTTGCACATAACAATTGTGGAGGGTTTTGCGTAAAAGCAGGACAAGCTCATTTTAAAAACCTATTATTATCGTTACCTGAAAGATATAGTTATCATGAAAATAAGGAGGAAGAATTAATTAATTTTTTACAAAAAGATGTGTCCATATTGAAAAGACAAAGGAACAATGAGATAGAAAAAATTACTTTAAAGAAATTAAGAGAGGAAATAGAAAGTCAATCCGACAGCATTGATCTTTTTGATTTTGGAGGTTGTGGATGTTTTATTGAGGAACAAAGGGCTAATTATTATTACATACAAATACTTTAATATTATAAAAGGATGAAGCTTCCTTAGGAGCATTCATCCTTTTTTTTAACTAAAATCTGGTTCATTGGGATCTGGTTGAATGGTATAAAGGATTAAACAGTCATGTCCTTCATCCTCTAGCCGCACTACTTCTTCTTCATTTTCATTCTCAGATGCCATTTTAATCTTTTCACAAACAAAATGTACTGTACAATCAAATTGAGCTAACGATACTGTTTCCTCGTCATCATGTTGTAATACGAGTGGACTGTTGCATATATTACAGTTCCCTATTTCATCATTACCAAAGCCAATTTTTACTTCTTGTATAAAACAACTTGAGCAATAATTATGTACGCTAGATCCAAAGTCTCTTAATTCGTCTGTTTTTATTATTTCAGACTCTGCAATAGCTGCACCACATTTTTTACACTTACTTTTCAATTTATAACCTCCTTAAGTAATACCCTTTATATTATAGTTATTATGGTATGTTTTATCATTATTAATTTTTTCCAAGCGGAAGAATATGGCCATTGAATTGTACCACCCTTCCTATGTTCCTGGTCCACAACTCTACTACTATGAGAGTCACCACAGGAATACAAGTGCACACGTTACTTTGCACAAGATGCGTCTTCGTACCCTTACAAGCCAATTCAAACTTGCTCCTAAAGAATTTTTTAAAAGAGACTCTACCCGTGGTCGTAAAGGTTTTATCTAAATCTACAACTTTCTACCACTAACATGTACAAAACACATTCGAAAAATTAAAAAATCCTAGCGAATCTAAATTTCGCAAAGTAGCACTCAGTAGTAGTAATCTATCCCATAAGACGACCTGTTAGTTACCAGCAACTTTTTGTATTAGTAAACTTAATTGTGACATTATAACCTAATCATTACCGCCATTTTAAAGGACCACCTCTAACTTCCCAAGTGAGGTAACCATAAAGGGGCCACGACTTCAATTTCCATTGAGAAGAGATAGAGACCGAGTTTTGCAGGTCGAGTCGTCCAGACTAGCCGTGGTGCTACTATTGTGACTGGGATCCATTCTTGGGGTGCCCTATGTAAAAGTGATTGACATAATAAATCTTGGCTAATGCGAAAATTTTCTTAAGACTTTATCTACACATACAGTATATGAATCAGTATGATAATTGCAAATTTTGTATAAAAAAGAGGATTTTTAATATATGATATAGTATTTATATAATTACTGAATTAATTACAAATTATTAGAGTATTTCTTAAAATTGTGGGGTGTAACTGTGAAATTAAAGGAATTATTTGAAAAAAATGATGAAGGGAAGTTAATACTCCCAGACTTCCAAAGAGATTTTGAATGGGCCAGAGAAAAACAAAAAAGCTTATTATCATCCTTTATTACCCACTTACCAATAGGTAGTCTTTTAATCTTAGAAGGGGAGAAAGGAGATTTTGCGGCAAAAAAACTATGTTTTCCCACTTCTCTTTCATTAGAAGAGAGGAAAGATGATTGCCTGTATTTATTAGATGGCCAACAAAGAATATCAAGTTTGAAAACAATATTCTCTGACTACTATTACAAAAATATTAACTGGTTGAGCACATGGGAAAAAATGTATTCAGATTTAAACAACAGATGGTTTATTAGAGTGCAACCTAGAAAAAATGAAACAGATATTTTCGGTTTGGAAAAACTTTATTTTGAAGATTTTAAGAAACAATACTTGGAACCTTCGGAGGTATTAGATTTTATAGAGTTCAAGAAGATTTTTAAAACAAAAACAAATGAATGGTTTAATCCAGGTTATTCACCTAGGGACATCCAAGGCAATTATATTAAGGGAAATAGGCTTAAAGTTCATATAGCGAAAAAAGCTGCTGAAGCGAGTTTAATTCCTCTTTATACCATTGGAAATAAAACAATTGAAGGTGAAAAACCACTTCATGAATATGTAATAGAGCAGATTGCAAATAATCGAATAGAGGAACTAAAAGCTGCTGTTAGTGATGGAGAATTGGAAGTTATAGATATTTTAGAACCGGTAGATCCAATGATCTCTGACTATTTAGATAATGAAGAAAAAGTTAGAAATGTATGGTCGACACTCGGAGCTAAATGGAGTGAAAAAGTCATTAAATATCTAAATGAATTAATAGAACAAAAAATACCTATAATCCAACTACCATCTGAAGAAATTAGTAGAGCTATTTCAATTTTCGAAAATATAAATGAAGGTGGAACAGATCTTAATACATTCGACTTAATCGTTGCAAAAGCTGCTAGAGCCGGGAATGTCGAAGAAGGTTCCCTGTCCCAAAGAATTATAAAGAATCTAGGGACCGAAGTAAAACTTTCTAATGCATTGGTCAATAAAATAATTGGTGAAAAGCCCGTAGTGTTTATACCAGTAAATATGAAAACAATTGTTGATAATAAGATTTCCAAGAGTTTTAAGGAAATGTATTTAAATTTGTTATCTATCTTTTCACATTTAGAATACGGTGAGTTTGATGAATTAAAAGTTGATTATATAAAGAGGCAAAAGATATTAAATTTAAACTTTGATCAAATTAATTCAAATACCGAGGTTGTTTTAAAATCCTTAGCAAGAGCATTAGCTTTCTTAAACCTTCGTTTAGGCATAACTGATATTAACAAGCTATCTTATGAATTAATGATTTTACCTATCGCCTACCTACTTAGGAGTGACGATGTTTGGGAAAATGAAAATAAATTAAATAAAATTGAATATTGGTATTGGGCATCCTTATTTGGAGGTGCATATAGAGAAGCACAAAACTCTCAATGTATAAAGGATATCAACCAATTATATTTGTGGATAATTAAAAATGAACCAAACAAGTTTGAATATTTATATGAAAAAGTCCTAAATGAGGATGGATATTCAAACAAGGAACTTTTATTACTAAAAGATGAGAATAATGATCTTCGTTCTTCCGTTACTCTTGGTATATTGCAATATATTTTAAGCAAGCAACCAAAAGATTTTTTAACTATTAATCAAACTGAAATTAGATTAAATCCATGGCAAATATCTGAGGGAAAATCAATAACAGTAGATGGAAATTCTATTCTCTTAGAAGTTCACGATCATCACATTATACCTTTGGCTGATGCAACTACAATTGATGAATCCTCAAAAAAAATAAGAAGTAATAAAAAGCATATACTAAATAGTCCATTAAACAGAACCTTTATCTCGTCAATAGCAAATTTAAAAATTAGAGATAAATCACCAGATAAGTATTTAAAATTTGTAAATGATTCTGCCAAGTGGGGCCATTGTTTACCTGACCAACAAATTAATGAACAAACGAGTTATGAGGAATTCCTAGAAAAACGATATATTGAGTTGAAAAAAGAAATAAAAAGGGAATTAGAAAGCCTAAAAGAATAAATTAAAATATATTTTTGCATAGAAAATGTTTCCCATACTTGAAGGCTAATTTCGTTGAGGAAGCCGATAGCCCGTGTACAATTATGGCATACTCGTTCTGAATTTCCATGCCTGGCTGAAAAATGATTTGAAGATAAAGGAAGGGAAAATCCAAAATTTCATTGAGAAAATTAAGCGGAAAGAAGCGATCCTTCCGACTTATGATGCAATATTGATTGATGTAGGCCATGATTTCCAAGCGGATTGGCTTAGCCTGGTCAGCTCCCTTCTTAATGAGCAGACGCAATCGCTGTTGCTAGTGGAAGACAGGGCGCAGGAAATTTACAAAAGGAAGCGCTCCTATGTCCAAGATACCGGCCTCAGTTTTCAGGGAAGATCGAAAATCCTATCTATTAACTACCGTAATACTGCGCAAATCGTCAAGTTTGCCTGGGACTTTTACCGAAAGCATTCGATGCTTAAGAACAAAGTTGTGAACCGTGAATTGGAAGGGGAAATCATCGCCCCGCAAAGCACAAAACGGAAAGGGCCTGAGGCGGGAATCATCCGTGCGACCAATTTTTATGAAGAGATGAAGCTTGTTGCCCGCCAGATGAAGAAGCTCCATGATGAACGAAAGGTTCCGTACAATGAAATGCTTATCCTCTATCGGGTCAAGCGAACCTCGAAGTATCCTATTATTGATATGATTAAGCGGTCGCTGAAGGATGCCGGGCTGCCTTATTTCTGGATAACGGAAAACGAGCAGTCAAAGCGTTCTTTTGAAAAAGAAGACGGCTGCATTAAAATCAGCACAATCGATAGCAGTAAAGGCCTCGATTTCCGGGCCGTGTTCATCGTCAATACGGATTCCATGCCATTCCCGTTGGAGGAAGACCGAGAAAGGGAAGTGTCTCTGCTTTATATTGGCATGACCAGGGCAAAGGAATTCTTGTGCCTTTCGTATTCCGGCACATCCGAGTTCACCCAATATCTGGATAGCATTTTAGTGGAGCGCACGAAACAAAAGAATGAGAAGGTTAACATAAAATAATTATGTAAACTCTAGCCCGCATTCGCTGGGCTTTTTTTTCAACGAAAAGCAGTTCAGAAGTAATGTTATCCGGACATTTTTTTATATTTGGCATGTTTGGCTTTTTCAAAAGGAATTAGAAGGTGTTTACGCCTCAAGTTTTTTTGAGATTATGTAGTTGATTAAATTCAAGGCTGCTTCTCTGCCAGGAAGCTGCCACAGCTTATTTTTCACAAAAAACCTCTTATCAATTTTCATCCTAACCATTCAATTCATAATACATCGCTGCTTCTTCCACACGCAGTTGATCGGTCAGCAGCCTGAATTTCATTTCCATGATTCCATAGAAATAGGCAATTGGGTTTTGGATGGCGTTCCTGATGCTTAGTTTGCGCGCCATTTCCATGAAGGCTTGTATTGCGTATTCTAGGACGGTTTCCTTTTCGTTTTCGTAGCAGTTGCGGTATGCTGCGATTTTTGTCATCCTCCAGTACTCTTCAATTGTTTTCGCTTGTGGAAAGAAGGAACTTACGATCTCCACAAATTGCTGGGGAATGCTCTTGGAAACTGATCGATTGAATGGTTGGGATTCCGCTATACGTTCTTTTAATTCTTTATTTTTTTGTTTTAAAGGAATACCGGTTTCAGGCTGGTTCAAAATTCCGGCTTTGGGTGGTTCATTTTGTTGGAAACGATTAAACGAGTACAGGTTGCTCGTCTGGGAGCCGTTTTTCCGCTCGGTCTCATATACGGTCATTACTCCGAGTGCGATCGCCTTTTGGATCATACGTTTGAATGTCGAGCGGGAAATCACGTTTCCCTTGTTATCCTCGTTGATTGCCTTGAGTACGGTTGCAATTTTTGCATTTGAGACGCCGGGTACTTTTGCGCAGAATCGGGCAAGCCTCTTAATGCCAGTGAGTTCACCTTTTGTGAAATTCTTCTTGTACAGCAAAATCCATTGCTCGAAATGGTTGTTAAATTCCTTTAAATCATTAAAATTAGAATACTGGCTGAACTTTTCAATTTTACCGGTTTTAATATTCATCATTTGAACCACCCTCTCACTCTTTATATATAGTTGAGGAGCCAAAAAGGACAGGGTAGGGAAGGGGATGTTGTGACAAGATGGTGAACATTAGTTGAAGGAGTGAATCGCGTTCTTAACTATTTTATCAAGTATCAAGCAAATATAATTCAGAGACGAAGAGAGGGGGGCACTAACATGGAAAAAGTATCAAATCAAGTTAAATTGGAATCATTAAAATCCTGCCAATCGACAATTGGTAAACTCGAAAATGCCTTGATTCAGATGACTCAGAAAGGTGCAAATACTACCTTAGTAATGAAACGGCTCAAAGCAATTTACATCGGCTTAGCCATGCTAGAATACATTTGGTATCAAGAACCCCATCAATACACCCGGGAAGATTTAGCAGAAGCTCGCAAAGTTCTAACTGGTTTATTCCCATCTATTGAGAACGCTTATGCTAAGTCAAAGGCAGGCAGTCCTCAAAGAACGCTTTTAGAAAGAAGAATTAAAGCATTGGAACTTGCTGTTCAAGCGATTGACGAACTTTCCAATGAATAACTTAATATCTAAAGGTTTAAGTGGTTGCACGACAACGGAAAATGGCTAATATAGAAACTATATCCGGAGAGGATGACGAATTAGACCCGTAATACAGCGATCGTGGCTTTGCTGTAGCATAATGAGCCGGATAGCGACAGAAATTGAAATTGAATAATGAAGAGGAAATATTAGGAATCCTCTAGAACTTAAGAAGAAAAAAAGCCTAATTCCCCCGTATTTTTTGCGGGGAATTAGGCTTATTATGTTAAGCATCGTTACAAAAACTAGTCTATTCTTTATTAGAATACATACCGCTCATTTGAAGCGCGTACTGTGATGTCACTGATCGAAACGCCCCATGGCTGGTTAATAGCGTATACGACATTTCTAGCTAAGTCTTCAGGTTCGATGAAGAAGAGTTTGATGCTTTCCTTATCGAATTCTTCTGCTGGAAGATCATTTTCCGCGAATTTACCGAGTTTTTCTAAGTATTCATTTCCATTATGTCCTGCCAAACCAAGTTGTGCTTCAGGGTTGACGACGGAATTTCCTAAGTTTGTTCCGGCTACGCCCGTTGGTTTAACGGTTGTCACTTTAATTTTACCCTGCGTTTCAACACGTAAAGAATCGGAATGGACTTTGACTGCTGCTTTTGTAGCCGAATAAACCCCTGAACCATAGATTCCGTAATTTCCGTATATCGAAGAGATGTTGATGATTTGCCCTTGGCCTTGTTCAATCATTTGATCGTAAACGGCGCTGATTCCATATACGACACCCTTAAAATTAATGTCTATGGACTTATCCCATGCTTTATATGCCTTTTTATGGTCCGAGAAGAATGAAAGTGGCATAATTCCTGCATTATTGACCAAAACATCGATGCGGCCAAATGTATGGATTGCGAACTTTGCCATGTTATCCATGTCTTCTTTTTTCGTGACATCGGTTACAACGTATTCAGCTGTTTGTCCTTTTGCTTTGATGCCTTCGACAACGGCTTGTAAACTTTCTTCGTTAATGTCAGCAGCAATGACTTTAGCCCCTAATTCAGCAGTCATGCTCCTAAGTTCCGAAAAATTGAATCAAGCACTTAAAAAGAAAGAATTCGATACAAACCCAACAGTTTGTTAATAAAGTTTGAGGGCAATGCAAAATTTAGTTTTATCGTTTATAATGATGAATGACCAATATAAAAATCCGCTAATTGGCGGTAGAGGTTTTAGCTACCCTCTTTAAAAAACTAAGGAAACAGTACTGCTTTCTTTAGCCGTGCTGTTTTTTTGTTGGAAGGAGAAAGAGAATGTTAAAGAATGAAAAAGCGTTAGTTGTGTTTAGTGGGGGACAAGATAGTACGACCTGCCTTTTTTGGGCAATGGAACAATTTGCTGAGGTTACCGCTGTTACTTTTGATTACAATCAACGGCATATAACAGAAATCGAATGTGCTAAAAATATTGCAGCAGAACTTGGCATTACCCATCATATTTTAGATATGAGCCTCTTGAACCAGCTTGCCCCGAATGCGTTGACCCGGGACGACATCGAAGTGAAGGATGGGGAAGGCGGCACCCTGCCTAACACCTTTGTGCCGGGCAGGAATTTGCTGTTCATGTCATTTGCCGGGGTACTGGCTAGCCAAATTGGGGCGAAGCACATCGTTACAGGGGTATGCGAAACGGATTTCAGCGGTTATCCCGACTGCCGTGATATTTTTGTTAAGTCACTTAACGTAACCCTAAATCTTTCAATGGATCAGAATTTTGTCATACATACTCCATTGATGTGGATAGATAAGGCTGAGGCCTGGAAACTCGCGGATGAGCTGGGAGCTTTCGAGTTTGTCCGTGAAAAGACGCTAACTTGTTATAACGGAATCATCGCGGACGGCTGCGGCGAATGCCCTGCCTGTAAGCTACGAAAAAAAGGCCTGGATGATTATCTGGCAGAACGGAATGGGCTGTAATCATGTACGGATTCAGGATTGTAGATAAATTGCAAAAAATTGATGAAGATATTAGGCGTGACCAATTAAAGTACCATTCAAAACGGGTCTTGGTCAGCAAGGAATTCACGTTTGATTCAGCTCATCATCTGCATGAGTATGAAGGTAAATGCAAAAACCTTCACGGCCATACGTACAAAGTGATCTTTGGGATTAGTGGATTTGTTGATGACCGTGGATTGATGATTGACTTTGGCGATATAAAGGAAATTTGGAAATCCGAGATTGAAATATTTTTGGATCATCGATATTTGAATGAAACACTTCCTCCAATGAATACAACAGCTGAAAATATTGTTGTCTGGATTTATGAAAAAATGGCTGAGGCGTTGAAAAAGGGGAATCGCGCAAGCCAATACGATGGCGCGCGAGTTGAATTCGTTCGCCTCTATGAAACTCCCACCAGTTATGCAGAAGCAAGAAGGGAGTGGATGGAGGTTGAGTAGTAAGATTCCTGTTATGGAAATATTCGGGCCAACCATCCAGGGTGAAGGGATGGTTATGGGCCGCAAGAGTATGTTCGTCCGGACAGCAGGGTGTGATTACAAGTGTTCCTGGTGCGACTCAGCTTTTACATGGGACGGGTCTGAAAAAGAAAAAATCCGAATGATGGCACCAATGGAAGTCTTTCAAGAGCTTAAGGAACTTGGTGGAGATAACTTCAACCATGTTACGATTACGGGTGGAAACCCCGCTTTGATTGGCGAGGCAATGAAAGAGTTCATTGAACTTCTTCATCAATTCAATATTGAAGTAGGATTAGAGACTCAGGGCAGCAAGTGGCAGGATTGGTTTTATCTTGTCAATGATTTAACGATTTCTCCTAAACCACCGAGCAGCGGAATGAAACCGGACCTTGAACTTTTAGATGATATCGTTCTTAAGTTAAGCAACTTCAAATCAAATTTTTCACTGAAAATTGTTGTATTTGATGATGTGGATTTTGAATATGCAAAGATGTTAAATAACCGTTATATGAAGGATAATATTCCATTTTTCCTTTCGGTAGGAAATAGCAATCCCGGTGAGGATGGGGATATTTCAAGTCGGTTACTTCATTCGCTGGACTGGTTGTGGGGTAAGGTGCTGGACGATCCTGAAATGAACAATGTTCGCCCTTTGCCACAACTTCATGCTTTAGTTTGGTCGAATAAGCGCGGTGTTTAAGGGACCGCAGGACTAGAGATTTGGAAATCTATTATGGATAAGATAACAGTGGTCTAATTGATGACTTATCTCCTATTGAGTAGTAAGCTATGTTCAACAGTAGGGGGCTTTTAGGAATAAAAGTACAGCCAATATTAAAAAAAATCCTAATTTCTCGGTATTGTAAGCGAGAAATTAGGATAGTATCGGTTTATCTTTAAAAATTATAGCCAAACCTTAACCTCCGTACCGTCATTAGCTTTGACATCTACTAGCACGATCCCCTTATGATTTTTCAGTTCTTTTACGATGGGCTTTAGCATTTTCTCTTCTATCAGAGGAAAGCTAAAGTCCAGTTTTTTTCTCTCGAAATACTTTTTGGTCCATTTATTTGCATGTTGATGAAAAAATTTTGAAGAAAAAATTGAAATACCAATATTTAAAATAGCAAATGGAATTGGTATTGTGAACCGGACGTCTTTTGAATTCACTTTTAAATGGAGCATAGGTAACTCACTATTCAATGATGACAGAAACGGTATCTCCGTTTGCCGACTTAACATCAAGAATTTGACCATCCAATTCGTTTTCGATTGCTTCAATAATAAGGTTTATGTCAATATCCTTAACATATTTTTCTGATTGAGGAAGACTCGCAGCAATGCTGTGTCCAGCCATTAATACTACCTTAATAAGTTTTATGGGCAGATTGGCCGTGACGTTATCACCTTGAGCTGTTAGAACACGAATTTTTAATGTTTTATCTAAATATTTAGTCGGTTTTTCTATCAGCGTACTTCCTGTTTCTTCTTTCTCTTTTAATACTTGGATCAGTGCGGATCCCTTATCTGCATCAATTTTCCCCTCTTGTACCATTGTTAACACTCTTGTAATTTCCTCTTTCATAGTAAATTCCTCCCTATTCATCTTTTAATAGCTTAATGGCTTCCTCTGGAGTGATTTCGCCATTTTCCAACATAGTGATAACCTTTTCCTCGTCTACTTCATTTTTCTTCTTCTGTACATATCCAATGGATGAAATGATGTCTGTTAGCTTCCCACGAACTGTTGGATATGAAATCCCCATTTCCTTTTCAACTTCTTTGATATTCCCTCTACATGTTAAAAATACTTCCACAAAATGAAGCTGATCTTTTGATAATGATGCCAGCTTAGATAATTCAAACTCATTTTCAATCGTAGTTTGACAATGAGAACACTGCAGCTTCGTAATCTTCAATGTTTTGCTGCAGACAGGACAATTTGTAATTACTTTATAGGCCATAAATCAAATTCCTTTCTTTTATTTGATTTGATTATATATCAAGAAATGTGAAGTGTAAATAATTAAAATAAACTTTTATTTATAAAAACATTAAAATAATTAATTTGTAAATAAATATCATTAAGATTATGTTATTGCTAATTGATTTTGTGTTTTTAATTATTTTTACATTTATATCAAGCATTTATTAAGAAAAAGGAACCTGTACCATGATTTCAGGATTGAAATGGATAGGAAAATTGGGGGAAGGGGAGGTAACCAATGCATCACTACATAAACTGAGGATTTACAAAAATGAAGCCGGGGATTAGTCCCTGGCTTCACTTTTATTATTCGATATTTGTGACTCTTACTCCAGTGTTGTTTAATTCATCTAGGATTTGGTTGACTGTTTCCGTCGGCGTGTCCTTTGGAATGGACAGGTGGATTTGGCGGACGGCGCGGTTGCTGCCGAGTGTGAACATTGAAAGGATGCTCGTATGTTTGCCGACGATCGCCGAGATACGCTCGATGGCATGGTTCTGTTCGAACAGGCCAATCGTCAGCGAAATACCGTCGCTGTATGTATCTTCAAGGAGATCCATGATTTGAGCGTGTGTCAGGATGCCGTCGAATTTCCCTTGCTCATCGACGATGGCCAGGTAAGGAAGCCATTTTATTCTATTAAAAATCTTCTTGAAGGAATCGTCGCCGCGGACATAGCCGTCTTCTTCCTTAATGATATTCAGGACGTTGTCTTTTTTATCGCCCGAATATTCAAAAATATCAATTTTTTCGACATTTCCCAAGAAGCGGTTTGAGACGGACTCGATGACCGGAACCCTGCGGTAACCTGTTTCATCAAGAAACGCCAATGCTTCCCCAATGGTCGCCCTTTCTGAAAGGGAGCTAACTTCCTGCTTGCCAATCATGAATTGTTGAATTTTCATGCCATTCCTCCTCAATTCCCATTAAATTCTCTTTCTCACTATATGTATTCTCCAAAAATGAGAAATTTCCTTCTTGCTACAAACCAAGTTGGTTAAAGAATGAGGCCTTTCCATAAAAAAGTAAGTTGAGTGCAGATAATAGTGTATTCAATATGGAAAGAGTGAAAATTGAAATATTATGTCTAGCGATTGTTAAATCCAGTATTAAGAACGGACAAATTTCGCCTTCCAAACTACTTATAATGAATTTTAGTAGGACTACGTCCCTATACGTTTTTATAATGATGCCTATAATATATAGTTGAATTTTATTTGATAAAGGAAGATTTAATCATAATAAAACATTGAAATCCAGATTTTCTTTGTTATTTTATCCAACTTTGTCACTAAACAATAGTTGAATTTTTAGTTAATCAGGCATTTTTTTGAGGTATAAAGACTTAGTAGGATTGTATAAATATTAGTTCCTTATACCCTTACATATTTTTACACATACATGGTACATTCGGATTATTCTGACAATGTAAAAGTTGGAAGGGTGAAGGACAGGAAGGGGGGTGGTTATTTTTTAAAAGTGAAGGGGTTTGGCCGGTTAAAAAAGAGAGATTATTAGAAGAGGAGAGTCCTAATGCGAAGAATGAAAAAGAGTTTTAGTTTATTCCTTATTTTTCTACTTTCATTTTCCAGTTTTGCTTTTGCGGCCCCGCAAAATGGTGCCGAGGAAGTAATCCCTGCATTGGCAGCAGTGCAGAATGGGGAAGAATCTGTCACACCAACGGATGGAAATGAACCCGCTTTTTCCGATAATGAAAAAGTAAGGGTCGTTGTCGAACTCAAAGAAGAATCAGCGATCGAGTTCGCGACAAAAAAAGGAGTTAAGTTTTCCAATCTCTCAAAAGAAGAAAAGAAAGCGCTGAATGGCAAAGCTGCCAACGCGCAGCAAAAAGTGAAACAGAAGCTTGCCGATAAAAAGGTCAAGATGAATTATAAAAACAATTTTTCTACCGTAATGAACGGCTTCAGCGGCGAGGTTACATACGGTGAGATTAAGGAGATCGAAAGCCTGCCTGAAGTCAAAGAGGTATACTTGGCCAATGAATATGAGCGGCCTGTTGTAGAGCCTGATATGACGACAAGCCATGAGTTCATCCAGTCGTACAGTGCCTGGAATACTGGCAATTATAAAGGTGAGGGCATGGTTGTCGCAATTATCGATTCCGGAATTGATCCATCCCACCGCGATATGATTTTAACGAAGGCGAACAAAGCCGACCTGACACTGCCAAAAGTGAATGCCGCGATTTCCGAGCATGCGCTTCCAGGTAAGTTCTTCTCGGACAAAGTCCCTTACGGCTACAACTATTTCGACAAGAACCAGGAAATACGTGACCTGGTGCCTGGCGGTTCCAACCATGGCATGCACGTTGGGGGCACGGTTGCTGCGAACGGCAATCCTGACAATGGCGGTGTAAAAGGTGTTGCACCTGAAGCACAGCTTCTTGCAATGAAGGTTTTCAGTAACGACCCGAACTATGCGTCCACTTTCTCCGATATTTATATCGTTGCGATTGATGAAGCAATCAAGCTCGGTGCCGATGTACTGAACATGAGCCTTGGCTCGGTTGCATCGTTCTATTCCGCTGATGATCCAGCCAACCTGGCGATCACGCGCGCAGTAGATAATGGAATTGTCTCCTCTGTATCCGCAGGGAACTCCCGCCACATCGGCCGCGGTTACAAGACGCCATTTGCGGAAAATCCGGATATCGGCCTAGTCGGCGCGCCTGGACTTTCGTACAATTCTATTCAGGTTGCGGCTTCCGGAAATAAGCAAACTTGGTATGATTATTCACTTTCTTTGTCTGGAAATCCACTTAACGGAGTTGCTTATTCCGGAGATGACTGGATGAAGAAACCTGGCAACAAGGAATATGATTTGGTATCCCTTGGCGCCAAATTTGGAGCTCCAGCCGACTATGCGGGGCTAGATGTAAAAGGAAAAATTGTAGTAGTGACGCGCGGCGGCACACCAGGTCCGTTCATCGATAAGGCTGCTGAGGCTGCAAGGCAGGGCGCAGCAGGAATCATTGTTATCGATGCAGGTACAGGCGGTGCTATTCTCAGAGACCTTAGTGGTTTTGATGTTCCAATCATGCTCGTTACAAAACCGACGGGAGACCAGCTGAACCAGCTGTACACCGCTGGCAATACTAAGCTGACATTCACTGTTGCCAATTCCCAGGTAGCTCCACAAAATGGACGTCCAACAGAATTCTCGTCCTGGGGAACAACGCCAAGCCTTGACATCAAGCCTGAAATCATGGCCCCTGGCGGAAATATTTTCTCTACGCTGAATGATAACAAATACGGTTTCATGAGCGGTACTTCGATGGCAGCTCCTCACGTTGCAGGTGGATCCGCACTTGTAATGGAGTACATTAAGAAGAGCCCGCTTTATAAAAATCTGCCGCTCAGCCAGCAAACACGCCTGGCAAAGGTTCTTTTAATGAACACGGCAAAGCTTGCAATCGGCACGAATGATTACCCGTATTCCCCTCGCCTCCAGGGTGCGGGAATGATGCAGATTCACAATGCCACTTTGACTCCAGTCCGTGTCGTTAACCCGGCAACGAATGAAGCAAAAGTGGAGCTGAGGGATTTTAAAAACAAAGTTATTGATTTCAAAGTAAAAGCAATCAATGATTCGACGAGTGCTGTCACTTATAATGTAAATGTCGATGTCCTGACTGACGCAATCCAGCGCCTGGCATCCGGTGATGTCAACTGGTCCGCTGCTGTTGGCTCGACAGGAGACCCGCATTTGAGAGGCGCCGAGCCAATGCCTGGAGCAAATGTAACAGCGCCGGCTACGGTAACAGTACCAGCAGGTGGAAGTGTTGAAATTCCTGTTACGATTGATATTACAAATGCGCGAATTCCTGGCTACAATTCTGCGGGAGCGAAGACAACCTTCGACCTGAAAGAAGATATTTTCGTTGAAGGCTTCGTCCGCCTGACAGATGTAAATGGCCAAAAAGTAAACCTCGGTCTGCCATATGTCGGCTTCTACGGCGAGTGGGACCGTCCAAGCATCCTTGATGGAATGCGCAATATTGACACCAAATTCTTCTTCACGGATGGATCTGGCGGAACTCCGCAAGCGGGTATGGTTGATAACCGTGGAGTCTACATCGGTTTCGATCCACTCACGGGTTATGCTAATGCGATGAGTAAATTTGCGCTTTCTCCAAACGGCGATGGCATGTTTGATACGATTGTGCCGATTATGAGTCTCGTGCGTAACGCAGCAGACATGCAGTTCAATATTTTGGATGCGAATGGCAATAAACTCCGTACTATCCGGAATGAGACCTATGTCCGGAAGCATTATGGAAGCTTGACAACTGCCCGTTATACCTATTCCACTACACGTGCATGGGATGGAAAGGTCAATGGCTCTGTTGTGCCGGATGGACAATATTTCTACGAAATTAAAGCACGTGTTGATATGCAGCACAGGGATGCCAAGTGGCAATCCAAGCTGATTCCGTTTGTACTGGATACAACAAAACCGGTCGTTCTGAATGCAGTGTACAATGCTGCTAATAAGCAACTTACATGGGAAGCAACGGACGGCGGAGGTATTGGCCTTCAAAACTTCGATGTAAGAGTAAATGGAACGAGCATACTGCCAGCCAATACAGCGATTTTACCAACAGCAAAATCGTACAGCCTGGAAAAAATTGAAGTACCTGCAGGGGCGAAAGTTGAACTTGTAGCCTACGACTATGCCAACAATATCACTATCCAGGAAGCGACAATTAAGGAAAGCGGCGATACGACGCCACCTGTGATTATGCTTTCAACTCCTGGAAACTCAACAATTCACTCTGTCAAAACAATTGCAGTAAGCGGCTATGCCACTGACGATACCGCCGTAAAAGAAATTTATGTTGATGGCAAGGCAGTTGCCATTACAAAGGTTACTGTAGGTACTGTCGATCAGTATCGCTTCTCAACTAACGTAACGGTGGAGAACGATGGGGTTCATGAATTTGCAATCAAGGCCATTGATATGGCTGGAAATGAAATGCAAATTGTAAGGCGTCCGGTATTTGTCGATACGACTCCGGCCACAGTGGAGGTAAATGCTCCGGCTACGGTTGATTTACCTGTGGATAAAGCGAACCTTGAAATTACGGTGAAGGATAATTTCGATTCGATCCGGATGTATGTGAATGACGACGAAGTGTTGTTCAACTCCGGTCCAAGTTCATTGGTAGCCGCGGTGCCATACGAAAAAACCATTAGCCACGAGGTAAGCCTGAAAGAAGGAGACAATACCTTCACAATCCGCGCGGTTGACCTGTCCGGAAAAGCGACAATTAAAGAGGTAACAATTAAACGAGTGGCGAAGGCTGAAGAGCCGAAGCCAGATCCGAAACCAGAACCAGCGCCTGTACCGGAAATTAAGTCTGTAAGCGTCACTCCGAACACGGATGTCAGCCACAAGACTCCGGTTTCCATCAGTGCCGAGGCGAGCGAGTCCATCACTTGGACAGTCAAAATCGTAAAGCCTGACGGATCTGCTATTACCCTGAAGTCCATGGAAGGAAAAACGTACAAAGATACGTACACTCCTGCTGCAAACGCAGCAAAAGGAACGTACAAAGTCATCTTCAACGGCGTCAATGACAAAGGCGTCAAAGTCGTTGAAAAGCAGGCTTCGTACACAATCGGCAAAAAATAATCTGATTTAATAAAGGTGCATGGCCCCGCTGCAACGCGGGGTCCAGGCACCTTTTTTTAGTGAGTGAAGCAGGGGACGTATCCAGTGCTTCACTTTGTGTTTAATCATCGGGTTTTTATCAAAGAAGGTACTATCGTTCTTAATATCTAACAAAAAGGAGGGGGTTCGGTCAAACAAGAATTTTCATCGGCTAAACAGTAAGCCTGCTTGGATAATCTGCCGGAATTACCAACTTTTTAAAGAATATAGAAAAAATTGGTTGCACACTTGTTATAACTGTTATACTATATATATAACAGATGCCACACGGAAAGGAGTGTGAACTATGTGTATATCGCACTAGATCTTGAGTCGGAAGAGCCAATTTATACACAATTAAGGAATCAAATCATTGCCGGGATAGCGAGGGGAGAGCTTAAATCAGGTGAAGCTCTGCCATCGGTAAGGTCGTTGGCCGCGGATATTGGCATTAATTTTCATACAGTCAATAAAGCTTACCAGCTCCTGAAGCAGGAAGGATTCATCCTTATACATAGGCAAAAAGGGGTTGTTGTAAATCCAGAAGGAACGCCGCTAGCGGATGACGTTTACTGGTCGCAGTTGAAAGCAAGGCTTCACCCGTTAATTGCGGAATCGGTGTGCCGGAAGGTTTCGGAGGAAGAGTTTTTACGGATGTGCCAGCAGCTTTATAAAGAATTTTAGGGAAGGGGATAGTTTTATGAGTGCTTCGATTCTTCTTTTAATGGTAATTCTAATGATACCAGTGTATATTTCGATGATTTGTATCCCGTTTTGGACGAGGAAAACAGAAAGCTTTGGGGTCTCTATTCCGGAGGAGGCTTACCACCGTCCCGATATTAAAGAAATGAGGAAAAAATACGCATTTTCAACGGGGTTCGTTGCACTTCTAAACGCAATTATTCTTATTTTCACATCAAACGGCCGCTCTGAAGATGCCATTAGCATTCTGTATTCGGTTATGCTGTTAATTTTTATTGCCGCCAGTTTTGGAGTGTACCTTGTTTTTCATAAAAAAATGAAGCAGATTAAGGAACAGCACAAAGAATGGGTTCAAACACCCCAGCTGGTCATGATTGACACCGGATTTCGCAGGAAAAAGCTAGCCTACTCAAATTTATGGTTTATCATTCCCTTTTTGATTTCGATTCTCTCTATCGTGATTACTTTGGTCAAATACCAGCAAATCCCCGAAAGGTTTCCGATGAAGTATGATTTAAACGGCGAGGTGAAAAACTGGGGAATAAAATCCTACCGATCCGTATTGGCCATGCCTATTATGCAAATTTATTTAACACTTTTATTTCTCTTCATCAATACAGTGATTAGCAAAGCAAAACAGCAAGTTTCAGCTGCCAATCCCGAGGAATCCATCCGGAAAAACATTATTTTCAGAAGAAGATGGTCTCTGTATACGATTTTCGTAGGTACAGGCGTTGTTAGCTTATTCCTGCTCCCGCAGATGTCGATTATCTATCCGATTGATCCCAATCTCCATAATGTCGTTCCGCTTGTTTTCGGCGCTGCCGTTTTGATTGGGTCACTTGCCCTTTCAATTTCCACCGGCCAGGGCGGAAGCAGGGTAGAAGTGAAGGGTTCTGGTTTGAAGGGAAAGGTGGTTAGCCGGGACGATGACCGGTATTGGAAGCTTGGAATGTTTTACTATAACCCAAATGACCCTTCGATCTTTTTGGAAAAAAGGTTTGGTATTGGATGGACTAATAACTGGGCACATCCATTGTCGTGGATTATTGTTCTGGGAATCGTCCTAATAGCTGTAGGTATTCCGTTTTTGCTAGGATAATAGCTTGCTTTTAAAATGAGAGAATTGTACGTAATAGCCTTCCTTAATATGGGAAGGCTATTTTTTATGCAGAATAAATGGTTGATCTATCTCCAAATTCAGCCTATGCCAGCGGTTATAACCTATGATAAACTTTATTTATTAGAATTTTCAGAATAGGGTGAAGGGAAAGATGGGTTCAAGAATTATGCATTCCATTATCGGCCATAAGATTGCTGAGATTTTATCAATAGGAGATAAAACATCATTTTTGCTTGGTAGCATCGCAGCAGATGCTGTTTTTTCATTCGAAGATAAAAATGCATCCCATTTCTTTGTTGGTGATGTACAGGATTTTTCGAGAAGGGTTGATTATAGTGGGTTTTTACACAAATACAGGACGCACGTAGAAGGTAAAAATGAATACATATTGGGCTATTATACACATTTAATTGCGGATGACATATGGTTACGAGGCTTTTATCTGTCCTGGTTAAAGAACAGGATGGATGCAGATGAAGGTTTATTCAAGTTATATCACAATGACTTCCGGCTGCTGAATGGCAAACTGCTGGAACACTTTGGTTGTAAGGATGAGCTGAAAAGAACGTTCAATCATTTTCCTGCAATTTTGGACCTGGAAGAGGTTAACGCTAGGGACGTAGAAAAATTCGTGCCTTATGTATTGGGCGATATGGAGTATGGTCACGACTTCCTAAATGAAAATCTGAAAGTTTTTACGATGGATCAGATTGTTGGTTATATTGAAACATCCGTTGAGCTCGGGGTACAGAAATTAAAAGAGATCCTTGTATAATTTTTCCAAAAAAGTGGCTTGATAGATACAAGGGAGCTCGATCAGTTAATCGGGCTCCCTTTTTTTTTCAAAAGTTAACCGGATATGTGCCGGAGGAAATACGTAAAAGCCATAGTGATTAGGGCGATTACTACAGCGGAGCCTAAGTAAATCATCACTCCTATACCCTGGCTGATTCCATCCGTTTCTGTCAGGAACCACCAAATGCTTCCTGTTCCCAGGATCATTATATTGATAATTATTGCTTTAAATGCCGCTTTTACCGGGTGTTTGTTGTTCTTTAACTCTTTTCGGCTAATTAGAAGAGAGGCTGATAAAGAAATCATAATAAGACCAAAGAAAAGAAATAATTTCATAGTCCACCACCTATTTATTTTTCAAATTAAATCGAGAAATCTTACTATTCTTTAAAATAAAAACGGCTACAACAAACCATAGTAAGAAAAAAGTCGCCACATAAGGGTAAGAGGAATATTGGAAGCCGTATACGGTTCTTTTAAAAATAGAGGGGGTGCTGTCGTATCCATTTGCATGACTCCCGATGATCCCGGACAAAAACGTAAAAAAAGCAAAACCAATTGTGCTTATGATCAGCTGGATGAATAGAAGCCACTTTGGCATTTAAATTATCACCTCTTTCGGAACGGGAATTTAGTGTAATTTTACACTAAGTGGGTGTATTTGTAAATCGTAGGGAAGCCGTATTTTTCATACCGGCAAATCCCAGTGGTAAACTAAAAGAAGGAATTTTTTAATAAAGGAAGGGGAAGTCCATGAATCCTTGGAACGAGCGGTTTAAAGCCAATAACTATGCCTATGGAACAGAACCAAATGAGTTTCTCGCCGAGATGCAAAGGAAGCTGAAGTTGGAGGGTGAAGCACTTGCGATTGCGGAAGGCGAGGGTAGGAATGCCGTTTTCCTGGCCGAGCAAGGAATGAAGGTGACTACATGGGATTATGCGGAATTCGGGCTTGAGAAAACAAAAAAGCTTGCCAGGTCGAGAGGTGTAGAGGTCGAAACCCAGCTAGTTGATTTAAATGAGGCAAAATGGGATAAAGACAAATGGGATGAGATTGTTTGTGTATTTGGGCACTTTCCCGCTGACTTGCGCGCGAAGACCTTGGAAGGAGTAAAGGAAGCGGTAAAGCCAGGCGGATTCTATGTAACGGAAGTATATTCGGTCAACCAGATTCCGTATAAGAGCGGCGGTCCAAAAGAGGTTGGATTTCTATATCAGCCCGAGGAGTTTTTAAAAACGTTCCGCGACTGGCGGTTTGTCCACTTTTTCATGGGCGAAGTAATGCGGCACGAGGGAGAGCTTCATAACGGGCTGTCGCATGTCATCCAATTTGCCGGGCAAAAACCGCAGGCATAGTGATTGTTGTAATGTAAGGGAGGGATTCCATGGGGGACGAAAATGCGAAAATCGTTGAACAGAACAAGACAGTCGATTCAAAATATATCCAGCAGCACCTCGCGAATGAGCGGACGTTTCTCGCCTGGATCCGGACCGCCATTGCGATTATTGGGGTTGGTTTCCTAGTTACAAACCTGCATTTTAATATGCGGTCCAGCCTCACCCCAATAGGTGATTTCATGGCTAATTTAATCGGAATTTCTTCCGTTTCGCTAGGAATTTTAGTGATTATCATGTCAATGGCTGGATATTTACGAAAGGTTCGATCAATCAATGAGCAAACATTCAGGACACCACGGCTATCAATCATTCTTCTCGGTGTCCTGGTGGTAGTCATTACGGCGTTTTTCGGTGTTTATTTTGTCATGGTCAATATGTAGCGCTAAAAATGCTCGTCCGGTCGAACTGGGACTATCTGATCCGTCTCCAGCGGTTCCTGTTTCTGCTTGTCCTCGCTGATTTCACGAACCAATACCCAGGTATGTTTGAGGAATTGCTGGAAATCGCCGAGCAGCAGCCAAGCCGCCTCCGTCACTTCGGGATTTTCCTTAAGCGCCCGCAGCTCGGTTT
This sequence comes from Bacillus sp. FJAT-27445, assembly GCF_001510665.1. Classification (GTDB taxonomy): domain Bacteria; phylum Bacillota; class Bacilli; order Bacillales; family Cytobacillaceae; genus Bacillus_D. Next base: position 572,045 of record NZ_LMTI01000001.1, read on the forward strand.
GGACACGGTCAACCGCTTCACCGGGGTTTTCCAGCTGCCGCTCAATCGCCGGCCAGGATGAAAGTAGGAATATCATCGATAAAATAAGCGTAATGAAACGAAACATTTTCGTCAGCCTCCATATTTTTATTAAAACCTATACTATTGACTATTTTGTATGGGACGTTTGAGGAAATCGGTCTATAGGAATTCTCTAAAGACCGATTCGCTTTGATGAGCGTACCTAACTGGTCAATAGAACCTCGCTAAAGACGGGTTTGCCTTGGAGAGCGTACCTAGCTGGTCTTTAGAACCTCGCTAAAGACCGGTTCGCCTCGGAAAGCATCCCCCACTAGTCTTTAGAACCTCGCTAAAGACCGGTTCGCCTCGTAATACCTACCCGCACAGTCTTTATTCTGCTTTTCAAAATCCCTAAATCACAAACCATTGCATTTCATAAAATTTATTCCATTTGTCTGTACAGTTTTTTCCATATCCGGCTCGTTCTATAAGCAGGAAAGCCGTTAAATTCATGTTTTCATAAGAATTGAAAAAATTTTCAAAAGAGATATCCTTCCGGGTACTCAAGAATCGTTCTTTTTATAAAAAATGCTCACATTTACCCCATGTCATGCCGCATTTTCTCGTACCTATATCGATATTGGCATGAATTATTAACATTAGAAGAAAATGATGGATATTTTTTTCTAAATATTAAATGTTGGTGAAAATAATTTACACAATCTTAAAAAGTGTGATATGATTTTTTTGTAAACGCTATCTTGATAAAAAACTAGGTGGGGATAGAAAATGACAGTCGAAAAATTCAAGGGTATAATTCCTGCTTTTTACGCGTGTTATGACGAAGCTGGCGAAGTTTCGGAAGCGCGTACAAAAGCGCTTTGCAGCTATCTATATGAGAAAGGCGTCCAAGGCCTTTACGTTGGGGGCAGCTCGGGGGAATGCATTTACCAAAACCTCGAGGAGAGGAAGGCGACATTAAAATACGTCGCGGAAAGCATGAAAGGGAAGCTCACCTTAATTGCCCATGTTGGCGCCCCGTCTACAAGGGAGAGCGTGGAACTGGCGAAATTTGCGGAGGAATTGGGATACGATGCTTTGTCGGCTATCCCGCCAATCTATTTCAAGCTTCCTGAAAGCGCTATCTCCAACTATTGGACAAGCATCATGGACGCGACCGGGCTGCCGTTCATCATTTACAACATCCCGCAAACAACGGGATACAATCTATCGCTCAACTTGTTTACCAAATTAATCGAGAACAAAAAGGTAATCGGCGTTAAGAACTCGTCAATGCCTGCGCTTGATATCGAACGGTTCAAAGCAGCAGGCGGTGATGGCTTCATCGTATTCAACGGACCGGATGAGCAATATGTTTCTGGACGGGTGATTGGCGCTGACGCCGGAATTGGCGGAACGTATGCCGCGATGCCGGAACTGTATCTGAAAGCGGAACAATTCGTTTCAACAGGAAATTTTGCACAAGCTAGAAGCATCCAAAAAGACATCAACGACATCATCATCGCTCTCTGTTCCTTGAATGGAAACATGTATTCCGCCATTAAGGAAGTACTGAAGCTGCGCGGAGTAAATGTTGGTAGCGTGCGCGGGCCGCTTGAGCCGGTTACCGGCGAGGACCTCGAAAACAAGATTCCCGCCATCCGTGACATGATCGATGTAGCAATTGAGAAATACGCAGAGTAATAGATTGCTGGAAAGCTACTTTCAAAGAAAATTTTTTACAAAGGGAGCTTCAGGCCAAAACGGTCTGTCTTCATAAAACAAAAAGCAACTATCAGGGGGAATAGGATATGTTAAAAAAACGATTTGTCGCATTAACGTCCGCCGCTGTTCTTGGCCTCGGCCTTCTTGCTGGATGTACTAGCGGAACAGAAAAGGATGCCGCAAGCGGCGATTCAAAGAAGCCTGTAGAAATTTCTGTTTGGCTCACTCCGCAGTGGAAGGGAGTCATGGATGCGAATGAGGAAGGTGCTGATTTCGACAGCTTCTTCAAACACGCAGCCGAAAAATTCTCCGAGCAGTACAAGGATCGCAAGGTAAAAGTAAATGTTGAAGTCGTTGCCGGCGACCAGCGTGATGAACTGCTGAACGTCAACCTGAACGGCGGCACGCCACCGGATATCTTCTTTGAAAATACATTCGCGATGGGCGATTATGCCCACAGGGGTGCCCTTGTTCCGCTGAATGACATTGTGGACGAAGACGCGAAAAAAGACATTGATCAAAACTTCTGGGACACCGTGACTTTCGGAAAGGATATTTACTTCTATCCGTTCTCCCACATGCCTGGAACACTTGTGTATAATGCTGACATGTTCAAGGCTGCAGGGCTTGAACAGTATATCGGTGGCCAGGATGAAATCAAAACTTGGACACTTGAAGAATATGAAACAATCTTGAATGCACTGAAAAATGACCTTCCAAAGGACAAGTATTCAAACGCATTTCCAATGGGCCTCTACGCACTTAACAACCAAGGGGATACATGGAACCTGGCATACATGAGGATGTTCGGCAACAAGTTCTTTAACGACGATGCAACTATTGTCCTAAATGATAAAAAAGGCGAAAAAGCGGCAGCATGGCTGAAGAAAATTTATGATGCCAAACTGACAAACCCAGGCGCGGAATCCGTATCATCAAACGATGTTAACGCGATGTTCCAAAACCAGCAGCTTGGAGTCAGCTTCACAAATTCGGTCCTGTATAAAAACGCTCTGGCGGATATGAACAGCGGAAAGGCGCCGAAGTTTGACGCAAGGCTTGCAAACATTCCATCCGAAAGCGGCGACCCGTTGACTTTCACGTATGTATCTGGTGCAAGCGTCTTCAATACTGGTGACGAAGAGAAAATCAAGATCAGCAAGGATTTTGTCAAATTTTTCTCCACTGATCCCGAGCTTGTAAAAGCATCGAAAAACGGCGTTCCAGTAAGGACTTCCGTAGTTGAAGAATTCAAATCCGAAAATCCATTGTTTGAAGCATATGACAAAAACGCGCAATACATGTTCAACTTTACAGGCAGCGTACCAGGATACGGCGAATTGAGGCAGGTACTGTACCCAGAGCTTCAAGCCCTTTACACTGGCGAAAAAACTCCTGCTCAAGTTGTGAAAGACTACCAGAAAAATGGTAACGCTGTCCTTGAAAGCACCAAAGCGAATTCGGTCATCTTCAACAAATAATATTGCAACGAAATGATAGATAGCAGCGGGCCCCAAAAGGGCCTGCGGCTATAGAAAGGTAAGGGAGGTCCAATGAAAAACAACGCATCTTTGAAGGAAAATTTAACGGGCTATCTTTTTATCGCGCCGCAGCTTTTATTGTTCCTCGTCTTTATCGTCTATCCGATTTTTGAAGGAATCAGGTTGAGCCTTTATCGAATCAACTACCAGCAGGAAACATTCATCGGTTTTGAAAATTATACAAGGCTTTTCGCAAATCCCGTATTCATGAAATCGACAATTAACACGGTTATTTTCGTTGTTTGCATCGTTGCATTGACCGTGATTTTCGCCCTTTTCGTTTCTGCTTCAATTTTTGATAAAAATGCAAAATACGTGTCTTTTATACGAGGCAGTTATTATATACCAGTAATGGTTTCTATGGTAGTCATGAGTATGGTCTGGGGTTTCCTATTGAACCCGGCCAACGGTTTGATCCCTTATGCGGCAAGGCAGCTCGAAATCGTATCGGTCAACTTCCTTGGCGATAAAGACCTTGTCCTGCCGGTTATCATTTTCATAACGTTCGCCACAAACGTCGGCCAGGCGATCATTCTCTACGTTGCGTCAATGATTGGCGTGCCGAAGGATGTGTTCGAGGCAGCCGAGGTTGATGGCGCAAGCAGGCTGCATATTATTTTTAAAATATTGATCCCAATGGTCAAGCCGACAACGATTTACATTATCATCATGAACATAATAGCCGTTCTGAAAATATTCGTTGTCATCCAGCTATTGACTGGCGGCGGGCCGAACAACGCCTCGACCACATTAATGTATTTCCTTTATAATAATGCGTTTAAATACAACCAGCTTGGCATTGCTTCCGCTGTCGGAGTGATCATGTTCCTGATCACGCTTGTCCTCTCGTTTCCACAGCTGCGCGCAATGTTCAAGAAAGACTAGGGGGTGGCCGGACATGTTTGGAGCAAAGACCTCGAATAAGAAAAAGAAGGAAAAGGTCGATATTATTTTCAATATTTTGATCATTTTCTTCGCAATCCTGAACCTGTTCCCGCTGTACTGGCTGTTTACAAGCTCTTTGAAAAACAGCTCGGACGTAGTAAAAATGCCGCCCGACTGGTGGCCGAAAACCTTTACGTTCAGCAACTATGTCGATGTTTTTAACAACCAGCCGGCATTCCGCTGGGCATTCAACAGCATCACTGTTTCACTTGTATCGACTGTTGCTTTGATAGCGGTCAGCTGCCTTGCAGCCTACGCTTTTTCAAAATTAAGGTTCAAGGGACGCAATGTCATTTTCATCATCTTTATCTCAAGCTTGATGGTTCCGAAAGAAGTTATGATTGTTCCATTGTTCAGGATTATCCAGGACTTTGGCATGGTGAATACGCTGAGCGGAATGATCTGGCCAAACGTGGCGACTGCTTTTGGCGTGTTTATGCTAAAAGGATTTTTTGACACGATTCCGGATTCATTAAGGGAATCGGCTAAAATCGACGGAGCCAGCGAATTCACTGTCTTCTTTAAAATCATGCTGCCAATGGTCAAGCCGGGTATCGGGGCTTTATTCATCCTGAACTTTGTCCAGGTTTGGAACGACTATTTGTGGCAGCTCGTTGTCGGCCAAAGCGAGAATTCAAAGACATTGATGGTCGGTATTGCAACGTTGATGCAAGAGCTTAACCCGAATTTTGCCTACAAAATGGCTGGCGCCACAGTCGCAGCTGTTCCGATGCTGATTATCTTTATTTTCTTCCAGCGCTACTTCACGGCAGGTATTTCGATTGGCGCGGTAAAGGAATAAAGCAATGTGGAATGGAACCTCACTGGCGGAACCTATGGGCCGTTCGTGCAGGTTCCAATTAGAAGGTTATTATAACGGGTTTATATAACCGTCAATTTTTAACATGGAGTTGTTTATATGAGCAGCAAAGACACTACATTTGAACGAATCCACCGAAAGCTGATTGTATCCTGCCAGGCATTGCCGGATGAACCGCTCCACAGCCCATTCATTATGGGAAGGATGGCTTATGCAGCCATGCTTGGCGGGGCAAAGGGAATCCGGGCGAATGGGGTGGAGGACATCCGTGAAATCAAGCAAACGGTTGACCTGCCCATCATCGGGATCATTAAGAAGGTTTATGAAGGTTCCGACGTTTTCATCACACCGACAATGCAGGAAATCGAGCTCCTTCATAGTGAAGGAGTCGATATCATCGCCCTTGATGCCACGAAACGTGTGAGGCCGGACGGAACGACGATTAGTGAAATTTTCCCGAAAATCCGGGAAACGTATAAGGAGCAGTTGTTCATGGCCGACTGCTCGACCTATGAAGAAGCGGAAGAGGCCTATCGTCTTGGGTTTGACTGCATCGGCACGACGCTGAGCGGCTATACCTCCTATACGAAGGGAAAAGAACTTCCTGACATTGAGTTACTCGGAAGGCTTGTGAAGGATTTTGATATCCCGGTCATCGCAGAAGGCGGAATCTGGACTCCGGAACAACTGGAGCGAATCTTTAATCTAGGCGTCCATACAGCCGTTGTCGGCACGGCGATAACAAGGCCAATGGAAATCACAAAGCGCTTTGTTGATGTGATCAAATAGAGGTTTTGAAAAAAGAATTTTTTACAGTCCGGCTTTTTTAAAAAGAGGGTTATCTTCATGAATGGATGGTATTTTAAAAGTAGGACGGATTTCTTAAAAGAGGTTGAACACTATGAAAATACTTGCGGTGGATATAGGCGGTACTTCAACAAAGGTTGGGCTGTGCAATGAGGACGGCAGGATTGAATCCTTTAAGGAATACAGCACCGAATGGCCCCGCACTGGGATGAAGCCATCGGAAAAATTGGTTGAAATTTTTGTGGAATATAGTGGATTTGACGCAATCGGCATCAGTACGGCTGGCCAGGTCGACAGTGCCACGGGAAAAATTATTTATGCTAACGAAAACATACCCGGTTATACGGGTACGAGGCTGAAGGATATTTTTGAGGAGCGGTTTGGGGTACCGGTAAAAGTTGAGAACGATGTGAACGCCGCGGCGCTTGGTGAAAAGCATTTTGGCGCTGGCAGGACGTTCAATGATTTTCTTTGCCTGACCTACGGGACCGGTATTGGCGGAGCGATAATCCTCGGCGGCGAGTTGCACAGGGGCCACACCGGGAGCGCGGCTGAATTCGGTCATATCATCACACATCCACTTGGACGTCCATGCAATTGCGGCGGGCTTGGCTGCTATGAGCAATATGCATCGACAACAGCCCTCGTCCGAAAAGCGAAAGAAATTGACAATCTCTATAATAATGGGAGAATAGTTTTTGAGAAGTTTTTCCAGGGAGAGGCAGCCGTGGAAAAGGCTGTCAATGATTGGGTCTTTGAAATTGCGATCGGCCTCGTTTCGCTCATCCATTCCTTCAACCCGCCGGCAATCGTATTGGGCGGTGGAATCATGGAGCAGGAAGTGCTTGTACACATGGTTTCGAAAAAAGTGAAAGAGCTGATCATGGAAAGCTTCTCCGATGTCAAAATCCTTAAGGCCGAGCTCGGCAATAAAGCTGGCGTGCTTGGAGCAGCTTCACTTCATCTCAATAGCGTTTGATAGGAGGAGCCCGAAATGGCCGGCCAAGATATTTTTACACTTATACATTCACGCTATCATTCTTTTACGAACACAGAGAAAAAAGTCGCGGATTATATCCTGGAACATACGAAGGATGTCATCTACATGTCGATTACCGATCTGGCTGATGAATGCAATGTCGGTGAGTCCAGCGTTTTCCGTTTCTGCAAAACTATGAACCTGAAAGGCTATCAGGAGTTCAAGATCATGATGGCGCACAGTATTTCACCGGATGACGAGTCCCCTCAGCTGTCGAGCAGGATTACGATGGAAGATACAATCGAAGAGCTGTCCTCTAAAATTCTGTCGGCGAATGTGAACGCGATGACGGAAACATACAATTTGATTTCGAAACAGGATATTTCAGATGCGGTCGACAGTATAATGAAGGCGGACAGGGTGCATTTTTTCGGCGTCGGATCGTCGCTCATGACTGCGCTCGAGGCGAAGAACAAGTTCATGCGGATCACGAATAAGGCGGAATGCACAATTGATTCCCACCTTCAAATCATGTCCGCCGCGTTGATGACGGAGAGAGATGTCGCGGTGTTGATTTCCTATTCGGGCTCGACGAAGGACACGATCGAAGTGGCAAAAGTGGTTAAGGAACGCGGAGCGAAAATCATCGCAATCACCCGCTTCGCCAAGTCTCCGTTAACGACTTATTCGGATATCACCCTGTTGTGCGGCGCAAACGAAGGTCCGCTGCAAGGCGGAAGCCTCACCGCAAAAATCGCGCAGCTCTATCTGCTGGATTTACTCTATTTCGAATTTTTTAAACGGACGAACAAAGAGTCCGTGGTTAATAAAGAACTCACCGCCAAGGCGGTTATTGAGAAGATGCTCTAGAACTCAACGCTTCATTGGATTGGTCTCGGTACATTGCCGGGACTTTTTTATATGGTTATCTTCAAAATCTACGGGTTCAAAGATAGGGTACTAGTGGATAAAAACGGGTTTGGAGTCGCTTAAAGTCTGGTACTGTGACAACCTGATGCGGCGCATGGTTTCGATTCTTGACAACCACTAACTAAAATCTGGCTTGGTTGTCATAATTAGCCATGATATCTGACAAGCAAGAGCCAAAATCCAGCTTGCTTGTCATAAAAAGCTATTATTTCTGACAAGCAAGAACTAAAATCCAGCCTGGTTGTCAGAAAAGCCATGATTTCTGACAAGCAAGAGCCAAAATCCGGCTTGGTTGTCTTAAAAAGCTATCATTTCTGACAAGCAAGAGCTAAAATCCAGTTTGTTTGTCAGAAAAAGCCCAGATATCTGACAAACAAGAACCAAAATCCAGTTTGCTTGTCATAATTAGCCATGATATCTGACAAGCAAGAGCCAAAATCCAGCTTGCTTGTCATAAAAA
>NZ_LMTI01000001.1:580261-687401 GCF_001510665.1 Bacillus sp. FJAT-27445
CATTTCTGACAAGCAAGAGCCAAAATCCGGCTTGCTTGTCATAATTAGCCATGATTTCTGACAAGCAAGGGCCAAAATCCAGCTTGGTTGTCATAATTAGCCATGATATCTGACAAGCAAGAGCCAAGATCCAGCTTGGTTGTCAGAAAAAGCCGAGATATCTGACAAGCAAGAGCCAAAATCCAGCCTGGTTGTCATAAAAAGCCGTGCTACGTAAAAACCAGAGAGGATAATCAAAACCCCTATGAGTCTATCGTCCTATGTTCTTCTAAGTTGAACAGGACTCTAGAATCATTTATATCAGAATTTTTAGAAAATTTGTATTTTTAGAAGGAAAAGGTAATAAGCTTATCGTATTCTTTCGATTATCAAACTAATGGAGGTGCAATTATTTGCCGTTTTTACGAAAGAAATCTATGAGAAAGTGGTTTGCTGTCCTGTTGTCGCTTTTGGTTCTATTTTCAACATTTGCGCCGCAAAGTTTCGCGGCGGAAGCAAAGCCAGGCACTTTTTCCGAGGAAGATCTTCAGCTTGAAAAAAAGCGGGAGCAGGGTGCCAGGGCCGTTGACCTGAAACAAGGCGACCCCGAAACGAGCGGCAACAGTGGCACGGATGAGCTTCCCGATCTTCTGAAAGACCTTGGGATAGAGCCGGCACCGCTTGAAAAGGCTCCAGACCCAAAAAAGGAGACAGACCTTCAAGAAGCTTTTGAGAAAAACAGTGAAGTAGACGTCATCATCCGAATGAAAGAGCAGCCAGACCTCCAGGCAATTTACCCCCAGATGAAACAAAAGAACAACCGTACCGAAAAAATCAAAGCCATCAAAGACCACCTCACACAAAAAGCCAACAACTCACAAAAAGGGATTCAACAAGCGCTTAACGCGATGGAATCAAAAGGAAAAGCAAAGAAGAAGGATACGCTGTGGATCATAAACGGCATATCCGCTACCGTAACGAAGGAAGGCTTCGATGAACTGAAGCAGCGCGATGATATCGCTGAAATTACACTGGACGAAATCCTGACTGTTCCGGAAATTACAGTAGAGGAATCTTCCCCGCGCCTTCCAGAATGGGGTCTTGAGAAAATATCCGCTCCAAAGGTATGGGGCCAATATGGCATGAAGGGCGAAGGGATTGTCGTCGGCATCATGGATACGGGTGTTGACGGAAACCATGAAGCACTCCGTAAGAATTACCGAGGCCGCGATGGCAATCATCAATATTCCTGGATTGACGTATCGGGTAATAAGTATGAAACGCCAACTGACGGGAACGGACATGGCACCCACGTTGCCGGAACATCTGTCGGAGGCGGTGATGGTGAACCAATCGGCGTTGCTCCGGGAGCGCAATGGATTGCCGCGAAAATTTTCAACGACAGCGGGTCGGCGACAACTTCGGGCATTCACCAGGCGTTCCAGTGGTTCCTCGCACCAGGGGGAGACCCATCGAAAGCGCCGCATGTTGTCAACAATTCATGGGGGAATTCGAATACATATAACCTCGAATTCTATGAAGATGTAAAAGCTTGGGTCGCTGCGGGCATTTTCCCATCCTTTGCGGCGGGAAATGACGGGCCGGGCTCCCAGACCATCGGTTCACCGGGCAGCTTTCCGGAAACGTTCGCGGTTGGAGCGACCGATATTTATGACCAGACGGCTTCCTTCTCGAGCCGGGGACCGGTATATTGGCAGGATGGAAATGGTGAAACGAAACGGCTCATCAAGCCGGACATTTCAGCACCGGGGCACCGGATTTATTCCGCTTGGCCAACGAAACTGAATAAAGGGAAATATAACACGATTAGCGGAACATCAATGGCAACTCCGCACGTAACCGGGGCACTGGCGCTTCTTTACCAGGCAAATCCGGACTTGACGGTTGATGAGGCTAAACAAATCCTCAAGGATACTGTTCGCAAGGAACCTCACATGGGCACTTTGCCGAATGATTCATACGGAAGCGGCATCATCAATATTTACCAGGCCGTCACCGAAGCGGCGTTTGCCGGTGAATTGAAGGGCACTGTCAAAAACAAAAAGGGCGAATCAATTGCCGCAAAATTGGACATCCAGGCTGAAGGGCTTTCCTACCCAATCGCGAAGGCTCGCGGTTTTTCTTTTAAAATAAGGGAAGGGTCGCACAAAGTAACAGTTTCATCCTTTGGCTACAAAACATATGAAGGGACAGTCACCCTCAAGAAAGGGGAAGTAACAAACGCCAATTTCGTTCTTGAAGATGCGGAAGCTTACACGGTTAGCGGAAAAGTCGTTGATGAAACCGGAAAGCCTGTACCTTATGCATTTATCCGAATCAAAAATACGCCTCTTACCGCAATACGGACCGATGGCTCGGGCAATTTCGAAATCCATCGGGTTCCGGCAGCTGCTTATGGCCTTCAAGTAACCGGTGAGGGCATCAAAGCTAAAGCGGAAGAAATCACTGTAAATAAAAACTTATTGCTTGAACTAAAGGTTCAGAAACTGGCAACAGCACCAAACAAGCAATGGGGCGTCGCGAATGGAAATGTCCAACGGAATGCTGTTTCCGGAAATGCGATTGACGTCCAAGCGCTTGAAAAAGGCTGGGAATACAGCACGGAAGCGAAAGGCGAAATCCTTTTCTCGACTCCTGCCGCTTCAGATGGAAAAGTTGTTTTAACAACAGACAAGGGCTGGGTCGTCGCGCTTGATTCCAAATCGGGCAAGGAATTATGGACAATCAGGATTGGCAGTACGAACCGCTCATCACCTACGATTGAAGATGGCACCGTCTACCTTTCCGGCGGCCAGGATGGGAAGATTTATGCTCTTGACCTGAAATCCGGCAGCATCAAATGGAGTACCGTGGTCGGGTCAATGGCAATCTATGAATCTCCTGTTTACTACGATGGCACGCTGTTCGTCTCCTCGGATTTAACAGCAAACGCCCAATTGCATGCATTGAATCCTGAAACGGGCGGCAAGCTGTGGAGCGTGAAGCTAGGCGCGCCAACATATTTTGGGCCAAGCATCGGAAATGGCCTGATTTATGTAGGAAGCTATGACAATCAAACCATCCGCGCTTTGAAAATAAAAGACGGCACAGAAGTGTGGCAGAAGAAACTTTCCGGGGAAGGGATTGCTTCCAAGCCGGTGTATGACAACGGGGCCGTTTATTTTACAGGAATCAATTTTGATACGGACGGCGGCACTCTTTATGCATTCGATGCAGCCACAGGCGCTGAAAAATGGAAAGTTCCCGGCATCGGGGACACCCAGGCGGGATCACCGATTGTCTATGAAAATATGGTAATCATGGGTTCGTCCGCACAGTCCAATTTACGCGCTTTTGAGCAGGAAACAGGGAAAGAAATTTGGAGCAACAAGTCGGTTGGAACGACGTTGAATAGCGGCTCTGTCACTGCCAACGGACTTCTGTTCTTTGCTTCGACTACTGGTTCTGTAACTGTCCTGGATGCTTTTACAGGAGAAAGGCTGAAGGATATCATTTTGCCGGTCTACAGTACATCAGGAATACCGATCCTGCCGGGCCAGGCCATTCTCCCGCATTTAAAAGGCGTTCAAAGTTACCATTCTCCTGGAATCCTTACCGGGTCATTGAAGGATGTCAGTGGCCAGCCGGTCAAGGGAACGCTGACTGTCGAGGAAACAGGTGAAACTGTGGCGGCGGAAACGGACGGCCGCTTTGTGCTGAAACATGCACCTGGCGAAAACAACGTCATTATTTCGCATTATGGCAAAAAGCAGATTTCCGAAAGGTTTCAGTTTGTATCTGGCTACACACTTTCAAAAGACTTCAAGCTTGAAGATGCGAAAATAGGAACAATGGCGATTACCGTAAAAGACAAACGTACCGGAAAACCTCTTAAAGGCGTAACGGTCGATATGAAGTCCACCGGCATTAGCGGCGTGACGAATGACAACGGCATTTTTGCCAAGGAAGATGTCTTCGAAGGCACATGGGACATCGCATTCTCCCTCGGCGGCTTTAAGGACGGCACAGGTAAAATTACAGTCAAGCCAGGTGAATCGGCAACACTAACCTTTGAGCTTCAGCCAATCGATGTGGCTGTTCTGAATGATTACAAAGGCCAAATTACAAGCCTTCTTGAAGCGAACGGCTATACAGTTGAGGAACGTGGCTGGGATGTCATTGGCGATATTGGCCGGTATAAGGTTTTATACATGAACGGCGCATACGGTTCGGACGGAGTTAAGCCAACGGAGGCAGAGGTCAAGAATTTGATTAATGAAGCGAATAAAAATGATGTGAGCATCATTTTCACCGACCAATGGGGTGGAAACTACGGTTCGATCCACCACCTGAAGGATTTTTTCCAAAATCCGGCCGACCTTGGACACAGCTATGATGATGGCGCGGTATCCTTGAAGGTGGAAGCCGAACATCCGATATTGAAAGGTTACAAGCAAGGGGCTGAAATCCCGATTCTAATGCACAATGCGGACTTTGCCTGGTTCAACCACTATTCAGGACGTACGATTGGCAAAATTGGCGCAGCTAAAATCGGCTATGTAGGCTCAGGCGTTGCCTATCAGGCTGTCTCGGAAAACAGCGCACACCTCTTGTTATCCAGCTTTGCATCAGCACCATGGGAAACAACGGATAACTGGCTGCATGGCCAAAAACAAATCCTTTTGAACAGCCTTGACTATTTGTATGGCTCACAATTTGGAAAAGTTTCCGGGACAGTGGTGAACTCGGACGGGGTACCGGTGGAAGCGAGCCTTGAAGTAGTCGAAACAGGCGTGAAGGCGAAAAGCAACGCAAAAGGGGAATTTGAGTTTTTCCATGACGAAGGCACATTCACACTTGAAGTACGAGGTAAAGGCCTTGGCACGTATTCAGGAAAGTTCACTACAGCAAAAGGCAAGGCTGCACAAGTCTCAGTGAATCTCGGCACCTCGGAAAAAGGAATTTTGTCCGGAATCGTTACAGATGCTTTGACCAACCTTGAGATTGCTGGCGTGAAGGTTGAAGTGACGAATGCCGCCGGGGAAAAAGTTTTCGAAACCGAATCAGCCGCAAACGGCCGTTATGAATTCACTGGACTCCAGGAAGAAACGTATAAGCTTGCCTTCACAAAAGCAGGCTATATTATCCACTTGGAGACGGTCGATATTGCCCGCCATACTGGCGACATCGATGTTAAGCTTCATACGATGCCATCGGTGGGGGTAGTAGGGGACTATAGTTCAAGTACCACCAACTTTAAAGCGTTTCTCAAGGAATTTGGCATCCCGGCTGTCGATGTCCTGCCGGCCGACCTTCCGAAGAGAATGGCGGAATTTGATGTCGTCTTCATAAACGATGTAAGCTCGAGCTCTTTTACAAAAACAATCTTTGAAAACTCCATGAAAGCCGCCGATGAAGTGGGAACGAGTGTGATTTTTGGCGAAGCATACTGGAGCAGCTCGGGACTCAACCATCTTGTAAACTACAGGAAGGATCCCGAATCCCGGACGACCGTCCGCAGCACGACACAAGCGGCTGTCTACAAAATCCTTTCCGAACATCCGATTTTTGCAGGCGCAAAAGCAGGGGATTCTGTTAAGATTTTGGCTCCGGCCGCAAGCACCTTCGCTTATTTTAAAAATTACAGCGGCTACTCGCTAGCTGAAATCGGGCTTGATGGAACAAACGCAACCCACGGCCTCGGCATGGCGTATAAACCGAGGACCAACAACAGTGTCGAGCTGTTAATGGGCGGGCACGGATTCGCCTCGTATCATGGTTCGAAGGATTATACTCCGGAAGGAAAACAGATTTTAATCAATGCCATCCTTTGGGCAGCCAATGCGAAGTTCGATACGATCACAGGAACCATCCTCGATGAAAATGGGGAACCATTGAAAGCTGATATCAAAGTTGACGGCCATCCGTTTGCCACCCAATCTGATGCTGAAACGGGCGCATTCTCGATCGCTCTCCTTGAAGGCGACTACGATGTAACCATCAGCGCATACGGGTATGAAACGAAGACGGTCAAAATATCGGCTGCGGTGGATGGGGAGCCGCAGACAATTTCGATGAAAGTTGCCGGAAATGTCGCTTCGATTACCGGTACAGTCGAAAACGAAAGGGATGGCAATGCGATTTCCGGGGCGAAAGTTACACTGGTAGGCAAGCCGAGATCCGGGGAGTCGACTACACAGGGGCAGTTCAACTTAGCGAAAATCGAACCAGGAACCTATACCATTAGGGTTGAAAAGGAAGGTTATGTCCGAGAGGATGTTCAAGTGCAAGTGGCTGGAGGAGAAAAGCTTGCCTTGAATGTAAAAATGATGCCATCCCCGACCATCGGGATCATCGTTGACCTTACAGCTTCAGGAACCACCTTTAAACAATACCTTGAGGAGCGGGGCTATAAAGTCGAATACCTGGACTTCAAGGAAATTGACAAGCTGGATACTGTCGACCTTGTATTCGCAAATTCGGATTATAAAAACGAAGCCATACCGAAGAAAGCGGATTTCAAAGCTTTCCAGGCAGCACTGGACCAAAAACGCAAATCCGTTATCTGGACCGGCCAGGCTGGCGGCCGCGGCTCGATCCGTTATTTGTGGGAATATGATGGAGATCCATCAGCCATTTTCGAAGGAACGAACAAAACGGGATCAAAAGGAATCGTAATGGAAGACCATCCATTAACGGCAGGCTATAAGGCTGGGGATGTGATTGAGATTCCTGGCAAAACCGGATACTACTACGGATTCAATGGCTATTCTGGTAAAACAGTTGTCAATTTTGAACAGAGCCAGACCGGTCAAAAAGGATCGATGGTTGCCTATAATGGAAGGACCAGTGAATCGGTGGAAATCCTTCTATCGAATATGACAATCGGCCATGTTTTCCATCCGGGTGATCCAACCCTCTTTGACGCCGGGAGGGAAAGGCTTATCATGAACGCCATCGACTGGGCACTTGCAGAAAAGGCTCCATTGGTTGGTGAACTGCATGGCGCAATAAAGAACGAGAAGGGCAACCAGCTAAAAGGAGAAGCTTTCATTAAAGAAACGGGCAAAAAGCTGACGGTTGATGGAGAAGGCAAATTCTATACAGCTCTTGAAACAGGGACCTACACGATTTCGGTGAAAGCGTTTGGCCACCACGAAAAGGATTTCACTGTTTCAATCAAGAATGGGCAAATATTGGATGAAACCTTTGTCATCCAATCGGAAAATGCAGGCACGCTGAAAGGCAAAATCATTGATGCGGCTACAAAGGATGTAATAGAAGGTGCTACTATTGAAGTTCTTGAAACTCCGGTTATTGGAAAAACCAATGCTGCTGGAGAATATGAGCTTACACTTCCATTGGGATCTTACGAAATCCGGATAAGCGCATCAGGATACAAGCCGATTTTTGAAACGGTCTCAATAGTGGAAGGGCAAGTGACTGCTATCAATAGTTCAATGTTTGCTACTGAAAAAATTGCTGTCCTTGCAACAGCGGTAAACGAAGGCAGGATGGCGCCACTTTTAAAATCGTACGGCTATGACTATGATTTTTACCTGAATACCAATTTTGAAGCGCTGATTGAAAATATTGGCGATTACAAGCTCATCATCGCCAATGACATATCAAGCACAATGAAAGACCGCTTTAAATTCATGGTCGAAAAGGCAAATGAAAATGAAACCAGCATCATGTTTGTTGGGCAATATTCGTCTGGCTCAATAAGTGAACTTTCTAGAGCCTATGGAGACCCTCTGAAGACGACATCCAATTTTGTTGAGAAAGAACTCAATGTCCGCGTTGAGCAGAACCACCCGATTTTCCGAGGCTTTGAGGCGGGCAAGGAGTATCCGCTCATGGTTAATATTAAAGGCGCGGTACAGTATTCCAACTTTGAACAATACAGCGGATCTATCCTTGGGACTTTGGCCAATCCGGTAAAAGGGAATGTTGGCGCTTCCGTGGCTGTTAAGTTCAGTTCGGCGAACAGTGTTCATATCCTGTTGTCGGCCCTGCAGATTGGAAGCTACGGCAATCCGGCGGACCGCTGGACTGAAAATGCGGTTCAGCTTTACCTGAATGCCATCGATTATGCGTTAATTGCCAGCCAGGGTGAAATCAAAGGTTCTGTGGCAGATGCACAGGGCAAGCCGATTGCCAATGCGCTCGTCACCATCCCGGGCACAAATGTTAAAACCGCGACCAACTCAGCAGGACTTTACAGGATTGGCATCGGTATCGGCAAATATGATGTGAAGGTGCAGGCGCGCGGTTATGCTGAGCAAACCGGCCAGGTGGAAATAGTGGAAACCGGCAGTAGCGCAGAATTGAATTTTGTTCTCGAGGCCATCGAAGGCTCCGACCTAAAAGGGATGGTAGTCGACAAAAAGAACGGTACTCCAATCACCGGTGCCGCGGTGAAGCTTATTCCTAAGGATGACCCGGATTTCATTGGCACCACGGCAAGCGGTGCGGATGGCTCGTTTGTGTTCGAGAATCTGCTTCCGGGAGAGTATGTAGTTGAGGTTGCCATGAATGGCTACCTGCCGTCGAGGATAGAGGTTCTAGTCGGTGAAGAAGATACAAACGTGAGCCTTGAACTCAACGGTATCGAAGTGGCTGTCCTCGGTGACCATAATGGTACGTTGAGCAGCTTCCTGAACGAACAGGGAATGTTCGCGGAGGAAAGAGGCTGGGATATTCTTGGCCAATTGAACAAGTATGAAACGGTCGTTGTTAACACAAATTCGGGTACGAAGGAACAGATAGACCAGTTGATCAAGGAGAGCGATGAGCATAAAGTCAGCTTGATCTTTACTGGAACATGGGGCTTGAAGGAAGGTTCAATCCACCTTCTGCAGCAGACTTTCGGTACGCCTGAACCAGATCAGCAAGGCTACAACGAAGGAGCAGTCTATCTGAAAACAAGCGCTGGACACCCATTGTTTGAAGGACTCCAGGCAGATGAAAACGGGCTAATTAAAATTCATAGCGAAAAGAGCCCATATGCAACCTTCAAAAATTACAGCGGGATTCCGCTTGCAGGACTGAATGTTGATGGCGTGGACAAAGGTACATCCATTGCCTACGAATTCAGGGGCAAAGATCATCTCCACCTGCTGCTGTCATCGTTCACTGCAACCAATATCATCGGGCCAGAACTCGGCTGGACAGCGGGAGGCAAGCAGTTGTTTACAAATGCGGTTCGCTGGTCGATGAACGCGGAACAGCAAGTTCCAAATGCGCCAGCTTGGGACGTTGACAATGTAATGGTAAAAGGTGAACCCGTTGTCCTTACAGGAAAATCAGACCCTGCAACAACAGTTTATGTGTACGAACAAGCGGGGAATAAGCGGAACCTTCTAGGTTCTGTAAAAGCTGCGCTCGATGGAACGTTCTCGATTCAAATTGACCTTCCGAACGGCCAGCATACACTATCCGTAGCCGCTGAAAACTTCGCCGGAATAACCGCGTCTCCGTCAACTATGAAAGTCGTAGTGACCGGAAAACCGGAAAAGAAAGCGGGTTAAATGTATAGTTGATTTGATTTAGTCGGGCTTCCCTTAATTGGGGGAGCCTTTTTTTGACTTTATGGATTAAAAACTAGGTTGAGTGTCAAGCAACCCCGGTTTGAATGGCATCAAGGTTCCAAATCGGGATTCGTTTTTCATCAAAAGCCCGGGTAAGTGACAATAAATAAGTAAAATCCGTTTCAGATTTGAGCGAATCTGGGTTTTATTAGGAAAAAGTGGTACCCGGGGAGACTAATTCGGGTTCACTTCTTCGGATATCGCCAACTTTTTGAATTTTATCGCTAACTTTTTCAATTATATCCACAACTTTTTCAGATATATCGAGGATTTTTTTAATATATCGAGAACTGTCACTTTTTAGAATTAGGCGAGAACCCTCGTGACTTCAGTCATGAGATGAATCGCCTTCGGATACGGTCTAGTGCTATAAATCATTTGGTTTTTGTACTAGACTAAGTATCCGACAGGTAAGCCAATCTTTCGTAAAGCTCAATATAGATGCTATAATATAACTAGAAATTGTTCTTTGAAAACTGAACATACAGGGTTGATGCAGGAAAAGCTCTGCATCGTCAAATGTTCAAGCAACAAGAACAAAAACCGTTACATGTAGCGATAGCCAAGCACATGTAATAGATTAAACGGGGTTTGCTTGGTTCCTCGTCAAACAGTTCACCTCTTAAAGAAGGTGATTAATTCGGTATGCCAACGGGCGTATATTGGGCTGTTGATACCAGAAGGCGATTTTTGCCTTCACAAGCTCGTGACTTCAGTCATGAGTTGTTGACACACAAATACCCACCGGTTGGATAGCACTTTTCAATTAAATAGGATGGTCTTATGCTAGCAAAATAGAAAGCTCTATCCCTCTAAAAAAACAGGCACACATAGGCCTCGCGCGCAAATACGGTAAATAAAGCAAGAAACGGATAGATGCCGATGCATCCGATGTTGCCATGGTCTCTTCCAACCATGAAGTGTTTAAAAAGAGGAACGAGAAGCTGGTATTGGAAATGTTGAAGAAGTAAAAGGAAAGCTGCCTGGACAATAGCCAAGGCAGCTTTTCCAATGGAACCAACTGGCTATTGGCCTTGTCGGTTCCGCATTGCTTGTTCGCCGAGGGCGACAAGGCGTTTCGTCATCTCGCCTCCGACCGAACCATTTGCCCTTGCGGTTGTGTCCGCACCAAGTTGTACTCCAAACTCATTGGAAATTTCTTCTTTCATTTGGTCAAGAGCATTGCCTGAACCAGGAACCAACAGTTTGTTTCTAGCCATGATCGATCACTCCCCATCAAGGTTTTGAGCAAGTTGAACTCGCTCAGTCTTACTGTATCCAATAAGAAAATCTTCATTCGAACAATGAACTTGTCGACATTTGAAATATATCCACTCTTTTTGAAAAGAAAGATGATAAAATAGACCTTACTAGAAAGGGGGAACCAAAATGGAAGAGAAAGAACTGTTGACGCAAATCGTGCAGGCTTTGGGCGAATTTAGGTCAGAATTCAAAGAATTCAAGACAGAAGTAAATGAATTCAGGAAAGAGGTCTCTGAGAAATTCTCTATCATCGACACACGTTTGTCTGGTGTTGAAAACCGTATGTCTGGTGTTGAAACACGCTTATCCGGTGTTGAAAACCATTTGTCTGGTGTTGAAAGCCGTATGTCCGGTGTTGAAAACCGTGTGTCGGGTATCGAAGGAGAGCTAAAGGAAGTGAACCAGAAAGTTACGCGAATTGAGAAGACAGTGGATGGGCACACCGACATTTTGAAATCTTTTAAATTCGACACTGATTACCTCGTTGAAAAGCAGGCGAAGAATGAGATGAAAATCAACAGGATTGAAAAAATGTATAACTCTTGATTTAGCGTTATTTTTACCAAAAAATAACGACTCAGTCCTGTTGCAAACTCCATTTTAAAAGGAAAACTTATACTTACTATTTACAAAAACCCCCAACTTCTCTGAAACACTTCTGTAACAGTTTGTAAAATTCCATCCAACTCTTTCACACACTGGTTTTCTCATCCAAAATTGGTTTCCAGGGAAGTTTTTTCCTGCTTCCTTGCCAGCTTGCTTGCCAATAGGCTTTATAAGGTTAGTTTTCACCTTGTTAAATTTTGGGCAATGAATAACAATGTTACAGCTGATAGCCTAGTAGTTGAGAAAACAACTGAAACTACTAGGGGGAAAAAAGATGAATAGATTTAAAAAACTAGTAATTGCAGCTGGTTTGATCTTTTCCTTGTCAGCTTTTACAATGGCAGGCGAAACAGAAGCTGCCACAACTCACCAGGTTAAAACAGGTGAAACTTATTATAAAATTGCAGTGAAATATGGCGTTCCAGTTAATACACTAATGAGTACAAACAATGCGAAAAGCTCTGCCTTGAATGCAGGCAAAAATTTAACAATCCCAAACTCTATCGTTACATCTGCTGAAAAGGATTTAATGGCGCGCCTTGTCCGCGCGGAAGCAGTCGGTGAACCGTATGCAGGGAAAGTCGCAGTTGCGACAGTCGTCCTGAACCGAGTAGCAAGCAAGGATTTCCCGAATACAGTAAAGGGCGTTGTTTACCAGGTTTCCAACGGCCACTATGCTTTCTCGCCAGTCCAAAACGGCCAAATCAACAAGCCGGCAGATGCCGAATCCAAAAAGGCAGTAAATGAAGCACTTGCTTTCAATGGCCAGGGAAAAGGTAGCCTGTTCTTCTATAATCCAAAAACAGCAGTAAGCAAATGGATTTTCTCAACGAAAACAACCGTCACAATCGGCAACCACCGATTTGCTATATAGCTATGTACGAGAGCACCATCCATCATTGGGTGGTGCTTTTAATTTTGAGTGCAACTTTTACATTGGAAAAAGGCTGAAGCGGAAAGGGCTTCAGCCTTTTTTCTATTTTGTAGAGATTTGTCATCTCTTATTGAATTTGGGAAGAGTGTTTATTTCGCTATAATGAAGTACATTATGGCAGAATCATCCCGAAATGAATGAAAAAGTTGTTTCTACCTCTAAAAAATCTTTTTTGGGAACAAAATAATTCTGTATAGTGAATTTCTTGTGAAAAAGAAGATCAGTTCATATGTTTTAAATAAAATTCAGGTGCGTTCATTGTCGTTTTTATTCTATTCTAGTCATTTTTCAAATGATTCTAGCGATTTTTTTAGATATTCTAGTTATATTTTTGCTTATTCTAGTTTTTCTAAATATTCCGAAAACTAGAAAGGTTCTATAGGGAAAATTACCTTTTCAACAATTTTCCAAAAATGGTATCCTTGAGTTAGAAACCTTGATGGGGGATGCTGTATGAAAAA
This sequence comes from Bacillus sp. FJAT-27445, assembly GCF_001510665.1. Taxonomy (GTDB): domain Bacteria; phylum Bacillota; class Bacilli; order Bacillales; family Cytobacillaceae; genus Bacillus_D. The sequence goes on from NZ_LMTI01000001.1 coordinate 593,098, forward strand.
ATATATTCTTCCGCTGTTTATATTGATAGTAACGATTTTCTTTTTGAATAATGTTATCGATCCTGATGAAGAGAAAAAGCCGATAACAGAGGCAAAGACCCTTCCAATTCCAGAAATCATGACAACTCAGGGTAAGGAAAATGTGGCGTTGCTTTATAAGGGGAATAAGAATCCTAAAAAGCTTTCGAAGGAACAGGTTGAGAAGGCAGCACGGGAAATACAGCCGGTTATCGCCATGCCTTTTGAAGAGGCAATTGTTTCTTTTTCAAATATGCCGGCCAGTTTGTCCATCACTGAATGGGACAATGGCAAAGAAACAAAAGTAAGCGATAGCAATATCATTACAACTGTAGGGGCTCCTAGCTACAAAATCTTTATTATCAGGGGTGAATGGCTTAACGATGGCCAGGCTACGTATGTCGCGAAAATAAGGGTGACGAAGGTTTACTCGTACCAGGAACTTTTAACGCCAAGGGTAAATCACTACACAGTCGTTGGCTTTTTTGATGAAAATGACCAAGTAAAAAAAATGCCGGCCAAAAATGGGAATCCGCTTGATTATAGGGAAGTCAGCAGTCCACTCGGGCACCTTACATTTACATTTCCTGATCTGGCTTTCGAAAAGCTGCCAACGTATTATGTGTTTGGAAAAGGAAGTGTTCCGATTCGATTCGATGATTATGAAGAGCTTACAGCGTTCCTTGGGGAAGGCCTGAATTATGTATTCAGCGGCGAAACTGAAAATTGGAAGATTGAAATGACTTCAAACCAAAAACTTGGAGAAGGGAAAATTGAAACGGCCATTACCTATATTGGGAACGAAGAAAAACCAGGCTGGGACGTCTCTTTTCGTCTTGCAGGCACTTCTTTAACCTGGGGCGAAGAAGGATTCCCTCTAGACCAAAATGGCAGGTACCTTTCCGTATTGTATGGCTACCAAACGGTTTTAAAATCGGATTCCATTTTAGCCACAGTCAATTGGAATGGAAAGGAAGAGCTTATTCCACTGGAATTTAAAGCGGAAGTGGGTCAATGAAAAAATCCATTCTGCCGGCTATCATAATACTTCTATCAATCTACTTCATCAATACATTCATAGATAAAAAGGGAGAAGATGTAGAAAAAATTGTTGCAAAGAACATGCCTGTTCCTGTTATCACTTCCGGAAATCAAACTGTCAAGCCCGTATTACTTTTTGAAGGGGAAGGAAAGGTTACGAAAGCCTTGGTTGATAAAGCAGTTAAGAAGGCACCCGCCATTAAAGTAGATCCCTATGGTGAAGCTGTTTTCAATATACCAGATAAAGAGTCGAGAATCACATTGTCTGAATGGGATTTAAAAAACGGTAAGGAAATCAAGCAGTTCGATGAAAATTACATATCAGGAATGGCAAACGAACATGGGACCAGGATTATCCTTATTCGTTCGGAAACGGAGGAAAGCTCGGCAGTATATGTCGGAAAAATAAATATGTTAAAGCAATACTCTTATCAGGAATTGCTCAATCCAGCAAGAAATATTTATACCATTCTTATTTTTAAAGAGGGTGAACCCGGAATTAGGGAGGTCCCATCCGACAATGAAAACAAATATGTTACGCGCGAAATAAGAGCCTCTATTTCTGAGTTGCGTAAACGTTATCCCGACCTTGAATTTAAAAGTCTCCCCGCCATCTATGTCTTTCACCAAGGTTTCATTATTTTTAAAAGCCAGGATATGAGGGAACTGCAAACCTTTATTACAGATATGGAAACAATGGTTTTCCGGGGAGAGAGCGAAAACTGGCAGGTTGAATTTAAAGCGAGACAAAACTTGACTGAAGGAGATGCGGAACTAACCGTAACGTATAAAGGAATAGGACCCATGCCAAAGAGTGTCGACTTTGGATTGAGCGGCCGAGGATGGAGCTGGGGGAGCGGCGGGAGCAAGCTGGATGATTCGGGTAAAATTTTCATTTCTAACGAGATGAGATTTAAATTATCCGAAAACGATTCCATTCCCGTCGAGCTAACGTGGGACGGGAAAAGTGAGGAAATCATCCTTGCGTATAGGAAAGACAGGTAATGAAAGGAGGAACTTATGAATAATAAATACCTTCTGCCTGCAGCCATTTTGATTTTTTCGATTTGGGTCTTGAATACGTTTATTGATAAAAAGGAAGCAGTGGACCAGCTTGAAGCAAAGGATAGCCAAGTACCGGAAATCAGCTTCTGGGATAATAAAGTGAATGCTGTTTTTTTGTCTAAAGGGAATCGGAAAATCACGAAAAAGATGGTTGCCAACGCGGCAAAAAAGGCTGCTGTCCTTGAGATTGAACCTTATGAAAACGCGTCAGTGCAATTGGCTGATAACCAAAGCGGGATGGAGTTAAGCGAATGGGATTTAAAGGCAGGCAAGGAAACACAGAAGTTGGAACCATACTCTATCCACGGAACACTTAACAGGCTAGATACCAGGATTATTCTGATTCGAGCAAAAACGGACAAGGGGCCGGTAACTTACCTGACAAAAATAAAAGTGAAGAAATTATACTCCTATCAGGAATTGCTCAATCCTGATTTGCAGGGTAATACACTCGTTGTTTTCTCCAATGATAACGAAGGAATTGGCGGCCTGGCACTCAATTCACAAAATTACATTACCCGGGAAGTGAATGGGAATCTCCCGGAACTTCAGAAAAAGTACTCGGATCTCGGAATTCGGAATCTTCCTTCCATCTATATTTTTCAGGGAATGATGAGGATTTTTAAAAGTGAGGATATGAGTGACCTGCGTTCCTTAATAACCGATGTTACAACCTTGGAATACGTGGGTGAAAACGTGAATTGGCACGTTGAGGTAAAGGCAAAACAAAGCATTTCCAATAGGCACGCTGAATTTTTATTAACGTATAGAGGAAAAGAGGATTTTACTGGGGATGTCGATATTACTATGAACGGGGACAATTGGGGTTGGGGTGTCGGGGTCGGGATGCTGCAGTCAGGAATGCTTACAGTCTCCGGTAAATCGCCGGTTTTCCTATCTAAAACGGATAAACTCTCCGTCGTTATTAGATGGTACGGAAAAGAAGAGGAAATTGCCCTTGAATATAAGGGGGAGAAATGATTTTTTAAAAAATTTAGGGGAGTGGTCCGTATAAAAAAATACATCATTCCAGCGGCCATCGTATTGTTATCAATCTTTTTCCTTAATAATGAAATTGAATCGAAAAAAGAAGATAAGCTTACCAGAAATGAAAAAACGCTTCCTGTATTGGAGTTAATTAACCCATCTGGTGATAAAACTGAGCCCGTATTATTAGCCAGGGAACTAGTTGCTCCCGGGGAACTGTCGAGCGAAGCAGTAGCCGAAGCAGCAAGAAATGCGGATGCTTTGGTGATCGAGCCCTATTCCGAAGCTGGTCTTATTTTTTCAAAGAAAGAAAAGAGCCTCTCTGTGACTGAGTGGGACAGGGAAACCGGTGAAGAGTCGGAAAAATTGCCGAATAATATTTTGCTGGCTGGGGGAACCTCCGGGGTTAAAATTTTGATTATCAGGATAGAATGGCCGGAATCCGGGCCGGCTACGTATGTGGCAAGAGTCAAAATCAAAAAAATCTATTCCTATCAGGACCTTTTGTCGAGGGACAGGGAAAAATATACCGTATTTAAGTTATTGCCTCCTGAGGACGAAGAATTGGATTTGCCTCCCGTCAATAAGCCCCTATATGAAGAACGGAGAATTGGATGGACGCTTGAACAGCTTCAGCTATCGTTTCCGGAGCTGGAAATCACGATATTACCATCGTATTTTGTTTTCCATAAGGGAATAAAAGTAGCCGCCACCGAGGATGAATCCGAACTTCATCGCTTTCTGAACGAGACGATAACGATTACCCACGCAGGCCAAGGGGAGAATTGGGAAGCAGAGTTAATTGCCAAACACAAGCTAGGGGAAGGAGTAGTTTTGCTGGCAATGCAGTATATTGGAACCGAAAAACCGATACCTAGTGAAATCTCTTTTAATGTGCAGGGAACGGAATGGAACATGGACCAATACATCGAGGAATTGGATGCTGCAGGCCAGGCACTTTTGTCATTCGATTTTAAGAAGATAATTCGGAAGGAAGATAAAATCAGCCTGACAATGAAGTGGTCCGGCAAGGAAGAAATGATTTACTTAACACATAAAATCAACTTGAGCAGTTTGGAACCGAAAGTTTCCATCAAAGCAAAAGTAAGTAAATTGACAGATGAGCAGTACGGTGAAGTAGGAACAACTGGATTGGAAAACCCCCAGAAGGATGATTTTCGCTATTTTACATTTAATTTGAAAACCAGCGATTCGGAAAAAGCAATACAGAAGATTGACTTTCCTATCGCAAGTGTATTTAAAAGAGCAATCGACAATATCGATGGCAAGGAGCGATATTGGTACGGCAACGGGTACAGAAATCCGGACGGCGAGGAACATTGGGAATCCGTCTTCTACTCAAAAGGTCTATCCGAAGTACAAATCAGGAAAGCGTTTGACTTAATGTTTTTGGCTGTTCATTTTACCAACGGGAAAAAGGAATACAAACTTGGGGATTACCTGCAAATTGAAGAGTAACTTGTAGGACGCATGTGGTGTTCGATAGTTGGAAATGTGATATCTTGATTGATTCGAAGGGGAACCTCTTAATATGGGGATTCTCCTTCCTTTTTTTCTTAATTTTTCGGGGTGAATTATTATTTTTTTCGTTCAGGACATATGTCCTTTGCAATAATACTGTTCCAGATTGATAATAGGGTCATCACAGTTTGGGAGAGTAGAACATGAAAGGTATATTATTTGCTTTATTGGGTGGGGCATTTATTACTTTGCAAAGTGTCGCCAACGCGCGGATCAGCGAGGATATCGGCATGTGGCAAACGGCAACGCTTACTCAGCTGACCGGATTTCTTACGGCCCTGCTTATTCTCCTGGCCACTAGGGATCGAAGTTGGCGAGAATTCAGAAACGTGAAGCCACTCTACCTGCTTGGTGGCGCTTTTGCCGCTTTGATTTTATCGAGCAATGTGGTGGCGATTCAGCTTGTTGGCGTGACCCTAACGACATCGGCGACGTTGATAGCCCAGCTGGGTTCTGCTTTTATCATTGATGGTAAAGGCATTTTTGAAGTGCCGAAGCAGGACATGAAGTTACCTCAATTCATTGGAATAGGGCTTATGATCGCTGGCGTTATGATTTTGCAATTATAAAAGAATAATTTTATCCCGTTAAAAAATTTCGAGGAGGCTCGTTATGCAGGAATTGCTTGACCGAGATCTAAAAGAGAGCTTTCTGGAAGAACATGGGCTCCGGGAAATCTTCGAAGAATCATTAATGCCGCATCTTGGGCTCTATAGTTTCGAGCAGGGGGAACTGGTCTGCTCACAGGGAGACCATTCCGAGTTTTTGTACGTTTTGGTAAAAGGAAAGATTAAAATTTTCACCACCTCTCCGGAAGGCCGGACGCTGATTCTTTCCTTCAAGACGCCGCTTGAAATCATCGGCGATATTGAATACATCCAGGAGCGTGACATTATTAATACGGTGGAGGCCGTATCGCCGGCACTTTTTCTTGGCATCCATTACCGCTGGCTGAGAAAATATGCGGAAAACCACGCGCCGCTTCTGAAATTCATTCTCGGCATTATAACAGAAAAATTTTATGCCAATTCACACGCGGCTAACTTTAATTTGATGTACCCCGTCGAAGTGCGGCTGGCCAGTTACCTTCTTTCTGTTTCATACGATGAATCGGCTGGAGGGAATAGCGGGAGGCTGAGCACAGAGGAGCTCGCCGATGCGGCCAACCTGATTGGGACAAGCTATCGGCATATGAACCGGGTCATCCGTAAGTTTAGCGAGGCAGGGCTTATTGAAAGGAAAAAGGGATTCGTCTGGATCATTGACCGGGAAGGCATGCAAGGGCTAGCTAGCCGAAATATATACGAGTAGGATTTTTTTAATGTTTAAGGGCGTTATTTTAAAAAAAGTCCAGTTCTTCACGTTGTCAAAATTACGTAATAAAAGGAGAGTACAGTATGATTACCGGACTCGTTTTAGCGTCTGTATCCGGGGCGCTGCTCAGCGTCCAAAATGTGTTTAACAGTAAGGTTAGCTTCCGTGCGGGAACAAAGGCAACAACAGCGCTCGTGCTGTTCCTTGGGTTTCTCGCATCGTTTTTGATTGGCTTCGCGGTTGAAGGAAAATTGATGTTCGCGCTGCATAATATGCAGCCTTGGTACTGGTTTAGCGGGATGTTAGGTGTTGGGGTAGTCGTTTCGGTCGTCCAAGCGGTGATGCGGCTTGGTCCGACATATGGCATTTCAATTGTTATGGTCTCGCAGCTCATATACGCACTGATTATGGATTCGTTCGGGCTGATGGGGCTTGAAAAAGTTGCTTTCTCCGCAAAGCACATCGTTGGAGTACTCGTCATTGTGGCAGGCATACTTTTATTCAAATTTGGCGGCGTGCGGAAAACGGACAATAGTTAAAAAGTGATGATTGCCATTTGTATCAAAATGCCCTTCTTGAAAAAGTGGAAAAACCCTCCTTGCATTGAATATACATATAGATAGAGGAGGAGGAAAATATTGAAGAAGTTAAAGTTAATGGCATCCATATTATTACTTTTAGCGCTAACAACCCTGACATCTTGCAGCAAAGAAGAGGGAATAGAAGCAAAGCAAAAAACAAAAGAAGCTGTAACTGAGAACGTTAAGCAAGACCCTGCGAAATCAGAACCAGTAAAATCAGACCCAATGATTAAATCTGAAGGACTTGCAGAATTAATTAGTTATTTTAAGTCATCTGGCTTTACTATTGGTGAAGTTAAAGAAAAAGCCTTCGAAATGTTGGGGGCAAAAGACGGATTCGGAATAGAAATTAACGGACATGAAGTCGAGTTTTATGAGTTTGATGTAAATGCCGAAAACCTTAAAGAAGCAGAGTCAAAAGGAACAGTAAGTATGGATCAGATTTCATTTCCGGTTCTTTTGAATGGAAGTATTATTTTAGTTCATGCCCAGTATCATCCTGACAAAGAAAGTTTAATTAATACGTTTAATAATTACAAATAAGGCATCCTTCCCAGGGTGCTTTTTTATATTCCTAATCTCCTGGTCACGGCCGACTGTTTGAAGCATCAGACCGTGTCTTTTGAATTCCCTTCTTTTTGCGCCTGTGGCTAAACCGAATATGGATTGGTTCGCAGCTGTTGCTTCTACCGAAATAAAGATGATTTCCATATGAAAACATGGAATCGGGCTTGCTTCCGCTGTTTAAAGGAATTTTTGTATTCGAGGAACCCCAAATTTTAGCTCGCAGTCCAATGCCATTATTAACCGCCATACCAAAAGAAAGGTGCCCAGCCATCCCATCCTAGGGTGCAGGCACCTTTCATTACTGCTTAAACGCAGTGTTTTTAATGGAAATGATAGTGTTCTTCATCTCGATTTCAAATACGAGTTCATAAATATCAGATATGCGGTCGCCTGACAGCTTTTTTGTTCGCGGTTTTGCTTCGCCTTTTTTAATGTAGGTGACGATATATTGTGGCATCCAATTTTCCTCCCAGCTATTCGTGTTGGTAAGCTCTAAAACTATACCCGATTTGTGTGCAATACTAACAGGCCGCTAGGAAAAATTAGCATATGAATCTGGCTCGAGCCACAATTTCTCCAAAGTGGTACGAGGCATGTCTTTTTTACAACCGCAAAACTTTTCAGAAGTACTGTCAGTAAGATACCTGCTAAAACCATCTCAACTATACGGTAATCCTATACATATTGATATAAATATTTTAGAATAATTTTATACATCTTCGACTGCAAGTTTCTTGCGTGTAATGGGAGAGAGCGATACAGCTAAGATTTAGGGGAGTGTTGGTTATGCGCGCGAAGGGGCTTGCGATGATTGTAATTGGCGCGATGCTGTGGGGGACCACCGGGCCAATTATGGAATGGATTTTATCAGAAACAAAAATTACGGTACCATTTATGCTGACAATCCGTATGCTCGTTGCCGGTGTTTTGTTAGTGGGAACATTGGTAATCTCAAAAAAGCCGGTGCTTGAAGTGTGGAAAAACCGCTACTGGGCAAAGCATCTCATCATATATAGCATTTTCGGAATGCTCGGGCTCCAGTACACCTTCGTTTCCGCCATTCATGCCAGTAACGCGGTCATGGCAACTTTGATGCAGTTTTCCGCGCCGATTTTCATTATTATTTTCGTATCGGTAAAAGCACGGAAGTTTCCGCCTGGCTATCAGGTGATCGGCATCCTCGGGACACTGGCCGGGCTTTTTCTGCTTTTGACGAATGGCTCGTTCAACAATCTCTTGGTTAGCAAAGAAGCGCTGATTTGGGGAGTACTTCTCGGGTTAACATTTACTTTCTATACACTCCATCCAATCCGACTGATGAATGAGTGGGGAGTATTGATTGTTGTCGGCTGGGGGATGTTGGTCGCTGGAGTTGCCCTAAGTTTTGCCAGCCAGGTTTGGAATTCAAATGAGTGGGGCGAGCTTGCCGACCCTAAAATATTGGCGCTGATGACGGTTCTGATTATCTTTGGCACAGCCGCATTCGTCCTGTTCCTCGGCAGCCTGAAATATATTACTCCTGTTGAGAACAGCGTGCTGTCCAGCATCGAACCGCTGACCGCGATGCTCGTCTCGGTCATCTGGCTCGGCGTCATGCTCGAAGGAATCCAGCTTTTAGGTGCGTTCCTCATGCTTGTTTTTGTCATAAGGCTTTCTTTGAAAAAATAAGGACACCATAAATATTGTAAACTGCTTATCTTAAAATAGTTCTTTAAGTTGCAAAACTATTTAACTGAAACTTTTTTTACCAAAAGGTATAATGTCTTTAATCAATTTCCTTAGAAAAGGAGCTGACGCTTTGAGGAAATGGTTGGGAGCCTTGTTGTCGGGGTTTTTGCTGCTTTCTGGCTGCGGTTTTGATAAAGAAAGCCGTCCGGTTCACGATGAAAAGGAGAGTGCAAAAGTGGGAAAAGGGTTGAATGAGCAGCTGTTTGCTGCAGCGGAACATGGAAATGTGGATGAAATCAGCCGCCTGATTGAGAAAGGCGCGAATATCAATGCCCAGGATTCAAACGGCAAGACGCCAGTCATGATTGCTACATACAACAATGATGTGGCGGCGGCGAAAATATTAATTGACGCTCGAGCCGATGTGGACATCCGCGACAATATGAAAAACAATGTGTTTTTGTATGCCGGCGCGGAAGGATATATCGATATCTTGAAGCTGGCCATAAATGCAGGCGCGGACCCGCACATTACGAACCGCTATGGCGGGGTTGCGGTAATTCCAGCAGCGGAACGCGGACACGTCGATGTTGTGGAATTGCTTCTAACCGAAACGGATATTAATGTGAACCATGTCAACAATCTCGGTTGGACAGCGCTCATTGAAGCGATCATTTTGAACAAAGGCGGCAAACGGCAGCAGGTAATTATCCGACTGCTAATCGACCACGGTGCCGATGTAAACATTCCGGATGGCGATGGCGTAACGCCGCTCGAGCACGCTCGGAACAAAGGGTTTAGAGAGATTGAAAAAACGCTAATCGAGGCAGGCGCTAAATAGTGCCTGCCCTTTTGTTTATATAGCAAGTTTTTTCCTCTATTATTTTATATACATAATGCACCATCTTCGTTTTTCTGCTATATTAATTTGGATATTTTTTCGTTTGAAAATCTTTCTAAATATTAGTAAATTAGTTTCTATAGGAAAATCAATTTAGTATACAAATATAACTTGATGTGATGATTACAATTTAATAACCAAAGGAGTCATTCTACTAATGTCCAGTTCAACACATTCTGATAACCATGCCCACACGGACACTGAAAGTGAATATACAATTTTCAAAACATACTTTTTCTTATTTTTAATTCTTTTCATAATTAAAAGGGTTGCTTTTAATTCCCTGATTTTTTCGGAATTTAGCATTCGTTATTTTTTCGGGCTTGAAATTGTTACAGTGATAAGCATTTTCCTTTTCGTGGAGTTACTATTTAAGAGGAAGAAATTATGGGGATACTTAATTTTTAATCTTCTTTCTTCTTTCTTCTTTATATTCGTTATTGTATATCACAACTATTATGGGACCATTCCCAACTATCAGGTTCTGCTTCAATTTTCCGAAGCAGGCAAGTTAGGCGAAAGTATCGGTGCGTTACTAAATCCCGTGTATTTTTTATTTATGCTTGATACAGTAATACTTGTACTATTGCATAAAAGAATCGACTTAAAAACAGATATTTTTAGTACGATTAAACCCAAAAAGCTGTTTTTCAGTTTTCTCCTATTCTGTATTTTTTCAATCGCCGTACCAATCACTCATGCTTCGGAAATAGCGAAAGAAAGAGACAAAAAAATTCAAGGCATGGGTATTATTAATTACCAATTAGCTAGTACCTATAGCCAGCTATTTGCTGAGCCGGTAATTACTGATGCTAATCAAATCACCAATAAATTAATAAGTGAAACCAAGGGAATAAAAGAAATTCCAAACCCTGAATTGTTTGGGGCAGCTAAGGACATGAATGTCATCATGGTCCAGTTGGAGGCTTTTCAAAATTTCCCTATAGGCAGAGAAATCAATGGACATGAAATAACTCCAGTACTGAATCAACTGTCTGGTGAAAGTTATTATTTTACTAATTTTTATCAACAGATTTCACAGGGGAATACGGTGGATGCGGAGTTTCTAGCTAATACGTCACTTTACCCGTCCGGACAATTCGTCACTTCCAAGCGATATGCAGAAAAAGAGATACCTAGTTTGCCAAGACTGTTACATGGCATCGGATATGAAACAGCAACTTTGCACACTAATGATAAAGAATTTTATAACAGAGGCGAATTTTATAAGGCTTTAGGTTTTGACAGAGTATACGACAAAGAGTTTTTTGGCGAAGATCGCACTCTGCTATTTGGCGAAATAGATGAACTGCTTTATCGGGACTCAATCAATGAGTTAGTCAAGCTAAGCGAAAACCATACCAGGTTTTATGCGCATTACATCGGAATGTCTAGTCATCATCCTTTTAAAATCCCAAGAGATTTACAGACACTGAACTTACCGAATAGTTATAAAGGGACCTTATTAGGAAATTATTTGCAATCCATCCATTATGCTGATTCCGCTCTTGGCATACTAGTCGAAGAATTAAAGAAAAATAACTTATGGGATAATACGCTCCTCGTTATTTATGGAGACCACTTCGCGATTCATTCCGATACCGTTCAGAAAAAAGATAGAACGATGTTAGAGGACTTCATTGGAGATACGTATACGAAACAAACAATGATGAACACACCTTTACTCATTAGAGTTCCAGGAGTAAAAGGTGAAAAGAGGGACAACTTAGGAGGCCAAGTTGATATTTTGCCAACTATAACAAATTTATTAGGCGTCAATCTTAATTCGGTTCATTTTGGCCAGGATCTGCTTAATGTACAACCGAATCTGCTGCCTCAGAGATTTTATATGGAAACCGGTTCATATATCAATGACCAAGTAATATATTCATCCTCTGATTCTAAAATACTTTCCTTAAACGGAACGTCAGACGGAATTGAAAAAAGTAAAATCGAGGAAGATTTTAATAAAACACTAAGACTACTCGAATACTCCGACCTTTACCTTAAAAATTTACCAAATAGATAAAGCTTAATAGAAAGCAGCCTTTAAATTGGCTGCTTTTTTTCATTGTGTTATTACTTTTTAGAAGAAATTTGTAAATAAGTTTTGATTTTGTTTTTCATCTATGACTAAGATGGTAGAGTGGGCGAATGCACAAATTTTTCCTGTTACTCTTGCCCTGTTCGTAGTAAATACAGTTACAAGACCGTCTGTTTCCTGCATGAGTTTAAAGTTACAATTTTCATAAAAAAAGAAAAGGAGCCTTTATGGAAAATAAAATCCTTTATACAAGCGAAGCTCCAGTGGATTTCGGGCAATTGGTTGAGCTTTACGAATCGCTGGATTGGAATTCATTGAATCTGACAGCCGAAGAGATGGAGAAGATGTGCCGACAAAGCTGGTTTGCTGTTTATGCGTTCGATAGTGAAAGGCTGATTGGCATGGGTCGGGTGATTTCGGATGGGATTATAAGCGGCGTCATTTGCGGGGTTTGCGTTCATCCGGAGTTCCAATCCAAAGGGATCGGGACCGAAATCGTAAACAAGCTTGCGCATCATTGCGAGCTGAATCGGGTTATTCCGCAGCTCATGTGTGTGGAAAGTCTGGAACCGTATTATGAAAAGCTTGGTTTTCACAGATTTACGATAGGGATGAAGAAGGATATTATTAGGTAAACCTTAAGGTGGAGTACTTTTATAAATGATTAGAAGAATACTTTTTTATTTATTTTGGGCTTGCATATTAATTGCCATTGTCTTGGGCTATGATTTTGTATTGTTTATTCCGGGAACTTGGTATTTATTAATAGCAATATATATTAAAAGAAATGAATGCAAGATTTTAAAATTATTGTTGGCTGATTTCCTGATTGGGGGGGAATACAATAGTAAAAAAGCTTTTGTTTCAGGTACACTTTTACTATTGTTAGGGGGCATTTCTTATCTATTATAATAGAAATTCATGGATGGACGAAAAACATGATGACCGGAATCATCATGTTTTTTCGTGTTGTATGAAAGGTTCATTTAAACGTTTGCTTAACCGTGCCTTTGACGCCTTCGAATTCGACCTCCGCAAACGCGCCGTTAATCAGTGTAAGCTGCGGAGGCATATGGCCGCAGTCAATATCGTATAGGATCGGCACGCCAAGTTCGTCATGCAAATCGTGATACACATCTTCTATTGTATAATTATCTACCGGTTCGTTCGCAGGGCTGCGCCCGAACAGAATGCCCGAACAGCCTTCAAACCAGCTGGCGAGCTTCATTTGCACAAGTGTTCTCCGTAAATCGGTCGTTTTCATATTGCAATTTTCAAAATACCAGATAATCGACTCACCAGGTATATGGCTTTCACGGAAGCGGCGGACATCCCCATAAGGCGTACCGACGAGATGCCTGATGATATCGATGCAGCCCCCGAGCAGCCTGCCGTTCATTTCTGATTTGCCAGATGAAACGGACTTCCAAACAGTAGGTTCAGTCAGGTGGAAGAGGAAAGGAGTCGGATTTTCATGCTGCCATTCCGGTTGGTACTTTTCCGAAGATGCTTGCAGGACGGATTCGCTCGGTTTGGTCGAAAGGACGGTTTCCCACATGGCGGTGACAGGATCGGAGTATTCCCCGCGCAGGTCGACAAGGTTGGTGCCATGGGCCGTCGCGATGCCGGTTCTCAAGGTAATCGCGAGGAGCAAAGCGCTCGTGTCCGAGTAACCAAGCACCCATTTATTTTTCAACAATTGAAAGTCGAGGTGCTCGAGCATTTCAATCAGCAGTTCGCCGCCCCATGGCGGGATGATGGCACCGATTTCATCATTCTGCATCAGCTCGGTAAATTCGTCGGCACGCTTGATTGCCGGGGCGGACCGGGTTTTGTCGTCCGTCCATACCGTTTCGCCGACCGCCAGCTTGTAACCTTTCGCCTCAAGTCTCTTTACCGCCTGCTTCACGATACCATGCAATTCCTCCGGGACGCCTGATGATGGCGCCGTGACCCCGATTGTCGTGCCTTTTTGTAAAAATGGATACGTAATCATCTGCAATAACCCCATTCGCTCTATCTTATCTCTATACTTCTATTCCAAAGGCTTATTTCCTCTATTTAAAAAACAGTCTTTCTATTTCATAAAGTCTATTTTTCGTTTATTCTGATATTATGGAACCTACATTTGGATAGATAGTCATTTTTTTACAATAAGAGAAAAGAGGTTTGCATCATGTTTAAAGATATTCTTACGAGCGAGGAACAATTTCTGGAATTGCGCGCGCAAGCGGGTAAACCAAGCGTTCGCGCGTTTAACAAGGTGATTAACCATCTGGATGAGCATTGCAGGGAATTCATTTCGAAATCGTCATTCCTCACCATGGCTACCTCTGGCCTAGAGGGCAGATGCGATGTTTCGCCCCGCGGGGATGCGCCGGGATTCGTACTTGTTTTAGACGATCATCATTTGTTCATTCCCGAGCGGCCAGGCAATAAGAGGATGGATTCTGTGCAAAACATCCTTCACAATCCAAACGTCGGGCTTTTGTTTATGATACCGGGGCTCGGCGAAACGCTGAGGATTAACGGGAAAGCGTATGTGTGCCGCGATCAGGAGCTGTTGGAAAGGACAGCGGCGAATGGGAAAACGCCGTTATTCGGAATAGGGGTAAAGGTCGAAGAGTGTTTTGCTCACTGTGCGAAGGCATTCCTCCGGTCAGGGCTTTGGAAGCCTGACACCTGGCTTTCCGAAGATTCACAGCCTTCCATGCCGAAAATGCTCGCAGATCATTGCAAAATCCCGGATATGACAGCGGAGGATGTAGAAAAGGCCCTCCAGGAAGGCTATGCAACAAGGCTTTATTAAGCATGGGGGTGAAATAATGGGACGCAGGATTATCTGGGTCATCTTTTTCGGCGTCTTAGGCGTGCTATTTTTCGAAAAAGGAATGAGTCTGCTTGGCGCGATTCATATGGTGGACGGTAACGGAATCGGGCTTTCATTTTTAGGATTTGGAGTAAGTGATAGTATTCCTGTCGGACAAATCATCTATTATTCAATTGGTTTTATTCTATTGGGGATAAGCCTGTTCTGTACTGCCTTTTTAATGGTCTTCCAGTCCATAAGAAAAGTAGCATTCAGAGACAATTATTAAGGAATCATGGACAGATATCTTTGGAATTCTATGTGGTATGTCGGTCTTTTTGTTGTATTTTTCTATTGGATGTGGAGTGGAATGGCTTCTGGCAATATTGGCCGATTAAACATCGCTTTATTGTTGTTATTCCCACTTTTTGGAATTTTAAAAGTGAGGAAAAGCCCAAACCGGGTTGGAAAAACCCTGCTCATCATCCTGCACATTATTGCAATATGTACTACCGTCTTTTTGTTATTGCTCGGTTTTGGGATGGGCGAAAAATAAAAATAGAAGTTTTCTAGGGGGAAATTGTTTTGGAGTTGATTATCATACGCCACGGTGAATCAGAAGCTGATCTGTTGGGAGTCCATGAGGGGAGGGCCGATTTTCCATTGACTGAACATGGCCGGGAGCAGGCCGGGAAAATGGCGGCTTATATAGCTGCAAAATGGAAGCCGGATATCATACTGGCCAGCACACTGAAACGCGCATGGGAAACGGCCCAATTTTTACAGCAAGCGTCTGGATGCGATTTATTCGCGGAACCTGACCTGATGGAGTTTAACAACGGGGTGCTCGCGGGGCTACCGAGGGAGATTGCCGCAACGAAATATCCACTTCCTCCAGGAGGGCGCCCGCCTCATATCCCGATTGAAGGCGGTGAATCGGAACTTGAATTCCGGTTCAGGGCGGAGTCGGTTTTACAGAAAATCCTTTATGAACAACCTTCTGATGGTCGGATTGCCATCGTTTCTCATGGCGGGATGATTTCGAAGCTCATCAATGCGTTTCTTGGGCTCTCAGCCATCAATGAGACGATTTTTCCAACGGGGGACACGGGATTTCACGTGCTCGAAATTAAGAATGGCAGGAAAATGATACGAATATTGAATAGCCAAGTCCATCTTGTTTAAAATTGGTGATCGGGTCGTCGCTGTAAATGGAGTTGACACGAAAACTTACCTTAAGGAGGCCGAGGCAAAAAAACCCGGTTCTCCGCAAATGAAAAGATACATGGCCATTGCTAAAATTTGCATCACTGACTCATTCGAAAAGGAAATTACATTGACTTTAAGCAGGGATGGCAAAGAATTAGCTCCGATTACGTTGAAATACGATGGATTTTTTTATGGATGAATTCAAAGGGAATCGAAGGAACCAATTCATGAAATTGAGGAAGGCATCTACTATGTTGATTTGAACAGGGTGAACTCAGAACTATTTAATGAATATATTGCGACGCTTGCAACGGCCAAGGGAGTCATTGTAGATTACCGCGGCTATCCAGCAGATTTTCAAATGAATGTTTCTTTGAAAAGCTATTTAATTGACAGTACTGTTAAATCGCCAATCATCCTGGTTCCGAAAATCTTTTACCTGGATCAGGAAAAGGTGGACTTTGAGAATGTCCAGTGGCCAATCGAGCTGGCCAGTCCTAAATTTACCGGGAAAATGTTTTTTAACATATCCGGGTGTAATGAGTATGCCGGAAACAACCCTGGCTATTGCAAAAGTATACAAACTCAGTGAAATTGTTGGTCAGGCCACTGGCGACAATAATGGAGCATAAGCACGGTAAATTTACTTGAACTAAACACAACAAAAAACTTTACTGGCGCAAAAGTTCTCAACCAAGACGGCAGCCAGCACCATCTTATCGGTATTCAACCGACCATCCCGGTAACACGAACCATTCAAGCTGTAAAAGAATGCAGAGACGAATAAATTGAAAAAGCACTCGACTTTAATAACAATAATAAATAATCCAAGCAAGACCATCCAGTCAATTAAATAGGATGGTTTTTTTAGTAGTCGCCGAACAAATAATTTACGATGAATGACAAAGATTTGTACAAAAGCAGAAAAGGATGTCACTCAAACCCCGTTGAGTGACATTGTCTGTACAAAATTCGGAAAGGTTGTCACTCAAATCAAGATGGGCGAACAAAAATATCTTGGAAACCCCCAAACCTACCTGCCGTCCAGGAAAATCTTTCTTGCAAACAGCCTCCTTTGTGATTAAATGGAGATTAGAGGAAGACCGTTTTTAGTTATCATTCGTGATTTCATCAAAAAAGAGAAACCTATTCGGGTGGGGGTTGCATCATGTACCAGTTTGCAGGTTATTTGGCCAAAGTGCTGTTGGCTTTTTTTACAAGGCCAAAGATTTATAATCGGGAGGTCTTCCCCAAGGAAGGCGCCTTTGTCCTTGCCTGTACTCATACAGGCTGGGTTGATGTGCTCGTCCTCGGAACCGCGGTACTCCCGAGGCAAATTCATTATATGGCAAAAAAACAATTATTCCGCAGCCGGTTCGCCGGGTGGTTTTTGAAGAAATTGAACGGTTTCCCTGTTGACAGGGATGCGCCGGGGCCAAGTGTGCTTAAAATTCCACACCGGCTTTTATCAAAGGGAGAAATTGTCGGCATTTTTCCTAGCGGGACACGCATTAAAGAACAAGCAGAGCTGAAGCAGGGGGCAATCACGATTGCAATGCGTTCTAAAGTACCAATCATACCTGCTGCATTCAATGGCCCAAATACCATGAAGGAATTATTCACGTTCCAGCGTTCAACCCTAATATTTGGCGAACCGATCGATATCCCGTCAACCGCGAGAGTGGAAAGGGAACATTATACCCAGCTTCTCGAGGAAAAACTGAGTACCCTTCAGAAGAAAATTTCGGCATAACCAGTAATGTAACGGCTGTTTTGGAATAGCACACTCTTTTTTGGAAAAAAATAAAAAGGCAGTTTTAAAAGGAGGGTTCCAAATGGCCAGGAAGAATACCGAAAAGAATCGTTCTACCGACAAAATGAGCGGCGGCCCGGTCGGCAACGAGTTTACCAGTGACAATGCCTTCAGCGACCACGGGTTAGCCAATGAAGAACGCCTAAACCAAGCTTTAACAAAAGGAAAAGGTTCAAAATAAGGGATGAACGTAGGGCCGGATATCGGCCTTTTTTATTTTATGGCATTTACCCTATTACCCCAATTAAAGGCAGTTTTACATTTCAAACAGGTCTCCTTCATACATAATAATGTACATAAAACGATGAAATCGGGTAGAATGGCTTAAACAAAGGAGGTTACGCATCTATGTCAATTGAAAGCGTGAAAGAGCATCTGAAAAACTGGAACAGGGAACAAGATATTATGCAGTTCGAAACGTCGAGTGCAACGGTCCAGCTTGCGGCCGAAGCGGTTGGCGTCATTCCCGCGAGGATTGCAAAGACACTGTCCTTCAGGGGCGAAGGTGATGAAGCCATTTTAATCGTCGCCGCCGGGGATGCAAAGATCGATAATAAAAAGTTCAGGCAAACGTTTGGATTCAAAGCGAGGATGCTCGACCCTGATGAGGTACTAGAGCAAACGGGTCACGCGGTTGGCGGAGTCTGCCCGTTTGGCTTGAAAAACGAACTAGCCGTCTACCTGGACGAGTCGCTGCAGCGGTTTACAACCGTTTTCCCAGCTTGTGGGAGTGCCAACTCCGCTATCGAAGTAACTCTCGAAGAATTGTATACATATTCCTCTGCAAAAGGCTGGACCGATGTCTGCAAGGGCTGGGGGGAGCCACAGGAAAAAAGTGAATTTGCAGCCCAAACGATTGAGGGGCGTTAAAAACGAAACAGGCAGCTGAATGGATGGCTGCCTGTTTTCTTAATTGGAGTGATTAAGCATGGACATTCCATTTAATATGGAATTTTCTTTTGATGAAAGTTTAAGGGAAGTCCCTGTTTCAATACCTGATATGAAATCGGGGGTCTCATTCTTGAAGGACCAGCTGCACACGAAGGATTCCGAAACGAAGGAGCAGGCGGCCCTAAACGGGCTGATTGGCGTTTACTGCAGAATCTTGAAAAATTTTGAAGAAAGCAAAAAATATTTGCTGCATGCAATTGAAATAAATGAGAAGTTGAACAATAAAAAGGGCTGGTTCGTAAATGAACTCAGGCTGGCGCATACGTACCAATGGGAAGGGGATTTCCAAAAGTCTAATGGGATGTTCGGAAAGCTCCTTAAGGATGCGGAATGTTCACAAGATACGAATGACTACCTGGACTTTTTGTATCAGCATCAGGGGAAGAACCTATTCGAGCAGCAAAATTACGAGCTGGCAGCGGTTTTTTTTGAAAAAGCATTGGTTATCAGGATGGAAAAAGGGAATGAGGAATTGATTGTTTCCACTCGTCATGCTCTTGAGGTTTGCTCAAATAAGAAAAATGATTCTTTACACATAGGAAAAAAGAAACAGTTTTCAGAATAAACTGCAAACTTATAGGTCGATTGCGGCATGGACACGGCACTTATTCCTTGTTACGGTTAAAATGGCGGCAGTTGTAAGCCTTTACATATAAAAATACATTAAGCCGCGACTGCCCAATGTTCCCATTTAGCCACTAAGGAGGAGGAAGATTTTATTGAAAATTAACCGATTTTTAATTATGGCAATGGTATTGTCCCTTGCCTGCCTAAGTCTGCCGTTTTACGCACAGGCAAACTTGCAGGATGCGACAAAACCTGGCTGGAAAGCTGGGGAGGTAAAGAAAGGCTGGATTCAGAGCAAACTTCAGCATATGACACTTGAAGAAAAAGTCGGCCAGCTTTTCATCGTCCACGTGTATGGAAAGAAAGCGGAAGACCCGGCTTATGAAACAACAAATCTAAATAGCAACCGTGGAGGCAAAAACTTTAAAGAAGTAATCGAGAAATATAAAATTGGCGGAGTCATTTATTTTAACTGGAGCCAAAACATCACCACTCCCGCTGATCCCGTACAAGTAAATACGCTGTCCAACGAACTGCAGGAAATTGCGATGTCACAGCGCATGCCAATCCCGCTGTATATTTCAACTGACCAGGAGGGCGGAATCGTCCAGCGGCTGACTTCGCCGGGAACGGTCTTTCCTGGAAATATGGCACTAGGAGCGACTCGCTCAACAGACTATGCTGCGAAAACTGCTGATATTTTAGCAAAGGAACTGAAGGCAATCGGCGTAAACATGGACTTTGCGCCTGTAGCCGACGTAAATATGAATCCCGCAAACCCAGTTATCGGAGTCAGGTCTTTTGGGGAAGACCCGAAGCTAGTGTCCGATATGACCGTCGCGCAGGTGAACGCTTTCCAAAACCGAAATGTAATCGCTACGGCAAAGCACTTCCCTGGCCATGGGGATACGGCAGTGGATTCGCATTATGGTTTGCCAATCATTAATCATGATTTAGAAACTCTTCACAAAGTTGATTTGGCGCCTTTTAAAGCTGCGATTGCAGCCGGTGTCGATTCCATTATGACGGCGCATATTGTCGTTCCCGCCCTTGATGATTCGGGTCTCCCGGCAACACTGTCTAAACCGATCCTGACCGATTTGCTTCGTAAGGAACTTGGATTTGATGGGCTGATCATCACGGACAGCCTCGATATGTCGGGTGCAAATGTTGTTCCAGCCGACCGGATCGCTGTAGAAGCATTTAAGGCAGGCTCCGATATTTTGCTGAACCCGCCAAATGTTGAAGTTGCATACAACGCAGTCCTTAATGCTGTGAACAATGGGGAAATCAGCAAAAAACGCCTGGATGAATCGGTTTTTCGAATCCTGGAATACAAAATGAAACGCGGGATTTTTGAAAATCCGTATACGGATCCTGCTTCGGTTAAGGATGTAGGGGCACCCGAACACCTGGCTGCTGCTGAAGAGATTGCCAATAAGAGCATTACGCTTGTAAAAAATGAAGGCGGGCTGCTTCCTCTAAAGAAAACGGAATCTGTCTTGATTGCCGGTCCATCAACCGGAAAGCCAGCTTTATTGGCAGACCAGCTGAAAGCGAAGGGGTATACTGTTAACGGATATGCCGCATCTGCCTCTCCAACGGCTGCACAGATTTCGACTGCTGTAAACTTGGCAAAACAGGCTGACAAAGTAATAGTCACCACCTATAACGGCGCCACTAACTCGGCACAGCAACAGCTAGTTAAAGCGCTGCAGGATTCAGGCAAGCAGGTAATTGTCGCGGCAATCCGCAATCCGTACGATTTAATGGCATTTCCAACTGTTCATGCCTATCTGACAACGTACGGGGACCGCGATGTCTCAATCCACGGGCTTGCAAGGGTACTTGCTGGGGAAGTGATTCCATCCGGAAAACTTCCGGTCAGCATTCCAGGCCTTTATGGATTTGGAACGGGCTTAAGCTATTAAAGGGATAAAAAAGGGGATATATAAAAAGCAGGCGTGTAAAATGCGCCTGCTTTTTTGCGATGTTTACTGGCAATCAATCCATAAAAATGGTCGAAGCGACATCGATGCGCTGCAGGATGCCGGTCTCCGGATCAAAGGTAAAGAGAACATATACTTTTTCGCTAAAATAAGAACGAAATTCAAATTCACTTGTCGTGTTCGTTTCTCCCTCGCCGAAAATCGCAAGGACGTCAGGAAGGGCAACTTCTTTATTAGGGCGCATCCGGATGACGAGAATTATATCCCCATATCTTTCAACTACAAAGCTTCCAAAATCGTAATTGTTTTTTTCTATCTTCAAAGGGGCAGAGAATTCAGATCTTGAAATAAACTCGTTAAAATCTCCACCAATCGTAATACCGAACAATTCATTTGTCTTTAGAGCACCCTTTATTTCTCGAAGTATTTGGTCCAAATTTACGCCTCCTAAAGTTGTATAACGATTAATTCTACGTTAAGTTTGTTTAACCCTTCGGGAAATGCGTAATATTTATGATAGAAACTAAAAATCGGGGGTAAGTGTTATGAGTTTTTCAAAAGCTGCGGAAATTGTCGGGAAATCTAAGAACATTGTTGTCCTAACTGGAGCGGGAATTAGCACGGAGTCGGGGATTAAGGATTTCCGCTCACGAACGGGACTTTACCAGATGGCGCCTGAATACATCCTTTCGATTGGCTATTTTTTTGACCATCCGAAGGAATTTTACCAATTTGCATTGGAAAATTTATATCACCCCGAAGCAAAGCCGAATATGGGACACGCAATTTTGGCAAAATGGGAGAGGGATGGGAAGGTCAGCCAAGTTATAACGCAAAATATTGATGGCCTCCACCAAAAAGCGGGCAGCAGGGAGGTCATAGAATTTCACGGTACAATGGCAACTGCCAGCTGCCTAAACTGCGGAGCAAAGTACAGTTTGGATGAAATGCTGCGGCGCTTTCAAGAAATGGACGATTTTTATGTGTGCGACAGGTGTGAAACGAGGAAAGTGCGCGACCGTTACATAAAGCCGGACGTTGTTCTGTTTGGCGATGCCGGTGAATGGTTTACGCCGGAGGGCTTTTCCACGATTCTCGGTCTAGTTGGCGGGGCTGACTGCATATTGGTACTCGGAACCAGTCTGAAAGTGGTCCCGTTTTCGTCCTTTCCGCAGCATAGGGGACCAAAAGTGCCGCTTATCATCATAAATAGGGATGAAACGCAATATGAACATGCCCATAACACGGTTGTTATCAAAGATTCCATAGGGAAAACGCTGTCCGAAATTGATAAATTGCTGTGAATTTTTACGCAGGAAAAATATATCGCCCACTTTTTGCTACATATCGAAAGTTTTTACCCATATATCGAAAATATTTTTGTTATATCGAAAATTTCAACCCGGATATCGAAAACTGTCACATTTCCGCCACATCCCAAGCTTGGTTAGCACCAAATCTTAGTACCAAATCATAAAAATAACTCTCAAATATGACATTTGTCATGTATGTCACATGACAGCTGCTACTGCACAGCTTTCTCTCTTTCCTATATACTCATGGTAATAAGATTGTAAACGGAAGGGGCTTTTACAAAATGACTGTACAAAACCAGCAAAAAGCATTAAAAAAACAGGTCGCTCCTTATGAGAAATCGGATACTAGGAAAAGTATCCAACAAATAATAAATACAATTATCCCGTTTTTGGGGCTATGGTTCCTTGCTTACAAAGCTTTATCAGTCAGTTATTTGCTAACACTCGTTTTGGGTGTCCTGGCTTCAGGGTTCATGATCCGAACATTCATCATTTTCCATGACTGCTGCCACCATTCATTTTTCAAGAACAGAAAAGCGAATAAAGTTGTCGGCACCATTACTGGTGTTCTAACACTTTTCCCTTACAGTCAATGGGGCCGTGACCACAACATCCACCACGCTTCGAGCGGAAATCTTGATAAGCGGGGAACAGGCGACATTTGGGTGATGACGGTTGAAGAATATGCCGCAGCTTCCCCAATGCTAAAACTGGGGTACAGGCTATACCGTAATCCGCTTGTCATGTTCGGGATTGGGCCGATTTGGCTTGTAATTATTAAAAACAGGTTCAACCGCCGTGATGCACGTATGCCAGAAAAAATGAACACATGGTTGACTAATGCAATCATTGCCGCAATTGTCGCGCTCTTAGTATTGGCGATAGGCTGGAAGGCATTCTTGATGGTACAGCTGCCTATCATGTTCATAGCGGGGTGCCTGGGCATTTGGTTATTTTACATCCAGCACACGTTTGAAGATTCTTATTTTGAGCATAACGAGGAATGGGAATATGTATCGGCTGCTGTTGAGGGAAGTTCATTTTACAAGCTGCCTAAAATCCTTCAATGGGTAACGGGAAACATCGGCTATCACCACGTCCATCATCTTGCACCAAGGATTCCGAATTACAAGCTTGAAGAAGTCCATAACAATACACAGCCGCTTCAGCATGTACCGACTGTCACATTGTCAACGAGCCTTGAATCATTAAAATACCGCCTATGGGATGAAGAGAAGAAGCGATTCGTCGGATACTCGGCAGCAAAAGCATTTTCAAAAAAACCATCTGGCATTAAAATGAAGCCTAATGAAATAGGCGATTAAGTGAAATCCTCCTTATCCGCTCCCCTCACTGAAGGGGAGCGTTTTTGTATATCCTAAGTGGAGAAAGGCATGTTCTATGATAAAATATTGGTAGAAGATTTCATTTGAATGAGGTTGAACTATGTTTAAAAAATATTGGGCTTTACTTGGAAGTACAGGAATTTCCCCTTATATATGGACAATACTCGGGATCCTCCCGTTTTACTTTATCTACCTGTCTTCCTCGACAATGAAGATAATGGCCGGAATCATCCTGACTCTCTCATTTTTCGCAATATACCGGCTGGCCTTTATTTCTAAAGGGTGGACGGTTTATTTATGGACCTTGTTGCTGATTGGCATTTCGATTACGCTTACCAGTATGTTCAGTTATGTGTATTTCGGATTTTTCATCGCTTATTTTATTGGCAATATCAGGTGGAAAGTTCCTTTTTTCATCCTTTACTTTATTCATATTGTCGGAATGGTTATTGCTATAAATTTGAAAATCATTCTCCACGATGATTTCTTCCTGAAGCAATTGCCGCTAGTCGTCATTGTTGTCCTTAGCCTGATTCTCCTGCCCTTCAGCCTTCGCCACCGGAATGAGCGGGGCCAGCTGGAAGAGAAGCTTGAGGATGCTAATAAACGGATAGGCGAGCTCATAAAATTGGAGGAGCGCCAGCGGATTGCCCGTGACCTGCATGACACACTAGGGCAGAAACTTTCCCTTATTGGGTTAAAAAGCGATCTGGCAAGGAGGCTTATCTCACAAGATCCGAATCGAGCAGCGGATGAAATGAGGGATGTACAGCAAACGGCGAGGACCGCCTTGAATGAGGTCCGGAAAATGGTCGCCCAGATGAAGGGAATCAGGCTTAGCGAGGAAATTATCAGAGTCAAACAGATGCTTGATGCCGCGCAAATAGAGTTTTCAGGCGGTTCGGAGTGGTCATTGCCAAACGTTCCACTTTTGGTTGAGAATATTTTAAGTATGTGCTTGAAGGAAGCTGTTACAAATGTTGTCCGGCACAGCAGCGCGACCCGGTGTGAAATAACACTTTCATATACGAATAAAGAAATTACCCTTTCTGTGAAAGATAACGGAGTCGGGAATATAGACAAGGTCCATTTTTTGAAAGGCAGCGGGCTTTCTGGCATGAGGGAGCGTCTTGATTTTGTAAATGGTACACTCGAAGTACTCTGCATTAATGGAACGGAATTGCTGATTCGTGTACCGACAGTTGTGAAGCATTTGGAGACGGAGGGTATGAGATGATTCAGATTGTAATAGCGGAAGACCAGCGGATGCTGCTCGGGGCGTTCGGCTCCCTGCTGAACCTGGAGGAAGACATGGAGGTTGTCGGTATGGCCGCGAACGGTGAGGAGGCGGTCGCGCTCGTCCGCTCGCTTAAGCCGGATGTGTGTATCATGGATATTGAAATGCCTGGTAAAAGCGGCCTTGAAGCTGCGGAGGAATTGAAAGACTCTGACTGTAAAATCATGATTCTGACAACGTTTGCCCGCCCCGGCTATTTCAAGCGGGCGTTGAAAGCGGGAGTAGCTGCGTATTTACTGAAAGACGGCCCAAGTGAAGAACTGGCCGGCTCAATTCGAAATGTAATCGCAGGAAAACGTGTATACGCGCCCGAATTGATGGATGATTTATACAGTGAGGACAATCCGTTGACGGAAAGGGAAATGGATGTGCTCGGGCTGATTGCCGATGGGAAAAACACAAAGGAAATCGCAAGCGAACTGACACTTTCCGCCGGAACAGTGCGCAATTATATATCAACCATCCTCGATAAGCTTCAAGTCAAAAACCGGATTGAAGCCATCACCCATTCAAAAGAAAAAGGGTGGTTTAAGTGAAAGGCGGCAGGATTATCCGGCCGCCTTTTTTGCCTTTATAGTAAACGTTTGGGTCCTCTTGTACAGATTAAGCAAGCATGGCCAGAAGAAGCAGCAATTCAGTATAAGAGGGAAATTGCAGGTTGAACTAAATTCCTACAACTATTATATGGAAAAGTAAGTTAAATGAAGGAAAGTGGCTGCAGCTGAGAGCAACCAAAAAATTCAACCTCAAGAGGAAAATTCTATAGGTTAATTGACCGATAGAATTGTAGCTGTATGCCTTGTGTAGAAATTGCTATATCGATAGTATATTTCCACTTCAACCTTATGGCTTTCATAAGGAAATAGATAGGTTGTCTTGAAAGGGGAGCTTTTTTTAGCAAAATGAAGAGAATGGTGCTTTGCCAGTTCCTCAAGATAAGATTCCAGTTCTTGCTTCTTTATGGCTGGAGTTAGCGCGGCAGCCTGCTTGGCCGCTTGCTTTTCTTTTATAATTCTCTCTATTTGCTCAATTATCTCATTTTCCCTAACTATATCTACATCGTTTCTCATTAAGTGTAAATCCCACCCCTTCAATTTTCATTAATTTAGGCAGCAAATGGAAAAAAGAAAAAGCCAGAAAAGGAGAAGTGTTTCTTTCTCCTTTTCTGACTTATGTTTGGCGCATGTCCATTCATTACCATCAGAATATAATAAATTAAACTGTGTTTACGTGTTTGTAAAAATACTGGGCAGGATTTTTGTCTTGCCCTTACTCCTATTGTACCATTGCTAATAAGGGCAATCAATAGAATTCGTTATATGTGGCCTTTATTTCATTTTAAGATGAAAAGGGCGTAGCTTAAGTCTTTTTGAAAATTCCAATCCACAAATATGTCTTCAACCTGGCATTCCAAATATTTTTCCAAATTTGGCCGATGCTCATCTATCAATTTCTTTTCAAGGCTTCTCTTTGCGAGCTTCAATGTTTCCTCAAAACCAAGAAGGATTAATTCCTTCTCTATTTTCACAAGAATGCCTGTCCTGGCAATAAGGAGTACGCGTGGGCTCAACAGTGAAGAGTATGTTGCCTCTGGATGCTTCTGGGCCTCAATACTCAAATCAATGATTTCCTCATGAACTTTCTCTTTGTTTCCGTACGATTCAGTAAGTGTCAAAAAGCCAGTTGGGGAAAGAACAACTATAAAAACCCCCGATTTCAGCTCGAGATTCCAATCATAGTAAAACTCTTCAACGTTACGGCCAATATTCAATATAAAAAAACTTTTTATCTCTTCTATTAACGTTTCCATCATTAGGTCGCGGGTCTTTTCTACATAAACACTTTGCTGGCTGCCCATTAGCGACTTTTCCATTGGTGACAGGAAATTTGTAATGTGAATCGTAATGAACGGTTCGGCATACGTGCAATGGACCGATCCAGGGCCACGGCCGAAATTATCCCTAAGCAGCCTCCCAATATAGCCGCATACTTCTTTCTCCAAGGTCAAGGTTTCCATAAATATCCACTCCAAACAGTATTTACCCTTTAATTATGTTTCCTCCTTTTTACCCAATTTAAACGTTTTGAAAAACACATATGAAAAAAAGCCCGCTCTAAGAACGGGCTTTGATGCTATTCCTATTTATACAGCCTGGCCTTTTACCTGAGTCATACTGATGGTGTTCCAGTCTGTCCGGTAGTAGCGCACCATAATGGTGAGACCGCAAACAGTCAGGTAGGAATAGAGGGTAATCCAAGCTCCATAACTGGACATATCCAGAACGAAGACAAACACATAAGTGACCGGGACAAAAAATCCCCATGCAAGGGCCAGCGATGTTCGAAGGAGGAAGGTGGTGTCTCCTATTCCTCTCAACCCACCGGAATAGAAGCTATACAAGCCATCAAACAGCTGGAGAAAAGCGGAAATCATAATTAATTTTGCAGTAAGCTCAAATACAAGTGGTTCATTCGTATATATACGGGCAATTTGTTCGGCGAAAATGAATTCAATAAACCCGAGGGACAAAATGAACAGGCTTCCCATGATAGCAGTCTGCGTTCCCATACTTTTTGCAATCGCTGGCTGCCTGCGTCCAATTTCCTGTCCGACCAGAATGGTTGCAGTCGAACCAAATGCCGCCGCGGGCATAAATCCAAAACTCATGATACTTAAGGCGATTTCATTTGCGGCGAGAGCATTGGTTCCAAGCCTTGTTACAAAAGCTGTAAAGACAAACATCGCCATGCTTTTCGAAAATTCCTGCATCCCGATCTTGAAGCTTTCGATCGAAATCAATTTCGCTTCCGCTAATTTCACAAACGGCAAAATGGAAGGTTTTATTCGTTTCAAGAAAAATACGGCGGTATATAAAAGCCCAACGACTTCCCCTATAAAAAGTGCCCAAGCCGCGCCGACAAGGCCAAGCTCGGGAAAACCCATTTTTCCATACGTTAGTGTGAATGTGAAAAAGATCATTACCACGTTTGCAAGCAGGGAGGCAGCCATCGGTGTTCTTGTATTTCCTATACCCCTAAAAAACCCATGAATGGTGAAGCTGAATATCGCAAATATCATTGCAAAGAAGCGGATTTTCAAATAGTCATTCCCTTGGCTAAGCATTTCAGGCGAGCTTCCCAATAAATAAAAAATGGCTTCGGTCCCTGTAAATCCTAGAAGGATGATGAAAATTCCCGCAATTGTCGCAAGCAGCAGCGCTATGTATGTCCGCTGAAGCCCTTTTTCCATATTACCTGAACCATAATTTTGGGCGACAAGGTAATTTACTGTATGTCCAATCCCCGAAAATAGGGCCCATACATTATACATGACAATATTAGAGACTCCTACGATGGCTATGGCCATAGCTCCCAGATTCCCAATCATAATGAGATTGATTGTGCCGGTTACCGTCATCGATGCAAAGGAAGCTATTGATGGAATTGCGAGCAATAAGATTGTTTTCCAGTTTTTAAGCATGTAGGTTCTCCTAATTTGAATTGCGATTAAAGCCGGCTTGTGTTATAACTCCCAAGTACCTGGACCTCATGGCCAAACGCACGAAGAATGGTCAGCGCCTTTCCTGTTTTGGCTTCATCTTGGCCTGTTTCAGCTTCAATAAAGAAGTGATAAGTGCCCAGCCTTTTCTTCGTCGGGCGCGATTCAATCCACGTCAGGTTGATGGAAAGGGCGGAAAACACGTTCAAAATGGAGGACAAGACGCCGGATTGATCGAGAGCTGGCGCTATAAGAAGCATGATTTTGTTTCGTTTATGGAAAGGGAGGACCTCGGCGCTCCGTTTTCCGACAACGAGGAACCGAGTATGGTTTTCACCATTGTCCTGTACGGAGCTATTGGCAACCTTCAGCCCGAAAAGCCTGGCCGCTGCGCTAGAAGCAATTGCCCCGGCGTCCATTCGGCCCTGTTCCTTCAAAGCTTTAGCCGCAGAAGAGGTGCTGTCGAATTCCTTTGTTATCACCCGGGCTTCCTTTATGAATTCCTTGCACTGGGCGAGGGCAGGATAAATCGACCAAACCTCGCGGATCTCTTCCAATGAAGCTCCTTCATTGACGAGGAGATTAAGCGTCACAGGAAAGATGACCTCCGATTCAATAAAAAGGTTGTTCGCCAGAAGGCCGTCCGCGGTAATATTGATGGTTCCTTCAATTGAATTTTCAATTGGCACGATGCCTTTATCCACTTTCCTGTCACCGACTGCCTCAAGTACTTCGAGGATTGAGTCGCATAGCTGCCAATCGACATCCTTGCCGGTAAACGTCCGTAACGCAGCTTCTTCTGAAAAACTTCCATGGGGTCCTAAATACGCTACTTTCATTTCTATACACTCCTTTTTTGCCATGTTAATAAGTATACACAATAGCGGCGGGAGGTCTAGCATTTTTCGAATTTCCACGAAATTTGGCGAAAAACGGGGGCAACCTTTCAAGGAGGGGTTCTGGTTTGAGGTGGATTTAAATTTGCATAAAGATTCGTTGGCATTATGGAAAGAAAATTAGCACAAATAAAGCCTGGAGACCGACTGGCTCCAAGTTTTATTGTTTAAAATTACTTTATTGAATTAAAGGGGACCAGATGCATAATAAAAATTGTCTACTATTCCTATTATTCAATTGCGTATGGAATTTCTTCCTTCTTTTCCGTTTTGCCATTACGAATAACCACAAAAAAGCGGGGGTTTTCCTTTATAGATAAACCATGAATCACATAGGGGTGGGGTACCTCCCCGTTTTTTGCCTTATGGCTCGTCATTTCAATAATCAGGTTTTCACCTTCAATCCGTGCCGCAGCATTCTGATAATCTCCTTCTGATACTTTAGAAAATATTTGAAAGGACTGTCGATTTCCGTGGGCATGTACTCCGGTAACATACACACCATTCTCCACCTTTTCAATAGGAGTAGGGTTTTGATATCCTATATAAAAACCTACGTCAGTTGGACTCATTGGAAAATTAGTATTAGAGGACATATCCAGAGTCCCATTTGGTTTAATGGAACAACCGATTGTCCCGAACAAAAATAATATAAACAGGCTGATCCAGCAGATTCTTTTCATAACACATCTCCTTTAAATAGATGTTATCTTTGACCACAAAAAGTGGTTTTAGCCCAATGTGTAGATATGCGCTCATTTCCTCAAATAAAGTAGGCATTTTCAAAATAAATTAGCACTTTTTTTGAATAACCAATTCCTATAAATTTTAACATAAATATCCAATAACTCCCCGAAAATTATCGTTAATGCACAAAAAACAAAATCAAACGCTGACAATAACGTCCGTCAACCTGCCATAAGGGTTGTGATTTAGGTTCTACTTCGTTCTCAATGTGGTAAAACCCCATTTATATCAACAAAAACAAGCAGTCAAATTCAGGTGCGAATTGGACTGCTAATTATTATGCAAATTTAGTGGCTCGTCAACTTCACAAACCAGGGTTTTCTACTCCTATTCTAAAATAACCCCATCCTGGTAACCGGCCATGAAGCTGCCGAGGGTTTCCTCAAGCGGCCCATTATTTTCCGGTATCTGCACAATGAGTTCATTCCTTTGCTCAACGGCTGTAATCCCAATATTGTCGAACCTGTTAATGCTCAGCTGGACCTTTAGCGCTTCGGCGATATTTTCGGCATCATAGCCATCCTGGATGATATAGCGTACGTTTTTCATTTGTCATCCTCCTTCCTCTCGTGTAGTCTTTGCCGGTTTTGAAGGCGCTAACCGTTTAAGGGCAAGGATTTCTTCTTCGTGTGAAACTCCGAGGTCGGACGGGGTTTCCAGAATAAATGGAATTTCCGAAAACGCAGATATTATTGATTCCATTTGTTCAGGGAGGATTTTACCGCCTCTATAGATATTGGCGTGACGGTCTTTCCGGGAGCCATACGGGTGCATTGAGTTATTGAGATGGATGGCCTTCAAATGCTCCGTATAGCCGAGACCATCAGCTTTTTCTTTGAATGTACGCGTATTTGAACCATCCCACATCCCACTCGCGAACGCATGGCAGGTGTCCAGGCAAAAGCCAATTTTTGCTGGATACCCGCACAGGTTCCTCACTTGGACCAGTTCCTCGAGTTCCGTGCCGAGTGCCGCTAGCTTTCCCGCGTTGTTTTCAAGTAGAAGAAGGCAGCCGCCATTCCAATTTTCAAGGATTGCATTTAGCATTTCAAGCATGAGGTGATAGCTTGCGAGTGGATCTTCTTCGCTGACGCGGCTCCCGAAATGGACAACAATTCCAGCTGAACCGCATGCATCCGCGATGGTGAGATCGTTCAGGATTGAGGCTATGTTCAGCTCTTTTTTGGAGGGAGAAGGGGTGATGCTCGTTGGATAAGGAGTATGGGCAATCGAAAAAAGACCGTTCTCTTCACAAAATCGCCGGCAGCTTTCCGCGTCAGCAAGGTCAAACTTCTTCACTGAAAGGCTCCGGGGATTTTTCGGGAAGTACTGGTACGCCTGGGCGCCAATTTGCTTTGCATGCTTGGCGGCGGAAAGATAACCGCCTCTTATGCTCACATGGCAGCCGAACTTCATTTCGAGCCACATCCTTCCTTTTTGATTAGCGTTCAGCAGAAGGGAGGTTTCTATTCGTATTCAAGACCGTGAATAGCTCCAATGTTGGCTGCGTACCGGATAATCGGACCAGGAATTAGAGCGCCGGAACGGTATCCCGAACATAGGAATCTTCGGACTTATGACCGCTGGTTTTTCGAAAAGCTGTCCGAACTTGGGGCATATTCGGACTCATGACAGCTTGTTTTTTGAAAAGCTGTCCGAACTTGGCTCAGATTGGTACACTCCCGTAGGATTGGCACTCGGAAGGAAAGCGAATAGGGCCCACCCCTAAAGGGTACACTACCGTGGGATTAACAGTTACCAGGAAAGGGGATTGAAGATGAAGGAAATTTTGCAGCAGGTGAAAAAAGAAATGGAAAAGGCGTTTGACCACCCTGAAATGCACAATTTAGATGAGAGTATTGCCAAGCTCCGTTCCGCTCTTGAGCAGCACGGCGATAAAGGGACGATGATAGAAGATGCGATTACGTCACTCACCCAGGCGAGGAATGCGGCTGCAGAACTCGAGCATGCCGGAACTATTTCGTCTTCGGCGGCTTTCGGGGAAGCATTCAATGCATTGGATCAGGCAATTGAGTCCTATATTGACCCAAACAACGATCCATATTAAAAGACAAAAAGCAACCGCTGTGGTTGCTTTTTAATTTTAGGCAATGAACCGGCATTTTGGGTAGTTTGAGCAACCTTTGAATGAGCCGCCTTTTCCGTTTCGGGTGACAAGATGGCCGCCGCAGCGTGGGCAAATATTGTTGGCGATTTGCAATTTCCTCTCTTGCAAGTTGTTTTTTATTTCACTTATGTGGTTTTCGCTCTGAATTTTTCGGGCCTGCTTGTCACGTATGTATAATTTTGTTAAAAGGAGCTTGATTTTTTCCTGCCGAAATTTTGTGACTGGATTTGCAGCGGGTTTCGCTTCAATCAGATAAAGAAGATCCCTTAATTGTACAACATCCGCATTTTTGAAAGGATTCTTTAACTTTAATGTGGCATTATGGCAGAAGACAACAACGGAATAATAGGGGACATTGGCCGCCGCTTCTCCGAGATAATCCTGTATTGCTTTGATATGGCCGTAATTTTGCCAGATTGGGTTTGGGAAATATGTACGGTGCTTAAATTTGATGATAGTCCAGGTGGGGTTGTTTTCCGAACCGACAATCCATCCGTTATAGTTCTTTGTTTCAATGACAAATATCCCTTTGCTGCTCAACAGCACATGGTCTACTTGGCTCGTTTGTCCATTTTCTTTTGGGATATAAAGATCATTTAGGACGACATTGGTTTCCGGATCAAGAGTTTGCAGTAGCCTGATAACTTGTTTTTCACCCATTCTCCCCTTAAAAAAAGCGGGATTGAAGAGAAGATCTCGGAAAATATCAAAAATTTCGGCAAGGAACGCGGCCACAAAAACAACTCCCATTTTACCTTTATAGGACAATTATACCATATTTAGACAATTGAATAAGACGAAATTTGCACAAAGGAACCAAAAGCCCGGGTAAGTGAAAATAAATAGGAAAAACCCGTCTCTGCTGTCAACTATCCTAGGTATTTTTTGAACAAACGGCACCCGGAGAGACAAATTCGGGTTCACTTCTTCGGATATCGCCAACTTTTTGAATTTTATCGCTAACTTCTTCAATTATATCCCCGAATTTTTCAGATATATCGAGAACTGTCACTTTTTATGCCCCCGGTTGGATAGCACTTTTTAATTAAATAGAATGGTCTTTTGCTACCAAACTAGAAAGCTCTATGCTGCTGAAATCTAACGGGTTTGGATTAGGAGTACATTTAGAGCATCAATCTTTGGTCCAAATCGCATATGATTTGGATCTCTTATTTTTGTTGATATAATATGCTTTTTTACATTTATATTTCGAATTTCAATCTTA
This sequence comes from Bacillus sp. FJAT-27445, assembly GCF_001510665.1. Taxonomy (GTDB): domain Bacteria; phylum Bacillota; class Bacilli; order Bacillales; family Cytobacillaceae; genus Bacillus_D. The sequence goes on from NZ_LMTI01000001.1 coordinate 626,578, forward strand.
ATAGCAACTTATGTCAAAAGGACCTGAAAAAGGATGTTTTTTGATTTAGGAAATCCACTTTTATGATAGTATGAGAATAGGAATTTTCTTACAAAGGAGAACGGATATGAATATCAGTCGAACAAACGATTTTGAATTAGTGGCTAAATTGAATAAATATGTTCACGATTTACACGCGAATTTATACCCTGAGTATTTCAAAGAATATAATTTTGAGGAAATTAAGATTTTCTTTCAAAAGATTATTGATAAAGAGGAATTCTATTTCCTTCTGTTGGAGGACGATGACCAATCTTTAGGTTATGCTTGGATTGAGTTAAGAAATTATCCCGATAATGCCTTTAAAAAATCATATAAATCGGTATATGTGCATCAAATAAGTATCGTGGAGAGCCAAAGAAAAAAAGGATACGGTTCTGAATTGATGAACAAAATTACGGATATTGCAAAAGAAAACGGCATTAATAAGATTGAATTAGACTATTGGTTCAAAAACGAAATAGCAAAGAACTTTTATAAGAAGAATGAATTTGTGAAATATCGAGAGTTTGTCTACAAAGACATTTAATTCTAATGCTAATTCATTTGTTAAAGGATAAATAAAGGAGGTGCGAATTGCACCTCTTTCTTAATGCCTAATTAAAGTTTTGCACTTCTAAACCGAACCCGTTAAACGATAGCCAGGCAGCTTTCCTTCCGTCCTATTTTAAAAATACCATGACCTTTAAAAACCGGACTTCAAAAATCTTTTCCTTGGAGGATATTAGCCGCCTCACTCTTAAGCCATCCCACAGGAATAAGAAGAGGACTCCAATTATGGAGTCCCGGTTATTTTATCTTTTAAAAATAAAGAACATAAATCACGACTGCGATTACGATCCTGTAAATCGCGAACGGAACAAGTTTAATCCGGTTGATCAGCTTCAGGAAGAAACGGATCGAGATGAGTGCCACAACAAAAGCGGCAAGAAAGCCGACAATGAAAAACGGAAGCGCATCAAGGCTAAAGTATTCCCAGTTTTTCAATAGGGAGATTCCGCTCGCTCCCATCATGATAGGGACTGCCATGATGAAGGTAAAGTCAGATGCAGCACGGTGGCTCATCCCAAGCAGGACACCGCCCGCAATGGTTGAACCTGAGCGGGAGAATCCCGGCCAAAGTCCGAAGCACTGAAAAACACCGATTCCGAACGCTTGCTTGTAGCCGACCTGGTCGACTGTTTCCACTTTTGGCGTCTTTGGTCGGATAAAGTCCGCAATTAGCATCAGCACAGCACCAAGTACCAACCCGACAACGACTGTTTTTACCGAGAAAAGGTGCTCATCGATGTAATCCTCAAACAGTAGGCCAGTAATTCCCGCAGGCAGCAAGCCGACGAATATTTTCAGAAGGCTTAAGCTTTCGCCGGTATCCTTGTCGGTTGTTTTTTTGGCAAGACCAAGCAGCCCTAAAATACGGTCCTTGAAGACAATGACGACCGCAAGGATTGAACCCAGCTGAATGACAACTTTAAAAGTGTTGGCCACCGGCGGAGAAAAAAGCTCTTTAGAATGCAGCAGCAAGTCATCGACCAAAATCATATGCCCTGTCGATGAGACAGGCGCAAACTCCGTTAATCCTTCAACAATCCCAAGTATCAGTGCAACGAAAAATTCCCACAAATCCATAACATAAACTCCAATTCTAGCTGTTTTTAGTTTGCCTAAGAGTAAATGATAAAGGAATTTAGGAAAACAGACAAGGAAAAGGGGTATGAAAAATAATAATGTTTACATAACCTGGTTATAGTAAATCAACTCTTAAATCCTTCACTTTCCAAAAATGAATATGGTAAAGTAACATAAAGGAAGGCTTGGCTGTTTTTAGGAGGTAAAAGAGATGGTGCTATGGTATCTTGGATTATTCATTGTTGCATTTTTACTTGGAATGGGGGACGTTTCACCGCTCATAACTTTTTTTGCCGTTGCCCTGTACATAATTATAAGCATTCCATTTATCATGCCGCTGATCTGGAGTAAGAATCCGGCAAAAATGCTGGACTATTTGCGAAAGTCGCGAAGTCCTTATTACAAGTTTCTATATTTATTTTTTAGTGAAGAATATGAACCGGCCGAAAAAATTGCTCGAGCTATGCGTCCTGGGAAAATTAAGGATATGGCTTTGGCGATGCTTTACCTGAAACAAAAGCAATTTGCGGAGGCAAAAGAAATTCTGGCGGGAATGAAAGAGGGCACTTTTAAAAATTATTACTTTGCGGTGATAGCCCTGGAGGAAGGGGATCATTCGGAATTCGTTAGGCTTAAGGAAAAAGTTAGTGATTCCGATTACCGAAGATGGCTTGATATTGAAGAACTCGCCTATCAACGAAAATTCGCTGAAGCCATTTCAATGATGGATGCCGATATTTCCAGGCTGAAAGGCATAAAGCTTTTATCGGCCATAAAATATAGGGAAGAGCTTATAAAGCGTGAAAGCGGAGAAGGAGAGTGCTGAAATGGCAGGCTTTGGGGGAGAATCATTTATGTTCGAGATGGTACCGATCTTTATTTCCGCAATTTTTGTAATTGTAATCGGGTTTATACTCGTTTCGGTCGTTAAAGGTGTAGGGCAATGGTCGAACAATAACAAGCAGCCCCGCCTTACCGTTAAAGCGGTGGTGGTGGCAAAACGGACAAAGGTTAGTGGTGGATCCGGGGAATCTTCTGCAAGTACCTGGTATTATGTAACTTTTGAGGTCGAGAGTGGAGACCGGATGGAAATGCATGTTGGCGGAGCGGAATACGGGCAGCTTGCGGAAGGAGATGTCGGGGACCTGACATTCCAGGGTACCCGCTACCACGGATTTACCCGTACAAATGGACTGGCGGCAAAAGACTTTTAATATTTATATATAATCCATGATTCCCCTTTTGAAGACCGTTTTAGTATTGCCTCCATCAAAACGGTCTTCATCACTCAAGAACGAAGCCACCAAAAAAACCCTTTAATTCACTTGATGTCCCTATTGGTAAATTTTCCCCAACTTGAGCTGCTCCACCGGTTTGAATTCACCTGATTTTCCTGGATTCATACTGGCATTTTTCGGACTGATAAATTATACTGAATAGTAGGAATATTGTAAATTGATATGCTTCATTATATGTATTAAAACACGGCCAGCGTGGAAAGGTAAGTGAACAAGGAGGGAAGCATATGGAAACAAAACCAATTCACTTTGATGGAAGCGTGCATCCTCAGGGAGAGGAAGAGGACCAGGCCCTTTCACAGCCCTTTGTGTTAACGGATGAAGCCAGAATGAATATTGGAAAGAATCCGTATTCACTCGACATGGGAGAATAAGAAAAAGTTGATTTGACTGGCCGCCAGTATGGTTTTAAGGACTATAATACGGGGAGGTATGAACTGGATGGAGAAGCAAGAATTGATGAAAATTCTAGTGCTGATCGAATCTGTTTATCCTGAGTTTACAGTAAAAAATGAAACAGTGGAGAACTGGTTTGCTGTTTGCCGGGACATGGAGTACCCCCATGTGATGAAAAAGCTTTCCGCTCATATAAGGAAAAGCCCTTATCCACCCCTTATGGCTGAAATAGCCGCCTACTGCGATGATGATTTTTTTGCCGGAGGGAACGGATTGCTTTTAGAAGAGGAAGGCAGGATCCAGTTGAAGCATGACCGCCTGCTTCCAAAAGTGCCTCCGCAAATGGCGTGGCAGAATGAATATTTTGTCGGCTTATAAAAAATATAGCGGCGCAGCAACGTTTAATCGGCAAGCGTACCACATGAAAACCAATGATAAATACCAAAAGCCTGGCTTTTTGCGGGCTTTTTAATTTGATAAGAAATGGCGAATTGTAGCGTTATTTGTTTTCAATTAATTGAATTTTCGATACAATAAGGAGAACATGGCAAATGGGGGAAAATTCATGACTTTAAACGAAGAATTGTTCGACTTTTTTATGAGCAAAACATTGCAGCTATCAGAAGATTGGTATGCCATGGTGGATGATAAAGATCCTTCCTCCGTCTATTCAACAGACAGTCACGGAATCATTGCCGAACTAAAAAGGCAGAACCAGGAATATTTCCTACACTTTTATAAACTGTTTATTGAAGGGGAGGACCATCTCCAAGGAGAATTCAGGAAGTGGTCGCAGGACTTAGCTGATGATGGAAAGCACCTGGATACACCTTTGCATTACATCATCCGGGAATACATGAACAGCCAAAAGGTAGCTCTTAAGTATATCAATCAATTCATCGAGGAGAACGAAGATCGCGTTCCCATAAAACAGGCGCTTTCCTGGTATGAAACTACCATCAATGCGTTTAATCTTTCCATCGCAATCTTTGTTGAAAGCTATCATAAGAACACGATGGTAAGGCTTATGTCGCAAAAAGATTTAATCAACGAACTAAGTTCTCCGGTCATCAAACTTCAGGGCGATTCGGCACTCTTGCCCCTGATTGGTGATATCGACACAGCAAGGGCTAAAATTATTTTGGAAAACACACTCGTTCAATGTGTTGAACAAGGCGTCTCAAGCCTGTGCATTGACCTTTCTGGTGTCGCAATCATGGATACCATGGTCGCCAATGAGCTTTTTGGGCTAATAAAAGCGTTGAAATTGATTGGCGTCCGCTCAACTATATCGGGAGTTCGCCCGGAAATCGCTCAAACAGCCGTCCAGCTGGGCTTGAAATTCGAGGGTGTCGATTTCCTGCCGTCACTCTCACAAGCTCTGGATGCGGTAAAGAAATATTAAGCATACATAAGCAAGCCTCCTGTCAAATCCAAACTGGCAGGAGGCTTTTTCACTATTACAAAATCGGTTTGACTTCTTCAAAGCCCTTTGTTTTTTTTGAAACCATCGCATTCGACAATTCTATCAAACGGCATCTTTCTGCTAGCAACCTCTATCCAGTTGATAGCATCATCGTATTCATGGTGGATGGATGTGAGCAGAGCAGGCTTAATCGGCAGCCCCATTTCCAAACCCTCCCATATAACTGACATTATTATTATCACATCTGAAAAAATGATTTACAATGGGAAGGTGCATTTCTTTGAAAGGGGTTGATGGTGTTGCGGTTTAAAAAAGTATTCATTTGGACTTGTTTTTCTCTGTATCTGTTCGTTTTGTTTTATCTGTTATTCTTTTCAGCCTACAGGAATGGCGTGAGAGGAATAATTGCCTTTAATTTGGTTCCCTTTCAAACGATTGGCCGTTACTTTGCCAATTTCAAGGGGTTGTCGCCATGGATGGTGACGGATGAATTTTTCGGTAATATTCTCGCCTTTTTGCCCTTTGGCTTTTTTATGCCATTCTTTTTTCAACAAAAGAAGGTCCTCAAAAGGGTTGCTTTAAGTTCGTTTCTTCTTTCCTTTGCAGTTGAAGCAGCACAGTTCACCTTCAGAGTAGGCGCATTCGATGTGGACGACATTATTCTTAATACGATTGGAGGCGCAGCAGGATATGTGGTTTGGCTATTTCTTTACAGAAGAAGAAGGTGTCGGAAAATAAATTGACATTAACTATTTACATATGGAAATATACATTGTAGTATTTCTATATACATAAGATTTCTAGGTAGGTGAAAAGGATGTTTAATCGTGAACTAGTTAAAGGAAGTACATCGCTTTTACTGCTTCAGCTCTTGGATAGCAGGGATATGTATGGATATGAGCTTGTCAAGGAACTTGAGGCGAGAAGCGGGAATGGTTTGACCGTTAAAGAAGGAACACTGTATCCGGCTCTTCACAAGCTTGAAAAGCAGGAATACATCGATTGTTACTGGCAGGAGCAAGAAAAAGGACCGGCTCGTAAATATTACCGGATTTCCCCTGAAGGCAGGGAGCTTCTGAAAGAGAAAACCCAGGAATGGCAAGACTTTGTTCAGGTGATGAACAGAGTGATAGGGAGAACCGATCATGGAACGGCTGAAGAATGACTTTTTAATGGAACTTGACCGGAGGCTGGGTAAGTACAAAGAAAAGGAGTCCATTCTCCTTGAATATGAATCCCATCTTGACGAAATGCTCATGGAATTAATGTCATTGAGCACGGAGGGAGCACGCCAGGCTATAAATTCCAGGCTTGGCACTCCCGAAGAAATAGCGGCAATGTGGAAAGAGGAGCTTTCGGAAACGCCCAGTAATATGAAATGGCTGTTTGTTCTCTTGAATGTACTCCTGTTTTCAGGAGGAGTCTTCCTTACCGCGGCGCATAATCTATATGACTGGGCGTGGATTACTTTTGTCTGGAGCCACCTTACTTCCATTCCGTTTATCATTGCATTTGTTTACATATTTTTTTGGGCGCTGCTCGGCTATGAAATTGGACGGAGCTTCGGCCACAAGGGTAGGGAACTCGTAAAAAGAACTTTTTTTCTCGCCATTATTCCCAACCTGACACTTATGGTCCTTACTGTGTTCGGTATTATACCGCACCATTGGTTCCAACCGCTTTTGACAAAAACGTTTATTATAGCTTGTATCCTATTAACAGCCACTCTCTATCCCGTATGCATGCTTGCCTATAGATGGGGGCGAAGGGCTTCGGTATAAGCTTTTTTTTGCAAACATACCTAGTAATTCTATATACAAAGACTAACTATGTAAAAGGAGGATGAAAATATATGATTTTAAGAATGAGAAAAGAGGATTGGCTGTTTTTGGCCATTTGCCTAGGCTTGGGAATTTTGGCACAAGAAGCTTTTACACGCACACAGATTGGGATTTCGTATTTTGTATTTATCGCTGCTTTTTATTCAGCATTCTTTTGGAGGTTCCGTAGCTTCCCCTTTAGGCATCAGCGCCTCGGCTGGCTTGTACTCATAGCGGTGTGGCTGTTGTCGGCGAGTTATTTCCTCTACGATACCGAGGTTTTCTATGCATTGAACATTCTTGCAATTCCGGCATTGGTTATTTTCCATATTGCCCTCATCACTGGGCCAAACCAAAAGCACTGGGCCAAACCTGTATTTTTGGTTTATATCTTAAAAAGGATTGTTCAAAGCATTGCCTTTAACGCAGCCTTTACAAGGATCTTGGCAAGGCTAGCATGGAAAAAGACAGACAACAAAAACGCCGCAGTCATTAAAAAAATACTAATCGGAGCGGGCATTTCAATTCCTGTCCTGGCAGTTGTACTCTCATTGCTCATTTCTGCAGACAGCCAGTTCGAGCGAATTGTAACAGGATTTCCGGGTTGGTTCAGCATAAGCGGTGAGAGCATCTTCCGAACATTGGCCAGCCTGTTTTTCGCCTTTGCTATCTTTGGATTCCTACAGGTGAATTTAAAAAAGAGAATGGAAATCACGCCGATTAAAGGCAGCGGAATCGGTTTTGGAATTGACCCCGTTATAGCCTTGACTTTGCTTATCCTGCTTGACGCGGTTTACGCGCTGTTTGTCGCAGTGCAATTCAAATACTTTTTCAGTGGAACACTAGGCGAAGGGTTCACGTACGCAGAGTATGCTCGCCGCGGCTTTTTTGAGCTCGTTTTCGTTTCGCTCATCAATTTGACTGTAACAGTTGCGGTTGTTTCTTTTGTTAAACAAACTGCAAGTGGAATATGGCGGGCCATACAAGGGACCTTGTCCGTTCTTCTCATCGCGACGGGGGTCATTCTATCATCAGCATTCATGCGTCTTATGATGTATGAGGAGGCTTATGGATTTACATTCACCAGGGTGCTGGTCCATTCCTTCATGATTTTTTTACTGGTCATTTTATGCTATACATTCGCAAAAATCTGGCTCGGCCGCCTGTCACTGATCCATTTTTACTTCATTGCGTCACTCGTTTATTATTCAGTGATCAATGTCATCAACATTGACCAAATTGTAGTCGATCGAAATCTGGACAGATACACGCAGACGGGGAAAATTGATATTCCTTATTTGGCAAACATGTCCGATACCGGGCTGCTTGGCCTTGTCGGCCTGTACAATGAACATCCCGATGTCCCAAACCTACAGGGCGTATTATATGAAAAGAAAACCGGCATTTCTAAAAGTACGGCCTGGCAATCGTATAACCTGACAAGGGCGAAGGCTGAAGAGGCGTTAAGGAAGCTTCAGTTTGATTAGCACGGTAAAAAAAAGCGGCAACCTTCACAGGTGCCGCTTTTGCCATTTCAATTAATATTCTGGAATTTGCTGATCACGGTTTTCAATTAGCTTTTGGTAAAAGGAAGCGAGAGACGCGGTAATATACGGAACAAGCCAGATTAATCCTATACCAAGCGTTAAAATAGATAGGAGGAACCAGCCAATGAAGCTTAGGTTCAACAGGAAATACTTCCCTTTGTAGCCATCCATCAGCTTTCTGCTTTCGGTTATCGCATCATTGATGACGATGCCTGGATTGTCTTTTAAAATAAAGTAAGCTTGTGAATAGGCAATTCCCTTAATGATTCCAGGTACAATCAGGAGCAGTGTCCATAGAATGGTATAAATAGTTGTCAACAGGGAAAGTCCAATCATTTTTATGTAAGTCCCTGCAGACAGGTTCCTAAATAAGCTGCCGATATTAATTTCATGCCCTCGGCGCATGTCAAGGAAAACCCAGTAATAGCTGAACAGAAGCGGAGCAAGTGCCAAATTAAACACAAATGAAATTCCCTCTGAAGCAGGAGATACCCCTTCTTGATCGATCCAATTAGTGAATCCCCCGCTAACGAGGATATCTGCGGTTGTTGGAAGAATCAAATATATCCCGTAACAAATAATCGTCAACAGAATCGCAATTCCCCATCGTCCTTTAAGTGAATCCAAAGCATCTCTTTTAATGTCTCTAATTCTCAAAAACCTTTCCCCCTATGATAATAGTATTTACAATAAGTAGTATATAGTAAATTATATGGGAAAGGTTCATAATATTTACTGGAAATTTTTGTTGTTGATTAAATAATTAAATATGGGGACCGCCTAGTGGGGTGTAAAAAGATTAAATAGCGTTGGAGGGGAGAGGAAAATAAAGACCGTTTCGGGATGGAGCCTCGGAAACGGTCTTGAAAAAGATTTAATGGGGGGAAAAACTTTATTCCTGACTACTGTTAGTGTCACTGTTAAGTTCCTTCATTATTTCAGCTGCGATTTCAAATGATTTGAGCCGTTCCTGGTGATCGTAAATTTGTGCATTGATTATCACTTCTTCTATGCCGGTTTCATCAAGAAATGCATGCAGCTTTTCTTTTACCTTATCCTTCGTACCTGTAATAGTAGACCCTAGCCTTCCTTCTAGAAGAGTTAATTCGTAAGGGCTAGCGACTTCTTCCATATTTTCTACAGGCGGCTGCAGTTTGCCAGGGCGGTTCCTTAGAAGGGAAAGGAATTGCTGCTGCATCGATGTAGCAAGGAATTCTGCCTTTTCATTCGTTTCGGAAGCAATGATATTTATACCAGCCATGCTGTATGGTTCCTTAAGTACTTCTGATGGCTGGAAGGATTGCCGGTAAAGGTTTAATGCAGCCAGGGTATGTTCTGGTGCAAAATGGCTAGCGAACGCAAATGGAAGGCCAAGCCTTCCTGCGAGCTGGGCGCTGAAACCGCTTGATCCTAGGAGCCAGATTGGGACCTTGAGTCCTTCACCGGGAATTGCCCGGACATGGATGACGCCTTCCCGTCTTGTTGGGTCAAAAAAAGCACGTAGTTCTTCCACTTGGTTCGGAAAATCATCAGCACTCATTCGCCAATCCCTTCTGAGTGCGGAGGCGGTAAGCTGGTCGGTACCCGGAGCCCGGCCAAGGCCCAGATCAATTCGCCCCGGGAACAGTGACTCGAGAGTTCCAAATTGTTCCGCTATCACCAACGGCGAGTGATTCGGCAGCATGACTCCGCCTGAACCAACCCGGATTTTTTCCGTATTGGCTGCAACATGGCCAATTACTACAGCGGTTGCGGAACTCGCAATCCCAGGCATATTATGATGTTCCGCTAGCCAGTACCGGTGATAGCCCCATTTTTCAGCACACTGTGCAAGGTCGACTGTATTCTGAAGCGAGGCTGCCGCTGTACTGCCTTCAACAATAGGGGAGAGGTCCAAAACTGAAAACCGAATTGCTTTCTTTTCTTCATCTATCTTCATCTAAATCACTTCTTTCAAAGAGTTACTATAGTGATTGTAACAATTCCCAGCCCTTTCTCAAAATGAGTTGCCTAAGAAAGCCTTGATAATGGATCCATATCTAGCTTCTTTTATGATATGAATTTAAACTAATTAATGCCAGGCAAAGAGAATTGTAGTATATAATGGTTAAAGAATAAGTTGAAAAAGGGGAGTTAAATGTCTAATTATTTCTTAATACTCATGGCCTTTTTTATTGTAACTGCAAATATTATTGGATTTATAACCTACAAAAAAAAGAAAAATCTGTATTATGCCGGTTTCATAATATTGCTGCTGGCAGTTTTATTTGGGTCAATCGGTGGGTTATTAGCGCTATTTGTAATTCGTGATGCTTTTGCAATATTCTATGGAATGCAACTAGGGTACTTTTTAGTAATAAATAGTGTTATCGTCTTTTTAATAGCCATTTTAGCAACGGTTGTAAAAAAATATATCAGCCCCAATATGTGATTCACAAGTAGAATTACAAAAGGAATTAATCGGCTTAGATAAATTAAAAACGCGGTTGATGTTAATAAATCAACCGCGTTTTCCTATGTGTTTATTTATTTGAAATACTATTCGAGGGGAAACAAAGTGTTAGTTCAAAATAAGTGTTAAAACCCAAAGAACATTCCCATGATTTTACGTTTTTTCTTCCTCTTTCCTGGTACGGTCGGGTCGAGTAGGATTGGCGGCACACTTTGAGGTTCTCTTTTTCCCACAAGAGGTTCCATCTTTTCAATGGCAGCTGCCAAAGTAGCCACCTGGGACTGAAGGTCTTCGATTTCCCTGCGGTGCTGAATCAGCTGATAAGCGGTGACCGAATCGGCTTTTCCATCGATGCGCCTTTCAAGGTCGGAAAACATCAAAAATAACTCGTCGAAGTCAGGATGCACTTCGACGGACTTGACCACTCCGGTTCTGGTGCTTTTTTCATTTACGGGTGCGATTTCCTGCAATAGTGCGCCATTTTGGATTTGTTCACGGATGCTCTCGAGAAGGGCGATGTCTTCTTCTTTAAATGTATAGTGGCCGCGTTCATTCCGTCCCATAGGCAAATTCAGCTGTTTGACCCATCGTTGAATTGTGCTTGTAGACACTCCGAGAAGTTTGGCAACTTCGCTTGAATTCATGTTTATTCCCCCGTTTTTGGTAGTGAGCTATTTTATAAAAATAGTATGAGTCCGCACCTTATCCCCAAAACTTCCACCATTTCTTTTCTTTTGCGGCGGCCGTATTCCGAAGGCTTGAGACGATTTCCTGAAGCAATTCTTCACGGCGGTCCATTTCCTGGCTGTGGACCATTCTTTCCATATGAAGGGTTTCGAGATAAAATTCTCGATCCTTTATTAGCGTTTCATTGAAACTCTCGACAACGCTTTCGGTAACAATATTGGCATCTGCCATTGATTTAATGAGTGCTTTCATTTCTTTGGAAGACCGGTCAGAATTCTGGGATAGACGCTTGTTTAAGCTTGCTAATTGTTCGGAGGTTGCTTTCGAAACGCTCGAAATGCTGCTTGAAAGGAAACGTGCTGTTTCGGAAGCTTGTTCCGAGGTTCTCGAAACCGTTGTAGAAAGCTCCGCAACTTCCGAAGCCACCCTTTCCCCAGATTTGTAAATCGAATCAGATAGGCTTTTTACTGTATGGAAGGAGCCTTTTGAGACTTCCTTTTTGACTTCTTCGACTATCTCCTTCCTAAGTGAGCCCCTAATTTCTTCCCTAACTCCAGCAAGGAAATCCTGCTTGTAAACATCCATTGCGGTAAAAAAGGCTTCCAAGTCGAAGGGGGTCTGAATTGAGGCATCCGCGGGTACAGGTTTTGAATCTTCTACCACAGAAATGTGGGTTGCGATTGATTCGGAAGCTGTCTCCGAACTTTGCCTGAAATGTTCCATGATGAGCTCCTTAATCATTTCCTTCCCAAGATTTTTTTCACGCATTTGTTTTATTTTTACAAGTAGGTTGATTTCAGTGTCTGTATAAAAACGTGAGCCCTGCCTAGTCCTGGGGATAGATACCAGACCATTGAAGTCTCGTTCCCACTGGCGGAGCGTACCCTGCGGAACATTGATGAGTCTAGAAACCTCCTGAATTGTATAAGCCTTCATGATTTGTCCTTCTTTCATTTGCACGCATCCTTTCATGATAAATTATTTCTTCAAAGGGGAAGGAAGTATATAAAACGATACTAGATAAGTTTGCTGAAAAAGAGGCGTTTTCCTGCATCATGACAAAAGCTATCAAAACTAGTGGGAAACTGAGCAATTTAAACAAATGCCAAGGAATTTGCCGTGTAAACACGAAATCGGGCTTTTGTAAAAACTTCCTCACAAAATATAGACAAATTTCTCAACTGCAGATCTTGTAATTCCCTCACACTAACTTGATTTACTAGCAAACAGAAAAAATCACCACTGCATCCATCCGCCCATATACTAATTTTGAAGAGGAGGGGAAGAAGATGTATCCATATTATTATGAGGGTGATTATTTAAGGCAGCAGGAAAAGCTTGTGGGTGACGTGTTGCGGGCAATTAATGGGGAGTATTCCGCTATCCAGTGCTATGAACGGATTGCAAGGCTTGCTCCGAACGAGGGTATCCGGCGGCAAATCAATGAGATTAGAAAAGATGAGCAGAGGCACTATCAGGAATTCGTGAGAATCTATACCAATCTGACAGGGAGGCAGCCGAATGTAAAGGCAGCGGAAACATGTCCGGCAACGTATCGCGACGGCATCGATTTTGCTTTCCGGGATGAGCAGGAAACCGTTGATTTTTATCACCAAATAGCAAAAGAAGCAACATCGGCGGAAGTCAAGGAAGCTTTCCGGAATGCTGCGGCAGATGAGCAAAATCATGCAGTTTGGTTTTTATTTTTCATGACGGCTGGTCGTTAAAGTGAATTTTTCGATCCTCCCTAAAAATACGAATGCCAGGCAACTGCCCGCCCCTGGCTGAATATGCTAATGGAAAAGGCGTGAAAAAACATGGTGCATATAGTAAAACCAGGTGAAACGCTTGCCATCATTGCGATGAATTACAGAGTCAGCCTCCACATGCTCCAGAGAGCCAATCCGGGAGTTGGGGCTTTGCGGGCAGGGCAGCGGATTGTTATTCCGGGTCTGCCTGATCCCTCAGCAATTCCATACGGTATTGAAGTCTCCGTTAAGAAACGGACTTTGGCGCTTTTTAAAAGCGGAAAGTTTGTGAAAATTTACCCTATTGCAGTTGGAAAGATGCTTACATCAACACCAACAGGGGAATATGTCATTGTCAACCGGGAGCCGAATCCCGGGGGACCTTTCGGGGTGATGTGGCTATCACTATCTAAAGCCGGCTATGGCATACACGGAACAAACCGGCCTTCTTCAATTGGAAAGGCTGTCTCGCATGGCTGTATCCGAATGTACAACAAAGATGTTCTTGAGCTTGCGTCCATTGTACCGAATGGAACGAGGGTCATCACTCGGAACTAATCCGGCAAGGTGGCCTTCCTTTTTTTAAAAAAATGTTAAGGGTGCTTTTTAAATTTATGAAAATATGTGAAGGGTTTCTTTTGTTCTTGTCGAATGTAACGAATAGGGTTCTATCATTTTTTGGAAAAACACGCAGAGTCTTTATGCAAAATGGCTAATAGTTTATTACCATTCAGGGTTGGGGTGCTGTATGAAGATGTTTGGACGAATTACAATTGTAATCGTATCACTCATTTTATTGATAGTGGATAAAGCTTATCACGGTGAAAATTTTTTCAGGCTTCATACTCTTGGCTATACTGCAATGGCCATTCTGGTTGGCTGGCAATATGCCCGGCTAACATTCTATATCACAAAGACTAGGGAGAGTGAGGAAAGCTATAAGCGTTTAATCGAATCCCTCCCGGAGGCTGTTGTTATCCACCAAAACAATAAAGTCATTTATGTCAATAAAGCGGCAGTAAGAATGATGCGGGCTAAAAACAAGGAAGAACTGATTGGCCAACACATTTTAGACTGTATTGCTCCTGAATATATTGACCGAATCAAGGAAAGGATGCGACTGACGGAACAGGAACGGAAGCCACTATCCCCAATTGAATACAAACTGCGGAGGATGGATGGCGAATACATATTTTTCGAAGTATCCTCAATGGCTATTACATTTGGCGGGAAAGATTGCCAGCTTTCATTAGGAAAGGACATTACAAACAGAAAGATAGAGACAGACCGCTTGCTTCAAAAATCTGAAAAGCTCGCACTCCTTGGGCAAATGGCGGCAGGCCTTGCACATGAAATCAGGAATCCGCTTACATCCATTAAAGGATTCATCCAGCTTTTTAAAGCGGAAAATAAGAAAAAGGAATACTATGATATCGTTTTGGCAGAACTCGATCGAATTAACAGTATCGTCAGTGAGTTTCTTGTCCTGGCAAAGCCGTCCTCCGCAGTATTTAAGGAAGGGAATCTTGTCCAGCTTCTAAAAGACGTTGTTACCTTGATCAATACACAATCGGCGCTGAATAATGTTGAAATCAGCACAGCGATTGGACCTAATATCCCAACAATCATTTGTGAAGAAAATCAATTAAAACAGGTTTTTATCAATCTATTAAAAAATTCAATCGAAGCAATGCCTCAGGGCGGAAATATTTATATCAGTGTCCAAAAGTCCGGCCCCGAGGAAATTATGATTAAAATTGTTGATGAAGGTGTCGGAATTCCAGAAGATAGGATGGGAACGATTGGAGAGCCCTTTTTTACGACAAAGGAAAAGGGGACGGGCCTTGGGCTGATGACCTGTTTCAAAATTATTGAAAGCCACAATGGAAAGCTTAGCTTTTCCAGCCAGGTCGGTAAGGGGACGACTGTTATCATCCATCTCCCGGCCCTGACACAGGACTTCCTTAAAAAGGAGCAATAGATTAGATAAATAGATGTAATTTTTAAAATAAAAAAACCCCTTCAGTATGCCGGCCCGGGGGAGTTGGGCGGCGGCTACCAAAGGGGTTTTTCCTAGTATTGCCAAAACTTTTATCTGTTATGCAGCATTTTTTTCGATATGATTATTTTTGAAAACAGTCTTGCGGATGAACGGAACAACCCAGCGGTCCAAGCCGTAGCGGCCAGCGTTGTAGCCTGCGAACAGAATGATTGCACCAAGGAAGATGTCCGTTGGGTTATGGGAAATGGTTCCCGCGAGCATAAAGCTGAAGTTCATGACAAGACCGAAAAACATTGCGGCAGTTGTCAGGCATCCAAGAAGCAAGCCAAGGCCGACGAGAAATTCACCAATCGGAATTAAAGTGTTAAATATATCCGCGTTCGGGATGGCGAAAGAATTCAGGAAGTCCACGTACCAGCCATATACCAAAGATCCGTCTGGCCCTTTAATAGGGTTTGCGGCCGCTCCTTTCAAAAATCCTGATGCATCAAATCCGCCTGTAAGTTTATGATAGCCTGCTGTCACCCAAGAATAACCAAGATAAAGGCGAAGGACTGTAAGAATCCCTGCTGCGATTTTGTTGTTCCTTAAAAAATTTACTACCATGATATTTCACTCCTTAAAGGTTAATTACTGTTTCTATGGTTAGAATATAACATTTAATTTTTCTCTTGCGGGAGTTATGTTTACCGTTTCACAAATCTGTAAAAATGGTTTGAACAAATTATGACTAGTGAGAAAGAGCTATTGAAAGGAGAGAACAAGAGCGTTTTATAGGGCTTTATAATTGAGTAAAATAAACAAGGCACCCGGAATGCGGATGCCTTTAAAAAGTTAGGAAGTGATGAAGGATTTTTTCACCATGATAGGCTCTAAATCAAGCATTTCCTCTAGAATCCGGCCATCCGTATCGCCAAGGCTGAGGCCTAGCAGCCTTGCAAATGTAGGACCTTCGTCAACAAGCCTCATAGATGGTATGCGAACGCCTGACAGGACGCCCTTACCTTTTGCAAAAAAGACTGTACTGTATTTTTCCTTGAACGGAGAATAACCGTGGCACGCAAATGAATAGTTCTTTTTTGTGGTTGATTCTTTGGTAACCTTCTCAATGAACTCCCCCTCATGGCTATCCTCAAAATAAAATCCTCTTAATGCCTCCAGTATGAAAAGTGCATTGCCATCAGCACCCATTCGTGCCGCTTCCTGGCCAGTATAGGCAGTTTCTATCCCGTTGCGTCTATCGATAAGCAGACTGCCAATTAGGTTCTCAACTACATTCTTCGTTTTGAAATCCTTAGGGTCGTTTATATACAAATAGGCCGAACCGTCACAGCTTTTGCAGTACGCTTTCCAGCTGGTGATTTTTCCAGCTTTGTCTGTTTCAATCAAACCATTTTCCTTTAAAAGTACATTCATTTTTAGCACTTTCAACACGTCCAGTGCACTGTGGTCGCCAAGAATTACGATTGTTGACGAATCAGCCAAGCCTGCTTCCCTGATTGCCCGCATTATCCTTCCAAGCCGTTTGTCATGACGTTTGAGCGATTCATTGGCTTCGTTTGACGAAAAACCATGGTGATGGCGCTGCGAGTCCAGGTCAACAAAATGGACCAGCATCAAACCTGGCTTTTTCGCTTTGATTGTTTGGATGGCGGACTCAAGAACAAAGTCGTCAAGCTCAGGCTGCCTGATTCCTTTGCGGATTTTCCCGAATCGCGCTTCCATTTCGATCTGAAAAAGGGGAGAACCGTTAAAAAGTGAGACCATCACTTGATTTTGCCACGGCCGGTTTGCGAAAATTTCAGGCATATTGTAGTCGATTTTCGCTTTTGCGGTTACCGGCCAAAGGAGGGCGGCTGTTTTCATCCCGGCCTTTTTTGCTTCATCATACAGCGTTGTCCCTTTGATTGTGCTTCGGTGCCAGTACCAGTCGGAAGATGGCCTTCCAGGCTGAATGAAGGTATTGTTCACAACGCCGTGCCGGTTTGGGTAGTTCCCTGTAATAATTGATGTATGGCAAGGATAGGTAACAGACGGATAAATTGTTTCGACATTGCTGCAATAAGAGCTTCCCTCAATGAAGGATTTAAAGTTAGGAAGCTTTAATAGGGCAGGGATATCAAGTGATGAAAGGCAATCAAACGATAAAATGATAAGGTGGTCAGTTAGCCGGTTCATAAAAGCCTCCATTAACGTTTATGATAGATTGATAGAATGGCGGGGAGCTTTAACAAAGCCTCTCCTTTTGGGTTGCGTCTTTTCCTGAATTTTACCATAACGGAGAATATATTTAGTCAATCTTAAACTGGTAAAAAAGACTGCCTGCTGCCTTCCCGGTGCCAGAATGGGGTAGAATGTTGTTAAGAAGGCAGAGGCAAGGGGGTTATCATGGTTTCAAAAGGATATAAAATAATTCTTGTTTTCTTGCTGTCGTTATTCTTGGCGGCAGGCTGTTCGCTTCCATTGAAAATCGGCGGAACGGAAACAGGAAATGTGCCGGCTGAAGTAAAATCAGTCAATGAGCTATTTAAAGCAAAGGTCATTAAAAATATTGACGGGGATACAGTTGTCATTTCCCTTAAAGGGAAGGAAGAAACGGTGCGCCTCCTTTGCGTGGACACTCCCGAAACACAGCATCCCCGACTGGGAGTCCAGCCGTTTGGGCCGGAAGCATCCGATTTCGCAAAAACAGTACTCCATAAAGGGAAGGAAATCGAAGTTGAGCCAGGGATTAACTGGGGCAGGGACAAATACGGAAGGCTTCTTGCATATCTTTATGTGGACGGAAAAATGTTCAATGAGCTGCTGCTTGAAAAAGGCTTGGCCCGGGTAGCTTATGTGTATCCGCCAAACACCAAATATGTAGACCGGTTTTACAAAATCCAGGATAAGGCGAAAAAGAAAGGCGTCGGTATTTGGTCCATTGAAAATTATGCCACAGAGGAGGGCTACCAGACTGGCATTCCGGGAAAGGGAACAAACGGCGAGAAAACTTCCAATAAGCAGGCAAGATGTGAAGGGAAAATAAAGGGGAATGCAAACTCAAAAATCTACCATGTCCCCGGAGGCGCCTTTTACAAAACCGATATAAAGGAAATCGTCTGGTTTTGCACGGAGAATGAAGCCCAGAAGGCCGGTTACCGAAAGTCGAAAAGGTAATAAAGTAAGTTGCCGGCTATCAACAGGGTTAATACTCTTCAGGGGTTTGAGTGACTACTAAAATGGATTCCGGGCTTTTTTGTCTCGCAACGAGGCTTTACGTGACAACTAAATTCGATTTTAGCCTTTTTTGTCACGTGTTCACAGGTTACGTCATTAACGACAAGAAAGGAAGCATCCGCAAACAGATGCTTCCTTTTTACACTTCGTTTTTTTCCTGTAATTCCTTAAGGCGGGCTGTAAGTGCTGGATCGTCCTGCAGCAGCTGCACTAGGTCGCCAATCCTGTCGATCGCATTCCAGCTAAGGTGATGTTCGATTCCTTCAACATCCTCGTATATATTTTCCTCATCAACGCCAATCAGGCTTAAAAACTGTTCCAGTAAATCATGGCGGTATACAAGGCGCTTGCCAATTTTACGCCCTTTCGGTGTCAGCGCTAGCCCGCGGTACTTTTCATAGATAAGATATTCATCTTTATCGAGCTTTTGGACCATTTTTGTAACGGCAGAAGGCTGTACAGACAAATTGACGGCAATATCCGAAACCCGGGCATAGCCTTTCTGTTCAATTAGCAAATAAATTTGTTCAATATAATCTTCCATGCTCGGTGTCGGCATTTTCTTCCCACTTTCATCCTATACTCTCTATTATTATATAAGACCTTGATACCCCTTACAAGCCATCTGGCCATCTGCCGGCCGAAGAGGAAAGCTGATATAGATATAGGGGAGGGAGAAAAGTAAAACCGGGTCCTGATTTCGGACCCGGTTTTATGCAAATTATTTTTTTGAGCTGTTGAAATTATAGAAGAACTTGGCGGTAATAGAACCGTCCTTGTTTTCTTTAATGTCTGTAACATGGATTCCTGAATCAGCTGGAGTGCTGCTGTAGCCCTTCCAGAAGTAGTAGGATCCTGTGTGTACGTTTCCGGAAACCGGCGTCAGTGTGTTGGCGGACTTGAAGAAGTCACCAGAGTCTCCTCGGTTCAAATTCTTTTCCAGTTCATACAGGCCGTCCTTTTGGAGTACAGATAGGCCATAGTGTGTAACGACTGTGCCGTTGCTCGCTGTTTCCGACTGGTTGAACTGGAAGCGCTTATTCATCCAGTTTTCAACATTATTCGGGCGGAATCCGGCTGTTTGATAAAGGCTGATGACATTTTCATCAACATGCCATGCCAGGAGCCCATGGGCGTCTTTGCCCTGGCGGATGAGGCCTTCGTTAAAACCTTGCTGCTGAACGTTTTCGAATAGGAAGTACTCCGTTCCGTTCGAGCCTGGAACCTCCATTTTCACGATTGCGTTATCATGCTTAGCTGCATTGACTGGTGGAAGGGTGATTGTCTGGACGCCATCCTCCGGCCTTACTTCCTTCGGTTTAACCCATTCAAGGAAAACTTTTGAGAACGGATCGAAGTGGATAGGCGAGTTACCGGAATATGCCGCCGCGTCAGGGTAGCGCAACCAGGATCCTCCGGCCATCATTGAATAGTTTCCTGCTCCTTCGGAAGAATAAACAGTGTCATAGAAGTCAGGCAGGCCAAGTGCATGACCGAATTCATGGGCATAAACACCAGTCTGGGCAGGGAATGGGCCGGCTTTCAATTCTTCTTTATACGAATCGGTTGCTGCATCGTAGCCAGCAACGTTTCCGCCTATGCCAGGCTGCATGTTGTAGTTGTTGACGATTACGCCGTCAAATGTCATTTCCTCAGCAACTGTCTTGTTGATCCAGTCACTTTGTTTCATGCCGGCATGAACATCCGCTGGTTTTCCAGTTTCATAGTATTTTCCATAGTAAAGTGCACTTAGAAGGCTCCATTTATGGGACCAAAATTGGGCAGGGTCACGGCTAAATTCCGCACCTGTTCCTTCATGAACAATGAACACATTCGGCACTTCGCCGTTTTCATCAGCGTATTTAGAGAAATCAACTTGGTCGTCAGCAGCTTTGAGAAGATCGCGGATAAACTCACCAGTACGCGCATCACCATTTACGTTGCCATACACATACTTGCCATTCTCCGCATATTTGCCTTCCTGGTCAAGATAATAGGAAGCTCCGTGCGGTAGCTCAACCCACTCCAGAGCGGCGTTTTCCAGATGGACAAGATTTGTTTTTCCATATGAAGATTCCTTATAAACATTCTGCATGGTTTTATTGGTTGGGGCTTTTTGTCCATTATGTACGGCATATTTCGCAAAATAAGGCAGCTCATACGGATTGTATTCCGTTCCAAAGATCAGGTCTTCATAGTATTTTCCAGGCACCTGGCCTTTTAGGTCTCCAATCGGCTCATCGCCGTCCTTATACTTTGCCAGAAGTACAAGAACCGGAATGTCCCCTGTCGCTTTCTTATAAGCCACATAGTTATCACCAGCCTGCTTGAACTTGGCGCCTGTGTTTCCGGCGATTTTTTCAGCCGGATCAGCCTTGGAGAGATCAATCCCGAGCTTTTTTGCCTTATCGGCCAGTTCAGGGGCGGCACTAATATAGTGTGCGAGGCTTAGATCATACGAAGCCTTGGCCTTTTCTGCAGATTCACCCTGCGTCTGGATGCCAGCAAGGCCAATGCTTCCTGCCATAGCCAGCGCAATTGCTGATTTTGAAAGTACTTTTAACAAATATCACCACTCCTTTAAGATTTTACTATTTCAATATATCAGAATTGTTTGTAAACAAACAACGAGACTTTCTAATCATATTCCAACCCTTAAAAATTCCTTAATTGTAAAAAAAGTTTAAAAAAACAGGACTTAACGGGGATAAAAAAGGAAGATTGTGGACTATTCTGATAGGGTAATCATGCTAAATGGCTTATTAATTTGTCTTTTGCCAGCTTCTTTTTAAGCCAAAATATTTTTCGGGAATCGAAGAATAATGTAAAAAGGTTAAAAGGTGGAGGGAGGAACTAGGAAGTTTTTTCAACGAAAAAAGGCGCAAACACAAGTGTTCGCACCTTTTTTCTGTCCCGCTAGTGCAGGACCCTACCCTTTGTCCCGAAAAAGCCAGGACTACTTACCAGACTTTGGTGAGAGTTACGATTTGCACGGGGTCGAATCGATCTTAAATATATCGATTGTAGACAAGCGTGCCTTTCGACAGCTCTGCAAATGTTCCTTCACCACTTGCAAGCCCAATAACTAACCTTTGAGTCGCTGTTTCCATTGCATATTGCATGTGAACCAGTCCCTCCTGTTTTGTTTTGGTCTTGCATTATCTATTTACCTCTTTCAAACAAATCTAAACAGGAAAAACCAAAAACTTTATTGGAAAAATGAACCATTACCTTTATTGGAAAAATAAAAAAACATTAGCAGCTATTAGGAACTGGTGATAAATATCACGGTATTTTATTTTTTACACGTTTACAATAAAAGAAGATTTATTAGCTTAAATAAGAAAAGAGGAATTTACATTGAAACTTCCACAATTACGAATCGGCCAAATGGCTCCTAAATATCCAATTATCCAGGGTGGCATGGGAGTCGGCATTTCCTTGAGCGGGCTTGCCTCGGCAGTAGCTGCGGCTGGCGGCATCGGAATTATTTCAGGAACTGGGATTACCATTGAAGAATTGCGTTTCCATATTAGGCGCGCTCGTGAACTTTCAAAGGGAAATGGCTATATAGGCGTAAACGTCCTATTTGCTGTAAACGATTTTGCTGAGAAAATGAAAACCGCCCTGGAAGAAAAAGTTGACTTTATAATATCAGGAGCCGGAATCTCAAGAGATATGTACGCGTGGGGGAAAGAAGCGGGCATCCCTGTGCTTTCAATCGTTTCGACTCCGAAGCTTGCAAGACTGTCCGAACGGCTTGGCGCTTCCGCGGTTGTTGTGGAAGGCTTCGAGGCAGGAGGGCATCTTGGGACTGATAGGCCGATGTTTGATATTTTGCCTGAGGTCGTTGAAGCGGTAACGATTCCAGTCATTGCGGCTGGGGGGATTTTGACTGGGGATGATATTGCGAAGGCGATCAGACTTGGCGCATCAGGAGTCCAGATGGGCACCCGGTTTGTCGCCAGTGAGGAATGCGATGCCCCTCAAGCATTTAAACAAAAGTATGTTGATGCGAAGCCTGAAGACCTAACTCTTGTCAAAACAACCGTTGGACTTCAAGGCAGGGCAATCCGAAATGCCTTTACCGAAATTATCAAGGATGACGGGAAATTCAAAGTCGCGAAATGCCTCGATTGCCTTAAAGCGTGTTCTTATCGCTTTTGCACAATGGATTCGCTCCTCCGTTCCTTGAATGGGGATGTTGAAATGGGCTTAGTATTCGCTGGGGCTCGAGTCGGCGAAGTCAATGATATCCTGCCGGTCAAGCAAATCATTGAAAAGATAGCAGCCGAGTACCAATCCGCAACAGGACAAGCCGTTTAAGCTGAGTACTCCAGTTAAGCCAATTCAATTCCAGGCAAGGACTGCATAAATGTGGCAGCTCATTTTACTGGCGACAGTGGCATACTAACCCAGAAAACAGCCGAAGGGAAGGATGTACATGTCAATGGAATGGTTTGACCGGGTAAGCTCGGAGTTGCAGGACCATTTAGAATCCATTTGTGAAAAATACGACCAGGCAGGCCAGATGGCAGTCGAGAGGAGTTCAAAGCACCCAAGAATTGAATTCTTCGTTGAAACCGATGATTGTGACGGGCGCGATTATTTTTGCACTCTTTTCTTTGATCCGTATAACGAGGAGTTTTATGTAGAAACCTATGACGCTGAACTTGAACAGCCGGCCCGGACAATTTTACCAGACATTGAAAACATCATTGATGCTGTCCATGAAAGTTTCCATGAATACATGAATGACGACCTCGATGAATATGACGATATTGATGAAATTCTTGAGGATGAAGAGGATGAAGCAGATGACCTCACCGTTATAGCTTATTCCGACGACGAGGTTTACGAGGAAATCGAAGTAGAGTGGGAGACTCCCGAAGTGACTGCCTTTCAGCAAGAAGACGAGGTCGAAGTAACCTATCAGTTCGGCGTCGTGCAGGGGACAGGGGACGGCGTACTCCGCCGGATTAACCGGATGTGGACCGAGGACGATGAACTAATTAAAGATGAAACAAATTTTATTTTTACAAAGGAAGAAGCGAGTACGATTATCGCGATGATTGCCAGCCACATGGATCAAATGAAGGGCTATGAATTAGAGTAGCTATAAAAATAGACGGAGCCAATCCCTTTTTTCAAAGCGGACCGGCTCCGTCTATGGTTTATTTTCTTCCCCCAGTGTTATCGCCATTACTGCGCCCATTGCTTCTTGACTTGCTCAAGAGCCAGGTGCATGATTTCCTCATCGCTTGCCTGTGGGTTTGTAATTACATTGGTCAAGTAATTCTTGCCAAGGTACTCTACTTTCACGTTAACTTGTACCATTTCAACCATCCTTTCCACTGTATATTGCTATCTTGTTATAACAAGAAGTACTTTTTTATACCAACTATCCAACCAGCCTAAACATGAATACTTTTCCAATTTATTCGCCAGCTCACGGAATATGCATGTTTTTTTAAAAAAGCCAGCTTGCGGCTTTCCTTTATTATAACTTGAAGAAAATACCAGTACCTTATCTTACCATGGTTGACCAAACCGCACAATAGGGTTAGCCACTCTATTATTCGGGGGTTTTTGATATAATTTGCGGAATTTCATATGAAATGTGAACAAAATTAGGGGCGACCATTGTTTATTAAAAAACTTTATCAAGTACGGCAACCAAGACAGCCTCTACAAAAGAAGGAACCGAGTAAATGAAAGAAACAGATTGCCCTTTAAATGTGACATCCTTTTTGAATGCTGTCCGAACAATGTCACTCAACGGGTTTTGAGTGACTTCCTTTTCGGATTTTACCCCGACATTGTCTCTCATCGGAACCTTTCGAAGCTAATATAAAGTTTCTTAGCCAATAAAAAAAGCCCCCAAACAGGGAGCTAGGCTAGGCATTAGGCTTCTATCAACAGATGCTGTTCAACGAACTTTTGGATTTCCACTTTATTAACGAACTGCTTTTTCAAGGCGGCTTCAGAGGTTTCAATAAGGTGAAGCATAGCCATGTCCGCCCTCAATTCTCGAAGATCTGTTTCTCCGTTCAGCAAATCAACGGCTTTTGCCTTCACTTCAGGGTTATCGGTCGCATGATAAAGAATAAATGCAATACTTGTTATCTTATCCACTTCAACGTCCCCCTTTATTTGCTTCTACATACCTATTTTCTCCAAAAATCGATTTTTTCCTGCCTTTTATGCAAAATTTCTTCCGATGTAAAAAATTTCTCAGCCTAAAGTTGTAGGAAAGTTCAAGCTTCTTTCCGAGGAATGCTTTTCAGGAACGGACTATCATAAAAGCATAGGAACCAGTAAAACGATTAGGGGAGAGAAGTAATCATGAAAAACGTAAAACATGTAATGATCACCGGAGCTTCAAGGGGTCTTGGAAAGGCATTAACATTGGCATTTGCAAAACAGGGGGCAAGGCTGGCGATTTGCGCCCGCAATGAAAAAGCGTTGCTGGAGGCAAAGATAGAAGCTGAACAGGCTGGAGCGACAGAGGTCCTAGCCATTCGGGCAGACATTTCAATTGCACGTGATGTTGAGCGGTTTGTCGCATTGACAGAGGAACGGTTCAGCCATATCGATGTCCTTATCAACAATGCCTCAATTTTGGGCCCTAGCCCAATGCCGCTGCTGCTCGATTTTCCTGAAGAGGATTTTGCCGATGTGCTACGGATTAATACGATGAGTACTTTCCTGGTTACACGCAGGGTGCTTCCGGTTATGCTCCAACGAGACAGCGGTTCAATTATCAACGTTACTTCAGAAGCAGGAAATACCGGGTATGCTGGCTGGGGAGCATATGGAATTTCAAAATTTGCGGTTGAAGGGTTAACAGAAACGTGGGCGGATGAATTGAGTGAAACCGGGGTAAGAGTGAATATGGTCGATCCGGGTGAAATGAACACGGAAATGCATCGCCTGGCTGTTCCGGATTGCGATTATGAACTGGCGGATCCCAGCGAAGTGGTACCTGTCTTTCTATACCTGGCCACCGATGAAGCTGCTTCAATTAGCGGGCAGCGGTTTTCGGCCCAGGAGTTTAACGAGGGGAGGCGGACCACATGATTGCAGACAGCCTTCCTTTTCATTTGCCTTCTTCCCTAAATGCCGCCGCCCCTCCTGAAAGGCGTGGTGTTAGGCGGGACCATGTCCGGATGATGATTTTGTCAAAAGAAACCGGCTATGCCTGCCATGATTCTTTTTATCATCTCGACCAGTACCTTCATGAAGGGGATGTCCTGGTCCTAAACAGCTCGAGGACGATTCCGGCTATCCTCCGCGGCCGATTGAAGGATAGCCAGCAAGAAATTGAAATCCGGCTTGCTAGTAAAATTGATGAAAGCCGCTGGCATGCATTGATTGTTGAGAATGGAGTAGAAGCAGGGGAAAAGATTGATTTTTCCTCCCGGCTTGATGCCGTTGTTGAGGAGAACGACCAGACCTCGCCGCTGTCAATTATTTGTTTTTCAAAATCAGGAACTAGCCTGTTCGACGAGATTTATTCATTGGGTGAGCCCGTCCGTTATGAATATATCGAAAATCCGTGGAGCTTGGATTACTACCAGACTGTATTTGCATCCCACCCTGGTTCGGTGGAAATGCCATCAGCTGGGAGGCCGTTCAGCTGGGAGCTTTTATTCAAATTGCGCAAGAAAGGAATCAAGATCGCGTTCATTCAGCTTCATACAGGCTTAAGTTATTTCCTGGATGACAATTTCGACCACCATCCATCGAAAAATAAAGAAGAATACTCAATTCCGGAAACTACGTGGTCATCTATTCTAAAAGCCAAGGAATCAAGGAATAGGGTAATCGCTGCAGGAACAACGGTTGTACGGGCGCTGGAAACAGCAGTCGCAACCGGGCAACTGCAGGGCTGGACGAATTTATTCATCCATCCGGGTTATGAATTGAAAACAGCCGATGGAATCCTGACAGGGCTCCATGAACCCGAAGCCAGCCACCTTTCAATGTTGTCTGCATTTGTTCCCCAGGAGAAACTGTACGAAGCGTATCGGCATGCAGTCGAAGAAAACTATCTTTGGCATGAATTTGGCGATATGAATCTTATTTTATGAGAGGGAAAATCTATGATCTTATTTCATCACTATGCGATTGAAACCTCGAATCTTGCTAAAGTGCTCCACTTTTACCAGACTGTGCTTGGGTTCCATACAGAAGAGACCTTTTATTTTCAGGGGAATAAAATCGTGTTTTTAACGCTTGGCAGTTTCCGCATTGAATTGGCAGAATCGGACGAGGAAAGTAACGGCGATGGCCCAGTTCATTTATGTTTTGAAACAGATGGCCTCGATAACATAATGGAGGAGCTTGATCAGGCAGATTTGACCAGAGTGGAGGGGCCTTATAAATTGGAAAATGGATGGAGAACGGTTTTTTATACAGGACCTGCGGGCGAACTTCTGGAGTTTTTGGCCATGGGTTAATTGGAAGGAAGGGATGATTGGATCCTTTCCTTTTTCTTTTTGAAAAAAGTTGTTTTCTCAGTTCTTCTAATAATTGAAATAAACTATTAAATTTACCTCAGCATCCAAGGATGTTATTTTAGAATATATCATTTTAATAGGGAGGGGAACTGGATGCAGCTAGTAGGCATTGCAATCGGATCAGTCATCATCGCTGCAGCCTTTAATTGTTTCCTGATTCCGCATGAGGTCCTATCAAGTGGGATTAGCGGATTATCAATGATGGTAGGGATGCTTACGCCGCTCGATACAGGTATTGCAAACTTTCTTTTGAATCTGCCCCTGCTTGTACTTGGTTATATGAAGCTTGGCAAAAAATTCATTGTGAATACTATTCTCTCTGTCGTCCTCATTTCGATTGGGCTTTCCATAATCCCGGTACATGAGGTTGCCAGCAACAGCATTCTTTCATCCATTTTTGGCGGTGCCCTGGCAGGTGTGGGGATGGGCCTGGTTTTACGCCAGTCTGCTTCAACAGGCGGGCTAGACATTATTGCAATGCTTGTTTCCCGCAAAAAAGATTTTCCTATCGGGTCACTGCTAGCAGCTATGAACGCGGTTATAATTGCGATTAGCGGGTTCCTGTTTAACTGGGATACTGCATTGAATACAATGGTATCGATTTTTATTACAGGTAAAGTTATTGATACAATTTATACCCACCATGTGAAACTAACTTTGACAATCATTACTGACAAAGGCGAGGAAATGCGCGATCAACTCGTGAAGAATGTCTATCGTGGCCTGACTGTGATTGATGGAATGGGCGGCTTTTCAAAAGAGAGCCGGAACATCTTGATGACAGTTATTACCAGATATGAGTTGGCCGAGGTTAAATCCCTGATCGCCGATGTTGACCCGAATGCATTTGTCAATATTACTAAAACAATAGAAGTGATGGGGCTCTTCCATAAACAGAGTACCTGAACAATCGCCGGTTTCCCTGTGAAATCGGTTTTTTGCATCCTTTACAAAAACAGAATTTTTAATTAATCTTGGATAATACAGATTTTTGCAAAAACATCGACTGGCATGCCTTATCCTAATAGGCGGTCCCGGTGTAGTATAAGGCCGAATAGTGGAAGAGAGGGTTTGCAATGTTTATTTCATTCACCAAACAGCAAAAAGATCAATTAATTAGCGATATCCAGGAGTTCTTTTTAAAAGAACGGGGTGAGGAGCTCGGGAATTTAGAAGCGGAAAACGTACTCGAGTTTTTTAAAACTGAATTAGGGCCTTATTTTTTCAATGAGGGCATCAAGCAATCCCGAAAAGCAGCCGAGGAAAAAATGGCGCAGCTGGAAGAGGAATTGTATTCGCTTGAACGGCCTATGAAATAGGGGGAAAGTATGAAACCGATTGTCCTTGGAATCTCTTCCGCTTTTTTCTTCGCATTTACGTTTGTCCTGAACCGGTCGATGGAGCTATCCGGCGGCCATTGGATTTGGAGCGCGTCATTAAGGTATTTCTTCATGGTTCCGCTCCTTTTCCTCCTTGTCGCGGGAAAAAAAAATCTCAAGCCGCTTTGGGCGGAAATGAAACAAAATCCTGGTTCATGGCTTTTATGGAGCACGGTCGGTTTCGGGCTGTTCTATGCGCCGATTTGTTTTGCCGCGGCCTATTCTCCCGGCTGGCTTATTGCCGGTACCTGGCTCGTTACAATTGTGTCAGGATCCCTGCTTTCGCCGCTATTTTTTGAAACACGAAATGGCGTACAAGCAAGAGGACGCATCCCCGTGAAAGGTCTATTTATGTCGGTTATCATCCTGGCAGGAGTTGCCGTGATGCAACTGGAACAAGCGAAGTCGCTTGGCGCAAAGGAATTTCTCTTTGGGGTGGTCCCGGTACTGATTGCTACGTTTGCTTATCCCCTTGGGAACAGGAAAATGATGGAGGTTGCCGGAGGAAGGCTGGATACATTCCAGCGGGTGCTCGGAATGACAGCGGCAAGCCTGCCGTTTTGGATTTTGTTAGCCGTTTATGGAATAGTTACGGTTGACCTACCTTCTAAAGGCCAAATCATCCAGTCTGGCGGAGTTGCAGTAACCTCCGGAGTCATCGCAACCGTCCTGTTTTTCATGGCAACCGACCTTGTCAGGGGAGATATGACGAAAATCGCCGCAGTTGAAGCAACCCAATCCGTTGAGATTCTGTTCGCTTTGGCTGGCGAAGTGCTATTTTTGGCCGCTCCAATGCCATCACTACTCTCTTGGGCCGGGATTTTCCTGGTGGTTGCAGGTATGGCGCTGCACAGTTTTTCGGCAATCCTCTTTTCTGGCAAAAAGAAAAAAGCCTTCGTCCAGGAACAGGCATGACGTTTGTGAAGTCACCAATTTTTAATGAGAAATCCTCATTCAAAAGCCCCCCATCTATCATGGGAGGGCTTTTATTTCGTTTTCAAATGCCCGTTCGACTATACTTATATCAACACGTTGAATATTTGGAGGAAGAGGCCAATGGTGAATGGCTGGACAATAGAAAACATGAACGATGTCACTGGAAAAAGGGTCGTTATTACTGGCGGAAATAGCGGGATCGGCTTCGAAGCCGCACGCGTATTTGCCGCAAAAGGCGCCGATGTCATCCTTGCTGTAAGGAATATGGCGAGGGGGGAGGCTGCTGTCTCAATAATTAAAGCGGAAAGTCCCAATTCTTTCATCCGGCTAATGCAGCTGGATTTAAGCGAACAGGCGTCGATAAGGAAGTTTGCCGAGGAATTTGCTGCACGCTATTCATCGCTAGATATCCTGATTAATAACGCGGGGATCATGATGCCGCCACACAGCAAAACCCGCGATGGATTCGAGGCACAATTTGGCAGCAACCATCTTGGCCATTATGCTCTGACGGGGCTATTATTCGGTTTATTAAAAAATACCGCGGGTTCCCGTGTTGTCACCGTAAGCAGCCTCGCAGCACACAAGGCTCGGATTGACTTCGACAACCTTGATGGATCACATGGCTATAAACGATACAAGTTTTATGGACAAAGCAAGCTTGCCAATATGCTGTTTGGAAAAGAACTACAGAAAAAGATTGAAGGAAAGGGACTTGATGTGATGAGCATTATCTGCCATCCCGGCGTTACTCATACGAATCTTGCTTCCAGGAATTCTGGCCGTGAGATGAATCGTTTATTCAGGTTGATTTCACAGGCAATCACCCAGCCAACCGCGATGGGGGCTTTGCCGACGCTTTATGCGGCAACCGAGACTTCATTGCAAGGCGGGGAATACATCGGTCCGGACGGGAAGAAGAAGCGGAAGGGCTACCCGACAAAGGATCCGGTCATTGAAAGGATCTACGATGCCGAAACCGCGGTGAGGCTATGGGATCTTTCTGAGGAATTGACGGGGATAGCATACGATTTCAATTAGGGCATTAAAATCTTTTTTTCCTCCTAAAGTTCAAATAGTTGCTTTGCTAATTTTTGTGGAATTTGGCATAACTTTTCGCTTCCTTGGCATTAATAATTGCGTTTTTGGCATTAATCCTTGTGTATTTGGCATTAATATTTGCCTGAACGGCATTATTATATCCCTTATTGGCATTAATGAACTTTAATAGGGATGGCCTCTCAATTTAAAATGCGAAAGGAAAGCGTTTTTCTCAAATAGGAACCCCATTTTTGCGATTTTCTTTATTTGTGATTGGTTGCCAAATCACTCCCACCCCCGTTTGACTTTTGCCTCCTAAATTGAAATACTTGGAGTGACGTTCAACCTAAGAATAAGGCTGGTGACCAAAATGAAAGTAAAAGAGTTTATGATCACGGATGTAATTAGCGCGGCACCAGAGATGACACTTGCCGAGGTAATGGCCCTTTTTGTCGAAAAGAAGATTGGCGGGGTACCGGTTTGCAATAAAGACGGCAAGCTGCTTGGTATGGTTACGGATGGAGATATCCTCCGCGCAATTCAGCCGATTGACCGTAAAATCGTAAATTTCCTAATATATATGGAATATTTGGAAGAGATTGATGTTAAAACAAGACTCAGTGATACGTCGGATACCTCGATAATATCCATCGCAAAGACGAAAAATATTATTACCGTTTCTCCGGATGATGACATGGACATCGCCGTTAAGCACCTTTCCTGCCATCATTTTAAAAAGCTTCCGGTTGTCGACGCGGAAAACCGTGTTGTTGGAGTGATCAGCAGGGGAGATGTAATCAGGAAAATCCAGGTGACCATTTTAAAGGAACTCTAAAAGAAAACGATAAAGGAATTTACTTATATGACATGGACGTTTGTGGCAGCTATTGCGGCTGCTTTGATTATTTATGGGCTTATTTGCTTTTATATCTGCTACAATGGCTGGGTATGGCTCAGGCTTAACCCGGCACTGAAAAAATATAAATATATCTACATTGCTCTAGCCATTTTTCTATCCGTATCACTGTTTGCCGGAAGATTTATTCCCTGGCCATTTTTAAGTCTCATCGGCGGTTATTGGATGGTTGTGGTCGGTTACAGCCTGCTGATTTTTCCAATAATCAATATCCTAATGTTTTTGTTAAAAAAGAGAGGCATGTACTGGATTGGTGTTGGAATCATTGCGTTTTATGCCTTGATTTTCGTATATGGAACGTTTAACGCCTGGAGCCCAATTGTCCGTACTTATGACATTGAA
Organism: Bacillus sp. FJAT-27445; assembly: GCF_001510665.1. Lineage (GTDB taxonomy): Bacteria > Bacillota > Bacilli > Bacillales > Cytobacillaceae > Bacillus_D. The sequence goes on from NZ_LMTI01000001.1 coordinate 657,977, forward strand.
ATCAACAAACCATCGGATAGAAAAGAGATGAAAATCCTGATGGCTTCGGATTTCCATCTTGGGTCAATTGTCGGGAAAAAGCATCTTGACCGCTTTGTAGATATAGCGGAAAAAGAGAATCCGGATATTATTCTTATTCCCGGTGATTTAATTGACGATTACATTACACCTTTCCTGAAAGGCAACATGGGGGAAAGCTTGAGTAAAATCCATGCACCACTTGGGGTATATGCTGTACTTGGCAATCATGATTATTACGGCGGTGACAAGGAAAGAATTGTAGAGGAAATGGAAAAGGCTGGAGTAACTGTCCTTGAGGATGAAACCATACTGGTCAACAATGAATTGGTCCTCGCCGGGCGAAAGGATCCGACCGATCATAGCCGAGCAGCTCTGGACAATTTTCTGGTTCGCACCGATTTGTCAAAAACGGTTATCTTGATGGACCATCAGCCGATTGCACTGGGGGAAGCCCAAAAGTTGGGTGTCGATTTACTCGTTTCCGGGCATACACATCATGGACAGGTTGCTCCGGCACAATTCATCACAAACCGAATCTATGAAAATGATTGGGGATATCTTAAAAAAGGGAAGCTTCATTCTATCGTTAGTTCAGGTTTCGGGACATGGGGGCCTGCGCTCCGAATTGGCACCCGATCCGAAGTTGTCATCATCAACGTTCATTTTGACTAGTAAGAAAACGCTTGGGCATTCCAGGCGTTTTTATTTTACTTCATTTTCGCTGTTCGGCTGAAATAGTGACAACACCAACCGGTTTCGGGTGCTATTAGACTAGCTATTTCAGCCATTAATTAAGTCGCCGCCCAAAAATCGGCAGCGTGTTAGCGTTTTTCGAAAATTTCAGGTCGGATATCGAAAAATTTTACAAGATATCGAAAATTCCAATGCTGATATCGAAAGCTGTCAAATTTCGGACACAATTTCATATGCAAACCCTAGGTTGAAACATAACCATGATGGATTCCAATCCATAGAACAAATGGCGCAAGGTGTTCGCGACACAATTTCTTGAAGCCCGCAACTAAAAACGGAAAACGCCAAATGATTGGCGTTTGAATGACCGTTCTACCGGTTGTTGTTATTATTTTGTCTGCCTTTTTTTCGATTGTTGTTTTGGTTATCACCAGTAACGGCGTCAACTACATTCTCAATTGTTTGGCTCACTTTATCCATAAATCCGCCGTTGTTTCCTCGATTGTTGTTTCCTTGACGATTGTTTTGGTTTTCCACTTTTGTCACCTCCTCTAATAGAGTGTGCAAAATCAACCTGGTTATGCGTTCCTCTCATATGGTCCCGAATTTTTAAAAATAATGGTCATTAAACGCTTTTTCGGCCGCTTCCTCCGACCTGAATAGCGCGTCTTCATCTTCAATGACATGAAAGGTTTCGTTCAGGAACAGGGCAAGCGCATTAGGGTCTTTTGGGTGCTTCACGATCTCAGCTGGGCGTATATTTGCCACTGTCGGAGTATGCGGATTGTTATAAATCACATACACCTCGTCTCCCGCCTTTACATCCTTGGGATTAATCGTTTCCAAATGTCATTCCTCCTTCAAGTCAATTGGTAATTGTAGTGTCCTCCAGGTACCCGAACTTTATTCTTAAGGAAGGCTATTTCTTGTATTACGCTTAGCTATAGATAATTAGTATATAGGAACATTGGTTTTCTTGAGAAGGTGTTTGAAATAGCCATTCCCCGTTCACCCAGCTTTGTCCTCACCCTAGAGCTTGGCCACCCCGGGCTTTTTCCGCTTCCGAAAAAATTGGAAATCCTTCTTGTCATCTAAAACACCGTCCTAGAAACAAATCAGCCCAATTTGCCCACTTCTACGCAAATCCAATGCAAATTGAACACTACCAGGCAAGGGTGAAGAACAACCTTAAAACAATTGCAGTTAAAGATGGTGAGGACATTATCCTGGATTTTTTAAAATTGGAATAGGGAAAAGTGATAGGAAATCAATGAGTAAATAGCTATGGGGCGCACGATATCCGCGGGAGGCAAAAAAGGGGAGAAATAAAATAAAAACCCTTGAAATATCAAGGGTTTTTTAGCGTCCCAGAAAGGATTCGAACCTCCGACCTACAGTTTAGGAAACTGTTGCTCTATCCTACTGAGCTACTGGGACATGATATAAATAATAATAAAATTTTCATTTCACTCCAAGATGGCATTATCCCACCCCTGCCTCAGTGAGCCTATGCAAGTTGCGGCTCGGCAGGTGCGCTGATGATTAACCACTGAAGCTTATTCAACGTACTGAGCTACTGGGACATGATATAAATAATAAAATTCAGCGTACTTAACTACTGGGACATGATGGATATGATGTCCGGCCATTTGTTATGGCACAAAAATTATTATAGCGGCAAAAGTTAAAAAGGTCAATTAGATTTTAAATATTTTTGATGAAAAATATAATATTGGACCAAACATTGTTTGGAATAGGTTTATGGCCAATTCCGGTGCCTGTTTTCATTATACCATTCTTTTGAAACCCTGTATGGCCCGATGGTGGGGCTGCAGCTGTAGTTATAGATAACAAAAAGGGAAGCTGCTCCTTATTGGAGGCCTCCCGCCATTCATTTTAAAAATAACTTTTGTACACTTCCGTGTTTTGGCCACAAATAGAGCAGTGGTATTCAATTTCTAATGAGTCCTCGAGGGCAAGATGCTCTGTCTCCTGCTTGCAGTTTTCACAGTATCTGATTTCTGTTTGGCGCTCCATGGATCCTGCCTCCTTTTTTAAACGTACTCATTACTGTTTTGACCTATTTCGGGTTCAATAAACCAACTTTTTATAAAAAAAAGGAGGCATAAAGGAACAATCCCCAAAAAAACTTCCGAAAATAGAGTTATTTTTGCGGGAAGTCGGGCTTTTGTTCCTGTATAATTAAAATATGTAAAAAAAGGGAGGACCATGAATGACAGATTTAATACAAATGAAGGCCAAACATAAACGGCTTACGAGAGTCCAGATCCTTACCAGGACAATCGGGATATTCGTAGGGGCCGTCCTGACTGCAGTAGGGCTGGAAATATTCCTTGTCCCGAACAATGTCATCGATGGAGGGATTGTTGGTGTCTCCATTATGCTTTCCCACGTTACAGGCATCAGCCTCGGATTATTTATTTTTATCCTCAATATTCCATTCTTTTATTTAGGGTACAAACAAATTGGCAAAACTTTTGCCTTTTCCACGGTATTCGGCATTACAGCCTTATCTATTTTCACTGCCCTTTTTCATCCGGTTCCAGCTTTTACAGCTGATATCCTGTTAGCGACCGTTTTTGGGGGAATGGCTGTCGGAGTAGGTGTCGGGTTGGTTATCCGCTACGGGGGTGCCCTTGACGGCACTGAAATCCTGGCCATTTTGATAACAAAGAAAACGCCATTTTCGGTTGGGGAAATTATCATGTTTTTCAATATTTTCATTCTTGGGACTGCAGGATTCGTCTTTAGCTGGGACCGCGCTATGTATTCCATCCTCGCCTACGTCATTGCTTTTAAATCAATCGATGTCGTTGTTGAGGGGCTGGAAGAATCAAAATCAGCCTGGATTATCAGTGACCAATACCAGGAAATTGGCGATGCCATCCTTCACCGTCTTGGACGTGGTGTTACCTATCTAAATGGGGAAGGGGCTTTTTCAGGAGACAATAAAAAGGTCATTTTCTGTGTCATTACTCGTCTTGAGGAAGCAAAATTGAAGGATATTGTCCAAGGCTATGATAGCACAGCTTTCCTTGCGCTGGCAGATATTTCGGAGGTAAGGGGAGGCCGATTCAAAAAAAGGGATATTCATTAACTTCAAGGTCCTCCGCAGGGCCTTTTTATATATTCATTTTTTACAGTGTCAACTTGGAAAACTCTCTAGAAGGGGCGATGAAAAAAGCTGGCCGTATAATTCGGACCAGCTTTATTTGGGATTGTTAAACTTCAATTGGAATTCGAGCCATGGCTTTTGCGGCTATAAGAGCCTTTGCCTTCGCTTCTTCTACAATCTCAGGCGCTTTTTTCGGGTAAACATCTAAGCCTTCCGCAATGACTGAATCAAGAACATTGATGCCAAGAAAACGGAGGGCGATTTTCAAGTAACGGTCACCTGATTCAAACTCCTCCATCGGCATACCGGAATACAGGCCGCCTCTTGTTTGGATATGGATGGCGTTTTTCCCTGTGAGCAATCCTTTTGGGCCGTTTGCTGTATGGACAAATGTTTTCCCGGTGACAAATAGATTATCCAAAAACGTCTTCAGGACAGCAGGGGAGCTGAGGTTCCATAAAGGTGAAACAAACACATAGTAATCGTATTGAATAAATTCTTCTGCCAGCCCATGCATTTTCTTAATTTTACTTTTCTCCTGGTCTGTCAGGTCATCAAAGGACATGCCATAGCCCGCAAGCTTTCCTCTCGCCGAAATGAGGTCAGCGTCCATCCTTGCCATATCAAAGTCGAATAGATCAATTCTTTTAATTTCGGCATCAGGCTGTTCTTCAAGGAAGGATTGCAAAAATGCCTCGCCAATTTGCATTCCTTTCGATTTGCCGGGACCTTTTGGATTTGCGGTAATGTATAGCAGTTTGGTCATTATCATCCATCCATTTCTAAACAAAGTTTTATTACCACCATTATACAAACAAAACTTTGCTCATTAATGCACAAATATTGAATATTACGTGACCTGTTTGGATCGACAGCAAATCAGCAGTTTCCTTTTTTAAAAAAGGGTATTATATAGGAAAGGGGTGATCCAATGCTGGTTTGGTACATTGTTATTTTTTCAGCAGTTCTGTTAGGATTTGGATTTGCCGTGGACATGTGGTACAAGAAGAAGGGAATAAAAGATGTGAACCCTGAGGAGAATTCAGCCCATGTGAATGGGATGGAGAGAGCTTATGTAGAGTCGCATCTGAATCATATGCGTGATGATTTGAATAGCAATGGAATATAACAAAGTGCGCAAGCGCCTTGGTCAGCCCCGACCAGATTAAGACGGGGCCCGCAGGATGGGCCTGCCCTCCGGAGGGAACCGGCTTAAGACCTCGAGGGGCTAGGCGCTGGAGCTGGATTACGAAAACCTTTTTCGAGTTATCCACCATGTTGGATTTTAAAATTTCCTAAACAGTAAAAAGCAAACCCCCGCAAAATGCGGGGGTTTATTCTATGGTTTCCACAAGAGTGTATCCGTATTTTTTCCACATATACCGGATTCCCTGGTTAAACGACTGGAACGTTTTTACCCCAAGGCTGATCCTCTCATTAACGATGGTTTTGGCCATATCTGGGCGAATGCCGATATAGATAGGTTCTATTCCCATTAAACGGAGGGAATTCACCATTTGTTTCAATCGGAAGGCAATATGTGTATTGATTTCGGCTGAAACCCCGGAAAAATCAAACATAATCGATTCCTTTTGGTGCTCTGCGCAGTAGGAAAGGACCTTTAGTTCCATCCGGGCCAATCTCTCATCATCGAGTTTGCCAAGGATGGGTACGAGGACTATCTGTTCAATCGCCATTGGAATAATGGGAATTTCAAGCTCTATAAGCTGTTCCCTTCCTTCCTTAATGGCCGTTTCATATTCAGTGACATCCTTCCATGTCAATATGTAGCCGATCATTACCCCGTTTTCGTCATCAAGCCGGTCGACAACAATATTTGCGGAAAATGTCCTAAAAAGGGAGATTTGAGCCGAATGGGGGAATTGTCCTTTTTCAAGGATCATTTGTTCTCGCTCCCCATGGAAACGAGTGAGGCTCATCCCGATAAAATCTTCTGGGTTTTCAATCCCAACAAAAGGACCGATTTTCTTTAATAGCTGTTTTGCTGCGTCATTTATCCACACAATATGATAGTCTGAATTGGCGATTAGTATATTTTCATTAATTTTATTAAGAAGATAGTGTGCACTGATACCATTCAAGAAACGATCCAGCATTTGCATTCTCCCGTTTTTACATTATTTTTAAAAGTATACTTTAGAATTCTAATATAAACAAACGTGAAACATTTGAAAATTTTATTTGGTACTTTTAAAGCACTCAATTTGTATTTTGGATATGGTAAAATTGGTAGTAAAAAGGGGGAAATTTGAATGGATAAACTCGTACTTGATAGTTTAACGGTGGCAGTCATGGCGATCGACAAAGACTATCGGATCACAGTCGCAAATAAAATGTGCAAGACCATTTTGGACATTGATCCGGCTGAGGCTCTGGGACAGCATATTGATGACTTTTTCGATAACCCTCCGGAATTTACGCGAACTGTCCAGCACTCACTGGAACAGGAGCGAGACTTCAGGTACGATGTTTTTCCGTATACATGGGGGAAATACAAAAAAACCCTTAGCCAACGTTCATCTTTGCTTCGTGATGAAGATGGCACTATCCTTGGTGCAATGGTTGAATTCGAAGACATAACCGAAAGGCATGACCTCGATAACGAGTTCAGGGCCTTTATGGAAGCAAATTCAATCAACATTATTCCAATTGGGAAAGGCATCGGCATGATTTCAATGCAAACCCTTCCTTATGAAATGGAACGTTCCAAATTTGCGGAACTTGGGGCAGAAGCGATGCGGAAGGCCTCAAAGATGGATTTGGCACATTTAATTCTTGATGCTTCTTCTTTATCGCTGCTTAGAATGGAATCGAATATATCCGTATTCAATCATTTAATCCAGGGGTTCAGGCTAATTGGGATTTCGGTTGTCATAGCCGGAATCCGTCCGGAAATAGCCGTACATGCTGTCAATGCGGGGATTGATATAAAAGGGACAAGGACATTCACAAATATGGGACAGGCTATAGAATATTTAAGGAATGTGGAAAAATAGATACACTATTCTTTCGCTGGCAAAATAAAAAGCTGAAAGAAATGCATATTGAGGTGGTTGCAAGATGGCAAAAAAACTTTACTATGAAAACCCCTATCAGCACTCCTTTGAAACGAACCTTGCAAGGCAGGGGCAGGATGAAGAAGGGACTTGGTATGCTGTTTTAGAGGAGACGGCATTTTATCCCGAAGGCGGTGGCCAGCCATTCGATACAGGTACGTTGAACGGAGTACAAGTGACAAAAGTAGAAGAAAAGAACGGAGAAATCCGACATTATTTGCAGAGACAACTGGAACTGGAAGCAGGGGCGACTCTTGCTGGCAAAATCGATTGGGAACGAAGGTTTGACCATATGCAGCAGCATAGCGGACAGCATATTTTGTCTGCAGCATTTGACAACCTCTTTGGTTTTAAAACGGTGAGCTTCCATTTAGGCAGAGAAGAATCTACTATTGACCTGGGCATAGACTGGCTAGATGACAGCCATATTGAAGCTGCTGAAAACCTTTCAAATCAAATTGTTTTGGAAAATCGGCCAATTGAAACAAAATGGGTATCAAAAGAGGAAGCGGATAAACTTCCATTAAGGAAAGCGTTATCTGTGGAGGACGGTATCAGGCTTGTGATTATTCCTGAATTTGACTACAACGGCTGCGGCGGAACTCATCCATTCTCAACCTCCGAAGCGGGCATGATCAAGATCCTTGGTGCTGAAAAGGAAAAGAAAAAAGTAAGGATAACTTTTGTTGCAGGAAAGAGATCTTTCCACCAATTTTCAAAAAAGCAGCAAGCCATCACACGCCTTACCCCACTTTTGAATGTGCCGCAGGAGGATATGGAGGCAGCTGTCCTGAAGCTTCTTCAGACAAAAAGTTCCCTTGAAAAAAGGCTGGACGAGGCGGAGGAACAGATTATTGGATACGAAGCCAATCATATACTGCAAAATAGGAATGAAAAGGACATACCCATAGCCCGCCTATTTAAAAATAGACCCATCCAGGATTTACAAAAGCTTGCAAGGGCGATTGTTAAGGACGAAGATTCGGTAACCGTGGTACTTGTCTCCGAAAATGATGATAAGCTGCAATTGGTTTGCGCCAAAAGCGAAGGGGGCAGAGGCAATATGAAAGAAGTGCTTGGAATCGCGTTAAAGATCATAAATGGAAAGGGCGGCGGCAACGAATTGTTTGCACAGGGGGGCGGGGACGCACTGTGCAGCGGCCAGGAGCTGCTTGAAAAAACCGTCTCAAGTATGTAAAAACAAACAAGAAAGGCGCCTGTCACAAGGACAGGCGCCTTTCTGCGTATTGAGGCGGAGAACCATGCGCCACATCGCATGCTCCCAGAGGGAATGTTCCCCGGCTTACACAACTCAGCTCATCGCTAAGCTATTATACCATGGGGAGCATATATTAACAAGTATTATTTTTTCAGCTTTGATTGAGGTGTTTCATTTGCCGTCCAGGATATTGAAAAGTCCTTTGGCTAGGCTGCCTTCATCGCGAGCACCGCCGTTTTGCGGCATGGCAGCAAAGACCCGGCTGGCAAGACGGCTGAATGGTAGGGATTGAATCCATACCGAACCTGGACCCCTCAAAGTCGCAAAGAAGAGGCCTTCACCGCCAAACAGGGCTGTTTTAACCCCTTTTACAAATTCGATATTATAGTCAACTTCGGAAGTCATGGCTACCAGGCAGCCAGTATCAACCCTTAAAACTTCACCGGGCTGAAGATCTTTCTTATGTATTGTACCTCCCGCGTGGACAAATGCCATGCCGTCTCCTTCTAGCTTTTGCATGATAAAACCTTCACCGCCAAAGAAGCCGGCTCCAATTTTTCTTTGAAATTCTATCCCGACGGATACCCCCTTCGCAGCAGCCAAAAACGCATCCTTTTGGCAAATGATTTTTCCGCCGAGCTCACTCAAATCCATCGGAATGATTTTCCCAGGATAGGGAGAGGCAAACGAAACATGGCGTTTCCCAGTTCCAACGTTCGTAAAGGTTGTCATAAACAAACTTTCTCCCGTAAGGACCCGTTTACCTGCCGAAAAAAGTTTCCCCATCAAGCCGCCATTGTCGCTTGAACCGTCACCAAAAATAGTTTCCATGGAAATGCCATCGTCCATCATCATCAGCCCACCAGCTTCTGCAACGACCGTTTCGCGCGGATCAAGCTCCACCTCGACAAATTGCATGTCGTCCCCATAAATTTTGTAATCAATTTCATGGTTATTCACATTTCTTCCTCCTAAAACAATATATTCTTCCCCACAAGTATAATCGAAAAGGCACTCGAACGCTTCTTTTAATTAACCTATTCCTCCTGTATGAGATGCTTGAACGAGCTGGCCAACTACGTGAAAAGGTTTTATTGATTAGACGGGACAAAAAGGCGGCAACAGTGTAAAATAGCCATAAACTAGCGCATTAGAAAAAATGAAAGAGGAAGGAGGAAGATCGAATGCGAGGCGATATAAAAACTGGCCTTTTGGCGGATACGGAGACCACTGGCCTAAAGCCTGGGGCTGATGAAATCATCGAGCTTGGCCTTATATTGTTTACATATAATGAAAGAACGGGAGAAATTATCGACATTCTCGAAGAGGCGGAATTCCTTAGGGAGCCCCTCTCAACAGCAGCAATCCGCAATTACCCTGGAGCATATAAAATTCACGGCATTCCATTCACCCATGTTGAAGGAAAAGTGTTTGATGATGAAAAAATAAAGAAGCTTCTTGAATATCCGGATTCCGTCCTGGCACATAACGCTTCTTTTGACAGAAGCTTTCTTTATCATATGTACCCTGAGGTCAACGACATGAGATGGTATTGTACGATGAGGAATATTCCTTGGAAACAGTATGGATTTCAAAGCGGCAGCCTTCTTTCCCTTTTGAAAGCACATAAAATATCGGGATCGCAGCAGCACAGGGCACTTGATGACATTCAACAACTAATGGAGTTAATGAAGCAACCCAATCAGGATGGCTATCCTTATTTACGTGAGGTGCTTCTGAAAAAACCAATGTCGAAATATAACCCTGTTTCAAAAAAGACTGGATATCGCAGCTGGAGACAGCCTTCCACAACAAGAAATATGCCTTATCAGGGCAAATAAGCTCTATATTATTATTGTTCGGGAGTGCCAAGTAAAACGCTGAATTTAAGTGCCCGCTGAACATTTTTTAAGAATAAAACCTTTAAACCTGTCAACATTAAGGCAAAAGGGGGTAGCAGTATGCCACGGGGAAAAGAATTGGAACAGCTTCCTATGAGCAATAGCTTACCTGGAGCCGGTAAGGACAGAGGGCCCTTCACGAGAGATTCCCTCGGAGGGATGCCCCGAAAATCACAGCCTGTACCATCATCAATTAGGGAAGGCACGAAAGAAAAATGAAAACAAGCCCCGCTTAATTTGCGGGGCTTGTTTTATTCTTCTTTTAACTCCTTAATATCAATAACTGTCCTCTCTTCAAGCGGCCCTCTTAAATGGACAGTCGCCATTTGCCCATCTTGATGCAATTCATCTATCCAAACAGAAGCCCCATTGTAGGTTACATTAATTTCCGCTGACGATGAAAGAATTTGCCTAACCCTATTTGAATCCATATATTAACCCTCCTCAGTCTAGCTACCTAATATGGTAATCAGATACCTTATAAATTATCCTGAAAACCCAATTGAAACAAAAAAAGCACATTTTTTTTTAAATGGATACTTGTCCACTCATTTTTACCCTGCAAAACATAAGTTAAATTAAGATTCAGGAAAGGGGGGAAAACAATGTCATTCAACCAAAACCATAACCAAGGCCAAATGCAAATGCGCAACCGTGTAAGACGCATTGAAATCGATGCGGATCAAGTAATTATCCGGACAAATAATGTACGGATTGAGGGCTTGAAGCATGGACGAGGCTACGATTCGATGAACAATGTCGCAGGTGCGGAAGATTATAATTGGGATGATTCTTACTCAGGAATGGATGATAATGTAGGCGGCGCTCAAAACAGAGGCCGACATTGCAAGGACAGGTTCTGGATCTAGCAGGAAAAAGGACAGGGAATGGCAAGCTCATTTCCTGTTCTTTTTCCATTATTGCTTCTATTATATATCTTTCAAGTTCCAAAGCTAAAAAATGGTGAAATGCCGTGCAGTTCATTCGCTCTTAATTGTTTGTCATTGTACGAATGCTCGGGTATCCAGCTGGCATGTCTTTGTGTGTGAAAGATTCCTTTTTAATAATTTTTCTTAAAGGCAAAATACGTCTTGCAGGTTTCTTGAAGCGGGTTTATGATAACAAATGAAGTTGGTTCTTCACCACAAAAAGTGGTTTTAACGATGTGTTGATTTCCACTGCGGGCACACGCTTTCCGCGGGGCGTCAGTGGAGCCTCCTCGGCGCTTGCGCCTGTTTGTCCAGCTACAGCGCCTAGCCCCTCGAGGTCGCTTCGGTCCTTCAGGTAAAGTCAAAGAGCGACTTTTCCTTCAGGCCCTCCAGCGCTTGTCGGGGCTGACCAAGGCACTTTCGCTTTTCGTGGGTCTCCACCTTGCCGCTGCATCCCGCAGGAGTCGGTGCCCTCCGCTCCAATCAACATATAAGTTACGTATATTAATCATAAACCAGCTCTTATGGTGAAGAACCATGAAGTTATCAAAAAGGCATTTTTTACAATTTAAAGGACGATGAAGCTGTGAATGTTAATCACCTGCCGGATACGGTTAAAGTTAATGAGAAATTCAGCATAAAAAATGGGGTTGCATCCACCATTGTACAGAACTTAACAAATAATTATTTTTCATTATTTGCAATTGGTGTATTGGGTGCATCAAATTACCAGGTAGGTCTAATTAGTTCAATTCCTCAATTCATCGGCATGTTTGCCATGATCATTTGTTCGATCATGATGGGAAGAATCGGCGAGAAAAAAAGGTTTACCGCGTATTCAGTCCTAGGTACGAGGCTCTTTCTGTTATGCATGTTTTTAGTCATTTATGTACCAGATACATATAGAAGCTGGGTTTTCGTACTTCTAGTAGGTTTAATGAATTTCCCGGGATCCTTTGCGATGCTCAGCTGGCAGTCCTTCATTGGCGATCTTATTCCGGACCACCGCCGGAACGGTTTTTTTAGCGAAAGAAATAAGATTTTAACGATTGTTGGAATGGCAGCCACGTTTTTAATCGGACTTACATTGCAGCAATTCGACAAAAGCAATCCATTGCCATACCAGATGCTGTTTCTTATGGCGTTCATATTTGGGATTGCGGAGGTTTATTTCTTATTAAAGCACCGAGAGGCTAAAGGATCTCCAATGCCAAAGGCGCCAGGAATCAAATTCAATTATAGGATATTCGATTACAAACCCTATGTTTTTTTTCTTGTATGCGGCCTTTATTTCAATTTCGGCTGGCAAATGGCCTGGCCATTGTTTAGTATTTACCAAATCAGCTATGCGCATGCCAATGGTTTCTGGATTAGTATTTTAACGGTCGCAAACCAGCTGGCCCAAATCGCAAGTTTTACTTGGTGGGGAAGAATGGCCGATAAGCATGGGAACTCAAAAATGATGATTCCAGTGGCATTGGGCATGGCGCTAGCTCCAGTTACCATGACCATTTCCACTAATCTTGTTTATATAACAATAGCCAACGGGTTGTCAGGATTTTTCGTATCCGGAACTGTCCTGATCCTCTTTAATCAGCTTTTGGAAGTAACAAAAGAAGATAATCGTGGTGCTTATATCGCAAACTATAATGTACTGCTGGCAATTATCGGTTTCATCGCACCTCAAATTGGGGTATTTCTGTTAGAAGCAACGAATATTGGTGTCTCAATGGCTATCTCTTCAGGAGTTCGAGCTTCAAGCGCCATTCTCTTTTTTATGTTTTATTTATATATGAAAAATAACAATAAAAATAAACCATCGTTAAATGCCGTTGGCTAAAAAGGGTAAGAGGAGGAATCATCATGGGAAAATGTAATCTTGACCACACTTTGGAAGATGTCCAAAAAAAATATGAAACCCAAAAGCAGTTTCTGCCGTCTAATATACATGGAGCGTTTGAAGCCCGTCTCCATGAAGGCCCGGAACAGCATATATTAAATGAACTTTTTCACCTTTTAAAGAAGTATGACCTTGCTTCTAGAGAGGAAAGGGCAGAAAGGAACCTCGAACTTGAGCACATCCTGTCGGGAAAAGGGGAATAGGGTTGATAAAAATATGGGGATGGCGCCAGTAAATGGCAGCATTATTATTTTATCTTTTCCCTATAATGTGTTATAGTAGTTGAGGTTCGTTTACCTGGGTTTTCGGTAAGTGAAAGGAGAATCAGCATGTTACAAATCAAACATCCAGGAGAATGGAAAAACAGGAAATATTCCTTTTTTACCATAGCAGTCATCCTATTTTGGTTAAAAACCTACATTGCTTATCAAATTGAATTTAATCTTGGAATCGATAATAGCCTACAAAAATTTCTATTATTGATTAACCCAATCAGCTCTGCCTTGCTCTTTTTCGGATTCGCGCTTTTGTTCCGAAAAAAAGTCCAATTCACCATTATGCTGATTATCAACTTCGTCCTATCCTTTCTGTTGTATGCCAATATCGTGTACTACAGATTCTTTAATGACTTCATTACCGTACCGGTTTTGATGCAGACAAAGACGAACGCGGGACAATTAGGCGACAGCGCGCTTTCGCTTATGTCCATCACAGATGTTTTTTATTTTACCGATACGATTTTACTAGCCTTTTTAGCCGTTAAGGCCTTCGGGAAATTCAAGGAACCAGGAAAGCGTTCCTTCAGGCTGGCAATGCTGTTTGCAATTACGACATTCCTCTTCAATCTTGGGCTGGCTGAAAAGGATCGTCCACAGCTCCTTACGCGTTCTTTTGACAGGGCGTATCTTGTAAAATACCTTGGAGCTTATAATTTCACCATCTATGATGCGGTTCAAAACATCAAATCATCAAGCCAGCGCGCGTTGGCTGACAGCAGCGATATAACCGAAATTCAAAACTACAGGAATGCGAACTATACCGAGCCGGATCCGAAATTATTTGGGCAAGCTAAAGGGATGAATGTTATTTACATTTCACTCGAATCCCTTCAAAGCTTTGCCATTGACTACAAGCTTGATGGTCAGGAAGTCACTCCATTTCTTAATTCACTAACAAGAGACCCAAACACATTCTATTTCGGTAATATTTTCCACCAGACAAGCCAGGGGAAAACTTCTGATGCGGAATTCCTGATGGAAAATTCCCTTTATCCTATGTCACAAGGGTCCGTTTTCATTAACAAAGCCCAAAACACCTATCATGCAACCCCTGCAATCCTTAAAGGTCATGGGTATAATTCCGCGGTTTTCCACGGGAATTACAAAACGTTCTGGAATCGAAATGTAATGTATAAAGCTTTAGGCTATGACCGTTTCTTTGATGCAGAGTATTACACAATGAAGGAAGAAGAAACGAAAAACTATGGCATGAAGGATAAGCCTTTCTTTAAGGAATCGATCCCATTGCTTAAAAGCCTAAAACAGCCTTTCTATACAAAATTCATAACGTTGTCTAACCATTTTCCTTTTGAAATGGATGAAGGAGATACCACCTTCCCAGCGGGAACTACTGGAAATGATGTAGTTGACCACTATTTCCAGTCGGCAAACTATATGGACGAGGCAATTGAACAGTTCTTCAATGATTTAAAGGCTTCAGGACTGTACGACAATACAATGGTTGTTATGTACGGTGACCATTACGGGATTTCTGAAAACCACAATGAAGCGATGAGCCAGGTTGTCGGGGAAGAAATTACCGCATTTAAAAACGCCCAGATGCAAAGGGTACCAGTGTTTATCCATGCCCCTGGAGTCAAAGGCGGACAAATAGACAGGTTTGGCGGTCAACTTGATGTACGGCCAACTGTGCTGCACCTACTGGGCATCGATACAAAGGATTTCCTTGAATTTGGTTCCGATTTGCTTTCTCCGGATCACCATAATGTTGTAGGCTTCAGGAATGGCGACTTTATTACACCGGAAGTTACCCAAGTAAACGAGAAGTGCTATGATACGTCCACAGGGGAATTGACCGAGGACGAAGCGATGTGTTCTGAAAATGCAGAAAGAGTAAAGAACGAGCTCGAAATGTCCGATGAAATCGTACTGAAAGACCTATTAAGATTTTACACCCCGGATGGTTTCAAGCCAATCAACCCAAACGACTATGAATATATTAAAGAAGGTGTTCCTGTAACAGACACACAGGATCAATAGAGCTTGGAGCGAGGGAGAAATCCTTCGCTCTTTTTGTTCTGCATCGGATATCATTCTTCCTTTTCCATGTTGCAGTATGATACCATTGAAGAACATATATTCGCAAAAGGGGGGAGAAGATGGCTGAATACCATATATCGGCAAGGGCTCTGGCAGAATACGTTTATAGAAGCGGAAATATTGAATCCGGGGTGAGGACAGCAGCTGTAATGGCCGAGGGAACTCGAGCCCACCAGGTTGTTCAGGGAGGCTACAAAGAAGGTGACCGAAAGGAAGTGCCAATGCGAATATCGATCAATTTTGAAGGCATCGATTATAGTATTGATGGTCGCTGTGACGGCTTACTGTCTGAAAATGGGCATTTCGTTATCGACGAAATAAAGTCAACTTCCTCCAGCCTTGAATGGATTGAAGCGGATTCGTATCCTGTCCACTGGGCCCAGGCAAAATGTTATGCCTATACACTAGCAACCGAAAACAAGCTTGATTCCGTCGTCGTCAGATTAACGTATGTACAAAGGGATACCTATGAACGAAAGTATTTTAACAAGGTTTTTACCACAGGAGAATTACAGGACTTTCTTTTCGGATTGCTTCAGGTTTTCACCCCTTTTGCCAAGATGCGCCTTGCCCATCAGGAGCTAAGGACTGAATCAGCAAAAAGCCTCACTTTTCCATTCTCCAGGTACAGGGCAGGGCAAAAAGAGCTGGCGGGTTTCATTTACAGGCGGATTAAAGAGGGCGGCACGTTGTTCGCCAATGCTCCAACAGGTATCGGCAAAACGATATCCACGTTATTTCCTGCCGTTAAAGCGCTGGGAGAAGGACAAATCGAACATATTTTTTATATTACCGCAAGGACGACGACACGTAAGGCGGCCGAGGACGCATTGGCCCTTATGGCTTCATACGGGCTTCACCTTACTTCAGTCACGTTGACAGCAAAGGATAAAATATGTTTTAGGGAGGAAGAGGGCTGTAAGGCTCTAGATTGCAAGTTTGCGGCCGGCTATTATGACCGGATTAATGAAGCTGTACTTGATATAGGTAAAAATGAAACATTGATCGATAGGGAAGCGGTGGAGGAATATGCCAGGAAACACAGTGTTTGCCCGTTTGAATTCTCGCTGGACCTAGCGTATCTTGCAGATGTGGTAATATGCGATTATAACTATATATATGATCCGCGTGTGTCTTTAAAAAGGCTTTTTGACGAAAAAAGGAAACGGACAGCCCTACTGGTGGATGAAGCCCATAACCTTCCTGACCGCGCCAGGGAAATGTACTCCGCCACACTCCAAAAGTCGCATTTCCTTTTCATAAAAAGAGCCTATAAATCAACCAATCCAGAATTATCAAAGGCCGCTTCAACAGTAAACCAGCTGTTCATCGCGGTGAAGAAAAAGGCAGGCGTGGAAAAAGAATTCCTTCTTAAAGAGCTTCCTGAAGGGTTGGTAGAAGCGGTAAAGAATTTTGTTGATAATGCCGAGCATCATCTTCTATCTATTCCCGCCCCGGAGGAAGAACTTCTTGAAGCCTATTTTAGCGCGCAGAATTTCCTTCGTGCTGAAGGAGTGGCGGATGAAAGGTTTACGGTATTTCTTCAGCAAGGGCAGGGGGAAGTATCCGTTAAACTCTTTTGCCTGGACCCATCCGAGCTGATCAAGAAAGCCGGTAGAGGATTCAGGGCGAAAATCTTTTTTTCGGCAACCCTTGTTCCTTCTGATTATTTTAAAGAGATGCTTGGGGCGGATGAAGAAGACCCATTCATTTCGTTACGTTCACCTTTCGATGCAAGCCAGGTAGACGTATTTATCCAGCCATTGTCAACCAGATATAGGGACAGGGATGCCTCCTATAGCAGGATTGCCAACACAATCGGCATGCTGGTCGCCGAAAGGCCAGGCAATTATTTTTGTTTTTTCCCTTCCTATTTATTTATGGAAAAAGTATACGAGTGTTTTGAAGCAAGCGAAAACGTGGATACAATCATTCAAACCTCCCAAATGGCCGAGGAGGAGAGGGATGCTTTTCTTTCCCGCTTCAAGGCTGGCCGTTCAGGCAGCCTCGTTGGATTTGCTGTTCTCGGAGGGATTTTTTCCGAAGGCGTCGATTTGCCTGGCGACATGCTGAACGGCGTCATCATTGCAGGGGTCGGGCTGCCGCAGCTTTCGTTTGAACGCGACTTGTTAAAACAGTACTTTTTCTCAACGGATCGGCAAGGGTATGATTACGCTTATACCTATCCCGGAATGGTCAAGGTACTTCAGGCCGGCGGACGGCTTATCCGGTCAGAGGAGGACAGCGGAACCATCCTGCTGATCGACGATCGCTTTCTTAACCAAAAATACACGAGTCTATTTCCAGATGAATGGAAGTCATTTACCGTAATTCAGTAGTCCAAAGTGAAAAATAAAAAACAGGCCGGCCCACGTGTTAGTGGGCCGGCCTGCAAGAATTGTTTTGGCTTTTTTTCATGATGAAAATTTATTTCCTTTTCACAAATCCTTCTTCGCCCATGTACTCTTCCACTTCGCTATATGTTCCGAAGCTTTCCTCCAAATTGGCACCGTAATACACATTCCATAGTTCATCTTCATTTGCGACGGTAAGGACATGGTTTTTCTTGTTTACCCACAGTTCGGGTTCAGTTTCGCCGGCTTCCATGTCTTCTTCATTGCCTTCGGACAAAAGTGAAATTGACTTTTCAACCGCGCTTTTCAGTTCTTCCGCAGAAAAATCCCTTATGTTTACTAGGCCCTTTTCGTCTGTTTCATAGCCATCAAGGCCGGCGGCATACACAAATCCGTTTCCGTTTGGATGCAGGTGGTAGACGACATTTTTTTTATCCGATGTACTGCCTTCAAATTGGAAATTAACACGTCCGAGCGAAACATTCTTACGGGAAAGCTCCGGAAATGCCTCGATAATTGCGAGTTTTTCGTTAAAAGTTAGCATAATGCCTCCAGGTCAAGTTATTTCCTTTCAAGTATACCAAATCGACGGAATGAACAGCAAATAGCTTTTGGAATATTGGCTAGGATAAGAAGAGTGCACCTTCTTTCACAGTTACCCTGAATGGTTGCTCCAAAAGTAGGGTATAAGTGAAAAGAACGAAGGAATTGGAGGTTGGATTATGGAAAATAAAGCTGAAAAAAGAATTATTCCAATGACAAGCATCGACAGCGGCATTGGCCAACAAATCACGAGTGACTTATATTACTTCCCTTTCCAAATTGTAAATGTTGTTTTTATCGGGCAGCCAGGCGAGGGCAATGACTGGGTTTTGATTGATGCAGGAATGCCGCGGTCGGGGGATAATATCATCCTCGAAGCCGAGGAGCGATTCGGGAAAAACAACCCGCCAAAAGCACTTATATTGACTCATGGCCATTTTGACCACGTCGGAGGAATAACTGAACTTATCGAAAAGTGGAAAATGCCTGTCTATGCACACGAGCTTGAAATACCATTTTTACGTGGAGAGCAGGATTACCCCCAACCTGATCCCACAGTCGAAGGTGGATTACTTGCAAAAATTTCTCCTTATTATCCGAATGAAGCCATCACTCTTGATGGCCATGTTCAGCGTTTACCAGAGGATGGTACAGTTCCATTTTTGGAAGGGTGGAAGTGGATTCATACCCCGGGCCATACCCCGGGCCATGTCTCGCTTTTCCGCGCAGCTGATCGCGCCATTATTGTTGGGGATGCATTTGTAACGGTAAAGCAGGAGTCGCTTTATAAAGTGTTTACCCAGGAACAGGAAATTAGCGGTCCGCCTCGTTACTTGACTCCAGATTGGGAATCGGCAAGGCAATCAGTTGAAAGACTGGCCGCCTTAAAACCGGGTGTCGCGATTACAGGCCACGGGCGCCCAATGACAGGTGAAACCCTGTATGAAAATCTAACCCTGTTAGTCGAGAAATTTGATGAAATTGCTATCCCTGATCATGGAAGGTTTGTCGACGGGGAAAAGAGCGAATAAATAATGAGGGCAGCCCCCAAACATTCGGGGCTGCCCTTTACATTTACATGTTATTGTCTAGTTTATAAAGGTACCGCGAAATAACCTCAAGCCCCTTATCAAAATTCTCAAGATTAAAATGTTCATTTGGCGCATGGAAATTCTCATCCGATAGGCCAAACCCCATCATGACAATCGGCATTTTCAAGATTTCGCTGAATGATGCAACAACCGGGATTGACCCGCCTCCACGGATATAAGCTGTCGGAACTCCGTATACCTCTTCATATGCCATTCCTGCTGCCTGGATGGCCGGGTGATCAATTGGAGTAAGAAATGGTGCGCCTTTGTCAAATTGGGTAACCGTTACGGTCACACCCTTTGGCGCGGCTTTTTTCACATGCGCTTCCAGCAGGTCAGCGATTTCCTGGGGATCCTGGTCAGGAACCAGCCTGCATGTAATTTTAGCATGGGCTTCGGAAGGGATGACCGTTTTAAGGCCCTCACCCTGAAAGCCTCCGTAAATCCCGTTCACTTCGAGAGTTGGCCTTGCCCCAATCCTTTCGAGCGCGGTAAAACCTTCTTCACCAAAAAGTTCCGGAACGCCAAGCTGGCTGACCAGAGCGTCTTCGCTTTGGCCAAGGCTTGCAAACTCAGCCCGTTCCTCAGTTGTTAGTTCCCTGACTTTATCATAAAATCCTTCCACCTGAATTGACCCATTTTCAGCTCGCATCGAAGCAAGGATTTCAACGATGGAATGGATTGGATTCTGCACGGCCCCACCGTATAGACCAGAGTGCAAATCACTTGAAGCACCCTTAATATCAATCTGAATTCCTGTCATGCCACGCAGTCCGTAGACGATTGCCGGCTTGCCCCGCTCGAGCAGGGTCGTATCGGAAATGACAAGCACATCTGCCGCAAGGAGATCCTTCTTTTCTTCCACAAAAGAAGGTAGGGTGGGGCTGCCGATTTCCTCCTCGCCCTCAATAAGGATTTTTATATTTACCGGAAGTACACCTTCTGTCTGCAAAATCGCCTCCACTGCTTTTAAATGCATGAAAACTTGGCCCTTGTCATCACTTGAACCGCGGGCATAGAGCTTGCCATCTCGGATAGTGGCCTCAAACGGCGGAGTTTCCCAAAGTTCAACGGGATCGACTGGCTGGACGTCATAATGACCATAAACAAGGACAGTTGGCTTTCCCGGAGCCTTCATCCATTCGCCATACACGATTGGATGGCCGTTTGCTGTATAAACATCCGCTTTTTCCAGGCCAATTTGCTTCAACATTTCAGCAGTCCAGTTTGCAGCCTTCATCATGTCCTCTTTGTAAGCTGGAATGGCAGATATACTAGGAATTGCTAGATATTCCTTCAATTCATTCAACTGTCTTTCCCTGTTATGTACAAAATAATCCTGAAGCTTTTGATTCATTCCTTTTTGCCTCCTTAAAGTTCTTCCTGCATTATTTCTTTCCTCAAGATCAAAAATCCTTTATTTAAAAAATGGTCTCTTATTTATAGCCCCTCTATAACAATATCCAAAAATGGGTCTTTCAGCAAAAAAACAATTGAAACTTTTTGCTAATGGTGTAAAATTACACTATAGGGATTAAATTACTGGAATTTGTCATAAAATTTCATCGTTAAAAAAGGAGGAGTCAGGATGGAACCTCATTTCAGGAGTGAAGCTCGGCGGATTTTCAGGCGGGAACTTTTTAATATGAAAGAAGAAGGCTATCTTAAGCCTGAGATTGTCGATGAAGTAGCAGATGCCCACTTCAAATACCACCAAGATCTTTTGGAAGAAGACAGGAGGAGGGAAGAAGCGCGGGCGAGCATAATCCATAAGCAAACGCCTGCTGTCGGCCAGCAGGCTGCCCCACAAGTATCACTGCCCGTACCTCGCCAACAGGTGCAAAGAAAGGAGAAAAAGATACTTACATCAGAACAAATCAGGGAACGGAACATCTCCTGGCTGTTGAATATCGGGGTTATTTTTCTTCTTGTAGGAGGCCTATTTGTCGCGACAAGCAATTGGGAATCAATGACCCAGGTTATGAAAAGCACCGCAATAGCCCTTGTTTCTCTACTCTTTTATGGATTCGCTTATTTGTCCGCCAGGATCCTTAAGATCGAAAAGACGGCTTTCGCCTTCACTGTGCTTGGAAGTTTGTTTTTGCCGATATTCGTTCTATCGCTTGGCTGGTTTGGCCTGCTCGGACCCTATTTATCGGTTACAGGAGAGGGACGCTTTTTATTAGGCTTCCTGGGAAGTTTCGTTCCCGGCGCTGTGTATGCTGTTTTTGCAAAAAAGCTTACATCACGGCTTTTTGTCTGGTTTTCCTTTATTGCCTTTTCTATTGCAGCGGGATTTCTGCTGGCATCCTTCAGGCTTCCTGTCGATTATTTCTATCTAGGGATCATGGCTTACAATGCGGCGATTATTTTTCTGTTTTTCAAATTGCGGAACAGAGGAACGCTCGCATTGTATGCAAAAGAATTCCCTGTATTCATCCAGGCGAACCTGGTCGTATCTACACTTCTGATGCTGTTTTTCTTCGATAATGAGCTTATTTATAGTTTTAATCTCCTGCTTACCGCAGCCATTTATCTTTCGATGATGTATGTTAGCGGCAGAAAGGAATACCATTTTATTTTCAGCGCGATGATTGTATATGGGGCTTATCAGTTGATTGAACATACATACCTGAAAGGTGCGGATGCCATCTTTTATGCATCAATCGCATTTGCTTTTGTCTTCATCCCTAAAACATTGAAAGGGAACCTGTTGCTTGAAAGGGCCTTCCGGTATACAAGCGCCGCGGTCTCCTTGCTTGCATTCTTCTACATTTCCGTTGAAGGCATGTTGCTAAGGGCAGGAGAGCCGTCTTTTGTGCTAGCGCTTGCTTATGTGATAATCGCCGGAAACTTTCTGTATTTGGCGCATGCGGAGAAACAGCTGGCATTTCCTTATTTAAGCGCCGCATTTTTGGGAGCAGCATTCTTCGAGGCTTCCTCACTGTTTGGAAAATATATATATGATATGAACCTGCAGACAAGCATCTTTATCGCTGCTATGATACTTTTCATCTTGATTGGATGGGTTAAGGCGAAAAGGGTATTTGCTCCTCTCAGGCTGCCGGCACGGGATTTGGGCATAGTGGGAATGATACTCGCCATATTACTTTCCTATGGATTGGGCGATTGGATAGAACTCGGAACGATGCTGATCCTGTTATCCGGATTCTCCATCATTGTCAGGATGAATGAAGAAAGGGCGGCAATCAAGTGGGTTTCCATTTGGGCTGTACCTGTATTCGCGGGGTTGGCGGTCCTGGTCTTTGGCCACGAGGCTATTTTGGAATTGCCAATATACCGATTTAATTTCGGGTATCCGATATCCTTTGCTGCTGGCGCTGTCCTTCTTTTGGCCGCTTCGTTTGCTTGGAGGAAAAGGGGGGACGGGGAACTCGCGGCTTCCTTCTTCTATTCAGCCCAGCTATCCTATACTTTCGGGCTGATTTTATCGGTATTTCTTGAAATGGATTCAGTTGCAGTCCGCCCGATTCTAGTGCTTGGGGGATTGGGAATATATTATCTTTTATACCGTTCTCATCGTATCCTGCCGGTTGCAGCACTTCTTAGCATCGTCACGTACGGTTTTTACCTCTCAGTGGTTGTGTCCGTTTATAAACAAGTACACTTCGGTGAGGGCGTAAGTTCCTTTATCGGCACGGGGGGAGCTGTTTTCGTTTTATTGCTTGCTTATGTTTTTCGGAAAAAGGATGTCCTTTTGTATACTGGATATGCCTGGACTGGCCATATCATTTTGCCGGTTACCTTGCTGCTTGTTTGGTTCGCATTCCCGGGATGGGCTATCTATAGCTTAGCTGCCTCCGTTGTGGTTTACGGGATCAGCACCTATTTGGCTGCCCTGGAATGGAAGAATACACTCTTTTTATACGCGGCGTTTACTGCTGCATTTTTGACAATCAGCAAAGGTTTTGATATGGCTGTAACGGATTATAGTGGAAACTATGAATTTCCAGTTACGAGTCTTATTATCTTGGGAGTCTGGCTGCTGGTAAAATCAAATCTAAAAAAATGGACAGAGTATTATCTGGCAGCCTTTTCAATCTTCGGTATCGCTGCCATGGCGTTTACCTATCCATTCACTCTAATTCCCTATAGTATTACCATGGTATATGGGGCGGGAATACTGCTGTTTTTGCATAGATTAAAATGGGATTTACTTGGCCTATTGCCGATCTTATTGATGTTTTTTGCCAGTATGGGATATCTTTCGAATGCGGGTCTTGCGAATATCCGGGTTATCGGAGTCACGGCGGCGCTTGGCATGGCGCATGCTGCGATAGGCCTTTACGTTTATCCACATCTATATAAAGTGAACAGCCGGATATATGATTCACAAATCGACTGGTATGCATTGGGTGCATTCCTATATTTCGCATCGCTTTATTCCTATCCGGATCCATCTATCTGGATGAGTGCGCTTCCTGGCGTGCTAATTTCTATTACCATTTGGCTTCAAGGCCGCAGGGTCGATAAGAAGATCGGCTTCTTTATTCCCATTTTGGCGGGCATATATTTACTTGAGCCTTATTATTCGGTAATCGCGAGACTGGATATCCCGGCTCTTTTCGATAGGGAGGCCTTTGTCTTGCCGTTGATCGCCATCATGGTCTTTATCCGGAAAGCAATAAAAGGCAGGTACCATGAAATCATCAGCAAGCTTCAATGGGCTGTCCTTATTATTACTGCTATTCTTCTAATCCAAGACGGGCTAGAAAGTAATACGGTTTACGATGCGTTGATTCTTGGGACACTTTCTCTCTTATCCATGCTTGCGGGAATGTTTTATCGGATGAAATCCTATTTCTTTACGGGTGCGGCAGTCCTTCTATTAAATCTGTTGCTGCAAACCCGGCCTCTGTGGGGCAATCTCCCATGGTGGGGCTATCTGTTGGGGGCGGGGTCGCTGTTAATTGGGATTGCCAGCTATAATGAATGGAAAAAACAAAACGATGGCAAAGGCAGGGAATCGTTGGCAGCGCGCCTTAAGATTAAAATTGTCACTTTACTTAAAGGATGGGATTAAAATACCACGGGATGGCATTTTCGCCATCCCATTTTATTTCTGCCGTTTCGCCTCTGCCCATTGACCTATCCGGACATTGTCCCTTATGATTTAGTTTGGGATAATTTTCAAAACCACCCGAAAGGAAGTACATACATTTGAGACACCTCATTGACTTTTCGCTAAAAAACAAGTTTGCCATCTGGCTGCTCACGATAATGATCGTTGCAGCAGGTATTTACTCAGGGATAAGAATGAAGCTCGAAACCCTGCCGGATATTACAATACCCGTAATAACAGTGACAACCATCCTTCCAGGTGCCTCACCTGAAGAAGTTGCCACAAAGTTATCAGAGCCTATGGAAAAGCGCATCCAAAACTTGGACGGCGTAAAAAATGTAAGTTCAAGCTCATTTCAAAATGCCAGCTCACTTCAAATTGAATACAGCTACAAAAAGGACATGGAAGAAGCGAAACGTGAAGCAGATGAGGCTTTAAGCGACTTTCAGCTTCCCGAGGGGGCAGGAGATCCTGAAATTTCACGGATATCCTTTAATTCCTTCCCAATTATTGCAATGAGTGTATCAGACGAAAGCGAGTCTTTGGCTGGCCTGACAAAGGAAGTGGAAGGTGAACTCGTCCCAGCGCTTGAAGGCCTTGAGGGAGTCGCCTCCGTGCAAATTTCGGGCCAGAACATCGAGGAAGGGCAGCTCATTTTTAAAAAGGACAAGCTTGCCCAATACGGCCTTACAGAAGAAACGGTCAGGAATATCCTTAAAGGGTCCGCTATTTCCATGCCGTTGGGATTGTATACCCTTGGTGAAACGCAAAAATCAATCCTTGTAGACGGCCAGATTACGACACTTGAAGATTTAAAGAGTGTAAAGATTCCAGTCATTCCTTCGGCGCACGGTGAAGCCGGCCAAGCTGGTTTAGGGCAAGGAGCAAAGGGAGATCCTTCTTCCGCCCAAAACCCTTCCAGTCCGCAAATGCAGCCAGCTGCTACAGGGACAGGTAATGGACAACAGCCGCAGGCCGTCCCTCCGACAACAGGTGGGCAGCCCCAACAGCAAGCGGGACAGGTAATCGCAAATCCGCTGCTGGCAGGGCTTCCAACGGTTGAGCTTCAGGATATTGCCGACATAAAAATCATCGGCAGGGCAGAATCCATTTCCAGAACGAACGGAAAGGAATCGATTGGCCTCCAGGTTGTAAAGGCTCCCGAAGCGAATACAGTAGAAGTAGCCAATGCTGTGAAGGATGAATTGAAAAATTTCAAAAAAGAGTGGAAGTCGGCCGAATTTACAATCACCTTTGACCAGGGAACGCCGATAGAGGAATCCGTCAAAACCATGCTCAATAAAGCATTGTTCGGTGCATTGTTTGCGGTTGTAATCATTCTTTTGTTCCTGCGCAGTTTTAAATCAACTGTTATCAGCGTCATCTCGATTCCACTTTCCCTGCTGATTGCCATCCTTGCACTGAAGCAAATGGACATCACGCTAAATATTATGACGCTTGGGGCGATGACGGTTGCCATTGGAAGGGTTATCGACGATTCCATCGTTGTCATTGAAAATATTTATAGAAGGATGTCGTTAAAGACTGAGCGGCTAAAAGGGAAGGAACTTATCAAATCGGCAACGCTGGAAATGTTCATACCGATTTTGTCTTCGACGATTGTTACCGTAGCCGTGTTCCTTCCACTCGGATTTGTCGAGGGGCAGATCGGCGAGTTATTCCTGCCATTTGCACTAACAATCGTGTTTGCCCTTATGGCTTCATTGCTTGTAGCGGTAACTTTGGTGCCAATGCTTGCAAATACACTTTTCAAAAAAGGTATTGGGATTAAACATAGCGAAGGAAGTCCGGGAAGGCTGGCCGGAACCTATAGGAAAATTTTAGAGTGGTCCCTTAACCATAAATTGGCCACTTTTGGCCTTGCTGTACTACTCTTGGCGGGAAGCTTCTTTCTCGTACCAATAATTGGCGTCAGCTTTATTCCTTCCGAGGAAGAAAAAATGGCCATCATAACCTTTAATCCCGCTCCGGGGCAAACACTTGATCAGGTTGCCGATACGGCAGCCAAAGCCGATGATTTCCTTCTCGACAGGAAAAATGTGCAAACTGTCCAATATTCAGCTGGAGGAAGAAACCCCATGAACCCGGGCGCATCCAGCCAAGCTATGTTTTTTATAAAATACGACAATGACACTGAAGACTTTGAAAATGAAAAAGAAAAGGTTGTCGCTGCCCTCCAAGAACGGACAGCTAAAGGTGAATGGGCGACCCAGGACTTCTCAGGTGCTGGAGCAAGCAATGGCGTTACTTATTATGTATATGGAGAAAACCTTAAGCAGCTCGAACCGATTGTCGGCAAAATCGAAACAATCATGAAAGGCCATTCCTCATTAAAGAATGTTGAGACAAGCATTTCATCATCCTATGAGGAATATGCTCTCAAAGTGGACCAGGACAAGGCAAGCAAGTTAGGCTTGACTGCAGGCCAGGTGGGTATGGCTTTGATGCAGGAGAGAGAACGGCCGGTCGCAGCGACGATTAAAAAAGACGGCAGGGACATCATGGTATATGTTCAGTCGGAAAAAAAGGCGTTTAACGATATCGATGATGTCACAAACCAAACAATTGCATCCCCCCTTGGGATGGATGTAAAAATCTCGGATTTAGTAACGGTTGAAAAAGGGAAGACTTCAGACACTGTCCAAAGGCGGAACGGAAAATTATATGTGTCTGTCAGTGGAGAACTGAAAACGAAGGACGTGGCGAAGGTTTCTGCTGATATACAGGAGAAGGTGGATAAAATTGACCTTCCATCACAAGTGGAGATTAAATTGGGCGGAGTAACAGAGGATATTAAGGAATCCTTCACTCAGCTTGGGATTGCCATGCTTGCCGCGATTGCCATCGTTTACTTTATACTAGTTTTAACTTTCGGAGGTGCTCTCGCGCCATTTGCAATTTTATTCTCATTGCCATTCAGCATTATCGGCGGGTTGGTTGCGCTTCTAATTGCGAAAGAAACCATTTCGATTTCCTCCATGATTGGCGCGCTTATGCTGATTGGGATTGTCGTAACGAACGCAATCGTCCTAATCGACCGGGTGATCAATAAGGAAAAGGAAGGGTATTCAGTGCGTGAGGCGCTGCTTGAAGCAGGTGTTACCCGGCTTCGTCCGATTTTAATGACAGCAATTGCTACAATTGGAGCATTAATTCCGCTAGCGCTTGGTGTTGAAGGAAGCGGCGTAATTTCAAGGGGACTTGGCGTCACCGTAATCGGCGGTCTTACAAGTTCAACCTTGCTAACACTCGTTATTGTTCCAATCGTGTATGAAGCATTAAAAAGGCCGGGGAGAAAGAAAGCGTAAATACATGCAATTCCAACCTATTTAACAATGCTTCCTACCCGATGTAAAAAAATCCTTGACTGGACTTGATTGGTTTTCTAAAATAATACTATAGTCCTTAAAGGGGAGTAGCAGGACAGCAAAGTCGTCATGACGGGATGAATCCCCGGCTTTGCTGGCAACGTATCGTTGTAAGCGAGACCTTTACCGATAACCGGTAAAGGTCTTTTGTTTTTCTAAACGCCTGGAAATAAATGTACTTTTACCCATGGCTTTAAAAGGGAAAAGTTAAAGACATCCCTTTACCTAGACCAATACCTTTGAGGTGAAAAGATGAAGAGATTTTGGAAGCGAATCAAGTTGGTTTTTACTATTAAAAAGTTTGGCCCGTTCCTGCTGGATTTTTTTAAATCTGATAAAGTCCCAGTAAAAAGGAAGTTTTTATCCGTCGCCTTTTTTGCAGGTTACCTTCTATTCCCTTTTGATGCAATCCCGGATTTTTTCTCATTTTTTGGACTGCTTGATGACCTTGGCGTCCTGCTGCTGGTCCTGCAGCAAATCATCAAGCTTGCTCCCGATTCATTAAGGAAGAAGCACGGGCTCGGGTTGGAATAGTATTTAGGCTCACCGTAAATAATATCTTTATGGAGTGATAATGGAATGGAGTTATTTTCAGCGGAATTTTGGTCAGCACTTTTTTCCCTAATCATCATCGACCTGGTACTTGCAGGCGATAATGCAATTGTAATAGGGCTTGCAGCAAGAAAACTTCCCAAAAACCAACAAAAGAAGGCAATCATATGGGGGACGGTTGGCGCCATCGTCATTCGCGCTACAGCAACCGTCCTTGTGGTAAAACTGCTGATGATTCCGGGCCTCCGCCTAATAGGGGGAATCTTGCTTGTATGGATTGCTTACAAGCTCCTCACTGAGGAAAGCGAGCATGACATCAAGGCTGGAGCAAACTTCTGGGGTGCGATTAAAACAATTATCGTTGCCGACGCACTAATGGGACTCGATAACGTCTTGGCAGTAGCGGGTGCCGCAAATGGCCATACGCTATTGGTCATACTTGGGCTGCTTATATCGATTCCGATTGTAGTTTGGGGAAGCACAATTATCCTAAAATGGATGGAGCGTTTCCCAATCATCATTACATTCGGAGCAGGAGTTCTTGCCTTTACAGCAGCAAGAATGATAACGGAAGAAAACTTCCTTGCAGGCTTTTTCCATGACAACTTTTTCATTAAATGGGCATTTGTTGGATTGGTGGTTATTGGAGTCCTCCTTGCCGGGAAGCTTAAGCAACGAAAGCTTGCGGAACAGCATTAATTATTTTGGGGCTCCTAGTAGTAGGGGGCCCTTTATTAAAAATCTGAGATTTGGCTATGTTAAATTTGGCTGTTGATTTCCACTACGGGCACACGCTTTCCGCGGGGCGTCAGTGGAGCCTCCTCGGCGCTAGCGCCTGTGGGGTCTCCACCTTGCCGCTACATCCCGCAGGAGTCGGTACCCTCCGCTCCAATCAACATAAAAGTTAGGCATATTAATCATAAACCAGCACTTATGGGGAAGAACCAGGTTAACAATCAACATAAAAGTTAGGCATATTAATCATAAACCAGCACTTATGGGGAAGAACCAGGTTAAATTAAACTTAAGAATTATTTTCAATTGCTTGCATTCATTGGCTTGATTTTTAGTCATGATGGCAGGTTACCCCGTATATAGTATCCTTTATATAAAGGAAAAATTTCAGTTGATTGAAATGGAGGGTGGCGACTCCTCGAAAATGCTACCGCATTTCCTTCGTGCAAAGCTTATTCGGGGA
>NZ_LMTI01000001.1:687571-817045 GCF_001510665.1 Bacillus sp. FJAT-27445
AGCACTGTCTTTTGAATTAGGCAATATAGCGATTTAATAAATTTTAAAAAATTTAAATATTTTTTCCACCACCCCCACAAAAGTTGTCCATGGGTACGTATCCTATTGCAAAACCCACAGGGAGGTGCGACATGGAACTTGTCTCTATTGATATTGACCAATTGCTTGAATCAAATCCTAGCCCATGCGGCAGTGAGTTGGAAATTGTCCATGTTGAACTCGATGCCTTCCTCGAAAAGAATTGAAGTTTTAATTTAATTTGTTTCTCACCCTCTTTCTATATATTGACGCCCTTCGCATTTCGCGAAGGGTATTTTTTTTGGGGATCTAATGAAGAAACGCCCTTTTTAAGGAAATTAACCAATATTCAGAATAATTATTTGACTTTTCACTACCAAGAAGTTATTTTTGAAATAAATATATAACACAATATAACATCTGCGGTAAAAACCCGTTATATAATATTTGAAGACTGGAGGGTATAAATTGGCAAACCAAAATCACTTGTCTGATGATGTTAAACTAAAACGCTTTATGGAACGAATTCAAAATGGTGAAAAAATTGAGGCGGACGACTGGATGCCGGAAGAATACAGGAAGACCCTCATTAAGCTGATTTCAATGCATGGAATTAGCGAAATCATGGGTGCGCTGCCTGAGAAGGAATGGGTTCCAAAGGCCCCATCCTTGAAAAGGAAGCTAGGCATCATGGCCAAGGTACAGGACGAAATGGGGCACGGCCAGCTCCTGCTTCGGGTTGCAGAGGATTTGATGAAGCCTTATGGGAAGAATAGGGAGTCGATCATGGAAGACCTCTTCAGCGGTGACCTTAAATTCCATAATGTTTTTCATATGGAAGCTCCAACATGGGCGGATGCGGGGCTGATCGGATGGCTTGTTGACGGAGCAGCGATCATCACCCAAACAAATATGCTTGATGCCTCGTATGGCCCATATGCCAGGGCGCTGAAACGAATATGCGCCGAAGAAGTTTTCCATGCACAACACGGCGAGTCCATCATCATCGCGCTCGCGGAGGGAACAGAAGCCCAGAAGGCGATGATCCAGGATTCCCTCGACCGCTGGTGGGATTCACTTCTCATGTTCTTCGGGCCGGGAGATTCCTCGACTACAGGGACATCCAAGCAGGATATCACGATTAAATACAAAATCCGTACGAAAACAAATGAGCAATTGCGCCAGGATTTCTTTACAAAATATATCCCGAGGGTGCTGTCGCTCGGACTCAAGCTCCCTGACGAAACGATGAATTTTGATGAAGCTTCCGGCCAGTGGATATACCGTCAGCCAGACTGGAGCAAATTCAAAGAAATAATTAAAAATAAAGGGCCGAAATCAGAAGAGCGGCTGCGCCTAAGAAAAATCTCATACGAAACGAACGCTTGGGTCCGCGAAGCACTGGGAGCTCCGGTCGTTTCGTAAAATTGCTCTACTAATGGAGGAAGGAAGGAGGGGCGCTTTTGGCGGAGAATAATTTTTACCAGGAATTTGAAGTGTTCAGTAAACGATCAGACACCTCGCCGATACAATACCAATTTTCGCTTTTGGCTCCAAACGAGGAGCTTGCGCTGGTGATGGCCCAGGAAAACTTTATGCGCCGCGAGCCTGTGGCGGATATATGGGTCGTGAAACGCTCAGCCATCCGTAAAATGACTTCTGAGGAAAAGGAAACATTGAAACGGCTTGATAACAAGGATTACAGGAATACAAAGGGATACGGCTATTTGAAAAAGAAATGGCGCCAGTATGAACAGGAAATGCTCGACGAAAAGGAAATTATGTCATGGGGAGGCGGAGGTGCGAATGCCAATCAAGACACCAGTAATGGCGGCTGAAAGGGAAGGGTACAGGGAAGCGCTTATTGAACTGCTTTTCCAGCTGGCCGACGATGACTTTATGGTCGCCTACAGGGGCTCCGAGTGGCTTGGCCTTGCCCCTCATATAGAAGAAGACGTTGCCTTTGCTTCAATTAGCCAGGATACAATGGGCCATGCGGCTATTTTTTACAAGCTGCTTGAGGATTTGGGAGCAGGGGATATCGACGAATTGGCCCATGGGAGGCCTGCAGATGAGCGCAGAAATGCGGTTTTGCTTGAATTGGTTAATGGGCCAGGAACTTATTTGATGGAACCGCACTATGACTGGGCTTTTGCGGTAGTCCGCCATTATTTCTATACCGTTGCCAAGAGAATCAAAATGGCTTCTTTAATGAAATCCACCTATATCCCGCTGGCAGAAGCGGCAGCACGGGTGAATGTAGAATTGTACTATCACCAGCTCCATTGGAAAACTTGGTTCACCCAGCTGATGTCAGTTGGCGGTGAGGCAAGGGAGCGGATGGAAGGCGCAATAGCCAAGACGTTTAGCTGTTTTGGCGATGTTTTTTACCAAGGACTCAAGGAGATTGACATTGTCTCTCATGGAATAATTGCCGGAAGCCTTGATCTCCGGGAACAATGGGTCGCAGCGATTACGCCTGTTTTTTCCGATTTGGGAGCGTCGGTGCCCGAGCAATTTAGCATGCCGGAAGGAAGCGGCCGTAACGGAGAGCATACGAAGGACTTGGACGATGCACTTTCAGTCCTTGGCGAAGTATACAGATTTGATCCTGCGGCAGGCTGGTAGCATTAAAAATCAGGCAAAAGGAATGACTGCTGTGGAAGCATATAAACCTCAGGATGAACTGCCGAGGGAAGTTGTTTTGAAAGCGCTTTATTCAGTGATAGATCCGGAAATTCCCTCGGTATCCATTGTCGACCTTGGCATGTTGCAGGGAATTGAGTTCGAAGGCACAAGGGTGGAGGTTTCGCTAATGCCAACTTTCCTTGGGTGCCCGGCACTCGACATAATAAAATCAAATACGATAAAAGCCCTTGAGGAACTCGGCGCCTTTACGGAAATTAGCGTGACATTCGTGTATAGCCAGGTTTGGACGACCGACCGGATTTCCGAGGAGGGTCGCCGCCGGCTGAAGGAATACGGGATTGCCCCGCCGCCCAAACAAAAGGAAGAGGGAGGCTGGGAAGTGGACTGCCCGTTTTGCGGTTCGGCTTATACAACGTTGGACAATATTTTCGGCCCAACCGCCTGCAGAAGCATCCTTTACTGCCGGTCGTGCAAAAACCCGTTTGAGGCGATGAAGCCGATTTCGACCTTGATGTAATAGCTATTAATTGAATAGGGGGCACAAACCACTTGGATTTGCCCTATTAAAAATAAGGGAGAGAAGAAAATGATAAAAATGATCGCGCTTTACAAGCATCCGGAGAACAAGGAAGCATTTGATGAGCATTATTTTAAAACACACGGCCCTCTTACCGCGAAAATCCCTGGCCTTCGGAAAATGGAAGTTACCCGTATTACAGGCAGCCCAATGGGCGGGGAGGGTAAATATTATTTAATGTGTGAAATGTATTACGATGACATGGCTTCTTTTAAAGCCGCTATGAAGAGCGATGAAGCAAGGGCTTCCGGAAAGGATGTCATGAGCTTTGCAGGCGACCTAGTCACGATGATGATCGGCGAGGAAGTTAATGAGTAACGAAAGGCGTTTTATTGAAACGAGAACCGATGGCCCAGTTGCTTTTATCGAGCTAAATCGGCCTGAAGTCCTTAATGCCTTAAACCGTGGGATGGTGGCTGAAATCCTTGAAGCCATGGAGGATTTCGACAGGGCGGAAGATATCAGGGTGATTGTACTAAGCGGCAAAGGCCGTTGTTTTGCTGCTGGAGCAGATATTGATGAGATGGCAGAGGTGGAATCAATCGATATGGAGCTCCTCAATCAATTCACCGACTGGGACCGCCTATCGTGGATTAAAAAACCTATTATTGGCGCGGTACACGGCTTCGCACTTGGCGGAGCATTCGAGCTTGCCCTCTGCTGCGACCTACTTTTTGCAGCCGAGGATGCAGAATTTGGATTTCCAGAAGTCCTTCTTGGCGTCATGCCTGGCGCGGGTGGGACCGTACGACTAACGAAGCTGGCCGGGAAAACAAAAGCAATGGAATGGCTATTTACTGGCAAGCGAATTCCAGCAAAAGAAGCCCGCGATTTCGGAATTGTGAACCAGGTTTTTGCAAGAGAAACGCTTATGGAAGAAACGAATAGATATGCGCGTGAGCTGGCAACGATGCCGCCGCTTTCAGTTCGCTTCATTAAAGAATCCGTATTGAAAGCAATTGATGCATCCATTTATGAGGGCATGCAGTTCGAACGGAAAAACTTCTCCCTTTTGTTTTCATCCATGGACCAAAAAGAAGGCATGAAGGCGTTTATTGAAAAAAGGAAAGCCCAATTTAAAGGCAGGTAGGGAGGTTACATAGCTTGTTTGAAACCGTCATTTATGAAGTGCGCGGCCATACAGCCTGGATTACCCTGAACCGGCCCGAAAAACTGAATGCATTCACCGCCCGGCTGAACAAGGATGTCGCCGCGGCCGTCCGTACCGCTTCAAAGGGTGGTTCTGTTCGGGCAATTGTCATTACTGGAGCAGGCAGGGCGTTTTGTTCGGGGCAGGATCTAGGGGACGTAGAAGAAACAACGGATTACGGGGATGTACTCAGAAATCGGTATAACCCGATGGTGATGGAAATAGAAAAATGTGAAAAACCAATTGTTGCTGCTGTTAACGGGGTAGCCGCCGGAGCCGGGATGAGCCTTGCATTAGCGTGTGATTTCAGGATACTTTCCGAAAAAGCGAGCTTTATTCAGGCGTTTATTCACGTCGGGCTCGTACCGGATGCTGGAAATCTGTACTACTTGCCGCGCCTGGTCGGCCATGCAAAAGCGCTGGAATTGGCAGTGCTCGGAGAAAAAGTCAGCGCCGAAGAAGCTTTGAGACTTGGCCTTGCCACAAAAGTTGTCCCGGAAAATCAATTTTCAAATGAAACGAACGCATTTGCGGATCGGCTTTCAGCCATGCCGACAAAAGCGATTGGCCTGATCAAAAGAAACCTGAAGGCCAGTTGGGAAGCTGGGATTGAACAGTTCCTTGACAGGGATGCCCAAAGCCAGCGAATCGCAAGCCTGACAGAGGACCATCAGGAAGGTGTCAAGTCTTTCCTGGAAAAAAGAAAGCCCGTCTTTAAAGGAAAATAACATGGTTTGTGTTTTCTATTCGAATTGAATCTATTATTCTACTGAAACTGTAAAGGAGCTGGAAGAATGTCGACAGTGAAAGAGCAAAAGCTAGAGCCACTTTCAATGAAACGTGAACTCTACCACTTGATTATCAATGGCGAGCGGGCTGACAGCCAATCCGGTGAGACATACGCGACGGCCAATCCCGCGACAGGAGAGGAAATTGCCCGAATTGCAAAAGCATCGATTGAAGATGCGGAGCGCGCAATCCAAGCAGCCCGGAGTGCCTTTGATAACGGTAAGTGGCGCCGTTCCCCGGTGAACAAACGATCCAGGACCCTTAACAAAATCGCCTCGATTATGCGGGCAAGATTTAATGAATTGGTAGAGTTGGAGATTCTCGATACAGGGAAATCGCTATCGGCTGCCCAAGGCCAGGTTATGCAGGCAATCGAGGATTTTGAATTTTATGCAGGTGCGATTATCAGCCACCGAGGGTCAGTCAATAGCATGCCGGGTGCATTCCAAAATATTACTGAAAAGGAACCAGTCGGCGTCTGCGCGCAAATCATCCCCTGGAATTACCCGTTAATGATGGCAGCCTGGAAAATCGCACCAGCGATTGCAGTAGGATGTTCAGTAATCTTAAAGCCAGCTTCCCTAACGCCATTAACGGCGATTGTGCTTGGGGAAATCTGTATAGAAGCGGGCGTGCCAGCGGGCGTCGTGAATATTATTCCTGGGGCAGGCTCGGAGGTCGGTAATTATCTCGTTGAGCACCCAAAGGTCGACAAGGTTGCCTTTACGGGCTCGACTCCGATTGGCAAGGATATTATGGCCAAGGCTTCCCAAACGTTAAAACGTGTGACTCTTGAACTTGGCGGAAAATCCCCAAACATCGTATTCGATGATGCAGACATTGACGCTGCGGTCGATGGGTCGCTCTTTGGTATTTTCTACAATAGCGGCCAATCATGCGAAGCCCGTTCGCGCCTGTATGTCCATGAAAATATTTACGATGAGTTCATGGAAAAATTCATCGCAAAAACGAAAAAGCTTAAGCTTGGAAATCCTTTTGAAAGCGAGACCCATGTCGGTGCGATCATCAGCCGTTCCCAGCTCGAGGTGATTGACGGCTATGTGAAGTCTGCTCTTGATGAGGGGGCTGTTGCTGAAACGGGAGGAAAGGAAGCTGTAGTTGAAGGATATGAACAGGGCTACTGGTATGAGCCAACCATTCTCACAAATGTCAATCATGGCATGAAAGCTGTACAGGAAGAAATTTTCGGACCCGTCGTTGTAGCCATGAAATTTTCCGATGAAAAAGAGGCAATCAGGCTGGCAAACGATAGCGATTATGGCCTAGGCTCTGCAATTTGGACGAAGGATTATGGAAGGGCAACCAGGGTATCCAAGCAAATTCAGGCGGGAATCGTCATGGTCAACTGCCCGTTCTCGGCATTCCCTGGTACTCCGTTCGGCGGCTATAAACAGTCGGGCTTTGGAAGGGAACTCTGTATTGAAACACTGGATTTGTATACTGAAACCAAGAGCATAATTTCCTACTACGGTCCAAAGCCGTTAAACCCGCTGGGCGTTTAAGGCTGATGAACCAATGTGGTAAAAGATAAAGCCGGGCACCTTGAAAAAGGTGCTTATCACTATTTTATTAGAACACGAGTGGGAGGCAGGCGGTGCGTATGGAAAATATTGTCGTAATAGGTTCAGGGGTAATGGGCCGGGGAATTGCATATGTAAGCGCGGCTGGAGGATTCAAAGTAACACTTATCGATATCAGGCAGGAACAGCTTGATACCGCGAGAGCCGAAATCCTCTCTATTTTCGAAGGAGCCAAAAGCCGCGGCAAGCTTACCGAAACAGAAATGAGGGAAGGAATCGGCAAGCTTTCCTATTCAACTGAACTGGAAGAAGCCGCCAAGTCCGCAGACCTTATTATTGAGGCTGTCCCCGAGGTTTTGGCAATTAAAAAGGACATTTTTGAAAGAATCGACAGGTATGCACCAGCAGGATGTTATTTTGCGACGAATACTTCAACAATGAGCCCGACTGAAATAGGTTCTTTTACAAAAAGGCCCGATAAAGTCATTGCCATGCATTTTTTTAATCCAGTCCACAAAATGAAACTTGTTGAAATTGTCCGCGGGCTTGAGACAAGTGATGATACGGCGGAGCAAATTAGGCAATCTGCCGAAAGGATGGGAAAAGAAACCGTTGTCGTAAATGAATTTCCAGGCTTTGTAACAAGCAGGATTAGCGCGCTGGTTGGAAATGAAGCCTTTTATATGCTTCAGGAAGGTGTCGGCACTCCGGAAGAAATCGATAAGGCCATCCGGCTTGGCCTGAATTATCCGATGGGTCCGTTCGAGCTTGGGGATCTCGTTGGCCTCGATACGAGATTGAACAACTTGAAATACCTTCACGAAAAGCTTGGCGAAAAATATCGTCCCGCCCCGCTTCTCGAGCAATATGTTAAGGCGGGCCGCCTTGGACGGAAGAGTGGCAGGGGCGTATATGACTATACCAAGAGGACGGAGTCTTAATTTAGTTGGAGGTTATCGGTTTTGAAAAAAAGGGAAGCAGTTATTGTTGATGCGGTTAGGACCCCAATTGGAAAGTATAACGGGGCATTGAAGCATGTGAGGCCAGATGATCTTGGCGCAATTGCCATAAAGGCTCTTATGGATAGGAATCCGGCAGTAAATGCACAGGATATTGAAGAAGTCGTTTTTGGAAATGCCAACCAGGCTGGTGAAGACAACCGCAATGTTGCCAGGATGTCGGCATTATTGGCAGGGCTTCCGGTAGAAGTGGGTGGTACAACTATCAATAGGCTGTGCGGGTCTGGCCTGGATGCTGTCAATTATGCAGCGAGGGCCATTTTGGTGGGTGAGGGGGATATTTTCATAGCGGGCGGTACGGAAAGCATGACCCGCGCTCCACTCGTGATGGCAAAACCGGCGGCCGGATTCCCAAGGGGAAATATGGAGCTTTTTGATACAACGATTGGATGGCGATTTATTAACAAGAAGCTTGAGGAAAAATACGGGACGGACTCC
This sequence comes from Bacillus sp. FJAT-27445, assembly GCF_001510665.1. Taxonomy (GTDB): domain Bacteria; phylum Bacillota; class Bacilli; order Bacillales; family Cytobacillaceae; genus Bacillus_D. Next base: position 695,753 of record NZ_LMTI01000001.1, read on the forward strand.
ATGCCGGAAACAGCGGAAAATGTGGCCCAAGACTATTCAATCACCAGGCAGGACCAGGATGAGTTTGCCTTCAACAGCCAAATGAAGGCAATGGAAGCAATGGAAAAAGGGCTTTTTTCGGATGAGCTTGTACCTGTCCGTTACCTTGACAAAAAAGGGAATGAAATCATTGTTGACCGGGATGAACATCCAAGGAGCGATACGACAATCGAAAAGCTCGGCAAGTTGAAACCCTTGTTTCCAAATGGAACTGTAACCGCTGGGAACGCATCGGGAGTGAACGATGGCGCTGCCGCCCTTTTGCTGATGAGCGCGGAAAAGGCGGAATCCCTCGGTTTAAAGCCCCTCGCAAAATATGTCGTCTCCGCAACAGCAGGCCTTGAGCCAAGGGTGATGGGGCTTGGGCCAATCGAAGCTTCAAGGAAGACGCTGCTAAGAGCAGGGCTTCATCCTGAAGATATCGGTCTTTGCGAACTGAACGAAGCCTTTGCTTCACAATCGCTTGCCTGTATAAAAGAGATGGGCATCGCCCCAGAGAAAATCAATGTAAACGGAGGAGCAATCGCATTCGGGCATCCTCTTGGAGCAAGCGGCGCAAGAATCCTGACAACACTTGTTCATGAAATGAAACGGCGCGGAACACGTTACGGCCTGGCAACAATGTGCGTGGGGGTAGGCCAGGGGATTGCGACAATTGTCGAATCCACCGAACACGAAAATTGACTTGTAAGTAAAAATCGGAAACAATCGTAGTGGGAAAGTATAAAGTGGAAGCGCCTCGTTTAGCCCCGACCAGATTAAGACGGAGCCCGAAGGACGGGCCTGCCCTCCGGAGGGAACCGGCTTAAGACCTCGAGGGGCTAGGCGCTCCTCGAAAAAGCTACCGCTTTTTCTTCGTGCGAGGATTATGCTTCCGAAGCTTACTCTTGTGGAGCTAGATTGAAAATATCTACTTGTTTTAGAATAGTAATAATTTTAACTTCCTAAGCATCGTGAGAAGGTGAGCAGAACTGTGAATACGAGATCAATGATTTTTACATTGTACGGTGATTACATTTCCCACTACGGGAACAAAATTTGGGTTGGTAGCCTCATTAGGCTTCTCGAGGAGTTTGGCCATAATAGCCAGTCTGTCCGGGCCGCCATTTCAAGAATGAATAAACAGGGCTGGGTCCAGGCGGAAAAAGCAGGGAACAAAAGCTATTATTCACTAACGCCGCGTGGGATCAAGCGGATAGAAGAAGCGGCCAGAAGGATTTTTAAATTGAAGCCCGAGGCCTGGGACGGCAAATGGCGGATTCTCATGTACTCGATTCCTGAGGAAATCCGCAACGTTCGCGATGAGCTTCGTAAAGAGCTGGTTTGGAGCGGATTTGGCACTCTTTCCAACAGTTCATGGATTTCCGCCAATCCACTGGAAAATGAAGTATATGACCTGATCGATAAATACAAGATAGAGGATTATGTGGATTTTTTTGTAGCCGAGTATAACGGGCCGAAGGAAAATATCCGGCTCGTTGAAAAATGCTGGGACCTTGAAGAAATCAATCACAGGTATCAGGAATTCATCCAGGATTACAGCCAGAAGTACATTATTGGCAAAAATAAAATTCTGAAGGGCCAGATGACAGACGCGGATTGCTTTGTGGAGAGGACAAGGCTAGTGCACGAATACCGCAAATTCCTGTTCATTGACCCTGGCCTGCCTGAGGAACTGCTTCCCGATAAATGGCTGGGCAGCCATGCTGCTTCCCTATTCGCAGATTATTACAAGGAGCTTGCAGAGCCTGCATCACGCTTTTTTGAAGATGTTTTTAAAGAGGGGAACCAACTTGAAGAACGCGAAAAAGATTATGATGTACTGGAGCATCCGTATATCATCGAATAGAACGCAAAATGCTATAACGCTTTCTTCACGGAAGGATGGAATTTGTGAATAAGCTTACAAAAATGCTGAATATCAAGTATCCAATTATCCAGGGAGGCATGGGCAATATAAGCAATGCCCCATTGGCAGCAGCGGTGTCGGAAGCGGGTGGCCTAGGAACAATTGGCGCCGGTACGATGGATCCAGAAGAAGTGGAAAGGATCATCGTTGAAACAAAATTAAGGACGAGACAACCATTCGCTGTCAATGTTCCCTTGGGAGTTTCACCTTATAGCAAGGAAATCCTCTCCCTTATCATTAAACATAAAGTTCCTGTTGCATCTTTATCCGCCGGCAATCCAGCACCGTTTATTCCGAAGCTTCACATGGAAGGAGTCAAGGTACTTGCGGTAGTAGCGTCCGTAAAGCATGCAAAAAAAGCGGAAGAAGCGGGTGCGGATGCTTTGGTAGCGGAAGGCTATGAAGCTGCGGGAATCAATTCCCCCTATGAAACCACAACGATGGCGCTTATTCCTCAGGTAACTGGGGCTGTGGCAATCCCTGTTATTGCAGCAGGCGGAATTGCGGACGGGAAGGGCCTTGCGGCGGCTCTATCGCTAGGGGCAAGCGGTGTGCAGATGGGGACACGATTTATTGCTGTAAAAGAAGCGCCTTTCCATGCTTTATACAAACAATTGGTCACGAAAGCGGATGACACTTCAACCGTAATCGTTGGAAGGGCTTTAGGTAGAATTCGGAGGCTTTTGGACACTCCGTATGCCCAAAAACTACTGGATGCCGAACAAAAAGGAATCAGCCTTGAAGAATTTATGGAGAAGACAACAGAATACTATCATAAAACGGGTGCAATGGATGGAAATATTCAAGAAGGATTTTTGAATGCCGGGCAAATCGCAGGTTTAATCACGGATATCCCATCCACATCGGACCTTTTAGTAAATATGATGGAAGAAGCTAAAGTGGCACTAGAAGCAGCCAAAACAAGACTTTTCAGCTAAAAAACATGATAGATATATTTCAACACTTTACCGGGTTGAAGCGTTAATTTTGCAAGAGACTAAAATTGTCTCTTGCTTTTTTTATTTTATAGCAATATAATTTTCAATAATATTCAATTTTTAGAATATTGTTTGACTTAGAAAGATTTAGAATGTTAGTATAACGGTATAAATACGGTGGTGATAGTAATTATCATATAAACATCACAAGAACGTTTACATACAGATTTTCATCCAGTTATGGGTGGTAATTAAAAAATAGGGGGAATTTTTATGAAAAAGCACGTAAAAACCATTTCGATCGCCCTTGCCGCGATGATGATGCTCGCGGCATGCGGTAGCAAGGAAGAAACAGGCGGCAAGACAGGTAATGGAGGAGAAAAAGAAAAAGAGTACAAAGTGGGAATTTCCCAATTTGCTCCCCATCCATCGCTTGACGCTGCAACGGAAGGTTTCAAAAAAGCATTAGAAGACAAAGGGCTGAAGGTAAGCTTTTCTGAGAAGAACGCACAAGGTGATCAAAACAATACCCGCACAATCGCGGAAAACTTTGTTGGCGACAAGGTTGACATGATTTTTGCAAACGCAACTCCAAGCGCTATGGCAGCTCTTAGTGTAACAAAAGATATTCCAATCCTTTTTACATCTGTAACAGACCCTGTTGGCGCAGGCCTTGTAAAATCATTTGATGAGCCTGGCGATAATATTACAGGCACGACTGACAACCATCCGGATGCCACAAAGAAAACAATCGATTTCATTACCACTGAAGTTGGTGCAAAGAAAATCGGTATTGTCTACAATTCCGGTGAACAGAACTCTGTCGTACAGGTAGATGCTGTCGAAAAACTCGCTAAAGACAATGGCGGTTCATTGGTAAAGGTTTCTGTTTCGACAACCGCAGAAGTAAAGCAGGCGGCTGAATCCCTTGTTGGGCGGGTGGACGCTATTTACATCCCAACAGACAATACCGTTGTTTCCGCGCTTGACTCTGTCATTTCTGTCGCCAACAGCAAAAAAATCCCTCTTTTCGTTGGGGAGCTTGATTCAATGAAAAAAGGCGCTGTTGCCGCAAGCGGATTCAGCTATTATGACCTTGGCTATGAAACTGGCCTTATGGCTGTCGAAATTTTGACTGGCGCAAAAAAAGCTTCTGAAATCCCAGTCGCTTTGCCGCAAAGCCTTGCCCTTATGATTAATAAGAAGGCCGCTGAGGCACAAGGCCTTGAAGTGAAGGAAGAATGGAAAGAAAATGGGGAGTTCTACGAAGGAGAATAATCCGTGATATGACCAGTTTAAGCTAGAGCCGAATATGGCGGGTGCTGTTTATGTGCTGCCCCGCCAGCCGGCTGGACAGGAAGGATGATGTATGTGTTTACGGCAATATTCGGATCATTTGAATCAGGTATCATTTACGCAATTATGGCGCTTGGTGTCTATTTATCCTTCAGGATCCTTGATTTTCCCGACTTGACGGTTGATGGAAGCTTTGTAACAGGCGCAGCAATTGCGGCAACAATGATTGTGAATGGCTACAATCCGTTCATTGCAACTGTTGCAGCCCTAATTGCGGGTTTTGCCGCGGGCTGTTTAACAGGCATCCTCCATACAGCCGGGAAAATAAACGCGCTGCTTTCAGGGATTCTTGTCATGATTGCCCTGTATTCTATTAATCTGCGAATTATGGGCAGGTCAAATGTGACCCTCCTTAACCAGGAAACTTCGCTTTCCACAGTCAGCAGTTTGTCGGAAAAGCTCGGCATCGATTCCTTTTTTAACAATCTTCTCGTTTCAATAGGCCTCGGGGACAGCCTTCCATCAACTTGGGGCATCCTTTTGTTCATGATTGTTGTGACCTTGATAATCAAAGTGTTTACAGACTGGTTCCTGAAAACGGAAATAGGCCTCGCGGTTCGCGCAACCGGAGACAACAAACGGATGATTAGTAGCTTTTCAGCAAATACAAACCTGCTTATTATCCTGGCACTAGGAATCTCAAATTCCATGGTCGCCTTTTCCGGGGCGATGATTGCCCAGCAGTCGGGATTCGCCGATGTGGGAATGGGAATCGGGATGATCATTATCGGTCTGGCCTCGGTCATTATTGGAGAAGCGCTCTTTGGAGCCAAAACAATTGTCCGTGCAACACTTGCGGTTGTCGGCGGGGCAATTATTTACAGGATTGTCGTTACACTCGCATTGCGGGTTGATTTCCTCGATCCGGGTGACATGAAACTGATTACCGCCCTGATTGTCATTATTTCACTCATTACCCCTAAGCTATTGGGAGGGGCAAAGGAAAAAAAACGGAAAGCAAAAAAGAGAGCGGAAAGGCAAACGCTCATGAAAACAATCCAGGCAAGAAAGGGGGATGCCCATGCTTCGCTTAAATCAGATTAACAAAGTATTCAACGAAGGGACCCCCGATGAAAAAATCGCTATCGACCATATCAATCTTGAGCTTAAAAGAGGGGACTTCGTCACAGTCATCGGCAGTAACGGAGCTGGGAAATCTACCCTAATGAATATCATTTCCGGGGCGTTGACGCCTGATATCGGGGAAATTTACCTGGATGAGAAAAATGTCACCTCTATGACGGAATATAATCGTTCAAAGCTCATCGGCCGTGTTTTTCAGGACCCAATGGCCGGTACGGCGCCAAGCATGACGATTGAAGAAAATCTGGCAATGGCCTATTCACGGAATAAGACCAGGACATTCAGGCAAGGGGTTACGAGAAAACGAAGGGAATTGTTCAAAGAAGTGCTTGAGTCCCTTCATCTAGGGCTTGAAAACAGGCTGACCGCAAAAGTCGGGCTGCTTTCAGGAGGGGAAAGGCAGGCACTTTCCCTTTTAATGGCCACCTTTACAGAGCCTTGCGTCCTTCTTCTTGATGAACATACTGCCGCGCTTGACCCTTCGAGAGCAGAACTGATTACAAACCTGACAAAACAAATTATCAATCAATATGGATTGACCACTCTGATGGTCACGCATAATATGCAGCAGGCGATTGACCTTGGCAATAGGCTGATTATGATGGATAAAGGCCAGATTATCCTTGAAGTAAATGAGGAGGATAAGGAAAAGCTTACGATTGAAGCCCTTCTTGAGGAATTCCAGCGGATCCGCGGCACCCAGATGGCTAGCGACCGCGCATTGTTGTCATAAGCACGTATATCATTCTTTTTTTAAAATAAAGAATTAGGGAGAGCTAAACATGAAGCCCGGCATGCGGATTGGACAGCAGGAAACCATTCAGCTGGTGGTGACGAAGGAAATGTTCGCGGAGTTTGGCGGCCAGGTTGTCCATCCCGCCTATTCGACCGCCTGGATGGTCTACCATATGGAGTGGGCTTCAAGGAAGATCATCCTGCCGTTTCTTGAGGAAAATGAAGAGGGCATGGGTGCCTCGGTCAATGTAAAACATATTGCTCCCGCCCTTGAAGGCGAAAAGATTACTGTTACAGCTTCGCTCGCATCAATTAACGGAAAGGACATTATTACAAGTGTTGAAGCGCACGGGCCTGACGGGATTGTTGGTACCGGGGAAGTAAAACAGGTAATTTTGCCAAAAATGAAAATAAGCAGTATTCTAAAATCATAGACTATTAGCGCAACATCGGCTTGACGAAGAAACAGCCTGGGTACAGGTTTGTTTCTTTCTTGCTTTTTAGGGATTTCGTTTGCTTTAAAGCGGTGAAGCGGTTCGTCTACACAACAAAACCGGCGTTTTGAAACACTACCTATGTTAACTTTTCCTAAGAACCGAAAGGGGAGCTAAAAATGAAAGCGTTGCCATTTGCGGGAGGAGACACAAATTCCATGGACATTTTTACAAAAATCGGTGAACACGAGCAAATTGTCTTTTGCAATGATGAATCTACCGGCTTAAAAGCCATTATCGCGATTCATAGCACCAAGCTGGGCCCAGCTTTGGGAGGCTGCAGGATGAGGCCTTACTCCAGTACGGAGGAAGCACTCGAGGATGTTCTTCGCCTGTCAAAAGGTATGACCTATAAGTGCGCGGCTGCGGATGTTGATTTTGGAGGGGGCAAGGCAGTCATTATTGGTGACCCAATGAAGGATAAAAGCCCGGAATTATTCAGGGCATTCGGCCAATTCGTGGATTCGCTGAATGGGCGTTTTTATACCGGAACGGATATGGGAACGACCCCCGAGGATTTTGTCCATGCGATGAAGGAAACGAACTGTATCGTCGGCGTTGGAGAGGCTTACGGAGGAAGCGGCGATTCTTCCATTCCGACCGCCCAGGGAGTGCTTTATGGAATTCAGGCGACAAATAAAGTCATTTGGGGTACAGATCAGCTTTCAGGAAAAAGCTATGCAATCCAGGGGTTGGGGAAAGTCGGATATAAGGTTGCCGAACGCCTCCTTGAAGAAGGGGCAGATCTTTATGTAACCGATATTAATGAGGAAGCTGTAAACCGCCTGTCCGAATATGCAAAGTCGCTTGGCTGCGCCATCAAGGCAGTAGGCAGCGATGAAATTTACTCCCAGGAAGCAGATGTATTCGTACCGTGCGCGCTCGGAGGAATCATAAATGATGAAACCATTCCCGAGCTCAAGTGCCTGGCTGTCGCCGGATCCGCGAACAACCAATTGGCTGAGATGCGGCATGGACAAATGCTTCAGGCAAAAGGAATTGTTTACGCGCCGGATTATATCGTTAACGCAGGCGGGCTAATCCAGGTTGCCGATGAATTGTATACCCCGAACAAAGAGCGGGTCATGCAAAAAACGAAAGCAATCTATGACTCCCTGCTGGATATTTATCGGCATGCCACGGAAGACGGGGTTACAACAGTCGAAGCGGCGAACCGATTCTGTGAATCTAGAATTGAAGCAAGGGTAAGGAGAAACAGCTTTTTCTCCCATCATAAGCGCCCGAAGTGGGCTGTTCGTTCCTAAATTTCCTGACAGGGAGGGCGATAGCAGTGAAAACTAAATTTCCATTGATTCAAATCATGGACGAACAAGGCAATGTGGCAGAGCCTTCCGAGAGGGAAAAAATTAGCCAGGACCTTGCCTTAACGTTCTATAAACAAATGATCCGGATTCGGCTGTTCGACAGGAAGGCAGTGAGCCTGCAGCGCCAAGGAAGAATTGGTACTTATGCTCCTTTCGAGGGCCAGGAAGCAGCCCAGGTTGGGAGCGCGCTTGCCTTGAAGGAGGATGATTGGCTTTTTCCTACATACCGGGACCATGGAGCCGCTTTTGTTTTTGGACACTCACTCCGCAATATCCTTTTATTTTGGAACGGCAGGAACGAGGGCTGTGTACCTCCGGACGGCAAAAAAATATTTCCGCCGGGCATTCCAATCGCAACCCAAATCCCTCATGCCGCAGGTGCCGCGCTTGCGGAAAAAATGAAAGGCTCTTCGTGCGCAGCCATTGCTTACTTTGGAGATGGGGCCACGTCAGAAGGAGATTTCCACGAGGGTTTAAATTTTGCCAGTGTCATGAAAGCGCCTGTCGTGTTTTTTAATCAAAATAATGGCTATGCGATTTCCGTCCCTATTGAAAAGCAAATGAATTCTGAAACAATAGCGCAAAAGGCGATAGCCTATGGTATCCCGGGTGTCCGAGTGGATGGGAACGATGTGTTCGCTGTTTATTCTGAAACTTTGAAAGCGCTTGCGCGGGCAAGAAAAGGCGAAGGACCGACTTTGATTGAAGCGGTTACGTGGAGGTATGGCGCACATACAACAGCTGATGACCCTACAAAATACAGGGACCAGTCCGAAAGCCATGCAAAACGGGAAACAATCGACCCAATCCTCCGTCTGGAGCGTTTTCTTAAAAATGAAGGTGTTTTCAATGATAAACTGATGAAGGCTTTTGAAGAAGATGCAGCCGCGGAAATTGACAAAGCGGTCGAGGAAATGGAACATTATCCTCCCGCAAACCCGGCGGATATTTTCGATTACGTTTTCGAAAAATCCGTCTGGCCAATCGAAAAACAAAAACGTGACTATCTTCAGCTGATCGGTGGTGGAATGTAGTGGATATTGCAACGAAAACAAGGACGTTGACGATGGTCCAGGCCATTAATGAAGCCCTTTCCGTCATGCTTGAAAACCATAGCGAGGTCATCCTTCTCGGGGAGGACATCGGGAAGAATGGCGGGGTTTTCCGTGTAACGGACGGCCTTCAGGAAAAATTTGGCGACATGAGGGTAATGGATACGCCCCTTGCGGAAGCTGGGTTCATTGGTGCGGCGATCGGCATGGCCGCGGCAGGTTTTAGGCCAGTCGCTGAAATCCAATTTCTTGGATTCATTTATCCCGCATATGAACAAATTATGACCCATGCGTCCAGGCTTAGAATGAGGACATTCGGCCACTTCACCGTTCCGATGGTCATTCGCGCCCCTTATGGAGCCGGAGTGCGTGCGCCGGAAATCCATTGCGACAGTACAGAAGCACTGTTCACCCATATGCCAGGCATCAAGGTCGTCTGCCCATCTTCGGCTCATGACGCAAAAGGCCTGCTGATCGCATCAATCCTCGATCCCGACCCGGTCCTTTTCCTTGAGCCGATGCATCTGTACCGCTCGGTGAAGGATGAAGTTCCCGAGGGAGTATACGAAATTGAACTTGGGAAAGGAAAACGGCTCATGGACGGCGGAGATGTAAGCGTCCTAACGTGGGGAGCGATGGTGCCTGTTGCCATGAAGGCTGCCCGGGCCATGGCTGAAAAAGGAATCTCCTGCGATGTAATCGATATGAGGACCTTGTATCCGCTTGATAAGGATATCATTGCGGAATCGGTCCAGAAAACCGGCAGAACTGTCATCGTCCATGAGGCACACGAGACAGGGGGAGTCGGAAACGATATCCTGGCTATTATTAATGATACTTCTTTTCTTTATCAAAAGGCGCCTGCAGAAAGGGTAACGGGCTTTGACACACCGGTCCCATACTTTGGATTTGAAAACCACTACCTGCCAACACCTAAACGGGTTGAAGCTGCAATAGAAAAAGTGATGGGATTTTAGGGAGGTGAAAAGTATGGAGGTAAAGCTCCATGATATAGGGGAAGGCATGGCAGAAGCAGGCATTAATTGCTTTCTCGTAAAGCCAGGTGATTTTGTGAAGGCGGATGACCCACTCATCGAGGTTCAGACAGATAAAATGGTTGCCGAGATTCCTTCACCGGCCTCTGGTATTGTAAAGGAGTTCCGGGTAGCTCCCGGGGAAACAGTCCCCGTTGGCACGACATTGCTCATCCTGGAATCGGCGGGAAAAACGACCCCGATAGAACCGACTCGAGAAGATAAAAGGGAGTCAAAATCTCCTTCTGATGAACCAGCTTCGCTCATAAGCGGGATTTACAGGCAGGTTCACAAAAGAATTTTGGCTTCGCCTTATACGAGGAAATTAGCAAGGGACAATTCCGTCAACATTGAAGACATTGCCGGGTCAGGGCCTGCCGGACGGATTCTAGATGAAGATGTATTCCGGTACATTGAACAAAGTAAATCTGATTCCTCACAAGGTATACAGGCAGAAACCCAGCATCAGGCGAAAATTGAACCACGTTCTCCTGAACAGAACATTACGATACCGTTCAGGGGCAGGCGAAAACAAATTGCAAAAAACCTTCTTTATTCCATCCAGACTATACCTCATTGCACCCATTTTGAAGAAATTGATGTGACCAGCCTTATTGAATTCCGGAATGAATTAAAAGCTGCAGGTAAGCCAATTTCAGCAACTGCATTCTTCATTAAGGCACTCTCCGTTTGCTTAAAGGAATATCCTATTTTCAACGCTGTGCTCGATGAGCAAAAAGAAGAAATCCGGCTTTTGGAAGGCCATCACGTTGGAATCGCGGTCGATACAGAGGATGGCCTAATTGTTCCGGTCATCAGAAATATCCAGCATAAATCACTTCCGACTATAAACCGTGAAATGAAAGAATTGACTGAAAAAGCACTGAATAACAAACTTACTGTTGCTGACATCCAGGGGGGAACCTTCACTATTAGCAATGTTGGGCCACTTGGCGGAAGCATTGGCGCTACGCCGATCATCCAGCATCCGCAGGTGGCGCTCGTTTCCTTCCATAAAACAAAAAAAATGCCTGTCGTGAACGACAAGGATGAAATCGTCATCCGTTCAATGATGAATCTATCGATGTCTTTTGACCATAGGGTGGCAGATGGCGCAACCGCAGTCAAATTTACGAACCGCTTTTCCGACTATATCCAAAATCCAAAAATGCTTCTATTGGAGCTGATTTAGATGGTCGTAGGCGAAATGGCGATTCAGGCCGACTTGATTGTCATCGGCGGGGGTCCAGGCGGCTACCATGCTGCAATACGGGCTGCCCAGCTAGGCAGACAGGTCTTACTTATTGAAAAAGCGGATTTGGGCGGGATTTGCCTAAATAAAGGCTGCATTCCATCCAAAGTTTTATCGGAAGCGGCGGCAAGGCTGGAGGATTGCCGTAAAAACAGCCTTTTTGGAATAGGCACTGGCGAGGCGGACCTGCAGTTTTCCAAATTAATAGAACATCAGAAGAAGACCATTGATGGTCTTCGGGCGGGGATTGAAGCGCTCTGCAAAACTAATAAGGTCCAAATTATTACGGGTAAAGCGTTTTTCCTCTCAGACACAAGGATTGGCGTGGAGGATGGCGATAAATATGAAATCTATGAATTTAAGCATGCCATACTTGCAGCGGGGGCAAAGCCCGTTAAAAATAGCAATTATCAGGAGGGGGGAAGGATTCTCAATCAATTGGCGATTTCATTTCTGAATGAGGTTCCTAGGCATCTGGTGATTGAGGGTTCAAATTCCATCCAGCTTGAAATGGCGATGGCTTATAAGTCGCTGGGAGCTGACATTACTATCCTTTTGCCAGGGGAATCACTGTCGTTTGATTCTGCAATCTCCAAAGAACTGGCCAGGATTTTAAAGAAAGAAAAAATAACGGCCATAAAAGCTTGCCAAGTTCGGGAGGTTGTTGAATCAAAAGAAGGAGTGTCTATCGCAATTACAACAACAGGCGAAGAAAAGATGCTTCAGGCAACGCATTTCTTTTACGAAGGAAAACAGCGACCAGAATCAGCAGGGCTTGGGATAGATCGGATTGGCGTTAAGCTTGATAAGGAAGGATTCATCCTGACGGACAGCCAATGCCAAACTTCGGTTACGGGCATTTATGCAATAGGTGATATTACGGGAGGGCCATTCCTTGCTTCCAAAGCAATTAAACAGGGAAAAGCCGCTGCTGAAGCTGCATGCGGGCTGAAAGCTTTCACTGATTTTCGCTTTCTACCATCCGTTACATTTACAAGGCCGCCGATTGCAACTGCAGGATTGACCGAGGAGCAGGCCCTTGCTGAAAAGTTCGATATAAAAACAAGCCAATTCCCATTTGCCTCCAACGGTTTTTCTAGTATTACAGGTAAAAGGGACGGTTTTGCAAAAATTGTATCGGAACGGGAAAGTGACGTGATACTCGGGGTGCATATCATCGGTGAAGGTGCCCACGAACTAATAGTTGGCGGGGTTCTTGGTCTCGAATTGGGGGCGCGTGAGGAGGATATCCATTTTCCAGCCTATCCGCATCCAGGATTTGGCGAGGCCTTGCTTGAGGCTGCGGAAGGGCTTGGCGGGAAAGCTGTCCATATGAAACCGCAAAAGGAAAAGAAAAACCAAGTACTTAATGCTTAGCAGCCGGATTACATTTCTGGCAAAACAATATCAATTTATAATAGGAGGGTTATTCATGCAAGATCAAACATTAAAGGTAAATGAGTTGACAGAAGACTTTTTTCCAGTAAGGGATGTTGACTATCTTGAAATCTATACCGGTAACGCAAAGCAGGCATCCTACTTTTTCTGCCATGCATTCGGTTTTAGGACAGTAGCCTACTCCGGCCTTGAAACCGGGAACCGGGAAACTGTTTCCTACGTACTTCAGCAACGGAATATCAGGCTGGTGCTTACCAGTTCGCTTGTTGAAAACAGTGAAGTTTCTTCTTTTATAAAAAAGCATGGGGACGGCGTAAAAGATGTAGCGCTCCTTGTTGACGATGTTGAAAAAGCATTCTCAGCCGCGGTGGACCGTGGTGCAATTGCATTGATGGCTCCGACCGATTACAGCGATGAACAAGGAACCGTCAAAAAAGCAATCATTGGCACGTATGGGGATACAATCCATACACTTGTGGAGAGACAGGGATATAAGGGGCCATTCATGCCGGGCTACGAAGCCTATACATTGTTCGATCAAGTGCCGGATACAGGATTGATTGGCATTGACCATGTTGTCGGCAACGTAGAAAGCATGAATGAGTGGGTGGAGTATTATGAAAAGGTAATGGGGTTCAAGGAAATGAAGCATTTCTCCGATGAGGACATTTCAACGGAGTATTCCGCGCTCATGTCAAAGGTCATGCATAACGGAGGAAGGATTAAGTTCCCGATCAACGAACCAGCTGAAGGGAAGCGAAAGTCCCAAATCCAGGAATACCTTGATTTTTACAACGGGCCGGGAGTCCAGCATCTGGCCATCCTAACAGAGGACATTATCTCTACAGTCACCGCCCTGAAAGACAATGGTGTGGAATTCCTGTCCACTCCAGATACGTATTATGAAGAACTTTCCGCAAGGGTCGGGCAAATCGATGAGGAAATTTCCAAGCTAAAAGAATTGAGCATTTTGGTCGACCGTGACGATGAGGGCTATCTGCTACAGATTTTCACAAAGCCAATTGTTGACAGGCCTACCTTGTTCATTGAAGTTATCCAGCGAAAAGGGGCAAGGGGATTCGGTGAAGGTAATTTCAAGGCCCTCTTTGAATCAATTGAGCGCGAGCAGGCACGGCGCGGAAACCTATAATGACAAACAAATAGACACAACACGAAAGTGGGAATGGGTATGGCAACAATCAAAGCAAGGGATGAACTGGCTTCAGTCATCCCTTACCCACTGGGACCTCCTCCAGAAAATTTACAAGAGGAGCTGGGGTTTCCCAGGATTATCAGAATGGGAGATAACGAGAATCCATATGGGGCATCGCCGTTTGCCCTTGAAGCCGTGAAAAAAGAACTTGATTCTATCAACCGCTACCCTGATGGGACATATTCAAGGCTGTATAAGTCGCTAAGTAGCTTCCACGGGCTATCCGAAGGCTATTTCACAGTGGGCAATGGCTCTGATGAAGTTATTCGCCTTATTACAAGGGCTTTTATTAGCCGCGGTGATGAGGCTGTCATGGCATCCTGTACATTTCCACGCTACAAGACGAATGTTCTGATTGAAGGCGGGATACCGGTTGAAGTGCCGCTTGTTGACGGAATTCACGATCTTGATGGTATGCTGTCCAGTGTTTCGGCACGGACGAAAATGGTATTTGTCTGCAATCCAAACAACCCGACCGGGACAATTGTTGACAAGGACGCCTTAGCGCAATTTATCTCGGCTGTTCCAGAAAATGTCCTTATCGTGGTTGATGAGGCATATGTCGAATATGTCCGTCCTGGCGCAATGAATGATGCCAAGTCAATTCTTGAAAAACACCGGAATGTCGTAATTTTGAGGACTTTTTCAAAAATCCACGGGTTGGCAGGTCTTCGGATCGGTTATGGGATGATGTGCCCCGGCATATCCGAAAACTTGGCCAAAGTCAGGGACGTTTTCAACGTAAATAGGGCGGGAGCGGCCGCGGCTGCTGCCTCGCTTGGAGATGTTTGCTTTATTGCGGAATCAGCTGAAAAAAATAAACTAGAGCGTGAGTATGTAACCAAGAGGTTAGAGGAAATAGGCTACCAATCCCTTCCTTCAGAAGCTAACTTCCTATTTGTCCCTTTAAATGAGCCCGGTGGATTAATAGAGTTAACTTTAGCGGGGCAGGGAATTTTCGTAAAAGCCATATCGGCACCCGGATATCCAGGCGCGTTTCGGGCCGCTCTTGGAACGAGGGAAGAAAACGACCGATTCCTTGGGGCCATCCGGTCTTTCCAGACGGAAGGGGTGATGAAAATATGGACTTTACTCCGGGAAACATGAACTGGCGTGATGGATACAAGCTTTTGATTGGTTCGATTTTGCCAAGGCCGATCGCATTTGTCTCTACTTTAAGCAAGGATGGCATCGCAAATGCAGCTCCTTTCAGTTTCTTTACTGTTGTCAGCGCCGATCCGATGCTGGTTTGCTTTTCGCCGATGAGGCGAGGGAGCGATGGGGCCAAGAAGGATACACTTAGGAATATAGAGGATACTGGACAATTTGTCATCAATATAGTCAGCGAAGGAATAGCGAGCCAAATGAACCAATGCGCCACGGAGTTTCCACCGGATGTTGATGAGTTCGAGGTATCAGGGCTTTCGAGGATGCCTTCCGCGAAAGTTAAGCCGCCGAGGATAAAGGAATCAAAGGTCCATTTGGAATGCGAGCTGCACGAGGTCCACCATTATGGGGACCAGCCGGGTTCTGGGAGCCTAGTCATCGGAAAAGTGATCCATATCCATGCAGAAGACACTTTGATTGAAAATGGCAGGGTACTTGCGGAAGAACTGCTCCCAATCGGCCGGATGGCTGGGAATCTCTATACAAGGCCGCTTGCTTCCACTTTCGAAATTAAAAGGATAACAAAGCCTGGTGATCAGCAATGAAGTTCATTACTTTTCAAAAGGAAAATGGCAGGGCAGCCGCAGGGTGGATTATGGATGGCACATATGCTGTCGATATGAACGAAGCTTCAAGAGGGGCTCTGCCAGCTTCAATCCTGGAATTCCTGCTGGACACGGAAACACATCTTGAAAAAGCAGCATCTCTTGTTCTAGGCACGTCATCATTTGGCGTTTATCCACTGGACACGGTCAAGCTGCTGCCACCGCTTCCGCTGCCAAAAAGCTTCCGTGATTTTTATGCCTTCGAGCAGCACGTTAAAACGGCAAGAAGGAACAGGGGCCTGGATATGATACAAGAATGGTATGAGTTTCCCGTTTTCTATTTTTCGAACCACCTGGCAATCAGAGGAACGGAAGCGGAAATTGAGAGGCCCCCCGGGTGCATGAAACTGGATTATGAGCTTGAAATCGCCTGCATTATTGGCAAGGAAGGCAGCAACATCAAAGCGGAGGATGCGGAAGATATTATTTTCGGCTACTGCATTCTTAACGACTGGAGCGCGCGCGATTTTCAGCAAAAGGAAATGAAGGTTGGCCTTGGCCCGGCAAAGGGGAAGGATTTTGCGACTTCGATAGGGCCGTGGATCTTAACAGCTGATGAACTCGATGGGTTAAGGTCTGAGAAAGGCTTTAATCTTACGATGACCGCGAAAGTAAATGGCGAGACCTTATCCAGAGGAAACGTTAGGGACATTTATTATTCCTTCGGTGAGATGATTGAACGGGCATCGTCGGGAACAACCCTCTATCCAGGCGAATTGATTGGATCGGGCACTGTTGGCACTGGGTGCATTCTTGAGCTTGGGGAAGAGTGCCACCGCTGGCTTGAACCAGGAGATGTCGTTGAACTTGAAATAGAAAAGCTTGGTGTTTTGAAAAATACGATTGTTGGGGAAGAGGGGTGAGCAAATGTTTTACCGGCAGATGGGGAGAATTCCACCCAAAAGGCATACTGTTTTCAGAAAAGAAGACGGTTCTTTATACAGGGAGCAAGTAATGGGTACAAAAGGGTTCTCAGGTACCCAGTCGATCCTTTACCATGAACATATGCCGACAGAGGTTGTCAGGGCGGAAAAAATCATTCCATTCCTTCCTGAATATGAAGAACAAGGTTCTCTTCGGCACAGGCATTTTTATACGCCGGAAATAAAAAGGGCCGGCAATGCCCTCGACGCTAGGGAATATTTAATGGGGAACAGCGATTTACTAATTGGGACGGCAAACGTGGATAAGGCGATGGACAGCTATTACCGCAATGGCGACGGTGATGAAATGCTGTTTATCCACCACGGAACAGGAAAGCTTGAAACAATGTTCGGATCACTTTCCTACCGGGAAGGGGACTATCTGGTCATTCCAATCGGCACGATTTACCGGCTTACGCCAGACTCGGAAACAAAAATCCTGTTCATTGAATCGTTTTCACAATTGACGACACCTAGGCGTTACCGGAATGAATACGGCCAGTTGCTGGAACACAGCCCGTTTTGCGAGCGTGATTTAAGAGGACCCGAGAAACTGGAAACCTTTTCGGAAAAAGGGGAATTTGAGGTCCTGACCAAAACGATAGGCTACATCCATCAGCATATCCTTGGCCATCATCCGTTCGATGTCGTTGGCTGGGATGGATATTTGTATCCTTGGGCTTTCAATATTGAGGATTTCGAACCAATTACCGGACGGATTCATCAGCCGCCGCCCGTCCACCAGACTTTCGAAGGGCACAATTTCGTTGTCTGCTCATTCGTTCCAAGGCTTTATGATTACCATCCGGAAGCAATTCCGGCACCATACTTCCACAGCAACGTCAACAGCGACGAAATGCTGTATTACGTCGAAGGCAATTTCATGAGCCGGAAAGGGATAAAGGAAGGGTCAATAAGCCTGCATCCAAGCGGAATCCCGCACGGACCGCATCCTGGCAAGACGGAAGCAAGCATCGGCAAAAAAGAAACGCTTGAGCTTGCCGTGATGATCGACACATTCCGCCCGCTAAAGATTTTCAAGCCGGCAGTGGAGATTGAAGACAAGGCATACATGTATTCGTGGACAGGAGGATGATTTCACAATCACAAAAAGGAGGACCGGCATATCCAGCCGATTCCTCCTTTTTTATCTTTAGCTTTATTTTTCAAAAAATTAAACCTTTTATTGCTGCTCATTATGCCAAATGATCGCGACGGTTCCTTCACCAGCATGGACGGCGATTGTCGAACTGATTTCTCCAATCGATGTTTTCAAGCCAGGATAGGCGGCTTTCAGCAGTGTTTCCATTTCTCTTGCTCTTTCGGGAACATTCCCATGCATGATCCAAACTTCCTCGACCCTGTTTTCATTAAATACGTCACCGAAAAGCTCAACAAGCCTGGCAGAGGCTTTCTTTTCGGAACGGACTTTTTCAAATAGCTCGAACTCCCCGTTTCCATTAATCCGGATAATTGGTTTGATTTTCAAGATACTCCCAAGCAAGTATTGGGTGCCGGACATTCTGCCGCCTTTGAAAAATTGCTCAAGGCTTCCAAGCAGAATATAGTTCTGCGAATTATTAGCCTCTTCGGCTAAAACCGCCGCTATGTCGGCCGCTCCCAAACCGGAACTGTCAAGCTCAATTCCTTTTTCGATTAACGCTGTAATCGCGTAGGACATTGATTTAGAATCAATTGCCTCAACAGGAAATCCTGCCAGCCTCGCTCCTGCTATGCAACTGGAGAGTGTCCCGCTAAGCTTCGACGAAACGTGGACGGCAATTGCTCCTTCATATTCCTCTTTTAGTTTCTCGAAAAGCTGCGCAAACTTTCCGGGTGAAGGCTGTGAAGTTTTTGGGACTGTCTTTTCATTATTAATGCGCTGGTATAATTGTTCAGTATCAAGCCCTATTCCATCTTCAAATGCCTCGCTGCCAAAAATGATTTCAAGTGGAACGACATAGACATCCGGATTCGACTTTAAACCCTCTGTCAAAAAAGCGGTACTATCTGTTACCCATGCAAGCTTCTTTTTTTTCATATTATAGTGATTTCCTTTGCGGGTTTAGTTTTTTAACCTTAAATATAATATTACCATTTAAACAATAATAAGGTAATAAGTATATTATTCTATGAATACTATTTTTGATAGAGAAGAGCCTATGTTCCGCCATAAATTACGTTGTTGTCTTTAAAGTGGATAATAAGAGAGAATATAGGGTATATTGATTCGGGAGCAAGTTTGTTAAAAAGGAGGATATTTGGGATGCAATCATTTGTTGTAAGTTTCCATCAAGAGGATAAGGTTGACTCAATGCAAATTCAGAAACTGAATGAAGAGGATTATACAAGGGCGACAGTGGGCGGTACCCGCCATTTGTTTGAAGTGGATACAAACATCGGTTTTTTTATATTTTTTGATGCCGAGGATAAGGACGGCACTGTGTCCCATCTTATCCTTCACTATGAAGAGGAAAATGAGGATCCAAGCGCATGTTACTCATTCGCAATGAAGGATTTTTATGAATTCATGGCACTTTATCTGAATGACCTGGAATTCAATGAAGAAACGGATGATGATGAAGAGGAGGCGTATGGTCCAATTCATCATTTGGCCCATCTGCTTTACCATATTGTTGAAGAAGGGCAATCGCTGGAGGGGTAAAGCAGATTAAAGGAAAGCAGCCAGTTGTGCTGCTTTTCTACGTTTCAAGGTAACATTTCTTATTAAAAAGTGGAAAATTACAACATTCGAGGATAAAATATGTTATAATTAAGTGGCATTATTTACATCTTTTTAGGGTAAAAAGGCATAAATATCAACGTGGGGGGAGCCTTGCAATTTCAATGAACACATATTTAAAGAAAACTCCATATTTGTTATTCTTGCTTGTTATGCCCTTGTTAGGTATCGTTTACCAGTTCTTAAACAACAATCCACAAGAGGCAGTCCATATTTCCACTGCTGCCGATGGCCTTATTCCATTTTTGCCAATCTTCATAATTCCGTACATCTTTTGGTATATTTATGTTTTTATGTATCTCGTCTATTTCTGTTTCAAGGATACGAAAGTATATTTAAAAACGCTAATCTTGATTGTGGTTGGGGAAGTCATTTGTTTTTTGATTTATTTCTTTTTCCAGACAGTCGTCCCTAGGCCGCAGCTCCAGGGAGATGGGCTACTCATCCAAATGGTTGGATTCATCTATGCAAATGACCAGCCATATAATTGTTTCCCTAGCATACATGTGCTGACAACGTTTGCGGTTATGCTGGGTTCCCGCCATATTCGGAACAAGCATCCACTTAATACAATGTTTATCCATATTGCGGGTTCGCTTATCATTATTTCGACCCTATTTGTTAAACAGCATGTGGTACCGGATATGATTGCTTCAATGTTTCTAGTTTCGTTTCTCTACGGCATCCTATTCGAGCTATACAGTGTACCGGTTACCGAAAAGCAAAATACAGTATTTGTGAAAAATAAATAGAATAAGTAAGGAAGGCAGCAATTCTGCAGCCTTTCTTTTTTATTGTCTTTGAGCTAGCTCTTCAGCTGTTTGAGCAGCAGTAAGGTCTACCTCGAATTGCCTGCCAAGGTCATCCAGATGATAATAGCCCTTTGCAACCATATACAATGTAATCTCTGTGTGGGTCTTTATTGCATCCGCAAGCTGGACTTTAAGGGCGGCCGATGGCAAGGTAGATCCAGGCGATGTTGTCACGCACATATCCCGCTCGATGAGGCAAAAAGAGGCTACGAAGTATTTGATACCAAAACCGACAATTGCATTAAAGTTGTTTTAAAGCCACATTAAGAGGACAGCGGCCTGGTTTTCAGGCCGCTTTTTTTATGGCCACCGATCCAGGTTTATTTAAGCGTGTCGACAGGTATATTCCACTATAAGGCGCCTTTTATGTAATCGGGTGGGATCAATGGATGAACTATTAAATTTTTTTAATGAAATAACAGCTAAACGCGCTGTAACTTTTTTAATCGATACAGCATTTATTTTAGGCGGGAGTTGGCTGTTAAAAGGTTTGGCCAGGCTGGTTGCATTGAATAAACCGGAACTGAAAAAGCGTTTCCTGCCTGCTGCCAGTTCACTGTTGAATTGGATTACCTTTTACGGCATCATTCTCTTATTTTTGTTCCGTTTTTCAAAAACGAAATGGCTTTTTAGCCCCCTTTATTCAAAGGATGGAGTAAAGGTCACATTTTTCCTCATCATTGTCGCGTTTATTATTGTGACACTGGCCAGCAGGATCATTAAACTTCTCACAAAATATGTACTTACAAATGTGTATGAGCATTACAATGTTGACAAGGGCCTTGGCTATACGATCAATCAAATTATTTATTATACGGTGATGATTTCCGCACTTGCTTTTAGCTTCACGATTGTTGGACTTAATCTGACAGCTCTTGGTGCCATTTTCGGAGTACTCGGAATTGGAATCGGGTTTGGCATGCGTAACGTTGCGGGTAACTTTGTCTCGGGGATTATCATTCTGTTTGAACGGCCAATTGAAGTAGGAGAAATCATTGAGGTTAATGGAAAAGTTGGCAGTGTAGAGAAAATAAGCCTTAGGTCAACTCTTGTCCGGACTGCGAAGGAAGGAACATTAATCATTCCAAATCAATATTTTATCGAACAAATATTAAAAACCGTACAGGTGCCGAAATGAGAGCGGAAGTTAAAGTTAGTGTGAGTTATGGAGCAGATTCTAAAATGGTGCATCGCCTCCTTGAAGAAGCTGTTGATCAAATAAAGGAAGAGTGCGAAGGAATTCTGCAGTCTCCTAAGATGGAAATCCGTTTTATCGATTTCAGGAATAATGCAATGGAATTCTTTGTCGAGTTGCCAGTTACCAATTTTGAAATAAAAGAAAAGGTTGAAAGTGAATTGCGCCATTCAATTGCACGCCTCTTTAACAAGCATGAAATAAAAATGCCTGCGATTGTCACTGAGGCCGAGAAGAAAAACTAATTTTGTTGGTAAATCCACGAATTACAGAAAGGGGTTTTAAATAAACGATATACTTTATATAAGGTAAGTCATCCTGTTGAATAGACAGGATGTTTTTTTTATGAAAAAATGGAAAAGTTTAAAGCCAAATGATTGTATTGTCCGTCTAATAGATGAAAGAATGTTGAAGGAGGTGGCTCGGTTGTTAAATTTAATTAAGAAAGCACAAAAAGGAAATGAGAAAGCATTTTTAAAATTATTCCAGCAATATGAACAAGACATTTATAGAACAGCATTTGTATATGTAAAAAATAAAAGTGATGCTCTTGATGTTGTTCAAGAGACAGCATTTCGTTCTTTTAAAGCAATTAAAAATCTTAAAGAACCTACATACTTTAAAACCTGGTTGATAAGAATTTCCATTAGTTGTGCTATTGATTTACTTCGAAAGCAAAAAAATGTAGTTCAAATGAAGCCGGAATATGAGAAATTCATATTTGTAGATGTTAATGAAGATATTGATTTGGAAATGACAGTTCAAGACCTAATCGAACGATTAAACGCAGATGAGAAAAGTGTTATCATTTTAAGATTTTATGAAGATTTGACTATTAAAGAGGTTTCAGAATCCCTTGATATACCTTTGGGTACTGCAAAGACAGTTTTATACAGGGCTTTAAATAAGCTCCGAAAAGAATTGAAAGGGGATGGTGTATATGGGCAATAAGATTAAGCAAGAAATGAATAAAATTGAAATACCTAAAGAGTTGAGTGAAAGAAGTAAAATGGGAATTTCTCAAGCAAAAAATGAATCACAAAATAATAGGAAAAGATATAATGCAAAAGGAATTGCTATTGCTGTTGCTTTACTTGTATCTATTTATTTATTCACATTAATTAAGTACGATTTTGCTCCAAATAATACTGTTAACAGTCAAAATACACCCGTTGTTATGGAGGATGGTGGAGTTAAAATCCCTGCCATTCAATTACCTAAAGAAAATGTGAAAGCTGATATGATCGGTTTAATTGTTTACAACGGAAAGATTTATACTCAAACAAGGACAGAAATAGATGCGGAAAATGCAAAATCTATTGTTGGAGAGAAACTTGGAACTACGAAAGGGAATATTGATGAATGGAGCAAGCAAGAGGCCTATGATGAAGAATTTGCGTCAACAATAGGAATAGTAGATGTTTATTCTGTCGAAGGTTACGATCGTGATTTTAGAATAATGACTTATGGAGAGTGGGATGGAAAGCCTTACGCTGAGTTTTATGAGAACCTTAATGGAATAACGATAAATAGTGGTAATGATGTATTTGGTAAGTTAAAAATGGTAGGGAACGCAACCACTGCAAAATATAGGACATTCAGCGATTGGGATAATAACGTTGATAATTTTTACATTATTGCGGATATGAAAGCATTAAATGATTTTGTTGAAGAACTCAATAAAACAAAACCTTTCCCTCGTGAAGGAAATTCAGACCCAATTAGCAATTCTCGAAACAACGAAGAATTCAAGGAGTTAACCATTCAGTTAAATGATGGAACTAAAGTTAGTCTGACTCTTCTTAAAGAGAATTATATCTATTACGGATATATGGGTGCATATTTCAAAATGGATGATGACGTGTTTTCAACAATATGGAGTCAACTTCAGTAATAAAATTTGTATTAAAACGCTCAATTTTGTGAGCGTTTTTTACATGCGATTTTAATGCTAAATTTGATGTTGGTTTATGGTGTTATTTTATGAGCAAATTTCTATCCCAAAACGGAACCCGTGAGTGCAATCTTGCCGGTTTTTTATATTAATATAGTTTCTTAAGAGGAGTAGGAAATGGAAGAATTTGAAGAGGCTTTGTAAAGTTGCGCGGCTTCGGAAAGCGTCTGCAGCTTGGGATTTTATCATAGAATCACCTTTTGCCAGCAACTATACCGAATAGCTTAGGGAAACCGCTCTTCCCAAATAGAAAGCACTATGGGAATCTACATATTCCAGCTGGTGCCGGCAGCATACTACTCATACCTTGCATCCAGATTTGAAAAGGAAGGAAGTTTAACTAGAACTATGACGTTCATGGCTGTTCTTGGCTTTTGGGCTAAGTTCCCTATGACGATTAAAATAGAAGGCAAGGTGCATGCATGCCAGAGTAGTCCCACCTAGAAAAACACCGTTTCCTAATACGCCGAATGCCCGGCTCATTTCACTTGGGGCTGTCAAAATCCACCAAAGGCTTGAAGCGCCAATAATTGCGAAGCTCAAGAAGAATGTTTCAAGCACAATTTTTCCTGGCGATGCTTCCGCTTTAGACCTCATAACTACGTGAATAAGTGAGCAAATTAATGCGGCCGCCAATAAGCTGAAATAGGCGATCAATCTCATTTTGTCCATTACCTCCTTTATCTTCTAACATGTTAATTATACCAGTATAATCCTGTTCAAGAATATATTTTTTATTAAGAAAACCTTGCAGCAAGATTGACTTGAAGCTATCCAGATGAGGGGAAATCATGGCGCCTGCCTGAATGAGTAGTCACGGTATCTAATCTCTTCAATCCTCGTTCCCGGAATCCGTTCAACAACCTTTCCATTCATATCCTTCCTAACTTCATATTCTTTGTAAGTTTCAATGATATAACCATTGCTTTTCCGTTTTCCGACAAGTTCCATTTCATATTCAACCAAATTGCGGGATACTGGTTGGGTAAATACGGGGGCTTGGAGCGGCCCATCTGTTTCATAATAATAGGCATTATTCATTATTGAAAAAGGCGAGTCAAGATAGGCGGCCGATGCAATTAGAATTCCCAAACATAAAATATGGAAACGATTCACTTTATCCATTTCATACACCTCGATCAATTTAGGGTTGTACCAATATATGCATTTGGTGATGATTTATCCCTTAAAAAATAAGCGGAAGGCCATCAATTTCTGCGCTTTAAACAAGTTGACAATATACTAAGTTTGCGAAACGGATTTTATTTTTAGCCAAGAAGGAAAGATTATTAATAGCATTGAATTTATATAAAGATGGGTGATTACTGTATCTCTTATAAAGAGGGGGTTAGATATGTCGAGAGAAATATGGTTGAACCTTCCAGTGCGAGAGCCAGAACGTGCTAAGGCGTTTTATACGCAGCTCGGTTTTCGATTAAATGAGCGATATACGAGTCAAGACGGTTCATTTAGCTTAATCGTCGGGGAGAATGAGGTTGTTTTGATGATTTTCCCGGAATCCACGTTCAGCGGTTTTGTCGGCAATCCGGTTGGGTATGCATGGCAGGGCACTGAAGTGTTATTCTCTCTGGGGGCGAATTCCAGGGAAGATGTTGATGCGCTTGCCTTAAAAGCGGAACATGCAGGCGGCACTGTGTTCAGCAAGCCGGGTGAAAAGGACGGCTGGATGTACGGCTTTGGTTTTGCAGATCCAGACGGCCACCGATGGAACGCGTTGTATATGGATTATACTAAAATCCCACAAGGCTGAAACGAACAGGTGATGACCTAAAATAAAGTATAAGAAAAAATGCTCAGACCATTTATTTAGGTTCTGAGCATCTTGGGTTGTTGTTACGGTTGTAGCATTGCTAATTTATGAAAGGGAGACATGCTTAATCCGCCCATGATAAACACGGTAAAGGCCAAGAGCGACCAACGATAGAATTGCGCCAGAAATGTATGGAAGGCCGGCGGCGACTGAAAATAACAGGCCTCCTAGCGGCGGGCCTACAATCCTTCCAAGTGAATCAAAGGATGAAAGGAGTCCGGTAACATTTCCATGACCGGTTTTTACTGTTTTGGTTAAAATCGATGAAACACTTGGCCTGATAACCCCGTTCCCAATCCCAAAAATCGTCAAGAAAATTGCGGCGGTGGCAAAACTATTTATGAAGAGTATGAGGGAAAAACCGATTGCGGAAACAATGATACCTCCCTGGATGACCTTTCCTTCACCGAACTTTTTGGTAAGCTTTCCAATTAGGCCGCCTTGCACAAAAGCGCCAGCCAGACCCATGATCATAAAAATATACCCCAGGCTCGTTGAATCCAGTCCCGCCCTTTTGGCCGCAAAATAGGCGAAGGTCGCTTCTAGCCCAGCAAGAGATAAAGAAATGAAAAATTGCAAGAAGAATAGAATACCTGATGTGCCGCGTAACGCGACATGGAAGGGAGCTTTTTGTTCCTTATTCGCTTTCCTGCTTTCCTTCGTCGATGATTCCTTAAGTAATAGTGCTACAAGTATCAATGTTACTATGGAAGAACTGCCTGCAAGTACAAACGGAAGACTAAGGCTGTTCTGGGAAAATACCCCCCCAATGGCCGGTCCAAATACAAATCCCAGACCTACAGCAGCACCAATGACTCCCATACCTTTGCTCCTGTTTTCAGGAGTTGTTATATCGGCAACATAAGCCATGACAGTCGGCATATTAGCCGCGGACAAGAGGCCGCCGATAATCCTTGCAGCGAAAAGCATCCATAGTGATCCGGCAAACGCCATAAGAAAAAAGGAGATCGCGAGTCCGGTAATCCCTGCGAGCATGACTGGCTTTCTTCCTATTTTGTCTGAAATCCTTCCCCAAACAGGGGCGAAAATGAGCTGCATAACAGAATAGACGGCCATTAGTAGGCCAAGCTCCGCCGGGCTGGCACCGAGCTTTTCCGCATAGAAGGGCATTACCGGGATGATGATCCCAAAACCCACCATTACTAGAAACATGACAAGAAATAATATCGGCAATGCCTTTTTTGTTTCAACCATCGTGTTCACTCCTAGACCAATTCCAACTCTAACTACCATGTCAAAATCCATTCAATGGGATAAGATAATCTTATATTTTATAGGGAAAATGTCAACTTTAAGGTTTTCAGCCCGTATAGGGAAGAATAAAATGTCTTTTCAACTGGATACAGGAATCTGCAAGTAATTGATAGCAGTTTAATAGCAATCGCTAGCACTAAAAAAGGCTATCTGCTTTACGATTGCAGACAGCCTCTTGTTATTGGCTTTTCGGGTTATTTTGATTCCTTTAACTTTATTCTTTTGTCATCCATTTTGACAATTTGTTCTTCCGCCAATTTGGCCAGTACTTCCTGCCCCTTTATCGTTGGGTGAATATCCCCTGGCAGTATGTACTCTGCCTGTTTTCCATTAAATGCTTCAAAGGAATCGGCTATTAAAATAGAAGAGTCGGCTTTTGCTTGCGGAAGAATAACCTTTTGGTTTACTGGCCCCAAAAGAGTATTACCTGCAACATAGAATGAATCAAACAAAGGAATACCAGTATACCCAAACGGATTATAAAGTGTATACAAAATTACCGGCGCATCTGTCTTTGCCCTGATATTTGCCAAAATGCTGTTCATGTTAATCGCAAGCTTGGCAGTTTCAATTTCAATCTTTTGGATTAATTCAGAGGTGATAAATATCGGCTGGCCGGACCTGGCAAGCGCTGCAATACCTGTAGCCTGAAGAAGATCGTTGCTACCAATATTAAGCGTAATAACATCGGCTTTTCGAATTGCGTCTCCAAAAGCAGGATCCCTTTCCATTTCAGCAAGCAACTGGGAGGACGTCCAGCCTGACTGGCTAAGGTTTGTCACCTTATGGTCCCGTTCACCGATCAGATTAGGGAAAGCATAATCGGATGGTTTAGATCTGTCAGTGTCAAGGTTCAATCCAAACGTGATTGAATCACCTAATGAAACGATTTTTAACTTCTTCCCGCCTACATTTTTAGCCGAAACAGCTGGCGCAAAAAGAGCGCCAATTAGGAGAATGAATACCAACATACTCTTGAATTTTGCCTGCTTCATCGTTTTCCTCCTTTATAATAGAATTCAACCCTAATTTTATTCCGACTATTCTGAAAATAACAGAATTTTCATCCGTCATTAAATGCAAAAAATTTGTTTGAATTTGGAACTTTCATCTATTATCTTTTATGATGATAAAAGGGGGGATAACTGTGAAAATAATTGTTTCCGGCATTCCGAGTTCTGCTGGGGCTTTAATAAAAGGAACAGAGCTTGCACCAGTGGCAATTCGCCAGGGAAGTGTAGTGAGAACACTGCGCGAACAGGGATATTTGGTTGAAGATAGAGGAGATTTGTTAAAAGATAAGGAATTGCCTAGGCATAATATTGCACCTGTCCGCAACTGGCCCGCCCCCAGGCTTGTATGGGAAGAAATTGTCGAGGAAACGGAAAGCCTTTTTAACAAAGATGCTTTTTCACTTATCCTAGGCGGGGATTGCAGCCTTGTAGTTGGAACCTTCACAGCATTCCGGAAAATATTTGGTGATAATACATACCTGGTCGTCATCGATGGACATCTTGATACAGTCGCGCCGGATGGAAACAGCTGCATTGGCGCGGCAGGTATGGGTCTTTGGTTTCTCACACAGGACAAAAAAATATGGTGGACAGAGGATCCAATTGCGCCAGGCCGGATCAAAGCGATAGGCACCCATTCAGCGGGAGAACCCCTTGGAATCGAAATAACGCCCTATGAAGACCTGCAAACTGGATCGGTTAATGAAAAACTAGCTCTTTTATTAGAAGATATTCCTATAGATGCAAGCATCCTTGTACATTTTGATGTCGATGTCCTCCATGAGCGCATTATGCCTGCAGCCTATTCGCCAAGCCAAATAGGATTGGATTTGCCTATGGCGTTCGAGTTGTTCTCTTTCATATTGAAGGATCAGCGGGTGAAAGGGATAGAGATAACAGAATTCGCTGCTAATAAGGAAGGGGCATCCATAAGCACAGAAACAATTACTAATTTAATTGTTGCGGGATTAAAGGTTAAGGCGCAACTATCTGTAAATGGGGAACAGCCATGATAAGCGGGGGAAAAGTTACAATAAAACCACTTTCAGAATACGACCTGCCTATTTTATGGGATTGCATTTACGGGGAAGAGGATCCTGAATGGAAGAAATGGGATGCCCCATACTATCCGTTGAAAAAAAGGGATAAAGACGAATACATTATCAGTATGAAAATCCTGCTTCAGGAAGGGTTAGATACAAGATGGGCCATTTGGGCGGAGGAAAAGCTAATCGGCTGCGTCTCCTGTTACTGGGAGCATAAGCCATCAAACTGGCTTGAAGCGGGCATCGTCATTTATGATCCTGCGTTCTGGAACGGCGGATATGGAACTGAAGCATTTAAGCTGTGGATTGAACATCTATTTACCCACTATCCCATCCACAGAATCGGCTTTACAACCTGGTCCGGGAACGAAAGGATGGTCAGGGTTGGCGAAAAGCTCGGAATGAAGATGGAGGCGTGTGTAAGGAAATGCAGGCTTTATAACGGTACATACTATGACTCCATCAAAATGGGAATGCTGAAGGAAGAATTGGAACTAGATAAAATGAAATAAAAAAGCCATTGATATCAAAAAACGGGTTCGGTTTTCAAGTACAAAAACTAAATTCGCACATAAATTAGCAGTCCAATTCGCAACTGAATTGGACTGTATTTTTTTGTTGATAGTTCATGGTTTTCTGTGCATTTAATGGTGTTTTAGCACTCGAATTCGCACCCGTTTTATCAAGCTGCCAAAAGTTATGTTAACGAGTGTGAATTCGTTTGCTAATTGCTATGCGAATTGGTGTGCTGAAAATGATAAGCAGGTTTTTGGATATTTATGTTAAAGTGATAATAGAGCTTATTCAACATAAGGTGCAGTTTCAACAAGGAATTTTAGAAAAAGGGGAAATTGTTATGGAAATCATTGATTATCAGAAAGAATATGAAGAGGGTTGGTTGCGTTGCAGAGTGTTAGCTTACTTACATACATCAATGTATGAAGATGTGGTAACACAAAAGCCCACTTTTGGGGATCGGCCATCGATTGAACTATTAGCGATTGAAAATAATGAGGTAATTGGCATATTAGATATGGTGTTAGATAGTACACAGCAAAAAACAACAATATTAGGAAACGACTTAGGTGCATTTTTACAAGTAATTGCTGTTCATCCAGATTATCAATCTAAAAAAATTGGACAGAGACTATTTAACACTGCTTTAGAACGACTTAGTAAAACCAATATTTCCTTTATAGAGTTATATACACGGGACGATGTACAAGCGAACAATTTTTATCAAAAACTTGGGTTTGAAAAACGATTAGAATACTATGACGTATTTGGCGTTGAAAATGGCCTACGTCGCCCCGTTTCCTCGATGGAATACATAAATGGTAGGGTGAAAGCGAAATATGAGAACGGTGATGATTGTGATTATGTACTAATAGATGGTGTATATGAAGTCTATAATTTGGAGTCTCTAAAAAACTTTGATTATGATAGGTGTTATCCAGCAAGAGGATATTATAAAAAGATAAAAACGAAAATCAAGCACTCTTATTCAACTTTAGGATGCTAATTTACTTACCAAAACACCTACTATTTCTTTTGGGAATTAATACGTGAATATCACTGTTTGTACTTCAAAACCGAACCCGTTATTTCGCAATTCAGCTGCTTTTTTTTGAAGATTTTTATTCAGTAATTAATAAACCATTCCTTTTATAGTAAGTAGTTGTAACCGTCAGATAACTTTGAACACTTTTTGCTAATTTAAAGTGAACACTTTGCTGGAAATTAGAACATGCACCTTGTCACTTTACATGGAGCCTCTGCGGGGAGGATTATGAGCCACAATGCCAGCTACATTCATGAATCTGGCTCAGCCGAAGTAGGCTATCATGCCCGCCTCTCCAAATAAAGTGCACGTCTCTACTGGAAAATAGTGTTCAGTCTTATTCAGCATTTTGTGGTAAGAAAGTGTTCATTTCTACTCAGCGGTTACAGTAGTTCCGATAATATGGAGAAAAACTGAAAAATCATAACAAATAAATCCCTAATTCACAGGGGAATTATACACCAAATAACAAATAAAAACGCTCAGAGTTATAGCCCTCAGACCGTTTTTATTGTTACATTCTTTCTGTTAAAGCTTCCGTTTCCTGTTATGTCATTATTTATTAAATTTTTTGTACTCATCAATATAGAAAGCTACATTACCACAATTTGGACATACAGCTGCTTTGGTCTTTGCAGAAACACTATTGAAAAATCCTTTAAGCTTTTGACTAATCGTAATTCCAGATAAGTCATATTCAACATTTACTTTACAATCTTTTATCATTTCAGTTTGGCATTGATGGCAATTTCTTTCCATTATAAAATCCCCATTTCGCTTCATAATCTATATTCCTATTTTAACATATAGTTAAAATTTTCCCTTTGCCCTATGATGTTTAAAGTCAATTAACAATATGTGTTAATTAGCAATAACGCATAAATTTATACGGTCATTCCAATTCATATGCGAATTCAAATGTTAATTCGAGTGTAAAATGGATAAAACCCTGATATATCAAAAAAAAGAGACACCAATTCAGTTACGAATTGTGTCTCCAACTATATTGTTTTTAGTGTTTTTGTACCTCTGAACCGAACCCGTCAATATCAAATCAACGGCTTTTTATTATTTTACTGATTTTCTAGCTGTTTCCGAAACAAGGTCGGCAAGAACGACCAGAAGCATGTAGCATAAAAGCAGTAGTGTAAGATCTGAGTAATGGAAAAAGCTCATGCTCAGTTTGAATTGCTGTCCAAGCCCACCTGCACCAACAAAGCCTACAACAATCGTTGTTCTCATAATAACTTCCCAACGGTACAGGATATAGGTCAGGAACTTGGGCATAACGGAAGGGAGAACCCCGTAAAACAGGCATTGCCATTTCGTAGCGCCGGCACTAGCAAGATTCCTGACTGGCCTGGCGTCCATATCTTCTATTACCTCAGCCCAAAGCTTCCCGAGGATGCCAAAATTGTGCAATGCGAGTGCGATTGCGCCTGGCAGGAGGCCCGGTTTTAATATAAACACAATTAACATGGCCCAGACAAGCTCCGGTACAGCCCTCGAAAAAATATACGAGAGGCGGACAAGTCCAAATAGAATCCAATTATACCAGTTCTTTGATGCTGTAAGGCTTCCATCAGCTATATTCCTTGCAGCGGGAATCACCGTTAGAAAAGCTGCGATTGTAGCGAAGCCGATTGCCATAATGCTCATTTCCAGCGTTTCGAGTGTGAGCTTGAGTGCATTGTCCCAGCTTGAAGCCTGTGCAAATGCAGGTGCTTCTTCGCCAACACCGAGCATCCCTCCGAAAAATTTCACCGCATACTCTGCATTCTCATTAGTTAAAAGGGAGGACAAGCTTGCTCCTTCCCAGGCATATATATAGCCCCAGGAAATGAAAATGAGCAGGAGGGCAAACAGGGCAGAGGACCTGCCGCTTACCAAAATTCGTTTTTTTCCTTTTTCAAGCAAAGCCCCGCGTACAAGGCTGCTCCAGCCATCAACAAAAATGACCAGCACGATTAAAAAGAACACATATGTCCATACTTCATTGTATTTAAGGTCCGCTAGGGATAATTGTATCTGGTAACCGAGTCCGCCTAGCCCGACAAAGCTCATGATGGCCGAGGAGCGGATTGCACATTCATACCTATACATCGTATAGCTGACAAAATCCGCCCGAACAAGGGGGAGATACCCATAAAACAAAACCTGCAGCCTTGAAGCCCCGGTGGTTTTTAGAGCAACAATCGGCTGTTCAGGGACATCATTGAGCATATCCGCAAATATCCTGCCCAGGATGCCGCCATATGGAATGGCGAGGGCAAAAATAGCTGCAAAAGGGGACAGCCCTATTGCGGCAACAAAAAGCCATGCCCAAACTAGCTCATGTATCGAACGGGTAAACCCAAGGATTCCCCTAAAAAACAGCTTTGAAAAGAATTTTGATCCTCTTCCATTCAACAAAACCCCGGAAGCAAGTATTCCTGCGACAAAAGCATATATGAAAGCGAGAGCCATGCCTGCGGTAGCATAGGCGAGAGTCAGCCATGATGCTTTAAGTCCAATCGCAAGTATATCCGGCGAAAGGGAGGGGGAAACGAGCCCTTTCAGAATCTCGATGATCATAACCCCGCCGCCTGCATGGATTAGTTCAGGGCTCCACTTAACTGAAAAAAGGCTCCAGGCAAACACTATGAATAAAATGGCTGTCAGTGTAAGGCGTTTATGCCTGGCAAACGGGCTTTTAATTCCCTTACTCATTTTCAGGCAGCCCCTTTAGCTTATATAAATCACGTAAGAGGGAATCCGTTACTTGATCAGTCGGGAGGTCGAAAAAAACGAGGCCATCCTTTATAGCGATAATACGGGTAAAATACTTCCGCGCATACTCAACCGAGTGCAGGCTAGCAAGCAGTGTCTGGTTTTCTTCGGTAACGATTGAAGAAAGGATTGCCAATACATCCTCCGCGCGGGCAGGGTCAAGAGAGGCTACTGGTTCATCCGCTAGGACGATTTCGGGCTTCTGGACCAGAAGCCGAGCCAGCGCCACCCTTTGCTGCTCACCGCCTGAAAGGCTTGATGTTTCTTCATACAGTTTATCCTCCAAACCGACTCGGCTTAAAGCGTCCAATGCCAAGGCTTTATCGCGGGGGAAAAGGAGGGACAGGAGAGATTTTACCAAACCCCAATCGGACAGTCTGCCAGCAAGAACATTATGGATAACCGGCAATTGTCCAACGAGATCGAACTGTTGGCGGATGACGCCTACCTTCTTGGCAAAGGATTTCCCGCTTTTATACTCAGCCCTTGGTTTCCCAGAAATAATCCATTCGCCGCCATCAGGCTCGATAATACCGGCAATTGTGTTAAGAAGGGTAGTTTTGCCCGCGCCGCTTGGGCCTATTAGTGCTACTTTCTCTCCTTTTGACACAATAAAAGAAAGGGAAGAAAGTGCTGATTTCTCCCCAAAAAATTTCGTTATATTTTTTGCCTCTAAAACCTTGGTTCGCACCATTTATCTCACACCTGTTACTTAATAATCTTCAATTCTTTCGCGACTTCCTCAATCGCTTCGTAATTCTCGTTTTTCGTCTCGATAAATTTATCAGTCGCAAACATGTTCAGCCCTGACAGTTGCTCGGGCGTCATGGACAGAAGGGCCGCTTTTACCTTATCCTTCGTATCCTTGTCCACTTTGTTAATGGTCCAATGATAGTCAAAATAAGTTGGTGTTGTATAAAATACGCGAACTTTATTCGTATCAACCTTTTTCTCTTTTACGGCTGTTTCCCATACCGCTTCGTTCAGCGCTCCAGCTTTGAAAGCGCCGGATTCAACGAGTTTATAGGTTGTATCATGGGAACCCGAAAAATTCGGTTGCCCATCAAAATCCTTTACAGGATCAATACCCTCTTTTATTAAAAAGTAGCGAGGCATTAAATGCCCGGAAGTCGAGCTTTCACTCCCAAACGTGAACGATTTTCCCTTAATGTCTGCAAGTGAGTTGATACCGGAATCGGTTTGCGTGATGAATACAGAATGGAACTCAGCATCCCGCGGCCTTTGTGCAATTGCTTCGGCTTCAGGCACAAGGTTCCTTGCCTGTACTCCTGTCAAACCTCCAAAAAAGGCCAGCTTGATTTCACCGCGCTGAAATGCAGTCACAAGCGCCGCATAATCGACAGAAGGGACAAATTCGACTTTCAGACCAGTTTCTTCAGAAAGATGTTTTGCAACAGCATCCATGCTGGTTTTCATTTCAGTAGCGCTTTGGTCAGGTATCGCACCAATTTTAAAAACTTCATCGCTTTTTTTTGATTCCTTGTTATCGTCTGATTTTGACGTTCCATCTTTATTTCCGCACGCCGCCAATGCGAGAATTAGCAAGGCAGAAATGAATAGCACCAACCATTTTTTCATAAAAGTTTCCTCCAGTGTTCTCCTAGTAGTTTAACTGTTGTTAATTTTATAGGAAAAGGGGGAAATAACAATGGATTTAACAATATAGCCACGATACAAATTATAGATAGAACACTTCCTCACCTATCGAAAAAACCGATGAAGACACTTTCATACAAGTTTTGCATCTGAAACTGTCTTCATTGAAGGAATGAAGACAGTCTCAAGCAGAAATTGCCTTCAAAACTGTCTTCATTGAACGGATGAAGACACTTTCTAGCAGGTTTTTCCTTCAAAACTGTCCTCATCAACGGTATGAAGACACTTTCAAGCAGGTTTTACCTTCAATACTGTCCTCATCGAGGGTATGAAGACAGTTTCAAGCAGGTTTTGCTTTCAAAACTGTCTTCATCGATAAGAAGAATCAACTTCCATTAGAATGCCCAATAAAGTAAACAGTGCCCCGGTTCAAATAAAACCGGGGCACGATCTTTTAAAATTATTTAACCTGGGTTGACCATTCCTCAACATTCCAGACACGCGTTATCCAGCCTTCATAGAAATCTGGCTCGTGGCAAACAAGGACGATGGTTCCTTTGTAATTTTTCAGTGCGCGCTGAAGCTCTTCTTTTGCCGTTACATCAAGGTGGTTCGTCGGCTCATCGAAGAGGATCCAGTTGCTTTCGTACATCATCAATTTACACAAGCGGACCTTTGCTTGCTCTCCGCCGCTCAGTTGGCTTAACGGGCGGGAAATATGTTCATTTTTCAAACCGCAGCGAGCAAGTGCGGCCCGGACCTGATGCTGGTCGAGGCTTGGGAATTCGTTCCACACATCATCGATAGGAGTGATATCCATTGCCTTCACTTCCTGCTCAAAGTAAGAAGGGAAGAGGAAATCCCCATGTTCGACTTTGCCTCCAAGCGGCTGGATTTTTCCGAGCATCGTCTTTAAGAGTGTCGATTTACCGACGCCGTTGCAACCTATAATCGCAATTTTTTCTCCCTTTTCAATCACCATATCCATTTTAGGCAAAAGAGGGTGGGAGTAGCCGATTTCAAGGTCCTTCGCTTCGAAAACAAAGCGGCTACTGCTCCGCGATTCCTTGAATTCAAAGGTCGGCTTTATCGCCGACTCAGGGCGGTCGATCCGCTCAAGGCGGTCAAGCTGCTTCTGGCGGCTTTTAGCTCGTCCGGTCGTCGAGTAGCGCGCCTTATTTTTCGCAATGAAATCTTCCTGCTTTTTAATAAATTCCTTTTGCTTTTCATACGCATTGATATGCTGGTTTTTATTGATTTCCGCAAGCTCAAGGAATTTCTCATAAGTAGCTGTATAACGGGACAGCTTTGAAAATTCCAGATGGAAAATTGTATTTGAAACCGAGTTCATAAACTCCGTATCATGGGAAATGAGCAGGAATGCATAAGGGTATTCCTTTAAATATCCGGACAGCCAGCGGATGTGCTCAACATCAAGATAGTTTGTCGGCTCATCGAGGAGGAGGACCTTTGGCTGCTCAAGCAATAGCTTCGCTAAGAGCACTTTTGTGCGTTGTCCGCCGCTTAGCGCAGCTACGTCCCTGTCAAGGCCGATGGCATCAAGGCCAAGCCCGCGGGCTGCTTCTTCTATTTTAATATCCAGCGTATAGAAACCGCCGGCATCAAGCGCATCCTGGATTTCACCCATCCGCTCTAGAAGGGCTTCCAGCTCCTCTGGCGTCGCGTCGGCCATTTTTGCAGTTACTTCATTCAATTCCCTTTCTTTTTCAAAAAGAGGGAGGAAGGCGTCGCGCAAAACATCCCGCATCGTACGTCCAGGTGTCAGGATGGTATGCTGGTCAAGATACCCATATTGAACACCAGGCGTCCATTCAACCTTTCCACTGTCATGGATCAGCTGGTTTGTAATTATATTCATTAATGTCGATTTGCCGACTCCGTTAGCGCCTACCAGGCCGACATGGTCTTCTGCCAAAAGGCGGAAAGACACATCCTTGAAAAGGATTCGGTCCCCGAAAGTATGACTTAAATTTTCTACTGTTAAAAGTGCCATTTTTGTTCAAATTCCTCACTTTATCTTAAAAATAAACCCATTTTCCTATCATACAAGATTTTTCGGGTTACGGCTATATTTATTGAAAGCAAAAAGCTGCCAGCACAACACTTTTATCTTTTAAAAAAAGGAAAATACCATCTTCCAAAACAAACCTTAAGTAATGGAAGAGAGGTAATTGTATGAGATTAACTAGTTTAATTAACAAAGGAAAATTCGGAGGAATGTGCGGCTCTATCTGTGGCAGAAGACCAAAAGGGCATCAGCCGAGTTTGCGGATAAGGCTTAGCTCCGTGGGAAAAAAGCTATCTGGATTGTCCATAAACGAATAAAAAAAACCAATGAACAAAGTTTCTTGAACGAAAGAACTAAATTTCAGCATTCTTGAAATTACACTCACTTTATGATGAACATAAATTCACAACAGTGAACATATGTTTTCAACAGAAGGCACATAAAAAGGTGGATGCCATTTTAGCATCCACCTTTGTTCATTACTATCCTTTTGGATTTTCTGTTATTTGGCTTTAGCCTCTACAGGTTCATTCAGAAACGTTACCCTCCCATCCTGAAGGGAAACAATTCTTGCAAGAGATTCAATTCGAAAGCCTCTTTCATCAAGAAGTTTCCTGCCATCCTGGAAAGACTTTTCAATGACAATCCCAATTCCAGCAACCTTGGCACCTGCATCTTGGGCCAATTTAACAAGAGCTAAGGCAGCCTGGCCGTTTGCTAAAAAATCATCAATGATTAATACCCGATCACCGGCACAAATATATTTTGAGGAGATGGATACTTCAGAAGTTTCCTGTTTTGTGAATGAATAAACACTCGCTGTCAGAAGTCCTTCCGTCATAGTAAGCGATTTTCTTTTTCTGGCGAAAATAACCGGAACACTCATCTCCAGCCCAGCCATGACAGATGGGGCGATACCAGAAGATTCAAGAGTTAATATTTTCGTAACCTTTTCGGAAGAAAAACGGCGGGCAAACTCCTTGCCTATTTCATGCATTAAAAACGGATCAATCTGATGATTAAGAAATGCATCGACCTTTAAAACTTGGTCAGACAGCACACGGCCTTCCTCATTTATTTTCTTTTTCAAGCTTTCCATAATATACCCCCCTATAGGTAAAAATAAATAAGCCCAAAAGCCACACTCCACTAAAATGGGAGCAATAGCCTCCGGGCCTAAAACCAAAAGGTAAAGAAGGATGGGTACAATTAAGCCATCCGTCCATTGCACCCATAGTCAGACCATTTAAGGCGGTCCGGTAGAAACTTGCAAGCCATATCCTTGCGATTATACGAGTGTTTACACAAAAGTAAGGCTTATTATAACAGGAGGGGAATGAATTTCAAGAGTTTATCCCCAGAATTTTTTACAAGGAAAACGAAGATTATCAATGTAAGCGTATACAAGTATAGATAAAAAATGATAAAATCTGTTTATGAATGTCCTTGCAGTATGAACACAAGGTGAAATATGCTATAGTTAACAGGGGAATAATTGCTTGAAATCCCTGTTAAATAAAGGTTTACGAGTGTCCTTCTCAGGAATACACTTGTCTACATAAGCGCTACAAAATTAACGTCAAATACTGTAAAAGGGGAGATTTCGATGTCCAGCAAAACACTGGAGCAATTTCTGAATGCAAACCTGGAAGAGTTAAGGGAAAAAGGGTTATACAATGTCATTGACCCGCTTGAAAGTCCAAACGGCCCTGTCATTAAAATCCATGGAAGGGAGCTTATCAACCTTTCTTCAAACAACTATTTAGGACTGGCAACCGATAATCGCCTTCGTGAGGCCGCCATGAACGCCATTGAAAGATTTGGGGTAGGGGCCGGGGCGGTTAGGACAATAAATGGAACGTTGGAATTGCATGTGAAACTGGAGGAAAAATTAGCCGAATTCAAGGGGACAGAGGCAGCGATTGCCTACCAGTCTGGATTCAACTGTAATATGGCAGCGATTTCAGCCGTCATGGATAAAAACGATGCAATCCTTTCTGATGAGCTGAACCATGCATCAATCATTGATGGTTGCCGCCTATCCCGCGCGAAAATTATCCGTTATAACCATTCCGATATGGAGGATTTGCGCACGAAAGCGAAGGAAGCGAGAGAATCTGGCCTGTACAAAAAATTGATGGTTATCACGGATGGCGTTTTCTCAATGGATGGCGATATTGCGCTGCTGCCTGAAATTGTCGAAATTGCGGAAGAGTACGACTTGATGACATACGTCGATGATGCCCATGGTTCCGGAGTTCTTGGAAAAGGCGCAGGAACCGTAAAGCATTTCGGCCTGCAGGACAAAATTGATTTCCAAATTGGCACACTTTCCAAGGCAATTGGGGTAGTCGGCGGCTATGTTGCTGGAAAACAGAACCTGATTGACTGGCTGAAGGTGAGGAGCCGTCCATTCCTTTTCTCCACATCCCTGACTCCAGCGGATGTTGCAGCATCCATTAAATCAATTGAGATTTTAAGTGAAAGCACTGACCTGAATGAGCGGCTTTGGGAGAATGGCAATTATCTGAAAAAAGGCCTGAAGAATTTGGGCTTTAATATTGGAAATAGCGAAACGCCTATCACTCCTTGCATCATTGGCGAAGAAAAACTCACTCAAGAATTCAGCAAAAAGTTGAATGAGGAAGGCGTCTATGCAAAGTCAATCGTATTCCCTACCGTACCGGCCGGCACAGGGCGGGTCCGAAATATGCCTACTGCTGCTCATACAAAGGAAATGCTTGATAAAGCCATTTCCATCTATGAAAAAGTAGGGAAAGAAATGGGCGTCATCAAGTAAGATTCTTGGGGATGCGATGCAGCTTATGCACGCTGTAACAATGGGGGGAGAACCATGAAACGTATTTTAATTACCGGAGCGCTCGGCCAAATTGGCTCCGAGCTGACTATAAAGCTAAGGGAAGTATATGGCAATGACAATGTCGTTGCAACAGATATTAGAATGAATGAAGAAAATGAAGCCGCGACAGGCGGTCCTTTTGAAATCCTCGATGTTACAGACGGGAACCGGATGGTTGAGATTGCCAAGAAGTACAATGTTGATTCCATCATGCACCTGGCAGCTTTATTGTCCGCGACCGCGGAAGCGAAACCGGTGTTCGCCTGGAACCTGAATATGGGCGGACTGATGAATGCTCTAGAAACAGCTAGGGAAGTGGGTGCCCAATTCTTCACTCCCAGCTCCATTGGCGCTTTTGGCCCGTCGACACCAAAGGATTCAACTCCGCAAGATACGATCATGCGCCCGACGACCATGTATGGGGTAAATAAAGTTGCGGGAGAACTATTATCGGATTATTATCATCAAAAGTTTGGCGTGGATACTCGCGGCGTACGGTTCCCAGGGCTTATTTCATATGTGGCTCCTCCTGGTGGCGGAACGACAGATTATGCTGTTGAAATCTACTACGAAGCGGTTAAAAACAAGAAATATGCTTCCTTTATCGACAAGGGTACCTATATGGATATGATGTATATGCCCGATGCTCTCAATGCGATTGTCAACCTGATGGAAGCCGACCCGGCAAAGCTTATTCACAGGAACTCTTTCAATGTCACCGCGATGAGTTTTGATCCGGAGGAACTGGCTACTGAAATTAAAAAGCATATTCCTGAATTCGAAATTTCCTATGCTGTAGACCCGATCCGCCAAAGGATTGCCGATAGCTGGCCAAATTCAATTGATGCTTCAGCAGCAGCCGAGGAATGGGGCTTTAAGGCGGAGTATGACATAGCCCGTATGACAGCCGACATGCTAGATAAACTAAGCGAAAAATCATAGGATTTATAAAGTAAAAACGGCAAGCCTGAGGCTTGCCGTTTTTACTTGGAGATATAAATCAGTTTTTCTTTTTTTTCAGTTACCGCGCCAACAATGGAGGCTTCCACGAGCCCTAAACCATGGAGGTCAGCAACATAACTCTTTGCCTCGTCTGTAGGCATGGAAACGAGCAATCCCCCAGAAGTAATCGCATCACAGGCAACCAGCTGCTCTTCGAGTGAAAGGCCGTTGTATTCAATGTCTTCCTTTAGCCATGAGTGATTTGATTTGGTCCCGCCGGGTACTACGCCATCCCTTGCAAGTTCAATTGAACCTTCCAAATAAGGAACGCTTCCAAAATCGAACTCCAGGCTCACGAGGCTTCCTCGGGCCATTTCACTGCCATGGCCGAGCAACCCAAAACCGGTCACATCTGTCACCGCATGCGGGTGATAGTCCATAAGTGCCTCGGCAGCTGTTTTGTTCAGCATTGCCATCGTTGCTGTAACCTTTTCTTCCTGTTCCGCCGAAACAGCGCCGCGCTTAATCCCGGTTGTTATAATGCCTACTCCGATTGGTTTTGTTAAAACAAGCGCATCACCAGGAAGAGCACCGACGTTTCTCCATACTTTCTCCGGATGGACTATCCCGGTGACGGAAAGGCCAAACTTTGGTTCCTGATCATCTATAGAATGGCCGCCAACGGTAATAGCCCCTGCTTCTTTCACTTTATCACCGGCGCCGCGGAGAATTTCCGAAAGCATTTCCGCACCAAGCTTCTTGATCGGGTACCCAACAATATTCAGCACCGTTTTTGGGTGGCCTCCCATGGCGTATACGTCGCTCAGGGAATTTGCAGCCGCAATTTGCCCAAACATGTAAGGGTCATCAACTACCGGGGTAAAATAATCAACAGTCTGAATCAATGCGATTGATTCTGTTAACTGGTAGACACCCGCATCATCTGATGTTTCATGCCCAACCAAAAGTTCGGGTACAGGGTCTTGCTTTGGTAATAGGCGCAAAACTTGCGCCAGGTCCTCAGGACCAATTTTGCAGCCTCAACCTGCTTTAGTCGATAAAGAGGTCAGGCGGATTTTTTCCTGTTCGCTCAATTTGTCCACCTCCATACCATAGTATACCTTTTGCTCAGGATTTCCGCACGCAAGCAGATGATTTGCGAATGTTTTTGTGGATATACTAAAATGGCTTTATCAATAATTAGACTTTCCTGGAGGTTTTTGTCATGAAAAGCTTTGAAGTTAAAATCGAATTCTGCATGATGTGAAACTACGCACCAAAAGCCGCGAGTCTCGCGGAGGAGCTTATCACACATTATCGTAGGGATATAAGTAAACTGGAACTCGTACCTGCATCTGGCGGGATTTTCGAGGTAACAGTTAACAGTGAGAAAATTTATTCGAAGGACGAAACAGGACTTTTCCCTAAGACAGATGAAATAATAGGAAAAATGGAATCCAATTGACGAATCGCTCTCTCGCTATGTGCCGGGAGAGCTTTTCTTTTGATCGAATAGTTGATATCCCGGAGCCCTGTTCCGCTAAAAATGATATAATGGAATCAATATTTTACTGTTGAAGGGGTTTTCCGATTGAAACATTTGCTTCGATCCATTCCGCCTGTCCATGAGATCCAGCAGGATAGCCGATTCTATAGCCTTTTGGAAGCAACAGCACTTGACTCCAGCCAGCTCATTAACCATGTCCGGTCTGTCATTGATGAGATCAGGGAATCAATATTATCCGGTTCCTGGAACGGCCCAAATCCTGGGACCACCGCATTTAATGATGATTTTTTTGTGCGTCTTGAAGCAAAAGTAAAAAGGGATTATTCCTATACAATTAAAAAGGTCATTAATGCAACAGGCACCATCCTGCATACAAATTTAGGGAGGGCCAGACTAAGTGAAGAAGCAATCCGCCATGCTGCCGAAGCGGCCGGGAATTATTCGAATCTTGAATATAAACTGGACGAAGGCAAAAGGGGATCAAGGCACAGCCATATTGAAAATCTGCTAAAGGAACTTACCGGAGCGGAGGCGGCAATGG
The DNA here is from genome assembly GCF_001510665.1 of Bacillus sp. FJAT-27445. Taxonomy (GTDB): domain Bacteria; phylum Bacillota; class Bacilli; order Bacillales; family Cytobacillaceae; genus Bacillus_D. The sequence goes on from NZ_LMTI01000001.1 coordinate 737,971, forward strand.
TTGTCAACAACAATGCCGCGGCTGTTTATTTAATCCTTCGGGCTCTTGCCCAAAACAGGGAAGTCATTGTCTCGAGAGGCCAGCTCGTAGAAATTGGCGGTTCCTTCCGGATATCCTCCATTATGGAAGAGAGCGGTGCGAAGCTGGTTGAGATTGGCACAACAAACAAAACGCATCTTTATGATTATGAAAAAGCCTTATCTGATAATACAGCGATGATTATGAAGGTACATACAAGCAATTTTAAAACGATCGGTTTTACAAAAACAGTCGAAACCTTAGAGCTATCAGGACTTGCCGCCCTTCATGAGGATATCATCTATTATGAGGACCTGGGAAGCGGGGCTCTATATGATTTCAGGAAGCATGGGATTGGCGATGAACCCCATGTAAAAGAAGTAATTGAAATGGGTGCGGATATCGTTTCGTTTAGCGGAGATAAGCTGCTGGGCGGTCCGCAGGCAGGGATTATCGCTGGTAGGAAGCATCTGATCGACCAATTGAAAAAACATCAGCTGGCAAGGGTAGTCCGGGTTGATAAAATGACCTTGGGGGCACTTGAAGCCACGCTGCTCGATTATGCCAAGGGTGAAAAGGGAATTATGTCGATCCCGACAATAGCTAACCTGCTGGCCGGCGCAGAAGAACTAAAAGAACGGTCTGAAGCTTTCATTCGGATTCTAATTGCTAAAACACACCAATACACCGCAAAAGCAGTGGGGGCAACAAGCCAGGTAGGCGGCGGTACGATGCCTGATGTAAGCCTGCCGTCCTATGCAGTGGCACTTTCCCACAAATCGCTTACCGCGGAACAGCTTGGCACTAAATTAAGGACGGAGGCTTTGGAGCCGATTGTCGTCCGTATTCAAAATGAAGAGGTTCTCCTTGATTTACGTACCGTTACCCCGCATGAAGAGACGATAATAATTGATTCATTATTACAGTGGTGATTTCTACCTCTATTTACAGTTTTCAAATCCATTCATTTAAGGCCCCTGCATCCCGAATGCAGAGGCTTTTTGCATTACAAATCGTGGTGGGAGTTGTGCTTTTGCCGGGAGTGCTGGCGGTTTTTCACCTTATGCGAACCACTCATCGGCTCAGGCTGGCTCACATTCTGGACATTTTTCGAATTTTGCCTGTTAGGTTTTTTGGCCATTTTCATCCCTCCTTATCTTAGGATGGATTCAGCTGAAAAAACTATCCTGTTGAAGGTTGGAAGTAAGCCCAGTCTTTATCTGTATAATTCATATGAGAGTGCATATTTTAACGGTACACGCTAAACCCATTAAAGGAGTGGACAAGATGCCGTACCATAAAAATAAACAGCAGGCTTTCCAGGCAGCCCAACAGGGGGTCGAAGAGGCTAGGGAGCTTTACTCTGAAATTGTTCGCGACAGCGCAAGCTATGGCCATCAGCTTAAGCACCTGAAAAATGAAGTTAATGAAGCCTATCAGCAAATCGAAAATGCACTTGAGGTCGCTTCCGAAACCCAGAGGGCAATATTGGAAAAGTTCCAAGAGGATTTAAAGTCAATGGTTGAAGAAGTAAACAATTTTCACTGACTTTCTCCACGGGGCAAGCCCGCGTGGTTTTACGGCCAAGTTCTATAACACAAAAAAGCATGCTCGATGCCGGATTTGGGGTAATAAAAAAGTGCCAGGCACTACGGTATTACCCGTGCCTGGCACTTTTTTCGTTCTATTGATTTTTCTTCCTTTTCTTGTTGTTTTGCCTTTCCATTTCAGTCAAAGGCTCGTTGCCCGCCACTTCATTATAGCCCGCGCCCATTCCTTGCGCTTTTGCCGCATTCATCCCTGGTCGGACATGGTTTGCTCTCCGTTTAGCCATTTTTTCACCCCCATTTTATTATTTCCTTAACACTCAATAAGATGTTTTCCTTTTTTGCAATAATGTTTTTGCCGCAAATTAGGGAAGCAGCCTTGAATAAACCCCGCTATAGCAATAAAATAGCTTTCACTTTTATATACGATAAGTAAAACTTATTATATTTTATAACTTTCCGGTAATTTACTCTTTAACTTGGCTGTATTACGATAATAGTGTGAGAAGGTCTGGATGGATTAGAATAATTCAAACCTTTCGACATTTATAATTTTTTCCTATATTATTGTGTTGATGAAATGAAGGGGGTAGTACCTTTGGCGAAAAATGACGTATTCAATGCCCGTTCTTCATTTGAAGCAAACGGTAAACGTTATCATTATTACCGTCTTGCGGCACTTGAAGAAGCTGGGGCAGGCAATGTCTCTAGGCTGCCGTATTCAATTAAAGTTTTATTGGAGTCCGTCCTTAGGCAATATGATGGACGTGTAATCACAAAAGAGCATGTTGAAAACCTCTCAAAATGGGGGACTAGTGAAGTACGGGAAGTGGATGTTCCATTCAAACCGTCCCGTGTAATCCTCCAAGATTTCACAGGAGTACCAGTTGTCGTTGACCTTGCGTCACTCAGGAAAGCAGTTGCGGATCTCGGCGGCGACCCGGATACAATCAATCCGGAAAAAACCGTAGACCTAGTCATTGACCACTCCGTCCAGGTTGATCAGTACGGCAATCCAGGATCCCTTGAAGCAAACATGGTTCTCGAGTTTGAAAGGAACGCCGAACGCTATCAGTTCCTTAACTGGGCCCAGAAAGCATTCAATAACTACCGCGCGGTTCCGCCGGCAACCGGAATCGTCCACCAGGTAAACCTGGAATTCCTTGCGGATGTCGTTCATGTTGCTGAGAATGGGGAAGGGGAGCTTGAAGCATTTCCGGATACCCTTGTGGGAACCGACTCCCATACTACAATGATCAACGGCCTTGGAGTACTAGGATGGGGGGTTGGCGGTATTGAAGCCGAAGCGGGCATGCTTGGACAGCCATCTTATTTTCCAGTACCAGAGGTTGTCGGCGTAAAGCTTGTTGGCTCGCTTCCTGATGGTGCGACAGCAACAGACCTTGCCTTAAAAGTTACCCAGGTATTACGCAGCAAAGGCGTTGTTGGCAAATTTGTCGAATTCTTCGGCCCCGGGGTTTCACAGCTTCCATTGGCAGACCGGGCGACAATTGCAAACATGGCACCAGAATATGGCGCGACCTGCGGATTCTTCCCAATCGACGATGAATCCCTAGAGTACCTTCGTTTAACTGGGCGTAAAGAAGAACAGGTCCAGGTTGTTGAAGCATATTGCAAGGCAAATGGATTGTTCTTTAATCCTGATTTTGATCCAGTTTATACAGAAATCGTTGAAATCGATCTTTCCATTATCGAAGCGAACCTGTCCGGCCCTAAGCGCCCGCAGGACTTGATTCCACTTTCAAAAATGAAGGAAGAATTTGTTAAGGCTGTTAGTGCGCCTCAGGGTAACCAGGGGTTTGGCTTGAAGGAAAAAGAACTTGGCAAAGAAGTCCAGGTAACCTTCCACAACGGTGACCAAACCGCTATGAAAACTGGCGCCGTGGCCATTGCCGCTATTACGAGCTGTACAAATACTTCGAACCCTTACGTGCTAGTTGGGGCGGGGCTTGTTGCGAAGAAAGCCGTTGAACTTGGCATGGAAGTACCGAAATTCGTTAAAACATCGCTTGCGCCGGGCTCAAAGGTCGTTACTGGCTATCTGCGCGATTCCGGTTTGCTTCCGTACCTTGAACAGCTTGGTTTCAACCTGGTCGGTTACGGGTGTACGACCTGTATCGGTAACTCCGGCCCATTGCGTGAAGAAATCGAAAAAGCTGTAGCGGAAAACGATCTCCTAGTAACCTCTGTCCTTTCCGGAAACCGAAACTTTGAAGGTCGTATTCATCCACTTGTTAAAGGGAATTATCTGGCATCTCCTCCATTGGTTGTTGCCTATGCCCTTGCGGGGAATGTGAACGTTGACCTCCTAACTGAGCCGGTCGGAAAAGACAGGAATGGAAACGATGTTTTCTTCCAGGATATTTGGCCATCCACAACCGAAGTAAACGAGGTTGTCAAACGGACTGTCACTCCTGAACTATTCAGGAGGGAATACGAAAATGTCTTCAGCGACAATGAGCGCTGGAATGAAATCAAAACTAGCAACGAACCTTTGTACACATGGGATACCGACTCGACCTATATCCAGAATCCGCCTTATTTTGAAGGCCTTTCTCCGGAACCTGGCCTAGTCGAGCCGCTTAATGGGCTGAAGGTTATCGCGAAATTCGGCGACTCCGTTACAACGGATCATATTTCTCCAGCCGGCGCGATTGGAAAAGATACTCCTGCGGGCAAATACCTGCGTGAAAAAGGCGTTGAGCCACGTGACTTTAACTCTTACGGTTCGCGCCGAGGAAACCATGAAGTCATGATGCGAGGTACTTTTGCGAATATCCGCATCCGCAACCAAATCGCACCTGGTACAGAAGGCGGCTTCACAACTTTCTGGCCAACAGGGGAAGTTACAACGATTTATGATGCGTGCATGAAATACAAGGAAGAAGGCACAGGCCTTGTTGTTATTGCCGGCAAGGACTATGGAATGGGCTCTTCCCGTGACTGGGCTGCCAAAGGAACCAACCTGCTTGGCATCAAGACTGTCATTGCCGAAAGCTTCGAGCGTATCCACCGTTCAAACCTTGTCATGATGGGTGTCCTTCCATTGCAATTCAAGGAAGGCGAAAATGCTGAAACACTCGGCCTTTCAGGAAAAGAAACAATTACTGTCCATGTTGATGAGAGCGTCCGCCCAAGAGACCTTCTCAAAGTGACAGCTGTCGATGAAGGCGGCAATACAACCGAATTCGAAGTGCTTGTCCGCTTTGATTCCGAGGTAGAGATTGATTACTACCGCCATGGAGGCATCCTTCCAATGGTGCTCCGTGAAAAGCTGAAAGCATAATAGCCGGAAAATAAAACACCATGTGGCCATTTCGCCGCATGGTGTTTTTTAATCTATCGTTTGTTATTCCATTCATTGATTAGCTGTTGTTCTTTTTCAAAAGAGAGGCCAGCTTTCAAATTCTCCCCATTTCTTGATTGGTCCCACAGATAAGTATCTTCAATGGTTTTTTCAAGAGGGCTGAAAGAAAGACCCGCTTTCAAAGCCCTCTCAATATTAAAAGAAAAAGCGCCTTTCAGCGGTTTGTCCCCGGCTGCTGGTTCTTCCGGCAGCCAAAGTGGCATTTCCGTCCAGGGAGCTATCTTTCGTTCCAATAGGAAGGACTCATCAACCCAATCGAATTCAGCATCACTGCCTGTAACTTTTTTAATAGCCTGCAAAAAAGCTCCCATTTCCAACGGTTGTTTGGGGCCTGTTGCATTATAAGTACCGCTTTGATTCTGCTCGATCATGAAGAGAATCCATTTCGCAAGATCCCTTGAATCAATAAACTGAATTCGCCTTTTTGGATTTCCAGGCGCGAGTACTTTTCCACCGCGAGCCACCCGGTTCACCCAATAAGTAAACCTGTCGGAATAATCATCTGGTCCAACAAGGAGCCCAGCGCGAACATTCAGGACACGGCCGGGCATGTTTTTTTCGGCCTCATGCTCGCAAAGTGTTTTAAATTCGCCGTAGTATTCCATTAATGGGCCATTGACTCCATTGGAAAGCTCATCTGCCCGTTCTGGGTCCATTTCAAGTAATGGTCCCGATTCATCCATATTTTGAATTCCCCAGTCTTTGTAGACTGAGATACTAGAAATGAACGTGTAGTGCGCGGTATTACCGCCAAGGACCTCAGTCGACTTTCTTACCGTAGAAGGGACATATCCACTTGTATCCAGAACAGCATCCCAAACCCTGCCCTTTAGGGGATCCAATTCTCCAAACCTGTCACCAATGATAACTTCTACATTTTCAAGCGCGCCATTTTGGCTGCCTCTGTTAAAAACAGATACTTGATGATTACGTTTTAAAGCCTCTTCAACAAACGCTTTGCCTAGAAAACGGCTTCCACCGAGAACCAAAATTTTCACTCTTGAACCCCCTTTTTTTCTTGATTTTAACAGGAAAGAAACAAACAGCATATCGATTTGCCTGAAAATTTCAGCAAATTGTCAATTTACATGGTACGATTGCAATAGGAGCAACATTTGTCACATTATCGGCATTATTTTTCCATCAAGTATGTATATTTCCTCACTGTTAATAGTGTAAAATCGGAATAGAGAAAAAAGGAGGGGCGCAAATGGCAAAAAAGTGGATTGCAGGCATTTTTCTTTTAGCATTATTGGCCATTGCGATTGTCCAGGCGCTTGATACAAAAGAGGAACCAAAGGAAATAAGTGAAGCAGTGGCAAGCGGGTTAAAGGAAGGGGCTAAAGCACCCGACTTTGAGCTTAAGACTTTGTCAGGCGAAAATATACAGCTATCAAGCCTCAAGGGTAAAAAAGTTATGCTAAATTTCTGGGCAACCTGGTGCGGACCCTGTAAAGCGGAAATGCCGGCGATGCAGCAGCTTTCAACAGAAGTGGACAGTGACGTCGCCATTCTGGCTGTCAATATCGATCCTCATATGAATGTACAGGAATTTGTCGACCAAAATGGGATTACCTTTCCAATCCTTCTTGATGAGGAAGATGAAGTAAACGCAATGTATAAAATCATATCAATTCCTACTACTTTTTTTATTGACAGCGAAGGAATTATTCAGGATAAATTTATCGGTGCCATGCCGCACGATGCCATGGTCCAGTATATTGAAGATTTGAACTAACAAATTGGCCATCAGGGGAACCTGGTGGCTTTGAATTTTTACAAATCGTTAATTTTTCGATTAAATTTTCAAAAAGTTGTAATAATTGCAACCGTTTGCGGGCATACTTACTGTTAGAATAGTAACTAAGGGAAGGTGATACCATGCGAAAGCCTCGTAAACGCTCATTTGCTGAACTTGTTAACGAAAACAAAAACCAAATTTTAAAAGACGAAGCGGCAATGGAAAAAATCGAGCGGCGCCTGGAAGCAAAACGTTTAGGCAAAGCTGAATAGCACATAGTTTTCCAATCATGAAATGATGTCTCCTGGTAAAGATAAAAGCAGGAGGGATGATCATGGGAAATCCAAAGAAACACAGCAAGCATTATGTTCCGAGCCACCTTGGTACACAGCCAAGAGGATTCAGCGGGAACAATGGCAAGAAAATGCAGGATAAATCCGGGCAGCATGCCCAGGTAATTCAGACTAAGGGCGAATAGGGCGTCTATCAACTACTTTGCCAAATTCGCCTTCCAAATCCAATACATTTCAAAAGCCCGGTTTCCCCGGGCTTTTTGCGTACCTGTTTTTTTGCTCATATTTTTCCGCGGGCTGCCCATCCTAAAAAGGTAAGAAGGATTTGATAAGGAGGAAGAACCATGCCATTTGGGAATAAACCAAAACCGGATGACCGGAGCGACAATGTTGAGAAGCTTCAAGAAATGATCCATAACACCATCGAAAATATGGAGCGAGCAGAGGAAACAATGGCGCTTAGCGACAGTGAGGAAACAAGGCGGCAGGTTGAGGAGAAAAACGATCGCAGGCAGGAAAGCATAGAAGCAATGCGCGCCGAAATTAAGGACGAAGCACGCGCGAACGGGCAAAACATGGAATAATGGTTGGGAGGACTTGTTGAATCACAAGTCCTCCTTTCAATTTTAATATTGTTATCCTTTCATAAACCGGGCATGAACATCGCGATGGCCATGCCGGTATGGTACCATAGTAAAAAAAGAAACATTGTTTTTAGGAAATGGGGATGCAGAATGTTAATCAGCGAGACAGCCATTGAAGTAAGATATGCAGAAACCGACCAAATGGGGGTAGTCTACCATGCGAACTATCTGGTCTGGATGGAACTTGGGAGGACAAGCTTCATTAGGGAGTTGGGCTATAGTTATGCCAAAATGGAGGAAGACGGAATCATTTCTCCTGTTATCGATATCCAGGCATCATATAAAAAATCAATGCGCTATGGCGAAACAGCAACCATTAAAACATGGGTGGAACATTACGACGGATTCAGGGTAAAATACGGCTATGAAATCCAAAATGAAGCAGGAGAACTGTCTGTCTCCGGCTATTCTGTCCATGTATGTGTAAAAAAGGAAAACTTCCGTCCAATTTCAATAAAGAGGATGTACCCTGACTGGCATGAATCCTACCAAAAGGCTGCAAAAAAAGCAGATTAGTCAGGGGGAGAGCGAGTGGCTTTTGGCATTAAGAAAAAAGATATTGCTGAATGGAAACGGAAAATTGACAGGGGCGAGATTGCTTTTTTGACCCATTATTGGCTTGATGACCGATTCCCTGGCTGTGATACAGTGACGAAGGCCGGATGCCATGATATAGAAAAGCTTATTAAGTGGGGCAAGAAATATGGCTTACAAAAGGAATGGATCCACCACCGGCCAGACGGGTATTCGCATTTTGATCTGATTGGCGAGAGGCAAAAGGAAATTTTGCTTGCGGAAGGGCTATACGAGCATATATGGGATAAAAACGGCGGCCGGTAAAATGGCCGCCTCTTTCTATTAAACATAATGGAAGACAGGTTCCTGGAGCTTTTCATCAAAATCGATTTCTACATTCTTTCCGTCAAAATACCATAAGTCCTTTTCTTCTATATAAAATATTAAACCCTTGCTTTCCGTACTTGCAGCAGGATCCATTGGCTCTTCAGAGTCAACCCCGAGGGAAAACCCTTTTTGGAGCTGGCTGAAGCCTCCATAACGGACAAAAAAACGAATATGGGTGCCTTCGCTGGCTTCAAATTCATCCTTGTACCACTGCGCCGCTTTGTTGCTTACCTGTAAATTCATCTTGCTGCCTCCTTCAAGGTTGCCTTCCATCCTTAAAGATGGATTTCTCCGGTTAAACTGGCCAATTTAGCATCATTCTCCCAAGGGGATTAATGCAACATCCGATAAAAGCTGAAAAATGCTCTGCTCTTTTATTATTTACCAAAACAGGGTTGAAAGCAAAAATAACAGCCTTGAATTTAACTCTTAGCGGAGCCATTGATACATATGGTTAAGTGTTTCAGCATTCATTTTTTGAGCATTTGGTATGGCATATTGGCCAGCCTTTTCAAAAGGGACCACCCTGAAATCACGGCGGTTCTTCCTATAAACGAAGGTCGGGTAAAACAAAGGATCTTCTACTTCGACACTCGTTCCTTTTTCGGTTATTGTTTTCGTAAGCTTTAATGTTACAAGGCCCCCGATATCCTTAAAGTCGCCAATTTGCGCCGATATGAAGTTTCCCAGGGAGTAGACAACAAACGTTTTCTTTCCGCCTTGCCCTTTAATCCACTCCATCGGCTGGAGCACGTGTGGATGGGAACCAAAAATGATATCGACTCCTTCGCCCGCAAGGAACTTGGCCAGATTCTTTTGTACTTCGGACGGAAAGCGCTGGTATTCGTTCCCCCAATGAATGCTTACAACAACTGCATCGCTATCCTTCCGAGCTCTTGCTATATCCTTTTTCATTAAGTCTTTGTCAATCAGATTGACCGCGTATTCCTTTCCCGCAGGGATGGGAATACCATTCGTCCCGTAGGTGTACGATAAGAAGGCGAGCCGGATTCCATTCCGTGTAAGTAAAACAATCCTATTCCTGCTTTCCTGGCTTTCTGCGGTGCCAGTGAAAGGGAGCCCAATTTTTTTAAAATGGGCAATTTGTGTTTCAACGCCACGGAAACCTTTATCAAGGGAATGATTGTTGGCGGTCGACACTATATCAACTCCAGCATCCATCACTGCATCAGACAGTTCAAAAGGGCTGTTGAAGGACGGATAGCTGGAAATCCCCAGTCCAGTTCCGCCGACCAGGCTTTCCTGGTTTGCTGTCAGGATATCAGGAGCATGCAGCATTCCATTGACAGGCTCGAACATCGGATGAAAATCATATCCCTTCGCCGTTTTTGCATCCTCATATACAAGGTCGTGAATCAATATATCGCCAATCGCCCCAATGGTAGCTGTTTCTACTAACTTTTTGCCCCCGCCCACGTACTGCCTTTCTTTATGGGGCTGAGGAGCCGGCCTGGTTTCAGGCTTTGAATCATTTGAGCAGGCGGATAATAAAAGAATCGAGATGATTCCTGCCGCTGCAATTTTTCTATATAACCGGAATTCCATCATGGGAAGTCCTCCTATGAGCAATTTGTTTTCTTTGTAACACACAGTGAATTATTATAAGTGTTAGTTTCCACCATTTCACTTGTTTTTTTCAAAATAAAGCCAAAAAGTTAAAATATCTTCCAACGGGGTGATAAAAATGTTCACAATTACGGAACCCGCTTACCAAACCATTTCCAGGTCTCTCGAGAACGAAACCCTATCTAAAGGGGAAAAATTATACATCCGCCTGACAATGGGGATTGGATGAGGCGGCCCAAAGCTTAATCTGTCTCTGGAAGAGCAGAAGTTAAAGGATGATCATGAATTTATTTTTAATGAGTTAACTATCTTAATTCATGAAAACGACCTCGTTTATTTCAATAACACTAAACTCGATTTTGTAAAGGATGTTTTTGGGAGCGGGCGATTCCAGCTCCTTAAAGTCTAAAAACGGTGTCCCCAAGCGGGAACACCGTTTTTCCGTCCTGTTATTAACGTTCGGTTTCATCCATTTCTTCAAAAAATCCAATTAATTCTTCAAAGTTTTTCGTTATCTTTATCGGCTTTCCCATATAGGACCAATCTGGAGTGTAAGGGTAAAATTCAATTATAAATTCCTCTTTTGAAGGAGTAGGAGTGACGGAAGACGAAAAAACAAAATCAAACTTTTTGGTGGTTACTGAAGGCATAGGAATTCTCCTCTCACTTTTGCAATACATTTATAGGTCTATTGTAAAGGGTTGGAGGAATCCATAGACGGCAATGTTTTGAATTATTCGTGAATATTGCAAACGTTTATGGCAACAGAAAAATGGCTGTGAAGAGGGTTGTACCCTTCACAGCCATTTTATTTTCGGTTCAGTTTTATTGATAATTCTCTTGATATTGGCCCTGTGCCTGTAAAACACGAACAAAGCCAGAAGGGTTACGATGATGATAAGCGGGATATCCCTTGGGGTTGAAAGGAGCGCGTAGGTAACAGCTCCGATCCCAGCCATCATGGAAGAAAGTGAAACATATTTTGTTAAATAAAGTGAAACAATAAAGATTGTAAACATGGCTAGAAACATAATCGGCGCATAAAACAGGAGCACGCCCCCTGACGTTGCAACAGCCTTACCGCCCCGAAAGCCGGCAAAGATAGGGTACATATGTCCGATTACCGCAATCATACCCGTTATTAGCGGATTAAAATCCTCATAACCGAAGAGCACAGGAAGGGCGGCGGCAAGCGTGCCTTTCAGAATATCGGCGAGCGTCACAGCAATCCCGGCTTTCACTCCCAGCGTCCTGAAGGTGTTCGTTCCTCCAAGATTACCGCTGCCGTACTGGCGAATATCCTTGTTATAAAAAACCTTGCCGATAATGAGTCCAGAAGGGATAGAGCCAAGCAAATATGCTAGTATGCAGCATACAACAATTCCAATCATACTAAAAATCTCCTTTACCTATTACAATGCGATGTTGGTTTTTGTGGAAGTTTCACTTTATCCCACTCTTTACGGGGATAAAGCCCCCAATGATGGAAGTTTCACTTTACCCCACTCTTAACGGGCAGTAAGGACCCCTCCGGGGACCAACTGCCCGTAAAGGTCCGATTGGTGAAATACAGTGAAACTGGCCGCTGTGTCCTTCCAGCGGCTTAGTTGAACCAATCGGGTTCGTACTGCCGCTTGATCTGCGCGCAGCGTAGATTTTAGCGGCAGTAGAACGGGACTAACCATCATCGGGGATAAAAAAGCTCCCCGATGATGGAAGTTTCACTTTACCCCACTCTTAACGGGCAGTAAGACCCCTCCGGGGACCAACTGCCCGTAAAGGTCCGATTGGTTCAACTAACCATCATCGGGGATAAAGCCCCCGATGATGGAAGTTTCACTTTACCCCACTCTTAACGGGCAGTAAGGACCCCTCCGGGGACCAACTGCCCGTAAAGGTCCGATTGGTTCAACTAACCATCAGCAGGGATAATGCCCCTGCTGATGGAAGTTTCACTTTATTGTACCATTTTCTCTTTAAAACGCCATATAGCCTAAAATGAATTTTTTTAAACCTCTAGCAAAAGCGGTGTCTCGCTGGCAGACATACTTTTGGTTTGCTACGATAAAAAGAGGAGGAGAGGAGAAGAATAGAATGGATTCGAATACTAAGTTAGGAAAACAGAGATTACTAGATGTTTTTCTCGTTTCGTTTAAATTGGGCTGTACTTCATTCGGTGGTCCGACAGCCCATATAGGCTACTTTCATAATGAATATGTGAAGCGAAAAAAATGGCTGAGTGAACAGGAATTTGCGGAATTAATCGCTTTATGCCAGCTGCTTCCCGGCCCCGCGAGCAGCCAGGCTGGGTTTGGGATTGGAATAAAACGGGCGGGGATTTTAGGAGGAATCGCTTCCTTCTTAGGGTTTACACTTCCGTCATTTTTATTGATGGCTATGTTTGCGTTTCTGCTTCAAGGGATCGGACAGGCAGAACACGGCTGGCTTCATGGCCTTAAAATTGTTGCAGCCGCAGTTGTTCTTTTGGCGGTGTACTCAATGGGGAAAAACTTTGTTACTAGCAAACCAACAGGGACCATTGCTATCCTGGCAGCCGCAGCAATGTTTCTTTTTCCTACTTCCATAGCCCAGCTCGGCGTAATGGCTGCTGCAGGCATAGCGGGTTATTTGTTTTGTAAAAAACCCGCTGCTTCTCAAATGACTGGCTCATTTACAGTAGTTACAAAAAATTTCGCTTTAATTTGCTTTGTTTTCTTTATCCTGCTATTTTTCCTGCTGCCTGCATTAAGGAATACAGGAATCGGGGCTACTCTGTCTGACAGCTTTTACAGGAGTGGCGCACTCGTGTTTGGAGGAGGCCACGTTGTGCTTCCATTGCTGGAACGGGAATTAGTCCCGACAGGCTTAATTACAAAAGAAGACTTTTTGGCTGGCTATGGAATGGTTCAAGCAATGCCTGGCCCTCTATTCACTTTTTCAGCTTATCTGGGAGCGGCTATAGAGGGATGGAAAGGGGCAATCATCGCGACTACTGCAATTTTTTTGCCGGGTTTTTTGCTCCTTGCAGCTGTTTTGCCATTTTGGGAGAAAATCCGCTCCAAGCCTTCAATCCAATCAGCGGTAGCAGGCATGAATGCCGGAGTTGTCGGTTTGCTTGGGGCTGCTTTTTATGACCCAATCTTGACCAGTTCGATAACTTCTAGAATAGACATCGCATTATTCACTTTGTTTTTCGGAATGCTCGCTTTCTGGAAAATACCTCCGTTTATCCTCGTTGTTATCGGGGCAGGAGCCGGTTACTTTTTCCTCTGATCTTGTAGGGGTTTTCCGATAAATTACGTCCAAATAAAGGCTAACTTTTTACAATATTATGGACTATTACCATTAACCCGATTTTCTGATTGAAGAAACGCAGAAATATTTCTATAATTTTACATATATACGTTTCAGTACGTTTACCCGCCGGCCATCTCATGCGTATATGGTCGGCTTTTATCTTATTTATGTAAAAAATCCATCAGAAGGTTGTGAGGGTATGAAGCCAAAGGAAGGTGAGCAAGGGGGCGGGAAGCTTGCCATTCGTCAGGCAAAATGTGATCGGGATATTCACATGGCTGTTTTCCAGCTCGATTCCAAAGGTGTCATTAAGGGTGCGACTGGTGAGTGGGACCGTATTTCGGGTTATTGTCCGAACGATTTGCTTGGCCAAAGCTTCCTCTTTCTTTTCAGCCTCGATTCTCTTCTGGGAAGCACGAACGATCTCCACTCCTATATTTCAAACGAAAAATGTACGATATTCACTAAAAACGGAAAAGAAAAAACCATTGGGATAAGCGCTGCATCGCTATTTTCGGAAACGGGAATATTGATTGGTTATGCGGGTGCTTTGCTCGAAGTATCGGATTCGACATCGAACGACGGACTTGAAGACGCTCTGCATACGGCCGAATCTTTGAACCGCGAGCTGGAGGCTAGGCTAACGGCAGAAATCGAAGCGAACAGGCAAAAGGATATGATTCTTATTCAGCAATCCCGGCTGGCGGCAATGGGTGAGATGCTAGCAAGCATTGGCCACCAGTGGAGGCAGCCATTAAATAATTTGTCCATGCTCTTCCAGGATGCAATGGATGCGCTCGAATTTGGAGAAATTAACGAGCAGTGCTTCGACATTTTTACGAAGGAAGGAATGGCGCAGGTTCATCTCCTTTCAAGGACAATCAATGATATAAGGAAATTCTACCGACAGAACCGGGAGAAAACGTCGTTTGTGGTAGCCGAAGCGATTGAGGATGCATTGGCCATTTTTTCAATCAGCCTAAAGAAACATGATATTGAGCTCGAATTCATCTATAGGGGACAGCAAATGGCTTTTGGCTACCCTAATGAATACAGCCAGGCAATCCTGAATTTACTCGCGAATTCAAGGGATGCCTTCGTCCATAAGGCCATCGACAATCGGAAAATTTCCATATCGATTTATGAGTCAGAAGGTTATACAGTTACAGAATTCCTTGATAACGCTGGCGGAATCGACCCTTCTCTTCAGCCGCTCATTTTTAATCCTTACTTTACTACCCGGCATAACGGGACAGGATTAGGACTCTATATGGTGAAAACGATCCTTGAACATATGGATGGGATGGTACAGGCTGAGAATTGCCAATCGGGAACGATGTTCAAGCTTTACATCCCAACTGTTCTTGCAAGCTCGAAAACCTATCCCACTTTGGTATAAATTCAACGCGGGCAAGTTCGGCTTTTTCTGTCCATGTCGTTCCCAGATTTTAAATGAACCACTGTTTGGTTAAGCAGAATAATGGTATTTTCAAAGGGAAAATGTAAACTATAGCTAATAGGATAAGGAGGGGCATGATTATGATGACATATCCAAGCCGAGAGGAAATAAAGGAAATTCTGAATAAATCAAAGCGAATTGCTGTAGTCGGGCTCAGCGACAATCCTGAAAAAACTTCCTATATGGTCTCAGAAGCCATGCAAAAAGCCGGTTATGATATCATCCCTGTCAACCCGTCAATTGACGAAGCGCTTGGGGTGAAGGCCGTTGCATCCCTTAAAGATATCGAGGGGCATGTTGACATTGTTAATGTCTTCCGCCGCCCTGAATATTTACCGGGAATCGCGAAGGAATTCGCGGATATCGATGCAGATGTTTTTTGGGCACAGCAAGGTCTTGAAAACGAAGAAGCCTACAATTTCTTAAAGGAAAAAGGGTATACGGTCATTATGGATCGGTGCATCAAGGTTGAACATGCCCTAACGAGAAGATAAAACTCTTTGTGAAAGGCTGCCCCATGGGCGGCTTTTTTCATGTTTTTTTCAAAAAAATAGGGTGAATCCTTCTCCCTCCAAGGAAAAACATCAGGAATTTTGTCAGAACTGGTTTGCCAAACCAAAATAAATCGATACAATAAAGCATAGACGGCTGGTCAAGTTATGGTAAAATTAACTTGCGAACAGCCGTTCTTACCAGCTATTTTTCGTATATTTACTGCCTAAAAGGATGATTGAAAGAAACGTAGTTCCTTTGGCACAGCATGAAAGGGGTTAAGTTAGTGTCAGCAAACAACTCTACATTTACTTATAATGATGATGCCATCCAGGTCCTCGAAGGACTTGAAGCTGTCAGGAAACGCCCGGGGATGTATATCGGGAGTACTGACGCAAGAGGGCTTCACCATCTCGTTTATGAAATTGTCGACAACTCTGTCGATGAAGTATTAGCGGGTTACGGGAACCATATCATTGTCCGAATCTTCAAGGACAACTCCATCAGCGTTATCGACAAAGGGCGCGGTATGCCAACAGGCATGCATAAGCTTGGCAAGCCGACGCCGGAGGTCATTCTTACAATCTTGCACGCTGGCGGAAAGTTTGGCCAGGGGGGCTATAAAACGAGCGGAGGCCTGCATGGTGTTGGTGCTTCGGTCGTTAATGCCTTATCAGAATGGCTTATTGTTACGATTAAAAGAGACGGGTTCGTCTATGAACAGCGATTTGCGGATGGCGGTAAACCAGCGACTACTCTTGAAAAAATCGGCAAAACAAACCAGACGGGAACGACCATCCATTTTAAGCCCGATCCAAGCATTTTTTCGGTTACAGCCTATAATTTCGAAACCCTTTGTGAGAGGCTAAGGGAGTCCGCATTTCTTCTAAAAGGAATGCGAATCGATATCATAGATGACAGGAATGGGGTCCAAGGGTCCTTCCACTATGAAAATGGCATTGAAGCTTTCGTTGAATATTTGAACGAAGGGAAGGAAGTTCTACAGCAGGTTGCCAGCTTTGAAGGCTCGCATAACGGGATTGAAGTTGATTTCGCCTTTCAATTCAACGATGGTTATTCCGAGAATGTCCTTTCGTTTGTAAACAACGTAAGAACAAAGGATGGCGGAACGCACGAAGCCGGTGCCAAAACGGCAATGACTAGGGTATTCAACGATTATGCCCGCAAGGTTTCCCTCCTGAAGGAAAAGGATAAAAACCTCGACGGCGCCGATATCCGTGAAGGTCTCTCCGCAATCGTCTCGGTCCGCATTCCCGAAAACCTCCTTCAGTTTGAAGGCCAGACTAAAGGAAAGCTTGGCACGAGTGAAGCTAGATCGGCTGTCGATTCAGTCATTTCTGGGCATCTATCGTATTTTCTTGAAGAGAATCCCGACATCAGCTCATTGCTAATTAAAAAGTCCATAAAGGCCTATCAGGCAAGGGAAGCTGCCAGAAAAGCCAGGGAAGAAGCCCGTAGCGGAAAAAAAAGAAAGCGCGCAGATGCCGTTTTGTCCGGAAAGCTGACCCCTGCGCAGTCCCGTAATCCACAAAAAAATGAACTGTACCTTGTCGAGGGGGACTCTGCAGGAGGTTCGGCAAAACAGGGACGCGATCGCCGATTCCAAGCCGTCCTGCCTTTAAGGGGAAAAGTCATCAATACCGAAAAAGCAAAACTTCAGGATATTTTTAAAAATGAAGAGATTAATACAATCATCCATGCGATTGGCGGCGGGGTCGGCACAGACTTTAGCGTGGAGGATATCAACTACGACAAGATCGTTATCATGACGGATGCCGATACCGACGGCGCTCATATCCAGGTTCTTTTGCTCACATTCTTTTACCGCTACATGAAGCCGCTTGTGGAAGCTGGCAAGGTTTTCATCGCCCTTCCGCCGCTTTTCAAGGTCAGCAGGGGTACCGGCAAGAAGGAAGTCATTGAATATGCCTGGAACGAAAGTGAACTCCAAGGCGCCATCAAAAAGGTTGGTAAGGGCTATATGATCCAGCGTTATAAAGGGCTCGGCGAAATGAACGCTGACCAACTGTGGGAAACGACAATGGACCCTGAAACTAGGACATTGATCAGGGTAAAAATTGATGATACTGCCCGAGCGGAACGCAGGGTCACAACCCTGATGGGGGATAAAGTAGAACCCCGCAGAAAGTGGATTGAATCGAATGTTGCATTTGGTTTGGAAGAAGAGGATGAACTTGATACGATACTTGAAAATGAAAATATTACCGTCGCCGAGGAGGAATTAGGGCAATGAGTTTGACAGAGAAATTCCGCGACCTACCCCTTGAAGATATACTTGGCGATAGGTTTGGCAGATACAGTAAATACATTATCCAGGAACGGGCACTGCCGGATGCGCGGGACGGGCTGAAGCCAGTCCAGCGGCGTATCCTGTATGCCATGCATTACGAAGGGAATACACATGAAAAAGGATTCAGAAAATCCGCGAAAACAGTCGGTAATGTAATCGGCAATTACCACCCGCATGGCGATTCGTCGGTTTATGAAGCAATGGTGCGGATGAGCCAGAATTGGAAAGTCCGCAACGTACTTGTGGAGATGCACGGGAATAACGGAAGCGTGGACGGTGATCCCCCGGCTGCGATGCGTTATACGGAGGCCAGGCTGTCCGCCATTTCAACTGAGCTCTTGCGCGATATTGAAAAGCAGACGGTCGACTTCATACCAAACTTTGATGACACTTCAAGCGAGCCGACTGTTTTGCCTGCTATGTTCCCGAATCTACTCGTCAATGGCTCTACAGGTATTTCTGCCGGTTACGCAACCGATATTCCGCCCCACCATCTTGGCGAAGTTATCGATGGCGTCATTATGAGGATGGATTATCCTGATGCCACGGTTGAACAGCTAATGACGGTAATAAAAGGCCCAGATTTCCCTACGGGGGGCATCATCCAGGGCGTGGACGGAATCCGAAAGGCCTATGAAACGGGCCGCGGAAAAATCATAATCCGCAGCAAGGCTGATATAGAGGATATCCGCGGCGGCAGACAGCAAATTGTGATAACCGAAATTCCTTATGAGGTCAATAAGGCCAACCTTGTCAAAAAAATGGACGAGTTCCGGCTTGACCGCAAGCTTGAAGGGATATCCGAAATCCGTGACGAGACAGACCGGACCGGACTAAGGATTGTCATTGAATTACGGAAGGATGCTGATGCTTCAGGCGTCCTGAATTATCTATATAAGAACAGCGACCTTCAAGTGGCCTATAACTTCAACATGGTTGCGATTTATAACAAGCGGCCTGTGCTGATGGGCTTAAGGGAGCTTCTTGATGCCTATATTGGCCATCAAAAGGAAGTTATAACCAGAAGGTCGAACTATGAGTTACGGAAAGCGCGGGAACGCCAGCATATTGTCGAGGGGTTGATAAAAGCTCTTTCCATTCTCGACCAGGTTATTGCTGCCATCCGGGCATCCAAGGATAAACGGAATGCAAAGGACAACCTCATTGCCAAATTCGGCTTTACCGAACTGCAAGCTGAAGCCATTGTTTCCTTGCAGCTATATCGATTGACTAATACGGATATTACCGCCCTTATGAAGGAAGCGGAAGAACTCGCGAAAAAAATCGAGGAGCTCGAATCCATTCTTGCCAGCGAAAAGAAGCTCTTCAGTGTCATTAAAAAAGACCTGAAGGATGTTAAAAAACGATTTGCAGACCCAAGAAGGTCGAGCATTGAGGCAGAAATAGAAGAAATAAAGATCAATCTTGATGTCATGATTGCAAGTGAAGATGTCATCGTAACGGTTACAAAAGAGGGTTATATCAAGCGGACGAGCCTTCGCTCCTTCTCAGCATCAAACGGGCAGGATTTAGCCATGAAGGATTCCGACCGGCTATTCGCGCAACTCGAAATGAATACGAAGGATGTCCTTCTTCTTTTTACAACGAAAGGAAATTATCTGTACGTGCCCGTGCACGAGCTGCCTGAAATCCGGTGGAAGGATATGGGCCAGCATGTCGCCAATATCATTCCGATTGACCGCGATGAAGATATCATTAAGGCGCTGCCGGTTAAGTCGTTTGAAGATGATTCCTATTTGCTTTTTGTAACCAGAAACGGAATGGTCAAGAAGACGGAATTAAAGCTTTACAAAGCGCAACGGTACTCCAGAGCCCTTACAGCAATCAACCTGAAGGATAACGACCAAGTTGTCGATGTCCATCTGACAGACGGCAAGAAGGACCTCTTCCTTGCTTCTACCTTTGGGTATGCATTATGGTTCAATGAAGACGAAATCAGCCCAATTGGAATCAGGGCAGCCGGAGTGAAAGGGATGAACTTGAAAGAAGGGGATTTTGTAGCCGGAGGAAAAGTGATCGATCCGGAGGGCAGGGAATCCATCATCATAGTTACCCAGCGCGGAGCGATTAAAAAGATGAAAATGAAGGAATTCGAGAAGACGACAAGAGCGAAACGCGGAGTAGTCCTCCTTAGGGAGCTGAAGGCCAATCCTCACCGAGTTGTCGGTATCGAGGCAGTGGAAGATGGCGGCCAGGTTACCATCCTGACGGAAAAAGGACAGCTTACCACGCTTAATACGAATGAACTTAGAAATACCGACCGCTATTCGAACGGTTCGTTTATTTTGGATGAAGCTGAAAATGGAAAGGCTATTTCCATATGGAAACAATCAGCTGGTACTGAAAACGAATCCTGATTTATGAAACAAAGGGCTGCCCGGCTTTTGGGGCGCCCTTTTACCTTTCTAGGGTTAGATTCAGTTCTCTGATTAACAGCATGAAATATCTTGAATACATTTAAAAACTACACTGATGAAGAGTTAAAATTTTTCATCGCCCAAAGTGACAAAACACGACAAACCGAGCGATTTTTTCTAGTAATCTTTCAAGCAATTTATTATACTATTTATAATATAGGCAATTATCTATCACTTTTTCTGAGGAGGCAACTACTTGTACTGTCCAAATTGCAATACATTGAATGATGATGCTGCGCGCTTTTGCAGCAAATGCGGGGAATATTTCGAGAAGAAAGGGCCTGTCGTTTGTCCAGACTGCGGAACTGAACCGAAAAAAGGCGAAGAGTTCTGCAATATTTGCGGATATAAGTTTTCTGGAGACAAGGCGCCCATCCCATCCACCCCGTCTATGAATGAAAATGGCGTTACAGGCACAAACGGAGTCAATAACAACCAGGACGGATATGCTCATAATTACAGTACATATGGAGATACAGAGGGTTGGAAGGACAGCGCGCGATTTGCCAACTTCGGCGAAAGGCTTGTCGCTGTTATCATTGACTCGGTCGTACTGGGTGTTTTCGGCTCCATACTTGGTTTTGTGTTTGGTGTTGTTGACGATAGCGGAACAATCTCCGACATTCTTTCTTTTATCATTGGTATAGGCTATAAAGCCGGAATGGAGGGCTCATCAAAAGGGGCGACACTCGGGAAGATGGCAATGGGAATAAGAGTTGTTGGGACGGACGGCGGGCGTATTAGCTATGGCCGCGCGATCGGAAGATATTTTGCTTCTATCCTGTCTGCTCTAATTCTCTTAATTGGTTATTTTATGGCCCTCTTCACAAAAGAAAAGCGCACCCTGCATGACATTATTGCAGGCACATATGTTGTTAAAAGATAAGCTAAAACAAGCCCCTTTTCGTTTAAAACGAGAAAGGGGTTTGTTTTTTGGCGGGGATTTGGGGGGACGGCTTCCTTAGGCAACTGTCACGGAATTGTAAAGGACGCATAGTATAAACCAAGTAGGAAAAAGGAAAGGAGCTTGCTTACATTGGCTACATTTGATCCTGCAAATCTGGCAGTTACGTATATTGCCCCTATAACGCCATTTAGGCCGTTGGAAGGAAGAAAATATACACTGGCCCATTCGGACATGACTGGAAAACTATTTTTGACTATCGGACCGGAATTCAGCTATTCTTCAGCTAATTCAACAAAGGATGAAGTATTTGCCGAATGGGTTCAAAAACTGGGTGAATATTCCCTATTCGCACGGGTTCATGTTAGCGGCGGAGAATTTGATGAACAGCATTCGAGAGTGCGGTTCATGATTTTTAAAAAGGAAATGGGATTAGCATTGACCTCAATCGTTTATGGAGATCAGGTTTTTTACAAAAGTTTCCCATGGCTCCTCGATGCACCCATCTACGTAAAATTCGAATCCATTTATCCGGATTTCGACCAAGTACTCTATTATGGAACTCCCCGGCAATATCTTACATCAGCCCTCCAGCAAAAGGTCCGGTAACAGCTCAGATCAATGAATCTGAGCTGTTGGTTTTTTTAAAGGAAATATTTCTAATACAAGCAATTTGTATTTTATTTAAATTGGTTATGATGAGGGGAAGATAGGTTCTTGCGTTTGCAGCAAACTGAAGAGGGGATAGATAAGAAAAGGAATGAATATTAGTGAAGGATGAGGAAAATTCACCTTTCCGGGAGTGACAATTTATATGAGAAAAAAACCTTACTTAACGGATGCAATCATCGGAAACTCCAGGATGCTGGCAACCTTGACGAAGGACGGCCAGCTTCAAAGGTTATCTTGGCCGAACATTGATTTCCCGCAGCATTTGGATCGTTTCTATACCGGTGTGTATGAGCTTGGGACGGGCCAAGGAACTTCATTTACGCATGAAGCCGGCTGGGAATACCGACAAACGTACGATGGCGATACACCTATCCTCATAACCATTGCTACGAACAATGATTTGGAAATCCAAATCCGACAGACCGATTATATAGTGCCTCATAAAGATATTTTTGTCCGAGACTATAAGATTGTCAATCTGTCAAAAAACCAGAGGAAATTAACATTTGTCCTATACTCCGATTTTACAATTGATGACCGAAAAAGATACAACACAGTCATGTTTAATCCAGTAGAAGACTGCCTGCTGCATTATTTCCGGCAATATGCCTTCGCAATCGGGAGTATTGAAGAGACTGCGCAATTTCAGAGCGGGAATGCTTTGGAAGCCGCCCGGGCAAACGAGCTGAACGGGAAGGCCATTATGAACATAACGGATGGAGCAATTTCCTGGGACCTTGGTGAATTTGAAGCTGGCGCTGAACAACATCTTCCAGTCTATATTTCAGCTGGGACAAGCTTAGAAACAGCAGTGGAAGGCTTTGCTGAGGCAAAAAGGCTGGGTGCCGAAGTTCTATATAGGACAACCTGTCAGTACTGGAAGGATTATTTAAAGAAGGCTAAGCCAATCCATATAGAAGATGAAAAAGCGAAAAAAGTTTATACACGTTCCTTGTTGACGTTTAAATTGCTGAATGATGAGGAAACCGGGGCTTTTATTGCCGGGCCGGAAGTCGATGAAGATTATGATTTTTCTGGTGGATATGCGTATTGCTGGGGCAGGGATGCCGCCTATATCGCTACGGCAGCCAGCCTTGCAGGATTTCACGACATTGTAACCCGATTTTATTATTCCGTAATGGCTACTCAAAGGGAGGATGGTGCTTGGGAGCACCGCTTTTACACAAATGGTATGCTCGCCCCGACATGGGGAATCCAGATTGATGAGTGCGGATCAATTCTATGGGGCATCCATAAACACTATGAAACGGCACAAGATGAAGAGTTTTTAGCTAAGATATGGCCGACCGTTGAAAAAGGGGCCGCTTTCCTTTGTACCTATATTGACCAGGAAACGAATTTGCCTCTCCCTACAAATGACATATGGGAAAAAAGGAATGCCGAACATATGTACTCAACCGCTGCAGTGTTTGGCGGATTGAAGAGTTCAGCCAAGCTTGCAAGGAAGCAAAAACGTGAAGATTTAGCGGAAAAATGGGAAAGAACTGCTGACCTGATGAAGCAGACTGTTGAGGAACGTTGCTGGAACGAAGGAACAGGCTCTTATTTAAGGGCGTTGAAACTTGCCGTTCATGAGAGTAAATACTTGGATGCCATAGAGGAAGGCAATGAAACGTTGATTGAAGAAGACTTGAAAGGTTATAAAACCTATAGGTTGATGGAAGATCCTGTGGTCGATATTTGCCTGCTAGGATTAAATGTGCCTTTTAATATGATTGATGAAAATTCGGAAAGGATGCAAAGAACCGCGGAAACAATTGAATGTCTGCTTACTTCTCCTATTACAGGCGGAATAGAACGGTTTCCGGGAGATGTGTATATCGGAGGCAATCCTTGGATTCTGACAACGTTATGGATGGCCCTGTTTGATATTAAAATCAGCAAGTTCGAGAAGGCCCGCAAATACCTGGACAGGGCTGTAAGCAACGCTAACCACCTTGGCCTGCTGCCGGAGCAAATTGATAAAAAAACAGGTGAACCCGCCTGGGTAATGCCGCTCACATGGTCGCACGCGATGTTCGTTCTAACCGTTATCGCTCTTGAAGAAAAGGGGGAGCTGAATCGTATGTAAGTGCTTTAAGACTGTAGCCAAATTCAGGAATCCGCTGAATTTGGCTGTTGTTTTTTATGTTAAAATTAACCTGATGACCACTAAATACTGAGATGATAGAGGGGGCTAAAGCGGTGATTGGTACATTGATATTTTCAGTTTTCCTATGGGTTGTTGGATTACTAATTTTATACGTTGTCATTGAAACTGCTGTGAAGAATGGAATCAACAAATCAATCCTGGGACAGCAGGCGGAAAAACGTGGCGGCTTAATAGTAAATAAGAAATCCTTTTTTGAAAATGATTTGGATAAGGGCTAATTTACAAGATTTATAGATATTCCGAGAAATTAAAAAGGGACTGATGGAATTGAAACAAATTATTACGCTCGGCGGGGGCGGCTTTTCAATGGAACCCGATAATTTGGCATTGGATCAATACATTTTGGGACAGTCAGGTAAAAACATGCCTAAAATTTGTTTTGTGCCAACTGCAAGCGGTGATGCGGAAGGCTATATTGCAAGGTTTTACCAAACTTTTGAAAAATTCAGCTGCCAACCGTCCCATCTATCATTGTTCATGCCCCCAACAAGGGATTTGGAGGGGTATGTCCTCGATAAAGATATTATTTATGTGGGTGGAGGCAATACACGGAACCTGTTAATTTTATGGAAGGAATGGGGGCTGGACAAAATTTTCAAGAAAGCGTGGGAGCAGGGCATCATTTTGTCAGGCATCAGCGCCGGCTCCATTTGCTGGTATGAGGAAGGAGTTACGGATTCATTCGGGAATGGACTTGAAGCATTACAATGCCTCGGTTTCTTGAAAGGAAGTAATTGCCCGCATTATGACGGGGAAGCTGACCGCCGGCCTGCATATCAGAGCCTGGTTGGTTCCAAAAGGCTGCTAGGAGGGATTGCAGCAGATGACGGTGTCGCAATCCATTATGCCGGCCAGGAAATTAAACGAATCGTCAGTTCACGGCCTAATGCTAATGCATATAAAGTCTATTATCATGAGGAAGTAATAGAAGACGAACTTGAAACGGAGTATTTGGGTACAGGTGAAAACTGAGAAATTGTTTACATAATATCAACAGTGAAGGAGAGATTGATTATTATTGTAAAAACTTCGCTTACATTATCGGTGCTTACCGAGAGCGACATTGAAGGGTTAATGGCATTATCAACTTCGGTTGGCTGGGATTATGATACAAATGAGATTACCACTATCCTGTCTTCTGGCCAAGTTTTCGGCCATAAAAATGAGAAGGGGGAGATTGTATCTAGTGCAGCAATCATTCCATATGATAATAAGCTAGCTTCAGTTGGAATGGTGATTGTCCATCACGATTATAGGGGGAAAGGGCTTGGTAAGGAAACGACTCAGGCCTGTATCGATTTTGTATCCGGACAAACTGCTGTGATGTTAATAGCAACCCCTAATGGAAAACCCATGTATGAAAAAATGGGTTTTAACGAAGTGGGCTCAATACATAAACTCGTTTGCAAGAAATATATCCCTTTCAATGGCAATCTTTCTGAGAAGCTAACAATTGAGGCGATGCAAGAGAATGACTTTGAGAAAGTGATTGAATTGGATAAACTAGCGTTTGGGGATTCCAGAAGGAAATTTCTCCTCAATCGAATTAAGCAAGCACATCAATCATTGATTATGAGGGACCAATTCGGATCCGTTTGTGGATTTGGGCTATCGATTTTAGGCCAGGTTAATATGATAGTTGGCCCCATTGTTGCTCCTGATTTCAAAGCAGCTGCAGATTTAACGAACCAATTGGCCTTTCATCATAATGGAAGGCTACGGATAGATATTCCCATTGATGACCAATTATTTATGGACTTTTTAGAAGAAAGAGGTTTTAAAAGAGCAAGCCAGCCGCCGATTATGATATTAAAATCACAATCGTTGCCCCACAGGAACAACAATTTATATGCTATTGCCGCACAAATATTCGGGTGAGTTGAGAACAATGCGTACTATAGGACGCATTGTAGAGATCGACAAAAGGAAGCGAGGAGGTAAACTCTTGCTTCCTTTTGTTATATTTACAGAAATCCTAAGGAACCTTGCCATGGACAACTTACAAGAACAAAATCTTGTATGCTATTGCGGTAAATTTTTAGATGAGTTTTGGAATAATGCGTCCTTTTGTACGCATTTTAGATTGTCCGCAAAAGGAAGTCAGAGGAGAAATCCTGTTATAACGAGGATATTGAAAAAATATACACCAACGACCCTTATGGTAACTGGTTGAATAACCGTATGGGTGCAGAATTCGATATCAGATTTAGAATTACGGGTGTAAGCCAAGGAAGTGGAGAGTAGTAAGGATAAATATAAACCATATTCGCCAGAAAATTGCGCTTGGGTAGAGCCATCCGTAAAGCTACAAAGCAATCATCGTGTTTCGAATAGTCAACAACTCATGACTGAAGTCACGAGCTTGTGAAGGCAAAAATCGCCTTCTGGTATCAACAGCCCAATATACGCCCGTTGGCATACCGAATTAATCACCTTCTTTAAGAGGTGAACTGTTTGACGAGGAACCAAGCAAACCCCGTTTAATCTATCACATGTGCTTGGCTATCGCTACATGTAACGGTTTTTGTTCTTGTTGCTTGAACATTTGACGATGCAGAGCTTTTCCTGCATCAACCCTATATGTTCAGTTTTCAAAGAACAAATTCTAGTAATATCATAGCATCTATATTGAGCGATACGAAATTTCGGCTTACGTGTCGGATACTTAATCCAGTACAATATCTCACCATTTATTAGCACTAGACCGTATCCGAAGGCGATTCATCTCACGACTGAAGTCACGAGGGGTTTGCCTAATTCTAAAATAACGATTAACAATGTTACAAAGAATCTTCGGCAGTGGGCTGATGAAGTAAAAGAAGTAGTTTCTGAGGATACAATCGTAGATAGAATGAAGAAAGGTATCACTGGAGAAGCATTGTTGAAAGAAAAAACATAACGAAAATAGAATTTTTCGGTGAATTAAGAACGATTTCAGATATTGCTAAAGAGTATGGACTTCGGGAAGCGCGAATTCGAGAACGCTATTTTAAGGATAATTTAAGGGATTTTGAGTTGGTTAAGCCATTAAAAGATGTATCTCCGAAGAAAGTGTTGGTCCGGGGTGAAATGCTTACTTTCAAAGAAATCTCGGAAAAGTACGGGATACCATTACACGTTGTTTCCGATAGAGTCTTTAAACAAAAATATGAAGGTGAAGAAATGGAGTAACAAAAATAGCGAAAGAATGGGAGAAGGAGACTGGTATTCCTGCGAGCACTATTTTGTATAGGGTAAAAAAGGGGTTGCCGGAGGAAGAAATATTAAGAGGAACTAAAAATAACAATATCCGATGAAATTAAAAAAGCAGAGTTTCTCTGCTTTTAATTTGGTTATTTGGGTTCCCAGTCTATGTCTAAATTTTCTATAGTCTCAGCTAGTTTATTATCGCCGGAGATTCGGTATTGTTCTTTCCCTATGATTGCAAAACCGTCACCCATTATGATGTCAAAACCTTTTTTCTTTGCTGTATCAGTATAAAAGGTTAACCAGTACTCAATTATCGGGAGTCTATCGTGAGTCATTAATTCCATTTTGGCTGGTTCATTTAGCAAACGGTTAATTATATCATTATTAGAAATAATGGCGGTTTTTCTTGTTACCGTGCCCTCATTATAAGTTGATATAGCTATATCAATTCTCTTTACTGTTTCATCATTTTTAAGTAACTCTGATACAACATCGCCGTAAGTGGTTTGCTTAATTGAAAAGTATTTGTAAGCGAAAAATCCGACAAATATTATAAAAATAGTTAAAATTAGGTGTTTATAAAATCTATTCATAAAACACCTCCCTTTACAAATATTAGCATAAAATACCAAAAAAATCGAGCATAACTAAGCATGCTCGATTCAATAATGTTTATAGAGGAATCCATCCACCAGATTGGGTTTGAACTTTTATAACCCTGTAGTCTCCTGGATAAGCAGAGTGAGCACCGTCAATGTAGTGATT
Organism: Bacillus sp. FJAT-27445; assembly: GCF_001510665.1. Classification (GTDB taxonomy): domain Bacteria; phylum Bacillota; class Bacilli; order Bacillales; family Cytobacillaceae; genus Bacillus_D. Next base: position 765,813 of record NZ_LMTI01000001.1, read on the forward strand.
GTGTTTCCCAGTGATAAAACGAGTTACTTTCCACGGAAATCCCATGTCAACCTTGCCATTTCCAACCTGGCAGAACAACATTTTGTATGCTATTGCCGCAAATCTTTGGATGAGTTTTGGAATAATGCGTCCTATAGTACGCATTGTAGAATGTCGATCCAACTTGCCAGTTTCTTTAAATTCATTACCCCAAAAAGTATGCATCGCTGCTGGACATACTTTTAAGGGCACGCAGTTTATTGAAATGGAGGGTAGCGGCTCCTTCGGAAAAAGCGGGAAAGTCGATAGACAAACCCGGAACGCTTGGAGTTTCTCTTCAATCTGCAATGTGAACTATAGTTCACATTCCGCTGCATTTTTTTGAGATGCAGCAACGATTCTATAGTAAAGCAGGATTAATCAACCGATTAAAAATACTAGGAAGGAGATATGGGGATAAAGCCAAGCTCTGCCAAAAAAGCATCAAATCAGCGGAACAATAAATATCCAAAAGAGCCATAACAAATGATTTTCATTTAAGGGAATGCTGTTCATTGTATAAACACTTTATAGAGGCTAAATGAAGGTTCAATTGTTTGTACAGTCTACAATGCGAACTATAGTTCACATTGATATTCTACTAATCTGGATTTCCTTACAAAAATCAGGCCATTTGCATCACCTTTTTGAGATAAGATTCTATAGCAAAGCAGGCTTAACTTTTTAATACCACATAAAGGAAAGGTACGGAATAAACCAAGCAATTGGGTGATTCTTTGCCATAAACCATCAAATGATGGAGTATTTTGGAATAAATTTTCGAGTTATTCGTGTGGAAAATTAAAAATCCCAGAGCTCCAACAAAATGAAAAAGAGGCATTACAAATGAATTTAAAGGATTCTGTTCATTAAATATAAAAGTAAACACTTTTGATAAGCTGATATGAGGATTCAATTTTTAGAATGAAAACAATCAATGAATCAAACGAACACAATTTTTTCATTCTGTCTCACTATCAAAAGTTTACTTTGATAGTGAGACCTGTTTCGCGCTTTTTTATTTAACTTCCTAGAATATATATTATGTTAACTGAAAAAGTAAAAAATAATAGAATCCAATACTATGATCGAATCCTATGACTTCTCCCTTCCCTGACCGCTACCGTAACATCAATAAACTCTGCGGCATACTCAATTATGTCACTCATATGAATTCCATATGTTTGGGCAAAAGCCCTTGCCTGGTCTAGCAGTTCACGGTCAAAAGTAGATTTATAGTGAACCCGGTCCGAACATTTATTCTTTATAAGATTAAGATCTTTTCCGTTCATTAAATTGTTCATTCCGCTTTCAAGTAAATAATTTGTATATGTATTGTTTTGTTTCGCGATTTCTTCCAGTTTTGCCAGAATACCTGAACTGACAGTTGTTCTGAACTTAACTCGTTTTGATATGGGCAGACTATCTTTATTTATGATTTGCAACATTTTTTCTTTTTTCCTCATAACGCAGTTTGTTCCACCGTCCCTATAGATGATATTCGCCAGTTTCCTCACACTATCTTTGCCAGATATAACTACTCGGTAAATTGGATTCAAACTCTTAGTTTTTTCTATACGAATTTTTGATTGCAGAGTCCACTCTTGGAATACGCTCAATAATCCCTGCGCGAAACAATAACTGCCGCTGGTTACTATAACTGTGTATCCCTCATTATCTACATATCCATCCCCATCAATGATCCCCCGTACAAAGGATGGCAAATAGTCTTGTGGACATTCAGGAAAATTAATTGTTAATGATTTCCTCTTTGTTATCCCAAGTTTACATAAGTTGTCCTTTAAAGCCTTTGAGCAAACGGTCAATGTATATAGATCTGCATCTGCACGTTTTGTTGGTCTGCCGGTGAATTCCATTAGTTTTGCTATTTTTCCCAAGAGTTGTGGATCCTTTTGGCTCAATGAAAAAGATTGGTTGCTAGGACAAATATTCCCATCCGTAACAATCAGCCCCACCACCCAAGCCATTTCATTGGTCCATTGGTCAAAAAATTCCTCGTTAACTTTATATTTCCTCGGCGGGCCGGTTCTAGTTGCCTTTATGCCATTTTTATTAAGCACAAAACGAATTCCCTTTTCTGTAAGTCCGCTAATCGCAGTCATTTCTTTATAGGATGCACCACCCAAATACAATTTAATGATGCACTCATCTGTTATACCTTCCTTTCTTGGCATTTTGTACCCCTCCCTCTCACGGAACATTTGTTCTATTTTTATTTTACTACATCGAGGAAGTTTCTCCAACTTTAACCACCTCTTTTAAAAAATAATCCATATATTTCAACTTTCGCAGGATGAAATAGGCAAATAAGCCTTGATATAATTGGGCAAACCAATGAACCAATGCTTAATTTGACTTTCTATAAATTTTTTGGTCAACTTGTTTGTCTTTTTAAGGCATCCTGAAGAAGCTCGATTAATTGGTGTAATGTGATAGCCCAGACGAGTTCATTTATTTTATCGCAAAGTTCATAAAACAGGGTGCCAATGATGCGGGCATACGGATTGCACCTGTTTTGCAACTAAAGCACAATATACCGGGCAACACAATGGCGGTATGGCTATGAACACTTTTACAAGAGTTTTGTCTGTGGGCCAGCCACTTTTCCGATTGTTAAGGCACTGAAGGAAACCGGGAACCGATGCCAGGCGAACTTTGGATGGTTGAGGAAACGGTAAACGTCATCCTTGGCAGGCAGGGCATCGCCTTTCTTTGATTCCAGAAGTCGAACCAGTTTTTTTTGATGGAAAATTATGCGGATAACCAATTGAAACAAGTAGAGACAGGTGAACCCAAGATTCTTCTTCCCGATACTGGCTTTCCTCAAGTGATTCAGTACTTCCAATTCTGTAAAAACTGTCTTTAATTCATTCGGCAGTTTGTTGTTTTGTTCCTTTTGCTCTAACATGTAGAGGACACCTCTTACCATGGGACGAGGTTTTTTTCATACTCTAAACTGATTGCCAAGGAACATACTGCACGGAATGCTGCAGATTAAGAGAAATCAAAAAGGAGTACAACAGTAGAATTACTTTCTGCAGTACTCCTAAGTCTAAAATGATAACTACTGTTGCCTCAACCAACTTTGGTTCATGAATCGAGGCCTCTTCGAGAACAAACGCAATAATTCCTCATTTTCCTTTTGCATAGGAAATGTAATGTTTTTTGCTGTACAAAGACGCTTGTTAGGATTTCTTGGCGGTGATGTTTTTTTATTGGAACTCATAATATAAATCACTACCTATTCCGCTTCTTTTGTATAGGTTATGCGACTTTGCGGAGAAATAACATAAAAAAGAGAAGGTAATTTGCATACCTTCTCTTTCCCTTTATTTATTATTCAGCTGCTCGCCTAATTGCGTCCATATCATTAGCTTTCATACGGCCAATCGAACGGTCCAGATTAATGATTGTTGGCCTTTTGTTCGGGTTTCTAGGAGGAACACTACCGTGTCGGGAAGGTCTTTTTGCTTGAGCTTTACGTTCAACTTTTAAAGGTGATCCAACTGTCATATCTTCCACACTCCTTTTATCTTCTCTTAAGAATATCATATTTTACTCTTGATTTCATCTTCGCCATCAATTTCTTCTTCATCTTCGCTAGGTAAGAACTCATCTTCGTTGTATTCCAACCACATATCAAATGTATATAGAAGGTTTAACATAATAGAAGCATCAGCCCCTGTTACTGCACTACCTTTCCTGGAACTTACAACAAAGAGCAAGTTATAATACTCACCATAGTAAGGAAATAACACAGCGTTATTTTCCTTTTCGATGATTTCGATATTCTCTCCTTCTAAGAGCGTCTTGATAGCTTGTTTTTTACGCATTCCCATTCCCTTTAGAGTAAAATCGTGTTCTTCTATGATCTTTTCATAAGCAGCAGTGACATTCTGGCGAAAGATACCCTCGTCATTGGATGATTCAACCATGTAGGAATAGACTTCTAGATGGAAAGATGACGCAAAGTTTTTCAAATAAGAGAGAACGGATTCTTCATATTTCTCCGGCGTAAAATCAAATTCATCCACCTGCCATTTTGCTGCGCTCTTGGGCATCATTTGATTTACTTTTAGGAGCTTATCACTCAATTCAACAAATGCTCCCCTATTCTTATTTATACTTTCCACCAAACTCTCATGTTGTAACTCATTCGTCATAAATTTAGTGATATCCGGCGTCTGAAAAACAAATAAATCAATAACAACCACACTGATAACCAAAGCAATCAAATGCTCTAGCTTTTGCCCAACATCCGGAAATACATTAAATGCCCATAAGAAAAAAGCCATTAGAACAACAAAGCCATAATATATTTTCCTCATAGCTATGCGATGCTTAAGATAAAATTCCCGACTCCATATGTATAGACCTATACTAAAGGTGATCCCAATCAAAAGAATGACAAAAACCGTGACCATATACCAGCTCACTTCCACTCAAATCCCTCCTTTCACTCCCTATATTATGGCATAAGCTTGCTGTGAGAAAAATATGGAATCTGAGTTATCCATGATAATTTCGTTTTGGACGAATTTTTGCTCAGGACTTGGTCAGAATCAATCTGGTTCTTCGCTCGCTTATACCGTATTTCTTTGCCATTACCGATGTTTTTTCACTATCAATCTCTCTATTTCTTTCTTCTTCCAACATTTCTCTCCCCCTTTCCAACTGTAATCATATTCATTTTTTCAAGCAAAGAAAAAGTTCTTGCTCTTTTCCTAAACCGACCAACTTATAGGTATATCCACTATTCTACAGGGGACCCTAAAAAATGCGACCTACTATGGACTCTGCATTTTTAAGATTCTATAATCCAAAATAAAAAACGAATAATCAGGATGTCGTCATGAAGGATTATACGTGCATTTTTCCAGGGAACTGCCTTTTCCAGTGCTTCGCTCCAAGGGCTGCCAAACTCCCTTCCGAATACATATTAGAACCAGGACAAGGACTGTCTATCTTCAATAAAAATGAAGGACTGAATGTTGTTTTTCAAAAAATCCATGTACTCGTTCGCCCGGAAAATATACGTGAAGTACGAGTTCAAGGCGAAAAGGTCCATTCCCGCTGATAAAGCAAAAAGCATTAACCGGGTTTCATAAGGAGCATTTTGGTATACTTAGAACAAACAAACACACAATCTTGTTAATCTACATAGTTAAGGAAAGGAAGCGAGCAAACATGGCTAAGCAGCAAATTGGCGTAATCGGCCTTGCGGTAATGGGTAAAAACCTTGCCTGGAACATGGAAAGCAAAGGTTACAGTGTCGCGGTTTACAACCGCTCCTCTGAAAGAACGGACGAAATGGCGACAGAATCTGAAGGTAAAAAGATTTTCCTAGCTTATTCAATTGAGGAATTTGTCAATTCCCTTGAAAAACCCCGCAAAATTATGCTGATGGTGAAAGCTGGCGCGGCTACCGATGCTACCATTGACCAGTTGAAGCCTTACCTGGATAAAGGCGATATCCTTATTGACGGCGGAAATACTTTCTTTGTCGATACCCAGCGGCGTAATAAGGAGCTGAGCGAACTTGGCCTCCATTTTATTGGGACAGGCGTATCAGGCGGCGAGGAAGGCGCGCTTAAAGGCCCTTCCATCATGCCGGGCGGACAAAAGGAAGCCTATGAACTTGTCGCCCCAATTTTCAAGGATATTTCCGCAAAAGTAAATGGCGAGCCATGCACCACCTATATCGGGCCGGACGGTGCCGGACATTATGTAAAAATGGTTCATAACGGCATCGAGTACGGGGATATGCAGCTGATTTCCGAGGCTTACTTCCTTCTGAAAAATGTATTGGGACTAACCGCCCAGGAACTTCACGAAGTGTTTGCGGAATGGAACAAAGGCGAACTAGACAGCTATCTAATTGAAATCACAGCCGATATTTTCAAAAAAACTGATGAGGATACCGGAAAGCCGCTCGTAGATGTCATCCTTGATACCGCCGGCCAAAAAGGAACAGGAAAATGGACAAGCCAAAGCGCGCTTGATCTAGGAGTCCCCCTACCAATCATCACGGAATCCGTATTTGCCCGGTTTATTTCAGCAATGAAGGAAGAACGCGTTGAAGCGAGCAAGATTCTCCGAGGGCCGGCTGGCAAGAACTTTACTGGTGACCGAAAATCCTTTATTGAATCAGTGCGCAAAGCGTTATACATGAGTAAAATTTGTTCCTATGCCCAGGGATTCGCGCAATTAAGGGCTGCATCCGAAGAATATGGATGGGACCTTCGCTACGGAGACATCGCGATGATTTTCCGTGGCGGCTGCATCATCCGGGCGCAATTTTTACAAAAAATCAAGGAAGCGTACGACCGGGATCCAGGCCTGAAAAACCTCCTGCTTGATCCATATTTTAAGGAAATCGTCGAAGGTTACCAAGATGCACTAAGGGAAATCATTGGAGTCTCCGTGCAAAATGGCATTCCTGTCCCTTGCTTCTCAGCTGCCATTGCCTATTATGACAGCTACCGGAGCGAAACTTTGCCCGCGAACCTCCTTCAGGCCCAGCGCGACTATTTTGGCGCACATACGTACCAAAGAGTCGATAAAGAAGGCGTTTTCCATACCGAGTGGATGAAATAGAAATAGTAAGGGAGCTGCAGCGTGCAGCTCCCCTTTTATTTGAAATGCTTCTGTTTGATCAGGAATTCATGGATAGATGGATTATCCAGCTCGAAGTACGGACTGGAAACATATTGGATGTCTCCGCTCTTCCCTTTGATGTAGGTTGGCTCGTCAAATGCAATCAATTCCCTTATTGCTGAATGGGATATGCTTGTCATGATAAAGATTTTGTTATACAGTGTTTCATCCTTGAACAAGGCATGAACAAGAAACGCTAACCTTTCGAGAATATCATTTGGCTGGAATTCATCGAACTCGCTCACTTCAGCAAAGAATTGTTTTGTCTTATTATTATGAAGTCCAATCAGGATGTACGGTTTTATTGTAAAAAAGGGTTTAAAAATCACTTCATAATCGCATTCCTGTAATTCATCAAAGGAATCCTGAACTAGTGTATCGGGAAAAAATCCTCTTTCAAAGGAAATCGCGATGTTCAAATAATCAGGTTCCCCATCATCCTCAAACTCTTCCTCGGTTTCAGTCTCATAAACAGTTTCAGCATAAACATCATATTCATCCAAATCTTCCAGATCCATCTCTAGAACCTGTCCGGACATATCGTTGACGATCATAGGCAAAAAAGGGGTTAACAGGCCAAGGACATGATCATAAAATGGGAACTTGGTGTCTATAGTCAATTTATCTCCTCCCCGCTAAAATGACTGCTGTACATTTAATCTACCCATTCTGATTTGATTCACACCTTCTTGAAGAAATTGGGGTAAAACAAAAACGCTCTCATCTTGAGAGCGCCATTCCATCTTAACCTGATTTTTGTTTCTTCCATACCTTATGATGCAAGATGAGCGTGACGGTTCCGATGATGAGAACGAAAGCAATGCTGACAAAAAATCCAAATCGGATCTCACTTTCAGCCAGGGTCCCGCTAGCTGCGGCCAGAAGCAATAGCAATCCAGTAAAGGCCAGTGCCTTCCCCCCTTTGCCCGTTTCGAGAATCCGAAGGGCGGAAAGGATGATAAATGCCCAGTTAAATAAAATGAGGATTCCGGCCGCGGTTGTAATGTATTCGTAAATCGTTCCTGGAAGGAGTAATGCCGTAATGATGGATGCCACCAGACCCGCTGTTGCAAGGGCAAGCGATGGTAGGGGTACATTTTTCCACTTTATTTTTTTTCCGAAAAATGCCGGGGCGTCCTTGCTTTCCGCTAATGTAACCAAAAGGGTAGTAACGCCAAATAAGGAAGCTGTCATCGTTGAAAAGCCCGCCAAAATAATCGCGGCATTAAACACATGGGGAAAGAATGACAGATTGTAATGCTCCATCGCGGTGACGAAAGGGCTCTCTTTATCACTAAATTCAAAGTGATTGGCCATAATGACAGCAAAGCCCAAAGAAAGGACATAGATGGTAACAAGGACGATCAGCATTATAATTCCGGCTTTCGGCGCATCCTCTTTCTTTTTAAGCCTAGTGGCCATTAAGCCGATTACTTCAATTCCTCCATAAGCGTAATAAGCATAAATGAGCGATGACCAGAACCCGGTCAGCCCATTTGGGAAAAAGCCGTTGATGGATCCGGGGATTCCTGGATGCTTGACATTTCCATGGAGAATTCCCCCTAGTGCCAGAGCAGCAAGGATGATAAACATGAGAATCGCGGAGGTCTTTATGATAGCCAGCAAATTCTCTACCTTGTCGAACCCCTTGTTACCAGTCACGACAACGAGAATGGAAAGCACGGCGTATCCTGAGGCAAACAGCCATAAAGGAATATTAGGGAACCAAAACCTCGACAAAATGGAAAGTGCGGTCAATTGGCTCCCCATGATAAGAATATTCGAGCTCCAATAATTCCAGCCGCAGCTAAAGCCAGCCCACTGCCCATAAGCCTTTCCCGCATAGTAGCAGAAGGAGCCATCCTGCGGGTCCTTCGCTGTCATTTTTGCCAATAGGCTATAGACAGTAAATGTTCCGAATGCAGCCAATAAAAAGGAAAATACAATGGATGGGCCGGTTGTTTTAATGCCGATCGCAGAACCTAGAAAAAAACCCGTTCCAATTGTACAACCTATCCCAATCAACGACAACTGCCACCATTTTAAGCTTCCCTTGCCGGTGCTTTTACCCTTTCTTCCTGAATTGGCCGAAGGGAAATAAAAATCCATGTCTTGCCTCCTTTAGGAAATGACGCTTGTTGCTTAGCAATTGTTCGCGGTAAAAGGGAGCCTAAAGAAGCTGCTATTCCTCCTTCTCATCTTCTTCTTCCTCCTGTGCAACAGGTTTACCTGCATTCCGTTTTACTGTTCTGTACATAGCGGTCGTCATGCTTCCCTGGACAATATTTTCCAAAAAGAAAGGGGTGAAGATTTCCTTGAATTCGTCATCGTCAAACATTTTTCGATTTTGCAGCTCCATTTCCGCTAGCCCTTCATACTTGGAGAGCAGCACGTAGGAATAATCCCTTCCTGCTATCGGGGACAAAAGCTCCACCTTATGGCTGTAATGGTCATTTCGATAATTGACGATTTTTTCAAGATTGGCAAATGCCTCCGTAAACTTTTCCTGCCTTATTTCAAATGTTTGATATACATAGACAGTCATGGCAACCTCCTGATTTCTATAAAAACGGCCAAGCCGCTGCTTTTTGGTAATCTGTCCAAGATATAGGGATTATTTGGATTATTTTAAAAAAAGGCCATAATGGCCCAGAGTATATGCATGGCAGCTTAACTAGACTTAGTTAAATCCCTTTTTTGTCACAATAATCATCAACAATTTCTTCTATTTCATTCAAAACGGGGAATTTTCCGCTAAAGTTAAATTTGATTTCCTCGATGAACTCGCTATTTTTATAAACATGGATCGCGCCATCCTGGCTAATGACACTGAACTCCGGTTCAAATCGGTATCCATTTCTGTCGATCGCACCCATATTGGTATCATCTCCATTTAATTCAGATGCCTGGGCTATTGGCTTTTCCTGTTATTCTTCTTTTGTTCCTTTTCCGCGCTCGCCGGTACAAAACCATATCCGGTAGGGCTACTCTCAATCCTATTGGCGGGCCCTTTATTGGCTGGTTGTTTTCGCATCAATTAATTCCTCCAAAATTTTTAATCAAGGCTGTTTAGTCCCTCTGCTTTATCGTATTGCCCTTGACTCTTTTTTTAGTGGACTGGGGTGAATGGTGGTTTTCGCTCCCCCCATTTGGCGGGCCGAATACGTGGCTATCCGAGGTTATTTTTGCCCCTTTTAAAAAATCATCCTTTGTTTTCACTATTTCACCTCCAAGGAATTGCATATTGCCTATAGCGTATGTAAAACCCTGTATTTCTATAAGTGAATACAAAGGAGATTCCTGCTTCTTTTCATGATAAAAAGAATGCTTAGGGAGAAAAATAGGAGTGATAAAGTCAAAGAGGAGTGTTCTATATGGAAAAAAAGAATAATAATGGCGATAAACCGACCTTGGCCCCTGGCCTAAATACCGATGAAAATTTGAGCAAATCCGCAACCGAGAAGGATAAAAGGGAAGGCAATGTAACACAGGTAACAATTGCCTCCTATGATGAAGTGGACCCAAGCTGAATCTCAGATAGTACCTGCATTTATAAAATAGAAAGGAGAGGCAGCCAAATGGCACCTCTCCAATTCATTAATCCTCTATTTCTTCCTGATCCATCAATTCTTCAAATGCCTGGGCAACCTTTTCGAATTCTTCATCGGTCTGAATGGCATCCAAGTCCCCTTCTTCATCAACCTTCAGGAAGAAAATATCGATATCATCTTCCGTTTCCTCCTGCAGGTCATCCAGGAAGCCGACAGCTACATACTCTGCCCCTTCAAGGTCCATGACAGCGAGAACCTCGACCTGCTGCTCTTCGTTGTCATCATCGCTAATTGTAAAAATTTCGCCAACTTCAATTTTTTCCATAGTTTTTCCCCTCACTTTTAACAAATATGGCGTTCCTTCACTATTTTCCCATAACAGGGAGAAATAATGCCCTTAAAAATTCAATTAGGAATCAAATTCTTTAATTTTTGCAAGTTTCTCTACTAACACCATACATCTTTTATCACCGAGTTCAAATATGTACATGGAATTTTCTTTTTCAACAAGCAGCTTTCTGAACTGAATATCGCCTTCAATGCTATTCTCTTTCACCAGTTCTGTCAATTTATGATAAATTTGTTCTTTATTCGGCTCGATGGTTGAAGCGATTTTAATCGGCATGGGCATTCCCGGAATTTTATAGGTTACTAAAATCACTGTATCCAAATGGCTTCACTCCTTACATGAGCAATTCGACATCCCCTGTAATTTCCCTGCACCGGATGAAAAACTTTTTTGCCGCCCCGCAAACGTATATACTGAATGTAAATACTTTTATTGGAGAATCGTTATGGATAAAAAAGACCTGCAGGACAAAATTATCAAAAACTATCAGGCTGACGAAAAAATGATGATCCTTATTTTTGCCCAATGGTGCATCAATCATGGATTGGACCCCGAAGAACTTTATCTACAAGCTTATCCAGGGCAAAGAGAGAACCATGCTTTAAGGGAAGCTCTCGAGCTCACCGTTCCTAAGGAGGAGGCAGGCGAAATCCCTGACGATACCGTACTTGGCGTATTATCCCTTTTTGGCAATGATGACCTTGCCTTTATTGTATCCGAAGAAATCGCCAGGCGAAAGTAAAAAGGGGCTGGCGAATAACTGACAATGAATTGGACATACTAGGACGGAAAGCCTGTAGCTCAACGGTAGAGCAGCCGCGGCCTGGTCTGCCAGGCTGATGTGCATCTAGCGGGTTCGATTCCCGCCTGGCTTTTTATAAGAGGCATGCCTTTTCCCCGGCATGCCTCTTTCCATTACTCTTCGTATTCAATCGTTATGCCCGAATCATGCCTCTTCGAAAGGAGTTTATCCGCTTTCCTGAACTCTTTGGATTTAAAGACAATATCAAAATCATAATCCGGCGGATACAGCTCACTTGCAGCTATTTTAAGCTGGAGCCGTTTATGGTTGACTTGCCTTTTTTCCCCTTTCACTTGGACAATGTAATTTCCCATCTCATCCGGCCCTTTAAAAACAATTCCATATTCTTTGCCTGGAGAAAGAATGACATTGTCTCCCATGCTAAAAGAAGCGATAGCTTGTTCAGCGCCTTTGTTTTCGCTTTTCACCCTCTTCAGGTGCCTGTTAACGATGATTTGCCGTTCCATCTCCATTTGCAGACGCCGATCCGTTTCAATAAAGGAATACACTTTTTCTTCCTTGTACGTAATTCGATGCGCCCTTTCAATAAGCTGCGGATGCATTCCCAGCTTCAATGCGATTGCAAAAGCCTGGCTTCTTCCTCCCGTGCCAATTGTAAGCCGGTATGTTGGCTTTAGAGTTTCAATATTGAATTCCATGGCTCCATTCAGAAATCCCTCCTGACGATTGGCAAAATCCTTAATTTCACTATAATGGGTCGTAGCAAGCAAGGTTGCTCCTTTCGCATACAACTGCTCAAGGATAGCCGTTGCCAGCCCCATCCCTTCACCGGGGTCGGTACCCGATCCAAGTTCGTCAAGGAGGACAAGGGTGCGGTCATTTGTTTCCTTCAGGATTTCTATTATGTTCACAATCCTTGAGCTGAATGTGCTAAGATTTTCAGCAATGCTTTGCCCATCGCCTATATCAACGAGAACATGCTGGTAGACCGAAATTTCGCTTTCTTCCGCCACTGGGATAAAGAGACCTGATTGTGCCATCAGCGTCAAAAGTCCGACTGTCTTGATCGTAACCGTCTTCCCGCCAGTATTCGGGCCAGTGATAACAAGGGCATTTTCGGGGTTTCCCAGCGTAATCGTCAGCGGGACGGCCTTGGCGCCAAGAAGCGGGTGTCTGGCACCAATCAGGTTAATTTCATGCGACTCATTAATAGAAACTTTTTTACCGTTAATGGATCGGCTATATTTTGCCTTTGCGAAAAGGAAATCATAATGGACCATCGTCTCGACTGAGAGGTTGATCTTCTGCTCGTTCGCTTCTACCAGTCCTGTGAGATAAGAAAGGATTTTTTGGATTTCGGCTTCTTCATCAGATTTTAACCAGTATAGCTGTTCCTGTAAGGCTGAAATTTCTTCTGGTTCAATAAACAATGTTGATCCAGATGCCGATGTATCAAGAACAGCTCCTCTAACCTTCGCCCTGTATTCCTTTTTTACGGCGACGACGTAGCGTCCTTCCCGCTGGCTAATGATGGTCTCCTGCAGATACGCCTTGTATTTATTGGAGCGCACAAGTTGCTGAACCTTTTCTTTAAGCCGCTCCGCCTGAATCGAGATTTGCTTCCGAATTTTTGAAAGCTCATTGCTGGCATAGTCATCAATCCCGCCATGGCGGATACAGCGGATGATTTCTTCTGCAAGCGCTGGTAATTCGTCAATCGAATAAATATAACCTGACACCCTTGGCGCCACATATTCTTTATCCTTCATGAACCGTTTCATCTTCCTGCAGCAATCGAGGAAATCATAAAGCCTGCTGAATTGGTCCGGCCTTAGTGCCACCCCTTTATTCAGCCCTTCAAGCAAAGCGTTGATCCCTTCTAGCCCATGTACAGGGACGCTCGCGCTAATATTCATAATCTCCTCTGTTTCTGCAAGCTCATCCAAGAGGGCCCTGATTTGTTTTACATTTGTGGATGGATACAAATCCGCAATTCTTTTTTTCCCAGCGCCAGTTAACGCATACGAAGCTAAATCTTCTTTTATTTTTTCAAAATCCAATACTGTAAAGGTTTGTTTGTTCAATGTTTTTCCCTCCAAAAATAAAATAGCCGCGCTGAACAATGTCAACGCGGCTTCAACAAAGAAGCGGATAAACCCGCTTCCATCATCCTTTATAACCAAAATAAAAAGCTGTGCACATGGGTACACAGCTACAGTCGGTAAAAGGATTGTATGCTTGTAAGGCCATTGTTCTTAACTTTCATTCCAGGCCACACTTAAATAAGCTTTCTTTCAAAACAAATTTTGAAAGAAAACATCGGCCTGAATGAGATTATCCAATTAGCTGGATTAGTTAAGAACGGCTCCCGACATAAAACATACTCCCTTAAAAGGTTCATTTGGTATTCCCTGCCATATTATCATAATGATTATAAAAAATAAAGGGGCAACTATATTAAAAAACCTAAACGCCCGCCCGGATTTTGCGGCAAACCTCATCCCCGATTTGCCAGGTGAAGGCTGTCCCGCCGAGGTCAGGAGTCAAGACCTTGGCTTCTTCCAATACTTGCTGAAGTGATTCCATCAGGACTTCAGCAAGCGAATATTCTCCAAGATGCTCAAGCATCATTGCGGCACACCAAATTGCAGCGGTGGGATTTGCAATTCCTTTGCCGGCAATATCAGGAGCGGATCCATGAACGGGTTCAAACATGGAAGGAAACCTTTTTTCGGGATTGATATTTGCGGATGGTGCGATGCCAAGGCCGCCAACAATGGCGGCACCGAGATCAGTAAGGATATCCCCGAACAAATTCGAGGCAACGACAACGTCGAAGGTATTTGGTTTTGTGACAAAAAAAGCGGCCAGCGCATCGATATGGATGATTTCCGTTGTGATATCCGGGAATTCGCTGTTTATTTTCCTGACATAGTCATCCCAAAACGGCATTGTATGGTTAATGCCGTTTGATTTCGTTGCCGCTGTCAGCCGTTTCCTCCCTCCTTGAACGCTCGCCAGTTCAAAAGCATAGCGTAATACCCGTTCGACCCCATGCCGTGTGAAAACGGAGCTTTGGATGGCCATGTCCATCTCGGTTCCCTCATACATACGCCCGCCAATGTTCGAGTATTCGCCTTCGTTATTTTCACGGATAACTGTAAAGTTGAGATCGGCGGCTGTCCTTTTTGCCAGAGGCGATTGAATTCCCCTTAATAATTTCACCGGCCGGAGATTGATGTATTGCTGAAACTCCCGGCGGATTGGCAAAAGAAGGCCCCATAGGGATATATGGTCTGGTACACCAGGGTAGCCCACGGCCCCGAGATAAATAGAATCAAAGCTTTTCAGGGTATCGAGGCCCTTTTCCGGCATCATTTTCCCGTTTTTCAGGTAATACTCACAGCTCCAATCAAATTCCGTATAGTCTAATTTGATACCGCCATCCAGCTCGCTTAACGCATTAAGAACTTTTCTTCCTTCCATAATGACATCTACACCAATCCCGTCACCAGGGATGAGGGCAATGGAATAATGCCTCGTCATTTCACACCGCCTTTTTCGTTAAAAACTTCGGGGTTCCCTACAAAATCAGGTTTTCCGCCATTTACTGCTTTCAGGATATTTTTCGCCACTGTAGTTGACATAATATAATTACATTCAACAGTCGTTCCGCCGATATGGGGAGTGACAATTACATTTGGCAACGACAAGATGGGATCGTCAGCCTTTGGCGGTTCCGGGTCAAATACATCCAACGCTGCCCCGGCGATTTCCCCACCTTTCAATGCGTTGTACAAATCAGTCTGGTTTACAATGCCTCCCCTTGCCGTGTTTATAAGGTACGAGGTTGGCTTCATTAAAGCCAGCTTCTCTTTTCCAACCAAACCGCGTGTCTGTTCGTTTAAAGGTATGTGCAGCGAGATAAAATCGGATTCCCGGAAGATGGACTCCAAATCATCTGTAATCGTGATTCCCCAGTCTTTAGCCATGCCATGCTTCTTTTCGTCGTATCGCCTGACCCAGGCCGATACATCCATGCCAAGTCCCAGCTTCAGCCGTTTGGCCGTCTCTTTTGCGATGCTTCCAAAACCGACAATCCCCGCTTTTTTGCCTTTCAATTCATAGGACTTTAGCAAGGTTCTCGCTCCGTAATTTCCACTGCTCATTTCTTCATGAAACGGGACAAGATTTTTACCTAGAGCCATAATCAGCATAACGGCATGCTCCGCTGTTGATGCTGCATTGACAGAAGGAGCATGCAAGACGGGAATCCCTTTTGAAGTCGCATAGGCAACATCAATATTATCCAACCCGACTCCAGCGCCGGAAATCGCCCTTAGTTTCGGTGCCGCGTCTATGATCTCTCTTGTTATCCTGGCTGGTGCGCGCAGGACAATCCCTTCCGCGTCGGCCGCCAATTTGCACAAATTAACTGTTTCAATGTTATCCGTCCAGATTACCTCGGCCCCATCAGCGAGAATCCGTTCGCCTTCAGGGTGGTACATGGACAGGATTTGCAGGATTTTTGGTTTTTTCATTCAACAGTCCCTCTTCTTATTAAGTTCGCATATTTTCAACGACCACCGCCAAGCCCTGGCCTCCGCCAATGCAAAGGGTCACGAGCCCGTATCGCTTTCCGCTCCGCTCAAGCTCGTGCAGGAGTTTAACCATCAATATCGCGCCTGTCGCGCCGATTGGATGGCCAAGCGCAATTGCTCCGCCATTGACATTCACCCGTTTCAGATCCATCCCCAACTCTTTTATAACGGCAAGGGCCTGGGCGGCAAACGCTTCGTTCAATTCTATTAAATCAATATCGCCTAGCTGAAGTCCAGCCTGTTTCAATGCTTTAAGTGTAGAAGGTACGGGTCCGATGCCCATAATGTCCGGAGAAACCCCGGCGGAAGCATAGCCAATAATTTTCGCACGCGGCTTCAAGCCAGCTTTTGCCGCGGTTTCGTCCTCCATCACAAGGAGTGCGGCCGCGCCGTCATTCCTGCCGCTCGCATTACCGGCTGTTACTGTCCCGCCTGCTTTGAAAACCGGCTTCAGCTGCCCAAGCTTTTCGATTGATGTGGCCCTAGGGTGCTCGTCTTTTTCGAAAAAAGAATCCCCGTTTCTGGATGTTATCTTTATCGGGACAATCTCACCATTAAATTTGCCGGCAGCAATCGCCGCCGCGGCTTTTTCCTGGCTTGATAGAGCGAATTCATCCTGCTCCTCCCTTGTAATCCTGTATTTTTCAGCGAGATTCTCAGCGGTCATCCCCATCGTCAGATGCCCATAAATCTCAATGGGCTGCGCCCTAGGCTGGCTCTCCGTATTCGAATCGAGCAGCTCGGCATTCCCCGCGCCATAGCCATAACGCGCATTCCTAAGGTAATAAGGGGCGGTGCTCATGCTTTCCGCCCCGCCAGCTACTATCAGCTTACTGTCACCGCAGGTGATTTGCTGAGCGGCGTTAACGATTGCCTGTAATCCTGATGCACATTGCCGGTGGACGGTATACCCTGGCACCTCGACAGGCAGGCCTGCTTTTAATAAAGCCAGCCTAGCGAGATTCGGTGTGTCGGAGCTTTGTTTTGCATGGCCCCAAATGACTTCATCGACTTTACCTCCCGCATCTCCTGTCCTCGCCAATATTTCACGGATGACGATTTCTGAAAGGTGGTCGGATTCCACTTCCTTCAGTGTACCACCCATGCGTCCGATTGCGGTCCGGACTCCATCGATAATGACTGCCTGTTTAAGCTCCGCCATTACTTCAAGCCCCTTTTCAGCTCGGATGCGATAATATTTTTCTGTATCTGGCTTGTACCCTCGTAAATTTTCGTAATCCGTGCATCCCGGTAAAATCTTTCTATTGGGTAGTCCTTCATATATCCAATGCCGCCATGTATTTGGACGGCCAGGTCGGCAACCCTGTTATAGACTTCCGATCCGTATAGCTTGGCAATTGCGGCTTCTTTTACAACCCTTAATTTCTTGTCGCTCATCCAGGCCACCCTGTATGTGATTGAACGCAACACTTCGATATCGGCAGCCATTTCAGCCAGCATATGCTGGACGGCCTGCTGTTCAAAAATCGGCTTTCCGAACTGCTCCCGTTTCATTGCATAATCAATGCTCATTTCAAGCAGCTTTTCAGAGGAACCGAGGTTTCTTGCCGCAAGCCCTGCACGCCCGTTCGCTAGTATTTTCAACGCATTAACATACCCTTTGTTTTCCTCGCCCAAAACATTTTCAACAGGGACTTCCAAATCCTCAAAAAACAATTCCGCTGAATGGGAGCCCCTTAGCCCCATTTTTCGTTCAACCGTTCCTAGCACAAAGCCGGGAAAAGACTTTTCCACGATAAATGACGTGATACCTTTTGGTCCTTTCTCCGGGTCAGTAACGGCCATAACGGTAAATACATGGCCACAGACAGCATTCGTAATATAATGCTTGGAACCGTTCAGAATATAGCGGTCCCCTTTTCTGACGGCCTTCGTTTTCAGTGCCGTTGCATTGGAACCCGCACTCGGCTCTGTCAGTGCGAAAGCTCCGACCCACTCGCCGCTGGCCATTTTCGGCAGGTATCGCTTCTTTTGTTCTTCTGTCCCAAGTTCAACAATACCGACCGAGCCTATGCCGGTATGGGCTCCAATCAGCGTTGTAAAGCCGTTATGCGTTTTGCCGAGCTCCTCGTATATCGCGCATTTACCGACCATATCAAGGCCGAGACCGCCATATTCATCGGGAATGCCCAAACCGAAAAGGCCCATTTCCCGGGACAACTTCACGATTTTATCGGGTATTTCATCGTTTTCTTCTATTTCCATCGCCACTTTTTCGACTTCTTCTTTCACAAATTCACGGACGGCAGCACGGAGAAGCTCAATCTCCTCCGAAAATGAAAAATCCATTCATGTTCCCCCTCTATTCATTCCCTCTTTACCATTTTTTCAGTGACGGAGAAATGCTGAACTCCGCTTCGGTCAGAGCTTTTAGATCGTCAAGGGAAGTTTCTTCGGCCAGCTCCTCAAGCACCATTCTACCTCCAGCAATTGAGAATACCGCCAGTTCCGTAACAACAAGCCTCGCACATTGAATGCCTGTTTTCGGATACGTTAATTCCCTTACTATCTTTGGAGAGCCGTCCTTTGCGATATGGGTCAGAGCAGCAATGATTTTTTTTGCCCCGGGTACAAGGTCCATCGCTCCGCCAACGCCAAGGATATCGGTACCTGGAACCGCCCAGTTTGCAATCTCTCCTATTTCACTTACCTGGAGTGCACCAAGGACGACCACATCAATATGGCCTCCTCTTATCATCCCGAATGAGTCGCTACTCGAGAAGATCGCGGCTCCGGGTTCCAGAGTTACGGGGTGTTTGCTCGCGCTGATGCAATCCATGTCCATTTCCTCGATAGGCGGCGGTGGCCCCATTCCGAGCATACCGTTTTCTGAATGAAGGAACACGCCCTGTCCAGGCTCAAGGAATTCAGGAATAAGGGTGGGAATGCCTACACCAAGGTTGACAACCATCCCTAATTGAAGCTCTTTTGCAATTCTCCTAGCAATCCGCCGCCGGGCATCAAGCTTTTTTAACATAAACGCCACCTTCCTTTACATAGCGGCTTAGGACGAGAAAGTCGACGAAGTTATGCGGGGTGACAACCTGTTCGGGATCGAGTGAACCAGCTGGAACAATTTCATCCACTTCAGCAATAACCATATCTGCCGCTGTTGCCATCGCAGGGTTGAAGTTGCGGGCCGATTTAGCGTAAATAAGGTTTCCCAACGTATCAGCCTTCACGGCTTTTATCAGCGCGGCTTTCGCCCTAATTGCCTCTACAAGGATATTCCTTTCCCCATTAAAAAACCGTTCCTCCCGCCCTTTCGCTAACTCGGTGCCTACACCTGTTTTCACATAAAAGGCGGCTATGCCGGCGCCACCCGCCCGTATTGCCTCAACAAATGTTCCTTGTGGATAAAGATCGATTTCAAGCTCGCCTTTTTTCCAAGCCTTAACAGCATCGCGGTTTGAGGTAAAGTAGGAACCAATCGCTTTTTTGATTTGCCCTGAGATAAGAAGGATTCCAAGGCCCTTGCCAGGTTCACCCAAATTATTACTGATGATTGTCAAATTTCGTGCTGATGGATTGTTCTTAATCGCATCAATTAACGTGAATGGGGTTCCGCAAAGGCCAAAGCCGCCAACCATGACAGTGTCGCTGTTCTGTATACGGGATGCCGCTTCTTCCGGTGTCAAGAACTTCTTCGAATAGACCGATATTCCCAACCGTCCCCCTCCTTTCCTGCCAAAAAAAGCGCCCTCGCCGCGAGGGCACTTCTATTCATTCCTGGTTTAAAAGCCTTGATTTTTCACGTAAATAGCTGTCAGCCTTCCTTGCGGTTGTAATCCCCGATTCGATTGCCCCATCCATAAAGCTAGCCCATCCTTTTGCAAACGTGGTTCCCGCCAGAAAAATGCAATTCTCAGGCGTGTTCCAATCCTCAAAATAACGTGTCAGCTGATTTGGCTTTAGCATCGGCCAGGCTTCCCTGGAAAAATCGTCATTTACCCAATCATGGCCTGTGCTTTCAAGAACCCTTACATCCGGCAGCCATTGGCGCAGCGCTTTTTCAACACCTTCCCGGTCATTCGGGTCAAGCCAATCCGCGCGAGGCCCAAACCCAACAATGATGCTGTCCTCGCCAACATACCTATCCAGATGCACAGAATTAAGCGGGTAGTTCCCTGGGGCAAGAGCATCGAACGGATCAAGTTTCCCCTCCAGCCGTGCCCATACTTTTACGCCTCTTGATGTTTGTCCTTCCTTTGATGCGCTGATTTTAAGCTCTGATAGAGGCGGCGAAACCTCAATTTCCTTTAGAACGGTCATCGGAACAGTAATAATTACGCTCCTCCCTTTGAACTGGTTGCCATCATGCGTTGTTACGCTCGCTCCGGATTCATCATGCACAATTTTCACCGCAGGAGATGAAAGAATGATTTCCGCTCCCGAATCTCGCGCAATGGCCTCGACCAGTGCTTTCGTTCCATCCTTAAGACTGTATGTCGAAATCATTTCACTATGGGTCCCCCAATTCCCCTGTGAAAAAACCCACCAGCGGAAAATCTGGCTTGCTGCTCCTTCACCAGGCGGGCCACAAAAGTCGGACGCTACCCAGCCATGAAGAATATCGTACTCTTCTTCTGTCAGGCCGAATTCGATCATAAATTGCTCGGCTGACTTACCGTCAATTTCCTTGATCAGCGGTGAATGCAAAGGCTGATAGGGCAAAGGTAGGTATTTCAAGCTTTCACTCATCAATTTTCCTGCAACATCCTTTATTTTGTTCCTGTATGCTTCAACTGTAGAACAGCGGGCCGTGCCGCCTGAAATCCAATACACTTTTTTGGGCTTCGGACCAAAAACAACTTCCAGGCCGTACCTCGTTATTTCAGCCCATACATGGGGCTGATGCCAATGGACATAGGTTCCGCCCATCTCCAGATCAGAATCCAGGCGCCGGTCGACCCAAGTTCTCCCCCCAAGCCTTTCACGCGCTTCCAATAGGAGTACCTTATACCCCAGCAGCCGTAATTCCCTTGCAGCAGTCAGTCCGGAAAATCCGCCGCCGATAATAATCGTGTCATAGTCCAGCCGAGTATCCTGCATGCGATTCCCCCTTGCTCTTAAAAACTGCATTTCCTATTTAAATGTATGAATAAAAGCCGTAGTTAAGTAGCAAACAGGGAGAAAATTCTTCAAAGTTGGAGTTTGTTTGGCTGAAAATTGCTTGTCTTTTTTGCCAGGGGCCAGTTATCGAAAACTTTTTGTGTTTATCGAAAACTTTTGAGGCGATATCGAAAATTTTTCCGATTTATCGCCCACTTTTTTCCGGATATCGAAAACTGTCACATTCCTGCCACAATTGCCATCCTCTTTCTATATAAAAAAGCCCACATCGCTGTGAGCTTTCCTAGTCGAATCTTCAGCGGCACCAAAAGCCCCGCTCCTTAATTACTTATTATCAATCTGCGCCCGTTGAAGCGTCCCGCTAAAGTCTACATATACCGATTTCCACTCCGTATACACGTCGAGCGCGGCAACGCCAGAATCACGATGCCCATTCCCTGTTCCTTTTGTGCCGCCGAACGGCAGATGGATTTCCGCTCCGGTCGTACCCGCGTTAACGTATACAATCCCTGTATCAAAGTCCCGCATAGCGGCAAAAACCTTATTAACATCCTTTGTAAAAATAGAGCTCGACAGGCCAAACTCCACACTATTATTCACTTCAATCGCTTCCTCCAGGCTCCCCACGGAAATAATTGATGCGACTGGCCCAAAAATTTCTTCACGGGCAATCACCATCTCCGGGGTAACATCCGTAAACAAAGTAGGTGCATAATAGTGCCCTTCCGCAAGCTCCCCAACTGTAAGTATTTTGCCACCACAAAGAAGCTTTGCCCCCTCATCCACGCCTTTTTGAACGTATTCATGGATTTTCTCAAGGGAACCACGGTTGATAACCGGCCCTACATCAACACTTTCATCCAGGCCATTACCTACCCTAAGTCCCTCAATCCGCCCCACCAGTTTTCTTTCCAATTCCTCTTTTACCGCTTCGTGCACAATAATACGGCTGCAGGCGGTGCACCTCTGGCCGGCAGTCCCGAACGCGCTCCAGACAATCCCGTCCACCGCGAGCTCAAGGTCTGCGTCCTCCAAAACAGTCACAGCATTCTTACCGCCCATTTCCAGCGAAGTCTGCTTTAAAAGGCTGCCAGCACGGCCGTTTATGGCGCGGCCAACTTCATTGGAGCCCGTGAAAGAGATGATATCGACATCAGGATGCTCGACCAGCGCATTCCCCACAACGGAGCCGCTGCCGAACACAACATTCACCAATCCCTTCGGCAGTCCCGCTTCTTCGTATACCTTCACGAACTCTGCCGCCATGAACGGGGTCTCCGATGCAGGCTTCCAGACAACCGCGTTGCCGGCAACGAGTGCTGGGAGCGACTTCCAAGACGAAATGGCAATAGGGAAGTTCCATGGAGTAATCAACCCGGCAACCCCAACAGGCACTCTAACACTCATCGCGAACTTGTTCCTTAGTTCCGACGGCACCGTATCACCGAACAGGCGCCTTCCTTCCCCCGCCATATAGTAAGCCATGTCAATCGCTTCCTGAACCTCGCCCCTTGCTTCAGCAATCACTTTGCCCATTTCGCTTGTTAAAATTTGCGCAAGCTGCTCTTTCTTTTCCTTTAGGATTCTAGCAACCTCATATAATATCTCTGCCCGTTCCGGCGCAGGAACAAGCCGCCATTTCTTTTGCGCGCGTTTTGCCGAAGCCACCGCCCTGTCTATATCCTCTGAGGAAGATTGGGCAACCTCACCAAGTATTTCCCCTGTCGCGGGGTTCACATTCTTTGTGTAACATCCAGTCGCGGAAGGTATCCATTCGCCGGCTATATAATTGTCATACCGTTTCATTACCCTCATCCCTTCCTGTCTCTCGCAATCTTGACTTTCTTTTTAATCCGTTCAATTGCCTCGTCAAGCCGTTTAGTTGGCACTGACAGGGAAATCCTGAAATACCCCTCTCCAGATGGGCCAAAGGCGCTGCCGGGCGTTACAATAACACCTGCCTGATCGAGGACAGCAGCAGCAAACTCAGCCGATGTATAGCCCACCGGAACTGGTGCCCAGATGAAAAACGTTGCCTTTGGAGGATCCACAGAAATACCAATATCCTGAAGGGCTTCAATCATCCCCTTCATTCGGGAAAAGTAAACCTGATTGTATTCCTTCACACATTGTTGGTTTGAGGTGAGCGCATGCGCACCAGCCAATTGGATCGGAGTAAATTGCCCGGTATCCGTATTGCTTTTATAAACGGCCAACGCTTTGATCGCTTCCTTGTTGCCGACAACATACCCGATTCTCCAGCCAGTCATGCAGTATGTCTTCGATAACGACCCGAACTCGACCGCCACATCCTTAGCTCCTTTTGCCTCCAAGATGCTCGATGCTTTGTATTCTCCAAAAGTCACCATATTGTAGGCGGAATCATGGGCGATGATAATATCCTTCCTTTTGGCAAAATCGACCGCTTTTTGAAAAAAATCGCTGTTCGCAACGGCTGAAGTTGGATTTCCCGGATAATTCAGGAACATCAAACGAGCTTTCTCAAGAACATCCTCCGAAATATCATCAAAAATTGGCAAAAAGCCATTCTCTTTCGTCATCGGCATGTTATAGTACGTTCCTCCCGCGAGGAGAGTCGCCATTCGATATGGCGGATAGCATGGGTCTGGGACTAGGACATGCTCACCGGGGTCTATCAAGGCTGGAACAAGATGCGTTATCCCTTCCTTGGATCCTATCAAAGCGAGGACTTCGGTATCAGGATCAAGATCTATCTTATAATTCCTCCTGTAAAAGTCCGCTACCGCCTTCCTGAAGCCGGGGTGGCCGGCAAAATTCGGATAACGCAAATTTTCCGGCTTCCTTGCTTCTTCTATAAGTTTATCGACAATATGATCCGGAGTTGGCAGGTCGGGATCCCCGATTCCCAAATCAATCACATCGATTCCCGCTTTGGCCATTGCCGCCTTTTTCTTCCCAAGTTCGGCGAACATATACGGAGGGATTTGGCCCATCCTTTCAGACTGGTATCTCATTCGCTTTCCCCCTTTTCAATAGGTGTTCCCTAAAGAAAAAGTATGGAAAAAACAAGTGAGTATGCCTTTAAAAGGGGAAATATTTTGTCCTTCCGCGAAAAAGTTCTCCCAAAAGGAAGCTTAGGCCAAACCAACTGTCCTACTCAAATAGTCCTCCCTTTCCGATTCTGGAACCATGCTGCCCCCAGTCGCCCAGACAATATGGGTGGCGTTCTTCATCCTTCCTGACAGCTCCTGTTTTTCCAGAAAAGCCTTTCCCTCGCTTGTTTTAAATAGTCCGATTGGTCCCATGGCTCCCGCTGTTGCTGATGGCTCAAGGAATATCCCTTCCGCCTGCCAAAAATCCTTTAGCAGAAGAAACAGTTCATTGTCTTTCATTGTAAAAATACCATCCAGCAAACCTTCAATCGTTTTACTAATGAACCCCGACGATCTGCCCACTGCCAGCCCGTCTGCTGCTGTCACGTTAGTTAGGCCGAAATCGTTGACACTAACTGCGTCATGGAGCCCGGTTGCAAGACTGGCCAGCATGCATGGCGATTGAACCGGCTCAGCGAAAAAGCAATGGACATTGCCTTTAAAAATGGTTTTTAAACCGTACGTAATACCACCTGGCCCGCCGCCGACACCGCACGGAAGATAAACGAACATGGGATGCTCTTTATCAACCACAATCCCCTTTTCATCAAGCTGCATTTTGAGTCTTTCAGCCGCGACTGCATACCCAAGAAAAAGGTTCTTTGAGTTTTCATCATCAATGAAATAGCATGTCGGATCGCTTTCTGCCTGCTTCCTGCCATTTTCAACTGCCACAGAGTAATCGGACTCATATTCAACAACCTCAACGCCTAATTCCCGCAGCTTGTTCTTCTTCCAAGCTTTCGCGTCCGCCGACATGTGGACAGAAACGTTAAAACCAAGCTTTGCTCCAATCAGCCCAATGCTAAGCCCAAGGTTACCAGTGGAACCAACTGCAATTGAATATCCTGAGAAAAAATCTTTAAAAGCCTTACTTCCAAAAACAGAATAATTGTCTCCTGGCTTTATTAATTGATGGTTAATCGCAAGGTCCTCAGCATGCTTCAAAACTTCATAAATTCCACCGCGGGCTTTAATCGAACCGGAGATTGGCAATTCGTTATCGCACTTCAAATAGAGATTCCCTTCGATGTCCACGCGATGCCTTTCCTCAATCCTGTCTTTAAGCCGATTGATTTCCACCAGCGGTGATTCGATTTTCCCCCCGGCCGCCGTTGTCTCTGGATAGGCTTCCTTCACGAAAGAGGCGAAACGCCCAAGCCTTTCTGAAGCTTCCTTTATTTCACTTTCCATTCCGGAAAATTCCTCAAGCATCTTTTTATCATTGGGATTTATCCAAAAAACTTCTTCTCCCGCCGCCATTTTCCCAAGGACGGGAACTTCCTTAATCCACTCTTCTACTGATTTGCCGCCAACGATTCGATCATTCATTTCTCTACTCTCCCCACTTTTTAATTCAGCTCCAAAGGCCTTAGACTTGCTTCTATTTCTTCTCTTCTTGGCTCCAAAAAAGGAGGAAGCGCCAGTTTCTCACCAAGGGATTCGATTGGCTCATCTACCGTAAAACCAGGCGTATCTGTTGAAAGCTCAAATAAAATATGGTTTGGTTCCCGGAAATAAAGTGCTTTGAAATAATGCCTGTCCACTTCCCCAGAATTGATAAGGCCGCTTGCCTTAATTTTTTTCACCCAATCGGCATATTCTTTTTCGTTCGGTATCCGGAAAGCAACATGGTGGACACCGCCCCTGCCAAGCCTCTCCCTCGGGAGGCCAGGCTTTGTTTCGAGATGGACTTCAGCTCCCGGACCGCCATCCCCGGTCGCATACACATCAATATCGGGGTACCCCGCTTCAATGGATGGATAAGACCCTTTAAGCCTAAATCCCATGATTTCCGTTAATACTTTTGCGGTTGGTTCTGGATCCCCAACCGTCAGGGTTACTGGTCCCAGACCAATGATTCCATGTTCAACCGGTACGTCCGTGCCTTCCCAAGCATCACCTGCCGGAACACCCTGTTCCCCACTATCCGCGACCAGGATTAGCCTTGTTCCTTCATAGTCCTGAAATTCAAGGGTATCGCGGCCGGCACGTTTCGAAAGCTCTCCATGAACAATCCCTTTTTCTATAAATCTTTCTTTCCAATAGGTTAGTGCCGAAATATCACTAACCCTTAGTGAAGTTGACGAAATGCTTGAGATGCCTGGATACGTTCGTCCAAGTCCCTGAATGTCAAAAAACGTTACCTCTGTTCCAGGGCTCCCTTTTGCGTCTCCGTAGAACAAATGATAGGACTCAGTATTATCCTGGTTGACGGTTTTCTTGACAAGCCTCATTCCAAGAACCTTTGTATAAAACGAGAAATTCCTTTCCGCTTTTCCTGTCAGAATGGATACATGATGCAGGCCCAGCAACTTCATCGCTTCTACACTCCCAATCGTTTATAAGTTACTTTCATAGTAGCAGTTTTGCAAACCTCTTAAAACAGATTAACCTACTTTAACAGGAAAATGCCCCGCAGCCGAGGCGGGGCATGAAATAAAGCCGATAATTCCTTAATGCAGGAAAAATCAGCTTTTTCAATCCTTTATTCTATTACAAAGCCGATTTTCCCTAACTGGGCAGCCCGGTCGAGCCTGTCGAAGGCTTCCTTATATTCTTCAAGCGAAAACATCTGGTCAATAACCGGCCTGATTTCATGTTTCTCAATGAATTCCAGCATTTCCTTTAGCTCCTCACCGCTTCCGAGCGTTGAACCAAGAAGGTTGTACTGGCCATAAAAGAATGCTCGGAGATTTAAATCGACAACATCCCCGGCAGAAGCGCCAAACGTAACAATCGTTCCACCTGTCTTAAGCTGGCTGAGTGATTTGTTGAAGGTTGCGGCCCCAACGGACTCAATGACAACATCCATTTTCTCGCCGTTTAGCTGCTCCTCCCAGTCTCCATCGCTGTCTAACGCTTTGTCCGCACCCATTTCCAGCGCGCTTTTGCATTTATCCTCTGAACGGGATGTTACATAAACAAGCGCCCCCGCCGCTTTGGCCATTTGGAGCATTAGGGTTGCCACACCGCCGCCGATACCAGGAATCAGAACCTTCATTCCCTCTTTAATTTTCGCCCTCGTAAATAAGACACGATAAGCGGTTAGCGCTGCAAGGGAAACGACCCCCGCTTCCTCCCATGTTAAAAATGGGGGCTTTGGGACTGCATTTTCTGCCGGTATAACGATGTATTCCCCAAAGGTTCCATGGAATGGATGTCCGAGGATTTCAAACCCTGCCGGCGGTGCATCGCTTTTTTCGTTCCAGCCAATTGCCGGATTGATAATGACTTCATCGCCAACCGCGATTCCTTCTACTCCGTCACCTACCGCGTCTATGATACCCGCACCATCAGACCCCATCACTAGCGGCGGATCGGTTTCCTTATGCCTGTCGAGTATAATCAGGTCCCTGTGGTTCAGCCCAGCTGTTTTTAGCCTTACCCTTACCTCGCCTGACCCTGGCTCCGCTTTTTCGAATTCCCTGTACGACAATCCTTCCATCCCGGTTTTACCCGCATGAACAAGTGCTTGCATTTTTATAAACACCCCTAAACTATCTATTTTCTCTTCTCTATTTTGGCGCAAACTGGGTGAAATTGCATGCTTTTACTCTTAAAAGCCATTCAATTTTCCGAAAATTCAACTGATGAATTTCCTAGAGATAAAAAGAACCGGTACTAGACGCTTACAGAGTCGGCAAAAGGAAGCGAATTTCTTTACGTTTGGCGAATTTTTGTTTAATCTCATCCATTTGGCGCAAATGTTCTGCCTCTTCCAGGTAGGGCTCCCATATATGGCGTTGATTGAGCTTTAATGATTTTTACTTTCTGTATCCTTTGATAGGAATGGGCATGGGGTGTAAATCGATGGATCTGGCTTATATAGGTGATACCCTTCCAATGAAAAATCAATACCCGATTC
Organism: Bacillus sp. FJAT-27445; assembly: GCF_001510665.1. Lineage (GTDB taxonomy): Bacteria > Bacillota > Bacilli > Bacillales > Cytobacillaceae > Bacillus_D. The sequence goes on from NZ_LMTI01000001.1 coordinate 793,869, forward strand.
CACCTTGCGTATAAATGATTTTCTGGGACCGACTGATCAATGGTTAGCATTTCCAAATGTTCGCATTCATTGGCCTTATTTTTAGTCATCATAGCAGGTCACTCATACATGGTGTTCTTTATATAAAGGGATTTTAGTTGATTGGAATGGAGGGTGGCGACTCCGGCGGGAATAGCGGGAAAGTCGAGACCCTGGACTGAGCGTAGCGAGGGAAGCGGCTCGGCCCCGCCCGCGGAAAGCGTCCACCTGGAATGGAAATCTAGAGACGCATTTTCATTTCAATATATATAATTTAAATAAAAAAAGACTGTAGGCAAACCCGAAACTCTTCGAGGTTGTCTACAGTCTGGAACCGGCATTAAGCCGGTTAATTGTCTTTATTAACCAAATCCTTTATCTTCTCAAAGCTACCCTTCATTTCATCCGCTAGCTTAGATAAATCTTCTTTTTTTACAAAATCCTGTTCAAAATCACCTTTGTTGATTTGGTCAAGGTAAACATCTATCTTTTTTTCAAGCACTTTACTTTTGTCGACAATTTCCCTATGGAAATCATCCGCAATTTCCGGAGCCTTGATTTCTCCGAATTCATTGATTTCCTGTTTCATCTCTTCAAGGTTTGCCTTTAACTCCTCTTTGGCCTGCTCGTCCTTCGTTGCTTTCTCAGCTTTATCGGGTATGCTTTGGGCAAATTCCGCCACCTTGTCCATATACTCCGAAGCTTCCTTCGAATACGGAATGACGCCTTTTTGTTCGCCGTCAGTTGAACACCCAACAAGGAGCAATGCGATTAGGCAAAAGAGAGAAATTACTTTTATCTTCATTGAAACCACCTCCCTGGCTCTCGCCTAATGAAAAAGGGATTACAATCCCCATTCACCTTTACCCGTTTTACACGGTTATCATGCGGAGGTAACGTAGTATTTTGTAATGGCAAGGTATTCCCTGGCATAGGATTTCACGACTGCCTGGCTTGGTGTTTTCGCGGGGAGGCCGACTAGCTCCAGGCCATTATCCCTTGCCATCATTTTTGCCCTGTAAATATGGAAAGCATTTGTGACAAGTACGCCTTTATCCAGACCGTCCGGCAGAAGCTTTTTCGAAAATGAAATATTTTCGAATGTAGACGTTGATTTATCTTCTAGGATGATCCTCGACTCTTGAATCCCCTGTCTGACTAATTCCCGTTTAATCGCCGCGGCTTCCGAAATATCCTCCCCTGGTCCTTTGCCTCCTGATGCAATTGCGATCGTTTCCGGGTTGTCACGTAAATAAAGGGCCGCGGCATCAATCCTCTCCTGGAGGGCAAGCGAAGGGATTTCCCCTTTTACCCGCGCGCCAAGGATGATCAAGTAATCGGCTCCGGGGCCGGGCCTGTCCTTCGCATGCTGATAAATTTTAATCTGCAGGAAGCAAACATATGCCAAACCGATAATCAAAAAGAAAACCAGGCTTTTTTTAAAAGTAATTTTTTTAGCCGCCATCCCAATTTCCCCCTATTTTTTGAAAACAACGCAAGGGGAACCCGCCACCAGGCCCCCCTTATGAAAGCTTTATTTAATAATCACGGGTTCGGTATGCCAAATATCATTTGCATATTCCGAAATGGTCCGGTCACTGGAGAAAAATCCGGACATGGCAATATTCACAAGGCTCTTTTTCAGCCAGCCGTTTTTGTCGCCGTATTGCTTACCGACCTGTTCCTGGATATCCGCATATGAGGAAAAGTCCCGAAAAACGAAATATTGGTCATTATACGAAAGCAGTGAATCATAGATTTCTGTAAATTCATTGCCACTATCCGGGAAAAAACCGTTTACAAGCTGGTCGACCACAGTACGGATCCGGCGGTCATAATGGAAATACTCATGGGCGTTGTACCCGCCGTTTCTCTGGAATTCGAGGACTTCCTCGGCACTCAGCCCGAACAGGAAAATATTCTCCCGGCCAACAAGCTCCGTAATTTCCACATTCGCACCGTCAAGTGTCCCCACAGTAAGGGCCCCGTTCATCATGAATTTCATATTTCCAGTCCCGGAGGCTTCCTTGCTTGCAGTTGAAATCTGCTCGCTTACATCCGCAGCCGGAAAAATTTCCTCCCCGAGTGAAACCCGGTAATTTTCCAGGAAAACGACCTTCATCCTGCCGTTAACAGAAGGGTCATGATTGACCTTCTCCGCGACAGAATTGATCAGCTTGATGACTTTTTTTGCGAAATAATAGCCAGGGGAAGCCTTTGCGCCAAAAATGAATGTCCTCGGATGCATGTCATAGCCAGGGTATTCCTTGATCCTATTGTATAAATACATAATGTGAAGCACATTCAAAAGCTGCCGTTTATAGGCATGCAGCCTTTTGACCTGGATATCGAAAATTGAGCCCGGGTCAACGGAAATACCTGTTTTTTCTAGTATCCGTGACGCAAGCCGCTCCTTGTTGGCACGTTTAATCCCATCTAATTTTTCGAGGAAGGGAGTGCTTTCCTTGAACTGAAGAAGTTCTTCAAGCCGCATCGTATTGTTCATCCAGCCCGGTCCGATTGAGTCCGTTACGAGTTCGGAAAGCCTTGGATTCGCCTTCATAAGCCAGCGGCGGTGGGTAATTCCATTTGTCTTATTATTGAAGCGTTCAGGAAAAACCTGATAATACTGGTTCATCTCCCGTTCCTTCAGGATTTCGGTGTGAAGCTTGGCCACACCGTTGATGCTGTGGGAGCCAACAATCGACAGCGGCGCCATCCTTACTTCCCCATGTGAAATGATTGCCATACTCTCAATCATGTTCCAGCTGCCGGGATACCGTTCCCAAAGTTCCCTGCAAAAACGCTCATTGATTTCCTCTACAATCATATAAATCCTCGGCAGGAGCGGCTTGAAAATCCTTTCAGGCCAGCGTTCAAGCGCCTCCGACAAAGTAGTATGATTGGTATAAGAGAGTGTGTTGACCGTTAAATGCCATGCTTCGTCCCAGCCAAGCCCTTCATCATCCATCAAGATTCTCATCAACTCGGGGACTGCCAATGCCGGATGTGTGTCATTAATATGGATACTCGTATGCTCGTGCAGCTCGAATATGCTTTGTTTTTTCTTCTTAAACGATTTAATAATCGCCCGCAGGCTAGATGCTACGAGCAGGTACTGCTGTTTTAACCGAAGGATTTTCCCCTCGTCATGAGTATCATCAGGATAGAGAAACTCGCAAATTGCTTCAGTATCCTTTTTATACTTCAGGACATCGCTATTGGCTGTAAATTTAGAAGGTTCCGCGCTCCATAGGCGGAGTGTGTTTACCGTTTTCGTTTCGTATCCGACAATCGGCATATCATAAGGGACGGCTGTCACCATCTCCGCATTCCGATGCCGGAAAACGAGGCGGCCATTTTCCATCGAGCTTTCAACATTCCCCCAGAATGGGATTTCTTCGGCTTCATCGCCTTTTCGGACTTCCCATACATGGCCATGCTTCAGCCATTGCTCCGGCAGCTCGACCTGGTAACCATCCACAATCGCCTGTTCGAATAACCCATGCCTGTAACGGATTCCACAGCCATGGCCCGGCAGACTGAGCGAAGCCAAAGAATCAAGAAAACAAGCCGCGAGACGGCCCAGCCCTCCATTTCCAAGCCCAGCATCGGCTTCGAATTCTTCCAGGTCGTCGAGCTCGATCCCCAGCTCTTTAAGCCCCTCACTGACAATTCCATCTATACCCAGGTTCATCAGGTTGTGCCGCAAAAGCCGGCCCAGCAGGAATTCGATTGATAAATAGTAAACTTGTTTTTTTCCGGAAATGCGATACATTTCGTTTGTTTTGATCCAATTTGTACTAACATGCTCCCTTATCATCGTTCCAAGTGTCTGGAATTGTTCCCGCCTTGTACTTTCCTCAAAGGTTGTGCCATAAGCCATTTCGAGTTTTTGTAAAAATGCCGCCTTGAACTCCGGAACACTAGAAAACATGCGATCACCCCTTATTGTTTAGCTCAGTATACAGCTGCTCGTACCGCGTAGCTGACTGGCTCCAACTGAAATCCATGTCCATGATTTTTTCCGTAAGGCGGTTCCATACTACCGGCCTCCTGTAATAAGACAAAGCCCTCTCTATTGTAAAGAGCATGTCATGGGCATTAAAATTCGTGAATGTAAAGCCGTTCCCATACCCGCTCGATTCGTCGTAAGACTTCACCGTATCATTTAACCCGCCTGTTTCCCGGACGATCGGGACGGCTCCGTAACGCATCGCAATCAACTGGCTCAAGCCGCAGGGCTCAAATTTCGACGGCATCAGAAATAAGTCCGCCCCGGCATAAATCCTGTGGGCAAACGACTCATCAAAGCCAATGAATGCCCTGCATTGCTCCGGATATTGGCTGCTCATCTGATTGAAGAAATACTCGAATTCCCGATCTCCTGTCCCTAGGACGATAAGCTGGACACCAGTCGCCATGATTTCATGAAACACTCCCCTGACAAGCTCCACGCCCTTTTGCTTGGTCAGCCTGGTTACCATCGCCATCAATGGGGTTCCGCCATCCATTGGAAGGCCGAATTGCTCCTGGATTGACCTCTTGTTTTCAAGTCGGGCCTCCATGTTCCCGGCGGAAAAAGGCGCGGCGAGGAACGGGTCGTTTTCGGGATTATACAGCTCATAATCAATCCCGTTCACTATTCCCTCGAGGTCATTGCTCCGCATCCGCAGAACGCCATCGAGCCCCTCGCCAAAATAAGCGGTTTTAATTTCCTCCCTGTATGTAGGGCTTACCGTTGTAATTTTATCCGAAGCAATCAGTGCCGCTTTCATGAAATTAATATTCCCGAAGTATTCAAGCTGTCCTGGATTGAAATAGCGATCGTCAAGACCGAGAAGATCATTCATCACTTCTTTCGGAAAAATACCTTGGAACTGCAGGTTGTGGATGGTAAAGACAGTCCTGATTCCGGGATATCCTTCCCGATGGCGGTATTGCTCCCTAAGCAGGAAAGGAATCATACCGGCATGCCAATCATGGCAATGAATGATATCAGGGAAATAGCCGAGCTCGCCTAGGCTTTCAAGCACTGCCCTGTTAAAAAAGGAAAATTTCTCTCCATCGTCGTAATCGCCATACATTTGGTTTCTGAAAAAGTAGTATTGGTTATCGATAAAATAATAAACAATTCCCTCATGTTCAAGCTCATCGATGCCGCAATATTGGTTCCTCCAGCCAAGCTGGACGGTAAATTCGGCTGTTTTTTTCATCTTGTTTTTATATTCGTCCCGTATTAAAGCGTATTTTGGAAGAATTACCCTGACATCGAAACCAAGCTTTTGTAATTCCTTCGGGAGGGCTCCCGCCACATCCGCAAGGCCCCCGGACTTAATGAATGGGACACATTCCGATACTGCAAAAAGAATCTTCACGAGTTTTTCCACGCTCCCTGGGTCCTGCCCTTCCGGATAACAGTCGGGCTCTCTTCTGATGCTCGTAAATCTGTTCCTCCTTCAATCGTTACATCCTTATCCAATATCACATATTCCAATGTGCTATTTTCACCGACCCGGGACTTTTGCATGATAATGCAGTTTTTAACGACTGCTCCCCTGCCAATTGTGACGCCGCGGGCAATAATGCAATTTTCGACAATCCCTTCAATATGGCAGCCATTTGCAATCATGGAGTTACGTACGGACGAAGTGGAAGTATAGCGTGCCGGCGGCTCATCCTTTACTTTGGTGAGAATAGGCCTATCCTTTGTAAACAGCTTATTCCAAACACCCGGGTTTAGGAGATACCCGCTAGCTGTAAAATAATTCTGGATGGAATTGACCTGAATGGCGAATTCTTCGTAAGTGTAATAATTGACTGAGTGGCGGCTGTTCAAATCAGTCACGGCATCCCTGATCGTCAAGTAGCCCGTTTCCACGCGGCTGGAAATAATTTCGAGGAGCAATTCCTTCTTCATAATATAAATACCGAGGGAAGCCCCATCTTTCTGTATTTCTGTAATATCCTTGCCCGAAGAAATATGGTCATCAAGGATAGGACCAAAATCCATGTTGAATACTGTATAGGAATTGGCAATTAAAGCGTATGGCTGCCTGCTGCGGGTGAAAAAATCAATATTTTCAGCAAAGTCATCAAGCGGGCCTATCCCAGCGACTGGCTTGTCAAGGCTTGTGGATGGAAAAAAGAAAAGCCCATCACGCTTCCGGTTTAAATCCCAGTTTCTCCCTGACCCAAGGTGGTCCATTAATGAACGGTACTGATATTTGGAAAATATGCCGACACTTTGGACGCCGGAGTTTACCATATTTGAGAGAACAAAGTCGATGAGGCGGTACCTCCCGCCAAATGGAATCGCCGCGACCGAGCGGTGGATTGTCAATTCGTGGAGGTCTTTATGGAAAGTGGTAGCATCAATGATACCCAGAATATCTTTTTTCAAGTGTTGCCCCTCCCAATACGATTATTTGGACAAAAGTTCATCAATTGTATCCTCGGAGACCAGGACGACTTCTCCGTCACTCCCTCTGATGGTTGCCCCATTTGGAACCGAAATGCCCGGTGCTATGATTGCCCGTTCAATTACGGAATCATAGCCAATAATTGCATCCGGCATAATGACCGATTCTTTAATCGAAGCCCCTTTTTTAATTGAAACGCCCTGAAAGACTACTGTTTTTTCAACCTTGCCTTCAATAACGCAGCCTTCATTTACAAGCGACTCCGTCAATGTCGCATCCGGGCAAATAAATTGGGGAGGCTGATTTGGGTTTACCGAATAAATTCTCCAGGAATGGTCGAAAAGGTTAAGTTCCGAGTTCTCATCAAGCAAATCCATGTTTGCTTCCCATAAGCTTTGGACTGTACCAACATCCTTCCAATAGCCTTTAAATGGGTAGGCCACCAGCTTCCGATTTTCCTCAAGGAGCAGCGGAATGATGTCTTTGCCAAAATCATGTGAGGATTCGGGATTTGCGTCATCCCTGATTAAATATTCCTCGAGGAGCTTCCAATTAAAAATATAAATGCCCATCGAAGCCAAATTGCTTTTAGCGTTATTCGGCTTTTCCTCGAACTCTATGATTCTCTGGCTTTCATCTGTATTCATGATTCCGAATCTTCCTGTCTCGTCCCAGGGAACTTCAATGACAGAAATCGTAACATCCGCATTATGTTCAATATGGTGATCCAGCATCGTTTCATAATTCATTTTATAAATATGGTCGCCTGATAAAATAAGTACATATTCGGGATCGTATTGCCTTAAATATGTCAGGTTCTGAAATATCGCGCTGGCAGTGCCGTCGTACCATTTCACCTCGGAAGAAACGCTGTAAGGGGGCAAAACTGTTACCCCTCCATCCATGCGGTCCAAGTCCCATGCACTGCCGATTCCAATATAGCTGTTCAGCACAAGCGGCTGATATTGAGTAAGTACGCCAACCGTATAAACCCCCGAATTCGTACAATTGCTTAGAGGGAAATCTATAATCCTGTATTTCCCCCCAAAAGGCACTCCCGGTTTAGCCAGTTCTTTTGTCAGTGAATTTAGCCTGCTCCCCTGTCCTCCTGCCAGAAGCATGGCCACCATCTTCTTCTTTTGCATTGGCATTTATCCCCTTTCTCTTCTTAACAGGCCTTAGAATCGATATGCCATAGGGCGGAATATTCATCGTGATGGAAAATGGCTTGCTATGGAAACCTTCCTTCTCTGCCTTTATCGTCTTTTTATTGATAACTCCAGACCCGCCAAATTCCAGCGCATCGCTGTTCAGGATTTCGCGGTATCGTTCGGGCGCCGGGACTCCTACCCTGTATCCGCTGTACGCCTGCCAGGTGAAATTGCATACAATAATTAAGAAATCATCATCATTAAATCCTCTCCGTACAAAAGAAAAGACCGATTGCTGATTGTTGTCCGCGTCAATCCAATCGAAGCCTTCAGGGGAGGAATCAAGCTGATAAAGAGGCTTTGACCGTTTATAAATCTTGTTTAATTCCTTCACAAAGAGGTTCAGTTTCGCATGCATCTCATATTCTTGAAGATGCCAATCAATTTCCTCTTTATCCTTCCATTCGGAAAACTGGCCCAGTTCGGTTCCCATAAAGGTCAGCTTCTTTCCCGGATGGCCAATTTGATAGCCAAGCAAAAGCCTTAACTGAGCAAACTTTTGCCAATAGTCCCCTGGCATTTTATCAAGAAGGGATTTTTTTCCATGAACGACCTCATCATGTGAAAATGGCAGAACAAAATTTTCTGTAAAAGCGTACATCAATGAAAAGGTAACCTTGTTATGGTGGTATCTTCTTTGATTAGGGTCGGTTTCCATGTATTTCAGGATGTCGTTCATCCATCCCATGTTCCACTTGTATGTAAAACCGAGGCCCCCATTCTCAGGAGATTTCGTAACGTTTGGCCAATCAGTGGAGTCTTCGGCAATCATGAGGATATTCGGGCAAAATGAAGACACCGTGGAATTGAGTTTCTTCAGGAAGGCAATTCCGTGTGGATTAACTTCCTTTTCTGAATTTGGCCAGTAAATGATGTTTGCAACTGCATCGACACGAAATCCGTCGATGTGATACTTTTCAAGCCAAAAAATAGCGTTTGATACGAGGAAACTAATAACCTCCGTCTTCCCGAGATCAAAGTTTGCTGTACCCCAAACACTGTTTTCACGATCATTGAGGGTCTTGTATTCATAGGCATAGTCCCCATCAAACGAATACAGCCCATGGGCATCCTTGCAAAAGTGGCCTGGAACCCAATCAAGGATAACCCCAATCCCGTTTTGGTGGCATCTATCAACAAAATACATAAAGTCCTGCGGCGTACCATATCTGCTTGTTATGGAAAAATAGCCTGTCGTCTGATACCCCCAAGAGGCGTCAAGCGGGTGTTCGGTCAAAGGCAGGAGTTCAATATGGGTATAGCCATGCTCGACGACATATGGAACCAGTTCGTCAGCAGCCTGCCTGTATGTAAGGAAAGAACCGTCTTCATCTGCCTTTTTCCACGAACCTAAATGCACCTCATAAATCGCGGTCGCTTCTTCTTGAGGCACCTTTTTAGACCGTTTCCTCATCCATGCCTGGTCGTTCCATTTGTACCCATCGAGCGGTTGTACGATGGAAGCGGTGTTTGGCCTTACCTCAGAATAATACGCAAACGGATCGGACTTTAGTTTCTTCTCCCCGGTCGGTACGATTATTTCATATTTATAGAGTGAACCTGTCATGTCCCGTTCAATAAACAGGACCCATACACCTTCCTTGTTCACCTTATCAAAAATGTATCCCTCTCCATTCCAGCCATTGAAATCACCTGCAAGCCTTACTTCGGAAGCATGTGGAGCCCAGACACAAAAACGAGTGTATGTTTGGCCGCCTTCGTTTATGACATGGGCGCCAAAAAGTTCATGGCTTTTAAAAAGCGCCCCCTCATGAAACAAATGAAGCTGAAACTCGGTTGGATGATGATGATTGACCATCCTGTTCACCTGCCTATCCTCTGTAATGTTCTACTTTCCAAAAAATTACCTGTATAAACATACTCTAATTTGGTTTCGACACCTTCCGGGCGAAAACCTTTAAAACAGACTGATTATTTATTACTTGTAAAAATATGTACCAGGCTGTATTTAGGCAGACCTATTATTATTCCACTAAATCAATCTGTCTAAACGTGGAATAACCGTTTTCCAAAAAGTTCTCATAACATTTTTATAAGAAAAATATAATTATTGGAGGGAAACGAATCGGGGAGGAGATTGGCTTGAAGGGATCGAAGGCATCAGAAAAGTTTTTGCCTGGCCTGATAGAATGGGCGGAACTGCTGGAGAATGAGGCGGGCAGAACCCCTTCTATCTCGCCTGGGGATAATCCGAGATACAATTTCAGGGAGGAAGTTTGTTTATTTTTATCACAGCTAAACAGCATGAGGGGAAATGAAATTGACTTGTATGAAGCGATCAAACTGGAAAAAACAGCTTGGGAGCTTTACTTGAAGTGGCAGCAACTAAACGATGGCATGCAATACAGGCCAGCCACTCCGGATGTATCCGTTCAAGCCGGCAAACATACCCTTCCCCGCCTGCCCTATGGGTATGAGGCTCTTGAACCCTATATCAGCAGAAGAATTATGATGCTCCATCATTCCCAGCACCATCAATCGTATGTTGATGGATTAAACAAAGCCGAGAAGGAAATGGAACAAGCGAGGCAGGAAAACCGTTATGATTTTCTCAAGCACTGGGAAAGGGAAGCAGCATTCCATGGAGCGGGCCACTATCTGCATACGCTTTTTTGGGAAGTGATGGGCCCAAATGGGGGAGGCAGGCCGGAGCGAAACCTGCTGGCAAGCATAGAAAAAGCATTCGGGTCGTTTGACAAGTTCAAAACCCATTTTTCGGAAGCGGCGAAGAGGGTTGAAGGATCAGGGTGGGCCATCCTGGTTTGGGCTCCAAGGCCGCGGCGCCTGGAGATCCTTCAGGCTGAAAAACATCAAAACCTTAGCCAGTGGGACGTAATCCCTCTCCTTCCGCTAGACGTTTGGGAACATGCCTACTACCTGCAATATGAAAGCAATCGTGGAAAATATGTCGAAAACTGGTGGAATGTTGTAAATTGGCCTGAAGTGGAGAAAAGATACAATGAAGCACGAAAAATAAAATGGGAACCTTATTAGAAAAAACCCCTTAGGTTGGTAGCAGGATTGTTAGAAAAACCGGCTTAAATAGCCCAAAAAGTGCTCCGCTATTTTCTTTTTCACCTTTTTCGGGTATAATGGACTAAATGAGACAAATGAAAAAAGGCCGTGCATGTTGCAGCATGCTCCGGCCCTTAACCGACGGTTCCCGGTAGTGGAATCGGGAATAAAGCAAAACCCGCCTCTTATGCTTGCCGGCTCAAGGGTGGGTTATTTTTTTTGGTTTACTGACAGTACGGCTACGATTAGGCTTGCAAACGAGATCGCTAGCATTAGGCCCTGGAAAACTGTCATTAGGCATCACCCCCTTTCGCGGGGAGTGTTCGTGCCCACCCTTAAAAGAACCGCCGATTAGTTTAATTATATCATATCTTTCTACTATTTACGAACATAAGTTCGGTATTTTACCCACTAATGCCAAAATTTTCTCCTGCGTTTCCATCCTTTTCTCACGCTGTTACTACCTTTTTTTTGCTCCGAATGGCAATTGTCGCATATTGGATATGCAAAATCAGCGGGAAGTGATTTCCTGCAATTCCTGCATTTTTTCGCCTGGTTTTTTGAGACATTTTTCAACTCCTCGTGAACCCTGTCGCTAACCTGCTCACGAATCCTCTCCCAATATACCGCCTCAGTCCGTTTGCCGAGTTTGTATAGAAAGAGAAGATGAAGCCCAATTGCCTTATACGTCAATTCAATTTCTTCCAGGCTGCGGTTTTTCAGCTGCGGCTCCGGCAGTTCCCTTCCCTCGGCAATTGCCTCCATTGTTTCAAGCCATTGCCCTGTCAGTTCGGGCTCCTTTGCGGAAAAGGGCAAATGAAGGTAGCCATACAGTTCCATCATTGGAAATCGTGACTCGATCAAAGTTCCTTCAATGAGTTCATACCTGCTTCGTTCCTCGGCCAGTTCCGCCTTTTTCGTTCCAGGAGGGCTTTTGTATTTACCCCATAGTTCAAAAAAATCACCCAGGCTGCGGCTATGCCTTTGGAATCGTTCGAAAATTGCGCTCGTAGGAGCGATTGCAAAGACGCTCACAGGCTGGTCCTCAGCTTCAAGAAGCTTCTCCATTCGCGGAATATCCGAAACAAAGGCAACCCTGCCAGTATTGTAAATTCCTTTTCGTCCAGCCCTCCCCGCAATTTGTTTAATTTCCTGCGAGGTTAGCCTCCTTCTAGACGTTCCATCAAACTTCTCATTTTCAAGAAAAACAATTCTCCGGATCGGTAGGTTCAACCCCATGCCAATTGCATCCGTCGACACAACCATATCCGTTTCCCCAGAACTAAAAAGCTGCATCTGTTTTTTTCTCGTCTCTGGCGGCATGCTTCCGTAAATCATGCTAACCTTATGCCCATTCCCCTGAAGAACTGCCGCGGTAGCCAATACCTGCCTTCGTGAGAAACAAATCAGCGCATCGCCTTTCCTGGATTTTTTAAGAGAAAATTCTTGCTCTTCGACCTTTAGGGGGATATCCCGCCGATATTCTTTAAGCTCATAACGCGCATTTCCAAGAAGCTGGATTAACATGTTTTTAATGTTTTTGCTCCCAATAATATGAACCTCTTTTGCATTCGCTTTTGTTATGGCCCTGTACCAGGAAAAACCGCGGTCCCTGTCCGCGAGCATTTGGGCCTCATCGATAATAGCAACCTCATAATAATCCTTTTCATGGAACATCTCGACTGTACAGGCAACATGGCTAGCTCCCGGCTCCAGCTTTTCTTCTTCCCCTGTTTTAAGCGAACATGGAACACCATCCGCATTCAGCCTATCGTATACTTCAAGTGCAAGAAGGCGGAGAGGAGCGAGATAAATACCGCTTCCGGCGTTTTTCATCGCTTCAAGTGCATGGTGGGTTTTCCCGGTATTCGTCTCGCCGATATGGAGGACATAGTTGGCTTGCCGTCTTTCCGCATGCTGGTATTCACTTCCAAATACATACTCAAGCATCCGCTGTTCTTCTGCCGCCCTCCGTTCCTCCTCAGCCCTTTCCTCTGCAAGCCGTTTTTCGGCTTTTGCCAAGTCGGACTCATAGATAGCCTTGTGGGCTTCCTCATTAAAGGGAATGGGAGCCAGCTTAAAAAGGTCTTCAAGATATTCATCGGAAATCCGTGCCAGAAAATCTTCAGCAAGCTCCTCTGCCATCCCCGAAACAAACAAGGCTAAATTGTTTTCATCGTTATCGTCCAGTCCTAGCTGAACGTATTCATCGAAGGCTTCCTTTGGCAAATTTTCCGTAACCAGCCTTGCTGAATTTCTAAGGATCCCACTATTTATGGCCCGTTCATATTCATAAAAGTATGTTTCGTATTCAAAAAACACCCGTCCACGATAGATGGTCTTATGAATCTCGCCCGTCAGTTCCTGAAAGAATTCTCCAGCCCTAAGATATGAATTCAAATCGAATAAACCTTGATTCAATAGTTTTTCTTCAAGGGCAAAGGTATCAACTTTCTTAAATTTCGTCCTTGTTTTGAAATCGTTAGCCAGCTTTTCAGCAACCTCGTGCCTTGTGTACAAATATAATAGCAATTCTTTGTCCCTTAGTATCTCTTGGGCGGCCATGTTGATCGAGTGAAGGAGCGCAGCCCTAGCTTCTACCTTTCTCTCGGCTTCCTTCCGCTCTTTAAAACGGGCCCTCGCAACTTTGTATGTTTCCTCCCATTTCCCGTTTGCTTGCATTTCTTCAAGAATCCACCCTACTGTGTTAAATGGGGAAAAAGCTCTCATTTCATTCCTGAAAAGGTGATTGACCAGCTTCCGTTCAACCCCCTCGGTTTCATATCCTTTTTTATCAAGGAAATCCTTTTTCGCTATCCTGGACACACTGTTTGTCACTTTATTCAGCCAGACATTCAGCCAAAGCTGTTCAATATAGGAGTTTCTCTCCTTCAAATAATGATGAAGTTCAGGCAGCGAATCACGGTCCTCTAAATACGAAGTAATATCTTCTGTTAATTTTCTTTTTGTATTCTTAACCGCCTCTGCATGGGCAGCCAGTATGTCATCCATATTAAAACCCCTTTGCAACTTACGCTTTAAGTTGTATTTATATTGCCCTTATCCGATTTTACTATAGAAAAAGGAACCAACCATAATGATTGGTTCCTTCCTTACATTTCAAACTTTTAGGCTGTTCCATTTGTTTTTGCATGCTTGGCCTTTATCAACCTGCCAGTTAAAATGACAGCGACCACAACGAGAAGTTCAAACCCGTATTTAATAAACGGGTTGGCAAAAAACTCATTTAAGAAGGGTTCGCTCACAATCATTTTTGAAGCAGTCCAGGCAAGTACAGCAGCACCAATTGTGATAATAATAGGGAACCTGTCAACCCATTTGAGGATAAGCGTGCTTCCCCAGACCACGATTGGTATTGAAATAAGAAGGCCAAGGACGACGAGCACAAAGTTCCCGTGGGCCGCACCCGCGACTGCCAGGACATTGTCGAGGCCCATCAAGGCATCTGCGATGATGATTGTCCTGATGGCAGCCCAAAAGCTATCTCCGGCTTTGACGTCATGCCCTTTCTCATCGACAAGAAGCTTAACGGCAATCCATACGAGCAAAACCCCGCCAATCAGCAAAAGTCCCGGTATTTTTAAAAGCCAGACAACAATTAGAGTGGCCAATGACCGGATTATGATTGCGCCCGCGGTTCCCCACAGAATTACCTTCGTTTGTTGATTTTTCGGTAAATTCCTTGCGGCCAGCCCGATGACAATCGCGTTGTCACCCGCCAGCACCAAGTCAATCATCACGATTGCCATGAGCGCACTTAAAAATTCCATTGAAAAAAATTCCATTCCTTCTTCCTCCTTTGTTGACTCGTGCAGCTATTTTTGAAATTATTCTGCCCTGCCGGACCGCTTAAGATTTATGCGAAATTAATTCGCATCCCACCCGCTGCTAGCAACCGGTCATTTAAAAGAAAGAGCCCCTGCCGAGTGGCAAGGGCCCTTTTTGGACAAAAAAGACCCTTACCCTTTGACAGGTAAAGGTCTTGCTAACAACATGGCTGCTGCCAACAAAGCCGGAGGCTGTGCCCCGAAATGACGACTTTGCTGTAAAAGCTACTCCCCTTTAAGCTAATCCTATAAGATACGAAAATAATAAACTATTTTTACGTAAATAGCAAGCAGGAGCGATAAGTGCTGCCATTACGAGTGAAGGACAGGCTCCTCCATTGGCTTTCCGTGGCGGATTGTTGCCTGTGCGGCGGCAAGTCTCGCTAACGGAACACGGAATGGTGAACAGCTGACATAATTCAGACCCATCCTGAAACAGAAGTCAATTGAGCTTTTCTCTCCGCCATGCTCACCGCAAATACCAGTTTTAAGCGTCGGCTTTGTTTTGCGGCCGAGTTTCACGGCCATTTCAACAAGCTTGCCAACCCCGTTCTGGTCAAGGACGGCAAACGGATTTTCAGGCAGCACTTTCCTCTCGATATAGGTTTGCAGGAATTTCCCTTCAGCGTCATCCCGGCTGTATCCAAAGGTTGTCTGAGTGAGGTCATTCGTGCCAAAGGAGAAGAAATCAGCTTCGGATGCAATTTCATCCGCTGTAAGGGCAGCCCTTGGAATTTCAATCATCGTACCAACAGTATATGCAAATTCCCTGCCGGTTTCTTCTTTTATTAATCCAGCCGCATCAATCACAAGCTGGCGCATATCCCTGAGCTCATGGACATGGCCAACGAGCGGTATCATGATTTCAGGCTGTACGTTTATTCCTTTTGCCGCTACCGATGCGGCTGCGTAGAATATCGCTTTTACCTGCATCGTATAGATTTCAGGGTTGATCATCCCAAGCCGGCAGCCCCTATGGCCAAGCATCGGGTTGAACTCTTCAAGCTGGCGCACCTTCCTAAGCATTAGCTCTTTTTCCCTAAGTTCAGGAGAGTTCGGTTCAAGTATTTGCAGCTTCGTTATTTCGACAAGCAATTCCTCTTTATTAGGCATGAATTCATGGAGCGGCGGATCTAGAAGCCTGATGGTTACAGGAAGCTCTTTCATTACTTCAAAGATACCTTCAAAATCACCCTGCTGCATTGGCAAAAGCTTTTCAAGCGCGGCACTCCGTTCTTCAAAACTTTCCGATAAAATCATCTCCCGGACAATCGGCACCCTTACAGCATCCATGAACATATGCTCCGTCCTGACGAGGCCGACGCCTTCAGCGCCAAATTCTAACGCTTTTTTCGCATCATCCGGATTGTCCGCGTTTGCCCTGACTGATAAGCTGCGGGTTTCATCAGCCCACGTAAGCAATAATTTGAACTCATCCGACAGTTCTGGTTCGATCATCGGGATTTCCCCAACCATAACTTCCCCTGTGCTGCCGTCAATTGTGATGACGTCCCCGTAGTTTACGACAGTTTCTCCGGCTGAAAACTTCCTGTTCTTAACATCAATCTTCAACGCTTCACAGCCGCAAACGCAGGCCTTGCCCATTCCCCTTGCGACTACCGCGGCATGGCTTGTCATTCCGCCCCTGCTTGTTACGATAGCCTGTGCTGCGATGATCCCATGGATATCATCGGGCGTCGTTTCTGGACGGACAAGGATAACCTTTTTTCCTTCCTTCGCGAGAATTTCAGCTTCATCCGCTTCGAAAACCACGATGCCAGTCGCGGCACCCGGTGAAGCAGGGAGCCCTTTCGCAATGCGGATACGTTCAAATTTATCATCAATCCTGCGGTGTAAAAGCTGGTTCAACTGATCGGGATCAACACGCAGAAGCGCTTCCTGCCTGGAAATAAACCCTTCATCCACCATTTCAACCGCAATCCTGATCGCAGCCTGCGCTGTCCTCTTGCCAGTACGGGTCTGGAGGATATATAAGTGCCCTTTTTCAACAGTGAATTCAATATCCTGCATATCAAGATAATGCTTCTCGAGCTTTTCGCATGTTTCCGCAAACTGTCTGTAAACAGCTGGCATTTCTTCCTTCAGTGTCGAGATTGGCTGCGGTGTTCGGATTCCCGCAACAACGTCCTCGCCTTGTGCATTGATCAGATACTCACCGTATAATACCGCTTCTCCAGTTGAAGGGTTACGCGTAAACGCAACGCCAGTTCCTGAATCATCGCCCATATTACCAAAAACCATGCTCTGGATATTAACAGCTGTTCCAAGATGGTCAGGTATCTTATTAAGACGTCTGTAAACAATCGCCCGCTGGTTGTTCCAGGAATTGAAAACAGCATTGATTGACAGGAATAGTTGTTCTTTTGGGTCCTGCGGGAATGGTTTACGTGTATGCTTCTCCACAAGTTTCTTATAGCCTTCAATTACTTCTGCCCAGTCCTCTGCCTTCATTTCCGGGTCAGAGGAATACCCTTTGCTTGTTCGTACTTCCTCAAGGAACTGTTCGAAAAAGAAAACATCCACATCAAGGACGACATTACTGAACATTTGGATAAACCTTCTGTAGGAATCATAAACAAAACGTGGATTGTTCGTTAGTTCGGCCATCCCTTCAGCTGTTTCATCATTCAACCCGAGATTCAGGATTGTATCCATCATTCCCGGCATTGAAAACATCGACCCTGAGCGGACAGAAACGAGCAATGGATTGGTCGGATCGCCTAGTTTTTTGCCCATTTTGGCTTCAAGGCTTTCAAGCGCTTCTAATACCTGTGCGACAACCTCAGCTGGGAGTGATTCGCCTGCTTCGTAATAAGCATTGCATGCCTCAGTGGAAATGGTGAAGCCAAATGGCACCGGCAGCCCAATTCTAGTCATTTCGGCGAGGTTGGCCCCCTTACCGCCAAGCAATTCCTTCATTTCGCTATTTCCTTCATTGAACAAATAAACAAATTTTTTCATCGAATTGAGCTCCTTTCTATTTTTAGAACATCCAGAATGAGGCTGGCTGTTTCCTCTACTGCCTTATTGGATACATTGATTACTGGGCAGCCGACACGCTTCATTATTTTTTCAGCGTAATCTAGCTCCTCCAGGATTCGTTCAAAACTCGCATAATTAGCCTGTGACGTAAGTCCAAGTGCTTTTAAGCGTTCCTTTCGGATTGCATTAAGCTTATCCGGCGTAATGATAAGGCCAACACATTTTCCCCTTTGAAGCGAAAATATCTCATCCGGAGGTGGTACCTCGGGAACAAGCGGAACGTTCGCAACCTTGTACCGCTGATGGGCCAGGTACATGGACAGAGGTGTTTTTGAGGTGCGTGAGACGCCAATCAGGACAATATCAGCCCTGGCAATCCCTCGTGCATCACGCCCATCGTCGTACTTTACAGCAAATTCAATTGCTTCGACTTTACGAAAATACTCTTCATCGAGTTTTCGCATTAAGCCCGGCATGTGTTGCGGTTCCTTGTTGAATCTTTTGACAAAAGCATCCATTAGCGGATTCAGCAAGTCGACGGCAATGATGCCTTCCTCCGCGGCCCTGCGGTCGAGATGTGCCTTGAGTGCAGGGACTACAAGGGTATAAGCAATCATGGAATTCGATTTCTTCGCCATCAGAATGGCATCTTCGAGGTCTTCCGAATCTTCGACATACGAATTCCTCCGGATTTCCACATGCCCCCCATTAAACTGGGACGCTACTGCCTTGACTACAATTTCAGCTGTTTCGCCAACCGAATCAGATAGTACGTATACAACTTCCTTTTCCGCCAATTGCGCTTTCACTCCTTATCAGGGTCTAAAGCCCTGCTATTTCAAGGTATGCTTTAACGATGGTCGTTTTTGTTATCCTCCCAATGACCGTATATGTATTCGTGCTTTTGTCGGCCTCTTTTACCACCGGGAGGGAGTCGATTTGAAAATCGATCATTTTACGGGCTGCTTCAAGCATTGTTTCCTCCTGGCCAATCATGACAATATTGGGCATGCGGGTCATGATGACGCTTACAGGAAGCTCTTCAGGATTCCGGCCGCCGATGGAAGCCCTGAGTAAATCCTTCCGTGAGATAACGCCAGCCAGATGGCCATTTTCATCCACCGCGTACAGAGTCCCCACATCTTCAAGGAATAGCTGTACAATTGCATCGTATACTGATGCCGATTTTTGAATAACAATTGGATGTGCTTTGTATTCAGATACAAGCTTCCTGGCAATTTCGCCTGCAATTGCGGGCGGCGGAGTATTCCGATTCAAGAAATACCCGACCCTGGGGCGGGCGTCAATATTTCCAGCCATCGTTAAAATTGCAAGATCAGGCCTAAGGGCAGCCCTCGTTAGAGAAAGTTTATCAGCAATCTGCTTTCCGGTAATTGGCCCCGAGGTTCTCACAATCTCCAATATTTCCTTCTGCCGTTTGGACAGTTTAATTAAACCCACCTCCCCTTTAATCATCCTAATTAACCTGTTAATCGGATGATTTCTTTAAATGTGTTATCCTTAATATCAATTAGTATATTACATTTGTCCGAGATTGGAAACTTTATAGCGAAATATTTTAATGTCTATTTTGTTAACAGGCTGCCGGAGGGGGATTTTCCATCAGTTGAAAAAATCCCAAGTAAGCTGTTTTGTACCGCACGGAAGGTTTTTTGGATGCTTCTTTGCTGGATTTTCCCTTTGCCCTGAAAGTAATTTTATAGATTGATAAGCTTTTTCCGAATCAACCATCGGCACAGGATAACCCAGATGATAAAAGCCTGGATAGCACCATGGTTTATGGACATACTCTGCTGGCAATTCCCTTAATTGAGGCAAATGCCTCTTGATGAATTCTCCCTCCTTGTCGAGTTTTTCGCCTGCTTTTATAGGATGGAAATAACGGGAATGGCCTTTTCCGGCAAAAGACAAGCACAAATCCACCTCGGCGTTATTGATACAAGGGTCATAGTCAAGGAGATGGCTGCCAAGAAACCTTTTCATTAAGTCTGAATCGATCCTAAACGCACCGCATACAAAGAAAACTAATACCGCTCTAAGGCTATAGGGCAGCCAGCCTGATTTTTTTAATGAAAGGACAGCTGCATCGATAATTGGTATGCCGGTCTTGCCAGATGTTATTCTCTCCCATTCCTCTTGTGTCCATTTCCTCCCTTGAATGACTGGGAAATTCCCATTCGAGTTCTGCATCATCGTTGTTTCACATACGAGAAACCTTTTGTATAGGCTATCTAAAAAGGTGTTCACCGCTTTTTTAGATTCAGGCTGCTCGGTCTCATTTAATTCCCTTAACGCTTTCTTTACAACGCATTTCAGTGAAATATTTCCCCAGGTAAGATAAGGAGATAGCCTGCTCGAATAGTTCGAAGCCTTGAAAAGACTCTCCTTATTTTTTAAATAGTTTACGTACCTGCTTTCAAAAAAAGAATTCAGCGTTTCCATTGCATATCGCTCACCGCCAGGCTGGGCTGTAGGGATAAGTTCACCTTTTACAGGAAACCCCGCCAACTTTGAGGTTGAGGTAAACAGCCAATCCGGACGCATTGGCGGCGACTTAATAACAGGTGGAACGATTTTCCCTGCCTCCTCCATTGCCCTTAACCACATACGTTTTGAACTAGCGGACTCCTCGCCAAAGGGAAAAGGGATTATTTCCTCAAATGGAATGCCGCTCTTAATAAGCCAGCCCTGGTCGCAGGCATTGCTGTCCCAGGTATCCTTATGGAAATATAAGCGGATAGAGCCATATTCCGCCTGCAGCCTTTGAAAAATTGGCTTTGCTTCACCAATAGCAAAGCACAAAGTTCCCCCTAGTTCTGAAAGGCTAGATGAGAGGTCCTCCAGACTTTCCAGGACAAAAGAGAAATGCCGCGCCGAAAGGGTTCCTTCCTGCCAAAAAGAAGGGTCAATAATATAGATGGGCAACACTTCTCCCACCTTCGCGGCCATAAAGAGGGGCAAATGATCGTTCGTACGGAGATCACGCCTAAACCATACGATATTCAAATCCGTCTTCCTCCTTTCTGAAGGGGCTTTAATGTACAATACCCAACACGAATGGAAAATCCTGCCGACTGTCGAGGAAATTTGTAAATTCCATAAAAACATCCTCCAAAAGTAAAGTGAAATTGGACTTAATGGGGCTTTGAGCCGTGCTTGAAAAATGGCAAGTAAAATGAGGGGAGAACATAAAACCGCATTACGGATATAGCACGCAGTAACAATCTTTACTGAATAACAGGGAATTTAGGCGGTAAAAGAAGCAGCACATCTCGAGGCAGAAATCTCTAAGTTGATAGGAGCGGTAATCAACAGGCAGTTAGCTTAGGAATTACCCCCAAAAAACAAAATGGGCAGGAACCCATAATTGGCCCTGCCCTACTTTAATTCCAGAATTACCGGGCAATGGTCACTGCCCATAATGAAGCAATCGATATGCGCGTCCTTAAGCCGCCCTTCAAGCTTTTTCGAAACGATAAAATAGTCTATCCGCCAGCCTATATTCCGTTCCCTAACCTTGCTCATATAAGACCACCAGGTGTAGGCGCCTTCTTTGTCGGGATAAAAATACCGATAGCTGTCGATAAACCCCGCCTCAAGAAGTTCACTCATCCTTGCACGTTCTTCATCAGTGAATCCCGAATTACCTACATTCGATTTTGGGTTTTTCAGATCTATCCAGGAATGGGCGACGTTCAAGTCCCCGCACAGAATTACCGGTTTATCCGCTTCAAGCTTCAGGAGATGGTCCTTTATTTGTTTCTCCCATTCCAGTCTGTATCCAAGCCTGGCCAGGTCACGCTGCGAATTGGGCGTATACACATTGACAAGGAAAAACTCCTCATATTCTAGCGTAAGTACCCTTCCTTCCGGCTCACTTACGGAGGTACCGAGGCCATACCAGACATTTATTGGCTTTACTTTCGTAAAAACCGCTGTTCCCGAATAGCCTTTCTTTTCTGCATAGTTCCAGTATTGATGGTAGCCTTCCAATTCAAGTGAAATTTGGCCATCCTGGCACTTCGTTTCCTGAAGGCAGAAAATATCGGCATCGGTTTTATGAAAATAGTCCAGGAACCCTTTATTTACGCATGCCCTGATTCCATTCACGTTCCACGAAATCAACTTCATCATTTATTCTCCCCCTGTACAACAAAAGAGGGGCCAAACCCGGATCCATTATCCGGCAGCCCCTTTTTAAGTACTTTTCTATTCTTCGAAAACTTCTACTTTCTCCATTACATCGCCATTTCGCATAGCCTTAGCTGTTTCTAGGCCGGATGTTACCTTCCCAAAAACAGTATGGACGCCATTAAGATGTGGCTGAGGCTCGTGGACAATGAAGAACTGGCTTCCGCCTGTATCCTTGCCTGCGTGCGCCATTGAAAGCGAACCAGCCACATGTGTGTGCGGATTGCCTTCTGTTTCACATTTGATTGTGTAGCCTGGACCTCCTGTACCTGTGCCGTGAGGGCAGCCGCCTTGGCTTACAAAGCCCGGAATAACCCTATGGAACGTTAATCCATCGTAATATCCCTTCTTCGCCAATGTTTCAAAATTTTCTACAGTACCCGGTGCTTCTTCTTGATATAATTCAAATTCAATTTTTTCCCCGTTTTGCATCGTAATAACGCCTTTTTTCGCCATGTTTACATCTCCTTAACATCAGATAACAATTATGATACCATTTCTCTTTCAGAGAATGAAGTATTTAGCCATATCGCAGGTTTGAAAAACAAGCATCAGCCGTGGTACAATTGAATTGCTCCTTCCGAAAAACGCTTGTTGCGGGACACTTAACCAGTTCGGACGGAAGGGGCGGGGCGCTTCCTTAGGGGGGCGTCTTTTTCTATAATTTTAGTTTCGCAACAAGGCTAGGAAGTTCAGAATAAATTTTCACGATTTCATCCATTTTCATCCTGACAAGCCCGCTTGAGGATGGCGCGACAAAGTCAATGGTTCCCACCACCATTGGTTCCGCCTGTATTCCCCAAGGTATATCTTTTTTGGGGCTATACTGTTGGTAAACCCCTTTCCCGACAAAGCAGGCAATCCTAGGCTTGTACACCAGGATTTTTTCTTTTAATTCAATTCTCCCTTTGGAGTATTCATCTTTCGTAATTTCATCCGCTGCGCGTGTGGGACGGCTTACAATATTGGTTAGCCCGAGGCCGATTTCTGGGAGAAGATAATCTTCGACAGGCTTATATAAACGGGGGGTAATGGAAGCATTAAAGAGGATTTTCCAGAACCTGTTGTTAGGGCTCGCAAAATGATGCCCCGTCTCGCCCGAAAGAATGCTGGGATTGAAGCCGATAAACAGGATATCGAGATTTTCCCTAAGATGGTCCCGCACCATGAAACACTCACCTACCTTACTACATCCATACTACATATCTTGTCCTGTAAAAAACTAAAATCCTTTTTATCATATTAAATCATTTTGGTATGAAATCCTATTGCAAGCTGCTTTAAAGGAACAAAATCCAATTTCGCCCATTAATCATAACTGGAACAAAATGCGCAAGCGCCTTCGGGACAAGTAAAGAACACTTGTCCCTGCGATGATTATTCTGAGGAGCTTTCCTTAGTGGTCAGCCCCGACCAGATTAAGACGG
>NZ_LMTI01000001.1:817180-839838 GCF_001510665.1 Bacillus sp. FJAT-27445
AGCCCTCCGGAGGGAACCGGCTTAAGACCTCGAGGGGCTAGGCGCTCCTCGAAAAAGCTAACGCTTTTTCTTCGTGCGAGGCTTATGCTTCCGAAGCTTATTCTGGTGGAGCTGGATTACAACAATTTATTTCGAGTTATTCACAATGTTCTATTTTATAGTTTCCTCAAATACAAAAAAGCCGCATGAGCGGCTTTCAAGTTTAACGATTCGATTTGTTGCCTTGGTTGCCCTTCACCTGGTTTGGGAAAAGTTCATTTGAAAATTCAGCCAAGGCTGTATTTCCCGCCATTGGTGCCATCATCCGTTCTGCCGCCCTCTGTATTTTGGGAAGGACATTACGGTAGCGGGTTTTCCTCAGCCCCATAGCAGTAGCGCTTACCCCAAGCCCGATCAGGGACGCCCAAAACATTTTTTTACTCTGCCTTCCGTTTGAAAGCCCGCGCAAAATGGCTGCGACCATCTGGAAATTCATGTGCAGGCACTCCTTCCGTGAAATTGGATTCCTTAAGGGATTCCGTTATTAGTATCCTGTATTGGCTAAAGCAAATACTGCTTCAATTCATCCATTATTGGAATATTTGGCTTGCCAATACAAAGTAAATTGAAATAAGAAAGCGGTAGTTTTTTTGAAAAAAAATAAAACCGGCTTAACCGGTTTATTAACGTTGCCTGCTTTTTTGTTTTTCCATTACCTCATAAGATTTTTCAATAATATCCATTAATACATCGCCTTTATAGATTCTTCCTACCTTTGTGTTTTCCTGGTAGTATTCTACAATTTCATCCAGTTTCTCATATGCATCCTTTGTAATCCTTACATTCAGCTGTATACGTTGGCCTTCCACCGGAATCCCTCCATTTTCAACTTGCTAGCAGTAGCTATCACTTTGTTATCTGATTGATACATTATGCTATGTTCCTCTCATTATACCCTTTGCCATCAAATTGTAAATACATAAGGCATGCCACAGCAACCTAAAAATAATACTGAAATTCCACTGCTGCTTTCCAAGAAAATATTACTTGCCCACCAGCTTTAGCCCATTTTCTCCTTCTGGCTCAAGAATGCGTTCAAGAATTTCCTGGACGTGATTATGAAATCCCCATTGGCCGCGTTGCCTTGGGCGTGAAAGATCAATTAACCTGTTCATAACAATTTTTCCTGATTCAATCAGTATGACCCTATCAGCTATGGCAACCGCTTCTTCAACATCATGGGTAACCAAGATAGAGGCAAACCCTTTTTCTGTCCAAATCCTTTCAATTAAATCCTGCATCTCCATTCGCGTTAGGGCATCCAATGCACCAAGCGGCTCATCTAGAAGAAGGATATCGGGTTCATGGACAAGGGCCCGTGCAAGCGCCACACGCTGCCTTTGCCCTCCTGATAGCTTTGAAGGCCAGTCACCGCTTCGTTCCACGAGCCCAACATTCCGAAGTGCGTCCATCGCCTTTTCCTTCCAATTCCCATCAAGTCCAAGCCCGATATTTTCGAGAACACTTTTCCATGGGAGAAGCCTTCCATCCTGAAACATAATCCTGGCGTTTTTATTTAAGCCTTTTAAGGGCATGCCTTTAACTGAAATACTTCCCTGATCAGCTGCCTCCAGCCCAGCTACAAGGCGGAGAAGGGTGCTTTTTCCACAGCCACTCTTGCCTACGATCGAAATAAATTCGCCTGGAGCCGCAGCAAAATCAATTCCGTCAAGTACGACCCGGCTCCCATATGATTTTTGTACATCTTTTATTGATAAATAGGGCGTTTCCCTTGGATTCACCATTCATCCTCCTGACACTCGTTATGCGTTCCATTTTAGCCACTTATTCTCCATTGCCCTGGCTATTACATCCGACAGCTTCCCAAATAGGGCATATAAAACAATGCTTAAGACGATAACATCCATCTGAAAAAATTCCCGGGCATTCATGGCCATGTACCCTATTCCTGAACGAGCTGATATGGTTTCGGCGACAATTAACGTCAGCCACATAACCCCGAGAGAAAAACGGACACCGACGAGAATGGAAGATAGCGCGCCAGGAAAGACAACCGAAAAGAATAGTGAAGAACCTCTCAGCCCATATGCCCTGCCCATTTCTATCAATCCTTTGTCGACAGACTTAATCCCATGGTACGTATTAATATATACAGGAAAGAGCACACCCAATGCGACAAGGAATACCTTAGACGTTTCATCAATTCCAAACCAAAGGATTACGAGCGGAATTAACGCAAGATGAGGTATGGTCCTAAGCATCTGGATTGACGTGTCAAAAAGAAGCTCGCTAACCTTAAACATCCCATTAAATAGCCCTAATATAAATCCGATTGACCCACCAATCAAAAATCCTGCCATTGCCCTTCCGAGGCTAATCGATATATGGCCTGCAAGCTCACCCGATTTAAGAAGCCCTATCCCAGACATTAACACGTCAGTTGGTGAGGGAAGAATTCTGGAAGGAATCATGCCCATCCATGAAAACAACTGCCAAAGCCCTATAAGCAGCAGCGGGATAACCCAGGGGATTAGCTGGGTATAAAATTTTCTCCATCCAGGCTTCAATTATTACTCCCCCCTAACACGCTATTTTCCCATAGCGTCCCTTACATCTATTTTCTTCGGAATAATGCCAAGTTCAAAAAAGGTATCGGCAATTTCCTGCTGTTCACCGATTATTTTTTGGTTAATTTCGTCAACACCATAAACACGGCGTTTAACAGCAATTTCAAGTGATTTCTCATCAATTTTTAAAATTGGCGCAAGCATTTTGACAAGGTCGCTATGGTTTGCATTCGCCCAGTCGGAGGAACGCTGTATTTCTTCAATAATCTGATCGATGATTTTCGGATGTTCTTTTGCAAAGGCTGTACTGGCGAGAAAGAAATCCCTGTCCGTTGTCAAGCCTTCTCCGTTTACAAGCATTCTTGCGCTCGAGCCAACCTCTGCTGCCGAAGTAAAAGGATCCCAAACAACCCAAGCATCAATATTTCCTTTCTCAAACGCCACCCTTCCATCCCCAGGGGCAAGGAACGCGGGTTCAATATCGGAGTACTTTAGGCCTGCCTTTTCCAAACCCTTAATAAGCAAATAATGTGAACTGGAGCCTTTTGCAAAACCAACTGTTTTCCCTTTTAATTCCTTGACCGATTTTATTTTCGAATTTTCTTTAACCAGAATTGCACTTCCATTGAATTTTGGCTTCCCTGCAGCGATATAGACAAATGGGGCATCCGCAGCCTGTGCAAAGATTGGCGGGGAATCGCCGGTTCTGCCAAAATCTATTGTTCCTGCATTCAGGGCTTCAACCAGCGCCGGACCGGCCTGGAACTCCTTCCATTCAACTTCAATTCCCATTTCGCCAAGCCTTTCCTCGAGGGAACCCAGCGACTTAAGAATGACTAGCGGACCGTTTTTTTGATATCCAATCCGGATGGTTTTAATGGTTTTTTCTTTTAGTTCAGCTTTATCCTTTTTAGTTGGCGCATTACCTTCCGCCGAACAGCCTGCAAGGATAAAAAATATCGTGAAAATAGTCGATAGGCAATAGAGAAAGGCTTTTGCTATAACCGTTTTCATTGGGCGTTTCATCCCTTTCAAAGTTTTTACGGCATAAGTCAGCCTGATTTAAACTATGAAAAAATGGGCGATACGTTCCTGTCCAGAAAAATTTCTACTTTCCTAGACGGGCTGTACTAATTCCTTATTTTGCATGCATATATTGGGAAAAGAACTCGTCCAAAATTG
Source organism: Bacillus sp. FJAT-27445 (assembly GCF_001510665.1). GTDB lineage: Bacteria > Bacillota > Bacilli > Bacillales > Cytobacillaceae > Bacillus_D. The sequence goes on from NZ_LMTI01000001.1 coordinate 820,930, forward strand.
GAGGGCCTTATGTTTACTGTTATAGAAAAAACCGTCTTGGCCATGTCATTTCTGCGAATTGTATCGGGTGGGATAGAAATCTTTGCAGCCCTGTTGATGCTGAAATTCAATGCGGTTGAAAAAGCGTTGTTAATCAACAGTTCCCTCGCCTTGATAGGGCCGCTTATCCTTTTATCAACAACTACCATTGGCCTGATAGGAATAGTAGAAAAGATTTCCTTACTAAAGATGTTCTGGGTTTTTGCTGGTGTGGCATGTATCCTTTATGGGGTTAAACAATAATACCATCTGATGGATAAATAGGGTGGCGGCGCCTGTGCCGCCGCCATATTTCTTTTTTTTGGAAACCCTAACGGTACGGACTCCAAATGAATTTTCCAATGGTGGCAAAATATTTCATGTTAATCTCCTTTGATTTTTCAAATACTATCCGCAAGCATGAAGAGAATGGAGTGATAACCATGGGAATAATGAGTGGAAACCCACAGGATGAACCCCTCCATGCGGGTGAGGTTTTTCATCTTTGGTCCCATTTGCTTGGCACAAAGGCATATCTTGTAGCGCTTCAGGTTTTTTCGAATCATTCTGGAGATCATGACTTAAAAGTCTTTATTGAGGATTTTATGGAGAATTGTGTAAAACAAGAGGAACAACAAGTCGAAGGTATCCTGAAGGAAAATGGAATCAGGCTTCCTCCAGCACCGCCGGATAGGCCAAACGTTTCAACAGAAGATATTCCCGCGGGTGCAAGGTTTAATGATTCTGAAATTGCTGCGCTCCTGACCAGGGATATCATTGGGGGAAATGTCCTTGCCAGCTATATAATGGGGCTTTCTATCAGGGCGGATATCCGAGAAATGTTTGGCGATTTTCTTACCCAAAAAGTTGAATATGCAGATAAGCTTGCGGCAATTAACAAGGAAAAAGGCTGGCTGGTCCTGCCTCCACTTAATTTAAAGTAAAATCATTCAATTTTAAAAAGGATGTGTATCCCGGTGGGAAGAAAGAATAACGGCATGACAGTCGCGGCCATAGGCTCGATCCCATTAATTATGACACTGGGAAATTCAATGCTAATCCCCATCCTTCCACAAATGAAAGCTCAGCTGGGCTTGACACCTTTGCAGGCAAGCATGACTATTACCGTGTTTTCAATAGCGGCTGCGATTTTCATCCCTGTCCTTGGTTATTTGTCTGACAGGTTTTCCAGAAAAATCATCATTCTTCCCGCGCTAATCCTTTACGGAGTTGGAGGGCTATTGGCTGGGTTTGCAGCAACAAGTTTTTCGAGTCCATATTGGTGGATTCTGGCAGGCCGGACAATGCAGGGTATAGGTGCTGCCGGTACAGCGCCCATTGCGATGGCATTAACAGGCGATCTGTTTAAAGGAGGAGAACAAAGCAGGGTACTGGGGATTGTCGAGGCGTCAAATGGACTTGGAAAAGTCCTCTCCCCGATTTTAGGAGCCCTTTTTGGCCTCCTCGCATGGTTCGCGGTCTTTTTTGCCTTCCCGGCAATTTGTTCAATTTCCATTTTGCTCACGTTATTTTTTATAAAGGAAAAAAGCCACCGCCAGGCACCTCCCCCTTTTGGCAAATACATGAGAGGATTGGCAAGTGTGTTTAAATTTGAAGGCCGCTGGCTTTTAACTGCCTATTTTGCTGGTGCGGTCTGTTTATTTACCCTTTTCGGCATCTTGTTTTACTTATCCGACGTCCTTGAAAAACAATATCGGATAGACGGAGTTGTGAAAGGCTTGATCCTCGCCATCCCTCTTTTGGTTATGGGGACGACATCCTATATAACTGGAAGCAAAATCGGAAAGAATACGGCGGCGATGAAGCGGCTGATTGTCATAGGGCTTGGCTTGATGACTATATCCTACTCCCTTCTCGTTTTCTTTGAAAAGCTTGTCCCATTTTTATTAGTGCTCGTTCTAAGCAGCATCGGAACCGGCCTTGTACTGCCTTGCCTGAACAGCCTGATAACAGGTTCCGTCGGAAAGGAACGGCGCGGATTCGTCACATCGCTGTATGGATCTGTCCGATTTATAGGAGTAGCGGTTGGGCCTCCTATTTTTACCAGGTTAATGGAATGGACCAAAGCCGGGATGTTCCTATCCATTGCTGCCTTGACCCTTATTGCGGGAATACTCGCCCTTACATTGATCCATGCGCCAAACAAGGGTGATAAAAAGGATAAAAGCAAATATTCATTCAGATACAACTACGTTTAAGTATTTTTGTTATTTTTTTCTGAAGGCAAAGCTGTACGCATCATACAGGCGGATTTTAAAAACGGCATCCACTATTTTTGTTGAAATCCATTGGCTTAAGAGAGCCTGGATAATGATTTCCCATTTGATAATCGATGCGGTGAGGAGGAAGATACAGCCATTAATCCAAAATAAGGGCTTGCCAGGAAGCGTCCCCCTCATGGATGAAATAATGAGCGCGAGTACCCCTACTCCTCCATTTGATACACCTTGCCTCAAGAGAAGCCCCACGCCTGCTCCAAGAAATAAGGAACCTGTCACAAGATCAAGCCAAACATTTCGATAAGGGATCATTATTCCCTTTTGTGAAAAATAGATGGAAAGTGATGTAATTGTAATAGCAAACATAGTCCACATTGTACATCGGTTTCCAAGATATTTGATTGCGAGAACCAGCATGGAAAAGTTAACAGCCCATAGAGCAAAACCCATATCAATATGAAAAAAATAATGCAGTAATACCGCTAGTCCCCCTGCACCGCCGGAAGGGATGCTATGCGGAAACAAAAAAAGGCCCATGCCAAGACCCTGAATAAGGCCGCCAGCCGTAACGATAGCACCTTTTCGAAGAAATTTGCCCATATACCCCATCCCTGCTTTTCCCACGAAGGCATTTGTGCCCCATTCGTAACGGGGAACCTCCACTTCAAGATTCACTTTATGCTCCATTTTATTCAATAGAGGGGAAAAGTAGTACAGGCTTCTTTAATCTATAAAAAGAGGCAATCGCATCCGATTGCCTCTTTTCCCTAAAATTTTTTCACCCTGATTGGGCTGACCATCAGGATTGCGAGAATAATCGTAATGTAAGCATTGCTGTAATCGAACAAAGCCATACCGGCAATTACCATCCCGGCAAGGGGAATTGGGATTCCCATAAAGTAACCTACTGTCGGACTAGCGCTGAATCTTGCAAGCCGGAGCGCACCCATTGCAGCATAGAACGTAAAGGCGAATGAGGCAAGCATCGAATGTGGAGCTAGTGTATAGACAAGTAATGCCGGCGCCACCCCAAAACTTACAATATCCGCGAGGGAATCCAGTTCAACACCGACATCGCTGTTTACATTCAGCCTCCTTGCAATCCTGCCGTCGAAAAGATCCATTAACGCTGCTGCAAATATTAGGAGGGCCGCGAGCCTAACAATATCATTCATATTCAGTATGATTGAAAATACCCCGCAAAGTAAATTTGCGATTGTAAACCAGTTTGGCAAAGACCGGACAACTGGTGAAGGCATTGCCTCACCCCTTCCTACTTTGTTAATGAAGATTCTTATCCCACTAATTTCCCTAATTTCGTTGCAAATATTCCCTAAAATAACCGAAAATAGAAAGAATCATAGGAATTGGGACCGTTAATTACCGGTTTACTGCCATAACTGAAAAGGAACAATAGAAGAGACACACGGAATAAATGGATAGAGGGGCTTTTGATGGAATGAGAAAAGCAGTATTTCTTGACAGGGATGGAGTACTTAATGAAGTGCTTACCAAACGAGTAAAGTTTGTTAATAATCCAAGACAGCTTTTTCTCTTGGATGGAGCGGCAGAAGCTGTAGCTGAAATTACTCAGGCTGGATACCCAATCTTCATCGTTACAAATCAGGGTGGAATAGGACTTGGCTTTATGACCGAGGAGAAACTAAAGAGAGTTCATCGGCGGCTCACTACCCTCATTACAGAAAAAGGCGGAAAGATTACTGATATAGCCCATTGTCCCCACAAACCACACGAGGGCTGCAGCTGCCGGAAGCCCCAACCAGGAATGCTAGAGGCTCTTGCAGAAAAATACGGAATAAACCTTACCCAGTCGGTGATGGTCGGTGACCACGAAAGAGACATAGAAGCAGGAAGAGCAGCTGGGTGCAAAACTGTTTTTATTGGCACTGGTGAAACAGGTGCTGACTTTAGCGCTCCGACATTATCAGCTGCTGTAAAATCAATCCTTTCTCTTCTGGAATAGCAAATACGGAGCAGCAAACCAATAAACATTAGGAGGAAACAAACTATGGATCAATCACTCGCCTATTTACGGGAAATTCTATCTAATTACACAGAAAACCATACCGGGGGAAAAAAGCTTTATAAACTCCTTGAACAAAATAACAGTTCCACAGAGGCTTTTGTCGAGAGCCTGGAGGCTGGGGACATACAATTTCTAAACACAATATTGCCTGAAGAAATTAAATACGCCCAAAATGAACAGGATGAGGAACGGGCCGGACAATTAAATAGCGTCTACGAACAATTAATTTGACTACTTATTGAATATCTTTATTTCCCAGGCAAGCGCAAAGACTGACAAAAGACGATAAAGTTCAAAAACCGATTTCCCCATGATAAGACAAAAACCTCGCTAAGGCAACATGATTTGCGTTGTGCATTATTATCTGGGATGGAGTGATGAAAATGGGAAATTCATTTAAGGAATCGATTCAAAAATGGGCCAGGCCCTTTGGAACTCACGGGGCTCGCCCAGTAGAGTAAGTCAGGACGCCTTTGTATATTTTAGCCAAACAGAAGCCCTACACCCCCTGCCTTTCGACAATTAAATGGTTAGGTACCTCAAAAAAGGGAGGAATCCGACACTGGGATTCCTCCTTTCCTTATCAATCCATAATAGGGTCATCATAGTTATCCGAAACGGTTAAATGATTCACCTTTATCATCTCTTCAATTAACCATTGCTTCTCCCTTAACTTTGAAGTATAAGGAAGCGAAACAGTTTCCCCGCTTTTGCTGATGAAAGAATAACTATCAAACCTGACGGAGCCTCGCGAATGGCGGTAAACAAGCTTAACACTCTCCATGTCTTTCCAAGCATATTTCTTCTCGCCAATTCCGGCCAACTTATTATAAAAAATTCCTTTATCTGTTGCGAAATAATAATTATCAATTGAGCCTACGAAAAGTGGTACGCAAAACACCTGCAAGGCAATGAGGCCAGCTCCCAGTTTCTTATTTTCCCATTTCCATGCGGCTATTAAATAAAGGGTTAATAATACTGCGGAAAGGAACATCCCTGCCATAAAGGCGAGATATGCACTAGAAGGTGTTTCAAAGAACCAGTACTCCCTTTTAAAATAAAAGGTACTGTGTATGGAAGCAACGATAACCACTGGCACAAAGAAACTGCTAATATACATGATAATCGTACAGGCAACCAGTATAACTTTTCGCTCATCACTCGATCTTGTGTTGATAATCAAGCCTCAATCCTCCCAATCCAACTTATCTATTTATTTTTCGGCAAAGGCTTTCAATGGCAGAAAGTGCATCAGCGATATCCTGTTCGCCAACTCCATAGTTCGTAACGAACCGTACAAGTCCCTCGCCGAAAGTCCCACATAGAATTCCTCTAGCTTTCATTTCATCGACAAATTCCTGTTCATTTTTACCGGATTGGCTGACATCGACCACAACAATATTTGTCTCTACTTTATTGGCGATGGAGTAACCGGAAATCCTTTCGATTCCTTCTGAAAGAAGTTTTGCATGCCAGTGGTCTTCCAAAAGCCTGTCCCTCATCTTGGTCAATGCCACCAGCCCAGGAGCCGCAATAACCCCGGCCTGCCTCATCCCGCCGCCAAGCCGCTTTCGCCATTTCCTTGCTCGGACGATAAATTCTCTGCTGCCGGCAAGCAAGGACCCAACTGGTGCGCCAAGGCCTTTGGAAAGGCATACCTGGACAGTGTCAGCATATTGGGTGAGCTCACTAACTGGAATCCCTAAAGCTGCTGCTGCATTAAAAAGCCTTGCCCCATCAATATGTACTGGTACATCATACAGCTTGGCGATCTCGTAAATTTCTTTCGTATTGGAAACAGGCAGGATAGCTCCCCCAGCCCGATTATGGGTATTTTCCAGGCAAATCAATCCAGTTTCCGGAAAATGAATATCATTGCCCCTTATTGCTGCTTTTACCCTACCCGGATCCATCGCTCCTCTTATGCCAGGAATTGTCCTGGTTTGGACTCCAGCAAGGGCCGAAGCGGCGGCTGATTCATAATAAAAGATATGGGACTGCTCCTCTAGTACAATTTCCTGCCCAGGCCTGCAATGGACGAGGATGGCAATCTGGTTTCCCTGTGTTCCGCTCGTCACGAACAGCGCATCTTCCTTGCCAAGGATTCGGGCGGCAGTCTCTTCAAGTTCCCTAACGGTTGGGTCCTCCCCATATACATCATCACCAACCTGGGCAAGATAAGCTGCTTTCCGCATTTCTTCGGTTGGTTTCGTTACGGTATCGCTTCTTAAATCAATCATTTTTCCGGCCCCCTCTTTAAAAAATTGCCCTATAGCTTATATTACCTTAAATATCCTGAAATGGGATAAAAATAAGGCGGATGCCAGGATGGGCATCCGCCGTAAATTTCAGTATAATCATTGCAGGTTAGCAAAACGGTCAAGGTCCCGGTTTCCGCCAATTACCACTAGGACGTCCCCTTCCTCAATATTTTCATCAGGAGAAGGGGAAATATTGATTGTACTGGCATGCCTGATTGCGATAACACTTAAATTGTATTTCGCCCGCAAATCCAGATCCCTTAGCGATTTATTTATCATGGATTCGGGTACTTTTATTTCCTCTACACTGTATTCCTTGGATAATTCAATAAAATTCAAAACATTGGGGGATAAAAGCATATGGGCAACCCTTTCACCCATATCCCGCTCCGGGAAGATGATCCAATCAGCCCCTACCTTATCCAGCACCTGTCCATGAGGTTTATTGATGGCTTTGGCAATTACTTTTTTAACCCCTTCTTCTTTAAGCAAAAGTACTGTTAATATGCTTGCCTGAATATCGCTTCCGATTGCTACGATTACCGTATCGAAATTCCTAATTCCAATGGATTTTAATGCTTCGGGATCTGTAGAGTCGGCAATGACCGCATGGGTGACAGACGGCTGCGCATCCTCCACCCTTTCCTCGTTAATATCAACGCCGAGCACTTCCTGCCCGGCCTCCAATAAATTGCCGGCAAGGCTGATTCCAAACCTGCCCAAGCCAATTACCGCATATTGCTTTACCATTTCCATACACTCCTTAACAATCATTCCTAGCCTATCATAATCTTTCCTTTAGGATAACGGAATGGAGTCTGTTTTCTCCGGATTGTAATTGCGTAAGCCACTGTCAATGGCCCTACCCTCCCCGCTAGCATCATGAATATGATTAAAAGCTCCCCCGGTGTGGAAAGCAGTGGTGTTAATCCCATCGAAAGCCCCACTGTTGCAAATGCCGAAGTCGCCTCAAATAGGATCAAGAAAAAGTCCTTGCCCTTTTCAGTTATGGTCAAAAGCATCGTAACGATAATAATTAGAATCAGGGCACTCATTGTCACTGTCAATGCTTTGTAAATTGTTTCATAGCCAATTCTTCGGCGATATAGAACAACATCTTCCTTTCCGCGAATTTGTGACCATACTGCCCCAAGCAATGTTGCAAACGTAGTTGTCTTAATCCCGCCTCCGGTTGAACCTGGTGATGCCCCGATAAACATTAAAATAATAATCAGGAAAAGGCCGGATTGGGTCATGTCGCTAATGCTAACCGTATTTGCCCCCGCAGTCCTTGCAGTAACCGACTGGAAAAGAGCCGCCAATGTTTTGCCGCTGAGTGACAGCGGCCCAAGCGTTTTGCCATTTGAGTATTCCAACAGGAAAATTAACAGTGTACCTATGGCAATGAGAATACCGGTAGAAGAAAGGACAATTTTTGTATGCAGTGAAAGCCTTTTTGTATGCCGGTACTCAAATAATTCGTTTATGACAATAAACCCGATGCCTCCCGTAATGATTAATAGGCAAACAGTTAATACAACAACTGGGTCATCTACATATCCTGTCAGGCTCCTGAACTCACCTAATAAATCAAACCCGGCATTATTGAAGTTGGAAATTGAATGGAAAACCCCATAAAAAACGGCCTTTCTCAACGGCATATCAAAGGAAAACCTAATGGATAAAATTATTGCTCCCAGAGTTTCAAAAACCGCCGCAAAAATAAGAATTCTTCTGGCAAGCCTTACAATACCCTCAATTGATATGTTATTCAAAGACTCCTGAAGGAGGAGACGTTCCCTAAGGGAAATCCTTTTCCCAAGAATAAAAGCAAACAAGGATGCAAACGTCATGAACCCCAGCCCGCCAATTTGGATCAATAAGAGGATGACTACCTGGCCGAACGTTGAAAAGGTTGTGCCGGTATCCACAACCACCAGTCCAGTTACACATGTGGCTGATGTGGCGGTAAAGAAAGCCTTAATAAAAGGGAGCCCTTCGTTGTCCGCCGTTGAAATGGGTAAAGTCAAAATGGATGCTCCAATGAGGATAATCACCACAAATCCCAGCACTAGGACCTTTGGAGGATCAAGGGAAAATTTTCTATATTGCATACTGTTCGCCTTCTTTTATACGAGTATCAAACTGTATATAGAGTATGGTTTACCACCCTGAATTCATTAATATTCATAAAGCGGGAAAAGCACCTACAAGGGAAAAACATAAATTTACCTCTTAGCAGTTCCGATTAACTTAGTATTATTTAGGGCGTATGAATTCATTCATTTTTTAATAACTTATGTTCCTCCCCGAGACCCTTCAGCCCGAAAAGAAATATGCCGCATCCAGCCGGATGCGGCACTCTTCCCTTGATAAGTTACCGTGTCGCTTTATTTTTAAAGAAATTAAATAAAAAGACGATGACTGCCGCTACGAGGAGAAGGTGAATTAACCCCCCGGCAACTTTAAATACGAGGCCAAGAACCCAGAATAGCACCAGAAGGCCGATGATGGTCCATAACATAGCAATCTTCCTTTCTTCTGTTTGATGATAGTTTACCCAAACCGATTCAATTAAAAACAAACTCTTGTTTCTCTTTATTTGAGTTAAGAAGTTTTTACAACTTTATGAACACCCCTCTGTTTTCACAATTCCTTCAAAAACAGAGTGATGTTTATCACATTTATGATGGTAACATCACCTTATCATTAACATTGTAAATACCAACGTAGTGTTAAATGATTTAACCAAAGGGGGATATTATCATGGCAAGAATTACGAATTGGAATCCGGAAAACGAGGATTTTTGGAAGAAGGAAGGAAAGAAGCATGCGAGAAGGAATTTGTGGATCTCGGTCCCGTCCCTTATGCTCGCATTCATCGTTTGGCAAATCTGGTCTGTGGTCGCTGTAAGGTTAAACGACATCGGCTTTCAGTTTACGGATGAGCAATTGTTCACACTAGCAGCAATTCCTGGGCTTGTCGGCGCAACGATGCGCTTTGTCTATACATTCGCTGTCGGAAAGTTTGGCGGTAAAAACTGGACGGTCATATCAACCGCCGCCCTTGCCGTTCCTGCCATTGGAATAGGCTTCGCGGTTCAAAACCCGGAGACACCTTTTAGCATTATGCTTTTGCTAGCCGCGCTTTGCGGCCTCGGCGGAGGTAACTTTTCATCTTCAACTGCTAACATTTCCTTCTTCTTTCCAAAGAAAGAAAAGGGTACAGCTCTTGGCATTAACGGCGGCCTTGGAAACATGGGCGTTTCGGTCGTACAGTTCGTTACGCCACTCGTGATTGCCTCCAGCACGTTTGCTTTGGTTGGCGGCGGGCAGTCAATGCCAGATGGCTCCCAAGTGTATCTTCAAAATGCTGCATTTATATGGGTTATTCCAATCGCTATCATGACAATCGCAGCTTATTTCGGAATGGATAATCTGCCAACTGCAAAGCAATCCGTATCTGACCAATTTGTTATTGTAAAACGAAAGCATACGTGGATTATGACCGTCCTATATATCGCAACATTCGGCTCTTTCATTGGCTACTCAGCGGCTTTTCCGCTCTTATTGAAATCACAATACCCAGAGCACGTCTCACTTGCTTTTCTAGGCGCGCTTCTAGCAGCTTCCGCTAGGCCGGTAGGCGGCTGGATTGCCGACAAGCTTGGCGGCGCAAAAGTGACTGCCTATGTTTTAATCGTTCAGGCGATTGGTGCGTCAGGCGTCATTTTCTTCCTAGGCCAAAATCATTTTTCAGGATTTCTAGCTTCCTTTCTGCTCCTGTTTTTGGCTTCCGGAATTGGATCCGGTTCAACTTTCCAAATGATTCCAAGCATTTTCATACCAAAGGAGGCGGCACCGGTACTTGGTTTTACAGCGGCATTTGCGGCTTACGGGTCATTCTTCATTCCGAAGCTATTCGGCTGGTCTGTGAAAACTACCGGGACACCTGTAACAGCGTTTTACTTCTTTATTGGATTTTATGTTGTCTCGTTCGCAATAAACTGGTTCTTCTATCAAAGAAAGAGTGCTGTTGTTGCTCTGAAACAGGCTTCCTAAGTTTATCTGAAAGAAAAAACCGCCACTTGGCGGTTTTTTTAATCCAGTATTGTAACCTTAACACTCTTTCTTCCCCATTTTAACGCTGCATCTTTGGAAGGGATAAAAACATCAATTTTGTTTCCTTCAATAGCGCCGCCAGTATCTCCGGCGACTGCAGTGCCGTATCCTTCTACATGAACTTTCGACCCAAGCGGTATAACGGACGGGTCAACTGCTATAACTTTTGCGCCCGGATTGTTCTTCAGGTCAATTCCTGTCGCAGTAATACCTATACAGCCCTCGCATGAAGCTGTATAGGCTGTTGCTGTTACGACCAGTTCCTTTCCGCTCGGATTTTCAGCGGCAGGGGTGGCCTGTTGCTGAGCCGCTGGTTTGCTTGAAGCCGGTTGTGCTGGTTGAGCTGGTTTAGAAACCTGGGTGGTGTCTTTCTTAGCTGCCGGAGCCTGCTGAGTCTGAACGGCCTGTACATTACCGGTATTCGCTCCAATTGCGAGCTGCATTCCAGGGTAAATTAAATCACTTTTTAAGTCATTCCAATCTATCAAATTCTGCAATGATACTTTTTGGGATGATGCAATCCCCCACAATGTATCGCCGTTCTTAACCTCGTACATTTTTTCGGGAAAAATATTAAGCGTTTCGCCTGCATAGATGGTCTCTGATTCCAACCCGTTCCATCCTATGATATTATCAACACTTGTATTATGTACTTCTGAAAGTCCCCAGAGAGTATCCCCTTTTTTTACAACGATTTCCTCCGCCTGGGCATTGGCGGCAAACGTACCGGAAATTGCTGCCGCAATCATGAAGCTACCTATCGATTTTTTCAAGTCCGTGTACCTCCTACAATCCTTATTCTAAAAACTAACACTGTCAATGTTAGCATGAAAAACCAAAATCCCAAGAACAAGAAGATAATAATTCGGTAACAACAATGACTATAAGGTTACGATGAGGTAACCAATCGATTGAATGTTCTGAAAAATTTTAATGAAAAATCGTTCCTAAACGGAAAAAGGAGCAGATTTCTCTGCTCCAAAGATTATCGGCAAAAGGCAGCGAGAGGTTACCCACTCGCTGCCTTTTGTAATTTATATGGAAATTACGAAGGTTAAAGGTTCTTCCCCACAAAAGTGGTTTTAGCGAATGTGTTGATTTGCGCTACGGGCACACGCTTTCCGCGGGGCGTCAGTGGAGCCTCCTCGGCGCTTGCGCCTGTGGGGTCTCCACCTTGCCGCTGCATCCCGCTGGAGTCGGTGCCCTCCGCTCCAATCAACATAAAAGTTAGGCATATTAATCATAAAGTAGCACTTATGGTGAAGAACCAGGATAAATTAACTTAAGAATTACTTCCAATTGTTCACATTCATTGGCTTGGATTTTTAGTCATCATGGGAGGTCACCCTATACATAGTGTCATTTATATAAAGGAAATTTCAGTTGATTGAAATGGAGGGTGGCGACTCCTGCGGGAATAGCGGGATAGTCGAGACCCTGGACTGAGCGTAGCGAGGGAAGCGGCTCGGCCCCGCCCGCGGAAAGCGTCCACCCGGAATGTAAATCTAGAGACGCATTGTCATTTCAATTTATATTTAAAATTAAAAAAGACTGTAGGCAAACCCGAAACTCTTCGAGTTTGTCTACAGTCTGAGGAGCAGATTTCTCTGCTCCCAAAATAATTAAACCGGTTGGATTGATACGGCGCAAGCCTTGTATTCCGCTGTTCCCGATATCGGATCATACTCATTAAGGGTGAGTACGTTCGTCGGTGTTTCATGCCAGTGGAAGCTCATAAACACAAGACCTGGAACCACCTGTTCAGTCACTTTGCATTTAACAGTAAGCTCACCGCGGCGGGATTTCACGTGTACGATGTCCCCGTCCGCAATGCCAAGTTTCGCTGCATCTTCGGGATGGATATCAATCGTCTCTTCCGTTTGCTTTATTTTAACCCCTGTTGCATAGTATCGGGTTTGGGTATGGGTATTATAGGATTCGTACCTTCTTCCGGTCGTCAAGGTAAAAGGATACTCCTCGTCCGGCAGTTCAAGCGGCGCGGTGTAATCCACTGGGACAAAAGGAGACTTCCTGTCCGGTTCCGCATCTTTATGGAACCTGTCAAGCATAACGAAAGTACCCGGATGGGTCTCGTCCGGACAAGGATAGTGGACCGAATATTCCTTCTCAAGCCTTTCATAGGAAATACCGCCATACATTTCCCAGGCGAGCTTGCGAACCTCGTTCCAAATCTCTTCACTGCTCTCGTAATTCATTGGATACCCCATAATCGTCGAAAGCTCGCAAAGAATTTCCCAATCCTCTTTCGTGTCCGGATGGGCATCGATAGCTTTGCGGACGCGCTGAATCCGACGGTCCGTGTTGGTAAAGGTCCCATCTACTTCCCCCCAGGAGCGCGCGGGTAAGACAACATCCGCCAGCTGAGCTGTTTCTGTAAGAAAAATATCTTGGACTATTAGAAGATCCAATTTTTCCAATAGCGTTTTTGTATGATTCATATGAACATCAGCCAGCAGCGGATTTTCCCCTATTACATAAAGGGCTTTAACCCCACCCTCCTCGATACGGTCAAACGTTCTAGTTTGGGTATCGCCTGGTTGAGGGTTTAGGGTAACTCCCCATTCCTGTTCATACCTAGCCCGATAATCGGCATTTGCAAGGCTCATTGCCCCGGCAAGCTGATTTGGCAGGCAGCCCATGTCGCCGGCTCCCTGAACATTATTTTGGCCGCGCAATGGCATAATGCCGCTTCCTTCCTTGCCGATATTCCCGGTCAAGAGAGCAAGGTTGGCAATGTCAAACACATTGTTAACACCGCAGTGATGTTCGGTAATTCCCAAGGTATAGGCAATCATTGCTCCATTCGCGGAAGCATATTCCCTTGCAGTCTCAATAATGTCTTCTGCCGGTACACCTGTAATGAGAGAGGAATACTCGGGGGTGTACATTTCAACCCTTTTTTGCAATACGTCAAAATCCTCTGTATGCTTTCCAATAAACTCCGTATTATAGAGCCCTTCTTTAAGGATGACATGGATGAAAGCGTTGATTAACGCAATATCGGAGCCAACGTTGATTTGCAAGTGCCGGTGAGCGGATTTCACCATATCAATTTTCCTTGGATCGATTACAATCATTTTCAACCCTGATTTGACAGCTTTTTTAATCCTGTTCGCAATTATTGGATGCGCCTCGCTCGTGTTCGAGCCCATTAATAAAAGAACCTCGGCCCTATCGAAATCCTCAAGAGTATTTGTAGGGAAACCGCTTCCAAACACAGTTGCCAGACCGGCAACACTTGGAGCGTGTCAGGTTCGGTTACAGCCGTCTATATTATTACTTCCAATTACAGTCCTCATAAATTTTTGGGTTACATAATTGGATTCATTTGTCGTCCTTGCGCAGGCGAACATGGTAATGGATTCCGGCCCCCACTCGGACTTGATAGCGCCAAGCCTATTCGAGATAAAGCTTAAGGCTTCATCCCATGTCGCCTTGACCAATTGCCCGCCTTTTCTTAACAGCGGTGAATTCAATCTATTTGGCGCATGGACATACTCATACGCGAATGACCCTTTCACGCATGTTTGGCCCTTATTGACAGGCGCTTCCTTATCTCCCCGTATTTTAACAATCTTATTATCCTGAACTTCAACAACAAGGCCACAACCGGTCCCGCAATATCCGCAGACCGTTTTAACAAGATTCTGCACTCCCATTTTGAATCCCTCCATTTTAAACATAGATGCTTATATAACCATATTAATTCATTTCTTCTGCTGCTAGGGCGTTATAATAGTGAAGATTTTGTCATCTTTATGAAGATTCAGTGACGTGAAAGCGATTACATTTCTATTAAAATATATTTATTCATGATTTTTATTTCTGCATAATCACATTTTTAGAATTCAAACACTTTCCTCTGTTTTATAAAAACGAGGGAATGGCCCCGCCAATTCCCTCTTATTGTAGATGTCATGCAGTTTTAGCCGGAAGGAAGATATTGAAAGTGGTTCCTTTGTTTGGCTCGCTTTCAACGAAAACTTTTCCATTGTGGCTTTCAATAATCTTGAAGCTCACCATTAGGCCAAGGCCGTTTCCGTTCTTTTTGGTTGTATAGAATGGTTCACCAAGCTTCTTCAATTTTTCTTCCGGTATTCCCACGCCGGTGTCCTGAATGGAAATCTGCACCTCGTTCCCCTTGATGCTCGATTTCACATGGAGTTCTCCGCCATTTGGCATTGCTTCAATTCCATTTTTCACAAAATTAAGGAAAACCTGCTTCAGCCTGTTTTCATCACATTCAATCTGAATAATTTCATCTGTATAATCGAAATCAAGCTTTACATTCTTTTTGCGGGCTTCAAACTCTAGCAGCGATAGGACATTTTTAATGACTGGCACTACGTTCTTTTCTTCCAATTCCACTGCTTTCGGTTTCGCAAGGACCATAAAGTCCTCGACGATGCCATTCACCCTTTCAATTTCATCCAGGATAATATTTAAAAACTCAAGCCGTTCAGGATCACGTTCATCCAACTGAAGGAACTCCGCGTAGCCTCTCATTGATGTTAATGGATTCCTGATTTCGTGGGCGACTCCCGCGGCGAGCTGGCCGACCGCGGCAAGTTTATCCTGGCGGTGAAGCATATCTTCTGTCCTTTTCCGTTCTGTGATATCATTGCGAATGGCGACGTATTGATAAGGCCGGCCTTTTTCATTCAGGAATGGAACAATTGTCGTATCCACCCAATAGAACGAGCCATCCTTGGCGCGATTCCTGATTTCCCCGGTCCACACATTCCCCTGCCCAATTGTACTCCAGAGCTCTTTGAAAAACTCCTTTGGGTGTAATCCTGAGTTAAGGATGTTGTGATCCTGGCCAATTAATTCCTCTCTGGAAAACTTGGAGATTTCACAGAAATTATCATTCACGCTAATAATTTTTCCCCGGGCGTCGGTTATTGCTACGATTGATGATTGATCAAGGGCGAATTTATAATCACTGATTTCCTTTAGGGAATTTTTCAGGTTTGCCTCGGCGGTTCTCCTGTTGGTAATATCTGTCCTGATGGCGACATATTGATAGGGTTTACCTTTTTCGTTCAAAAAAGGAACGATGGTTGTATCAACCCAGTAAAGTGTCCCATCCTTCGCTCGGTTGCATATTTCTCCTTTCCATACCTTCCCGTTCCCAATTGTCTTCCATAAATCCTTGAAGAACTCCTTGTCATGGGTGCCTGAATTCAATATCCTGTGATCCTGTCCAATCAATTCCTCGCGGCTGTACTTGGATATTTCACAGAACTTGTCATTGACGCTCGTTATAGCACCCCTCGAATCGGTAATCGCAACGATAGAAGATTGGTCGAGAGCAAATGTAATGTCGCTGATTTCCTTATGCTGTTCCATCAGCTCCTTTTCAGCTTCCTTACGTTTTGTAATGTCCGACCTGATGGAAACATATTGATAAGGCTTTCCTTTTGTGTCCAGAAAAGGAACAATCGTGGTATCAACCCAATAAAGGGAGCCATCCTTTGCCTTGTTACAAATTTCACCGTACCAAATCTTTCCTGACAGGACTGTGTCCCATAACTCTTTGAAAAATTCCTTGGAATGATAGCCCGAATTCATGAGCCGGTGATTTTTACCGATAATTTCTTCCCTGGAATATTTTGTTACCTCTAGGAACTTGTCATTCACTTCAATCAAGTTACCGTCCATGTCCGTGACGCCAACAATTGAAGATGCATGCAATGCGGCGAGAATATCCTTTAAATGGCTATCCGCCGCGGCAAGTTTCTTGCTAATAAGGGTACTCGAAATGATTAATCCGCCGAAAATTAACGTGGCAACGAACAGGACCAAGTAAACAATGAACGAATCATCAGGTATTAAGGATAACGATCCCGCTGGCGTTTCCTCCAGGCTTGACGCCCGCTTCAGTAGGAAATGGCCCTGTGCGACAGCCGCAGTGATAATGCCTGCACTTACAGGTTTTAGCCACGCGGAATTTCCTCTATTAAAACTTTTAGAATAAAACAGCATCCATAGCGCGAATAGAAAGGAACAATATATTAATAGAGTTGATACTGTAAAAATTACTGGGTTGAACCCAATGCTGATTTCCATTGAGTACATACCGATAATATGAATTGAGAATACAGCCATGGTAAGAAAAAGGCTACCTAAAAGCAAGCTGGAGAATTTTACTTTATTTGCAGTCAGGGAGATGAACGCCATGCCGGTCAACGAGATGCCAATCACCATCGAGAGCATGGTAAGCGGAATCTGGTAAGTTCCGAATCTACTTACATCCTCGGATAAAAGCCCTAAAAAATTCATTACCCATATACCGATTCCCATTGCAAAGGTTCCGCCAATGTACAACAGGCCTTTATTCTTTTTGGAGGAATGGATAAGCGTAAACATATCTAAAGCAGTATACGAAGCCATCATTGTTAAGGCCAATGCGAATATTAGTAAAATCGGACTGAACTGAAAGGTCATCCCATTCATTGTCAAGTATCAACCCCTAAGTTTTTGACATTTCTAATACAATTGTAATAGAAAGTTCACAATTAAGAAAGCAAAATAAAAAAGGATTTAGTATATCCCCCACTACTTTACACCATTTTACCAAAATCCTCATATTTTTCCTATGCTTGTATTGTAAATGATTTGATTTTAGATTAATATCCCTCCGTCTTTCCTATGAAGTTAATGATGGAACAAATAAATTATCCCCAAACACCTGTCCCACAAGCTTTCCGAAGGGCTGTTCACCAATCAATTCCATTGTTTCATCGGTATTAATAATATACCTGGTTTAGAAATTTCCGCCTGTTTTTAAGTTCAAGTCCCAAGGAATGCCTCAAAAAAACATAGGGTGAGAAAAAATAGGAATCACCAAAAGGATTCAAATGATTAAACTGTATTATAAAAGGGAATACATTATCAATCTGTCATATAAAAGGAGCGATTTTTACGATGTTAATGAATCCTATTGAATTCTTCCGCAATCTTCCTCAGAAGGAATGCTCATTGTGCGGAGGGTCCATCCAGGAGCAAGCAGAGTCCTACCAATGCGAATGTGATTCATGTAAGGCGAAGCAAATGGAATAGAGGACTCAACTGATAAAAGGCCGGTTCCCATAGGAGGAGCCGGCCTTTTGGCACTGGCGAAAACATCCTTGAAAATGTTTTAATAAGGAAGAGAATATTTTAAAAGGATGTGTCCCTTTCATGAGGCTGATGAACTGGGCCTATACAAAAAAATATAATATCAAGGCGCTATACGATGAATTCCCCTCCTCGCCTGTAATCTTCAGGCAGATTAAGGAGTACTATTTTATCTATACAATAAAATGGAACACTGCAGACAAGCCGGTCGCGCGGACGGATCTTGAAAAAATGGAGCTGCTCCTCAATGAAGAACTCGGAACTTTCGGCGACTATCGAAAACGAAAAGCATTCCAATCCATATAGTACGTCACTTGTCTTCTTAAGGAATAATAAGCGGTATCTTCGTACATGCTTTATTACAAGGAGCTGAAGGCCGTGGAGAAGAAAACGAACTACACTACCCCCGCAATCAAACAACCTACATTCACTGTTGAAACGGGTGACACGTATCCTAACCCTGAAAGTATCCCGGGAAATTCAGTCGATGAGCATAAGCAGCTGGAAGAGGCGAATACTCTTTTGGGCGGCGATGAAATCAGGCAGCAAAACGAAAACCTTTAAGAAAAGAGCTGGTACCGAATATTTAGGTACCAGCTCTTTTACATTTTAGGCAAATCCCTAATGCCGGAATCCATTGAGCTTCCACACATAGGGCATAACAAGTCGTCTGACACAAAGTTTTTTCTCATCCAGCCGATGCAGCTATCATCACTGCAGGAGTATATTTCGGTACTAACCAGAGGTTCCTCTTCCTTCTCATAAGGCAGCCTTTTCCCAAAAAACATGTCCATACCTCCTATCCCAGATAGCTTTCACTGGAGTTTCTTCCTATAGTATGCACCATTTTCTTCATATTATAGGTACAGGAGGCAATAACGTTTTTATTTCGTTCTCATTATTGTAAAAAAGCTTTCAGGAATACACGTATTAATGAGGTAAAATTGATATATATGTCACCTTAGGCTCTTCACCACAAAAAGTGGTTTTACCAATGTGTTGATTTGCACTCCAGGCACACGCTTTCCGCGGGGCGTCAGTGGAGCCTCCTCGGCGCTAGCGCCTGTGGGGTCTCCAC
>NZ_LMTI01000001.1:839848-917853 GCF_001510665.1 Bacillus sp. FJAT-27445
GCATCCCGCAGGACAAATAGCTTCCCTGAATAAGCTTTGCACGAAGGAAATGCGATAGCATTTTCGAGGAGTCGGTGCCCTCCGTTCCAATCAACATAAAAGTTACGTATTTTAATCATAAACCAGCTCTTATAGTGAAGAACCTAGCCTGATAAAAATCCAAGATTTGGGTGATGGAGAATGGATGGAAATGAAAGGCAGCCCTTTCTTTCATATGAATTAAACGAGCTGCTGATGTCAGCAAACCGAACTTTCGAATGCGCCAAAGGCAATTTCCTATTCAGGGAAGGACAGGAAGCGAACGAAGTCTATATTATTCTTTCCGGTAATGTCCAAATAACGAAAATGAACCCTCAAGGACAGGAGCTCCTTTTAAGGCTGTGCGGGGCCAATGATATAGTCGGGGAACTGACTCTCTTCACAATCGACCCCAAATATATTTTCAGCGCCAAGGTTGTAGAGGACTCAAGGATTGCCGCCCTGAATATTGGCGATCTCGAACATGCTTTTTTTAAAAACAGCAAGCTTGCCTATGAGTTTTTAAAATGGATGAATGACCACATGCGAAAAACGATGACTAAATTCAAGGATCTCGTACTTTATGGAAAAAAAGGCGCCCTATATTCGACCTTAATCAGGCTGAGCAACAGCTACGGGGTAAAGGGAGAAGATGGCATTTATATTAACGTCTCCTTGACCACGCAGGATTTGGCTAATTTTTGCGGCACGGCACGCGAAATCGTCAGCAGGATGCTCTCAGACTTGAAACAACGGAACATAATCAGCGTTCGGTCGAGAAAGATTATTATTCATGACCTTGACTATTTAAAAAGGGAAAACAATTGCGATAACTGCCCGATTGAATATTGCAATGTTGAATAAGCAAGGCGGAGTGAAAAATTCGGTTTTTATTCTTGTTCACAAATTATCCATATGCATTTAGGGGAAACTTCATTATCTTTGGTAAAGGGAGGGAATTTCTCATGAAAAAAGTGATTATTATATGCGCGGTTGCTATTGCGATTGGAATTGCGGGGGGAATCAGCTTTTTTAAAGTCAGGGATGCCATGGCGCAGATTCCTGAAAAAGTCGAGCTGGTTAACCAGGAGAACAAACCTTATCGTTTTGGTGACGATAAAACCAAAGTAAAATTAATAGAATTTATATACACCCACTGCCCTGATGTTTGCCCAACCACTACGCAGAAAATGGCCGCCTTGAAAAAGGACCTGGAAAAAAAGGGGGTTTTCGGCGATGAAGTCGAATTTATTTCCATTACCATCGACCCTTTTAGAGATACGCCAGACGTTTTGCGCAATTACATGGAAATGTTTGATATTGAAAACGATGGCAAGTGGATTTTCCTTACGGGGGACCAGAACGACCTGGAAAAAAGCCATGAACAAATAAGGCAGGTCGCAGCGCCTTTCCAATTTCAATACAAGGATCCCGGCAACGGATTTTTTATCCATACAACCTTTACCTATTTGGTGGATGAAAATAATAAATATATTGATAAATTCCCTATGGGAAAAGAATTCAATAAAAACGAAGTCTTAAAAACAATCATGGATGAAATTGAATAACGGTTAATAAAAGAAAAGCGGATACCCCGGAAACAAGGGTATCCGCTTTTCATATCATCTTAAACAATTAACCGAAGAAGGAGTGCTGTTCAAACGCTGCAAATTTGATAGATAATCAGCTTTCGGTTTAGTAATGCTCGCTTTGATCCCCGATTTCCTCAACTTTTTGACCAGTTCGGTTATTTTTTGCTTAGCCATACGGTTCACCTTCTCTTCTCGGCATTTCCATAAGTCAATTTTACACCAAAATTATGAATAAAGTGTGAAAATCTCAAAAAAAATTATAGAAAAATTTCGAAAGCTACACATCCGCAATTTGATTATTCGATTCCTTTTACCCCCTAGGATCCCAACAAAAACACGGACTTCTCTATTCTCTTATTTTAATTTATTCGCTCCTTGTCAATAATCATGTTATAATTTCATGGATTATGTGTATTTGGAGGATGCTATGATAACAGTCAGTAATGTAAGCTTAAGGTACGGAGACCGCAAATTATTTGAAGATGTTAATATAAAATTCACCCCCGGGAACTGCTACGGATTGATTGGCGCCAATGGAGCCGGTAAATCAACATTCCTCAAGATTCTCTCTGGGGAAATTGAATCCCAAACAGGCACTGTCCATCTTGGCCCTGGCGAAAGGATGGCTGTCTTAAAACAGAACCACTTCGAATACGAGGAGCATGAAGTCCTGAAGACGGTCATTATGGGCCATACTCGCCTATATGAAGTCATGCAGGAGAAAGATGCCATTTATATGAAAGAAAATTTCAGCGATGAAGACGGCATGCGCGCAGCTGAACTCGAAGGCGAATTCGCGGAACTGAACGGCTGGGAGGCTGAATCTGAAGCGGCAATTCTCTTGAAAGGCCTTGGCATTGATGAAACTCTTCATGAGAAAAAAATGGCTGAGCTTTCCGGTTCGGAAAAAGTGAAGGTCCTGCTTGCCCAAGCTTTATTTGGCAAGCCCGAAGTCCTTCTTCTTGACGAGCCGACGAACCACCTCGACATTAAAGCAATTCAATGGCTCGAGGAGTTCCTGATCAATTTTGAGAACACAGTCATCGTCGTTTCCCACGACAGGTATTTCTTGAATAAGGTTTGTACCCATATCGCCGACCTCGATTTCGGTAAAATCCAAATCTATGTAGGAAACTATGATTTCTGGTACGAATCCAGCCAGCTAGCAAGCAGGATGGCGCACGATCAAAACAAGAAGAAGGAAGAAAAAATCAAGGAATTGCAAGCCTTCATTGCGCGCTTTAGCGCAAACGCCTCAAAATCAAAGCAGGCGACTTCAAGGAAAAAATTGCTTGATAAAATTTCTCTGGATGACATTAAGCCTTCTTCACGCAAATACCCATATGTTGGTTTTACTCCTGAAAGGGAAATCGGGAACGACCTCCTTATGGTTGAGGGGCTCACAAAAACGATAGATGGCGTGAAAGTCCTTGATAATATTAACTTTACGATGAACAAGGATGACAAAATCGCTTTGGTCGGTACAAATGAACTCGCTAAAACTACCCTTTTCAAAATATTGATGGGTGAAATGGAGCCGGATTCCGGAACCTTCAAATGGGGAATCACTACTTCACAGGCTTATTTCCCGAAGGATAACTCAATCTTTTTCGAGAACAGCGAACTAAATCTTGTCGATTGGCTCCGTCAATTCTCCCCTAAGGATGAAAGTGAAAGCTTCCTGCGAGGTTTCCTTGGAAGGATGCTCTTCTCCGGCGAAGAAGTATTGAAGAAGGCAAGCGTTCTATCCGGAGGCGAAAAGGTCCGCTGCATGCTCTCCAAAATGATGCTCTCAGGCGCGAACGTTCTGATTCTTGATGAACCGACAAACCACCTTGATTTGGAGTCGATTACCGCTCTAAACAATGGGCTGATCAACTTTAAGGGTTCGATGCTTTTCGCATCCCATGACCATCAGTTTATCCAGACAATCGCAAACCGGATTTTCGAATTGACACCGGCCGGCCTTGTCGATAAGCAAATGACATACGACGAATACCTGGAAAACAAAGAACTCCAGGAACAAGTTGCAAAAATGTATTAATTTAAAAAAACAGGGGCTAAATGCTCCTGTTTTTTTCCTATTTAAATTTCAGTGAGTATAACCTCCCTCTCGTGTTGCCTTCCTGGTGTAAATCCATTTCTGTAAGGAGTTTATTTGCCAATTTGGCTGAATCTATTCCAAGAATTCTGCGGCATTCCCTATTTGTAATTTCATTTCCCGTAACGAGTAAGTGATCGGTTATTACGGCTACATGCGCATCTCTTGTCTTTGAAAAACAGTTTTTACAGTACCAAAAGGCCCTTAATCTCCCCATCGGGCGGAAACCGCAATAAGGACAAGGGATTTTCGTAAGGAGTTCTTCATGTTTTAGTTTATAAAACCCCAATATATTAATAGGCTGCGGGGAATGTCCTTTTTTGAGTGTTTTCGCTGTCCTTTTTAGTTCTTTTTCGCTAAGCAGTTCAGCTTTGTATCGTTTGGATAGCTCCATGACTTTCAGCGGCAGGCTCTTCTCTGTGCCAACATGCCTTGCAATTTCCCGATTGCTGCACCTAATGACTGATTGCTGGTTGCTTATAATGGCCAAGTGTTCGATCGGCATCTGTTTCAGTTTATGGGCATCGAGCCACCCCTTTAGCTGAATGCAGTGATTTAACGCTTGGACAAGGGGATTATCCGCACCAGTAATGGTTTCATGTCGGGATACAGTGAGTTGACCAGTGTCCCCATTGAAGTAGAGTTCCCCACTCAAGCTTTTGATTTCAATTATGATAAAGAATTTGGTGGTGAGAATGAGAGTGTCGATTTGAAAGTGGAGTTTATTGTGGACAAGGGTTAAATCATGTAGGATTAGAAAGTTTTTTTGATCAAGAAGCTTTACGTAGTAATCGGAATTTTTTTCACCACTATAACCTTTTCGGCGGTTTTTCAGGTTTTGGCGAATTTCGGGGACTCGCCGGTGGTTTGGGGGCAGCAATCGGAGGAGTGCTTCGAGGCATTGAATCCAAATTGGAACCCCGCGAGCTTTTATTAGCAAAAAAACAGCTCCTTTCATATGTTTCTGCGTTATTTCTTCTCCAACCTAGTGTTGTTTTCCTTCAAATAAGGAAAATTGTTGAAAAACGGACATATAATTAACATTAAATGTAAAAAATGGACTGTTTTTAATAGGTGGATTCAGTATAATAGCGGAATTTATTTTATTCGCCCTGAAATTTTTACTTTTCACCCTGTATTTCCATTGATTCGCCCCATTATTTTACACATTCGCCCTTATCTCAATTTTCAGAAAAATACTCGGGCAACTTTCCAACCCAAACACCTTGTTTAAGGGCTTTTTTCCCCCCAAAAAAAACGGAACTCCCCGCCAGAGAGCTCCGCCTATCCATAAAGTTTACGACCGCTTTTGTTTATTTCTTGAAGAAGGGGCCTTTACATTCCCGGTTTCCTTGTTCGTTGTTCCCTGGCCTTCAACCTGGGACGAGTTCAACCCAATAGTGGATGGGTCCTGTTTCCGTTTTCCCATATCAACACACCTCCCATTCTTTAGGGTAATCCCTTCCAGCCCATTTATTCAAAAAAGGAATAAATTCCGGTCCCTAAGGCATTATATGGACGAAGGAGGTGTGCTTTATGGCAAAAGTAGGAGTGGAACAATCCCTGGCCAATGTACAGCAGGCTTTGAGGGAACGTGGACATGAAGTGGTTGAACTGAAACAGGAATCGGATGCAGCGGACTGCGCCTGCTGTGTAGTAACCGGCCTGGACTCGAATATTATGGGAATGCATGATACGGTAACGAAGGCTTCGGTAATTGAAGCAAATGGCCTTTCGGCAGATGAAGTATGCAATCTTGTTGAAAACAGGCTCGGTTGATAAAAAATGTCCAGATTACTCCTGGACATTTTTCTTTTTCTGGTGACAGGACCGGTTTTCTTTGTTAAATTAAGACTGTCTTTCCATACCTGTCCCAAGGATGGAAAGACAAGTCGCCCTTTGGCGGAATTACTTTGTGACTGGATGGGTTTTTGTGTTACAAGCAGATATTGCCACCCCTATTATTCTCTCAATTCAAACCGCTGCCATCGCTCTCTGCCTTGCTTTTCCGCTTGGCATTTTCTTCGCGAAGGCAATGGCTGGAAAAAAATTTCCTGGCCAAACTGTTGTGGAAACTTTCTTTATGCTTCCGGTTGTTCTCCCGCCAACAGTTGTCGGCTTTTTGCTGATTATTCTTTTTGGCAAGCATAGCCCGATAGGCTCGTTCGTCGAGAGTGTGTTTGGGGCTTCAATCATGTTTACCCCTTGGGCCGCGGCCCTCGCATCGACCGTTGTTGCTTTTCCTTTAATGTATCAATCTGCTAAGGCGGGCTTTGAATCGATTGATCCGGGAATTGAAGAAGCAGCCCATATGGACGGGGCGGGAACGTGGAAAACGTTTTTTTATATCACAATTCCACTTTCGGCAAAAGCCCTAATAACGGGTGCTATCTTGAGTTTTGCCAGAGCACTTGGAGAATTTGGCGCAACGCTAATGTTTGCCGGCAATATCCCAGGCAAAACACAGACGGCGCCGATCGCGATCTATATTTCCATGGAATCGGGCCGGATGGACAGGGCATGGATTCTCGTCGCTATTATCATATTGATATCTTTTGTTATGCTCTATATTTCTTCCTTGTTAAAAAGCAAATAGCATTCTGCATATTTCCTTCCACGGATGGAAAACTACACCCGCCATTATAAACAAGGGAAGTGCTTTTGTGGAAGAAGTATTTTCGTCCATTATAAGGACTGCTGTGTCATTTATTTTATTGCTGATAATTCTTGCACTGTTCGGCAGGCAGATCAATGCCCATAAGAATCATTTCAATATGGCGATGGCCATTACAATTGGGTCGCTGATTGCAAATATGGGATTCAATATCAACCTGGATTATTGGCCTATGGTTTGCTCCTTTTTAACACTAGTTGTACTTTATTATCTTGCTGTTATTAGCACGTATCGCCTGCCTTTTTTTCAAAAAATCCTATCCGGGCCCTCCTCCCTGTTAATTGAAGAAGGAAAAATCATTGAAAAAAACATGGCCGAAGCAAAATACACAAAAGAAGGATTGCACCAGCAATTAAGAGAAAAGGGTATATTTTCTTTATCTGAAGTGAGAAAGGCTATACTTGAGCCGAATGGGACTCTTTCGATTGAAGAAAAAGCTCCCCAAGAGAAGGGGAGCTTTGCCAGCCCGGTTCCGGATGCTATATATGCCAACTTACATTTGCCAGCAGAAATGATCCTGAATGGCGTCTGCCAGTATCATCACTTTCCTGAACAGTTCGTCTCCTGGTTCGAGGGCTATTTATACGGCAAAGAACTAAAAACTGAAAAAATCAAATACGCTGTCATTTCCTCCGACAGAGTCCTTTTCATCGTTCCTTTTCCGAAAAATTAACTATCACGAATCCTGAGCCCAGTTAAAAAAGTAAGGAAGGTATAAACACCCGTTTTTACGGTTGCCTGGGCAGGGGTATCCTTTGTAGGATCGAGGCAAACAATATCCATTGCCGCAACCTTCTGTGACAAGCCTGCTTCGTAAACAGCTTCAAATAATTCGTATGATGCCATCCCTCCTGGGGTCGAGGCAGGAACCCCCTGGGCAAAAGCGATGTCAAGGACATCCATGTCTACAGTTACGTAAATATAGTCCACCCTGGCTGAAAGTTCGGCAACTGCTTCCCTTACCGTTTCAGCTATCCCCTTTTTCCGCGCTTCCCTAAGTGTAATGCAGTTAACCCCATGTTCTTTCGCATAACTCAAAAGAGACTGGCCGTTAAAAAAGCCATGTAATCCGATATTAAAAACATTTTTCCCCTGAATGGCCCCATTTTCAATCAAAAACCGGATCGGTGTCCCGTTTGTTGGCCCGTGATCGGCAAGATCCCGCAAGTCAAGATGGGTATCAAACTGCAATATGCCGATTTCTTTTCCCGGATGGACGGCCTTCAAGCCGGACACAAGCCTGGCTGTGACGGAATGGTCCCCTCCTATCGATACCGGAAAGGCATTAGGAAACGCCTCCCTAACAGAGGCCATCGCCTGCGTGATGTTTTCGTGCGATTTTGGGATATCGGTGAAGTGCATTTTCACGTTTCCAAGATCAAGTACCTTCATACCGCCAAGTTCTGTTTGATAATCAAGGTTGTAGGTGGAATAACCACCCCATGCCCTCCTGAATGCATCAGGAAACTCCGATGCACCTGATACAGAAATCGATGAACGCGAAAGCGGGACCCCAAGGACAACCACATCCCAACTGTCCCCGCCAGCAGAACCAGGCGTTTCCTGGCAAATCCAATCCTTCACTTTTGGATCTTTCGCCTCGTTGTCCCTCCTCCAGGTAAACTGGGCGGGTTCAAAAAATTCACTTAACACAATACCCCATCCCTTACGACAATCTTCCCTTTTTTAATAACAGTATCTGTATGGTTCATCCCGTAGTTGTACTGGAGCCGTTTGTAATTAGGGACGTTTGCGATCAGAATATCCGCCTGTTTACCTGGTTCAATGCTCCCAATCTTTCCTGCCCTTCCAATTGCATGCGCGGCGTTAATGGTCGCTGCCGTAATCACTTCCTCCATTGACATGCCCATCTTCAGGCAGGCAAGGTTCATGATCAATGGCATGGATACGGTTGGCGAGGACCCCGGGTTGCAGTCTGTCGACAAAGCAACAGGTACACCTGAATCAATCATTTTCCTTCCATTTGCGCTTTCGGCCATTAGAAAAAATGCTGTTCCAGGGAGAAGAACCCCAATGACTCCCTTTTCAGCCATTTTATCGATTCCGCGCTGGGAAGCTTTCAATAGATGATCCGCCGAAATTGCGCCGACTTCCGCAGCAAGCTCCGCGCCTTCGTAAGGCTCAATTTCGTCGGCATGGATTTTCGGAATCAGCCCATACTGTTTTCCCGCTTCCAAAAGCCGTCTTGATTGTTCAGGAGTAAAAACGCCTCTCTCGCAAAAAACATCATTAAATTCAGCAAGGCCTTCTGCCGCGACCTTTGGCAGCATTTCATCGATAATAAGGTCGATAAACCGGTCCGGATCTGCCTTGTACTCCGCCGGAACCGCATGCGCGCCCATGAAGGTGCTGACAATGTCGATTTCATGGGTTTCGTTCAGCTTTTTTGCAACGAGAAGCTGCTTATACTCGGTTTCCCAGTCGAGGCCATAGCCGCTTTTTGCCTCAACAGTCGTTACGCCATGCAAAAGGAAAGCGTCAAGCCTCTTTGACCCCTCTCGGAAAAGCTCTTCCTCGGAAGCGGACCTTGTCCTTGAGGTTGTCGCATGAATTCCGCCGCCGTTTTCCATGATTTCCATATACGTTGCGCCTTTTAGCCTCATTCCAAATTCATCTTCACGGCTCCCGGCATGGACAAGATGCGTATGGGGGTCGACAAGGCCGGGAAGGATAATCTTCCCGGTCGCATCGATGATCTCCGCTCCCTTCAGCATGGCGCCAGCTTCCGCTTCTACTTCCGCATTTGTGCCAACCGATACAATTTTCCCATCGGAAAGGAGGACTGCACCATTCTCGATTACAGAAAGGATGCCCATTTCCTCCCCGGTGGCAGGGCTGTGCGAAAAACCTTTTACTGTCACTACCTGTGAGGCATTTTTTATTAAAATCGTTCCAGACATATTTCTTTCTCCCCTTTCTCCAAAGTTGCCGTCATTGATGTTAGGGGCTAGTCAAGCATTGGAATGTTAAGCCCGTTCTTCCTGGCTGCGTCGACTGCCAAATCATAGCCCGCATCGACATGGCGCACGATTCCCATTCCCGGGTCGGACGTCAGGACGCGCTCCAGCCTGCGCTCTGCTTCCTTGGTCCCGTCCGCTACGATGACCATGCCAGCATGGAGAGAGTACCCCATCCCCACTCCGCCGCCATGATGCACGGATACCCAGCTCGCGCCGCCAACCGCATTAATCATTGCGTTCAAAATTGGCCAGTCCGCGACAGCATCACTTCCATCTGCCATCGCTTCCGTTTCTCTGTTCGGTGAAGCGACTGACCCGGAGTCAAGGTGGTCTCGGCCGATTACAATTGGAGCCTTTAATTGACCGCTGGCAACCATATCGTTAATGATTTTGCCAAAACGTGCCCTTTCACCATAACCAAGCCAGCAAATCCTTGAAGGCAGGCCTTGGAACTGGATTTTTTCCCTGGCCATCCGGATCCAATTGCATAGATGCTCATTATCGGCAAATTCACGCAAAATGACCTCATCTGTTTTGTAAATATCCTCGGGATCCCCGGAAAGCGCGACCCAACGGAACGGACCCTTTCCTTCGCAGAACAGCGGGCGGATGTATGCAGGCACAAATCCCGGGAAATCAAATGCATTTTCAACTCCAGTGTCCTTTGCTACCTGCCTGATGTTGTTTCCGTAATCAAAGGTTATCGCGCCTTTTTTCTGCATATCAAGCATTGCCCTTACATGAACCGCCATGCTCTCACACGACTTTTTTACATAGCCATCCGGATCGTTTTTCCGGAAATCAGCCGCTTCTGCCAGCGAGTAGCCCTCTGGGATATAGCCATTGAGTGGATCGTGCGCTGATGTCTGGTCGGTGAGGACATCAGGAATAAAGCCCAACTCAAGCATTTTTGGTAAAATCTCTGCCGCATTTCCTTCCAGCCCGATTGAAAGCGCCTGCCCCTGATGTTTCGCTTCTTTCGCTTTTGAAAGCGCGTCTTCAAGCGATTCGGCGACAACGTCCAGGTACCTTGTTTCAATTCTGCGCTGAATATGATGGATATCGGTATCAATTGCCAAACAAACCCCGCCGTTTAATGTAACTGCCAATGGCTGGGCACCACCCATACCACCCAGTCCAGCGGTTAACGTAATTGTATGTTTCAGGCTGCCCGAAAAGTGTTGCCTGGCAAGCTCGGCAAATGTCTCATATGTTCCTTGGACAATTCCCTGGCTTCCTATGTATATCCAGCTGCCCGCTGTCATTTGACCGTACATCATGAGTCCCTTTTTATCGAGTTCATGGAAGGTATCCCAATTCGCCCAGGCCGGAACAAGATTTGAGTTGGCGATCAGAACCCTTGGTGCGTCCGCATGGGATTTGAAAACCGCAACCGGCTTTCCGGATTGGATAAGCAATGTTTCGTCATTCTCAAGCTTTTTCAAAGAAGAAACGATTGCTTTAAAGCTGTCCCAATTCCTGGCGGCTTTCCCAATCCCTCCGTATACCACCAATTCATCCGGATTTTCGGCAACTTCCTCGTCCAGATTATTCATTAACATCCTGAGGGCAGCTTCCTGAATCCAACCTTTCGTATTCAGTTTGTCACCCCTGTACTTAACGACCATACTTTTTGTTTCCGCTTTCATTTTTGCTTCCTCCTCCCGAATGGCTGAACATCATTCTTTGTCATGGGGGTTAAGCGTTAGATGCGTTTTCTTGAGGCCATTAACCACTCCCCTATTTATTATAAAGGAAGTTTCAGAAAAAATAGACAAGTTTACTCACCCTCCAAGCATAAATTAATAATAGGACATGTTTGGGAGGGATATTATGCAAATTTGGACAATTAGAAAAGGAACGGCCATCCTCATTCTTGCCGCAGTGTTTGCGCTTGTTGCCGGGGTAGGATGGTGGCTGTTAAAAGCGGGAGATGATGTTGTTTTTAACGAAACGGCTGGTAAGCCCATCAGGGAAATCCACATGGTGACCGGAGAGTTTGCGGCAACACTTCCCGATGGGAAAAAAATTGAGGCATACAGATGGGACCCAGGGACAATTTTTATGGAAAAAGGCGAGAAGGTACAGTTGATTATTTACGGTGTAAATGGGAAGGAACATCCTTTCCACATCGAAAATACCACTATTAAAGGTATTGTTAAAAAAGGGGAAGAAACCGTAGTGGACCTTTCTTTTAAAAAAGAAGGAATCTATAGGTTGATTTGCGAAGTTCACCCCGATAAGGAACGAAATGGTCCGATGATTGCCTATATTGTCGTTGATTGACAGGTTGGACTCCTCCATTAAATGCTGTGCGCTATACTAGCGTGCGGCTTTTTGTTTACCTTCAAGAGACTCGTTGTTTCCACTTATTCCAAGGTGGGAATGTTGGATTAACTAGAAACCTCTTATATAACAGTTTACCCATTTGAATAAAAACCACTAGTACAGACTCCCCTTTTCTGAAAAGTCAAATTTTTATTAAACAACAGATTATTACGAGAAACCAAGTTTCACAATATAGTAACAATTAGACCTGTTTAAGGGTGATTTTTCTCACTTCCTATCTGTTATACTCAAGATAAGATAATAGCAATGAAACTGTTATATAGTTTTGAAAATAGATGAAGAGGTGAACCACAATGGCACAAACCACTCAGGTTAAAACCATTAAGGAAAAATCACAGGTTGAACAATGGAATGGCTTTAAATTTGGGAAATGGGCTTCCGAAGTAGATGTCCGGGATTTCATCATGAACAACTTCACGTTATTTGAAGGCAATGATTCTTTTTTGGCTGGAGCTACACCCGCAACAGACGTCTTATGGAAACAAGTAATGGAGCTGACTTCCCAGGAGCGTGAAAAAGGCGGAGTCCTCGACATGGATACCGAAACGGTTTCCACAATTACATCCCATGGCCCAGGATACCTTAATGAAGAACTCGAAAAAGTAGTAGGTTTTCAGACCGACAAGCCTTTCAACCGATCCATGCAGCCATTCGGCGGAATCCGCATGGCCAAGGCCGCTTGTGAAGCATACGGCTATACGCTGAATGAGGAAGTTGAACGGATTTTCACCGACTTCCGCAAAACGCATAATCAAGGAGTTTTTGACGCTTACACAGATGAAATGATGCTAGCTCGTAAAGTCGGCATCATCACAGGGCTTCCTGATGCCTATGGACGCGGCCGCATCATCGGCGACTATCGCAGAGTTTCCCTCTACGGTGTGGACTTCCTTATCGAGGAAAAGAAAAAGGATTTAAAATCAACCAGCGGAGTAATGTCCGAAAATAACATCCGCCACCGTGAAGAGCTTGCGGAGCAAATCCGCGCGCTTGTCGAATTGAAGGAACTGGCTAAGAGCTATGGATATGATATCTCATCCCCTGCCTCAAATGCGGCGGATGCCTTCCAATGGCTATATTTTGGCTACCTCGCGGCAATCAAGGAACAAAACGGTGCGGCGATGAGCCTTGGCCGTGTATCGACCTTCCTGGATATTTACATTGAACGCGACCTAAAGAATGGCACGTTGACCGAAATAGAAGCGCAGGAGCTTGTCGACCACTTTGTCATGAAACTTCGCCTAGTAAAATTCGCTCGCACGCCTGACTATAATGAATTGTTCAGCGGCGACCCGACTTGGGTAACCGAATCAATCGGCGGAATGGCCTTGGACGGACGCCCTCTTGTTACAAAGAGCTCGTTCCGCTTCCTGCATACTCTTGATAATCTAGGCCCGGCACCCGAGCCAAACCTGACTGTCCTATGGTCCACAAAGCTGCCGTCGAATTTCAAGAAATATTGCGCGAAGATGTCCATCCAAACAAGCTCGATCCAATATGAAAATGATGATATTATGCTTCCGGAATGGGGCGATGATTATGGAATCGCCTGCTGTGTATCCGCCATGGCGATCGGAAAGCAGATGCAATTCTTCGGTGCGCGTGCCAACCTTGCAAAAGTACTGCTTTACGCAATAAACGGCGGCGTTGACGAAAAGCTGAAAATCCAGGCCGGGCCTGATTATGCGCCAATTACTTCCGATGTCCTCGACTACGAAGAAGTTATGCAGAAGTTTGACAATATGATGGAATGGCTGGCGGGGCTTTACATCAATACCCTGAATGTCATCCACTACATGCACGATAAGTACAGCTATGAGCGAATTGAAATGGCTCTCCATGATTCAGAAATTCTCCGGACAATGGCAACCGGGATTGCAGGCCTGAGTGTGGTCGCCGACTCGCTGAGCGCGATTAAATATGGTGAAGTGAAGGTCATCCGGGATGAAAACGGCCTGGCGGTTGATTTTGAAGTGAATGGCGACTATCCAAAATACGGAAACAACGATGACCGGGTGGACAGCATTGCCGTCGAAATTGTAAAAACCTTTATGAACAAGCTTCGGAAGCATGAAACATATAGGAATTCCATGACAACGATGTCGGTCCTGACGATTACTTCAAACGTTGTATATGGAAAGAAAACAGGAAATACACCGGACGGCCGCCGCACTGGAGAACCATTTGCACCTGGCGCGAATCCAATGCACGGACGGGATACAAAAGGAACACTTGCATCCCTCGCTTCTGTCGCGAAGCTTCCTTATGAATATTCTCTTGACGGAATTTCAAATACGTTCTCAATCGTCCCAAAAGCTTTGGGAAAAGAAGACGAGAGCCGTATCAATAACCTCGTTTCCATCCTGGATGGATATTCAATTAAGCAGGGGCACCATTTGAATGTAAACGTCTTTAACCGGGAAACGTTAATGGATGCAATGGAGCACCCTGAGCTCTATCCGCAACTGACAATCCGTGTATCCGGATATGCGGTAAACTTTATTAAGCTGACAAGGGAACAGCAAATGGATGTCATTAATCGTACATTCCATGAATCCCTTTAGGCTATAAGGGGCTGGCAGTACTGCTGCCCTCCCCTTTTTATTTGAAAGGAGATACAAGTATGAACGGAAACATTCATTCAATTGAAACATTTGGAACGGTAGATGGGCCTGGGATCCGCTATGTCCTTTTTACACAGGGATGCCTGCTCCGCTGCCAGTTTTGCCACAACCCCGATACATGGGAAATAGGGGCAGGCAGGCAGATGGCCATTTCAGAAATCATGGAGGATCTCCGTTCATATCTCCCTTTCATTGAATCTTCGGGTGGAGGGATTACGGTCAGCGGCGGAGAACCTCTTCTCCAGGTCCCTTTCCTGCTCGAATTGTTCAAGGAATGCAAAAAGGCGGGAATCCATACAACCATTGATTCATCGGGAGGCTGCTTTTCGAGCTCCAGGAATTTTCTCGACCAGCTTGATGAGCTGATGGACTATACCGACCTTGTTTTGCTTGACCTGAAACATATTGACCGAAAAAAACACATCAATCTTACAGGTATGGCGAATGATCATATTTTGGAATTCGCGAAATACCTGTCTGATAAAAATGTCCCAGTATGGGTCCGGCATGTCCTTGTTCCCGGCGTAACAGATGCTCCTGAAGATCTAGGTAGATTGGGAGAGTTCATTGGAACACTCAGCAACGTGCACAAAGTTGAAATATTGCCGTACCATAAGCTTGGCGTATATAAATGGGAGGCCTTAGGCCGTGAGTACCCGCTGCAGAATGTAGAACCCCCGGGCGAGGAAACGGTCAAGGAAGCCTATGAGCTTATAACAAAATGCTGGAACGCCCCTTTCCTTTTATAAAAAGAAAAATGCTGTCCAGCCTGGCAGCATTTTTTTTATTTTCTTACTAAACTATCCGTTTTTGTCACTAACCGTTTCGGCGGCCGGTATTTTCTGCATGGATTCTCCATATATTTCTGTTATTCTACTAAATGATTTTATGATAGTTAGGGGTAATGATTTATGTACCAGGTTCTATCCGACATTAGCAATTTCCTGAGCACTCCATTTCTCTCCATGCTGAATTCCTCAGGCCAGCTTCCTCTTCTGGCAGCGTTTTTACTAGGCATTGTGGGAGCTTTGGCGCCATGCCAGCTGACAGGCAATATAACCGCGATCACTTTTTACGGAAATAATAGTATCCAGGAAAAGGGACATGCGGCAAATGCGGCTTTTTTTATACTAGGGAAAATTTTTGTCTTCTCGCTGCTTGGATTTATTGTCTGGACGATTGGCCAGGAATTCCAGAATACGCTGACAGTCTTTTTTGCCGCTTCCAGGAAAGCCATTGGACCTCTCATTATTCTTTTGGGGCTTTTTTTGGCGGGAGTGGTCAAATTGGGCTTTCTGAACAAACTGTTGTCATTTGACCGTACCGGGCAGCCACGCGGAAAATTCGGTTCATTCCTAATGGGGGCAGCATTTTCGGTATCATTTTGCCCCACGATGTTCATCCTGTTTTTTATTACATTAATGCCGATTGTGTTGAGTTCATCGTATGGTTTTGTTTTACCATCTGTTTTCGCAATAGGAACATCTCTCCCACTAATCGTATTTTTAGGAATCGTTTGGTTTCTCGGCATTGATGGCGCGCTTCTTCGCAAAAGCCGAAAAATTGGCTACATTGTACAGAAAATAGCAGGAGTTTTCCTTATTCTGATTGGCTTGCTGGATACTCTAACCTATTGGTAATCGAATTATTTATTGACAAATCCTTTCTTCCCATACTAAAGTATTTAGTGTCAACCAATATATACATATGGTTAACATAACAAAGGGGAGAATAAAATGACGTACGAACAATTAAGATTAAGAAGGATGATCCTTGCGGCATTATTTGCAGCTATAACTGGTGTACTGGCGCAGATGACCATTCCTTTGCCGCTCGTCCCAATCACCGGCCAAACACTGGCAATCGGCCTAGCCGCGAC
The DNA here is from genome assembly GCF_001510665.1 of Bacillus sp. FJAT-27445. Lineage (GTDB taxonomy): Bacteria > Bacillota > Bacilli > Bacillales > Cytobacillaceae > Bacillus_D. The sequence goes on from NZ_LMTI01000001.1 coordinate 856,067, forward strand.
GATTCTAGGCTCCAGATATGGAACCATGTCCATTCTCGTATATCTTGCTTTGGGCGCGGTGGGCGTACCTGTTTTTGCTGAAATGAAATCTGGCATATCTATTCTATTTGGACCTACCGGGGGCTACCTCGTCGGTTTCATCCCAAGCGCCTTTATAATCGGCTGGTATATGGAAAAGACCTCTTTCACTATGAAAAATGCGATGATTGCCAATACGATTGGGATGATTGTCACACTTGCGTTCGGAACTGTTTGGCTAAAAATGTCCGCGGGACTGCCATGGGCAGGAGCTCTTAAAGGAGGATTCTATCCCTTCATACCGGTAGGGATCATTAAGGCCTTTCTTGCCGCCTCTATAGGAACCGGAGTCAGGAAGCGGCTTGTTTCAGCCAACCTCCTAGCCACCCTGGATAAAAGCATGAAACATAGCGCATAAAAAAATGGGAAGCGGCTGCTTCCCATTTTGTTTTTTATCCCTAGATATAACTCGGTTCCACAACAAATATTTCCATTCATTCACATTGCCTGTTTTCCCGTTCTGCTATATACTTTTATTTATCTGCAAGAAGGAGGTGATTCCATGATAGACTTGCTTGCGGAGCTGTATGACATGAATGCCTGGACCGCGATTTATACCGGTATCTATCTTGGGATTGCTCTGAAACTCTTGATCGATTTGGGAACAGAAATATCCTTCGCGGAGTTTGAAAAACAGGAAACAGGCTTATCCGCTTTGCACCTTTCGACCATCCAGGATAAGAACTTAAGACAGAACGTTAATTCCATTCTCTTCTGGATTGGAAAATATATACGAATAAAATACGGTTCAAATGACGATTCGGAAGACCAGCATTTCCTCCCTGCTAGTTAATTCAAACTAACTATCACCAGGAGGAAATATGAAACGTAAAAATAGTCTTTTATTGTCATCTATTCTTTTTATTGCAGTTATGGCCATGACTGGCTGCTCATCAGCTTCAAATGGGGACTCGGGCTTTTTCACACGCTTTTTCGTCCATCCATTCGGTTCGGCCATTCATTTTCTTGGCGAACTGTTTGGCGGAAATTACGGCCTCGCGATTATCCTGATTACTTTTATCATTAGACTCGTGCTTATGCCACTTATGCTTGGCCAGTATAAAAAACAAATGATCATGAAGGGGAAAATGGATACCCTAAAGCCGGACCTAGACGAGCTGCAAAAGAAAATCAAAGCCGAAAAGGACCCCGGCAAGAAAAAAGAGTTGCAAAGCCAGACGTTTGCCCTCTACCAAAAGCATGGCGTAAACCCATTGAATATGGGGTGCCTACCTATCCTGATCCAGATGCCCATCCTTACGGGCTTTTACTACGCAATCCGGAATTCGGCGGAAATTGCTTCCCACACCTTCCTATGGTTCAACCTCGGAAGCCCGAATATCGGAATTACCTTGATTGCGGGACTTATCTATTATCTTCAATTCAAGGTGTCCCAATCAAGCATGCCCGCCCAGCAGCAGGAGCAAATGAAGTTCATGGGGCTGCTTTCGCCAATCATGATTGTGATGTTTTCCTTGAAGGCACCTGCCGCACTTCCACTTTACTGGACAGTCGGCGGAGCGTTCCTCATTTTGCAAACACTGATCAGCAGGCGCCTTTATCAAGCCCCAAAGGCAGAGGTAAAAGTTTCTCTTCAAAAATAAGAAAAGCGCAAGCGCCCGTTTTGCGCCGTATGGACTGGAGGGCCCCGATGGAGATAAAGGAAACACGATGAGCGCAAAGCGAATCGATGTTGACTTATCGTAGCGAGGGGACCGAAGTACACTAGGCGCTGGGCGCTCCTCGGAAAAGAAGAACACTTTTCCTTCGTGCGATGCTATGCTGCCGAAGCGTTACTTGTGGAGCTAGACAAAGAAAACCTTCCCGGCGATAAATTCCGGGAAGGTTTTTTGTTTATTTTTCCAAAAGAGCGATTGCCGATAGGACCATCAATTCAACGCCAATCTTCATTGCTTCCTCATCAACCATGAATTTCGGGTGGTGCCATATTTCTTTAATCCCTTTTTCTTCATTGCCGGATCCGAGCCAAACATAGCAGCCTGGAACTTCCTGCTGGTAAAAGGAAAAGTCCTCTCCGCCCATCGTTGGCTCGGCTACAACCGTCTTCTCCTTGCCGACAACCGTTTCGGAAACTTCGCGGACAATCCTAGTGACCTCTGCGTCATTGAATACGGCCGGCAAAAGGAATTGGTAATCAATTTCCGCTTCCCCGCCAAGTGCGGCGGCTGTATTGGACACAACCTGTTTGAAGGCTTCGGCTATCTTTCGCCTCACCAGTTCATTCGAGGTCCGAACCGTTCCCTTTAGCTTCGCCGTATCCGGAATGACATTATTTGTTGCGCCTGCCTGGAACGAACCAACAGTTACGACTGCGGATTCTTTTGCGGAAATTGTTCTGCTTGCAATTGTCTGGAGCTGCCCGACAATCGCGCTTCCTATTACAATCGGGTCAATTGTTTTTTCCGGAAGGGCCGCGTGCCCACCTTTGCCTTTAATCGTAATCCAAAAATCGTCGACACTAGCCATTAAAAATCCATCTTTAACCCCCACCGTACCAGTTGGCAATTCCGGGCTGTTATGAAGGCCGATAATCGACTTGACTCCATGAAGCAAACCTTCCTGGATCATGCCTTCCGCGCCTCCCTCCGCTTCCTCGGCAGGCTGGAATAGTATTCTGACATTTCCAGGAAGATCTCCGGCCAATCCCTGAAGGACAATGGCAGCACCCAGGGCAATGACAGTATGGACATCATGGCCGCACATATGGCTTATCCCGTCTATTTTCGAACGGAACGGAAGATCGGATTCTTCCTGGATTGGCAGAGCATCGATATCTGCCCGTATTGCAACCGTTGAACCTGCTTCCCTTCCCTTTATCTCAACTGCAGCGCCTGTTGGCAGGCTCAAAGGGATTGTCTTTATCCCGTTTTCCTCAAGCCACTTTATAATTTGGCTTGTCGTTTTGAATTCCTGGTTGCTCAGCTCCGGATACATATGAAGCTGCCTTCGCATCTCAACCAGCTTTGGATACAATTGTTCAACTTTTTCTTTAATTACAGAGGCCAATTCATTGTTTACCACTGCCATCTATTTTTCCTCCTAATAAAAAACGTGGAAACTCATCTTTCTCTGACAACAACGAGTTCTCCCGGAGGGCTTGCAAAACAAAAACCCATTATCATTTAAAATTACCCTATTCCCTGGCACTTTGGCAAATGGCATATCATGGGCCACCCTGCTATTGAGCAGGCCACGATAATTTTCGTACTGTTATTCGTACACGCTTACCCGTCGTTCAATTTTTCCAACCATGGCTGTCATGAGAGTTGTAAGCAATAAATAAATAGCCCCCACCATTATAAAAATCTCCATATACCGATACGTGCTACTTATGATTTGCTGCCCGGTACGGAGCAGATCATAGAGCGCAATCGTGGAAACCAATGATGACTCCTTGATTAGGGCGATGAACTCATTCCCTAACGGCGGGACCATACGACGGAAGGCTTGCGGGATAATGACATGCCGCATTGCCTGGTGGTTACTGAGCCCAAGAGACCTTGCAGCTTCCATCTGCCCTTTGTCAATTGACTGGATGGCTCCCCGTGCAATTTCGGCGATATAAGCGCCGGCGTTCAGCGACAGGGCAATGCAAGCAGAGACGAACGGCGGCATCGTCAGAGCGCTGAACATCGAAGGAATCGCGAAATGGATAACAAATAATTGCAGCAATAGCGGCGTTCCACGGACCGCCCATACGTAAAAGCCGCTAATTTTTGAAAAAAACCTAACCTTGGACACCCTCCCTAGTCCTAAAAACAGTCCGATTATACTGCCTGCGGCAATCCCAATGACCGCTATTTCAACCGTCACAAGGGCCCCTTTCAGCAAATAGGGAAGATACGTAAGCGCAAATGTGAAAAATTCCATTGTTTTCTCTCCTTACTCTTCATCACACCCACCCAATAATTCCTAGTTGGTTAATGCTTTGTTATTTTAGTGCTAATTACCTCGTAACAACTAACCCAGTTTTCTCTCTTTTATCCCAATCTTGCTTAAAGCGTCTACTGTTTGGTTACATCCTCCCCAAACCATTTATCGCTAATTTCCGTGAACGTGCCATTCTCTTTTAGTTTTTCGACAGCATCGTTTAATGCTTTTTCGAGTGAATCATCCTGTTTACGGACTGCGATTCCCACTGGCATCTTCAAAAATGGATCTCCCGCCACATCGAAAACTTCAGGTTTAAGTGTTTCATAGTATCTGCCGACAGCCTCTGCGACGATTACGCCTTCAACCCGGCCGAGCGCAAGGTCATTAAAGACATCCGTGTATCCGTTATATGCCTTCAATTCTTTTACTCCCTCAATTTCTCTCGCCGCACTTTCACTTGTCGAACCCATTTGGACCCCGACTATTTTCCCTGACAGATCCTCTTTTGTTTGAATATTGAGCGGGTTGCCGCTTTGTACGGCCAGAATTTGTCCCAATCTTAAATATTCGACAAAATCAACTTTTTGTTTCCGCTCTTCGGTAATGCCCATTGAGGACATAATGATGTCATACCGTTTTGCGTCAAGCCCAGGCAGGATTCCGTCCCATGCGGTAGGGATAAAATTAGCCTTTACGCCAAGCTCGTCAGAAACTGCTTTGGCCAGGTCAACATCAAAACCAACCAATTCATTTTTGTCGTTTCTGTAATTCATAGGCGGGAACGTATCATCAACAGCAATGGTAATCTCGCCTTTCTTCATTATTTCATCCAACGTGTTCCCATTTGAAGCTGAGGTTTCCGCAGCTTTCCCGGCTGCATTTGGAATGTCGGGCTTTCCCCCGCAGGCGGTCGCCATTAATGTCACTGCAAGAATAAGTACAAACCAGATAGCTTTTTTCATGATGCTTCCTCCTCTAATTCTTTAGTTCTCTAATTCTCTAATTCTTTAGCGAGATAAAGTTATGTTGTTTATTTTAGCGGGGAAGTTTTTATTTTGCAAGAATTTTTTTATGGTAGAGTCATTTTCACAACTTTTAGGAAAAGCGTTCAAGCAAAAAAAAAAATAAGCCCCCTTTCATATTAAAAGAGAAGCTTTCCCAGTCATATCAAGGAAATATGGAAGGGTTTTTAATTTATGGCCTTAAGCAGGTTTTAAATATTTAATAACAAATTAGGGGAGAATACGTGAAAATTATTATTCTAGGAGGGTTTTTGATTATTACTCAATCCTTAATACTTTCCGGACTTTTGTTATTTGCAGTACATTCTGAAGAAGCGTCTCAAAGGGCAAATGAAATTTTTTCAAAAGAAACGGTTACAGAACTTAAATTTACGGATGAAATTATCGAGAAGGGTACGGAAATAGAAGTAAAAGAACATGCCACAAAAATGTTTATTTATGCGTTGTTAAACCCTTGGTTAGTGCACGATGCTTCGGATGTTTACTTTAAACAATACAAAGCAAAAAAAAGTGTTGAATTGGATGGACCGAGACCAGAAAACATCCGCCTCTGGATTAAAGATATTAAAACAGGTGATAGGAAGTATACACATATCATTACAGTCCTTTTACCTTATGAAAGTGTTACGATCGACGGTACGAAAAAACTAAAGGCATCGGATAGAATTATTTATGCAGTCAATGCCAATCAACTTTCGTTTTGCCATGGTTCAGAGGGGAGGAGAAATTGCGTCAAGCTATTACACTCTTATCATAAAGCAATTAATGATTAGCTTATTTCCAGTTTCAGATCAAATCCAAAACAAATGCAAAAACGCTAAGGCATTTTCCAGGACCTAAGCGTGTTTTTTTTTATGAATTTTTTTGTTAAGCCCCTTTCCAATAAAGGATAAACCCAAGTACAAATAGGATTGGGAACATAATCATAAGGACTCCAACCATTGCAAATCCACTGCCTTCACTTATAGCATAAAGCCTACCAACCAGCCACGAAAAAAATGGCGCAATAATAAGCATTGTGGTTTTTCCCCAGACCCTTAACTTTTTGTCTTTGGATTTTTTGTTACTTTGAAGAACAGCAAATACGATCCCGGCCATCAGGATGGCTGTCGCGATTCCTTCATATACCAATTCCATCTTCCCCTCCGTCCAAGTCAACTGAAGATAAAGGCTGATACTCATTTAAAATGTATCATGCTTACTCCCTCAAACGATATGCCCATAAATGTTTAATCACTTATCAAGCTGTGGCTTCCTTCCAATGTTTTTGTGGCTTTAAAGTATTGGTCGTGTTTATCTCCATAATCTACTTCCCCTTCACCTGGCCCAGTATATGGAACATCAATTAAATGGTTGGATAAATCCTGTAAAATTCGTTTAGCATCGATAATTTTAAGGACGTTTCTCTCCTCCACGCCTTCTTTGCAAAGTTTCATAACAGTATTTAGATCATCCTGCAGCGGAGGATATAAAACGAGCTTTGCAACTTTGTTCAATTTTTCGGGAACCTGGTAGCATTCCGAACCCTCCAACACACTCCATTTCTTATCCTTTTGATCTATAAGATTTCTATATAAATCATCCGCGACAAGCCCTGTTAACAATTGTGAAGAAGTAACAATCTGTTCATTGACAGTCGCGATTTCATCCTGGGTAAGGTTTTTGTATATTTGCTGCCTTAGTTGGTATCTTTCTTCGGCAGTCATGGCCGGCTTTAGCGCATACGGATTAATCGATTCAACTATTTCAATGATTTGGCCGCGGCTTAATTTTTCCAGTTGCCGTACCCTGTTTTTATCTTCTTTTAAATAGCCCAGCACCCTGCCTTCGATGGCTGAAATGTCCAATGGGCCAAAGTCTTGGCTGCCAGTTCCTCGGAACCAGTCGTCGCTTAGAACAAAGATGGCCGAATCCGGGATTTTGATTGAAGGCATATCTTCCTTAAAGTCTTCTTCGTTAATATAAGAATGTGGAAGTTTCTTAGCAAGATAGGCTGCCATATCCAGCCCACCCCTTCTTTTCTTTGCGTAAAAGGCCTCTAGCTTCTTGCTGTCTATATATACCTGGCCGTCTATAATTTCGACTGTCTCCCCTGGAAGTCCCACGACCCTTCCCATGTAATAGTCAGGTGGGTTAACTAAAATATTGTCACCTGGATACTTATAATAAACAATTGTTCCCCTTTGAAATTGATTTGTTCGTTCTATAACTGTTTTCCGAAGTCCATCAATAGATTGAAAATCATGGTTTCCTCTGTCCATATTGTCGGAACCATACTCAATAATGAATGTATTGCTTCCTTCTTTAACCAAATCGATTTCCGGTTTTGTTATGTTATCTTGAATAGTCTCCTCCGCCCCATGATTTGGGCCGCCAAAAAAAGATTTATTGATATCCTGATAAAAAAGCAGTAAAAACAGGGAAGCAGCCAAAGCAGTGATCAAGTAAGGGTGAAGCGAAGGTTTAATGTTGGCATTTTTTACTTCTTGGCGAAGCGAGTTCCTGATTTTCTCTTTCTGGAGTTCTGAAAAATGTACCCCTTTGAGGGTGGAAGAGTTCATCGCTTTTCGCAGGTTTCTAAGGTCCTTTTCCATTTTACCTCCTCCTTTCCATCAATATTTTTAATTTAAGCCTTGCCCTTTTTAGCCTTGTTTTTATCGTGTTTCTATTTATTTTTAAAATTTCACTTATTTCTTCAATCGATAGCTCATCGTAATAATGGAGGGTTATAACTTCCCTGTATTTAATGGGCAGCACCAGAACACATTCAGACAATATTGCCTCTTCACAATTCTTCACGGTGACCATTTCAGGAGATAGTTCAGGAGATTTAGTAAGTGCAAGCAAACTTGAATTCATGAAAACCCGTTTGAAAAATGAACTTTTTAGCAAATCCTTGCATTTGTTAATTGTGATCCTGAATATCCAGGCTTGAAAGGAGACGATGCTATCTAAGGTTTCATATTCTTTGTAACAAGTAATGAAGACTTCTTGGACAATATCCTCGGCCAGATTCCAATCCTTTGTGTAGTTATAGGAAAGCTTGGTCAATCGGTCTCCATATTGATCCATAATCCCCTCGAACCACGCATCTTTATCATCAGGATTTTTATTTACCTCGCCATTCAATCTGTTCAACCCGCCATCACCCCATTTCCGCTTACTGCTAAGACGACTGAGCCAGGATTTGGTTTCATTATTTTTTACTAAAAAAAGAAGCGCCGACTCCAGCACTTCTTTTAAAACACCCCGCCAATAAGGAGGCCAATATAAACCAATAAAATACCGCCGGCCAAGCTTGCGGCCATGTATTTCAGGCGGGAATTTCTCCCGGGCGCCTTAACAAGTTCAATCATGAACGTGGAAAACGTCGTAAGGGCGCCGGTAAAGCCGATACCGAATAAGGCGTACACGTTTCCGCTTGCCGCCTTCCCCGCCAAAAACCCCAGCAGCAGACAGCCGATAAAATTCGCAAGCATGGTGCCGATCGGAATTCCTTCCCCTTTATTCATCCGGCGCGCAAGGAACATCCGGCAGGCCGCTCCAATGAACCCGCCGGCGGCAATCATTAGCAGCTTCATCACTCCACACCCCCTCTTTTCACGAAAGCCGTCCTGTATCCTAACCACGCAAGAACTATCCCGCCTGCGAAGCTGATTACTAAATAAGCTAATGTGTAAAAGTAGTGCCCTGTTTCGAGCAGCTTTACCAATTCAAGGCAAAAGGTTGAAAAAGTTGTGTATGAGCCGAGTAGCCCTGTTGAAAAAGCGGCTGATAGATGAGGGTGGAGCTTTTTGAAAGTGCCGAACCTTGCGGTGAACCAGCCAAGCAAGAAGGAACCTGACAGGTTTACCAACAAGGTCCCATAGGGCATCACCGATTCTGGAGCATGCAGGTACGAAAGGTAATAGCGGAGTATGCTGCCAATTGCACCGCCGAGGCCGACAAATAAGTATGTCAGTTTAACCACATTCTTTCTATGTAAAAATCAAGGCGAAAAGCCTAATAAGCATTATTCCCGTGAGAGCTTTTTAAGCAAATTCTCTTTTACCAAAGGCCACTCGCATGCGAGGATGCTATAAACGACTGTATCTCTCAAATACCCGTCCTGAAGCTTCCTCTCTTGCCGAAGGAGGCCTTCCTTCACCGCGCCAATCCGTTCAATTGCCTTTTGGGAAACCTGATTCCTGCCGTCCGTTTTAAGCTGTACCCTGTTGAACCCAAGTTCCTCGAACGCTGTTTTTAAAAGCAGATATTTGCACTCAGTATTTACGGCCGTTTTCCAAGCTGATGGATTCAGCCATGTCCAGCCGATTTCAAGGCTCATGTTTTGTGGGGAAATATCAAGATATCGTGTGCTCCCAATTATTTTCCCATCCGTTTTTCTTCGAATGATGAAAGGGAATTGGACCCCTTTTATTTTCTCCTCCAAAGCTGTTTTGACAGCATGCTCCATTTCGTCTCGGCTGTCTATTTTTGTTACCATAAACCGCCATATCTCCTTTGGCATGGCAGCCTCCCACAGCGCATCAACATGGCTTGTGTCCATTGGATCAATTATTACGCTAAGTCCTTCTATAGATCCTTGAATATGCATGTCCACTCTCATCCCCTAACAAATACAAAAAGCCGCCGGAAAAGCGGCAGCCCTTTTGTTAAATATCCTGGAAATACTCCTTGTAATACCCGCCAACTTTACCAGTTTTGTCGACGACAAAAATAAATTCATCCGTTTCATTTTTAACATCATAAACCTTACCTGGAGTTAGGACGTTATTTACGATATATTTTTTTGCGTCGGAGTGGACACATTTGACTTGCTTCAGTGTCTCTTTTTCATGCCAGTTCAAATGCAGCATTTTATAGCCCCCTTTAAAGTATCTGTTCTCAGTATAATGAATTGGAGGCTGTATCTGCAAGGGGTTCTGTGTGTGAAGTCCATGCCAATTCAATCTTCGGGGTTTCCTCAAGCAACTTAATCTTATCCATTTCAAATGTAAATACATCACCATTTAATGGATTTTTGAAAGTCATATAGGATGTATCGCAAATGGTATCTTTTCGGATAAATTGCATATTCGTATAATAGGAGTTTCCGTATTCGAGATAATATAACTCATTTTCTTTTTTCATTTCTCCATACCTCTTTTCTATATAGGGTGGCACTATTCTTTACCACGAGAAGAAATTGTCCTAAACATCTCTGAAAATTCGTTGAATGGAGAATAGCAACCAACCGATTAGTAGGAAAGTTGGAGTGCAAGTCCTTTTGAACTGTTTTTTAAATATTTTCGAAAAAAAGCTTCCCAAAAGCTAAGTTAAGCTTTACAATGTTAGAAACTGAATATTCAATCTACGTTTCAAAGGAGGGCATTACAAACCAATGAAAATTATGAGCAATGAGCAGCTTGTCGTTTCGTATCGTGATGCAATGAAGTCTGGAACGGAAAAAGAATGGATTAAGGTTCTGAAGGATGAAATTCAGCGCAGGGGGCTCAGGCCCTTCAAGAAGTAACGAACCATCGCCATGTGAACTCAGCCGCCGGCAAAATGCCGGCGGCTGTTTGAATTTTTTTAAGCAGGAGACGTATCTACTCTTGGATTGGCAAGCAAAAAAGCATCAAAAAGGATGCTTTTACAATTAGCCTTTAACAGAATTATGCGTAACAGGACCTAATGACATTTCCTTCAAATATTCTTCGATTTTTGCCGCGGCTTCTTCAAAGCTCTTCGCATAGATGTTTTTGAATTCACCAAAGTATTCAAGCTGTTTATGTTCATACATCGGGTCGTAATAGGATTCAAGCAGAACTTGAATCATGGCTGAATAATTTTTTTGGGTTAAATACTCCGCAAGCATCGCCTTTGCTTCCTGCGATTTAATGCGTTTCATAATCCGTTCCAGTGCCGATTGCACTTTTTCGTGATACCATGGCTCATCTTTGTAAGGGGTAATGTATTCCTGTTCAATATGGGTGATCCGTACCTCGATGGGCAAATGGATTTGAATATGGATGCCATTTGTCTTCACATCCATTAGTTCATCTGGCTGGACAATTCGGCCGATCCGCTTGCTTTCGGCTTCCATAATCGTATATGGAGCTTTGTCCAATTCGGAAAGCCGCTCATATAAAAGTGCGTCAAACATCTTTTGTGAGTGCCCTTCTCCAAGGCCGATTGCGCCGAATATTGATCCACGGTGCCCGGCCATCCCTTCAAGGTCCACAACAGGATAGCCCTTTTGCGAGAGCATATGTAGGACCACTGTCTTCCCTGTACCTGTCATCCCATGGATAACGACTGCTTTATCGGGCAGGAGTTCAGGAGTTCGCTTTAAAATATATTGCCTGTATGCCTTATAGCCGCCCTGCAGCCTGCGTGCAGTTATTCCTGAAAACTCAAGGAATGAAGTAACCGACTTGCTCCGATTTCCGCCGCGCCAGCATTGCACGACAGGCATTCCGGTTGGACCCGCATGATCACGGATTGTCTTCAGCATGTTTGGTATCTTTGGCGACACTATCTCCATCGCAAGCCATTTAGCTGCATCGGAGCCTTCTTTTTTGTATAGGGTCCCTATCTCGGCCCGCTCATCATCCGTAAAAAGAGGAACGTTCAAAGCGCCGGGAATGGCCCCTTCCTTAAATTCTATTGGTGAACGAACATCGATCACGACTGGGTTTTTTGCATTAAATAATTCTTCTATTGTAATTTCTCTCAAAATTTGATTGGCACCTCTGTGTTTTATACTTTATCTTTTTATTTTATAGGATTTGCGCTTATTTGCAAATGCCCCGACTTAATTCAGCTAATCGTTTATTGATTTGGCGCCACAAATCCTTTATTACCCATTGAAAAAAATGTCTGATTTTTGACAGTTCTGGATATATTGAAAAATTCCTGGATATATCTTAAAAAGTTACGGATATACTGAAAAATCCTTCGATATATTCAAAAAAGTTACCGATAAACTCATCTATTCATGTTCAAGACAAAAAATATCTCCCTTTAACAAAAAAAGGCTCATCCAAAAGGATAGCCTGTCAATTCTCTGATTCCTCTGCAAAGAATGTTCCATTTAGCGGGATATTTATTTGTACCGCTGCATGTGTAAATTCCCGTTACTGTTTTCATATTAACTGTCCAGTTGAATCCATCGAGAACAATTCCTTCCCCCGGAAGATAATGTTTATCCCAGTTCCAAATTGCCGACCGGTATACACGAGTTTTAAAAAACGCCATATCTCCCGGTGTTTTTGGCTCGGTATTGGAAGGAAATCTCGGATTATCTATATCACGCCATTCAATAGCCGTAAAATACCCTTTAATAAAATCTACCCTGAGCTGATAGGCTCCGATTCCGGGCATTTCGGCATAGACGGATAGGTATACCGGCTGTTTGCTCGGTTGAATAGAAATAAGCCCTTTATTTATCCAAAATAATTCTTGTTTTTTATTAACTGCCGAGTAAATATCAGACTGGTTTGGCTCAATTCCTGCATTAACGAAAAGCTTGCTTGCTTCATTGTATAGGGAGGAGATTGGAAGCGGCCCTTTCTCGTCCAGGATTCTAATGATTCCTTCATACAGCCACATATCCCCCCAACCTTCCTTCCTTAATTTTCTCAATTCAGACTCTTCTTCTAGTATAATAAATTCCCTTGAAATCCTCTGTAACAAATCGCACGTTTCAAGCCTAATTCGAATTTTTGAATGCCGTTAATTTGGGTAAACACCTTCCAAGGAGGGTGTTATGTTAAACAATTTTGCGAAACAATTCAGGGTGCCTAAAGGCCTTTTGGGAAAAATTGCAGGAAAAATTATGTTTTTAGAAAACAAGAAACTAAACGATTGGACGATACACCAGCTTTCCATTACAAACGGGCAAACGGTTCTAGAAATCGGATTTGGGCCAGGATACGCAATAGATAAAATTTCAGAAGGTTTTATAGATGTACGGATTGAAGGCATCGACCTTTCTGAAAAAATGAAAGAAGCAGCAACCAAAAAACACGAACACTTATTAGAAACCGGAAAACTGAAATTATGGTGTGGGGCAGTTTCCGATTTTAATGTGGAACCTGAGAAGTATGACCGGGTCTTCTCGGTCAACAATTACCCACTCTGGGACAATCCGCAGGGAACTTTGGAATTGATTGCACGTTCACTAAAAAAAGGCGGCAAAATGGCTATTACCGTCCAGCCAAGAGAGAAAGGTGACACCGATAACACAGCCAAGGAACTCGCGAAACAGCTCGAACATGATTTTTATAAAGCAGGGTTGATCAACATACACACTTCTCTTAAAAAAGTACGCCCCACCCTTGCAGTTTGCGTGACTGGGGAAAAACCACATTGATCGGATGTGGTTTTTCCTTTCTCACAAACAGGCCATTATTGTGCACGCAGGCCCTCTTTTTTAAAACAAGAGACCAGCTCCTCCAGTTCATCCATTTTCCCCTCATGGAGAAGTTGGACAACTTTGCTGCCGGCAATCACTCCATCACAGTGGGCAGCGAGTTCACGTGCCTGTTCCCCGCTTGAAACGCCAAATCCGGCGAAAACGGGAATCCTGCTGGCCCTTTTTACCTCGGCAAGAAAAGCGCCCAGCCCTTTCTGGAAATTGGTTCTCCCCCCGGTAACTCCTTTTACAGTAACCGCATATAAGAAACCATTCCCTTTTTCCGAAATTGCCTTTATCCTTTCAATTGGAGTTGTCAGCGTGACCAGCCGGATCAACTCCACTCCTGCCTGTGAGATAAAGGGGGCGAGCAGATCCTCCTCCTCTATGGGAAGGTCGGGTATAATCAATCCGGCAATCCCGGCTTCCTTGCTGTCACGGCAAAAATCAGCAATTCCATATGCGAGAATAGGATTTAAATAGGTCATGACGATAATCGGGATTGAAATTGAAGCCCGGACGCCTGCTATCTGTTCAATGGTTCCCTTTAAAGTCGTTCCGCTGGCAAGCGCCCTTAACCCGGCCTCCTGGATTACCGGACCATCCGCTACCGGATCGGAAAAGGGAATTCCGACTTCGATTGCGGATGCGCCCAGCCTTTCAAGCAGGACAAGCCTTTCTGCCAGGCATTCCAGCCCGCCATCACCCGCCATAATGTACGGCACAAAAGCTTTTTCATTGCGATTTTTTAATCGCTTAAGGTTTTCAGCCAATTTACTCATGCGCTTCCCCTCCTTCAATTTTCGACCTAACCGTTTCGACATCCTTGTCTCCTCTCCCGGACAAGCAGACAACGACCGATTCATCCGGTTCCATTTTTGCGGCAAGCTTTACCGCAAAGGCAACAGCATGCGCGCTTTCGAGGGCAGGGATGATTCCCTCCTTGACGGCCAGCAGCTTGAATGCGGACAGCGCCTCTTCGTCCGTAATCGAATCATATTCGACGCTTCCCCTATCCTTTAGGTAGCTGTGCTCCGGCCCTACGCCAGGATAGTCAAGTCCGGCCGAAATTGAATGTGCCTCCTGAATTTGGCCGTTCCGGTCCTGGAGAAGATACATGAAAGCTCCATGGAGGACGCCTGGTTTTCCTTTTGTTAATGAAGCGGCGTGGTATGGCGTCCCGATTCCGCTCCCCGCAGCTTCAACGCCGAAAAGCTTTACGTCGTAATCTTCAATAAAATCGTAAAACATTCCTATCGCATTGCTCCCGCCGCCGATACAGGCAACCAGGGCATTCGGAAGGCAACCTTCTTTTTCGGCAAATTGCCTTTTCGTTTCCTTGCCAATTACACTCTGGAAATCCCGGACGACCATCGGGAATGGGTGCGGGCCCATGACAGAACCCAATAAATAATGCGTGTCATCCACATTGGCGACCCAGTAGCGGAGCGCCTCGTTCACAGCATCCTTCAAAGTCGAGCTTCCTGAATGAACACTCACAACTTTTGCTCCCAAGAGCTCCATCCTGAAAACGTTCAATGCCTGCCGTTTGACATCCTCCGCCCCCATAAATACGATGCATTCGAGGTTCAGCAAAGCACAAACCGTGGCTGTTGCAACGCCATGCTGCCCAGCTCCAGTTTCCGCAACAATTTTCCGTTTTCCCATCCTTAATGCCAGCAGCGCCTGCCCAATCGTATTGTTGATTTTATGGGCGCCGGTATGGTTCAAATCCTCCCGCTTCAAATAAATCTTTGCTCCCCCCGCATGGCTTGTTAGATTTTCAGCAAAATATAGCGGGGTTTCCCTTCCGACATACTCCTTTAAAAGCCTTTCCAGCTCGAGTTGAAATAAAGAATCGGTTTTCGCCTCTTTGTATGCTTCTTCCATTTGTAAGATGGCCTGCATCAATGTTTCCGGAACATATCTTCCCCCGAAAGTACCGAAATGGCCCTTCTCGTCCGGCATCGTGTATGTTTTCATCATGCTTCTCCTCCTTATTGCTTTGCAGCAAGAATGAAATTTTTCATTTTATTCAAATCCTTCTTTCCATCCGTTTCAACTCCGCTGCTGACGTCCACCATAAATGGATTGGCGGTACGTATGGCTGTGACGACATTTTCACTGTTCAATCCTCCAGCAAGAATGAATCTTTTGCCGTCCAACACCGCTCTTTGTAGCATCGACCAGTCAAATGGAATTCCTGTTCCTCCTCTATAGACGCCTTTTGGGCTGTCGAGCAAAAAGCCAACGCACGCATATTGCGTAACCTGCTCAAGATCTGAAGGGCTTCCGATATTGAATGCTTTTATAACCGGAAGAGAAATTCCTTTACAAAAATCAGGGCTTTCCTCCCCATGGAGCTGGATATGGGTAAGGCCGCAATATTCAGCAATTTCTTCAATTCTTTGTTTTGGTTCATTTACAAAAACGCCCACCTTATAAATTTGAGATGGCAGTTGAGCGATAATCTCCCTTGCAAGCCTGGGGGATATCCTTCTTTTGCTATCGGCAAAGACAAAACCAAGTGCGTCCACCCCGAACTCTACTGCTTTTATAGCAGTCCCGGCATCCATAATCCCGCATATTTTCACCTTCATCGCTGTGCCACCTCCATCTTTGGTACAATGAATTCCCGAAGGCTTGCCTTAAGGCTTCCGCTCTCCATCAGCGTCTGGCCAATCAGCAGGCCTTGTGCACCCGCCCTGGCTGCCAGCTTTGCATCCTCAGCCGTTTTCATGCCGCTCTCGCTGATCAGGCACGCTCCGGAAGCGCGCACCCTTGGCCCCAAAGCTGAAGTTGTTCCCAATGAAACATTGAAAGTCCGTAAATCACGGTTATTGATACCGATTATTTTCGCCTCGGCACTTTGAGCTTTTAGAAGGTCCTCTTCATTATGAATCTCAACAAGGACCTCAAGCCCAAGCGATTTCGCATAAGTATAGAGAGACTGTAATCTGGTTTTTTCCAGTGCCGCCGCAATCAACAGGATGATATCGGCGCCAGCTCGAAATGCATGGTTGATCTGGGATTCATCAATAATAAAGTCCTTGCATAGAAGCGGCAAATCCACTGCATTCCGCACCTCCCTCAGGTCATCGAATGATCCTTTAAAAAATTTCTGGTCTGTTAGCACCGAAATAGCCGCTGCTCCTGCCTGCTCATATATTTTCGCCTGCTCCCCCGGCAGAATATTGCCGCTGATCAATCCTCTGGATGGGGATGCCCGTTTATATTCGGCAATAATGGCAAGATCCCTTGCCTGCTTCAGTGTTTGGATGAATGGCTTTCTTTTCGGCAGGTTCCTGGAAAGGTAAACGCCTTTTCCTTTTAAAAGGGCAACTTCCTTTTCTTTTTCCGCTAGAATTTTATGTAAAATTGTCTCCACTTAGATTGCCTCCTTTCGTATCCGAGCGGAAAAGTCCTTCAATCCTTCAAGTTTTTTGTAGGCTGCTCCCGAATCAATGCTCCGCCTCGCTAGTTCAATTCCTTCGATAATGCTTTCCGAGCTCCTCGCCGCGAAAATTCCCAATCCGGCGTTCAACAGGACTGTCTCCCTGAACGGCCCTTTTTTTCCATGCAAGACGTCCAAAAGTATTTTTGCGTTTTCTCCGGCCGAACCTCCTTTTATTTCGGAATTGCTAAACGACTCAAGCCCTGCTTCTTCGGAAGTAAACTTTAAATACTTGATATCTCCATCCTCAATGATTGCGAGATTGTTTTCTCCTTCAAGGGAAGCCTCATCCAGGGAGCCTTTCCCATTGATGACAATTGCCCGCTTTCGGCCGAGTACTTTAAGCGTTTTTGCAAATAACGGTATGAACTCCGGTTTGTAAACCCCTACAAGCTGGTAATCCAAATCAACTGGATTTGATAAGGGGCCAATCAGGTTGAACGCTGTCGGAATCTTCATCTGTTTCCTAACAGCCATGATTTTTTTCAATTTGGGATGGACATGAGGTGCAAACAGAAATGAGATTCCCAGTTCCTCAAGGATTTCCTCGGAAACAGCGGGAGGTATATCAAGGTGAACGCCGAGATGCTCCAGCACATCTGCGCTCCCGGTTTTACTGGTAATACTCCTGTTTCCGTGCTTGGCTACCTTTACTCCCGCACCCGCGATTACAAACGCGGAAGTGGTGCTCACATTGAAGGTGGATGCTCCGTCGCCTCCAGTTCCGCAGTTATCCATAGCATTGCGCACCTTTTTGCCAAACCCAAACGCATTTTCCTTTAACGCTTTTGCGATGCCCGCCAGTTCATCCGGTGCCTCGCCTTTCATTTTCAAAGCCATCAGGAAAGCAGCGATTTCTGTTTCTTCTACTTCCCCGTTCAGCATCTTTCCTATTGCATCCTTCATTTCCTCTTCAGTAAGGGAAATCCTTTCAGACAGTTGGAGCAAGTATTCTCTCATCTCTATCCTTCCTTTCAATCCTTTTCAGGAAATTTTCGATAATTTGTTTGCCCGATGAAGTTCCGATCGACTCGGGATGAAACTGGATTCCATATACTGGAAAGTCCCGATGATGGACCGCCATGACCTCCCCGTCATCATCCGCAACCGCATCAAGTACCAAGGGCTTTGGGAGTTTAGATTTTTCTGCTGCGAGTGAATGATAGCGCATCACATTGATCTTCCCAGGCAGGTTCCAAAAAAGGCCGCTTCCGTTATGGGTAACCTGGGAAACCTTCCCGTGTCGGATTGACAGCGATTTTCTGACGGTCCCCCCAAACGCTTCAACGATTACTTGATGGCCGAGACATATGCCGAGGATGGGGAAATCCCTGTAAAGTTCCCGGACAATTTCCATGCAAATCCCGGAGTCCTTCGGCTTTCCCGGCCCTGGTGACAGGACTATTGCCGATGGGTTTACTTTCCGAATGTCTTGAATGTTAATTTTGTCATTTCTCGAGACCATGATGGTTTTCCCAAGCTCGCCTATATACTGATATAGATTAAAAGTAAAAGAATCGTAGTTATCAATAAGCAGGATCATGTCAGCCCTCCCAAAAATGCTTTTAGTTTGTGGATTGTTTCCTCGTATTCAAGATCAGGTATTGAATCGTACACAATCCCGGCACCCGCCTGGATAAAAGCTGTATCATCCTTAATGATCATAGTCCGGATTGCAAGCGCAAAATCCATCTCCCCGCCAGCCGACAGGTAGCCTATGGCCCCTGAATAAAGGCCCCGTTTCGTCCCTTCAAGCTCATTGATAATCTGCATCGCCCTTATTTTCGGGGCCCCGGAAACCGTCCCGGCTGGAAGGCAGGCAGCCAAAGCATCAATGGATGAAAATTCGGGCCGGAGCTTTCCCTTCAATTCGGAAACGAGATGCATCACATGGCGGTATTTCTCAATTTCCAGGTATTTGCTGACCTGTATTGTTCCAAATTCGCAAATCCGGCCAAGATCGTTCCTCCCTAGGTCGACGAGCATCCGGTGTTCTGCCAGTTCCTTCTCGTCATGCTTCAGTTCATTAGAAAGTGCCAAATCTGATTCTTGGCTTTTCCCCCTTGGCCTAGTTCCGGCGATTGGATTTGAGTAAACCGTCCTTCCGCTCACTTTTACAAGGCTCTCTGGAGAAGCGCCAATCACGTTGTATGCACCGAACTCAAAATAAAACATGTACGGCGACGGATTATGCGTCCTAAGCATCCGGTAGCAGGAAAAGGGATCACCGTTGAACTTTGCGCCCATCCTTTGTGAAAGGACCGCCTGGAAAATATCTCCCTCTTCTATATGCCGCTTGACTGCTTTAACTTTATCCATGAACACCTGTTTCGTTATCGTCCCGGTGAACGCTCCGAGTGAAAACGGCGCCGGATTCACTTCATAATGTGGCTTGGCCAGTTCAAGCGCCATGTTTTTAAGCTTTGCTGCAAGGCTCGCTGCAGATGTTGTGTCAAGGAGCGGTACGCCTGCTATGTAGACCTTTTGCTTCAGATGGTCATAAACGATGACGATTTCAAAAAACATGAAATGGCAATCCGGCATCCCAAGCCCCCCGTCAGGTTCAATGCCTATATCTTCATAAAGCCTGATTACATCGTAGCCCGCATAGCCCGCCGCTCCCCCAAAGAACGGGAATGGCACATCTGCTTCAATGATTGGCAACAGATTTTCGATAACCTTAAGCGGATTCCCCTCGATTGCCGTTTCCTCCCCGGCTTCCCCAATCAACCTGTTTTTTGTTCCTTCGCAAATCAATTCAAAAGCTGGAACCGCGCCAATGAAGGAATACCGGCCAGCATCCGTATGCTTTAATGAGCTCTCCAGGAGGAACTTTTTGTTTCCTTTCAGTTTTTGAAAAATGGACACTGGCGTCAGGGTATCTCCCTGCATTTCAATGTACTGGACCTTCAATGTTGTCCCGGTTGTTTCTGGCAACGCAATCACTCCTTGCCTCTCACGTTTTTTTTAAAATAAAAAAGTCCCCTATACACATAGGAATAATGTGTATAGAGGACGATTTTGTGACCGCGGTGCCACCTCAATTGGAATACCAAAACTGGCATTCCCTCTTTCAGGTACGAGAAATGTATCCGATACCCTATCCTTTTAACGGCGGAATCCGTGCAGCCCTACTTTTTCCATTCAGGCAACCTCTCGCAAGCCCATTCAACTTTCCTCCCTGTACCGGTTCGCACCCTTCCCGGTTCTCTGTGACAGTTAATGAAAGCCTACTCCCCTTGCTCAACGATTTGCTCTATTCAGTTTAATAAATCGTAGTCTTTTTTGAAGTTATTTAGTCTTAACAAAGCTCCAGAAAAATTTCCTGAAAAACAAAAAGGGCCCCTGTCCAAAAAAGGACGGGAGACCCGTGGTGCCACCTTCATTGGCTGTAAAAACAGCCCGCTTCGACCGTATCAAGCCAAATTGGCTAATACGCGCCTAATGTAACGATTAGGCAATTCGCCTGGGCCTACACCTTTTATAGGTTCGGTCAGGAAGCTCGGAAGTCCATTCACACAGGCATCGACACTGATTCGCACCAACCATCAGCTCTCTATAGTTTCTGCCTTTGCTACTCCTCTTCGTCATTGCTTTTGGTATTGTTTCTTATAATAATCCCGAATTTTCTGAATGTCAACAATTAAACTTTAATTTTGTTCGTCAATAAAGGTGTCGCTCAAATCCAGATGAGCGACAAAGATTTGCCCAAATTACTTTTCAACCTTCATTCGCCACTCTTCAGCAAGCTCTGGAATGGCAGCAAGCTTATGAAAAAACTCCTCGCCACCATTCCTATGCAGGACTGCCGAAGCAGCAGAAAGTACAGTTATCCCATGCTTGTTCCGTTCTATGAGGCGAATTTCTGATTTAGGCGTTATCATTCCTTCTTCCAGGACCCTAAAAAAATACCCGGTTAAACAGGTTTCATGAACCCTTTTTAGAAAAGGGTCAATTGAATTGAATGCTGAGATGGTGGAGCATGGGACTCTCCCCTGTGTAATTTGAACAGTTGTTTCGCCAATTTTAAAGATATCTCCAATGTAAACTTCTGACTCCTGCATCCCCGTTGCCGTAATGTTTTCTCCAAAAACAGGCGGTACAAGCTTCCTTCCGAATTCTTTTTCCCACAAAGAATAATGCTCGTAAGGATACAGGCATAGCGCCCTGTCCGGACCGCCGTGGAATTTTGTATTGGCAATCCCGTCCCCGATAAATCCGTCCTTAGTAAGATAGGCTTCTGCTACCGGATCTTTCCCAATTGCAGATACAAATTCACTTCCGTTCCTCTTGAAGCTTTTAGCTTTTCCGATTGATAGTTGTATGATTTTTGTTGTGACCATTATTTTTATCAGCCCGCTTTTCAAATAAAAGGATATATTCTTTTTACTACAATAAAGTGAAATGGTAAATAGTAAAGATACAGCCAGTTCATGTGTTCGTTTCCTGAAGGTTAGCTGCAGGAAATTCTTTTTATGTAAATATGTCGAAAAGGCGGTTCGGCTTACAATGGATTACAGCGAGAAGCTATGCCAGGAAACAGGCAAAAATAAATCAAAAAAATCTGCGGCTGTTACAAAGCAAAAGTGGGCAATCCTATCTTTATCATCGATTCCCCTTGTGATGACTTTGGGGAACTCAATGCTGATTCCGGTCCTCCCTGCCATGGAGGCGGAGTTATCGATTACTCCTTTCAAAACCAGTATGATTATTACTGTTTATTCCATTGTCGCGATTTTTTTAATCCCCGTCGCCGGCTACCTATCCGACCATATCGGCAGGAAAAAGGTCATTATTCCAAGCTTAATTATTACAGCACTTGGAGGGGCAATTTCTGCCTGGGCATCATGGAAGATGGATGATGCCTACTGGGTTATCCTGGCTGGAAGGGCATTGCAGGGAGTAGGGGCTGCAGGCGCGGCGCCGATTGTCCTGCCATTGGTTGGCGATATGTTCAAAAAAGAGGACGATGTTAGCAGCACGCTTGGCGCCATTGAAACATCGAACACGTTCGGAAAAGTCCTTAGCCCGGTTTTAGGCTCATTCCTGGCGGGAATTGTCTGGTTTTTACCCTTTGTTTTGATTCCAGTCTTTTGCGCCATTTCAATACTGATGATGATCTTTTTGGTAAAATGCCCAAAGAGCGATACAAAGCCAGTCCCATTTAAAACATTTTTCTCGAATATTAAAGACACGTTTACTAAAAAGGGACGTTGGCTCTATTCCATTTTCTTTATTGGCGGCATACTGATGTTTGTTCTCTTCGGAATTCTCTTTTACCTCTCAGAGGTTTTTGAGAAAGAGCTTGGCATTAAAGATATTAAAAAAGGATTATTCCTGGCACTTCCTTTAGGGGCACTTTGCTTGTCATCCTTCATTGCCGGAAAAGCCATTAAAAAGAATAAGGTCTTAATGAAGTGGCTGATCCTGGGCGGAATTTTAATGGCCGGGGTTTCAATCGCGGCACTCTATTTCTCGGAAAAACTCTGGTTTCTGCTGGTAATGTTTACGATATGCGGGGTTGGAATCGGGGTTTGCCTTCCTTCTCTCGACGCATTGATAACCGAGGGGGTTGAGAAAAAGGAACGCGGAACAATTACGTCGATTTATAGTTCCATGCGTTTTATCGGAGTAGCGGCAGGGCCCCCGCTAGTCGCCCTCCTGTTGAAAAAATCAGATGTCTGGATTTTCGTCTTACTAAGCGGGGCGTGTCTCTTATCCGCCTTGGTTGCCCTATTAAAAATCCGTCCTGGCAGAAAAGAACATCCCAAAAACGCGTAGGAGCAGCCGCATTTTTCGGCTGCTCTAAACTTTTCTATACAGGCCCAATGAAAATATGTTAAAGTATAAAAGTAATTTATTTGCGGGTGTGGCGGAATCGGCAGACGCGCTAGATTCAGGTTCTAGTGGGGGCAACCCCGTGGAGGTTCAAGTCCTCTCATCCGCATAAATAGTTCGACTGAGTGTAAAAACCAATAATGGTTTTGCACTCTTTTTTATTTGAACACTGGTTTGTGCCCGAACCAAACGTGTTGCCGTTCATGAAGACACTTTTATACGATCTTCTTCCTCGAAACTGTCTTCATCCAGGTTATAAAGACACTTTCATACAATTTCCCTCCTCGGAACTGTCTTCATCGAGGTTATGAAGACACTTTTATACGATTTCCCTCCTCGAAACTGTCTTCATCGAGGAATTTCTTGTTCAACCAACGGGCAGTTTATATTAGCAATCCATAAGAAACAACTCAAACTGAAATGTGCTAAAATGGTTAATGTAAATATCCCTTATGAACAAAACCAAGGAGAACTGAAAATGAGAAAACTCGTTCTATTTCTGCACGCATCGCTTGACGGTTTTGTAGAAGGGCCGAATGGTGAAATGGACATTGGCTGGGTTTCCTACGATGCTGATTTGGAGAAACACGCGAAAGAAATTCTGAGTACTGCCGACACTGTCATTTGGGGACGTGGGACTTATCAGATGATGCACAGTTACTGGCCATCTGTGCCTTCGAACCCATCAGCTTCGCAGCATGAACGGAATCATGCCGAGTGGATCGAAAAGACTGCCAAAATCGTTTTTTCCACGACGCTGGAGAAAGTAGAGTGGAACAATTCCAGACTGGTGAAAGAAGATGTAGAGGAAGAGATCAAGAACCTCAAACAGCAGCCAGGCAAGGATATGGTCATCCTCGGCAGTCCTAGGTTCGCACACCACCTTATGCAGCTTGATTTAATCGATGAGTATAGAATTACGGTTTCTCCCGTCCTGATCGGCAGCGGGTTACCGTTATTCCGAGGTCTCAAAGAGAAGATCAATCTTAAACTTATCGAAAACAAGACCTTTGATTCTGGAGCAATAGGTCTCATTTACCAGACGGTTAGATGACCTTGTCTCCCTAAAGTAGATTACGCTATTGGGTACTCTAGTTTAACAAGCCAATAACAATAAAACGGAACTTCCTAATTTGTGGAAGTTCCGTTTTTATACCTAATATCAACATGAAACTTTATCAGAGCCTAAAATAAAAGGACTGTAGGCAATCCGGTGGAAGTTTGGCTACAGTCTAAATGGCTCAGAATGAATTCAGCCAAGCAGTTACTTTGCCTTTGTGTTAAAATAGACAGCTAAAACCAATGCCACAATTACTGGAACACCATACGTTACACCTGTTGTTATCAAATGAGCTGAAAAAGGTGCTGACCATTCAGGATGTTTAATATAATTCTGATAATCAAAATAAATTTTAAATAACATTGTTACTATCAATAAAATTAAAAGAGCGAAAAATGAATTCGAGGCGATTTTGAACTTACTCATCAATTTGATTCCCCTTCATTTTACGAAGTAACATTCAATTTTTATTTTATCATAAAGTTATCAGAATTCTTCGTTTACGTAAAAACTATCTTTTTACAGCATGCCTATGCGGAGTGATCACCAAATTCGGATTGGTGATTGCCGCGCTTGGCATTCCTTTTACTTCATTGACGGTTCCGTATTTTTTCCGGAGTTCTTCTATTGGGCCAAACTCAATTGCTCTCATGAGGCATGTAGAGACGCAAACCGGATCCTCGCCCTTTGCCTGCAGATCGAGGCAGAAATCGCATTTATTTGTTTTAAATAATTTCTCGTTGTATTGCGGTGCTCCATACGGGCATGCCGAGACACAAAATTTTGTTCCGGCGCATTTATCCTGATCGATGACAGTAATCCCGTCTTTCTTCCTTTTTACGATTGCCCCCGTCGGGCATATTGGGACACACGCCGGCTTTGTACAATGGTTGCAAGAAATTGAAAAGTAAAACGCTTTAATATTGGGGACAATGGCCGTCCCTTTTTGAATATACGCCCCTTCTTCAAAGCCATACACCCTCCGGAAATTCATCCCGACTTCAAGATTTTTTTTATCCTTGCATGCTACTGTGCATGCCTTACAGCCTGAGCAAAGGCTTTGATTAATATAAAAACCCATTTGTGCCATCGTCGGCCACTCCCCCCTATGCTTTCTGGACCTCGACAAGATTGGTTTGCTGTGGGTTTGCTTTTGCAAGCGGAGTCGGCCTTTGAGCGGTCAGCACATTAATGGAGCCCCGCTGGTCGATTCCATCCTTGTCCGGAGAATACCATGCACCCTGTGGAATCGCGGCGACTCCCGGTGCTATACGGCTTGTGACTTTAACCGGTATGGCCAGAATGCCCCGGTCATTGAATACCCTTGCCCGGTCCCCGTCCTTTAAGCCTCTTGCCGCGGCATCTACCGGATTAAGCCACATTTCCTGCCGTGCTGCTTCCTCAAGCCATGGGTTGTTGTCATGGGTTGAGTGGCAGCGGCGTTTGTAATGCCAGCTGATCAATTGCAACGGGTATTTCTCCTTCAGCGGATCGGCCGGCCCTTCCCAGGCGGGAACGTATTTGGCAAAAGGCGGGATGACATCATGCTTGTTCATATCCCAGAGCGCTTTTGAAAAGAGCTCGATTTTTCCTGAAGGTGTTTCGAACGGATGATTTGCCGGGTCTTCAATCTGTTTTTTGAAGCCGACGAGCGTTTCGTCAAACGTAAAATGATGGATTCCTTTTTCCTTGAATTCCTCAAAAGTCGGGAATCCAGGATCTAGCTCCGCCCTCGTTCTCTCAATGCTGACCTTCACCCAATCAAGCATTGTCCTTCCTTCGGTAAATGCTTCCCTTAGCCCGAAATGCTCGGCAACATCAGCGAACACATCATACTCATTCCGGCACTCATATAGGGGTTCGATCGCCTTTTCGCCTAAAATCACATAGTCGCCAAAGCACCATGGGACGCCAATGTCCCACCTTTCAAAAAACGATGTTCCAGGTAAGAGAAGATCGGCATACTTCGCGCTGGATGTCATAAACAAATCGCTCACCATGATGAACTCGACCTTGCTTTCATCCTCAAGCAGCTTGATTGTTTTGTTGATATCGGAATGCTGGTTTACGAGCATATTGCCGCCTATATTGAAGATCAGTTTAATATTCGTGGTAAGTTTATCAGTTCCTTGAAGGCCGTCCTCCGCGGTTAGTTCCGTTCCTCTTTCGACCGCATCTGCCCAAAGGAAGCATGGAATGGACGCTTTTACTGGATTCTCGTGCTGGATTGGATAAACGATATCCGACCTCGACCAGTAGCCCGTACCAGCTGCCCACCCGCCAAGCTTGCCAACGTTTCCAGTCAGGCAGGCGAGCTGCGCCCCGCCGCGCATGATTTGTTCCCCGTATGCATGGCGCTGCGGCCCCCAGCCCTGCAAGAGTGCAGCCGGTTTAATGGTCGCGTAATCCCGCGCTATTTCCCTTATTTTAAATGCAGGTACCTTGCAAATTTTTTCTGCCCATTCGGGGGTTTTCGGAATGCCATCCGTTTTTCCAAGCAGGTAGTTTTTTAGATTTTCCTCTTTTGGCACTCCATCTGGCATATGCGATTCATCAAAGCCGATGCAATATTTATCGACAAACTCTTTGTCATAAAGATTTTCAGTAATCATGACATACGCCATTGCATCCATCATTGCATTATCAGTTGTTGGCAGGATTGGAATCCACTCATCCGCAAATGCGATTGCTGTGTCCGTGTAGCGGGGGTCAATTACTATTATCTTTGCGCCATTTTTCTTTGCTTCCCGCAAGTAGGACGTGTAGGGAGTGGAAAAGATATTTTCAGAAGGGTTGTGCCCCCAAAGAATGATGTATTTGGAATGAAGGAACGAATCGAAACTAGATCCAGATTCATTTGTTCCGTATGTGTAGGGCGTTGCCACATTTCCGGCTCCCGAGCTATAGTCGTTCCTATATCCGAGATATCCCCCCGTCATCGCCAGCAACTTCCTGGCCATATTCCTGCCCCCAAATAGTCCCCAAGACTGCCCAGAAGCATAATTCACGTATCTGGACTCCGGCCCGTACGTATCTCCGATTCTCTTCATCTCTTTGGCTATGATTTCAGTTGCCTCATCCCAGGAGATTCGTTCAAATTTTCCTTCTCCCCGTTTGCCGACCCTTTTCATTGGATATTTCAAGCGGTCGGGGTGATAGAGCATTTTTTTGTATCCTCTTCCTCGGATGCACGCTCGCATTTGCGGCGAAAGAACTGTATCTTCATTCGTATCCGTACTGATCCTTACGACTTGGCCGTCCTTTACATGGGCTTTAATAACGCAGCGGCCGCCGCAATTGTTGATGCTGCACGTCGAAATAATTTTTTCAGGAGTTTCCGCTTTTAACCCCTTTTCTGGCTGTTTCTTATTGATTAGCTGCATCGCGCCGAACCCTCCAAGCACGAGCGGGATGCCAATTCCACCTGACCATTTTAAAAAAGTCCGCCTTTTAAATTGCTTATCCAATACACCGTTAATCTGTTCTTTATCCGGCATGCGACATTCCCTCCAATACTTCGTTCAGGCATTCAATATCTTGGGCGATAAAATCGGCTGCCAATAATGCGGCCCCCTTATAAAGCTTACTGGAGGTGCTATTAGCGAGAGCTTTCCCGAACTTACCTATCCACTTTCCGAGATGTTGTTTCAGAAAGTAAAGCTCCTTCTTTAGGCAGCGGTTCAGCACCGTGGAGTCACGCGCGCCTATCCCTTTTTCGATTAAGCGGATCATAAATTCGAGCTCAAGCACCAAGTGGTCATCCGGTTCATTGTTTTCTTTTGCAAACTTGAGGCCCACACTATGGTATTGCTGCCTGACTGCAAATGCCGATTCGTCAAACAGCATTTGCTCCCTGCTTGTATAAAACGATTCCCATGGCGGCGCGGGCAAGGTACCTGGACCAATAAACAACCTCGAGTATTCTTTAGCTTCCCTTTCAAGGTCGTGATTTTCTTTAAAAAACTCGTACAGTTCCGTACCGCCTACTCCAAGGTCTTGTAGGCCATCTACATCACCATTAACAAGAAAAGATTCGACCCACTCTTTATCAAGCGGCGCAAAAAACAAACCATGCAGAATCAGGTATAAATTGTGCCGGGCCTCCAACAACGGGATAAGCCCATTCGTCTCTAAATTTGTCGCCAATTGTTCCACCTCTTTAATGTGAACATTTTCGCATATGGTTTTAAAGTACTAGCCCCCACTTCTTCATTTTTGTTTTATCTGTTATAAACTACTATACAACCTAATTTTAGCAATTTTATTTTGTAGGTAAGTTGATTTGCTCAACAATTCACATATTGTTCGGAATTTGTCTTTCCTTACTGCCTTGAATTTGACTTATATCTTCCGTTCCTTTAAAAAGAAATTGGTTTATGGTATTTTAAAAGTGGTGAGGATAGCCGCCAGAAGCTTTTAGGAGGAAAATGCAATGGAAATTACAGGCCATACAGTAGAATACCTTGAAGATCCATTCGGTCTTTTGGCAGGAGAACGTTATGAGTTTCTGCTTGATATACGTGTCGATGAGGAAGATGAACTTTATACAGAATTAGGTACCGGATTAAAGGTGATTTTTTCAGTGGAAGGTGAAGAACATAAAATCGCCCAATACAATTTTTTTGAAAAAGAATCCGGAAAAGTATTTGACTTTGAATTAGAGGAAGACGAAGAAGAAATGGTCTTGCATTATTGCAGCCAAAATTTCGTGTAAAAATTAAATGTGGAAGCGCCTTCGCGACAGGCAAAAATCGCCTGTCCCTGCGATGATTATTCCAGGGAGCTTTCCTTAGTGGTCAGCCCCGACCAGCATAAGACGGGGCCCGCAGGACACTGAATTGTCATCCCCAAATTCGCCCACGCACGAAGGAAATGCGAGCATTTCCGAGGACGGGCCTGCCCTCCGGAGGGAACCGGCTTATGACCTCGAGCTGTAACAAATCATCGCTTTATCAAGCCATGATTTGTTACAAGATACTCAAAGATGCTTTTCAGGATGAAAACTGGCTAGGCGCTCCTCGAAAATCCTCAATTATGCTAACGCATAATTTCGTGCGATGTAATTTCAGGGAAGCTTTCCTTGTGCTATCGCTTTTTCTTCGTGCGAGGCTTATGCTTCCGAAGCTTATTCTGGTGGAGCTGGACAAAGAAAAAGGTATCCTCGCATGCGGGCGTAGGATACCTTTTTTATATAAAATAAATATAGGAAACAAAGCATTCATCCGTTTCAAAGCCTTCACTTACATACAAGCGGACGGCCTGTTCGTTTTCCGCATTCACACTCAGGATTGCCTCATCCAAACCAAATGTCCTGCCTGCAGCGAGGCCCGCTCTAAGCAGCTGGCGGCCCAGCCCCTTCTTTTGATACTCCGGGAGCAGAGCGATTGGTCCGATTAACGCATAATGGTTGCCGTTATAGTATTCCCTTGCGACACGAACAATGCCAACCGGGCTTCCTGCATGATAAAGAAACAAGATTCCACCCGGCAAATAGTCGGGGCGTGCGTAAATCTTTTTTACTTCTTCAATGGTGAGGGGAGTTTCAGAACCAGCAAGAGCTGAAAAAGCCGCATTCCGGATTTGGCAATAGGCCTTTTCATCAGTGCCAGGTACAAATTCCGTTAAGGAATAGCCTACTGGAAGGGCGACTTTAGGCGTCATTTGGGCTTTCCTAATCAATAAATAGGCATACCTCTCAAGGGTAAATCCAAGCTCTACAAGCTGACTCCTTAGGTCGGCACCCTTTTCCGGCACGAAAATAAATACTTTTTCTACTCGTTCCATTTCTGGCTTAATGGCCGAAAATAAGCGCCGATACACTTCCGTTGATCCGGAATTACTATGGAAAATTCGAAACCTTGCCCTCTTTCCCCTAAGCAAATACGCGTCCATTTTTAAAGAAACAGCTCCGATGGTCCTACCGGCGTCAATTGCCATAAAGGAAGGGTCATCGCTATCAAGCATTAATTTATCCAGTTCCTCGTCAATTAGGAACGTATCATCAAGGCTATCCCTGTTCTCCTTGCAATACTTCACAAATTTGCTGATATTGCGACCGTTCACCCGGACAATTTCCATTCAAATCCATCCCTGATTAAATGTATCGTTTGCTTGTGTTGGCTACAACCTGGATTTCCCTTGTAGTCTTTTGCATTGCACTATTGCAGATAGGGCACGAAGGTTCATCGGTGCTTTTAAAATTATCCCTGATCCAAGCTTTGCATCCTTCCGCCGTGCACTCCCATATTTCCGTTTCTTCCAGAATCACTTCTTCAGTATTCCTTCTTCCAAACGCCATTCCCAGGCACCTCCATGATTTGTTTTAAATTCGGCCATGCAACAACCCGCATCGGGCTTACATCTGACCCAACCGGATGTCCCTGAACTAAAAATCACCGATCTATAAAAAGGACTCCTGGCCACTCTTTATAAACGGTGAACTTAAATGAGTTAAATAATTTCTACTAACGATTATACCTTACTTTCCTGATTTGGTCTAATCCAAAATGCCTGGCAACTTACTTTCAAAAAAGACATGCCTTGCCAGCAGTTCCTCACCTGCTTCGATGATTCCGTATGAATACCTATTATGGCGCCGTTTGTCAGTGGCAGAACCGGGATTAAAGAGGAGAATGTCTCCGGAATACTTATTTACAGGAATATGGGAATGGCCAAAGATAATACAGTCCACGGTTTCACCGCTGAACGCTTCAACGGCACGTTTTTCTGTTGTTTTTCCCAAACCGTGGCCATGGATGATGCCCATCTTGAACTTTCCGGCCCGGATTATTTTCTTTTCTGGAAAAAGGCTTTTCACTTCCGGATTATCAACATTCCCATGAACGCCTTCTACCCCCGCAAAAACTGAAAGCATTGTATAAACCTCCGGAACCTGCCAATCACCCGCATGGAGGATCAAGTCTGCTGTTTCCAACTCGGCTAAAAGGGCAATTGGAAGTACTTTCGCTTTTTTAGGAATATGGGTATCTGAAAGTACAACAATTTTCATAGGTGATGATTCCCTTCCTTTATTTTCTGCCTTTTTTCATAGTAGAGGAAAAGGATAATGCAAATCGTCAGCCATGCGCCCCCTGCTGAAAATCCGCCTATAATATCACTTGGAAAATGGACCCCGAGGTAAACTCTGCTGATTCCGATTAGGAAGATGAACAGCAGGAACATCCCTGGCAAGATCATTTTTGTTCTGCTTTTCTTTGCATAGTGAAAAGTTAGAAAGGCGGCTGCTCCATAAAAGATCATTGAACCCATTGAATGCCCACTTGGAAAACTAAAACCCTGTTCTATGATTAGAGGCTCAATATCTGGCCTCTGCCTCTTGAATAAGGTTTTTAGGAATAAATTAAATATGGAGCCAAATCCAGAGGATAATCCTATAAACAGTCCTACCCTCCATTGCTTTTTAAGGAAGGCAGCCGCCATAAAAGCAATGACAGCGGAAGTAATCCATGCAACCGAACCAATCATGGTGATGAAAAGCATCAGTTCTGTCAAGTTAGGAGATACCGTTCCCTGGACAAAACCAATGATGGTTCTATCAAACTTTTCTAGTTCGTTTTCCCTTAATTCCTCCGCAACCTTCACAAATACATACAAAAATCCCAGCAGTACGACTGATGCCAGTCCCATAAATGAAAATGCCAACTTCATTAATCTATTTACCATTAAAGCCACCTTCACGCTAAGTTTTTCGTGGGCCGATCCTTAGTTGGACCGGCCCTATTGCTATGCCTGCTTTTTTCGGGCTGCAGCTTTTTTCTTTGGTGCTGCCGCTTTTGTTTTCGGTTTCGTCCTGTCGATGGATGCCTGCAGGGCCGCCATGAGATCTGTAACGTTTGATGGAGCTTCTTTCGCTGCAGGGGCGACAACTTCCCGGCCCGCCCGTTTAGCTTCAATTAAATCGAGCAAAGCGGTCCGGTAGTCATCTTTGTATTTTTCCGGAACGAAATCTGTTGTCAGCTGATCAATTAGAAGAATGGCGGTTGCAAGTTCCCTTTCTGTTACTTTATCGGCATCCGGAACATTCGGAACATCGTTTGCTTTTCGGACCTCATCAGGATAGTGAATTGTTTCCATGACCAGTGTATTTTCATATACTCTGATGACGGCAAGCTGTTCCTTGGAACGGATGGCAATTTTTGCGAGGCCAACCTTCCCTGAATCCTCTAACGCCTTCCTCAAGAGGGAATACGCTTTGCTTCCCCCCTCATGAGGCGACATGAAATAACTTCGGTCATAATAGATAGGATCAATTTCTTCCATTTTTACAAAATCAATAATTTCAACCGCTTTATCTTCATTTTCTTTCTTCAATTTCTCAAGGTCTTCGTTATCTAATACCACAAACTTTCCCTTTGTATACTCATATGCCCTCACTATTTCCTCATTTTTCACTTCCCGGTCGCAAACAGGGCAAACCTTTTCATATTTGATTGGCGAATTGCATTCCTTATGCAGTGTCCTGAGTTTTACATCCCTGTCCTCGGTTGCGGCATGAAGCTTAATGGGGATGTTGACAAGCCCAAAACTGATGCTTCCTTTCCAAATTGTATGCATAACGATTCTCCATTCATTTTTGGTATTAGTTTGCGTCCTTTTCGCTGTGGCAATCTGTTAAAGTTTTGGAAAACATGATACTGTGTGGGACATTGTCACAAACTAACTGAAAAGTGTAGGGGTGGAATACCAATGAAGCCAATGCTGCCTGTATTGCAATTTGACCCGCCTAATCGTAAAGGCTGGTTTTACGAGGTAAAATACGATGGGTTCAGGGCCATTCTCGATTGGGATGCGGATGGCCCTCGCCTTACCAGCCGAAACGAAAAGCCACTCTTGCCCCAATTCCCGGAAATAAAAGATTTTCTTCTTGAGCACTTTGAAAAATTCCGGCATTTTCTCCCTTTACGTCTGGATTGCGAACTGGTGATTCTTGACAATGAATACAAGGCCAATTTTTCGGCGATTCAGATTAGAGGCCGAATGAAAGCTGAAAAAAGGATTACGGAAGCAGCCAGGAAAAACCCAGCACGTCTGATGGCCTTTGACCTGCTGCTCGAATCAGGAGAGTATACCCAATCACTTTCCTACATTGAGCGAAAAAGACGGCTAATGGATTTATTTTTAAAAACAGGAATGCCGCTAGAGCCAAATGCAAATGGAAATGAGCTTCTCCAGCTTGTGGTACCCCACAAGGATTTTGAAAAAGTTTGGGAGGAGGTTGTCCTCCACGACGGGGAAGGCATTGTTGCAAAGGATCCCAGAGGCCTTTGGGAAGCGGGAAAGCGTACCACTCAGTGGATCAAGTATAAGAATTGGAAATTGGTGGATTGCTTCCTAACGGCTTATGAGAAATCGAATGGATATTACTACTGTGGAGTGTATAAGGATGGAGAGATTATTCAGGTCGGGCATATCCTGTTTGGCCTGAAACCCGAGGAAAAACAGGCATTGTTTACTGTGATCAAACAAAACAGCAAGGAAGAAGACAACAGGTTTTTGTATGTGGAGCCTGCAATATGCTTCGAAGTTAAATACCTCGAACTGTATGATGATCAGCTTAGAGAGCCCCATTTTAGCCGCTTCCGTTTTGATTTGCAGCCAGAGGACTGCACTTTTGACAAATTTCGCTTCAATCAAAAGAATGTTCCTGGTGATATAGAACTGACACATCCAGATAAACCGGTGTGGAAAACTCCCTCTGTTCGCAAACTGGATCTCGTCCATTATTTGATGGAAATAGCGCCATCCATGCTGCCCTTTTTGCAAAAAAGAACATTAACCGTGATTCGCTATCCCCATGGCATGTTTGGCGAAGCCTTTTATCAGAAAAACTGTCCGGATTACGCCCCAGAATTCATTGAAACCCACATGGATGAAGGAATAAAATATATCGTTTGCAACGATTTGAAAACACTAGTATGGCTAGGGAACCAGCTTGCCATCGAATACCATATCCCTTTCCATACGATCGATACTGATAGAGCTTCGGAAATCGTCCTTGATCTCGATCCCCCTTCCAGGGATGATTTCAAATTGGCCGTCAAGGCGGCGATTCATATTAAAGAAGTGATTGACGGACTTAGCCTGATCGGTTTTATAAAAACATCAGGCAATAAAGGGCTCCAGGTGTATCTCCCGCTTCCCGCGGATTCCTTCACCTTCGACGATACACGATTGTTTACTGAATTTATCGCTAACTACCTTGTCTCGAAGGAACCCGGCTTTTTCACGACCGAACGACTCAAAAAAAACCGAGGCGGCAGGCTGTATGTCGACTATGTCCAGCATGCCCCCGGGAAAACGATCATTGCCCCCTATTCTCCCAGGGGCAACAGCTATGCAGGCGTGGCTGCCCCGCTTTTTTGGGAAGAAGTTGGCGAAAATCTGAACCCAAAGGATTTTAATTTGCAAACAATTCTTAATCGGTACAGAAGCGAAGGAGATCCATTCAGGGATTACTTTAAGGCGGGCGATTCTCAGCCGTTTGGACCGGTATTGGAATTTTTAAAAACACAGAAAAAATAAATGGGGAGCCGAAAAGAGCTCCCTAATGCTTATTTGTGTTCAGCAAGAAACTGCTGTGCCTTATTCTGCAAAAACGAATATCTTTCCTGCTCCCCGTAATTTTCCACCTCGTCAAACCTGCTGCTTCCAGAGGAAACATCCACATTTGCACGGGCTCGGTATAGGAACGTCGCGTTTCCAATCAACTCAATTTTGTAGCTGCCTTCTATGCTTCTGACGATACATTGTACCATGCCGCCATCATTGTAAACAGAAATAGGCCGATCAATTTCATTCAATCCATTCAAGCAGGTTACCAGCGACGATGCCGACATTGCCGTCCCGCACGCGTTAGTAAAGCCGACTCCCCGCTCAAATGTCCTCACATAGATATGGCCTTCCGCCAATGGTTTAACAAAGCTTACATTTACTCCATCGGAAAACAGCTCATTCGGCCCATTCACATTTTCGCTAAGCTCCTTTTGAAGAGCTCCCCTTAGGTCGCTTTCCTCAACGATCGCTATTAAGTGCGGATTGGGAACCGCCATGGCAGTAAAACGGAGATCTTCTGACAATTCGGCAATTTCACCATTCAAAAGTGACTCCTGTTTAAGATTTAGCGGCAAATCCTTTAGTTTGAATGAGACCGGTGATATTTCGACATTAAAGGTCGCTACCCCTTCACTAATCTCCGGGAATTTTTGAACAGTTAGATTTGCCTTCATTGTTTCAATTATTGCCGAATCCCGTCCGAGCTTTTCACAAACATACCTCCCTGCGCAGCGAAGCCCATTGCCGCACATCGATGCCTCGGAGCCATCTGCATTGAACACCCTCATCCTGGCATCGGCATGTTCACTTTTCTGGATAAACAAAATCCCGTCAGCGCCTGGTCCATTCTCCCTATCGCATAAGAGGCGGGCTGCCTTGGTCCTTTCCTCTTCCGGAAACAATTCTTTATTAAAAAGTTCATCAATTAGCAAAAAATCATTTCCCGAACCGTGTACTTTAATAAATTCAAATTCCAAAACTTTAACCTCCCGCATCTCTCGTCAGTTAAAGAATCGCACAGTGATGGGGAAATTTCTATATTAGCGGTAAATAAAAAATTCCCTTATCAGTAAAGCTGAATGAAGAATCCTTGCCTCACAATTCATATTAGCTGGAATGGTAAAAACAGGTGCATTTGGGACATAGGAATAAAGATTCCATTCCACCGGCATCCAACCTCTCCTTAGCCTGCTTGTCCCTTCTATACCCTCTCCGGCAATTTTAACATCCATAAAGAATCTTGAACTCTCAATTGAGGCAAGCTTGTCCCCGTTTTCTGAAAGTATGGCCCAGCCATCGGGTGCTTTGCAGAGCATGCCAAGCTCGCGCCGTTCATGGTCGAAAATCCGAATTCCGTCCTGGCTAACACTGTAAATAGCAAGCAGCATAGCCTGTCCATCTACTAATACATACTCTTTATCAAAAGATGAAACAGACTGACTCTGTCTTTTCATTTCACCGATTTTCGTTCCATTTGGCGAAAAAAGTAGTAACCCCGGCTTTAATTTATTTTCAAAAAAAAGAATAAAATGCCTGGCCTCCATATATGTATCGGATTTATCTTCCATCTTGGCGGCGGATTCCTCGGCACTCTTCATTGTGTATAGATGAGTTTGAAAGTAACACAGACTGATAAAAAGAAACGGCAGACATAGAAGGATAACGGGCTTGTTACTCAAAAAAACTATATTGACTGCGATGAGAATAATAGCTGGAAACAGAAATGCCAAACTGGAATGTAAGGATGCTATTGATGATTGATAGTAATAATCAGTGATTTTCATTTTTGCCCCTCATTGCCTT
Source organism: Bacillus sp. FJAT-27445 (assembly GCF_001510665.1). Classification (GTDB taxonomy): domain Bacteria; phylum Bacillota; class Bacilli; order Bacillales; family Cytobacillaceae; genus Bacillus_D. The sequence goes on from NZ_LMTI01000001.1 coordinate 892,189, forward strand.
TTTCTACATTCTATTTCCAGCACTTCCTTTTCATTCCCATACCACCCGTTGGTTTCCTAAATTCTGGCCGAATTTCGATTTCATACGCCAGAAATCAAAAGTTATATGCAGCATATATTAATTTAAAAGATCTTGGGAGGAGCAGGATGTTCATGACGGCTGTTTATTATAGAGGCAATGGGGTATGAAAATGGAAAGAATTTTAATAAGAAATGCGCGTGTCACGCCAATTACAGCAATGCCATTGGATCATTGCGATATCCTTGTAGAACACGGGAAAATAAAGAGAATTGGCAGGAATATAAAAGAAGAGGAGACGATTCATCGGATTGAATGCGGCAATCTCTATTTGCTTCCTGGATTCATAGACGTCCATACACATTTAGGCCTCTATGATGAAGGGATGGGGTGGGCAGGCAATGATGCAAACGACACAATTGAACCTATTACTCCCCATATACGCGCAATGGACGGGGTGTATCCGCTTGATTCGTCGTTTAAGGATGCAATCCAGGCTGGAATCACTACTGTCCATATCATGCCGGGGAGCGCCAATGTTATCGGAGGGACAACATCTGTTATAAAAACAGCCGGCACAAATGTCATGGATATGATTATTAAGCCAGTGGCCGGTCTGAAAATTGCACTTGGCGAAAATCCAAAGCGTGTCCATAGCAACGGAAAGAACCAATCGCTGACCCGGATGGGAATAATGGGCATGCTCAGGGAAGCTTTTAACCAGGCGCTATATGAGGAAAAAGAAGATTTAAGGACACTTCCGTTACTAATGGCTTTAAGAAGGGAAATCCCGGTCAGAATCCATGCCCACAGAGCAGACGATATTATGGCAGCCTTGCGTTTCGCTGGGGAATTCGGCCTCGATTTGCGAATTGAGCATTGTACGGAGGGACACTTGATCGCGAGAGAGCTTGCTGGCTTGGGATTAATGGTTTCGGTCGGGCCGACTTTGACCAGAAGAGCGAAGGTGGAATTAAAAAATAAAAGCTGGACCACCTATCAGGAGCTTACAAAACACGGAATTGAAGTTTCGATTACCACCGATCATCCATATACCCCCATTCAATACTTAAATGTGTGCGCGGCAATTGCTGTAAGGGAAGGGTTAGCGGAACAAAAAGCGCTTGAAGGAATAACCATTCTCCCAGCGAGGAACCTTGGAATAGAGCAGCGCGTTGGCAGCATTGAAGAAGGCAAGGATGCCGATCTTGTGCTTTGGAGCCACCACCCATTCCATTTTTTAGCCAAGCCCGTCTGGACAATAATCAATGGAAGGCTGGAATATGTGAACCATTGTTGAAATTTAGCGAAAAACAATTTAAAATTCCGCCAAAAAACCTATTTATTTTTCAAGAAAATTCTTGTATGATACTTTAGTAAAAACTCTTTAAACTGTGTTTAACTACATTGTCCTGCCGTACTGGCAGATCATCATTTTAATATTGTGCATTGGGAAGGCAAATGGTGCGCCACCAGTTTAACTGGTCCTAGTGGGTTCGATTCCCACCCCGAAATTTTTTTCGCAACTCAAAAAAATTTCGAGGGTGGAATGTTCCTTTCCCAGGGGACCGGTCTGCCCTGACTGGAGGGCTTTCCCTATGTTGAAAAAACGTGATCTCAATGATTGCCATGCATTATACGACCTTATCACCCATCCGGATGTATTCCCATTTGTTCGGCACAAAGCCCATTCTTATGATGAATTTCTCTTTTTAACAAAACAAACAATCGAAGCCGAAGAGCGCGGCGAGGTCATATCCCGTACCATCCTCGATGAGTGGGGAACGCCGATTGGCACTATATCCTTGTTCGATATTGAATCAAATGCAGGATTTCTAGGAACATGGCTTGGCAAGCCTTTCCATGGACGCGGCTTTAATAGCCTCGCCAAGGAAGCATTCTTTCAAGAAGCATTTTATGAGCTTGGCATTGAAACCGTCTTTATGAGAATCAGGAAAGCTAATCTGCGTTCGCTTAAAGCCGCGGAAAAGTTGCCATACACAGTAAAGGCAAATGAAACCAGGCCTAATCTCTATAGCCAATTGAATTCTACAGAACATATTTTCGACTTATATGAAGTCCCAAAAGACCAATATTCCTTCCATTTAATGAGGAACCAAGCCTTTACCCAGGAGGAAAGCAAGCTTCTGGAAGCATAAAAAAACCAAACCGCCGGAAATGGGCGGTTTGGTTTTTTGTTAACGGTTTACATAATAATGTTATGGTAAGACTCGTTTGAAGAATATGACCCTTTACCAAATCATATTCTGTTAATTTTACCCAAAACATCCAGCCCACCCGTAACCGGAATAATGCTTCCTGTTATGAAATCAGATTTTTCGTCGGCCAGGAATCCGATCACACGGGCGATATCTTCACCAGTACCCGGTCTTCCGACAGGGGCATTTAATTCTGTGTTCCCCACTGCTTCCTCTATTTTTTGTTCTTTCCAATCGGCAACGATATCACCTGGGCACACCATATTGGCAGTTATTCCGTTTGCTGCCTCCTCCAGCGCGATTGTTCTTGTCAGCGAGGCAAGCCCGGTTTTTGCGGCGGCGAATGCAGAACGGTAAATCCAGCCCGGCGCATTTTCGACTCTGTCAAACCCAAGGGTGATAATCCTGCCCCAGCCTCGAGCCCGCATATGAGGCAAAAGCAATTTTGAAAGATAAAAGGCAGATGAAAGATTCCCATTCAGAATTGAGTTCCATTCCTCGAATGTATAGTCTGTCACCCCTTTCCTATCATGTATGTATGGACCTGCATTATGGATGAATATATCGAGGGATGGATAATGCTCGAGCGCAGTGGAAACAATGCTACTGCAATCTTCCTCTCTTGACACATCCCCCTGGGCGAGAATACATTTTACAGCATATTCGGTAGCAATGAAGTCAGCAAGCGATTCAGCTGCTTGCCGACTAGAACGGTAATTAATTACAAGGTCGTATCCTTTTTCCGCCAAATGAAGAGCGGTCATTTTTCCAATCCCGGCAGCACCCCCGGTAATTAGCGCTGTCCTTTTTACCATCGGCTCCCCCCCTAATAATCCCTTTGAGTTTTTTAAGAATTCGATTTGGAAAATAGCAAATAAGGAAACTGAACCTTTAGGCGTTTTCATCATAGAATGGTATAGCTAAGCACGCCTGAATGGCCATGGACTAAGAAAGGATGGTTCATATGTTCCCTTGGGGATCGTTTCCATTCAATAAAGATATGTCATCGATGATGAAGGACATGAAACCTGATTCAATCGAAAAATATGTACGCGAGGCGATTGAAGCCTACCTCCCCAAAGGGTCGGTAGATTCCTTCCAAGTATCAGATGAAGCCCAATCCAGACACGTGCCGCACGCCCAGGCGCAAGTTTTTTTAACCCATGATTATGTTTATGCGAGAATTCCGATTTCAGAAGATTCGATGGAAAGTATCCGCCTTTTCCATACCTCTAATCAGCTGTTTATTGAGAATATCCCTGAGCAGGGCCAGAAACAGGCATACGAACTGCCTGCTGTTGTAAAGAAAAAAGGAGCAACGGCAAGTGTCCGAGACGGCATCCTCGAAATAAAGCTTATTAGGGCCTTTGACGTGCAGATGTCTGAAATCAATCTTATGTAATACGTTCTGCCCTATCCATCCCAATTCGGTTCTAAAACTTATTACAAAGGCTCATCCTAATTCCTCTATGATGATGGCATGAAGCTCGATAAGTTCCATCTTTGCTTCTTTTTCTAATCCAGAGTCCAAGATTCTTTTTACCGCATAATAAAATTTAAAATGGATTGGCTTCCTTACCCGGGGATGGGAGTTTTCATCCCTTAATTCCCTTTTTATCGTTTCTTTAAGTATTACTTCATCGTTACGCCCCTCGTTTTCCAAAAGGCGGTTGTTCCAAATTTTCCGGTATTCATTCAGCAAATGGGAAAAATTCAAATCCGCCATTTTCCTTCAGCTCCCCCATAGAATTCCTTATTCAATAAAATTGTACATATTAACCAAACTGTTTGCAAAAAATAGGGGGAACAACACTTTTATTTCAGGAGGCCACTATGCCGCACCCATATCGATGCCCCAACTGCAAAACGAATCGCAGCCGTTTTAACATCATCGACCAAATAGCCCATTCCGTTAAACTCGATCCGTTAACAGGTGATATTAAGTCCGAATACGACAGGGATAACCTTGAACCTTTCCATATCGCCTATTCTGGTCCCGAATACCGAATCCAGTGCGGTGTTTGCGGCCTGATAGAGGATGAAATAACCTTTATAAAATTTGGCCAATTACCAACATAAGGACCCTAGTTCCTTTTTAGGATTCCTTATGGCTGTCAGGCAAAAGTCCATTCCCTTTAATAAATTGAAGAGAATCAATTTTCCAAGGAGCAAAGGGCGAAGAGCGGAAACAGATTATTTCGGTCTTCGCCAAATACCTCCCACGGCTTTTCGTATGCCATTCTATTTCAATAGGCAATTGTACAATCAACTCTTCTTCCATATCCTCTGGCCCTACCATAGGCAGCCGGCTGATTTTCACCCCTTCTACTTCATTAAAAACACTGCTCCACTCCAGTTTTTTTATCGACAATAAGTCAACGATGCGCCGATCTTGCTCTTTGTATCCAGCCACATAATAAGTAACCGCTTCATAAGGATTCGCGGAAGCCAGCAATCCTTCGAGCTTTCCCGCTGCCTTATAGACCATCAGCTTGTGTGATAGATCCATCTCCCTTTTGCTATGTGTTGAGCTTTTGTAAAAATGGATGCAAAAATGGCCTGGAAACTTATTTTTTAATGCTCCAGCTCCATGCGGCATTCCGTTCATCGAGGCCGCAATCCTATTCTTTCCGTGCAAGGCATAGATGGCCCTTCTCTTCCAGCTCCATTTTCCATTGTATATTTTTTTCATGATTGCCGTATCGTTTGAAGTCAATGGCTGAACATCGGCATGCCTGCTTCCCGCTCGTCGTTGAACGCGGAATTTAAGGCCAGTCTCCGCATCAACAACTGTAAACTTCGCGTACCTTGGGAAAAGCTTATCCGCTTCATGCCAAGGAGCCATTTTTACTTCGGGGCTTCTTGCCAATGAAGTAGTACTTGGCTGATGAAAAAGGATTCCGAACGCTACTAATACCAGGATTGTTCTGTTTAACAATCTCTCCACCCATCCCTTGATGTAATATGCAATAAAGAAAGTTTCCCACCCTGCCACCCACTTCATACCATTAAATTGCAAAGAAGGGTTTTCATATTAAGTAAGCTTGCGAATTAAATGGGTTATCCAGTGTGAATTATCGGAATTTTTAGATAAGGGCGAATGAAGACAAGAATGGGGTGAATAAATCATAGAATGAGGTGAATAAATCAATAAATGAGGCGAATAAAAATATGTTCTTGCCTAAAAGCCAGTTGAAGACCGCTTCGACTGGTTTTCTAACATAAAACGATCTTCAACACATTTTTTCACAGATGAAGGCCGTTTCGACCACCTTTTAACAAACGCCCCCGTTCAAGGAACGGAGGCGAAGATTCAATCTTTTTCATGATTATGGATATATTCCCTTGCCTTATCAATACCGATAGCGATTGCTTTCCCTTCATCATTACCATCCTCGAGCAGCGCATTGGCAATGTCAATGGCTTTCTCCCGGACATCTGGGTCGAGGTTTTTCATTGAAACCGGATAGTCGTCTTTTGTTCATGGCATAGGCTGACCAACTCCTTTTTTGAGGGATACTTATAAATCAATACCCCTTTACAAGGAAGCAAAACCAGCTTACTTGCCCTCCTCTAGGCTCAATAGCTGCCGGCTGATACGATCCCATTCAATATTTTCGCCAATTAGAACGAGATTCAACGGCATGTTCATATCCTCCCTGAAATAAGAAGGCATCCCGTATGAAAACTGAAAAAGGTCTGGATAAACGGAACCCTTGAATTTTATATATCCCTTAATCCTATATACAGTGTCCGGCAGCCTTCTAAGGAAGTCCTCAAACTCATCCCTGCTTACAGGATTGCTAAAGGTATGGACAAATGCAGAAAGGCCAAGGTCGTGAGTATGGAAGTGGCCATCCCCGGAAATCGAATTCTCACGTTTATAGAAAAGTTTCCGGATATCCTTAATCGGAACTTTTGAAAAATTAGTCAGGATGCATTTTGCATGCGGATTTAAACCTTGAAGGCTAATGGCTACTTCCGCTTGTTCTTTTTCAGATAAGTCACTGGCTTTATTTACGATCAGATAATCCGCATGCCTCACCTGTTCAATCAGAAGCTGCTGCAGCTGCGGACCCATCTGTTGCCTTTCAAGCCACCGCCGCCCATCAACTGTTGAAATAATTCCTTTCACTTGGAGCTTATCCGCAAACAGAGGGGATAGCATCGCATCTAGGACCTCGACGGGGTGTGCTGCCCCGGTTGTTTCAACGTAAACCGCATCGGGTTTTTCGATATGGAGCAGACCTTGAAGCTGGGCTTCTACCTGGCCGCTGATCGTGCAGCAAATGCAGCCACCCAATAGTTCCTTTAGCGCCACATCTTCTCCAACTTCATCGGAATCAATAGATATGTTTCCGAGTTCATTCATCATAACAGCCACTTTCCTGCCATTGTCCCGCTCGTCCTCAAGAAGCCTTTTTAATAAGGTCGTCTTCCCGCTCCCAAGGAAACCGGATAGGATATAAATTTCTGTCCGTTTCATTTTACTCCCCTTCATAAATCCCACTATTCAAGCTCTTCAAGCATTTCCTTTACCATCGCTTCAGCCATTTCTTGAATCTTATTTTCATCCTTTTCTGTCAAATACCCAGTTTTTTGGAACCATTCTTCTTTGCACTTCCATACAGGGATGTACCCGTTTGGAAAATAATCTTCTTCATTCTCTAGGCCAATTTCAATAAACGATTCATAGTCGTCATTAAAGCATTCACCTTCAGGCTGCTTTTTTCCTTTTTTCGAACGGATCAGTTCAAGGACCAATTTTTGTCCGAGGGCTGCAAATTCAGGCTGGTATCTGGTTTGTAATGCTTTGCATACTCTCTCGCACGCGCTTTCCAGATCCAAAATCACTTCTTTGAGCCTATCGTCAAAATGGATGATTTGCTTCAACAATTCTCACCCCGTTTTTACACTCTTGGTTCACCTGGGCGGCGTTTTAGCCGTCAGTTTCCCCTCTTGACAGATGAGGAACTATCTAAGCTCACATTTTATAGCATTTCCCTGCGACTTACAAACCTTTAGGCTTTTAGGCGCTTAAGCATGAACAAAACCCGGCTAACAAAGTAGCCGGGCCTAATTGTTATTTCAATTCCTTTTTCAATACCTCAATCGCTTTTTTAAGCTGAGGGTCATCTTTAATGATTTTTTCCTGGAGGAGTTCAATGATTCTTTGAGTGGTACTCCCAGTGACAGCGCCAGTTTCCGGAAGCTTATTTGCTGCCTGGAATGCTTTTACAGCATTTTCTGTTTTTTCATCGAAAAAGCCGTCTGTACTTCCCGGGCTAAACCCTAGTACCTCCAGCATTTGTTGAGCCGTTTTTACATCATTTGAAGAGCCACCTTTTTTCAGTTCAAGCTTTGGATCGAGATAAGGCAGGTTGTAATAGTCGGGGACGGCTACTTTGTGATCAGGTTCAATCCCCTTTTTGTGAATCCAGTTCCCGTGTGGTGTAAGCCATTTCGCTGTTGTGAATTTCACGTTTGATCCGTCCGGGAAATCCGCCACTGTCTGTACAGTTCCTTTGCCAAAGGATTTTTCGCCGACTAACGGAACATTCGCAGACTCTTTCACAGCCCCAGCAAGGATTTCAGAGGCACTCGCACTCCCACTGTCAATAAGGACAACAAGAGGAAAATCTGGGTTTCCTTCATTTTGAGACTTATATTCCTTGACGGTTCCATCCCGCTCTTCCACCTTGAATAGGAGCTTTCCCTCAGGGACGAACATGCTTGATATGGCTACCGCCTGTTCAAGAAGGCCACCGGGATTCTGGCGCAAATCAAGGATTAAGCCCTTCATTCCCTTTTCCTGGAGGCTATTCAATGTATCGACAAGTTCCTTAGATGTATTGGTAGAAAAAGTAGTAATCTGGACTTTGGCGATGCCATCGGCAACCATTTCCCCATGTACTGTTTCAATTGGAATCTCATCTCTAATGATTGGAACCTTAATCGTTCCTTCCACTCCAGACCGTTGGATGGTCAATTCGACCTTGGTACCCTTTTCTCCTCTAATCAGCATGACAGCCTGGGTGGAGGACATTCCCTGGATGCTTTTCCCATCGACCGATAGGACAATGTCCTTGGGCTTTAGGCCAGCTTTTTCAGCAGGGGAACCTTTTAGTGGAGAAACAATCATGATATGGCCGTCTTTCTCCTGAATTTCAGCCCCAATTCCCTCAAACGATGAAGAAACACTATGCTGGAATTGCTTGGCGTCCTCTTCGTCCATATAAGTGGAATAAGGATCATCTAATGCCTGAACCATGCCATTGATAGCACCATTGATGACTTTATCCTCATCAATGTCCTGAAAATAGCCTTTCTTCAAGGTATCATAGGCCTTGTATAGCTTCGCAAATTCATCCCGTTCGGAACTTCCCCCAATTATGACGGGATGGCTTACCTTACCGAACGATAGCGCAAAAGCTGTAATTCCTGATGCCATTACAACAAGGAATAGAAGAAGCATAATAAAATAAGGCATTTTCATCCGTATAATTGCAGTCTTCTTCTGTTGCCCTGCAGGCTGCTCCTGTTCCTGTACTGAATTTTGTTCGTCCACAGCTTTCACCACTTCCATTTTCCGTAAAAATAAAAATACAAACCTTATCAATTAGAATACCATTTTTTTAAAATAATGGACAAAGAAATATTCGTGAAAGATTACATAAACCGTTAAGTATCCCTGTATCCTTCAGGTAGTTTTTACAAAATCCTTCGTTTCCCCCTTAAAAGTGTAGAGACTTTCGAACACGTTTTTAACGAAAAACCAGGCGTAACCGATAACTTGATTGAACCGTGGTTTCTAAACAGAAAAGAAAAAGAAACCCGTACAAGGGTTCCATCTAAATTTTCTTCACCTGCTGGAAGAATTCCTCCAATGTCCAATTATTTTCATAAATAAACGTTGCAGCTTGGACCCCTACATAACGGAAATGCCATGGCTCGTACTGATACTGGGTAATGGATTCTTTTCCTTTTGGATAACGAAGGATGAACCCAAATTTGTGGGAGTTAGCAGCCAGCCATTTGCCTTCAGGGGTTTCTCCGAATTCCTCGGTTAGGTTAAGATTGGTCGATTTAGCCGCAATATCCATTGTAAGCCCTGTTTGATGCTCGCTCTGGCCTGGAAGAGCTACCGCCTGTGCAGCGATTTCAAGACCTGTTTTGCTTACTTCCGCATCAAATAAATCCTTCTGCCTATCATACGACCGATAACCGGAGACCGCAAAAAGCTCGATATTTTCCTCTTTCGCCTTTGCGAACATTTGCTCAATAGCCTTTCCAGCTTCTTGTCTAATCAGGCTTTTCTCTAAATCCTGTTCGCTAAAAGAAAATGCGATGTCTGGTTTTACCAAATCGTTCGGCCGATATCCACCGGGAAGAGAAAATTCCTTATTTACGAGCGCAAGGATATTATCGGGGTTTTGAATTTCTTTTTTCCCGCCCGCAACGGCAATTTGATTGAAATAGGCAGCCTCAAGTACCGGCCCCTCTTCAACGCTTGCATCTTGGTTCACAGCCAGATCTGCTTGTCCTTCATTATCGGACGTTGCTTTATCCTCGGGGCCAGATTGGCTTTCCGTGTTGATTTTATCTTTAAGAAAAGGAATTTTCCTAACAAGATCATCCACTTCGCTGCACCCTGCGAGAAGCATGCAGCTGCTGATAATCAGCAAAGTTTTTTTCATTTTTACCACCCATTGTCGACTTTTATAATATTTTGGTATCTGATTAGTAGTATAAGGCTCCTTTCCTGCCACGGCAAGGAGAGGCGGCTGTTTTTTTATATCTGCTGATAAGGGACATTATGGATATACCCTGTTTTTATTGGGAAATTCCGTTTTAAAAGATAAAAAAGGCCCTTCATTATGAAGAGCCTCTGTTTCAATGGAGCAAGTTCTATTCCTTGATGGCCGCTTCGAGGGCTACTTCAATCATTTCATTGAATGTCATTTGGCGTTCTTCGGCAGATGTCACTTCACCAGTAAGGATGTGGTCACTTACAGTCAGGACAGAAAGGGCCCTTCTGCCGTATTTTGCAGCAAGTGTGTACAACGCAGTGGTTTCCATTTCAAGCGCCAGGATTTGGTACTGGGCCAGCTTTTCGTGGTCGGCATTGTCATTGTAGAACAAATCAGCAGTAAAGACATTCCCTACTTTTAGGTTAAGGCCTTTTTGGACTCCCGCATCGTATGCATTTTTAAGAAGTTCGAAATTCGCAGTCGGGGCATAGTCAATGCCGCCAAAGTTCAGCCTGTTCATTTGGGAATCAGTGGAAGCTGTCATGGCCAGGATGACATCGCGGACTTTGACATCCTTTTGGATCGCCCCACATGTTCCTACCCTGATCAACGTTTTAACATCATAGCTTTCAATCAATTCATTGACATAGATGGATATGGATGGAATTCCCATACCAGTTCCCTGGACTGAAATCCTTTTTCCTTTATACGTTCCAGTGTAGCCAAACATATTCCTTACTTCGTTATAGCATTTTGCATCTTCAAGGAATGTTTCGGCAATATATTTCGCACGAAGAGGATCTCCCGGCAATAAAACCGTTTCGGCGATTTCATTTTCTTTTGCACTAATATGAATGCTCATTTTTTTTCCTCCTAAAACTAATTGTTAGATGTCTAACCACAGACCTTATCATACCACAATGAAAGTCAATATAAAAACTTTGCAAGGGAATGCTCCTCAAAAAAGTAGGAATATTAATAAGTGCCTGGACAACGGAAACGATCAGGCTATTTTCCAAGTTTTTCAGGAGGGGTTCTTATGGGAAAAAAGCACAGAAACCGCATCAATTCACCTAAGAAAAACAATCATATTCCGCCAGAGCAAATCGTGGCGGAGCATGAAGCCCATGCAAAGGAATATTCGGCAAAAAAACGCAAGAATACGTAAAAAAGGAGCTGCCTTGGGCTGCTCCTTTTGTCAAAACTATGAATACCGCTCAATGACTGCCTGAATTTTTTGGCGAGCAAGAGGAATGTCTGAAGAAGAAAGCAAAAGCCTGACATTCGATTCATCCGTTGATAGCGCTTCTGAAAGGAATCCACCAAGCCCCCTGGCACGGCGGTCAACCTGCATGAGCACTTCCACGGCCCCGCCATCACCCGGGAACAGGACAACTTCAAGTTCATCAAGCCGGCCCCTGAAACGCCCCGAAACGGGAACAAATTCAAACTCCTGGACAAATGGGAGCCTGCGCCTCATCCGGTAAGGTGCTTGCTCGCAATCCGCTTCCCTTAACCGGAAACCCATATCCTGGACGGCGGTTAAGATGGCGGACATTTCATTATTCGGAACTACCCTTACATAATCCGTATCAGTTGGGTCGACTGCATTTTTAATATCGAGCCCAGTCGATAGCCAAACCTTAGTCCTTCCGATTGTTACCGGGGTATCAAGCGGAAGCCTGAATGAGAAAGGAATGGCCTTTTTCTCGTTAGGGCTGATTTGAAACGGTTCGGCAATTTTAAAACGATCGATTGACGCAGTTACACTGTATTTTTTATCGCCCGACTCCTTTAGGTATGTAGTATTCAAGGATAGGAAGATGGAATCGATACTTTGCTCGATGCTGCCGCCGATTATTTCAACGATTCCCCTCACAGTTTCGCCTGGTACAAGCGTATCGTTTTCGAGCTTCGTATCAACCTTGGAACCCCCGATTCCTACGCTTGCCAAAACCTTGTTAAATAACGACATTGGTTTCATCCCCCTGAAAAATGATTTGTCCTATATCTGCCTTAATTTCTCCGCAACCAGTATATTCTCTGTCTATCAGTAATAGCCTCCTAAGAATCCCTCTGGCTTTAGAAGAGATCTTCAGTTCTTCTTCCCAGCTTTTTTCAGGCTGTCCTTCTGAGGCGGAATAACCTGAATATAGAAGAAACAGAAGGAAATGGCCCAGTCCATAAAAATCCGTCTGTCGGTTTTTCCCTTTTCGAAGTTTGTTATGGGTCCGTTCAGTAAAAGCTGCACTTTCCTCCTCCGTACAGGAGAGCCCGAAATCAAGTAAAGAGAGAGCATGTTGGTCCATCAGCACATTCGGGATTCGAATATCACGGTGGATGATTCCTTTGGCATGCAAATAGTCCAGAATATCCAGGAGCTTATATGCGATTACGAATGATTCCCTTTCACTGTACATTCGTCCTTCCTCGAAAATCAGCTGTTCAAAATTTTTCCCTTTCTTAAACTCCATTATAAAAAACGGAATGCCTTTATGGATACCGTTCCCATAAAAGGCGGGAATGCTCGGATGGCAAGCGAGCTGCATGAACTCCTGTTCCTTAAGGAAGCTTTGCCTTTCAGAGCGGGAAAACCGCTTATGAAGCCGCAATGTCTTTAAAGCGATTTCTTTCCCTTGAACTGTGTCAAACGCGAGATAGGTATGCCCATACCCGCCGGTGCCTAGCAACTTTATAATTTCATACTTGCCTTCAATTAACTCGCCTTTTTGCATAGGCTTTTCGAAAGCATTTGAACATGCCAGCAGGAAATTCTTGTACATAAATACCAGCCCAGCCGGTCAGCTGCTGAAAAAGCTGGAAAAGCTTTTCCCTTTTAGCTTTTTTTTATAATGATGATGGCCATAATGCCCATGTTTTTTATTTTTCATATGTTTCCAGGAATCGCTTGAGCTCATGAATGGACGACGCTTCTTTTTCGAGCCCAGCAACATTTTTAGCAATTTTTTCAGCATATTTTTTCCTCCTGTGGGTTGATGGGTAAGTATACGATTTTTAACTTGAATTGGTTTCATTTTTTGGGGTCCTCGGGAGTTTTTTTCATAAAAATACGGCCCTAATACATGCAGGCCGTATTGCCAATCTGTTCATTTCTCCTCATTGATAATGCTCTTTTCAAGGAGGTAATCGAAGGTAATGTCCGCAAGTTCCTCTATTTCTGCTTCAGAAGGTACGAATCCTCTTTTCAGGAGCTCCTGAAAGAAAAATTCCGCAATTTCTTCCGTATCAATAAACACTTCTATTTCTTTCATTCGCACCGCCTCCTTTTTAAAAAATGTATGAAGCATGAAAGCCTTTCATGCGTACCTTAGGGGTAAAACAGTGGCATTCTTAGGCGAAAGCCAGGAAGGGTAATTGTGAGGGAGCCGGGCAGCTTGATCAAACGTGCTTCTTCCCGTCATTTTTATGGAGGCTTTGGAGTTTTTTAAGGATCACCTCCATCACCTGTGAGTACTCGTGATCCCCAAAAAGTTGGTTCAAAATCCGATAGTCGTTATATATATCAAGGAGACGGTCAATGTAAAGCTTCCTCTCTTTCTTCCTTTCAAGCTCCTCCGTCTCTGGTCGTTTTCCAGGCTTTTCTGATGGTTTGGGTTTCCTAGCCTTTTCCTGCTTTGAAACGATTGATAAAAAGCCAAGCTTGCTGATGAACGTATCGGCATGCTCCGCCTCAGCCAGCAAAGTCAGCTCTTCCTCCCCGGCCTCGAGCCATTCGGCATCCTTTATCCTTGTCAGCTCGTAAATGATATCCTCCCATGCATCCTCTTTATACCGCCAAATTTCTGTCCGCACCCCTACAACCCGGAAAATATCATTTCCATATCCCTTCACATGGACGAGGTCGCCGAAGAAAAATTTATATTCAATATCCAGATGCTCCTGCTCAACCGGAGTTCCATCGTATTCCGATAGCAGCTGGAGCGAGGATTCTTTGTACAGTCCTTCGCTATGATTGACTTCGTAAACATAATGGCTGTCTACCCACTGAACGTCTGTTACCTTGCCGACTGTCCCATACATGAGGATAACCACAGTATCGCCAATTTTATACTTTGGTTTTTTCCTGTTCTCCATCACGTTCACCCCCCAACCGAGCCGCTAAATGATTACAATAGTATATGCACATGCTGTTTTTGCGCACACGGTGGTGAAAAGAAAAACGCCCTCCAAATTTTGGAGAGCGTAATACATTTATCTTTGTTCCGTAAGCACGTATTCCTGCCAAGCTTCATCGAATACGGCCATCGTTCTCAAATAATGGCCGTTCAATTCAAGGTATGCGGTTAACTCCCCATAGTCCTCTGAATGTTTCGGGAAACCATGGTCAAGGAAGGCGGAATTGGCAAATTCACTGATGTCATCCATTGGTTTTGGATGTCTGTATTTCATCAAAAAATGGTAGAACGATTTTCGCATTTGAAACCTCCTTGCTAATCTGGTTTATAAGTAGGACGATTGGTCGATTTCGAGTACAATTCTGCGTTCAGATACTGAAATGCTAGCCTTTGCGCCAACAGGGATCGTTGACATCGGCTGGGTATGCCCAAAATTAACATTCCCGATAATAGGAATCCCTTTTAATTCCGCTTTTGTTTTTAAGATGCTCCTTAGCGCTTCCTCGGTAACCTGGGAATCCTTCTGGAAACGCCCTATAAGAATCCCTTTAATCCCTTCAGCGCCAGGCTGATGGAGAAGCGATTGTAAATCACGGTCAAAGGTTAATGCATGGGATTCCATGTCGTCTTCTATAAAAAGAATTGAATCGGTTAGCGAAGGCATAAATTCAGTTCCCTGCAAGAGGTTCATCGTACACAAGTTCCCGCCAATTAAAGTGCCATCCGCACTTCCCTCCTGTATCGGCAGGAAACCGTTTTGTTTTATAAATGTCCTATTTTCCTGATCCCGGTACCATGGGTCATCGCTCCATGTATCTGAAGGTTCTAGTTCATAAGGAGCATCATTCGTAGCCGCCTCCAGAAAGGAAGCAAGCGTATAGTCCAATCCATGCTTAACCCCAAAACTCGAGAAATGCGGGCCGGAATAGGTGATAAGGCCAGTCTTTTTAAAAATAGCCAGGCTGAGGGCAGTAATGTCACTATATCCGCAAAATAGCTTAGGATTATTTTTAATTAATTCCCAATCAATAAACCTTAAGAGCTGATTCGAATTATATCCTCCGATAACGGTCAGGATTCCGGAAACATCAGGATCGGCGAATGCATCATGCAAATCTTCAATCCGCTTTTCTATCGACGAACTAAAAAACTCATCATGGCCGTGGACATGCTTGCCAAAGGATATTTGGAAACCTAGGCCCTCAAGCCTCGCGACCGCCAGCTTCACTTGTTCCCCTTTAATTAAATCCATGCTTCTTGATGGGGCAATCACCCTTATTTGATCCCCCGGCGCCAGCCTTTTTGGCAGCATCTCCATACCCCCATCCACTAAAATACCATTATCATATCAAAACTGTGAAATTGGTCAATTACTTTTAACCAATCGAGCGGATGAGGACTATTTAACGATGGGGGAAGTGAGATACAGGAATAACACCTGCCTTTTTTAGACTGGATGTCTACGTATAAAAATATATCGATCAATTTTTCGGGTTTATCGATTAATTTTTGGGGTTTATCGATTAATTATTTTCACATATCGATTAATTCCCGAAATAGCCTGCCGGAAACTAATAAAAATAGCCGCCGGACTTCCGGCAGCATGCAAAATCCTATTATATTGGAACCGCCTGAGTTTCAGAAGGAACCTTTTTTGTTTTTTCTAGAATATCCCTGGCAATCCACCCACCGCATGCGCTTGCCTGTGCAAGCCCCTTGGTGATTCCGGCTCCATCCCCGCCTACATACAAATATGAGATTTCTGTTTCCAACTTTTCCTTCGTTTTTGGCCTCGCCGAATAAAATTTCGCTTCAACACCATAAAAAGATAGTGTGCTCCGATGTTAGTCCCGGAGAAACGTGGTTCAGCGCTTCCGTCATTTCAATCAGGCTCTTCAGCGTGTTGTATGGAAGCACCAGCCCGAGGTCGCCGGGAACAGCTTCCTTTAACGTTGGTATGCATGATAAATTTCACTCAATTCAGTTATTAGTTAAATTTCATTAACCATGAGTAAATATATCCTTAAAAATAGTTTGCTTTTTAATGTTCGTATTTTTTAATTTAATAGTAAAAGCACCTCTTACCTGAAAGAGGTGCTTCATCTTAATATCCCCAGCAGGATGCGCCGATAATAATTAGCAGGATGAATAAGACAACAATCAATACAAAGTTATTCCTACAAAATCCAACAGGCGGTGCGCAAGCGGCAGCTACCGGCTGGGCATATCCACAATACCCTCCGTATCCATACATGTGATGTACCTCCCAGATTTAGTCCTCACCTCACTGTATGAATTGGGTGCTTGCCCCGTTTGGGCATTCGCCCAGGCTGCTAACCAAAGTACGTGCAATTTTATTAGAGCCTTCTTTTGGGAGTAATTTTATGAAAATAGGTACTTCCTCTTATTTTATTTCAGTACGATTAAGTTAAAATTACAGTAAGATTACAAGACACAGAAGAAGGTAGACAATATGAAAAAAACTTCAATTAAGATGCTCATAATCTCTATGGTCTTGCTTTCGGGATTATTCGGGCTCATTAACCATATAACATCAGCAAAAGAACCGCCTCAAGGCAAAGAAGGTTTTTATGAAAAAATTGCCCACGGGAAGGATTTCAATTACCTAGTTATTGGCGACAGCATTGGCAGAGGATCAGGTGCTGAGCACCCTGATGGTACATGGTTCGCCCTTTTGGAAAAACAATTGAAATCTGCCTACGGCTCAGCCGGCGATCGACATTCAATTGTCCAAAGCGGGGCTACAGCGTTTGAAGGGATCATTAAATACAGAAAGGAAAAACCGAGCGGACCAGTAGACCTTGTTTTCATTGTGTTCGGTGAGAACGATCGAAAATACATGGATGCTTCCCAATTTTCCTTTTTCTACGAACAGCTGATTAGATCAGTGAAAGTAGACCATCCACATGCGGAAATCATTACCTTTATCGAGAGCTGCCTTGTTGATGAGGCTTTTGCTGAAACCATTTCCGGCATTTCAGCCCACTACGGAGCAATAAATCTGGATATGCGGATACCTTTTAAAAAATCGGGCCTTGCCCCAAGCATGCTAACAAGGGATCTGGTTCACCCAAACCGGAAAGGCTATGAGCTGTATTCACGTGAGATAGTAAAGACTTTAGACAGCACTTTAAAATCTGGGAAGAAAACAATTCTTCCTTTACCGGCCCCTATTCATAATGGGTTATCCAAGGAATACTTTACGATTTGGCATCCAATAGGCTTTTCTGGTTTTGTGAAAACAGGGAATGGCTATTTCAGCCGTGAACAAAACAGTTTTATTGAATATGAGTTTCACGGGGAAACGGTTGGCTATACTGTGGAACGGGGACCCGAGGGCGGTGAAGTTGAAGTTTTTATTGACGGAAAATCGGTCGGGACGGTTTCGACTTGGTGGCCGTTTAAGAGGGAAAGAAATATTTACCTAGCTGGATCGCTTAGCAAAGGGCCACATAGCATCCGTTTTGTCCAGACAGGAAAAACCACCAATAACGGAAGCCAGAAAACAAAGCCCACAGTTCTGATTAAAGCGATTATCGCCGAGAAGGGTTCCTGACAGTTTGAAAATGGCCATCACAAGGCTATAATAGAGAAAAAACACCGGAGAGTGGCATGAAGACTTTATTGAAGAATTTTATTAACGGAATTATCACGATTGTCCCGATCATTATTGTTATCTATGTCATTTACAAAACATTTGTCTTTTTGGACAGCCTCCTTGGGAATTTCCTAAAGCCTTATATGAAGAATGATTATATTCCCGGTATCGGACTGCTGTTGACAGTTGGTCTCATCACCTTGCTCGGCTATCTATCAACCAAGTATATCTCAGGAAAGCTAATTGGATTGATCGACCGCCTGCTCGAGCGGATTCCGGTCGTCAAAACGATTTATTCCGTCATCAAGGACACGGTACAATCCTTCCTTGGCGAAAAAAAGTCTTTTTCTAAGGTCGCAGTGGTGACGATTCCCGGTACGGAGATGAAAAGCCTGGGCTTTATTACCTCCGAAGACCTGGAAAGCTTCTACAGCCCGCTCGGGGGCCATGTTGCGGTTTACGTCCCGCAGACCTTCCAGGTGGCCGGCTTCACCTTCCTCATACCGAAAGAGCAGGTTGAAATCATCGATGTAAAGCCGGAGGAAGCAATGAAATTCATACTGTCCGGCGGAATGGCTAATAAAGGAGTTCATTCCGGTTCCGCCCAAAAATAAAAAACCGCAGAAGCGGTTTTTTATTTTGCAGTAATTTTTATAAAAGGAGTCGTCCCGCGTTCTACATTCCCGGAGGCGAGGATTTCGATGTCCATGGCATCGCTGTTCGTAATGATCAAAGGCGTAACCGTGCTTTTCGCTTTCTCCGTCACTACTGCCATATCAAACGTAACTAGCTTGTCCCCTGCCTTTACCTTGTCCCCTTCACGTACGTGCGCGGTGAAGCCCTCGCCTTTCATTGAGACCGTTTCAAGCCCGATATGCAGCAGGATTTCCGCACCATTTGCCGCCTTGATCCCAACAGCGTGCTTTGTCGGGAATACCTGAATGATTTCACCATCCACAGGAGAGACGACAACGCCTTCAGTTGGTTCAACCGCCAGTCCATCCCCCATCATTTTCTGTGAAAAAACAGGATCATCGACATTTTCCAATAAAGTCGCCACTCCGGTTAAAGGTGCTACAAGCACAACCTCTTTCGTTTGTTCCTTTTTGCCAAATAGCTTTTTAAACATCACAATCATCCTTTCAAATGATTTTTAACATCACTACTCTATTCCCTTAATTTCAGAGGGTTAACTAAACAAAATTATAACGAAATAATCCCAAGAAACAAAACAAGTCGCCTTTTGGGAAGATTTTTCCTATTGAAGGCTCCGCTGGAGAAGAAAATTCAACCAGAATTCCGTGTGTAATTTCCTGAATTTTTAGATAGAGGCGAATCCGAGGGAAAAACGGGGCGAATTCATTCAATAACGGGGTGAATCATTGAAATAATAGGGCGAATATAGCCTCTATTTTCTCTTCAGTGATTTGATTGCGAAAAAATTAAGCCAAATTTACAAATTAGATCGACTTTAAGGTAGCATTTCAAACAGAAATAATCGTTTTTACATAAAAAGAGGCCTGAATCCAGGCCTCATTAGCTATTTTTTCTTGGTCTTGATTTGTTTGTGGATGGCTTTCCATTGCTTCTTTTCCTCAGATTGAGCTCGTTTATCTGCCTTCCGCTCAATATAGGCAAGTTCTCTCTGCAGCTTGTTGTAGCTTGAAAGCCTTTCTTCTGGAAGGTCGCCGTTCGAGATCGCTTCCCGCACCGCGCAGCCGGGTTCATCCGTGTGCCGGCAATCCCTGAACCTGCAGGCGGCAGACAATTCTTCAATATCGGAAAAGGCACCCGCCAATCCATCCTGGCTTTCCCACAATTGCAGCTCCCTCATTCCGGGAGTGTCAATCAGGACAGCCCCGCCAGGCAATAGGACAAGCTCCCGATGGGTTGTCGTATGGCGGCCTTTGTCATCATCTTCCCTTATTTCTTTGACCGCTTGCTTGTTTTCACCAAGCAAGGTATTGGTTAACGTTGATTTCCCAACGCCCGAGGAACCTAACAAGGCGACCGTTTTTCCTTCACCAAGATACGGTTTCAACTTTTCAAGCCCTTCATTCATTTCCGCGCTAACAGGAATAACAGGTACCCCAAGTGCCACAGACTCAACCGCGGCCACTTTTTCCTCAACATCCTCGCATAAATCTGCCTTACTCAGTATGATTACAGGATTTGCACCACTTTCCCAAGCCAGCAGTAAATACCTTTCAATCCGGCGCAAATTCAAATCATCGTTCAAGCTGTTTACTAGGAAAACTGTTTCGACGTTCGCAGCAATAATTTGCTCCTCAGCTGTATTGCCGGCTGCCTTCCTCGAAAACTTGCTGAACCTTGGAAGAATGGAATGGATGGTTCCAGTGCCCTCCTCTTTTCTGGATGAAAGAATGACCCAGTCACCTACAGCAGGGAAATCCTCCCTCCTGCTAGCCGCAAACGCGAATTTTCCCGATACCTCGCAAAGCAGCTCGCCTTCATCGGTCCATACCCTGTACATATGTTTATGTTCGAGGGCAACCCTCCCAAGGACGCACTCCTTTTTCGGAAAATTGGCCAATTCCATCTTCATTTCTTCTTTATACCCTATCATTGTTAAATTCACTGTTTTTCCCCCTAAAAATAAATAAACCGCAGGCATACACAGCCGCGGTTTGCTTTTAGGGAAAAAACGGACAGACTGATCCCTTTGCCTAAATAACCGTACGGGCTGTGCAAGAGTCGACAACAATAGAAACAATGCTCATTTTTCTCATTACACTTCACCCGCCTTTTCATAAGATGGTTTTAGTATATGCAATTCTTTTTAAAAAGTAAACAAAATTGTTTCCACCATTTGCATAATATTCGTAAACTCCCCATACGTATAGGTCGAAGGAACAGGAAACGGGGTGCTTTTTTTGCCAGATAAGAGCAACGCGGTTTGGAATTTCATTAAACAGGAGCCAATGGGGCGTGGAATCGGAAGGGTATTCCATGCGAATCCTTCACTAGGGGCGATTGATATATTAATTAATGGGCTGAGGCTAGTAAAAAGCCTTTCTTTTAAAGACAGAAGCCTTTCGGTAGCACTTCCTCCAGGTTGGTGCCAGATTGATGTTTTTTTTAATGGAACCTGGATTGGGACAAGCGAACTGAATGTGGAACAGGACCACGAATATTTTATTGCAGTAACAGGCAATTCTGCCGAAGTAGACATTTTCATTTGCCGAAGTGATACTCCAATCCCGCATGGAGAAGCGGTTGCTAGATTCGTTCATTTGGCCCCTAAGCTTGGAAAGGCCGATCTTTCCGTTCACAAAGGCGATGTTGTTTTTCCCGGGCTTCAGTACCTAAATGTGACAGAGCCCCTTGCCCTTACACCGTTTACCGTGGATCTTGAAGCAAGGGCGGACGGCACAAAGGATATCCTCCTGGCGATGCCTAACGTCCATTTTGAACGAGATACCGCCTACCTCGTTTGTATCGTTGGGAATGGGCAAAGCTTAGAAGCTGTTTTCCTAAAAGAAAAATGAGCGCCCTTTTTTAAGGGCACTCAATTATTTTACGGGGACAAGCAGAGTGAACGAGATATCATCTTTCTCCAGGTCAAATGTATTCGCCTTGATTTTCGTATCGCTTTTCAACTTCAGCTGTTGCATATGGACATGGATTTCCCGGTCATCCGGACGGATTTCGACCCCTCTTGGGAGCTTGTAGCTCTTCCGGATAAAATCGAGCACGTAAGGAACAGGAAGCCGCAGCTGGCCAACTGATATCGATTTTTGCTTTAACAGCAAATCGCCATTTTCCTGGGCTTCCGGCACAAAGGTCAGCTTCATGTTCAACGCCTGGCTGAAGAATGGTACAGTGCCATACAGCTCGACCTCATCATTTACCTGAACCTTGTAATCAACCGGTGTATCGGCAACTTCCTTTTCAAGATAATGGTTAACCAATTTGTTCACATCATCCCTATTCGTCCGAATCACGAAACCAACCATTTCCCCATCATTAATCTCGGCCTGCTCCTTTTTCATCCCATCCGGAGGGACCATAGCCAGGATGGCAATTCCTACTATCGCAGCTAAAACGAATCCCAATAATACAAAAAATGCAGTTTTCCATCTATTTTTCATTAAAACTCTCCCTCATCATCCTTGCGGGCGGATTTTTTTGCGAATGCCGGCAACGCATCGTCCTCAAGCGTCTCATACACTCGCTCAGCAATTAATTGATACCCCTTATCGTTCGGATGAAACTGGTCATCGAACAACAGGCTTTCATCCCCATCCCTGAACAAGTCACTAATTTCCACAAAATACGTTTCTGGATACTGGGACAACAATGCTTTTTCACTTTCGTTCCAATCGGAAACGATTTGATCCAGTTCCACAACCTCCGGAAACCACTGCATAAATGGATTGTAAATTCCAATGAGAACCACTGTTGCACCAGGGTTTTCAGACCTGATCACTTGAATGATTTGGTCGAGGCGCTTCAAGTATGAACGCTCCTCTTTTTTAAAATCTTTTATCTGCATGTTCAGGATATTGCTTCTGGCAACCTTCATGACATCGTTTCCGCCAATGGTAATGACGACCATATCCGCTTTTCTAATCCCGGCAATCACTTTTTTTTGCTGAAGACGGGCGAGCAGCTGGTCACTTCTTGTCCCTTTTATGCCGTAATTCACAATATTCGCTTCTTTAATGCCTTTTTCTTTTTCAAGTAGCTGCTTTAAATAGGGGAGATATCCGCCTGTCTGCGTACTGTCGCCAACCCCTTCGGTCAGGGAATCCCCTATCGCTGTGACTGAAAGCTTACGTGGGAAAAAATCATTAGGAATAGTTTTTTCCGTATCGATCTCAATTTTTTTTAAAACATGGCGGTCAGGGCTGTTTTCTGCCTGGCATGAAGCGAGTAGCAATACTGCTAGGAATAGCGCTATAAGTGTCTTCCACATGATTTCCCACCTCCTCTTAGAGTCTATGACAGGATAGAAAAAAGCCCAAAAAAGGGCTTATTGCAAAATTTTAATATCTTCTAAAATAGTATCATACGGGACATCATTTACCCCGGAATAATACTTTTTCACAAGACCGTCTTTACCTACCAAGAAAAAGGTTGTTCCGTGGATGACCTGGTCCCCTTCCTTAGGCTTTTTGACGATAGTCTTGAAGTCTTTCACAGCAAACTGTTCAATCTCCTCCTGCTCAAATCCTGTCAGGAAATCCCAATTCTTATAATCAACTTCGAACTTTTCCCCATATTCCTTTAACACTTCAGGAGTGTCAATTTCCGGATCGACACTGAACGAAATAAAGTGGATGTTATCGATTCCCTCCGCTTTCGACTTCCTTTGGATTTCAGCCATATTGGCCGTCATCGGCGGACAGACTGTGTCACACTCGGTAAAAATAAAATCAGCCATCCAAACCTTTCCTTTAAGGTCCTCTAGACCCAATGGATTGCCTTCCTGATTTGTATACGTAAACTCCTCAATCGGCCAATCATGGGCGCCTTGCAGTTCTTTTTTGCCACAGGCCGATAAAAGCAAAACCGAGGCGGCAATCGCTAGGAAAATAATTTTTAATTTCAATGATTTCACCATCACTTTTCGATGTTATTCGTGAATAGTTTAACAAACTAGCGGTGAAGTTGGAAGGGATACGCTCCGCAATTCCTTTTAAATTCTTACTGTTTAGGTGACTGTTTTTTCCAACGAAAAGGAACCGGCAGCCAAATGGCCGGCCGGCCTCTGAATCGAGAATTCTATCGCAAATCGGGACTTTTTATTCAAAATAATACATGAGTGCAATCGCGCCTGGCCCTGTATGAGTACTGACTGTCGAGTTCGTATAATCCGTTTCGATCCCCTCAAAACCGGTCAGCTCAAAAATTTGTTCCTTAAGTTTTTCAGCCAGTTCTACTGCGCCAGCATGGGCAATACCTGCCCCTTTAACGGTTTTGCCTTTCACGTCCTCAGCAAACTGCTTTGCAAGATATTTTACGACCTGTGCATGGCTTCGGACCTTAGCGACAGGGGTGTATTCGGCTCCTTCAAGGGAAGCGATCGGCTTGATGTTCAGAAGCGAACCAAGAAACGCCTTCCCTTTTCCAATCCGGCCGCCCTTAACCAAATTTTCAAGCGTATCGACCATGATGTACAGCTTTGTATTATCCCTGATACCATCAAGCCGGGCGAGGATTTCTGCCATCGTTTTTCCTTCAGCAGCCATTTCCGCGGCTTCTCTCACCTGAAAGCCGAGCGCCTTGGAAATGAATTTCGAATCAAGCACTGTCACCTTTGCTTTCGACATCGATGCCGCACTTTCTGCGGAGCGGACAGTTCCACTCATTTTACCAGTCATATGTAACGAAAGGACTTCAAAGCCTTCATCAGCCAGGCGGTCATATACCTCTAGAAAAGAGCCGGCGGACGGCTGAGAGCTTTTTGGCAGCTCAGACGACTGTTTCATTTTACCCAAAAAGGTTACCGGGTCAATATCGACTCCATCCAGGTATGTTTCCCCGCCAACCGAAATAGCAAGCGGTACAACTTCAATTCCATACTGTGAAACAACATTTTGCGGCATATCCATTGTTGAATCGGTTACAATTTTTATTTTCGCCAAACCTTTCACTTCCCTGCTTATGCACTTAGTTCCTATTATACCAATTCGCCATTCAGCAACAAATAAAAAGGGACCGGTTTCCCGGCCCCAAACCATTACGCATTGTTCTTTAGCTCACCAGTCTTGAAAAGCTGCTCATAATCAGGCCATCTCAAAGCCCGTTTTAAATAATCCCTAAAGGAATAACACTTTCTTGGATGCTTTTCACCATAAATCGAAGTAATGAATGTTTGCAAACGGAATCGGATCATTAAACTATAAGGGTTACCTTCTTTCAATACAGGAATCTCCACAATTTTAACCTTCTGTCCAACAGCATTTTTGAACTCTAGGCTTTTAAATAACAAAATATCAATCCTCTTTTTCTCCCGTTTGGTTATATTATACCTTAATTCATGCTCGAAATGTGTCTGATTATGCTCAGATTTCCTAATTTTTTTTGCGCACTGGTGCCAAAAAGTCACACATACTCCCGCTCAGTGGAAAGGCTTCCCACTTTTGGATACCCAGCAGACATATACTCAAGTCGGCCTGGAACGCCCCTGCATTCCGGCGCCTGCAAATTCACCCGCGTAATATCAGCCCCGCACACAGGACACAGCCAAGTCCCGGTTTCACAGCTGCTAAATGATGGCTTAGTGCACTCGGTACATACTTTTTTGTACATCCCCCAACTCTCCCTTATCGTTAACTCCATACCTTTGTGCTAATAGATATGTATTTTAATAAAAAAAAGACCCTGATTACTCTTTTCCCAATCAGGATCTGTTTAAACACTTAACAGTAATTTATTTTTCGGGTAAGACTCAGAGCTTTTTCACTTTTTAGATTATTGTGTATTCAATAATTTTTTCTAAAATTCACCATGCTTCTTTAATTCCTGCCACTTACCGTTCTCATCCATATATTCGACATACAACCAGCCTGGTTCATCATATTTAACATTTTTCTTCTCCAAAACTTTTACATCGAAGTTAAGGCTCGTTACTCCTGGTCTTGCTTCGCTTTGTGCAAAAGGAGTTTCCGAAACTCCACTTTCAGTTTTGCTATCTGTTTTAAATGTATAACGGAATACAACATCAAATTCATTTTCGTTCACAATTTTGAACGGTATAATTCCATTAGCTTTATTATGCGACTCGGTAATCCAATCAAGTTTTTGTTTATCTACCTTCAATGGAGTTTCGGCGACAATCCTGCCAATAACACGATCGAAGTTGGCATAAGCACTAGTTTCAACAGCCAAACCAGCTGCAGCAATATCAGCTTTAGCAGTATCTTCTAGACCCTTGATAAGATCATCGAGCTGTT
>NZ_LMTI01000010.1 GCF_001510665.1 Bacillus sp. FJAT-27445
GTAGTTGGGGCCTTGCCCCTGTGAGAGTAGGACGCTGCCGGGCAATGCGAAAGGCAACCTTATATAGGGGTTGCTTTTTTGTATTCCGCCACAATTAAGAAAATACAATTTAAAATTGGGTAGACATACACCGAATTAGGTATATATACATACACTAGGAACAGTAGGCAGCTAGACAATTCATAAAATTGTATACAAATTAAGTGTGCGGGGCACAATAGGGGTATGGAGGTGGGAGAAGTGGAACATCAGCCTATTGAAAAGCTTTATGGGGAAACATGTGTGGTATGCGAGAGAACGAAAAGTCGGGGAATACATCTATACACTTCTTTTATTTGTGCGGAGTGCGAAAGGGAAATGGTTTCCACTGAGACAAACGACCCCAAATATATATACTATTTAAAGCAGCTAAGAAAAGTTGCTGCACAGCGAATATTGTCGTAAAAGTCCGGATAGGGCTTTTATTTTTTGCCCGGAAATATACCAAACACTGCAATTCTGATAAAATGGATGAGACTTAACTTTATCAGGGAGAAAAAATGAATCAACTTAATGTTCCTTTATTGAATGCATTGACTGCGCATATAAGTACGAAACCGGTTTCTTTCCATGTCCCAGGCCATAAATACGGAACTGTCCTGGATGGAGAAGCCGCTGTCTATTTTTCAGAGATAATGAAGTTGGATGCGACTGAGTTGTCTGGGCTGGATGACCTCCATTCTCCGGAAGGAGCGATTCATGAAGCGGCACAACTATTAGCAGAACTATATGGAGTGGAAGAAAGCTTTTTTCTCGTTAATGGTTCCACCGTTGGAAACCTCGCTATGATAGCATCCGTCTGCGGGGAGGGGGATAAAATCCTTGTACAGCGGAATTGCCATAAATCAATAATAAATGGAATCCGTCTCGCAAAGGCTGAGCCCATTTTTATTGAGCCAGTATTTAACGGAGAATGGAAAGTGGCTTGCGGACTGGATGTTCCCGCCGTCCACAAAGCGCTTGCCTGCTATCCGGAATTAAAGGCAATTGTCCTTACTTACCCGAATTATTACGGAATCGCCGACCCAATTGGAGATATCATTTCAGCCGCCCATCTAAAGGGCATTCCGGTTCTTGTGGACGAGGCCCATGGCGCCCATTTTATAGCAGGGGCTCCATTCCCGCAGTCTGCAGTGGAATTAGGTGCGGATATAGTAGTCCAATCTGCTCACAAAACGCTTCCAGCGATGACTATGGGTTCATTCCTGCATTTTAATAGCAAGCTGGTGGAACTTACCCGTTTAAAGGATTATTTACAAATGCTTCAATCAAGTAGCCCATCCTACCCAATAATGGCTTCATTGGACTTGGCGCGAAACTTTCTTGGAACTATTAATAAAAGGGATTTGAAAAACCTTTTGGAACATATCAATCGATTCAGGGGTGAACTCGCGGACATACCGCAAATAAGAGTCTTGGAGAATGAAGGAAAAGCTGATCCGCTAAAGGTGGTCATTCAGGCAGCCTGCGGCCTCAATGGATATGAAATTCAAAAACTTCTGGAGCATCAAGGCATCTTTACAGAACTTGCCGACCCCCATAATATTTTGCTGATCCTGCCTCTTTTAAAAGAAGGGATGGATTATCCGTTTAAAAATGCAGCGAGGAAAATTGCGGAAGCCCTTGCCCATTATCCTGCTGTTTCGCCTACTCCTTTAGAATCCTCCAGTGGAGGATGTCTGTCAGGACTGGCCCTTTCTTTAAATGAAATGGATGGGCTGCCATGTGAAGTGATAGAGCTTACTAAAGCGGTTGGTTTAATTTCAGCGGAAACCATCATACCATACCCGCCCGGAATCCCGGTTATTTTAAAAGGGGAACGTATAACTAAGCGGATGGCCAGCCGGCTCGCAGAACTCAAAAAGTCCGGCTCGAGGTTCCAAGGAGGGCAACGGCTTACAGCCGGAGAAATTCTCATCTATAGAAAAGGCTAGTTTGTTGGAGGTCATGATGAAAAAAGGATTATTTATAACGACTGAAGGTCCAGAGGGTGCTGGAAAGACAACGGTTCTTGCGCACTTGGACGAGCATTTAAAAAATAGAGGCATTACTACTCTCATTACTCGAGAGCCGGGTGGAATTGACATTGCTGAGCAAATCAGAAGGGTCATCCTTGAGCCTGAGAATACAGCCATGGATCCACGTACCGAAGCGCTGCTATATGCCGCGGCAAGAAGGCAGCATCTCGTAGAAAAGGTTAAGCCTGGTATCGAGGAGGGCGCTGTTGTTCTTTGCGACCGCTTTGTGGATAGTTCACTAGCATATCAGGGGTATGCAAGAGGGCTCGGGATTGATGAAGTCTACAAAATAAATGAATTCGCAATTGAAACAATGATGCCTGACTTGACGATCTATTTTGATATCGCCCCGGAGGAAGGGCTTGCGAGGATTGAAAAGCATCAAGGGCGCGAAGTAAACCGGCTTGATCTCGAAGCGTTGGATTTCCACCGAAAAGTGAGAGAGGGCTACCTGATCTTGCTGGCTCGTTTTCCTGAACGGATTGTAAAAATTGATGCCTCCTTGCCGATGGAGGAAGTGTTTAAGGCCGCATTAGCAAAAATAGAAGCAATCCTCCCTTCCGAATAGGGAGGATTTGTTTGTTTACAGATAATTCCCAACTCCTTCATTCATGTGAGAAGCAGGAAATCCTGTTATAATAAAAGAAAGTATATGGTACCAAATCTTTATAAGAAGGAGGTTGTATGCAAATGAAATTAATTATTGCAGTGGTACAAGACCAGGATAGCAACAGGTTATCAAATGCACTCGTTGAGCATAATTTCAGAGCAACAAAGCTTGCTACAACGGGAGGCTTTCTTAAGTCGGGAAATACAACCTTTATGATTGGTACGGATGATACCAGAATCGACAAGGCTTTGGAGATTATCAGGGTTAACTGTAAGTCGAGGGACCAGCTCGTTGCCCCAGTATCACCTATGGGAGGAAATGCCGACTCGTACGTTCCATATCCAGTCGAGGTAGAAGTGGGCGGAGCTACGGTGTTTGTCCTTCCAATTGAGCAATTTTTGCAATTTTAGTCATCCGTTTTTAATCGGAAGGCCCTTTTTTAAAAAGCGCCTTCCTCCTTTCAATACCACGTAGCGATAAGCAGGTGAACCGATTGACGATGAATTGGGATGGGCTGGAGGAGATTCAGCCAGCTGCATTAAAGATGATAAAGAACAGCATTCAAAAGGGCCGGCTAGCACATGCCTATTTGCTTGAGGGAATGCGGGGGACCGGGAAAAAGGATGCGGCTAGGCTTTTGTCTAAGTCGCTCTTTTGTGAAAACCCGATAGAAGGGTACAAGCCGTGTGAAACCTGCCTGAACTGCAAACGCATCAACAGCGGCAACCATCCTGATGTTCACTGGGTCGAACCGGATGGCCTTTCAATTAAGAAGCAGCAAATCAGGGAATTGCAGGAAGAATTTTCAAAAAAAGGGATGGAGTCATCCCAAAAGATATATTTGATAATTGACGCTGAAAAGATGTCGACAAGCGCATCCAACTCACTGCTAAAGTTTCTTGAGGAGCCAGGGGCCCAGACAGTTGCGCTCCTACTTACGGAGAATCCTCAAAAAATGTTGCCGACGATTCTGTCGCGATGCCAAACCATTTCATTTCTCCCACTTCCTCCGGTTGTTTTCATAAGAAAACTTATTGAAAATGGGATTGATCCTGATTCTGCCCCACTGCTTGCCCAATTGACAAACAATTTACATGAGGCAATGGAACTAAATACTCAGGATTGGTTTGCACAAGCCCAAAAAATAGTGGTAAAATTATATGAAGTGCTTAAAAAAAATAAATTGGAGGCTATGGTCGCCCTCCAGGGGGAATGGTTTGCGCACTTTAAAGAAAAAGAACAGATTGACCGCGGCTTGGATCTTCTACTTCTCGTACTTAAGGACTTATTATATATACAGTTGGGTAAACAGGAGCAAATTGTTTTTAAAAAGGAATCTGTACGGCTTCAACAATTTGCCCTTCAAACCCGGATGCGAGGCTTGCCCGATCAGATGGCGGCGATTCTGGATGCCAAACGGAGGCTTCATGCCAATATGAATCCCCAGCTTCTGATGGAACAGCTCGTGTTAAAATTGCAGGAGGGATCAGCATTTGTATGATGTAGTCGGGGTCCGCTTTAAAAAAGCGGGCAAAATATATTACTTCGATCCCGGAGATCTGCCCATAGAAAAGGACAACTATGTTATAGTCGAAACCGTACGCGGAGTCGAGTTTGGCAAGGTTGTCATTTCCCGTAAACAAGTGGACGAGCATGACGTTGTCCTCCCTTTGAAAAAGGTTGTGCGGATTGCAGATCAAAAGGATAGAATCATTGTGGAGGAAAACAAGCTGGCTGCGAAAGAAGCCTATGATGTTTGCTGCGAGAAGGTAAACGGGCACCAGCTCGATATGAAGCTTGTCGATGTTGAATATACATTTGACAGAAACAAAGTTATTTTTTATTTCACTGCCGATGGCAGGGTTGATTTCAGGGAATTGGTAAAAGACCTGGCATCGATTTTTAGGACAAGGATAGAATTAAGGCAAATCGGGGTCAGGGATGAAGCAAAAATGCTTGGCGGTATCGGCCCTTGCGGCAGGATGCTGTGCTGTTCCACTTTCCTTGGCGATTTTGATCCGGTTTCGATTAAAATGGCGAAGGATCAGAACCTTTCCTTGAATCCGACTAAGATTTCAGGACTTTGCGGCCGGCTCATGTGTTGTCTGAAATATGAGAATGACGAATATGAAACGGCAAAGGATCTTCTTCCTGATCTTGGCGAGGTTATTTCAACGCCGCTTGGAAGAGGGAAGGTTGTTGGATTAAACATTTTGGAGAGAATTCTCCAAGTTGAAATAAAGGAACAGGAAAGGGTGCTTGAGTTTACCCTTGAAGAAATCCTTAAAGAAGGTGCTTTTTCTATACCATCCACAGACTGATGAGGTGGAATAAGTGGATAAGAAGGAAATTTTTGAATCGGTTGGCTCAATGGAAATCCAAATCGGCAATCTTTACCAGCAGCTGGGTGAATTAAAGCAACATCTCGCAGAAATACTGGAAGAGAATCATTCGCTTAAGCTTGAAAATGAGCTTCTGCGCCGGCGTCTCGATAAGTCATCGGCACAGGAAGAAAGTTCAGGCAAGAAAGGAAAGAAGGACGGGGCAGCCGAATCCAAGACCCTGGATATTGGTGAAGGGTACGACAATTTGGCGCGCCTTTACCAGGAAGGTTTCCATATATGCAATTTGCATTTCGGAAGCCTGCGAAAAGAAGGCGATTGCTTATTTTGCCTATCATTTTTGAATAAAAAATAAAGCCTTCCTTTTAGCGGGAAGGCCTTTTTGTGGACATGGGAGGATGACAATGACCAATTTAATAGGTGATGAGCGGCTGGATTATTTGCTTGCGGAAAATTTACGGATCATCCAAAGCCCGTCCGTATTCGCTTTTTCGCTTGATGCAGTCTTGCTGTCACGATTTGTGTATGTTCCGATTCAAAAAGGGAACTTAATTGATTTGTGCAGCGGCAACGGGGTTATCCCCCTATTCCTTAGCAAAAGGACTAAGGGGCGCATTACAGGCGTGGAAATCCAGGAAAGGCTGTATGACATGGCTGTCAGAAGTATCTGCTACAACGGCCTGGAAAGCCGCCTGGAGATGATTCATGGTGATTTGAAGGACATGCCCGCAAAGCTTGGTTATGGCAAATTTGACGTAGTCACTTGTAATCCTCCCTATTTTAAAACGCCGCCAACCTCGGAAATCAATGAGAATGAACATTATGCGTTTGCGAGGCATGAGCTATTATGTACCCTTGAAGATACAATCCGTGTCTCTAGTGCTCTTGCAAGGGCTGGGGGAAAGGTGGCTTTTGTGCATAGGCCGGAGCGTTTGAATGATATGATTGAGCTGATGAGAAAATATCGCTTAGAACCGAAGAGGATTAAGTTTGTTTATCCAAAGGAAGGCAGAGAAGCAAATACGATGCTTGTAGAGGCAACAAAGGATGGCCAGCCTGGCTTGAAAATCCTTCCACCGCTAATTGTTTATGACCAAACCAATGAATACACAACGGAAGTCAGAGAGATTTTATATGGAAGCAGCTGAACATTTTTTCTATGTACTGTTATGCCGTGATGGAAGCTTTTATGGAGGCTACACCAATGACCTTAGAAGAAGGGTCAGGCTCCATAATGAAGGAAAAGGGGCTAAATATACAAGGGGCCGCGGTCCGGTGGAACTTGTTTTTGCGCGGGCCTTTCCAAGCAAAGCTGAAGCCATGCAGGCGGAATATCGCTTTAAACAGCTTCCACGTGGAAAAAAGGAAGAATTTTTGGCCAGGGGAAGGGGTGATAGAAATGCAACAGCAGAAGAGTTTCGAGAATGAAGCGGAGAAGGGTATTCTTTACCTTGTGCCGACCCCGATTGGCAATTTGGAGGATATGAGCTTTCGGGCAATCCGAATTCTTAAGGAAGCCAACGTAATTGCAGCCGAGGATACACGGAATACAAAAAAGCTATGCAATTATTTTGAAATAGCAACCCCCGTAGTTAGCTACCATGAGCATAACAAGGAGGCAAGCGGGGATAAATTGCTAGAAAAGCTTAGGGAAGGGGCAAAAATCGCTTTGGTCAGCGATGCCGGAATGCCAGCCATTTCCGACCCTGGATACGACATAATTATTATGGCGATAAAGGAAGACATAGCGGTAGTTCCTCTTCCGGGAGCGAACGCGGCCTTGCCTTCCCTA
Source organism: Bacillus sp. FJAT-27445 (assembly GCF_001510665.1). Lineage (GTDB taxonomy): Bacteria > Bacillota > Bacilli > Bacillales > Cytobacillaceae > Bacillus_D. Next base: position 6,802 of record NZ_LMTI01000010.1, read on the forward strand.
ATTGCTTCAGGCCTGCCCCCACAGCCATTTTATTTCTATGGTTTCCTCAATAGGCAGCGGAAGGAAAAGAAGCAGGAATTGGAACTATTAAAAAAACAGGCAGCAACCATTATCTTATATGAATCTCCCCACCGGTTAAAGGATTCACTAGGCCTGATATTAGATATTTTAGGGAATCGCAAAATTGTCCTTTGCAGGGAGCTTACAAAAAAATACGAGGAATTCATCCGTGGGACTGTTGAGGAAGCTATTGAGTGGTGCACCAATGGAGAAGTCAGGGGAGAATTCTGCCTGATTCTTCAGGGCGGCAATGGCGAGGATTCGGAAGAAATGCCATGGTGGGAGGACCTCACAATTGAGGAGCATGTCAGCCATTATATGTCCAAGGAAAAGCTTGCATCAAAGGAAGCGATTAAAAAGGCGGCAAAAGACCGGGGGATGAGCAAGCGGGATATATACCGGGAGTATCATATCGAGTAAGCTTAGGGTTTTTCAGCCAAGCAGCTTTACCAAAAAATAAAGGGCTTCTCCGTGAATGGAGAAGCCTTTAAAAGGATTATTTGCTGAATGCTGACTCGATTTCTTTCAATAGTTGTTCTGCACCTTCACGGCTAAGGATTAGCTTGCCATCTGCCAGTGTCACGTTGTCATCGGAAACCTCGCCTGTAACCTGGCAAGTCATGTTAGGCTTGTATTTTTTCAAGATGATACGCTCATCGTCTACATAGATTTCAAGAGCGTCTTTTTCTGCGATGCCAAGTGTACGCCTTAATTCGATAGGAATAACCACCCGGCCGAGTTCGTCAACTTTACGTACAATACCAGTAGATTTCATGTAATGCTTCTCCTCCCATTTTTAAAAAAAGATTCTCTAATAATACATCATTCGCCATTATTCGACAATTTTTTTAATAATTTTATAATACCAGCGATTCCCAAATTCGTCAATCAATTTCTCATTAAAAAAGTGTTAAAAAGTTTTTGTTTACCATGAAAACCCTACACCATCAATGTTTTCTTAACTCTTAGGCGAATATGTTAAGTAAATAGTAAACAATTTTATAATACTTTTTCAGTATAATAAAAAACACAGAAATGAAATTTTTTTTCGACAAATATTTTGTAGAACTTCGGCAACCAACTATACTATTCGACGTTCCTTTTTTTTTTATAGGGATAGGGGGCCAAAAGTTTTTTCGGTTCGGTTCTGAAAAGGCCTATTATATTGCAGAAATATTGGTTTTTCGGTATATTTTGTTGATAGAAGCTTATAGGAAAAGGCAATAATGACCTCAACGGCCTTAATTAGGCGATAGGTATATATAAGGAGGGATCTCGATGGAAAAGAGAGAAAAAACATTTTACCTGACAACCCCTATTTACTACCCGAGCGGAAACCTGCATATTGGGCATGCATATACAACGGTTGCCGGGGATGCGATGGCCAGATACAAGCGTCTGCGCGGTTACGATGTCATGTATTTGACTGGAACGGATGAGCACGGCCAAAAAATCCAGCGCAATGCCGAAGCAGCCGGAATGACTCCTCAACACTATGTAGATGGCATTGTTGAAGGAATACAGGAGCTTTGGAAAAAATTAGATATTTCTTATGATGATTTTATCAGAACAACGGAGGACAGGCATAAAAAATCGGTCGACAAGCTTTTTGCGCAGCTTGTCGAACAAGGAGATATTTACCTGGATGAATATGAAGGTTGGTACTGTACGCCATGCGAGTCCTTTTATACAGACAGGCAGCTCGTTGACGGGAATTGTCCTGACTGCGGGCGCCCAGTTGAAAAAGTGAAGGAAGAGTCCTATTTTTTCAAGATGAGCAAGTATGCGGACAGGCTGCTGCAATATTATGAGGACAACCCTGATTTCATCCAGCCTGAATCGAGAAAGAATGAAATGATCAACAATTTCATCAAACCAGGGCTTGAAGACCTTGCTGTTTCGAGAACTACGTTTGACTGGGGCATCAAGGTGCCTGGCAATCCAAAGCACGTCATTTATGTATGGATCGACGCCCTGTCCAATTATATTACCGCTTTAGGGTATGGAAGCAATGATGATTCGAAATATCAAAAATATTGGCCTGCTGACGTCCATCTGGTAGGGAAGGAAATTGTCCGCTTTCATACGATTTACTGGCCAATTATGCTGATGGCGTTGGGGCTGCCTCTTCCCAAGAAGGTTTTTGCCCACGGCTGGCTTTTGATGAAGGACGGAAAGATGTCCAAATCGAAAGGGAACGTTGTGAATCCGGTTACCTTGATTGACCGTTATGGCCTCGATGCCCTTAGGTATTATCTGCTGCGCGAAGTGCCATTTGGATCGGACGGCGTATTCACTCCGGAAGGATTTGTTGAACGAATTAATTTTGACCTGGCCAATGACTTGGGTAACCTCCTTAACCGGACAGTAGCCATGATTGACAAGTACTTTGGCGGCGAGATACCAGTTTATTCCGGATCGGTGACCGAGTTTGATGAGAGTCTTCTTGCTGCCAATAGGGAGACGGTCAGCAAGTATGAAGATGCAATGGAAAAGATGGAGTTTTCAGTGGCGCTTTCATCGGTATGGCAGCTTGTCAGCCGTTCGAATAAGTATATCGATGAAACACAGCCTTGGGCTATCGCCAAGGATGAGGAGCGAAAAGCCGAACTTGGGTCGGTCATGGCACATCTAGCGGAGTCCCTTCGCAGGATAGCAGTCCTTCTTCAGCCATTCCTGACACGCTCGCCTCAGCATATTTTTGAGCAGCTTGGCATTGATCAAGATTCGCTAAAAAAATGGGAGGGCCTCTCTGAATTCGGAATGATTCCTGCAGCAACAAAGGTAGTGAAAGGAAATCCTTTATTCCCTCGCCTTGAGATTGCTGAAGAAGTAGAATTCATTAAGGCTGAAATGCAGGGCCCGGCAGTATCAGCTGCTGAAAAGGAACCGAAGCAGGAAGAAAAGCAGGCGGAGCCTGAAACCGAAGAGATTTCTATTGACGATTTTATGAAAATTGATTTGAGGATCGCCGAGGTTCTCCATGCCGAGCCGGTAAAGAAGGCTGATAAGCTTTTGAAGCTGCAGCTTGACCTGGGCTATGAGAAACGACAGGTTGTTTCGGGGATTGCTGAGTACTACAAACCGGAAGAACTGATAGGCAGGAAGGTCATTTGCGTAACCAACCTCAAGCCTGTTAAATTGCGGGGAGAGCTCTCACAGGGGATGATTCTCGCGGGTAAAACTGAAGGAACCCTTTCGCTCGCTTCTGTTGACCAGAGCCTGCCTAATGGCACGAAAATTAAGTAATAGGTAACAAAGGGAGGGAATGCTCGCGTCTGAATTTTTCGACGATGCATTCCCTTTCCCATCCCAACGACGGGCTCCATTCAAACAGAGAAGGGAAGTGGCACAATGCTGATTGATACCCATGCACATTTGAATGCGGATCAATATGAAGATGATGTCGAGGAAGTAATGGCGCGTGCAAAGGAAAACGGGGTTGAAAAGATTGTTGTAGTTGGTTTTGACCGGCCAACGATAACTAAAGCAATCGACCTGGCGGAAGCAAACGAGTTCATTTATGCCTGTGTTGGCTGGCATCCGGTTGATGCCGTCGACATGACAGATGAGGACCTTGCTTGGATTGAAACGCTATCCGCCCATCCGAAGGTCGTGGCACTTGGTGAAATGGGCCTGGATTACCATTGGGACAAATCACCTAAGGATGTACAAAAAGAAGTGTTCAGGAAGCAGATCAGGCTGGCAAAAAAGGTAAAACTTCCGATTGTCATCCATAACAGGGATGCAACAGCCGATATAGTTGACATCCTGAAGGAAGAAGACGCTGCTGAGGTCGGGGGAATTATGCACTGCTTCAGTGGAAGTGTGGAAATTGCAAAGCAGTGTGTTGAAATGAATTTTTATATTTCATTGGGAGGACCCGTTACTTTCAAGAATGCGGTAAAGCCGAAGGAAGTGGCTTCAGAAATCCCACTGGACCGTCTGCTCGTCGAAACCGATTGCCCTTATCTTACACCGCATCCACATAGGGGAAAACGCAATGAGCCTAGCTATGTCAGGCTTGTTGCTGAGGAAATTGCCGCTCTAAAGGGAATCTCATTTGAAGAAGTGGCAAACGTTACTACTAAAAATGCAAAGCGATTGTTCGGCATAAGTTGATAGAGAAACCTGTCGAATAGCCAGAAAGTTTGTCCAATTTTTTAATAAAAACAAAAAGTTCTACACGCCTCCTTTTCTGCATAGGATGAACATGTCGATAAGTAATTCTTTGCATTTCCCAGTTGGATGTGCATAATTAGAACTACCTTCGGAAATGTACTAGGGTTGACAGTCGGCAATATGGTTCTATATAATCACTCCAAGAAAAGGAGGCGTTTTTCATCGGATCCATAAACATGAAAAGCCTGTTTCCAGCGTCTTTGAGTAGGAAGAAAGTGGCGATATATTTTGCCAGTTTCCTAGTTTTCATAGCTACCCTCGGGTTCCTTTTTTATGAAGGGACAAAAAGCACCGTCGCCTTGACCCTGAACGGCAAGGAAAAGGTGGTCGAGACCCGGGCAGGTACCGTGGAAGACCTATTCAAGGAATTGCAAATAACGGTCAACTCAAATGACTATTTGTTTCCTCCAGTCGGAACCAAGGTAGAAAACAATCTTGAAATCGTCTGGAAAAAAGCGAAGCAGGTTGAAATTGTCAAAGATAACGAGAAGAAAACGGTATGGACTACAGCCGATAAGGTTGGGGAGCTCCTTAACGAGCAAAAGATAGCGTTGATACCACAAGACTATATTTCAGTAAAACCGGAAGAGCAAATCAGAGACAAGATGAGCGTTGAGATTAAGAAGGCTCTCTATCTAAGCTTACTCGATGGCAGCAAGAAAGAACAAAAAGTGTGGTCCACTTCGGCTACGGTCGCTGACTTTTTAAATCAGCAAGGCATTATATTAAATAAATTTGATCGAGTTGAACCATCCTTACAGGATCAAGTAAAACAAAATGCCGTGATAAAGGTCATTCGAGTAGAAAAAGTCACCGATGTAGTGGAAGAACCAATTAAGTTTGCAGAGGTTACAAAGAAGGATTCAAAACTGTCAAAAGGCCAAAAGAAGGTTGTTACCGAAGGGAAAGAAGGGCTTCTCTCCAAGAAGTTTGAAGTGGTCCGGGAAAATGGCAAGGAAGTAACCCGGAAGTTGATCAGTGAAAAAACAGTCCGCGCCAAACAGGACAAAGTTGTTGCGGTAGGTACAAAGGTCCTTGTGGCCCAGGTTTCACGTGGCGCCGCTCCTGCAGGGGGCAAAGAACTTTATGTATCTGCGACAGCGTATACGGCGGGCTGCAACGGCTGTTCGGGCACGACTGCCACGGGAATCAATCTTCGCGCCAATCCGCACGTTAAGGTGATTGCCGTTGATCCGAGAGTCATTCCGCTTGGTTCCAAAGTGTATGTCGAAGGGTATGGGTATGCAATCGCGGCCGATAAAGGCTCTGCGATAAAGGGAAATAAAATCGATGTCTTTTTCCCTGCTCTATCTGATGCCTACCGCTGGGGAACGAGGAAAGTAAAGATAAAGATTTTGAATTAATATACATAAATGCAGGGGGCCAACCTCTGCATTTTGTTTTTGTCCGGAGTTTTCCTTATACTAAGAACGTAATTCCTTGTTACTTATATAGACGCAAAAGGTTACAATTTGGTTTCAACTATTTTTCAAAAAGATTAAGTTTTTATCTGCCCATGGAGGATGCAATGAAAATCAAAGAAATCATCGTGGTTGAAGGAAAAGATGATACCACTGCCCTAAAAAGGGCGGTTGACGCGGATACGATCGAGACAAATGGCTCGGCATTGACGGAGGAGACCATCACAAAAATTATGCTTGCCAAGGAAAAAAGGGGCGTAATCATTTTCACAGACCCTGATTATCCTGGGGAAAAAATTCGACATGAGATTTCCCGTAGGGTTCCAGGCTGCAAGCATGCCTTTTTGCCAAAAGAAGAGGCAAGGGAACGGCTTGGCCGCGGGCTTGGAGTCGAGCATGCCGATCCGGAGAACATCCGGAAAGCGTTGAAGGACGCGCAACTAATGATTGAAGAAGCAGCGGAGGAAATTACTCAGGAAGATTTAATGGTTGCCGGGCTGATTGGTGGACCAGACGCTAGCGGGAAAAGGGCGAGGCTTGGCAAAATCCTGAAAATCGGGTATACGAATGGAAAGCAGCTCCACAAACGGCTGAAAATGTTCCAAATCAGCAGCGGCCAATTCGCCGAAGCACTAAAAGCCATCCAGCAGGAGGACGAAAATAGTAATGGATAAAGATATTGCAACCCCGATAAGGACAAAGGCCATTCTCGATAAATATGGATTTTCTTTTAAGAAAAGCCTTGGACAGAATTTCCTGATTGATACGAATATTTTGAGGAAGATTGTTGATGCGGCAGGTATTACAAGGGAAACAGGGACAATTGAAATAGGCCCTGGCATTGGCGCGCTGACAGAGCAGCTTGCCAAGGCCAGCAAGAAGACTGTAGCCTTTGAAATTGACCAGCGTCTTCTTCCAATCCTAGAGGATACACTATCACCGTACCCGAATGTAAAAATCATTCACAGCGACTTTTTAAAGGCTGACGTACCCGCTGTGATTAAAGATGAATTCGGGAGTGGAATGGATTTGGTCGTAACGGCCAACTTGCCTTACTATGTCACGACCCCAATCATCATGAAAATCCTTGAGGAGGGGCTTCCTATAAGGGCGATAGTGGTCATGCTACAGAAGGAAGTCGCCGACCGGATGTCAGCCAGGCCAGGGTCAAAGGATTACGGATCACTATCGATTGCCGTCCAATACTATACAGAGGCGGAAACAGTTATGATTGTTCCGAAAACTGTATTTGTCCCCCAACCAAACGTCGACTCTGCCGTCATTCGCTTAAATGTCCGTAGTGAACCGGCCGTCGCGGTTTCCAATGAAGCATTTTTCTTTAAAGTAACAAGGGCGGCGTTCGCCCAGCGGAGGAAAACAATCCTGAATAACCTTATCAGCCAGCTCGAAGGGGGTAAGGAAAGGAAGGAAGCGATACTTGCTGCCCTGGAGAAAGCAAAAATCGAGCCGTCCAGGAGAGGGGAAACCCTTTCACTCGAGGAGTTCGGGAGCCTGAGCGAAGCGCTGCTGCACAATTTCAGCTGATTTTTTTGGCCAGTGCCGATAAGTGTGTTAGTCACCTGTTTATTTGCACCCGCATAGCCTATGGAAGAAACCTATTGGGGTGAATTCTGTGGCTATAAAGAAAATGGACATCGTCGGAAGGCGATCGTATAACTGTGACATCCTTTTCAGGGTAATTGAAATTATAGAACGGGATGGACGGCAAATAGCTCATCTTTATGGGGAATATATCCGGCTGGCGGCAGATGCCCCAATTGATGATTTGGTGGTAATGGGCCAGGCGGAGAGGTTAAAGCTGACAAATGAATACCGTTCAAGGGAGGAGCAATCACTTGAGCTTTTCCGCCAGGATGTTACTTTACTCAAGCAAAGACAGGAATACCAGGTAACCGGGGGATATGCAAAGCCCGCTAATTATTTTCAAATTCCCGGTAAGGTCCTTCACATGGATGGGGATCAAACCTATTTGAAAAAATGCCTGGCTCTTTATGAGAAAATTGGCATACCGGTTTACGGAATCCATTGCAATGAAAAGGATATGCCCGAAAGGATTGGCGGGTTCCTCGACTATTATAGGCCAGACATCCTTGTTGTTACCGGACATGATGCCTATTCAAAATCCAAAGGGAAAATGAGCGATATTAATGCCTACCGCCATTCAAAGCATTTTGTGCAGACAGTCAGGGAAGCGAGGAAGAAGGTACCTCACCTTGACCAGCTAGTCATTTTTGCGGGGGCATGCCAGTCGCATTTCGAATCATTGATATCAGCTGGTGCTAATTTTGCTAGCTCACCATCCAGGATCAATATCCATGCCCTTGACCCGGTATATATAGTGGCCAAAATCAGCTTTACGCCGTTCATGGAGCGCATCCATGTATGGGATGTATTAAGGAACACGCTTACTGGAGAAAAAGGCCTTGGAGGAATTGAAACAAAGGGCGTTCTCCGGACCGGAATGCCTTATCGGCCTGAATATGCGGAAGAGGGGGAATAAGCCTTAAAGATGAAGGCTTATTTTTCTTTTGGCCAGAAAATTGCCCTTACATAAAAAGCTGTATATAGGTAAAACTAACGATTGTTGAAATTTATAAGAAAAAGAAGAACAAAAAATATTGACAATCTTTTTCAGTGACTGATATAATTTATGTTTTTTCTTTGACAAAAATATGTCAGTGTGTTATACTTTACACAGTGAGGTGGACCGAATGCCAAAAACACTTGCCGATATCAAAAAGGCTCTGGATTCAAATTTGGGTAAAAGGCTCCTGCTTAAAGCCAATGGTGGGCGCAGGAAGACGATTGAACGGTCAGGCATCCTGGCAGAGACATACCCATCAGTTTTTGTTATTGAACTAGATCAAGACGAAAATGCATTTGAACGTGTTTCTTACAGCTATGCAGATGTACTGACAGAAACAGTCGAAATCACCTTCTATGAAGAAACAGCAGGACAGGCAGCACTAAGCTAGATATAATAATGCAGGGCAGCGGCTATCTAAGCCGCTGTTTTTGCGTTTTTAAAAGCCATTGCGCTTTTCTTGTCTAGCTACACAAGGGACGCTTCGGCAGCATAGCATCGCACGAAGGAAAAGTGTTCTTCTTTTCCGAGGAGCGCCCAGCGCCTAGTGTACTTCGGTCCCCTCGCTACGATAAGTCAACATCGATTCGCTTACGCTTATCGTGTTTCCTTTACTGTGGGAGGGTGCTCCTGCGCCACAGTAAATTCGGAGAAGCTGTCTTCAGCTCGTCGCAAAGCTGCATGGAAGTACCTCAGGCAGCTGCTTCCCTCCAGTCCATACGGCGCTAAACGGGCGCTTTTGCTTTTCTGACAGGATTAGGCATTATGAAACAGCTGCATAGCCAGCATACTAAGAATGCCGCTGCTGATGGAAGGGGTTGTTTAGATGGCGAGAAGACGAGGAGTAATGTCGGACCGTTTTAAAGAAGAACTGGCTAAGGACCTTGGTTTCTATGATGTGGTTGAAAAGGAAGGTTGGGGTGGCATTAGGGCCCGGGATGCAGGTAATATGGTCAAGCGTGCAATCGAGCTAGCTGAACAGCAGCTTCTCGAGAACAGTAGAGGATGAGCGAACCGCGGCTTCGGAAGCTGGGGAATTTGTTTGTGGCCGGAAGGCTCGCTTATAAAAAGCTAGGCTGTCTCGCTCCTGACCCGGATAGCCCTGGAATCCTGCAGAAAAAGGAAGATCATCTGGAAGAACCGGGAACAATCTGGTATTCAAAAACGGCTAGCGTGAAACCTGACCGGCAAGCCATTCGATTAAAATAACACATGCAGCGCGGCTGGCCGGGATTTTTCTCGGCCTATTGACATTTTTCCGTGGCAGTTCAGGAAACAGGGGTCTTATCGCAGTGTTTTTGTGGTAAAATAGGACAAAAACAATGGGAATTGTCCAGCTGCGGGCATATGTATGTTTAATGCATATTGGCCGCACGAAGTATTCGGGAAGCGCCGAATCTGTCGTAAAGCTGGAACATATAAAAGTAGGTGGACCTCAGTGAAGCTTTTAGTCAAAGCCCCAGCAAAGATCAACCTGTCGCTTGATGTACTGCACAAACGGCCGGATGGCTACCATGAAGTAGAAATGATCATGACAACCATCGACCTTGCCGACCGTCTCGAACTGTCGCATTCGGAAGATGGGCAAATAAAAATTCTATCCCAAAGCAGGTTCGTCCCGGATGATGAGCGCAATCTCGCCTATCAGGCAGCCCAGCTTTTAAAGGATCGTTTTCAAGTGAAAGATGGGGTTACAATCTCGATTGAAAAGGTAATCCCAGTAGCGGCCGGTCTTGCCGGAGGCAGCAGTGATGCCGCAGCAGCCCTAAGAGGGTTGAATAAATTATGGGGTCTTGGATTATCCCTCGATGAACTTGCCGTTCTTGGGGCGGAAATTGGGTCTGATGTATCTTTTTGTGTTTACGGGGGAACCGCCCTTGCGACCGGACGGGGAGAACGAATTAAGGAGCTCTCCGCTCCTCCAACATGCTGGGTCATCCTCGCTAAGCCTTATATTGGGGTTTCTACGGCTGATGTCTACAAACGGCTCGATGTTTCAGGCGTAGTCCACCCAAACACAAAAGCGATGATCCAGGCAATCGAGAACAAGGATTTTGAGGCAGTTTGCGGAAATGTCGGCAATGTGCTAGAAGAAGTTACATTGAAGCTTTACCCAGATGTAGCCCATATCAAGGACCAAATGAAGCGGTTTGGAGCGGATGCCGTATTGATGAGCGGAAGTGGGCCTACGGTGTTTGGCCTTGTCAGGCATGATTCGCGGCTGAACAGGATTTACAATGGTTTGCGGGGGTTTTGCGGGCAGGTTTTTGCGGTTAGGATGCTTGGCGAGCGCCACCTTGAATAAATCCGTACATTTATGTTACATTAAACTAAAATATTCGGTATTTTGGAGGTTTTCATGAAATTTCGCCGCAGTGAACGCTTAATTGACATGACCCATTATTTGCTTGAACGGCCCCGCGAACTAGTACCGCTTACTTTTTTTGCGGAACGGTATTCCTCAGCTAAATCATCGATTAGTGAGGACCTGGCAATAATTAAAGAAACTCTTGAAAAGCGAGGGGTCGGAACCCTACAAACCATCCCCGGGGCAGCCGGAGGGGTAAAATTCCTAGTGAAGCTGGGCGACGGCCATGCGAAGCACTTTATTGAAAAGCTCTGTGATTTAATTGCAAGGCCAGACCGCCTTTTGCCGGGCGGATATTTGTATTTAGCCGACATTCTCGGAAACCCGTCGATTGTCCAGACTGCGGGTAAAATTATCGCATCAGCCTATGTATCTTCGAAAATAGATGTCGTCATGACTGTGGCAACAAAAGGCATTCCGCTCGCTTACGCAGTTGCCACTCAGCTGAACGTCCCAGTTGTGATTGTTAGGCGGGACAGCAAAGTAACAGAGGGGCCGACGGTCAGCATCAACTATGTATCGGGATCGGCCAAGCGAATCCAGACAATGCTTCTCTCGAAGCGAAGTTTGGCTGAAGGGTCAAGGGTCCTAATTGTTGATGATTTTATGAAGGCGGGAGGAACGGTAGTCGGAATGATCAGCCTTCTTGAGGAATTCAATGCTTCGGTTGCCGGAATCGCGGTTCTGGTTGAAGCAGAAAAAATTGAGGAGAGGTTAGTTGATGAATATATTTCGCTTGTCCAGCTGGCCGATGTGGATGTCAGGGAAAAGCGGATCAAGGTAATGGAAGGAAATTATTTTAAGAGGAATGGGATGGAGGACTAAAGATGAAAAGTGTTCAGACAAAAAACGCGCCCGCGGCAATCGGGCCATATTCCCAAGGTATCATCGTCAATAATATGTTTTACAGTTCCGGACAAATAGCCCTTACAACGGAAGGGACAATGGCCGAAGGGGATATCGTCATCCAAGCACGGCAGGTTTTTAAAAATTTGGAATCAGTTCTTGCTGCGGCCGGCGCTTCATTTGAAACAGTCGTAAAAACGACGGTATTTGTAAAAGACATGGATGACTTTGCCGCATTGAACGAAGTATACGCGGAATATTTCACTGTACATAAACCTGCGAGGTCTACTGTAGAGGTAGCAAGGCTGCCTAAGGACGCATTGGTTGAAATTGAAGTAATTGCGTTAGTGAAATAATCAAAAAAGACTATTTTTGAGCCATATTGTTCCATTTTTATTAAAAGTTCACTAATTTGCCCTAATTTTTCAAAAAAATCTCAAAATAAAGAAGGATATCGAAAGTTTCTGCCGAATATGGTAGTAGGATTTCATTTTTTAAGGGAAAAGGGTGTGAACAAATGGAAGTGACAGACGTAAGATTGCGCCGGGTAAATACAGAAGGACGAATGAGAGCGATTGCATCCATAACGCTAGACAATGAATTTGTCGTCCACGATATCCGTGTGATCGATGGCAACAATGGCTTGTTCGTGGCAATGCCAAGCAAGCGGACTCCGGACGGAGAATTCCGCGATATAGCCCATCCGATCAATTCCGGTACCCGCGGGAAGATTCAGGAAGCAGTTCTGGCCGAGTACCACCGTCTTGGAGAATTAGAAGTAGAATTTGAAGAAGCCGGAGCTTCCTAAGAATACCGCAACGAGGGCCTACTTCGAAAGTCAGGCTCTTTTTTCATTTTATCAAACCCCAATCTTTTCCCTCGGGTTCCACATATGTGTCAATTTTATACATTCCTCCTGTATCCTTGAAATGGGCGCCCATTTACGTTAATATTTTAAATTGGATAAAGTGTAGCTGCCGGCAGAAGTTTCTTCATGTTGCTTTTGTGAATCGGGGCGAAGCAATGCCTTGGAAATAGTGCACTGGCGCTGCCGTTCGCAATGCAATTAGGAGCCGACCGCTCTTGCGGAGGCTATAGTCGGAATGCTGCCGGATACGTGCTTAGAAGACAGATTTTAATTCTGTTACATATAAAAGGATTTTGGAGGAGGCATAGCCATGTCGAACCGTTTTGCTGTCATCCTGGCTGCTGGCCAGGGGACGCGCATGAAATCGAAACTTTACAAAGTGCTTCATCCTGTTTGTGGCAAGCCGATGGTGGAGCATGTAGTTGATCAAATATCACAAATTTCTATTGAGGAAATTGTGGCGGTTGTCGGCCACGGAGCTGAACTGGTTAAGGAGAAACTTGGCGGAAAATGCCATTATGCCCTGCAGGATCAGCAGCTAGGGACTGCCCATGCAGTCATGCAGGCAGCCTCCCAGTTGGAGGGCAGGGAAGGTACTACCATCGTTGTATGCGGAGATACGCCCCTTATTCGCGCCGAAACAATGGAGGCGCTGTTCCGCCATCATACCGAACAATCGGCCAAGGCAACCATCTTGACCGCCAAAATGGATAATCCTTCTGGATATGGACGTGTTGTCCGCAATACAGGTGGCCATGTCGAAAAAATTGTGGAACACAAAGATGCCAGCGAACAAGAACGTACGATTACCGAAATTAATACAGGGACCTACTGCTTTGATAATAAAGCTCTGTTTGCTGCTCTTCAACGTGTATCCAATGAGAACTCCCAAGGAGAATACTACTTACCCGATGTGATCGAAATCCTTAAGGGTCAGGGAGAGGTAGTCACGGCATTCCTAGCGGATGATCCGGATGAAACGCTTGGGGTGAACGACCGTGTTGCCCTTTCGGAAGCAGAACGGATTATGAGGAAGCGCATTAATGAAAACCACATGAAGAACGGCGTAACAATCCTTGATCCTGCGAACACATATATTGGTACTGATGCTGTTATTGGCCAGGATACAGTAATTTATCCGGGAACCATAATCAGTGGCAGAACTGTCATCGGTGAAGAATGCAAAATTGGTCCGAATTCAGAAATTGATTCTTGTGAAATTGGGAACAAAACGGTTATTCGGCAATCCGCTGCCTTTAAAAGCTTGGTTGGCTCCAATGTCAATATTGGTCCATTTGCCCACATCCGTCCTGATTCGGCTCTAGGAAACGATGTAAAAATTGGAAATTTCGTAGAAATTAAGAAAGCCGTACTTGGGGATTCAAGCAAGGCATCTCACTTAAGCTACATCGGTGACGCGGAGGTAGGCCGGGATGTCAATATCGGCTGTGGCTCCATTACCGTCAACTATGATGGCAAAAACAAGTTTTTGACAACAATTGAGGATGGGGTTTTTATCGGCTGCAATTCGAACCTGGTTGCCCCGGTGACAATCGGAAAAGGTGCCTATGTCGCTGCGGGCTCCACCATTACAGAAAATGTGCCTCCTGATGCATTATCACTTGCAAGGGCGCGGCAGGTAAACAAAGAAAACTACGTTCAAAAACTTAACATAAGGAAATAACCAATTGGAGGCCATTATGTCAAATCAATACCTAGATCCGAATTTAAAGGTGTTCAGCCTGAACTCAAACTTCCCGCTAGCCGATGAAATTGCCAAAGTAATCGGTGTCGAGTTGGGAAAATGCTCCGTGACCCGCTTCAGTGATGGGGAAATTCAGATTAATATTGAAGAGAGCATCCGCGGCTGCGATGTTTATGTCATTCAATCCACGAGCGCTCCAGTCAATGAAAATATTATGGAATTGCTTATTATGATTGATGCATTGAAACGGGCGTCGGCAAAGACGATAAATATTGTAATGCCTTACTATGGCTATGCACGTCAGGACAGAAAAGCGCGCGCACGTGAGCCAATTACGGCAAAACTGGTAGCAAACCTGCTTGAAACAGCAGGGGCAACCCGGGTTATTACGTTTGATTTGCATGCGCCTCAAATCCAGGGCTTCTTTGATATCCCGATTGACCATCTAATGGGTGTGCCTATTCTATCGGAGCATTTTAAGAACAGGGACCTGAACGGGGATATTGTTATCGTCTCCCCTGACCATGGTGGTGTGACACGCGCGCGGAAAATGGCTGAGCGCCTGAAAGCGCCAATCGCAATCATTGATAAGCGTCGGCCGCGCCCGAACGTAGCCGAGGTAATGAACATTGTTGGGCATATTGAAGGCAAGATTGCGATTCTGATTGATGATATAATAGATACAGCGGGTACCATCACCCTTGCCGCAAATGCGCTAATTGAAAATGGCGCGTCGGAGGTGTATGCGTGCTGCACGCATCCGGTTTTATCCGGACCGGCCATAGAACGGATTCAGAATTCGAACATCAAAGAACTGGTTGTAACAAATACAATCGAACTTAAGGATGAAAAGAAGATTTCGAAAATCACGTCTTTATCCGTTGCCCCTCTTATTGGCGAAGCCATCATCAGGGTGCATGAGGAGCAGTCGGTAAGCACATTGTTTGATTAAAAATCTGTTGTGAGGGTCCCCCGTTGCGGGCAGGGCCTTTTCCTCACGTATTAGCAGGTTCCCGCCTCTTAGATTTATCTAATGCGTTTAGACCTCCCTTTTTTGGGGCACTTTTTATAGAGGAACCAAATGAGAAATGGAAGGGGATAAATTCATGAGTACAGTTTTGCAGGCAAAAAACCGAAGCGGAGAGAAAAAGGTATCGGTCAGAGAGTTACGGAGGGAGGGCAACATCCCGGCTATTGTGTACGGGTCGAAGGTTGACAGCATACCTGTATACGTCAGTGCGGCCGAATTTGCCAAGACAATTAAGCAGGTCGGAAGGAATGGGATTATCTCACTGGATGTTGATGGCAACAGGCAAGATGTTGTATTGACAGAGTACCAGAAGAATGTCATCAACAACGAAATTACCCATGCCGACTTCCTTGCCGTGGACAAGTCTTCAAAAATCAATGCCGATGTAAACGTAGCCCTAGTTGGGGATGCTGCCGGGGTAAGGGATGGAGGCGTCCTACAGCAGCCTTTGTTTACAGTTTCAATTACTAGTTCGCCAGCCAATATTCCGTCATCCATTGAAGTGGATATCACCGGTTTGCAGGTTGGGGAAACGATTACCATTGCCGATTTGAATACAGACGGAAAGTTCCAAATCAACCATGAAGCGGATGAAGTCATCGCTTCAATCCTTCCGCCGAAGGTAGAAGAGGAAATTGATAGCGGCGAACAGCAGGACGGTGGAACACCTGAAAATGAAGAGGGCAGGGAAACCGAAGCCTCGAAAGAATAGGTTGCCGGACGTAGCCTTAGCAATAAGGTTACGTCTTTTATGATTGCTCTCGAAATAAAAAATAGAACATTGTAGGATAACTCGAAATAAGTTATTGTAATCCAGCTCCACCAGAATAAGCTTCGGAAGCATAAGCCTCGCACGAAGAAAAAGCGTTAGCTTTTTCGAGGAGCGCCTAGCCCCTCGAGGTCATAAGTCGGTTCCCTCCGGAGGGCAGGCCCTTCCTGCGGGCCCCGTCTTATGCTAGTCGGGGCTGACCAAGGCGCTTGCGCATTTTGTTATTTTGAACGGGGGAATCAGTAGTGAAGATGATTGTTGGTTTGGGGAATCCCGGCAGGCAGTATGCCGGAACCAGGCATAACATCGGCTTTGAGGTGATCGAGAGGCTGGCTGGCCGCCTTGGCATTCCTCTTGACCAGGCGAAACACAAAGGCCTGATAGGGATGGGACATTGCCAAGGAGAAAAGGTTATACTCCTGATGCCCCTTACATATATGAATTTGTCAGGTGAATCAATTAGATCAGCAATGGATTTTTATAAAATAGAGACTGAAGATCTTCTCGTTATTTATGATGACCTTGATTTGCCAACGGGAAAAATTCGCCTTAGGCAAAAAGGAAGCCCAGGCGGGCATAATGGAATTAAATCGGCGATAGCCCATCTTGGTACCGCGGAATTTAACAGGATTAGGATTGGGATCAGCAGGCCACCAGCTGGCATGGCAGTACCGGATTATGTACTAGCGCGTTTCAGGAAAGAAGAGGAACCTCTTATTGAGGAAGCTGTTGAGAAAAGCTCCGAGGCTTGCGAAGCATGGCTTTCGAAGCCGTTCTTGCAGGTAATGAACGAATTTAATCAGTAGGCATGCATCGTTAATACGGCAAGGCAATAAAATGGTTGTAACTGAATAATTTTCTCCCTGGCCGTCCATACTAGGAATACGGCTTTCTCTAGGAGGGAATTGATTGGCTATCCATTATTTATGTCGCCATTGTGGCATCGCTCTCGGTTCGATTGATAAGGAAGCGGCCGATTCAATCATGCTTGGGCTCCATATGCTAAACGGGCAGGAACGGGCAACGATGGTTTCGTATGAGCAAAATGGTGATATACAAATAAAATCCATATGTGAAGACTGCCAGGAATCACTTGAGAAGGATCCAAGTCTTCACCAATATGATTACTTGATTCATTAATCAGGCTTTGGAGAAAGATCCAAAGCATTTTTCTGTTTCTATAGGATGGGAGTATAACAAATGAGTTTTGGAGAGAGAGAAAAACAGCCTATGAAGGCAGCAAAGGAGGGAACAGGATGGAAGGCCTGACGACATTATTCCTGGAGCAGGAAGATATTCAATCTCTTATCAGTGGAATGGAAAGCGGTTTAAAGGAACAGCTCATCGCTGGCTTATCCGGCTCATCGAGAACGGTGCTCGCCGCCTCCGTTTACCGCGAAACGGGAAGGCCTATCCTTCTTGTTACCCATAATCTGCTTCAGGCCCAGAAGCTATATGATGACCTTTCAAGCCTTATGCATGATCGGGGAGTTTATTTGTTTCCGGCCAACGAATTAATTGCCGCGGAGATGAGCATTGCAAGCCCTGAGCTGAGGGCGCAAAGAATTGAAGTGCTGAATCACTGGAGCAGGGGTGGAAAAGGCATCCTGATCGCGCCTGTATCGGGCTTAAGAAAAATTTTGCCGCCGAAGGAAATTTGGGCCGGGTATCAATTTTCGATAAAAAAGGGTGAGGACCTTGATATCGATGCGACACTTGAAACCTTTGTGCAAATGGGCTATGTCCGGTCTGAGATGGTCACGACTCCTGGAGAATTCAGTGTCAGGGGCGGGATTATAGATATTTTTCCGATTACGGAAACAAACCCACTGCGGATTGAATTATTTGATACAGAAGTAGAATCAATTAGGACCTTTTCCCTTGAGGATCAGCGTTCTAGGGATAAAGCAAAAGAAGCGTTAATCGGCCCTGCAACGGAATTACCATTAGGGGCGGCCGAGCTTTTGCGCTTATCCGAAAGGCTCCAGGAAGGATTGGCTGCAAGTCTTAAAACAATCAGGGATGAAAAAGCGAAACTTCAAATGTCGCAAAACATATCCCTTGAGCTTGAACAATTGAAAAACGGGCAGCGGCCTGACCAGATATTCAAATATGTGTCGATAGCATACGAAAACCCAGCTAGTTTACTAGATTATCTCCCTGAAAATGGTTTGGTCATGATAGACGAAATTAGCAGAGTCCAGGAAATGAATGACTCGTTAGACAGGGAGGAAGCTGAATGGTACACGTCGCTGTTAAGTGAAGGGAAAATAATCCAGGGATTAAACCTATCACACCAGGTTCAGGTGCTTTTACAAAAAAGGGAGCTCCCGGTTTTGTACCTGTCACTTTTCCTTCGCCATGTAGCCAATACAAATCCGCAGAATATTATCAATATATCCTCGAGGCAAATGCAGAATTTTCATGGACAAATGCACCTTCTAAAATCGGAAATGGAGCGCTGGAAAAAGGGTGGCTTTACGGTGCTGTTCCTTGGCGCGGATGCCGAACGGGTTGACAAGCTGCAAAGGGTTCTAGAGGATTATGGGGTTGAGGCCGGAATGGCGAGCGGGAACGCCCGTCTAGTCCGTGGCACAGTGCAAATAATGCACGGCAGCCTTCAGGGTGGATTTGAGCTCCCGCTCCAAAAAATCGCGGTGATTACCGAGGAGGAGCTTTTTAGCAAGCGGCCGAGAAAAACGCGCCAGCGCCAAAAGCTATCGAATGCGGAGCGGATTAAAAGTTATTCGGAGCTTAAAATTGGTGATTACGTCGTCCATGTTAACCACGGGATTGGAAAATACCTAGGTATTGAAACGCTTGTCATCAACGGTCTGCATAAGGATTATCTCCATATCCGCTACCACGGGACAGACAAGTTGTATGTCCCTGTCGACCAGATCGATCTTGTCCAAAAGTATGTAGGCTCGGAAGGGAAAGAGCCAAAGATTTACAAGCTTGGGGGCAGTGATTGGAAGCGGGTAAAGAAAAAGGTTCAATCATCGGTACAGGATATTGCCGACGATTTGATTAAGCTGTATGCGGAGCGTGAAGCGGCAATAGGCTATGCTTTCAGCCCGGACGGCGATTTACAGCGGGAGTTTGATGCTTCATTCCCTTACCAAGAGACGGAGGACCAGCTTCGTTCCATTCATGAAATCAAGCGTGATATGGAAAAACCACGCCCAATGGACCGCCTGCTATGCGGCGATGTTGGATATGGAAAGACGGAGGTTGCCATCCGTGCTGCCTTCAAGGCGATTGCGGATGGAAAGCAAGTCGCGTTCCTTGTTCCCACAACCATCCTTGCGCAGCAGCATTACGAAACAATTCGGGAAAGATTCCAGGACTATCCGATCAATATCGGCCTCCTGAGCCGCTTCCGTTCACGCAAGCAGCAAATGGAGACACTGAAGGGTTTAAAAGCAGGTTCTGTGGACATTGTTGTTGGTACTCACAGGCTATTATCAAAGGATGTCATCTACAGGGATATAGGGTTATTAATCATTGATGAGGAACAGCGTTTTGGGGTTACTCATAAAGAAAAAATAAAACAATTAAAGACAAATGTCGATGTCCTTACACTGACAGCAACGCCGATACCGCGGACCCTCCATATGTCGATGCTAGGTGTCCGTGATTTATCCGTCATTGAAACCCCGCCGGAAAACCGCTTCCCGATCCAGACCTATGTGATGGAATACAACGGGATGCTGGCAAAAGAAGCCATTGAACGGGAGCTGGCGAGGGACGGGCAGATTTACTTCCTGTATAACCGCGTTGAGGATATTGATCGGAAGGCAGAGGAGATATCCATGCTGGTTCCCGATGCCAGAGTCACCTCTGCCCACGGGCAAATGTCGGAAAACGAGCTTGAATCGGTCATGATCAGCTTCCTTGCCGGCGAATTTGATGTTCTTGTCAGCACAACGATTATTGAAACAGGGGTTGATATTCCAAACGTCAATACCTTGATTGTACATGATGCGGACAGGATGGGATTATCCCAGCTTTACCAGCTTCGGGGACGTGTTGGCAGATCCAATAGGATTGCCTATGCCTATTTTACATACCGTAAGGACAAGGTCCTCACGGAAGTAGCTGAAAAGCGCCTTCATGCGATTAAGGAGTTTACCGAGCTAGGTTCAGGCTTCAAAATTGCCATGCGGGACCTGTCGATTAGAGGTGCTGGAAACTTGCTGGGGGCACAGCAGCACGGCTTCATTGATTCAGTTGGTTTCGATCTTTATTCGCAGATGCTGAAGGAAGCCATTGAAGAAAGAAAAGGAAGCATAAAAGAAGTAGAAAGACCAACTGTTGAAATCGATCTAGAGATTGATGCTTATATACCTGATTCTTATATTCGCGATGGGCATCAGAAGATAGAGATGTATAAACGCTTTCGGGGAATCGAGGGAAATGAGGACCTAAATGAGCTTGAAGAGGAATTAAAAGACCGATTTGGCGAATACCCGGATGAAGTTTCCTATCTGTTCAGTGTGGCGGAGATAAAAATTCATGCATTAAAAGCAGGAGTCGAATCGATTAAGCAAGCGAAGGATATGATTACAGTTCTCTTAAACGAAAGGGGAAGCTCTGAAATACCAGGAGATGAAATTATAAACATTACTTACCCATTGGGGCGCCAGGCAGGATTCGGCATGGATGGAAAGAAGTTCAAGATCACACTGAATGTCAGGGGCCAAGAGACTTCCAGATGGCTCCATGCCATTTATGCAATTGTAAAGGGATTGGATGAGGCTAGGAATGAAAAAGCGAGAAAGTAACGGTTTTTTAATTAATTTTTTATCGGGAATCGATGTTTCAGGGCGAACGATCTTGGGTATTTCATTCAATGTGGCCGGAAAAAAATATTGGCAGGTTTATCCTATTTTGGAAGTTATATTACCACAAATAAAATCCTATTCGCCGATGAATAGAACTTTCCATATGAAGGATACTAAGTTCAAACTTGGTGATGCTATCACCTGAAGGAAAAATGAATCATTAAATTCAATCATCAGATGAAAGTGAGGCAACATTGGATGAAAGCAACAGGTATAGTTCGTCGAATCGATGATTTGGGTCGAGTAGTTATTCCAAAGGAAATCCGTAGAACCCTCCGTATTAGGGAAGGTGATCCACTGGAAATATTCGTTGACCGTGATGGGGAAGTAATTCTGAAAAAGTATTCACCTATCAGTGAGTTAGGCGATTTTGCCAGAGAGTATGCCGAAGCGCTTTATGATAGCTTGGGAAATCCAGTTCTAATCTGTGACCGGGATACTTACATCGCTATAGCAGGCGGTTCTAAAAAGGATTTCCTGAACAAAAACATTGGAGAAGTGGTTGAAAAAACAATGGAAGACCGTTCTTCCGTCCTCGTTACCCAGCAAGGAACAATCGAACTTGTGGATGGCAATGAAGAATCTGTTTCTTCCTATACAGTTGGCCCGATTATTGCCAATGGCGACCCTATTGGAGCGGTGATCATTTTTGCAAAAGAAGGTACCCTCGGGGAAGTTGAGCAAAAAGCAGTTGAGACGGCAGCCGGCTTCCTTGCAAGGCAAATGGAACAATAGTGGCAGAAGAGGGCTGGACCGTTATTGGGTCCAGCCTTCTTTTTTAAGTTTAGGCTCAGAAGCATATGCTATAATAGTTGTCGAATTCTTTTTATGAAGGAGACTGCAATGGAGCCGGTAAAGCAGGCGGATAATCTTTTTAAGGGAGCTTTCATACTGACAGCTGCCGCTTTGTTTACAAAACTATTGAGTGCAGGCTACCGAATCCCATTTCAAAATATTACGGGGGATATCGGTTTTTATATTTATCAGCAAGTATATCCTTTTTACGGAATCGCGATGGCCCTCGCGACGACCGGTTTTCCAGTCGTCTTGTCGAAGCTTTACGCTGAAAGCCGCGAGCGGCGATTTCAGCTCCTCGCGGCATCGTATATCTTGTTACAGCTTTTTGGGTTCCTTTGTTTTGTGCTTCTCTACTCAGGGGCGGAATACATAGCTCGCTGGATGGGAGACCCTGGTCTTTTTGTGTTAATCAGGGTAGTGGCAGTTGTCTTCTTGCTATTCCCAATCATTTCTGTTTTAAGAGGATATTTTCAAGGAAAGGGGGATATGGTTCCGACGGCTGTATCCCAGATTGGCGAGCAGGCAATCCGCGTAATAACAATTCTTGCGGTTGCAATTCTGTTTACAAGACACGGCCTTTCCCTATATTACGTCGGTGCAGGTGCGATGCTGGGATCGATTACAGGAGGGATGGTTTCACTTACGCTTCTTGTACTGTTTTTTCGGAATAAGAAGAATAGGATGATCGGCACGATTTCCGGGTCGATTCGTATGCCGGACTTTAGAGAAGTGAAACGGGCTGCCAGGGTTCTTGGGTTTCAAGGCCTTGCAATTTGCATAAGCAGCCTGCTGATGGTTTTTATTCAAATGGGGGATGCCCTAAACCTGTATTCACTTCTTGTGGCGAATGGGGTCGCCCCTGAGGCGGCAAAAGAAATGAAGGGTGTTTTTGATCGGGGCCAGCCTCTAATCCAGCTAGGCCTTACCGCGGCCTCAGCCATTTCGTTATCTGTTGTTCCCCTTATTGCCAGCAGTAGGCTGACGCGCGACAAGTCTTTTTTGGCTCATAAAATCCGGATTGCGATGCAGGTGACGGCTGTGATAGGCGCTGGTGGGGCAGCAGGGCTTTGGATGATAGCCCGGCCGGCAAATATCATGCTTTTTGAAAATGAAAACGGGACATCGGTTCTCGCGGTTTTGAGCCTTGCTATCGTTTTCAGTTCGGCTATTTCAACCGCAGCGGCAATCTTACAAGGCCGCGGGGTCCTATTTAAGCCCGCAGTGGCAATCCTATTGGGATTTCCGTTAAAATACGTTCTTAACCTTGCCCTGGTCCCCAGATTTGGCACGCTTGGTGCGGCTTGGGCCACTGCGATAACACTTTTCACAATTTCCATTGCTGCCATCCTTTTCCTGAAGGACAATATAAAAGGGGAAGTATTTCAGGCAGCATTTTTGAAAAAAATAGCCGTGGCGCTTTTGGGGATGCTGCTATTTTTAAAACTGTTCCTTTCGGGAACGGGTTTCTTATACGAAATAGGAAGCGAGCGGACGGCTGCGGCTATCCAAGCAGCAGGCTCAAGTTTACTGGGTGCTTTCGTTTATGCTTGGATTATCGTGAGGAGCGGTGTTTTTCGTGCTGAGGAACTTGCACTGTTTCCATTCGGAAGTAAATTACAATTATTGCTGCCAAAGGATAGGAGCAGGATGAAATGAAAAAGGAAATTGAAATTATTGGCCTGGGGTCGGCTGACTTGGATGCCTTGCCATTGGGAGTTTACAAGAAATTGAAGCAAGGTGGAAGGGTATTCCTTAGAACGAAGGAACATCCTGTCGTGCGCGAGCTTGAAAAAGAAGGGTTTTCATATACCTCTTTTGATTCCATTTATGAAAAATACGATACATTCGAAGCGGTGTACAATGAAATTTGTGAAACCCTTCTCGTTCAGGCGACTCTAGGACCTGTAATTTATGCTGTTCCGGGCCATCCGCTTGTGGCGGAACGGACCGTACAGCTTCTGCTTGAAGCGGAAGCTCGGCAAGAAGGGATTGAAATTCGTTTCGGAGGGGGGCAAAGCTTTCTTGACGCTTTATTCCTTGCTTTAAAAATCGATCCTGTAGAGGGATTCCAGCTGCTTGACGGCACAGCCTTACGTCCGGATGAGCTGCAGCTGAGCCAGCATATGTTTATTAGCCAGGTCTATGACAGGCTGATTGCTTCCGATGTAAAGCTCACTCTGATGGAACGGCTTCCGGACGAGTACGATATTTATATTGTTACGGCGGCTGGAAGTACCGAAGAGAAAATCGAAAAAATTCCACTTTATGAACTGGACCATAAAACAGAGATACATAATCTTGTTACTCTCTATGTTCCTCCGGTACGAGAGGAAAAACTTCTATTGCGCGAGTTTTCTAAGCTTAAGGACATCATCTCTACCCTACGGGGGCCGGATGGATGCCCATGGGATAAGGAACAGACCCACGAATCGCTGAAAAAATATTTTATTGAGGAAACGTATGAGGTTATTGACGCAATTGACAGCGGAGACATCGATCATCTAATTGAAGAACTTGGTGATGTCCTCCTCCAAGTGATGCTCCATGCGCAAATCGGGGAGGACGACGGTTACTTTTCAATTAACGACATAATCGAATCAATCTCAGGGAAAATGATTAGGAGGCATCCGCATGTGTTTGGCAACAAGGCAGCAAATACAGCGGAGGAGGTCGTTGCGAACTGGCAGGAAATCAAGGCATTGGAAAAAGGGAGTGGCAGTAAGGAGTCATTCCTTGATGGGATTCCAAAATCCCTGCCAGCTCTCCTGAAAGCTTACGAATTACAAAAAAAGGCGGCAAAGGCTGGTTTCGATTGGCAGGAAATTGGACCGGCATTCGAGAAGGTTAAAGAAGAACTAAAGGAATTCGAGGCTGAGTTGAACGGTGAGGCTGGACTGGCATTAGCTAAGAAAGAATTTGGTGACCTGCTGTTTGCCTTTGTGAATGTAGCCCGGTTTCTGGACATCCATCCCGAAGAAGCCCTGATTGGAACAAATGAAAAATTTATCCGGCGTTTCCGCTTCATTGAAGAGAAGGTCACAGAAAGCGGAAGGCCAATTACAGCTTTTTCACTTGAGGAGCTTGACAGGTATTGGGATGCAGCAAAGAAAAAAGGATTATAGGAGCAGAATAATGAATGAATGGGGGAAGAGAAATGAGGCTTGATAAGTTTCTTAAGGTATCGCGGATCATTAAAAGAAGGACTCTTGCAAAGGAAGTATCCGATCAGGGAAGGATTTTGGTAAATGGCAACCAGGCTAAGGCAAGTTCGACGGTCAAGGCCGGGGACGAACTGACAATCCGCTTTGGGCAGAGGGTTGTAACAGCGAGGGTAGACCGAATCCAGGAAACATCCCGAAAGGATGAGGCTGCGGAAATGTATACCATCCTGAAGGAAGAAAAGGTGCAATCCGAAGAATAAAGGGCTTGTTCTAATTACCCCAGTAAATACATAGTATGTACAAAATTAGTTTGTACAATGTGATTCGGGGGATGAACGATGAGCCAATATTATGATTCAAATGCTGCAAATAAAGGGTCAATGCCCGACCATGATGTCATCATGAGGGGAAGGAGGCTCCTGGATATTACCGGTGTCAAACAGGTGGAAAGCTTCGACAACGAAGAGTTTCTTCTCGAAACGGCCATGGGCTTTTTGTCGATAAAAGGACAGAATCTGCAGATGAAAAACTTGGATGTCGATAAAGGCATTGTGTCCATTAAGGGAAAGATATTTGAACTTGTTTACCTAGATGAACAGCACGGAGACAAAGCTAAAGGCTTCTTTAGCAAGCTGTTCCGATGACTCTTTCCGTACAGTTTCTAACAATGGCGGCTATGATCTCAGCAGGAGCGGGGTTTGGGGCGATGCTGGATACATACCAGCGCTTTTTAAACCGCCCCAAACGAAAAAGCTGGATTACCTTTATTAACGATATCCTTTTTTGGATTGTCCAGGCCCTGCTTGTTTTTTATGTTCTTTTCCATGTAAACAAAGGTGAAATACGGTTTTATATCTTTCTTGCGCTTTTGTGCGGTTTTGCGGCATATCAGGCATTGTTGAAGGAGGTTTATCTCTGGTTCCTAGACAGAGCCATTAAGGCAGCAATCGTAGCAGGGCGCACTTTTGGAAAAACAGTCCAGATTGTGCTATTCAAACCAATTGCCGGCCTAGCCAAGTTAGTCGCCGCAATCGTCCTACTCCTATTAAACGGAGGAATGGGGCTACTTCGCCTCTTGTTAAAAACCATTTATTTTCTTTTCCGGACTCTGATTCTTTGGCCGTTAAAAAAAATATTATCAGTGGTGTGGAAAGTTTTGCCGAAAGGGATTAAAAAACTCGCGGAGAAGTTGTATAATAATGGGACAAGAATTCTTTTAAAAGTTCGGAATGTTTTTAAACGGGTTATTAGGTGGAATAAAAACAAAGAGTGAGGGGGAAGAGCCATTGGAAGCAAAGAAGAAACGGAATGTAGCAAGAATCCGCAATAGCTATGCGGAATCACATTATTATTCGGAAGAATCCGCTTCCAGGAAACGAAAAGCTCTGGCTAGAAGGCTGGCCGCATTTGCCCTTATGGCAGCTCTTTTGATTTATTTCACTGTTTCATCCATTTATTCGCGGGCTGAGGTCCTTGAGGAGAAAAAGGCGGAGAAAGAAAAGATGGAACAACAGCTAGCCGCTTTGGAACGCGAGCGGGATATCCTGAATGAGGAA
The DNA here is from genome assembly GCF_001510665.1 of Bacillus sp. FJAT-27445. GTDB lineage: Bacteria > Bacillota > Bacilli > Bacillales > Cytobacillaceae > Bacillus_D. Next base: position 33,018 of record NZ_LMTI01000010.1, read on the forward strand.
ATCATCAAGCTGAATGATGATGACTATATCGCAAAGCTCGCTAGGAAGGAATACTTCCTTTCCGATAAGGGTGAAATTATTTTTACTATTCCTGAAGGAAATAAGAAGAAGGAAAAATGATACAGGGCACTCTGGTTGACACTTATTTTAAAACTTAGGTATAATATATAGTAAGACTGATTTTTTTTATATTCTTAAGGAGGAAATATCTTTTTATGTCAATCGAAGTAGGCAGCAAGTTACAAGGAAAGGTAACAGGGATTACAAATTTCGGAGCGTTTGTCGAGCTGCCGGAAGGTTCAACAGGTCTTGTCCATATCAGTGAGGTCGCTGATAATTATGTAAAGGATATCAACGATCATCTGAAAGTGGGAGATATGGTAGAGGTTAAAGTCATCAATGTTGAAAAGGATGGAAAGATTGGCCTCTCCATTAAAAAAGCCAAGGACCGTCCTGAACCGCAAAGGTCTTACACGCCTCGTCCCCGCCAGGGAAGAGCTAATGACCGGAATGCAAGGCCTGAGAATTTCGAGTCGAAAATGGCCAAATTTCTAAAGGACAGCGAAGACCGTTTATCCTCCCTAAAACGCAACACCGAATCAAAACGCGGTGGAAGAGGGGCTAGAAGAGGCTAACTTGTTGCTGCTTATTAACCCAAATTACGTCATTATACCAGGCAGGCCCGCAATGGGGTCCTGCCTGTTTTGTTTTTTAAATAAACTGATATGTGGTTAGAAGGGGAATGGGGAATTAACATGAAAAAAAGGCTCTCCCTTAGGGGAGAGCCTTGCTGCATGCACTTGTGAAAAGATGAGGAAAAAGTATAGCGGCGGAGGGGATCGAACCCCCGACCTTACGGGTATGAACCGTACGCTCTAGCCAGCTGAGCTACACCGCCATTTTAAAGCACAAGTTCTATAATACATAGTTTAAAAAAGACTGTCAATACATTTTTATAATTGCCTTTTCGATTTCTCTGGCAGCTTTTGCCCAACCATGGCAGTCGCGGTGAAACAAGTCGAAGAATTCCATTATGGCTATACATAATTTTGACAATCTTTGGATGCCTGTCCCTATATAATTAGCACAATAATAAGAGGACAGGGGAGTGTTTTTTATTGGAAAGGGCACAACACACAATAATGGACCAGGTGACGAGTACCGGTATCCGTCCAAAATTAGGTTTGTCGGCAGCCTTTAGAAAATTGGAGGAGAAGGCAGAAGAATTATTTCTGAAAAGGGGATACTTTCTTTTGCTGGTCGGTTTTTTGCTTGGCCGCGCACTTATACTGGCAAAGCTGGCTCCTTTCAGCCTTCCCTTTTTCGCCGCTGTATTTTTTATAAAAAAGGATAGGGCGCCGCTCGCGCTGCTTGGCCTTGTTGCCGGAGCGGTTACTATTTCCATCGGGCATGCCATTTCGACCTTTTCCCTGGTGTTCCTTTTCCTGGCGTCTTTCCGGATCACTAGAAAATGGATAGTGAATACAACGAAAGTGATTCCGTATTATATCGGAACGGTTTTGCTTGCCGGAAAACTAGCGGAGCGATTTATAGTTGGAGGCAGCCTGTCCATTTATGATGCTGTGATGGCCGGGATAGAAGGGGTATTAGCTTTTACCCTTTCCCTGATTTTTATGCAAAGTGTACCTTTGTTAACCACGAGGAAACGAAAACAGCCTTTAAAAACAGAAGAAATAGTTTCTGTAATCATACTTCTGGCGTCGATTATGACCGGAACAATCGGCTGGATGCTGTATGGATTGTCAATTGAACATATTATGTCGAGGTATATGGTCCTTTTATTTTCCCTAATGGCAGGTGCCGCGGTCGGTTCAACTGTAGGGGTCGTCACGGGTCTAATATTCAGCCTTGCAAATATATCAAGTTTTTCTCATATGAGCCTTCTCGCTTTTTCGGGTGTCCTTGGTGGCTTATTGAAAGAAGGGAAGAAAGCTGGCGTTTCACTAGGCCTACTAGTTGCTACTTTATTAATCGGCATGTACGGAGAAGCCGGCATTCCGCTCCAGTCCACAATGATGGAATCTTCAGTGGCAATCCTTTTGTTTTTCCTGACCCCAACCTCATTAACTTCCAGAGTAGCAAGGTATATACCTGGAACCCCTGAACATACAGCCGAACAGCAAAAATATATGAGAAAAATGAGGGATGTAACCGCAAAAAGGGTTGCGCAATTTTCGAATGTATTCGAAGCCCTTTCGAAAAGTTTTTCCCACCGCGAGGAGGAGTCTGGCGAGGTAGAAAAAGAACTGGATTTCTTTTTGAGCAATGTTGCCGAAAAGACTTGCCAGACTTGTTTTAAAAAAGAACATTGTTGGACAAAGAACTTTACTACAACATATGGCTATATGGAAGAAATTATGCTTCAAATGGATCAATCAAAGGGGACTATTCCGCCTAAATTGTCACGGGAATGGGAAAAGCTTTGTTCCCGCCCAAAGAAAGTGTTGGAAGCAGTCCATCAAGAGCTGGCAGTATATGAGGCAAACCAGAAGCTGAAGAAGCAGGTGAAGGAAAGCAGAAGGCTCGTTGCCGATCAGCTGCTTGGCGTTTCCGAGGTCATGGGTGATTTTGCAAAGGAAATCCAACGTGAACGCGAAAACCTCCATAAACAGGAAGAACAGATTATGGAGGCAATCCAGGATTTCGGGCTGCAAATTGAGCACGTGGAGATTTATAGTTTGGAAACCGGAAATGTAGACATTGATATGACAATTCCGTTTTGCAATGGGCATGGGGAATGTGAAAAACTAATAGCACCAATGCTGTCCGACATTCTAGGGGAAACCATTGTTGTAAACACCGAAGAATGTGGTGCCTATCCACATAGTACCTGCCAGGCGACTTTCCGGTCCGCAAAGGCATTTACTGTTGAAACGGGGGTTGCCTATGCTGCAAAAGGAGGGGGCTTCATCTCGGGAGACAGCTTCTCGACGATGGAGCTTGGTAGCGGAAAATATGCGGTAGCCATTAGTGATGGAATGGGGAATGGAGAGCGGGCGCAGGAAGAAAGCAGGGAAACACTAAAACTTCTTCAGCAAATTCTCCAGTCAGGCATAGAAGAAAGAGTGGCAATCAAGTCTGTAAATTCCGTCCTTGCTTTAAGGACGACAGATGAGATTTTTTCTACGCTTGATTTGGCAGTCATTGATTTGCAGAATGCTTCAGCAAAATTTTTAAAGATCGGTTCTACTCCTAGTTTTATTAAAAGAGGAGAAAAAGTTATGAAAATACAGGTGAGTAACTTGCCGATGGGGATCGTGCAGGAATTCGATGTTGATGTCGTCAGTGAGCAGCTGAAGCCGGGCGATCTTTTGATTATGATGAGTGATGGAGTTTTCGAGGGCCCAAAGCATGTCGGAAATTATGAAATGTGGATGAAACGAAAAATCCATGAGCTTGAAACAGCTAATCCCCAGGAAGTAGCAGACTTGATTATGGAAGAGGTAATCCGTTCGAGATCCAATCAAATTGAAGATGATATGACGGTCGCTGTTGCAAAGATCATGCACAATACACCAAAGTGGGCCTCCATACCGGTTCATGGAATCAAAAAGAAGCGTGCATAAAGCGAAGTTGGTATAAATCCCCTCTATCAAGTCGAAAATGGTAACATTTATCGATTGGAGGAGAATGAAATGCATATAGGGAAAATCAGGCAGCTCCTTGTGATTACGGATGGTTGTTCAAATCAGGGTGAGGATCCTGTCGCTATGGCGGCGCTAGCAAAGGAGCAGGGTATCACTGTCAACGTAATTGGAGTCATGGAGCAGGATATAATTGATAGCCAGGGAATGAGGGAGATTGAAGGAATCGCTTTGTCGGGCGGGGGAGTCAGCCAAGTGGTATATTCGGAGCAGCTATCGCAGACTGTTCAAATGGTAACGAGGAAAGCTATGACCCAGACCCTTCAGGGGGTTGTAAACCGGGAATTAAGGCAAATCCTCGGAGGTACGAAAACTCTTGAGGATCTTCCCCCGGAAAAAAGAGGGGAAGTCCTTGAGGTAGTTGACGAGCTTGGCGAGGCGGTTGACCTTGAGGTAATTATTCTAGTTGATATGAGCGCTAGCATGAAGCACAAATTGCCGACCGTAAAGGAAGCGCTGCTTGATCTCTCTTTAAGCCTGAATGCGCGTTCGGGCAAAAACCAGTTTTCTGTGTTAGTATTTCCCGGGAAAAGGGGAGAAACGGAGAGAATTCTAGATTGGACACCTAGGTTGGAGACCATTAGCTCCATTTTCCCACTCCTGGCTGCCGGAGGAATTACTCCAACAGGGCCGGCAATCCGTGAGGCCATTCATTTGTTCAATGAAAAGAGCGCGTTAAGGAGAGTTCTGAACGAAGATGATGAATCCTTCCTCGAAGAATCCATGTAAGTTTAGGCCAGGGACAGTTGTTTCGGGAAAGTGGCACAGGAATGAATATATTCTTTTAAAAGAGTTGGGTAATGGTGCAAACGGAGTCGTCTACTTGGTTAAAAAAGGAAACCAAGAAGCAGCCTTAAAAATCAGCGGAGACAGCATGTCGATTACCTCGGAGGTTAATGTGCTCAAATCCTTTGCCAAGGCCCGGGGCCAAGCCCTTGGGCCTTCCCTGCTTGATGTAGACGATTGGCTTACTTCCGAAGGAATGCTCAGTTTTTATGTCATGGAATACATCAAGGGATCAGGCCTTCTGCCATTCATTTACAATAAGGGCAAGGAGTGGAGGCTGGCCCTTTTCCTCCAGCTTCTGAAGGATTTGGAGAAACTTCACGAAAACGGCTGGGTCTTTGGCGATTTAAAGCCGGAAAATTTAATTGTGGCTGGCCCTCCGCCAAGGATTCGCTGCATCGATGTAGGTGGAACAACCCTGATTGGCAGAGCGATAAAGGAATACACCGAGTTTTATGACCGGGGATATTGGGGGATGGGGACGCGGAAAGCCGAGCCATCCTATGACTTGTTTGCAGTTGCGATGGTGATGATCGCAACATCCTACCCGAACAATTTCCGAAAAGGGGAGGGAGGATTAGGCCAATTGCTGGGAGCAATCAGGCAAAAGAAAGAGCTTGTCCCTTTAGAGCCGGTTTTGGCAAATGCTTTGCAGGGTAAATATTCCACGGCCCGGGAAATGAGGAATGGCCTTCTCTTATGCATGAAGCGCCCTTATCCTCAAAATGGTAATTCGGATCCAATCCCACCGGCGGTGAATCCAAAGTTGCGGCGCCATTCTACCCGCCAAAAAAAGGGACAAAGCCGCCGGAATGAAACCTTTTATGTGATTTCGGTGATGGCGCTTCTTTATTTTATATATATTGTTGTACAATTGACATGATTGTCTTCTTCATTAAAACAGGGAAAAAATTTTAAAAGTATCCGGAAAGTGAAACTTTTTTCATTTTAAGTCGTATTAAACAGGATTCACCGGCTTATAAGCGCGGTATACACTAACCACAAAACTAAGGAAGTATGACCATGCTGGAAGAAAAAACAGAGGCGCTATTGAAAAGAAAATCCGTCTCCCTCAAAGGGGCCAGTATTCTTGTGGGAGTTTCCGGCGGACCTGATTCCATGGCTCTCCTTCATTATTTATGGGAGCGGGAAAAGGCATGGGGGTTGAAACTTGCCGTGGCCCATGTGGACCATATGTTCCGGGGAAACGAATCGCTTGAGGACGCTTTATTTGTAAAGCATTTTTGCGAGGAGCTCGGAATTCAGTTTGATATGGCAAGAATAGATGTCCCCAAAATTATTGCCCTTGAAGGGAAGAATGGCCAGGAGGCTTCAAGGGAAGCCCGCTATGAATTTTTTCGGAAACAGATGGAACAGCATGGATATAAGTACCTGGCGCTCGCACACCATGGGGACGATCAATTGGAAACAATTCTGATGCGTCTGACTCGGGGCAGCTCTGGGAGAGGCCGGGCCGGCATCCCGTTTATGAGGCCCTTCGTGAAGGGAGCGATTATCCGTCCGTTTTTGACAGCGTCGAGGGAGGATATTGACGACTATTGTAAAAGGAATGGCCTTGAAACGCGAATAGACCCAAGCAACCAAAAGGATATCTATAGCAGGAATCGGTTTCGGATGGCTGTCCTTCCTTTTTTAAAAAAGGAAAACCCACTAGTGCATGAACATTTCCAGCGATTTAGTGAAGAATTGGAGAGCGACGAAGCCTATTTGGAGGAATTGGCGGCCAGCAGGATGGTTACAGTAATAAAAAGCAGGGAAAAAGGAAAAGTAGTGTTGGATATACTGACTTTTCTTGGAATGCCAATGCCTTTACAAAGAAGAGGGATTCAACTAATATTAAACTATCTTTATGAAGAAAGGCTTGCGGATTTAGCAGCCATACATATCGATCAAGTTATTTCCTTGATAAACCGTCCTCATCCATCCGGAAACCTTGATTTCCCCGTTGGGCTGATTGTCACCCGTTCCTATTCTGAGTGTATTTTCCAATTTGGGCGTCCAAAAGTGAAACCATTCAGGATTGAGATGCATATACCCGGGAAAGTGGCGCTGCCGAGTGGAGCTGTAATTTCCCTTGAGGTGTGCACGCAGCCTGAAAAAGACACTAGGACGGAATGTACATATCTACCTGCAACCGAAGTACACTTTCCACTTATCATCCGTACAAAGCGTAATGGCGACAGGATGACATTGAAAGGGATGCGAGGCACAAGGAAGCTGAAGGATATCTTTATCGATAACAAGGTACCGGTTTCCGAGCGGGAAAACTGGCCTGTCATAACAGATAGCACCGGCCGGATTGTCTGGCTTCCCGGGCTGAAAAAATCCGCCCTTGATTGTGCCGGAAAACCCGGGGAAGACTATCTAAAGCTTTATATTAATAAGGAACCAACATCTAGGGGGCACATGGAAAATGAGAAATGATATTGAAAAAATCCTGATTTCGGAAGATGAAATCCAAGAAAAAACCAGGGAGCTGGGAGCCCGATTGACAGATGATTACCAGGATAAATTTCCGCTGGCAATCGGCGTTTTAAAGGGAGCTATGCCTTTTATGGGAGATCTCCTTAGAAAAATGGATTGCTACCTTGAGATGGACTTTATGGATGTTTCAAGCTATGGGAATTCCACAGTATCTTCCGGAGAAGTGAAAATTCTAAAAGACTTGGATACCTCCGTTGAAGGAAGGGACCTGTTGATTATTGAGGATATCATCGACAGTGGCCTGACATTGAGCTACCTTGTCGAACTGTTCCGTTACAGGAAAGCTAAGTCGATTAAAATAGTCACTCTGCTTGACAAGCCGACTGGAAGAAAGGTAGATATAACTGCTGATTATGTAGGGTTTAAAGTTCCTGATGCATTTGTTGTCGGCTACGGCCTGGACTATATGGAAAAGTACCGGAATCTTCCTTACATCGGTGTTTTGAAACCTGAAGTGTACAACAATGCCTAATAGGCTAAACTAATAGGTGAATCAGGCGGCTTTCAAACTCAATTGTTGAAGCGGCATCATCATTATGCTACTATTTTATATACTGTTTTCCACCGTGGGAGGAGGTAAGGGATGAACCGGATTTTCCGTAACACCATCTTTTATTTATTGATATTTTTAGTCATCATTGGCGTTGTAAGTTTCTTTAATGGAAACAATGAGCCAACAGATAATATATCGTATGACCAATTTATTTCTCATCTAGAAAAGAGAGAAATAAAATCGGTCACGCTGCAGCCAGAGCGCGGCGTCTATGAAGTCCGTGGCCAGCTTGAAAATGCCGCCAAGGACAAGTTTTTCCTGACGTATGTCCCGAATAGCGAACGGATGCTGAGCCGGATTGATGATGCGGTTCCAGATATGAAGATTGAGACAATGCCTGCGAAAGAAACGAGCGGCTGGGTCACTTTCTTTACATCCATTATCCCGTTTGTAATCATTTTCATTCTTTTCTTCTTCTTGCTAAACCAAGCACAGGGCGGCGGCAGCCGTGTCATGAACTTTGGTAAAAGCAAGGCCAGGCTTTACAATGATGAAAAGAAAAAGGTCCGCTTCAAGGATGTGGCCGGGGCGGATGAAGAAAAGCAGGAACTGATTGAGGTTGTTGAATTCCTTAAAGATCCGCGCAAGTTTTCCGAGCTTGGCGCGCGAATTCCCAAGGGCGTCCTGCTAGTGGGTCCTCCGGGAACAGGTAAAACGCTTCTTGCCCGTGCGGTTGCCGGGGAAGCCGGTGTGCCGTTCTTCTCGATCAGCGGTTCCGATTTCGTGGAAATGTTCGTCGGTGTGGGTGCATCCCGCGTCCGCGATTTGTTTGAAACAGCTAAGAAAAATGCCCCTTGTATCATTTTTATCGATGAGATTGATGCGGTTGGACGCCAGCGTGGGGCTGGCCTTGGCGGCGGCCACGATGAACGTGAACAGACCCTGAACCAGCTTCTTGTCGAAATGGACGGTTTTGGGGCAAATGAGGGAATCATTATCGTTGCGGCGACAAACCGCCCTGATATCCTTGATCCGGCGCTTCTCCGTCCGGGGCGTTTTGACCGCCAAATTACAGTAGACCGACCGGATGTTAGAGGAAGGGAAGCAGTCCTTAAAGTCCATGCACGGAACAAGCCACTCGATGAATCAGTCAACCTGAAGAGCATAGCCATGCGGACTCCTGGATTTTCCGGAGCTGATCTCGAAAATCTGTTGAATGAGGCAGCGCTTGTAGCGGCCCGCCACGATAAGAAGAAAATCGAAATGGAAGATATCGACGAAGCAACTGACCGTGTCATTGCGGGGCCGGCGAAGAAGAGCCGGGTCATTTCTGAGAAAGAGCGCAGAATAGTCGCTTTCCACGAAGCTGGCCATGTAGTTATCGGCGTTATGCTTGATGAGGCTGAAATGGTGCATAAGGTAACGATTGTACCGCGTGGACAGGCTGGCGGATACGCTGTCATGCTTCCTAAGGAAGACCGTTATTTCATGACAAAGCCTGAGCTTTTGGATAAAATCACCGGCCTGTTAGGCGGACGTGTTGCGGAGGAAATCGTTTTTGGCGAAGTGAGCACTGGAGCCCATAATGACTTCCAAAGGGCAACAGGAATTGCGAGAAAGATGGTAACCGAATTTGGTATGAGCGATAAGCTTGGACCGCTCCAGTTCGGCCAGCCGCAGGGAGGCCAGGTATTCCTAGGCCGTGACCTTCACAGTGAACAGAATTACTCCGATCAGATCGCTTTTGAGATCGACACTGAGATTCAGACTTTCATCAAGGAATCGTATGCGCGTGCGAAGAGGATTTTGACAGAAAACCGTGACAAGCTCGATTTAATCGCCAATACGCTTCTGGAAGTGGAAACACTCGATGCTGAAGGCATCAAGCACCTGATTGACCACGGAAGGCTTCCGGATGGGAAAGTTCCGGCCAACTCTACTCCAGCCGAAATCAAGAGTACTCTTGATGATGTCATCATAAACATTTCTGGCAAAAAGGAAGAGGACGAGGAATCAGGTACACCAAAATCGAATTTGCTCAAGCCTGAAGAAAATCAGGACGAGAAAAAATAATCTAAAGCTTAAGGGCACCGTTCAATTGACGGTGCCCTTTAAATTTACATTCACTCCCATAGGGTGTATAAGCGGAATTTTTATGCCGGATAGGCGCTTGGTCTTTCCTATCCGTAAACCGTTTGTGATATGATGTTTTCAGTAAACCTGAAACCTGTGGCAAGATGCTCGATATCCATTGAGGGACAATCGTCCAGGTTAATTTCCATTGAGTGGTGAGTTGAATGATTTTCGTATTTGATGTCGGAAATACAAATATTGTTTTAGGGGTATACAAGGGAGACGAGCTTCTTCATCATTGGCGAGTTGAAACGAGTAGAAACCGGTCGGAGGACGAATACGGAATGCTGATAAAATCCCTCTTTGAGCATTCTGACCTTTCTTTTAACGATATTGAAGGGATTATTATTTCATCTGTTGTGCCGCCGATTATGTTCTCGCTCGAAAGGATGTGCGCAAAATATTTTAACCTTAAGCCATTAATCGTCGGCCCAGGTATTAAGACTGGGCTGGATATAAAATATGAAAATCCGAGGGAAGTGGGGGCCGATAGGATTGTCAATGCTGTTGCAGCCATTCATGAATACGGGAGCCCGCTTATCATCGTTGACTTCGGCACAGCAACAACCTATTGCTATGTTAACGAGCAGAAACAGTATATGGGTGGAGCAATAGCCCCTGGTGTAGGTATATCGACCGAAGCTCTCTATTCAAGGGCAGCCAAGCTGCCACGGATTGAAATCGCAAGGCCCGAGGGCGTTATCGGCAAAAATACGGTCGCAGCCATGCAGGCTGGGATTGTGTATGGATATGTTGGACAGGTTGAAGGCATCGTAAAGCGGATGGTTGCCAATAGCTCAAAAGTTCCGAGCGTCATTGCGACAGGCGGCCTCTCCAATTTGATTGCCGAGGAATCAAAAATTATCGATATTGTTGACCCGTTCTTGACACTCAAAGGACTTCATTTAATCTATAAGCGTAATATGGATACACTAAATAGGCAAGATTCCTAGTCGTTGGCGGCTGGAAAAGCTCCATGCGTGAAAAGCCATTCAATGAGAGTCGTAATAGGGGTAATAACGCAAACCCAGCAGCTTGAATTGGACTCTAAAAAAGAACAGCGAGAAAGGAGCAGAGTAATGAGCGATTATCTAGTTAAAGCTCTTGCCTACGATGGGCAAATTAGAGCATATGCAGTAAGAAGTACAGAAACCGTGGCGGAGGCGCAAAGAAGGCATTATACCTGGCCTACGGCTTCAGCAGCGCTTGGCCGTACCATGACAGCTGGATTGATGATGGGGGCCATGCTAAAGGGCGAGAACAAATTAACAATAAAAGTTGAAGGCGGAGGCCCAATCGGAAATATCCTTGTCGATAGCAATGCGAAAGGAACTGTGCGGGGATATGTAAGCAATCCGCAAACGCATTTTGAACTTAATGATCAAGGAAAGCTGGATGTAAGGCGCGCGGTTGGGACAGACGGTACGCTCACCATTATTAAGGACATTGGCATGAAGGACTTTTTTAGCGGATCGGTTCCTCTTGTTTCAGGGGAGTTGGGAGAGGATTTCACCTATTATTTTGCTTCCTCGGAGCAAGTGCCCTCTTCTGTGGGTGTCGGCGTACTCGTTAACCCAGATAACAGCATACTTGCAGCAGGCGGCTTTATTTTTCAGTTGCTCCCTGGGACAAGTGAGGAAACAATTACACGAATCGAGGAGCGGCTTAAAACCATTACCCCGATTTCGAAGATGATTCAGCAAGGACTTACCCCAGAAGAAATTCTTGAAGAGCTGTTTGAAAAGGAAGAACTGACCATCCTGGAAAAGATGCCTGTACAATTTGAATGCACCTGCTCCAAGGAACGGTTTTCCAATGCGATTGTGTCGCTAGGACAGGGCGAAATTTCCGATATGATTGAAGAAGATGGGATGGCAGAAGCCCATTGCCATTTTTGTAACGAAAAATACCATTTTTCAAAAGAAGAGCTTGAAGCGCTAAAGAGAGAAGCGAAGTAAGGCTATCCGGGAGAGGGACAATGAAAACGAGGGAATTGTGGTGGGTCATCGCAGCATTGGTCATCCTGAATGCTGTGACCGTCTCGTATTTTTTATCCAAAGGAGAAACGGCTTCCGTTTTCAAGGCGAACGGAGAAACAGTTGCGACAGTAGGGAAAGGCAGTATTTCCAGAGAAGAGTGGCTGAAGGAGCTGGAGTCACGATACGGTGAAGATACATTAAGGGAACTGGTTGACAGGGAAGTAATCAGCCAGATGGCCAAAAAGTACAAAATAACCGTTCCGAAGGCAGATGTTGAGAGAGAACTTAGAATGTTCCAGACCGCCTATGGCGGAGCATCCTCTCTAAAGGGCGAGGATGTGAGAAAGTGGAAAAGACAAATTGAACTCTCACTGCTGCTCGAAGAAATCTTAACAAAGGATGCAGTGGTATCCGAGACCGAAATGCAACGTTACTATGAAAAGAATAAATCTCTTTTTGATGTACAGGCAGCCTACCATCTTTCCCATATTGTTGTAAAAACAAAGGAGGAAGCGAATCAGGCCATTAAGGAGCTTGAAGGCGGCTCTGGCTTTGAAACACTAGCCCGGGAAAGATCCGTTGATGAATTTACAGCTGGGGAAGGTGGAGACCTTGGGTTTATCCAGGTTGGTGATGAACGTTTCCCTTCTGAATATATCCAAGCTGCACAGAAACTCAAACAGGATCAATGGAGTTCGCCAATTAAAGCGGGCCAAGGCTATGCGATTATAAAGCTGCACGCAAAAATGGAGGAAAAAAAGTATTCCTTTAAAGAAGTGAAGGATGAAATTCGCAGGCAGATCGCCCTTTCGCAGTTAGGAATGCCACCATCAGCATCGGCGCTTTGGGAAGAGGCCGACGTTAAATGGTTTTTTGGCAAATAAGCGGCGGAATACGGATTTTTCAATCCAGTAAGAGTAAAAATTTAAAAAAATCTGCAAAACTGGGAAGGTTCCGCATACATTGGCAATGCGGAACCTTTTTGTTTTATTTCTGTTTCCCTAATGATGTTTCGGGGAAACTAAAATATTGACAGTTAGTAGGCAAATTGTTACATTCTATATAAAACCAATAAATTTACTCGGATTAAGGAGTGGGACGAATGGAACGAGTTGCAAACTCGGTGGCTGACCTGGTCGGCAATACCCCGATTGTAAAGCTAAATCGGCTTGTGGATGAGAATAGTGCGGAAGTATTTTTGAAGTTGGAATATATGAACCCGGGAAGCAGTGTAAAGGACCGTATCGCCTTGGCAATGATAGAAGCAGCCGAAGAGAAGGGCGACTTAAAAGAAGGCGATACGATAATTGAGCCCACAAGCGGGAATACCGGTATTGGGCTAGCAATGATTGCAGCTGCAAAAGGATATAAGGCTATTTTGGTTATGCCTGAGACAATGAGCATGGAGCGCCGCAACCTTCTCCGCGCCTATGGGGCAGAGCTTGTATTGACCCCTGGGCCAGAAGGAATGGGCGGTGCGATCCGGAAGGCTGAAGAGCTTTCCAAGGAAAACGGTTACTTTATGCCACAGCAATTTAATAACGAGGCAAATCCTGAAGTGCATAGAAGGACAACTGGAAAAGAAATCGTCGAGCAAATGGGCGGCCAGCTGGATGGATTTATTTCAGGAATCGGAACAGGCGGTACGATAACGGGTGCGGGCGAGGTCCTCCGCAACGCTTATCCCGATATAAAAATTTATGCGGTAGAGCCAACCGATTCGCCTGTCCTTTCAGGCGGTAAACCGGGCCCTCATAAAATCCAGGGAATTGGCGCCGGATTTATTCCAAAAATCCTAGACACAAACATGTATGATGAAATCATCCAGGTTGAAAATGAACAGGCCTTCGAATATGCCCGCCGTGCGGCGAAGGAAGAAGGGATCCTCGGAGGTATTTCTTCCGGCGCGGCCATCTATGCGGCGTTAAAGGTTGCGAAAGAACTCGGAAAAGGCAAAAAAGTTCTGGCTATTATCCCGAGCAACGGCGAACGCTACCTTAGTACTCCTCTATTTCAGTTCGAAGAATAAACAAAGATTTAATAAAGCATGGACGCAACTTTGCGGATCATGCTTTTTTCATTTGCGGACTTCTTGTATGATGAAGAAGATACGGGAAAATGGGAGTGAGTTTTTTGGGGAAAAACATCTACACGCATAAAATCAACTTGTCAGCCGATAAGTTTTTTCAGCAATATAAACAAATTGCAGCCGGTGAAAGCTACCACGTCCTTTTGGAAAGTGGGAGGGGAGGGCGTTACAGCATTGCGGCATTCAGTCCTTTTGCAATTATCAAATCCAAGGGATGGAATTGTCTTGAAATCATGGAAGAAGGCAAGCCTGCCGTTACGGTGGATGGAAACCCCCTTCATGAACTAAAGAAGTATATGGCCGATTTCAAAATTGAGGCCGAATCGCCAATCCCCCTTGCCGCAGGCGGAGCAATTGGATATTTAAGCTATGACTATGCAAGGTACATTGAAACACTGCCTAAGCTGGCAAAAGATGAACTTTGTATTCCTGACCTCTATTTTATGCTCCATAGAGAATGGTTTGTACTTGATTTGCATGAGGGCTCAGTGAGAATGTACTTTCTTTATGAAGAGGAAGAGAATAATGACTTGGCGAAGCGTGCCGCGCATTGGGAAGCCCGGTGGAATGAGCCTGCTGCTGATACGGAAATACAGCACGATTGTGATGCCTATCAGGAACGAGAGGTCTCAATTGGGGAGAATCAATTTATGGAAGCGGTCGGCAAGGTGAGGGAATACATTGCTCAGGGTGATGTGTTCCAGGTAAACCTGTCTGTTAGGCAGACCAAGCCGATTGGCGTTCCAGCGCTTACGGTCTATGAGAAGCTGCGGGAAATCAATCCTTCGCCGTATATGGGATATTTCCATTCACCTGAATTCCAGTTAGTAAGTGGTTCCCCAGAACTGCTCGTCAAGAAAATGGGGGATGAAATCAGTACAAGGCCGATAGCGGGGACAAGATCTAGGGGAAAAGATGAGGAAGAAGACCAACTGCTAGCTAATGAATTGATTGAAAGTGAAAAGGAACGGGCAGAGCATGTGATGCTTGTGGACCTTGAGCGAAATGACCTCGGGAGGGTTAGCGCCTATGGGTCGGTTGAAGTGAATGAGTTCATGGTCATTGAAAAATATTCACACGTCATGCATATAGTTTCAAATGTCCGCGGCAAAATCGTTCCTGAAAAGGACGGGTTTGATTTGATTGATGCCGTTTTTCCGGGTGGGACCATTACTGGGGCGCCGAAAGTGAGGACGATGGAAATTATCGAAGAGCTTGAGCCCTCTAGGCGTGGCCCTTATACCGGTTCACTAGGATGGATTGGGTTCAACGGAGACCTTGAGCTGAACATCATGATACGGACAATGCTTGTAAAAGAAGGACAAGCCCATGTACAGGCAGGCGCAGGAATCGTTATTGATTCAAACCCCAAATATGAATATAAAGAGTCTCTGAAAAAGGCAAGAGCGCTTTGGAAAGCGAAAGAACTTGCGGAAACAGGTGATAACAAATGATTTATATGATTGATAACTATGACTCCTTTACGTACAATCTTGTCCAATATTTGGGGGAGCTAGGCGCGGACTTGGTTGTAAAAAGAAATGACGAAGTATCAATGGAGGATATCGAGCAGGCAAACCCGTCCATCCTGATGATATCCCCAGGCCCGTGCAGCCCAAATGAGGCTGGGATCAGCCTTGAGGCAATTTCCTATTTCGCAGGCAAGGTCCCCATTTTTGGCGTATGCCTTGGACACCAGTCAATCGCTCAGGTGTTCGGCGGGGATGTCGTCCGCGCAGAGAGGCTAATGCACGGGAAAACATCGCCCATTCATCATGATGGGAAAACGATTTTTAGTGGAATCTCTAGCCCGTTTGAAGCAACCCGCTACCATTCCTTGATTGTAAAAAAAGAAACGCTTCCGGATTGCCTTGAGGTGTCAGCCTGGACTGAAGAGGGCGAAATTATGGCGCTTCGCCATAAGGAAGCAGCCATCGAGGGGGTTCAGTTCCACCCGGAATCCATTATGACTGGCCCGGGAAAACAACTCCTCGCCAATTTTATCAAGGCCCATTCGGGATTTAAGAAGGGAAATAGGAATGTATATTTGGCAGAACGGTAGACTTGTCAAAAAGGAAGAAGCGGCGATTAGCCCTTTCGACCACGGCTTCCTTTATGGTGTGGGGCTGTTCGAAACCTTTAGGGTTTATGATGGCCATTCCCTGTTGCTCGGCGACCATCTTGCTAGGCTGAATGCAGGGCTTGAAATCCTCGAGATTGACAGGAAAATTAGTTTGGAAGAAGCGGAAGCTGCTGTGGATATGCTCTTGAGGGCGAATGGATACACGGACGCCTACATTCGCTTTAATGTTTCAGCAGGGATGGGGGAAATCGGCCTTCGGTTCGAGCCTTATGATTCGCCAGAAGTAATCGTTTTTTCAAAGCCGCTACCGCCGGCAGGCTCTATGCAAGAAAAGTTCGGAAAAATCCTTTCCCTACCCAGAAATACGCCTGAGGGAAAGGAACGGCTGAAATCGCACCATTATTTGAATAACCTTCTGGCTTGGCGGGAGCTACGCGATTTTCCTGGAGCGGAAGGGATATTTTTGACGAAGGAAGGCTTTGTTGCTGAAGGAATTGTATCGAATGTGTTTTGGGCCAAAGGAGGTATCCTTTATACCCCGTCTATGGAAACAGGGATACTAAACGGGATTACCCGTCAGTTTGTAAAGGAGCTTGCCTTTAGGTCCGGAATTGAGGTTTGTGAAGGGGTATATACTGCAGAGGAATTGCTTGAGGCCGAAGAGGTGTTTTTTACGAACTCGATTCAGGAAATTGTTGCATGCCCGCAAATTGGGAATACTTGCTTTAATGGCAAAAATGGGAAACTGGCCAGCTTTCTGCATAGCAGGTACGCGGCCGGCCGCAAATTGTATCGCAGCAAGAGTGAAATTGGAACGGAGGATTTTTAATGAGCAACGGACATGGAAAAATCGTATGCGGAAAGTATATCCTTGATTATATGCAAAAAACCATTGTGATGGGGATTTTAAATATAACCCCTGATTCCTTTTCCGACGGCGGAAAATTCAATGCGGCCGACCGCGCGGTTGCACGTGCCCGGGAAATGGTCGAGCAGGGCGCCGATATTATCGACATTGGCGGCGAATCCACTCGTCCGGGCCACGATCCGGTTTCACTTGAAGAAGAACTTGAAAGGGTCGTCCCAATTATTGAGTCATTAGTGAAAGAAATTGCGGTGCCAATATCCATTGATACTTATAAAGGGGAAGTCGCTAGGCAGGCCCTTAAAGCAGGCGCCCATATCGTAAATGACATTTGGGGGGCAAAAGCCGAGCCTGAAATCGCTAAAGTTGCCGCTGAATTCAACGCACCGATTATTCTTATGCATAACCGCGATAATCGCGATTATGAGCTTTTCACACGTGATGTGTTTACGGATCTTTACGAGAGCATCCGTATTGCAAAAGAAGCAGGAGTACAGGATTCGCAAATTATCCTTGACCCCGGGATTGGTTTTGCAAAGAACTTTAAGGAAAATATCGAAATGATGCAAAACCTGGATACGCTTGTTGCCCTTGGTTATCCGGTCCTTCTTGGCACTTCCCGAAAAACGTTCATTGGCCGGGTCCTCGAATTGCCACCCGAGGAAAGAATGGAAGGAACAGGGGCCACAGTCTGTTATGGGATTCAGAAGGGGTGCCAAATGATTCGCATTCATGATGTAAAGGAAATGGCGAGGATGGCCAAAATGATGGATGCTTTAATGGGCAGGGGGAGAGTGGATGGATAAAATCCATGTAAATCAAATGGCGTTTTATGGGTACCATGGTGTTTTTTCCGAAGAAACGAAACTGGGGCAGCGGTTTATTGTCGATCTTGCGGTCGGCCTCGACTTGAAGAGGGCGGGGGAAACCGATGACTTAGATGCTTCTGTCAATTACGCCGAGCTTTACCAAGTCTGCAGGGAGGTCGTCGAAGGTAAGCCGTATAAATTAATTGAGTCAGTTGCTGAAAAAATCGCATCAAGGATTCTTGGTGAATTTGCGCTGATTGAAGAAGCAACTGTCAAGGTAATTAAACCTGATCCCCCAATCCCAGGCCATTACCAGTCAGTCGCTGTTGAAATTACAAGGAGAAGATAATTGTGGAAAATCACGCTTTCCTTTCACTCGGTTCAAATATGGGTGACAGATTTCAAAACCTGAAATCAGCGATTGGCATCCTCGACAGCCACCCTTCAATTAATGTAAAAGAATATTCCTCTATTTATGAAACGGACCCAGTCGGTTATGAGGACCAGGACCTATTTTTAAATATGGTGGTAGAGATTAAAACAGATTTGCCGCCAGGCGAATTGCTGGAAGTATGCCAAGGGGCCGAATACTCACTTGGGAGAAAAAGGGGAATGAAGTGGGGTCCGCGCACAATAGACCTTGACATTCTCCTCTATAACCAAGAAAATATTGAAACAGAGAAGCTTATTATTCCCCATCCCCGGATGGCGGAACGTGCATTTGTGCTTATGCCACTGTATGAAGTTGCCGGAAATATAACTCTTCCAGGAAAAATCGAACCACTTCCATCAATAGTGGATCGCTTGCCTGATAAAAAAGGAGTACGGATATGGATGCGGAAAAATGGGGAAGACGGATTCGGGCCTTCAGAAAACTAAAAGGATATACCCAGGACAGTTTTTCAAAGGAGCTTGGAGTATCGGTTTCCGTTCTTGGGGAGATTGAGAGAGGCAACCGGTTGCCAACTGCTGACTTTTTAAGGAGAGCTTCACAAATTTTGCGCGTAAGCATCGAGGATATGGCTCCCCCTGAGGAGTAAGATAAATAGTTTACAGAAGGGAAGGCCGTTACTAATGTTGAAAATTGGCGATATTGCCATGAAGAACCCCGTTGTCCTGGCCCCTATGGCAGGTGTCTGCAATTCGGCATTCCGGCTGACCGTGAAGGAATTTGGTGCGGGTCTTGTGTGTGCTGAAATGGTCAGCGACAAGGGCATTCTCTTCAAGAACGAAAAGACAATGAATATGCTTTATATAGATGAGCGCGAAAAGCCGCTAAGCCTCCAGATTTTTGGCGGTGAAAAAGATACGCTTGTCGAGGCCGCAAGATTCGTTGACCAAAACACTAATGCGGATATTATTGATATTAATATGGGATGCCCAGTTCCGAAAATCACAAAATGTGATGCAGGAGCGAGGTGGCTTCTAGATCCGGATAAAATTTATGAAATGGTCTCCGCGGTTGTTGATGCTGTAGAAAAGCCGGTTACGGTCAAAATGCGTATGGGCTGGGACGAGAAGCATATTTATGCCGTTAAGAACGCCCGCGCGGTTGAACGCGCCGGAGGGAAGGCTATCGCGCTCCATGGCCGCACCCGTGTCCAAATGTACGAGGGCCAAGCAAACTGGGATATCATCCGCGAGGTGAAACAGGCTGTAAACATTCCCGTCATTGGGAATGGCGATGTCCAGACCCCGCAGGATGCGAAGCGCATGCTTGATGAAACAGGTGTCGATGGCATCATGATCGGCCGCGCCGCTCTTGGGAATCCATGGATGATATACAGGACCGTTAAATACCTTGAGACTGGTGAATTGATGGACGAGCCATCGGTCCGTGAAAAGATAGACGTATGCATCCTTCACCTTGACCGATTGATAGCCCTTAAAAATGAATACGTCGCTGTCCGCGAAATGCGTAAGCATGCTGCCTGGTATCTGAAAGGGGTCAAGGGAAATGCCAAGGTCCGCAACCCCATAAATGAGTGTAATACAAGAGATGACCTTGTCATGCTGCTCAATGCCCTTGTTACAGAAGCCGAAGAAAAGGAAAGCCAGGCAATCGTCGGGTAAGAGGTTTTAAAGAGTTTCACAAGTATGGTTTGGTGAAACCCGGTCTTTGGCCATATAAGGTGTAGGGCTGTCAGTAAAAAACTGGCAGTCTTTGTTGTACTTATAGTTTTTTAATGTCCCTCGAAGGAAGTTTGTGTACAATGGTACTAATGTCTCTTTTTATGTGAAATTGTCTAAACTGCATAAAGGAACTTTAATAAATCAATTAGCGCGTGTATGCATACCGCACTATATAAATGGGGAGCTGAATGTAGATGAGCCAAGAGGAATTAAATGACCAGCTTTTGGTAAGAAGAGAAAAAATGAATGAAATGCGCCAGAATGGGATTGACCCGTTTGGCAAAAAATTCGAACGTAACGCCAATGCAAAATCATTAATCGAACAGTACGGCGAACTGGAAAAAGAAGAGCTTGAGTCGAAGGGAGTATCCGTTTCCCTTGCTGGCCGTATTATGACAAAACGCGGTAAAGGAAAGGCTGGGTTTGCCCACATTAAAGACCTGACCGGCCAAATCCAGATTTATGTCCGCAAAGATGAAGTTGGGGACCAGCAATATGAACTATTTAATTCAACAGACCTTGGCGACATCGTTGGTGTGACAGGGACACTTTTTAAAACCCAGGTTGGCGAGCTTTCCATTAAAGTAACAGAGTACACCTTCCTGACAAAGGCGCTCCGTCCACTACCTGATAAATTCCATGGCTTAAAAGATGTTGAACAGCGTTACCGCCAGCGCTACCTGGACCTAATAATGAGCGATGAGAGTAAAGCCACATTTGTTATGCGCAGCCTTATTCTTCAGTCGATGAGGCGTTACCTTGATGAACAAGGCTATCTTGAAGTAGAGACTCCGATGATGCATGCAATTGCCGGAGGAGCATCTGCACGCCCATTCGTCACACACCACAACGCACTTGATATGGAATTGTTCATGAGGATTGCCATTGAGCTCCATTTAAAGCGACTTATTGTCGGAGGCCTTGAAAAGGTATACGAAATCGGGCGTGTATTCCGGAATGAAGGGGTCTCAACGAGGCATAATCCGGAATTCACAATGATCGAGCTTTATGAAGCGTATGCGGACTTCAAGGATATCATGAAGCTTACTGAAAACCTGATAGCCCATATTTCCCGCGAAGTGTTGGGAACAACCCTCATCCAGTATGGTGAGTATGAAGTAAACCTTGAGCCGGAATGGAAGAGGCTTCATATGGTTGATGCCATTAAAGAACATACAGGTGTCGACTTCTGGAAAGAGACAAGCATAGAGGAAGCACGTGCGCTTGCTAGAGAACATGGAGTTGAAATAAACGAACATATGCAATATGGACATATCGTCAACGAGTTCTTTGAGCAAAAGGTAGAGGAAAAACTCATTCAGCCAACCTTCATTTATGGGCATCCAGTTGAAATTTCTCCTTTAGCAAAAAAGAACGAGGATGACCCTCGTTTCACAGATCGTTTCGAATTGTTCATCGTTGCCCGTGAACATGCAAATGCCTTTACGGAGCTGAATGATCCAATCGACCAAAGAGAGCGTTTTGAAGCACAACTTAAAGAACGTGAGCAAGGAAATGACGAAGCCCACGAAATGGATGACGATTTCATTGAAGCCCTTGAGTACGGGATGCCTCCAACTGGCGGACTTGGAATAGGAATTGACAGGATTGTTATGTTGCTGACAAATTCTCCGTCAATTCGAGATGTCCTGCTATTCCCATTAATGAGGCACAAATAAAAAACAAACATCGCCGGTTTCCTTATAAGGGAAGCTGGCGTTTTTTCTATTCCAGCGATTACTATCTTCCTATAGAGGTAGTACTGAAAAAAATGTGAACAAGAACATTGTCATTTGTGATTCTGGAGGGAACTGTTTTAAAAACGTCCGGGTATAACGGCAATATTGGTATTTTTATCTTTATAATTAAATTAAAAAACTGTTGCAAGGGACATACAAAGGTGCTATATTAGTAAATGTTGCTGCGACGGCAACAAAGAAGATTAGAAAAAAGCAAAAAAAGATGTTGACTTCAAGTTAACAACCTGATAGACTAATAAAGTCGCCTTTGAGCGACAAGGTAAAAATTGCTCTTTGAAAACTAAACAAACAAGCGTCAACAAACAATATTATAGTGATCTTCGG
>NZ_LMTI01000011.1:0-12736 GCF_001510665.1 Bacillus sp. FJAT-27445
AACACGGAAGTTAAGCTTCTCAGCGCCGATGGTAGTTGGGGCCTTGCCCCTGTGAGAGTAGGACACTGCCGGGCTATACCAATTTATACTCGTCAAAATTTTTGACGCTTTTATCGTCGCGGGGTGGAGCAACAAGCGTTTACTTCACTGAATAAACTGCGAGTTGTACCGGTCGAGCTGCTGCTTGATTAAGCTTTCTGAGACCGGGACAGTCCATGTGACTATGGGCATAGAATGAGTAGAATATTTATTATCGTCGCGGGGTGGAGCAGTTCGGTAGCTCGTCGGGCTCATAACCCGAAGGTCGCAGGTTCAAATCCTGCCCCCGCAATTTGGTCCGGTAGTTCAGTTGGTTAGAATGCCTGCCTGTCACGCAGGAGGTCGCGGGTTCGAGTCCCGTCCGGACCGCCATTTAGTTTCATAGTTTAAAATCAAAATACGAAACTTGGTTTCGTTTTTTTTTGTTTTACGGAGATAATTAAGAAAATGAACGAAGAAACGTACATAAAGGGGTAGGATGAAATTCAGACCTGAATTTGTAACCCACCAAAATACAGGCTTTTTTGCTCAATCTCCCAAAATCATGTAAACTACATGTTGTAGAAGAAATCCTTAGGAGCGATCCTAAGGTTTTTTGCAAATCCTTTTAAAAAGGTGATTGAATGAAACCATTTGAATATAAATCTGAATCAACAGAGGAAACACTATCTTTTGCCGAAAGGCTTGGCAGGCTGCTGAAGCCAGGTGATGTACTTACTTTAGAAGGCGACCTTGGGGCTGGAAAAACCACCTTCACAAAGGGACTGGCTCTTGGTCTCGGTATTAAGAGAATGGTCAGCAGTCCTACTTTTACAATCATAAAAGAATATCACGGTAGGTTACCTTTGTATCATATGGATGTCTATAGGGTTACCGATGAAAATGAGGACCTTGGCTTTGATGAGTATTTTGAAGGTGAAGGTGTTACAGTTGTAGAATGGGCACACTTAATTGGAGAACAGCTACCCAAGGAACGTCTCACTATTCATTTATACCATGAACCGAATGGGAGCAGCAGAAGGATTGCTTTTGAACCAAAAGGCGGTCGGTACGAGCAATTATGTAAGGAGTTTTTTTATGAGAATCTTGGCAATTGACACGTCTAATTATCCGCTCGGTGTTGCAGTCATCGATGGGGATAAAGTGGTCGCTGAATACATCACCAATTTAAAAAGAAACCATTCATTAAGAATTATGCCTGCCATTGAATCTGCCATGAAGGAAGCGGAAATTAATCCGGCCGATTTGAATAAAATAGTAGTGGCTGAAGGGCCAGGCTCCTATACAGGTGTTAGGATTGGCGTAACAATCGCAAAAACGATGGCTTGGACGCTGGGCATCCCCCTATCGGGTGTTTCAAGCCTAGAGGTTATGGCAATGTCGGGACGTTACTTTCAAGGTTATATTTCCCCTATTTTCGATGCGCGAAGGGGGCAGGTATATACCGGGCTATACAAATTTGAAAACAGCCGGATTGTCTCTATTGAAGAAGATCAGCTTGTCTTGCTGGATGATTGGGCATCTAAAATTTCCGGCTTAACGGAAAAAACGTTGTTTATCGGCAATGATGTCTCCCTCCATAAAGAAACGATTGAACGCATAATAGGAGGCAAGGCCGTCTTTGCTGCTCCTTCCGAAATGAATCCAAGGCCATCCGAGCTGGCTTTCCTAGGGAAGGACAAGCCTAATGCTGAAGTCCACTCATTCGTCCCGAATTATATCCGGCTTGCTGAAGCGGAAGCAAATTGGCTCAAGTCAAGGAGTCGATCACATGAGTAACTCGGCGGCAGGGAGCAGTGGGACATATACTTTCCGTTTTATGCGGGATGAGGACATTGACCAAATATTAATCGTTGAAAAAGAATCGTTTACCCTTCCTTGGAGCAGGGAAGCATTCTCCAACGAATTGCATCATAATCAATATGCTGTATACATCGTTCTCGAAGAAGGCGATCAAATTATCGGCTATGGCGGTGTTTGGGTCGTCTTGGACGAAGCGCATATTACCAATATTGCCATTCTTCCGCAGTACCGGGGGAGAAAGCTTGGGGAAGAATTATTGAAGAAAGTCATGGAAGTGTCCAAGGAAATGGGTGCCGAAACGGCAACACTTGAGGTGAGAGTTTCCAATACTCCCGCGCGTTCGCTATATAGGAAGCTGGGTTTCCAAGAAGGTGGCATTCGGAAAAAATATTATACCGACAACCAGGAAGACGGAATTGTTATGTGGGTGAAACTATGAAAAAAAGCCAAATGATTTTGGGAATAGAGACAAGCTGCGATGAAACAGCGGTGGCCATTGTTAAGGACGGAATGGAAATAGCCGCCAATGTAGTGGCATCACAGATAGAAAGCCATAAGAGATTCGGCGGGGTTGTTCCTGAAATTGCTTCCCGGCACCATGTCGAGGAAATGACTCTCGTTTTAGAGGAGGCATTAAAGCGAGCTGAGACAACAATGGAAGAGATTGACGCAATCGCAGTTACAGAGGGCCCCGGCCTGGTTGGAGCTCTGCTGATAGGTGTGAATGCGGCAAAGGCTCTAGCATTTTCTCATCAAAAACCACTTGTTCCTGTCCATCATATCGCCGGCCATATATACGCAAATAGGCTGATGACCGAAATGAAGTTTCCGCTTTTGGCTCTAGTTGTATCCGGTGGTCATACCGAGCTTGTTTTCATGAAGGAACACGGACATTTTGAAGTTATAGGCGAGACGCGCGATGATGCCGCTGGAGAGGCATACGATAAAGTGGCCAGGGTACTGAACATGCCGTATCCAGGGGGTCCTCATATTGATCGGCTTGCCCAGGAAGGGAAAGCAAACATCCCCTTGCCAAGAGCATGGCTTGAACAAGGCTCTTATGATTTCAGCTTTAGCGGATTGAAATCAGCGGTCATCAATACGGTCCACAATGCCGAACAACGCGGAGAGGCAATTGCCCCTGAAGACTTGGCTGCAAGCTTTCAGGAAAGTGTGATTGAGGTCCTCGTCGAAAAAACGATACGGGCGGCTAGCGAATACGGCGTCAAACAAGTACTGTTGGCTGGAGGGGTGGCAGCCAACAGAGGCCTTAGGAAGGCACTTGAGGATACGTTTAGCAGAAACGATAAGGTGGAGCTGGTGATTCCACCGCTGTCTCTTTGCACGGACAATGCAGCCATGATTGCTGCTGCGGGCAGCGTCATGTTTGAAAAGGGCATAAGGGCTGGCTTGGATTTAAACGCCAATCCTGGACTGGCAATAGAAAAATACAATTAAAAAAGAAGGGCTGCGGAAAGAATACGCAGCCCTTCTTTTTTGTGGATAAAATATTTTCTGATTTTGGAAGGCTTGTGGATAAGCACGGGTGTTCTTGTTAGTTATGTGGATAACAATCCGTTCTTCTGTGGATAAAGTGGATAAGTCCGTTGATAACTGATATACCAGCGATTTATTTGTGAATAAAAATGTGGAAAAGCGCAGGAAGCCCTGCGCTTATTCGGCTAATTCCGCCCAATGTTCCATCAACTGGTCCAATTCCGAGCGGGCTTCGTCATTTTCACTGTTAATAATTAGTACCCTTTCATGGTCTTGATAAACCTCCGGATTACATAGGAGGGTTTCATTTCCTTCTATGAGTGTTTCGAGCTCCTCAATCCGTTTCTCAATGTCTTCCAGCTTCCGTATTCTCTGGCGTTCAAGCTTTTTTGCTTCTTTGTCCTGTTGGAAAGTATTTTTAGCATCTGGAACCTCAAGTGAAGTAGCAGCGGCTGCCTTTTCTAATGCGGCAAGCTCTGCTATTTCCTGTTTTTTTTCAAGGAAATAGTCATAGTCGCCAAGGAACTCGGTGCATCCATCAGTTTTCAATTCCAGAACTTTTGTGGCAATCCTGTTGATAAAATAGCGATCATGGGAGACGAACAGGATGGTTCCAGGATAATCAATAAGTGCATTTTCGAGCACTTCCTTGCTGTCCAGATCAAGGTGGTTGGTCGGCTCGTCAAGTATGAGGAAGTTTGCTTTTTGAAGCATTAATTTGGCCAGTGCGAGCCGGGCCTTTTCCCCGCCGCTCAAGGTGGAGACGGGCTGTAGGACGTCATCTCCCGAGAAAAGGAAATTGCCGAGGACCGTACGGATTTCTTTTTCATTTTTCAAAGGGTAATCGTCCCACAACTCATTCAAAACTCGTTTATTTGATTTCAGGTTAGCCTGTTCTTGGTCGTAATAGCCAATTGATACGTTTGTTCCGTAGCGGACTGTACCGGATTGTGCGGGGAGGGTTTTAATAATAGTTTTCAACAATGTTGATTTGCCGACGCCATTAGGGCCAACGAGGGCGATGCTGTCCCCTTTTGTGATGGAAAAAAAGATATTTCCAGCAACCGTTGTTTCATAGCCAATTTTCAAATCATCTACTTGCAAAACATCATTCCCGCTTTGCCGCTCGATTTCAAAAGAGAAAGTGGCGGATTTTTCATCACCGGCTGGACGGTCCATCAAATCCATTTTCTCAAGCTTTTTCCTTCTACTTTGGGCCCGCTTTGTAGTGGAGGCGCGGGCGAGATTGCGCTGGATGAAATCCTGGAGCTTCGCCACCTCATCTTGCTGTTTTTCGAACTGCTTCATATCACGTTCAAAATGCTCCGCCTTTTGGATAAGATAGGAGCTGTAATTGCCGATAAACCTTTGAATTTGACGCCTTGATAGTTCATATACTTGATTTACGACTTTATCAAGGAAGTAGCGGTCATGGGATACAATCAGGATGGCACCATGGTAATTTTGCAAGTATTGTTCAAGCCATGATAACGTTTCAATATCCAAATGGTTGGTCGGCTCGTCCAAAATCAGGATATCTGGCTTTCCAAGCAGCAGCTTTCCGAGGGCAAGTCGTGTTTTTTGGCCGCCACTAAGGCTTGAAATACTGGTTGAGTAATCAAAGGTATGGAAGTTAAGTCCATGAAGGACGGAACGAATGTCCGCTTCATACTGATAACCGCCCATATCCTTATATCGGACCTGCAAAGTATCGTATTCTTTTAATACCCTGTCATATTTGACAGTATCCTCAAAGACAGACGGATCAGCCATTTGCCTCTCGAGTTCCCGAAGTGAGATTTCCAACTGACGGACAGGCTCAAAAACCTTTAGCATCTCATCCCAAATGGACAATGTTGATTCAAGACCGGTGTTTTGTGCGAGATAGCCGATTGTAACATCCTTCGGCTTCATAATTTCTCCGCCGTCATGGCCGATGTGGCCAGCGATAATTTTTAGAAGCGTTGACTTCCCTGCACCGTTTCTGCCAACAAGGGCAACTCGGTCACGGTTTTGAAGTTCAAGCTTTATATTTGATAAAATAAGATCGGCACCGTAGTATTTTTCAAGTTGATTCACTTGTAGTAGAATCATGATTTTCACCCCATTACTACTTGAGTGTAACGCATAAGAGGTTGCTCGGCAATAAAGTGAACCTTCCATCAGCGGCGGGTTTCCGCTGATGGTTAGGTGAACCAATCGGACCTTTAGGGACAGTTGCCCTTTAGGGCTTACTGTCCTTTAAGAGTGGGATAAAGTGAACCTTCCATCAGCGGCGGGTTTCCGCTGATGGTTAGCCCCGTTCTACTGCCGCTAGTATCTCCGCTAAGGCGGAGATCAAGCGGCAGTACGAACCCGATTGGTTCAACTAAGCCGCTGAAAAGCGTAGCGGCAAGTTTCACTGTAGCTCGCCAATCGGACCTTTAAGGACTAACTTCTTCGAATCCTTGAATCTTGAGGGGATTCATACTCCCTTTTAAAAAGTGGAGTAAAGGACTCGGTGGTGCCTATTTGCATAAAAAATGATTAATATTATATTGCGAAAAGCTTAAAAATGAGACAACATATGTGAAACATGGAACAAAGGTCATACACAATTTCCTCAAAATAGTGTATGATTTTTATAAAATCACTGAAATTGTACTTGTACCTTTCCACAAGTGCTGATGATGCGGAAAAGATCCCTTTCAGGAAAAGCGGGGTTGATTCGCACGGGTGTATCGGTTTTTTTGAAAGGAGATTTTATTTATGGCTGAATTTACCCATTTTAATAACGAGGGCAGGGCTAGGATGGTCGATGTTAGCGATAAGCCTGAAACCGCCAGGACGGCACTTGCCCATTCAAGCATTACCGTAAACCATGAAATTTATGAGAAAATCACGAATAATAAAATGAAAAAAGGCGATGTTCTTGCAGTAGCCCAGGTCGCGGCTGTTATGGCTGCAAAGAAGACATGGGACATTATACCGATGTGCCATCCAATTCCTCTGACAGGGGTGGATATTGCGTTCCGCTGGGAAGAGGGGCAGCAGGGGCAAAAGCTGTTGATAGCAGCTTCGGTAAAAACGAAGGGAAATACAGGAGTAGAAATGGAAGCGCTCACGGCCGCCTCGGTATGCGCATTGACCATCTACGATATGTGCAAAGCCGTAGATAAGGGTATGGTGATCGGCCCAACCTATTTGGTTGAAAAAACAGGGGGCAAGCATGGCGATTTTAAAAGGGAAGATGAAGTGCAGTAGTTGGTAAGTCGCGAATGGCCAGGGAGCCTGTGAAGAAAACCATATTAAATAGGGGCAGGGGATCAATGGATGAATGAAACGATGAAAATACCGCAGGCAACAGCCAAAAGGCTGCCGTTATATTACCGATTTTTAAAGAATTTGCATACTTCGGGAAAACAAAGGGTGTCATCTGCTGAGTTAAGTGAAGCGGTTAAAGTTGATTCGGCTACGATCCGAAGGGATTTTTCCTATTTTGGGGCCCTTGGGAAGAAAGGGTATGGGTATAACGTCAACTACCTGCTTGGTTTTTTCCGAAAAACTCTTGACCAGGATGAGCTTACAAAGGTAGCTTTAATCGGCGTCGGGAACCTGGGCACTGCTTTTCTTAACTACAATTTCCTGAAAAACAACAACACAAAAATAGAGGTAGCATTCGATGTTGACCCAGACAAAGTCGGGACAAAAATCGGGGATGTCCCCATTCATAATCTAGATGACTTTGAGTCGTACCTGAATAAGGACAATATCACCGTCGCCATTTTAACAGTGCCCGCATCTGTCGCCCAACCAATTACGGACAGGCTAGTTAAAACGAATGTAAAAGGAATATTGAACTTCACGCCGGCAAGGCTGAATGTCCCGCGTTCGATCAGAGTCCATCACATCGACCTTGCGGTTGAATTGCAGTCATTGATATACTTCCTGAAAAACTACCCCGGAACGGACTTTACTGAAGAGGAAGCTGAAAAAACAGAAAAGTGAGCCTATGCTGGCTCACTTTTTTTGTGTCTTTTTTAACTTGAAATGAATGCCGATCATCCTTATACCTGCCCCGAAATCGAAAGTGGCCAAGATAACTAAAAGATAGGCGAAGAATCCCCAGCCTTCGTTCCTGACGCTCTCTACCGCAAAATACGTAAACAATAGTCCGAGCAAGAGGTACACGATGCCGGAAAACAATGGTGATTGCCTCATAAAAACCCTCCGATAAAATTCTGCATTTGTTCTGCTTCACGCAGGAATTTCTCAATCTCTTCACGGTAGACACTCTGCATCAGCACGACAAGCGTGTTCATGGTAACATGCGCAATTATCGGAACTATGATCCGGTTGGTCTGAACATAAAGAAAGGCGAATGTGAAACCAATTGCCGAATAAATAAGGATATGTTCAAATTCCATGTGCGCAGCTGCGAAAATGACAGAACTGATCAGTGCGGAAATAAAGAAATTAAAGCGCCGATGAAGGCTGCCAAAGATAATCTTCCGGAAAACAATTTCCTCAAGGATCGGGCCAATAATCGAGCTGATAATGATTACCGCAGGGAAGTTATCAATCAATCTCATGATGGAGCGAGTATTATCCGAACCCATCTCAATCCCAAGCTTCTGTTCTACCATGGCTGCGGTCGCTTGGGCGAAAAAGGCGAGAAAGATTCCCCCCACAGCCCAGATAATGGACATTGGCAAATTGGCTGCGTTCCTGTTTTGAAGAGAGCCGGCCATTTCCTTGCGAAGGAGGAATAACGTAATAAGAAAAGCCAATAGGAAGCTGATTATAAGCCAGTAGTTTAAGGCGTACAGCTGCACCTCCTGGATGGGTTTCCCCATGCGGGTGAGAAGGACTGCCAAAAGCGGTACCCCTACTAGGCTTGATAGCTGCATGGCGATATATACAATGAGAATCCAACCGTATTCACGTTTCAAAATGGCAAACTCCTTTAAAATTTTTGCGTCACTTTTCATTCTACTCACAAAGGTAAACATATTTCAAACAGGAAACCTTCATGCATAGCTTTTACCAAAGCGGATATACTCATAAGGTTGATTTTTTCTTTAAAAAAATCTTGCTTCACGCTTGCAAAAGAAGTGGGTTTTCATTATTATAATAATTGTGTTAGCACTCATTGAGATAGAGTGCTAATAAATGATGATTACATAAACCATTTGAGGAGGTTGTTTGATTTGTTAAGACCACTTGGTGATCGCATTATCATTGAGCTTGTTGAGTCAGAGGAAAAGACTGCAAGCGGCATCGTTTTGCCTGACACTGCTAAAGAAAAGCCGCAGGAGGGCAAAGTTGTTGCGGTTGGTTCCGGCCGTGTACTCGACAGCGGAGAGCGTGTAGCCCCTGAAGTTTCTGTTGGTGACCGCATTGTCTTCTCAAAATATGCAGGTACAGAAGTGAAGTACCAGGGGACAGAATACCTGATCCTTCGTGAAAGTGATATCCACGCTGTAATCGGCGAATAGTTGCCAATTAGCGCAACAGGACACATAACCAATTTTACACGACTTGAGGAGGTTTTTAAACAATGGCTAAAGACATTAAGTTCAGTGAAGATGCACGCCGCGCCATGCTTCGCGGTGTAGATGCACTTGCTAATGCTGTAAAAGTTACGCTTGGGCCTAGAGGGCGCAACGTTGTTCTAGAGAAAAAATTCGGTTCACCGCTTATCACTAATGACGGTGTTACAATCGCAAAAGAAATCGAACTTGAAGATGCATTCGAAAACATGGGTGCGAAGCTTGTTGCCGAAGTGGCTAGCAAAACAAACGATGTTGCCGGTGACGGTACAACAACTGCGACTGTCCTTGCGCAGGCAATGATCCGCGAAGGCTTGAAAAACGTAACTGCTGGAGCGAATCCAATGGTTCTTCGCAAAGGGATTGAGAAAGCAACAAAAGTTGCCCTTGAAGAATTGAAGGCAATTTCAAAGCCAATCGAAGGAAAAGAATCCATCGCCCAGGTTGCTGCAATTTCCGCTGACAATGAAGAGGTCGGCCAACTGATTGCAGAAGCAATGGAGCGCGTTGGCAATGATGGTGTTATCACAATTGAAGAATCCAAAGGTTTTGCTACTGAACTCGATGTAGTAGAAGGTATGCAATTTGACCGTGGATATGCTTCTCCATACATGGTAACTGATTCAGATAAAATGGAAGCAGTACTTGAAAACCCTTATATCTTGATCACTGACAAGAAAATCGCCAGCATCCAGGAAATCCTGCCTGTCCTTGAGCAGGTTGTCCAGCAAGGCAAGCCTTTGCTTTTGATTGCTGAAGATGTTGAAGGTGAAGCGCTTGCTACATTGGTAGTCAACAAGCTTCGCGGTACATTCAACGCTGTAGCGGTTAAGGCACCTGGCTTCGGCGACCGCCGTAAAGCAATGCTTGAAGACATCGCTGCACTTACAGGCGCGGAAGTCATCACGGAAGAGCTTGGCCGCGACCTGAAATCCGCAACAATCCAATCTCTTGGCCGTGCTTCCAAGGTTGTTGTTTCAAAAGAGAACACAACAATCGTTGAAGGCGCAGGAGACTCTGCTGCAATCGCTGGACGCGTTAACCAAATCCGCGTCCAACTGGAAGAAACAACTTCCGAATTCGACCGTGAAAAACTTCAGGAGCGCCTTGCAAAATTGGCAGGCGGCGTAGCTGTCATCAAAGTCGGCGCTGCAACTGAAACGGAACTGAAAGAGCGTAAGCTTCGCATCGAAGACGCCTTGAACTCAACACGCGCTGCTGTTGAGGAAGGTATCGTTTCCGGTGGTGGAGTTGCCCTAATGAATGTATACAGCAAGGTGGCTGAAATACAGGCTGAAGGCGATGAGCAAACTGGCGTTAACCTCGTTCTTCGCGCGATGGAAGAGCCTGTTCGTACAATTGTCCAAAACGCAGGCCTTGAAGGCTCTGTCATTGTTGAGCGCCTCAAGCGTGAAGAAATCGGCACAGGCTTCAACGCCGCTACTGGCGAGTGGGTAAACATGATTGAAGCTGGTATCGTAGACCCTACAAAGGTAACACGTTCCGCGCTTCAAAACGCTGCATCCGTTGCGGCTATGTTCCTTACAACCGAAGCAGTTGTTGCCGACAAGCCTGAGGAAAACAAAGGCGGCGGCATGCCTGACATGGGCATGGGCGGAATGGGCGGCATGATGTAGAACGGGTTAAAAACCCTTGATATATCAAGTTTTCCCTAGTTCATCTTCTATAAAGGGTAATAAAAGGTAACAAAAAAATTAAAGGTTTTCCATGAGTTCACTGAACTTTTGGGAAGCCTCTTTTTTCATTTCTTTTGTAGCGTGGAGTAGACATTTTTGGAATGACCAAGTCTATTCATAATTTGTTCAAGTGCTACACCAGCCCTATTCAAGAAGTGATGTAAGTGTATGTCGTAAAGAGTGTGGGGTTAATTCAGGATTTAAATTATGGAGCTGATTAGTTAAAAAAGAGATGTACGGAAATTACCACCCGCCCTCCAGCAAAAAATTACGGTCTACACTATATTTACTTATACTTTTTCCATTAGGCAAATACGTAGGACAAACACGTGTTGATTGTTTAAGGTTATTATAAACTTGATGATGTTCATTCGATGCACGGACTGATTTGCGCTTTTATTCACTTGGTTGAATTAGTGAAGTTGACGCATCAATTTAATAAAACTGATGCGTGCCTTTTTTAGGTTGATCGAACAAATTATTTTGAATAGGCCTTTTCAATGAAATAATAACAGTGATTAGATATACTTGAATAGTAAGGTAATTCTTAGACATTTCAATAAAAATGAAAGTCTAAGATTTAAATAAAAAAAAGGTGGAAATAAAATGAATACGTTAGTAGCTCAAGAAAGAAAAGACTTTAAAAAAGGGTCTTTGAGGAAATTGAAAAATAATGGAGAGATCCCTGCAGTTGTTTATGGTAGGGAGATTGATACAAAATCTATTTCTATTAAAAACGCAGATTTACTAAAAGTGATAAAAGCTGTTGGTAGAAATAGCATAATATCTCTTAATCTTGATGGAAAATCAACAAATGTTATTTTAAGGGATTATCAAAATAAAGCTATCACAAAAGAAGTAATTCATGTAGACTTCCTTCAAGTTAATCAGCACACTGAAATCGACACTAAAGTGAATGTAATTCTAAAGGGAACATCGAATGGCGAGAAAGCCGGGGGAATAGTGAAACAGTTTCTTCACGAATTGAATATTACTGCTAAAGCAAATAATATCCCTGATAATATTGAAGTTGATATCACTGATTTCGAAATCGGTCGGACTGTACGAGTAGGAGATCTTAAAAAAGATTATAGTAACTTTACAATCAATAATGAGAATGATGAAACTATAATAATGATAGACTATGTAGAGACTACAGAGGAAGAAGAGGATATAAGTGCAGTTGAAGTGTAAAGAGTTCGTCTTAATTCTTTCTGCAACAAATAGCCCCTTATGCTAATGCTCTGCCAAGCTTAGCAAATTTCAAATTACCGTTTAGAATTATAAATAAACCGAAAAACTATGTCAATACATTTAAAGCATTTTAAATGAAATGTTTTTCCAGTAAAAGAAATCAAAGCAGCAATACTTTAGGTATAACTGCTTTGATTTCTTTATTTACTTGATTGAACTTAAAATACCTCAATACTACCAATCATTTCATTTCAGGAGTACTTGTACTTAAGTAAGACGGTATTCGAGTCTTCTGTCCAATATTCTGTATAAGAAATAACGGTATCTATATCTAGAACATCTTTAAATTTTAGATGTGAAACCTTAAAAGACGCGAACATTTTGCTAACGAAATATAATAAATCACAGTAAATACGGGTTAAAGATATTACACATAGGACCTGCAGAATGTTGATTTTAAGCGGTTTGGTTCTACTATGGTTAACTATAGTACAGATTGAAACTATATGGGCGGCATGATGTAATTAGGGTTTTAAAACCTTGTTATATCAACGTGTCAACAACTCATGACTGAAGTCACGAGCTTGTGAAGGCAAATATCGCCTTCTGGTATCAACAGCCCAATATACGCCCGTTGGCATACCGAATTAATCACCTTCTTTAAGAGGTGAACTGTTTGACGAGGAACCAAGCAAACCCCGTTTAATCTATCACATGTGCTTGGCTATCGCTACATGTAACGGTTTTTGTTCTTGTTGCTTGAACATTTGACGATGCAGAGCTTTTCCTGCATCAACCCTATATGTTCAGTTTTCAAAGAACAAATTCTAGTTATATTATAGCATCTATATTGAGCGATACGAAATTTTGGCTGACGTGTCGGATACTTAATCCAGTACAATATCTCACCTTTTATTAGCACTAGACCGTATCCGAAGGCGATTCATCTCATGACTGAAGTCACGAGGGTTCTCG
>NZ_LMTI01000011.1:12746-50533 GCF_001510665.1 Bacillus sp. FJAT-27445
TCTCTAAAGCCAAGCCCAAAAGAACGGCTGTAGGTGATCGGTCCCCCTGTTTTAAGATTATTAAATCATTTAAATACTTTAGTTCAAGCTTCACCCTGTCAAAGGAGTGTCGTTGATTCTTATAAGTTATTAAAAAGTAACTGCAAATCCCTTTATATAAAAGGATTTGCAGTTTTTAACTCAATTAATACTTAGTAATGATCGTCTTATTTTTAATTTCATGACCCCATTTATGCCACGGGGAGATGCACATTTTGTCGATTAGGGACAAGACTTGCTCACCTCTATCCCGTCGGCCACCCTCAACTCGTCTCCCTCAATGCCGTCGAAAACGTTTTCCCTTATACAAAGATTCTTCCCGGCTTCGATCCTGATGCCATTGGCGGCCTGTCGAATGACGTTGCCCTTGATCCTGATGTTTGACGGGATTCCTTTGCCCCGTCCGTCAGCACCGCGGTCCTTGATGAGGCGGATGGCCGAGAACTTGTCAGTCCCTCCAGTGATGTGGTTACCGTGTATCTTTGTGCCTGGCGCATTACGGAGCTCGATGCCGACCCGCGAATCATCCCCAGCGGTGATCCTGTTGTCCTCAATGAGGGTGTCAGGAGTTCCCAGGATGACGAGGACTCCCTGACGGTTTCCGATCAAGTCGTTGGAGTGCACCCAGTTTCCAGGACCTGAGGCATCATGCTTGTTCTTTGCTCCGCCGGAATTACCGAGCGCGATGCCCGCCTTCTGCCCGCCAACGACCGTATTATCTCGGACCTCGTTAAGGTATTCACCCTCGCCATGCAGGTCGATGGCGTCGAGGATGCTGCCGGTAATGGTGTTCTCCGCCACGAGATTGTTGTGCGTGGGGAACTGCAGTAGAATGGCGTGCCGCAGATGCCTGCCATTGAAAGTATTTTTGATGACGACGTTGTGTCGGGAATCGTTGGCAGCATTTGGGTCGTGCTTATTCGCTGAGCCCTCGATAGCAATTCCATAGCCCTGTCCTCCGGGGCCAACGGCAGTTGCCTCACTTACAGAGTTTTTAGTAAGGGTCACTTCACGGCTGGCCTTGACGGAGATTCCGTGGCGCTTGAACCTGCGAATGCCCAGGTTCTCCACAAGGATCTTTGAGCTGGCCTTCCCTTCGTGAGCTCCGAGGAAGATCCCGTACATAGGACCTCCACCCGTGTCGCCGTTGTCGGGGTCATCGCCCAGTGGCCCCTCATAACGGGAGGTAATGGTGAAATCAGCGATGATGACGTCGTGGACACCGGAGCCGCGGAACACCCGGCTGTCATCCTCACCGTCGAAGGAGGTCAGCAGCACGGTGCTCTCCTGACCCTCGCCCCGCAGATCCACGCCGCTGCGCAGTACGATGTTCGCCGACTCGTCGGCCGGGTCAGTGGTGTGCAGGTCATACGTGCCGGCCGGCAGTAAGACCTCGTCACCCGGTTCGGCCGCATCTAGGGCCTTCCTGATGGCTGCTGCGTCATCTTTTGAGTCCGGAGCCGGATCTGCCCCAAAGTGCGTGACGTCAAGAGTCCTGCCCGTGGCCGGACCAGGCGTCGGCACCTCGATTGGCTTGCCGGACCGGTTCACCAAGCCGGGGACGTGCCAGTCGCCACGCTCGGACGGGGCTGGTTCCACAGCTTCATCGCTCTCGATATGCTTGTCAGTTTCCTCCATGGCGCATGAGGTCAAGAGGACCACCAGGCCAAGAACCACCCACCACGAATTCACCAAACCTCGCCGGCTGTTCCGAACTGATTTCTTCATCAAACTTCTCACGTCCTTACTGGAAATTTTGACTAAGAGAAAAGCGGTGAGCCTACTCGCTCACCGCCTTTGGGATGTTTCGACTACCTCTGCCAGTCGACGGCATCATCCCATGACCAGGGGCCTATTACTTAGAGCCTTTGCCTTTATTCTTGCCGAGTTTGAAGTTCAACGGAATGTCCTTTTCCAGTGGAGTATCTGCCGAGGAACCACCGACATGTACGCGGTACTTTCCGTCAACCGTTGCCCACTCGCCGTCAGCCCAGTTCGCCAAGTTGTCTGGTTCTTTCGGAATGAAATAGGAAAACGGGTGGTTGGAGTCCGCTTGGTTAATCCTTAGTGTCACACTCTTGCTCTCACCTGGCTTAAGGTCGACCTTCTCAAAGTTTACAAGCCGTTTGGCCGGCTCCCCCGTCTCGTTCGGAAGGGTTAAGTAGACCTGTGCCGCTTCTTTCCCAGCAACCTTACCAGTGTTCGTGATGGTAAAAGACACATCAAGGCCGGACAACGATCCCTTGTTGCCGCGAACCCTCTTCACCTTGAGGGCGTCATACTTGAAGGTCGTGTACGATAGACCGTAACCGAAAGGGAAGACCGGTTTTTTATTGTTGGCCTCGTACCAGCGGTAACCCATCTGCAGGCCTTCGGTGTATTGGGCGATCATTTGATTGGAACCGTTGCCGTATGGGCCTGGGCCACCAGGTTTGCCAGTGTCTTGACGAGTTCCTGGGTACTGCTTCTCGGTCGCGAAAGCGGCCTCTCGGGCGGTAGCACCAAACGTCATAGGCAGCTTTCCAGAAGGATTGACCTTCCCGTAGAGCAGATTGGCGACAGCATTGCCATCTTCCATGCCCGGGAACCACGCCTCGAGTACGGCAGGAACCTGATCTAACCACGGCATGAGCACCGTACCAGAGGTCTTCAGGATCACAGCAGTGTTCTTCGCGTTTGCCTTCAGGACCGCATCGATCAGCGGCTCCTGCTTCACCCGATTGATAACCGGGAAGCCAAGAGTCTCGCGGTCCGCAGTTTCATGCGGGTTGTCACCGACCATGAGCAGCACGATGTCAGACTGTGAGGCCAGTTTGGCAGCAGCCTGCGGGTCACGGCCATCGTTGTACGTCACCTTGGTGTTGTAGCCCAGCTCCTTAATAACGTTTTCCAAGCCCTGCTGTGGGGTGACCGTGTAAGGGGTTTTGACGTTCTCATTGTCGGCCCGAATAGAGCGCGGGGACAACTTGGCTATACCGGCGAACCACTCGACGCCGATCAGCGCGATCGACTTCGGCTTACCATCCAGTGGCAGGAAGCCGTTTTCGTTCTTCAACAGCACGGCCCCTTCCTCGGCCATCTTCCGAGCGCTCGTACCATTGGCCTTCGAATCGACGATCTCAGGCAGGAACTTGTTGAAAGGCTTATCCATATGGCCGAATTCGATCATCTTGATGTACCGAGGACGAAGCAGATTGTCGATGTCGTTCGCGGTGACCTGACCCGAATCAAGGGCCTTCTTGATTTTCTCCTGGGTGTAGTATTGCGGTGCCCAGTCGAGCTCGACATTCATGCCCGCCTTAATAGCAGAGACCGTGTTATGAATCGCGCGACGGTCACTCATGACATAACCGTTGAAGCCCCATCTTTTGCGCAAAGCATCTTGAAGCAGTTCAGGGCTGTCACAGGCAAAGGTGCCATTGACATCTGGGAACGAGCACATCACAGAGGCTGGATTAGCATTCTTAACGACCATCTCGAAGGGCAGCATATACAGTTCGTTCATGGCACGTGAGGGAACTTGTACCCCCATTGTCCATCGCTCAGTTTCCTGCTCGTTGCCTGCTAGATGCTTAAGCTGGGCCTGGACCCCTTGGGACTCGATTCCCTTGACCTGCTCGGTCGCTAGTATACCGGTCAGGTATGGGTCCTCACTGAAGTACTCATAGTTCCGGCCATTGTACGGGTGACGCACGAGGTTCATGCCCGGCCCGAGCATCACGTGATGGGCAAAGGCCCGGGTCTCCCCTCCAAGAATCCGACCGGCCTCATTGTTTAGCTTACGGTTGAAAGTCGCGGCCATGGCCAGTGTGGACGGTAGGCCCGTCGCCAATGGGTCATTGCCACACGATCCGCCCTTCACCCCCGTACCCCCGTTGGTCATGCGGATTGTGGGGATACCTAGTTCCTCGATCCCACGGATTTGCCGGCCGGTGTCCTGCCACTCACATCCGGGCAAAGTGCCCTGGGGCTCGAATACTCCGTTCATATACTTGCTGGAACCTCTCCTATTGATGACGACCGTCTCACCTGTGTTGTTCTCATTGAAGCGCGAGATGACGATTTGCTGCAACTTCTGTTCGATCGTCATCGCATTGAGAAGCAGCTCGGTGCGCTTCTCAGCAGAGAGCTTGGTGTTCATCCAAGGCCTGTTCCCTTGTGTTCCACCGTCCGTCGCATAAGTAGGCATTACTAACGTAGACATGACGATTATTGCTGTCAAAAAAATTGTAATCGTTCGTTTTATCATCTTAACATCTCCCTTACTATTCTATGTAGTGCGTTAGTTTTGAAATTTTTCCCTTGCTATTTATAATGTCTTTTAGTTTTGAAATAATTCGTTAAACATCTTTATTTCTAAAATTAAAAAATGAATCGATCGCTTATTCCAAATCGGAAAATTTCCGGTTCGAGGTCACTGAAAAACACACCCTAAAAACTGGAATATACATTAATAAAAGGTTCATCACCAAAAGAAGTGGTTAATCCTTCTCCACTATTGTTCGGTCGCTAAGTCGTCCTTTAGCCATCTACGAAGTCCCAAAGATCAGCGATTCACCACAGATTGCAATTCGGGCTTCCAGCCTTCGCTTGTCACATATCCGGACTTTATCTGACAAGCCAACCCGATTTCAGCTTCAGCTTGTCACGCATCTGGGCTTTATCTGACAAGCCAACCCGATTTCAGCTTCCGCTTGTCATGCATCCGGACTTTATCTGACAAGCCAACCCGATTTCAGCCTCCGCTTGTCACGCATCCGGACTTTATCTGACAAGCCAACCCGATTTCAGCTTCCGCTTGTCACGCATCCGGGTTTTATCTGACAAGCCAACCCGATTTCAGCATCCGCTTGTCACGCATCCGGGTTTTATCTGACAAGCCAACCCGATTTCAGCCTCCGCTTGTCACGCACCCGGACTTTATCTGACAAGCTAACCCGATTTCAGCTTCCGCTTGTCACATATCAGGGCTTTATCTGACAAGCCAACCCGATTCCAGCTTCCGCTTGTCACGCATCTAGACTTTATCTGACAAGCTAACCCGATTTCAGCCTCCGCTTGTCACGCATCTGGGCTTTCTCTTACAACCTAACCCAATTCAACCACTTTTCATGGTGAAGAACTTAATAAAAGATGAGAAAACAAAAAACCCCCATAAACATTGATATATCAGTGTTTATATGTGAATAATACTTTATGTATTAACTTAAATATGGTAGATAGTACCGGAGGAGTTCTTCCCTTTGTATAGGAAAAAGACATGTATATTGATGAATAAATGATGGCAATATAAAAAAGCGTAAAACAAAGGAGGGTTTTTATGAAACGAATAGCTTTAGTTTCAGTTGCATTGATAGCTTTGGTCATTTCAGCCTGTGGTGTTAATAATGATGGCTCGAATGATAACAATAGACATAAGGCAAATATAAATAATGTTAACAATGATACACAAGGGATGAAGGTTGCAGACCAAATTGAGGATAAAATTGCTTCAATGAATGAAGTTGATAAATCGAATGTTACTATAAAAAATAATAATGCTTATGTAACTGCACAACTCAATAATAACAATAATAATCTTTCCAAGGACGTTGCGCAGAAAATAGCGGATTTAGCAAAATCAATTGACCCTGATATTGAAAATGTATATATCTCAGTTAACCCCGATGCCTCAGTTAACCCCGATGATCGAATGAATGATTTGTCGAATGATAGCCAGTGGACATCCAATTGAAGATACATTGAAGAATATGGAGATGCTATACATCGCGTATTACCGACACACCTAAAAGTTACAGCATAAAAATATATGGGCGGCATGATGTAAACATCGCCCAAACCCGTGATATGACTGGATTTTCTGTAAGATGAAAGCAAATACTAACATTTTGTTAATAAAGAGGATTATAATAGAGGCTTCCCAAAAGTTGAGCAAACTTATGGGAAGCTTCTTTTTTATTTTTTGGATGAAATACGCTGTTGCGTGTGGTGGAAAACAATCATTATCGCAGGCTAAGGGGCCATTTTTTGTTAATGTTTAAGAAGGCGTTGACAGTTTGATACTTTACCCATACAGTGGCTTATGATTCAAATCTAAACGGAGGTAATCACATGCAATTCGTTAATAATCTACTTCTCAATATGGAACTAGATCCTAAATTAGTAAAACCTCTTGCGATTATTATCAAGATTCTGCTAATAGGAATTATCTGTATCGCAGCAAATTTTATTTCAAAGAAAATAGTGATGACGATCATTACTCGTATCGTTACAAACTCCAAAGTTAAGTGGGATAAAATTATTTTGGAAAGACAAGTTTTTCGAAAGTTATCGCATATTGTTCCTGCAATCATCATTTATTCGTTTTCTTCAATCTTTCCAACCTATCAACCAATTATCGAAAAATTGGCCATTACCTATATCATTATTGTAGGGTTAGCGGTCATTCAAAGCTTAATTAATGCACTTAATGATATTTATCAAACCTTTGAAATATCCAAGGTTAAGCCTATTAAAGGATATCTTCAGGTGGTTAACATTATTATTATGACTATAGGGATCATATCAGTGATCTCAAACCTAATCGGAAAGAGTCCTCTCATTCTATTGAGTGGGATTGGTGCTCTCTCGGCAGTTTTGATGTTAGTATTTAAAGATTCGTTATTAGGGCTGGTGGCAGGAATTCAGTTGACTTCCAATGATATGGTTCGGGTTGGTGACTGGATTGAAATGCCAAAGTATGGAGCAGATGGTGATGTTATTGATATTTCCTTAAATACCGTGCAGGTTCAAAATTTTGACAAAACGATTACGATGATACCAAGTTATGCCCTTATTTCTGATTCTTTTATAAACTGGAGAGGGATGCAAAGTTCAGGTGGCCGGCGAATCAAGCGCTCTTTGTATATTGATACTAGTAGTATTACGTTTTGCACCGGGGAAATGATCGAGAGGTTTATGAAGGTTCATTACCTTTCAGACTATATTGTCCAAAAGGAAAGGGAAATTGCTGAGTACAATGCTAAAAATCAAATAGATCGGAACAATCCTGTAAATGGCAGGGCTCTTACGAATATCGGTGTTTTTAGGGCGTATATCAGCAATTACCTCAAGAATCACGATGGAATCAATCAGAATATGACGTTAATGGTTAGACAGCTCGCACCTAGTGAATACGGGTTGCCTATCGAAATTTATGCATTTACGAATTCCGTACAGTGGGCAGTATATGAAACGGTACAATCTGATATCTTTGACCACCTATTTGCGGTTGCACCAGAGTTTGGACTTAGAGTATTCCAGAATCCATCTGGGGCTGATCTAAGAAACATGGTAGATGAATCAAGCAACAAAGCCTTGATTGGCAAAAAAAGCTATTGAGATAATCACCCCTCTAACAACACTGACTGTTTTAAATAACATAGTCGGTGTTGTTATTCAAATCGCTTAAGCAAATTGAGGAGACTATTTTGGTAACCCTCTATGCCTTGCCGTTGTCAATTATTCGTTTGAATTCTTTCTAACAGAGATGGATATAACTGTAGGCTTCTCATTAGTTCTCCAAACTTTTGGGTAGCCTCTTTTTTTATTACTTAATCGTTTAATTAACGAATATTTGTTGGCATTTATTTGAAAACATTCGTCTTTTATTGACAGCTGGAATTTCTGATGATACCATGAGTGAGTAAAAATTAATATTATTCTCGTATAATATTGGGGATATGGCCCGAAAGTTTCTACCAAGCTGCCGTAAATAGCTTGACTACGAGGTTGTGTATATATTATGGAGATAAATCCGTCTTTTTTTATTTCCTTTATCTACCTTCCTGAAGTCAAGCACCGGTATTTTACTCGGTGCTTTTTTTAATTTTTACACAAACGAAATTACAACAAGATTAACAGGGAGGGTCATTTCAATGACAAAAAGTACAAAGAAAATAGCAATGGTATTATTCATTGCTTTAATGACTGCTATTATGGCAGCATGCGGAAATAACGCAGCCAATGAAAAAGAAGCTAAGGCTGGAACAGGTAAAGATGGTTTAAAAATAGCCATTGTAACAAGCCCTTCAGGCGTTGATGATGGCAGCTTTAATGAAGATAACTATAACGGTATTTTAAGCTTTATTGACAAGCATCCAGATGCAACAGTGAAGGCGATTAAAGAAGAAACGGGTGATCCTGCTGCGGCAGTAAAAGCTGTTGCTGATATTGTGGCAGATTACGATGTAATTGTAACACCTGGTTTCCAATTTGCTGGAGTTTCCAGTATTGCTGTAGAAAACCCTGATAAAAAGTTTATTATAAATGACTCCGAGCCCGCACCTGTAGGCGAACAAACAAAATTCGATAATATATATGCAATGAATTTCGCTGAACAAGAAAGTGGCTTTTTTGCAGGAATGGCTGCAGCGCTTGAAACAAAATCAAATAAAGTAGCAGTTGTAAATGGTATTGCGTACCCTTCAAACGTCAACTATCAATACGGCTTTGAATCAGGTGTAAATTATGCTAATGACGTTTTTCAGAAAAATGTTGAACTTGTAGAATTATCAGGTTATGCAGGGACTGACGTAAATGGCGTTGATGTTGGGGGTAACTATGCAGGGTCTTTTGCGGATGAAGCAACTGGAAAGGTTATTGGAAATGCATTAATTAAAAAAGGTGCAGATATCATCTTTGTTGCAGCTGGCGGTACTGGCAATGGTGTATTCACAGCAGTCAAGGAAGCTAAAGAAGACGTAAAAGTAATTGGTGTCGATGTTGACCAATTCGATGACGGTAAAAATGGTTCTGAAAACATCGTACTAACATCTGCGGTAAAATTCATGGCTATGAATATTGAAAAGGCATTAAATTCTGTCGCTGATGGAAGCTTTAAAGGTGGAAATGTCGTTCTTCATGCGGATACAGATTCAACTGGTTTTATAAAAGAAGAAGGCCGCCATCAATTATCAGAGGATATATTGAACAAGCTTAATGATGCATACAAGTTAGTTAAAGAAGGAAAAATCGTACCAGCATCTAATTTTAATGGCCATACTCCAGAAAAATTCCCAGGTTTATAACATTAATTAGAAACACAATTATGAAATGAACCAAAGAAGTTTATCATTACCTAGTGAAATAAAAACCAGGGAATGATGAACTTCTTTTACCTTACTTTTCCCGAAAAAGGAGACGGAAGATGTCTGATTATATCGTAGAAATGAAACATATAACCAAACGATTTCCTGGAATAGTGGCAAATGATGATGTATCCATCGGCATTAAAAAAGGGGAGATTTTTGCCCTGCTTGGAGAAAATGGCGCGGGAAAATCAACTCTAATGAGTATTCTAAGCGGCATGTACGAACCGGATGAAGGAGAGATTTATATTCGGGGTGAGAAAGTTCAAATTAGCTCACCCAATCATGCCGCAAATCTTAACATAGGAATGGTCCATCAGCATTTTAAGCTCGTCTCTGATTATACGATTACAGAGAATATTACTCTAGGAGTTGAGCCAATTAGAAAATTTGCAGGTCTTTTTCCATACGTAGATATTCGAAATGCGAATCGGAAAATTGAAGAACTGTCTAAAAACTTTGGCTTAGAAGTGGACCCCACGAAAAAAATAGCGGACCTTACTGTTTCAATGCAGCAGCGGGTGGAAATTTTAAAGGTGCTTTATCGTGAGGCCGAAATTCTGATTTTCGATGAACCGACCGCAGTCTTAACACCACAAGAAAT
The DNA here is from genome assembly GCF_001510665.1 of Bacillus sp. FJAT-27445. GTDB lineage: Bacteria > Bacillota > Bacilli > Bacillales > Cytobacillaceae > Bacillus_D. Next base: position 22,518 of record NZ_LMTI01000011.1, read on the forward strand.
TGATTTCTTGCTCAGTATTATCGAAGGCCTAAGAAACGGTGGAAAAACAATCATCTTAATTACACATAAGCTGGAAGAAATTAAGAAAGTGGCCGACCGTTGTGCTGTATTGAACAAAGGTAAATTAGTTGATGTGTTGGATGTCAAGAAAACATCTACCAAGCAAATGGCCCGGCTCATGGTCGGCAGAGAGGTTAATTTTGAATCTGAAAAAGCCCCTGCTGTATTTAAAAAGGAAGTATTGAAGGTAGAACATCTAACCATTAAAAATGAAGATGGATTTGAAGTAGTTAAAGATGTATCCTTTACCATCCATAGTGGCGAAATATTTGCTATCGCTGGAGTCGCGGATAATGGCCAAGTTGAAATAGCGGATGCCATTGCCGGATTAACAAAGGTTAGCAGCGGAAAAGTGTTCCTCCAAGGTAAGGACATTACGAATGAAAGTATAAGAAACAGGACAGAGATTGGAATATCTTATATACCTGAAGATCGACAAAGCTTTGGGCTAGTATTGGATTTTGATTTATCAACGAATTTAGCATTAAAGCAGTACTATCAGGAACCCTTTTGCAACAAGGGAATCTTGAATAAAGAGGAAATTGAGCAATTTGGCAGTAGGCTGATTGATAAATACGATATAAGAAGTGGACAAGGTATTAAGACGCAAGTTCGTTCGATGAGTGGCGGTAATCAGCAAAAAGCTATTATTGCCCGTGAAATCGAATTACAATCGCCGCTCATGATTTTCGTCCAGCCGACGCGAGGCGTTGATATAGGCGCGATTGAAAATATCCATAAAATGATGATCCAAGAACGGGATAAAGGAAAAGCAATCTTACTTGTTTCATTGGAGTTAGATGAAATTATGAATGTAGCGGATACCATTGGAGTTATCTATAATGGCCAACTTCAAAAAATTGCCAGAAACGAATCCTTAACGACGAATGAAGTTGGCGAATATATGATGGGGGCAAAGCATGAATAAAGATAGAAAAAGAAAAAGCTTACGTTATAGTCTTCTTCGGCCAATAAGTAATGAGAAATGGCAGCCTATCTCCATTCCATTTGTCTCCATACTAATAAGTTTTATTGCTGCGGCAATTGTTATCCTTTTGATTGGAAAAAATCCTTTGCAGGCATTTTACCACCTGCTCCAAGGGGCAGGAATCTTGCCCAAGCCTTCTTATGCCGGCTATAAGAGCATGTTGACGGATTTTTTGAGTTTGCTAAATGCGATGACGCCACTCGTGTTTGCAAGTCTTGCAGTTGCTGTTGCCTTTAGGGCAGGCCTATTTAATATTGGGGTTTCCGGGCAAATGCTTGTCTCTGGCTTTTTAGCGACGATTATCGTTGGGTATAGTGGTTTGGATGCCATAATCGCTAAGCCGCTTGTGTTGGTTATCGGATTTGTTGCTGGAGGATTAATTGGAGGATTAGTAGGGTGGCTAAAATATAAATTTAACATTAATGAAGTCGTATCTACGATTATGTTAAATTATATTGCTCAATATGTCATAAGCTTTTTTATTCACATGTATTATATTGATCCTGTTTCAAGACAATCCAAATATATTTCAGAAGCAGCACGATTAACTTTGGTAAATGTCGAACTAGCGAACTTGAAAATGGATATTCCATTGGGCTTTATTTTAGCCATCCTTACCGCTATATTAATTAAGTTTGTCATGGACAAAACAGTGCTGGGCTTTGAAATTAAAGCGGTAGGCTCAAACCGCAATGCAGCAAAATATGCAGGAATTAATGTAGGAAGAAATACAGTCCTGGCCATGGTTATGTCAGGAGGTTTGGCTGGCCTTGCAGGGGTCACGTATTATTTAGGTTATTTTTCTTCCATCCAGCCAAAGGTCCTTTCGAGTATCGGTTTTGATTCAATTGCTGTATCACTATTAGGAAACTCTCATCCAATTGGCGTTATTTTTTCTTCATTTTTAATATCGATTATTGATCAGGGAAGCACGTATATGAGTTCACAAGCTGGAATTAGACAGGAAATTTCTTCTGTTATCATCGGGTTAATCCTATTGTTCAGTGCATGTGGTGAATACCTGAAACATAAAGTCAGCCGCTTGAAGGAAAAAGAAGTAGAACGAAAGGAGAACGAATCATAATGGATACAATAATTATTGATGGATTATCCTTTGCTCTGCCTCTTTTTATTATTGCGATAGGCGGAATATATAGCGAAAAGAGTGGCATTACCAATTTAGCACTTGAAGGCTTTCAAGGTTTTGGGGCATTCATCGGAGCGTTGTCAGCTGTTCTAATCGCAAATGCTTCTGGGAGAGATATTCAAGATCTCGTTTATGTGGCGTTATTATTTTCGATGATTGGCGGGATGATGTTTTCCGTTATTCATGCTGTACTAAGTATTAAGTTTAAAGCAGACCAAGTGATCAGTGGTGTTGTGATTAATATACTGGCGTTAGCGCTAACGACTTTCTTGACAACTCAAATAAATGCCCTTGTATTTGGAACTGCTTCGGATAAGTTTCGATTAGGTGTATCGGATCGGTTTACCGTTGAAGGTTTAGCCAATATACCAGTGATTGGTGCGGTCTTTACAAATGTGTACCCATTCGAAGTGATAATCATCTTGATTGCCCTTTTTGCTTGGTATGTTTTATATAAAACAAAATTTGGCATGCGCCTAAGAGCGAGCGGAGAAAATCCTCATGCGGTTGACGCAGCAGGTGTAGATGTATCGAAAATCAGGTTTTCTGCGGTTCTAATATCGGGTCTATTGTCAGGTCTCGGCGGCATGTGTTTTGCTTATTCCATTTCCGCTAACTTTTCTTCAAATATATATATGGGATATGGATTCTTGGCCATTGCAGCATTAATTTTTGGTAATTGGAGAATTCTCCCAACGTTAGCCGCTTGTCTAATATTTGGTTTTGCAAAATCCGGGGGGACGTTTATTGCTCAGTCAATGGCATTACCTAGCAGTTTCACCGATTTATTCATGATTTTACCGTATGTATTAACGTTATTGTTATTAGTCTTTTTCTCTAAATCAAATCGAGCCCCAAGAGCATTAGGTGAAATTTATGACAAAGGAAAGAGATGAATAAATCGTTGCTTTTGCAAGGCAATCTCTGAAAAACAAAATATTCCCGTTAAAGATATTGCTTGTCCAGCTGATTGAGAGACAATCAACATCCAAGTATAAAAAGAAGCCGGTATTCTCTTCCAATTCGGAAAAGAAGCCGGCTTTTATTTACGATAAAAGTAAGGTGGTGGCGGGTCTTCGGCTGCCTGGACTGGCTTACGCATCAGCTGCAGTGATTATGGCGGCGGCGGCCGCGGCCGCTGAGAATGCCGTGTTAATCGTCGTTATTGCAGCAGCATTTGGAGAATTCCCGGTTCTTAATAGGGTTGCCGTGATCATGCTCGTTTTCTGTTTTAGCCTCGGCTAAAATAGGAGCAAACTCGTTGCAGAAAAAGCGATGGTCCCGACGGAAATCTTTACAAGTATACCTGGACATGTTCTTCCCCCTTTCTTCAATTTCCTATAGGGTATGCAGAAATTGGCCAGGTGGACAAGGCATTCGTATTAGGACAAACAACTCAAATTTTATGAATGAATAAATAGGTAAGCAACTATATCCCCTCCATCTTCACGGCAAAAACAGCAATCAGAAAAAACACTTCCTTTTTCACTCAATATTCCCTTTATTATCCATAAAATTGATAAAAAGGTAATGACTATTAAAGTTTTTCTCCTTTTGGAGTTGATCGGAAAATTCTAATCCTCTTTAAAACCAGGACCTTTTTAATAGTTACCAATTTTCTAAAATTTGACTAAATTGTGAACAATAAATACTATTTTTATAATTAGCAAGTTTAATAAAGTGAAATCTGGGGTAGAGGACTCCTGTTTCCATTTTTTTCTTACAAAAAAATAACCTTTTCAGGGAGAGAGTAACAGGGATGTTGGAGTCTAGAAGGAGAGCTATTATTTTTTTGGTTATTTCATTTTTACTGGCTTCATCGGCAGGTTTGTTTTTCCTGCAAAAAGTAAAAGCAATCAATTCGGAATTGGGAGGAATGACAAAAATTTATGTTGCGGCTGCACAGATTCCATCAAGGTCTCTAATACAGCCAAACCAGGTGAAGGTAATTGAAATACCCAACCGGTTTGTTAATAATGTGCATGTCACAAATGTGAAAGAGTTAATAAATAAGGTGCTGGTCGTCCCATTATCTGAAGGTGACATTATTACAAAGAATATGATCAAGCCAGTTTCGGAAACAAGAAGCGAAAACGATAGGCTGGTGACCTTATTTTACGGTGACAGGACTCAGGCTGATCAACCGCTCCAGGCCTTGGACCGGGTGGATATCATTGTTTCACATAAAATCAAGGGCCAGGAACCAATTACTGAGGTATTCATGAAAGACGTACTTGTCTCTGCGGTCATTGCAAATAAAAGCAAAATTTCAGGAATCAGCGTAGAGGTTCCTGCAGATGACGCACCCCGGCTTATTCATATGCAGAATTACGCGGACAGCTTAAGGATATTAAAAGCGAATGTTGGTCAAGGTGAGGAGATCACCGCCCAGCCGGCTGCTGAAACACCAGAAGAAGCAACACCTGCTACGCCTCCCCAAGCTGAAAAAGAACCAGCAAAAAAGGAAGCAGCAGAACAGGCTAAGCCAACTGAACCTGCAAAAGATCCAAAAACAAAAAAATAGGTCTTGTTAATTACTTCAGTTACTTCAGTGTTGATAGGACCGGAAATCAACAGCCAAATTTAACTGAGCCAACAAAAAAATCCCGAAAATAGAAAGTACCTGTTTTGGAGGACGAACATGAACGGCGATATTAAAATCCTGCTTATAGGAAATCAGGAACAATCCATCAATATGCTAAGAGGCTTTTTTACGGAATTTGAGAAAGTGGACGTCCTTGCATACCGGGAGGCCAGGACTGAATTGGACCGGATTGCGCCGGACCTGGTTTTCCTGGTTGAAGAAGAAAAGGATGCCTCAATCGATTTGATAGAATACATCCACTTGGTAAACCCTCTTCTTCCAATCGTCTTTATTGCCCTATCACCGGACTTTGACGTCCTTAGGAATGTGACAAGGTCAGGAGTCATTGATTATTTTGTCCTTCCGGATGAAAATGCCATGCTGTTTGGGCGAATGGAAAACTTTGTACAGATGGCAATGCAGCACAAGCAACAGTTGAATGAAACGGCTTCTGCAAGCCAGTCCTTTAAACGGGGCAGAGGGAAGATTATCTCCTTCTACAGCGGCAAAGGGGGAAGCGGCAGGACGATTATTTCTACTGCCTTTGCCCAAACGCTGAAATTTGAATCAACGGCCCAGGTCCTTCTGATTGACCTGAATCTCCAGTTTGGGGGAGTAGAAACCTATTTATCAATTGAATCGAACCGGTCCATTGCAGATTTACTCCCTGTCATAAATGAACTGAATGAGGGGCACATCCGAAATGTTTCCCAAAAGGAACCATTCTCCAGGCTGGAAATTCTGTTAAGCCCAAGGGACGCGGAGGTTGCTGAAAACCTTCCGGAAGGGTTTGTTTCGACGCTGTTAAGGACCTGTCGGAGAAGCTATGACTTTGTCCTGGTCGACCTGCCGGTTGCAATGAATGAAAATACATACTCGGCCCTCGAGGAGTCTGACAAAATTTTTTATGTACTGAATCTTGATACTCCTTCGGTCAGCATGCTGAAGCAGGTGGAAGTGCTTTTTGAAAGGCTGGGCATCGAAAAGCACGGAAGGATGGAACTTTTGCTGAATGAAGTCGGCCGCGAGAATGAGATTAAACCGAAGGACATCGTCAGCCTGACGGACTATCCAATCCAGGCAAAACTCCCGAGGGATGTTAAAGGCGTCCAGGCGCATATCAATAAAAGCATTCCGTTCCGGAAAGAGCCGAACGAGAAGAAACTTGTTCCTTTTGCAAAAGAAATTAGGAAATGGGTCAGCTCTATTTTGGAATAAACTCAAAGGATTGATGGCAGATGTCATTGTTCGAAAGGAAAACCGAAAGAAAGTTAACGCTGCAGTCCTCTGGGCGAAATAAGGCGGCGTATGAAAACCAGTATATCGGAGAACTTGTCGACCACTATAAAACAAGGCTCTTAAAAGAAGCAAATCTTGAACTTCTCACCAGTCTTCCGCAGGGGGAAATGAAGCTTCGGATTGAGCAGCTCATCAGTACTTACATGAGCGAAGAAAAAATCATTCTCCCGAGGCATGACAAAGAGATTCTTCTAACAAGAATCATCGATGAGTCCATTGGCCTTGGACCCCTGGAACCACTCTTGAATGATCCGGCCATAACGGAAATTCTGATTAATGGCCATAATGAAATTTTCATTGAAAAAATGGGCCAGCTTCAGCAGGTGCCTGTTTCTTTTAAAGATGATAGCCATGTTCGTCATGTCATTGACAGAATCGTCGCGCCTCTCGGAAGAAGAATTGACGAAAGTTCGCCAATGGTGGACGCCCGACTGCCGGACGGAAGCCGTGTTAACGCCGTTATTCCACCAATCAGCCTGAATGGTCCGCTTGTTTCTATTAGGAAGTTCAGGAAAGAACCTTTCAAGATGGAGGATTTGCTGCAATACCAAACATTGAGTAATGAAATGGCTATTTTTCTTAACGCGATTGTAAAAGCCAAAATGAACGTCCTGATATCAGGGGGAACCGGCAGCGGAAAAACGACCATCCTTAATGTATTGGGCAACTCCATCCCTGGGCGGGAGAGGGTAATAACGATAGAGGACTCTGCGGAATTAAGACTTGAGAAACCAAATGTGGTCGGCCTCGAAGCACGCCCGGATAATATGGAAGGCAAAGGTGAAATCACAATTCGCCATCTTGTCAAGAACTCCCTTAGGATGAGGCCTGACCGGATTATCGTCGGTGAGGTCCGCGGCGCGGAAGCTTTCGATATGCTTCAGGCAATGAACACCGGCCATGAAGGGTCCATCACAACGGTTCACGCCAACACACCATTCGACGCGCTCCGAAGGGTGGAAGGGATGGTGATCATGGCGGGAATGGATTTGCCAACCCATATTGTAAGGGAATATATAGTAGGCGCACTTGACATCATTGTCCAGTCGGAACGTTTGACGGATGGTTCACGGAAGATTACCTCCATCTGTGAAATCCACCGCCAGGATGACGGAGAAATTAGTATCACGGAAATCTTTAAATTCAAGAGGACCGGCATGAAGACAAGCGGACAGGTCGATGGATACTTTACTTCAACGGGACTGACGCCTAGATGCGTGGAGCGAATCAAAATCTTTGGAATTAATCTTCCTGATGGTTTGTTTAATTCGAGGGGGTGAATGGAATGGAAATATTCATTTTAATGACCCTGTCGGTTTTAATGCTGATCTGGGGGATGTACAATTTCCTGGGCTACCGGAAGGAAAAACGGGAAATCCGCAGGCAGTTTGAAGGGATGTTCCAAAAGAAGGACAACCGGAAGAGTGCTATCTCAAAATTCGGAGACCGTTTCGATGAAACTCCATTTGCCAGGGAGTTTAAACAGAAACTAACTTATGCCAATATTCCGATTCTGCCTTCCGAATTTTTTGCCATCATGTTGTTCTTCTGGTTTGCACTTATTCTTTTAATGAACGGGTTTTTCAATGTTCCGTTTTCATTTGGGATTTTCATTTCGGCCATCGCCTGCGCGGCATCCTATTTCCTGCTGTTTCTAGTTCGCCGCAATAAATATTTTGACAGGCTGAATGGACAATTATCCGAAGTATGCAGGCTCTTGAGCAACAGCACCAGAGCGGGACTGACGATTAACCAGGGCATTGAACTCGTGGCTGCGGAAATAGCATCGCCGGCAAAAGAGGAATTTAAGGAACTGGCGCATAATCTCCGGCTTGGCGTTGAATTTGAACGCGCTCTAAAAGGACTGGAAAAAAAAGTGCCAACAAGGGAATTCAAACTATTTGTTTCCGCACTGATGATTCAGAAACGTTCCGGCGGAAACCTGACTAAGGTACTGTCAGAAATGGCCCGCACGCTTGAAGAACGTAAAATCTTGCAGCAGACCATAAAAACTGCAACTGCGGAGCAAAGGTTTGTTTCCTATATCTTGCCGGCTATGCCTATCTTTCTTTTATTCATGCTGAATAGCATAATGGACGGATTTTTGGATTTGATTTTTACCCTCCCCGGGGCAATTTTAACCGGCATCTTCCTGGTAGGGATGGTTATCTCACTCCTGTTGGTAAGAGCCGTAACAAATATAAAGGTGTAAGCAAACATGGACTCTTTTATTCTATTTTCCGTCATGCTCTTTTTGCTGTTTCTGTTATTAAGCCTTGTTAATTGGTATCAATATATAAAGGCGAAGGAAAAACTATCCAGTCATCTCAATGAAATTGTTGCTGCATCTTCCTTTATAAAACTCAAAAAGGATACATTTACAGACCGGTCAATCAAATTTCTTGCCCGTTATGCGGATGATCTTTCCTCGATTGGAGAAAGGATTAATTTCTTCAGCGAATCGGAGGAGGTCAAGGATCTGTTAATGAAAGCGGGCAATCCATATGAAATGTCTGTTGCGAGATTTCAAGGCTTTAAGATTGTCTGTATCATCCTCGGTTTTATTATTGGAGCACTGATGGTAGTCATCGGATTTCCATTGGCAAATATTGCGTTTGTTGTCCTTCCTGTGGCGGGATTTTTCCTTCCGATTTTGGTTATCCGGTCGATGGCAAGAAAAAGGCAGGAACAGCTCAGGCGCGACCTGCCCGACTTTTTAGATACAGTTAGCATAAGCCTGCAGGCGGGTTCAAGCCTTGATGGAGCACTTAAAGAGGTTTTGAAGTACTTTTCTGGTCCAATAAGAGATGAATTTACCAAGTTCATTCAGGAAATCGAATTGGGCGTTCCGAGAGAGATTGCCTATCAGCACCTCCAATCCAGGAATGACAATGAAGAGTTTCAAAGTTTTATTAAATCATTAATCCAGGCTACCAGACTGGGGGTGCCTATCGCGGCAACCTTTAAGGACCAGGCTGAAGAAATCAGGCGGATCAGCCTGGAACAGGTCAAAGAGCAGGCAGCGAAAGCATCGCCAAAGGTAACACTCATTACCTCATTTCTCATTGCCCCTTTAATCATGCTCATGATAATTGGACTTGTGGTATTAAACATGATTTATGGGGAGAACAGCCTCTTTAACTTCTTCACGGAGTCATAATCTTGAAAGGGGTGGTGCTTTGCAGGATTCTAAGTTAAGAGTCGGGGGCATTATTTTTCTAGAATTTTATAAATCTATTATTCATTAATTAGGAGGAATTTAACATGAAAGCAAAATTTAATGAAATGATGACTCGTTTTTATCTAAACGTAAAAGAAAGGATTGCGGATGAAAGAGGTGTTTCCACTATCGAATGGATTGGACTGGCGGCAGTTGTTGTTGCTTTGATGTTTACTGTTTCCAAAGCGATGGATGGCCAAGGGGCTAGCCTTGCAAGTACGATTGTGGGAAAGTTACAAAGCATGATTGGTAAAATCGGAGAATAACTATAATTTTCACCTGGGGGAGTTAGATGTTCAGACATTACAGAAAAATAGCCGTTCTTACTCTCTGTTTCGCACTGTTAACAAGCTGCCAGCAGCGAGAGGAAGCAGCCAAGAAACCGGCCAAGGAAGAACAGGTGGTAAAAGCGGAGGATAAGGGAACAACCAAACAACCAGATTCAAAAAGTAGCACGTTTGGTTCGGACACCCCAGAACTGCCCGCTAATCTTGTAGAGGCAATAGCATATCCTGCCGGGAAATTTTCCGAAAAAAAGGCGCAGGATTTTGACGATGAAACCAAGGCTGAATTAGAGGCAATTTCTAAAATAGCGGAAGATGCCAACGAAGAAGAGTTAAACAACCTTCTGAAACATCTTTATTCTTTATATAAACGAAGTTATGAAGATCCGCGTGAAGCCTTAAAAGCCCAGCAGGTTGGCACAACGCCTGGTTCCCAGGATGCCCCGGCTGAAAAGAGGGCATATAATGTTGAAATTCTTCTCGATTCCAGCGGAAGCATGGCCAATAAAATGGGCTCAAAAACCCGGATGGAGCTGGCCAAGGAAGCAATCCGGAAGTTTGCTTCTTCCCTGCCCAAAGAAGCCAATATCAGCCTCCGCGTATATGGGCATAAAGGAACAGGAGCCGAGAAGGATAAACAGCTTTCCTGCGGTTCCAATGAGCTTGTTTATAGTCCACAATCCTATAATGCTACCGAACTTGACTCGGCGTTAGAAAAATTCAAGCCGGCTGGATGGACACCTCTTGCTGAGGCGATCAAGGCTGCTCAAGATGATCTTGCTAACTTCAAAGGCAAAGAAAATAAGAATATCATTTATGTCGTTAGTGACGGAATTGAAACTTGCGGAGGGAACCCGGTTGAAGCGGCGAAAACCCTGAAGGCCTCAGGAATTGACCCTGTAGTGAATATTATTGGTTTTGATCTCAACTCAAAAGATGCGAAAGAGTTGCAAAGTATAGCAAAGGCAGCAGGCGGAGTCTACAAAAATGTTCAAGACCAAAATAGCCTCCAGAGAGAATTCCAGAAATCCGTTCAGGAATCAAAGGCTTGGATTGATTGGAAAAGCCAAGAATCTTTGAATGCGATGAATAAATCCAATCAGCAGCAAATGCACATATTCGATCTAACGAATAAATGGCAATCCAAAATTTTTGAGGAACAATACCTTGTTCAATTTTCTCTTGTTTACCTCGAAAACCAAAAGAAAATCACCAGCGAACAAAACAAAGAGGTCTTTAATAAAGCTAAGCAATTCTTTGATAAAGAACTTTCACTACTAAAAGAACTTGAAAAAACACTCCTTAATTCTAACAAGCAGGATTTAAATTCAACTTTAACTGAAATCGACACTATTTATGAGGAAAATGTCTCTCAGAAATAAAGGGCAGGGGGACTATTAGGTGAAAGGCAAAGCCGTTTTGAATGATGAAAGAGGGTCGGCGACCATTGAATTCCTTTCAATGGTCCCCCTCGTTTTACTAATCATGCTGATTTTCTGGCAGTTTCTTGTTGCGGGATATGCTGTCATTGTTACGCAGTCCGCAGCAAATGAGGCGGCAAAAGTTTATTCCGTCACAAAAGATTCGGCGGAAGCAGAAAATGCAGCAAGGAAAGTAATTGATAATGCCGGGAACAATCTGAGCTTGAGATCAGCAGCTCCATCGGGTAATAAAAAATTCACCATGACCGTTAATGTGGATATGCATTTATTATTTCTTCCCAAAAAGTGGGCAGGCTATCTGCCGCCAATTAATTTTTCAAGAACAATCAGTGGCCAGGTGATGGAATGATAAAAGCAACTCAAAACGAAAAAGGAAATACAATGCTGTTTATCTTGGGGGCAATAAGCATCATGGCCCTGATGTTCATCATCATCGGCAGTTTTGCCAATGTGTTCATTTATAAGGAAAAGGCGGCCAACAATGCGGAACAGGCCAGCATCGTCGCAAGTGCCAATATTTTTGAAAACCTTCAGCAAGCGGTTGACGACTATGACCGTTCGTTGATTGGGATAGTTGAGGACTTCCTTTCAGAATCCATCAATGAAAAAATCAGGAAGGAAACAGATCGCATGAAAAATTCCCATCCTGATTTTTCAGACCTGGAGGCCCATTATAAGGCTGTGGACCGAGTTCTGAAACGGGAGCTTGGCCGAAATCCAATTCTGGATGATTATATCAATGCAGGCCTTCGGAAAGCATCCAATGAAATCCCCTATCTCGTTCAGCAAAATATTGAAGACAATGGAGGAGAGGTTTCAAATACCAGGATTCTCCTTTTTAATAATAATGATCGTGTTGAAGTAAAGACAGCGGCAGCATTTAAAGCACTGAATTTTGATGAACTTTTTCCGGATGATAAAAGGAATATCAGGCAAAGCGGGCAGGGGCCAAAGTTTGAATTTATAAACAGCCTTTCAGGTTGGAGCAATAGGGAACTTACATTACCGTAAACGACATTTCGTTACCTAGGCCCATTAATTTTCATCCCGAGAAATGGATGTGAATGATTTGAAAAAAATGAGAAGAATTATAGTTTCCTTTTTTATCATTATGTCGATTATGTTTGTTCAATCAGGCCCCTGGCTAATAGGTGCTTTTGCATGGGGCGAATGGAATAATGGCCCCCAATGGAACGGACCTGTATGGAACAATGCTCCTCAATGGGAAAATTCAACATGGAAAACCGCTCCGCAGTGGGTGGACCCGGCTTGGAAAACAGTACCTGAATGGCAGGACCCCGCATGGCAAACAGCACCTGAATGGCAGGATCCCTCATGGAAAACCGCTCCTGAGTGGCAGAATCCAGGACAGCAAACGGGACCCCAGTGGCAGAATCCAGGACAGCAAACGGGACCCCAGTGGCAAAATCCAGGACAGCAAACAGGACCTCAGTGGCAGAATCCAGGGCAGCAAACAGGACCCCAGTGGCAGAACCCGGGCGGGAATGGGGGGCAAACCAACGGCCAGCTTCCTGGCGGTAACACCTCGGCTCCTCCTGGCGAAGCCCCAGGTGGCAACAACGGTACCACGGTTACACCAGGTGGTTCTGGGGATGAAGGCCCCCCTAAAACCTATATCGATTCACCTTGGTATAAGGCGGGAAAAGTAGTCGGGAAAAATGTAATAATGGGTTCTGTAGACGAATTTGCAAAAAATGCAAGCCCATACTTTTTAAACTGGCCAAGGGATTGGCAGAAAACTGCCGCAAATAATACCATCCATAATATGGATTGGAATAGGGTCGCTGAAAAATCGTTCCTGGCAGTTCTTGCTGCATCCATTACCGGCAAAGATGACGGGTCCAAAATCGCACTCGCCACATTGGATTCGTTTACCGCGGTTGACAATTATAAAACCGTCCAGGGTTATTTTAAGACGAAGGACGAAATTAAAACGATTTGGAACGCTTCCAAAGCTACAGGGAGTTTTTCGAATTTCAAACAGGCGTCAGCTTTAAAACAAAATATTAGTTCCGTTGGGGATGTCTATTCTCAAATAACAAAGGGACCTTCAAAGTTGACAACAGGAATTGGAGGAAAGATTGCCCCTTGGACCGCAGGAATCAGCCTTGTTATTTCAGCTGGTGAAGCTTATTCGAATTTCAAAAAGGGTGAAACTACCAAAGGAGTAGCCAACATCGGAGAAATGCTAATGTCTGGCGCAGTAATTGCATCGGCAACAGGCGTGGGAGCGCCCATTGCGGCTGGCATGGCAGTTGCCGGCGGTCTTCTGTGGGCGGGAGCAAAACTGTACCAGCACAGGCATGCGATTTCCGCTTTTGTTAAAAACCCTGTAAAGGGAATCAGGGACGGGGCAAAGGCAGTGATGGATGGTGCCAGCAGAATAGCAAAGGGAATAGGTAATATTGGAAAGACGATTGGCAGTTGGTTTTAAAGGAGATTTGAATGCTTACTTATAATACCTTGCGGGAAAATATCAATAAACTAGTTGATGAAATGGATTGCGGATGAGTTGAGTGTGCTGATTCGCAATCCAAAGGAGTATGTCGAATATTTAAGGGAGATTTCAGAATGATTACCCTTCAGAATTTGCCAGTGAATATAAAAGAAATCGCTGAACAATTTAATGCAAGAAATGAAAAAATAGATGTCCTTCCTTCAAAGTTCCACTATAAAGAGGAATTTTATTATGTTTTTGTCTACGCTCCATCGAACGAAATGTTATTTGTAAGGGAAAATGGCGAGGTTCCTGGCCATGAAGAAATGACAAGGCCGATGTTGATTGTAACCGTCTATCATAATTCCTGGACTTCTATTGTTGAAACTGTCCAGCGATGGGTTAATTCAAAAACAAAACAAAATTATTCAAGCCTTGTCCAAAACTTAAAAGCAGTTGAACGAAAATTGGGGAACAAACTTTCACGGTCTAATTTGGAGGACCTTCAAAGATTCCTAACCGCCTGCGAAAAGATAGTGGAGGATCAACTGCATATTGAAGAGTATTATAAAAAAGCAGTTGACTTGGTCGACCACGCAAACCGGACCGAGTATGTTTCGGAAACGGAGCAAAAACAGTTAAGGCAGTTCGTGGTCGAAACCTCCAGGGCCGCGGTCAGGCAAAACCAGGAGCAGCTTGATTGTGAAAGAAGCAGGAAGGCGTTGATAAGCTACCTGGAAAGCCAGCTCTTATCCAGCCCTTCTATCCTGATAGATTACATTTCGATTAAAAAGAAGGAAAAAAATATGCTGACCTCCGATTCGCCAACTGGGGAAGGGATGGCTGAACTGAGGGAGATGGTCAGGGAAGATAAGCCTATTGATGAATTAGACAACGCGGCAGAATTGATTGCGCTGATTCGCAATCCAAAGCAGGGAGGATGAATATGTATTCAGCATTAAAAAAAGCAGCTGGACTATACCGGCTGTACTTCAGCAAAGTTTTCTGGTCGATTTTGCTGTTCGCGTTGCCTATTCAAATTTTGAATACATTTTTTGTGAATTATGTATCCGCTCCGTTCCAATTATTCGGAAACCAGCTTTGGACGAGCATCATCCAGGTACTGTTTATTTTTATTGCGCTTCCTTTACTCGAAATTCCTTTTATCAGCATTTTAAAGCAGGATGCAGAAGATGATGATGTCAGCTTTGGGAAAGTACTGGATGACTTTTTTGCAAAAGCTCCCAAAATTTACGTGGCCGGTGCGCTTGCAGCCATAGCGATTGCTGCAGGACTGATTTTATTCCTGATTCCGGGAATCATTCTAGCATTTTTCCTGCTTGCTTTTACCCAGGTCCTTTTTTTAAGGGAGGGGAGGCCGTGGAGGGCAGTCAAGAGAACGATGAAATTCACCCGGGAGTCCTTTGGAAAGATTCTCGTATTGCTGCTGCTTTTTATCCTTGTGGATTTCATCCTTAGCAGCACTGTTTTCTTTTTAAGTGTTGGATTAGCAAGTTCTTTCTTTATCATTAATCTGGCTTTGCTCTTCATGAATTCATTTATTATGCCGTTATTCATTTTTTCGCTTACATATCTTTATGTGGATTGGGAAATGGAAAGGAATGAAATGCAAGTCCTTGGTAAACAATTCAGCTTTACTAATTGACCTTATTTGCACATAGGCGTGAAAAAACGCAGCAAACATCCTTATTGGTAAAGCGCGCCCGATGAGGCCCAGAATATAAAAAAATAGATAAAACAGGCTGCCAGGGGATTGCCGGGCAGCCTGTTTTATTTTTAATAATGCTGATTGTAGGTTCTCGTATTAGCTCTGTAGGCTTCAAGCAAAATGACGACGGCCGAAATCATATGCATGATCATTCCGACGATTGGAATCCAGCCAATCACCGAAGTAATCAAACCAATAATATTCCCTGCCTTGCTTTCATCTTCCCTGACCGCAAACACAATCGTGACAATATGCAGGATGGCCATCAGAAATAAAGGCGTCCAGGCTGTCGAAAGAATGATAAGACCGCCGAAGAAAGGAATTCCCAGCAGCGCCTCAAGGCCGCCGGTAACCCATTTTAAGATGGTTGAAGTTCTCACTTTTGTTTCCCCTCTTTCCATTTGTTAACTATTCTTTACGAACCAATTCTTTAAAAGATTCATATTAGCCGACTTTCTTAAGCCTTTTCCATGACAATGAATTCAACCGATCCTCTTTTGAAACGATGTGTTTCAGTAAAGCCTGATTTTTTATATAGCCAAGTCGCCCGTTGGTTAAAGGAGGCAACTGTCAGGCGCAGGGGATTTCCGGGAAGAGTTTTCTGTATGTAATCCAAAATGAACGCGAAAAACGTATATCCCAACCCTTGGCCTGTTAAGGAAGGCTTCATTCCAAGGCCGATATCAATACAAGTTCTTTCATAGACTACGTCCTGGCTATCTGTGGGCACTTGCGCCGATTCTCCTACGCAAAAGAACCCAGCCAGCGCGCCACTCAAATCCAGAACAGCATAATAAGGGTTATCCATGAATTCCATTATCCCGTCAGGCGTAGAGGAGCTGTTGTAAAAATCATAAGGTGGTTTGTACTTCCAGCTAACGATCTCGGAGGCGTAATGCTCATTCATTTTGTCTATTATCATATCCATTTTAACCCCCTGAAAAATTCAGCAGCCTTTTTTTAAATAATTTGAAACTTTTTACCATTCATTTCCGTCAAATAATGACGGGGTTTCTAACATATCCGGTATAAGTACAGGGATTTGACAGAATATAGAGAATTATTCCGTATATGTTAAACTTACTATATAGTCTTTTAAACTTCAATTATATGAAAGCGGGAGGAAAACTATGTCGCGTGATATTATGAACTTCAATATTGAGAGAATCCTGGCGAATATCGAAAAAGTCATGACTGGTAAAAGAAAGGTTGCTGAATTGAGTCTGGTCGCCCTTCTTGCCGAAGGCCATGTCTTGCTGGAGGATGTACCAGGGGTTGGAAAGACGATGATGGTCCGCGCCCTTGCGAAATCGGTCGGTGCAACCTTTAAAAGAATTCAGTTTACGCCGGACCTGTTGCCTTCGGATGTAACAGGTGTGTCTATTTATAATCCTAAAGAGATGGAATTCCAGTTCCGGCCAGGCCCAATTATGGGCAATATTATCCTCGCCGATGAAATTAACCGGACTTCTCCAAAAACGCAATCCGCCCTTCTGGAAGGGATGGAGGAAAGCAGTGTCACCATTGACGGTGTCACTCACCGCCTGGAAAAGCCATTCTTTGTTATGGCAACCCAGAATCCTATAGAATATGAAGGGACTTATCCGCTTCCCGAGGCGCAGCTGGACCGCTTCCTGCTAAAGATGAAAATGGGTTATCCGGAAATCCATGAGGAGATGGAAGTGCTGAACAGGGCACAGAAGACACCACCTATTGAAGAGCTTGAGCCCGTTGTAAGCCTTGAGGAGCTTAGGACCCTTCAAAAAGAAATTAAGAATGTGTTTGTCGAAGAAACGATAAAGCGGTATATCGTTGATATCTCGAACCGGACGAGAATTCATGAAAACGTCTACCTTGGAGCGAGTCCGCGCGGTTCAATTGGCCTGATGAAGGCAGCCCAGGCTTATGCATTCATTTGCGGACGCGATTTTGTCCTTCCTGATGATATTCAGTTTCTGGCTCCGTATGTCCTATCTCATAGGATTATCATGAAATCAGAGGCGAAATTCGAAGGAATCACAGCTGAGGAAATCATCAACCGGATTGTTGCCAGGGTACCGGTCCCTGTCCAAAGGCTTGTGAATAAATGAAAGAACGATTTCGGGCAATTAAACATACATGGAAGCTGCTAATCCTCCTAGCCCTTGTCATTCTAGCGTTCTGCTATGCCATGTTCCAGGGCGGATTTGTCAGCTGGTTTTTGTTTTACAGCTTTCTTCCTTTTGCAGCCTACTCGCTCGCGGTTGCTTTTTATTCAGTCCAGGACGGGATTGAAGTAGAACGGCAATTGCCTAAACAAGAATTCGTTGCAGGTGAGCCGTTGAAGGTTCATACGATTATGAAAAGGGAAAGGGCATTCCCGTTATTTTATTTGCTTGCAGAAGAAAAGCTTAGCGACTCTCTTATGAATGCCGTTCCTATGGAAAAAACGAAAGCGCTTCTTTTTCCCGGTTTTTCAAAAGAAGTTACTTTTGACTATACGATAGATGAATTGCCTCGTGGAGAGCATACATTTCACACAATCAAACTCAAGACCGGAGATTTGCTGGGCTTGATTGAAAAAGAAAAAGGCACTGATTCGGAAAATAAAATCCTTGTCTACCCAGCATATACGGAAATGCTGTACCGCCCCTTCGAAAACCACTATGACCAAGGGGCAGCCGCATCCAGGGAGAGGGTACAGAGGGATACCACTATGGCCACCGGAGTAAGGGATTACCAGCCGGGCGACCGCTTTTCCTGGATTAACTGGAAGGCCTCCGCCAAGCGGAACGAGATTATGACGAAGGAATTTGAACAAAGGCAATCGCATGATGTGCTTATTGTAATGGATTGTTCCCCAGAACGCCGTTTTGAAGCAATCGTTTCCTTTACAGCGTCAATTGCCAGGGCAATTTTGAAAAAGGGGGCCCAGGCTGGGCTGCTTACTGTCAGCAAGGAAAGGGCATCGTTCCCTATCAGGGGCGGTGAAGCCCAGCTTCAGCAAATTTTTTACCATTTGGCGAAAATACAGCCCGCCTGTACCGTGACAATCGATACAGTACTTGAGGCGGAGACTTTTTACACCGGCCAAAATATGACAACTTTGATTGTGACTTCTAATCTAACCAGGGCGTTGATTGAAAAAGCAGGCAATCTTGGCCATAAAAAGGGGATGGTCACGGTGTTTTTAATTAAAAATGAAAAAGAGTCCCCTACAAATGAGGAACTGGCTTTAAAAGCGATGGGAATTGCCCGGGGCGTCAGGGTTATCCTCGTACATGAAAATCAGTTTGACTCGGCATTTTCGGAGGTGAGCCTGCGGTGAATGCGAATAAGGGCAACCTGGATTTAGGCTCTTTGCTTTTTTATGGGCTCGGCTTCCTGCTCATTTGGGAATGGCTCAGGCCGTTAGAGGAACTAACCGATACAAATAACATGGAAGTTTTTATTATTTTCCTCGTTATCGCGTTTGCGTCGTCCTTTTTCCAGCTTGGAAGGATGCTGCAATTTTTTATCAAAAGCTTCTATATCCTTTATGCCATTTACAGATTTTATTTTGATGGGGGATTTTTCAGAGCGGGCTGGGTTGGAGATTTTCTTAACGATATAACCATGAACATCGGACTCTTGATCAGCCGTGATTTCCAACAGCTATCCAATGTCTTTAGGACTATTCTATTCTTTGTATTATTATGGCTCATGGTTTACCTTGTTCACTACTGGCTGTTGAACAGGCGCCGGATTTTTGTTTTCTTCCTGATGACGATCATCTATATCACAGTCCTGGATACGTTCACGGGCTATAAAGGAAATGGGGCAATCGTTAGAACGGTTATTGCTGGCTTTACAGTTATGGGAATGCTTACATATTTTCGGCTGCTTGGCGGTGGCGGCCTAAGCGAAGGGAAAAAGCATATCCGCAAATGGATCGCTGCGCTTGCAGGGATGATTGCCCTTAGCACCGCGGTGGGTTTTGCGGCGCCGAAAGCTGCTCCTGTCTGGCCGGATCCTGTACCGTTTCTAAAATCACTCAACGAAAATGCCGGCAGTGGGACTGGCGGTGTTTCAAGAATAGGCTACGGTACGAACGATGCCAGGCTTGGAGGGCCATTTTTGCCTGATAACACGATTGTCTTTCGTGCGGATAGCGAAAGCCGCCATTACTGGCGGGTGGAAACGAAGGATGTTTATACAGGAAAGGGATGGATCCTTTCGGAGATTATTAATGGCGGCAGTGGTTTTAGCCAGGACGACCCTGTTCCTCTGCCCGGATATCCTGAAAGCGTTAAAAGAAAAGAAAAAGCCGCAAAGGTATTTATGTATTTGAAATATCCACATATTGTGTATCCTCAAGGCGTCAAAAAAATTATTGCAAGGTCCCAGGTAAGCTTCCGCATCAATGATATAACGGAAAAGATCCAGGCTATGGAGCCATGGAACGAGCCCGCCCGACTTGATGATTATAGCTTTATCTTTGAAGAACCTGCCTATAAATTCGATGAGTTAAGATGGGCTGATGGGAGCGATAATAGCGGTGCGGACGAAGAGTTTATTAAACGGTACACTCAACTCCCTGAAAACCTGCCTGAAAGGGTAAGGACGCTCGCGGCGGATATTGCCAGTGACAAAACGAATTGGTATGACAAGGCCAAGGCTGTTGAGAACTATTTTGACGGCAGCGGATTTACCTACGACCAAAAGAATGTAGCCGTACCTGGTAATCAGGAGGATTATGTCGACCAGTTCCTATTTGATACGAAAACGGGTTACTGTGATAACTTTTCGACTTCAATGACGGTAATGCTTAGAAGCCTGGGGATTCCCGCTCGTTGGGTAAAGGGATATACACATGGCGAACTAAAGACGTTTGGCGAGGGCGATGACGAGAAAAGGCTTTATGAAGTCACCAACAACAACGCCCATTCATGGGTCGAGGTATATTTTCCGAACCTTGGCTGGATTCCATTCGAGCCGACTAAAGGATTCACCAATAATATACAAATTGATTATGAAACAACTAGTGATCCTCAACGGAATAATAATCCCGCGGTTCCATCCAAAGATAATGGTAACAAGCAAAATCCACTGGACCGCCTGGAAGAGAAAGACCCTGTCAACCAGGCAAAAGCGGAAAAAAGTGTTTTGGACGAGATGAAGCTGTTTTTCAAAAAGGAATGGAAAAAACTTGCCGCAGGAGCAGCAGCTCTTTTGGCGGCGGTATGGTTTACCTACAGCTATAGGGGTAAATGGCTTCCGTTCTACCTGATTTACAGATATAAGCTTACCCGGAAGGATGAGCAATTCAGTAAGGCGTATCTCATCCTCCTTAAGCAGCTTGGAAGGTATGGGATCCCAATGCAGGACGGACAGACACTCAGGAATTACGCTGGCTATGTTGACAGCTTCTTCTCGACAAAGGAAATGGGAAAGCTTACCTCGAGATATGAGCAGTATTTGTATAGAAGGGAAATGCCGGAAGGAACGTGGAAAGAAACGAAACAATTGTGGGAAAATTTAATTAAAAAGACAATCTCTTGACCAGAAATTTGCGTACAGATAAAATGGTTAAATAATAATATAACTGAATCTGTACTTACCCTTCATATATCCTCGATGATAAGGATCGAAAGTCTCTACCGGGCCACCGTAAATGGCCTGACTATGAAGGCAGCAATTTCGGGATTAATTTTGCCTAAAAATCGGAATTCTGCCTTCTTTTTTACGGAAAAGGGGGCAATTCCGGTTTTTTTTATTGCGAAAAAGCTTTATGTGTATACTAATAAAAGAGAAAGAGGTGGAGAACTTGACTGGAAAAACAGAGCTTCATAACCAGGAAATGATTATTGTTCTCGATTTCGGGAGCCAGTACAACCAATTGATTACAAGAAGGATCAGGGAATTTGGCGTGTACAGTGAACTGCATCCGCACACAATTACCGCTGAAGAAATTAAAGCAATCAATCCAAAGGGGATTATTTTCTCCGGAGGCCCTAACAGTGTGTATGATGAAAATTCCTTCCGCTGTGACGAAAGGATTTTTGAACTTGGATTGCCGGTTCTCGGGATTTGCTACGGAATGCAATTGATGGCCGCACATTTCGGCGGCAAGGTTGAAAAGGCAAAGAACCGCGAGTACGGCAAGGCCGCAATTTCAGTTGGCAATGAGTCTGCTTTGTTCAAAGGGCTTCCTGAAAGCCAAGTAGTCTGGATGAGCCATGGCGACCTTGTGACAGCTGTGCCTCCGGGCTTTACGGCAGATGCCGACAGTCCGTCCTGCCCAATTTCTTCAATGAGCGATGAGGGCCGAAAGCTTTATGCCGTCCAGTTCCATCCGGAAGTGCGCCACTCTGTGCACGGAATTGAATTGCTCAAGAATTTTGTCTTGGGCGTATGTGGATGCAGGGGAGACTGGTCAATGGAAAATTTCATTGAAATAGAGATGGGAAAAATCCGCCAGACAGTCGGCAATAAGAGAGTCCTATGTGCACTTAGCGGCGGAGTTGATTCTTCGGTTGTCGCCGTTTTGATCCATAAAGCAATAGGTGACCAGCTGACCTGTATTTTTGTTGACCATGGCCTATTGAGAAAAGGCGAGGCAGACCAGGTCATGAAAACTTTTGCCGATGGCTTCCATATGAACGTAATCAAAGTGGATGCGCGGGAAAGGTTCATGGAGAAGCTCAGCGGCGTTTCAGACCCAGAACAAAAGCGGAAAATCATTGGAAACGAGTTTATTTATGTATTTGATGATGAGGCGCACAAACTGGAAGGGATTGAATTCCTTGCACAAGGCACTCTCTATACAGATATCATTGAAAGCGGAACAGCAACAGCCCAAACGATTAAATCCCACCACAACGTTGGCGGCCTTCCTGAGGATATGCAGTTTACGCTAATCGAGCCTTTGAACACCCTCTTTAAAGATGAGGTCCGCGCTTTGGGGACTGAACTTGGCATTCCAGACGAAATCGTCTGGAGGCAGCCATTCCCTGGTCCGGGGCTTGGTATCCGGGTGCTAGGTGAAATTACAGAGGACAAGCTTGAAATTGTCCGTGAATCTGATGCGATTTTGCGTGAGGAAGTTCTGAATGCAGGGCTCGAGCGTGAAATCTGGCAGTACTTCACTGTTTTACCGGATATCCGTAGTGTCGGGGTTATGGGAGATACAAGGACATACGATTACACGATCGGCATCCGGGCTGTTACCTCTATTGATGGCATGACATCGGATTGGGCCCGTATCCCATGGGATGTACTTGAAACCATCTCAACAAGGATTGTAAATGAGGTTCCGCATGTGAACCGCGTCGTGTATGACATTACATCCAAACCGCCTGCAACAATTGAATGGGAATAACGAACGATAATAATAAAAAATTGTTAAACGTTCGCATTTTTTATTGACGTTGGCATTTGCAGCTGTTAAAATGACAAGGTACTTATTATTAATATTTTGCTTCGTATAATACTGGGGATATGGCCCAGAAGTTTCTACCAAGCTGCCGTAAATGGCTTGACTACGAGGTGTGCAAGAATAAAGGGAGCTATCTGCCCGTTTATTTATGCATGCTTCCTGTCAACGCCCCGGCAACTTCTGCCGGGGCGTTTTGTATTCCCGGATTCAGAGAGAGAGCTTTAGAAAAGCCAACCATTTATCTAGGGGGATTTATATGAAAAAGTATTTTATGTTCGAGGAATTGGGAACAAATTACCGACGCGAGATTATCGGCGGTCTGACAACGTTCCTGGCCATGGCTTACATCCTTGTAGTCAACCCGCTGATATTAACACTCGAAAATGTGGATGGGCTTCCTGATGAAGTCCGAATGAACCATGGAGCGGTATTTGTTGCTACTGCGCTTGCTGCGGCCGTTGGTTCGATCATCATGGGGTTAGTCGGTAAATACCCGATTGCGCTTGCGCCAGGAATGGGCTTGAATGCATTTTTTGCCTATTCAGTCGTTCTTGGACACGGAGCTCCATGGCAGCATGCTCTTGCAGCTGTATTTATTTCAAGTGTATTTTTCCTAATGCTGACCATTTCAGGATGGCGTGAAAAACTCATCAATGCCATCCCGGTTGAACTCAAATATGCGGTTGGCGCAGGTATCGGATTGTTCATCACCTTTGTTGGTTTAATAAATGCAAAAATCATTGTTAAAAATGATGCAACACTCGTTGGCCTTGGCCACTTGGGGAATCCCGAAACACTTTTGGCAATCTTTGGACTGTTGATTACCGTTATTATGATGACGAGGGGCATCAGGGGGGCGGTCTTTTATGGAATGATCGTTACCGTTATTGTAGGCATTGCCTTTAATCTTATCGATCCTCCTGCGAAAATTGTCGAAAGGGTTCCGAGCCTTGAGCCGACATTCGGGGCTTTGTTCACTTCCTTTAATGATAGTTCGTTTTATACAGCCGCAATGCTCGGTATAATTCTGACTTTCCTTTTCGTGGATTTCTTTGATAACGCGGGTACGCTTGTGGCTGTCGCCAACCAGGCAGGCCTGATGAAAGATAACAAACTTCCCCGTGCTGGCCGTGCTCTGTTTGCCGATTCGATTGCTTCAATGGTTGGGTCCGTTTTTGGCACATCCACGACAACGTCCTACATTGAATCGAGTGCCGGGGTTGCATCTGGTGCCCGATCTGGATTTGCCGCGCTGATCACCGCGCTGTGCTTTATCCTGGCGCTCTTCTTTTATCCGCTGCTGTCCATCGTAACAGCGCCGGTAACAGCGCCAGCATTGATCATTGTAGGCGTCCTGATGGTTTCGTCCATTGGGAAAATTGATTGGAAACGGTTTGAAATTGCTGTACCTTCCTTCCTGACGATCATTGCGATGCCTCTTTCATACAGCATTGCAACCGGGATCGCGGCAGGATTCATCTTCTATCCGATTACAATGCTTGTGGCGGGCAAAAGAAAAGATATTCACCCAATTATGTATATTTTCTTTATCATCTTCCTGCTTTATTTTATCTTCTTAACCAATTAATGATTGTGGACCAGCTTTTTGGGCTGGTTCTTTTTTTTATTTCTGAACAACCCTTGATAAAGGCCAAATCTAGTTAGTTGACGGAAACTTGCCCCTCTTATAGGATGAAAATACTATGCAAAAAAGCGGGGAGTATCTATGTCAACATTGGCCATCCAAAAAATATTGAATAACAATGTCCTGATTGCGGAACACCCGGAATATGGAGAAGTCGTCCTGATCGGCAAAGGAATCGCCTTTAGCCGTAAACAGAATGACCGCCTCGATCCCTCAGCCGCAGAAAAAGTCTTTGTCCTTAAGGATGAGAAAGAACAGAGGAATTATATAAAGCTTCTCCCATTCTTGGAAGAGGATTTGCAGCGGCTAATTATTTCTGCAATTGAACTGATTAAAAGAGAAGCCGGCTGTTCTTTGAACGAACATATCCATGTTGCCCTTACAGACCACTTAATGTTCACGGTTAGCCGGGTTGCAAATGGAATGGAAATCCGAAATCCATTTTTAATAGAAACGAAAACCCTTTATCCCCTGGAATATAAGATTGCCAAAGCTGTTCTTCAATTGTTTGAAGAGAATGCGGGGATTAATCTGCCGGAAGGGGAAGCAGGCTTCATCGCCCTTCACATTCATAGTGCTATGACAAACAGGGAACTTTCAGAGGTGAACCAGTACTCTCAACTTGTGACAACTTTGGTAAAATTGATTGAAGAGCAACTCGTGATAACGATCGATAAAGACAGCGTTGAATACATGAGGCTCGTACGCCACTTGCGCTTTGCCATCGAACGTGTCAAATCTGGTGAAAAGGTTGAGGAACCTGAAGCAATAACTGTACTATTGAAAAAGGAATACCCTGAATGCTATAATTTGTCCTGGAAGCTCATTAAAATAATGCAGCAAACATTAAAATCGCCGGTATATGATGCTGAGGCAGTCTATCTGACAATGCATTTGCAGCGGCTTCAAAAGAAAACAAAATAGCAATCATTTTCTTGCGTGTTACTGATTCGATCAGGCATGAGCACAGAAATTGAATTGAATGGAAAAAAGAGAGTAAAACCTTCTCTCGTACGGGTTTAGTATTCCGTATTCTGTTCGGTTCTTTTCTATGTTCATGCCTTTTTTATTTGCTATTTAGTTTGCGGTTATTTTAATGGCCAATAAACATTTAGGAGGCTATACAATGTTTAAGAAAATATTTGGCATTTTGCAAAAGGTTGGTAAAGCCCTTATGCTTCCGGTAGCCCTTCTGCCGGCAGCCGGTTTACTGCTGGGGATAGGGAATGCGCTGCAGCAGGAATCGACGCTTCAATACTTGCCATTCCTTGATATGCAGTGGCTGCAGCTGGTTGCGAGTGTAATGGAGGACGCTGGGGGAATTATTTTTGGCAACCTTGCTCTGATATTTGCTGCCGGAGTTGCAATCGGGCTTGCCGCTGACGGAGCGGCTGCACTTGCGGCTATTGTTGGTTATTTAGTTTTGAATCAGGTGATGAGTTCGTGGCTTGGCGTTACATCGGACATGATCGCCGAGGATCCAAGTTTTGCGAGTGTGTTGGGGATCCCTACTCTGCAAACCGGTGTATTCGGGGGGATTATTGTAGGTCTCATTGCCGCGTATTGTTACAATCGCTATCATGATATTGAGATGCCTTCGTTTCTTGGGTTTTTCGCAGGAAAGCGGTTCGTACCTATTGTTACAGCGGCTGCTTCTTTAGTGGCAGGCCTTCTGCTTCTGGTCATCTGGCCTCCGGTACAGCATGCAATGAACAGCGCCTCCCTCTGGCTCATGGGGAGCGGCACCTATATTGCCGCTTTCTTCTTTGGATTTATTAAACGTTTGCTCATACCTTTCGGGCTTCATCATATTTTCCATGCGCCATTCTGGTATGAATTTGGTTCCTATACGACAGCTTCCGGCCAAGTCGTCCGCGGGGATATGACGATCTTCTTTTCTCAGTTGAAGGACGGGGTGAAAATTACTGCCGGCAACTTTATGGCGGGAGAATTCCCGATTATGATGTTTGGTTTGCCAGCCGCGGCTTTAGCCATGTACCATACAGCTCGTACGGAAAAGAAAAAAATAGTTGCCGGATTGCTTGGGTCGGCTGCTTTAACCTCCTTTTTAACAGGTATTACAGAGCCAATTGAATTTTTGTTTATGTTTGTATCACCAATCCTGTTTGTTATCCATGCTTTGCTTGATGGACTTTCTTTCGTATTAATGGCAGCGCTGGATGTGAATTTGGGGTATACCTTCTCGGGCGGAGCGATTGATTTCTTCTTATTCGGTGTCCTGCCGGGGAGAGAACCTTGGTGGATTACAATCTTATTAGGGCTTGGGTTTGCCGTTGTTTATTACTTTGTATTCCGTTTTGCAATCATTAAGTTCAATTTGAAAACGCCGGGCCGTGAACTGGTAGAGGGTGAAGGGGAAACACCGGAGAAAGAACAAGGAAAATCGGGGGACCTTCCATACAATATTCTTGAAGCAATGGGAGGAAAAGAAAATATTGCCCATCTGGATGCGTGCATTACAAGACTTCGTGTTTCAGTCAAAGACATAGGGAATGTTGATAAAAAGAAGCTGAAAGAACTTGGTGCGGCGGGAGTCATGGAAGTCGGAAATAACATTCAAGCCATTTTTGGGCCGCGCTCGGAAACGATCAAAGGACAAATGAAGGATATTATGAATGGAAAAAGACCAAGACCTGTTGATGCAGGGCAATCCGCAGAAATTCTCAAGCAAATTGAAGAAGTAAATGGTGCTGATGTCGGACTGAATTTTGAAATTGTTTCACCTTTAAAAGGTGAAATTAAATCAATTACTGAAGTGCCGGATCAGGTTTTTGCAGGAAAAATGATGGGAGATGGCTTTGCGATTGAGCCTTCTGAAGGACTTGTTGTTTCTCCAGCTGACGGAAAAATCATTAATCTGTTCCCTACTAAACACGCGATAGGGATATTATCGAATACCGGCAAGGAAATCTTAATTCACGTAGGAATTGATACAGTAAACCTTAAGGGCGAAGGTTTTGAAACGCTTGTTAGCGAGAATGAAATGGTCAAAAAAGGCCAACCGCTGTTAAAGTTTAATCTCGACTTTATTAAAAAGAATGCTTCATCTACAATTACGCCAATTGTATTTACAAATCTTCATGGCGGCGAACGCATTCAAATTAAGAAATTTGGAACTGTTGATAAAGGCGAAGAAGGAATCATTGATATAAAGTAGATGATAAATGAAAAGAACCGGGCTAATCTAATCTGTACCCGGTTCTTTTTTAAGGAGATAAGAACGGATTAATATTGTCTAGCATAACAAGGGACGGTTGCGGCGGCACCAAGGAAAAGGGTGATTCTTTTTCAACGAGAGCCCAGAGCCTTGGGAACTTTAGTCCCCTTGCTGCAATGAGAAAGATCAATTCGCTTGCCTTATTATTATTATTCAACTGGGAAAAACTCGATATATAATAGAAGAAGGTTAACAGCATACAGGAAATAAGCTTAGGTAAAAATTGGTAACATAGAGTTTGTTGACGGTAACAAGAAGCAGTGATATTATAATAGACACCCATTCGGGAGCTGCTTTCATACCAAGTTTTTTAAAAAATAACTGGTTGACAGCTAAGTAACTGGGTGCTATAGTTAGAAAGTTGCCTCGCCAACCGAGTTTTTTACTCAGTAATATAGAGAAAAAAACTTATTGACAGAGCAGGCGACAAAATGTTATACTAGAATAGTTGTACTGAATAATTTGTTCCTTGAAAACTAAACAAACAAGCGTCAACAAACAATATTATAGTGATCTTCGGATCACT
>NZ_LMTI01000012.1 GCF_001510665.1 Bacillus sp. FJAT-27445
TTAAGCTTCTCAGCGCCGATGGTAGTTGGGGCCTTGCCCCTGTGAGAGTAGGACGCTGCCGGGCGATGCGAAAGGCAACCTTATATAGGGGTTGCCTTTTTTGTATTTCTACTTCATTAAACCCCTCCGAGTCTACATGTAAATAGCGGCAATGGTTCATCCACATTAGCGCGATTTTTTCACGCAATCAGTAATTTTAATCCTCCTTTTACCCAATTCCATACTTAATTCTCCAACTCAAATTGACTTTATAACATAAAGAAATGCAAAGCAAATGAACTTCGAGTAGAGGCATATTGGCTAACCAATGAGAAAGCTTGCTCTATCTAGCGGAAAAAGCATCAAGTGGAAGGTGTCTAGCCTTAAAAAAGTAAAAAAATATTAAAAACGAACAATAAATAAATTGTGATATATATTGTTCGTTATTGACGGGCATTTCCATAGCTGTTATGATGAAAGCGACAAATGAAATAGCAATACCCTCGTATAATCATGGGAATAGGGCCCATAAGTTTCTACCCAGTGACCGTAAATCGCTGGACTATGAGGGAAAGTAGCGCTTGTAAGGGGTATGGTGTATTTATTTTTCCATACTTCTATTTTGCAACTGCATCAGGACTTTCCTAAGCCCTGGTTAGACTGCTTTCTCTTGTAAGAAGAGGAGCTTTCTGGCCGGGGCTTTTATTTTTGCTCAGAAGGGTGTGGATTTGGATGGATGTGAAGGTTGCTGTAATAATGGGGAGCATTTCAGATTGGGAGACGATGAAGCATGCTTGCGCCATGTTGGAAAATCTTGAAGTTTCTTATGAAAAAATGGTTGTGTCTGCCCATCGGACTCCTGATTTAATGATCCATTTTGCTGAAGAGGCTAAAGGCCGGGGCTTGGAAGTCATTATTGCTGGTGCTGGGGGAGCTGCCCACTTGCCAGGCATGGTTGCTGCTAAGACGATAGTACCCGTTATTGGGGTGCCTGTACAATCCAGGTCACTAAATGGGCTAGATTCATT
Organism: Bacillus sp. FJAT-27445; assembly: GCF_001510665.1. Lineage (GTDB taxonomy): Bacteria > Bacillota > Bacilli > Bacillales > Cytobacillaceae > Bacillus_D. Next base: position 1,008 of record NZ_LMTI01000012.1, read on the forward strand.
GCTGTCGATCGTTCAAATGCCGGCAGGTGTTCCGGTTGCCACCGTCGCTATAGGTGAAAGTGGTGCGAAAAATGCGGGGATACTTGCTGCCCAAATCCTCGCAGTAAATGATAGCCAGCTGGCCGAAAGGATTCAAAACTTTAGGAAGGCTGCGGAGGATGCAGCCATCGAAAGCAGCGGCAAGCTTGTCTAGGGTGATACTACCGGGGCAGACAATCGGAATTATCGGCGGTGGGCAGCTCGGCAGGATGATGGCTTTATCTGCAAAGGCGATGGGTTACAGAGTTGCAGTACTTGATCCCAATCCGGATTCACCATGCGGGCAGGTAGCTGACCAAAAGGTTGTTGCCCCATACAGCAGCACCGAGGCAATGGAGCAGCTTGCTGGTATTAGTGACGTGGTTACATATGAATTTGAAAATATAGATGAGGAAGCACTTGAGATTGCATCTAGGCTCACCTGGGTACCACAGGGAACTAAACTGCTTAGTATCGCGAAGGACAGGATCGAAGAGAAAAGTGCAATTACAAATGCAGGTTTACCGGTGGCTCCCTACAAGCCGACAAGTACAACCATTGAACTTTCCAATGCAATAAAGGAGCTAGGCTTTCCATGTGTAGTAAAAACAGCAAGAGGCGGATATGACGGAAAAGGCCAATATGTAGTAAGAGATGTAAAAGAAATTAACGCAGCCGCTGAATTGCTCAAGCAAGGAGCTTGTGTCGTTGAAAGATGGGTCCCTTTTAAAAAAGAGATATCGGTAATAACGGCAAGGAGTACACACGGGGAAACAGCTGTGTTCCCGGTCGCTGAAAATATCCATAATGATAATATTCTCCATCAGACGATTGTCCCGGCAAGAATCAGTAACGATGAAGCAGAAAAAGCAAGGGAGATGGCAGTCCAGCTGGCGGATGCCTTAGGTATGGTCGGTACACTTGCAGTAGAGATGTTCCTGATGGAGGACGGTTCAATTTACATCAATGAAATTGCGCCAAGGCCGCATAATTCAGGGCATTTTACGATTGAGGCTTGTGAAACCTCCCAGTTTGCCCAGCATATCCGGGCAGTTTGCAATCTGCCGCTTGGCCGGACGGCACTTTTAAAATCTGCGGTAATGGTTAATGTGCTAGGGGAACATCAGAAAAAGCTTCTCGGAAACTTATTGGAGCTAAAAGATTGGAACATTCATCTATATGGTAAAAGCGAGGCAAAGACCGGACGGAAAATGGGCCATGCAACTCTGCTTAGAAAGACTTCTGAAAAGGCACTGTTTGAAATAGAAAAATCCGGGATTTGGCCAGGGAGACAAGCTGCCGAAATCGGAAAACAGGAGGAAATCATTCAATGAAAGAGCTCTTGTATGAAGGAAAGGCAAAAAGGATTTACAGCACAGACGACAAGCAGATAGTGCTAGTCGAGTACAAAGATTCTGCTACTGCCTTTAATGGGGAAAAGAAAGCGGAAATTACAGGTAAGGGACAGCTGAATAATGAAATCAGTTCGCTTCTTTTTAAAAATCTTCATGAACATGGCATAGATTCACACTTTATTGAAAAGGTTTCAGCGACCGAGCAGCTTGTCAGAAGGGTCAGCATTATTCCCCTTGAAGTTGTTGTCCGTAATATTGCGGCTGGCAGCATGGCGAAGCGCCTTGGCATTGAGGAAGGACGTCCGCTGCAAAAGCCGATTGTCGAGTTTTACTTTAAGGACGATAACCTCGGGGATCCGCTTATTATCGAGGATCATATCCTTGAGCTCCAGGCGGCAACGAAAGATGAGATTGAAGTTTTAAAACAAAAAGCAATTGGAGTTAATTTGTTCTTAAGCTCGTTTTTTGAAGGGCTGGGAATCAGGCTTGTTGATTTCAAGCTTGAGTTTGGGAAGGATGCAACAGGCAAAATCCTGCTAGCAGATGAGATTTCACCGGATACATGCCGGTTCTGGGACATAGAGACAAATGAAAAGCTGGATAAAGATGTGTTTAGACGGAATCTTGGCAGCATTACCGAAGCGTACGAAAAAATTCTGGTCCGATTGGGAGGCTAAATCATGGTCAAAGTAAAAGTGTTTGTTACGTTGAAGGAAAGCGTTCTGGATCCTCAAGGAAAAGCCGTTTCGAATGCCTTGCATTCACTTGGATATGAAGAAGTAGCAGATGTAAGGATCGGCAAGTACATGGAGCTGTTCATCCAGCCTGCCGGCAGGGATGTCGAAACTGTTGTCCGGGAGGCATGTGAGAAGCTGCTATCCAACCCGGTCATTGAGGACTACCGCTATGAGTTCGAGGAGGCTGTGATCCGATGAAATTTGCGGTGATTGTTTTTCCTGGATCGAATTGCGACTCGGATATGTACCATGCGATTAAGGATGAGCTTGGCGCTGAGGCGGAGTATGTATGGCATACGGAAACAAATCTAGAAGACTATGATGCAATCCTGCTGCCAGGTGGGTTTTCATATGGGGATTACCTGCGCTGCGGGGCAATAGCTCGTTTTAGCGTGATTATGGCTCAAATCATAAAGGCAGCCGAAGCCGGAAAGCCAATCCTCGGCGTCTGCAACGGATTTCAAATCCTCCTAGAAGCTGGACTCCTGCCGGGGGCGCTCAGAAGGAATGACAGCCTGAAATTCATTTGCTCACCTGCAAAAATCCGTGTAGAAAACAGCGAAACGATGTTTACTTCAACTTACGAAAACGGCCAGGTCCTGTCCATTCCGGTTGCCCATGGGGAAGGGAATTATTATTGCGATGCAAAAACGCTTGAGAGGCTGAAGGAAAACAACCAAATCGTGTTTACTTACGCTGAAAATATCAATGGAAGTCTTGAAAATATTGCCGGAATCGTAAATGAGCAGGGGAATGTCCTGGGCATGATGCCGCATCCCGAGCGGGCTGTCGACCGCCTGCTCGGTAGTGCCGATGGGCTGACACTGTTTCAATCAATCGTCAAGCAATGGAGGGAATCACATGTTGTTAAAGCTTGAGCCATCTCCCGAACAAATCAAGACCGATAGACTATATAGCCAAATGGGCGTTTCCGATGAGGAATTCACTAGTATTGAAGAGATTCTCGGCCGCCTTCCGAACTACACCGAAACAGGGCTGTTTTCCGTTATGTGGTCGGAGCATTGCTCTTATAAGAATTCCAAGCCAATTTTAAAAAAGTTCCCGACGAAGGGGGAACGCGTCCTTCAGGGTCCAGGTGAAGGTGCCGGAGTAGTTGATATCGGCGATGGACAGGCGGTTGTCTTTAAAATTGAGAGCCATAACCATCCATCGGCAATCGAACCGTACCAGGGTGCGGCGACTGGGGTTGGCGGCATCATACGTGATATTTTTTCAATGGGCGCTCGCCCGATTGCACTATTGAATTCTCTTCGTTTCGGGGAACTCGACTCCTCACCTCGCGTCCGCTACCTTTTCAAGGAGGTGGTCGCAGGGATTGCCGGATACGGAAACTGCATCGGCATTCCTACCGTTGGCGGTGAAATTCAGTTTGATGCTTCCTATGACGGCAATCCGATTGTTAACGCGATGTGTGTAGGGCTGATTGACCACAAGGATATGAAAAAGGGTCTGGCCAGCGGTGTTGGCAACACAGTCATGTATGTTGGCGCAAAAACGGGCCGTGACGGCATTCATGGAGCCACTTTTGCTTCCGAGGAACTGACGGATGATTCCGAAGAGAACCGCCCTGCGGTCCAGGTTGGCGACCCGTTCATGGAAAAGCTCTTGCTTGAGGCGTGCCTTGAGCTTGTGAAATCCGATGCTCTCGTCGGTATACAGGATATGGGGGCGGCCGGTCTAACGAGTTCAAGCGCGGAAATGGCTAGTAAGGCCGGTTTCGGGATAGAGATGAATCTCGACCTAGTACCGCAGCGGGAGACAGGGATGACAGCTTACGAAATGATGCTGTCCGAATCCCAGGAACGCATGCTCATCGTTGTAAAAAAAGGCCGCGAACAAGAAATCATTGATCTTTTTTCTAAATATGAATTGGAAGCAGTCGCAATTGGTGTTGTAACGGAAGAAAAAACTCTTCGGCTGATGCATAAAGGCGAAATTGCGGCAAATGTCCCGGTTGACGCACTGGCACTTGATGCGCCTGTATACCATAAGCCTTCCGCCGAGCCTGACTATTTCCGGGAGTTCCAGGGGATGGAGAATACTGTTCCTGAGGTGAAGGATTTTGCCGGTACGCTTGTCAGCCTTTTAAAGCAGCCGACAATCGCCTCAAAGGAATGGGTCTATAACCAGTACGATTACATGGTGCGCACGAGTACTGTCGTTGCTCCCGGATCGGATGCCGCGGTCGTAAGGGTGCGTGGCACCAGGAAGGCGCTCGCAATGACGACCGACTGCAATTCGCGCTATCTCTATCTTGACCCGGAGACAGGCGGGAGGATTGCTGTTTCAGAAGCGGCGAGGAATGTTGTTTGTTCGGGTGCTGAGCCGCTCGCGATTACCGACAACCTGAACTTCGGCAGCCCGGAGAAGCCGGAAATCTTCTGGCAGATGGAAAAAGCAGCGGACGGGATCAGCGCTGCGTGCCTCGCTCTAAATGCACCGGTCATCGGCGGGAATGTATCCCTATATAACGAAACGAACGGCAAGGCGATTTACCCGACTCCGGTCATCGGCATGGTCGGATTGATTTCGGATATCAGCCATGTTACGACCCAGGCATTCAAGGAAGAAGGGAACTTGATTTATTTGCTTGGTGAAACGAAGGATGAGTTCGGAGGTTCCGAACTGCAGAAACTCATTCACGGCGATATTTTTGGAAAATGCCCAGAACTTGACCTAGAAACAGAGGTAAAACACCAGAAGGCGGTCCTTGATGCCATTAGGGCAGGACTCGTCCAATCCGCGCATGATCTGTCTGAAGGCGGCCTTGCGGTTGCTCTCTCAGAATGCTTAATAGATTCAAAGAATCTTGGGGCCTCAGTAGAGTTAACTGGTAACCCGGTTTCCGCTTTGTTCAGCGAATCACAGTCTCGGTTTCTTTTAACAGTGAAAAAAGAGAACCAACCGCAATTTGAATCATTAACAGGGGCAACACTGATTGGAACGGTTACAGGGGAATCTGTTTTGCATATCACAATCGACGGGGAAACAGTCATCAAGGAGGATTTGAAGCATTTGGAAACTGCCTGGAGAGGAGCCATTCCATGCTTGCTGAATTAAGGGGACTGAACGAGGAATGCGGGATTTTCGCTGTCTGGGGGCATGAAGATGCCTCAAGGATTACGTATTACGGGCTTCATAGCCTTCAGCACAGAGGACAGGAAGGTACAGGAATCATTACCTCGAATGGCCATGAACTTTCAGGGCATAAAGGGGAAGGGCTAGTTTCTGAGATATTCAGTGAACAGGTTCTGTCAGGATTGAAGGGGACAGCCGCAATCGGCCATGTCCGGTATGCGACGGCAGGCGGGGGCGGATATGAAAATGTCCAGCCCCTTCTCTTCCACTCACAAACGGGCAGCATGGCGCTTGCCCATAACGGCAATCTTGTCAACGCGAACCTGATTAAATCTATCCTTGAGCAGCAGGGAAGCATATTCCAAACGAGTTCGGATACGGAAGTGCTTGCCCACCTGATAAGAAGGCACAGCTCTTGGTTATTAAAAGACCGCGTTAAAAACGCGCTTAAGCAGATAGAAGGCGCATTCGCCTATGTTATTTTAACGGAAAATGAATTGATGGTTGCCCTGGATCCGCAGGGATTAAGGCCGTTATCGCTTGGAAAGCTTGGTGATGCCTATGTGGCCGCCTCGGAGACATGCGCATTTGATGCAATTGGCGCAGAATTCATCCGCGACATCCTGCCAGGGGAACTATTGATTATTAATGAGGACGGACTGTATTCTGAATTCTTCGCCGAGAGCAGAGATGAAGCGATTTGTACGATGGAATACATTTATTTTTCCAGGCCCGACAGCAATCTCCAAGGAATTAATGTCCATTCGGCACGGAAGAACCTCGGAAAACGGCTTGCCCTTGAAGCAATGATTGAGGCAGACGTTGTGACTGCGGTCCCTGATTCAGGCGTTTCCACAGCTATAGGCTATGCGGAGGCATCGGGCATCCCCTATGAATTGGGGGTGGTCAAAAATCGTTACGTTGGCCGTACCTTTATCCAGCCATCCCAATCCTTGAGAGAGCAAGGAGTAAAAATGAAGCTTTCCCCTGTCAGGGGCGTTGTGGAAGGCAAACGGGTCATCATGGTCGACGATTCAATTGTACGGGGTACGACAAGCAAGCGAATTGTTACGATGCTGAAGGAAGCGGGCGCGCGTGAAGTTCATGTCGTTATCAGCTCCCCGCCAATAAAGCACCCTTGCTTTTACGGAATCGATACATCGACAAAGGAAGAACTGGTTGCCCATACCCGTTCACCTGAGGAAATTAGAAAGCTGATTGGTGCCGATTCGCTTACATTCCTAAGTACGGAAGGGATGCTGGAGGCAATTGGACGTTCCAATGAAGCGAAAAATTGCGGGCAATGCCTTGCTTGCTTTACGGGGGAATACCCTACTGAACTGTATCCTGATACACTCCAATACTACTATCAAAAATAAATCTCCGGGCAGCCGGACGAAGCATAGGGAAGGGAGACCGACATGTCAAAAGCGTACAAGGAAGCTGGCGTCAATATAGAAGCTGGATACGAAGCGGTGGAAAAAATGAAGCGCCACGTCAAGAAAACAGCCCGGCCGGGAGTGATGGGAGGCCTGGGCGGTTTTGGTGCAATGTTTGATCTATCCACCCTAAACCTGAAAGAGCCAGTCTTGATATCAGGTACGGACGGGGTTGGGACAAAACTGATGCTCGCCTTTAAGACTGGCCGACATGACACAATCGGAATCGATGCGGTGGCAATGTGCGTCAATGATATCGTTGTCCAGGGAGCGGAGCCGCTTTACTTTCTTGACTACATCGGCTGCGGGAAAGCGGACCCCGACCGGATAGAAGCGATTGTAAAAGGGGTGGCCGACGGATGTGAACTGGCTGGGTGCGCATTGATTGGTGGGGAAACAGCCGAGATGCCAGGCATGTATGAACCAGATGAATATGACCTTGCCGGTTTTGCGGTTGGTGCTTGCGAAAAGGCGGCTGTCATTGATGGAAGCGGGATTCGTGCGGGGGATGTACTCATAGGCTTGGCGTCAAGCGGGCTCCACAGCAATGGCTTCTCATTGGCAAGGAAGGTGTTTTTTGAAAAAGCTGGCCTTGTTGTTGATCAATATGTAGAGGAGTTTGGCTGCACACTTGGCGATGAACTGCTGAAGCCGACGAAAATTTATGTAAAACCAGTTCTATCATCGCTAAAGGAATTCCCGATTAAAGGGATGTCCCATATTACGGGCGGCGGTTTCCATGAAAATATCCCGAGGATGCTTCCGGATGGGCTAGGCGCGGCCATTGCCGAAGGAAGCTGGGAGCTACCGCCGGTATTTTCCCTGCTCGAACAGCTTGGAGACCTCGACCGCGAGGAAATGTACCATGTCTTCAATATGGGAATCGGCATGGTGATTGCCATTGATGAAGCCTTCGCTCCCGGACTGCTAACGCATTTTGAAGCCTGCGGCGAACAGGCTAAAGTAATTGGCTATGTAACAGGCGAGGAAGGGATTCGGATTTCATGAAAAATATCGCTGTATTTGCATCCGGAAATGGCAGCAATTTTCAGGCAATCCTTGATGCAGCCGCGAGTGGCATGCTAGAAGCAAACATCTGCATGCTCGTCTGTGACAGGCCAGGTGCATTTGCGGTTGAGCGGGCAAATGCAGCCGGAATTGAAACCTTTGTCTTCAATCCAAAGGAGTTTGCAGGGAAGGAAGAATTCGAGGAACTTATTGCCAGGGAATTGGCGGATGCAAGTGTTGATTGGATAATCCTTGCCGGCTATATGAGGCTCATTGGGCCAGTCCTTTTATCTGCCTATGGAGGCAGGATTATCAATATCCATCCCTCACTTCTTCCAAACTACCCGGGAAGGGATGCCATTGGCCAGGCGCTTGCCGCAGGTGCAGCCATGACAGGGGTGACGGTCCATTTTGTCGATGAAGGTATGGACACCGGCCCGGTTATCGCCCAATTGGAAGTGCCAATTAACACAAGTGAGACTTCTGAAAGCCTGCAGGCAAAAATACAGGAAGTGGAGCACAGGCTATATCCAGCTGTGCTCCAAACGTTACTACTTACTCAGGGGGAAAGAGAATATGGCACAAAAACGGGCACTCATCTCTGTATCGAATAAGGAAGGCGTGGCCGAATTTGCACTAAAGTTGGCAGGGCTCGGCTATGAAATCATTTCAACGGGCGGTACGAAGCGCACCCTCGAGGAGGCGGGCATCCCGGTCACAGGCGTCAGTGACATAACAGGATTTCCGGAAATTCTTGAGGGGCGGGTTAAAACTCTGAATCCAAAAATTCATGGCGGCCTATTGGCGAAGTTAGACAATCCGTCCCATACTCTGCAGCTTGCGGAATACGGCATTGAGCCTATCAGGGTTGTCTGCGTAAATTTGTATCCTTTTCGTGAGACAATCTCAAGGCCAGGCACCACAGTGGAGGAAGCAATCGAAAATATCGATATCGGCGGCCCGTCGATGCTAAGGGCAGCGGCGAAAAACCATCAGGACGTAACGGTTGTAACCGATCCAAAGGATTATGAAGAGGTATTGAGCCAACTGAATGAAACTGGTGAGGTGGACGCAGGGACAAGGAGGAGGCTTGCCGCTAAAGTATTCCGCCATACGGCTGCCTATGATGCGTTAATTGCTTCGTATTTAACGGAGCTTGCCGGTGAGGATTCCCCTGAAAGCCTGACCGTGACATATGAACTGAAAGATAGGCTCCGTTACGGTGAAAATCCGCACCAGCAGGCGGCCTTTTACAAAAGCCCGCTGAGTGGCGGCGGTTCCATTGCCAGTGCGGAGCAGCTCCATGGGAAAGAACTATCCTATAACAATATTAATGACGCGAATGCGGCTCTTCAGCTCGTTCGGGAATTTTCTGAGCCAGCCGCTGTGGCTGTCAAACACATGAATCCATGCGGGGCTGGAACTGGGGAAACTGCACTTGCCGCCTTTTTAAAGGCTTACGAAGCGGATCCGGTGTCTATTTTTGGCGGAATTGTCGCCTTCAATCGTGAAGTGGACAGTAAAGTAGCAGAGAAGCTTTATGAGATTTTCCTCGAAATCGTCATTGCTCCGTCGTATACGGAAGAAGCCCTTGCGATTTTGCAAAAGAAAAAAAATCTCCGCCTTCTAACCGTTTCGGAAAGAGGCGTAATAAAGCCGGAAAGAAACCTTGTTTCCGTTGAAGGCGGTCTGCTTGTTCAGGACCAGGACATATATACCCTAGACAATGCAGGCATTGTGGTTCCGACGGTGCGGCGGCCGACTGAGGATGAATGGATGGCATTGAAGCTCGGCTGGAAGGTCGTTAAACATGTTAAATCAAATGCAATTGTTATTGCGAACAAGGAACGCACCGTGGGAATTGGCGCGGGCCAAATGAACCGGATCGGGGCCGCAAAGATTGCTCTTGGGCAAGCAGGAGAACAAGCCGCCGGCGCTGCGCTGGCCTCAGACGCCTTTTTCCCAATGGATGATACAGTGGAAGCGGCGGCACGGGCAGGGATAACTGCGATTATCCAGCCGGGAGGATCGATTCGTGATGAGGATTCGATTAAAAAGGCAGATGAATACGGAATTGCCATGGTATTTACGGGTGTACGTCATTTCAAACACTAGGGAGGCAAAACGATGGATGTATTGGTGATTGGCAGGGGCGGCCGCGAGCATGCGATTTGCCGAAAACTGAAAGAAAGTTCTTTAGTGGAAAATGTATTTGCGGCACCGGGAAATCCAGGGATGGAAGATGTCGCAACCCTTGTGCCTTTTGAAGAAACCGATTATGAAAACCTGATTTCCTTTGCGTTGGAAAATAGTATTGGCCTGACGGTTATCGGGCCTGAGCTGCCGCTTTTGGCAGGCCTGGCCGACAGGTTCAGGGAAGCGGGCCTAAAGGTGTTCGGACCTGGAAGCAAGGCCGCCCTCATCGAAGGGAGCAAGGCATACGCTAAGGAGTTTATGGAAAAGTATAAGATACCGACCGCTTGCTATGAAGTTTTCACTTCTTTTGAAAAGGCAAAAGAATATATCCTTAAAATGGGCGCTCCGATTGTCATCAAAGCTGACGGCCTCGCGGCTGGAAAAGGCGTTACGGTTGCCCTTACGGAGGATGAGGCGGTATGTTCCGTTGAGGAAATGCTCGTGGGGAGGAAGTTCGGTGATGCATCCTCTTCTATTGTAATAGAAGAATTCCTGGAGGGAGAGGAATTTTCTTTAATGGCTTTTGTAAATGGTGAAACCGTGGTGCCGCTTGACATTGCCCAGGACCATAAGCGGGCATTTGACGGGGACCTCGGGCCGAATACAGGCGGGATGGGTGCATATTCGCCGGTACCGCATATACCTGATAGCGCGGTCGCCACTGCGGTGGAGACCGTCTTAAAGCCTGCGGCCAGAGCACTGGTTGAAGAAGGTAGAAGCTTCTGCGGAGTTTTGTATGCCGGACTTATTTTAACAAACGAGGGGCCAAAGGTGATCGAATTCAATGCGAGGTTTGGAGACCCCGAAACCCAGGTTGTCCTTCCGAGACTTAAATCCGATTTGGCGGCAGCCATCCTTCATGTTCTTGACGGGAAAGAGCCTGTATTGGAGTGGGACAGTTTATTTTCGGTAGGCGTCGTTGCCGCCGCAAAAGGATATCCGGAAGATCCTGAAAGAGGCGCACTTGTCGAAGGGTTTGAGACGATTGGTCCGAATACGGACATTTTCCATGCAGGCACAAAAAAAGATAAGCTTGGCCGTTTTTATGTGGATGGTGGCAGAGTCCTTCTTGCCTGTGCAAAGGCAGAAACGATCGAAGCGGCAAGGGGACAGGTCTACCGTGAACTTAAGAAGATTGAATCGAGCGGGATTTATTATCGTACCGATATTGGGGCGAGGGCATTAAAGGCCGCCCAGCCCCTTTAAGCCTGCGGTTAAATGGGAATAGATTAGGAACGGGCTTTTTTCCTGGGTGATGTTTAAAAAGGATTGGATAAAGGGATAATCGCGGTTTGGCATCATTTTTACTGCTTCCCCCCACCATTCCGTTTCATATCGCGCAATCATACTCAGGTTGTACAGCAGCAAATAGTGGGCCATCAGTTCCGGAAATTGGGACCGGTGGTTTTTCTTTAACGGCATGGCAAAACGTCTTTGATAATGGTCGATTTTAAGGAATGAGAGCCTGTTTTGAATAAATGGGCACGGCGCTTCCTCCAATTTGGCTATACCATCCTTTATTTCTCCAAGCGCAATGCCGGACTGTGCGAAAAAAAAATCCCTGAACCTCGTTTCAGTCATATGGTAGGAATCGAGGGCCCTCCCGGAAACAAACCAACTCCCTTCCTTTTCGATAAGCGGGAGGAAGTTCGCTTGTCCTTCAAGCTGCCAAAAAAGGCTGTCCAACTCGGGTATCATCCTTAATAATGCTTCCATGGTCACTTTATCGCCTTCAACCTGTTTCATGTGAAACAATTTGTCGGATAAATGGGGAAAAAGGCCGTTTTTCTGGAACTTCACTTCATCGTGAAAAAATTGGTACTGTTGTTTTTTTCGCTTGCGTGCGGAAACTCCGTGAGCCAAGACAGCAGTCGTTTCAGGATAGAAGGGGTCTTCAGTCAAGATACATGCCTTGACAAGATGGACTAGCCCATAGAAAAGAAGGATTGGCTGAAGAACGATGGGAGCCAGGGCTGCTTGGGTATAATAAATTCCCCCGTGCTCAAGATAGTATAGGAAGGGATAACAATTTTCATAGCTTCTGTGGTCTGCGGCGTTACAGCCAATCTTTTCGTAGCGTTTTTGCAAATAGGATTGGGCATATTCAGCCGAAAAAAAGAAAGTGAAGCTCTCCCAGCCCTGGTAACCATTCCACATAAGGGACATCCCCTTTCTTATTAAATGGATGAATTTTAAAAAGGAAACAGGTGCAGTTTTTGCCAGGCGATTGAATAATCTGACTTCTTCATGCTGCCTTGACAGTATATTGCCCAATTGTTACGCTACTAATAATATTTTCGGTTTGGAGGACAAAAAGATGTGGGAAAACAAATTTGCAAAAGAAGGTTTGACATTTGATGATGTTTTGCTCGTTCCAGCCAAGTCTGAAGTGTTGCCGAAAGAGGTCAGCCTCCAAACAGAACTGTGCGAAAACATAAAGCTGAACTTGCCGATTATCAGTGCCGGCATGGATACGGTAACTGAGGCAGAGATGGCAATCGCGATGGCCAGGCAAGGCGGCTTAGGTATTATCCATAAGAACATGACGATTGAGCAGCAGGCAGAGCAGGTGGATAAGGTTAAGCGCTCGGAGTCTGGAGTCATTGACGACCCGTTTTTCCTGACGCCTGAGCATCAGGTATACGATGCTGAACATCTGATGGGAAAATACCGTATTTCCGGGGTGCCGATTGTAAACAACGAGGAAGATCAAAAGCTTGTCGGCATCATCACAAACAGGGACCTTCGCTTTATCCAGGAAAGTGATTTTTCCAAAAAGATTTCCGATGTTATGACAAAAGAGAATCTTGTAACTGCTCCTGTTGGAACAACCTTAAAGGAAGCGGAAAAGATCCTTCAAAAGCATAAAATTGAGAAGCTCCCGCTTGTTGATGAAAAGGGCATCCTAAATGGGTTAATCACGATAAAGGATATCGAAAAAGTCATCGAATTCCCAATGTCGGCAAAGGACAAGCAGGGAAGGCTGCTCGCCGGCGCTGCGGTCGGAGTTACGGGAGACACGATGAAACGCGTTGAAGCGCTTGTGAAAGCGAATGTAGACGTCATTGTTATAGATACGGCTCATGGCCATTCCAAGGGCGTCTTGGATACAGTCCGCCAGATTCGCAATGAATACCCGAGCCTGTCGATTATTGCGGGCAACGTTGCGACTGCGGAAGGAACACGGGATTTATTTGAGGCTGGCGCCGATGTTGTAAAGGTTGGAATCGGGCCAGGCTCGATATGCACGACGAGGATAGTTGCCGGGGTAGGCGTACCGCAGATTACAGCAATCTATGATTGCGCAACCGAAGCGCGCAAGCACGGAAAGTCGATTATTGCCGATGGCGGCATCAAGTACTCTGGAGATATCGTCAAAGCACTTGCAGCCGGGGGCCATGCGGTAATGCTCGGAAGCCTGCTTGCAGGTGTTTCCGAAAGCCCGGGCGACACGGAAATCTTCCAGGGCCGCCGCTTCAAGGTATACCGTGGCATGGGATCGGAAGGGGCAATGGAAAAAGGTTCAAAAGATCGTTACTTCCAGGAGGACAGCAAAAAGTTTGTTCCGGAGGGAATCGAAGGCCGCCTTCCTTACAAAGGGCCGCTTGCCGATACGATTTTCCAGCTTGCCGGGGGCTTAAGGGCCGGTATGGGCTACTGTGGCACTCCAAACCTGCAGGAACTGCGTGAAAATGCCCAATTCATCCGAATGACAGGTGCGGGCCTACGTGAAAGCCATCCACATGATGTCCAAATCACAAAGGAAGCACCGAATTATTCCTAATAATAAGGCTATTAAAATGAAGGCGGGACAAGGATCCTGCCTTTTCCTTTTTAAAACACATCCCTAACAAAAGCATGTAGGGAACAGATTTGAGTGAAAATTGGCCATGTGTATGTATCGAATCTCACCATTAGCTTGAAAATCTTGGCAGGAAGATAGGCCATACCTCTGTCTATCCAACACTCTGCTTGTATGTTAAGATAGTAAACGTGTATAAAGTGAAACTTCCGCAAGGGCCATGCCGTCCGTAAAGAGTGGGAGAATATCGTTGGAGGGCGTAACAGTGAAGAAAAAGATTTATCAAAAGTACATAGCCATCGTTTTAGCAGTGGCCGTTTCAGCAGGGCTGTTTACTGCACCTGCAAAGGCAGCCGGCGAGACCAATTTGAAGATCAATGCCGCCGCCGCCATTCTTGTCGATGCGGAATCAGGGAAAGTTTTATTTGAACAGAATGCCGACAATGTCCTTGGCATTGCCAGCATGACGAAAATGATGACCGAATACCTTCTGTTAGAGGCCATTAAAGAAGGAAAGGTGAAATGGGACCAGCAATATTCGGTTAGCGAACCAGTCCATAAATTGTCGCATGACCGCAGTTTGTCCAACGTGCCGCTCAGGGCGGATGGAACTTACAATGTCCAGGAATTGTATGAAGCAATGACCATCTATTCCGCGAACGCTGCGACTATTGCCCTTGCCGAGGTCATTGGCGGTTCGGAAGGCAATTTTGTGAAAATGATGAATGATAAAGCCGAAAAGCTCGGTTTAAAAGATTATAAGTTTGTGAATTCCTCAGGATTGAACAACCGCGATTACAAAGGGATGCATCCTGAAGGAACAGGAGCCGAGGATGAAAACGTCATGTCTGCAAAAGCAACCGCGAAGCTCGCTTTCCATCTGCTGAAAGACTATCCGGAAGTACTCGAAACGACCAGCATTCCAAGGAAGGAATTCAGGCCAGGTACCGATGATGTCATCAAGATGGAAAACTGGAACTGGATGCTTCCTCAGCTTGTGTTCAAGTATCCTGGCGTCGACGGGCTAAAAACAGGTACAACCGATTTTGCTGGTTACTGTTTTACAGGGACTGCAATGCGGGATGGCAAACGATTTATAACGGTTGTAATGGATGCGAAAAACTCTTCCGGCAAAGGCGATTATAAAGCCCGCTTTGATGAAACGAGGAAGATGTTCGATTATGCTTTTACAAACTATACAAAAACTGAAATCCTTCCAGCTGATTATGCGGTCAAGGGCAAGAAATCCCTTGATGTCATAAAGGGGAAGGAAGACAAGGTAAACATCCGGACTAAGAATCCGGTATCAATGGTGATTAAGAATGGTGAAAAGGACAGCTATAAGCCTGTCCTCGTCCTTGATAAAAAGAAATTGAATAATAAAGGTGAATTGACAGCCCCTATTAAAAAAGGCGAAGTTGTGGGCTTTGTAACCCTCCAAGCGAAAAATGGAGATAAATCCACCTTCCTTACAGATAAAGGGCAGAGCAGCGTCAGTACACCTGTAATTGCAACGGAGAATGTGGAAAAGGCGAATTGGTTTGTTCTAATGATGGGCGGAATTGGCGGATTCTTCGCAGACCTTTGGGGAAGCATCGTTACCGGAATTAAAGGATTATTTTAATCCGAACGTTCCTATAAAGCCGGCAGTTGAACACAGACTGGCAGCCTACTTCAGTAACATGGCAGCTTAGGCAATAAACAAATAGAGCATAATTTGGGATAATTTATTTGCAATAAGGCAATAATTGTAGTACATTAAAAAGTACAAATTTACCATATTGGAAAAGCGTTGAGAGGAAAAAGTAATGGGAATCCCACTCTTTAGAGAGCCGGTGGCTGGTGCGAACCGGTGTGTGGCGCCTGTGAATCCGTCCTTGAGCAAAGCACGGAACGCCGTTTTCGGCAAGTAAGTGCTTTCGGGTCAAACCGTTATGAAATTGAGGTGGGCTGCCTTGTGCGGCCAACCAGGGTGGCAACGCGGGTTAACTCCCGTCCCTGTTTGGGGACGGGAGTTTTTTGCGTTCAAAAAACGGCCCGGCCTCAGGTTAAAAATAATAAAGGAGTGATAATGCATGCTGGATATTAAAGTATTGCGTGCGGATTTTGAAGGTGTGAAAAAAAGGCTGCAGCACCGTGGAGAAGACTTGACTGATCTGGGCAAATTCGAGAGCCTGGACAGGAAAAGGCGCGATTTAATTGTCGAGGCTGAACAGCTGAAGGGAAAGCGGAATGAGGTTTCCCAACAGGTAGCCGCATTAAAGCGCGAGAAAAAAGATGCGGACCAGCTAATTGCCGAGATGCGCGAGGTTGGCGATCGTATTAAAGAGCTTGACGAGGAACTGCGTGAAGTGGAAGCAGAACTCGATATACTATTAATGAGCATCCCGAACCTGCCGCATGAGAGCGTTCCAGTCGGGGAAACGGAAGACGAGAATGTAGAAATCAAAAAGTGGGGGGAAGTCCGCGATTTCGGCTTTGAGCCAAAACCGCACTGGGACATCGCCGACAACCTTAAAATCGTTGATTTCGAGCGTGCCACAAAGGTTACCGGCAGCCGATTTGTTTTTTACAAAGGATTGGGTGCCAGGCTTGAACGAGCACTGATGAATTTTATGCTTGATCTTCATGTGGATGAGCACGGCTACAGCGAAATCCTGCCGCCTTATCTGGTAAATCGAACGAGTATGACAGGTACCGGCCAGCTTCCAAAGTTTGAAGAAGATGCCTTTTTGATTGAAAGTGAGGACTACTTCCTGATTCCGACTGCCGAAGTGCCAGTGACAAATTTTCATCGCGATGAAATTTTGAGCGGGGATCAGCTGCCAGTCCGCTATGCGGCGTACAGCGCATGCTTCCGTTCTGAAGCAGGATCTGCCGGGAGGGATACACGCGGTCTGATTCGCCAGCACCAGTTTAACAAGGTGGAATTGGTGAAATTCGTAAAGCCTGAGGATTCTTATGATGAGCTTGAAAAGCTTACTACAGACGCGGAAAAGGTACTCCAGCTCCTCGGCCTTCCATATCGTGTTTTAAGCATGTGTACCGGCGACCTTGGCTTCACCGCTGCCAAAAAGTACGATATTGAAGTATGGATCCCAAGCTACAATACGTACCGTGAAATTTCTTCTTGCAGTAACTTTGAGTCCTTCCAGGCACGCCGGGCGAATATCCGCTTCCGCCGTGAACCGGGTGCGAAGCCGGAGCACGTCCATACCCTTAATGGGTCTGGCCTGGCAATAGGGCGTACGGTCGCCGCTATCCTTGAGAACTATCAGCAGGAGGATGGAACAGTTATTATCCCTGAAGCCCTGAGGCCATATATGGGTGGACGAACCGAAATAAAGCCTGAATAAAATGTGTGGGCGGGACACATATCCCGTCCCTTTTTTTAAAAAAGGTTCTAGTTGACATGTGGGTTCTCTCTATAGTAAGATAACATTTGTCGAACGGAGGAATACCCAAGTCTGGCTGAAGGGATCGGTCTTGAAAACCGACAGGCGGGTTAAACCGCGCGGGGGTTCGAATCCCTCTTCCTCCTCCATTTATTCGATATATGAATATCAACGCGCATAAAATCTGGAGACAAAACCCGCCGCAACGCGAAACGCCTGCGGCGGGTTTTTTATATTGTCCTTATACATAATGACGCCTAACCCCTACGCGGAAAGCGCGTGCCCAGAGTGGAAATCAACAGCTAAATTAAACAAAGCTATTAAAAACGCATACCAGCTATCAGCCGGTATGCGTTTTAGTAAAAAGGATTTCGTTTAATTTGTTTTCCACTTCCCTGCAAATCCTTGCTGCATCTTCAGGACGGTTGACGACATCAGTTACGTCCATATCAATGACCAGTACTTCGCTTGCCTTGTAGTGGTTAAAGACCCATTCATCGTAGCCCTTCCACACCTCGAAATAGTATTCCTTCAGTTCGGGATTGATTTCAAAGCTTCTGCCGCGGGACATGATTCGGTCAATGACAGTATCAAAGGAGCCTTTCAGGTAGACCATGAGCTCCGGTGCTTTTTTCGGTAACTCTTTCAACTCTTCCATCATATTATCGGCCAAGTCTTCGTAAATCCTGAATTCAAGCTCGGAAATGCGTCCAAGCCTTTTATTTACATAGGCAAAATACCAATCCTCGTAAATTGACCTATCCTGGATTGTATAAAGAGGCTCGTGCCAGCTAATGCATTCCTTTACTGTTTTAAAGCGCTTATTCAAGAAGAAAAGCTGAAGAAGGAACGGAATCCTTTTTGCATCCAATTCTTCCGGAGTCAATTCATAATAAAGCGGGAGAATTGGATTGTCATCAACCGTTTCATAAAATACTTTGCTGTCAATACCCTTGCTACGGAAATACCCATCCAATAAATCTGCCACACTCGTTTTGCCGAGGCCAATCATGCCGCCAATTACGATACTCAAAATAGTTTCCCCGTCCTTATAATGTATTAGTCCAACTGCTTTTTTGCAGTGATAATGAGAGATTTGAAAGAATGGTATCCAAATCCTGTGCGTTTTTTACGAAATCCATTTCGTCACCATTGAAACGCAAAACTGGGATTTCCGGATGCTGGCGTTCAAAAGCATCCATTGCCTCTTCGTAATCACGGGACAGCTGTTCAAGATAAAGAGGGCTAATGTTCTTTTCGACTTCGCGTCCCCGCAAGGCGATCCTGGCCAAAAGGGTATCAAGGCTAGCATTCAAATAAATGACAACGTTTGGTTTTGGCATATCCTCGGTGAGGATTTGGTAGATTTTAAAGTACTTTCTGTATTCCTCATTGTTTAACGTTCTCTGGGCAAAAATCAAATTTTTGATTATATGGTAATCTGCAACAACGGGCTGATTTTTAGCCAGGTAATGGGAATTGATATCGCCAAGCTGCTTAAAACGGTTACAAAGAAAAAACATTTCCGTTTGGAAGCTCCACTCTTCAATGTTTTCATAAAACTTGCCTAAGAAAGGATTTTCATCCACGATTTCTTTTAACAATGCAAATTGATAATGATCGGCAATTGCTTTTGCGAGAGATGTTTTTCCTATACCAATCGGCCCTTCAACAGTAATAAAGGGAGTTTCCCCCATTGCGTGCCCTCCTTCTCCGCCCACTTCAGTAATTTTACATATGGCCAAGCCTCAATTATGTAATAAAAAAATAAAAAATAAGTAGAATAATGTCGTAATTAGACAAATTGTATTTTACCATAATCCAGGCCGATGCGGATATGGAATATTTATGGGTAGAAAGGATCGGGCATCCCAAGCCTTGATTTTACAGGATTTAGGTAGAAAAAAATATTGAAAAGCCAGTTTATAATGCAAGCAAATCTCAATAATAAAAGGCTGCCAAAAAAAGGCAGCCTGAGTAGTTCAGGAAGTAGTCCGCTTTGTCACATTGAAGTTTTCAGTTATTAAGAGCCAGTTTTGCGGGAAGGAAAGGCCAAGCTTCCAATAGCTCATTCCACGTAAATTAAGCTCTTTGATCAAATCGAACTTGGCTTGTATTGACCGGGCGTCTTCAAACCAGACCTCATGCTGCCGCCCATCTCTGGTGTACCTGAAGAAGGGGGCTTGGGCTTTTGTGTCATACTGAATTGGAACGTTGTTCTCTGCTGCAATCCGGATTGCCTGCTGGGGGCTGACCGCCTTGGCTACGGTTCCCTGGACAAAAGGGAGGGTCCAATCATAACCATACAGGTTCTGCCCCATCATGATTTTTGAGCCTGGCATTTCAGTAAGGGCATATTCCAGTACTCGGCGGACTGGGCCTATTGGGGAGACCGCCATGGCAGGTCCGCCGCTGTACCCCCATTCATACGTCATAATGACGACGAAATCGACAATCTCTCCATGTGCCCTGTAATCATGGGCTTCATACCACCGGCCTTTTTGTGTAGCACTTGTCTTTGGGGCAAGGGCGGTAGAGATAAGCCAGCCTTCACGCTTGAAGCGATCCCTTGCCTTCCTGAGGAAGCTGGTATAAGCTTCTCTGTCAGCCGGCCGCAAATACTCGAAATCGAAGTGGATATCCCTAAATCCAAGCCTCCTGGCGGTAGCGACGATATTGTTTAGAAAACGATCCTGTATCGCTAAATCATTAAGTAAAATCCTCCCAAGTTCATCACTGAACTGGTCATTTTCCTGGTTGGTGATGACCATCATCAGCACATTGTTATTGACCCGTGCAATTTGGGGGAAATTGTCCAGTAAAGGTTCACGCAGCGTACCATCCCTTTTAGCCTGGAAGCTAAACGGGGCTAGATACGTTAAATAGGGTGCCGCCTCACGGGCGCTCGCTGTGAGGGCAGGAGCCACTGTAGTTCCTCTCGGCTCCACATACGCATTGAAATCTCCCTCCCGTTTCCTCTGTGGCGGGGTATAAAGCCGGAAACCAACACTAAGCGGCTGATTTTGCTGAATCCTGTTTATCCGGGCAAGCTCCTCGGCTGTTGTCCCGAACTTTCTGGCTATAGAAAATAAAGAATCGCCTGACCTAACAAAATAGAAGCTCCCGATAATCGGGATAACCATTGCTTGACCGATGACCAGGTCATTTGGGTTCGGCAATTCATTGGCTTCAACAATATCATTTACCGTTGTTCCATATGTCCGGGCTATAGTCGTCAATGTTTGTCCAGCTTCCACAACATGGATTTGCATGTACTTCCCTCCCTGCTAAAAACTAACGCTATCTCCATTCTATGAGGAAGAAAGAATATTCATGTTATACTATCCCTAATGCAATATCAGAGATTTTTTAAATAAAAGGAAGTGTTGGGATGGAGCAAATCCCAGGCAGAGACGAAAGTTTTATGAAAGAAGCAATAGAAGAGGCTAAAAAGGCTGCTGCCTTAGGAGAGGTTCCGATTGGCGCAATCATTGTGATGGATGGAGAAGTTGTCGCCAGGACTCATAATCTTCGTGAGTACAGACAAAATGCGGTGGCGCATGCAGAGCTGCTTGCCATTGAAGAGGCTTGCAGAAAATCCGGCAGCTGGCGGCTTGAGGGGGCTACCCTGTACGTAACTCTTGAACCGTGCGCAATGTGTGCCGGTGCCATTGTCCTCTCCAGGATAGAACGTGTTGTTTACGGGGCCGTCGACCCAAAAGGCGGCTGTGCCGGAACGCTTATGAATTTGCTTGAGGAGAGCCGCTTCAATCATCAATGCCAAGTAGTCCCCGGCGTTCTTGAAGCCGAATGCGGCGGCATGCTATCCGACTTCTTCCGTACGCTCAGAGAGAAGAAGAAGGCGGCGAAAAGGCTAGCAGGGCTTCCATCAGTGGAAGGCGAGACAGGAATTGACAGGTAAAGGGCATTGATTTTTTCACCAAAACTATGTATACTGAAAAGGCGCTATAAAGGCGCCATACTTTAGGTTTCAATTTTGCCGTGCTAGACGGGGAGGTAGCGGTGCCCTGTACCCGCAATCCGCTCCAGCGGGGTTGAATCCCTTCCCGAGGCTGCCACTCTGTAGGGCCTGCCTCAAGTAAGTGGTGTTGACGCCTGGGTCCTGCGCAATGGGAATCCATGAACCATGTCAGGTCCGGAAGGAAGCAGCATTAAGTGGACACACTCATGTGCCGCAGGGTTGCCTGGGCCGAGCTAACTGCTTGAGTAACGCTTATGGATGACAGTCGACGGAAGGTGCACGGCAGTTAAATGGATATGCTAAACCCATCCTTTATAAAGGGATGGGTTTTTTTATTTCAGCCACTGGGAAGAAACAGTGAAAAGCCTGGATTTCTATGGTGTTGAATTACACTTTACATATAAAATACGGTATAATAGATAGATGGGGATTATAGTCCGGAGCTTCCCGGCAGCCGCAATTAGAATTGAAAGGGGGCACTGCCAGTGGCTTATCAAGCATTATACCGAGTCTGGCGCCCGCAGCAATTTATAGATGTCGTGGGCCAGGAACACATCACCAAGACACTGCAGAATGCACTGGTTCAGGAAAAGACTACACATGCCTACCTTTTTTCAGGGCCGCGCGGGACCGGTAAAACGACAGCAGCCAAGATATTGGCCAAAGCGGTCAACTGCGAAAGAGCGCCAATCGCTGAACCATGCAATGAATGCAGTGCGTGCCGTGGTATTACAGACGGATCGATTCAGGATGTCATTGAAATCGATGCAGCTTCCAATAATGGTGTAGATGAAATTAGAGACATCCGCGATAAAGTGAAATATGCTCCAAGCTCAGTAAAATATAAAGTTTATATCATAGATGAAGTGCATATGCTTTCAACCGGGGCATTTAATGCCCTTCTAAAGACGCTCGAAGAACCCCCAAGACACGTCATGTTTATATTAGCAACAACCGAGCCCCACAAAATTCCGCTGACCATTGTATCAAGATGCCAGCGATTTGATTTTAAACGGATAACGGCAAATGCGATTGTCGGCAGGATGAAATTGATTGCCGATGAGACAGGCGCGGTTTATGATCCTGCTGCACTTCCCATTATAGCAAGGGCAGCCGAGGGCGGGATGAGAGACGCATTAAGCCTTTTAGACCAGGCTATCTCCTACAGCCAGGATCGGGTTACTGTAGAGGATGCCCTGACCGTCACTGGGGCGGTGTCCCAAGGATTTTTATATAAAATGGCTGATGCAATTCATAGGAAAGATGTCGCGCAAGGGCTGGATGTATTGAACGAACTTCTTTTCCACGGCAAAGATCCATCCCGTTTCATTGAGGACTTTATTTTATTTTTCCGTGACATGCTTCTTTTTAAAATGGCTCCGACTTTGGATGAGTCATTAGAGCGGGTTATGCTCGATGATGGATTTCGGGATCTCGCCGACAAGTTTTCAACAGGACAAATTTATGATTTAATCGATATGTTGAACAAAACCCAGCAGGAAATGCGATGGACGACCCATCCGCGAATTTTTCTCGAAGTGGCGGTCGTTAAGCTATGTCAGATGGAAACACCTCCTGTTCCAACAGCTTTTGGGAATTCCGCTGAAGTTTCCACCTTATTAAGCCGGATTGATAGGCTTGAAGAAGAAATAAAGGAACTGAAGAAACATGGGGTATCCCCAGCAGCCAATGAAACGGCAAGCCCTGCGCAAAAACCGGCCCAAAGAACATCCAGAAAGGGTTTCCAGGCACCGGCAGGAAAAATAAATGAAATCCTGAAGCAGGCAACAAAACCGGACCTTAACCTGTTAAAAAGCAATTGGGGTGAAATGCTTCGCAGGCTCATGAAATCCCATGCGGCCTTATTGAATGAAGCAGAGCCGGTTGCTTCTTCGCCTAAATCCTTTGTAATTAAATTCAAGCATGAAATCCACTGTCAAATGGCTATGGATAACCCTAAATTTGTAGAGGCAATCTCTGACGGCTTAAGGGAACTAACTGGCAAATCGTTTTCCATCGTAGGTGTTCCTGAAGACCAATGGGTAACGATTAGGGAAAGCTTCCTTGCTAATCACCAGCCAGATGGCGGGGACGATCCGGAGACAAAAAGGGAAGAAGAAGATCCGCTTCTTGACGAAGCCAGGAAGTTGTTTGGCGGCGATTTAATCGAGATTATAGAATGAAAATGGAGGATGAATGATGATGAAACGGAAAATGCCAGGTATGGGTGGAATGGGCAATATGCAAAACATGATGAAGCAAATGCAAAAAATGCAAAAACAAATGGAAGAAGCCCAGAATGAACTTGGTGAAAAGACTGTGGAAGGAACCGCTGGCGGTGGCATGGTAACGATAGTTATTACGGGCCAAAAGAAAGTGGTCGATATTAAAATCGATCCGGAGGCGGTCGATCCGGAAGATGTGGAAATGCTTCAGGACACCATTCTTGCTGCATTGAATGATGCGATGGATAAAGCCGAAAAATTATCCGAGTCCACTATGGGGCAATTTACTAAAGGAATGAACCTTCCCGGCTTGTTCTAGGAGGAAAGAATATGCATTATCCTGAACCGATATCAAAGCTGATCGACAGCTTTATGAGATTGCCGGGGATTGGCCCGAAAACAGCCGCTCGTCTGGCTTTTTTCGTCCTTAGCATGAAAGAGGATACAGTACTGGACTTTGCCAAAGCGCTTGTCAACGCGAAACGGAATTTAAGCTACTGTTCCGTATGCGGACATATTACTGACCAGGATCCATGCTATATCTGCTCGGATGAAAGAAGAGATAAAAGCGTTATTTGTGTAGTGCAAGATCCTAAGGACGTAATTGCAATGGAAAAGATGAAAGAGTTTAACGGCCTCTACCATGTCCTTCAGGGTGCCATTTCCCCAATGGATGGGATTGGTCCTGAGGACATCAACATCCCTGATTTGCTGAAACGGCTACAGGATGAAAGTGTTCAGGAAGTTATCCTTGCGACCAACCCGAATATAGAAGGGGAAGCTACAGCCATGTATATTTCACGGCTGTTAAAGCCCTCAGGCATTAAAACAACCAGGATTGCCCACGGCCTCCCTGTGGGGGGAGACCTTGAGTACGCCGATGAGGTTACGCTTTCGAAAGCATTGGAAGGCCGGCGTGAACTCTAAAGGATGGAGGAGAATGAATCATGTTCTTTCGGAGAAAAGGCCGGCTGCGCCAGGAATACAATGAAAAATTCCTGAACCTGCTCGAGGAGGTTAAGGTTGACTGGCAACGGCAAAAAAGCCTTCTGGAAAAATCATTCGATCCATCGGAAGAAGTGATTTGCCAGGCTAGGATTGCCGAAGCTAAATACTTTTTCCTATTAAAAGAAGCAAAGCATCGAAAAGTCTCAATAGCAAGATGAATAGAATAGCTCCCGGTCTTTTTTGGGAAACTTGTACATATGATTAAAGTACAAGTTCCCGAGGAAGGGGGAGTTTTTGTTTGGAACCGATTTTTGTAATTTCAATATTGGGCGGCCTTATTATCCTGCTGCTGGTTGCGGGAGCGCCCATGAAGCCTGCGAAGCTGCTTGGGCAAGGAGCGATAAAACTCGTGATTGGAGCACTTCTTTTGTTTTTCCTGAATACAGCTGGAAATCAGTTCGGTATCCACATTCCCATTAATTTGTTTACAACGGCGGTTTCAGGATTTCTTGGCATACCAGGGATGGCTGCTTTAGTAGCTGTTGAGATGCTAGTCTTTGGATAGTTACAACATCTTAAAAGAAATCCATTGTTTGCAACGGATTTCTTTTTTCTTTTTAAGGAGGTTGGCCAGTTATTTATTTTTTCTTTGTAAAAAAATAAAAAAAGGGTTGACCTATCTTTGAAAAGCTTGTAATATAGTAAAAGTCGCTGCTGAACAAAACGGCACTGATAAAAAAGTTATTGACTTTGCTTTTTTAAAATGTTATTCTAGTAAAGTCGCTTTTGAACGACAGGTTAAAAATTGCTCTTTGAAAACTAAACAAACAAGCGTCAACAAACAATATTATAGTGATCTTCGG
>NZ_LMTI01000013.1:0-2947 GCF_001510665.1 Bacillus sp. FJAT-27445
TATATGGTTAAGTCCTCGATCGATTAGTATCAGTCAGCTCCACACGTCGCCGCGCTTCCACCTCTGACCTATCAACCTGATCATCTTTCAGGGATCTTACTTCTTTCGAATGGGAAATCTCATCTTGAGGGGGGCTTCATGCTTAGATGCTTTCAGCACTTATCCCGTCCGCACATAGCTACCCAGCGATGCCTTTGGCAAGACAACTGGTACACCAGCGGTGCGTCCATCCCGGTCCTCTCGTACTAAGGACAGCTCCTCTCAAATTTCCTGCGCCCACGACGGATAGGGACCGAACTGTCTCACGACGTTCTGAACCCAGCTCGCGTACCGCTTTAATGGGCGAACAGCCCAACCCTTGGGACCGACTACAGCCCCAGGATGCGATGAGCCGACATCGAGGTGCCAAACCTCCCCGTCGATGTGGACTCTTGGGGGAGATAAGCCTGTTATCCCCGGGGTAGCTTTTATCCGTTGAGCGATGGCCCTTCCATGCGGAACCACCGGATCACTAAGCCCGACTTTCGTCCCTGCTCGACTTGTAGGTCTCGCAGTCAAGCTCCCTTGTGCCTTTACACTCTGCGAATGATTTCCAACCATTCTGAGGGAACCTTTGGGCGCCTCCGTTACATTTTAGGAGGCGACCGCCCCAGTCAAACTGCCCGCCTGACACTGTCTCCCACCCCGGTAAGGGGTGCGGGTTAGAATTTCAATACAGCCAGGGTAGTATCCCACCGACGCCTCCACACAAGCTGGCGCTCATGCTTCACAGGCTCCTACCTATCCTGTACAGGCTGTACCAAAATTCAATATCAGGCTGCAGTAAAGCTCCACGGGGTCTTTCCGTCCTGTCGCGGGTAACCTGCATCTTCACAGGTACTATAATTTCACCGAGTCTCTCGTTGAGACAGTGCCCAGATCGTTACGCCTTTCGTGCGGGTCGGAACTTACCCGACAAGGAATTTCGCTACCTTAGGACCGTTATAGTTACGGCCGCCGTTTACTGGGGCTTCAATTCAGAGCTTCGCGTGAGCTAACCCCTCCTCTTAACCTTCCAGCACCGGGCAGGCGTCAGCCCCTATACTTCGCCTTGCGGCTTCGCAGAGACCTGTGTTTTTGCTAAACAGTCGCCTGGGCCTATTCACTGCGGCTCTTCAGGGCTATGAACCCTAAAGAGCACCCCTTCTCCCGAAGTTACGGGGTCATTTTGCCGAGTTCCTTAACGAGAGTTCTCTCGCTCACCTTAGGATTCTCTCCTCGCCTACCTGTGTCGGTTTGCGGTACGGGCACCTTTCATCTCGCTAGAGGCTTTTCTTGGCAGTGTGGAATCAGGAACTTCGGTACTTAATTTCCCTCGCTGTCACAGCTCAGCCTTATATGGGAAGCGGATTTGCCAACTTCCCAGCCTAACTGCTTAGACGCACATATCCAATAGTGCGCTTACCCTATCCTCCTGCGTCCCCCCATTGCTCAAACGATGAAGAGGTGGTACAGGAATATCAACCTGTTGTC
This sequence comes from Bacillus sp. FJAT-27445, assembly GCF_001510665.1. Lineage (GTDB taxonomy): Bacteria > Bacillota > Bacilli > Bacillales > Cytobacillaceae > Bacillus_D. The sequence continues at coordinate 1,513 of NZ_LMTI01000013.1, forward strand.
CATCGCCTACGCCTTTCGGCCTCGGCTTAGGTCCCGACTAACCCTGAGCGGACGAGCCTTCCTCAGGAAACCTTAGGCATTCGGTGGATGGGATTCTCACCCATCTTTCGCTACTCATACCGGCATTCTCACTTCCAAGCGCTCCACAGGTCCTTCCGGTCCTGCTTCAACGCACTTGGAACGCTCTCCTACCACTGACATCGAAGATGTCAATCCACAGCTTCGGTGATACGTTTAGCCCCGGTACATTTTCGGCGCAGAGTCACTCGACCAGTGAGCTATTACGCACTCTTTAAATGGTGGCTGCTTCTAAGCCAACATCCTGGTTGTCTAAGCAACTCCACATCCTTTTCCACTTAACGTATACTTTGGGACCTTAGCTGGTGGTCTGGGCTGTTTCCCTCTTGACTACGGATCTTATCACTCGCAGTCTGACTCCCACGGATAAGTCTTTGGCATTCGGAGTTTGTCTGAATTCGGTAACCCGATGGGGGCCCCTAGTCCAAACAGTGCTCTACCTCCAAGACTCTTACAACGTGAGGCTAGCCCTAAAGCTATTTCGGAGAGAACCAGCTATCTCCAGGTTCGATTGGAATTTCTCCGCTACCCACACCTCATCCCCGCACTTTTCAACGTACGTGGGTTCGGTCCTCCATCCAGTGTTACCTGGACTTCAACCTGGACATGGGTAGATCACCTGGTTTCGGGTCTACGGCCACATACTCATTCGCCCTATTCAGACTCGCTTTCGCTGCGGCTCCGCCTTTTCGGCTTAACCTTGCATGGGACCGTAACTCGCCGGTTCATTCTACAAAAGGCACGCCATCACCCATGAACGGGCTCTGACTACTTGTAGGCACACGGTTTCAGGATCTATTTCACTCCCCTTCCGGGGTGCTTTTCACCTTTCCCTCACGGTACTGGTTCACTATCGGTCACTAGGGAGTATTTAGCCTTGGGAGATGGTCCTCCCGGATTCCGACCGGATTTCACGTGTCCGGCCGTACTCAGGATCCACTCAGGAGGGAACGAAGTTTCAGCTACAGGGCTTTTACCTTCTACGGCAGGCCTTTCCAGGCCTCTTCGCCTACCCCGTTCCTTTGTAACTCCATGTTGAGTGTCCTACAACCCCGAAAGGCAAGCCTTTCGGTTTGGGCTATGTCCCGTTTCGCTCGCCGCTACTCAGGGAATCGCGTTTGCTTTCTCTTCCTCCGGGTACTTAGATGTTTCAGTTCCCCGGGTATGCCTTCAATACCCTATGAATTCAGGTAAAGATGCCACCCCATTACGGATGGCGGGTTCCCCCATTCGGAAATCTCCGGATCAATGCTTACTTACAGCTCCCCGGAGCATATCGGTGTTAGTCCCGTCCTTCTTCGGCTCCTAGTGCCAAGGCATCCACCGTGCGCCCTTTCTAACTTAACCTAAAAGGTTT
>NZ_LMTI01000013.1:3101-4753 GCF_001510665.1 Bacillus sp. FJAT-27445
ATTGCTCCCTCAAAACTAAACAAACAAGCGCGTCAACATCACAGTCCCGAAGGACTGAGTTCCGATTGCCCGAAGGCAATATCCTTAGAAAGGAGGTGATCCAGCCGCACCTTCCGATACGGCTACCTTGTTACGACTTCACCCCAGTCATCTGTCCCACCTTAGGCGGCTGGCTCCTTGCGGTTACCCCACCGACTTCGGGTGTTACAAACTCCCGTGGTGTGACGGGCGGTGTGTACAAGGCCCGGGAACGTATTCACCGCGGCATGCTGATCCGCGATTACTAGCGATTCCGGCTTCATGCAGGCGAGTTGCAGCCTGCAATCCGAACTGAGAATGGTTTTATGGGATTGGCTTCACCTCGCGGCTTCGCTGCCCTTTGTACCATCCATTGTAGCACGTGTGTAGCCCAGGTCATAAGGGGCATGATGATTTGACGTCATCCCCACCTTCCTCCGGTTTGTCACCGGCAGTCACCTTAGAGTGCCCAACTGAATGCTGGCAACTAAGATCAAGGGTTGCGCTCGTTGCGGGACTTAACCCAACATCTCACGACACGAGCTGACGACAACCATGCACCACCTGTCACTCTGTCCCCCGAAGGGGAACGTCCTGTCTCCAGGAGTGTCAGAGGATGTCAAGACCTGGTAAGGTTCTTCGCGTTGCTTCGAATTAAACCACATGCTCCACCGCTTGTGCGGGCCCCCGTCAATTCCTTTGAGTTTCAGCCTTGCGGCCGTACTCCCCAGGCGGAGTGCTTAATGCGTTTGCTGCAGCACTAAAGGGCGGAAACCCTCTAACACTTAGCACTCATCGTTTACGGCGTGGACTACCAGGGTATCTAATCCTGTTCGCTCCCCACGCTTTCGCGCCTCAGCGTCAGTTACAGACCAGAGAGCCGCCTTCGCCACTGGTGTTCCTCCACATCTCTACGCATTTCACCGCTACACGTGGAATTCCGCTCTCCTCTTCTGCACTCAAGCCCCCCAGTTTCCAATGACCCTCCACGGTTGAGCCGTGGGCTTTCACATCAGACTTAAGAGGCCGCCTGCGCGCGCTTTACGCCCAATAATTCCGGACAACGCTTGCCACCTACGTATTACCGCGGCTGCTGGCACGTAGTTAGCCGTGGCTTTCTGGTCAGGTACCGTCAAGGTGCCGGCAGTTACTCCGGCACTTGTTCTTCCCTGACAACAGAGCTTTACGACCCGAAGGCCTTCTTCGCTCACGCGGCGTTGCTCCGTCAGACTTTCGTCCATTGCGGAAGATTCCCTACTGCTGCCTCCCGTAGGAGTCTGGGCCGTGTCTCAGTCCCAGTGTGGCCGATCACCCTCTCAGGTCGGCTACGCATCGTCGCCTTGGTGGGCCGTTACCCCACCAACTAGCTAATGCGCCGCGGGCCCATCTGTAAGTGACAGCGAGAAGCCGTCTTTCAGCTTTCCTCCATGTGAAGGAAAGGGTTATCCGGTATTAGCTCCGGTTTCCCGAAGTTATCCCAGTCTTACAGGCAGGTTGCCCACGTGTTACTCACCCGTCCGCCGCTGAGTTTTAAAAGCAAGCTTTTAAAACTCCGCTCGACTTGCATGTATTAGGCACGCCGCCAGCGTTCGTCCTGAGCCAGGATCAAACTCTCCAAAAAAGAGTATGAGTTT
>NZ_LMTI01000014.1:0-1004 GCF_001510665.1 Bacillus sp. FJAT-27445
TTTGCCGGTTTAGCTCAATTGGTAGAGCAACTGACTTGTAATCAGTAGGTTGGGGGTTCAAGTCCTCTAGCCGGCACCATTTTTGGTGGGGTAGCGAAGTGGCTAAACGCGGCGGACTGTAAATCCGCTCCCTCCGGGTTCGGCGGTTCGAATCCGTCCCCCACCACCATTTTCCTGAATAGGTTCCAAACAAAAAGAGCAATACTATGTATGTTCTTTTTAAATTGTATTGGAATTGTAAATGGGGAACAATAATTATACTATTGGGCTATAGCCAAGCGGTAAGGCAACGGACTTTGACTCCGTCATTCGTTGGTTCGAATCCAGCTAGCCCAGCCATTTTTATATCGAGCCATTAGCTCAGTCGGTGGAGCAACGAGCAAAGCATCATGGTTATGCTGCGAGTTGCGGAGTAGAACGAAAGTTCTACGGAGCATCTGACTAAGTTAATATATATTTAGGGAAATTCTTCTATACGAGCCATTAGCTCAGTCGGTAGAGCATCTGACTTTTAATCAGAGGGTCGAAGGTTCGAGTCCTTCATGGCTCACCATTTTAATATGCGGGTGTGGCGGAATTGGCAGACGCACCAGACTTAGGATCTGGCGCCGCGAGGCGTGGGGGTTCGACTCCCTTCACCCGCACCATAAAATTACCAGTTGCAATGATGCTAAGTAAGTGATATGATTAATCTTGTCGCTGTTTTACATTATGCGGTCGTGGCGGAATGGCAGACGCGCTAGGTTGAGGGCCTAGTGGGGGCAACCCCGTGGAGGTTCAAGTCCTCTCGGCCGCACCAAAAAAGTCTTGACAAACATTATTTGTTAGTGTAATATTGATTAGGTCGCTTTCGAAATATGCGCCCGTAGCTCAATTGGATAGAGCGTCTGACTACGGATCAGAAGGTTATGGGTTCGACTCCTTTCGGGCGCGCCATATAACGGGAAGTAGCTCAGCTTGGTAGAGCACTTGGTTTGGGACCAAGGGGTCGCAGGTTCGAATCC
>NZ_LMTI01000014.1:1084-1240 GCF_001510665.1 Bacillus sp. FJAT-27445
CGAAATTTAAATATTTGCGGGTGTAGTTTAATGGTAAAACTCCAGCCTTCCAAGCTGATGTCGTGGGTTCGATTCCCATCACCCGCTCCAAAAATTGTTCTTTGAAAACTAAACAAACAAGCGTCAACAAACAATATTATAGTGATCTTCGGATCA
>NZ_LMTI01000002.1:0-68691 GCF_001510665.1 Bacillus sp. FJAT-27445
CATTAGTTGTTGCGGTACCAAGCGCGGATGATACCGCATCTTTAGCTGCCTGGATATGCTGGTCTCCCCAGATCTTGAACTGAGGTCCAGCATTCGAATTTGCGAATGCCATCCCTGTAGTGGCTAACAAGCTAGCTGTGATTACTCCCGTTGCGATTTTTCCTTTTAATGATTTGATTTTCATTTCCTCACGTCTCCTCTTTTATATTGTATTTTATATATGTACATGTTCCCAATAGAGAACATAGTAATATACGAGATTAAGACTCAAGAATAATAATGAGATCTTTTAGTAACATGATTTTTTGTTCAATAAAGTTTTTTACTATTGGGTTACTTTCGGTAGATGCAGCGGATTCCAAGTTCATAATGGTTTCTTTGGTTCTATTAATTTCATCGTTTAATTGCTTGCTCGAGGCATTTTTCTTTTCTGATAGTATTTTAAGATCCGGTAAGTTCAAATTATGATTATCCAGTAAGGAACGGTCATTATATTCTTCAACAGACTTCATTACATCATCTGTCTTATGATTAATTTTGCTCATTATTTCATTAAAGTCATTACTGGTACTGGAACTGATGACCGTTGAAGCTTTATTTAACTCGATTTCATGTGTTTTTAACTGATTTATGATATTTCCTTCTATGTCAGCGTTCCGAGTATCACTGTAAGCTTTCAGGTCTTGTTGTAGTTTCCAAGTTCTTTTTTCAGAATCGCTTGATACTAAGTTTATTTGATCCCTCACCAACTCAATTAACGATTGATTTACATTTGTTCTAGTCTCAGTAATTTTATTTTCGAACCAACTTTTCAAACTGGGTCCCGCATTGGAGGTGGCGTATGTAGCACCGCCTGCTATAGTTAATGACAATAGAAGTACAATGGAGAATTTTTTAAGCAAGTTTTTCACCCTCAATCCAGCTCTAATGGTTTTGGTAATAGGCGAAATGGCAGCAGAGAAACTATTGCATATCCGTCAATTTCATCTATAGATATAGGCCCAACTGCTTGGTCGCGGCTATCAATGCTTTCGCCTGGTGTTCGATGATCCCCCATTACAAACACATGATTTGCCGGTATCGTGACTTCTTCCATATCGTCAGAGGTTCCTAATGTTGAAATCTCTGGCAATGCTTCCTCATTGATATAAATAATTCCATTTTCAATCTTTACCTTGTCATTGGGAGTTCCAATTACTCTTTTAACAATTTTGTATCCTTGTGCTGGCCGACTAATGATTACTATGTCACCCAACCCGGGATTCCGAAGATATTTGCTAACTTTTTCTTCAAAAATGATATTCCCCTCTTCCAACGTCGGAACCATGGATGAACCACTAACAGTAATAAAACCAATAGTGTTATGAATGATGAAGAATATAAAAATGAGAAAAACGATGAACTTACCCCATTCCAATATGGAACTTTTTTGTTTCATGACATTTGCATTTACTTCTTCATGAGATAATGTCTGTATTGTTTTTTCCAAATGACTCAACTCCATTTATTTATAAAGAAGATCAGTAATAAAGTTGGATATTGAAAAATTTTAGAATTAATTTACATTAGTTTCGATTTTAGCTTTTGGATCCTTCAATTGATTTTCCGCTTCTACTGTTTCCTCAGCCTCAATATCAGAAGGATTAACTTCATTTTTTGAACCATCTAACATTTCTTCAGTTTGCTTGTCGATTTGATTTTTTCTCAATTCCAAATCGATGTTATTTTGATTCTCCAGAGCTTTTGTAACTTCATCCGCCTTTTTCTTAATATTGTCGTTAATTAGTGTTTCCTTCTCTTTAGCGTATGTCTGAAGATCTTCAATTGAAGAAAGGGTCTGTTCTCTTACCTTTTGCAAGAGGATAGCTTTCTGGTTATTTGCTTCAGTAATGACTGAGTTTGTTAGGGATTCCTCAATATTTACCAGTTTGTTCAGATACCAACTTGTGAGATATTCTTTTAACCCAGAATCAGCAAAAGCGATTGATGTTGAGGTAACAATGGTGATTCCCAGACAAGGGATTAGAAGGGCTATTTTTAATGTGTTTGTTTTGAAAGCTTTCCGATTTTTATATACGGTGCTGTTTTTGTTTTTATAGAGTTCCATCCTGGATAACTGCATCCGCCCACTTCCTTCTCAACCATTTCGTTCTTTCTAAAGAACTTATAGGTTGACTATATACCAACTTAGCGAACAAATAAAACTCCAAAATTAACCAAATATTCCATATAACGAACGAAATCCTGATGTTTTCTTCGTTTTTCTCCAATTTCCTCATTATTTTGTATTTTATAAAGAAATAGTTGTTCTGTATAATGAATATTAAATCTGTTACAACAAGGTGATGAATATGGTTGGGGCAAGGATCAAGGAGCTTAGGATAAAAAAGGGGTACTCCATTAGTGAGTTGGCTAAGCGTTCCGTAGTTTCAAAATCTTATTTAAGCCAGATTGAAAGAGGGCTGCATAAGAACCCATCGCTACAGGTACTCAACAAATTAGCAAAAACTTTAGGCACAACAATTGAGGTACTGCTAAAAAATACTGTGGAATCTAGTGAGGGTAGATTACTCATTCTAGATAGCGAATGGAATGATTTGATAATAACAGCTATAAAAGAGGGAATGAAAAAGGAAGACTTCTCTGAGTTCCGGAAGTTTATGAAGTATGAATCCTGGAGGAAGGAACAGCAATGCATACAAGAACAATGGCATAAATAAAAATAAGTTTATCTTATATTGATTCTTTACTGTATATCGCCATCACTGAGTGCCACTTGTGGTAAAGTTGAAAGCCACTAGAATTTTTTGTATAGCAATTATTAAAAAGTGTTCTGTAAGTTGTCAGTAGTAGCAGGTTGTCACTTTATAATGAGCCTCTACTGGCATGGATTCCCATCTACAAATTCAGCAGCAACGAGGTTGGCTTGGCCCGCCTCACCAAGTAAAGTGAACGTCTCGTCCGTTTTTGTATTCCAAGTGGCTCTTCACATGGCAGAGCTGGCTCAAATTGTTGTCCGAAGTGGCTCTTAAATATGGCAAAGGTGGCTCTTTGGGCATGGCTGTAAACATTTACTCATTCAAGTATTCATTCAACTCACTGGGAAAAAAATTAAAGAGTCTCTCCCATAAATTTCTGATAGTTTTGAACATAGAGTAATAATCTTGTTAACGTCACTATTAAAAGGCGATTGGTATATTAGGTTGAAACCCATCCCCGTATTATTTACTTTTTACTTGTGCTTGATTTTTCAATAAAAAATCACAAAAATATTTATATCTACAATCAAAAAAGGCTAAAACACTTATCATGTTTTAGCCTTTTTCAATATATATTTTTGTAAGTAAAAGTAATTTCTTAACTTTGACTTACCAGGTTATATTAGAGCCGAACACTTTACATTTCACGTCCTCACCCGTCACACTGCTGCTAAAGATGGCTTACTGCACTCGGTACATACTTTTTTGTACATCCCCCAACTCTCCCTTATCCTTCAATAAAAAAATCGGCTACTTCAATACAAAGATTATTCATATTCATTTATTAATAAATACAGACCTTGATTTTTCCTACATCCAAATCAAGGTCTCTTTAAACATCTTTATTCAATTTTTTTCGTTTTTTGAAATAAATTTGCAATCCAATACCAGAACCAATAAGCCCCACGCCAACCATTAATAGGTTGTAAATTGAAGTGGCTGTATAAGGCAGGTGATCCCCTGGACCCATTGGTACAGTTTCTCCAGGAATATCAACCACTGGTGTACCGTTATCGGTTCCACCTGGAACATCAGTATCAGGCAATTCTACAATGGGCTTCTCTTCACTTTCAGAACTTCCATTATCTCCTGGGTCCTCTACCTCTTCCTGTTCATCGCTATCCCCTGGTTTTTCCTCATCACCGGGTTCGTTTCCTTGTCCTGGGTCTTTATCACCCGGAGGTTGGGTTGAAGTTGGATTTTCTTTTGGGGGGTCTTGTTTGGGTGGATCAGCTTCCGGTACCCAAATGGGTGGAATTGTTCCATCAATACTACCTTCCACAAAAAACTTAAATTGAAACTCACATCCAAGCCCCTGATACTCGTTCCCTAATTCATAAGGTATTTTAATACTAAAAACTAGATTTTCTGAGGTGTTGCTTTTTAAATACCTTGAATCTAATTTTTCAAAATCTTTTAATTTACCATTATAAAGTTCGCCAGATGTATCAGAAACGGTTAAAACCAATTCATTATAAATCTTTTTTGATCCAGTTAAAAAACGATTTGAAAAAAGATACTTAAAGTCTTTTGTTCCATTATTTTGGATATTTAATTCCTTTATATACGTATCCCCGGGTCGACCATTTTGAATATCAAAGAAAACTTTATGCGGGCTTGTTGAAATATCAATTTCCTTGATTTTTTCTTCAGCCTTTATATTTCCAATGGGGGAAACAAAGAAAAAAATTAACACTACCAAGGATAGAATTATTTTATTATACATAAAAGACCTCTATCTCCCCAAAGATTTCGGAAAAAGGGCAGGAAATATTCCCACCCTTTTTCAGCGATCTCAATTATTATCTTTGAAAACCATTGGGTCTAGTGACCGGATTAGTAATTGTTTTATTTCCATCTGTTTTAAAAACTCCAGCATTTTGCAGCTCACCGTTAAGGTTTTTTGTACCTTGTATTTGATTACCTGTAATTTTTCCGTTTGGTCCCCAAGATCCATGTACCTTATCACCCATAACTTGTCGAGCATCCAAATGGAAGTCAAATGTAGCCTTTAGACCTTGTAAATCGTTTTGTGCAACATTGGCTTCAGGAAAGTTGATCCTGATTACGTATCCATCATACTTCCCATTACCAGTACCATCCGAATCAATTCCATTTGGAGTTAAATTAATCTTCTGTTGGGTATTATCATAATAACCGTTTAAGATGTTACCACTTATATCACCATAAAGTGCATCCCATAATGTAATTGTGCCACTAGTAATATGGTATTGCGGTCCTTGGACATAACCACTTTCGTCATAATTTTGGATGAAAGCATTTAATGTTAATGATTTAAGAAACTTCTCAGTTAGTGCAGCGTCTGCAGCTGTATTATCAGCCTTTTTAACACTTGCATCTACAACTTTCATAAGGACTTTCTCAATTGCCAGGCTTCCAGTATTAGTTAATTTAAAAGCTCTCTGTACAGAATCGCCTGGTCGGAAGTTTGAAAGATCAAAGTTAAAATCATGGCCTGCAACTGTACCTACGTTAAATTTTAATGTACCCGCTGCGATAGAGTTATGTACAGTTGCTTCATCACTAAAGTAAGCGAATGTACCCCCACCGATTAATGATAGACCGAGAGCTGCTGAAGCCATGCCTAAACCTAATTTCTTTTTGATACTCATTTCTTCTCCTCCTCTTTCCCCTCAACTTTGTGAGGTATGTAAGTTTTATATTGAACCCCTATATTTTTATAAGGAGTTGCAACCAATTAAGCTGTTTCTTGCACATCTTTTCCTTTTTTCGGAACATCGATTTCTTTTAGAGCTCTAAAAATGGTAAATCCTGAATATAGCAATAGGAGTATGCCTGGTAAAATCAACAAAAACGCTGTTCCATTTTTTGATTTTGTATAATCTACTAAGTAACCTGCGTAAGGAATTGTAATTCCTGTATACTTGGCAACCACGTTCTGGCCTAACACCAAATCTGTATCAGCACTATTATTGTTATCTCCTTTAGTTTTGTACATTACCTGATTATCATTTTTGATGACTTCCATTATTCTGTGCGTTGCCAATTGATTTTCTTCAATCATAAAAGTGATTACATCACCTTTTTTCAAGCTGGTTTTATCTTCTACTGGATTAACCACTATGATTGAACCAGTTTTAAAAGTGGGTTCCATGGATCCTGAAAGCACTGTTTTCAGTTGATAGCCTAAGAAATTGGGTTCGCCACCCGAGGCTTTTGAAGAAATTACTACGAAAACCATAAACAATAGTGTTAAAGAAAGAACTACTGTAATCATTGTACTTACAATCTTTTTTAACTTTTTCATGATTACACCACCAAATTTAATTGAATTTTGTTATTAACCTATTTAGGATTTACGCTATCCGCTTCAATTTGAACTAGTTGTTACTTCAATAATTGTCCCACTAGATTCAATGCCCTTATTACCGACTGTTGTTATTTTGTAGCTATACTTTGTAGCCGCCACTAAGTTTTCATCATTAAATTTCCCGTTTTTTATGTTGATGCCAACCGGATTTTCACCGTCATTTCTGTACACATTTACATGGCTAAAATTTTTATTTGCTTGACTTGGATTTGACCATGTTAGACTTATTGAACTACTGGTATGTTTTTCTTTTAAGTCCCGTACTTCAGAACAAGGCGCATTTGTATGATCATCACAACCACCTTTATTTTGGCCAGGGTTATCTGGATCAGTGCCCTTTCCACCATTGTCTTTATCCGGGGGATCCGAACCATTTCCTGGACCCGCATTATCTTTGCAATATTTTTGCCAAAAGTCTGACCCGTTTTCTACATCTTTACAAAAATCTTCTGCAACACTAATTGTTCCACTAATTGACTTTACATCATTAAAGTAAGCACCTGTATCTGAAGTAAGATAAGATCCCGTTAGGATTATGAGATACCAGATGGCTACCAATTTAGCCGCAAAGTAGAGTTTTCTACCCTTTTTGTTGAATTTCCTCATGCGAGTAAATCGCACAGGCCCTCCTCCTTCGCTCGCTCTTTTTAATGGATGATTGATCATTTGTGGTTTATTAAGAACGAAGTTGGCGAATTTTTTTAACATTCTCATCAACTTCCTTATTGGTTGTTCTTTCCAAAGAACCTATAGGTTGAGTATATGTCAAAGTAGTAAACCTGAAAAACCCTAAATTCAGTCATATCTTCTTAATAAAGAACGAAAAAAGGTGGTTTTCTTTGATTTCCTCCTTTTTCCTTACATTTATGTACTTTATAAAGAATATTTAGTTCTGTATAATGTATCTAAAGATTTTTAAAAACGGCGGGGTAAAAAAGGAGAAATTTTATGCTGGGAGCGCGGATTAAGGAGCTTCGTTTACAAAGGGGGTACTCAATTTCGGAACTGGCTAAACTTGCGGATGTTTCGAAGTCATATTTGAGCCAGATTGAACGTGGGATACAGAAAAACCCATCACTGCAGTTTTTAAACAAAGTGGCCGCCACACTGGATACTTCGATTGAATTTTTGCTTGGAAGTCATGCTAAGGAGAACCAACCTAAAATTGTTCTTGATCATGAATGGGAACAATTGATCCAAGAGGCAATCAAGGATGGAATGAAAAAAGAGGATTTTACTGAATACCGGAAATATATAAAATATGAGACTTGGAGAAAGGAGAAACATTCTATAAATGACGGGATTCCTGAAAAATAACAGAAAAATAACCCTCGCTGCTTATTGACCAGCATTGTTCCGGTCAATCCGATTAATATCCTGGTGCGACCCTAGACTTGAAGTTTCTACTGAATTAGCCTTTGACCTGCTGACTACATCTAGCCAGTTTAAGGCATGAAGATGGGAAAAGTGGAATACATGGTCATGGACGAATTGTTCTTCGTTCATGGTATCCGGAACAGACGGGCATTCAGTGGGATTTTTATGTCCATTACGTCTTTGCAAGTAGTTACATTTTATTTTTTCTATTAAAATAAAAATAACCCCGGGCAAGTTACCCGGGGCAAAAACTTATTCAGAAGCAAACTCCGCTTCTTCCTTTGCCAATTTCTTAAGCCTTTTCTTATATACGAACTTGGAAAGATTAACAGAGATTTCATACAACAGGAGCAACGGAATGATTACAAGAAAATCCGATACAGGATCCGGTGGTGTAATCACAATTGCAATGATGATTAGGATGAAATATGCGTACTTCCGAATTTTTGTTAATACGTACGGGTTAAGAATTCCTAGTGATGTAAGGAACATGACAACGGCTGGAAGTTCAAAAAGGACCCCGAACGGAAGCGTCATGTTCATGACAAACCGGAAATACTTTTCAGCCGTAAAGTTGGTGACAAGCATATCCCCGCCAAGCTCCACGAGAAAGGAAAGGACATTCGGGAAAATGACGAAATAGCCGAATGCCAAGCCGGCAATGAACAGAAGAAATAATGCCGGTATATAGGAAAGGGAAATTTTCCTCTCAACGGGCTTTAATGCAGGTTTTACAAACAGCCAGATCTGAAAGGCCAGTATCGGTATTGTCCCAGCTATTGCGATTAAGGACGCGAGCGTGAAATAGATCCAGACAATATCACTTGGGCCAAGGACAATCAGCTTGACGTCTAGGTCGCGGACAAACCATTTATAAATATCCTCCACATAGGCAAAGCCTACGCCAAAAAATATTACGAATGAAATTGCGGAAATTATGATTCTTTTCCGAAGTTCATCAAGATGGTCAACTACATTTAATTCTTTATCCATATTATTCTCCCTGTCCTAAGTTGTAATCAACCAGGGGCTCTGCGCATGGCATCCAGCTGCCCTGCGAGGCACAAATGGCTATTAGAAAAGGGTCCCTTCCAATGCTCCATTTTCCCTTGAGCAAGGCCGTGAACCCTCGGTTGAATGATATTTAATGTCGGGGAATCCAGGTGCGAATGGTCGAAATCCTGTCCATTATTTTGTAGCTTTTTTCTTTTCTTCCTCAAGGTCTTCCATTACATCACTGGTCAGTTCACGGGTCGACTTTTTGAATTCACGAAGCGTTTGGCCAAATGCGCGTCCGATTTCAGGAAGCTTCTTAGGCCCGAATATGATCAAGGCAAGGACAAGAATAAGAATTAATCCAGGAACTCCAATATTATTCAACATGTAGTAACATCCCCTTCGGTATAGTGAATCTACTATGATTATAGTACTTTTAATAAGGCAGTGGGCTATTTTACGCTAAAATTCATCAGAATTTCACATTTCGAGAAAATGGCCTTTTTAGAGATGCCTTAATCCGCCTGTGTCTGTTCCAATTTAACAATAAGCGGAAAATTAGTCAATGGATTAACTCGATAACGATAGTTTGCGAAAAGTTGGAAATCTCATGTTCTTTTTTTAATTTAACAGGAAGCTTTTACATATACTAAATAAATGCTTGCGGCTAACAGCATTCATTTCATTAAACAAAGGGGGTGGCGGGGATGGAATTTTCGCTGGAAAACTACGAATGCGTCCTGCCGGTGGAAGTGACGATTGATGAAGATAATGGGCGTTATATGATTCGAAAAAGCGATACAAGCGGTGTCTTTTTCAACACCCCTTCAGAACTGATTAATTGGGTAAAGGCCCATTTTCAGGAGGAAGAATTTCTGAGCCCTGAGGCTTTCAGGAATATGATGGGAAAGCTTTCAGAATATGAGCAGACGGGCTTTCAGGGATAAAGAACAAAAAACATCAGCTGCGAGGCTGATGTTTTTTTGTTTGCAAGACCTATTTTACTGGTCCGTTTTTCTGGCATATATCCTAAATTCGTAATCGTAAGGATTTTTTTCGTTCCTGGGCCCTTTTTCAGAAGAAAGGAGTTCCCATTCTTCCAAATCGAACTCAGGGAAAAACGTGTCTCCCTCAAATTCTACATGGATTAGGGTGATATACAGCTTGTCCGCGTATGGGAACATTTCCTTGAAGATTTCCGCTCCGCCGATAACAAAGTACTCTTCTTCATTTTCCCTGCAGTATTCAACGAATTCCTCAATCGAATGCAGAACCGTACATCCATCATTTGAATACTCCTTGTTACGGGTAATAATGATATTTTCCCTTCCCGGAAGCGGACGCCCAATCGATACAAAGGTTTTTCTGCCCATCGCAATCGGATGGCCCATTGTTGAAGACTTGAAAAATTTCAGATCCTCTGGGATATGCCAAGGCAGTTTGTTCTCTTTGCCTATTACCCGATTTCTGTCCATTGCCCAAATAAACGAAATCATACGCTGACCGCTCCCTTGATGTGCGGATGTGGATCATATCCTTCTAGGGTGAAATCATCGAACTTGAATGAGAAGATATCCTTCACTTCAGGGTTGATGGCCATGGTCGGCAGTTTCCTTGGATCGCGGCCCATCTGTTCCTTAACCTGATCGATATGGTTTTTATAAATATGTACATCCCCGAACGTATGGACGAATTCGCCTGGCTTCAAATCGCAAACCTGGGCAACCATCAGCGTCAAAAGAGCGTAGGAGGCAATGTTGAACGGCACGCCAAGAAACAGGTCCGCTGAACGTTGGTACAGCTGGCACGACAATTTTCCGTCCGCGACATAAAACTGGAACATGCAGTGGCAAGGAGCAAGCGCCATGTTATCAATCTCGGCAACATTCCAGGCATTCACAATCATTCTTCTGGAATCGGGATTTGTTTTAATCTGTTCGATCAGTTCGCTAATCTGGTCGACAACCTTTCCGTCTGCACCTTCCCAAGAGCGCCATTGTTTCCCGTATACCGGTCCCAGGTTTCCATTTTCATCAGCCCATTCGTTCCAAATCCTAACCCCGTTATCCTGCAGATACTGGATATTTGTATCCCCGTTTAAAAACCAAAGAAGCTCATGAATGATTGATCGCAAATGAAGCTTTTTGGTTGTAATAAGCGGAAACCCTTCCTTTAAATCAAATCGCATCTGGTATCCAAATGTGCTAATTGTGCCAGTCCCTGTCCTGTCATCCTTTTCAGTTCCATTCTCAAGGACATGCCTGCACAGCTCTAAATATTGTTTCATATTACCCCTCCATCTTTACGCCATTGTATCAGAAAAGGCCCGGAATCATCAATCCAAGCCTTTCAGGATGGCGTATGTTGAAGGAGCGTTTTTCTCCAAATACGCATTGGTTTCAGCGCTGTAATAGTATACAGCAAAGGCTTCGGCAAAATATTCTTCCGGATAGTGGAGGAAATAATCCTGTCCGGGGAACAGGATTGAGCGCTCTTTTTCCCAGACGGCTTTAAATGAATCCTTTTGTGAAAAGCCACC
This sequence comes from Bacillus sp. FJAT-27445, assembly GCF_001510665.1. Classification (GTDB taxonomy): domain Bacteria; phylum Bacillota; class Bacilli; order Bacillales; family Cytobacillaceae; genus Bacillus_D. The sequence continues at coordinate 11,024 of NZ_LMTI01000002.1, forward strand.
ATATATAAGCCTGTCAACAGAATGTGCAAGTTCATGAAGTTCCAAATTCACCGATCCATGCCCATTCCCCTTGCCACTTGAACCAATTTTAACAAGAACGATCTTCGAACCCCCGATTCCCGGGACATCATCCCAGGTGGTTCCATTGCTGTATCCTCTTGGGGTTACGCCCTTCAAGTGGCTCGCACTCGGATTGTCTGTCAGCTTTCCATCAAACAGCCTGACCACTATTCCAGCTTTGTGTATTTTTACGAGAAGCGGTTCCGGCAGTCTGGCCAGCGTGTTAATGATTCCGGCTGCCTGTTTTGCGTTAAAGGAGTCTCTTGGCAAAAGAATCGTTTCCCCCATCAGCCGGTTCGTCTCTCCATTTTTTATGGCTATCATAAGGCGGGCACTGTCCTGGTAATCCTTTAATTCAATTCCGTCAGGCGCCGCTTTCGTGGTTGAAATAAATGAAAGAAAAAAGAATACGGAAATTATCGCGTAAAGCCATTTTTTCACAAGCATCTTCCCCGTTTGGTTTCTAGTAGTCTAACAGGATTATAGCATGGCAGAGGGTTTTCTTAACTATGGGTTTTATTGGTAAATACTAGTTTTCTCGCAATTATGAATGATAAATCAAACAAATTTACAACATGAGTACGAAAAAAGCCCGACATTTCGCCAGGCTTTTGAACATATGGTAATAGACAGACTATGCCATCCACTTAGGAGGAGTATTTTTATCCCAGTATATGCTGCCAAGGTTATGGTGCTCCTGGAAATTGTCGTTGAACGTATGGTAGTGGAAATTGAACCAGTAGCCTGATTGCGGCGGATTGTCCCGTCGTACGTGGAAACGGATGACATCCTTGCCGGTTTGGCTGTGCTTAATGTTAAAAATCTTTTCAGACCGTCCGGCACCAGGCTGTTCTGAGATAGCGAGGTTCGCCAGGTCTTCGTCTGGAAATTGAATCGCGGTTTCAGCGATTGCCTTTTCAATGTTTGGCAAGACGATTTCCTTGAATTCATTTTCGATGACTGGCCTTATTTTCGTCCCGAATTTTTCATAGGAACGTTCTTCGGCAAGCCTGACCATGTCTTCAATGAATTTGTCCCTTCCAGGAATGGCATTAAATTGGTGGCCTTCTGGCAATAGTGGTGCCGTTTTTGCCGGTTCCCGTTCGGAGGATGCTTCGCTATCGGCTTTTACACGGTCGAGGAATCCCGGCTGGGCTGGCGTGATAAGTCCGAACGTCAGCAAAGAAACCATGACGACGAACGACTTCCTTAGCCACTTATTCATCTTCCCAACCCCTTTCGTAAAAACATAATTTATGTATTGATTCTATTATACTCTTTTTTGGGCAAGACTTGGCAATAGGGTTTTAAAGTTTTTTTTAGGGATAATAGAAGTATAGTTAAAAAAACAGATAGGGATGTGGTTGTATGGAATGGGTAGCTGGAGCTGGCTGCCTGGTTATGCTCGCATATTTCATTTATCTCGCGATCGCGGATTAAGGCTGGATGCCGGCAGATGCCGGCATTCAGCTTTTTTCAATATAGCCATAATGGAACTTCGCGGTTTTTCGTCTGGCCGTCTTGAAGCCAAAAGCCTCGAATCGCGGGCTTAAATAATGATCCTTCAAAACCACCCTTTTCCTGGCCACCCTTAGCGCCTCATTGAATTCCTCGCCGCCGATCCCTCCATGGAGCGCAAAGTGGCGAAGCGCATTGATTCCAACAGACTCATCAATGCTTATTTCAAACATCGGATCAAAATAGACGCAATCAACCGAATCGTCTGACTGGGACTTTAAATAGGGAAGCGCATCATTGTGGACTACTTGTACCCTTCTCATCGCGGCATCCAGCAGGTCCACTTCCGATTGCCAGGATTTAAGGCCTTTTTTAACAATGTAACCGAGAAATTTATTCCCTTCAACCCCGGTGACACTCCCTCCCTCTCCGACGAAATAGCTCGCAACGATGGAATCCGAGGCAAGCCCAAGCGTACAATCAAGGAAAGAGTCTCCTTCTTTCAGACCTGCCGCTTCTATCAATGGGTCACTTCCCCCTTCAATGAGCCGCTTTACCCGGAACATCGCTGAGGAGGGATGAAAAAAGAACGGATCGCTTTCTCCATACCCAAACAGCTTGATGCTGTCGTTCCCCGCGACGATACAGCCGCTGCCGACTTCCTTTTGCACTTGCAGTATTGACTTCTTTTTACGCGGAATAAAAGGAATATCCAAGTCCTCCGCAACGGACTTTGCTTTTTGAAGCATGCGTTCATTCACCCTGCCGGCAGTCGTTACAAACATATTCTGATTCCCTTCCTAAGAAAAACTTCACTCTGCAGTTTTATACACGCATTTTCGGAAAAATTCAAAACCTCTTTAAGCGAAAAAAAGACGCCCTAAGGCATCCTTTTAGCAGTTGGCTTCATAAGCGGACAAGAGGTTTTCCATTACGCCTTCCATTGTGTTTCCCTCAATGTCATGCCTTGGAATGAAGTGGACAACCTGTCCGTCCTTTAACAGGGCTACGGATGGCGAGGATGGCTCAATCCCTCCGAAATATTCACGCATCTTTGCTGTAGCTTCCTTATCCTGTCCGGCAAATACCGTTACTAGATGATCCGGCTTCTTTTCGCTATTCAATACTGACTGGGTTACTGCTGGACGAGCAAGGCCAGCCGCACAACCACAAACTGAATTGACAACCACAAGAGCGGTACCTTTTCCATCTTTCATGAACGCATCTACTTCTTCAGGGGTCTTAAGCTCCTCAAAACCAGCATTGGTCAATTCTTTGCGCATTGGCTTGACCATTTCCCTCATATATTCTTCATATGCCATAGACATACTAAATCCCTCCATTTCTATTCTTTAGCATACTATAATTTTCTACTGTTCCAAAATCTAACTTCCAATCCAACATTATAAATTTGCTTTCCTTGCCTCGGTCATTTGTTTCCAAACCGATCCTTTTGCTTCCTCTCCACCTTCAATTCTTGCAATCGCCATCTTCGCCTGCATGGCAACTTCGAATTCGGGGTCATTTGCTGCTTCTTTCAGGGCATCTAATGCAGACTCTTCTCCTTCTTCAAAAAGAAACATCGCCGCGCGCCAGCGAACGAGTTTGCTCGAGTCCTTAAGCGCTTCTGCCATAGCTGCCCCCGCTTCCGCAAAACCAAGGTCGGACAAGCAGTCTCCTGCAGTCCGTCTTACTGTAACAGTTTTGTCCTTTAATGCTTTATAAAGGTACGGAAGAACGGCCTTGTCTTCGATCATGCCGAGATATACTGTTGCAAGCCTCCGGATTGACGGCTTCTCATCATACAATGCTTTTTCAAGAAGCGGCAAATCCTCCAGTTCCGGATCAGGCATTTGCTCGAGCCTTTGGTAGCGGATCCTCCAGTCAGGATTATCCAAGTCTTCAGCTGTAATCTTAGTACGCTTTCTAGGTTGCCTGGCCTGCACTGCAGCTCCGCCGGTTTGGGCCGTTTTTACAAGTTCGGCAAGCCGAGACTCAGGATAGGCGGCAGTAAGTTCTTCAACAACCTCGTTGCCGATTTGGTCAAAGTCACCGTAGCGAATGCCAAAATCCTGCCATTTTCGAATCAGAATGTAATTTTCGCCTTCCAGCTGGGCCTTTTCCCTGGCAGTAAGGAATGCAGCCGGCATCCCGAAGCGCCTTTCCTCAGATCCATCCATCAATTTCACCTGTAGTGGAATGTCCTTGAACATTTGTACTTGAACCTGGATTTCGCCAAAATTGGAGGAAAGGGGGCTTCCGGCATTTTCGCTCTCGGCATCCTCGCCGAAAGCTTCCCGTACTTTTGCGAGCAGATCCTTCCAATCGTATTTCGCGTTCCTTTCCACAGCGATGAAGTCGGCAACGTGGTAAACACCTTTAACCCCTTCTATTTCTAAAACCTTTTTTATAACAGGAGGAGCTCCATCCAGGTTTTCTTTTTTATAATTATGGCTCTTCCCCATGGGCAGTTCCTGGTCAAGGTTAATCTTCATTGTATTCGAGCTCGGGGTCGGCTCAATTGATTTTATTTTCACTTTGTTCACCTCACATTCACTGTAACATAATGGATTTCCTATTTCATTTATTGAAATCTCATAGTGGGAAGAAAAACTGGCGGCACCCTTCTATAAGGGAGATCAGGTCTTGATGAAGACACTTTCAGACAGGAAAACTTCTCCAAACTGTCTTCATTACCTCGATGAAGACACTTTCAGCCATGATTTCCTATCAAAACTGTCTTCATAACATTGACTATAAATGTCCACCATGCAATCTAAGTTAAAACATTCTTGATAACCGAAATATTAACCTTCCGCGATTTCGGAAAGGTACGACCAGCGCTCAATTAGCCTTTCAAGCTCCTCATTAAGCTCTGTTTCTTCTTTCATCAGGTTATGGGCAAGCTCAAAATTGCTGCCTGTTGAACCAATTTCAGCGGCAATTTTCTCGAGACGGCTCTCTGCCGATGCAATTTTATCATCTATTGTTTCCCATTCCTTTTGTTCCTGATAGGACATCTTTTTCTTCTTTTCCTTTACTTTGGCAGGCTGTTCCACTGCAGGTTTTGCTGCAGAATCTACTTTTAACGCCTCTTCTTGCTCAAGATACTCTGAATAATTTCCGTAAAACGACCCGATTTTACCCCCGCCTTCTAAAATTAGCAGCTGCTCGGTAGTCTTATCCAGGAAATACCGGTCATGCGATACAGTGATAACAACGCCTGGAAAATCATCGAGATAGTCCTCGAGCACGGTCAGGGTCTGTGTGTCCAGGTCGTTCGTTGGTTCGTCAAGCAGGAGAACATTAGGAGCATCCATAAGGATTTTCAGCAGATACAACCGGCGCTTTTCCCCTCCCGAGAGCTTCCGGATTGGCGTACCGTGCGAAGATGGAGGAAATAGGAACCGTTCAAGCATCTGGGAAGCGGAAATCGTTTTCCCATCCGTCGTTTCAATGACCTGTGCCGTTTCCTTGATGTATTCAATCATCCTCAGGCTGTCATCCATATCTTCATTTTCCTGGGTATAGTAACCGATTTTCACCGTTTGGCCCATGTCGTATTCCCCGCTGTCCAGGGGGATTCTTTTAGCCAAAATATTCAAGAGAGTCGATTTTCCAGTCCCGTTCCGTCCGATGATACCGAGTCTGTCACCCGGTTTAACAAGCAGGTTGAACTGGTTAAGAATAACCGTACCGCCAAAAGACTTGCTAGCATCCTTCAGTTCGAACACCTGCTTACCCAGCCGGCTCCCACTTAAGGAGATATCGACTTTTTCGGTGCTTCTGGAACCTGAAACTTGCTCCTCCAATTTTTCAAAACGGCCGATACGGGCCTTTTGCTTAGTGGTCCTGGCCTTCGCGCCTCTGCGAATCCATTCGAGTTCGCGCCTGAATAGGTTTTTCTTCTTTTCATGCGTGGCAGCATCGTTTTCCTCTCGAATCGCTTTCGCTTCAAGGAAACTAGCATAGTTTCCTTTATAGGTATACAGGTTGCCCCCGTCCAGTTCAATGATTCGATTGGTGACGCGGTCAAGGAAATAGCGGTCGTGGGTTACGAGCAGAACTGAACCGCTGTAGCTTTTCAGGTAATCCTCAAGCCATTTGACGGAGTTGAAATCCAAATGGTTGGTAGGCTCGTCTAGGATGAGCAAATCCGGCGCCTCAATCAGGACTCCCGCTAGAGCGACCCGCTTTTTTTGCCCGCCCGACAGCTCGCCGATTTTTTTCGAAAACCATTCGACCCCAAGCTTTGTCAAAATCGTTTTTGCGTTTGTGCTGGCATCCCAGCCATTTACTGTATCCATTTCCTTCTGCAACGTAAACAGTTCTTCCTGAATTTGCGAATTTTCCGGAGATGCTTCAAGCCTTGCTAAGCATTCTTCGTATTTTCTCAACGTCCTCACGACCGGTGCATCCCCATGGAATACCTGGTCAAGCACCGTTAGTTCCGGATCCAAATCAGGCTGCTGGTCCAGATAGGCAATCGTGTAATCCTTGGCTGCGGTAATTTCTCCAGAGTCCGAGTCATCCAAACCGGCAATAATCTTCAATAAAGAAGATTTCCCAGTACCATTTATCCCAATTAGTCCAATTTTCTCCTTTTCCACTATGGTAAGAGAAATGCCTTTAAATAAATTCTTCTCACCATACGTTTTAGAGAGGTTTTCAATAGTAAGCATTTTCATAAAAAGCAATCCCACTCTCTGTAAAATTGTTCGAGGAAGGATTCCATAAATAGTTGGCGTTCCTCTGCCATATTCCTGGCTGAATCGGTGTTCAATAGGTCTTTTAATTTCAAGAGTTTCTCATAAAAATGGTTTATGCTTGAAGATTTTCCGTTCCTATATTCTTCAAGCGTCATTGTCTCGCGAATTCCAAGTTCCGGTGCATAAATCGGCTGGCCTTTCTTACCTCCAAAGGCAAAAACACGTGCAATCCCGATAGCGCCAATCGCATCAAGCCGGTCTGCGTCCTGCACTATTTTTGCTTCAATGGAAGGCAGCTCCCGGCTTTGCCCGCCTTTAAATGAAATCGAATAGACAATTTCGTTGATTTTTTGTTTGTCCGTTCCATCAAGTCCGAGCGACTCAAGAAAACAGTCTAGCTTTTTCCGGCCCGCTTCCGCGGATTCATTTAATTTCTCATCCGGGATGTCGTGAAGCAGTGCGGCCATTTCAATTATGTCCAGGTTGCCGGCGCATTCCCTTTTCGCGATTTGGAGGGCATTATTCCTAACCCGGTCGACATGGTGCCAATCGTGCCCGGTGGCATCATGGCCCATTTCTTTTTTTACATAATGCTCTATTTCGGCAATTACTCGTTCCAAAAAACCGCACTCCCTTTCATCCTGCTATTTTACCATGAAAAGAACTGCAGGGTGAATCTTTCCCGCTTATAGGAGGACCGCTGTTAGGACCGTTTCACCTTGTAAAGTTCTCTTAATCCGTCTTTAGAACCCTTATAAAGACAGATACGATTCGAAAAGGTACCTCATTCAGTCTTTAGAGCCCCTGTAAAGACCGTTTCACTTCGAAAAGGTACCTCAATCGGTCTTTAGAACCCCTGTAAAGACCGATTCATTTTGAAAAGGTACCTCAATCGGTCTTTAGAACCCCTGTAAAGACCGTTTCACTTCGAAAAGGTACCTCAATCGGTCTTTAGAACCCCTGTAAAGACCGTTTCACTTCGAAAAGATACCTCAATCGGTCTTTAGAACCCCTGTAATGACCGATTCGCCTTGTAAAGTTCTCTTAATCCGTCTTTAGAACCCTTGTAAAGACGGATTCACTTCGAAAAATCCCCCCTACTCGTCGATATCCTCCATATTTCCTCAACAGCTTCACGGAACCTGCATTTAAATCTATAAACAGAAAAAAGTGCCAAATCGGCACTTCAGTCAATGTTATGGTACCAGCTGATTCCAAGTGTATTTTCACCTGCATGAACTCCAATTGTGGCGCCTAGCGGGCAGCGGCGGAATGTTAGGTTTGGAAACTTTGGCTCCAATTCCTTTTGCCATTCAAGGGCTGCTTCTTCGTGAAGGCCGTACAAAATGTAAACTTCTTTGAAATTATGAGTTTCGTACGCTGCTTTCATATACCCTTCGATCTTTTCCTTCGCTTTTTTCGTATTCCTTACCTTTTCTTTTGTCTCTAATCCGCCATTTTCGATGGAGACGATTGGCGTGATGCTGAGCATGCTGCCGAGGAAGAATTGAAGCCCGCCCATTCGACCGCTCCTGTGCAGTTGTTCAAGGCTTCCAATTAGTACGTACGTTTCATTCTCATCGCGATGCTTTTCAAGCTCCTGCTTGATTTCCTCTACGGTTTTCCCCTCTTGGTCCAGCGCGATGCCTTTCTTGAGAAGAGCTGATAAAGGAAACGCGAGTACCTTCGAATCGATAGTTGTTACAGGTACATCAACAAGCTGGGCTGCCTGTTCACTGGAAGAAACCGTGCCGCTCAGCTTAGAAGAAAGCAGAACAGCGATAATTTGATCATAATCCTCCGCCAATTTGTCATAAAGCTCCTTGAAGGCTCCGACTGATGGCTGGGATGTTTTCGGCGGTGTTTTCAGCTCGCGCAGTTTTGCATACAGTTCTTCTGCAGTCAGGTCGATGCCATCCGCATACTCCTGGCCGTCGAGAATGACGGACAGCGGTATTGTGTAAAGATCCGGATTATTTTTTAATTCATCGTCCAAATAAGCTGTACTATCTGTAACCCAGGCTATTTTTTTCATAAAAAATTCCCCCTTTTTCCTTATAGGCAAGCAACATTTTTTATCTATGTAGTTTAACTCCTAATAAAACTATTATAATATTTATTTTCTGAAAAATCATAGTTTTCAGAGTAAATACTCAATGTCTTTTACCAAATCCACGGGTTTATCATTTGGCGCAAATCGTTTGACCGGTTTCCCATCCCGGCCAATTAAGAATTTTGTGAAATTCCACTTAATGCTTTTGCTCCCCATTATACCAGGCGCTTCCTTTGCGAGATAGGAAAAGAGCTGGTGGGCGTCTTCTCCATTCACCTCGACCTTGGCAAACATCGGGAAAGTCACCCCGTAATTCAGTCTGCAAAAGGACTCAATTTCCTCCTCGCTGCCCGGTTCCTGATTCATAAATTGATTACAAGGGAAACCAAGAATGACAAAACCAAGATCTTTGTATGTCTCATATAGCTCCTGGAGCTCGCCAAACTGTGGTGTGAAGCCGCATTTACTTGCGGTATTGACAATCAGGACTGTCTTGCCTTCATAGCTGCTTAATGGAATTTCTTCGCCCGCAATCGAGAGGGCATTGAATTGATATATGGACATTTACATTCCCCCAATCTAAATCATTGGCTCTCCAACAACAAAGTGTACAAGCCTTGAACCGTTTCTGCCATGTATTCAGGAATATCCTTGAGCTCCTCTAACTGCACTTCCGTTACAAGCCTATTGAAGTCAACTAAGATCTCATTTCTAACTTCTCCTTGATTAGCAAGTGGATCCCAGCTGACCGTCTGGCTGATTCTGCGCTCTGCACCCCAAATTGATCTTACAAAGGTATCAATCAATCGGTATAGGGAAGGAGAATTCTTATGTGTTGCCTTAAAAAACAGGTAAAGTTCACATCCTGCAAGGCCGCCGCCTGTTCCTGGCAATAGCTCCGAGGCAAGGTTATCAAGGCCGGCGCCCAGCCGGAGTTCAGCCTCAACCCCAGGACATTCCCTTGCTTGAAAGGACAAAGAGAACTCTCTTGAGAGCTTGGCCAGGTCAATGGTGTCCTTCCTGTCCACAATAAGGATGTCCCCTGCAAAATCAAGGTCATAGATAGCTCCTTCAATAATTACCTTCATGTTATCAAACGCTGTTGGATCAAACAATTGCCTCACCCTCTTTTCCGAAAAATTCCTACTGTTATATCTATTTTCAACTCGTAAAAATATTAAAAAGGAGGCCCTTAAACAGGAGCCTCCCCGTAATGATGTATTGTCATTCTACTTTAGAACAGACCTACTGCATTTCCTTTATCATCAACATCCATGTTCATGGCTGCCGGTTTTTTCGGTAATCCAGGCATTGTCATGACTTCCCCAGTCAAGGCAACGATGAAGCCAGCGCCAATGCTAGGCTTGAACTCCCGGACTGTAACTGTAAACCCGGAAGGTTTGCCGAGAAGAGTAGGATTATCAGATAGTGAGTATTGCGTTTTAGCCATGCAGACAGGCAGGTTGGACCAGCCCAGCTTTTCAAAATCCTCAAGCTGCTTTTTCGCTTTCGAAGAGAATTCGACATCTTCTCCGCCATAAACCTTTTGGACAATTGTCCTGACCTTTTCATCGATTGGGTCAGCTAGGTCGTAAAGCGGCTGGAAGTTGTTTTCGGTTTCTTCGATGGCCTTAAGCACCTTCTCCGCAAGGTCGATACCGCCTTCTCCGCCTTTTTCCCAAACCTCTGTCAGCGCGGCAGGTACATTTTCTTTTTCACACCATGCCAGTAATGCTTTCGCTTCTTCTTCGGTATCGGTAACAAAACGGTTGATGGCCACTACAGGAGGAAGCCCGAACTCTTTAATGGTGTCGATATGCTTTTTTAGATTGGCGAAACCAAGGGTAAGAGCGGCAATATTTTCTTTGCCAAGCTCCGTCTTAGGAACTCCGCCGTGCATCTTCAGCGCACGTATTGTCGCAACGATGACAACTGCTTCAGGGCGGATTCCTGCACTGCGTGACTTAATATGAAGGAATTTCTCCGCGCCAAGGTCCGCTCCGAACCCGGCCTCTGTAATGACATAATCAGCAAGCTTTGTCGCAGTTGTAGTCGCAATGACAGAGTTGCAGCCATGTGCGATATTCGCAAATGGGCCGCCATGGATCATCGCCGGTGTATGCTCGATTGTTTGGACGATGTTCGGCCTAATCGCATCCTTCAGCAGCAAGGCAAGCGCGCCTTCAACACCTAAGTCCCCTGCTGTAACAGGCTCTTTTTTATCATTGTAAGCGACAACCATACGAGAAAGCCTTCTTTTCAGGTCAGCCATATCTGTTGCCAGGCAGAGCACCGCCATGATTTCCGAAGCGACAGTAATATCAAAGCCATCTTCACGCGGCACACCCTGGATTGGGCCGCCGAGTCCAATGATGACCTTCCTTAACGACCGGTCATTCAAATCAACGGCACGTTTCCAGACAATCCTCCGTTGGTCAATCCGCAGCTCATTCCCCTGCTGCAGGTGGTTGTCTATCAAAGCCGCCAATGCATTATTTGCTGTCGTAATGGCATGAAGGTCGCCTGTAAAATGAAGATTGATGTCTTCCATAGGCAGCACCTGTGCATAACCGCCGCCAGCCGCACCGCCCTTAATGCCCATTGTAGGGCCAAGAGAAGGTTCGCGCATCGCAATCATTGCTTTTTTTCCGATTCGGTTGAAGGCATCGCCAAGGCCTACAGTTACCGTGGATTTTCCTTCACCCGCAGGCGTCGGATTGATAGCGGTTACAAGAATGATTTTACCGCTTTGCTTATTTTTCAGTTTGTTCAATGCGTCAGTGGAAAGCTTTGCTTTGTACTTACCGTACAATTCAAGGTCGTCCTCCGTTAGCCCGACTTTCGCGGCAATTTCTGTAATGGGCTGCATTTTTGATTCTTGAGCAATTTCAATATCGGATTTGTGCTTCGTTTTTTCCAAAAAAAATCCCCCGCATTCCCTGATTGAATTGTAGCAACTGCCATTCTATTGTAACAAATACTAAACAAGAAGTGAGTGATATTTATCCTATTTCAAATATTCTTTCCCAATTAAGGCAAAAAAGGACACGATTTCACGAATAAAATGCGCAAGCGCCTTGGTCAGCCCCGACCAGATTAAGACGGGGCCCGCAGGAAGGGCCTGCCCTCCGGAGGGAACCGGCTTAAGACCTCGAGGGGCTAGGCGCTGGAGCTGGATTACGATAACTTATTTCGAGTTCTCCACAATGTTCTATTTTATAGTTTTCAAAGGAACAAGAACCCCCTCCTTCAGATAATGATGATAGTAATGTCGAAACAAGCATGTATTTAGATATACCAATCTTTCAATTTTTTTATAGTTTTTATCCAACGCACCTTTTGTTTAAGGAACCTTCGTTCGATATAATAGGAATATAGGGTTATTTTTATGATAAAAGAGTTATTCCATTAGGAGTTGTTCGGCCAAGTTCCGTCACTGCGGATTCCTTTGGAAGTTTGTAATAAAGAATCCCAGTGCTTTATCTTTGGGAATGTTCAATATTTAGATAGAGGAGAACAATTTATGAAAATAGTAATTGCAGAAAAACCAGATCAGGCGGCTAAGCTGGCAGCTCCCTTTTCCTTTAGTAAAAAACCAGGTTATTTTGAAGTCAAACCCAATTCCTATTTTCCAAATGGGGCGTTAATTACTTGGGCTATAGGGCATCTTTGTGAATTAAAACCGCCGGAAGAATATAATCCAACTTGGAAAAAGTGGTCTTTAGATACATTGCCAATCATTCCGGAAAGATTTGAATATAAAGTTACAAAAACAAAATATAAACAGTTTACTATCATCAAGAATCTTTTAAAACGGGCAGATGTCACGGAGATTATCATCGGCGGGGACGCAGGGCGGGAAGGCGAATTAATCATACGGACGATAATTAGGGTTTGCGGAGTTACCAAACCTATGAAACGCCTTTGGATATCTTCCTTAACGGAGGGTGCAGTAAAGAAAGGGTTTTCAAATTTACTTTCTGAAGAGGAAACACGCGACATTTATTATGAAGCATTAAGCCGGTCTTGCGCGGATTGGTTAATAGGAATTAATTCATCGAGAATTTACACCATTTTACTAAAAGAAAAAGGATTAAACGCTGTGTTTTCTATTGGCCGGGTACAAACCCCCACCCTAGCATTAATAGTCAAAAGAGAGCATGAGATTGCTAATTTTAAGCCAGAACCCTTTTGGGAAGTGGAAGCAACCTTTGACTACGACGGAAAAACAATAAAAGGAAAATGGCATAAGAACAATGTGACTAGGGTTTTGGAGGAGAAGCAGGCAATTGCAATTGCTGCTTTTTGTAAAAATAAAGATGCAAAAATAACGAACGTAAAAAAAGAAAGAAAAGAGTATCAGCCGCCTTTACTGTTTAACCTCTCAGCTCTTCAGGCAACCGCAAATAAAACGTTGAAGTTTTCACCACAGAAAACACTGGACGTATTGCAAAAGCTCTATCTGAAAGGGACCGTTTCTTACCCGCGTTCAGACTCTCAATTTTTAACGAACGAAGAAGCAAAAGGACTTCCCAGCATATTAAATCAATTGAGCGGAATTAAGGAATATGAGGATCTCTTGCCCCCTCCCTCCGCTTCACTGATTAATAACAGAAGGTATGTAAATGAAAAAAAAGTAACGGACCACCATGCCATCATTCCTACTGAACAGGTACCTGATATTTCAAAGTTACCCCCGGATGAAGCAAGGATATACGACATAATTGTACGGCAAGTAATTGCCGCTCATTATTCCAATGCGGTCTTTAATTACACAACTATCCATTCGTTGGTTGCCGGCCGGGCAGAGTTTATTACGAAAGGGAGAGAACAAATCGAGGAAGGCTGGAGGAAAGTTATTTATTATTCCAAAGAAAATTCAGATTCGGACGAAGCGCAAATCCTCCCTAGCTTACAAGAGGGAGAATCGGGGCGGGTAACGAAGACCGATATTAAAAAAGGAGAAACCCAGCCACCTAAAAGATACACAGAAGGAAATTTAATCACATTGATGAAAACCGCCGGAAGGCATTTGGATGATAATGAATTGGAAAAAGTGTTAGCTAAAACTGAAGGGTTGGGAACAGAGGCAACGAGAGCTGGTATCATTAACCTGTTAAAGGATCGAAATTATATTGAAGTCAGCAAAAACCAAGTATTTGCAACTCCAAAAGGGATGCTGCTGATAGAAGCATTAGGGGAAAGCATTTTGGCCTCTCCTGGTATGACAGGGAAATGGGAACAGAGGCTATCGGAAATTGGTGAAGGGAAAGCTTCTCCAAAAATCTTTTTAGAGCAAGTGAAAAAATTATCACAAAAATTAATGGCAGATGCGATAGAACAAAAGGTTCATTGGTCTTTTGAGGATATCCAAGTTGAAAATATTCCCCAAAATAATAAGTATAACAAGAAAGTGAAAACAGTAGTCGGCAAATGCAGATTGTGCAGTGGAAAAATACTGGATTTCGGTAAATTTTATGGTTGTACAAACTATAAAGTTTCGAATTGCAAGTTTTCCATTTCAAAAAAGATACTTGGTAAAACCATTTCGCAAGCAAACATGGAAAAGCTTTTAAAAAACGGGGAAACGAACGTAATAAAGAATTTTAAAAAAGGTGAAAAGGCATTTGATGCTGCCATCCTTTGGAATGAAAATCAAAACAAAATAGAATTTCGGTTTAACAAATGAGACCATGGCTTACGGATTTTTCGTATGATGTGTTTTTACCGAAACAAAACTGCCCCATAAAATCCAACATTTTCGGGGGCAGTTTTTTGAGAATAAGGGTTATTATTTAATAATTAGACTGTTAGACAGCCGATAAGCTTTTTGCTACATCTACTTGCCCAGATCGCGCTGAGCCGCCATATAACTCCCGATTACATTTTGATAACCTGAAAGATGGCTTTCAATTAGGTCCACAAATCCCCTTCTTGCTTTTCCCCACTAAAATTAATTTCGGATTGAGGAGATTCATGAATATATTTTAGATTATTTCTCCTGTTGTGATTGGGTGTAAGCTCCCCTTAAAAGCAAATGTAATTCTACCCGTCTCCTCAGATACAACAAGTACAAGAGCGTCACACTTTTCTGATAGCCCTAGGGCAGCCCGATGACGTGTCCCTAGTTTTTTATCTCCCATATATCTGTCTGAAAGTGGGAGGACATTAGCAGCGGAAACGATATGATTTTGACTAACCAACACAGCGCCGTCATGTAAAGGATTTCCGGGAAAAAAGATTGATTCTAATAAAGAATGGCTTAATTCTGCACCTATTGAAATACCAGGATGAATTAACGGTTCAAGAGAATCTTCACGCTCAATGACAATTAATCCGCCATGTTTCCGAAGCGACATATTTTGCACACAAATTGATAATTCCGGGTATTTATCAGTAAACGGGGATAAATAGCAGTTTAAATAAAAGGAAGCAGCGGTCATTTCGACTTGTACAAATTGATTTTTTATTTTTTCAAAATTTCCAAGGAGGCAATAATTTTCATTATCCATTGTTTCTAAGCTACTCTGTAGGGCAGATATAACTTGGCTGATATCCTTTTTTAACGATAGTTTCATCGGTGAAAAGTCACAATTATCCTGGTTCACAGAGACACCTTCTTTTTTGTAATCACTTTTTTATGGATGGTTAAATTTAGGACTGAATTAAATAAGAAGGCAAGTTATTTCATTCTTAGCTTGTTCCTACCTTAAGTTTTACTTGCTGAGCCTGTATTATTCACTTGTAGAAAAGGAGCTGAGATATTCCTTAAAAATTAAAAGGCTATATCGGTTAAGGACACTGAATGCAAACCCATACGCAGAATGAAGTAAGCATTTAAACAAATTGGATAATACTTACCCCAACCAAATCTACGATTTTGTTGAAGTTATTCACCTTTGCTGAAGAAATTAAGGTGAGCTTATGATTCTCCGATTGGAAACCAGCAAGTTTTGGGTATGATTGACTGTACAGTTAAAACAAGCGAAGGCAGATGATCTGCCGCCAATACGACCGCCCCTAGTCGTTCATGGAAAAGAATCCCGCTTCCAGTCATGGCAATTTTCATAATATCCGCTTGGTTTCCGAGCAGCTGCCTGCAGATTTCTTCCCGATCGCCCGTGCTGCACCCAGCCTTTCTTGAAAATCTCAGAATCATTTCCTTTTCACCTTTTGCCAGCCTGTACATGCTCATCACCCTTTTTCTTTTCGGATAGTAAAAGGTATGGCGACCGGAGTTTTTTTATGTTCACCCGTAGGCCGGGAAATTGGAAACGCTGCCATTATAAGCGCTTTCATTCCTTGACTGCCCTCCGTATATCGTGTATATTTAATGCATCATGGTCCAGACTAATTCAGGAAGCACCTGAAGCATCTGCTTCATGATAATATTCAACTTGGGCATCGAATTGGTGCCTGCAAGGTTTTAGGAGGAAAAGGTACTATGCAAAACGGCAAAGTTAAATGGTTCAATAACGAAAAGGGCTACGGATTCATCGAGGTAGAAGGTGGAGAAGACGTATTCGTCCATTTCTCAGCTATCGAAGGCGACGGATTCAAATCCCTTGAAGAAGGCCAGGAAGTTTCTTTTGAAATCGTTGAAGGAAACCGTGGGCCGCAAGCTGCTAACGTTGTAAAACTTTAAGCGTAAACTTTAATATGGCTAATTTTCAGGCTGGCAAAATTGCCAGCCTTTTATTTTTCGTTCAGCCTGATTTCAGTGAGCCGACCGCCAAGTTCCTTTATTTCCCCGCCCACAGTGCAATTGCTTATGCAGAATTTATGGGATTTTCGCTTACCGGAGTCAAGTACATTTTGCCTGTACAAAAAGCAGCCATCACAATAATGCTGGATTAAAAAATTTAGCTCCTCTAGAAGCTGCTTCCTTTCGATTGCTTCTCTTTTCATGGGCAGCCTCCTTCCTACAGCAACTGTGTCTTTGCATGTATTTTTTTTCCGTCAAGCGCCTGGGTGGCAAGCTTGTCAGCTTCTTTGTTATCCGCGCGTGATATTACCTTAAATGATGGCTTGATTCCGTTGCTTTCAAGCTTCTTTTCAATCCTGTCAAGCCAGCGGTTCAATACTTCCTCATAACATGGCCATTCCCCTTCAAGCTGTTTTAGGACCCCCTGTGAATCTCCACGGAACTCACACGGCATGTTTTTTATTCCAAATTCTTCGAGAAGGCTGACCGCGAAATACAGAGCAGCATATTCCGCTTCGTTATTCGTTTCCATTTCACCAATTCGTTCATTTGCCCGCACACGGAATTTTTTCTTTCCCTGCCTGAAAAACAGAACTGTACCGAGCCCTGCTTCATTCTTTTCCTTCATAAAGCCTCCATCAAAAAATACCACTACATCATTGGGTTCTTCTTCCGTTACCTCCAAAAGCTTTCTCATTTCTTTGATTGTCCAGTCTGTCCCTATCTCATCCTCAAAGGAAATTTCATTGGCCTTCCCCATCTTTTCAAGCTCCTGGGCGGTTGATAATGCCTGGTCCCCCTCAAGCCAATCCGAGTAAAACCTGACCTTGCCGCCTCCCTTTATCGAAAAAAACCACTCAAGTTTGTATTTCATTAGCCAAACCCTCCGTGTTCACTTTTGTATCCTTTAGCTTTGCCATTTAAATAAAATTAAGCATACCCAGAAAAAACTATTCCTTTCATGATACACAATTGAAGCCGTGTTAAACATCTTTCTTTTGAAAAATTCAATCTGTTTTCACAGTCGATTTGTGTTAAAATCACTTTAGCACAGCAATGGAGGAATGGACTTTGATAGAAGTTTACATCGATGGGGCAAGTGCAGGGAACCCCGGCCCGAGTGGAGCAGGCATTTTTATAAAAGGCCACGGTTCAGCTGAAAAGTACTCTTTGCCCCTTGGCAGCATGTCAAATCATGAGGCGGAATACCACGCTTTCATCAAGGCATTGGAAATCTGCCTTAAAAAAGGATACCGTACCGTTTCTTTCAGGACGGATTCAGAGCTTGTAAACAACGCGGTTGAAAAAGAATTTGCGAAAAACAAAAACTTCGTCCCGCTCCTTGATCAGGCTCTTGGACTGGCAAGGCAGTTCGATTTGTTTTTTATGAAATGGATTCCGTCGAGCGAAAACAAGGTAGCAGATGAATTGGCAAGGGTGGGAATCAGGAAAAATGAATAAAAACAGCCGAATTCTCGCAGATTCAGCCTTGCTTTTTGTGGCATTAATCTGGGGAATCACTTTTGTTATGGTCCAAAGCGCAATCAGTTTCCTTGAACCCTTTTCATTTAATGGCATTCGTTTTTTGACAGCCGCATTACTGCTTGGCTCTTGGCTCTTTATTTTTAAACGAAAGCAGCTCGTCCTAATATCTCCGCGCCTGATACTGTCCGGGGCCTTCCTTGGGGTCTTTCTTTTTATAGGGTATGCAACACAAACTGCAGGATTGCTTTACACTACATCATCAAAAGCCGGATTCATTACCGGGCTGAGCGTTGTCCTCGTCCCGCTGTTTTCTTTTCTGCTGATGAAGCAGCGGCCAGGCAGAAACGCCGTTACAGGGGTTATCATCGCGACAGTTGGGTTGTTCCTCCTGACAATGACAGGGGTTTCCCCGTTAAACAAAGGGGACGGGCTTGTTTTTATATGTGCGATTGGGTTTGCATTCCATATTCTTTTTACTGGAAAATATAGCAGCCGGTACCCTACGCTCTTGCTTACTACCATCCAAATAGCAACAGTTGGCATCCTTTCATCTGTTTGGGCCTTCTTCTTCGAGGATTGGCGAAAAGCGTTTCAGAAAGATGTTATATTCTCGGAGGAGGTAGTACTTGCGCTTCTCGTAACATCACTCTTTGCTACCGCGATTGCTTTTTTTATTCAGACAGCGTTCCAGAAACACACCTCACCAACCAGGGTTGCGCTCATTTTCGCTATGGAGCCTGTCTTTGCAGCCGGAGCCGGTTACTTTTGGGCCGGAGAAATCCTTACATTATCCGCACTCGCTGGCTGCCTTTTTATTTTTGCCGGCATGGTTATTGCGGAACTTCCCGGGAAGGGAAAGCAAATTCCAGCAAATGATCCAACAGTCTCTTTAAACGTTGAAAAGCCGGGCGCGTAGCCCGGCTTTTTTGTTTCTTAAAGTGAGAGCAGTTGATTTTCTTTTACAAAATCAAGAGCTGCCTGCCTGGATTCAATTTGATTGGAAACAAGCGTTTCCAAAAGGGACACATAAAAGCTGCCATCAAACCTCAATTGGGCTTTTAATGTAAGTTCTATTGCGGCAATTGCCACCTCGTCGGGGGCATTTGTATAATGTTTGCCAAAATAAATAAAGCCAATAGCATCTTCCTGCAGTTGAAAGCCTTTTGCTTTCAGCAGCTGTAGGTAATGATCAACCGTTTGCACCTGCATGATCCACCTTCCTGATTTTACAAGCAACAGCAATATATTCTAGTGTACTCTGATACTCCCACGGCTAAACCCATGGGGTTCTGAATCCATTGCCTTCTTCCTTGCCGGCAGCCACAGTACGTATCTTGATACGCTCGGCATTTAGGGCCAGGACACTGGGACAATTTCTTTCAGTACTTTCGCGGCCAAAGCAGCCCCTGCCGCCATTTGCGGCCGCATCTTTTGGCTTTCACAAGCCCGGTGGCATCACACCGCCTATGATTGGATTTTCATTATAGGATGATCCCGGAGTTAAGGATTCTCCTTTTCTCCTTTGTGACCTTCTTGTCGTGAAGGCTCTAAAATCTAGGAAAGTTTTCTATGCATGCATTCAGTTTTGCTTTTGTGACGGAAGAATCCACGTTAATAAACAAAAAGGCGGATTACAGGTCCCTCTGGATCTTTGTCTCATCATCAATCATATGCCATCGTTCTGAATGTCCCCAAAATGCTTACGGATGCTCTTTACCCAAGTGTGGAAGGCATATTCGTTCATCTGGTATCGTTCCCTTAAGCCCTTGAGCTATGCCAGGACGCATTTCAGCTCGTTTTGAAGGAAGGGATTTCCTTCATCAAGGGCCGGTTCGAGCTTCTTTGTCTTCCCGAACAGTTTATTCCTGATGGCAAGCCATTCGCAGGAAGCGATTTTTTAAGCGACAGCCGCGTTTTAATGGCTGTCAAGCTCAAGGGCGAGGACAAAGCTGGGTGAACGGAAGAAGGCAATATCAAAAACACCAAAACAAACGTATGTTCTTATATATATTAATTATACTCTAACTGAAGCTCGGACACAAGAAATAACCATTATTAGGATAGATAAATCTCATGATGCCAACCCCTGACTTCGGGATACTTGAGGTGCCGAAAAACTGTTGGTTCCCGGCACCGCGTATCTTGCCTCGCTCCCATCCCTTCACTGAAGCAATGGGCTTACCCATTCGTAATCCTAGTGTACTGTAAAATCAGACTTTTTTCTATCGTTTTTTGTTAATCGGTGTCCGATGTAGCCGGCCAAAAGACCCAATAGCGCACCACCCAGCACTTCTTCAGGCTTGTGCCCCAGCATTTCCTTTAACTTTGTTGGCGTTTTTTCTTTAAATTCCACTGTCGAATCTTCATGGTGGATTTTGTCGATTAATTCATCAAGCGAATTAACCTTCAAGGTAAGTTCCCCGGTTTGTCTACGAATTCCCTGTGCGTCATACATGACTATCAGGCCATAGACGAGCGACAACGCAAAATCAACTGTCGGAACACCCCTTTTTAATGCAATGAATGTGGTTAAGGATGAAACTCCGGCTGAGTGGGAGCTGGGCATGCCTCCCGTTTGAAAAAACAAGTCTGGACGCCACTCCTTCTCCCTCACATAATGAATCGGTATTTTTAGGCCTTGTGCAAGCCCGATACTCAATAATGAAACAATAACTCCCTTGTTCATTTTCCTTCACCTCACCTCAATAGTTAACACGCGTGTTTTTATTATTCCCTGCGGAGATACTAAGAAAACAGGAGGTGACGAAAGTGAGCAAAAATGACGGGAACAGAGGGACAAAAGCCCCAGGCGTCAATCCTCAGGGCTTTGGGCAGGATGGCACACGAACCCCCGACCCTAAAAGCAAGCTGGAAGAAAAAGCCAAAAAGAGCAATACACGGCGATGACATAAAACATGCCCGATCCTTTTGGGATACGGGCATGGAATGTTTTCTCGAAAAATATTTTAAAATAAAACTGGCTCGGTCCGGTATGGTATCATCCTTGATATTCCCCTTAAACCGGTATCATCCAGCATCGCTTCCACCTTCTCGCGATCTGGAGAAAATAAAGAAGTTTCAATGTCGCAATTCACTGGTACATCGCAGTTGATTTCCGCAAGCTTTCTTGATAAGTGAAGCATTTCCAGATCCTGCTCAATTTTGGTTTTATGGGACTTCGAAAGCTTTTCTAGATTTTCCAGGATGCCTTCAATATGGCCGTGCTCCTTCAAAAGCTTCATCGCCGTCTTTTCACCGATTCCCCTGACCCCTGGGTAATTATCGCTCGGATCCCCCATAAGCGCCTTCAAATCAATCATTTGCTTAGGAATCAGCCCACATTCTTCATAAAAGGAAGCAGGAGTATGAACAAGGTAGTTGCCATACCCTTTCTTCAGCAGAATTACTGATACCTGTTCATCAAGCAGTTGAAGGATATCGCGGTCGCCTGTCAGGATTGAAACAGGCATGGAACCACCCAATTGCCTGGCAATCGTCCCGATGCAATCATCCGCTTCATAACCGGCAAGGCCAATGTTCGGAATATCGAATGCGCTGACAACCTCTTTTGCCAAATCGAACTGCGGCAAAAGTTCAACGGGCGCCTCTCCCCTGTTTGCTTTATAGCTATCAAATAATTCAGTCCGGAACGTTTTGCTTCCCATATCCCAGCAAACAGCAAGATGGGAGGGGGAAAATTCTGAAACGGCTGTAAACATGTGCTTCAAAAAACCGTGGACGGCATTGGTTGGGGTGCCTTTTGCATTAATCATGAATTGTCCAGTAACAGACGTAGCATAAAAAGCCCTGAACAGCAGAGCCATCCCGTCTATGAGCATGATTGATTCCTTTTTTTCCATAACGTCCTCCATGAAAAAAGGCGCACAAATGCGCCTTAAACTTTTATTGTCGTTTATCTTTATACCGTATTTTTGAATAAAAAAACCCTGCGCTATGCATTAATTATATCATAGAACCTTTCATAATAGTGGATTTAATTTGCAATCTGTTCCAGCGTCTTGAGTGAATCCTCAAGCAAGCTTACATCTATACCGCCATCCAAAACTTCAATTATGGAAGCAAAATGATTTTCCGCCTGGACATTAAGGTTGCTGGACATTAACTCAAAAAGCCGTTCAGTATAGGAGCCGCCATATTCCTTAAGCCTGGCAGCCTGCTCTCCCAGATAGCTGTCCGCCTCGGGGCTAAGAACCTCTAGTAACTGTTCCTGCATTCCCTTTTTACCATTATTTTCGAAGAAATCCCTTGGATTTTTAAAGAGCCCTAGCGTCCGGGTAAACTTATTCCTGTCTGTATCGGTTAGAGCGGCAGGAAATTCGATCCCTGCCGGCTTTGGGAAACTGCAATCGGTAAACTCAAGCCCATCGCACATGGCGGCTAGTTCATTAATAAGGCCCTCCCGGAAATCCAAAACCTTAAGGGCAGCAAACTTTTCAATTCGAAGCGCGGTTGCTCTCATTTCCTGTGCAAGGTCATTACCCATGCTGTACAGTAGATCCTCAAGTGCTGAATCAAGAGATTTCCTCATGTTCTTGCTGCCGCTATTCAGGACCGAAGGATTAAAGGATTCACGGAAAAAGTCGCCAAACCTAAGGAAAACTCTTTGTTTACAATAGTGGACCAACTCATCAGCCTCCTGATGAAGCCTTTGCTCCAATGCGGAAGATGATTGCGCCACAATCAGCTCATTTACCTTTGTCTTTTGCTCCTTTAGGACCCGGATTTTATCCTCAGCATTAGTCAGGTCCTCTTTCGCTGACCGAACAAGGACCGAAACTCTTTGCAACGTATAGTCCAATTCTTTTTTCGCAGAAGCAATTGCCATATGGGCAAGTCCCTCGGAAATGAATTTAAAGAAATCCCCTTCAAATTCAGGAAACCCTGAATGTGTTTCGCCCTCACCTGTTACTTTTTCCTCAAGGCCCTTCAATGCCGAAACTGCATGCAATGACGGATTCCGGATTCCGAATTTTCCAAGTTGCTCTTTGACATAGCTAAGGACAACCTCTTTTTCTTCATCGTTCTTTGCCAAATCAATTGCATTGACGATGAAGAACATTTTATCAAGCTCAAAAATTTCCTTAACCCGGCCGAGCTGGATAAGAAACTCCCGGTCGGCTCTTGAAAAGGCATGATTGTAATATGTGACAAACAGAATCGCATCCGCGTTTTTTATATAGTCAAAAGCGACTCCCGTATGGCGGGCATTGATTGAATCCGCCCCAGGGGTATCGACAAGTGTAATTCCCTTTCTGGTAAGCGGGCAATCGTAATGCAAATCGATCCACTCGGCAAAACAGGATTTATCTTCTTTGGCGACGTAATCAGCAAATTCGTCAATTCCCGTGTTTATTTTCAAGCCAAGGCTATCCTTCGCTGCCGAATAGCCTGATCTAAAGGCATGCAAAAATGACAGATTTGCTTTTTCGGCCGTCTCTCCCTGGAATGGCCTTTCTTCAAGCTCCCTTGTCTTTTCCAGTGCTTCATCAAGGCTTTCTGCTCCACTTGAAAAGAATTTCAATGCCTTATTTACATCTGCAAGCAGGCTGTCCGGATCCTTCATCTTGACGACCACGGAACCATGTGGATAGTCCCCTTCCACTGGCTTGATCCTGCATATTGAAGCAGTGGTCGGATTTGGGGAAACCGGCAAAACCCGTTCACCAATAAGCGCATTGGAAAACGATGACTTGCCAGCGCTGAAAGCACCAAAGAGGGCAACTGTATAAGAGCTGTTTTCAAGCTTATCCGCCTTGCCGCGGAGATCTTCCGCCAGATTCGCAAAACCTGGAAGCCTTTCTACAACTCCAGCCGCCTTCTTTAATCTGGCCGCCACTCCTGCCCCGGTTTCAGACTGGATTTCTTGCCTTGGCGGATTTTCCGCCTTAGGAACAGGAACCGCTATTTCAGCCGCAGTTGTACTTGCTATCTGCTCGGACCGAATAACTCTTACCTTTTCATCCTCGCGTGCAAATAACCCATCCGGTACGCTCTCATTTGCCTGGACGTCCCCTTCCAGGAGGCCAATTACTTCCCCTTTCGCATGGGCAAGCTCTGCTTCTAGCGTAGCTAGCTTCTGTTTTGCACTCCATGCCGCTGTCATGATCTCCAACTCATTCTTACGCGAAACAGCCATCTTTTCCGTCAGGTAGGATACTGCCATTACGTATTCCCTTTTGAATTCAGCAATTTTCTCTCTTGCCGCTTTTTTAATTTCCGCCGCAAGCTCATCCGTGTAAGTCAGCAAGTATTCACCCGACAGGAGCGCGCCTTTTTTTAGCGGTTTTTCGATGAGGAGTGGCGTGACCTCGACCTTGAAGTTCCTTGCTTTTGAATCCAGGCCTTCATTTCTTATACCTTTTTCCTTTAATTCGTCCAACAGAAATTGACGGATATGCCAATCCACTTGCTGCTTTGTTTTCTCGCTCATTGCATCAAGGAATGCATCTTTCCTTGCCTTCTTTTCCGCATTCGTTTTCCCCTCTGTAAACAAAAAGCCAACTTTAAATCCGGGTTGTTCCGATTCTAGATAGTTTTTCGCTAGTTCCCTTGTTTCAAAGGGCATCAAATAAGCGCTTGTGAGTATCTGCCCGGCCTTCCTATCAAGCTCTTTCGAAGCTGCATCTGTTTCATTTTGGAATCCAGCAAGCTGATCCTCAATTTCTTTTATTTGATCCGAAAGTGCATCGCTATTCCAATATGGATTTTTTGCAAGGATGCCTAGGAGCTGTTCCCTTTCCTCTTCCTGGTTTACTGCCCGGGTCCTCAAGTATTCATTGGTAACTTTCCGAAGCGAGGCAATCGTTGAGTTTTCCAAAAAACCTCTGCTATCCTCAAGCCGTGAATGAATCAATTTTTCCAGTTCAGCATACTGGTTTTCCGGATGGGCCGATTTTTTCAGAGAAGTGAAAAAAATTCCCTCTGGAATGACCCCCCATGATTGGAAGGAAGATTTGACGCTCTCCTTAAAACTTTCAAAACTAAGTTCTTCTTCTCTATGCTTGTCAATTTGATTGACGATGAGAAAAACTTCCTTGCCTTCGTCCTGGAGTTCTTTTGTAAAAAGAAAATTCACTCCCGATTGGACGTGGTTATAATCCATTACATAAAAGACCAAATCAGCCAGATGGATGGCCGATTCAGTCGCAATCCGGTGCGCGTCATCCGCAGAGTCGATTCCCGGAGTGTCAAGAATAACGATGTTTTCCGGCAAAGACGATCCTTTACGGCTAATTTCGATTTCCTGAATTTCATCGCCGTCGAGGCAATGGCTCTTTACTGCCTGATAATCATACGGCGGCAAATACAGCCATGGAATGTCTTGCTTGAAAAAAACCTTGGCATATTCCTCCCCAGCCTTGACCCTGACTAAATTGGCGCTGGTCGGAATCGGGCTTGAAGGGAGGATGTCTTCACCCACAAGCGTATTTATTAATGAAGATTTACCAGCGGAAAAGTGTCCGCAAAAAGCGATTGTCAGCTCTTTTGCCCCGTATTTCCAGCCTAGCTGTTTCACCTTATGTGCAGCTTCAATATCCCCGTGGCTTTCAAAATGAGTATATAGACTTGAGATTATTCCTTTAATTTTATTCCCCGATTGTCGTTGCATTTCTGCCTGGACCATGAAAAAAAATTCCCCTTCTATTAAAAAATCATATCCCGTTTATTTTATACGAAAATTCGCTCAGTTCCCATAAAGAAGTTTTTTACATTGAAAAAGCAGAAAAAAACCAGGGATGGCCCTGGTTTGGAATGCTATTGGTTTTGATTATCTAGTTGGCCTGGCAACATGGCTTAACACATGCTTCATAACCGCTGTATATACAAGGATAGTTCCACCGACAAATACAAGAGCCATATGTAACACCTTCCCCGAGTGAGAATGATTTTCATTTTCTATAGAAAGTGTAACATGTATGATAATCATTTTCAATAAGCATTGGCTAATTGTCAATTTTTCTTAACATTTTCGGAAAGAATCGGTTTTTTCCTTCGTGGGCTTTTTCATATTCCGTCAGCGTTTTTAGTGCATCCTCTTCGGCGGATATTCTTACAGAGAGCATGATTGCATTTAAAACGGCGAATACGGCGGCAGTGATATACGCATCAAACAGAAGGGGAATCACCAGCAGTTCTAGTGTGACAATTACATAATTAGGATGGCGTATGAATCGGTAAGGCCCTTTTTTTACAACACGAGCTCCCGGGAGGACAATGATTTTAGTGTTCCAATACTTACCAAGTGACGCCAGCGCCCATACCCTTCCCATCTGGGTAAGAATGAAAATAGTTAGCAGGATCGGCCAGTAGGGAGAAGGGGTTTTTTTAAAAATCCAAAATTCGATAATTAAGGACAAAAAGAACGCTGCATGCATTAGAACCATCCACGGATAATGCTCCTGGCCGAATTCAAAGGCGCCTTCCCTTTTCATTCTCTTTTCATTCTTTCGGGCAATGGCTAGTTCAATGACGCGCTGTACAATCACAAAGGCCAAAAATACTAAGAACAGCTTCATTCCTTCCACCTCATCAGCAGCAATTCCGAACTGAAACCTGGTCCAAGCGCACCGGCAAGACCATATGCTCCAACGTCGGGATTCAGTTCCATATGGCGCTTTAATACGTATAAAATTGTTGAGGAAGACATGTTGCCAAATTCACTGAGAACCTGCTTCGAAATATCCATCATCCCGCTATCGATTCCAAGAGAAGTTGAATAGGCATCAAGTACTTTCTTCCCGCCTGGATGGGCAATGAAATAGTCTAGCTGATCGATGCCGATCCCCTCGCCCTCCAGGAAGGAGCTAACGTTTGGCTGGAGCCAATTTTCAATAATGGCTGGAATGTCTCGGGAGAAAATGACGTACAGTCCTTCGTTTTTTATATCCCAGCCCATGACATCCAAAGAATCGGGCATTAAGGTTGACTGGGTTGCGAGCACTTCCGGCACCCTGACCGCATTCAGATTCTTTACCAAATCACCGCAAACAAGCGCGCAGCTGACCCCGTCCGCGAACAAGGAGGTCCCAACCAAATTGCTTTTGGATCGATCATTTTTTTGGAAGGTCAGGCTGCAAAGCTCCACGCTTAGCACCAGCACCTTCGCTTCCGGGAAAGCAAGGCAGTATTCGTATGCCCTTGAAAGGCCAGCCGCACCCCCAGCGCATCCGAGTCCCCAAATCGGAATTCTTTTTGCATGTGGGGAAAAAGGGAGCTTATTCATTATCCGCGCGTCAATGCTTGGCGTTGCAAGACCCGTTGTAGAAATAAAGAACAGCGCATCGATTTCCTGGCTCTCAACCTGCCTTTTCAGAAATGAAGGATTGGCCAGACAGTTTATTATAGCCTCTGTGCCGAGTTCAACTGCCGCTTCTATATAGGCGTCATTGCGCTCCTTGAACGTTCGGTTTTCTCTGAACCAATGTATATCTTTAACAAAACGACGGCTTTCAATTTGGCCGTTCTGAAAAATTTTTAATAACCTTTCAATATCCTGGAAAGACTCCGAAAACAGTTCCCTTGCAAATTCGACTGCCCGTTCCTGTTCAATCTCGTATGGTGGGAGCGCTTCCGCTATCGAAATGACTGCTGGCATGTTCTCATTCTCCTTCAACTCTAATAGGGATATTTTTGCCTGTTTCCGGTAAATTATTCCGGAACGGCTATTAGCCTATTCCCTAAAATTAATGAAAGTATACGGATTGGAAGGAATGCTTTTTTGGAAAGCGGGAAGCCAGGGGAATTGTTGTTCTCTCAGGAATTGTCCATTGCTACTTATGGAATAATTTTTTCGAAGGATGGTGTAGGGTTTCAGTTTCCCATGCTGGGGCAGGTGATAGACGTGTCCTTTTTCGTGCCTGTAAAAAGGAGATTTATAGACGTGAGAAGGTTGTATACTTGGTCGGGTTTTGAAAGCTTAGCGCCTCAAGCATCAAAATGATAAGCGGAACTGCTCTTTCCAATGCAATCAAACTCGTATCCTCCTTTCTCTTTGTTAAAACTCTATTATTATTTGTAAAATCCGTGCCGAATTGGAATGATTTCAGTGAATTTTTTGGGTATTTTTTGGCGGGGGAAAATATATCGAAAATTTCGGGCTACTTATCGAAAGTTTTTTAATTTTATCGCCCACTTTTTTGGATATATCGAAAATTTCAACCAGGATATCGAAAACTGTCACATTTCCGACACAATAAGGCTGCCCATCCCCACGTAAACCACAACACCAACATAACAATAGGTGAACGAACCCCTGCTTTTTAAAACCATAGTCCAAATCGTATCACCAGCTACTTGACCCGCAATTCGTCTTTGCCCCCAAAAAAAAGCTCCCTCCGTAAAAGGAGGAAGCAATCAGTTTTGAAGGGTTGTTGTGCACTTTCATTATATCCAAAATCCTTGGCCAATTCACTTAGAAATGTTTTCCAAGCAGTGCCCTAGAATCCTTGAATGGTCATTCCTCCATCGACAAAAAGTGTTTGCCCGTGTACATAGCTCCCTGCGTCGGACGCGAGAAAGACCGCAGGCCCAGTCAGTTCCGGAAGCTCGCCAATCCGTTTTAAAGGCGTTACATCCAAAATATCCTTTACATAGCCAGGATCGGCGAGAAGCTTTTCGGTAAGCGGGGTTTTAAAATACCAAGGACCAATTGCATTCACATTGATATTGTATTGGCCCCACTCTAAGGCAAGAACCTTTGTCATTTGGATCAGCGCAGCTTTGCTCGCCGCATACACAACTCCCGTCCTAAGCGCTACATGCCCGGCCACGGATGCGACAGAAATTATTCTGCCCCCCGTATCCTGTTCCTTCATCACCTTTCCTGTTTCCTGAGCCATCATAAAAGCGGATTTCAGGTTAGTGTCCATAATCCTTTCCCACTCTTCGTCCGTTACATCAAGCGCCTTCGAACGGATGTTCATCCCGGCATTGTTTATGAGAATATCAATTTTACCCCACTCTTCTTTAACATGGCCAACCGCGCGGAGAGCATCCTCCCGCTTTGTAACATCCGTTGGAATGATTAGGCTTTGCCTTCCATGACTATGTATGAGTGCCGCGGTCTCCTCCAAGTCGGTAACTGTCCTTGATAAAACTGCGACATCCGCGCCAGCTTCCGCAAGGGCAGATGCCAGCGCCCTGCCGATTCCCCTCCCTGCCCCAGTTACAATTGCCTTTTTCCCATCCAGCCGAAATGAAGGTAAATACATCCCCAAATCCTCCCTTTCCAAATCTCGTGCTTTCTATTAAATACAAGCCTTAACCCCCTCATTATAATGAATGGAAATTGAAAAAGCACCGTTTTTGCGGTGCCGTCACTTATTGCTTATTCTGTTTTTGGACTTCGATCCAAATTTTATTGGAGGCGAGCGTACCGCAAACCTTGCAGGCTGTTTTTTCATTATAAAGAAGGCGGCATTTTTCACAGTAGTATTTTTCCATAAACCTCCTCTTTCCTTTCCTTTTTACTTCAGTTTATTTTCAGTTCCAATTTTTGTTCCCGGATTCATTAGTAAGCTCGGTGGTATCTTTTCATTTGCCTTATTTACTCGGAGAATAATACGTTCATATTTTTGTCACATTTAACCGATGCACCAAGTGATTTAAATCACTGTTATGGTAGGATTCTCCTATTATCATAGTGATAAAGCAGGTATGAACACTTTGTGAACATTAAAAAACCATATTTTACTTTCATTATAGTTTTGTATTATGAAATAGTACTTATTCAATTTTTTCAATATTTAGAAGGGAGTGCTGGGGGATGGCAAAAACAGAATTAGCGAAAACAGGTAAGAAAGTAAAGAGCAAAGTCCATGATTCAGAACCTGTTCTTAAAGGAACTCTCGTATCGGTTTTCCTGCTTGGGGCATTTATAATTCTTACTTGGGCGGGAGTCTATTTCCTATTCGTCGACCGTTTTTAAATAGAGAAAGGGGGAGCATCACATGCATATCCATAAGTTCGAAAAAATTTGGCTTACTTTTGGGATAGCCACATTGGTCATGTTTTTATCAGTAGTCGGGGTCAGCGCTTTCTATATGGGCAACCAGCCGCCTAGCTGCAACCTCACCATTGACCCGGAAAAAGTGGACACCCAGGAACCATTCGACAAACCCGGCCTGACGAAGGTGGAGGGAAAGGAATGGGATTACCAGCTTGTTTACGTGGCATCTGCGTTTTCCTATAATCCAATGAAAGTGGAAGTGCCTTTAGGCGCAAAAGTTAAAGTGATCGCAACCACCAAGGACGTCATCCATGGCTTTGAGGTTGCGGGTACGAATATAAATATGATGCTTGAACCCGGTTATGTTAGTGAATTCACAACGACTTTCGACAAACCTGGCGAATACCTTGTCGTCTGTAATGAATACTGCGGTACAGGGCATCATTTAATGCATTCAACAATCGAGGTGACTGAATAATGTTGGCATCCACCACTCAAACGAAAGTCGATCCGCGTGATGCCAAGCTTTCCATGGCGCACCTTTATGTTGCATTCACCGCATTGGCATTAGGCGGGCTGATGGGCCTGTTGCAGGTTATGGTACGTTCCGGAAAGTTTGAGCTCCCATTCGGTATCGATTATTATCAAGTACTTACGGTCCATGGGGTTTTGCTCGGCCTCGTCCTTACGACATTTTTCATTATGGGCTTCCAGACAGCAGCTGTCAGCCGGACCGCCGGCACAATGTCCTCCGGCGCGCGAACAGCGGGCTGGATTGGCTTCTGGCTGATGACTGTCGGAACCGCGATGGCAGCTGTTATGATCCTGTTAAAAGAGGCAACGGTCCTGTTTACATTTTATGCACCTTTAATGGCACACCCGATTTTCTACATCGGCCTTACGCTTGTCATTGTCGGCAGCTGGGTTTCCGGAGGCGCTCTTCTTGGGACATATGGGAAGTGGCGGAGGCAAAATCCGGGCCAAAACAGCCCGCTGCTTACTTTCATGGTCGTCGTTAACACAGTTATGTGGATAGTCGCAACAATAGGCGTTGCAGCAACCGTTCTGCTCCAGCTTCTCCCATGGTCGCTTGGAATTGTTGATCGTGTCGACGTACTCGTAAGCCGTACTTTATTCTGGTATTTCGGCCACCCGCTTGTGTATTTCTGGCTATTGCCTGCCTATATGTGCTGGTATGCCATCATTCCAAAAATCATTGGCGGAAAAATCTTTTCCGACTCATTGGCAAGGCTTTCGTTTATTTTGTTCCTGTTATTCTCCATCCCTGTCGGCTTTCACCATCAGCTAACAGAACCGGGAATCGATCCAGCATGGAAGTTCCTTCAGGTTATCCTGACTTTCGTGGTTATCATCCCATCCTTGATGACTGCCTTCTCGATGTTCGCGACATTTGAAAAAACCGGCCGCTCAAAAGGTGCAACGGGAATGTTTGGCTGGGTGAAAAAGCTTCCATGGGGAGATGCGCGATTCACTGTCCCATTTATCGGGATGGCCGCTTTTATTCCTGCGGGCGCGGGCGGTATCATCAATGCATCGCACCAATTGAATCAGGTTGTCCATAATACAATTTGGGTAACCGGGCACTTCCATCTCACCCTTGCAACAACTGTTGTTTTGACGTTTTTCGGCATCTCTTATTGGCTTGTTCCGCACTTGACCGGCAGGACGCTGACGAAGGCAATGAACAAATTGGCTATTATCCAGGCTTGGGTGTGGACGATTGGCATGACCTTCATGTCCGGAGCGATGCACGCGGCAGGCTTATTGGGAGCGCCACGCCGTTCCGCATTTTCCGAGTATGGCGGTTCCGCGCAGGCTGCGGAATGGATTCCATATCAGGTTGCACAGGCAATCGGCGGCTCCATCCTGTTTATCGGGATCATCCTCGTTTTGGTGATCTTCATTAACCTAGCATTCTTTGCCCCTAAAGGCGAAGAAGAATTCCCGGTCGGAGAATCGGAAGAAGGTGCGGAAAAAGCACCTGCAGTATTCGAGAATTGGAAATTATGGCTGGGCATCACAGCCGCCCTAATCCTATTCGCTTATACCATTCCTTTAATTGATATCATCCAGAATGCGCCTATTGGCTCAAAAGGCTGGCAAACATGGAGTAAATGGTAATTTAGGTTAATAAACTAGAACAAAAAAAGCTCCAGTCACATTACATTGACTGGAGCTTTTTTTTATTGGTTATAAGCTGATTTATATCGATATTTGAAACAGATACTGAAATTAGGATTAGGGCCGATCCGATTAGCTGCAGGATGCCGATTCCTTCCCCATAAAGGAAAACTCCCACCATGGTAGCCACAATCGGCTCCACAGTCGCAATGATCGCAGCCGTACTGCTGTCCGTTTTCTCAAGCCCTTTTGTGTATAAAAAGTATGCCACAACTGTCGGAATAATTCCTAGGCCCACGCCGTATAGAAGCGTTTCCCCCCGAAGAAGGACCTCTCCTTTTTCCCAAAGCCTTGTCAACGGGACGAGGAATAAAGCTGCTACAAAGAAAGTATAGAATGTGATTGTGAATGGTTTATATTTTCTAAGTGCCGCCTTTCCAAAAATACTGTATAACGCATATCCGAAGCCCGCTCCAAGCCCAATCAACAAGCCAATAGGAGCAACCGCCCCGGCACCGCCCCGGAATCCTGCCACAAGCACACAGCCTAAAAATGTTCCTCCGACAGCTACTAATTTTGTTATCGTAAATTTCTCCTTGAATATAAAAAAGGATAAAACCGAAACAAAAATCGGTGCAGTGTACAAAAGAATGACCGCTAGAGAAACATCCATCATGTTCAAGGCGGTAAAGTAGCTCCAATTAAAGAACACAATACTAAAAATGCCTGTTCCGATAAAAAGCCAGCTATCCCTAAGCTGGATGGCCATTTCATTTCTATACCTCAAACCACCAATTGCAGCGAGCAGGATTGCCGCAATGGCAACCCTGATTCCGACTATCTCCATCGCGCTAAAGCCGATCTCCGATAACCCCCTAACAAAAATCGCAATGCATCCCCAAAGGGAAGCACTAAAAGCGATCATCATTAGAGGAAAGTATTTCTTCATCTAAGGCACCACCAATCAAGCACTCCATATTTGGTTTATTCAGCGCTAAGCCCGTATACCCGGCAATATTTTTCATACAAGTAATTAATCAAGTAATCAGGATTCAACCCTTCCCCCGTTGCGTCTTGAAGAATTTCAAGCGGTTTTTTCATTTTTCCAAATGTATGGACATGCTCTGTAAACCATTCCTTAATCGGAAGAAACTCCCCGTTTTCAAGCATGCTTTGGAAATGAGGCATTTCCTTTTTGAGCGTATCCATAAACTGCGCTGCATACATATAACCTAGTGCATAGGAAGGGAAATAGCCAAAAGAGCCTCCAGCCCAATGGACATCCTGCAGGACTCCCTCCGCATCGTTGCCAGGACGTATGCCAAGGTATTCCTCGTATTTACGGTTCCAAACCTCCGGCAGGTCCTTAACCTCTATTTCATTATTAAATATCCCCTTTTCAATCTCATAACGGATGATGATATGAAGAGGATACGTCAATTCGTCCGCTTCAATTCTGATAAAGGAAGGTTTCGATTCATTGATTGCTCTGTAAAAATCTTCAATTTCAACTCCATCAAATTGCCCGCTGGCGTATTTTTTTATAGACTCAAAATTTTTCTTCCAAAACCCAAGGCTGCGGCCAATAAAGTTTTCGTAGAAAAGGGATTGAGATTCATGGATGCCCATGGAAGTGCCAGAGCTTAGCGGCGTTCCAATCAACTCTTTGGAAATATTTTGTTCATAAAGCGCATGGCCACCCTCATGTATGGTGCCAAAGACAGCCGTGCGGAAGTCGTGTTCATCGTAATTCGTGGTAACCCTTACGTCCCCCGGATTCAGGCCGGTCGCGAATGGATGAACGGTTTCGTCGAGCCTTCCCGCATTGAAATTATAGCCAATCTGGCTAAGGACCTCCAGGCTGAAATCCTTTTGTGCCTCCTTCGGAAAGTAATGGGACAGAAAACTTGTTTCCGGCTTATCACCTGATTTGGAAATCCTGCTGACCAATGGGATAATCTTATCGCGCAGCTTCCCAAATACTTCGTCGAGGGTTTCAACCGTTACCCCCGGTTCATACATATCGAGGAGGGCATTATATGGATTGCCGCTATATCCCCAATATTCAATAAACTGCTTTGTAATAGCAACTAATTTTTCAAGATATGGCCTAAACAGTTCAAAATCAGAAGTGGCTTTCGCATCCTCCCAAACCGATTCCGCCCGGGCCTGGAGGATGACATATTCCTTGAATAAATCCTCCGGTATTTTTCGGTTCCGATTGAAATTCTTTTTACATTCTTCAAGAACCCTTGCCGTGACTGCTCCCAAATCCGTTCCGGAAAGCTTTTCTATGTATGCTGCCATTTCATCGGAAACTGACATTTTAAAAACTTCACCTGATAAAACGCCGATAACTTCCGAGCGCTGGCCATGCCCTTCCTTTGGAGCGCCAGTCCTCAGGTCCCAATAAATCAAGCCGAGTGCTTCGTTATAGGCTTCCATTTTCTTCACATAGTCCAAAAATTCTTTTTCAAGCTCAAGTATTTCTATGTCCATGCCTTTTCCCCCTTTAATTAATTAATCAATTTTATCATACTTTTGAAAAAATTAGATTTCTGGAAAAATAAAAAATCGCAACAGGAACTTCCTGTCGCGATGGTCTTTGGTCTCGCTTATTTTTTTTGGATTGCCACTTTCCACGTTTCCGGACCCTCTTCAAGGTACTCCCATTCGAATGCCTCTGGTCGCTCCATCATGAACTGGTACAGAAGCGGCCGAGGGTCATGGTCATTAATAATTTGCATTGTTTCACCATTTTCAAGACTATCGAACGCATTAAAGATAGTAGGGTGTTTTTCACGTGGAGGATAATCGGGTACATTTACAATCGTTGCATAGCTTTTCATTATTTTCACTCCTCAAATGTTTTTTAATTCCCCTTGATTATACTTTCTCCCATTTTCTAAAAGAGTGCTGCGAATCACACCTAGTGCGTGATACGCTTCAGAATTTTAAATTTTACTCCAAGGTATGATTGGCATCACTTATTAGTGGCTTCATTGCTGATAAACTGAAGTTAACAATTATGGTATAGGGTAAAAGGTGATGCCCATGAAGCGAACTGACATTATTAAACGGCTTTCCGCAGTGCCAATTTTTAAA
The DNA here is from genome assembly GCF_001510665.1 of Bacillus sp. FJAT-27445. Classification (GTDB taxonomy): domain Bacteria; phylum Bacillota; class Bacilli; order Bacillales; family Cytobacillaceae; genus Bacillus_D. The sequence continues at coordinate 45,709 of NZ_LMTI01000002.1, forward strand.
GAATTGAACTTCTGTGAACTGGAAGAGGTAGTGAAAATCGCCCAGGCCCGGTTCTACAAAAGCAAAACGTATGTATTTATGCAGGATGATCCGCTAGACCGCGTTTTTTTCATCCATACCGGAAAGGTCAAGATATACAAAACAGATTCGTCTGGAAAAGAACAAATTATTTCGGTGCTCGAACCCGGTGAAATGTTCCCACATGCTGGTTTTTTCAGACAAGGAAATTTCCCGGCACATGCCGAAATTTTGGAGAATGCCGAACTGATTGTTGTTCCAATCAAAGAATTTGAAAAACTGCTCATCTCTTATCCTGAGCTCAGCATTAAGCTATTCAAGGTGCTTGGCGAGAAAATCGTTGACCTCCAGGCGCGGCTTGAGGCACAAATTCTCCACAATACGTATGGACAGATTGTCCTTCTCTTATTGAGGCTGACCAAGTCAAATGGAATTGGCAGGGATGGCGTCTACCAGCTTACGACCCATTTTACAAATAGGGAATTGGCCAACATGATTGGTACGACAAGGGAAACTGTTTCACGGACAGTGAATCATTTAAGAAAAAAGCAGCTAATACGGCATGATGAAGAAGGATTTTATTTAATTGACAGGGAAGCGCTGCAACAGGAACTTTTTTAAAAGGGAGAGGAAAAATATGGAACAGAAAATTGTAGAGCTAGATGTGCGTGATGACTTAAAAAACAAGCTTGAGCCGTTTCAAAGAATAATGGATGCGGTACTTGGATTGAAGGAGAACGATGTTTTCATTCTCCATGCGCCTTTCAAACCCGTTCCCCTATTTGCTGTTATGAAGGCGAAGGGGTTTTCACATGTGGAAGAAGAAATTGAGAAAAAGCACTGGAAAGTCATTTTTACAAAAGAGGGTGGAAAACGATGATTCTGGATAACCGCGGCCTTGAACCCCCGCAGCCGATGATGCGAACATTGGCGGCTTTGGAAGGGATCGGGGAAGATGAAGTGTTAACGATTATCAATGACCGCCGGCCGATGTTCCTGTACGAACAGCTTGAGGAACTAGGCTTTAAGCAACGGACAGAGGAACAAAATGACGGAAGCTTTAAGATAGAAATTTTCCGGTAGAGGATGAGTGGCATGCTTCAACAGCATTCAGGAAATGAAACTACGATTAAGCTGCCGTTTGCTTTTATTTTGGCTGGCTTGGCTGCACTGATTCTTTCACAAGTGCTATTGCTGATGCATGGGGATTTGGTCTCCGAAGGGGTGTTCCGAATTCCCCCTATTTGGTCCTCAGCCCATCTGCTTCTTTTAGGCTGGGCGCTCATGACTGCCATGGGGGCAATGTATCAGCTAGTGCCAGTTGCATTCCTGACGCCGATATGGAGCGAAAAATTCGGTTATGTGCAATTTGCGGCAACTTTCTTAGGAATCGGGATTTTTTCTGTGATGCTTTATTTAAATCCCCCAAAAGCCTTCCTCCCAGGAGTGCTGGCGTTAGCGGGAATCCTGATGTTCCTATTTCAAATGTTTATGACATTAAAAAAACAAGCGAAACCCAATATTCTTACATTGTTCGTCGGCACCGCTTTAATTTGCCTGCTGGCAACGATTGTCTTGGGGATAATGATGGCATGGTTTATTAAAACGGGGGACGGAGCCAATTTTTACAAGCCGGTATTTAATAGCCATCTCCTTCTCGGAACGGCCGGCTGGTTCACTTTATTGATATTCGGATTTTCCTATAAAATGGTTCCGATGTTTTCTCTTTCGCATGGCTACGAGATGAAAACGGCAAAAATAGTTTATGCAATATATTCCCTTGGGTTAGCCGTCCTGCTGGTTTCATTTTGGCTAGGGAATGGCTTAGCAACAAGTGTAGGTCTTGTGATGCTCGCTTTAGGCTTTACGCTCTTTGGTTGGCATATAAAGCATATTATCAGCAAAAGAATTAAGAAAAAGCTTGATAAGCCTTTTGTATTTGCTTTATGTGGGATTGCATTTGGTGCAGCCATCCATCTGGCCGTACTTGCAGCCTGGATATCTGGCGATTTTTCCAGCTGGATTGGCCCCCTGCTTTATCTATATATTTTTCTGTGGATTGCCTTAAGCATCCTCGGCTATCTGTATAAAATCGTCCCGTTTTTGTGGTGGACCCATAAATACAGCGGTGAAATCGGCAAAAAAGCCGTCCCTTCCCTGAAGGATATGGTAAGCGACAAATCGGCCGTTCCTTTTTTCCTTATGCTGGCCGCCGGCTCGTTAATCGTTTTTTGTTCTATGCTAACAAAAACAGCAAGCCTCTTTTACATTGGCCAGGCGGCGGTTTCGGTCTCACTATTGGCAATGAGTGCGACAATCATTCTTGTATTAAAAAAATGAGGAGTGTTTATTGATGTCAATTGTAGATAAAATCCGTGAGGAACTTAAACAGGTACTTGACCCTGAGCTGAACATTAATGTTGTGGATTTGGGACTGATTTACGGTATTGATCTGGCAAATGAAAGAGATGCTGTTATTACCATGACGCTTACTACCCCAGGCTGCCCGCTCCACGACAGTATTACAGCAGGCGTAAAACATAGGATAGAAGCGATGGAGGAAATCGGCACTGCCACCGTTAACTTGATTTGGGAGCCGGCCTGGACTCCTGAAAACATGTCAGCCGAAGCATTAAAACAGCTGGGAAGATAAGTTTTCAAAAGGATAAAAGAACAAAAGCCGGGAAATCCCGGCTTTTTGCTTATTTTACTGCCATTTTCGCTGATAATGCCTGCTTCCAATTCCTGTCCGCTTCTTTCAGTAATAGGATCGTTTTGGGTCTTGGACTGGAATCCTGATTCAGCATTTGCTGCGTTGCTTCAATTGCCTTGGCAATTTTAGCAAAATTAAGCGGTTGGTACATTTGTCTCTTCCCCCCGAATGTATAGTAGGATGTCTGTATTCTATTCGGGGAGAAGAAGGATTATTCATGGCCTAACATTTATTTCTTTCAAAGGTCCCGAGGCGGTCTCGGGCCCCAATACTGGTAGTAATCGGTTCTGATAAAACCATTAAATAGCTTCCGCTTCTTTGTAGCCGGCTTGCCGTAAAATTTTTCAAAGTCCTCATGTGATGTAAGGATGTATTTGCTCCAGGTATCAAGCTTGCTAAATGCCTCTCCCATTTCGCGGTACATTCTTTCTACCGCTGGCCGATCGCCAAGCCGCTCCCCATAAGGAGGATTGGCAACAATAACCCCGAATTCCTTGTCGGCTGTGAGGTCACGAACCTGCATTTGCTTAAAGGAAATCAATTCGCCAAGGCCTGCTTCAAACGCATTCCCCTGTGCAATTTTAATCATACGATGATCAATGTCCGAACCTGATATGTCAATTGGCATATCATACTTCGCCAGATCCTCCGCTTCTGTCCTCGCTTCATCCCAAACGCTTTCCGGTATCCAGCCCCATTGTTCTGAAACAAACTCCCGATTGAAACCAGGAGCGATATTTTGCCCAATCAAGGCTGCCTCGATTGGAATCGTTCCCGATCCGCAAAACGGGTCAACGAATGGTTTATCAGCTGTCCAGTTCGTCAATAAGACCAATGATGCCGCGAGGGTTTCCTTTAACGGAGCCTCCCCTTGCCCGGCGCGATAGCCCCTCTTATGAAGGCCCGCCCCACTTGCATCAATGGTAAGCGTGGCAACATCTTTCAATAAGGATACCTCTAACTTGAATAGTGGTCCTGTTTCTTCAAAACGCGAAGTTCTCCTGTATGCTTTTTTCAACCTTTCAACAATCGCCTTTTTTACAATCGCTTGGCAATCGGAAACACTGAACAGCTTTGATTTAACCGATTTTCCGCTTACAGGGAATTCCGCATCCTCCGGCAGGAATTGCTCCCATGGCAAAGCTTTCGTTTTTTCAAACAACTCATCGAACGTAAACGCCTTAAATTCTCCAACCTTTATTTTGATTCTGTCAGCCGTCCTTAGCCACAGGTTTGCCCTTGCAATCGCAGCCTCATCGCCAGTGAAGGTAACACGGCTATTTTCGGTGCTGCCTTCATATCCCAGATCCTTTACTTCTTTCGCGACGAGGGCTTCAAGACCCATCGCCGCAGTCGCGATAATTTGATACTTGCCCATTTTCTCACCTAACCTTGGTATGTATGCTTAGTATGTTAACAGGATTGCATAATTAGACGCAAAAGTCCACTTCCACTAAAAAAGGACTCAGGAAACGCCCCTTAAAATAATAAGGCAACTTCGGACTCCGATGCCATGATTTTTCCGTTCCGTGTCCGAACATGGAGCTACTTAAGACTCTGTAGCCGTGAAATACCTTTACTGTGTCCGAACACCAAGTCCGTGACCTAAAGGGCTTCCGGAATTTTTTAATAGGTTAACAATCAATTTAATTCCATGAAAAAAGCTCCCCATCCGGAGAGCTTGAATCTCTAATGCAATTTCCACTAACGCGTTCTGTAAGCCATGTTCTGTACCATTGTACTGCAAGCGACGCGAGTCTCGTACTCCGGCGGTAATCATCTATCTACAGGCAAACGCCTGTCCTTCTCCCTCGTTGAATTCCTTGGAGAAAGCGCCCCTACCAAAATTTGGGTTTCTCGCTCGTGGGGTTTACCTCGTTCCACCCTTCGCATTTCTTTGAAGGCTACGTCACTGTGGCACTTTTATAGGTATTCATGCCATATCCAAAAGACTTAGGCATTTTCCCGGCCGTCAGCCAAAACTGGCTGCCCTGGCTTATTTTTTCGCCAGGCACGAACACTACAGGCATCTCAGCCTGTGCGAGCATGGACTTTCCTCTACAGCCGAAACTGCAGCGATTACCCGAACGCGATTAATGGACAATGTCTATTATATGTATTCCCATGGTGAAAAGCAATGGTTTTAAGAGGAAGCGCTGGCAGCTTTACTCAATCATACAGCTTATTGCCAAAAACATGCTTTTCCAGGTTGGAAAGCCGTTTCAAAATGTCGAAGTTGGTTGTTCCCGCAGGTTGGGCAGGCTGCTGTGAAGCTCTTCTGGACGTTTCATCCAGCTGCTTTTTAAGCCGCAGGTTCTCCTGCTGAAGCTCTTCGATTTCCTGATGAAAGGTTTCATAATCTTTAATAATCAAATCAAGGAATTTATCGACATCCTCCTGCTTATATCCGCGCATGGCTGATTTAAATTCCTGTTCCAAAATATCTTTTGCCGTAAGTTTAATTTTATCCGATAACATTTCATTCACCTCAGGCTTCGCCAATCATTACATATTATTTTTTCAAAAATATGTCCTTTTGTCAATTCTTCTCGCCATTTCCCTAAAACCGCCATTCATCAGGGTCACGTCTTGGGCACCTTATGAGCTGCCGGGTACTAATCGTAACGGGCCATCTGTTCCTCTTCTACAATCTGCTGGAGGTCATAAAAGGTAATTAGCCTTACCCTGTACTGATCCTTTTTTTGTGCCAGTTCGTAGATGAACTTCGGGCTTCCTTCCTTTTCCGGATCATACAAAAGAAGCAAGGAATCACTTTTTTGGATAAAAAATTGGTTTTTCAGCCTAAACTGCATGGGACTTTCATACTTCTTCTTTGTAACCGAATCTACATAATCCGCTCCGGCAAGTATAGTCTCATACCACTCCTTGTTGGCATCTTTCCACTTTTCCTCCTGTTCAAGGAAAGGTGTTATAACAGCAAGCTTAAGTTCGGGAAAATCGGGCTGAAGTTCAAAGACCGCTTCGGCTGCCCAAAGCTCGGCGCCAAGCTGTCCGCTGATTAGAACCCATTCCAGGCCTCCTTCAGCCAGCGATTGGAATTCCTTCCTGAATGCCGTCTTGATATAGGCGGTGGATGGGTGATCCTTCTGGAAAATACCAAGCTCGAACGGTTTATAGCCGGATACCGCAACTATTTTTTGCGAGGCAATCCCCTCCTTTAACCCATTCTTTTAAGATATCTTACCATTAAATTGAACGATAAAAAGGGCGAATGCCGCCCTTTTTGAAAATTCTATTGCCCTGAGTAGCCATCCCAAATCCTTAATCCGTTACCGTTCCGGCCTGAAAACATGTGTTGGAGGCAACTGTACAGAACTGTGATGGAGAGGGAAATAGTGTTCATGGATGATCCGCTGATGATTCAAGGTTATCCCATGGACTGGATGTATATGGGGAATGACAATAGTCGAATATTCATGGTTTACACGCAATGGAGGTAGCGGCATAAACCCATAAATGCCCCTTGGTCTGCCATACATGGCAATCACTCCTTTTTCAAGGTGTTAATAGCCTATGGCAACGTGAGTCAAAAGGCACTAAGGAAAAGACCCAAATTACATTAAAAATGCCACAAAACTTTCCTTCATGTTTGTAAAAATGAATGCTGTCAGGCAGACAACAATAAAAAATAGACATAAAATTGCTTTATACATCAAACCAGCCCCGTTATATGTTGATAATTGTTGAAAAATATCCTCAGCTTTTAATTTTACATCCACCCGGTAGCTTAAACAACTAGAAAACCAACATATTGAAAGATAAATAATGAAAAATTTGTGACCATGTTTATTCCCTATTTACCGAATTGAAAAAGAGGCCAAAACATCAGCCTCCTTCAGGACATTATTAACCCTTTTTCTTTCCATTTACTTTTCGCTTAAGCCTTTCTTCCCTATGTAGAATATCCTCAAACCGAATCATACCAGACGACAGTTTAATTTCATCAATATCCGCCAGTCCAAGCGCTTTTTGACAGTAGAAAAGAGCTCTATCATAGACCTTCTCCCGGTGTTCCAAAATTTTTGCCGCTTCAATGCAGCCTTCTGCCACCAGGGTTTCCCTTTGGTTGTCCGATTCTGCAACCGAACAAAAAAGTTCCAGCGCCTTTTCCCAATTTTGTTGCTTTTTAAGGGAATAAGCCAGGGCAAGCTTTGAGCGGGCCGCTTCCTCGCCATCACTTTCGATCAAACCTTTAAAAGCATGTTCAGCTTCCGTGTGGTTTCCGACCGAAGAAAACCATTTGCCAACTTCAAAAGCCTCCCGTTCAGTCCGTTCTTTATCCGTCCCGCAAATCTGGAAGGTCAAATGCGAATAGAGAGTCACAAGCGAGAGGATGTCAAGTTCATTATGTTTCATGATGCCGAGCATGCCCTCGGGCCTGCCGCTCTCAACAAAATCAAAATAAATCATCGGCGCAAGAAACCCAGGTATATCATCTACCCTTTCCACCCCAAGGACTTCCTTTTCAACCACAGATAGCTTCAGCCTTTCGAGTTTGTGCTTCCAAAGCCTTCTGGCGGCATGATACAAATCGAAGTGTCCAAATTCCGGCAGCTTAGGAACGTTCTCCCTGACAAGGGTATGCCTTGTTTTCACCTGTGGCCAATCGAAGGATTTCCCATTGTAAGTGACGAGCGTCTGGTAATCAATGTTTTCTAGGAAGCTATGGTACAAAGGGACCTCTGCTCCTGGATGCGGAAGGATATGCTGTCTTAAAAGAAGGGAATCATCTTTTATGCTCGCATAGCCAAGCAAAAAGATGGTATTTCCTGTTCCTCCTCCAAGTCCTGTCGTTTCCGTATCGAAAAAGAACAAATCATCCGGCTTGTTGCCAGCAGATGATAGCGGATGATCGATTCCACTCTTTTCCCAAAGAGCTGCCGCCTCGATAAAATCCGAAAAACAGTATTTTCCATGTCTGTGGGAAAGGGGGTATCGGACTTCCCGAATAAGGCAAAACTGGCCATCAAAATGATAGGCTTTTACTCCAGCATCCTCCCATTCCTCCATGAAAGGTAACTTCGGATCAACAGGCAACGGGGCTGTAACTTGTTCAGCAGGCGGACGCCCAGCCGATAAATGCGGTTTCAGGCGGTTTAATTTATTTTTTAGTGACATCGCCCTAACTCAATCCCTCCCTGGCCGATTCAAGATAAAGGCTGACAATTTTCAATGCATCCTTTTTTGTCGTATCCGTGGAAGTATCCATACCGATACAGGATGGGCAGCCGCTTTCACATCGGCAATTTGTTATCATCGTACGCGCTTCTTCCAGGACGGTCTCCATCCCCGCATATAGTTTGTCGCTTAGGCCGATTCCTCCCGGGTAGCTATCATAAAAGAAAATCGTCGGCTTTTCGTTATGATCGGCCTTCACTTGCGGGACGACATGGATATCCTGGGGATCTGCCATGACAAATAACGGAGCGATATTGGAAAGCGCATGTGCCGCGCCAATCAGGCCCTGTTCAACACGGTCATTCCCCATCCCGTCAAGCGGATCATCAAGTGAAATCCAGGCGGAGCTTGTGTGCAATTCCGCTTCCGGCAGAAAAATCGGTCCGGAACCTATATTGTCATGTGTTTCAAATTTAATTTTTTTAAAAATAGTGGCCATTGCGCGAACGCTGACATCGCCGTAGCCTATTTCGGCACTCGTCCGTTCAGACAGCCTGTCCACCTCCAAAACTTTGAGCTGGACAGCTAGGTTCGTATCTGTAAAATAATCAACGTCCACTTCCCTGACAAAAGCCTTTTTCTCGTCCCAGTCCAGCTTTTCAACCTGGTATTGGATTCCTTGGTGAAGATAAATCGCCTCATCATGCAGAAGCGTCATCGCCGAAAAGGTATCCATCTCCCCAATTACCTTAACATTGGCCACATCGGACTGATCAATGATGATTACATTTTCCTGCGACGCGGACCGAAGGCTGATATTATGGGCCGGGAATGAATCATTCATCCAATACCATTTATCACCGTTCCTATAAAGGACGCGCTCTTCTGTTAAATATTCAAGCAGTTCCTCCGTATCAAGGCTGCCAAAGGCCTCTCCTTTTTTAAAAGGAAGCTCGTAAGCCGCACACTTCATATGGTCAATCAGGATAATCAAATTATCGGGATTGATCCTGGCCGTTTCAGGGCTTTTGTTGAAAAAATAATCAGGGTGCTGGATGACGTACTGGTCAAGTGGGCTTGAGCTGGCAACCATGATGACAAGTGACTCGCCATGACGCCTCCCCGCCCTGCCAGCCTGCTGCCAAGCGCTTGATATAGTTCCAGGGTATCCTGTCATGATGCATACTTGGAGCTGGCCGATATCAACCCCGAGTTCAAGGGCGTTCGTGCTCACGACTCCATATATTTCTCCTGAACGCAGCCCTTTTTCGATGCGACGCCTCTCGGTCGGCAGGTAGCCGCCCCTGTAGCCCATGATCGATTTTGGGCCAAGCTGGTTTTTTACGAGTTCCTGCAGATAAGTCAGGATAATTTCAACCCTCACCCTGCTCCTTGCGAATATAATTGTCTGGATTTTATTTTTCAAAAGCTCGCCGGCGATCCTTCTAACCTCAAGAGTAGCGCTTCTCCTCACGTTTAACGGTTTATTGACAACAGGTGGATTATAAAACACAAAATGCTTCCTCCCTGTTGGCGCGCCATTGTTATCGATGAGTTCCATTTTTGTTTCTGTAAGGTTTTCTGCCAGTTCGACCGGATTGGCAATCGTGGCGGACGTACAAATAAAAACAGGGTCGCTGCCATAATAATGGCAAATTCTTCTGAGCCTGCGAACAACGTTGGCAACATGGCTTCCGAATACCCCCCTGTATGTATGCAGCTCATCAATTACAACAAACTTTAAGTTTTCAAACAAGGATACCCATTTTGTATGATGGGGAAGAATGGCACTGTGGAGCATGTCTGGGTTTGTGATGACAACATGTCCAGCCTTTCTGACCCTCTTCCTTATATTAGCAGGGGTATCGCCGTCGTACGTATAGCTATTTATATCAAGCCCGGCCTCCTGGATGAGCTCGTTTATTTCGCTTTTTTGGTCCTGCGCCAGCGCTTTTGTCGGGAACATGTATAACGCCCTGGCATTGCTGTCATTAATGATTGTCTGAAGGACCGGCAAATTATAGCAGAGCGTTTTGCCTGATGCGGTAGGAGTGACAGCTACAATACTCTTTCCTGACATTGCCTTTTCAAACGCAGACCGTTGATGAGTATAAAGCTCGCCTATGCCCCTGTTCATTAATGCACTTTTTAAAAGAGGGTTGAGGCCTTCCGGTAGTGGTTCCGTCTTGGCCGGTTTCTCCTCGATCGTGTGCCAATGGACGATGTTTTCCTTATAGCGGCCGTCCAATTTCAGTTTTTCAAGCATTTCCTGAAGGTTCTTCCTAAGTTTCAAATTGATCACCCCATATCCCTATTCTAGCGAATGGACGTTCGTTTAAAAAGGAAAATCTTTTCCTTCCAGCAAAAGCCTTTAAAAATATTCAACGCACCACTCGAGATGTTCATTTCCTTTCAATCTGGTAAACTAATAGTAAATGCATTTCTGTTTTGGAGTGAGGACGTTGAAGGCTGAAGAGATAAAAAACGTTTTATCATGGTTTACGATTTTCAAGGAACTGGATGGATATGAACTGGATAAGATTGCCGAAATTTCCCTTGCGCGCGAGTATAAAAAGGGTACCCATGTATTCATGCAGGGCGACCCATTGAAAAATGTTTATTTCGTTTCCAATGGAAAGATCAAGATTTATAAAAGTGATGCGAATGGCAAAGAGCAAATCGTCTCGATTCAGAAAAAAGGGGATATGTTTCCACACATCGGCTTTTTTCGTAAAGGCGACTATCCTGCTTATTCAGAAGTGCTCCAGCCTTCTACCCTTGTCATTGTTCCAATTGCAAAATTTGAAAGGGTATTGATTGATAATCCAGAGCTTTGTATAAAGCTTTTCCGTGTCCTGGGGGAGCGGATTGTTGACCTGCAAAACAGGCTTGAGGAACAAATCCTGAATAACACGAACGAGCAAATTATTAAATTGCTGGTGCGGCTTGGCAAAGCGCACGGAACAGAGCAGCCGGATGGCCTTATCCTCCTAAAAGCTGAATTTACCAACAGGGACCTTGCGAATATGATCGGCACCACAAGGGAAACTGTCAGCCGTACGCTGACAAAAATGAAGAAGGATCAGTTGATAAAGGTGGACAGCCAAGGACATATGTTGTTCAGTCCAGCCCGTCTGCTGGAGGAAATTTTTTAACTGAAGTCGTTTCAATAAACATACAAACAAAACCGCAGGCCAGAAATTTCTGGCTTGCGGTTTTGTTTGATTTAATTATTTGTTTACTGTTAGCTGAAGCATTTCATTCATATCTTCTTGTGCAGTTCCAATCAGCTTAAGGTTAAAGGCATTCTGCAGGACTTCAAGGACGCCTGCTGAAATGAATTCCGGAGGTTTTGGGCCAATTCGGATATCCTTGATTCCAAGGCTGAACAGTCCAAGCAAAATTGCGACTGCCTTTTGTTCGAACCATGACAGTACTATGCTCACTGGCAATTCATTTACTTCACAACCGAACGCTTCCGCAAGTGCGAGGGCTATTTTAACGGTAGATCCGGAGTTGTTGCATTGCCCCAAGTCGATGTACCTCGGGATTTCAGTTCCTGGCACCACTCCATAGTCCACATCGTTGAAACGAAACTTACCGCATGATGTTGTCAAGATGACCGTTTCAGGAGGCAAGGAAGTCGCAAGCTCGCGGTAGTACTCCCCGCCTTTGCCAGGGGCATCACAGCCGGCAATGACAAAGAACCGTTTAATCTTTCCGGTTTTTACCGCTGCAATGACTTCAGGTGCAAGGCCGAGAACTGTTTCATGGTGAAAACCTGTTAAAAGTGTTTCATCCGATTCAATAGTGGCTTCAGGAAGCTCGAGTGCCCGTTCAATTAACGGAGAGAAATCATCGTTTTCAATTTTCCGGACGTTTTCAAGGCCGGTTACCTCATAAGTGAACATCCTGTCGGCGTAGCTGCCTTTAATCGGCATAACGCAGTTAGTAGTAGCAAGGATGGCCCCAGGAAATTTTTCGAACAGCCGGCGCTGGTCGTACCAGGCTTTGCCGATATTCCCTTTTAAATGGCTGTACTTTTTCAAGGCTGGATAGCCATGGGCCGGAAGCATTTCAGAATGAGTATAAATATTAATCCCTTTACCCTCCGTCTGCCTTAACAATTCTTCAAGGGCGAACAAATTGTGCCCTGTAATGACAATTGCTTTTCCTTCAACCCTATTCTGGCTGACACGGATAGGCTCCGGCACTCCAAGCCGTTTTGTATGGGCTTCATCGAGCATTTCCATAACTCTGACAGCTGATTGTCCAACTTTCATTGCCATATCAATATGTTCCTGAACATTGAAATTTGAATTTGTCAACGTCATATACAGCGCTTCATGGGTTACTGAATCTACAAACGAATCGTTATAGCCAAGCTGGTTCGCATGGGTCCGATAGGCCGCTATACCCTTCAAAGCAAAAATAATGGTGTCCTGAAGGCTTGCAATTGTTTCATCTTTCCCGCACACACCGACAACTTTGCAGCCCCCGCTCGGTGTTTGTTCACATTGGTAACAGAACATCTTTATTCCCCACTTTCTTTTTAAAACTACCTACCAAGAATAATATGAAGCCCGTACCGCGGAATGTGATAACCATCACATATATAGGAATGTCGAAAATCGTTCATACTTCTTCCTACGCCTTTCACTTCTCCTTTCATCGCAACATAAGATGTGATAGTAAATTGTGTAAAAGCGAGGGAAACGATATGCCTAAAGAAGAAAAGCAAAAAAGAAACGCGGAGGAAAAATCAATAGGCCAGCCGGCTGAACCTTTGGATAACGTAATTCGTTCGGTCAATGATTTTTTCCATTATCCTCCCGTCAGGGGGTTTTTGCAATCAATGGATGATTTTTTCCATATGCCGTTTTCACATGTTCCATTTCAGGTTGATGTGGAGGAAACCGGCGATGAGTATATTCTTACAGCGGAGCTACCGGGAATAAACAGGGAACAAATCCAAGTTGGGATTTTCTCCGATAGAGTGGTTATCGCGATAGAAAACCGCGAAGAGCTAACGGAATCGAATGAAGCTGGCAGGAGCTTCCGAAAAAGAATGACCAAAAAGCTTGATTCAAGATCTGTCTCCTTTCCAAAGGCGATTGTCGAGCACAAAGCGAAAGCGACCTACCGAAATGGATTGCTATCCATTCGGCTTCCAATCGACAAGGGCAGGCAACTGAAGATTGATTCGTAAAAAACAGGGTGCGGCAGTTATGCCCCACCCTGTTTTTCATTCAACTGTTGTATCCAGCCAATCATTGAAATACCCTCGTGGTACTTTGAAATAATCCATTGTAAATCTAAGAAATTCCTTTGTATCCACTTCCTTATATCTGAAACGATGGTAATAGTCAGATAGATACTGCATGGCGACTTTTTTTATGTCGCCTTCTTCCCTTACGTAATAATTGTCCTGTACAAGGGCAAACAAATTGAGAGCAGGCTGGCCATAAACATAGCCTGTATGCTTGATTTGATCAACCGGTGTATTCGAGTATTGCCGTTTAAACTCAGCTTTTTCTAAACTTCGCATTCGGTTGTTCGAAAGCTCATGGGCAATTCCTAGCGGCTCATCCTCATGGATATAGAAGAACATGTTTGTTGCGAACTCCGTAAAACCCTCATCAACCCAAGGCTCGTTGAAAGGATCATTTGAGACTACTCCATAAAAATATTGATGTGCGATTTCATGGACCACTGATATTTTGAAAAATTTATCAAATTCATGGTATGGGTTTACCGTTACAATTCCTGGATATTCCATGTTTTGCCCGAGATCAAGGATAATATCCAGCTGTTTATGCGGATATTCCCCGATTTTATCCTGGTAAAACGAAAGTGCATTTTTCGCAAGCTCCAATGCTTTTTTTGGGTCCTGGGAATGATCACCCTTTGTAAAAAGCCTGATGGATACTCCCTTTGATTCGGTTTTATAAACCTCCATGTCCTTGGTAACAGCAATGAAGAAGTCCCTTACCTTTTTTGCCTGTGCCTTCCCTTTTCGGCTATTGGAAACCGGGTCATCATCAGAGGTCGAAAGGAACCTATACCCTTTAGGCAGTTCATATTCTACACTATAGTCGGAAAAGCCAGTGTGAAATGTTTCCAGCCCGTTTGTGAATTCACTTTTATTCCATTTTCCATTCTGGAAGGTTGCGAGCATTGGATACCATTGGGCAAGATAGTATCGATCTCCCACCTTCGAGAGCCTGCTCCCTTCCTCCGGCAATTCAAGAGAATACGCAAAGGATACGGTTGCCTTATCTCTTTTTCCCATTTTTTCAGGCAGCTTTACTTTCAACGTGTCATTTTTCAGTGTATATGCCGCCTTTTCCCCATTCATTTCAACAGACTTCATTTCCACTACCGAGTGGCCTTTTACGGTTTCGAATGAGTGGCCCTCCTTGAAAGAGTTCGGAATAAAGTAAAAAACAATATCCATCCACTCTTTGTCGGATAGGTTTTTTACATTAATATCCGCCTGGATGGTGAACTTTCCAGACTCATCCATCTTTACGTTTAGCCCATATTCAGCCTGGCTGTAATTTTTTACCCCGATATCGTTATTCCGGGTTACGTAAACAAAAGTCCCGGATAAAACCAACACAAGGGCTAAAAGGGCGTAAAAGAACTTTTCTCCCTTAAGCGGCCAGTATTTACCTGATACCTCATATTGCTTTCGCCTCGGCTGAATAACAGGTTCGAAGCCGGTCTTCATCCACGGCGTTCGCTGGTAATTGGATTGGAACCTGTTTTTTAAACCGGTGGCCAAAAGGCTGAACGAAAGAGTCGTAATCAGGAGCACCGTTAATGGGACAAGCAGGACGTGAAAGTTCCCATACACATTTCCTCTCGCCTGGCCGACTAGGCCCGCCAGTTCATTTGTCATGGATAAATAAAGAGTCGGATCCCTCGTCACAATCGTCCCGCCGACAAAAATATTGACAAGCGCAAGTTGTCCCATAATGGTAATGACATAAACGATTTCAAGGATGAACATAACAGTGAATGATTCTTTAAGCTGTGGGAATATATGCTGCCAGATAATCCGATTGCGGCTCGCACCAAGGGATCTTGCCGCCTCAACAAATACAGATTTACAAATTTCCTCCGTTTTTTTCCTGACGGAGGAAACAATACTTGGGATACTGATAACCGCAGTAACCACAATAAAATAGAGAATAAGATTTATTGACTTAAGCAGCGGATTGAAGCTAATTGGAATAAGAAAGAAATACAGGATGATAAAGAGCGGAACAAAGCTCCAGGCATTTTCAAATGCGGCTATCCAGCCAGGCACCCTTTTCATTGTGCCGACATACAGGCCAATCAACGTTCCCGCGGCCATTTTTAATATTGTCGCGGCAATGGAAATCAAAACGGTGTACCTGATCCCGTGGAGGACAAGTGTCAGCAAATCGTAGCCCCATCTGTTCGTTCCCAGCGGGTATTCTTTCATCGTAAAAGGTTCAATTGGCGGAGAGATGATGGTCCCGCCAACATACTTCGCTTCGAGCTGTTCTGACAGGCTGTAAGGCGCCATGATACCGCCAAAGGCTGCCAGAAAAAGAAGGCCTGATACGAGGACAATACCGAAGTAATAGGCGTAATTAAGTTTTAGAAACTTACTCATATATAAAACCCCGTTTGAATAGAAAAAAACTTAGCCTGACAGCAGCATATGTAATCATTGACATGAACAGCATGGAAAACAGACCAATAACCACCGGCTGGAATTCCCCGTTTTGAAAAATAAATTTAGTGATACCAGGAACATTCAAAAGATATTCGACAATAAATAGATTTCCGATTGCCAGTGAAATAACTTTTGTCAATTCCGCATTGATAAATGGCTCGATATTCTTGAATACGTGTTGAAAGTTTATGTAATTCGGCCCCATGCCTTTGGCTACAGCTGTACGCACAAAATCTTCCCCGCTCGTTTGGTAATACTTCACGGCTACTATTTTAAATAAGTAGAGCGACGGTGCTATTGACGTCAAGAGCATCGGAAACCATATATTAAGGGCGCCTGCATTTGGCAAAAGGGAAACGATTCTTATTCCTGTTGCTTTATAAAATTTAATCGCCAACAGGAGCGATAAAATGATTAGGATGAAGTCCGGTATGGCTGCTAGAATAGAAAGGAATGCATTCACTACCCTAGTCAGCTTGAAACGGCTGATAAAGATTCCAAAAACCAGGCTAAAAAGCACCCCAATCCCTACACCGGCCAGGATTATATACAAACTCGTCAAAAAATTGTCGGCTATATCTTCCGAGATGGGCCGAATCCTCCCCGCTAATTCGTATGTTCCAAGGCTCCCGCTAAGAATGCTGCTAAAGAAGGACCCAAAAAGCGATGGAGCCATTTCAAAATCCCACTTCAGTGACTGCGACCCGGAATCTATGTGAACAAAAGAAGGAAAACCCGCGAGAAATAAAATAAGAAGTGTAATAATAATAGTCTGTTGCAGAAAACGAATCATCTCTACATCTCCCCCAGAAAATGGACGCACTTACTAATTAAATGTTACAAAAATTTCGAAATATGTTTCATTGGCATATTTCAACGTAACATATTGGAAATGAAAATTAAAGAAATATATAAAAAAAGAAAACAGCCTATGCTGCTTTCTTCCTTATACCTTAAATACTCCACCCAATCCTTTGATTAGCGCGGATGCCTGGCTGACCGCATTGATTGCCTGGCCTGCGGTATTGACCATTTTGTTTATATCCAGCGACCCATCCTGGGATTTGAATGAATTTAGTACAGAATTCACCCCAGCATTCTGTTTTTGCTGCAAATGGTTTTTTGGGTATGGGTTCATTGGAATATAAGGGTTAAAGCCTGTTGGCTGTCCTTGTGGGACATTCGCAACCGGCTCAAGCGGATTTTGAAAAAGAAAATGGCTCCCTTCGTCTCCGTAAAAGCCCGGATGCTGCCCATAAACCCCTCCGGTCTGGTAGGGGTTTCCTGGATGATAGCCACCCTGATAATAAGGCTGGCCCATGGCCGGGTTCACAGGGTGAGAAGGAAAAAAGTGATGCTGCTCTGGCACGAAAGGCTGCGGCATTCCCTGAGGGATAAAGTTCCTCGCTGGATTCCGGTTCAATTGCATTCCCTATGTCCTCTCCTCCACACATTTTAATCTACTATAGTTTATGTAGAGAAGGAGCCGGGGTGCCTCGGATTCTTAATGTCGGAATGTAGGTAAGTATGTCGGAAGTTTCAATTTTTTAAAAACAGCAATTTTGCCGAGGTCCATGGTACGATGGTTAAAACGTTGAAGGGGGCGCTCTTAATGGATATCTTGAAGTTGAAGTCCGATTTTTTTCGAAGCCGCGGCAACAGTGAGGGATGCGCGAATGAATTAAGGGATTACGCAAGCAAACTTTATCTCCAAAATGACATTACTGTCACGGAATTCAGGCAGCTGATTCGCGACCTTGAAGCGGAGGGCGCGACTGTTCCAGAGAGCGCTGATGAAAAACTTTTAACTTAAATGACCGCCCGCCTATCCGGCGGGTTTTTTATTTATAGCGGCCGGTGCCTTCTAATTTTTCCAATAGGCTATTTAGCGTATAGTCGACTGTCCTGCTTGAATTAAGGAATATTTTTCGGCTAGTCTTAACAAAGAATGCCTGGATTGATAACCTTTCAATATGTTCGTGGGCTAATTCAATTTGGCGGGTACTTATGCCTTCTCCTAGAATGAAGCCAGCCTGCCGGGTTGCTTCTTCTTTCCATGCGTCATTTTTTTCCTTCACCGCATCTGCATAAGGCTTTACTTCATTGTAAAAATCACCATCTTCATTCTTTTCCCTTGTTCTTTCAAAAATCGCATTGAATTCCTTGTTATACTCAATAAGCCTTGCAGTTAAGGTAGCTAAGGTTTCAGTCATCATTTCCTCCATGAATAAAAACAGCCACTATGGATGGCTGTTCATTTTAAGTATAAGTGTATATCCCTGTATACCCGAAATCAAGCTTTGGTCATGCCAAAGCCACATTAAGTCCTTCCTGTTTTTTATTGCCTTTATCTAGTTGGCCATCCGCCGCTCTCTCTAACTGAATCAGGCTATTATCCAATTCCTCTATTTCCTTCATTTTCCCATTGATCAGCTCCATTGTTAAGCCAGTATGAACACTTGCAATAGCAGCATCAATAATTTCCAGACTCTCACTGATTGCTGAAAGCTTTTGAAGCAGAAGCTCCTTTTGCCCATTTATCTCCTTCATCTGGATTGCCCCTTTTCGGTTTAATTACATAGGATATTCTTCGTTTCCTTTCAGTTTCCTCCAGCTATGCCAAAACTAGAAGGAATCCGCCAAAGGTAGTGCATTTTCCTTTAATTCTGAGTGGTTTCACAGCGGAAAATCGACAGGAACTACGCAAAGATTTCCTCTAATCCGGGCATGCTAAAAGTGGAGGTGTTTTAGCCATGAAAAAAAAGGGTAACGAAAAGAACAACAAAAACGGACAGGAACCAAAAAAAGTTGGCTATGGGGATAAAAAGCTAATAGGTGAAAATAGGCCTGCCGAGTAAACCCTGGTCCTAAATTAGGCTGAAAGTTTTTGAAAGGTGGACTTGCTATACATTAGCAATCTGTCGGGGAGCCTATCCTTCACCACTCTCTTTAACAAAAAAAGCAAGGTTTCCCTTGCTTTTTTTGTTAAATAATTTAAAGTTTCCATTTTAAATTTAATGCCTTTTTGATTGCAACCATCATATAAAGCTGATCCCTTTTGGCGATATACCAATCTGTCAAATGGATACTGCCTTTTTCTTGAACCGGGAGAAATAAAGCTGGTGGGGGTAACATCCTCCCCTTGCTCCAATCGGTGTATTGATGCCTGTTGTGTTCAATGACTGGAAACACAGCTCGAAGGAATGGCGTTTGCCTGGCAACATTCTGTTTAAAGTACTTTTCAAAATCATGTCTTGATCCGGTATGGGTTGTCCGTTCAGCAAATTCCAAAAAATGAGGAAACAGCCTCGGATGGAATAAAATTTTCGCGAGCCTTTTTCCAAGATTAATCCGATTTGCAACACTTCTAAATCCTGAAACACTCGCGCCATATAGTTCACCTCCACACGTTGGAAAGAGCACACAGCTGAAGTGCATCCAGTCCTGAAGAAAAAATTCAGGAGATGTAAAAACCCTATTCTTGTAAGCCGGATGTTCAATGATAGGTTTTTGAATGACATTTTGTTCATTAATGATTAAGGCCGTGGTCAGTCTGTTTCTATCCTGTTTCTTCCAAAATATAGGCCACTCACTTTGCATGAAAGAGGAAACATGAAAATCTTTCAATAGATGAAACAGGGGGCGCTTTAATTTCGTCGAATAGTGATAGAGAAGGAGCTGAGGGTAAACATCATGGAAAATTAGCCAGTTCGCCCTTTCGTATGTCAAGAATAATTGTTTACGGGCAGCCTGATTAAGCAAGTGAGAGAATATAGATCCTTCAAGGTCGCACATATTCCAACCCCCATTTCTGGAAACCATGCTGGCCAGGAAGGACCAAGTAATATCCGGGTGCTTTTTAAAATAAGATAAATAGGCATCTGTTCTGGTAATATTATCAATATTCTTTTTTGATGTTTCCCGTCTGATTTCTTCAATAATGAATTTTTCAGGTATGTTCATTTTTTTCTTCCTTCTTGTGATTTTCACTGTGGGTACATTGGTTGCATCCTACGGTCTAAAGATTTGCTTACCAGCGATTATTTATTCAGCAAAACACGGCCGGTTTTGGTATGATAGGTAATAGTTTGTGAGGTGCTTATCATGGTGAATTATCCGAACGGGCGAAGATACGTTGCCGCAAAGGCCTTTCAGGTATCTACGGTTAAAAGTATAAAAAATGGATCATATGGAAACAGAGGGATGACCCTTGAGGAAGACCTGAACGATTCCAATCTTTATTATTTGAGCAGGGGTATTGCGGTAATTCATAAAAAGCCCACCCCAATCCAAATTGTCCAGGTTGATTATCCTAAAAGAAGCGCAGCTGTCATTAGGGAAGCATATTTTAAACAAGCTTCGACAACCGACTACAACGGCGTTTATAAAGGGAAATATATTGATTTCGAAGCCAAAGAAACCAAAAATACAACTTCCTTCCCTTTGAAAAATTTTCATGATCACCAAATCCGCCACATGGAAGCCGTTCTAAAACATGGCGGCATTTCCTTTGTAATCCTCCGATTCGCCAGTTCTGATGAAGTATTCCTGCTAGAAGTCCCTCATCTCCTGAAATTTTGGTCAAGGATGGAGCAAGGCGGCAGGAAGTCCATTAGAAAAGAAGAAGTCGCCGAGGCAGGCAGGAGAATACAAATTGGTTACCAGCCTCGAATAGACTATATTAAGATATTGGATGATCTCTACAATCTATCAACATAGATTTGTTTAGGTAAGAAAGGAAGGAATTTTAATGGCAGATAAATATAAATCCAGGGAGGAACGCAGGAAACAATTCAATAGGAACGGCAGTAAAAAAACGGCCAGTCCTCGTTCCGGAATGTTCAAGAAAATATTCCTGATATTGATTGCCATCGGCATCGCGGGTATGCTTTCCGGCGTCGCAACATTCGCATTCCTTGTACAGGGTGCGCCCGAGCTGGATAAAAAGCTCCTAAAGGATCCCATCCCTTCGAAAATCCTTGATAAAGATAAAAAACTCATAAGGGAAGTAGGATCGGCTAGAAGGGATTATGTCGATTATAAAGATATTCCCAAACTGGTCGAGGATGCTTTCCTCGCAACCGAGGATGTCCGTTTTTATAACCATCATGGGATTGACCTTATCCGGCTTGGCGGGGCCGTCATTGCAAACGTTACAGATGGTTTCGGCTCTGAAGGCGCATCAACCATTACCCAGCAGGTTGTAAAAAACTCCTTTTTGTCTAATGACAAAACGTTAAAAAGGAAGGTTCAGGAAGCATGGCTTTCCTATCAGCTTGAACAAAAATATACAAAGCAAGAAATTTTCGAAATGTATGTAAACAAGATATACATGTCAAGGAACATGCATGGTGTGGCAACCGCCTCGAAGGAATATTTTGATAAAGATCTGAAGGACTTGGAGCTGCATGAAGCTGCATTGCTTGCAGGGATGCCACAAAGCCCGAATAACTACAATCCTTTTGACTTTCCTGAAAAAGCGGAAAGAAGAAGGAATATCGTCCTTTCCCTTATGAACCAGCACGGAATCATTTCAAAAGAACAAATGAAAGAGGCCCAAAGCATCCCTGTTGAATCCAGTCTCGTCCCAGAGGAAAAGAGGAAAACCGATACTAACCCATATGACTCGTTCGTGGATGCTGTAATAGAAGAAGTAAATAAGGCTGGCGACTTTAATATCTTTTCCGACGGGCTCACCATTTATACAACATTGGATCGCAATGCCCAGGATTATGTAGATAAAATGATGTATACGAATGAAATTGTCGAATTCCCCGATGAAAAATTCCAGGCAGGGATTGTCTTGCTTGATACGAAAACAGGTGAAATCCGAGCAATTGGCGGAGGGCGGAACAAGGATGTTGCGCGAGGCTTCAATTATGCTACAGATATAAAAAGGCAGCCGGGTTCAACGATTAAGCCAATCCTTGATTACGGGCCAGCAATCGAACATAAGCAGTGGGGCACTTACCACATGCTCGAGGACAAAAAAATAAAGTTTTCCGATGGCAAGGAATTCGGGAACTGGAACGACCGATACGATGGATGGATGACAATCAGGCAGGCACTCGCAAAGTCAAAGAATACCATTGCTGTCCAGACCCTTCAAGAAGTCGGGACAGAAAAGGCAAAGGATTTCGCAGAAAACCTTGGTATACCTTTAAAGGAAATATATGAATCCTACGCCATAGGCGGACTGAAATACGGCGTATCTCCTGTACAATTGGCTGGAGCTTACAGCGCATTCGGAAATAACGGGTTCTATACAAAACCGTTTACGGTAAAGAAAATAAAATTCAGGGATGACACGGAAATTGATACATCCCCAGAAACAAAGGTTGTTATGAAGGATTACACCGCCTTCATGGTTTCCGATATGCTTAAAAGTGTTCTTGAACCTGGCGGAACCGGCTTAACGGCAAGAATACCCGGACTGCCTGCTGCCGGAAAAACAGGGACGACCAACTATACAGAAGATGAACTTAAGAAGTTAAATATTAGTGAAAAAGCGGTTCCGGATGCATGGTTTGCGGGTTATACCACAAACTATACAATCGCTGTCTGGACCGGATATGAGAGCAGAAACACTCCGATTAAACCAGGCAAGGACCAGAAAATAGCTCAAACACTATATAAAAATCTTATGGGGCATATTTCTAGCGGGAAGAAAACGGCTGATTTCTCCATGCCGAAAAGCGTGGAAAAAGTCAGAATTGAAAAAGGATCGATACCTGCAAAACTCGCAGGCCCATACACTCCTGACAGTTTAGTGCTCTATGAATACGCTGTAAAAGGGAATAAGCCAAAACAGGTTTCCCAGAAATTCGAGAAGCTGGATGCACCGAAGGGCTTAAATGCTCAATACAACAAGGGTGCCAATTCCATTTCAGCGAGCTGGAACCATGGCGAAAGCGGTTTGAATTTTGCAATTAGCGTTTCAGAAAATGGAAAGCCTTTATTGTCAGACCAAACGTCAGGTAAATCTTTTGAAATTACGAATGTTAAACCTGGGGCAATCTACACGATTTCGGTCTCGGCGCTTAAAGGTGATAAAAACAGTGACCCGGCATCCACCTCCATTAAAATCCCAGCTCCAGTTAATTCCGACGATGGAAAAAAAGATAACAATGGAGGAAAAGGGAAAGGGAAAGGCAATGACGATGGCGGCGGAGATGATGGCGGCGGTGACGGTGGCGGAGGCACCGGTGGCGGAGGCACCGGTGGCGGAGGCACCGGTGGCGGTGATGATGGCGGTGGTACTGGCGGAGGCACCGGCGGCGGTGATGATGGCGGTGGTACTGGCGGAGGCACCGGTGGCGGTGATGATGGCGGTGGTACTGGCGGAGGCACCGGTGGAGGCACTGGCGGAGGCACCGGTGGTGGTACCGGCGGCGGAGGTACT
>NZ_LMTI01000002.1:68850-119467 GCF_001510665.1 Bacillus sp. FJAT-27445
CGGTGGCTAATTAATAAATCAAAAAGAGCACCTGGCTGACTTAGCCAGGTGCTCTTTTTGCGTATCATTTCTTCTTATTTTTAATAATATTTACAAGAAAATGCTTGTGCTGTTCATCCATGAGTTGACCTAATTGAATAAACGAATGAAATAGTGCCGGCCGGTCTAATAAAAACTTGACTCTATCCCCGCAATTAACTGGTTTTAAGAAGAGATTAGAAAATTCCGGCATTGAAGCCAAAGAAACAGGTTGCTCATTGCTCCAGAATAGTGCATGTAAAAATAGCCCTATTCCCCTTTTCATCTCCGACAATATGGATTCCCTTTTACGATTCCTAAAAGCACGGGCTATTTCCTCTTGCTGTACCTCCCATGCTTGATAAAGGAAAGAGACGGCCTGGCCAGGTTCATTCCATGGCCACTCTCCCTCAACCCCGAAATAATAGTTTTTTTCATGTAAAAACAAGACAATATTCTCTGTAATAAACGGAGGATTTATGACCAATTCACAAAAAAATGGGTGATCCAATTCAACAGGGATATGGCGCCCAGTATCTTGATTATTCATATTTATAGCTTCCCCTTCATCCTCTTTTTTCCCTCTCTGCATACTGAAAGGAGAGGGCAAGTTGGGCATTGGGGATTTTGTGCCTTGCAATGATACCTGCCAAAGAAAATCATTCGGTGGTGTGTAAGGGACCATTCGTCCATTGGCACTTTCTTCATCAATGTTTTTTCAACTTCAAGGACTGAATCCTTCCATCTGCAAATTCCAAGCCGTTTGCTTACCCGTTCAACATGTGTGTCAACGGCTATCGCTGGTACGCCGTAGGCAACGGAAACAACAACATTGGCTGTTTTCCGGCCCACTCCAGGCAGCTTTGTCAATTCATCCCTATCACGTGGTACTTCCCCTCCATATGATTCGATAAGCATGGAGCATAGTTTTTGAATATTTTTTGCTTTATTCCTGAATAAGCCTATCGACCGGATGTCATTTTGCAATTCTTCGAGCGGGACATCCAAATAATCCTGTGGAGTTTTGTATTTAGCAAATAAATTGCTGGTCACTTTATTTACTAATACATCCGTACATTGTGCGGAAAGGGCTACAGCTATGACTAATTCAAATGGATTCGAATGGGTTAGTTCACAATGGGCATCGGGAAACATCTCGCCCATCTCATCAAGGCAAAAACGAATTTGTTCTTTGTTCAACACAATTATTCACCTGCTCTTATCGTCTAGATTGATACGTTTTCTGCCAATTCACCATCTGGGCAAAGCAAAAACGAGAGAAGGTCTCTCTCGCTTTTAAAACCAGTATTATTGATCAAGCCAATTGTAAAACGGAACAGCTGCGACTGGCTGGTTTTGGCGGTCCAACGGACTAATCCTGGGCTGTTGGCGCTGCCGGAATTTCTGGCTTTGCGTTCGTGCCTGCTCAATGGTTTTAATACCGTTCTTTTTCCATTCAAAAAGTATCCGGTCAATATATCTAAAGTTAAGCTTTCCTGACATGACGGCTTCCCTAAGCGCAGTCTTGATAATTTGTGGTGCGTGCTTATCATCGTCCACCCACATTGCCAGAGTTTCACATTCAAACGGTGACAGCGGCCTGCCGAATTCCTTTTCAAAAACTGTGTACAGGTCCGCCTCCTCTGACTGCCTTCCGAGCTCTTTCTCGTTCTTTTGATTCAAGCTGAATTGGTCGATTAGCTTTTCCCATAGCGGGTCAAGAGAATATTTTTCAAAACGGATGCCATCCGGAGAATATTGATCAATTATTTCTATGTATCCTCTCTGTATCAATTTCCTTAATAAATCCGTGCACTCATTAATGGAAATTGTCATCCTGGAAGAAAGCTCTTCAGGTGTAGGAAAATTAATCCCTTTCTGGGCGTAGGCAAGTATGTTTAAAATAATGGCCAAATCATATTCTGTTAGTTTTAAGTTCCTGTATTCTGAGAATAGCAAGGAAGGTATAGTTACATTCCCCTCATTCATCCATGCAAGGATACCCGTCTTCATAATTCGACACCTCCCTTACAGTATATCATGAACAGGACTGTTCAAGTAAGGTATTCATTCAGACTACTTTTTGGGAATGGGGCGTTGAAACAAAAATCCAAATAAAGATTTATAGGAATAATGCCTATTTACTTGGTGGAATATATCTAGAAAAAACCCGCCAAATCGGCTTATTTGGCGGGTTTTTATGCTGTGTTATGGATACAGTCTGTTCAAGAGGCGCGGGAATGGAATTGTTTCCCGTACGTGTTCAACCCCACTAATCCAGGCGACCGTTCTTTCAAGCCCAAGGCCAAATCCTGAATGAGGAACGGAGCCATATTTCCTAAGTTCCAAATACCAGTTATAAGCCGGTTCAGGAAGCTTATGCTCTTCCAGGCGCTGTTTTAACAGGTCATAATCATGGATACGTTCAGAACCGCCAATGATCTCCCCATAACCTTCCGGAGCAATCATATCCGCGCACAAAACTACATCATCACGTTCTGGGTGCGGCTGCATGTAAAACGGCTTTAATCCTGTTGGATAATGGATGATGAAAATCGGCTTGTCATAGCTTTCCGCAATAGCGGTTTCATGGGGCGCCCCGAAGTCATCACCCCATTGGACGTCCTCGAACCCTTTCTCGTGAAGCAGTTTGAGTGCGTCATCGTACGTAATGCGAGGGAAAGGAGCTTTAATTTGTTCAAGCTTTGCCGTATCCCTGCCCAGAGTTTTAAGCTCAAGCTGGCAATTTTTCAAAACAGATTGAACGATATAGGACACGTACTCTTCCTGGACGACTAGGCTTTCTTCATGCCCCGTAAATGCCATTTCCGGCTCCATCATCCAGAACTCAATCAAATGGCGCCTAGTTTTGGATTTTTCCGCGCGGAAGGTCGGCCCGAATGAAAAGACCTTGCCAAGCGCCATAGCTGCCGCTTCCAAGTGAAGCTGGCCGCTTTGGGAAAGAAAAGCATCTTCTTCAAAATACTTTGTATGGAATAGCTCTGTTGTTCCTTCCGGAGCACTGCCAGTCAAAATTGGCGGATCCACCTTAACAAACCCGTTGTTATTAAAGAATTCATACGTTGAGCGGATGATTTCATTCCTGATTTTCATGACCGCATGCTGGCGTTTCGAACGTAGCCAAAGATGCCGGTTGTCCATCAGGAATTCAGTTCCGTGCTCTTTCGGGGTAATCGGGTAATCTGTGGCAAGCTGAATGACCTCAATCCCCTTGACGTTCATTTCGAAGCCAAATGGTGAGCGCTCATCCTTTTGGATTACGCCTGTTACGTAGAGAGAAGATTCCTGTGTTATCGTTTTGGCAGCCTGGAATATCTCTTCAGCCACCTCGTTCTTGACTACAACTCCCTGGATGAATCCGGTGCCATCCCTTAACTGAAGGAAAGCAATTTTACCGCTGGAACGTTTGTTGGCAAGCCAAGCCCCAATCCTTACTTCTTCTCCAACATATTTGTGTACCTCTGCAATCGTCGATTTAATCACTGTTTTTTCCCTCCAAAACTAGCAAGACAATTTCTATGTATCACCCTATTATACAATTGTAAAATTCCGCTAGCAAGGAAACTGGAAAACAGTTCCCTTGCCGTGTAGAATTATTTTTTTGTTCTTTCTTCAACAAACCTGTGGATTCGGCCAACCGCTTCTTCAAGATTTTCGAGTGAAGTTGCATACGATAGCCGGATATTCTCCATTGCGCCGAAGCCAGACCCTGGTACTACGGCCACTTTTGCTTCTTCCAGAAGCGCTTCGGAGAATTCATCTGCATCCTTAAAGCCGCATGCCTCGACAGCTTTTTGGACATTCGGAAATAGATAAAACGCGCCTTGTGGTCTTATACAGCTAAAGCCAGGAATGGAAACGAGCTTTGGAAAAATCGCCTCAAGCCTGCTCTCAAAAGCTCTCTTCATTTCCTCTACAGGCTCCTGTGTCCCCCTATATGCTTCGATTGTGGCATATTGTGAGGTTGTAGTCGGGTTGGACGTGCTATGGCTTGCCAAATTTGTCATCGCCTCGATGATTTCCTTCTTTCCTGCGGCATAGCCAATCCTCCACCCTGTCATCGAATGGGATTTCGAGACGCCATTCACCACGATGGTTTGCTCTTTTAATTCGGGTGAAATTTGGGCGATGGAAACGTGCTTTACTTCCCCATAAACAAGTTTTTCATAAATCTCATCAGAGACAATAAGGATATTATGCTTCAAGCAAATTTCACCTAAAGCTTTTAATTCTTCACGTGAATAAACCATTCCGGTCGGATTTCCCGGTGAATTTAAAATAACTGCCTTCGTCCGGTTTGTAATGGAGCTTTCGAGCTGTTCAGGAGAAATTTTAAACTGGCTGTCTTCCTTGCATTCAATGATGACTGGCTGACCATCGGCAAGCTTTACTTGCTCGGTATAGCTTACCCAGTACGGGGCGGGTATGATAACCTCATCCCCCTTATCCAGCAATACTTGAAATAGGGTATACAGAATATGCTTGGCGCCATTCCCAACGATAATTTCATTCAGAGCGTAATTTATTCCCTGATCCTTTGCGAATTTTTCCGCAATTGCTTTCTTCAAGTCCGGCAGGCCAGCAGAAGGGGTATATTTTGTGTGTCCTTCATCCATTGATTTCTTGGCTGCTTCGAGAATATGTTCTGGAGTGTTGTAGTCGGGTTCACCTGCTCCAAGTCCAATTATGTCATGCCCCTGGCTTTGCAGTTCCTTTGCTTTCGCTGTGATGGCAAGCGTTGGGGATGGGGACAATGCGAGCACCCTCTGGGCCAATTTTGTTTTCATGCTGTAACCTCCAAAGTACTTGATTAAAGATTCTCTATTAATTTGTACATTTCGCCTGAATCAAAATACACGTAATAGTAATTTAATAAACCGTTTCCAGTAGTATAATAAACCTCCCAAAATGGAACCTCTTTTTCCATACCCGGCCTTACAGATATGATTTCTTTCGGATGCTTTTCATTTTTGACCTTGCGGATTGCGTCATTTTTTGAAACACCCTTTTCGAGATTCCGAATGACAGCCTTCTTGCCCTTTTCCGGTATCCAAGCAATGACCTTCTCGCCATTATCGTTTACGCCTTCAACCACATAAACCGTTTCGTTGCCATTATATAAATAAAAATTGGTTGGATTCTTCAAATCTGTTTCTTCCCTTGCCAGACGGAAAGCTTTTTGTTCCGCGTCCCTGATAGGACTTGTTGCATTGGAGTAGATCCATCCGGCTATCCCTGTGAATAAGGCAAGGAACAGGATACTGAACAAAACAATTTTTTTCACTTCCTCGCCCCTTTACGTTCGATAAATCGTAAAAATAGCTTTGGAATCATCGCTGCGGTCAAGCGAAAGGCCGAACATTAAATCCCTGTCCTTCAGGCACCTGTTCAACGCATCCACAACCTTGTAAAGGTCTGGGCTATGTTCGATTTTTACTGTTGAGAGAATCTCAATTTTACTTTCCATGATACATCCTCCATCGTCTCCCCCGTGAATGTCCAATCCGGGAAGATTGTATTTACTAATTATATCAGTTAACGATTTGTTTGTTAAAAACCAAATTACCCCTTGATATGATTTCTACATTTAGCTAGGGCTATAGCCAACTCTCAATTTCCGTAACCACTTCATCAATGTCCGCCCTCTTGACGGCAACAGGCGGAATGGATTGCAGGAATTCCCTTCCGTACGAAGATTCCCCTAGCCGTTTATCAAAAACAACGATTACGCCTTTATCATTGCCCGTCCTGATTAACCGTCCAAAACCTTGCTTAAATCTGAGGACGGCTTCAGGAAGCGAATACTCCGAAAATGGCTTTCCTCCCCTTTTTTCAATCAATTCACACTTTGCTTTGGTAAGCGGCTCATCTGGAGGACTGAAAGGAAGCCGGACGACAATGAGACAGGACAGCCCTTCACCAGGGATATCAATTCCCTCCCAAAAACTGTTTGTCCCAAAAAGGACAGCCTTGTCATACTTCTGGAAGCTTCTTGTAAGCCTCGACCTGCTTCCGCCCGTAATACCTTGCGCAATCAAAGCATACTCTGAGAGAAGCCCGCTTTCCTTTACCAATTCATATGTCTTCCTGAGCATATCGTGCGAAGTAAATAAGACTAGGAGCCGTCCTTGTGCGGCATCGCAGATGGAGATAATCCTTCCGGCAATTTCCGTAATATATTCATTCTGCGGCACAGAGTTGATTTCAGGCAAATCGGTTGATATGAATAATTTCACGTTTTCCCTATAGTCAAATGGTGAGGGGATAGCAAGTAAATTAGCATAATCAGCATCGAGGCCCAGCCCTTCAAGAGTAAATCGGAAAGAATGATTAACAGTCAATGTTGCAGAAGTCAGAATTACTGATTTTTTTTCCAGGAAAAATCTTGTGGAAATTTCATTTGAAACCGAAACGGGCATTGATATGAGCCCCGTTGAATTTTGCGGAGCCCGAAGGTCGGCCTCTACCCATTTCACAAAGCCTTCTCCGCTGTTAAAAAAGCTTCCTATACCTCTTCTAAGTGTTTCAAGTTCCTCGATAAAAGCAATTAGGCTTCCGATAAAACCTAAAGACTCTTTAGTTTTTATTTCTTCCATCAGCCGCATAATTGAGGTTGTGGAAGAATGCAAATCCTTTAAACAAAACGAAAAACGGATGGCGGCATTTTTCAGCGCCTCCCATTCCCTTTTATTGTAATTTTCGCTAATTCTGGAGGTAATCCTTTTGGCTGTGCCTCGTTTTCCATCCCTAGAAGCATAGGCCACTGCCAGCTTAAAAAATTCGTCCATTTCATATATAGCCTCTGCAACCAGGCTGTTCAGTTTGGGCTGAGAAGGAACTTTCCCGCGGAGTGGATGCGATCCAATCACCTTCTCAGTTTTATAAAAAAGCTGGCGCTGTTCATAAAGGCCGAAATGCCCAAGAACGAGCCTTGCACCCAGATAATCAATCCTCACTCCTAAGTGCTTGGCTGCCGCCTTTTCGAAATGGTGCCCTTCATCAATGACAGCATAATCATACTCCGGTAATACTTTTCCACCGGCCTCAATGTCGGAAAGAATTAGCGCATGGTTCGTGATGATCAGGTCTGCCTGGGCTGCATTCTCTTTAGCTCTTCTGTAAAAATCAAATTCGTCCCAAGGACTGCTTCCAAAAGGATCGTCCTTCTCGTTCCGAATCGTATTCCAATAGAGAAGTCCCCCGCTTGATAGGTTCAATTCGTCCCTATCTCCATATTCCGTCCTCGTGAGCCAGACAAGAATCTGCATCTTCGCAAGGGTGGTGTCATAGTTGTCATTCTCATCTTCCAAACTTTTTGCAAACTTACGAATGGATATGTAATTGTTCCTCCCCTTTAGAAGGGCGGATTTCAATGAAAAAGGAATAATTTGCTCCAATTGGGGTATTTCCTTCGCCATAAGCTGTTCCTGAAGCTGAATCGTGTGTGTACTGATAATCACTTTTTTCCTATATCGTTTTGAGAAAAAAGCGGCAGGTAGTAAATAGCCAAGCGATTTCCCGATACCAGTCCCCGCTTCTATCAGCGCATGTGTACCGTTTTGGAAGGAATGGTACACCTCATCCATCATTTCATTTTGCCCAGACCTGCTTTCGAGCCTTGCTTCACATTTTGTAAACAATAGCTCCTTTTCGTCCATGCTGTATGGAAAGGTTATGGATTCAGAGATATCAGATTGGGCATTGTTGCAATAGTCTTGCTTTTTCAAGGCAATGCCGTTCACAAGAGCCAATGATTCAGGCATCTCCGCATCGGCGGTTTTTTGAAGGGCAATCTTGTTCAGCACCAGGTTCAGGTCACTTTTCAGACCCTCCGCCAACTGGGACAACTGAAAAAGAATCCTTTCTGGAAACTCCGCTATTTTTCTAAGGAATAAAAGGAATAATTCCGCAGTTACCAATGCGTCACTGTCCGCCTGGTGCGGGCGATCGTGGGTAAGCCCTTCCCTTTCAGCGAGGTCAGACAGCTTATAGCTATCAGCACCCGGCTCCATGAATCTCGCTAGTTCAACTGTGTCGATGACCGGACCTGAAAAAGCCTTTTCACCTGCCATGAGCAGTTCTTCCTGCAGAAAGCCCAGGTCGAAAAGGACATTATGGGCAACGAAGTAAGCATCGTCGAGGAGCGAGGATACCTTTCCCGAAATAGCCGAGAACAATGGGGCATCCTGGACATCGGAATCGCGAATTCCGGTCAATTCTTCTATAAAAGCGGGAATTGGCTGCAGAGGATTAACAAAGGAAGTAAAAACCTCGGTTATTTTGCCGCCCTCGATCACTACTGCGGCAAACTGAATAATCCTATCGCCTTTCTTTGGTGAGTTCCCTGTCGTTTCGAGATCGACTACAACAAATTTTTTAGCCATACTAAACACCCCAACTATTCTTTCAAACAAAACGGTAACATAAAAAACGAAAAATAAAAAGCGGGGTGAAAAACAACGTCTGCAACGGGAGCAAATAATAGCAGCTTCTTCATGGGGAGTGATGAATTCCTTATCCCTCCGGACTTCTAAAAAGAAAACTCCCTGGCAACGGGAGTTTTCAAATAGGAATCGAGCTTTTTACATAATCGTATTGGCAGGCTCAGCATGGAGAAGCTCGACAATTTGGTTGTATTCGTCCATTATCGCTACCTTTGGCTTATGCCCTGTCACTTTTTCTTCAGGAACAAGCACGTACGAAATGATTATGACAACATCGCCTTCCTGTACCAACCTAGCAGCCGCTCCGTTCAGGCAGACGACTCCGCTTCCCCGTTCACCGGGTATAATATAGGTTTCAAGCCTCGCTCCGTTATTATTGTTGACGATTTGCACCTTTTCATTAGCAACCATCCCGACTGCATCAAGTAGATCCTCATCAATCGTGATGCTGCCGACATAATTCAGGTTGGCTTCAGTCACACGCGCGCGGTGAATTTTTCCGTTCATCATGGTGCGGAACATTTTTCTCTCCTCCATATCCCGGCTATAGCAGCATTACACTCAGCGTTAGGGATTTAACGTAAAAATCATATTGTCAATTAGCCTTGCCCCCGAAAAGCGGACAGCAAGAGCAATGATGAATTGTCCTTCCAGCGTTTCGATCGGCTTCAATTCAGGGTAGCTGTATAGTTCGATATAATCAATTTTCCCGCTGGTCTGGTTTTCAATTATTGATTTCATATTTTCAATAATGGCTCCGGGATTCCTTTTCCCACTTTCTATCGCTGCCCGGGCAGACCGGAGGCTTAAATATAGTGAAGAAGCTTCTTTCCGTTCTTCCGGTGTCAGAAAAACATTCCTTGAGCTTTTCGCCAGCCCGTCTTCCTCCCTGACAGTTTCAACAGCCACTAGTTTGACCGGTATATTCAAATCCCTGATCAGCCCTTCAACGACAGCAACCTGCTGGGCGTCCTTTTGCCCAAAGTAGGCTCTGTCCGGCATGACGATATTAAAGAGCTTTGACAGCACTGTTGCGACTCCGTCAAAATGTCCGGGCCTCGATTTTCCGCAAAGGACATCCGTTCTATCCTGGACGGTTATTTTTACTGAAGGAGCCGCAGGATACATTTCCGAAACGGAAGGCGTGAAAATATAATCTGCCCCCGCCTGCTCGGCGAGCCTCCTGTCATGGCCTAAATCCCTTGGATAGGAATCAAAATCCTCGTTTGGGCCAAATTGGAGCGGATTGACGAAAATGCTGACTACGACTACATCATTTTCCTTCCTGGCTTTTTGAATCAATGCCAGGTGGCCTTCATGGAGGTATCCCATTGTAGGGACGAAGCCAATTGATTGCCCGTTCCTTTTATGCGCACTTAATTCCTCGCGCAATTCCTTTATGCCTTCGACCAGTTTCATTCCTTCACACCATAAAGGGCCTGGAGCTCTTCTTCCTTCATAGTAAAAGAATGGATTTTTTCTGGGAAAATTCCGGTTTTCACTTCTGAAATATATTGTCCGATCATTTCTGTAATATTGACGCTTACTTGTCCGTATTGCTTGACGAATTTAGGAACCTTTCCGGATCCATAGCCCACCAGGTCGTGATAAACAAGAACTTGTCCATCCACTCCTGAGCCTGCACCTATGCCGATGACAGGTATGGACAGCTTCCGGGATACCTGCGCAGCCAGCTGCTTTGGCACACACTCTAGCACGACGGCAAACGCGCCCGCTTCCTCGCAAAGCCGGGCATCTTCAATTAACTTAATAGCCGCCTCGGCATCTTTACCCTGGACTTTGTATCCGCCAAGCACGCCAACGGATTGGGGTGTAAGACCAAGGTGTGCGACGACAGGTACGCCTGCAGTAGTGAGGGCCTTTATTTTGCCCAGTACCTCATCGGCGCCTTCAAGCTTTACGGCGTGGGCTCCGGTCTCCTGGATAATCCTAGCCGCATTAACCAACGTTTCTCCAGTGGAAACATGGTAGCTCATGAAAGGCATATCGACAACCACGAAAGTATCGGGAGCTCCCCTCCGTACTGCCTTCGCATGATGGACCATGTCGTTTACTGTAACAGGCACCGTTGTTTCATAACCAAGGACAACCATGCCAAGGGAATCACCGACCAGGATCATGTCAACCCCAGCTTGTTCCGCTGTTTTGGCCGAAGGATAGTCATATGCGGTCAGCATAGCTATCTTTTCTCCAGCCTCTTTCATTTTTAAAAAATCCGTTGTTTGCTTCATCAAATATCCTCCTTTTGATCGGAAGAGGGTAACGGGTAAGCCGACAGCATAAAAAAAGATCCAGCTGAAGGCAGAGGATCCCGTACGAAAAGTATGATTTATCCCTCTGTCCCGGTCCATTACGGATCTAGGCAGAAACCATTTTAAATTGTCCTTGCAAATGGTGCAGTTCACCTGGATACCGCCCAATCGAATTATAGCAAAAAACCCCTTTCCATTGCCAATATAAAATTTAGGAAAGGGGAAAATCTATATCTGCAGAATAAATCTGATGGATCCTGCCGCTTACGTCTTCAAGCTGCAGTACCCCCTCATTCGTAATCCCTAGCGCCTTCCCCTCAATTACACCGCTGTAGGTCCTTGCCCTGACCCGGGAACCCATTCCCTGCGCGTAGCTTTCCCATAACAGCTTGATTGGATAAAAACCTTTTTCGAGGAAAATGAGATAAAGCTTTTCGAACTGTGAGCAAAATTCGCGAATAATCATAGATCGCCGTGCTTCCTGGCCTGTCTCCAAGGCGATTGAAGTGGCAATTCCCTGAAGTTCTCCGGGGAAGTCCTCGTTCTTTTGGTTTACATTCACACCAATGCCAATGATAACCGAATGGATCCGATCTGATTCGGCCTGCATCTCGGTAAGAATGCCAGTGATTTTTTTTCCATTTACAAGGATATCATTCGGCCATTTAATCGCCACTGATATGCCTGATGCCTCTTCGATCGCCCGAGCGACTGCTACCGCTGTAAGGAGAGTAAGCTGCGGGGCCCGTTGCGGCGGAATATCCGGCCGGAGGAGCAGACTCATCCAAATGCCTGAACCTTTCGGGGAATGCCATTTTCGGTCCATCCGCCCTCTGCCTGAAGTTTGCTCATCGGCTACAACGAGCGTGCCTTCAGGTGCGTCGGCTGCTGAAAGGGCCAGCGCAAGCTTCTGAGTGGAATCAACCGTTTCCCGATAATGAATCGTTTGTCCGATAAACCTGGATTTAAGGCCGAGCCTGATTTCATCCGCTGTTAAAGCCAATGGAGTATTGGAAATCCGGTAGCCTTTCCTTTTAACAGCTTCAATCGTGAAGCCTTCCGAGCGAAGCCCTTCGATATGCTTCCAGACGGCAGTCCTGGAGCAGCCGATCATAGCGGCAAGAGCCTGTCCTGATAAAAAACGATCACCCGCATTCGTGAAAGCGTCCAGGAGCTTTTTCCTTATGTCCGATTGCATTTCGCCAGCCACTCCTTAATTTCCTCTTTATCATTCTCGAGACGGCCTTCAAGAACCATTTTTTCAACAGCCACTAGTGTTTCTTTTACCCAAGGGCCGCCGCTCTTGCCTTCCCAGCGGATAATGTCCCCTCCCATCACCGCCAGCTCCCTTCTGTCTTTGATGGGAAGCCGGTTGTAGGTGCCAAGCCATCTTTCCATGGTTTCTTTGTTTGCATTGCCACCAGCGGCCTGTACAAGCGCCTCTGTCGATACAATTGCCTCTTCTCCGGCCTCATACAGGGTGAGTAAATCCCAATCTCCGGCTAACCTCATTTTCATGCATTGAAGCAGTTTAAGAACCCAGCTAAGCTGTTTGACAGAAAACCTCCATGAGCGTAAAAAAAGTTCGGCTTCTTTTTTGTCCAGTTCAAGGCAATATAACAGAAGCGCCCACATTTCATCGATGCCAAGCAGGCTGGAATCCAAGGTAAGATACTTTTCCAGTTCGGCCTTTCTCCCAATTAAGCCGGGAAGAAATTCGAGCATACCTGTAGCAACTAGGATTTCAAGGCCGGATTTTCTTTCCTTTCCTCCGAGCAGCTTTTCAAATTCCGCCTTTTTTCGTTCAATTGCAATATGCCGGAGCAAACCGGCAGACTCTTTCAGGGAGGATAATGTTCCATTTTCGATTGTGAATCCAAGCTGGCTCACAAATCTTGCCGCCCTCATCATCCTGAGTGCGTCTTCCCCAAATCGTTCAGCGGGGGCGCCAACCGTTCTGATCTGCTTCCGACTAATATCGGCTCTTCCCCCAAAGGGATCTACCAATTCCCCGTTCCTATCCATCGCCATGGCATTTATAGTGAAGTCACGGCGCTTTAAATCTTCATGGAGAGATGAAACAAACTCGACCCGTTCTGGCCTTCTAAAGTCCGTGTATCCCGACTCCGTCCTAAAAGTAGTGACCTCATAAGAATTCCCCTTTACAAGGACAAGGACTGTTCCATGCTCGATTCCAACATCCACTGTCTTTCTAAAAATCTCTTTAATCTCTTCCGGGCGGGCGGAAGTGGCGATATCGATATCGCCTATCGCTCTTGATAAAATCCGGTCCCTGACTGATCCGCCGACAAAATAAGCTTCATGTCCCGCTGCATGGATTGCATCCAGGACAGGAAGCGCATCGTAAAAAGGCTTCTCCACGGCTTTCACCCTATTCCAAGAGTTTATAATAAAGGCTTTCGTATTGGCAGACAATCTTGTCCGCATTGAATCGGTCTTTTACCTCATTTGACGCTCGCGCGGAAAATTCCCTATGAAGCTCCTCATCTGAAAGGAGGGATATGGCTTTCGAGGATATCGCGTCAATATCCCCAAGCTGGCAAATGTACCCGTTCTCCCCATTGGTAATTACTTCGGGAATCCCGCCAATGCAAGTACCAATGCAAGGGACTCCGCACGCCATCGCCTCGAGGGCCACTAAACCAAAACTCTCCTTTTCGGAAAGAAGGAGCATCAGGTCGCTGATTGAGTAGAGTTCTTCTACATTATCCTGCTTCCCAAGGAACAAGACTTTATTCTTTAAGCCAAGATCGTTGACAAGCTTGGCAACACTCCTCATATCAGGTCCATCGCCGACAAGCAGCAGCTTTGCCGGCATCGCAGAGGAAATGCGTGCAAACGTCCTAATTACGTCGGGAACCCGCTTTACTGGCCTGAAGTTGGAAACATGAATAACAACCTTTTCCATTTCCTTTATCCCAAGCTTTTCTTTCAGGTCTGATTCACCATTCCTTAAATAAATTCTTTCGTCAATAAAATTATAAACTGTTTCAATTTTTTTATCGGGATTAAGGAGCTCCAATGTCTCCTTGGAAAGCGAATTTGAAACCGCGGTTACGATATCGGATTTTTCAATACCGAATTTTATCGCATCCGAAAGGGACGCGTCATGCCCTAGTACAGTGATATCCGTACCATGGAGAGTGGTGATGATTTTCAAATTCCTGCCGCTCATTTCCCGGGCCAAAATGGCGCAAACAGCATGGGGAATAGCGTAATGGACATGGAGCAGGTCCAGGCATTCCTGATTTGCAACTTCAGCCATTTTGCTTGCCAGTGCGATATCATAGGGAGGGTATTGGAAAACCGAATACTGATTCACCTCTACCTGATGATAATGGATGTTATGGTACATCCGTTTGAGCCTGAAGGGCATGCTGGAAGTGATAAAATGGATTTCATGGCCCTTTTCCGCAAGCAGCTTCCCTAGTTCGGTGGCGATGACTCCCGAGCCGCCAACTGATGGGTAGCAGGTAATTCCAATTTTAAGCTTTTTCATCATTAAATTTCTCCCATCAAATCCAGGTCAAGCAACAGGGGCGCCCCGGCTATATACCCTTCAGCAAACCGGACTCCGGCTTGCTTTCCGAAAAGGCTCTCCCTTGCTTCAATGGACTCGATGTATCCATTTACAAGCGGGGTGTCGAAACTGTCCGCACTTTTGACGAACTGGCTTTTATATGAATTTAAAGCATCCTTTTTCTTTTCCATATAATTCGATATGTCGATAAAAAAATCAGGGGTGTGAAAACCATTAATCATGTAATAATGCGTTTTTTCCACCTTATGGGAGGGAAAGCTGGTTCCATCATAAAATTTTCTGATGCCTGCGGAAAAAACAGCCTCCCTGACCAGGCGGGCGCAGTTCCCGTGATCAGGATGCCGATCCTCCTCGTACGGAGCAAAAATTATCCTTGGCCGGTACTGCCTTATTACCGAGACAATCTTCTTTATGTATTCTTGTTCAATTAACAGCCCCCTGTCAGGCAGGCCGAGTGTAATCCGCTCCGCTCCAAGTATGGCCGCTGAGCTTTCTGCTTCCTGTTTCCTCGTTTCTACATCTCCATTTGAGGATAGTTCTGCCTGGGTCAAATCACAAATGACTATTCTTTTACCCTTGGCGGAAAATTTGGCGATTGCTCCCCCCATTCCAATTTCAACATCATCGGAATGTGCACCGAAGGCAAGGATATCCGTCTGTTCATTCGCTTCCATCATTGTCTGATTCCCTCGCAATCGTTCTCCAATCCAGGTGGCCCTCCTCAATTCCCTTTATCAGAATTTCAGCCGTCCCCATATTAGTAGCCAATGGGATGGAGTATACGTCGCACAGGCGCAGCAATGCGCTGACATCAGGTTCATGCGGCTGGGCTGTCAGCGGGTCACGGAAAAAGAAAATAGAATCCATTTTATTTTTCGCGACCATTGCGCCGATTTCCTGGTCGCCACCAAGCGGGCCGGATTGAAAACGGTAAATCTCAAGCCCGGTTGCTTCGGATATTCTCTTACCCGTTGTTCCTGTCGCAAATAAGGTGTGTTCGGCAAAAATATCCTTGTATGCCACGGTAAACTGCACAAGGTCGTCTTTCTTTTTGTCATGGGCGATCAAAGCAATATTCACAGTCACTTCACCTATTCCATAATATTTTCAAGGCCGTATACGAATGAATCAATTTTCATAACAGTTTCAACAGCGGTTTTTACACCCGACATAAATGAGGCCCTTGTGTAAGAGTCATGGCGGATCATGAGTGTCTGCCCTTCTGAACCGAACAAGACTTCCTGATGGGCAATCAGGCCTGGCAGGCGTACGGAATGGATTCGCATTCCATCCTTTTCGGCGCCCCTTGCTCCAGGAATTGTTTCTTTTTCGTCCGGATGGCCCTGTTTTTTCGTCGCCCGTTCTTCGGAGATCATTTGGGCGGTCTTTATAGCGGTGCCAGAAGGAGCATCCAGCTTCCTGTCATGGTGCATTTCAATAATTTCCACATCTGAAAAATATTTTGCAGCCATTTTTGCGAACTTCATCATAAGGATTGCACCAATGGCGAAATTCGGAGCAATGATGCACCCCAGGCCCTTTTCACTGGCAAGCTCTTCAAGTTCTTTCAGGTCTTCAGGGCTGAATCCGGTCGTCCCAATTACAGGCCTAACATTATAGGTTAAAGCCGTCCTTGCATGGTGCATTCCCGCTTCGGGAACGGTCAAATCAATAAGGACATCAGCTTTTACTTTTTGAAGGCATTCCTCAATATTCGAAAAAACAGGCACTTCGGTTATAGGGAAGTGGCCGATTTCACCTAATTTACTGCCGCCGTTCTTCCTGTCCAGGACTGCCACAAGCTCAAATCCGGGAGTTTCGGCAGCTAACTTAACCGCTTCGGATCCCATTCTGCCACGGGGCCCGGCAATAACCACTCTTATTTTTTCCATGCCCACCACTCCATTATCTGTTATTTTTTTGTCCAGCGATCTTTATCCCTTGTCCTGAATTTCTCCATCACCATGTCATGCGCCTGTTGAAGGTCGATATTCAGGGAATTGGCTAGGCAGATAAGAACAAACAGAACATCACCGATTTCTTCCTCAACTGTTTTTTCCTTTTCTGTCTTCTTTTTTGGTTTTTCACCATAATAATGGTTAATCTCCCTGGCAAGTTCACCAAGTTCTTCGGTGAGCCTTGCCGTCATTGCCAGAGGGCTGAAATAGCCTTCCTTGAATTGCCCTATGTGCTCGTCCACCTCTTTTTGAAGCTGGCTTACCGTCTTGGCATCCTTCATGATAACACCCCGTATGTAATAAAGTATAACTTTCATCAGTGGAGGTTTCATCCCCAACTGATTAATTTGACCCAATCCGACCCTTAAGAGGGTTGAACCCCGCCTCTTTTCTTGCTAACCCTTGTTTTTTAGGTGGGTCTTACTGCCCGCGTGGGATATAAATTATGTTTAGGAAAAGTTGCTGATGGCTATAGCTTTCATGTTAGCTAAATTATTTTCCATTTACAATATTATTGCACATGTTTGATTTTGACCGCAATTGCTCTTATCTGTTTTATTCGCTATAATTAAATCCGCTTTGACAGGGCAAATTATGGCAAGGGAGGCAGCAAATTATGATATATGGCCTAAAAGTAAAAAATATTTTATTGATTCTGCTCGGCACTGCAATCATGTCGTTTGGAATTGTAAATTTCAATATCCAGAATAAGCTTGCTGAAGGCGGAGTGACAGGGATTACCCTCCTTCTTTACTTTCTTTTTAAATTCAATCCCGCTTATACGAATCTCCTGATAAACATTCCCCTCTTTTTTATGGGCTGGAAGCTGCTTGGCCGAAAATCCTTCTACTATACCGTTATCGGTACTGTCGGAGTTTCTGTGTTTTTATGGATATTCCAAAAGGTGC
Organism: Bacillus sp. FJAT-27445; assembly: GCF_001510665.1. GTDB lineage: Bacteria > Bacillota > Bacilli > Bacillales > Cytobacillaceae > Bacillus_D. Next base: position 86,035 of record NZ_LMTI01000002.1, read on the forward strand.
CTCTTGATATGCCCCTAAAAGACGACCTCCTTCTTGCGGCATTGTTCGCAGGCGTCTGCATTGGAGTCGGCCTAGGAATTATTTTCAGATTTGGAGGTACATCGGGCGGGGTTGACATTATCGCCAGGGTTGCACAGAAATACTGGGGTATCAGCATGGGAAGAACGATGTTTTTGTTCGATGCGATTGTCATTCTCGCTTCTTGGCTGACTTATTTAAATTACAGAGAAGCAATGTATACGCTTGTTGCAGTCTTTGTCGGCGCAAGAGTCATCGATGTAATGGCCGAGGGAGCCTATTCGGCCAGGGGTGCGATGATTATTTCAGAAAAAAACAAGGAAATAGCCGAAAAAATCTTGAGCGAGCTCGACCGTGGGGTGACCGTTTTAAAAGGCTACGGTTATTTTACAAAAAACGAACGGGAAGTTTTGTATTGCGTTGTACCGAAAAATGAAATTATCAGGTTGAAAAACGCAATTACTTCCGTTGACCCGCACGCTTTTGTCTCCGTGACGGCAGTCCATGATGTACTCGGTGAAGGCTTTACACTTGATTCGAACAAAAACCCTTTTGAGATATAGAGAATGGGCGAAAACAAAAATCATCTAAGCAAAAAGAAAAGAGCGGAGCCATTAATTATGGCCCGCTCTTTGTTATTCGCTTCTATTCATTCCAGTATAGATAAGAACGAGCCTTACAAGCTCGAGTACGGCTACCGCCGCTGCTGCAACATAGGTCAATGCTGCTGCATCCAAAACTTTTTTCGTATTTCTCTCTTCTTCATTACGGATGATTCCGAGCGAAATTACCTGGTCCATTGCCCTTGAAGAAGCATTGAATTCGACTGGCAGGGTAACAACCTGGAACAGGACAGCCGCCGCCATGAAGGCGATTCCGACAAGGAGCATCCCTTGCAAATTCGCTAGAATTCCAATCAAAATCAAAACCCAGGCAAAATTGCTGCCGATGTTTGCGACTGGAACGAGTGCATGCCTGAACCGCAAGAACGCATAAGCCTGATCATCCTGGATGGCGTGCCCAACCTCATGGGCTGCAACAGCCGTTGCGGCAAGAGAGTGTCCATGATAGATATCAGGGGAAAGCCGAATGGCCTTAGCCCTTGGATCGTAATGGTCGCTAAGAAAGCCCCTGCCCTCTTCAATCCGAACATCGTATATTCCATTTGACTGAAGAATTTCCCTCGCCACTTCAGCGCCTGTTTTTCTGGAAGAAGACTCAATTTTCGAGTATTTATTGAATGCTCCCTTAACCCTCATTTGTGCCCAAAGCGGGATTAAGATAATTAGTCCAATATAAAGGATAAACATCATTTGCCTCCTACAGTTTTCTTGTTGTTATTTAAAATTTTATTTGGACAAGGAGTGAATGTCAATCTTTTAGCTTAATGGACCGTTTTTTCGCTATTTCCCTGTCGGCTTTATATTTTTTCCAGCCCACATAGGAAAGTGTCAGAATAATGATGCTTCCTGTCGATATGATTACCCACCAAAGCGAAGGGTCTGCCTCATCCTCCTCTACCCCTTCAAAAATGTCCTGCAGGCTTGCCTCCAACTCATTCAGTTCAACTTTTTCCTCCTTACTTGCAGGCGTTACTGGGTTAATTGAGGAAAGGAAATCAACCCTCGCATTCAGCCTTTGTATAGAATCTGCCCCAACATTAATTTTCATGCTTGGATATATCAAATCGTATAACGATAGGAAAGAATTCAAATTTACGTGAAATTCCATGGATTTTCCTTCAAGGGCAGCCTTTTTCGCAAGCAGGAACGACCCCATTACTTGATCTTCCATCTCAGCCCACAATGGTTCATGGGAAGAGGCGAGAGCATCCATCACAAGCCTGAAGCGGGTTACCTTGTTTAGCCGTTCATTGTACTCCATTGAAGGGCTTGCAACCGCCTCCATTGCTTCATCTCTTGACATTGATACGATTCTTGCTTCATCAACTGAAAAAGGGAAACGTCCACCACTCATGCTTCGCAATTGCTCTGAAAAGTAATTCAATAGTTTCTCGGCATCCTCATAGCGCTGATCCTTGACCATTTGGAAGGCGTCGTCCGAAAGTGTATCGAGTTGTTCTATAGCTGCAGGCCGGCCATCCGCCAAAACCTGGACCGGGAAAGATAATAAAAATAGGACAATAAGAAAGATTTTTAGCCTCATACATTGCCACTCCTCTCATACTACTAGAATGTATGAAAAAAAGGACAAGTCTAGAACTTGTCCAAGGGGTGGGTGTATAAATTCCATCTTTGATTTTAGCCTTAACAATCAGGGTTAGAGTTTTAGTTCAATACGTCCCGGCCTAAGGCAAACATACCAGGCAAGGAAGATGGAAACGATAGAAAGCCAGAATGTAAAGTAACCTATTTCTTGTACATAAATGTTAAGGACTTCATATCTTGGCAGCATAAAAAACACATAATCAATTACGTCATTATGTAGCGTCCAAACTGCAGTTACGGTAAGATGCCACCACTTTACCCGGTAAAACGGTGCGTAAAGCAAACCCTGGACTGCCATGGCAAAATGCGAGCCTACTAGCATCCAGCCAATCCAGCTCAACTCCCCTGTAACAGCCCAAACGAACAAATTCATGGCTACCGCCCATATCCCGTACTTGAATAACGTTACAAGTGCCAACGCCTCCAGCAATGGCCAATTCCTTTTAAGGAGAAACGCAATTAAGACGAACACGAAAAACAGGCTGGCCGTTGGGCTGTCTGGTACAAAGGGAAGAAAAACAGGAGGTGTTTCATTTAGTTGGCCGCCATACCAGTAATATCCGTATGCAGTACCGGCAATATTGACTATTAACAAGAGCCATAGGAAGGGCCTGTAAGCCAGAAAAGGATAAATCTGTTTGATCACAAAAATTGCCGCCTTTACAGTTTATGTATAAATGATCCTATCACAAAAGGAAGAAAAGAAAAAGCTGGTGAGTTTCCATCACCAGCTTTTTCAATCTACTCGCTTTTCAGGGTAGAAATGTATTCAGAAAGTTTCTTAAGCTCCTCATCGGTGCCTTTAAAGATCCCCGCAGGCATATTCTTGAAACCCTTTACGGCAACTTCCGCGACGTGGTCAGCTGGGAACTCCTCGTCGACCAGCTTTGGTCCCATAGCCGTTCCTTGTAGCTCGCCGCCATGGCAGCTAATACAACCTTGAGCTTCATAGATTTTGTATCCATCAACATCCTTGTCAATTCCCTGGATAATTTGCCCCTGCCTCTTGGCTGCATCCCAGTCATGGGTCGCTACAGACTGATAAGTCAGGAAGAAAACGCTTGCTATACCCAAAAGCATGAATGCAGTGGCGGCCGGGCGTTTTGATGGCCTGCGTTCCGGCCCGCGGTCGAGAAATGGCGCGAGCAAAAGGGCGCCGAATGCGAGGCCAGGAATGACCATTGCACCAATGACTGTATATGGCCCGGCTGCATAGGAATATTTCAGCAGCTGGTATAAAAACAGGAAATACCAGTCAGGGAGCGGGAGATAGCCCGCGTCTGTTGGATCGGCAATTCTTTCAAGCGGCGGTTCGTGCGCCACTGTCAAACTTAAAAAACCAACCAGGAAAACGGCTCCGACAAGCCATTCCTTCAAAAGGAAGTTCGGCCAGAAAGCTTCGGTTTTTCCGGGGTATTCAGAGTAATCTTTAGGAATCATAGGTTTTCGCTCGGATGGCGCCAAGACACGTGAATCGCCAACGAACTTCATACCTTTACCGCGATGCATCGAACAATCCCCTCCTCTTTTGTAGCATTGAACAGGACAGCAGCCCTGTCTATTTCAAGAAATTCCACCCGACTCTTATAGCGGTCCCGAGATGCCCTGTTTTCGGATCATTATGAAGTGGGCTCCCATCAGTCCCAGCAATGCGCCAGGCAGGAAGAACACATGGATTGCAAAGAACCGCGAGATAGTCTGTGCACCTACGATTTCTTGATGGCCCGCCATCAGCGCTTTTAGTTGAGGGCCGATAAGTGGGGTAGCTTCAACAATTTGAAGCGTTACCTTAGTCGCGAAAAGTGCTTTCATATCCCAAGGAAGCAGGTAGCCTGTAAGGCCAAGACCCAGCATGACAAAGAAAATAAGCACGCCGACAATCCAGTTCAATTCACGTGGTTTTTTGTATGCGCCCTGGAAAAATACGCGCAACGTATGTAGGAACATCATGACAATGACAAGGCTCGCACCCCAGTGGTGCATGCCGCGGACGATTTGCCCGAAAGCAACCTCGTTTTGCAGGTAATAGACTGATTGCCAGGCATTCTTAATATCCGGCACATAATACATGGTCAGGAACATTCCTGACAGGATCTGAATGACTGTAACAAAGAACGTCAATCCGCCAAAACAGTAAACAAATGCAGAAAAATGATGGGCGGGGTTAACGTGTTCGGGCACTTCATGGTCTGCAATATCGCGCCACAGGGGCGTAATATCCAAACGTTCATCTACCCAATCGTAAATCTTGTTTAACATTGATTACGCCTCCTTTCTAGGCTTTTCTAGGCTTTGCCTTTCCTAAATAAAGATAGCCGTCTACTTCCTTATATGGATATACATCAAGCGGCGCCATTGGCGGAGTGTTTGGAACGTTTATACCGCTCTTGTAATAACGCCCATCATGGCATGGACAAAAGAATTCATTTGGATGCTTTTCACTATTATTCCAGCCAACAGTGCATCCAAGGTGCTTACATACAGGTGAAAGAGCGACAATTTTGCCGTCGTCATCCTTATACACCCAAGCAGTGTGCGTCACTTCAGATTCATACCAGGCATCTTTTTGCTTAAATGTGAAATCCACCCGGACAGGTTCGCTTGTAATGTCCGCCATTTTTTGCGATGTCGGAATGAAATCGCCTGCCTCGTCAGCCCTTAGGACAGGATCAATGGCAAAACGGACCATCGGCATCAGCATGCCAGCGGCCATAAATCCACCCACGCCTGTCAATGTATAACTAAGGAACTGCCTTCTTGAAACTCGATGCTTACTCATGGTTCTCCCCCCTCTGTTCAAAAGTTAAGTCCATCGGACAATTAACATATATTAACTAGGACATTATCATGATATATCAATCTTATGGCAAGGTCAATATAATACTATTTTGTGAACTTTTAATACCAGCAATCTTTGAAAGCGGCATCATTCGGACCGCCATTTGGCAGTAAACAACTGCATGAGCTGTTTGACCTGATCATTAACTAAAAGCACTTTTTGCTGCTCATCGATGCTTGCCAATGGCAGCGCTGGAAGCCAGATTAAGGAGCCTTTAAGGTTTTCCTCCACAGTCCGCCATTCCTGAGCCGATGTGAGGAGGAAGATATGCCGGATTCCCTCAGCAGTAAGCCGTTCTTCCCAAATGTTTAGTCGGGCAGAGGCTTCCACCATTTCCTCCTTCAGATATGTAAATGGCGGTAGCAGCAACAGTCTGCCGGTAAATTGTCTTTCCAGCTGTGTCGCAAGGATCCCGATGTATTCTGCCGCCGATGCCGACCCAGGGAGCCCCTCTCCGAATTCGATTCCCACTAATGGAATAATAGCTGTATCCACATATTCTTTTGCCTCGATATAGGATTTAATATCCACTGCAGACCATTTCATTCTTTTTATTCTCCTCGTAATCTTTTCTATTGATTCAATCATATCATTGCCGACGCTTCTCAATTAGGTTCTATTTTATATTTCTTAATTAACAAAAGAAAAACCCGCTTATAGCAGGCTCTCATTTTTCTGACTTTTTTTCAGCCTATTCAGCTGCTCCGTAAAAGCAAGGAAGGCTTCCTTGTCCTGTTTGTCGAGTGCCTCATCAATCAGGAGGAGCAGTTTTTCTTGGTTAAATCGCTGAATGCTGTGCCGCAGGAATTGCTCGGCATCGGCCCGGTCTTTCTCATTGACCTGTAAATGTCTTGGCACATAGGGATTATCCTCGAGGACCGCCGCATATTGATGGACTTTATTCGATGCGTTGAAATTCAGCTGAATGTAAATTTCCTCCTCCCTGTTCAACCGTATATCGTGGAAGGACTTTTCCGCATCTGTCGTCATGATATTTTCCTTATAAAAACGGAACGGGACTTTGTCGGTGCAATGGGCGGACATGATTAGCCCCCTTGGGCAATATTGGGCCTGTTCGACGAAATGCACCTTCTCCATCAACTGGTCATGGCTCATTAGATAATTCAGGATCCACACGCACTCTCTTCTCTTTAATTGGTAATGGTTCAAAAACCATCTGATAAAGTCCTTTTTCTCGTTGACAGATACAGGGGTTGCCATGATCGTTTCCCTCCTCTGCGAGTTTAAACTTTACAAATTCTGAGACAGGCGTTCAACCAGATCTGCATATTCCTCATTTACAGGATCCCGCCTTACTAACTCTTTAAAAATTTCGGCAGCCTTGGCGGTTTTTCCTTCTTCAATTAAAAAATATCCATAATCATTCAAAAAATTATCATTATTTTTAAAATAAAGGTATGCTTTATCATAATTTTCCGCAGCTTTCCCGTATTTTTCCAAATGAGCGAAGGCAATAGCTGCATCCCAGTGGAACTGTGGTTCCGCATGCTCATCGATATTAATAGCTTCCATCAGCTCAATAACATCTGCAAAACGTTCCTGGTGAATTAGCAGCTTATCGAGAGTTAAAGCAGCCTCGGTAAAGCCGGGGTCCAATGCGAGTGCCTCTCTTAAAAATTGCTCGGCATCCTCTTGCCTGCCTAATTTTAGAGCAGCCTTTCCGCCAAAAAAATAAAGGTCCTTATTAAATTCATCTTGGGTGATCCCATCCTTTACCGCTTCCAACGCCTTCTCAAGCTCTTCTTCCTTTTCGTAAGCCCCGGCGAGGTAAAGATATAGGGAGTGGAAGTCTGGATCAAGAAGTTTTAATTCCTCGAACCTCTCGATAGCAGTCCGGTTATAGCCTGCTTGGAGTGCGGTGAACGCGCAGCCAAACAGTGTATTGATTTCAATCTTGCTTTGAAGCGCCTTTTCATAATGCGGCATTGCTTCCTCAAATGCACCTGAGGCGCTCAAACAATCCGCCAGTCTTTGGTGGATATTAATTCCGGCTATTTCTTCCTGTACTTTCAATACTTCCAAATACAATTCAGCTGCTTTTCTCATTTCCCCAGTTGAACTATACAATTCAGCAAGTGCGAAATCCACGACAGGTTCATCTGGTAAAGTGTCTTTTGCAAGCCTGAGCTTCCTTTCGCTCACTTCGAATAAACCCTGCAATTGGTATAAATCGGCCAGCAATAAAAGGGCTTCCCCGTAGGATGGGTCATCCGGCTCAATTTCTTCAAGCAGCAATATCGCCTTTTCTTCCTCATCATTATCGATATATGCCTCGGCGAGAAGAACAATTATTTCTCCCTCTCCTGGATAAAACAATAGGAGGTTTTCAAACAGGGAAATGGCTTCCTGCAGAAAACCATACTGGAGAAGTTTTTCCGCAAGCAAGAATTTTTCTTCAGGCAGCCCGCTTTTTAATACTTCATTATATTCTTCGATGGCTTCCTTATGTTGGCCATTTTCAAGCAAACTAATAATTTTCTCTGTTTTATCCATATTTTCTCCGCTCCGAACACGTGAATTTTTATATCGCAAAGAAGGAGTGGGTTTTGACCTTAATATATTCCCCATTCCCTTTCGCAAAATCAGTCTTGTCCCCTACACGGATAATATTTCCTCTTTGGACGGTCAGGAGCAAGTTATCGCTATTGAAAAGGAATATGGATTTTTCATCCGCAATGCCAATTCCCTCTTTCTTATATAGATTATAGCTTAATTCGGCATTATGCATAAGGCTTGACCTCCATGGATACATGCCAAGCTTATTTAATACATAGGAAGAAAGAGGGGTGAACTCCTCAAGCTCCGCCTGAATAGATGGTATTCTTTCCTGCACCATTATTTTTTTCCACTTAGCCAAGAGCTGTTTCCTCACCCCTTCCTCTCGATAAGGAATATACGGGATAAGCGGACAGTTATATGGGAACAGCGCTTCGCGAATCCTTCCCCACGGTATGCTATCGAGCCGGGTTATAGAATCAAGTTCAACAAAAACTCCAGGAAGTTTTCTTTTTTTGCATTCCCTCAACAAGGAAGGATTCAAGGTTTTCAATGGAATTTTAATCCCGATAGCATAATCAGCCGGCAATCCTGATAACCTTTCTTCAACCTCTAAAACCCTTGCATGAAGATCCCTTTCATGCTCCACTTCCGCAAAGGTCAGGACGGTTGTGCATCCTTTTTTTAAATACCTAGCTTCAATTTCCCTGGTTATTTCATCTGCCGGAATTTTCGGAAGCGTCCCGTCCAGAATGGTATAGGTTGGGGTCATTAAAAATGGTTCAATCGTCATTTTCGTGTAAGAATAAGGAGGTATATTCTCACGGACAACTGAAACCACTTTGCCGTCTGTCAAAATTGATTGGCAGTTTAGGCGGGTTTCCCTTAATATAGTGGCATTCTCAATAATGTAAGGCATATTATCACCCTTTAGCAAGTCTTAAGACAAGCTATGCTGAAAGAAGAAAAATATGCTCCTGGTGTGGGTTTTGAATTTGCTAATAAAGAAAAGGCGCCGTGCATGATACCGGCGCCGTTTTTCCTATATGCCCCAAATAACTAGGCAAGCCTTATTGAAGGCTATCGAGATGGAGGAAAAAATCAGGATAGGAAACTGCAATTGCTTCGGTGTCAAGAAGTTCAATTTCAGTTTTGCAAATTAGCGCAGCAATGGCGAGCATCATTCCTATTCTGTGGTCGCCATGGCTAGTTACCGTTCCGCCACCGAGGGCTGTTCCTCCGGTAATAACCATGCCATCTGATGTTGTCTCGATTTTCGCTCCAAGCTTGCGGAGTTCGGTTGCGACTGTTTCAATCCTGTCCGTTTCCTTCACTTTAAGCTCGGCCGCATCCTTAATGATTGTTTCGCCTTCAGCCTGTGAGGCAAGAAGGGCAATGATTGGCAGTTCATCGATAAGCCTTGGAATTAGATCTCCGCCAATGGTTGTCCCTTTCAGGCGTGAATGCCTCACCAAGATATCACCCGAAGGCTCAAACGTATCGCCTGATGAACGAACAATGGAAATATCGGCTCCCATTTTCTCGAGAACATCCAGAATGCCCGTACGGGTCCAATTTAGGCCAACATTCTTTAGGATTATTTCACTTCCTGGAACGAGTGATCCTGCTGCAAGGAAAAAGGCTGCCGAAGAAATATCGCCTGGAACATTTATTTCTGCGGCATGAAGCTTTTGCCCTCCCAGGACGGTAATAGATTTTCCAGATGTTTCAATCTTTCCGCCAAAAAGGCGAATCATTCTTTCTGTATGGTCTCTTGTTGATGCTAACTCTGTTATGAAAGTTTCACCTTCAGCCTGGAGTCCTGCCAGGAGGATGGCGGATTTGACCTGTGCACTGGCAACGGGAAGTTTGTAGGAAATCCCTTTCAGGGTTCCGCTGCTAATCGTTATCGGGATGAACTTGCCGTTCTCCCTGCCGTCAATGTTGGCTCCCATTTCCTTCAACGGGTCGGCCACCCTGTTCATCGGGCGCTTGGCAATGGATTCATCGCCAGTCAGCCTGGAAACAAACGGCCTTCCGGATAATAGCCCCATCATCAGCCTGATGGTGGTACCAGAGTTACCTACATCAAGCAGGCCACTGTATTCCTGTAGTCCATCGAGCCCGGCTCCCATTATTTTCACATTTGTTCCAGTTGTTTCAATTTTTACGCCCAGATTCCGAAAGCAAGAAACAGTGCTGAGGCAGTCATTTCCCGGAAGGAAGTTGCTTGCAACCGTTGTACCTTCCGAAATGGCTCCGAACATGACGGCTCGATGGGAAATCGATTTATCCCCAGGAATGCTGATTTCTCCGGAAAGGCCCGCTCCGGCGGGAGTTACTGTTATTGATTTCAATTTTGGCACCTCCGGGTTACATTAAAGTTCATATGAGGTCGGAAAAGAAGTACATGACTGAATGCATTTCTCTGCCCTGTCGCGATCGAGGGATGTCTGGAAACTAATCGCCAGAGCTCCGTAAATTTCTTCTCTCGTTTCAATTATCCTTATATTCGTGATACTGATTTGCTCTTCTGCCAAATAGCCGGTAATTTCCGAAACGACCCCTGGATAATCCGGGATATCGACATATAAATCATAAAATGCCGGAATAGCCCCTTTCTCTTTTACTGGGAGCCTATCACGGAAACTTTTAGCCTCCGAAAAATAGGAAGCCAGGGCCACCTCATCAGATTCGAGCAGCAAGGAACTTACCCGGTCCATTTCCCCTCTCCACAAATCCAGCAACTCAAGGAGGACTTCTCTATTATGGAGCAGTATATCGCGCCACATTTCAGGGCTGCTGGATGCAATCCGGGTAATATCCCTGAAACCGCCAGCGGCAAGCCTTGGCAAAAGTTCATATTTTCCCGATAAGCTTTTGGTTTGATGGACAATGGACGCGGCAATTATATGGGGAAAATGACTGATTACTCCGGCGAGGTAATCATGTTCATCAGGGCTTAGCTCCATGAATCTAGCCTTAGTGCCTTTCAGCCACTCTTTAAGTATTGCAACACTTTCCTCGTTCTCGCTATCTGAGGGAGCCAATATGTAAAATGCGTTTTCGAAAAGAATATCCTTTGCGGCGGTTATTCCGCTTTTATGTGAGCCTGCCATTGGATGCCCTCCAACAAAGGAAATGCCTTTTCTTTTTAATGGGGCGGCCAGGCGGGCTATTTCTTTTTTTGTGCTCCCGGTATCGGAGATGATGACCGAGTCTTTTAACTGGCACGTCTCCAGTTCAGTTAGGATTCTTGCCGTTTCCCTAACTGGTGCTGAAATGATGATTAAATCTGCATCTGCAGCGCCTGCCTTAATTGTTCCAGCAACCTCATCAATCGCGCCTAGCATTTTTGCAAGCTCAGCCTGCCGCTCTCTAATGTCGTAGCCAGTTACTTTTGCTTCTTTATGGGCCTTTTTAATGCAAAGCGCCAAAGACCCGCCAATCAATCCTAATCCAATAATAAAAACGTTGCCCTTCACTCTGACACTCCCCTATACGATCGCATTGCATTCTTTTTCGAGGAATGCTTCGAATTCATTCAAAAGGGCAGAAACTTGGCTTTCCGACCCGACGGTTACTCTTACACACTGCGGGAAACCGAGCAGCGCTCCTGACCTGACAATAAAGCCACGTTCAAGCATGGACTGGAAAACATGGTTCGCTTCCGTGCGAAAGTCAATTAATATAAAGTTTCCCTGGGATGGATAGAAAGGGAGATTCCACTTTTCACAGAAACGGTAAAACATCTCCAGGCCTTTCCTGTTTTCCTCCCGGCATTGGACGACGAAATCCTGGTCTTCGATCGCTGCCTTTGCCGCCTGCTGGGCGAGGGTGTTGCTGTTGAATGGTTCCCTTGCCGGCTCAAGAGCCCTGATGATGGAAGGATTGGCCATTCCATAGCCGACCCTTAGGCTTGCAAGGCCGTAAATTTTTGAAAACGTCCTTAAAGCAATCACGTTGGAAAACCTATCTATAAGTGTTAGCGAGTTATGGAAATCTTCAGCAACAACATATTCGTAATAGGCTTCGTCGATTACGACAAGCGTATCTGCAGGAACGTTTTCCAAAAACGAAATTAATTCGTTCTCCGGAATATAGGTGCCGGTGGGATTATTCGGGCTGCAAACCCAGATTACGTTCGTATTTTCGTCTACCGCCTTAAGCATGCCGGCCAAATCGTGCTGTCCGTCAATTAGAGGTATCTCCCGTACTTCCGCACCTTCAAGGATGGCGTTATGTCGATATTGCGGAAAGGTCGGAGAAGCCATGACTGTATTGGCCCCAGGGTATAGCAGGGCCCTTGAAATGATACGGATCAGTTCATCTGAACCATTCCCAAAAATGAGCCGGTCAGAAGTGATGTCAAGCATGTTTGAGAGGGTTTCCCTCAATTCGCCTGCGTGGCCATCCGGATAGATGGCAAGGCTATCCTCATAGGCACTTAAAACTTCCTGGGCCTTTCTGGAGCATCCGTATGGGTTTTCATTTGATGCAAGTTTCACGATTGATTCCAAACCGTATTGCTTTTTAACTGATTCAATGGATTTGCCTGGCTGATAGGGTGATAAGGTTAACAATTGCTTTTTCCAGCGCATTTTTTGAGCACCTCGTTGCTATACTTCGCTGCTTCAACGCTTTAAAGTATGTGTTTTTTTCTTTTCATTCTACCATAGGCAAGTAAAGAAGTCAGCGTTTTTTTACTTTTGTGAACTTAAAAAATTATCCAACAGAAACTCTATCCGTGTATCAGTTAAATCTTTAAGGCATGGCTGGCCGATATCGGCAAGAAGGACAAATCTTGTTGTTCCCCCTACCGTTTTTTTATCTTGTTTCATCCTTTTCATTAAACCTTTTTTTGAAAGGCCCTCCGGGATGGAGGCTGAATAGCCAAGCTTTTCAATCCAAGACCTGAGGCTGTCCGTATCAAACGTTAAGCCAACTTCGGCCCTGCTGGCTTCCAATGCGAAAAGCATGCCGATCATGACCGCTTCACCGTGCGTAAAGTTCCCGTAACCCATCTCTGCCTCAATCGCGTGTCCCAATGTATGGCCAAAATTAAGGTAGGCGCGTATGCCTTTTTCATGAGCATCCTCTGCAACGATAGAAGCCTTTACGTCAATTCCCTTCTCAAGCATCGTTTCATATTGATTTAGTGGGATTTGGCCCAAATCGTCAACGTTGTTTCGAAGCCAATTGTAAAGCGCCGGGTCACCTATAAGGCCATGCTTTACAACCTCGGCGAATCCTGAACGAATTTCGGATTCAGGAAGGCTTTTCAGAAAATTGAGGTCGTAGAAAACAGCCTCTGGCTGATGGAAGGCACCAATCATATTTTTTCCAAGATGGTGATTGATGCCTGTTTTCCCTCCGACAGAGCTGTCATGAGCCAAAATGGTAGTCGGTACCTGGATGAAACGGATTCCCCTCATGAATGTCGCCGCTACAAAGCCGGCTAGGTCACCAATCGCTCCCCCGCCAAATGCAATAATCAGCGAATTCCGATCCAGGCCATTTTCAAGTGCGCACGTCATAGCTTCATAGTAGAATTCAATCGCCTTTGCCTGTTCCCCTCCGGGTGCTGTAAATACGGCCGACTTAAATGGCGCCAATTCCTCCAATAGAGCAGGCAAATATAGCCTCCCTACATTTTCATCGGTGATAATAAGCAATTTAGTAAAATTCACATTTTCCGAGGCTAAAAACGGCTTTATAAGTGATACAGCATGTTCACCGATCATGACCGGATATTTTTTAGATGCTGTACGTACTTTAAGAGCCTTCATCAAAAAGTCCTCGCACGTTCCCGATGATTCCCTAAATCCTCCAAAAAGACATCCATTCGATCAGCATGGAATTGCTCGACAAGCGCGGAAGCCAATTCCCATGCAACCACACTTTCAGCGACTACTGCCGCAGCCGGAACCGCGCAGCTGTCAGACCTTTCAATGCTCGCAGCAAACGGTTCTTTCGTTTCAATATCAACGCTTAGGAGTGGTTTATAAAGCGTAGGGATCGGTTTCATGACACCTCTTACGATAACCGGCATTCCATTTGTCATCCCGCCTTCAAATCCGCCAAGGCGATTGGTCTTCCTGCTATATCCATGAGATTCATCCCAAATGATTTCATCGTGGACTTTTGAACCTGGTATGTGGGCCGCTTCAAAGCCAATCCCGATTTCTACTCCCTTAAAGGCATTGATGCTGACAATTCCTCCTGCAATCCGCGCATCTAGCTTCCGGTCATATTGGACATAGCTGCCTACTCCCGGCGGCATTCCGATTGCCGTTACTTCAACAATCCCACCGATTGAATCCCCGTTTTCCTTCGCAGAATCGATTGCATCCATCATGGCCTGCTCAACATTAGGATCAAGGCAGCGTACCGGTGAATTTTCGCTCCGCTCCTTCATTTCGTTTATCGAAATCTCTGGGACTTCGGCTATTATGCCGCCAATTTCAGTTACATACGAAACAATTTCAATTCCCGCCTGCTCCAGGAGCACCTTAGCTACCGCTCCGGCCGCAACACGTGCAGCAGTTTCCCGGGCGGATGAACGTTCAAGGACGTTTCTGATATCCCTATGCCCGTACTTTATCGCGCCATTTAAGTCAGCATGGCCTGGCCGGGGCCTAGAAATTCTTCTTTTAACATCTGCCTCTGCTTCTTCATCAATCGCCTCTGGCCCCATAATATGGGTCCAGTGCTTCCAGTCATCATTTTTAATCACGAGCGCAATCGGAGAGCCAAGCGTCCTGCCATGGCGAATTCCGCCGGCAATTTCCACCGTATCCTTTTCAATCTGCATCCGCCTGCCTCGGCCATAGCCTTTTTGCCTGCGTGCAAGTTCAGCGTTAATTTGTTCCGCCTGGATTTGCATCCCTGCCGGAACCCCTTCAATAATTACAGTCAGTTGGGGGCCGTGCGATTCCCCTGCAGTAAGATATCTCATTTTGCATTCCCCTTTTGAAATGATTATAGATATGGTACAGGTCATTTTTGATTTTGTCACTATGTTCTTTTCCATTTCAATAAACATAACACTTTTACCAAAATTCCCTTTTAAGAAAACGTATACAAAAAGAGCACCCAAATTGGCAAGTGCTCTTTTTTTTGACTAGTTAATCCAGCCGTTTATTAATTTGCTGTATTCAACAATCTCTTCCTGTTTAAAGAAAATGCCGATTTCACGTTCGGCGCTTGCAGGAGAATCTGAACCGTGAATGATATTCTTCCCAACAGTCAGTGCAAAGTCACCACGGATGGTTCCTGGCGCGGCATCTTTTGGATTGGTTGCACCCATCATTAGGCGTGCTGTCGAAATCACATTTTCCCCTTGCCATACCATGGCGAATACCGGACCGGATGTGATGAAGTCAACCAACTCACCAAAAAACGGACGTTCTTTGTGCTCTCCATAATGCTCTTCAGCCAGCTCGCGTGGGATGTTCATCAATTTTGCTCCAACCAGCTGGAATCCCTTCTTTTCAAAACGGGCTACGATATCACCAATTACATTCCTTTGTACCCCGTCTGGCTTAACCATTAAAAATGTCTTTTCCATTCATTCCACTCCTAAATATATATGTATCCTGATTGCTCATTGAGGCAATGCACGAAAATCGTACCATTTTTCAGAAGTATTCGCAAGAAGGAAGAAAAGCCTTCTGGCTCTTTTTCCGCTCATCAGAATTTCCGTTTTCCAATGAAGTTTGCAATATCCCTCAATGTTTTTTTCGACCTGTTTTGTGGAAGGCCATCCAAAATATCCATTGCCTTTTTCAAGTAGCGATTACTCAATTCATAGGATTTTCCAATCGCACCCGAGTTCTTGATTACTTCAATGACTTCCGCTAGTTCTACCTGGGTTGTATGTTCTCCTATTTTACTAACCTTAGCCTTTATGGCAGGATCAGCCATTGCATAGAGGACTGGCGCGGTGATATTTCCCTGGATCAGGTCGCTTCCGGCTGGTTTACCCAGTTCTTTTTCTGTTGATGTAAAATCAAGGATATCATCAATTATTTGATAGGACATTCCTACATAGTAACCAAACCAATAGAGCTTCCTGCTGATTTCCTCACTCGCATCGGCTGCGATCGCACCTAGCTGGCAGCTGACAGCTATAAGAAGGGCTGTTTTCCTTTTGATCCTTCTAAAATAATCCCTCATCGTTTGGTCAAACTGGTATTTATCGCTTATTTGCTGGATTTCGCCAACACATACCTCAACAATTGTATGGGCCAGGATTTTATGGGCTTTTGGCTTTTCGATGGTAGTCATCAACTCAAGCGAAAGGGCAAAAATGTAATCTCCTGTATACATGGCTATCCGATTGTCCCACTTTGATTTAATTGTTGGCTTTCCTCGGCGCAGTTCCGCGTCATCAATGACATCATCGTGGACAAGGGAAGCCATATGAATCAATTCAAGTGAAACCGCTACGTTCTTGATTGTATGTATATCATAATTCCCAAATTTGGCAGCGAGCAAAACAAAAACAGGACGGATCCGTTTTCCGCCCGCCTGAAGGGTGTGCAAAGAGGCCTGCCGGAGCAGCAAGGATTCCGCCTGGATTGTTTCCTCAAGTGTATTCTCAATTAATGATAAATCGGAATTTAAAAATGAAGACATCATTTTTAATTTCATAAAGGCATTCACCCTGCTTTTCTACTAAAACTTCTGCTTTCTATTGCTTATATCCGATATGGACCGCTGCTGCTCCTCCGCTGTACGGCTTGAAGGATACCTTTTTAAATCCTGCCCCTTCGAACATACGGGCAAGCTCCTTTGCTCCCGGGAAATCGCGAGCTGATTCCTGAAGCCACGAATACTCCTCATAGCTTTTGGCAA
Source organism: Bacillus sp. FJAT-27445 (assembly GCF_001510665.1). Taxonomy (GTDB): domain Bacteria; phylum Bacillota; class Bacilli; order Bacillales; family Cytobacillaceae; genus Bacillus_D. The sequence continues at coordinate 102,496 of NZ_LMTI01000002.1, forward strand.
GTAGTTTTCCAAACATAGGCATAATGTACTTGAAGTAGAAGAAGTACAACTGCCTGTATACAGGCATGGTAGGCTGAGAGGTTTCAAGGCAGACAACAATGCCTCCGGGTTTTACTACCCTGTGCATCTCCTTTAATACCTGCATATAATCCGGAACATTCCTAAGACCGAAACCAATTGTCACATAATCGAATGAATTATCTGGAAAGGGAAGTTCCATTGCATTTCCATGGATAAGAGAAGCCTGGCTTAGCTTGAGGGCATCTATTTTTTGCTGACCGATTTTCAGCATATTCTTGCTGAAATCCAGCCCAATCACCTCGCCCTCTTTTCCGACGGCATCAGCGAGGGCAATTGTCCAATCTCCGGTTCCGCAGCAAAGGTCCAGCGCTTTCGAGCCAGGTTGGACATTCATTTTCTTCATGGTGTCCTTCCTCCAGGCGATATGCCGCTTGAAGCTAATCACGGAATTCATCTTGTCGTAGTTGTCATAAATGCTTTCAAAGACAGAATGAACCCGTTCTTCCTTTGAACGTTCCATGCTCCTTAACCTTCTTCCACGAAAATTTTTATTTCACCGAGTAAATCTTCTACCCTGTTTCTTAAAGTATCATTCATGTTCATAACAGCAGCCATTTTCGTTTTAAGCTCCTGTTTTAACAAGGCAAGTTCTTGGTCAAGCAAATCAACCAGGTAGGAACTGTTCCAATTTCCCAAGCCGCTCTCGAGGCCGTCTTTACTGGCGGCCGCTTCCAATGCGTCAAAAAAAGGGGAATCCTCTCCTCTGGTATACTCGTTTCTTTCTTTAACGAGTCTCTTTAGGAGGAGGAGACTTTCTATAAACGGTGTCCATGCACCCCTCCCGAAGAAGTCGGAAAATCTAGAAAGGACTGATGCCTCGATATTTTTAACACTTTCCAAAAGAAGAGCGGTCGACTCAAATTCCTTTTGATAAAGGAGGGTTTTATGTTCATTTACTCTCTTAATACCTTGTGAAAGGGTCCGAATCATCAAAATGTCGTCTGATTCAGCCAAATGCTTATAATACAGCCCGCTATAATAGTCACCGGCAAGCACATTCAACTGGCGTACTTTCGCGCCGGTAAGGGACTGGGTGTTCGTAACGTGTTCATGAATGTCCAGGGCGATCTGCACGAGCATGGCAGTAAGGGCATAGTTCTCCCGTTCCCGTTCCGACAAGCTAAGCCCATCCATGGCGGAAACAAGCAAAAGGAGCTTGTCGTCATCAATGATGGGAACTTGAATATATTTTAGCAAATACGGATGGAAGACCTTCTTGTCAATCAGGGCCTTTATCCCTGCAATTTTACTATTTATATCCTGCACTCTTTATCACCCCGGGGTATGCCTAAGCTGCGCCAACGATCTTGGGCAGAAGGGAGTAAAAACCCTCATTTTGCCCTAAACATAGCAGACATCATTATAACATAAAACATTTTTATATGGTGAAGTTTCACAAAATAATAACGAACATTGGAGCGTTATCAGCAAAAAACAACAGAACGGGAATAGGTCACCGTTCTGGTTGGATTGGATTGCTATTTTCCTGGCCCGCTTTCCATTTCACCAAAGCTGGTGAGGATGGTCGCTTTGCCCCTAATTTTCATAGCTGAGGTATGTTCGGTAAATTGGGCAATCATTACTTCCCCCTTGTCCAATTTTTCCGAATGGTGGAACCTGGTATCAGTCCCCCTCGTCAGGCCGATAACACTGACGCCATCTTCAATGGCCTTAATGAGAATGAAGTCCCCTGATTGCTGTTGCTTCTTTTCCATTTCGTCACCTCCGCCTTGCAGTTTCCTATGGTCAGTTATTGATGAAGGATAAAACCTCAGACCTGGCAATCGCGTTTTCAACGAAAATGCCTCGGACCGCGGAAGTCACTGTTTTGGAACCAGGCTTCTTGACTCCACGCATCGTCATGCACATATGTTCCGCTTCAACAACAACCATAACACCATGCGGCTGGAGCTTGTCCATGATGCTATTCGCAATTTCCGATGTGATCCGCTCTTGAAGCTGTGGCCTTTTTGCAACGGCCTCAACGGCCCTGGCAAGCTTGCTTAATCCTGTAACCCTTCCATTTTTCGGCAAGTAGGCAACATGCGCTTTCCCAAAAAACGGAACGAGATGGTGCTCGCACATTGAGTAAAAAGGAATGTCTTTCACGAGAACGAGTTCTTCATGGTCTTCCCCAAATATCGTTTCGAAATATTCACCGGGATCCTGGTTCATCCCGCTAAAAACTTCCTCATACATTTTTGCGACACGTTTCGGTGTATCCAGCAGCCCTTCGCGGTTAGGATCCTCTCCGATTGCTTCGAGGATGGATCGTACCGCTATTTCAATCTGGGCTTTGTTCACTGTTGACATCAGCTTACCCCCTACTGTTATCTTGCAAGTCTCCTTCATATTAGCATAACCTTTTTAAAGCAAGCAAAATGAAGTGCTTTTCGAAAAACTCCCTGTGCATTTTCTCCGATGCTTATTGTAAGCAGATAAAAAAAGCCATGGATTCCTCCATGGCTTTTTTTGCGCCCAAAGCACGTTCTATGTAATTATTTCACTGCGTCTTTGAGTTGTTTGCCTGGTTTGAAAGCTGGTACCTTGCTAGCCGCGATTTCGATTTCTTCGCCAGTTTGCGGGTTGCGTCCTTTGCGAGCAGAGCGTTCGCGAACTTCAAAGTTTCCGAATCCAATCAAAGAAACTTTATCGCCATTTTTAAGAGCTTCTAAAATGGAATCAAAAACAGCATCAACCGCTTTGGTAGCATCCTTCCTGGAAAGTTCGCTTGCCTCTGCTACTGCATTGATCAGTTCTGTCTTGTTCATGCCATTCACCTCCTCCCAAATAATTTGCCCAGTGAGTAGAATACGTTACTTATCTACATTTCTAAACAAATTTCATCAATTCTATACGCGGTTGCGTATTTTATTGACAAGGCTAATCATATAGCAAGCCTTGTTGGATTTCAATTGTTTTTATAAAAAAACGAAAAGAAAACCCAATGAAATAAAGGCTTTTTGCTTTGTAGGCTAATTCTGTTAAAAGATTATCACAATCAATTGGTCTAATCAAGAATATTCCTTTAAATAGTGGAAATCTTTTTACTTTTTCCTATCCGGAGATAAGAGTTGTCGAAAAATGAGTCTTTTTGTTAAAAAACTATTAGAGAATTTTAGGCCAAAAGCCTCTTTACCAGGCATTTAGACGCATTTTTATTTCAATCTAAAACGGAAGAAAAAAAAGGCTGTAAAAACAGCCTCTTCGCCAAAATGAGCATAACCTATGAAAAAAAGGAGGGAGGAAACCCTGAACTGGCCATTTAACCAGTTCTAAAGAATAATAGCTATTAACCCTCCCGAGCCTTCGTTGATAATCCTTTCAAGCGTTTCTTTCAATTTATATCTTGCATTATCTGGCATAAGGGATATTTTCGCATGAATCCCTTCCCTTACAATTGAACTGAGGCTTCTGCCGAAAATATCGGAGTTCCAGATGGAAAGCGGGTCATCTTCAAAGTCCTGCATTAGGTAGCGCACAAGCTCTTCGCTTTGTTTCTCAGTCCCAATAATCGGGGCAAATTCAGACTCCACATCGACTTTTATCATGTGGATTGACGGTGCTACTGCCTTAAGCCTAACCCCGAAGCGCGCTCCCTGCCTGATGATTTCCGGCTCTTCTAGGCTCATATCCGATAAAGTAGGGGATGCAATGCCATACCCTGTTTGTTTTACCATCCTCAATGCGTCCGAAATGTGGTCATACTCGGCCTTAGCGTGGGCGAATTCCTGCATGAGTTCTAGTAGGTGATCCTTTCCTCGGATTTCGACCCCGACAATTTCCTTAAGGATATCATCATACAGTTCGTCCGGAGCGTACAAATCAATTTCGGCTACTCCCTGACCCATTTCAATCCCGGCAAGCCCAGCCCTCTCAATAAACTCGAAGTCACTAAATTGATGGACTACCCTGTCAACATCCCTCAGCCTCTTAATATCCTTCACAGTATCACGGACAGCTTCCTGGTAGCTTTCCCTTAGCCAATGATTCTCCCTTAATACCATGACCCAGCTAGGCAGGTTCACATTTACCTCAAGGACAGGGAATTCATACAAGGCTTCCCTTAGCACATTTAGCACATCCGATTCGCGCATCCCTTCCACACTCATCGCGATGACCGGAATGTCGTATTTTTCGGCGAGGCTTACCCGGAGTGCCTCTGTTTGGGGATGATGCGGCTGCGCGCTATTGACAACCATAATGAAAGGCTTGCCAACTTCCTTCAATTCATTTATGACTCTCTCCTCGGCATCGAGATAAGATGTCCTCGGAATTTCACCAATTGTTCCATCTGTCGTTATGACAACACCGATTGTTGAGTGCTCCTGGATAACTTTCCTCGTGCCTATCTCTGCTGCTTCATGGAATGGAATTGGCTCTTCATACCACGGGGTTGTGATCATCCTCGGCCCATTTTCGTCTTCATATCCCTTAGCGCCTGGAACGGTGTAGCCGACACAGTCAACCAGCCTGATATTTACTTCCAGCCCCTCATCGACATAGACTGCCGCGGCCTGATTTGGGACAAACTTTGGTTCGGTTGTCATGATGGTTTTCCCAGCCGCGCTTTGCGGCAACTCATCCATTGTCCTGGCTTTGTCTGCCTCATTGCTCATATTGGGCAGGACAACGAGTTCCATAAACTTTTTGATAAAAGTGGATTTGCCGGTCCTTACAGCGCCGACAACCCCGAGATAAATATCGCCGCCAGTCCTCTCAGCAATATCTTTAAAAATATCTACCCTTTCCAAGAGATCCCCTCCCGATCCTAGAATAAGTGGGATAATCGTATCCATTTAGGTAATTTTGGACAGTATATGTTTATGATGTTGTCCTATTGAAATATGCTACTATCTAGTATATTTATTTTTACCTCCTGTTCGGATTGCCCAAAAGTATGTGTCCGGTGCGGTTTCTTCCAGCAGCCTTGAAAAATGCAAAAAACCCTTCTCCTATAACTATATTTTTAAGGAGAAGGGTTATGACTGTTATTAACCAGGAAAGACCTGTAAAGAGTTTACTATTTTAGTAGCATCGGATCAACTTCCCATAAAAATCGGTTCTCCGCTATTGGGATCGAGGGTGTATGGGAGCGAATACGCAGGCACAAACATGGACTTATCTGTCAGGATAGACCGAATATCGTCACCTTGCTTAAATTTACTGGTGGAGTCTTTTAGGTATTGATATAAATCGCTCTGGTAATCAACATATATTTCGCCATTTCCCGCAATGACAAAGGAGAGGTTATGCTGCGTGAATGGGCTTACCACATAAGGAGGAGTCTTATATCCAAGCTTGGAAAAGTCGAGCGAATAGACATTTTTACCTACAACTTCCTTAAATGGCGGATAGCCGTTTGCTTTAATCCTCATCTTTATTTCGCGGATTTGATCCACAATGCGTAAATCCAGAAGCTTTACGGTTGGATTTGATTCAACATCGATAAGAACATATTGGAATATGCCACCATTTTCAAACGCATTTCCTGGAGGTTCCTGTATATAACGAGGAGAAATCCTCGTAAAGTCGATGATGTATTTTTCGTAAATGGCAGTATCTGAATCCTTTGTTTTGATTGGAAGTATTCCATCATTATCCCTTTGGAAGCTATCGACTGCAGCCTGTACAGATTGAACCTGATCTTCATAAGGTGTCTGGTTTTTTGCAAGCTGATCGCTAGGATACATACAGCCCCCCAGAAGCAGGATAAGAAAAATCGGCACGGCCAGCTTTAACATTTTCATCATTTGACCAACCTCTTTAATCATATTGGCTATTCTCCCGTTGGACCGCTTATAACAACGAGGAATATGATTATTCCCGATAATATCATCAAGGCATAAGCGAAAATTGCCGAGATAAGCCGGAAAACCCCTTTAAGTTTAAATCTGCTAAAATAAATCATTATCATTGAAATAAACATAAATCCCATTGCTGCTAGAGAAACCCACATTTTCATTAATGACGGTGACAAAGCACATCCCCCCTTTTTCCGAGAGTAATTATATCATAGGCTGCATAAAGGGTGAAATGGAACCGCCCTTTGAGCAAAAAGAAAAGAGCAAGGGAGGCGAATCCTTGCTCAAAACATGTGACTAAATTACCCAAACTACGTTCCACGAAACCAGTTTGATTCGTTGCATTGTATGCAGGCAAAAAAATAAATGCATCGCCAATCGCCCACATGAATGAATTAATTGAAATCTTTACGGTTCATTTAAAATATTCGTCAAATCTTCCATTTCGTGAGTCTTCCCACGTGCCATTAATAAATCGGCTGCATCTTGGGCTGGTAGGCCTTCAAATAATACTTTATACAAAGTTTCGGTTATTGGCATTTCAACCTCATATTTGGCCGCAAGCTGGTATGCCGCTTTTGTTGTGCGGACTCCTTCAACGACCATCCCCATGTTATCGAGCACTTCCTCAAGCGACTGCCCTTTTCCAAGCAAATTTCCCGCTCTCCAGTTCCTGGAATGCACGCTTGTGCATGTAACAATTAGATCGCCAATTCCAGCCAAGCCTGAAAAGGTTAACGGATTGGCCCCCATCTTCACTCCGAGCCTTGCAATTTCGGCTAAGCCCCTAGTCATGAGGGCAGCCTTTGCATTATCACCAAATCCAAGACCGTCCGTAATACCCGCAGCAAGGGCGATAATATTCTTAAGCGCCCCGCCAATTTCCACACCGACTACATCCGGATTGGTATATACCCTGAAGTTTTGATTTATGAACAAATCCTGGATCCTTTCGGCTTCCGCCATATTTTCCGAAGACACTGTCACCGTGGTAGGATGCCTTAAGCTCACTTCCTCCGCATGGCTCGGCCCCGAAAGAACGACGATCGATTTCAGAAGCTCTGGAGGCATCTCTTCCGCAATCATTTGGGAAATGCGAAGCAAAGAGTCTGGCTCGATCCCCTTGCTTACATGGACGATTGTAAGTGGCTGATTACGGCTTTCCCGTATCTTGCCGATAACTTCCCTGATTGCTTTCGTCGGTACGGCAAGTATTAAGGTATCCAAGTCGGCAAGAGCTTCATCCAATGAATTTGTAGCATGGATGGATTCATGAATTTTAATGCCTGGCAGGTACCGTTCATTTGAATGGGTTGAATTTATCTCCTGTACCTGAGCAGGATTATGGCTCCACAGCCTTACATTGTGGCTATTGTCGGCAAGAACAAGGGCAAGGGCTGTCCCCCAGCTGCCCGCGCCGAGCACTGCAATTCCCATTGTTTGTTCCCGCATTCAAATCACTACCTTTTAATTATTTTCTTTCCCTGGCATAAATCCTGATTGGGGTACCCTCAAAGCCGAATGCATCCCTTATCCTGTTTTCCAGGAACCGCTCATACGAGAAATGCATTAACTCCGGTTCATTTACAAACACAACAAAAGCGGGAGGCTTCACGGCAACCTGTGTTGCATAATAGATTCTCAGTCTGCGCCCTTTATCCGTAGGAGTTGGATTCATAGCCACCGCATCCATGATGATGTCGTTGAGGATGTTTGTCTGCACACGCATGGAGTGATTCTCGCTTGCCATATTGATGACAGGAAGCAAAGTATGGATCCTCTTTTTTGTTTTAGCTGAAAGGAACACAATCGGGGCATAATCAAGGAATTGGAAATGATCCCTGATCTTTTGCTCAAAATCCTTCATTGTTTTCTCGTCTTTTTCAATGGCATCCCACTTATTAACGACAAAAATGACACCCCTGCCGGCTTCATGTGCGTATCCGGCAATTTTTTTATCTTGTTCGATGATTCCTTCTTCAGCGTTTATGACCACAAGGACGACATCCGAACGTTCAATCGCCCTTAATGCGCGAAGAACACTGTATTTTTCAGTGCTTTCATAGACCCTTCCTTTTTTCCTCATGCCGGCTGTATCAATAATGACATATTCCTGTCCCTCATATTCGTATATGGAATCAATCGCATCGCGTGTCGTACCGGCAATGTCGCTAACAATGACCCGCTCCTCGCCGAGCAGCGCATTTACGAGAGAGGATTTACCAACATTCGGCCTTCCGATAAGGCTGAATTTAATTACATCATCAGGATACTCGTCAGCCTCCAATGTCGGGAAATGCTTTGCAGCTTCATCCAGCAAATCCCCAAGTCCGAGACCATGTGCGCCGGAAATCGGAAACGGTTCACCAAAGCCAAGAGCGTAAAAATCATAAATATCTGTGCGCATTTCCGGGTTATCGATTTTATTGACAGCCATGACCACCGGCTTTTTTGTTTTATAGAGAATTTTAGCTACTTCTTCATCGGCTGCAGTTACACCTTCACGCCCATTCACCAGAAAAATGATAACATCCGCTTCATCAATGGCTATTTCCGCCTGCTGCCTAATTTGCTCAAGGAAAGGCTCATCGCCTATGTCGATGCCTCCTGTGTCAATAATATTAAAATCATGCGTCAGCCATTCAGCCGAGCTGTAAATCCTATCCCTTGTCACGCCGGGAATGTCTTCGACTATCGATATCCTTTCGCCAACTATCCTATTAAAAATCGTTGATTTGCCTACGTTTGGGCGTCCGACAATCGCAACTGTTGGTTTTACCATTCAACTCACCCTTAACTTCACATTTTAAGATTAGCAGCTACACCTTGAAAACGCTGCACCTTATTCGTATTCATCCTATAAAATAAACCCTTCTTTCAAAAGGAAGGGCTTAACTTAATTATAGTATCAATGAATTAGCATAAGCGCAATGAAAACCTCCGCAAATCAGTGCTTTACAATGATGCAGGTATCCTCCGACAGCGAATGGGCGATACCATCCAGAATCGCCTCTAGGCTTGCCGCAACCGCCTCCATCTTCTTGGAGGAATCACAATGAAAAACGCATGCGCCACCCGAAATGTTTTCTGGCCTTGTTGTCACAACAGCCAAAATATATTTTTCTATAGTCATCTCATTATCCTCCAAGGATTAGGGTTTCCCTTTTTTGGCGGGCATCCTGATTGCGTTTTCCAGTGCCGGAACAGCTCCAATTACATCAATCGCCTTCTGGGGATCATTTACATGCGGCAGTACAAAGACACCAAGCCGCCCATCTTTTAAATCTCTTTTTGCCAGCGGAACAAGCGCTGGTGTACCAGAATCCCTGTACACACCCAAGGCGGTTGAGACATCGTGCAAAATTGCCTGGCGCTGGCCGAGGTTTGCAAGTGTAATCTTTGAATTCGCGTTTTTTGGAGTGAGAATAAAGCCCATTCCATTTTCAAGAATTTCCTTTCTTCTTTCTGGCAGCCCGATATTCATGATATAGATGGAGCCTACATATAAACCCGCACCATCAAAATGCGGCTGTACATATTCAATGTCCGCAAGCCTATTGATTGTGCCTCCGGACATCAAAACTTTGGATAGTAGGAGCGTGCCGATTCCAACAATGACAGCCGCGAAAAAATTTACAGCCAAATAAACAAGGGTTACCGAAAATGAAGTTAATATGACAAGATAATTGCGGCTTTCAAAAGCAATTGCAATCCCTTCAATATAGGTATTTCCCCTCGGTACCAGTTCATATTCATCCATCATTGAAAGTGTATTCCTTTCCATGTTCCTTACTTCCCTGAACTGGGTTGCCGCAAGGGCGAGAAACGTTACGGCCGTGAATTCCTTTTCCATGATGGAAGGAATCGCCACCGCACCAAGGCTAGCCGCGATAAACCCGACAGAAATATGAATAATCCTTCCATGCAGGTAGGTGGGATACTGTCTATAATCCGTCTTTAACATATACACCCTCGAGAGTGTTCCTAACAGGATGCCGGTGATGAGTGGCCATGTATATTCACTCATTGGGATGCTTACCTGCCCTTTCCGCTTGATTCGAAAATGAATTGAGCCAGGAAGCGCTTTTAACAAGGATTCCCCAACCAATTACCGTTAAAACAGCGAGGGATATCGTATCTAAATATTCAAAGCCGCCCACCTCAAAAGCCAAGAAGTTTTTTTGTAGGACAAGGGCATAAAGCATTTCACCCTGCATTGATCCAAAGACAATTAACATAAGCCTCCACCTTAGAGAGCTATATAGGAAAATCGCCAGAAAAGCCAAGAAACCGGCAATAAGCCATTCTTTTTTTACAATAAAAACAATTGGATCAAATAACTCAAAAAACCTGAAGGAGCAGTAAAAAAGTGAAATAATTAATGAAAAAATAAAAAAGATTGACTTTTCCTTTTTATTCGCTTGAATGACGTGGATTAATGAATAAACGAATAGGCTTATGCCACCCAAAAAAACCTTTGATTCTCCTAGTGGTAAATGGAGCGGAGAAGCGATGATTGCCAGCAGAACCGCAGCCTGCAAACCCTTTCCTTCTCTCTCCTGCCCGCCTTTCAAAAACACCAAATAAATCCATAACAGCCATGCGGCCAAATAAAACAAGTACCCCTCCATAAAGACTACCTCCTATCCTTACCATTATGGTAAAGGGCATGTATTTTCATACCAGGATAATATTCTTTGTTTGTTAAATAATTTAGGTATCGGAGGTGATAGGTGTTGGGACAGGACAGGCAGGAAAAAAAGCTGAAGAAAAGCAAAAGGGTTGAATCCGACCGCGACCAATCGCTCCATTATCCTGGGGCAACTGGGCTACAAACCCCAGAAGAGGCCAGAAAGCTGAATGATGGGAAAAAATCGTAAATAGGAAAAGAAAAAGCTTCCGCGATTGCCGCGGAAGCTTTTTTTGTCAACTTATTTTTTCAAATTCTTTAATTTATCGCCAAGCAATTCTCCCAGCTGGAATCCCTTGGATTCCTCAGGAAGCTCATAATCCATATTCTCCTCAGCATCCCGTTCCAAAAGATCCTTAATGCTCAAGGAGAGGCGCTGTTCTTTGCCATTCACTTCAAGCACCTTAACCTGGACTTCCTGGCCTTCTTTCAGGACTTCATGAGGTGTGCCGATGTGTTTGTGGGCGATTTGCGAAATGTGGACAAGGCCTTCCACCCCAGGGAATACTTCAACGAACGCGCCATAAGAAACAAGCCTACGGACGGTACCTGTCAACACACTGCCCTTAGCCGCTTTTTCAGTTATATCAGCCCATGGTCCAGGCAGTGTTTCCTTGATGGAAAGGGAAATTCTTTCGTTATCCCGGTCAACGCTCAGGACTTTCACTTCAACCTTTTGTCCTTCCTGCACAACATCCCCCGGTTTCTCCACATGCTCGTGGGAGAGCTGGGAAATATGGACAAGGCCATCAATGCCGCCGATGTCTACAAACGCGCCAAAGTCCGTGATTCGCTGTACTGTGCCTTCAATTATCTGCCCCGGCTGGATGGATTCGAGAAGATCCTGTTTCTTCCTGCCTTTCTCCTCTTCAACTACAGCCCTGTGGGAAAGGATCAGCCGATTCTTCTCTTTGTCCAGCTCAACTATTTTAAAAGAAAGTTCCTTGCCTTTGTAATCGGAGAAATCTTCGACAAAATAGGCTTCTACCAATGAAGCCGGAACAAATCCGCGTACACCTAGGTCGACAACTAGCCCGCCTTTAACGACATCCTTAACTTCAGCGTTGAACACTTCCCCACTCTGGAATTTCTGTTCAAGAACATCCCAGGCTTTTTCTGCATCAACTTTGCGCTTGGATAGGATGAGGGCTTCTTCCTCGACCTTCATGACTTCAAGTTCGAGCGAATCCCCTTCGGCCACTGCATCTGAAGCTTTCTCAATATGAATGCTCGACAATTCACTAATTGGAATGATTCCATCAAGTTTGCTGTTTTGGATATTAACAAGCACCTGTTTATCCTCTACCTTGGTAACTTGTCCTGTTACCCTGTCTCCAACTTCAAAATTCCCGACTTCAATTTGATTCATATCTTCCGACATATGTACTCCTCCTTAACCATTGGCTGCCCTTTGAAATATATAGATGCGTTACATGCTTCACTTGCATGCGGCGCCCATCATCACGGCTGCGTTTCATAGAATATTCAAAAAAATATCCTTTGTAATAACTTCTTACAAAAGGACTTTTTTGTCAAGCGGAAACTCCTTTGTGTTCCTCAATAAGTTTGCGGATTTCCGACATGATTAATTCAGTGGCCGCTTCTGCGGACAATTTTTCTTTCCGCACCCTATCCATATCAATCGGCTTCCCGTATACCACTTTCAGCTTGCCGAAAGGTTTATAAGGTCCGATTATCGCGCATGGAACAACATGTGCGTCAGACCTAAGAGCAAAAAAGCCCGCTCCGGCCAGACCTTGGCCCAATTCTCCCGTCTTGCTCCTTGTTCCCTCTGGAAACAATCCTAAAACCTGTCCCGCCTTTAAAACACCAAGTCCTTTTCTGAGCGCTTCCCGGTCACTCATTCCCCGCTTAACTGGAAACGCATTGCATGCCCTAACAATATTCCCTAGGATTGGTATCGAAAAGAGTTCTTCTTTTGCCATGAAATGGACAGGGCGTGGAGCGGTTATCCCCACAACCGGCGGATCCAAATTGTTAATATGGTTCGAGCAAAGCAGAACTCCGCCATCTTTCGGGAAGTTCTCGGCCCCATACACTTCATACCTGTAAATTGGTTTTAACGCACTGTTTGCGACGAATCTTGCAAATGAATAAAATGTCATAGGTCTCCCACTCTTTCTTTCACAAGCGCCATTATTCTCTCCACAACATCTTCAATTGAAAGTGAGGTAGTATCGATTTCAAATGCATCCTCCGCCTTTACTAAAGGGGCAACTTCCCTTTCAGAATCCAGCTTGTCCCGGGTAGCAATTTCTTTTTTCAAAATATCAAGATCCGACTGAAAGCCTTTCTGGAGATTTTCAGTATGGCGCCTTATCGCCCTTTCTTCAACACTCGCCAAAAGGAAAACCTTTACCTCTGCATTTGGCAATACTTGTGTTCCAATATCGCGGCCATCCATGACTACCCCGCCCATGGATGCCAGCTTTTGCTGCCTCCGGACCATTTCCTCCCTGACCTTTCGGTGCCTGGCAACAATGGAAACCGAGTTTGTGACAGTGGAGGAGCGAATTTCGCCTGTTACATCTTCCCCATCCAAAACAACAAGCTGGCCCGCTGCGGAAGGGAAGAGTTCGATTTCACTGTTTAAAAGAATGGCCAACAAGCTGTCTTCCTGTTCTAGGTCGGCCCCCAATTTTTGTGCTTTATATGTAAGTGCCCTATACATAGCGCCCGTGTCGATATAAATATAGGAAAGCTTTTCAGCGACAATTTTGGCAACTGTACTTTTTCCTGCTGCCGCAGGCCCATCAATCGCAATTGAAATTTTCTTATCCATGTTTCCTCCTGTTACCTGTTCTGAAGCATCTTTAGTTGTCTCTTGCTCCGTTTTCCTTTTTACCTTCAATTATTCATTTTACCATACTATCAATAAATGCTCTTTCATATTGCAACATTTTTTCATGAATATCAGACAGGAATGATCCCTGTATATAAGTTGAATCAAAACTTAAAATTGTATTGAATCCTTGCCTGTCGATTTCCGTTCTATGCACTTCGCTTTCCATGGGGCGCCAGTGTAGCCTTCTCGGCGCTTGCGCCTGCGGGTTCCCCCCTTGCCCTTTATCCCACCCGAGTCTCTGTGCCTTACGCTACAATCGACTATCATTTAAATTAATTTTTCAAAAAAATAATTTGAACCTCTAACCAAAGAAAAAAGGCAGGATTCCCTGCCTTACCTTCCCTGGAAAACTTCCAGCATGTCAGAATGGTTCATTTGCCCGGTACCTTCATATTTTGTTACCCCTATTAATTCGGGAAGGGCGCCAACCTGGTGAAGGAAAATCTGGGCAAGTAAAAGAAAGATAAACTGAGCAATCGCAATCTTTATAAGGATTCGCTCGACATGTTTCAGATCTAGCCACTCTCCTTTCAAAAGCCATAACCGGATGAAGGAGCCCGTCCCAAAGGACAGGCGGCAGCCAACGGCCATATTAGACCGCGTCTTCAAACATTTCTTCTGAATTTTTGAGCTTATCTACCTTCTCTTCCTCACCAGTCGAAGCATTTACGAAAATTCTGTACGTATCGTCACCCATTGTTCCCAGGAATTCATAACATAATACTTCCTTCTTGAAATCATTCAAAATGATTGCCTGGCGTTCTTCCATAATTTTTACATTCGGATTAATTTTCGTTCGAGCCTCCTGTATGTCAATAGCGGGGGTTTCCATCTTCCTGGTTTTCTTCGTCTTTAAATAATCTTCTGCAGAAAGGCCTACAAGGTGGCCATTATCAAGAGCAACCTTGATTTTTATCGATTCAGGATAAATTCTCACTTTTCCTGACTTGGTTACAAAAGTAAAAACACCAATCGCATCATACTGCGCGCTTTCAGCCAGTTCCAGCGACTTATAGCCATTCTCTTTAAGGAAGGATACTGCCCTTTCCCCTCCTTCATTGAGGGAAATTCTTTGTTTATTGATAGACCGGTTGTTAAGGAACCAGATAGGGTAACCTCCTTTTTTTGTTAAATCCATGCTCGCCTCCATCCCGGTTTTCCTGTTGCTTACGGAGACAGTGTAAAATCCGAAATCAGATCCCTTGCCATTATCGGATACCTTGGATTTGGAATTTCCGTCAAATCCTATATACTTCCTTGCTATAGCCAATGCTTCAGCCTTCGAAATTTTTTTACCCTGAATTTTGCTGAAATTCTTATCCTCTTCTTTTAATCCGGCAATTTCAGGCCCAAAGTCAGTCTCCTCGTATCCTGAAACAGTTTTTTCCACTGTTTTAAATCCGTCAATTAGTGTATTATCCGAATTCTCCTTTCCAGAAGCGATCGCAAGTTCCACATCCATCCAACGCAAATTGTTCTTTAGTGCCAAATGCTGTACTTTCCTTAAATCGCCTTGAACATCGGACGCCTGTTTATATAAAGTTTGAAGTGTCTTATATTCCTTGCCGGTTAATGGTTTCTTGTCCAGATCCCTTACCGCAGTCCTGTAACTGAATTCACCAACTCCGGATAAAAATTCCTCCGTTTTGTTAAAAGGTAGGAGCGATAACGGAAGCTGGCCAACATTCTGCCGAGCTTCGGATGTTATCCTCCACACCTCGGCCAGAGACGGGGATAGCGATTTTCTTGAATTCATGGCAAGCGTGGTTCCAAGCTTGTCATGCAATAAATCAACACGGTATGACAATTCATGGAATGCCTGCTGATAATTATTTTCCGCGTTTATCAGGACAGCGTTTTTTTCCTTCCGTTCCTGATAGCCCCAGTAGGCAGTTCCCGCTAGCCCAATTGCCAAGACAACTATTATAATATTTCTTATCACTGCCATTCACCTTCTTATTTACAGAATATATGCTTTCCGATCCGTTTAATTTGCGGACGGGACCAAATCCACTTGCTTGTGGCGGTAACCGGATTGAAGTAATACAGTGCGTTGCCTGTAGGATCCCACCCATTAATTGCGTCAAGGACTGCTTTCCTCGCCGATTCGTTTGGAGTAAGCCAGATTTGTCCATCGGCAACAGCAGTGAACGCAAGCGGTTCAAAAATCACACCCGAAATAGTGTTTGGAAATGACGAGCTTTCCAGTCTGTTTATGATGACTGCAGCTACGGCGACCTGTCCTTCGTAAGGTTCGCCTCTCGCCTCCCCATATACTGCATTGGACATCAATTTAATATCGTTCTGTGAAAATCCAGACGGGACATTGACTGCGCTCTGCTTCGCCGGGGCACTTTTTTTAGCAGTTCCACCTTGCATATTTTTGGTTGCCTTAACGAGCTTAGCTTTTGTAGCGCTTCCTGCTAGCCCGTCAATGGGAAGGCCAAATTCATACTGGAAATTGCGGAGTGCCCAATAAGTACTCCAGCCAAATACACCATCAATTTTCTTTGTGTAAAAACCAACATGTTTGAGCCTCTTTTGGAGTTCAATTACATCATCGCCGACTGCTCCGTGCTGGATGACCTGGTTGCTGAATGCTTCAGCTTTTTCGCCGTTCCATAAAAAAGCAGGAACGAGTAATCCGCATAAAAGCAGACGAACTAGGAATGCGTTTCGTTTTTTCACAAATCATACCTCCAAATGCTATTCATTTTCCATTATGTCTATTTTTTGTTTTAAAGGGATTTTTATTCAAGAAAAGGGCTTGCGTGGAAAAAGCTTTTTAAAAAAAGGTTAATGGACGAACAAAATGCTCAAGCGCCTTGGTCAGCCCCGACCAGATTAAGACGGGGCCCGCAGGACACTGAATGGCATCCCTGAATTCGCCCACGCACGAAGGAAATGCGAGCATTTCCGAGGACGGGCCTGCCCTCCGGAGGGAACCGGCTTAAGACCTCGAGGGGCTAGGCGCTGGAGCTGGATAACGACAACTTATTTCGAGTTCTTCACAATGTTCTATTTATAGTTTCCTGAAATAAGAAAAAACCTCTTCACTGTGTATGAAGAGGTTTCGGATTGTCGACAAAAGGCAGCGAGAGGTTACCCACTCGTGCCTTTTGTAATTTATATGGAAATTACGGATGTTAAAGGTTCTTCCCAACAAAAGTGGTTTTAGCGAATGTGTTGATTTGCGCTACGGGCACACGCTTTCCGCGGGGCGTCAGTGGAGCCTCCTCGGCGCTTGCGCCTGTGGGGTCTCCACCTTGCCGCTGCATCCCGCTGGAGTCGGTGCCCTCCGCTCCAATCAACATAAAAGTTAGGCATATTTATCCATAAAGTAGCACTTATGGTGAAGAACAGGATAAATTAACTTAAGAATTACTTCCAATTGCTCACATTCATTGGCTTGGATTTTTAGTCATCATGGGAGGTCACCCCATACATAGTGTCATTTATATAAAGGAAATTTCAGTTGATTGAAATGGAGGGTGGCGACTCCTCGAAAACGCTACGCGTTTCCTTCGTGCG
>NZ_LMTI01000002.1:119640-156212 GCF_001510665.1 Bacillus sp. FJAT-27445
GCCACCCGGAATGGAAATCTAGAGACGCATTTTCATTTCAATTTATATTTTAAATTAAAAAAGACTGTAGGCAAACCCGAAACTCTTCGAGTTTGTCTACAGTCTGACCTCTTCATTGTGTATGAAGAGGTTTTTGTGGGGCGTATTGGTTTTTAAGGTGCGCGGCACTTAAAGCCCGAGCCTTTTTTACTTTCCGAAGCCCTAGCCACCATAAGAAAATCATGAAAGGCATAATGTAATAGAGCCAGTGCTCCTGGGTTATTAGAATATAATCATAGGATCCATGGAGGAATACAGGTATGATGAGTGAAAGCCACATCCATTTTGCTGTCCGCTTCTGGCTGAATTTGCTTTTTCCCAAATAATATCCCATAATCACCCCAAATAAGGCATGGCTTGGAACAGGAAGAAGAGCCCTTCCAATAGCATACTCGACACCGTTTCCAACTAAATAAAAAATATTTTCCACAGTGGCAAATCCAAGGGAGACAGCGGCGCCGTATACAATCCCATCAAATGGTTCATCAAAAGCAATGTGCTGATAAACCGCATAATAAAGGACAAACCATTTAACAAACTCCTCGAATAAGCCTGAGGAAAGATAAGCCTGCAGCCAGCCGGGAGGAAGTATGTTCTCAGCTTCCAGCACATGCTGAAGAAACATGATTGGAAAAACCAACAGCGCTCCGAAGAGAAAAGTCCTGATTACAACCGGTAATGGCTCCGTTTCAACTTCATCCTTTAAATAAAAGTAACTTAACAACGCTAGGCCGGGTGCAATCCCGGCAGAAAAGATCCCCAGCATGCACTGCCCTCTTTTCTAGTAAAATGGGAAATGAATCCCTGCTTTTCTTACATGGTACCATGCCGAGGCGTCAAAGAAAATGGAAGAATACTCCGGGTTGAAAACCTAATTTAGAAAGCAACCAGGGGTTCGCCGCTGGCAAGTGCAACGCCAAGCTTAATCCTTGCCTTTTTCGAATCATTGTCACTCCCAAGGATAACGCCCTTCGTAACAAGATCAAAAGCGCTCCCTTTGTAATCATAGGTCGTATAGACCGCTCCCTCTTCGGCGCTGGTCGTAATCACGACGATAATGCCTGCAGCGATTGCCTTTTCAATTTCATCCATCATGAGCGGGGCGACCTGCCCTCTCCCAACTCCTTCAAGGATAAGTCCCTTTGCACCGTTTTCCCTGGCAGCTTTGACAAATATCCCGTCACCGCCGATATAGCATTTAATAATGTCGATTCTTGGAATTGAATCCCTCAGTTTATAAACTTCCCTTTTAATTGGCTTTTGGTAAACGAATACCTCATCATTGTCAATTATCCCGAGATAACCGAAGCGAAACGAGTTAAATCCTTGGATGTTGGAAGCATGTTCTTTTTTCACATACCTTGCAGCAAAAATGCGTTCGTTGAATACGACGACTGTCCCTATTCCCTGCATGTCCGGAGAGCATGCAGTATAAATGGCGTGGCGCAAATTTATGAAAACGTCACTTCCCAAATCTTGAGGGGAGCGTTGGGAGCCTGTCATAACGACAGGGCGTTTATCATCAACTGTCAAATCAAGAAAATATGCGCTCTCCTCAAGAGTGTCAGTTCCATGGGTGACAACCACGCCAGAAATATTTTCGTCCTTAAAATAGTCTTCAATTTTTGTCTTTAAATAAACAAGGTCTTCGAAGGTTATATGCATACTTGCTTTTTGGAAAACAGATTCCACGATCACTTCGATATTTGCAGGTAATTTGCACATACCAACAAGTTCTTCGCCTGTCAATTCCCCAGAAGCAAGCTTGCCGGAAGCCTTATTCGGTTTGCTTGCAATTGTGCCGCCCGTCGTCAATAAAACTACCTTCCTCATTCCATCACCCTGCGTTCCTAATTTATTTGCAAAGCTATTATACCAGAATGGTGATTAGGCATGATTCCTTTTGACTATCTCAGATGCAATTAACCCCCCGTGGAATCTTCCATTTTCAATAAATATTTCATTTGCGTTGTTGCCTGCCGCAATTACCCCTGCTATAAAAATACCGGGTAGATTCGTTTCCATTGTATCAGGATTAAAGAGCGGCCGGCCAGATTCCGGGTCAATATCCACGCCTATTTTCCTAAGAAATCCATGGTCGGGACGGTAGCCGGTCATGGCAAAAACAAAATCATTCTGGATGGTAAAGAGCTTTCCCCCCTTTTCGTATACAACCGATTCTTCGGTAATTTCCTTAATATGCGCTTCAAATTCCATCCGAATTGACCCACTCCGGACAAGCGAGTCGAATTCCGGTAAAATCCATGGTTTAACGCTTGGTGAATAGGCGCTTCCCCTGTATAAAACAGTAACCCTTGCACCTGCTTTATGAAGCTCGATTGCCGCATCCACACTTGAGTTCTTTCCGCCAATTACACAAACATCTTTATCAAAATAAGGATGGGCTTCCTTGAAATAATGGAAAACCTTTGGAAGTCCTTCACCCGGTATTTGCATCATATTAGGATTATCATAGTATCCAGTAGCGATGACAACATTGGAGGTCTCATAGGTTGACTTATCCGTCTCTACTCTATACAGATCCCCTGCGGCGTAAATATTTTCTGCTCTTTCAAAAGAGTTTATCCTCAGACCCTTCCGCTTTACCACTTCCCGATAATAAACGAGAGCCTGCAGCCTGACAGGCTTATAATTGTCTGTAATGAAAGGGACGTCGCCAATTTCAAGCTTTTCACTAGTACTGAAGAAAGTTTGGTGGGTTGGATAATGATAGATTGAATTTACTATATTACCCTTTTCTATTATAAGGGGATTTTTCCCTGCTTCCTTTAATGAAATGGCTGCTGCGAGCCCACATGGGCCTCCCCCGATGATTAATACGTCTTCTTTTTGCATGGTGGTCACTCCAATTCATTTTTCCTAAACAAAAAGCGCAAGCACTTATTTCGAGCTATGCACTATGTTCTATTTTATAATTTCCTAGATACGAACAAAAAAATCTCCCATCATATAATGATAGGAGATTTTCCTTCAAGTTTCAATGTTGAATACTATCCTAACCGCTAATCTGGGTTAAGCTTTAAATCCAGCCCCTGAAACGGCTTGCTTCCGCCATTTTTCGCACACCGACCATATAAGCTGCCAAGCGCATATCTACACGGCGGTTTTGAGCGGTTTCATATATATTTTCAAATGATTTTACCATGACTTTTTCCAATTTCTCTTCGACTTCTTCTTCAGACCAATAGTAGCCCTGATTGTTCTGGACCCACTCAAAATAGGAAACTGTTACTCCACCAGCTGAAGCAAGTACATCCGGTACTAACAGGATTCCCCGCTCGGTCAGAATTTCTGTCGCCTCAAGCGTAGTCGGCCCGTTTGCAGCCTCAACCACAATGCTTGCGCGAATATTATGTGCATTCTCTTCGGTAATTTGGTTTTCAATGGCTGCAGGCACCAGGATGTCGCAATCAAGTTCAAGCAATTCCTTATTTGTAATCGTATTATTGAATAGTTTGGTAACCGTGCCAAAGCTGTCACGGCGATCCAGCAAATAATCAATATCTAAGCCATTCGGGTCATACAGGGCACCATAAGCATCTGAGATTCCAATGACTTTCGCGCCTGCATCGTGCATGAATTTGGACAGGAAGCTTCCAGCATTCCCGAATCCCTGGACGACAACCCTTGCACCGACAAGCTCGATGCCTCTTTTCTTGGCTGCCTCACGGATACAGAGTGTAACACCTTTTGCTGTTGCTGATTCACGGCCATGTGAACCACCAAGGACTATTGGCTTCCCTGTAATAAATCCAGGTGAGTTGAATTCATCAATACGGCTATATTCATCCATCATCCAGGCCATGATTTGTGAGTTTGTAAAAACATCCGGCGCAGGAATATCCTTCGTAGGGCCAACAATCTGGCTAATGGCTCTTACATAACCTCGGCTCAATCTTTCAAGTTCCCTGAACGACATGACACGGGGATCACAGATGATTCCACCCTTCCCCCCTCCGTATGGAAGGTCGACAATTCCGCATTTAAGGCTCATCCAAATTGAAAGGGCTTTAACTTCTTTCTCTGTTACATTCGGATGGAATCGGATTCCTCCCTTAGTTGGGCCAACCGCGTCGTTATGCTGAGCCCTGTAGCCAGTAAATATTTTAGTAGTGCCATCATCCATACGGACTGGAATCTTTACTGTCATCATTCGGATCGGCTCTTTTAAAAGCTCGTACACTTCCTCTGGATAACCCAGTTTTTCCAACGCACTATGGATTACCGTTTGTGTCGATTTCAGTACATCATGCTTTTCAAGATTATTGCTTTCATTACCATTCCCCGCTGCCATTTGTAAACCTCCTAAGATATCACTGCTCGAAAGTTCTTGGCTTTCATGACATAGTATACACGTTTAGTCAATTAATGCAAGGATAAAAATCAGCAATTCTGTCTATTCGGACAAGATGTTTGTAAGCGTTAACAAGGCGCTACAACAACGTTTTATTGCCATTAGCCACGCAACATCTCCGCTAGGAATAGCGATGGAATAGGATTCATCGGGCGGCTGTTGGAATGCCAACCAAAAGTGTCCTAAACTGGATGAGGAAAAGTTCCATGCAGAAGGGAAAGGTCCAATTGATTAAAGTTCACATCATTGGCAAAATTGGACAAAAAAATAGCCGGCTCGACAATTACGAGTGCCGCCTATCGAAAGTACTTTAAAATTGTTTCCACTGCATTTTCCTTCATAATCAAATTTCCATACTCCTGAAGGAAATGAGGGCTCATAATGGAGGCGTTTCCATATTCAGCCATAATTGAAGCATTCCTTTCCGCATCGACTGGCGAAACGTCAAAAAGCAAAAAATATTTGCCTTTCATCGTATATAAGCTGCCTCCCGCTGCAGAAAGAGATGATAGCCGCTTAGCGAGTTGGATGACCTCCTCCAACCCTTCAAACTCGAATAAAAACTTTTCATGGCCTTCAACCGTCACCTGCATTTCAATAAATCCGTCATACAGAAGTTCTTCCTCTTCTACGCTTCCATTAACCGTAATAATCATGACCATGCCTTGGGCCTGGAGCGAAAATACCTCGACTGCTACTGCACCCTGTATGTCAACATCGAATTCCTCGCTTGCTTCTTCCAGCATATCCTGAAAGAGCTGCCGCCATTTCAGCGTATCTTTCAAAATATCATCCTTGGATAAACCCCTTTCAAAAAGGTCATCCGAGGTAATAAAAATCTTAATCTTATTAGCCGTTATACGTTCAAGACGCATGCTCCCGCCCCCTGCCATGAACTCTTATGTTCAGTTTATGTCAGTGCGGGATGTTGGTGAATGGTTTAGCATTGTCCAACCTCGCCTTAATCCATTCAGCCCATTCAGCTGGAGTTTCCCCGAGGTAGAGATGCATAGATGAGCCCTGCTGGCCATTGGCGGCTAATTGCCTTAACCCTGGTCCACCAGCTCCAATCTTCATAGCCGGAACCAGCTGTTCCCAACGGGGGGAAAGGTCCACTAATAATTTTGCACTTTCATCTGACGTGCAAGAAAAAAATACGAAACGCGGTTTTATTTCCACTATTGCCTGTTCAATGTCTTCATCCGTAAGCCCTCCGCCTAAATAGACAATCTCAAATCCTCTTATCTTGAGAAAAGCGGTAAAAAGGACAATCCAAAACTCTTCCAGCTCGCCGGGCGCGCAAAGCGTTATCACTTTTGGGAGAAACTTTTTTCCCGCCGTTGATTTAATAGCACCTTCAAGCCTCGAGCGTATAATTGCAGATCCAAACCGAATTTGGGCATTGTTTAGCTCCCCCTTTTTCAGGAGTCTATTCATATCTGTTAGTAAAGGGAGGTAAATTCCCGAGAGAGCCGCTTCGAAGGAATAAGTGCTGAAACAGGTATCGAAGGCACGATGGGCGCTCCCTTCGTCAAATTGGCGGAATGCATCCAAAATAATACTTCGATCGTGGTCCTGTCGTCCGATGGTCCTTTTTTCCACATTACCGGCAAGCTGCCCGGGTCCCAACTGGGCAACAGCCTGTCCGATTGTAAAACCTTCTTCAATCATGGCGATAATTTCCTGCAATGTCTCCAGTTGGCTTTCCGAATAAAGCCGATGGCCGGAAGCGCTCCTGCCTGGTGAAATAACCCCGTAGCGCCTTTCCCATGCCCTAAGGGTACCAGGCTGAATTCCGAGCATTTTAGATACTGCTTTTATATTGTATTTTCCATCCCGTGCTGGCAAGGCATTCTCCTCCGTTCACCATCGTCACGCCTGCAGTGGCGGATTACTCCTCGAGCTTCCTTTAAAAAATTGTCCTATTCGCTATCGTTTCCGTGTTTCAAATAAATCAGATGGCATTCGGAGTGAACCCCGAGCCGCAACGGGACACCTGTCGTGCCATATCCACTGCTGATTAATCGGACCACGCCTCCAACTCGGTCAATGCCTCCCTTTTTAAATGGGCCAAAACCGAAAATGCGTATTTGCCCTCCATGGGTATGTCCGCTTAAAAGAAGGGATATTCCATCCTCCGGCTTTATTTTTCCAATAATCTTCGGATTATGGCTTACAAGGACAGTAAACACTCCACGTTCGGCATCCGATAAAGCCAAATCCAGTCTGTCCTTATTAAGGCCAGCATCATCAACCCCTAATAGGATGAACTTGTCCCCTTCCGCGGATTCAAATCTTGCAGCTGTATTATCTAGGATTTTAACATTCAGGTCGAGCAGCAGGGCGTCAAGATCCCGATATTCTCCCTCGTAGTCATTGTTTCCCCACACAAAATAGACAGGGGCAATCGATTGAAGCTTAAGGATGTTTGATTTAACCCTTGCAAGGGAAACCCCTTTTTCTCTTAAGTCCCCACCAATAATAACGATATCTGCTTTTCCTTTAATGGCTGCAATTATTTTTTCGGAAACGGTCCTCCGATGGATATCGGATATAAAAAAAATCTTTAAAGTGCCAAAAGACTTCGGAAACTTCTCAAATTTCATTTCATGATCAACCACATTATTCCCGAACGCCAAAAAAGCCATATACAAAAGGAGGAAGAACCCTGCAGCAACAATTGCCGCTACTGTATATAAAGCCATCCCGAATCCGCTCCCTCCACTATATATCTATACGTATAGTGAAATGATACCATAAACCAGGCTCGAACCGAAGAGCACAAGCGTATGTACAGGAGATAAAGAGAACAATGCTCCATACACAAGAACAAAGCCAACTATCCCTGCCGCGGCATGGGGAACAGCAAACCCCTGCTTTTTTTGCCTGCTTCTTTTCATAAAAAAATGAAAAAAATAGGCATTTACCACCAGGCTTGAACAAAAAGCGATACCCGCAGCCAGAAACTCAACAGGACGGAACACAAGTCCCAGCAAAAAATCATGCACGTCAAAAGGCGTTGCAATCTCCATCCATTCAATGAAAAAGTATCCGCTCAAAAATGATGCAATCATCCAAACTATAGCAACAATCATGAAAAAACCCCCCATATTAGCGTATGAGGGGCTAGCAGGCAACTTGCCTTTTCCTATTGATCTTCATGAATATTGAGGATTCGGAAGCCGTGCTCCTCCAGTTTTTTCACAAACTTGTCGAGATTGTCCTTCTTTTCCACCTTCATGACAATCCTCCTGACCAATTTATCCGTTTCATCAAACGTAACCAATGATATGATGTGCTCATGGAACTGGTGGGCGATTTCCGCCAATCTTGCAATTCGGCCTTCAGTCTCTACAGAAGTAAATGCAATCCTCACTCCAGGGCGATTCATTCCAAATGCACTCTGGAATTGATCCAGGACATCATAGCGCGTTACCGCTCCCAGGAATTTCCTTTCTTTATCGACAATGGCCAATAGAGGGAAGTTCCTTAAGTTCATAAGCGTATTTTCAAATATTTCACCGCCATCAAGGAATTCTTCCTGGTGGGTAGCAATATCAGAAATAAGGGTTTCCTCCAAAAACTTGTCTTTTGGTTTTTCTGAAAGGAAAAAATGTTCAAATATCATATACTTTGTAATTATACCGGCATAAAGTTCCCCATCCAAAACCGGCAAACCATCAACCCGGTTCTCCTCGAGGCTTTGAAGCGCTCTTTTCACACTGTCCTTGCTTTGCACAGTAACGCATTTGAACTTTGGAATCATTATACTTTTAACAAACATGTCTATCACCTCATTAACAGATATTCTTCACTAACTATTTAATTCAACAGAAGATTGGCTAAACCCTTCATTGCCAATTATTTTCGTATCCAGGAATATAGACTTCTGGCTAGAAGGGGAATATTTGATATAAAAAAACAGAAGCAGCCGGATGGCGCTTCTATTTTTTTTCATGATATAGATTGATATCAAACTCTTTTTTCATCATTTCAAAAACCAGGTGCCTGGATTTCCATTCTTCTTCCTTTTTCCAAAGGTCCTTGCTCCTATCAACTATTTCGCACCTGAGTTCATGGTATTCCTTTTCTTTTTTTTCTCGCTGTTCCTTTAACAAAACCATCATTCCGTATAGCGACACTGTCCCGACCAAAAAATAAAGGTTGGCACTGTCCCGGACAAATGCCGAAAACATCGCATAAAAGGAATAGGAGTAGGCCTGGGCTATTGTTCCATAAAGGTAAGCAAGAAAAAACGAAGCCGAGCCAAGTGTTCCGATTATAGCTAAATGATGCCTTTTTTTTGCTTTATCAAATTTTTTCTTCCTTTTCACTACATTATCCAGCATCTTTTTTGTTGCATGATCGGTCCTGTAGTCGAGCATTTCAATTGGCTTTTCCATTTTATTCCCCCATTCATATGAATTGGGCACGGACAGGAATGTGCAAGACGGTAATCTACTACAATGTATGAGCCTGTCCAGTGGTTTATGTACTTCACCAATTGCACAAAAAATGTGCTTTTGACCTTCTTCCTAGTTTAATGGAATTTTTAAAGTCTGCCCAACCATGATGTCATTCCCGTTTACCGCATTTGCTTTCCTGATTTTTTCAATGCCATCCTGGGATTTGTAGTACATCATTGCAATCCTGAACAATGTTTCCCCAGGCTTGACGGTATGATATTTTACAATACCCTGTGATTTTTCATTTGCTGCTGAACCAGATTCTTCTTTTATACTCTCGCCTCCATTTGAAGGGGCTGGCTGAATGGCCGTATTTCCGGATGGGGCATTATCATTAGAAGCATCCTTGCCCTCCCCGGAATTCAACGAACCGGAGGAATTTGGTTCTTTATCGGTGCCCTCTGCGCCGCCCTCCTTAGTTTCTATTCCGGGGTCGGCGTCTTCGGATTTGCCTTCCACCTCTTTACCGTCTTCATCCATTGGTTCGGAGCCCTTTCCTTCAGGCTGATTACCCGCATCATAATCAACCAACTCGACTCCACCCTTCGCCGATGATGGCCCAGACTTATTTCCTTCCATACTGGAAATGACTGCAAACACGGTCAAGGGCAGCAAAATAAAGAAAAGCACAAGTAAGCGAATTACAGGATATTTTAGCTTGAATTTTGTTTTCTTTTTCTTGTTTTGATGGACTCTTGAGCGGGGAGGAAGCTTGGACTTCTCCCCATTTTCAGGCCTGGCTCGATCTATTCGTTTCCGGTGTTTTTCAACCTGTTCAAGATACGGATCATCTTTTTTCATTGATTTTGCCTCCTTGTCCATTTTTAACCTTTAACACAATTCCCAAGAGGAAATCAATAGTAAAATGCATAACAACGGTAACAGCCAGATTTCCCGTCCAGCTGTAAAGTGACCCAATCAGGAAACTTAAGGCCACGATATTGATAAATAAAAACCAGTTAAATAAGTAACGATAATGGATTAATACGAAAATAATGCTTGCAACGAACAGGCCTGTTTTTTCCTGGATGATTCCCCGGAAAAGAATTTCCTCACTAAATGCGACTAGGGCGGCTATAACTGCAATATGAGGAATGCTCCTTCCCCTGAAAATTTTTTCATTCAGCCCGCCATCATCAAAAAAGGAGGGCGGAAACAACTTCATAAGGATTAGATCAAGGAGCACTACCGCGATTCCAGCTGGAATCCCATATTTCCAAATAGCCGGGTCAACCCAGTCAAATACGCCTGCAAAATGGCCCTTATCGAAAAAAAATAAACTTAAAATTCCAGAAATCACAAGGAGGAGGAATTGCGTTCCATACAGGTGGTAAAGCAATTCCCGATCACTAAGCTGTCCGATAAGCTTCCTATGCCTATCCATCATATGTTTCACCTAACAAAAGCTCCGAGAGCCTTTCCTTCCAGCCCTTCAATGTTTCTATCTCAGGCACTTCCCGGGAGCTTTTTTTATAAAAGCCCATATCAAGCCCGCAGGAATCGCAGCAATATGGTCTCCCGGATTTAAGTTCGGATTCCTGAAAATATGTTAAAAAATAGTTGCGCAGGCATCCAGCTGATTCCGTCCAATTTCGCATGATACGGATATTTTCCATTTTTGTGTAATTCCTTTTTGAGATATATTCTTCCAATTGAGCTTTGATTTTCGACAACGGTTCCTCTCGCTTTTCTTCAAGGAATTCAGAAAGCCATCTCCATTGGCCGTTAGAAAGTCCACTAGCGATAGCAGCCTCTTCCAATTCGTCACGTTCCAATCTAATAAATGAATCGCCCTTGAAGGCGGAAAAGAACACCCTAAGCTGCACCTCATTCGGAAGCTCCCCTTCGGCAAGATGGTATTGAAGCTGTTCATCGCCGTCGGAATAAAGCAGGATTGCGACCGATGGTTTTCCATCCCTGCCAGCCCTGCCAATTTCCTGAAGATACGATTCAATTTGCATCGGCATATGGTAATGGATGACATACCGAACGTCCTCTTTGTTAATCCCCATACCGAATGCACTGGTCGCGCAAATGACATCGAGCTGCCCATTCAAGAATTGCTGCTGGATTAAAGCTCTTTGTTCGAGGTCCATGCCCCCATGATAGGCCATTGTCTTTGCAATCCCATTCTCCCTGAAAAAATCGGCCAATTGCTCGGCTGCTTTTTTGCTGGAAAAATAAATAATGCCCGGCTTTTTTAATTCTTTTGCCCAATAAAGGGCTCTTTCGCCTTTTTCGATTTTATTTTCAACTTTTTCAATATGGAACGAAATATTGGGCCGGTCTATGCTCGCTTCAATTCTTGCTGCCGGTTGTATGCCGAGCTGTCTGGTAATGTCATCCCTTACTGCTGGGGTAGCCGTAGCTGTCAACGCAAGAGTGAGCGGATTGCCCAAAATTCCCCGCAAGCTTCCCAGCTTCAGATAATCGGGGCGGAAGTCATACCCCCACTGTGATATACAATGCGCTTCATCAATTGCAAGCAATGAAACAGGCACTTCTTTGATTCTATCAATAACATGTGAAAAACCAAGCATTTCCGGTGATAGAAAAATAAATTTGTAGTGATGCAGCGAAGCGAGTGCTTCTCTTTTCTCGGACGGCGTTAAAAAAGAATTCAAGGCAACCACCCGCTTTTCGCCTCTTTTCATCATTTGCTCAACCTGGTCCTGCATGAGTGATAGCAGTGGCGATACAATAATGACCGCCCCTCCGAGTATGTATCCGGGAAGCTGGAAACAAAGTGATTTTCCTGTTCCAGTTGGCAGCATGGCCAAAGTGTCATGGCCATTTAATAATGACTTGATTACTTCCTTTTGCCCTGGCCTGAAGGTTGTAAAGCCGAAATAATTTTCAAGTGTTTGCTCAAGCATTAACCGTCACCAAGCTTTGCCAATACAAGCCGTATTTTAAAATAGGAGATTCCCCCAGTAAGTTCCTTTAATTCACGCAATTGCCTTGTTGAAGACTTTGTTGCAAGTTCGATTATTTTCTCCTGCTCTTCGGCTGACACATACGGATCAATTGAAAAACCGCTGACATTTAATGCAATCTCGACTATATGGTCTTCAATTGTGCTTCGCTTCAATCCCCTTACAGCGGCAATCGAATCAATAGGCACACCTTGATTCAGAAGCTTAAGGGTTTGCCTGGAGGTAAGGGTCATCGAAGAGCCGGATCCTTCGTCTTCCAAAAGGCGGAATAAGAGCGGATATTTTTCTTCCTGTTCAGCTGCTTTTTTGCATATGTAATGGAGGATGCCGAGAAATTCCAAATGATAGTGGAACTCATCCATTCCAAGCATCATGGCAGCTTGCCGGGATGTCAGCCCAGCAGATTGATAGCCTGTTAGCCTGAGGACCAGTATGTCAGGCTTAATTTCCTTCTCCCCTTCTAGGAGTGATGATAATTCATGAAATAAAACGCGGGGCAGCGTCACTCTCTGTTCAGGAGGCAGCTTGCCAAGAAAGTTTTTTATCCAATTCTGGGTACGCCGCTTTTTTTGGATTGGAATATAACGGGATTCCTTCCTTGATATATGGGAACAGACTTGGGCTAAAAGAGACAGCCTCTCCCATACATACTGTCCTGCCAAATGATATTTCCAGCCTTGCAAGTGCAAGGGGAGTGGATGAGTTAAGAGTTCTACCTCCAAATATTCCTCCCCCTTGGCTGTTAGAAAAAAGCGCTGTGACTCCCCTTCCTGAATGAGGCTTTGCCTTTTCAGAGTGAGAACCGCTCCTTCAATCATTTCGCGTGTTACGCTTCCAAGAGCCATAAATAGCACAGTCAAGGAAAACAGGTGTGCATCCTGTATCGTTTGGGCGGATTTTTTTCCTTTTAATAAATGGTATATTGAATAAATCGTCCGTTCGCCCTTCAATTTCTTAAGGCAATATAAAATAATTATGTCGAAATATTGAATGATTGGCTTTCCGCCAACTTTTCGCATATCATTCACCATGATCCCTTTTTATTTTTTTTACTCACTCTTAACGTGCAGCAAGAACCCCAATGGATTCAAGGTTTAGTAAGGAGGCAAGTGGGGGATGAATAAAACCAATGATGGATGTTCACTTTATTTTAACACGAATGCGTGTCGTTTTCCGGCTGTTTTTCGGGAATCCAATCGAATGCCCAAGCTAATGAAAAGCATTATCAGTGCAATATCTATTGAAAAGTTTCCATTTCTTTTTTACAATAGATATGCAGTATGCGTTTCCAGTTTGTCGGTTAAATAATTGTTTAAACCAACGGGAGGGTTTTTGATGGCAAAGTATACGATTGTAGACAAAGAAACTTGCATTGCTTGTGGAGCTTGCGGAGCAGCAGCGCCAGATATTTACGATTATGATGATGAGGGCATCGCATATGTAACACTTGATGACAACGAAGGTATCGTTGAAATCCCAGATGTATTGATCGATGACATGATGGATGCATTTGAGGGCTGCCCTACTGATTCCATTAAAGTTGCCGATGAGCCATTTGATGGCAATGCGACCAAGTTTGAATAGATAAAGGGACGTACATAATCTCCGCCTCATTGGCGGAGATTTTTTTCATACTAAAAAGGCAGCATTTTACCGCTGCCTTTTTAAATAAGCTTTTTGAATTAATTAAATGGATGTCTGTTGCCTGTTAATCCAATAGTTCATCCGAACATATAGTGGAACGAACAGCAAGGACATGATGACACCCTTTAGGATATTAAAAGGCAAAATTGCCGTTACAACTAGCTTACGAACTTCCGAGTCAGCCATTGCTGGCGCATTTAGAAACAGGGTATACGCGGGCAGGATAATGTAATAGTTGAGGATGCTCATTAAGACCGCCATTATAAAAGTGCCAGCAACAAGTGCCAGTGACAGCCCCTTCTTGGTTTTAATCCTGCTATAGACAAAATAAGTCGGCAGGATAAATAACACTCCTGCGATAAAATTTGCAATGTGGCCAACCGGGACACCTGTCTGGCTGCCGGTCATGAAATAATCAAGCAGATTTTTAAACAATTCCACCAAAATTCCAGCAACCGGGCCAAACGCCAGTGTTGCTATTAATGCCGGGATGTCGCTGAAATCAATCAGCAAAAAATTCGGGAAAACAGGCAGCGGGAAATTCAACAGCATAAGAATGTACGATATGCTGCTCAGCATCCCAACCATTACCATTGTCTTCAAATTAAGTTTTTTCATTTTCCTCTCTCCTTTTGTGTCCATCACCAAAGAAGAAAAGTTCAGCAAAAACATTCCAATGCAAATAAAAACCTCCAAGCCCGGCAGCTTGAAGGAGATTTTTACAGAGGCATGCTTAATAAACGTTCAAAATACCATTTTTTGAACGCATGCAGAACCTCCATCTTCTCCCATCCAGACTATACTGTCGGCTTTGGAATCACACCAAATCCTGCCAAATTGCGGCTCGCGGGCTAAAGCAAAAGCTTATCACCGCCGGTCGGGAATTTCACCCAGCCCCGAAGATAGACAATATTTAGTTTACGATTTTATTATACTAAAAAATCCGCTTTATGAATAGCTATATTAGCCATTCGCTTATATGTTGATTTTGTGAACAAACCACTTTAGATTTCCTTATTCTGTTATATTGATTGTTTCCCTGCTAAATCGTCATTTAGTTAATAGCAGCGCTCCCTTTGGGGATTGGTTCTCGCTCGGTTTTTTCAAGGCTCAGTTCCTGGCCGGGAAAGATCGTTATTCCATCGAGTCCGTTCATTTCCTGAAGTTCCTCTACCCCAAGGCCATTATTCATCGCTATTTCCCAAAGTGTGTCGCCTTTTTTGACGATATGAACCGTCTTTGCCGAGTTTATAGAAACCTCAATGCCAGTATCCATAGCTTCAAAGGCTTCTGTATGGAGAATGCTGTTTTCACCCGTAGAAATGAAGTCTCCCTCTTTAATACTGCCGAGCAAGTGAACTGGATTTATGGCGTTTTCCTTTTCGAATGTCCATTCGGATTGATGGATTTCAAAATGGAGATGAACACCTGTTGATACGCCTGTATTGCCCATCGTTCCGATCTGTTCCCCTTTTTTTACCTGGTCGCCCTCTTCAGCCTGCCTCTGATCAAGATGGGCGTATACCGTTACAAATCCATTTGGATGTTCAATTAATATGGCATTCCCATATGTAGAAGACAAATACGATTTAATAATTTCCCCGTCGAATACGGCCTTGACCGGAGACCCTAGGCTACCGGCAATGTCTATCCCCTTGTGGCGGCCCATCCTTGTACCATATGTATCAGAAATGGTGCCTTCAACTGGCCAATCCCATTCCATCCCTAACTTTATGTTTTTAGATACCCCTTCCGCATTTGCCTTGATTCCGCCAAGAAACAAAAGCGTAATGCATGCTGCCATGATACCCACTATTAAAAACCTGAAGATGTAGTCCTTCATGATTGTTTACCTCCTCAAACTTTTGCGTCCAAACCACATTATGCCTTTCATTCCAGAGTTAGAACCCTTTTGGCACATTTGTTATAATTTGGAGCAGGAGAGAGGCTTATGCATTTATTTTGCTTTTCCAAATATAAACATCTATTTATAGCATCTTTTACATACGTAAAAAGCCTGCCAGGGTGGCAGGCTTTTTGTTATTGAATCAGCATTTTATTCGGGCCAATAGGCACTTTGTTTTCAACAGCTAAGTTAAACGGGCCCAATTGTTCGATCGGTGCGTTTTCAATCTTTACTCCCTTGAAACCGAACTCTTTTGCTGCCATTAAAATGGCCTCAAGAGATTGCCGGTTCTCAGGGCTATTTTCTAATTCAACATCATCAGCAAGCTTCAGGAACAGTGTCTCACCATTGGGCGATACTTCCCTGATTTCGAGAGAAGGTGGAATGGATGCCAGAAAAAGTCCATCCTCGCTTCCGGTTTTCATAACATCGAGCGCTTTTGACACATCAGGGTATTGCTCTGGCGAAGGGACCAAGTAAGGCTGCTCGCGGCCATCCTGGCGGACCAAGAAATACGCTCTGTTCTTTTTTCTGTCAACCGTTTCTGTGCGTATATCTCCCATATGGGAAAGTGAAATGCCAGGATTACCATCCGTCATAAATTTTATTTTAGTAACCGAGCTGTTGGAGGCAAGGTTTTCGTTTAGGGAATCCATAAGGAGTCTTTCTGTTGTTGTACTTATTCCAAACTGGTGCCCGGCCGGTACATCAACTACGAGCGTATCCTCCCCTTCAAGGGAAAAATTAGCATTGAACGGATAGTAGTCATACAGGCCCCATTCCGTCTCCTTAAGGCTGGCCATTGCGGTATTAAAGTGATCGAGCCAGCTCTTTCCGCTCTCTTTTGGGACAGTGACACTGACGGGAACAAGATAGTTTACCCCCTTGTCCGGAACCCAAACTGTTACGGGAGCCTCATCTTCAGCTACCTCTTCTTCATAAAGAGCCAAAGCAGTTTCCTTTGATTCGTCTAATGCGATCCCCATTGTTTGATTAATATCGTTATTGGTGGCTGGTCCTTTTTTGCTGGCGATTCCCATTTGGTCTCCCTCGCTGGCAGTTCCTGCAATTTCAGTTTCTTGCTTCTTTTCCAGGGCAACCTGGCTTCCCGGCTTTTCATTAAAAGCATTAGGAGAAATTAGCAAGAAAAGCAGGAATGCGGCAGCCACCGCCGCAAAGCCCGGCATAACAAGGGCTGTCCTACGCTTCTTCTTTATTTTCATGGAAACATTTTTATAAATGTCTCCCGGGTCGCGATCATCGGTTACCTTGGGCAAATATCGAATGCAATCTTCAACCTGTTTATCGCTCCACCCTCGCTTGTTCATCCAAATATCCCTCCGTTTCAAAAAGCGATTCCATTTGGGCTTTCAGAACCTTTATGGCACGGTGCTGAGTTGTTTTCACCTTGCTCTCAGTCCACCCCAAGGCACTGGCAGTCTCCGTAATCGATAATTCGTGCAGGTATCTCATGATGATGACAGCCCGTTGGTCGACTGTACATACATCAAGACTTTTAAACATTCCTTTGACTTCTTCCCGTTGTATCGCGATCTCATCGGGCAAAGGCTGATCGTCCTTTACCTGCGCAGTCGACCAATCGAATTTTTCAAGGAGCTTCTGTTTCCAGCCCTTCTGCTTTCGAAAATGGTCAATCGCTACATTGCGGGCGATAGAGAACAGCCAGGTTTTTTCACTGCTCTTCCCCTCGAAACGCGAATAAGATTTTATAACACGGATATACACTTCCTGGACCAAGTCTTCGGCCTGTTCCTTACTGCGGACCATATAAAAAAGAAACTGAAATAAATCCTGGTGGTATTTTTTATAAAGCTCAGTAAAAACGGAGTCCATCCACTATTCCTCCCCGTTCATTAGTTTAGACGTGATTTGGAAAATAAAGTTACACCTTTAAATATAGTCCTTTCCGTAATAAATTGAAAGAATAATGTTACAAATATATTTCAATTTATTCAAACCGTTGACAAAAAGTTTAAACTGTCTTTATACGAAAAATAGCCCGCACTTTAGGAGTGCAGGCAAAATGTTTCCCATGTAACAAGATTAAACGGCATAGTTCTCGGAATAATTCTTATTTTCGAGAAATAAAGAAGGAAAATGTCGTTCCTTGGCCAACCTTGCTCTGAACGGATATATGTCCTTTATGGGCTTCTATGATATTTTTCACAATTGCAAGCCCAAGGCCAGTCCCCGCTCTTCCCCGTGTCCGTGCCTTATCCGCCTTATAGAAACGTTCAAAAACAAAGGGCAGGTCTTCCTCAGGTATACCTGATCCAGAATCAGCAACCTGTACCTGAAGCCCGCGCTCATCGCCCTGGACAACAACATCGACAATCCCGTCTTTTGGAGTATGCCTCATTGCATTATCAATCAGGTTGGTTAGAACCTGTTCAATCCTATCGGCATCCAGCGGAAAATAATAATCGGGTTTGTTCGCTCCAAAGGTTAGGTGGACTTCATTTTCTTTAGCCAGTCCCTGGAATTTTCGAATAATCTTTGCAATAAAGGAAGGAACATTTATTTCCTCCACATTCAGTTGGATATGTCCTGCCTCCAGTCGCGAAAGGTCGAGCAATTCATTTACAAGCCGACCCATTCTTAACGATTCATCGTAAATAACCTTTGCCATTTCCTTTTTCTCTTCATCGGAACCCGCAATATCATCCACAATCGCTTCACTGTATCCCTGGAGCATGGAAATCGGTGTCCTTAATTCGTGGGACACATTTGCTATGAAATCTTCACGGAGTTTGTCAAGCTTCCGTTCCTCAGTCATATCCCTGATGACCGCAACAGCGCCCCGGATGAACTTCGAACTATAGAGTGGGGTAACCAGGATGACCCAATGCCTTCCCATCATCGACAATTCGCCAACCTGCTCTTTTTCAGTGTCGACTGCTTGCTGGAATAATTCCATTACTTTCGATGGAATTTCTTCCGAACTGGCCGATTCGGTCCCACTGTCATAATACCAATTTTGTAAAAAGCGTTCACCTGGGGGATTTGTAATAAGGATTGTTCCGTCCCTATTAAAAGTTATTACCCCATCCGCCATTGACCGGAGTATGCTGGCAAGCTGCTCCTTTTCCTGATTTAGGGCATTCATATTGAATTTAAGCTGCCTGGCCATCTGGTTGAAAGCAGTCGCCAGTTCCCCAATCTCATCATGCGTCAAAATCGGTACTTTCGTATCGAACTTGCCCCTGGCCACTTCAAACGCTGCTTCCCTCATTTTCCTTAATGGCGCTGTAATCCTTGTCGAAAGGAAGAAAGCGAAAATTGTAGTAAGGACAATGGCAACTCCAGCTACAAGAATGATAAACTTAGTTGTCGACCTAGTAGTTTCCTTGATGGCGCTGGTCGATTGATAAACAAAAACAGCACCGTCTTCTTTTTCGGATATACTTAAAGGAACACCGATGATTGAGTAATTTTCACTCTCTTCGGCATATTTTGAAGTAAGAGTTGAAACCTTTCTCGCGGTCTGTCCCTCTTTTATTACCTTTGAAAAATCAGGATCATTGTAAATATCGGACAGGCTGAGCCGATTATCCGGATCCGTATTGGGAGAATAATAAACCTCATCCTGTCCTTTTATAATGACAGCCTTCGTGACATTGTCCAATATCTCCCACGATATTTCCAAACCGACACTCGTATCATCATGTTCGTGTTTTTCCAGAACGCGGGCAATCTTTTCGGCTGTATCAGTCATTTTTGTCCTTGTGTCCATAATGCTGTAGTTTTCAAAAAATTCAAGCAGCATAACTGTCAATATAAACAGGACAAAGGATACTAGCAAAAGGATGGTAAACCACAGTTTACCTACAACACTTCTAAGCAGGATCATTCATTCACGACCTCGAACTTGTACCCCACTCCCCATACTGTAACAATCATTCTGGCAGCCTGCTCGGACACTTTGTTTAGTTTTTCCCTCAGGCGTTTTACATGGGTGTCGACTGTTCGCAGGTCACCAAAAAATTCATAATGCCATACCTCTTTTAACAGTTGTTCCCGATCGAATACCTTGTCTGGGGATTTAGCCAGGAAATAGAGAAGCTCGTATTCTTTAGGTGTAAGGCTGACTTCCCTTCCATCTGCTGTAACACGGTGAGCATCATTGTCAATTGTTAAATGAGGAAAAACGATGACGTCTTTTGTTACTGTATCCGTCGCGAGGTAGCTTGTCTGAGAAGAGCGGCGCAGCAGCGCTTTGACCCTTAAGACTACCTCCCTTGGGCTGAATGGCTTTACGATATAGTCATCAGTACCTACTTCAAAACCCTGGACCCGGTTCACTTCTTCACCTTTGGCTGTCAGCATGATTACAGGCGTAGACTTCTTTTCCCTTAGCTCTCTGCACACTTCGATACCATCTTTGCCGGGCATCATTAAATCAAGCAAAATTACATCATAGTCATTCGCAAAGGCTTTAGCCAAGGCTTCATTCCCATCCTCCGCCTCATCAATGATAAAGTCTTCACGCTCTAGATACATTTTCAAAAGCCTGCGGATGCGTTCCTCATCATCAACCACCAAAATTTTTACGTCTTTTTCCATTAAAAATCCCCCCATGCAAATAGTTTACAAAATTATTCGAAAGTTGCCAAATTTTATAAGCCCCAGCATTTGCATGCGCGGCTTTTAGTATAGCAGACTGCTATGGGGCAAGGGGTTTGATTATTTTCTGAATGTACTGCCCCAAAACCAAGTTCTTGCTTAATTTGACGCGGTTTTCCTTTTTTTATGAGCCGGCATACGAATGGAGCCCGGCGAGAACTAGATTAACGGCAATCAGGTTAAACATGATAATCACAAATCCGATTACTGCCAGCCACGCAGACTTCTCCCCATGCCACCCTTTTGAAAGCCTTAAATGAAGGAAAGCGGCATAAAACAGCCAGGTAATCAATGCCCAAACTTCCTTTGGATCCCAGCCCCAGAATCTTGTCCAGGCAATTTGTGCCCAAATCATCGCGAAT
Source organism: Bacillus sp. FJAT-27445 (assembly GCF_001510665.1). Taxonomy (GTDB): domain Bacteria; phylum Bacillota; class Bacilli; order Bacillales; family Cytobacillaceae; genus Bacillus_D. The sequence goes on from NZ_LMTI01000002.1 coordinate 140,013, forward strand.
ATTAGACCTCCAAGGGTAAATACCGGAAAGCCTATCAGAACAGAGCGATAACTTACTTCATCCATTAAATCAAGATTAATATTTTTAACAAGCGGCTGTAGGGCCGCAGAAATCCTTTTTCTAATCAAAAGCCTTATCAAGCCGTATAGCACGATTCCGCCCAATAGCGACCAAATGACGGTATTCAATTTCTTCGCATTGATTAAGGCGGGCATTTCAACAGCAGGTTTCATTTTGCCTTCTGTCAGAAGCTCCCCTTCATGCGGTCCGACTAGGGCGGGAAGATGGTATTCGGCAACAGACTCTATGCCGGACTTTTCGACCCAGTTGAATTTCGCCTCATATCCCGCTGAAGAAAATCCGATGGATATGGCAATAAAACCAAGCACACATATCATCGAGAACATGACCGATTCAAGCCAGAAAGTCCTTTTGCCCGAAACGGATTGGTCAATCACCTTGAGAAGGTAAATCACGCCCGCCCCAAAGCTTATAGCTAAAATTGCTTCCCCGATAGCCACTGTTATTACATGGATATACAGCCAATCACTTTTCAAAGCCGGTATGAGCGGGCTGATGTCCCTAGGGAACATGCTCGCATAGGCAATGACCAAAAGTGCGACCGGCATTGTGAAAAGCCCCAATAATGCTGATTTATAAATAAAATAAATGATGATGAATGCGCCAACAAGAGCCATTCCAAAAAATGTCGTAAATTCGAACAGATTGCTGACCGGAGCATGCCCGGCCACAATCCATCTAGTAATGAAATAGCCTAGCTGGGCGACGAACCCCACTATCGAAGACGCAATAGCGAGGGTTCTCCATTTGGATTTCATTTCTGTTTTGATTGACCCACCAAACAAAAATGTGGCAATCAAATATAATATAAACGCTATATAAAGCAAATTACTGCTTAGTGCCGCCAAGTTCCGCCTCTCCTTCCGGGTTGCTTTCCTGAAGCTGGTCTTCAGGAATTTTAATTGCCGTATTGTCAAAGACCTTGCCTATTTCCCGCTTGAGTCCATGCCAGTTTTTATTTGTATGGGCCGCAATCCAAATATCCCCATTCCTTCTCTGAACCCAAATTCTCCTGTGGTTCCAGTAAGCTCCCTGGACGACACCGAACATGAAAATGAAGCCTCCGAGCCCAAAAAGCCAGAGCGTCCTGTCTTTCCGGACTGTCAAGGCGGAGACATTCTTTGTTTCAGCAGCCATGAATTGCATTTTGTACTTATTCTTCCCTTCAGGCTCAATTGTTTGCCTAATTGCGGCAAAACTGACCTCGCCTTCCGGTTTATCTGGGGTAATCATTTTAAACACGAACGCCGGGTTATTCGGAATTCGCGACTTCGTGTCTGGCTCCCCGTCTTCGCCAAATTCGAAATCGGGATAATAGCCAAGAAGACGTACCTTGTAGCCATTCCCTAAATCATAGATTTTTTCTGGTTCATACAAGTCTATCTTTATATCACCAAACGATTTCCCCGTGTCTTTTTCAGTCAGCGAAAAAGACATGGTATTTAACTCATTTAGCTTATAATCAACCTGATAGAGGGCAAATCCTTCAAACTTCAAAGGTTCATTGACCCTAATCTCATAGTCTTTCACTTTATCAAGCATAGGCTTTTCACCAGGCAGTGATTCGGATGACTTTTTGTAAAGGACAACATTGGATTGATAGGTTTTCGCAACAGTCCCAGCCCTTTCAAGGGACTCGCGAAATACCTCGTCATCCTTGTCCTTATCGTACACCTCGAGAATAAATTGGTTGTTTTTTAGATAATATTCGTTTTCGGTACCCGGGATGGCCTTTGTTTCCCCTTCCCGGATCCAAAGAATATTATCAATATACATTCCTGGGACAAAACGGAGGATACCGCCAATGAGGAAAATGATTAAACCGACATGGTTAACATAAGGGCCCCATCTGGAAAAGCGGCCTTTCTCAGCAAGCAGATTCCCGTTTTCTTCCCTGACCTCGTATTTTTTCGAGGCAAGGTTCTTTTTGACGGCGGCAAAGGTTTCTTCGTTTGACGCCCCTTCCGTAATTCCAAAAAGCCTTTGTTTTTTTAGAAAGCCGTCATTCCGAGTGACCCTTTGGGCACTCAAAGCCCGATAGAGCGGAATGACCCTGTCTAGGCTGCAGATGACAAGCGAGATTCCTATCATTGCAATCAGGATGAGGTACCACCAGGAACTGTACATGTTATGGAAGCCAAGTACATAATAAATTTTACCCGGCCATCCATATTGGTCCTCATAATATTCCCCCGCAGGCATAATGGGAGGTATGTACATTTCCTGCGGGAAGATTGTACCTATCGCAGACGCCACCAAGGTAATGATAATCAGCCAAACCCCGACTTTTACTGAAGAAAAAAAGTTCCATATTTTATCGACTATTGTTTTGTTATAGGTCTGCGAGCGGCGCGAACTTCCTTCATAGCGCATGTCATGCAATTTTTCCTCTGCCGCAGCCTGGTCGAGCGCCATTCCGCATGCCTCGCAAAGCACTGTCCCATGTGGATTCACATGGCCGCACTCACACTTAACATCCTTCATTTTAAAAACTCCCTATTTCTTTTCAGGTTGAATGCTTGCCATAAATTCCTTAACTGCTTGTTCCGTCAATTGCCCTGTATGATACCTGACAATTTTGCCATCCTTGTCCACAAGGAATGTCGCAGGGAGCTGGCCAACGCCATAGGCATTCATTACCTGGCTGTTTTTATCAAGTGGAATAGGAAACGAAAGGCCATATCTATCCGCGAAACTTTCCACGGCAACATTTGACTCGTTAATGTTAACAGCTAGAACCTGTACCCCTTTGTCTTTAAATTCCTTATATTGATTGTTGATATAAGGCATTTCCTCTTCGCATGGCTTGCACCATGTGCCCCAAAAATTCAGGAAGACTCCCTGGCCCTTATAATCTGAAAGCCTATGTGTGTTTCCTTCTAGGTCTGTGAGGACAAAATCTGGTGCCATGTCTCCGGTTTTGGCCCTCGTGCGTTCTTCTTTAGTGAAATTCGCAAAAAGAGTGTAGGCTACGGCACTAGCCAAAAGCACCAAAATGATTGCCCTTATCGCCAACCGCCGTTTTTTCATTTAAATTCCCCCAAAATCCATACATGTTCTGATAAATTATAACACTTTTCACCATACTCACTGTGTAAACGTTTTGGAAATTGTGACAGATTTATGAATTCTTTCTGTCTGTTTTCATTGCGAGTGCTCTTAATTGCTTTACTTCATGTGGTGTAAGCTCCCTCATTTCCCCTGCCTTTAGGCCGCCAAGGGTCAAAAAACCATACCGTTCTCGCTTTAATTTACTGACAGGATGTCCAATTGCTTCAAACATCCGCCTTACTTGCCTGTTCCTGCCTTCGTGGATTGCAATTTCAATGATGGCAGTTTGCTTTTTTTTCTCGCTCGATAACATCTTTACTCTAGCGGGTGCAGTTTTTCCATCTTCAAGCCTGATACCTTTTTCAAGCTTCCGAAGGGCTTCCTTTTGGGGAATTCCCTCTGTTTTCGCAACATACACCTTATCAATTTCACTTCTAGGGTGCATAAGCAAATTCGCAAAATCGCCATCATTCGTCAGTAGAAGGAGGCCTGATGTATCATAGTCCAGCCTTCCTATCGGAAAAATTCTTTCTTTAATGTCAGGAAAAAAGTCTGTTACAGCCTTCCTTCCCTTCTCATCCTTGACCGTAGATATAACCCCACGCGGCTTATAAAATAAGAAATAAACTGGTTCTTCACGCTGGATTTGGACCTCTTCCACTTCCACTTTGTCAGAAGGAGATACTTTTACTCCAAGTTCTGTAATGACTTTTCCATTAACTTTGACTTTTCCGCCCGTGATCAGGTCTTCGGCTTTCCTTCTTGATGCGATTCCGGCCCGGGCTATTACCTTTTGTAATCTTTCCATCTATGCCACCTCAATAACTTCTCCATAATTATAGTGAAATTGTGTCTAATGAATTATGACACAATTCCTGCCGATTTCAAAGTTTCAGTGTCATTCTTGATAATTGGCGGCTCTCACGGATCACCCAATCGGGAAATAAAAAACAGAAAAAACCCGACCGGTAAAGAAGCAGGCTGGGTTTCCGATTCTTTATAAAATTTAAAAAATCAGCAATGCTACCGTGATGGCCACGATTATGCCAAACACATCCGCCAGTAAGCCTACCTTTAGGGCATCGCCCATTTTACGGATGCCGACCGAGCCGAAATAAACGGTAAGAACATAAAAGGTTGTATCTGTACTGCCCTGAAGGATAGATGCCAGGCGGCCAGCAAACGAATCTGGACCATAGGTTGCGATGAGATCACTTGTCAAACCAAGCGCCGCCGTACCTGAAATAGGGCGGATCAACGCCAACGGGACAATTTCTGGAGGCAGCCCCATCTCCCCCAGCCAGGGACGGATCCATCCTGTCAGGGCATCAAGAGCTCCGGACGCCCTAAAAATGGAAACCGAGACAAGCATACCTACTAGGAAAGGAATAATCGAAACAGCAATTTTTATTCCTTCTTTTCCACCATCGACAAAGCTCTCATAGGTAGGTATTTGCTTAAACGTTCCATAAAGAAGGATGGCTCCTATCGTTAGAGGGATAAACCAAAGCGATATATCTGCAATTGCTCCCATCTCATCACCCTTTGCGGCTTCTTCGCCAATAAAAATACCTGTCTATAAGGAGAGCGCCAATAGCCGAAACTATCGTTGTCAATAATGTGGGGACCACTATTTCAGCCGGGGAAGCAGAATTGTAATTCAGCCTGATGGCTATGACAGTTGTCGGCAAAATGGTCACGCTCGCTGTATTGATAGCAAGAAATGTAACCATTGATCGGCTTGCAGCGTCCTTTGTATTGTTCAGCGTTTGCAATTGCTCCATCGCCTTTAGTCCAAGAGGGGTGGCCGCATTCCCGAGCCCAAACATATTGGCGATCATATTGGAGAGAATATACCCCATCGCAGGGTGGTTTGCCGGGACGTCCGGAAACAGTGGCCTGACAATCGGCTTGAACAATTTGGCAAGCCCTTTTAAAATGCCCGCTTCCTCCGCAATCTTCATCATTCCCAGCCAAAAGACAAGGATGCTTATCAACCCTATGCAAAGGGTTACAGCATCCTTTGCACCTTGGAATATCGCCTGGTTCACTTCCTGCATTGTCCCATTGAACATTGCGAATACGATTCCTACCAGTGTGAGAATGACCCATATATAATTAACCATTGCTTTTCAAGCCCATCGCTATTGGAATAAACCGCTTCAAGCCGTTTATATATCCAGTCCTTTTTTGGCTGATCCGCTTAAAATGGATAGGCACGGATTTAACCGCCCTTCCATCCAGGTAAATAATCGCCTTCCCAGCGGTCGCCATCCCATTAACAAGTTCATCCGGAAATTTGCCGCCCTTCGGAGGTTTCAGCTTGTATTCTACGGAAAACGTGCCAAATTCCCGCTCAGATGCCGGATATAGAATGGCTCTGCCAATAAAAACGTTTCCATCTTTATATGGCTTTTTATCCAACTGGATCTCTCCTTTTGGAATCACTTCCGCCATATCAAAGGTGCTGAACCCAGACTCAAACATGCTTATATGATCATTCCAATCATTTGGAGCGTTTAGGGTAACTGCAATTAACTCCATTTCTCCCTTCTTCGCAGTAGTAACGAGTGTCCTTTTTGCACGTTTTGTGTATCCGGTCTTTCCTCCTGTGCAAAAAGAATACATGGAGAGAAGGCGGTTTTTGTTCCTCCACTCTCTGTCCCAAGTTTCTTCAGGATTTGGGGCTCGATGCACTTTTGCCCCTGAAATCTTCCTATACAGATCATTATTCATGGCATACCTTGTCAACAGAGCCATATCATATGCAGTAGAATAATGGTTTTCCTTATTATCCAGTCCGTGGGGATTTGAAAAAACAGTATTGTACATCCCAATTTCAGCCGCTTTTTGATTCATCAAAAAGGCGAATCCTTCCTCGCTTCCACCGACATATTCGCCAATTGCCGCGGCAGCGTCATTTCCCGATCGAAGCATAAGCCCGTATACGAGATCCTCAAGCTTTATTCTTTCACCAGGCTTCAAGTAGATGGAGGAACCTTCTGTACGGACCGCGCTATCACTAACCTTGACATAACGTTCCATTTTACCGGACTCTATTGCCAGTATTGCTGTCATGATTTTCGTAATGCTGGCAATCCTCATTTGGGTATGCGGTTGCTTCTCAAACAATACTCGTCCCGTTTTTTGTTCCATCAAAACAGCGGCTTGGCCGCTTACCGAAAAGGCTGTTGCTGAACTGGCAGGGGCCAGGCCGAGTAACAGGATAAAAATAAGAATGCTAATGGCAGGTCGATTCAATATTTTCATTGAGGGTTCGCTCTCCTACTTGTATTTGTACAAGTTTATGCGAGTGCTGAGCCAATATGACCGAAAACGATGGATGGTCGGCATGGCGGCGAATTCGTCCCCCGGCTACACCTGCTATTTTTAAATGGAAAACACACCAAAAAAACAGAGGAAATCCCCTGTTTTTTGTTTACTATTTTGAATTATCATTTGCAAACTAGTTGTGCTGCAGAACGAATTCCAGCGGAGAACGCATGTCAAAGCTTCCCTTCGACTCAATCGATTCGAAAATTCCTGGCACCTTTGCGTAGTCTATCCCTTCAAAATAAGAGGCAAACTCCTTTTGGGTATGCAGGTAGAGCCTTTTCCGGTTGCGAAGGCCCGGGTTTTTTATCATACAGGCAAGCGCCACCAAGTCCTTAAAATATATTCCCTTCTCACCGGCATTAAAAAGCGGGTCCTTTTCAAACGGGACAAACTCATTGAAATTTTCATCAAAATAGCGAAGGTAAAGCACATGGAGCGTTTTTTCCTTGCCTTCATCCATGTAAGTTAGTTCGCTTCTGTTAAAAAAGTCCTCGGAAGTATTCGATTGTTCTTTTTCCAACTCGTATCCAATGCTCTTTGTAATTATCATGCCTGCTGTCCTCTCCTTATCAACAATCATATTTCCATTTTAACACAAGAGGGTATATTGGCCCCGCTCCCTGCTTCAAGTGAAATAGAGAATGCAGCCCTTGCTCAACAGCTTTACTGATCCTGAAACTTTCCGAAGAATAGGTCGGCTTCTTCCTGGATGAATTCATCTTCATTTTTATCAGGAAGAGGCGGTAGTTCCTCGAGGCTTTTCAAACCAAAGTAGTCTAAAAATTCTTTCGTGGTCCCATATAGATAGGCACGTCCGGATCCTTCAGCACGCCCGGCTTCTTTAATTAGTGCCTTGGACATTAATGTGTGAAGAGGCCTTTCTGTTTTCACGCCACGTATGTCCTCAATTTCAGATCGGGTAATCGGCTGTTTGTACGCAATAATCGCCAGTGTTTCCAATGCCGCCTGCGAGAGGGTTGAGGTACCGGGCGATTCAACCAGCTTCTTCAGGTATGGCGCATTTTCCTTTTTGGTTCCAAGCTGTACAGTGCCGGCAAGGAGCATGACAGTGAGGCCGCGGCTGGAATCGTTCTCCAGCTTTTCCTTTAAGTCCTCTACCAATTCTGAAGCCCTCGCCTCCTCCACCTCCAGTACTTGCGCTACCTGTTTGATGGTTAACCCCTCATCACCGGCGGCGAATAACAGGCTTTCAAGTATGCTATGAAAATTAATAATATCCAACTGCCGCTGCTCCTCTCTGTGCAGGAATGATGTGAATCCCGCCGAAATTCTCGGTTTGTTCCGCGATAATTTCGTTCCGTTTCATAAGTTCCAGCACCGCCAGAAATGTTACGACGATATAATCCTTTTCAGGGAGAGGGAACAAATCATAAAAATCAACGCCTTTGGCCTTGTCGCTCAATAAATCGAGGATTTCATCCATCCTTTTCTCAATTGATATTTCCTGGCGGGCAATTTTTGTCGCAAGTGGTTTTTGCAGGCGCTTTCTTCTCATAAGCTTTTGGAAAGCACCGAGCATATCATAGAGAGAGACAGTAGGCGGCAAGGCCCTCTGGGTGATTGCTTCCTTTTGAAATTCAGAAAGATCGCTTGGAGCCTTTGTATATATCAGGCTCCGTTCCTCCTCGAACTCCTTTAAGCCGTGTGCCGCTTCCTTGAACTTTTTGTATTCAATCAGCCTTTCAACAAGTTCATCCCGTGGATCTTCCTCAAACCCAGTCTCAATTCCATCATCAAATAGCTCCTCTTCCTGTTTTGGAAGGAGCATTTTGCTCTTAATCGCCAGCAAAGTCGCGGCCATGACAAGGTACTCGCTTGCCAAGTCAAGCTTCAATTCTTTCATGGTATGGATGTAGAGAAGATATTGCTCGGTAATTTGGGCTACCGGGATATCATATATATCAATTTCAAGCGAATTAATTAGATGGAGCAGCAAATCAAGCGGCCCCTCGAATGTATCGATTTTCACATTATAATGCATAAGTTCTTCACCAAAGTTTCTTCTTTTTTTTCAAACAAACTATTACTAGTATAGAGGATTGAAATAGGTTATTCCAACAAGAATTTAGCTCCTGTGGCTTTTGAGGTGTTTTTTACCAAAATAAAAACAAGAACAATGGTGATAGGCGCCCAGACACTAACTCCCTTTCTCGCATAGCATGTAAGGAAAATACAAAACCTTATAGGAGGTTATTCATATGTCAGGTGGAGTACGTGGATTTGGCGCAGGGTTCGCTTTAATTGTTGTCCTCTTCATCCTTTTAGTAATTGTCGGTGCTTCCTGGTATTAAGAAAAGCGCAAGCGCCCGTTTAGCACCGTATGGACTGGAGGGCCCCGATGTTGACTTATCGTAGCGAGGGGACCGAAGTACACTAGGTGCTGGGCGCTCCTCGGAAAAGAAGAACACTTTTCCTTCGTGCGATGCTTTGCTGCCGCAGCGTTCCTTGTGGAGCTAGACAATTAGAAAAGCGCAAGCGCCCTGTTAACGAGTAAAAGCCCGCAGTTTCCTTGCGGGCTCTTTAATGTTCCGATATGTTAAACTTAATGGAAGTTCAACAAATTAGCGGGAGGATTGGCATGTACCCAGTAACATTTGTACACTATATGGCCCATTTCCATGGCGACAGAGATTACTTTGAATGCCATGAACTATTGGAAGAGCATTGGAAGGAACACGACAAAGGAAATAAGGATTCAATTTGGGTCGCATTCATCCAACTCGCTGTAGGCTGCTACCATTTTCGGAGAGGGAATGTATCCGGGGCGTCCCGCACATTGCAAAAAGCATTGGCCATTTTCCTTAACAACGAATCTGCAATTGATTGCCTAGGCGTTGATGGGGAAATGTTAATTAGGCGAGTAAAGAAGCTAATAGCAAGGATAAATGACGGAGAAGAATATGCATGCTTCACCATTCCAATTAAGGATGGAAAGCTTGAAGAGTTGTGCGTGGAGGCATGTCGGTCAATTGGGGCTGATTGGTGCGCGGATGTTGAAATGCCGCCAAAAAGCATAATAAATCGGCACCTGGTCCGCGATCGTTCCCAGGTAATTTCTGAAAGAAAAATGGCCCTTGAAAAGAAAAAACAAAGCGCAGGAAGTGATTAGCATTCACTTCCCGCGCTCTCATCCTTTGAGCACTTTTCTAAAAAAGGTGCCGTTACTTCATTCGCTTCAATCGTTTTGTCAGGGAATATTTCCCGGAGAGCCGCAACCATATTGCGCCCAATCCCCTGGCAGCGATGGGACGGATTGACGGAAATATGCTGGATTTCTGCGGTTTCATCACTTATATGGTTGATGCCAATCAAACCAGTGATGTCTTCCTCCTTCCAGAGGAAAAGCTGCCAACCTTCAGCCGTTTCGTATTGTTTCATTGATTGCTGTAGTTTCTTAATATCTTTTTCCCCGGGCATAAATGACATAAGCCCCATAGCTATCTTTTCAAACTGTTTTTTGTAGCGAATTAACATTTCGATCCCTCGTTATAGTTATAGGCCCATTCCTGCAACCATATTATTTGGAATGAATGGATTTTAGGTTAGTATATGTTAACCAAGCATGAAAGTTGCGCTATCGTTAATCATACATAATTTAGTGAAGCGGAGCAACTGCAAATGGGAAGGCATGGCGGCTTGCCAATTCCAACTAAACCTTTTATACAATGAATACCCAGTAAATGATCCCCCAGACTAGGGCAAAGGCCAATAGGCCAAGAAGAAGCGCCAAGTTGTTTTTATTCGGCAATTTCTTCCACCTCCAGTAAAATGGATGCCAATGCCAACAATTCTACACTATAATAAATAAAATATCCATACCTCTTGCCCGCCTTAACAGGGCTGGTATACTTATATTCCAGAATTTGCACTGGACAAGGGCCAAAACTACTTTATTGGGAGGGCTTATGAAAAAATTGCTTTGTATCTTATTAGCTGCAGGTATTGTGGCGATGCCAATTACCGCCATGGCCGATTTAGCCGAGGGAGACATGATTGTCACCTTGGGAGAAAACTTATCTGAGGGGCAAAAGGAAGCCTTACTGAAGGAAATGGACGCACCCCCTGATGTCCAGGTGATTACGGTCTCGAACGAGGAAGAACACCAGTATTTAGGCAAATATGTATCAAGAGCACTCATCGGGACACGGGCGATTTCCTCATCTGCAATTACTATGAATAAGAAAGACACTGGCCTGACTGTTAAAACGAAAAATATCACCTGGGTGACGGATGAAATGTATCTGAATGCCCTAATGACAGCCGGGGTAAAGGATGCCAGCATTTATATCACAGCACCTGTTTCCGTTTCAGGAACAGCGGCCCTTACAGGGATAATTAAGGCCTATGAAATATCCGCTGACAAAACCATTCCGGAAGACATAAAACAGGCAGCGAACCATGAAATGGTTGAAACCGCCAAATTAGGGGATTCCATAGGCAAGGAAAATGCCGCTGCCCTTATTGCAAAAGTAAAGGAAGAAATTGCAAAGGGGAAACCGAAAGACGAGGCGGAATTAAAATCTTTGATTCAGCAGCAGGCCAATGAGTTGAAAGTGGAATTGAGCAACGAAGAACTTCAGGCGCTGACCTCTCTTTTTAAGAAGCTTCAGGACTTGGATATCAACTGGAATCAAGTCGGGGATCAGCTTGAGAAGGCAAAAGACCAGTTTTCGAAATTTCTTGATTCCGATGAAGGAAAAGGTATTTTAGCCAGCCTGAAGAAATTTTTCGCAAGCATAGCCGAAGCTATCCGTTCCTTTTTCAATTAAAAGAATAGAAGTTTGTTAGGTTGATTGAACAAAAGCGTTCGCACTGCGGATGCTTTTTCATTTTCAAAAAAAAAAAAGAAACTGCTCTTATTTCCGGGCAGTTTCCTTTTCGAATGAATGTGTATAAGGCAGGTCATATTGCAGAAGATCCCCATAAGTTTCCCTTTTCACAACGAGGGTGGCTTGCCCGTTTTCCGCAAAGACTACAGCCGGCCTTGGAATCCTATTATAATTATTGGCCATTGAATAGCCGTAAGCACCGGTGCAGAAAACAGCGAGAATTTCTTCCTGCCCAGATTCCGGAAGCGGCAAGTCCCAGATGAGCATATCACCCGATTCACAGCATTTCCCTGCAATCGACACTGTTTCCGTTGGCGTGGCTAGCGGCCTGCCTGCGAGGACAGCCTCGTATTTGGCCTGGTAAAGCGCTGGTCTGATGTTGTCGCTCATTCCCCCGTCAACGGCGAGGTATTTCCTTACTCCGGGAACTTCTTTACTCGAACCGGTCTTGTAAAGCGTAATTCCGGCATCGCCGACAAGCGAACGGCCTGGTTCAATCCAAATTTCCGGCATTTCCATGGAATGGGAAGCGGCAAGGCTTTTTACCTCAGCGATGATTTCGCTCACGTAAGCCGATGGCGCGAGCGGCTTGTCCTCATCGGTGTACCTAATCCCAAAACCGCCGCCTAGATTCAGCACTTTTGTTTTAAAAGAATAGGTTTTCTCCCATTCTGAGAGTTTGTTGACAATTTTTTTTGCGGCCAGGATAAACCCTGTTGTTTCAAAAATTTGCGAACCAATATGGCAATGGACCCCCAGGACTTCAAAATATTTGTTGTCCAGTGCCTCGCGCAATGCGTTTTCCGCTTGCCCGTTCTGCAAGTCAAACCCGAACTTGGAATCCTCCTGACCGGTAAGGATATAGTCATGTGTATGGGCCTCTATGCCGGGGGTAACTCGGAGCAGTATTTTAACCTTATCCTGCTTCACATCACAAATTTCTTTTAGGATGCCCAACTCCTGGAAATTATCGACAACTACACAACCAATCCCCATGTTAATGGCCATCTCAAGTTCTTCCTTGCTCTTATTGTTCCCATGGAAATGAATTTTTTCAACGGGAAAGCCTGCGGCCTTGGCAGTGTATAGCTCTCCTCCTGAGACAACATCGAGGGACAGCCCTTCCTCGGCTGCAAGCTGGGCCATAGCGATTGTTGAAAACGCTTTGCTCGCATAGGCAACCTGCGCCTTTACTCCCTGCTTTTCAAATTCACGTTTAAATCCTCTGGCACGTTCCCGAATTAATGCTACATCATATACATAAAGCGGTGTTCCAAAGCGGCTCGCCAAATCAATGGCGTCCACACCTCCAATTTCAAGGTTGCCTAACTGGTTTACTCCTATTGTTCCATGAAAATGCATGAATTTCCCTCTCCCTATCAAAATGGCGTCAAATCATGTGCGATTTGGGCAGTCGGGTAAAAAAAAGGACAGCCCCTTGGCTGGTACTGTCCAAAAACAATGATGCCCGTCCCTTTTAATTAAAAATTACTTTAGCATATCCAACATCATTCCGCAATGCATTTTCGTTACTTTGAGGACTGGCGAGAGCGATTGTGGGCATGCATAATTTTCGGCCGAAGGAGGGCCCCGGGAACTGCTCTTCGGATTAAAATTTGGATCGAAGCTTTAGGGTCAAATGGGAGGAATGGCCACAAGTATGGGATTCCAAAAGAGTTGATTCGAATCAATAGCAGCAAATAAATGGTTATGGCTATGATAAACCCAGGAGTATGGAAGAGTGCGACAATGATAAGTATAAAAAACCTGCCAATTTTATTCGCCACACTCAATTCATAGCTTGGGGTCGTAAATGTACCTATTCCCGAAACGGCTACATAGAGAATAACCTCGGGAACGAATAGGCCGACATCAACTGCAATTTGGCCGATCAGTACAGCCGCAATCAATCCCATTGCCGTTGATAACGGTGTAGGTGTATGTATGGCCGCGATCCGCAAAAATTCTATTCCCAAATCCGCGAGCAGCACCTGAACAATCATGGGGATGCTGCTTTTGTCATTTGGGCCAATATACTTTAAATTTTCAGGAAGAAGGCCTGGTTCGACCACAAATAAGTACCAGAGCGGCAGGAGAAATATTGAAGAGAAAATCCCTAAAAACCTAGTCCACCGCACAAAAGTCCCCACTGCTGGAGACTGCCTGTATTCTTCTGCATGCTGGACGTGATGAAAAAATGTTGCTGGTGCAATAATTACGCTTGGCGAGGTGTCCACATAAACAAGGACATGCCCTTCAAGCAAATGGACTGAGGCAACATCCGCCCTTTCAGTGTATCTCACTAATGGATACGGATTAAACCCTTGTTTAACGATAAACTCCTCAACAGTCTTATCCGCCATCGGCAGGCCATCCACTTCGATTGCATTTAGTTCCTTCTTTATTTTCTCGACAAGGCCTGGATGGGCTACATTTTCAATATATCCAATCGCGATATCGGTTTTTGACCTTAGCCCAACATGGATCAGTTCAAAACGGAGCCGTTCGTCACGAATCCTTCTCCTCGTAAGCGCAGTGTTCAGGACAATATTCTCAACAAACCCATCCCTCGAGCCTCTGACAACTTTCTCAGTATCCGGCTCCTGCGGCTGCCTGCCAGGATATCCTCTTGTATCGACGGAAAGGCCAACTCCCTCTCCCTCCATGACAAAAACAATCATGCCGGACAGGACTGCCAAAACAAAATCCTCAATGGAATAGATCCTGGACACCGATTGATGAACGAGGTTCTGTTCAATGTGCTGGAGCAATCCTGTCACAAGTTTCCTGTTCTCGTTGGTTTCATCCAGCGTCTCAATGATTTCAATGATAAACGCTGTTTCACACAGGCCGTTCACATAGTAGAAATGGACGTCCTTCCTTAAAATCTTGAGTTTCCTGACACCTAAGTCAAAGCTCTTGCCAAGGCCGGCATGCTCTTTCATATACCTTTCAATTTCTGACAGGGACTTAGGCAACTCTGTTTTTTCTTCATCCTTGTTCATCAACAAAACCACTCCTTTCGAGAATGATCTCAACAGCTTTTTTAGTGATAGGCGCACCTAGAGTATAATGGTCCCTCCGCGCCATTTTTCCAGTATCCCCTATCCCCACAATGATGGGAACGTTAAGGAAATCCAGGCAATAAACAGTGTCTCCATAGATTCGTCCGATCTCCAATTCCTGCACCCCGAATTTATCGACACCATAAGGGGTTAATTCACCATATCGGTCTATGCAAACGTCGACTCTAGTCCATTCCGCCCGATGTGTATTGGATGCAACCGCTATTATGCCCAGCACCTTCACGTCTGGATGGGTGGCTACATATTTTAAGGCACCTTCCCCGGCTCCTTCACCAATTAGCCCGCTATCATCAAACATGACAAGAACAGGGTCCTTTTTGCCCAAGTTAATAAGCTCGACAATTTCCGGCCCGCTTAGTGGTGACGGATTTCCCGATGATTGGGAAATACAGCGGCCCCCAATTTCCACAGCCACATGTTCAATTGCCCTCCTTGCGTATTCATCCCCATCGGTAACAAGAATCACCTGTCTCGGCATCCGTCAATTCCCTCCCTGTACTGCCTGATTAACGTTTAATAAAATATAGCCATTGGAAAAGAGAACCGAATATTTTCCCTAATACGACCGCCATTAGTAATGTGATGATTTTCCCATCGATATTTAGCCTTTTAGCCAAAATGGGAATAACATTGAGCACCTCTGCCAGTGCGCCGGCTATCATGCCGACAAATATACCCCCGGCCAGACCCAGAAAAATAATGATAAGAGGAGATAACCCGAAATCCGGATCCCTTAATCCCCCGTAAATCCCCGCCATCGTACCCAAAATAATTGCGGCTTCATACCAAACGACCTTATCGACGGTTTTGGAGATTTGCGCCAAGCGCGGAATAATCCCAAGTACCGTTAAAAAAGCAACATAGCCTGAACCCACCGCCAGTCCCCCACTAAGAGCGATAAATACAGTGACGAGAACCTCAATTGTCGTCAAGGCGCTTCATACTTTCCCTGTTTTCGTGAATCATCACGTAATTATCCATGGATTGTTGGTAATTAAACATTTCAACCTCAAGGGGGCTGGGTTCCTCATTGATCCGTTTCTTGAATATATGGTTAAAAAACAAGACCATCCCCAGCCCAAGGCCAAGGGAATAGGGAATTTGGAATAGCAAAGGCTGATTCGATTCCCTGCCGGTGATAATGAAGTACAATTTAGACTGGACCGATTTCATGCTGACATCATCATGAAAGTTCATAATGGCCATCCCTGAACCGAAAAATAACAGGAGCCAAATAAGAATGAAAAACGGCAATGCTAATTTTCGTCTTTTTTCGACAGTTACCTCAATCAGGGTTTGGGCAGGGCCAATTGCCTGAATGTCTGAATCAGGATATAGTCCGGTTATTTTCCTTATTACCTTCATGGCATCAATGACCACAAAATTGCTGTCCCTTTTTGTGATTTGATGGATGGAAAGTTCTTTTATGGCCTTTTCCATAGGTTCCGCCGCTAGGATCTGCGCGATATGTGCAATCTTGATTTCCTGTTCCGGGTTCGCAATGATTCGGTTCCTCATCCGGATATAGACCGTTTTTTCCAAAACACTCACTTCCAGACATAGTTTTCCTTGTATTGCTAGTATGGTTGAATCAGCCTTCCTTAATGAAAGGCAATAATTGCCTCAAAGATTGCGGAGATCCGCAAACAAAAAACCATATGGATCAAAGATCCCTATGGTTTCTGACTGTAGACAAACTCGAAGAGTTTCGGGTCTGCCTACATTCTTTTTTATTTAAAATATAAATTGAAATGACAATGCGTCTCTAGATTTCCATTCCGGGTGGACGCTTTCCG
>NZ_LMTI01000002.1:156327-231804 GCF_001510665.1 Bacillus sp. FJAT-27445
GATTTTCGAGGAGTCGCCACCCTCCATTTCAATCAACTGAAATTTCCTTAATATAAAGGACACTATATATGGGGTGACCTGCCATGATGACCAAAAATCAAGCCAATGATGTGAACAATTGGAAGTAATTCTTAGGTTTAATTTAACCTGGTTCTTCACCATAAGCGCTGGTTTATAATTAATATGCCTAACTTTTATGTTGATTGGAGCGGAGGGCACCGACTCCAGCGGGATGCAGCGGCAAGGTGGAGACCCCGCGAAAAGCGAAAGCGCCTTGGTCAGCCCCGACAAGCGCTGGAGGGCCTGAAGGCGAAGTCGGTCTTTGACTTCACCTGAAGGACCGAAGTGACCTCGAGGGGCTAGGCGCTGTAGCTGGACAAACAGGCGCTAGCGCCGAGGAGGCTCCACTGATGCCCCGCGGAAAGCCTGTGCCCGCAGCGCAAATCAACACATTCGCTAAAACCACTTTTGTGAGGAAGAACCTTTAACTTTCGTAATTTCCATATAAATTACAAAAGACAGCGAGTGGGTAACCTCTCGCTGTCTTTTGTCGACAATCCTAAACCATGCGGATTCAAAGATCCATATGGTTTTTCATTTGCTGCAATATTTTCTTTTCAAGCCTGGAAACTTGTACCTGAGATATTCCCAGCCTCTGGGCTACCTCTGATTGGGTTTGATCCTTGTAATACCTCAAATAAACAATCAGCTTCTCCCTCTCATCAAGTTCACCAATAGCTTCTTTAAGAGCTATTTTATCAAACCACTTTCCATCATTGCCGTCATCTATCTGGTCCAGAAGGGTGATCGGGTCACCATCGTTTTCATATACGGTCTCATGGATTGATGCCGGGGCGCGGGAAGCCTCCTGGGCCATGATAATTTCCTCAGGGGCCAACCCTAGGTGGGCGGATAATTCATTTACAGTAGGCACCCGTCCGTAGGATTTGGATAACTCATCCTTCGCCCTTCGGATTTTATTCCCTGTTTCCTTAAGTGAGCGGCTGACTTTAACTGTTCCGTCATCCCTAATAAACCTTTGGATTTCACCGATAATCATCGGTACGGCATAGGTCGAAAACTTTACATCGTAGGAGAGGTCGAACTTGTCGACCGATTTTAACAGCCCTATGCACCCAATCTGAAAAAGATCATCCGGGTCATATCCACGGTTTAAGAACCTCTGGACAACCGACCAGACAAGCCTCATATTTTTTTCAACAATGATATCACGGGCCTGTTCATCGCCCTCATGGCTTCGTTTTATTAATTCCTTTACCTCATGGTCTTTAAGAAACGGCTGGGTACTTTCTTTCTTGACCTCGACGTCCATAGGCGCTCTCCTTAATTGCAAAGCATCTTGCTTCGGGATAAATTCTTCCTTAACCTGATCTCAGTGCCTTTTCCACGTTCGGAATGAATATCAACTTCATCCATGAAGTTTTCCATGATTGTGAATCCCATTCCGGATCGTTCTAGCTCCGGCTTGGTGGTGAATAGCGGCTGGCGTGCTTCCTCTACATCGGCAATTCCATTCCCCTTATCCTTAATTGTGATTTCAACTATTTCGGCTTCAATGGCCACATCGATATACACAATTCCAATTGGATCATTGTCGTAGCCGTGGATAATCGCATTTGTAACAGCTTCGGATACAACCGTTTTTATTTCCGTCAGCTGATCCATTGTGGGGTCAAGCTGGGCGATGAAGGCGGCGACCGTTACCCTGGCAAACGATTCATTTTGGCTTAGAGCGCGGAATTGAAGGCTCATTTCGTTCCTCATCAGGCAACCCCCAGTCGCTGTAGCGCATAAGCCTCGGTCGGTTCCATCCTGATAATTTTGAATAAACCTGACATATCCAACAAACGTTCAACTGCGGGGGAGACTGAGCAAACGACCAGTTCTCCGTGAAGTTGCTTTAGCTGTTTATATCGTCCCAAAATAACCCCCAGGCCGGAACTATCCATAAATGTCAGACCCTCAAGGTTCATGACGATATGGCGTATTCCATTCATTTCAATAGCATCTGTTGCCTGGGATCGCAGCCCGTCAGCGGTGTGGTGGTCGAGCTCACCGCTTAAGCGGATGCATAATACTTCGCTTATTACTTCCATGTCGATGTTCAGACTCACTGTCTCCGGCCTCCTAAATTGTTTCTCGGGCAATTGGCCGATTAACGGACCAATTAAGCCCGCCTTTTCAGGCGGGCTGCCTTACATTGAGTTGAATTCGATATCTGTAACAGCAATTCCTTCAACAAGTACAAAACTAGTGGGGATTCGCTAAAGGTAGTGGAAAAGCTTTTTATTTCGACAGTCTCTTATTTGCCTGACCTTGTAAACATTCCCATCGATCTTTTATATAACGTCCACCAGCCGGCCTCGCCTACATTCCTGTTGGCGACAAGATCCCTTTCCTGGAGGAGCAGGCCGTTTTTCATCAGCTTGATCGTTCCTACTTTATCCCCTTTTTGAATGGGGGCTTTCAGGTTTTTACTAATCGTAACCACCTTTTTGATATCGTCGATTTTCTCTCCCCTTTTAGTCAGGAGTGAAATTGGCTCACTTGTAACGGCTTCGATTTTTTTCAAGCTGCCCTTGCTGATTTCCGCTTCCCCGACTGCAATATTCCTTTGGTAGAGCGGATGGGTCTGGTATTGGCTGAACGCATAATCAAGCATTTTTGAAATCTGGGCATTTCTCACCTTCGATGTAGGCGCTCCAAATACAACGGCAATGACCCTCATTCCATCCTTTTGTGCTGTAGCGGTCAGACAATATTTCGCCTCGGCCGTGAATCCCGTTTTCAATCCATCCACCCCGGGATAAAAACGGACAAGTTTGTTTGTATTGACAAGCCAAAACTTTTTGTCCGTATTTTCCCTTAAGTAGGCTTCATACATGCCTGTATATTTCGTAATATCCTCGTATTTTAATAGTTCCTTTGCCATGATTGCCATATCTGCAGCTGTACTAACATGGCCATCTTCCGGCAGACCGGTCGTATTTTTAAAAACAGTATGTTTAAGGCCGAGTTCCTTTCCCTTATTGTTCATCCTATCAACAAATGCTTCCTCCGACCCCGCGATTCTTTCGGCCATCGCGACTGAAGCGTCATTTCCTGAGCCGATTGCAATTCCTTTCAGCATTTCTCTGGTAGTCATCTCTTCCCCAGCCTCGAGGAAAATCTGTGACCCTCCCATGGATGCAGCATACTCGCTTGCTCGAATCTTTTCATTAATGTCAAGCTTGCCTTCATCAAGGGCTTCCATAATCAGGAGCATGGTCATAACCTTTGTCATACTTGCTGGGGGAAGCGGTTCGTGGCTATTTTTTTCGTAAAGGACCGTTCCAGTATCCCTCTCAATCAGAATGGCCGATTTAACCTCCTGCGCCAGATCGGCAGTCTTGGCTTCCTGAGCGGATACCTCCGGTAAAACAAGGGTAAAAACAAGCAATCCAGCCAGTATAAGTGAACTCAATCGTTTCATATGCATAACCCTCCATTCTTTATAGCTTCCATTTTTTCCAAAAATGGTTTTTTTATACAGGCAATTGCGGTTGGCTGTTTTTTTCTTTGATCCGATTGAGCATGAAATAATTAAAAAAGAGACAATCCAGTTTACACTGGTTTGCCTCTTCGATTATTTCGTTATTTTGTTATTTCCTCGTAGATAAGGACGGGACTTTTCACTTCTGATGCTGAAATTTTGATGCTGCTATAAAGCATTTCCCTTACTTTGTCAATTGAATCAAAGTTGCTGTGGATAGCAGCAAGGGATTCTCCTTTTTTGACCTGGTCGCCAATCTTTTTCTTTAAAATGAGTCCGACTGCCAGATCAATTTCCGATTCCTTTGTAGCGCGGCCCGCGCCAAGGAGCATTGCTGCAGTCCCCACTTCATCGGCGATAATTTCCGAGATATAGCCATCTTCTTTGGCTTCAAGTTCAAAGATGTATTTTGCCTGCGGGAGCATTGAAGGGTCATCGACAATTGAAGCATCTCCTCCCTGCGCGCTGAGGAATACTTTCATTTTTTCAAGAGCTGTGCCATCTTCTATTGCTTTTTCAAGCAAGCGGCGAGCTTCTTCAAACGAACCAGCCTTGCCCGCTAGGAGAACCATATGGCTTCCAAGCGTCAGGCTCAATTCCGTTAAATCCTCCGGTCCTTCACCTTTCAATGTATCAATTGCTTCCTTTACTTCAAGAGCATTACCGATTGCATATCCGAGAGGCTGGCTCATATCGGAAATAACCGCCATTGTCTTTCTTCCAACATTGTTTCCGATGCCGACCATGGCTTTTGCCAGCTCCCGTGAATCATCAAGCGTTTTCATAAATGCCCCTGCACCTGTTTTAACATCCAGGACAATCGCATCGGCTCCGGCAGCAATTTTCTTGCTCATAATTGAGCTGGCAATAAGTGGAATGCTATTCACTGTAGCAGTTACATCTCGCAGTGCATAAAGGTTCTTGTCTGCTGGAGTCAAGTTGCCGCTCTGGCCAATGACAGCGATTTTATTTTTATTTACAAGGTTGATAAATTCGGAATTCTCAATTTCCACATGGAAACCGGCGACCGATTCAAGTTTATCGACTGTTCCGCCAGTATGGCCAAGGCCGCGCCCGGACATTTTTGCGACAGGAACGCCAACTGCTGCAACAAGAGGACCTAGGACGAGTGTGGTTGTGTCCCCAACGCCTCCTGTTGAATGCTTGTCGACTTTTATGCCTTCAATTTCCGATAAGTTAATTTGGTCGCCTGACTCCGCCATCGCCATTGTTAAATCGGCCCGTTCCTTTTCGGTCATCCCTTTAAAGTAAATCGCCATTGTAAGCGCGCTCATTTGATAGTCGGGTATAGAACCATTCGTATATCCTTTAATAATATGGTTAATTTCTTCCGTCGATAATTCCTGTCCGTCCCGCTTTTTTTCAATTAAATCTACCATTCTCATCGCAATCACCACTTATAATTTATTTTAGAAAACATTGAACAAAAAGGGGAAAGCTTTCAGAATCGAAAGCATTCCCTAAATCTTTATGAAAGACAGTCCAGCTACTTAAGCTCTCCGAGGAAGCTTTTGCCATGTTCAGGCATTGTAACGCCAAAGTTTTCGGCAACCGTTGCTCCGATATCAGCAAAAGTTTCGCGGATTGGCAATTCCTTGCCTCTGTCCATCCTTTTAGAATAAACGAGAAGAGGAACAAATTCACGGGTATGGTCCGTTCCAGGATGGACTGGGTCGTTCCCATGGTCAGCTGTAATAATCAGCAAGTCATCTTCCTTCATCTTCTCAAACACCTCTGAAAGCCGTACATCATATTCCTCAAGGGCTTTTCCATAGCCTATCGGGTCGCGGCGGTGGCCATAAAGAGCATCAAAATCGACAAGGTTCAAAAAGCTTAGGCCAGTGAAATCCATCTCGAGCGTTTCGGCAAGCTTATCCATTCCATCCATATTGGAGACAGTTCTAAGAGATTGGGTTACGCCTTCTCCATCGTAAATATCGGAAATTTTCCCTATCGCCAGAACGTCGTAGCCGGCATCCTTCAGTTCATTCATTACTGTGCGGCCAAATGGTTTTAGAGCATAATCGTGGCGGTTGGCAGTTCGTTTGAAATTACCTGGTTCACCCAAAAACGGCCTGGCAATAATCCGTCCAACCATATATTTTTCATCAAGGGTCAGTTCCCTTGCAATTTCGCAAATCCTATATAATTCATCAAGCGGGACAATTTCCTCATGGGCTGCGATTTGTAAAACCGAATCCGCCGAAGTATAAACGATCAACGCGCCTGTTTCCATATGCTCTTTCCCTAATTCATCAAGAATTTCAGTACCGCTTGCCGGCTTGTTCCCGATGATTTTCCTGCCGGTCCGTGCTTCAAGGTCAGCTAGTAATTCATCTGGGAATCCTTCAGGAAATACACGGAATGGGGTTTGGATATTCAGCCCCATAATCTCCCAATGGCCGGTCATTGTATCCTTTCCATTTGACGCTTCTTGCATTTTCGTGAAGTAAGCCAATGGCTGTTTCTGCTTTTCAATCCCTTTTATTTCACGGATATTGCTGAGGCCAAGCTTTTCCATGTTCGGCATGTCCAGGCCGTTCATCGCTTCGGCAATATGCCCGAAGGTGTCTGACCCTTTATCGCCGAATTTGTCCGCATCAGGAGCCTCGCCAATCCCAACGGAATCCATTACTACTAAAAAGATCCTTTTAAACGCATCAGTCTTACCCATTTCAATTTCCTCCTTCTTTATGGAGACAACAATAGCACTGCTAGTTTACCCTATTGATAAATCCTTTAATCACAGGGTAAATGTCAGAAGTCTGACATCTATATTTTACTAAATGAATGAGAAATTACAAGCAGAATAACGAAAAAACAATCATTCCCAATATAAAAACCGGGCTTTAATGCCCGGCTCTCTCATTCAATTATTCTTTTAAGCTCTTGGATGGAATTGACTGTACACATCCCTTAGCCGTACCTTTGTTACATGGGTATAGATTTGTGTGGTCGAGATATCTGAATGGCCAAGCATTTCCTGAACAGCCCTTAGATCCGCTCCATTTTCGAGCAGATGGGTTGCAAATGAATGACGGAGTGTATGCGGGGTTAAGTCTTTTTCAATTCCTGCCCCAGCAGCTAGCTTCTTGAGAATTTTCCAGAAGCCCTGGCGCGTCAGCCTTTTTCCTTGATGGTTCAGGAATAATGCTTCTTCCCTTGATTTCTTTTCCGCGAACTTTGGCCTTCCTGATTCCAAATATCGCTGAAGGACCTCAGCTGCGGTACGGCCAACCGGAATAATCCGCTCCTTGTTGCCTTTTCCAATGCATCTCAGGAATCCCATATTGAGGTGAAGGTCGTCCAAATTCAGGCCGATAAGCTCGCTTACCCGTATGCCAGTCGCATACAGAATTTCAAGCATCGCCTTATCCCTCAACCCGAAATGATCCTTTGCCACCGGTGCTTCCAGAAGGATTTCAACTTCTTCCATACTTAGCACCTTTGGCAGGTTCTTTTCGAGCTTTGGGGTTTCAATGTGGACCGTCGGGTCATGGCTTGTAGCTCGGTCCCTCAGCAAAAACTGGTGGAAAGAACGAATCGAGGCGATATGCCTTGCAATCGTCTTTGACGATTTCCCCTCATTTTTTAAGGCACCGGTAAAGTGCAGAATGTGCGCTCGCTGGATGTCATCAATCGCCTCAATACCCTGGACTGATTTCAGATGGCGTAAATAATTTTTCAGGTCCCGCTCATAGGATATCATTGTATTGTGTGATAACCCTTTTTCCACCATCAAAAAGTGGATGAAATCTTTCAAATGATCTTCTATCATGCTGCATTACTCCCCGCTCATATAAAACAATAACAGCCGGTCGAGCCAATCGGGGTTTCCGGAATCCGCTGATTTCGAAACCTTGACGGCAGTCCCTTGTGGCTTATCATACCGGTGGTAATTCTGATATTCTTCATGTATCCACATCATACCATAATAGAAGAGAAACGTGCAGGCAATGAAAAGGATCAGGACCTTTAACGCATTGTATACCGCCCGGCAAAATAAAAACATATAAGCTCCCCCATATCCGCAGGTTTTTAGTACAGGGTATGCCCAAATTGGACGATAATATACATGAAAAAGCAAAAAACCCTTCATTAATAGAAGGGTGGGTTTTATGAATGCTTCATTTCCTTTAAAGGATATCCGGCAGCCGGTCTATTCTTCAGACGTTTCTTCCTTGTCCTGGCATCGATGGCATATTCCATGAAACGTAAGCCTGTGGTCTTTAATGATAAAATTCCAGCGCTTTTCAACAATTTCTTCAACATCTTCGAGAAGGTCTTCCTGGATTTCATCAACCGCTCCACATTCAATGCAGACGAGATGATGGTGGAAATGGGCTGCCCCTTCCTGGCGCAGATCATATCTTGAAACGCCGTCCCCGAAGTTTATTTTATCAACAATTTTAAGTTCAGTCAGCAATTCCAAAGTCCGGTAAACAGTTGCCAATCCAATTTCCGGAGATTTTTCTTTTACAAGGAGATAGACATCTTCAGCACTCAAATGGTCTTCTTCATTTTCCAATAACACCCGAACGGTAGCTTCACGTTGTGGAGTAAGCTTGTAGCTCGATGAATGCAATTGTTTTTTTATTCTCTCAATCCTGGTTTCCATCCGTTCGTCCTCCCTCGCAACTGTCCTTTCTCATTATATCAGATAGGTTGCAAGAAGAAAACTGAAATAATTATAAATAACAGTTTATAATTATTATTAACTGGGATTGATTATCAATTGATTTTGTTGGCAATTGCCTTCATGAATCCCGGAGATAAATACGCTTCCATTCCTGATGCGAGCGCAAGTAAAACGACTGCGGCAGCCAAGAATAATACATAGCGCCAAAAAATGGGTACGATTGGCTGGCTATATTTTTTCGTAAATTGCCTGCTGATCATTTTGAACGAAAATACAATTGAAACGGCAGCCATCACGATAAATACGGGAATAATGATGATATTTTGCGGAAGGATTGATACAAATGCGAACGCAAATCCTTTCCAGCCCATTTGGCTGACAAGGAAACCCACTGTAAATCCGACGACCATCCCTTTAATAAAGAGCAGAATCAGGATGACCGGCAATCCGATTATCGAAATGCCAAGTACCCACATCAGCGCGATGAATTTGCTGTTATGCAGGAGGCTCTGTAGGAAGAGTTCACTTGATGATTCGGTTTTTCCATTGGCAACTTGGCTGAAAAATTGTGACAAATAATAAAACAAAGCTTCTTTTTGCCCTAAGCTCATGCTATTGACAATTATGGCCCCAAAAATGACCCCCATCATAAAAAGGATCGAGACGAACAGAAAAACTGAGGAGTGCTCGCCCAAATATGCTGCTGCGACGGACTGGTTCATACGTTTTTTCATGGCATTTCCCCCTAAAAACCGGTTTATACCATTGTATGCCTGTCCATTTTTGATATGCCTTAAAGAGCCTTCATTCTACCTTTCCCTATGCTCTACCTTTCCCTATGCTCTACTTTTCCGTATTTCCCTCCTCCACCGGCTTTAAGGAGCAATTTCCCTTCCCTTGCCTGAATAATCAGGCCCGCAATACGTGCGGGAATGACTTTTTCCATTACTTTTTGCGGGACCTCATGGAGGATGGCCATTTCTGTGCCGAAGTGCCACAGCAATTTTTCGAGCAGTTTCGGGCCCAATCCGGGAATAAACTCCAAAGGCACCTGATGAACGTATGGCGGCCGGTTTTCCGGTCCCTTGTCCGCGCTTGCCAGTTCGGATATCCGCTCAGAAACTCCCTTTACCGTTTTAACCGAGCCGCATTCCAGGCAAGGCTCCCCTTCTGCTTGCGCTGGGACCAGGCATTCCGCGCAAACCGTTCCATGGTATTTTCCAAGGAAGGGATCCAACCCGAAGTTAGCTGCTATTTTTCGGCCGCCTTCCCGTTTTAAAGCAAGGCCCAACTCTGTAAAGGATGGTTCGACCATTTCGATCACTTGGTACTCACGTGCAATTTTGGCCAGTGAATGGGCATCTGAATTTGTCAAAAACGGATAGCGGTGCAATTCCGCCAACCCATCTGCCATTGAAGTATTTGAGCTTAATCCAAGTTCGATGCCGTCAATTAACTCAGGATCGAACACTTCGGAAAGCGATTGACGGACTCCTTTGCCGTAAAGGCTTTTGAACGGTGTAAAAACATGGGCGGGTATGAATAGACCTTGAAGCTCTTTTACCTTTTGCTGAAGCTCAAGTCCACCCACGTAAATTCGCTGGGAACTGAGAGTAATATTTTTCATCCGTACCGAAAGCCAGGCGGAAAATTCCTTCATTACCTCAAGGCTCGGCATGAAACAAAGAACATGGATGGGGCCTTTGCACTTCTCATCGTAAATTTCAAGCTCAGAGCCCGGAATGACCGCCATTCCGCCATAAAGCAGTCCGCCGCCGGCCTGTTCGGCCATTTCCCCTTCAGCAATTAAGCTTTCCATTTCCGCAATCACTTCAGGTGAATGGCAGTCGATGATGCCAATCATATCAAGGCCTTTTTCATTCCTGGCATGGCTGATGATGTTTGAAAAGGTCAGCGATTTTGCCCCAGTAATTTTAACAGGCCTTCCGCTTCTTGTCCGGCCGATGTGGATATGCAAATCCGTGAAGTAGCGTGCCATTATTTCTTCAAGGCCTCCTGCAGCTGTAGGTATTGAATGGCATAAGCCGTCTTTGCGTCATAAATTTTCTTTTCTTTCACATATTTGAGCGCTTCATCAAGGGAAATCTCCTCAACGTTCACAAACTCATCTTCATCGAGGCCGGCCGCCCCCTGCTTTTGTGAAAGCCCTTTTGCCAAATAAAGATGAATGATTTCATCCGCAAATCCTGGCGAGGTATAGAAGGAAATAAGCCATTCCAGTTCCTTGCACTCGTACCCCGTTTCCTCTTCCAGCTCACGGCGCGCGCATTCAGCAGGGTCTTCACCTTTCTCAAGCTTTCCCGCAGGTATTTCCACAATCGTCCTTTCCATGGCTTTCCGATACTGCTCTACAAGGACGATTTTATTCTCATCTGTTACCGCAAGGACCGCAACCGCCCCAGGATGCTTGACGATTTCCCGTTTTGACGTTTTGCCATTAGGCAACTCTACATCATCGACCCGTAAAGAGATGATTTTGCCGTTAAAAATTTCTTTGCTGCTGATTGTTTTTTCCTCAAGTCCGCCCATCCAAAGCACTCCTGTTCTATTCCCATTTTATTGTTCATACATTTTATCATACTTTAACAGGGGGAGTTTACTCATGAAAGCTTACATATATGCGAATGGATTTGTCCTTACAGGGAAGGCTTCCGAAATCCGCTATATTTTAAAGGAGTGCGGAACAGTACACATGACTGTAGCCGACTTGGTTAAATCTCAGTTGGAGAAGCACGCGAGTTGCCGTTGATTCCCCCCTTTGGGTAGAATAGGACCCATAAAGGAGTGGATGGCAATGAGGATGAAGAATCTTGGTAACTCCGATTTGTCTGTAAGTGTGCTCGGGCTCGGCTGTATGTCGCTCGGTACAGATTTGGACAAGGCCCGTTCAATCATCGACGCGGCATTGGATGAAGGCATTAATTACTTTGATACAGCGGACCTTTACGATTTTGGAGAAAATGAAAAAATCGTCGGTGAATGCCTGAAGGGGCGCCGCGATAAAGTTATCCTCGCCACAAAAGCGGGCAACCGCTGGAGCGAAGATAAAACCGGGTGGAGCTGGGATCCGTCTAAAAAGCATATTAAAGAAGCTGTCAAAGGGAGCCTTAAGCGGTTGCAGACTGATTATCTTGATTTGTACCAGCTGCACGGGGGGACGATTGACGACCCAATCGACGAGACGATTGAAGCGTTCGAGGAATTGAAAGCGGAAGGCTTGATTCGTTATTACGGCATTTCCTCCATCCGGCCAAACGTGATCCAGGAATATGTGAAAAAGTCGGGGATTGTTTCCGTAATGGTGCAATACAGCATGCTCGACAGGCGTCCTGAAGAAGATATCCTCCCCGTCCTGGAAAGGGAGGGAATCAGCGCCGTCACCAGGGGGCCGGTTGCCAAGGGGCTTTTATCCGAAAAAATGCTCGAAAAGGCATCCTCGAAAGGTTACCTCGATTACAGCTATAATGAACTTGTGAGGATTCTGCCTCATTTAAAAGAACTATTTGCTTCCCGCCCGCTAGAGGAAGCCGCAGTCCAATACAACCTGGCGCACCCGGCAGTAGCCGCGGTGGTTGCTGGCGCAAGCAGCATCGAGCAGGTCCGGAAAAACGCCCAGGCTGCTAGGAGACAGGCATTGTCGGATGAAGAAATCGGTTTGATCAGAGAATTAACAAAAGCGAATGTGTATTCGGAGCACAGATAAACGGGGAGGCCTCCCTTATGGGGATGGCCTCTTTTTAGGTGTTTTGGCTGCAAAGGCAGTGCGGGTCCCGGATGCCGGCCCAGTCCAATGATTCCTTTTCAATTGCAAATACTGTTTGTTCTTTATAGGCGATGTATGAGCTGATGTCTTCCGGGAACATCACCGCTGCCATCTCCTTTACCTTTCCATACTCCGCGGCCCTTAAAGGATGCCGGCGCAAATATTCACGGAACACGAGGTGCCTCCTGATTTCCGGGCTGCCTTTTTCAAAAGCATGAAGGTGTACTAGCCTGTCCCCATTCGAATCATACTTAATGAAATAGCGGCGGCCGGAGATTCCTTTTTCGCCCCTCGCCTCATAGCCTGCCAAACGAAATATCTCTATTGCCCTATCAAAAATACTTAGCGATTCGGCCTCTGCCAAAATATCTATGATTGGCTTGGCGCTCAGCCCCGGCACCGAGGTGCTGCCGATATGATGAAATACCACATCGTCCGGCGCCATTGCTTCTATTAAAATTTCCGTTTCGCCCGAAAACCTTCTTGGCCATTCATTCGAATAGGGGACCACTTTGACTTTGCGTGGCGGCTTCACTGTTTAAATTCCTTCCAGTTCATGCCGCTTTCGTTCAAAAGCTCTTCAAAGCTTTTATTTTTTTCCTTTAGCCTGCGCTCCTCGCGTTTGCGTTTTTCTTCCTCTTCCGCTTTCCGCGCCTCCTCGGCTTTCAGTTCCTGTTGGCGGTTCTTCAGCTTGTTCACCAAATCCTGGTTAAGCATATCCCCAAGTGTTAGCGGTTTGTCCTCTTTCGTTTGCTTCGCCTTTTGCGGCTGTTTTTTCTTTGCCATCGATCATCTCTCCTCTAAGCAGATAGTCCCATTATACTACATTTTTTAGGAACAAAATGCGCAAGCGCCTTGGTCAGCCCCGACCAGATTAAGACGGGGCCCGCAGGATGGGCCTGCCCTCCGGAGGGAACCGGCTTAAGACCTCGAGGGGCTAGGCGCTCCTCGAAAAAGCTAACGCTTTTTCTTCGTGCGAGGCTTATGCTTCCGAAGCTTATTCTAGTGGAGCTGGATTACAAAAACTTATTTCGAGTTCTCCACAATGTTCTATTTTATAGTTTTGTTAGCAGACACAAAAAGGCGGAAGCGCCCTCAACCTCGCCTCCGCCAGTCTTTATTAAAATGAGTTAAGCACAACATCCCCGCTTGTATCAAGGTTTGCCTCAGTGGAATTAACCACATCTTCAATGCTGTAGCCCTCGGCCACTTCAACAAGCTTCAGGCCTGAATCGGTCACGTCCATGACAGCCCGTTCGGTAATGATCCGGGTAACAACCCCTTTACCAGTCAGAGGCAGGGTACATTCCTTAAGGA
The DNA here is from genome assembly GCF_001510665.1 of Bacillus sp. FJAT-27445. Taxonomy (GTDB): domain Bacteria; phylum Bacillota; class Bacilli; order Bacillales; family Cytobacillaceae; genus Bacillus_D. The sequence goes on from NZ_LMTI01000002.1 coordinate 169,642, forward strand.
CCTTGGACTCGCCTTTTTTATTTGTGTGTTCCATAATGACGATGATTTTCCTTGCTCCGTGGACAAGGTCCATCGCTCCGCCCATACCCTTGATCATTTTGCCGGGAATCATCCAGTTGGCAAGGTCCCCATTTTCGGAAACCTCCATCCCGCCGAGAATTGCGATATCGACATGGCCCCCTCGAATCATTGCGAATGACTCGGCGCTGTCAAAATAGGCGGCACCGGAAATCGCCGTTACCGTTTCCTTGCCTGCATTGATCAGGTCGGCGTCCGCTTCTCCTTCAATCGGATAAGGCCCAATGCCCAGCAGCCCGTTTTCTGACTGGAGGACAACCTGCTTATTATCAGAAATATAGTTTGCTACAAGCGTTGGCATCCCAATTCCTAGATTCACATAGAAGCCATCCTGAATTTCGCGCTCTGCCCTTATTGCAATCGTTTCGCGTACATTTGCTTTATCGTTGGACATACGTGTCTCTCCTTCCCTTATTTCCTGACTGTCAGCCGCTCAATCCGCTTTTCCTGGTCACCCTGGATAATCGCCTGCACATAAATGCTTGGCGTGTGGATCGAATTCGGGTCAAGTTCCCCGATTTCGACCAGGTTCTCGACTTCCGCAATTGTCACCTTTCCAGCCGCGGCAATCATCGGATTGAAGTTCCTGGCTGTTTTCCTGTAAACAAGGTTCCCCATTTTATCGCCCTTCCAGGCCCTGACCAGGCTGAAATCGGCAACAAGTGCTTCCTCAAGCAAATATTCCTTGCCATTGAATACCCGTATTTCCTTGCCATCCGCAATCGGGGTTCCAACCCCCGCAGGCGTATAAAACGCGGGAATCCCCGCTCCCCCTGCCCGGATTTTCTCCGCAAGTGACCCCTGCGGCAGCAATTCCACTTCCAGCTCGCCAGCCAGTACCTGCCGCTCAAATTCCTTGTTTTCACCGACATACGAGCCGACCATTTTTTTGATTTGCCTGTTTTGTAAAAGAAGGCCAAGGCCCCATTCGTCAATTCCGCAATTGTTGGAGATAACCGTTAAATCTTTTACACCCTTGTCTACGAGTGCGAGAATCAGGTTTTCCGGTATTCCGCAAAGCCCGAACCCGCCAACCATCAGAGTGGCTCCATCCTGGATATCCGCTACAGCTTCCTGAAACGAATTACAAATCCTTTTCATAAAAATTCTCCTTTCCTCCGGCAAAAATTAAACAAGTTCTACTACGGTCGCTACGCCCTGGCCCCCGCCAATGCATAGCGTCGCCAGGCCTTTCTTCGCGCCGCGGCGTTTCATTTCATGGATGAGAGTTACAAGGATCCTTGCTCCGCTCGCGCCAATCGGATGGCCGAGCGCAATCGCCCCGCCGTTCACATTGACCTTTGCGGAATCGAATTCCAGATCGCGGCTGACGGCCAGCGACTGAGCGGCAAACGCTTCATTCGCCTCAATCAGATCGATTTCTTCCATGGAGATATCCGCTTTTCTTAGCGCCTTCCTCACCGCCTCGACAGGGCCGATTCCCATCACGCTCGGATCGACGCCGGCAGTGCCGTTCCCTTTAATCGCCACAAGCGGCTTGATGCCCAGTTCCTCCGCCTTCGCCCTGTTCATCACGATCACAACCGCTGCCCCGTCATTGATTCCCGATGCATTTCCCGCTGTCACGCTGCCTTCTTTTTTAAAAGCTGCGCGGAGACCGCCGAGTTTTTCCGCTGTTGTCCCTTTTTTCGGGTATTCATCCGTATCAAAAATAATCGGCTCGCCCTTCCTCTGCGGAATATGTATCGGAACTATCTCGTCCTTGAACTTTCCTTCCTCAATCGCGTGGGCCGCTTTTTCCTGGCTTGCTGCGGCAAACGAATCTTGTTCCTGGCGGGTCAATCCGTACCGGTCGCAAAGGTTCTCTGCGGTAATGCCCATATGATAATCATTGAATGCGCACCAGAGCCCGTCGCTGACCATGCTGTCAACGAGTTTTTGGTCGCCCATTTTGAAGCCGTCCCTAGCATTTTTCAAAAGATAGGGTGCCTGGCTCATATTTTCCATCCCGCCGGCCACGACGATTTCTGCATCGCCAGCAATAATTGCCTGTGCGGCAAGTTGAACCGCCTTTAATCCGGAGCCACATACCTTGTTAATCGTCATAGAGGAAGCGCTTTCAGAAATACCTGCCTTAATGGCTGCCTGGCGCGCCGGATTTTGGCCAAGACCTGCCTGCAGAACATTGCCGAGTATAACTTCATCTACCTGCTCCGGCTTTAGCCCTGCCTGCAAAAGCGCGCCTTTAATGGCTTGCGCCCCAAGTTCGGGAGCCGGAATCCCTTTTAGGGTTCCATTAAAGCTTCCGATTGCCGTTCTAGCGGCTGCAACGATGACTACTTCTGTCCGTTCCATTTCATTGCCCCTTCCCACAATGTTTTCATTACCTATTTCTCGTTGAGTGTGCGAAAATCCTTTCAATTTGTCAAAATTAATCCGCAACTTGCATTTTTTAAAAAATTCCACTTACAATGAGTATGAATGGAGGGGGAGTTTTATGGCAATTAAATTGCCTCAAAACGCAACAATTATTGAAGTTGGCCCAAGAGATGGGCTGCAGAACGAAAAAGGCTTTGTACCGACAGAAATCAAGATGCAATTCATCCAAGCGCTACGTGCCGCCGGAATCCGTGAAATGGAGCTAACCTCGTTCGTTTCGCCGAAATGGGTGCCGCAAATGGCCGATGCGGTTGAAATTGTAAGCGCTTGCGCTGATACGCCTGGGCGCTCTATTGTCCTCGCGCCGAATAAAAAAGGAATTGACCGCGCCCAGGAAACCAGGTGCAAAGCGGTGGCCGTTTTCGTCGGCGTCAGCAATACGTTCAACAAGAAAAATATTAATAAGACTACAGCCGAAAGCATGGAGGAACTTCGCCCGCTTATCGCTGATTTAAAGGCGAAAGGCTATTTTATAAGGGCCTGCATTTCGACTGCTTGGCATTGCCCTTATGAAGGTAAAATTTCCGAGGCGGATACACTTAGGCTGTGCACCGATTTTGCAGAAGCTGGCGTTGACGAACTGAGTGTCGCCGATACAATCGGCATGGCCGTGCCAACGGAGGCCTATTCCCTTTTTTTACAACTGAAAGCGGCCCTTCCAGGAATCTTGCTTACCGGTCATTTCCATGACACCCGGAAGCTTGCTCTTGCCAATATCCTTGCTTCCATGCAGGCCGGGATCGACCGTTTTGATACTTCAGCAGGCGGTTTGGGCGGCTGTCCTTTCGCACCAGGGGCGACAGGAAACGTTGCCACTGAGGATGTTGTGTACATGCTTGAACGGATGGGCATTGAAACCGGCATTTCGCTTAAACATTTGATGGATGCGGTTGAAATCGTCCGCCCGCACATAAGCAGGCCGATTGAGAGCACATTCTACAAAATGCATACCGGTGCATAAGTTTCCTTTCCGTGTTCATCTTATTACTAATAGGATTGAAGGGAGTTATGCACAATGAGCCAGAAGCGCGACAAAGGATACAGCCAGAAAGGCCAGCCCTCCGCAAAGGATGGAAGGCAAATAATCGCCCGTGAGGATTTGGAAAAAGAAACCCACCCAACAAACAGGCAAAACTCAAAACAATAGCGTAAAGCCGTTCCTATCGAACGGCTTTTTTCATGCAGCCGTGTTTTAAACGAGCCTGAATGGTAAAATAATGAAAGGGTAAGACATTAAAGGCCGGAGGGATTCTTTTGCGAAAGGCACTGCGTTTTTTATTCTCGCTGCTTGGGATTGTTTCAGCAGTTGGGATTTATTTTACAAATCGGCTTATGTATATGAAGAAAAAAGAGGACGAGTTCATCCTAAAGCGCGAACGCGAGGCTGGCAGAGTCATCGAGGAGGAATATGAGGCTCTGAAAAAAAGGGACGTGCTTATCCCTTCCCCGTTCGGGTACGAACTGAAGGCGATTTTAGCCGAGCCCAATGAAACAAACCGGTACATGATCATTAGCCACGGTGTAACCGAAAACAAGTTCAATTCAATCAAATATATGAATTTGTTTCTTGACCGGGGCTTCAATGTGCTCATTTTCGACCATCGCCGACATGGTGAATCTGGCGGAAAAACAACCAGCTATGGACATTACGAAAAGTTCGATCTGAAGGCGGTTGTCGATTGGCTGAGAAATGAGAAAGGGCCGGACTTAGTGGTGGGAATCCACGGCGAATCGATGGGTGCCGCAACCATGCTCCTATATGCCGGCATGCTTGAGGATGGGGCGGATTTTTATATCGCCGACTGCCCGTTTTCCGATTTCAAGGAGCAGCTTGCCTACCGGCTAAAGGAAGAGATGAACCTTCCCGCCGGGGTGGTTCTCCCGCTAGCGGATGTTTTCCTTCGCTTTCGGGAGAAATATTCACTCCGCGAGGTTTCCCCTATTTCCGTCATTGATAATATCAGGAATCCTGTCCTGTTCATCCATAGCGTTAAAGACGATTTTATCCTCCCGTCCATGACGGAAGCGCTGTACGAGAAGAAAAAAGGCCCAAAAATGCTTTTTATGGCCGAGAGCGGCCTTCACGCACAGTCATTCAATGATAATCGGGAAGAGTATGAAAAAGCGGTTGATGAATTTCTTGAAACCTTCGTCAGGCTGCCGCAAATGGATTTGCCTGATTCCCAACATTCAGTTTAAAACTTTCTAAAAATTTGCGTTTTTCTTCCATAGCATCTACCATCATAAGAGAATAGTTTTTATAGGGGGTATAATGATGTCAAAAGTACAAATAAAAGTAAATGACAATGGTTCAATAAGGATTACCGGGGATGTTGAACTTCTCGATGGCCAGGGTAATGCCTATCCGTCCAAGCCGGCATTTTCGCTGTGCCGCTGCGGACTTTCCTCAAACAAACCGTTTTGCGATGGCACCCATAAGGGACAATTCGAATCCCAGGTGCGTGTACCGGAAGAAACAGCCGGGCAATAATAACTGCAAATAATACTTCGAGGCACCATCCCATGTTGGGATGGTGCCTTGTGTTTTGCTTGCCGAAAGTAGATACTAACACGTTTCATCTTTTTTCCTGGAGGTATAAGCCCAGTGAAGCCAATAGATTGAGGTGACAGCATGTTTTCCTGGAATGATATGATTACGTTTTTTTGGGCCTTCTTTATTGTTCTGCCTTTAACATCCTTCGTTCACGCCGTGGGGCATACTTTCTTTCTTGTCCTTTTTGGGGGCAAGCCAGTATTAACAATGGGCAGGGGGAGGAAACTTTTCTCGGTCGGCACTTTTCACGTTCATAGCATGTACTTTATCGATGCTTCCTGCCAATATACCGAAATAAAAGATGATTCCCGCTGGAAATACGCGCTTATTTATGGGGGAGGCATCATTTTTAATGTCATCTCCATTTTACTCGTTAACTCGCTCATCCATCTCGGCATCTGGCCGAAACACTTATTTTTTTATCAGTTTGTCTATTTCTCAGTATATTTTATTTTTTTTGCTTCACTGCCCATTGACTATGGGAAAGACAACCCCAGTGATGGCAAAGCGATTTACACCGTCCTTAAATACGGGGAAACAATAAAGGAAATCGACTGACCGTTACGCATGAGGCTTAATTGAACCACCTTAAAAAACAAAAAAGCCGGAAGCCGCCATTATTCCAGTGGGGCTCCGGCTATTTTTTTCTGAAGGTTACCTTTAAAACCATCAGCCTTGCCGCCCGGTTCCGCTCCGCTTCCTACTTAAAACAAAGATCGCCGCTATAATTGCAAATGGCACGAGTGCAACCATTTTCCATCCGTTATTCGCCCCGAAAAAGTAATAGGCGATTGGCAGTGAGGTGATTAAACTTATTAAAAGAAGAGTTTTTGATTTTACCAAAAGGCCGTAGATAAGGGTTACTATTGCCACTCCCATCGACAGCTGCCACAGGAAAACAATCCAGTTAAACGTTGCGATCTTTATCCCCCGCTTTCATCTATTTTGTTCGCTGTTTTTCAAAACGCGCCACGGCAAGGGTTCCGGCAATTATGTCTATCCCTGTTTTCAGAAAACCATTTTGCTCATAAAAACGAACGGCAGGGGTGTTCCTGGCACCGGTTGATACAATCAATCTATCTTCCTCCCGATTGTTTTGTTCCAGCCAGTGCAGGAGCTTCCGGGCAATCCCTTTCCGGAAATGATCTGGATGGACCATTAACCGGTGTATATCAATGACCCCGTTTTCTTTTTTAAACGAAATCGCCCCACATAGTCTGCCATTTTCATAATAGCCGTAAAATGTTTCGCCAGACTTCATTAACGTCTCCGCTGTATCGTACAAAGCAGGGATGCCATGAAAATCAATCAGTTCCGCCTCCATCTGATAGGACGGAAGCTGGATCCGAAGCACGTCGAGCGCCTCTTTTTGATTCGTAATGTCGATTGGCCTGATCATGTTTTTTCTCCTTGCTAGACAGCTTCTTCCATTTGCTTCTTTTGCAAATGTGCAAAGTCTTCCTTTAGGATGGCATATATTTTTAAATCTCGGTGCTTTCCTTTGATTAATGCGGCTTTCCTGTTGATCCCTTCAAATAACATGCCCACTTTTTCCATAACCCTTGCTGATCCGATGTTTTCCGTGAAGCATCGCGCCTGGATACGGACAAGCTCCATATTTTCAAAGCCAAATTTAATGAGCGCAGTGGCGGCCTCCGTCGTGATTCCTTTTCCCCACTGGTCCTGGGCGATGACATACCCAATTTCCGCGCTGTTGTGCCTTGGCTGCCATGATACAAAATCAATTGTTCCAATCATCTTTCCTGTTTCTTTTGACTCAATCGCCCATGGAGAAAGCTGCTTGTTTTCATATTTGCCAAGTACGAAATCAATAAAGGCACGGGTATCTTCGATGGTTTCATGCTTATCCCATGTTACGTACCTCGCAACCTCTTCATCGGAGCCGTAGGCGAACATGTCCTCGGCATCCTCAATTGTTACTTTCCGCAAAATGAGCCTTTCCGTTTCCAGCTTTGGCACGTTCCCGTAAATCGTTTCAATTTCCATCAAGCACCCCACCCTTTGCCTTTTGTTAAAATTATCCTAACAGAGTTTTTGTGAATTTCAAGATAATTTTTAAATGCGGGCGATTCTTTAAATAGGGTTTTTTAGTGCACTGGACATATCAGCTTGCTTCCAATTATGAATTTATATTTTTCAAGCGCTTCCTCATAATACTGGAGGATTTTCTTTTCTTTGAATATCACTTTTTCTTCAACAAACAGCCCTCTTCCAAATCGGAATAACCCTTCCTGTTCTTCATGATGGACTCTATTTATTTCTTTTGGATCCGGGAAAAATTCTCTCCCGATTGGAAATGGAGTATGAAAGCTGAAACGGGTATTTCCATTTTCCACCGTTAAATAATATAGTGAATAATAATCCTTCTTGGTTTCATAATTACAGTTCTGGCAACAGTCAATTTCCTTTTTGTTTATCCAAAAGTAATCCCATTTGCTTACATACTCAAACTCCCGTTCCGCACACCATTTTTCATAATGCAGCTCGCAATACTCTAATCTGGAAATCCTGTCCGGAAAATCAGGAATATAAAAATATAGTTTGCTTATCGGGGATTTCTGCAGCTGAGCAATTGCTTCATTTTTCAGCCTATAAAACATTTCCTTCCTTTCCATGTACTCCACTTGCTTTTTACGTGCCCGCTTCTCTTTAGCTTGCATTTCCTTTGCATACCTGTTCACCCACATGGCCCAAAAGGCAAGCTGAAGGGTTGCGCCGATTACAGCATCTTCCTTATACCATTGAGCCAATAAGCTTCCCCATTCTTCTTCATAGAACTTCTTTGCGATACTTTCGTTGGCTTTTCTCGTCCCAACCGCTATTTTAGTGGCACGTCTCCTCTTTTTTTTCAGTTTGGCTATACGGTTGTTTCTCCATTTGGCGACTTTTCCATCACGCTTTACCCGGAATGCTTCGTAATAGTCATACATTGGATAGTGAAGTGTTCTCCCCCACTTACTGAATGATTCATAATGCGTTATCTTTAGCTTTGATTCATCCGTCCAACGCAACCTTTCAGTACGTGTTATTTCCAGGAACTCCTCCAATTTGGAAGGATGGAGGGCAAATGCTTCGGGGTATTTTTTTAATATCCTCATTTCCGCCACCTCATTGGCCGCTATTTTCTCAAGGAACCTTTCAATTAGTTGCGGTTTCTTCAATTTTGATAGAGAAGAATTCTTCACATCAAGTTCTTCAATTAGCTGGGCCACCAATAACTTTTTAACATTTTCTTCGTTAATCAGCATTTGCGCCACTCCTTGTTTTGTTTTTTGGGGAAATGAGTCTGGAAATTTTACAATAGTAAGAGATGGGCTGGTTAACAGCTTTACTTTTAGTGGGATGAGTGCAGGTTTTCAACAGCCAGGCAGGCTCTTGTCGCGAACCTGCTTGTCTTTGCCTGCGGCGGCTATTTGTCAGCGAGCCGGATGTCGGCGATGTTTTCGATGGGGATAAAGTGGGCTGTGCCCGAAGAGTCGACGATGTGGAGCTTGTGGGCGAGTTCGTCCCAGTAGTGGATGTTTCCGATGCAAATTTCGTAGTTGTGCCCGCGGTAGTGGGTAATCGCCACCGCCTGGTTGAATTCCATCGCTTCTGCAAGCGTTTCGTTCATCAATTCGAGCTTCTGCTCGTCGAGTTCTGTTTTTTGCTCGTACGAATCCTCCTTCACCCAGTCTCGGAGCATTTTCACGTGCTCGGGAAGCATCATGGATGTCCATTTTATCCTGCCGCGGTCGCGAATCATGTTCTTCCCCTCTTTCCCGATTACTTTTTATGGCCGCCGAGCAGCGATGCGCGGTGCTTGGCGGTTCCCGCTGTGGTGTAGGAAACGGCCCGGAGCAGCGCCCCTGACCCGAAACGGCTGCGGATGCGGTCCACTACATAGCCGAGATCCCTTCTTTTTCCCGCGCCCATGTCAAAAAGGCTCAGCTGCAGTTCCGCGTCATCAATGATATTTCCAAGCGAAATGGAAATCTGGCGGACGGTTTTTCCCGTATAATGCCGGCGGAACAGCTCCAGGCAAATCCGGTAAATATCCATCGTCACATTTGTCGGCTCGCCAACTGTCTTTGCGCGGTGGAAACCGCCCCCGAATTCATCCTGGCTGTAGCCGATTCCAAGCGTGACCGTCCTTCCCGCTTTCCGGCACGTGCGAGCCCTGCGCGCCACTTCCTCGCACATCTCAAGGATGACATGCTTGATTTCCTCTTCATTTTTGTAATCCCTGAGGAGGATTTGGCTCTTGCCAAAACTGACTTGTCCCTCGATGATGGGCGCGCCCATTTCTGACAAGTCCACCCCCCAGGCATGGTAATAGAGCTGATTGCCCATGATGCCGAATTTCTTCTCAAGCGTCTCAAGGTCATAGCGTGCAAGCTGGCCGACCGTGAAAATCCCCATCCCGTTCAGTGTTCTTTCAACCCGCCGGCCGATTCCCCACATTTCCCTTAGGGGCGAGACGTTCCAAAGTTTTTTCTGGACATCCTCGTACGTCCATTCGGCAATCCCGTGCTTCTTGGCTTCAAGGTCAAGGCAAAGCTTTGACAGGAGCATATTCGGGCCAATGCCGATTGCGCATGGAAGCTGGAATTCCCGTTCGATGTCATCGCGGATTTTTCTTGCGATTGTTTTCGCGTCTCCCCAAAGATTTTCGGCCCCGTCCACTTTGATGAAGCTTTCATCGACACTGTATGTATGGATGGCTTCCTTCGGGACGTAGCGGTGGAAAACGCGGCTAATTTCGGTCGAAATCCTCAGGAACATGCCCATCTTCGGCTCGACGACCCTAATTTTCGGATCTTTTGGAATTTCAAATTTGCGCGATCCCGTTTTGATGCCGAATTCTTTTTTTAAAAGCGGCGAGGCGGCAAGAACGACGCTTCCTTCCCTGTCTGTGTCGCCGACTACAGCAAGATAGCAGCCAAGCGGGTCAAGCCCTTCTATGACTGCCGCACAGCTGGCGTAAAAGCTCTTCATATCGACGCAAAGAATTTTATGCCGGGGCAATGCACTGTAATCGACCAAAGAATTTCCCTCCTTTCTTAAAACAAGAACATCTGTTCCGTATCATTATACCCATATCATAAGCGAATATGCGTTCGTATTCAATGGAAATTTCTCGACAGCTTTTATAAAAAAAGGGTTTGTTTCCATTTCAGGCTGCCTTCAAAAAGAGATATAATAGGGCATGAGGTGCTTTCAATGGACGAAAAACTGGTGAAAAAAATGATAAAAAACTGCCTGAAGCAATATTACGGGGACGAAAGCCAGCCGATTGGCGAACGTGATTTACATGAAATTTGCGGACGGGTCTATAGGCTGAAGGAAGCAGAACCGGAGGCGCAAATGCGCGACATCGTAAATGACGTCGTCTACGAATTTTTAACAGGATGAAAAAAACGGAGGCTGAAAAGATGGAAAATTTCGTCGTACAATCACTTTATGAAAAATTAATCGACGCCTGGGACAACCGGGATGCGGAGGGAATGGCATGCCTGTTCGCCGGGAATGGCGTAATGATCGGCTTTGATGGGAGTGTGGCAACCGGGCCTCAGGAAGTCCTCGCCCATACAAGTCCTGTGTTCGCCAGCCACCCTACCCCGCCTTTTATAAAAAAGGTCAAGGAAGTCCGGATGATTGGTGCGGATGCGGCCATGCTGCGGGCAATCGCAGGCATGGTCCCTCCCGGAAAAGAAGAGCTCGCGCCCGAACTCAACGCCCACCAGACATTGGTCGCTGCAAAACAGGATGGCGAATGGAAAATCGAACTGTTCCAAAATACGCCCGCCCAGTTCCACGGGCGCCCGGAGCTTGTCGAGGAAATGACGGAAGAACTGATCCGGATTATGAAGGAAGCCTAAAAGTTTAAGGGGGAGAACGATTGTGAATATTGAAGAAGGTTTTGTGGACGTAACGGGCGGGAAGGTATGGTATCGCCGGGTAAAAGGCGCAGCCAACGCCGTTCCATTATTGGTTTTGCACGGAGGGCCAGGCTCATCATGCTATGCTTTGCAGCGGTTGGACAAACTTGCCGAAAATGCAGGCCGGACTGTCGTCTACTACGATCAGCTTGGTGCCGGGCGTTCAAAGGGCCCGACGGATAAAGCGCTGTGGAACCTGGACCGCTATGTCGAAGAGCTTGGGCAGGTGCGCGAACAATTGGGGCTCGATGAAGTACATATTCTCGGGCATTCATGGGGAACGACATTGCTCGCGGCTTATTTGCTGACAAAGCCGCGCGGCGTGAAAAGCGCCATTTTCTCAAGCCCCTGCCTGGACGCGCCTCGCTGGGCAAAGGACCAGGAACGCCTTTTAAAAGAGCTGCCGGAAGAAATCCAGGCAGTCATCGCCCGGTGTGAAGGGGACGGCACGACCGATTCCGACGAATACAAGCAGGCCATGAAGGAGTTCGCCAAAAACTTCGTCTGCAGGATTGAAATCAGTCCGGAGGAAAGGGAAATGACATCGAAGCTTACCAATCTGGACGTCTACAACACCATGTGGGGCCCATCTGAATTTTGCGTAACCGGAAACCTGAAGGAGTTCGACTGCACGCCAAGGCTCCATGAACTGCAGGTACCATCGCTTTTCCTGTGCGGCCGTTTTGATGAAGCAACCCCGGAATCAACCAGCTATTTCAGCAGTCTTGTACCGGGCTCAAAGTTGCATATTTTTGAAAAAAGCGCGCATTCGCCTTATCGGGAACAGCCCGAGGAGTATAGGGAAACCGTTGCCAAGTTCCTTGATGAGGCTGAGTTTGCATCCAGCTAAACTAAAAGAGTATCGGGCTGCCGATACTCTCTTTATGTTTCGAAAATTTCACTCAAAAAAAACTGACCAAACTGTCTTCATAAACCGGATGAAGACAGTTTCATTCCCTGCTGAACGAAAGAATGCCTTTATAATCCATTTTGAGCTATAATCTTGATTCGCTAAAAGTAAAGGAAATCCCTTTCTCTCTTGATATGAGTTTTTTCCAAAATGACAAAGTGAGGAGAAAAAAATGGACCTGAATTATGTATTGAACCGGTTTATCATATTTGCCGAGAAAGAATGCAAGGGGTCAAGCGCGCTGTACGAACATCTTTCGAAGGAAATTGCCCAAGATCTCGACCTCCTTGAACTAAGTTCGCATGCCCGAAAAGGACAGCCGGTTCCCAACCTTTTATTTGGTGCCGTTCATTATTTGCTACTTAAGGGAGCGGACCATCCATTAAGAGGCTTCTATGCGAGCATTGAACAGGTATCGCGGTCGGCCGAAGCGTCTTTCCCCCATTTTAAAAACTTTTGCCTTGAGAACCGGTTGCAAATAATCGGACTTCTTGAAAGCAAGCTGGTTCAGACAAACGAAGTAAGGCGCTGCGCCTACCTCTTCCCCGTATTCAACTACATTCACGAACAGGCAGCCAGGCCGCTAACCTTAATTGAAATTGGCACAAGCGCCGGTTTCCAGCTGCTATGGGACCATTACAGCTATTCCTATGGGGATGGCATCGTGTATGGCAGCGAAGACGCCCAAGTGAATATCCACGCCTCGGTGAAAGGGGATGGGCAGCCGGTTTTCAATAAGCGAATTGCCCCGGTAACCGCCCGCTACGGACTGGATTTGCATATCAATGATGTGACAAAGGACGAGGACTCCCTTTGGATGAAGGCGCTCATTTGGCCGGAGCACCATGAGAGGAGGGAATTATTCGAAGGCGCCGTACGATGCATGAAAACCAACCGGGAAAAAATCACCTTTATCGAGGGCGATGGCGTGGAGCTTCTTCCGCAGCTTGCTGATCAAATTCCCGATGAGTCAACTATTGTGGTGTTCCATACACATGTGGCCAATCAAATGCCTATGGAAAAAAAGCTGAAGCTTTTTGATAATATAGAAGAAATTGCAAAAGGGCGTGATGTTTTCCACCTCTATAACAATATGAATGATGGATACCTTCATTTGGATTCCTTCCTGGAAGGCCAAAAAAGCCATCAGCTTGTTGCTGAAACGGATGGCCATGGAAGATGGTTTGAGTGGAAGCTAGAAACAGTATTGGAAGCCAGCAGAAATTAAGTTGCTCAGTCATTATTGAATACGTCAAAATAACGGCAAATAAACGCCCACTTCAGCGCTATGAAATGGGCGTTCTTTTTTCCATCTGTGGGACGCGTTATTTTTGGTTAAAAGCCTTTTTCCCAAGACGTTCGAACAACTTCGGAAACAGCGCGTAGAAGATGCTGCCTGCGTTCATCCAGCCGGGGAGGTTGATCTCGCGGACCGGATTCACCATGTTGCCGACGACCTTTTCGGCAACATATTCGGGCTTCAGCATCCAGCGCTTTACATTTTTCACATAGGACCCGCTTTCATCGGCGATGGTGAAGAAGTTCGTTTCAATCGGCCCAGGATTCACCGAGGTCACATGAACATTGAAATCGGACAGCTCCATCCTCAGGCTGTTCGTATAACCGAGAACGGCATGCTTTGTTGCCGAGTACACACTCGATTTTGGAGTCGCGATTTTCCCAGCCTGGGAAGCGATATTGATGATATGTCCCGACCGGTGGGCCCTCATTTTTGGCAAAACAGCCCCGGTGCAGGCCATCAGGCCAATGACATTGACATCGAACATTGCCTTGATTTCTGCGATATCCGCTTCATGCGCCATTCGGAAAATGCCGAATCCGGCATTATTGACAAGGATGTCGATGTCGCCCATCTCTTCAAAAATACGTGCGAATGCGGTTCCGACCTCATCTGTGTCGGATACATCAAGCCTGTAGACCAGCACCTTGCTATTATAGGCGGACTCAAGTTCTGCCTTCAACCGTTCAAGCTTATCAACGCTTCTCGCAAGCAGGGCAAGGTTCGCTCCCTTGGCAGCTGCCTGTTTGGCGATTTCAGCTCCGATTCCTCCCGAAGCGCCTGTAATGACTATATTCTTTCCTGTCAAATGCCCCATGGCAGTTCACCTCACCTAAACTTGTAATACTTTATTTTACCATTCAAAACCGGCTCGATTTCACCAAGGGAAAGCAAATAATCGACCTGGCCGGCCGTTTCGGACAAGGTGAGTCCAAGTTCGCGTTCATAGGCTGCTGGGAAAAGCCGCCTGCATAAATCAAATACCGTTTTCGGCCCTTCTTTAAGCATATCCCTCACATTCATTGCACGATCATGCTGGCGAGCAAGCCTTCTCTCAATCAGTTCGGGCAATCTCGAGACGTTTGCCCCGTGCCCTGTGTAGACCATCCCAATCGGATAGTTGCGCAGCTTTAAAAGCGATTGATTGTATTGGAGCTGCGGGCGCGGGCGCTCTATTCCTTTGGCAATCGGCGGTTCGAGCAAAGGGTTGGGTGAAATATGAGCCAGCACATGGTCGCCGGCAAGAAGCACCCCATCCTGTTCCCTATACAGCGCGATATGGCTTTGCGCATGGCCAGGCGTCTCGATTACCTGCCAGTCCGGCAATCCAGGAAGCTTATCTCCTTCTAAAAGTTCTCCAGAAAGCGATCGATTGCAGGAGTATTTTAGCGATTTTTTAAGCTGCCCAGCTAGCCTGAAATAGCTATCCGGAATCCCGAACTCAGTAAACAGGCCAAGGTAGAAACGGTCATGCCATGCCATGAATTCGTCCGTCCGGTTGATCCATCTTTCATTCAAAGGATGCCCATAAACCTCAAGTGATTTTGGAAAGTAATCGAGGAGCCCGGCATGGTCAGGGTGGTCATGGGTCAGCACAACCATCTCAATATCTTCCGGGGCAAGGCCGAGCTCTGACAGCTGGTGCTTCAATGAAGCCCAAGCCTCATCCGTTTTCGGTCCCACATCGACAAGGGCGAGCCTGTCGCCTTTAACAGCGTATACATTAACATCCCCAACCGCAAACGGGGTTGGAAGCGTGATTTTAGCGATAGTTTTCTTCCATTCAGCCATGTTTTTTCCCTCGCAACATTATTTTCAAATAAGGAGTCGTCAATTTGGCGGACGCCTTTTCTCTCAGTTTACAGATTCAGGCACATATTGTCATTATTTCCGCATAATTACATAGGTTATGAAAAAAGCGGTTTTCCTAAAATAGTTGGTCAAAGTGAAGCAAAGGATACGTCCCCTGCTTCACTTTGATACAATGGAGAAAAAGCCAACGGAGATTATTCGATGCTGACATTTTTATTATCTCTTAGTTTGTTTATTTGGATTGTTTTCCTTATCGATGCGATGATAGGGTTTAAAACTCTTGATCGGCTTGAGACAGAACCTCCTCTTCGAGACGGGCCCCTCCTTTCGGTCGTTGTAGCGGCGAAAAATGAAGAAGGTCATATAAAGAAGAGCGTCCTTAGCCAATTGCGGCAAACGTATCTGAATGTTGAATGGATTCTTGTCAATGACAGGTCAACCGACAGGACCGGCGAGGCAATGGAAGAGCTGAAAGCCCTCGACAACAGGGTGAGAGTGATTCATATTGCCGACTTGCCTGACGGCTGGCTTGGGAAAAACCATGCCCTCTACAAAGGATACCTTGCCGCAAAGGGCGACCGGATTTTATTCACGGATGCGGATGTAGAGTACCGGGAAGATGCTTTTGCCAAGGCGCTCGGTTATTTTGAAAGGAACAGACTTGACCATATGACAGCTGCGCCAAATATGAAAGCAAAAGGGTTCTGGCTGAAATCATTTGTTGCCTTTTTCCTGTTCGGCTTTTCGTATTACAAGCGGCCATGGACGGCAAACAACCCGAAATCAAAAAATGGGATTGGCATTGGGGCCTTCAATCTTGTTTCAAAAGAAGGTTACGAATCGTTCGGAACCCACGAAGCGATTAAAATGAGGCCTGACGATGACCTTCAGCTGGGCATGAAAATCAAGGAGGCCGGGCGGAAACAGCGGATTGTCAGCGCCCTGGACCTAATGGAGGTTGAGTGGTACGGAACACTTGGCGAGGCATTGGCGGGGCTCGAGAAAAACACCTTCGCCGGCCTGCATTACCGCCTGTCGATGGTAGTCTTCGCGGTGCTCGGCACGTTTGCGTCACAGGTGCTGCCGTTTTTCACGTTGTTTGTGCCCGATAGGCAAATTTTTCTGTTAAGCATAGGAAATATCTTCGGGATTGTGGCGCTTTACCTGCTTGTTTTGAAAAAAATGACCCGGTTCTCGCCCATCTTGTTCATAGCATTCCCATTGACGGCATCCATCTTCATTTACAGCATCATCCGGGCAAGCTACCTGACATTCAGGCGCGGCGGAATCATTTGGCGAGGAACAAAGTACAGCCTGAAAGAATTGCGTAAGCGATAAATTTCATAAAGAGGGAAAAGCTTTGCTATACTAAAATTAGCATTTCAAGATAAAAAGGAATTGGGGAAGCAGCAGATCCGTCCCCTGTTTCACTAAGGAGGCTACATAATGGGAGCGAAATTGTTTACCCCTTATTCGGTCAAGGGAGTTACGTTTAAAAACAGGATTGTGATGTCACCGATGTGCATGTATTCATGTCATAATGAGGACGGTATTGTTGAAAACTGGCACCGTACGCACTATGCAAGCAGGGCTGTCGGACAGACCGGCCTGATCATCGTCGAGGCAACCGCAGTTACGCCGCAGGGTAGAATTTCGCCGAATGACCTCGGCATTTGGAGCGATGATCATATCCCTGGACTGACAGAATTGACAAGCCTAATGAAGGAGCACGGGACTGCGGCAGGGATCCAGCTTGCCCATGCGGGAAGAAAGGCTGTTCTTGAAGGGGATATTCTAGCTCCTTCCGCCCTCGCATTCAATGAAAAGTCTAAAACCCCGAAAGAGATGACGAAAGCCGATATCGAGGAAACAATCGAAGCGTTTAAAAAAGGAGCCGAACGTTCACGAAAAGCCGGCTTTGATGTAATAGAGCTGCACGGGGCCCATGGCTACCTGATCAATGAATTCCTTTCTCCTCTTTCGAACAGGCGAACAGATGAGTATGGCGGCTCTGCGGAAAACCGCTATCGCTTCCTCCGTAAGATCATTGAAGCAGTCAACACGGTTTGGGATGGCCCGCTATTCGTCAGGGTTTCTGCCCACGATTACGATGAAGAAGGACTGACTCCAGAGGATTATGTCCAGTTTGCAAAATGGATGAAGGAACAAGGAGTCGATTTAATCGACGTAAGTTCCGGCGCTGTTGTTCCAGCCCGAATCAATGCCTACCCGGGATACCAGGTGAAATACTCGGAAACAATCCGGGAAGGGGCCGAAATCGCAACCGGTGCGGTCGGCCTGATTACATCTGGCATCCAGGCAGAGGAAATCCTTCAAAATGAACGCGCGGACCTGATCCTCATCGCACGTGAGTTCCTGCGGGATCCATACTGGCCGCGAACAGCTGCAAAAGAGCTAGGAGTCGAAATTGAAGCTCCAAAGCAATACGAACGCGGCTGGAATTAAATTAAAAAACGGCAAAGGCGCCCTTCCGACAAGGAAAGGCGCCTTTTTCAATTAAAATAAACTGTCCGCTTCAAGCTCTGCTTTTGATTTTAAATAAAGGCTGTATTTCGCCAGCCCAATGGCAATAGCAGAAAGAAAAACATTTAGGATTACCGCAAGGAAGACAAGCCCCCCAAGTTCATAAAGATAGGCAAACCCGGCTCCCGTAATGGCGCTTCCGCCAAGTATGTACATAAAATGGACCTTTGGGAAAAAGAAACTAATAATGCCGCTAACCAATAAAATAAGCGATCCCATAATAAACATAAACGTGCTGATAAGGATAAACGCCTCCATGATGGTCCCTCCAAGAAGTTGATTTCCACATACTTCTACCCTGTTCACCAAAATCTAAGCAGCAAAGGCCGCATTTTTTTTGAAAAGGGGAAAAATAAGCAAGAATACTTATGGAACCTAATCTTTTGGTTGGCCGGCATCCAAAAAGACCACACTAAGGGTAAGACACTTCCACGGAGGTTGATGGATTTGAACTTCCCTGTCATACATACGAACTTTTGGGATGTTGTCATTGCGGTTCCGGCCATAATGGCAATCACACAAATCCTGAAGCTCTATTTCAACATTCCAAAAAAGTTTGTTCCAACAGTGGCTATCTTTATGGGATTTCTTTTATCTGTTCTGGTCAGCCATCAATACAGCCTGCTTGCGGGATTGTTCATGGGCTGGTTTTATGGCTATGCGGCGATTGGCAATTACGCCGCTCTTAAAACAGCCTGGAGGGCTTTTAGGAAAAAATAGCCCCACACATGGAACTTAAGCAGCTCGCCCTTGTAAACTTAAAATTTGTATAGTCTTCAAATAGGAAGAGCTATTGATGTAATGGAATATTAATTTCTTTAAAATCCTCGGCTATCTCTGTATTTTCGAAAAAACCTTGTGCCTCCTTAAGCAGTTCCCTTGATGCCTGCCGGTCATAGCGGGAGCTAATATGGGTCAGGCACAGCTTTTTGGCATTTGCCTTAATTGCAACATCCGCTGCCTGGGCAGTTGTTGAATGGAAATACTCATGCGCCATCTTTTCCTCGCCCGCGGCGAATGTCGCTTCATGGACAAGGAGATCGGCGTTCCTGGCAAGCTCTATCGCGTTCGCACAAAAGCGGGTATCACCGAGGATCGTGACGATTCTCCCTCTTTGTCTCGGCCCCAGAAAATCGGCGGGGTCTATAACCGTGCCATCTTCAAGTGCAACAGGTTCGCCAGCCTTGATTTTTCTATATATTGGCCCTGGCGGAATGCCCGCCTCCTCGAGTTTATCGGCCATAAGTGTGCCTGGGCGGTCCGCTTCGGTAACGCGATACCCGTAAGAAGCAATTCCGTGGTCTAGGAGAAGCGCTTCAACCTTGAATTGCCCGTCAGCGAAAACGGTTCCCTCGTTAACCTCCGTGATTTTTAGCGGGTATTTTAAGTATGAACCGCTCACTGACAGGCTTATTTTTAAAAAAGTTTCAATCCCTGGCGGCCCTACAATTTCAACCTCCGACTCCCCTCCCTGGAACGAGCGGCTTGATAATAGCCCGGGAAGGCCGTATATGTGGTCACCATGGAGGTGGGTAATGAAAATTTTTTCAATCCGGCGCGGCTTGAGCGAGGTATGAAGGATTTGATGCTGTGTCGCTTCCCCGCAATCAAAAAGCCACACACTCCCTCGTTCATCAAGAAGCTTCAATGCCATTGATGTAACATTCCGCAATTTCGCGGGAACACCCGCGCCTGTTCCCAGGAATAATAATTCCAACGTAAAAACCTCTTTCTTTTGCAAAAGTCATTAGCCAGGCCCTCGCCCAGTTCAGCAGGCTTGGACCCATATACCATTTTTTCTTACTATACCATACTTAACCCTTCCCGCCCTTTTAATACGATGGCGCCTTTTTCGTTCCATGATAAGGTACATGGATTGCTAATCAGTTGCTAAATATAGAAGAAACAGCTAAAATTTTGTATTTGTATAGATAAATTATTAAATTCGGAAATTTCTTTCGCAAAGGAGCTATCATCCTTGTCACAGACTAGAGAACAAAAATCGCTAATTATGATTTTCGGGGCCACTGGTGACCTTGCAAACCGGAAACTATATCCCTCCCTGTACAGGCTCTTCCGAAAAGGCCTCTTATCGGAATGTTTTGCTGTCATCGGAGTTGCAAGGAGGCCGCTGACGAATGAGCAGTTCCAGGAAAATGTAAAGAAATCGGTAATCGAAGCAGATGAATACGGAACCGGCATCGATGAATTCGCTTCCCACTTCTATTATCATTCCCATGATGTTACCGACTCAGGTTCCTATGCCATTTTAAAAAAGATGGCGGAAGAACTGGACAATCACTATGATCTAGGGGGAAACAGGATTTTTTACCTGGCGATGGCCCCTGAATTCTTCGGCCCCATTGCACTCCACCTTAAGTCTGACGGCCTTACCGATGTACCGGGCTTTAAACGGCTTGTCATTGAAAAACCATTCGGCCATGATCTTAAATCGGCGGTTGAGCTAAACGAGCAAATCCGTACCGCCTTCAGCGAGAAAGAAGTTTATCGTATTGACCACTATCTCGGCAAGCAGATGGTTCAGAATATTGAAGTCATCCGTTTTGCCAATGCTCTCTTTGAGCCGCTCTGGAACAACCGCTATATCTCAAATATACAGATTACATCAAGTGAAACACTTGGGGTCGAGGAGCGCGGCAGATATTATGAAACAAGCGGCGCCCTTAGGGATATGGTTCAGAACCATATGCTCCAAATGGTTGCCCTTTTGGCAATGGAACCGCCAATCAAGCTGACCACCGATGAAATCCGCTCGGAAAAAATCAGGGTCTTCCGTTCGCTTCGAACAATTGAAGGCAATGAAGTATCCAATTATTTTGTCCGAGGCCAGTATGGAGCAGGCACTTTGGATGGCAAGGACGTTCCCGCTTACAGGGATGAACCAATGGTCGATAAAAATTCCAACACCGAAACGTATGTGGCCGGAAAACTGATGATTGATAATCAGCGCTGGGCAGGAGTTCCATTCTATATCCGGACGGGCAAAAGGCTTGGGGCCAAATCAACAAAAATCATTGTCCAGTTCAAGGACATCCCAATGAACCTGTATTACCAGCCCGACAAGCCGTTGAATCCTAATCTGCTCGTTATCCATATCCAGCCGGAGGAAGGAATCACCCTTCACCTGAACGCAAAGAAGGCCGGCCAGGGAATGGATGCCACAGAGGTGAAATTGAGCTTTGCCAATAATGGGGTAAATGAAATGAATACCCCTGAAGCGTATGAACTGCTTCTCTATGACTGCTTGCGCGGCGATGCAACCAACTTCGCGCATTGGGATGAGGTTGCCCTTTCTTGGAGCTTTGTGGACAAAATTTCTGATGAATGGGAAAGCACGAAGGAAGAGAGTTTTCCTAATTATGAACCAGGATTAAGAGGTCCTGCTGCTGCAGAGGAGCTATTAGAGAGGGACGGCTTCTTCTGGTGGCGTGTTCGGGATCTCAATGTAGAAAGATGCTAACCGGAGGGGAAATAAATGAAAATCCATGACATCACCGCACCGATTTTTGAAGGAATGCCCGTTTATAAAAACAAGCCAGAAAAGCAGCCGAAGCTTGAAACCGCCACAAATGCCCATGTGACAGAATCGAGGCTCAGCCTTGATCTTCATACAGGAACACATATAGACGCACCGCTCCATATGATCAACGAAGGAAAAACGTTTGAAATGATTGCCATTGAGGAACTGGTCCGTCAGTGCAAGGTGTTTGAGCTGACACAAGTTACCGACAGGATTACCGCTAATGATTTGGTTGGCCTTGATATTGTAAAAGATGATTTCGTCCTATTCAAAACAAAAAACTCCTTTGATGAAGAGTTCAATTTTGAATTCATTTTCGTCGCCAAGGACGCGGCCGAACAGCTGGCGGAAATCGGTATTGCCGGCGTGGGGATCGATGCGCTTGGCATTGAACGCGCCCAGGAAGGGCATCCAACCCACAAGGCTCTGATGGGAAGGGATATCATCATCATTGAAGGTCTGCGCCTCAAGGACGTGGAAGCAGGCGAGTATATAATGGTTGCGGCTCCACTGAAGCTGCAGGGAACCGATGCCGCACCGGCAAGGATTTTGCTGCTTGAAGGCTTAAGCTGAGTTATTGCGCGATTTCAGTATAAGGATTAAATGCCGTCCATAGTGGACGGCATTTTTAATAGAAAAGCGTTATTCCGATTCGTTTTCTTTCCCTTTCTGCCCGGGCCTAAACCCTCGCAGGAAATCCTTGTTAAAGCTTGTTTGCGTTCCTTTATTGGCATCAATCTCTTTTAATGATCCCGCATTTGAAATAATGTTTTTGCCGTATTTTTCTTTTAAAATGGACATAGTTTTGTAGAGTGGCTCCTTTTTCGCTTCCTTTTCATAGGAAAATAGGTCAAGCTGTTTAACAGATTCTTCCGCTCCAGCCAAATCGGAACCGGTAATGCCGAGGAGCCTGACAGGGTCGCCGTTCCAGTTGCTTACAAACAACTGCTTGGCTAATTGGGCAATTTCTTCCTTGCCACCAACAGGGTTCCTGAGCTTTCTTCCGCGGTTAAACGTTTTTCGATCCTTGTAACGGATTGTGATGGAGAGTGAATTTGCTAGGACATTCTTCCTTTTCAGTCTCGTCGCGACTTTATCTGCCAGCCCATCAAGGACAGTGAAAAGCTCATGCTGATTGGCAATATCCCTTGGAAGGGTTGTTGAATTGCCGATGCTTTTAAAATCGGATATGGAATCAGGATCGACATGCCTCGGATCAATTCCGTTCGCCCTGTCCTTAAGTTTAATTCCATTAATCCCCAGGATCATCTTTAGCTGTACTTCATTTGCGGATGCAAGGCCGCCAATCGTTTCAATTCCTATCCCCTTTAATTTTTCGGCTGTTTTTGAACCTACCCCATGCATATCGCCGACTGGCCTCGGCCAAAGAACAGACGGAATATCCCGTTTCCGGAGTACGGTAATCCCCAATGGTTTTTTCATATCTGATGCCGTTTTTGCAAGGAACTTATTTGGGGCAATTCCGATGCTGCATGGCAGATCAAGCTGGGCGAGGATCCGCTTCTGAATTGTCCGGGCAATATCCAGTGGGCTGCCAAGGTCATAGCTTTCTGTTATATCCAAATAGCCTTCATCAATTGAAACCGGCTCAACCAACTGGGTGAACTGCGCTAAAATTTCAAACATGGCTTTTGACGCGGCGCGGTATCTGTCAAAATTCGGCCTCATTATAATCAAGTGGGGGCAAAGCTTTTTAGCCTCCCAAAGGGGCATAGTCGTCTTGACGCCCAATTTCCTTGCTTCATAGCTGCAAGTGACAATGATTCCGCGCCGCTCCTCTGGATTGCCAGCGATGGCCAGAGGCTTGCCTTTCAGGGAAGAGTCATGGGCTGCTTCCACAGAGGCATAGAAACTATTCATATCGACATGCAAAATGACCCTTCCCTTTTTAGGATACATCTCCTTCATGGCCATCACCTCCATCCGTATCTTCTTCCTTTAGTTTAGCAAAAACAATGGATTGCCGCATCCCTTCCATGCGGATATACTTGTCCGGATGAATTTGTGATTTGGCCGCCAATTTAGTACTATTAACGAAACATATTAGCATAGAATACGTCAAATAGTTATAGCAGTATATTTTGTCAAGGATGTGATAGGTATGAGAAAACTGCTGGTACTAATTACTGCCTTATTCATTGTGGGCGGCTGCAGTGCGGGGGATCATTCCAAACCAGCTAAAGATACAAATTTGGAGCAATCCAACAAGGGCGGAAATGGAAAGGACCATACGGAAAAAAAGGAAGTGCCAAACAAACCTGGACCGACTACTGGCAATGGCAGCAGCACTGATTCAGCGGATGGCGGCAATGGAACCAATATAGGAACGGGAACCCCCATCCAAACAGGAGCATATATGCCTGCGCCTAATCAACTGAAGAAGTTCAAAGGAACCGGAAATGAATATGCTGCGGAGGTTGAAAGGGTATTTTCTAAGGAAAATGCTTATCTAGCAGCGGTTGCTGAAAACGGCGGTACGAGCATACTCAGAATTTATCAGTTGGATAAAAACGGGATTTCCATCGTATATGAGGAACCTGAATACTACTCCGAAGATGCTCCAGATATCAATGCCTACAAGCGGACTTTCAAACCCAGGCTGATTTTGCCCAATCCTCTTAAACCCAATCAACAGTTTGATGGATGGACAGTCAAAGAAACGGATGCGACCGTAAAGGTGCCTTATAGGACACTATCCAATGCAATTATTCTCGAGAAAATTGGGGAGGATGGAAGCGTCGTACAAAACATCTGGGCACCGGGACTCGGGATTGTAAAAAAGTCATTTTATCTTAAGGACTCTTCCGGTAATGAAACGATTGTTACAACCGAGCTGGAGGAAGTGGAGCCGCTGGACAGGTAAAGCAGAATGATATTTTTTTTAAAAAAACGCCGACTATTTCGTTAAACTAAAAGGGGATCCCAAGCGGGTCCCCTTTTAGAACAAAAATTATTGGTTCGCTACTTCCTCGACAATCGCAATCGTCATTTCAGCCAGCTTTCCCAGCTCTTCAATCGGCATACGCTCATTCGTTGTATGGATTTCCTCGTAGCCCACCGCGAGGTTAACCGTCGGAATCCCGAAACCGGCAATTACATTGGCATCGCTTCCCCCGCCGCTTTGCTGGAGTTCGCAGCTGCGGCCAATTTTCGCGGCCGCTTTCCTTGCTACCTCAACAACATGGTCGCCTTCACCAAACTTGAAGCCAGGATACATGACTTTGACCTCTACTTCAGCACTACCGCCCATCTGTTCAGCAACCGATTCAAATGCTTCCTTCATCTTCGCCACCTGAGCTTCCATTTTTTCAGGAATAAGCGATCTTGCTTCGGCAAGAATATCAACACGGTCAGCTACAATATTCGTCGCCTGTCCGCCTGCAAATCGGCCGATATTTGCCGTAGTTTCGCTGTCAATTCTGCCAAGAGGCATTTTTGCAATCGCTTTTGCGGCGATTGTAATCGCAGAAACGCCTTTTTCAGGAGCAACTCCCGCGTGGGCAGTCTTTCCGTAAATGACGGCATCGATTCGCGCCTGTGTAGGTGCGGCAACAATTACATTGCCAACCTTCCCGTCGCTGTCAAGCGCATAACCATACTTGGCGGTTATTTTTGCCGGATCCAGCGCTTTGGCTCCCATAAGTCCCGATTCTTCGCCGACTGTAATAACAAACTGGATTTCTCCGTGCGGAATCGATTTTTCCTTAAGAACGCGGATTAGCTCGAACATCGCAGCAAGGCCAGCTTTGTCATCCGCCCCGAGGATTGTCGTGCCATCCGTCACGACATAACCGTCCTTAATGGAGGGCTTGACACCATTTCCCGGGGTGACTGTGTCCATATGGCTCGTAAAATAAATTGGGTCCACCCCGTCTTTTGTGGCTGCCAACGTACAAATAAGATTCCCTGCCCCGTGTCCGGTAATGGAGGTCGTGTCATCCTCAAATACATCCAATCCAAGCGCGGAAAACTTTTCCTTCAATACCTTTGCAATCGCTGCCTCATACTTGGTTTCAGAATCGATCTGGACCAGCTCAATAAATTCATTCAATAACCGTTCACTATCAATCATCTGCTAAACCTCCATCAGAAAATGTATGTACTCACTATTTTAGTATACCTTTCCAGTTGCCCTATCATCAACATCCCCGATTAGAGCGGGATGTTTCCGTGTTTTTTCGGAGGCCGGGTTTCGTGTTTGTTTTTGAGCATTTCCAGAGCCTGTACAAGTTTGATTCTTGTTTCCCTAGGATCGATAACATCGTCGACCATTCCCCGGGCCGCCGCCACATAAGGATTCGCGAATTTTTCGCGGTATTCCTCAATTTTCTGTTGTCGAACCTTTTCCGGGTCCGGGCTGTTTTCGATTTCTTTTGAAAAAATGATATTTGCGGCACCTTGTGGTCCCATAACGGCGATTTCCGCATTCGGCCAGGCGAATACGAGGTCCGCGCCGATTGATTTGCTGTTCAGGGCAACGTACGCGCCGCCGTATGCCTTTCGTAAAATAACGGTTAGCTTTGGCACTGTCGCTTCAGAGTAAGCATACAAAATCTTTGCTCCGTGGCGGATAATTCCGCCATGTTCTTGTTTAATCCCCGGGAAAAATCCAGTTACATCCTCAAAGGTGATGATTGGGATATTAAAGGAGTCACAAAATCGGATGAACCTTGAAGCTTTATCGGAAGAATCGATATCAAGGCCGCCAGCCATCACTTTCGGCTGGTTGCAGACAAGCCCCACCGTGTCCCCTTTTATCCTGGCAAGCCCAACGACGATGTTTTTCGCGAAATCACGGTGGATTTCCATAAAACTTCCCTCATCAACGACATGGCCAATAACAACTCTGACATCATACGGCCTGACTGGGTCAAAAGGGATACAGTCTACGAGGTCTGACCTGTAGTCATCCCCAGTGTCTCCATTATCAACATGCGGCGGTTTCTCCTGGGAATTCTGTGGAAGATAGCTTAGCAGTGTTCTCACAGACTCCAGTACTTCTTCCTCCGTTTTCCCCATGAAATGGGCATTCCCTGATATAGAGTTATGGACCTTTGCCCCGCCAAGGTCCTCCGGCGAAATTTTCTCACCCGTCACAGTTTCGATTACCTTCGGCCCGGTAATGAACATTTGGCTTGTGCCTTCCACCATGAAGACAAAATCCGTAATCGCTGGTGAATAGACAGCACCCCCGGCGCATGGTCCGAGAATGACGGAGATTTGCGGCACAACGCCGGAATAGATGGCGTTCCTATAAAAGATGTGCCCATAGCCATCAAGGGAAACAACGCCCTCTTGAATCCGTGCTCCCCCTGAGTCGTTAAGCCCAATGACCGGGGCTCCGGTATTGGCGGCCAGGTCCATCACATGGGCGATTTTCTTTGCATGCATTTCACCAAGAGCACCGCCAAATACGGTAAAATCCTGGGAAAAGACAAAGACAGGGCGTCCGTTGATTTTTCCATAGCCTGTCACAACCCCGTCACCAGGCCCTTTCTGCCTATCCATACCAAAATCGGTCGTCCTGTGTTCGATAAACGGATTCAACTCAACGAACGTGCCTGCATCTACCAGGAGGGTAATGCGTTCCCTCGCTGTCAGCTTCCCCTTCGCATGCTGCCTCGCTATTTTTTCATCGCCGCCTCCCATTTCGATTTCCCGGCGTTTATCATAAAGTTCATTGATTTTCTCAAAAATGTCAGCCATCTAGCTCTCCATTCCTTTCTTCTCGCAAAACTCATATAGTACCCCGCCAGTTGATTTTGGGTGCATGAATGCAACTTTCGCCCCGCCAGCACCAGGTTTCGGTTTATCCTGAAGCATTTTGATCCCATTTTCCTTCATGTCGTTTATCCTGTCTTGGATGGAAGTAACGCCGAACGCGACATGGTGGATGCCTTCTCCCCTTTTCTCAATATGCTTTGCTATCGCGCTCTCGGGCGAGGAAGGTTCAAGAAGTTCGAGCTTTGTGCCCCCCGCATCCAGAAAAGCGACAGTCACTTTCTCGCTCTCCACTTCTTCAACGCCCAAAAGCTGAAGCTTAAGGACATCTGTATAAAAAGGAAGCGCTTCCTCGAGAGATTTGACGGCAATCCCGATATGGTCCACTTTCTTAATCATTTTATCATCCCCTTTTGTGCAATCCCGTATGGATGGTTATTCCATTTTCGCGAACAATCATCCATTTCCCCTAAAAATTCGACAATTATTGTATTCTCTAAAAAGTGTCATAAATCCTTCCCAATTTGAAAGGTTGTCCGCAGACTCTTTTCCCGGTACAATAATAGTATCCCATAACTCATTCAGGGAGGAGAATTAATATGAATAACCGCAAGTCCAGAAAAATCATTGTTTATCTGATGCTATTCGCGATGCTAGCTTCCACACTCCTGCTCGGATTATCATCATTTCTATAAAGAGAGCGAAAGGGACTGCCCGGATGGACAGTCCCTTTTCCTATTGGATGGCTCCATATTCACTTCCCAATTCGGTGAAGGGCCGATTGGACGTGGTAATCAATATTTTTGTGCCGAGCGGTATGAAGGGATAAAGAGACTCGATTCCTTCATTTTGAAGCCTGACGCAGCCCTCCGATACATATTTTCCAATTGAAGAAGGATTGTTTGTCCCATGGAGGCCGTACGTCCTGCCATCCGTCCCATCAGCATCAAAGCCTATCCATCTGGTGCCAAGCGGGTTTGCCGGATCATTGCCCGGAATATCCTTTTTCCGATAATACGGATTTTCTGCTTTAACAGTGACAGTGAACAATCCTTCAGGAGTCAGCCCGGGACTTTTTCCTGTACCGACAGATAGAACCGTCTGCACCCGGTTATCATCAATAAAGGCCATCTCGTTTGTCTTTTTATTGATAATGATAAAAGTATCACCCGGCAGCGGATTGGGACCCAGAGGCCAGATTGGCGAAACAAACAGAACGGACAACAGCACAGCCAGCAAATTTGCCATTCAAACCACCCTTGCCATTTTTCCCTAGTTTGCGCCAACCACCCTGCTTCGATTCTCTGTTTCCTCCCCTTTAATTCCTTTAAAGGAACTTTTTATGAGCAGGTAATCCTCCAGTTCATTGACCATTTGAACAAGGGCCGCCCTAGCTTCAAATTCCTTCCTTGTTTTGGGCAGAGCCATCCTTTCGAACTCCTTATTTAAATGCCTCAATTTATCAAGATAAATATACGCAGTATTCCCCGGATGGATATTCTCGCAAAGCTCTTCAATAAAATCGGCCATCATCCTTCCCTGTTCAACCGTATGGGTAAGCGTTGCGGAAATCGGCAGTATGCGCTCAATAATTTCAAATTGCTTTTTTCTCATCGTAAAATAGTGATAGTACAGGCTTTCTTCACGGAGAAGATGGTTCTCGACATCACGGAAAGCTAGTGATTTCGCTTCATTCAAAAGCTTCGCGGTTTCGGAAATTTCCTTCCCATCCCAGCTGCTTTCATTCGTCCGCAGGTATTTGGCCATTTCCATAAAAATTTTCCTGAAGTTGTCCTCTATCCGGCTGCCATATTCATCTAGCTTTTTTTCAAGGCTTGGCATATACAGATTCATCAGGAGCGCTACCCCTATCCCGACCAAAATCACAATGAGTTCATTCAAAATAATGCCTTTTGTAATATGGCCCTCTGAATAAATATGAAGGATGATAACCGAACTTGTCACAACTCCATCCCTAGCTTTCAGCATCACAATAGTGGGGATAAAGAAAATTAGCATTAAACCTATGACAAGCGGATGGTAGGCAATCGCCTCAAAAAAGAGCGCGGAAAACGGCATTGCCAAAAGGCATGCGAGAAACCTGTCCCATGCCGCCCTGAGCGACTTTCTTTTGGTCGGTTTGATGCAGAGAATTGTCAGGATCGCAGCCGAGGCGAAGTTATGTGCCCCCAGCTGCTGCGCGATGATAATGGATGCAGCTGTGCCAATCGCGGTTTTGGCCGTCCTGTAGCCAATCCTGTATTTCATAGGCGTGTCCCTCCCTGCCACAAAAGCAAATGAAAAAGATGATCATCGCGACCATCTTTTCCTAGCATATCCTCATTAAAGCATTTTTTGCAAGAATTCCTGAGCCCTTTTGCTTTTTGGGTTTGAGAAAAATTGCTCTGGCGCTGCATCCTCGACCAAGACCCCGCCATCCAAAAACAGCACCCTGTCGGCAACCTCCCTGGCAAAGCCCATTTCATGGGTAACAATGGCCATGGTCATTCCAGTGTGAGCGAGGGACTTCATGACATCAAGAACCTCCTTGACCATTTCAGGATCGAGTGCCGATGTCGGTTCGTCAAACAGCATGACTTCTGGCTTCATCGCCAGTGCCCTGGCAATCGCGACCCTCTGCTTCTGCCCGCCGGAAAGACGGCCGGGATACTCGCTAGCTTTTTCAAACAAGCCGACCCTCTCAAGCAGCTCATACCCGATTTTTTCCGCTTCGGCTTTTGATAGCCCTTTTACCCTCATCGGGCCGTAAGTTAAATTTTGCAGAACTGTTTTATGCGGGAACAAATGAAAGTGCTGGAAAACCATTCCGACATTTTCCCGTACTTTCATAATATTAGTCTTCTTGTTTGTTATTTCGTCCGATCCTATCCAAACTCGGCCGCTTGTTGGAACTTCAAGCAAGTTCATGCATCGGAGGAAGGTTGATTTCCCGGACCCTGAAGGCCCGATAATCGCGACTACCTCCCTTTCCTGTATCGAGGTTGAAATGCCTTTTAAAACCTCAAGCTTGCCGAAGTTTTTACGCAATTCTTCAATTTTAATCACCGCGCCTCATCCTCCTTTCGACCAGCTTGCCAAGTAATGTCAGTATGATAACCATGAGGTAATAAATAATACCAGCAACAATCAACGGCTCGAAATATGAATAATACTTAGCCCCAACCTGGTAGGAGCGGCGCATGATATCCATAACCCCGATTGTCGTTACAATCGCTGATTCCTTGGTCAATGTAATAAATTCGTTCATAAGTGCTGGAAGAATATTTTTCAATGCCTGAGGGAGAATGATATCCCACATCATTT
This sequence comes from Bacillus sp. FJAT-27445, assembly GCF_001510665.1. Classification (GTDB taxonomy): domain Bacteria; phylum Bacillota; class Bacilli; order Bacillales; family Cytobacillaceae; genus Bacillus_D. The sequence goes on from NZ_LMTI01000002.1 coordinate 199,789, forward strand.
GTCTGTAAGGAACCCCTAGAGCGAGGGCAGCTTCCCTTTGCCCTTTGTCTACCGCAAGGATTCCAGCCCTGATGATTTCGGAAATATAAGCAGCCGAGTTAAGAGCAAACGAAATGATGGCGGCTGTATAAGGCTCGATTTGAAATCCAAGAATCTGGGGCGAACCAAAATAGATGATCATAAGCTGAAGCACTAGCGGAGTTCCCCTGAAAATGCTTGTATAGGCATCCGCAAGCCAACCCAGCGGCTTAATCGTGCTAATTTTAAAAAGTGATAAAATAATCCCAAATGCAAATCCGAGTACACCCGCAATTAACACGATACGGAGTGTAACCCATATTCCTTCTAATATATACGGAATAGAAGGGACAATTTGCCCAAAATCCAATTCCATCCTTAAAACCATTCCTCTCTGCATTAACTGTAAAAACGTTCAGAGAGGACAAGCCTCCTGAACGTTCACATGCTTCCCTTTATTGTTCCCCGCCAAACCATTTAACAACCAATTTTTCGAGTTCACCATTTTCTTTCATTTTCTTCAACTCGTCGTTGAATTTATCTGTCAACTCGCTGTTCTTAGGAAATGCGATTGCGGAGCCCGCTTCTTCAGGATCATCTGAAATGGTGAAGCCTTCAAGGTCACTTTCATGTTCAAAGAAGCCCTTGGCAACTGTATCCTCGATGATTGCAGCATCAAATCGACCCGATTTGAGTTCCTGAATCAAATCAGGAATCCTGTTTCTGTCTTCAATTTTGATTTTAACTTCTTTTTGGATTTCCTCTGCTTTTCCCTGCTGGATTGAGCCAAGCTGGACGCCGACTGTCTTGCCTTCAAGGTCCTCAAGTGTCTTAATGCCGCTGTCCTTTTTTGTCACAAACATATGGGAAGAAGTGTAATAAATATCGCTAAAGTCCACATTTTTCTTCCGGTCTTTAGTTGGAGTCATACCTGCAAGCACAAAGTCAGCCTGGCCGGATTTAAGCGCCTGGACAAGGCCGTTGAAATCCATGTCCTTCACTTGGACCTCATAGCCCAGTTTTCCGGCAATAGCTTTTGCCAAGTCTACGTCAAAACCGATGATTTCGTCACTTTTGTCCGTTTCAATGTATTCGAATGGCGGATAATCCGCAGAAGTGGCCATGATAAGAGTCTTCTTGTCCTCTCCACCGTCCCCTGTTTTCGCATCGTCATCCTTTTTTGTCCCGCATGCAGAAAGGATGCCCGCAAGCAAGATGGCAGTTAAAAACAAAATAACACTTTTTTTCATAAAAATTATCCTCCCTAATTTACTTAAATTTACATCTCTTCATTTCTTACTACCCATTTTAAACAGGATGATTCCTTCTTTACAAGGAAAATACCCTGTTAATAATTATTCACATTAATGAATTTTAACACGTATTAATAATTATGCAATACTATTTTTAAAAATAGCATTTCCAAATTTAAGATAGGCCGTTGAGACAGCTTTTTTGTATTTCTATGGATGCCAAGGAGTAGTTGCATGAGCGAAAAAAAAGGCCCGCCATGCATCAGCATAACGGGCCGTTTTTGTTTTTTACGACTAAAACATGTTCATCCTATGCGGCGTTACAGCTCTTCGCAGTACTGGTCAAAGCTTTGTTGCAGCTTCTGGATAACATTCATTGGGTCAAATCCTTCAATATCATGGCGCTCAATCATCGTGCAGATTTTTCCGTCCTTCAAAAGCGCAAACGAAGGAGAGGATGGCGGATAGCCGGTGAAATAGTGCCGCGCCTTTTCGGTGGCTTCCTTATCCTGGCCCGCAAAAACCGTCACAAGGTAATCAGGCCGCTTGTCATAATGAACGGCATGGGCTGCAGCTGGCCTGGCGATACCGCCTGCGCACCCGCACACAGAATTAATCATTACGAGAGTAGTTCCTTCACGGCCAAGCGCTTCATCCACCTCTTCAGGGGATTTCAGCTCCGTATAGCCGGCAGCGGAAATTTCCTGGCGCGCCTGGCGGACAACATCATTCATAAACAAATTAAAATCCATATTCAATGGAATCACTCCCTGTTAAAAATGTCTATTTCTATCATACAGGGAGGGACCTCCGTTTTCAATCAAAGAGAAAATTTTGGTAGATAGGTTTATTTACTTTCTATACGGGGAATTGTAGAACTACAGCTAGATCCATACCCCTAAACTCCCTAATTTTTTGGATAGCACTTATGGTGCTATCCGCTTTTTTTTTGTTTTGGGGTTATATGGCGGGTTTAAATTTCAATAAGACAGACAGCTTCTGACTCATTTCTGCTTTTCAGCTGCAATCCTGTCAAAAGACGGGAGTACTTCTGACTCATTTCCACTTTTTATCCGCCAACCTGTCAGAAGACGGGGCTACTTCTGACTCATTTCCGCTTTTTATCCGCCAACCTGTCAGAAGACGAGGGTACTTCTGACTCATTTCCACTTTTTATCCGCCAACCTGTCAGAAGACGAGGCTACTTCTGACTCATTTCCGCTTTTTAACCGCAATCTTGTCAGAAGACAGTAAAATAAGAATACCGCTGCTCCTTCCGATTTTGCTTAAACTATATTGCATCCAGGGGTTTACTCATAATATACATCACTAGTACAACCAATCATCTTATAATGCTTTTTTAATGTTCTAGAAAAAGTCCTTCCTATTAAATCTGCTTTACACCACTCCTGAATAGCAGCGGTGGTAATCTTGCGTTCAGGAAACAACAGTTTAAATTCCTCTGTATTCCGCAAAATAGCGGATTCAATTTTTTCGCGTTGACCGCAATTTCCGCATACTAAATTATGATGTTCAATAATTGAGAGTAGACATCCGCACTTTTTACAAAACATCCCTTTCTTCAGCTGTTCAAACCGATATTCAGGCAGCTTCTGGAATCGGTTTTTGGTTAAATGCAGGGATAGCAGCGTTTGCGCGAGTTTCTTATCGCTATCATTGAGCCGGGATGGCGTTTCGTTCAGTTCCCGTATAAAACGGTTAGCCTGGGTTGGAAGTATGATGGGGTGATCCATTGGGGCCTGGTACAAGGTAAATTCAGGATTAATGAAGATGACATATGCTTCGATGAGGAAATTGAGGTTGTAGTAATTGAGAATCTGGCGGAGGAGCAGCACACTTCTTTTTAACTGGTCAAGAGGGTTTTTGTATTCCTCCCCTGTTTTAACCGAAATAAATTTGTCGCCTTTCATGTAAAAATCGCCAAAGAAATTTTTCACATCCAACAGGTACAGAATGCCCCGCGAAATGATAAGTGAATCAATTTGAAATTCCGAATTGTTCACTTCCAGCCGCAAGTCATTCAGTATGTAGCGCTCTTCTTGAATATTTTTGGCGAGGAGGTCAAATTGCACTTCCCCTTCAAATCCTCTTTCCATATTGGAAAGTCGCTGCCTATCCTTGCCCGTAAGCTCCATCCGTTTGTTCAAACTCCTCAAAACTAATAGTTCCTCAGGCTCCGATCTGTGTTTTAAAAACATATGCCACTTCCTTTCTTGTTCTTTAAGCCCATTTTATTAAAAATAACATCCGAATACGGTGAACATTCTGTTAACATTTTCCATATGACTAAAAAAAGAAGCGGGCAACACGCCCCGCTTCCAAACAATCTATCAATTTTCAGAACAGTTCAAGCGTCCACTCTACTCTCCCAGCCCGTTAAAAACCGCAAAAAGCTCCTCAGCCGCACTGGCCGCTGTCTTTTTCCCACTAAGTATATCGCTCTCCAGCCCCGGCAAAAGTCTTTTAACGCCTTCATTTTGATAAAAGCTGTAGTGGAGCTGGTCGGAAATAACGGTATGGAACCAGTCGCGCATTTGCGACAATCGCCTTTCCGTAAACACGCCGTACTGTTCGGTCACTTGCTTGAATTCCTTGATAACCGACCATATTTCAGGAATACCTTTAAGGGTCAAGGCTGAGCAGGAAAGCGCCCTAGTGTCCCAGCCGGGGGTCGCCTGCTGAAGGAAATGGAGGATCCGCATGTATTCCATCCGTGTCTGTTCGGCGAGCGGCTCATTCTTACCGTCCGCCTTGTTAACCGCAATGACATCGGCAAGCTCCATGATCCCTTTTTTCATACCCTGGAGTTCATCGCCCGCGCCAGTTAGGACAAGAAGGATGAAAAAATCGACCATCCCCCTGACCGCCACTTCACTTTGTCCGACCCCGACCGTTTCAATAAGGATGACATCAAACCCGGCCGCCTCGCACAATAGCATCGACTCCCTCGTTTTCCGATGCACTCCGCCAAGCTTTCCGCCGGTAGGAGAGGGACGGATAAATGCGTTTGGCTCGCGTGAAAGGTTTTCCATTCTCGTTTTATCGCCGAGGATGCTGCCGCCGCTTACCGTTGAGCTTGGATCTACAGCGAGGACGGCCACTTTATGGCCCAGTCCGCAGAGAAATGATCCAAACGCCTCAATAAACGTGCTTTTCCCCGCACCCGGGACTCCCGTAATGCCAATCCTGATGGACTTGCCGCTGTACGGGAGCAATATTTGCAAAAGATCCTGTGCTTCCTTAAAATGATGGCCCGCATTGCTTTCGACAAGCGTGATGCCGCGTGCCAGAGAGCTTCTTTCCCCAGTAAGGATCCCCCCAGCAAGGCTATCGATCGACACCTTAGACCCGGCTTTTTTACGAAAGGCCTTCCCGCTGCCCTTTTTACCAGAATCAATCCCCATCAAAGCTCTACTTCCTCATAGCCGAGTGCTTCGTATATGGACTTGATGACTTTTTGAGCGGCAACCGGGATGACCGTGCCAGGGCCGAAAACTGCAGTGGCACCTTGGTCATAAAGATATTGGTAGTCCTGGGCGGGTATCACTCCGCCGATAACAACGAGAATATCCGAACGGCCGAGTTTCCTCAGCTCCTCGACTAGCTGTGGCAATAGGGTCTTATGGCCAGCGGCAAGGGAGCTGAAGCCAACGACATGGACGTCGTTCTCCACCGCCTGCATCGCCGTTTCGGCGGGGGTTTGGAACAACGGCCCGATATCAACATCAAACCCAAGATCGGCAAAAGCGGTTGAAATGACTTTCGCGCCGCGGTCATGGCCGTCCTGGCCCATTTTCGCAATCAGAATCCTCGGCCTTCTTCCCTCATTTTCAAGGAAATCATCAGCCATTTCCTTGACTCTGGAAATCTCTTCGTCATTTGAAAACGCCGAGCTGTAAATACCGCTTACGGAGCGAATAACCGCGCGATGGCGGCCGGCCGCTTTTTCGATTGAATCCGAAATCTCACCAAGTGTGGCTCTGGCACGCGCGGCTTCAACGGCGAATTCCAGCAGGTTCCCTTCGCCAGAACGAGCCGCTTCCTCAAGGGCGGATAGTGCCGCTTCAACGGCCCGCACATCCCGGTTTGCCTTTAATTGATTCAATCTCTCAATCTGCTTGATCCGGACAGCCGTGTTATCGATATCGAGGATTTCCAACGGGTCCTCTTGATCGAGCCTATATTTGTTAACGCCGACGATTGTTTCTTTTCCGGAATCGATTTGCGCCTGTCTCCTTGCCGCAGCCTCTTCGATTTTCACTTTTGGCAGCCCGGTTTCAATCGCCTTTGCCATGCCGCCGAGCGCATCAACCTCATCAATATGGGCGGTTGCCCGTTTAATCAGCTCAGCCGTCAACGCCTCGACATAGTAGGAGCCTCCCCACGGGTCGATAACTTTTGTAATCCCGGTTTCCTCCTGAAGGAAAAGCTGGGTGTTGCGGGCAATGCGCGCCGAAAAGTCTGTCGGCAAGGCAATCGCTTCATCAAGTGCGTTCGTGTGCAGCGACTGGGTATGGCCCATTGCCGCTGCATGCGCTTCGAGGAGCGTCCTCATTACATTATTGAACGGATCCTGCTCGGTCAGGCTCCAGCCGGATGTTTGCGAATGGGTTCTGAGCGCCAGCGATTTTTCATTTTTCGGGTTGAAATCCTTCATCATTTTCGCCCAAATGAAGCGGGCCGCCCGCATCTTCGCTACTTCCATGAAGTAATTCATGCCGATTCCCCAGAAAAAGCTGAGCCTGGGAGCGAACGAGTCAATATCAATTCCGGCCTTCAAACCGGTCTTGACGTATTCCAGACCATCCGCAAGTGTATAGGCGAGTTCGATATCCGCCGGCGCCCCCGCTTCCTGCATATGGTAGCCGGAAATCGAAATAGAATTGAACTTCGGCATATACTTGGATGTATACGCAAAAATATCAGCGATAATCTTCATCGACATCTCAGGCGGATAAATATACGTGTTCCGGACCATGTATTCTTTTAAAATATCATTCTGGATCGTACCCGACAATTGCTCCCTGCTGACGCCCTGTTCTTCAGCCGTAACGATGTAGAAAGCCAAAACAGGGAGCACCGCCCCGTTCATCGTCATCGAGACAGACATTTGGTCTAGCGGAATTCCGTCGAAGAGGATTTTCATATCGAGGACGGAATCGATTGCAACCCCGGCCTTGCCGACATCGCCGACAACCCTTGGATGGTCGGAATCATAACCGCGGTGGGTCGCGAGGTCAAAGGCAACCGACAGACCCTTTTGCCCCATCGCCAGATTCCGCCGGTAAAAGGCATTGCTTTCCTCCGCTGTTGAAAAGCCGGCATACTGGCGCACGGTCCACGGCCTATTTACGTACATCGTCGGATATGGTCCGCGGGTAAACGGGGGCAGTCCCGGCTTCCCATCCAGGTGTTCAAGGCCGGAAATGTCGTCCTCGGAATAAACAGGCTTCAGGCTAATCCCTTCATTCGTTTCAAACAGAAGGCGGTCAAATTGTTCCCCCGCAAGCTTTTCACATTCAGCCTTCCATTCTTCCTTTTTGGAAGGGCGTTCTGACCCGAATAGGGCTGTATTTTGAAAATCGGGCTTTTTACTCATTTCCTGCCGCCTCCATTTCGCCAATCACATTCGCCAAAAATTCTTGGCAATTGCTTCTAATATGGATAAATTCCTTGAGTCCGGCTTCAAGCCATTCATTTTTTTCCTCAGGCTGCCCTGCAAGGTAAAAGAAAAACTCTGGGTTCCTCCGCTTCAATTCGGTTAAAATCCCAAGCCCCATTTCCCTGTATCGTTCATCCGTGGAGCAGAAGCAATAACGGGATAGACCTGTTTCGGCTATAAACGCTTCTGCATCCGCCACAGAGAGAACCATTCCGCTCCGAACCGCCATTATGCCGCCTGGAGTTAAAAAGCCTTCAACAAAATCCGCACGCGGCTTGCTCTCTTTCAGGCTGCCCAGGCAAATTAGGCCAATCGAAGCTTTTTGCCCCGATTTTTCAAGAGCGGCCGATTTCAACCGCAGTTCCTCAAAAGGGATCGAGAGCCTCGTATGAGGAATGCCAGTTACCGATCTCTGCCACTCCGGAATTACTTTTGCGGTCTCAGCAAGATTGGCATATACGTTTGTGCCGACGATGCTTTGCTTTCTCGCTTTCGCATCGGCCACCCTTTGATCAAGCGTTGTAGCAATTTCCTTTTCCAGCCATCCTGACTTAAGGACAGCTGGCATTCCTCCGAGTGCATCTATTTTTCCAAAAAGCTCCCATCCCTTTTCCGCCAATTGCTCGGTTAGCTCTTCTATATACCAGGAACCGCCGGCTGGGTCGGCCACTTTATCCAAAAGAGCCTCTTCCTGGAGGATTAGCTGGATATTCCGAGCAATCCTTTCCGATATCGGGGTAGCTCCTCCAAGGGAATCGAACGGCTCCACTTGCACATATTGAACGCCGCCCAGCACCGCGGCAAACGCTTCATTTCCGGACCGCAACAGGTTTACATGCGGGTCAAATAGTGTTTTAGTAAAAGGGGACGTTTCGGCTGCGATTTCCATTCCCCGGACAAGTTCAACAGCACCATACAACTCTCCTATTTTGTCCCAGATGATACGCGCCGCACGAAGCTTGGCAATTTCCATAAAGAAATTGGACCCAACAGCGAATTTAAATACCATTTTTGAAAAAATCGTACTAATGTCCATTCCCGCTTTTAATAACTGCTCAATATAGAAAACTCCGGCGGCAGCGGAAACAGCCAGCTCCTGGACGGCATTGGCTCCTCCGTTGTGGTAGACGCCTGTATCGATTAGGACTATCCTGAGATTCGGATGCTTATTGGCTGTTTGGGCAATGGTTTTGCTCCACTCCTCAAAGCTGGCAGGTGCACTACTATTTTTTTTTGCAGTTAAAGACAGGGGATCATATCCGATATAGCCTGTGATGTCGCCCGCTTCAATCGCACCTTCAAGTGCCGAAATAAAGGCATTCTGGCTGCTTCCCGCATCAACCGCAAATGGCCTGCCAGCCGAAAATGGTGCAGCCGCAATAGCAGCTTCTTTTTCAAGGCCAGGCTTTAAGCCGAATGAAATGGCTGTCTGGCCTTTTGAAAAGGCATCTGAAAGCTTTTTTGTTAATTCATCCGGAGATTCCCAGAAAACCTTTTGGGCAATATTCCATTTCCTTGCCCGGTAACCGAGTGGATTGATACCGCGTCGGAAATCCGGTTTGCCCGGAAAGCCGGCACTTTTTCTATTTTCCAGGGTGTAAAGCGGTTTCAAAATAATTGATTCGTATGTACTATTTTTCAAGGTATCGATTGATTTTCCTTTTAGCGATTGTTCGGCTTTTTCTTTCCAATCTTCCATGGTTTTTTCAGGAAAGCGATATCCCATCATTTTGTCAATCCCCATACATGCCTGTCCCCACCTACGGAGACAGTCCCCCCTTTCGCTTCCGTTCAAAAATTCAAAAAAGTACTTCTTTAATTGTAGTATAGCGGCTTAGTTGAAGCAACGGAGAACAAATCCCTTCTTCTTTCCCCAGGTGAAAAAGCCCGCCTCCAACGGGAAGCGGGCCTTCATTTTCAATTAATAAACAGAGGTATTCGATTTCGAAGTGTTTTCGATAATCTCCTTCACCCTCTGGAGGAATCTGCCGCAAATGAGGCCGTCAAGGACGCGGTGGTCAAGCGACAAGCAGAGGTTCACCATATCACGGACAGCAATCATGCCGTTATTCATCACAACAGGGCGTTTTACAATCGACTCGACTTGGAGGATTGCCGCCTGAGGGTAATTAATGATGCCCATCGACTGTACGGAGCCAAATGAGCCTGTGTTGTTAACCGTAAAGGTTCCACCCTGCATTTCATCCATTGTCAATTTGCCATTGCGTGCTTTTCCAGCAAGCTCGGTAATTTCACGGGCTATGCCTTTGATCGTCTTTTCATCTGCATGCTTGATGACCGGAACGAACAATGCATTCTCGGTTGCAACCGCGATGGAAATATTGATGTCCTTTTTCTGGATAATCTTATCCCCAGCCCACATTGAATTAATTTCCGGGAATTCCTTCAGAGCCTGGGCAACTGCTTTTACAAAGAATGCAAAGAACGTAAGGTTGAAGCCTTCCTTCTGTTTGAAATCATCCTTGATCGAATTCCGGTATTCAACTAGTCCGGTGGCGTCCACCTCCACCATTGTCCAGGCATGCGGGGCTTCATGCTTGCTTCTAAGCATATTGGCCGCGATTGCTTTTCTCACGCCTGTCACCGGTATTTCGATATCTCCAGGCATGGCAGCAACATTTACCGGCGCAGCAGCGGCTGCTGCAGGCTTTGCTGGCTCGGAATCCTGTTCCGCATTCCGCTGGCTGTTAACCGGTTCGCCTTTTTGTTCAGCCGCTGCAGGAATGTTTCCTGATTCGATTAGCTGCAAAAGATCCTTGCGGGTAATACGGCCGCCCGCTCCGGACCCTTTTACCTGTGCAAGGTCAATCCCGTGTTCCTGGGAAATTTTTAGGACCGCAGGTGAATAGCGCTGCCTATTTCCTTTTTCTACGCTTACTGTTTGGGATGCTGATACCGTCCCTTTTTCAGTATCCTTTTTCGCTCCGCTTTCGGATTTAGGAACCTCGTTGGAAACGGAGGTTGCTCCCTCAGCCCCGCCAGCGTCAATCGTGCAGATAATTTCTCCTACAGCGAGGGTGTCCCCCTCACCCGCAATCAATTCTTTGATTGTACCAGCAAAAGACGACGGGATTTCTGCATTTACCTTATCTGTCATGACCTCTGCTAGCGGATCATACTTATTTACTTTGTCACCAGGGGATACAAGCCATTTGCTGATGGTGCCTTCTGTCACGCTTTCTCCCAACTGCGGCATTTTAATTTGTTCAACAGCCAAGTGAGGTCACTCCTTCACACATATTCAGTCGCCCCGGCATTAAAATGCCGCGAGCTCCCGCATAGCCTTTTCAACTTTCTCAGGATTCATCATGAAAAACTTCTCCATGGTAGGTGCATACGGCATCGCAGGCACATCTGGCCCAGCCAGCCTTTTGATTGGCGCATCAAGCTCAAATAGGCAGTGCTCGGCAATAATGGCCGCCACTTCGCTCATAATGCTTCCTTCCTTGTTGTCTTCAGTAACTAGAAGGACTTTACCTGTTTTGGACGCAGCCTCAATGATGGCCTCCTTATCAAGCGGATAAACGGTCCTCAAATCAAGGATATGGGCAGAGATGCCATCCTTGGCTAGCTTTTCCGCGGCCTGGAGGGCGAAATGGACACAAAGGCCATAGGTAATGACCGTGATGTCTTCCCCTTCCCTCTTTACATCAGCCTTGCCGATTGGCAGTGTGTAATCATCCTCTGGAACCTCGCCTTTGATGAGGCGGTATGCCCGTTTGTGCTCAAAGAACAAAACAGGGTCCTCATCGCGGATTGCCGCCTTCAACAAACCTTTTACATCGTACGGTGTTGACGGCATGACAATTTTAAGGCCGGGTTGGTTCGCAAAAATAGCCTCAACCGACTGGGAATGGTACAAAGCGCCATGGACTCCTCCGCCATAAGGCGCGCGTATGACCATAGGGCAGCTCCAGTCATTATTGGAACGGTATCGGATCCTTGCAGCCTCCGAAATAATCTGGTTGACAGCCGGCATGATGAAATCGGCAAATTGCATCTCAGCAATCGGCCGCATCCCGTACATGGCAGCTCCGATCCCGACCCCCGCGATAGCGGATTCAGCTAGAGGGGTGTCAATGACCCGCTCCTCGCCAAACTTTTCATATAATCCGTGGGTGGCCTTAAAGACGCCGCCTTTTCGGCCCACATCCTCGCCCAGGACAAATACCCTTGGATCCCTTTCCATCTCTTCACGTATCGCCATTGTGACTGCATCGATATAAGAAATCACCGCCATTTATGCATCCCCCTGACTTTCCGCATAGACATATTTAAGCGCATCCTCCGGATTGGCATATGGCGCACTCTCGGCATAATCTGTCGCTTCATTTACTTGCTTCATAATCCGGTCGTTGATCTGTTTCTCCAGTTCATCATCCAAGACGCCAGTTTCCTTTAAATAGGCGCCAAACGTGATGATTGGGTCTTTGGTTTTTGCAGCTGCTACTTCATCCGGAGCCCGGTACACCCTATCATCGTCATCGGATGAGTGTGCGGTCAGACGATATGAAATAGTTTCTACGAGTGTCGGGCCTTCTCCGCGGCGTGCGCGTTCGGCCGCTTCTTTTACAACTTTATAGACTTCAAGTGGATCGTTTCCGTCAACGGTCACTCCCGGCATTCCGTAGCCAATTGCCCGATCGGACACGTTTTCGCAGGCTAGCTGCTTTTCTATTGGGACAGAAATGGCATACTTATTATTTTCACACATGAAAATAACGGGCAGTTTATGTACCCCGGCGAAGTTTGCTCCTTCGTGGAAGTCACCCTGGTTGGATGATCCTTCTCCAAAAGTTACAAAAGTCAAAAAGTCCTTTTTTTCCATCTTGCCGGCAAGGGCAATCCCAACGGCGTGCGGAACCTGTGTTGTAACAGGAGATGAACCGGTCACGATCCGGTTCTTCTTTTGCCCAAAATGGCCCGGCATCTGGCGGCCACCTGAATTGGGGTCTTCCGCTTTCGCAAACCCTGAAAGCATCAGTTCCCTTGGGGTCATCCCAAATGTAAGGACGACACCCATGTCCCTGTAATAGGGAAGAACATAATCCTTTTCCTTATCAAGCGCAAATGCGGCTCCTACCTGGGCAGCCTCCTGCCCCTGGCATGAAATAACAAATGGTATTTTTCCTGAACGGTTCAAAAGCCACATCCGTTCATCAAGTCGCCGGGACATAAGCATCATTTCGTACATTTCCAATACTGTATCGTCACTCAAGCCCAATGCATGGTGGCGGTTTTCTGCCATTAAACATAACCCTCCCAAATGTTCTTTTAAAAATGGTGCGAAGAATTTTTTAGGTTCTTCACCACAAAAAGTGGTTTTAGCAAATGTGTTGATTTCCGCTACGGGCACACGCTTTCCGCGGGGCGTCAGTGGAGCCTCCTCGGCGCAAGCGCCTGTGGGGTCTCCACCTTGCCGCTGCAACCCGCTGGAGTCGGTGCCCTCCGCTCCAATCAACATAAAAGTTAGGCATATTAATCCATAAAGTAGCACTTATGGTGAAGAACCATTTTCCATTCCAACCTCAAATAAAAGCATTTATGAATGAAGCGCCCTTCCATCAACAGCCAGTGCGGCTTCCCCTATCGCCTCTGACAAGGATGGATGAGGATGGATTGTATGGGCGATTTCCCAAGGTGTCGCATCCAGAACCTTGGCAAGCCCCGCTTCGGAAATCATATCCGTTACATGCGGCCCAATCATATGGACGCCAAGCAGGTCATTTGTTTCTTCATCGGCAACAATTTTGACGAACCCATCCGATTGGCCGAAGACGAGTGCTTTTCCGATTGCCCTGAATGAAAATTTCCCTATCTTAACCTTATGGCCAAGTTCCTTTGCCTGTTCCTCGGTAAGACCAACACTTGCTGCTTCTGGATGGCTGTATATGCATTTTGAAACGAGCGAATAATCAATCGGCTGCGGGTCTTTACCGGTAATATGCTCTACAGCGACAATCCCTTCATGTGAAGCGACATGGGCTAGCTGCAAGCCGCCAATGACATCCCCTACCGCATAGATATGGGATTCCTTCGTTTGGAAAAATTCATTCGTTTTAATATAGCCTTTTTCTATTTCGATTTCTGTATTCTCGAGTCCGATTCCTTCTATATTCGCCTGGCGTCCCACAGAGACAAGGATTTTATCAGCTTTGTATTCTTTCTCCGCGCCCTTGACCTCCGCGGATATCGCGATGCCTTCACCTTTTGAAAGAGTTTCAGGCAGAACCTTAGCGCCAGTAACAATCTTCACCCCGCGTTTTTTCATCAGGCGCTGCATTTCCTTCGAGACTTCATGGTCTTCAGTAGGGATAATGCGTGGAGCATACTCAAGGACAGTCACCTCAACCCCGAAATCGGAAAGCATCGAAGCCCACTCAATTCCGATAACCCCTCCGCCTACTATGATGATGGAAGATGGGAGTGAATCCAGCCTTAGCGCCTCGTCCGAAGAAAGAACAAGCTCTCCATCGATATCAAGCCCTGGCAAGGTACGTGGCCTTGAACCTGTAGCAACGATGATGTTTTTAGGGATAAGCATTTCATTTTCTGTGCCATCATTCATTTCGACCGAAATCGTTCCCGGCATTGGCGAAAAGATGGATGGGCCAAGGATTCGTCCTAACCCCTCATAAACATCAATTTTCCCTTGCTTCATCAGGTGCTGCACACCTTTATGAAGCTGGGATACGATTGCTTCCTTCCGTTCCTGTACTTTGCCGAAATCGAAGGTCACGTCCGAAGCAAAAACCCCGAATTGCTCACTTTTTTTTGCTGTAGCATAAACCTCGGCGCTTCTGAGCAGGGCTTTGGATGGGATGCAGCCATTGTGGAGGCAAGTTCCCCCAAGCTTCCCCTTTTCAACAATTGCCGTTTTCAACCCTAATTGCGAAGCGCGGATTGCTGCCACATAGCCACCGGTGCCCCCGCCTAAAATGACCAAATCATATTCTTGAGCCATTGGTTTTTGCCCCCTGTTAAGTAGTTGCTGTTTTCAAGTTCGATGAATTCGGGTAAACTTTGGCTTCCTCCTCGCCCCTTAAGACGCGCAGTGCGCCTTCAGCGAGGGCCTGAAGCTCATTTTCTCCCGGATGGACGATTACATCTGATATCCAATTGACACGTTCAGTAATTGAAGTTACGAACGATTTTCCATATGCGAGGCCGCCGGTCAGGATGATGGCATCAACCTTGCCGGCAAGAACTGCGCTGGCCGCTCCGATTTCCTTGGCAACCTGGTACGCCATCGCCTCATATACAAGCTTTGCCTTTTTATTGCCTTTTTCAATCATTTTCTCGACCTGGACAGCATCGTTCGTACCAAGATAGCCGACCAGCCCTCCTTGGCCTACAAGCTTTCTCATTACCTCATCCCGGTAATATTCACCTGAATAGCATAGGCTGACAAGGTCCCCCGCGGGTACTGTCCCCGCCCGTTCAGGACTGAATGGCCCATCACCATGCAGGCCGTTATTCACATCGATAACCCTGCCGCCCTTATGGACGCCAACCGTTATTCCGCCACCCATATGGACAACAATCAAATTAAGTTCGTTATACCGTTTTCCTAAATCATTCGCTGCCCTTCTGGCGACTGCCTTCTGGTTAAGCGCATGGAAGATGCTCTTCCGTTCAACAAGCGAAAAGCCTGATATCCTGGCGATATCATCCAGTTCATCCACGACGACCGGGTCGACGATATAGGACGGGATATTTAATCCTGACGCTATTTCATAGGCGATGATGCCCCCAAGGTTGGATGCATGCTGGCCGGAATAACCGGCCCTCAGGTCTTCAAGCATAGCATCATTAACCGTGTAGGTCCCGCCTTCAATCGGTCGGAGCAGGCCGCCGCGGCCGCAGACGGCACTAAGCTTTGATATATTGATTCCTTCATTATCAAGCGTTTCCAGGATCGTCTCTTTACGGAATGCGTATTGATCGATGATGCTCTCAAAGGAAGTGACTTTTTCAGAATCGTGGCGAATGGTCTTTTCCATTACCGACCGCTCATTGTCAAAGATGCCTATTTTCGTTGATGTAGAGCCCGGATTGATGACCAGGATCCGATAATCTTTGTTTTGCACCATTCGGGACCTCCAGAAAGCAGATAGTATAGCAGGTTTACCGGAAATATTGGTTTCTGGCTTTTTGGGCAAGGAACAAGGCCGCTCATTAAGGTTTCATGAGTGCGGCCTCGTTCCGCCAATTAACGCCTGCTTAAGATATGGTGGCCGTTTTGAAGGAATTGGCTTCGGGAATTGCGCATTCTTTCAATCCGCTCCTCCGCCATCCGGTCTGCGGCCTTGTAGGTAGGAATTCCATCGCGCTTTGCGATTTCAATGACTTTTTCGATGTTGGCATAAATCGTTTCAATTTTTTTCATAGCCCGTTCATGGTTATAGCCATAAAGTTCGTCCGCTACATTGATAACCCCGCCTGCATTAATGACATAATCCGGAGCATAAACAATGCCAAGTTCATGGATCATGTCCCCATGGCGTGTATCCTTCAGTTGGTTATTCGCTGATCCCGCAATTACCTTTGCCTTTAATTGTGGAATTGTATCGTCATTAATGACAGCACCTAGCGCACATGGTGCGTAAATGTCACAGTCGACACTGTATATTTCATCAGGTTCAACCGCCTTTGCCCCAAACTCGTCAACCGCCCTTTGTACGGCCTCTTTATTAATATCCGTTACAATCAACCTGGCACCTTCTTCATAAAGGTGGCGGCAAAGATTATAGGCAACATTCCCCACTCCCTGGATGGCAACTGTTTTTCCTTCAAGGGAATCGGAGCCATAAGCTTCCTTGGCAGCAGCCTTCATTCCCCTGAATACTCCATAAGCCGTAGCCGGGGATGGATTTCCCGATGACCCGAATGCTGGGGAAATTCCGGTGACGTAGTCTGTTTCTTCATGGATAAGGTCCATATCGGCAACAGTCGTGCCGACATCCTCCGCAGTTATGTAACGGCCATTCAAGCCTTGGATATATCTTCCGAACGCACGGAACAATTCCTCATTCTTATCTTTGCGCGGATCACCGATGATGACAGTTTTTCCGCCGCCAAGGTTCAATCCGGCCGCCGCATTTTTATACGTCATTCCTCGGGCCAGGCGGAGAGCATCCTCAATTGCTGCTGCTTCTGATTCATATGTCCACATCCTTGTTCCGCCAAGAGCCGGGCCTAGTGTCGTGTCATGGATGGCAATAATGGCTTTTAACCCGGATTGCTTGTCCTGGCAGAAAACCACCTGTTCATAATCATACTGTTCCAAATATTTAAAGATTTCCATTTTCATTTCCTCCCTAATCTTCAAAGTTTTTAGACACAGAGCATAGTGCCAATGCAAGTGAATAAAGTTTGCTTTCAGAAGAATCGGATCGTGATGTCAAGATAATGGGTGCACGTGCACCGCAGATGACTGCTCCGACCTTTGCTTTTGCAAAATAAACTAGTGATTTATACAAAATATTACCGGCCTCAACTGTTGGGACTAGCAGGATATCCGCTTTACCGGCTACATCGCCGGAAATTCCTTTATGTTCTGCAGAAAGCATGGATACCGCGTTGTCAAGGGCCAGCGGACCATCTATCAGACAGCCGCCAATTTGCCCCCGTTTATTCATGGCGGACAATGACGCTGCATCCAGTGTCGCCTGCATAGCTGGATTCACGGTTTCGACCGCGCACACAGGTGCTACTTTCGGATTATCAATCCCTATCGATTTTGCCAATGCAACTGCGTTTCTTATAATGCCGGCCTTTTGTTCCAAATCGGGTGCAATATTCATTGCCGCATCGGTAACAAGAATCAGCCTGTCATAGCCTTTAATTTCAAAGGCCGCCGTATGTGATAGGATTTTTCCTGTGCGCAAGCCAAATTCCTTATTCAATACTGCTTTTAGTATAACTGAAGTTTGGACATTCCCCTTCATTAAAACATCCGCCCGCTCGCTGCTTACAGCTTTGACTGCCTCTTCGGCAGCATCTTGCGAAGATGGATTGTGAATGATGCTGATCGATTCATCCAACGAAACGCCATGTCGGCCAAGCATGGATTGAATCTGTTCCTGGTCGCCGAACAGAAGAAACCTCGCCAAGCCGCGTTTTAATGCAAGGGCAACCGCTTCAAGTACCTCGTGATCTCCAGCTGCAGCTACAGCGACTGTCTTCTTGCCATTTTCCGCTGCTTTGCCGATTAACTCCTCAAGAAACATTTTGTGCAATCATCCCCTTTGAGTGGGTATCTGATCCCCGCTAACTTAATATGCAAGTTATGTGCCAAAATTGCAAATCCTTCTAACTGAGGAGCGTTCAGTCCCTCAACAACAACGATAGCGGGCTGAAAAAGTTTGCAAGAGAATTTTTATTTTAACTCATGCTACTTCTTTTTCATAGTTTTATTATGCAACAAGTTGCATACCATGCATTTTTTGCATGCTTTAATTTTCAAGTTTGTACTTTTCAAGCTTGTAATACAAGTTTCTAATCGATAACCCCAGCAGCTTTGCAGCTTTTGTTTTATTTCCATTGGCTTGTGCCATTGTCTTTCTGATGATAGCCGCTTCATATCTTTCCATCATCTCGGCAAGCGGCAAAGTGGTGCTGCCAGTACCAGGCATTTCAACGCTAACATGCTGGCCCGCCTCTTTGTTCTTCAATTCAGGCAGATGCTTTACATCAATAACCGATTCATTGTAAGCCATAAAAATAATTGCCCTGCCAAGAATATTCTCCAATTCACGTACATTTCCCGGCCAGGCATACTCTTGCAATCGAAGGATGGCTCCATGAGTGACACCATCCACATTCCTTCCGTAATCCTGATTGATTTTTTGAATAAGCCTTTCGCTTAACAACGGTATTTCATCCGTACGGTTTCTTAAAGGAGGAATATGGATTGGCAATCGGTTAATCCTATAATAAAGGTCTTCCCTAAAGGTATTCGAAGCGATTCCCTTCTCAAGGTTAACATTCGTGGCGGCAATAATCCTTACATTGATTGGGACAGGTTTTGTCCCTCCAACCCGGACGATTTCCCTTTCCTGGAGGACCCTTAGCAATTTTGCCTGTGTATTGGCCGAAAGCTCCCCTATTTCATCCAAAAAGATGCTGCCGTTGTTTGCTTCTTCAAATAAGCCGTGCTTCCCGCCTCTTTTTGCTCCAGAGAATGCCCCCTCCTCATAACCAAACAGTTCACTCTCAAGGAGGCTTTCCGAAAGCGCGGCGCAATTGACTCTGACAAATTTATTGAAGCGCCGGTCACTCGCATTATGGATGGCATGAGCGAACAATTCCTTTCCGGTACCGGATTCGCCTCTAAGCAAGACCGTGGCCGGGGTTTTCGCCGCCAGCTTTGCCTGCTCGATTGCAAGGACCATCTCCTCTGACTGGCCGATAATATCTTCAAAAGAATACTTTGCTTCAAGTGTTCGAATGATTTGCCTTGCCCTTGTCAACTCCCTGTTAAGGGATTTGATTTCGGACATATCATGGATAACACCAACACTTCCTTTTAGTTTCCCCTCCACAATGATTGGGGCAACATTTACAATGACTTCCTTTTTGTTGGGACCAACCCTCATCGGCACTCCTCGTACAGGCCTCCTGGTTTTCAAGACCTGCATATGCATACTTTCCCCTTCCGAGATATCAGCAGTTGCCGGCTGGCCTATAACCTGTTCGCGGCTTAGTCCGGTTATCCGGTTATATGCGGGGTTTACGAGGATGCCTCGTCCTTCTTCGTCCACGACAGATATTGCGTCATCACTCGATTGAATAATAGCTTCAAGCATTGTCTGAATTTCTTTCAGGTTGGTTATTTCTTCGGCAAGGCGGACAACTTCCGAGATATCCTTAAACACAGCGAAAGCACCAATCAAGCCTCCGCTTTCATCGATGATTGGAATCCTTGTCGTAATGATTTTGGCGCCATTGCCAAGAACCATCTCCTGGTTGGCTTCAATTCTCCCGGTTTCCATTACTATTGTTAGCCTGCTTGAAGGGATAACTTCCCAAATATGTTTTCCTACCGCTTTATTAGGGCTGTAATTAATCATTTCGGAAGCCCGGCGGTTCAGAAGGGTAACAATCCCCTTTTTATTAATCACAACCATTCCATCATCAGTGGAATTAAATATCAAATCATGTTTATAGGATTCGTTTTTAAGACGTTCAATTAAATCCTCTTTTTCTTCCATTAAGGTTGATATAAGAAATGCTACGCTGCCGGGAATGAGGATTGAATCACGGCCTGCGGCTTCCCTAAGCTCTGGAAATACTTCAGGGTTGCCGGTCACTTCGATGATTATCTCGATTTTTTCATCAAGGAAGCGCCTCCAGTCTGTTCCCGTTGAAATGCCTTCCTTTTGCGCGAGCAAAATACCGGGGGCATCTTCATTCCTGTCAATGACCGCCCTTACTTCGAGCACTTCTGTTTCCTTCAGCATTTTCAAGATCGCGGTTCCGCCTTTTCCGGCACCGATAATCATTACGTTTGGCAACTCCACGCCCCCTCCATGAATCGTTTGCTGGTGGGAACCCGCAAATTATTTCATGTTTTTCTTTAGCCGCCTGCAACCTTTTTCATAATAATTGTAGCTTTTCTCCAGGTTCTTGACAAATCTGGTTCTTGGACTATGATTTTTCTGAGGCACTAATCCAGAAAAGTGCTAGGAAGGGATGTTGGCATGAAGCGTATAGCTGCCCTCATTGTAATGCTCATTCCCGGGTTTTTGGCGGCCTTTGGGATAAAATTGATGCGTGATATGGTTTTTGGAAGATTACAGCAGCCGTTTTCGTATCTCTGGCTCCAATTCCTAATTGGGTTTATTTTATTCATCCTTGGCCTGGGTTTTGTAGCGGGCTTTGTCCTTCATCGGGACCGAAAGAGGAATAAGGTTCAGGACAGATTCAAAAAAAACAGGAACGGGAGCCTTTAGTTCCCTTCCTGTTTTTCCTTTTCCTAAAAAAACCTCCTTCAGGAGATGAAGGAGGAGAGTATGATAGCGTTTTTATTGTTTCTTGTTAGGATGCTTTATGCTCGAGGCGCAATTTATCTGCGACCATTGCAATAAATTCCGAGTTTGTCGGTTTTGCTTTTGTCATGCTCACTGTGTACCCGAACAATGAGGAAATGGAGTCGATGTTCCCCCTGCTCCAGGCAACTTCGATTGCATGGCGGATTGCGCGCTCAACCCTGCTTGCCGTTGTATTGTATTTCTTCGCGATATCCGGATACAGGACTTTTGTTATGGAACCAAGGAGTTCAATATCGTTGTATACCATGGAAATTGCTTCACGGAGATATAAATATCCTTTAATATGGGCTGGGACCCCGATTTCATGGATGATGGACGTGATGCTAGCCTCAAGGTTCCTTGGTTTTTGTTCGGAGTGGGATCGGAAGCTGGATGTATGGCCCTTACGTGTAACTGAACCGGTTTTTCCATTAACTGTACGGATATGGTTCCCTAGCATGTCCATATCGAATGGTTTAAGAATAAAGTAGGATGCCCCTAACTCGACGGCTTTTTTTGTTACATCCTCCTGGCCGAAAGCGGTAAGCATAATGACTTGCGGCATTGGGCCATTTTTGGACTCACGCATTCTTTCCAATACAGCAAGCCCATCCAAATGAGGCATAATGATGTCAAGGATCAGGACATCGGGATTTACTTCTTCCAGCATATCAAGGCATTCCTGCCCATTATGTGCAATGCCTGCCACTTCCATGTCTTCTTGTGAAGATATGTACTCTTCAAGCAATCCAACCAATTCCCTATTATCGTCCACCACACAAACTTTAATTTTTTTCACTCCCAGTACCTCCTCGGATTCCTTAAATGATTCATTTTTGTAAAACCTATTTTCTATTCTAAATGACAAATTCGACAATGCAACCATAAATCCTGCGTACAAATAAAATTTTCTCAAAAAACCCACGAAAAAAGGTAAAATCTTTATTTTTCTTCGTTTTTCGACCATTTTCGGTATTGTTTTCACATTTGTCGAAAAATCTTCATTTATTGTAATTCCCTTCCAAACCGGCATCAAACAAAAAGGCCCTTTTGGGGGCCAAATTGTCACCGGACCAATCAGCTTGCTTTTGCCTCCGGCTTTTCATATATATCAATTCCCGCTTCCGTTAGCATCCATTCAATATGGACCCCGTAGCCTGATGTCGGATCATTTACAAAAACATGGGTGACCGCGCCTACGACTTTTCCGGATTGGATGATTGGGCTCCCGCTCATACCCTGAACGATTCCCCCCGTTTTTGCCAAAAGCTTTGGATCGGTCACTTTAATGACCATTCCTTTAGTAGCTGGGAACTTCTGCGGAATTGTACTGACAATTTCAATGTTGAACATTTCCACTTTATCGTTATCAACGACCGTCAATATTTTTGCCGGCCCTTCTTTTACCTGATGGGATAAAGCGATTGGCATCGGTTTATCCATCACTCCGTTCTCAATATCCTTATTTAATTTTCCAAATATCCCAAATGGACTGTTCCTGTTTATAGTGCCGATAATATCTTTGTCGTCCGAAAACCTTGCCAGTTTTTCCCCTGGGTTTCCATTGCTTCCTTTTTCAATGGAGGTAACAGTTGACTTGACAATTTGGCCATCCTCCACAACGATTGGCTTTTTTGTATCCATATCAGAAATAACATGGCCAAGTGCTCCATATTTCCTTGAACCCGGATGATAAAACGTCATCGTCCCAATCCCAGCGGCTGAGTCCCGAATATAAAGCCCCAGTTTAAAGCTGCCTGCGCCCTTTTCCTTTAAAGGCATTAAATCCGCTTTGAATTTCCCTTTTTCCCTGGAAATCAGGACTTTAAGCGGTTTTCCGTTATTTCCAGCCTCTTGGACGAAAGGAGCAACATCCGACATTTTATCAATTTTTTGCCCATTTATTTCTGTAATGATATCCCCGACTTTGATACCCGATAACTCTCCTGGAGATTTCCGGCCGGATTCTGTTTCGACCTGGTGATGGCCGACAACTAGGACACCAACCGTATTCAGTCTAACTCCAATGGATTGCCCTCCTGGATAGACCTTAAAGCCCTTTAAAACATTTACATTGACCTTCTTTATTGGTATACCCGCCAGGTCAAGGATGACTTCACTCTTTCCCGATTCCTTTGCCGACACGGAGACAAGGTGATCGGATTGGTTAAGAACGATTGTGTCCCGGCTGGCCTTGACCGTTGCCGAGACCGCAGATGCCTTCCCAAAAGAAACATTCTCGCCCTGAAATACGGTTATCTGTTTAGGGATTTGGAGATAGGCTTGGAATGGCTTCCAGCTTACCAATGCGATGATTGAAACAAGGAGAATTCCACCGATTATTTTTCTCAGCATTCTTATATTCAAATACCTCACTCTCCTCGCTTCAGGTGCTTTCATTAAAAAATGGCTACAGTTATAATTTTGCCGTGTTAGGAGGCATTTATAACCCGCGGACAAATAAAAAAGCTACCCATACTGGATAGCTTTTCATGTATGTTTTATATTAGCTGCCTGCAGGAGCAATTCCTTCGCATGCTCTTTAGTCAAGTCGGTGATTTCTACTCCGGATATCATCCTGCCGATTTCAGCAATCTTTTCCTCTTCGCTCAAAGGTACCACAGAGGTTTTCGTCCTCCCGCCTTTTGTAACCTTTGAAATAAAAAGATGGGTATCCGCCATGGCGGCAACCTGTGGAAGATGGGAAATGCAGAGGACTTGTGAGCCTGCCGCAACCCGGGATATTTTCTCGGCAATTGCCTGGGCCACTCTGCCGCTTACACCAGTATCCACTTCGTCAAAAATAATTGATGTAACTCCCTGGTGCTTGGAAAAAATGCTTTTTAAAGCCAGCATAATCCTAGAAAGTTCGCCGCCTGATGCCACCTTGGAAAGAGGTTTTAACGGTTCGCCAGGATTCGTGGAGATAAAAAAACCAACTCTGTCGGTTCCCATCCTCGAATACTGGGATGTACCCGGTAAAAAGCGAATGTCAAAAATCGTCTTCGCCATATAGAGGTCCTTAAGTTCCTTATGGATAAGCTTTACTAGCTTTCCAGCCCATTTTTTCCTGGCAGCTGTAAGTACAGCCGCCTCTATGGCAAGCCTTTTTTGGTGCTGGGCAAGTTCTTTTTCAAGATTCCCGATGTGGGTTTCTTTATTCTGTAGAGAGTCGATTTCAGTGCTGATTTTTTCGGCATAGGAAAGTATTTCAGGAATGGTCTTTCCGTATTTCCGTTTTAATTGATGGATTTCGGTCAGCCTCGCCTCAATCTCATTTAGCCTCTCAGGATCATATTCCAGCATGTCCAGATTGTTCCTAAGGGTTGCTGCCGCATCTTCCAGCATATAATAACTGTTGGAGATTGCTTCAAAAACCCCTTTATAATCGGGGTCCAGCGCCGCAGCATTCTCAAGGAGCCCCATAGCTTCACCCGCCCAGTCAAGCGCGCGTGAATCCCCCTTTAAAGCAGTGTAGCCAGACTGGACAGATTCAAATATTTTTTCAAAATTAACAAGCCGCTGTTTTTCGTCGGCAAGCTCTTCGTCTTCGCTGGGTTTAAGCCCCGCGTTGCTAATTTCATCGAGCTGGAACTGAATCAAATCGAGCCTGTGCGCCATTTTCTGCTCATTTTCACTGAGTTTCCGGAGTTTCCTTAATGTCTCTTCATACTGGTTAAAAACATTCTGGTACGACTCTAGTGCAGGCAAAGTATCGGCATGGCCAAACTGGTCAAGAAGGGATAGATGGAGTGCTTCATTCATGAGTTCCTGATGTTCATGCTGCCCGTGAATGTCGACTAAAGTTCCGCCAATTTCCCGTAATATTGAAATGGTTACAAGCTTTCCGTTGACCCTGCATACACTCTTTCCATTTTGTGAAATATCCCGGCGGAGAACAACCATCGAATCCTCAATATCAATTCCGTAATCGGCGGCTTTGGCAATACAAGGATGCTTGCCGTCATCCAGCAGGAACAAGCCCTCTATTTCGGCTTTTTCCTCGCCATGTCGGACAAATTCCGCGGATCCACGGCCTCCGACAAGCAGGTGAATCGCATCAATAATAATGGATTTCCCCGCTCCTGTTTCCCCGGTCAACACGGTTAGGCCCTTTTTAAAAGAAACAGAAAGGGCCTCAATGATTGCGAAATTCTTTATGGATAATTCCATTAACAAGTAGCATTCCCCCACCTAAAGCATTTCAAGGAACCTGTTTGTAATAACTTCTGTATCCTCGGGCGTCCTGCAGATAATCAGCAGTGTATCATCCCCGCAGATGGTTCCCAGGATTTCATCCCAATCGAGATTATCAATCAGCGCTCCAATAGCCATAGCATTTCCCGGTAGTGATTTCATGACAAGCAAATGGCCTGCCGCATCGACCCTGACGAACGCATCCATCATGGAACGTTTCAATTTTTGCAAAGGATTAAAACGCTGGTCGGCTGGGAGGCTGTACTTATACCTTCCATCAAGAAGCGGTACCTTAACGAGATGGAGTTCCTTAATATCCCGTGATACAGTCGCCTGTGTAACATTAAAGCCTTGATTCTTCAGCTCATCAACAAGTTCATCCTGTGTTTCGATATCATTATTTGTGATAATTTCCCGGATTTTAATATGGCGCTGGCCTTTGTTCATTTTTATCACTCCAATAGGCAATTAAAACATAGAAAGTACAGTCTTTTTGTGTCGGTTCTACACATATGTTAGCCCATTTGGGCAATCTTGTACAATGATTCTTCACAGGAGAAACACAAACTTTCCAAAAATAGAAAAGAAAAGGATAAGCCTCAGCCTATCCTTCTTCAACCCGTTTTGTTTTCAAATCCTGATGTGCTTCCTGTACGATTGCTTCGGGAGTTACCTCAAGAAGGTTTTTCCCTCCGTTTCCCTCGCCTTGCCATTTAAGGTGGAGAAGGAACTCGATGTTTCCATCCCCCCCTGTGATTGGGGACCACGATAATCCCGCAGCATTGAATCCTGCCTCCAGAGAAAACCGAATTGTTTTTTCCAATACGGCCAAATGGACCTTTTCATCCCTGACAATCCCTTTTTTTCCAACCTGTTCACGCCCGGCTTCAAATTGGGGTTTTACAAGCGCAATAACATCGCTCCCTGGAACTAGCAGCGTTGCCAGCACTGGAAAGATCAGAGATAAGGATATAAATGATACATCGATTGTCGCAAAATCAGGCATTCCTTGTTGGAAATCGGCGGGGGTAACGTATCGGAAATTCGTCCTTTCCATGACGGCGACGCGTTCATCCTGGCGAAGCTTCCAGGCCAGCTGGTTATAACCGACGTCCAGGGCATAGGACCTTTTTGCTCCATTTTGCAATGCACAGTCTGTAAATCCGCCTGTAGAGGATCCAATATCAAGCATTGTCTTTCCAGTCACATCTACGTCAAACACCTGCAATGCCTTTTCTAATTTAAGCCCTCCCCGGCTAACATAGGGAAGGACATTTCCTTTGACTGTCAATGGCAAATCGCTATTGATCTTTTCCCCAGGCTTATCAAGCCTTTCTTCATTTGTATAAACGAGGCCAGCCATAATGGCCCGCTTGGCTTTTTCCCGTGTCTCCGCCAGCCCTCTTTCAACGAGCAAGACATCCAGGCGTTCTTTTTTTACTTTCATGCTTATGCCCTCTGCTGTTTCTTTGAGGCAAGAATTGACAGGCGGCTAATGGCGGAGTCGACTGTAAAGTCAATTTCCTCAAGCAGCTGGTCAACACTTCCATGTTCAATAAATTTGTCGGGTATTCCCATCCGGTCAATGACATTTTTAAAATAGCCATGATCATGGGCATACTCAATTACACTGCTTCCAAAGCCGCCTTGGAGCACAGCTTCCTCGATTGTAAGAATTGGCATACCTTCATCTAGAATGCCGGATAGCATTTCTTCATCAAGGGGTTTGATAAATCGCGCATTAACGACTTTGACAGATATGCCTCTGCTTTCCATTACAGCGGCTGCTTCCATAGCCATTGGAATCGTAGTCCCAAAAGTTAGAATGGCAGCATCACGACCGTCCCTAAGCACTTCCCAACTGCCAATCGGAATGGACTTAAAGCTTTTATCCATAGGGACGCCAAGCCCGTTTCCACGCGGGAATCTCATTGCTATGGGGCCATCATTGTAGGTAAGCGCGGTATAAACCATATGCTGGCCTTCATTTTCATCCTTTGGCATCATCAATACGAGGTTGGGTACATGACGGAGGAAGGCAATATCGAATACTCCCTGGTGGGTCTCCCCATCGGCACCGACAAGGCCGGCCCTGTCAATCCCAATAAAAACATTCAAGTTTTGCCTGCATATATCATGGACAACCTGATCATAAGCTCTCTGCAGGAATGTGGAATAAATAGCAAGAAACGGCTTCATATTCTGTGTTGCCAGCCCTGCTGCTACAGTTGCCGCATGCTGTTCCGCAATCCCGACATCAAACATTCTGTCGGGGAATTCGGAAGCGAATCCTTCAAGCTTGGAGCCGACTGGCATCGCCGGAGTAATCGCGACAACCCTTTCATCGGTCCTGGCAATCTTTCTGACAGTTTCACTCACAAGGCTGCTCCAGGCTGGAGGAGCAGATGAAGGTTTAACAAAGGCACCTGTTTCCGTTTTGTACGGACCGGTTCCATGCCAAGTACCAATTTTATCGGACTCAGCGGGTTGATAGCCTTTTCCCTTTTTGGTTAAAACATGAATGATGACCGGGCCTTCCGTTTTCTTTGCATAGGCAATGTTTTCAAACAGATCATCGAAGCTATGGCCGTCAACCGGCCCTAAATAGGTGAAGCCCAGTTCCTCAAAAAACATACCGGAAACGAGCATATACTTCAGGCTGTCCTTTACCCTTTCCGCGGTCGCCGCAAGGACGCCCCCCACGGCAGGGATTTTTTTAATGAGGAGTTCCAACTCATCCTTTACCCCATTATACTTTCCGGATGTCCGAAGCCTGCCGAGTACATTATGCAAGGCGCCGACATTAGGAGCGATGGACATTTCATTATCATTTAGGATGACAATCATATTCTTCTTTTCATGGCCGATGTGGTTCAGCGCTTCAAGGGCCATCCCCCCGGTAAGCGCGCCATCACCGATGACCGGAAGAATAAAGCTTTTTTCCTTTTTAAGATCTCTCGCGATTGCCATTCCCATTGCTGCTGACAGCGAAGTTGAACTATGGCCGGTTTCCCAAACATCATGCTCGCTTTCGGTCCGTTTTGGAAAACCGCACAGGCCCTTAAATTGTCTTAAGGTATCAAATTCGCAGGCTCTCCCTGTCAGAATCTTATGGACATAGGACTGATGTCCGACATCCCAAATGATTTTATCTTTTGGGCTATCGAATGATTTATGGAGCGCAAGCGTCAATTCAACAACACCCAGATTAGGGCCGATATGGCCTCCAGTTACGGATAGCTTCTCGATTAGGAATCGCCGGATTTCTTTACTAAGCTTTTCAAGTTCCTGATTAGACATCCCTTTAAGAAAGGATGGATCTTTTATTGATTTAAGATCCAAAGAGGATCACTCGCTTTCATTGCATTTTCGCCAAAATGATTGTAGCCCCTTTTATTATAAAGGAATGGGGGGATTCCTCAAGGAAATATCTAAATTTCACCTATTATTTCCCTAATTCGCCTTTTTTCATATCTGGCTGTAAAAAATAAGCCGCTAGCACAGTCGTGATAACGGCAACAGGGTCAATGTTTATTTTATACATTCGATTGTATCATATTTAGGCATGGTACTCAAATGCCGGGTTAATGGTTCCTTGTGGCAACGAGGTCTGTGACTTCCAGCAAAAGGCGTGTGTTAAGCCCTGTTTTGGCAAGTTCTTCCCTAGCACTGGCAATATGGGCAGCAAGAGAGTCCTTCGCGCCTTCAAGCGTCAAAAGCCTCGGATACGTGCTTTTATGGTTTACTGTATCACTGCCAACTGGTTTCCCGATGGTACCTTCATCCCCCTCAAGGTCAAGAATATCATCCCGAATCTGGAAGGCAAGGCCCAAATGGAATGCGTATCGAGAAAGAATGTCAAGCTTGTTTTGATCAGCACCCGAAAGGATGGCGCCGGCCAGGACGCTAAATGTAAGCAGCCGGCCTGTTTTATTTATATGGATGGCTTCTAGTTCTTCAAGGGTAAGCTCTTTGTCTTCGCCTTCCATGTCAGCCGCCTGTCCGCCTACCATTCCGCCAGCTCCTGCTGCTTTAGCCAGTCCGGCCACAAGCTTTAGCTTTACATCAGGGCTTGCGTCCATGTCTCCAATCATTTCAAAGCTGTATGTCAACAATGCATCGCCAGCAAGGATAGCCATTGCTTCCCCAAAAACTTTATGGTTGGTCGGTTTTCCTCTTCTCAAATCGTCATCGTCCATGCTTGGGAGATCATCGTGGATTAGGGAATACGTATGGACCATTTCAATTGCAGCCGCAGCCGCTACCCCTTCTTCAGGATTTCTGTCGAATGCATCCATGGCGGCAAATACGAGCAGCGGCCTTATCCTTTTTCCTCCCGCTTCAAGAGAGTACAGCATTGCTTCCTTCAGCGACGCGGGTGCATCAAGCCTCTGGACTGATGAACGGAGTTTTTCCTCTAGCAGCTGCCTGTATTTTTTTGTCGCATCGTCCAAAAGTCTGTTTCCCACTTTTATTCCTCCCCATCTATTGAAAAGCTCTCTTTCCGTCCATCTTCAGTAATAATTTGGGCTAATTGCTCCTCGACATTTTTGAGTTTATCATGGCACAATTTCGAAAGCTCCATCCCTTCCTTATAGAAGCTAATAGCCTGTTCCAGAGGGACATCACCTTCCTCAAGCTGTTCCACTATCCGTTCGAGCTGTTCCATTGCCTGTTCGAATGTCAGCGTTCTTGCTTCATCCATGCATATCATCCTCCAGTTTATTCTCTATTTTGCAAATAAGGCTCCCATCTATTACCTTGATCGTCACCCGGTCATCAACTTCAACTTGTCCTATTTGTTTAATCAATCGATTGTCTTCTGTGTATGCTAGGCTGTAACCCCGTTCCATAATCTTTAAAGGATTGAGCGCCTCAAAGGATGCGAGTGTTTTGCCAAACGCTGCTCTTCTTGCCATGAGAATTTGATTCATGGCTCTTTGAAGTTCTTTGCCCGCGCGGTCATGCCTTCCTGATGCCTCGGTCAGGAGCTGCCCCGGATTGTTCCTTTGCAGCCTTCTTGCCAGATGGGCGAATTGATCCTTTTTAACAAGGGCAAGGCGCCCAGTTCCCCGGTACAAATTCTCAGTCAGCTTATCAAGCTGTTCAAGCTTTTGTTCGTAAAGGCGGCGTGGATAGCGGAAAGCATACGAACGCTTAATCCTATCATAACGGCCTTTTTGGAAGCTGAGTTTTTCTTTCATAGCCCTGATTAACCTTGCCTGCCGTTGAAGGACACGCTCCAAAAGCTCTTCTATATGGGGAACCGCAAGCTCTGCAGCCGCCGTTGGAGTGGGTGCGCGAAGGTCGGCTACATAATCGGCAATCGTAAAGTCGGTTTCATGGCCGACAGCTGAAATAATTGGAATGGTGGAGGCAAAAATGGCCCTGGCCACTTGTTCTTCATTAAACGCCCACAATTCCTCGATTGACCCCCCACCCCTGCCGACTATAAGGACATCGATATCACCAGCCTGGTTGGCCCTCCGAATAGATTCCGCAATGGATTTCCCTGCGTTGTCGCCCTGAACAAGTGCAGGGTACACAATCAGTTTTCCAATGGGGTATCGCCTTTTAATTGTAGTGATAATGTCTCTGATTGCTGCGCCCGTAGGTGACGTAATGATGCCTATTGTCTTTGGAAATGGAGGGAGTGGCTTTTTCCTGTCCCGGTTAAAAAGGCCTTCTGCTTCAAGTTTTCTTTTTAGCTGCTCATAAGCTAGGAACAGCTCCCCAATTCCATCAGGCTTCATTTCCTTTATATATACCTGATATTGCCCGCTTGCTTCATAAACAGATAGCTCTCCTCTTACAACGACCTTCATCCCATTCTCAGGGACGAATTTCATCGACCTAGCATTGCCCGCGAACATGACGGCAAGGATCCTTGATCGCTCATCCTTCAATGTTAAGTAAATATGCCCGCTTGAGTGCTGTTTAAGGTTTGAAATTTCCCCTTTGATAAAAATATCCTGTAAATGCGGGTCTGCATCAAATTTTCGCTTTATGTATTTTGTCAGTGCAGTAACGGTTACATAACGGTTGGTTTCCTGCATGAATAAAACTCCTTGCCATATGTCTTCTGGGAATTTGGCTGCTGCCAATTACTCAGCTATCTTATAAAAAAGAAAAACTGCCCTCTTCCATTATAAGTTTAGATTCCCTATCCGTCACGGGCAAGAAATCCAACTCATATGGACCAGGGCAATTTATGTAAGGAGGAAGACTGATTTCAGCTTCCCGTAGAAATTAATACTAAGCTTTGTTCAAGGCTTTTGACTGCCTGGCTGCCTTAAGTGTATTGAAGAGAAGCATGGTAATTGTCATTGGGCCTACTCCGCCCGGTACAGGAGTGAGATAAGCCGCTTTCTCGGCAACCTCAGGATGGACATCGCCGCATAGCTTTTCATGTTCATCCCTGTTAATCCCTACATCAATGACAGTCGCGCCTTCTTTTACATGACTTGAGCGGATGAAGTTAGCCTTTCCGATTGCCGCAACAAGGATATCTGCCTGAGTCGTATGATAGGTCAGGTCATTTGTTCTTGAGTGGCAATAGGTAACAGTTGCATTTTTATTCAGGAAAAGCTGCCCCGCTGGCTTGCCGACAATATTACTCCTGCCGACAATGACCACGTGCTTTCCAGAAATTTCGATGCCCGTTTCCTCCAGCATAACCATGACCCCGTAAGGAGTACAAGGGAGAAAGGAGTCTTGGCCTGTCATCATCCTTCCTACATTCAACGGATGGAAGCCATCAACATCCTTCTCGGGAGAAATTGCCTCGATGACTTTCTTTTCTTCGATATGCGATGGCAAGGGCAACTGGACGAGAATGCCGTGGACATCCTCACGTTTATTCAATTCATCAATTTTCGTTAGAAGCTCTTCCTGGCTTACTTCTTCTGGCAAAGTGATAAGGATGGATTCAATCCCCGCTTCCCTGCACGCCTTCTCCTTATTGTTGACATACGTCTTAGAAGCATGATTGTTTCCGACAAGGACTACCGCGAGTCCAGGAATAATATTTGTTTCCTTAAGAGCCTGAACCTCTTCAGCAATCTCGCGCCTTTTTTTCTTTGCGATTTCTTTACCGTCGATTACTTTTGCTACCATCCCGATTCCTCCTTAGTTGCGGAGAAGACCATCATGCTCAAAAGTTAAACGAGTTCCTGTTTCACTTTTGAAAGGACACCGTTAATGAATTTGCTTGATTGATCGTCTCCATAAAGCTTGGCTATTTCGATAGCCTCATCCAAAACAACATTGGCAGGCACTTCATCAGAGCAATATTTCAATTCATACACACCCAGCCTAAGCAAATTTCTGTCTACAGCTGCCAGCCTTTCCATCGACCATTTTTCGAGATTCTTACTGATTAATTCGTCAATGTCCGGCTTTTGCTCCACTGTGCCGTTCACAAGCTTGGATAGATATGGTTCAGGGTTTTCCCCGTCAAGAACATGCTCGATTGCCGTTGCCGGGTCAGCATCGCTTACATCAATTTGAAAAAGCGCCTGAAGTGCCTTTTCTCTTGCTGTCCTTCTCTTCATTATACAATTAGCTCCTTTTAGAAAAATAAATACAATTTGGACAATTTTCGCACATTTTCAATGTCTGAATTTGCTAGTTACCCCCAAAGAAATAATAGCATAAAGCGTAATGGAATGCAGTGTGGGTCGGAAAACAAAATGCGCAAGCGCCTTGGTCAGCCCCGACCAGCATAAGACGGGGCCCGCAGGACATTGAATGGCATCCCTGAATTCGCCCACGCACGAAGGAAATGCGAGCATTTCCGAGGACGGGCCTG
>NZ_LMTI01000002.1:231814-313235 GCF_001510665.1 Bacillus sp. FJAT-27445
AGGAGCTGGATTACAAGAACTTGTTTCGAGTTATCCACAAAGTTCTATTTTATAATTTCCTTTGCTACAAAAAAAGGAACCTGAGGCAAGGATGCCCCGGTTCCCCCTTTTTTTATTTTATTCCCCGGCTTTCACCTTTTTACATTTCCTGTTCGATTTCAGGCGTTTCCTGTTTTAGGCTTTCAAACTGAATACCGACGATATGGATATTGACTTCCTCTGCTTCAAGGGCTGTCATATTCAGCAATGTCTGGCGGATATTGTCCTGCACTTTTTGTGCCACCGCAGGTATTGAAACGCCAAACTTCATCATGCAAAACACGTCAACCTTGATTCCAGTATCCGTTAATTCCACTTTAATTCCTTTGCCATGGTTTTTTTTGCCTAGGCGTTCAACGACACCCGTAGCAAAATTTCCTCTCATTGAGGCGACACCTTCAACCTCAGATGCTGCAATTCCGGCGATAACTTCAATAACCTCGGGCGCGATTTCCACTTTTCCATGGCCACCCATTCCTTCATTCATTTCCAAAACACCGTTTTCATACATTCCAGACACCTCCAGGTATATCTAGGATTTCATCACATCATACAATTCAAGGAACTTTGTATTGAATTCCCCGCCCACGAATTTCTCATGCTCGAGAAGCCTGAGGTGGAAAGGAATCGTTGTATGGATGCCCTCGATGACAAATTCAGAAAGAGCCCTTTTCATCCGGGCGATCGCTTCCTCACGAGTGCTTCCATACGTGATGACTTTTGCTATCATTGAATCATAATATGGGGGAATTGTATACCCCGGGTACGCGGCAGAGTCAACCCTTACGCCAATTCCACCAGGAGGAAGATACATTTTGATCTTTCCTGCAGAAGGCATGAAATTCTTTTCCGGATTTTCTGCATTGATACGGCATTCTATGGACCATCCGGTAAATGTGACATCCTCCTGGTTCATGGCAAGTTTGTCTCCGGAAGCCACGTTGATTTGCTCTTTAATAAGGTCTACCCCAGTAACCATTTCAGTAACCGGATGCTCTACCTGAATTCGCGTATTCATTTCCATGAAGTAAAATTTCCTGTCGCGGTAATCATAGATAAATTCTACAGTACCGGCGCCAGTATAATCAACGGCTTTCGCCGCTTTAACCGCGGCATTGCCCATTTCTTCACGCATTTCAGAATCAAGTGCGGGAGAAGGCGTTTCCTCAAGCAGTTTTTGAAGGCGCCGCTGTATGGAGCAGTCCCGCTCTCCTAGATGGATTGTGTTCCCAAACGAATCGGCAAGAATTTGTATTTCCACATGCCTGAAGTCCTCGATAAATTTTTCGAGATAGACCCCCGGATTCCCAAAGGCAGTCATTGCTTCCTGTTGGGTGATATTGATTCCTTTTATGAGGTCCTGTTCATCACGCGCAATCCGGATTCCCTTTCCTCCGCCGCCAGCGGTAGCCTTAATAATGACTGGGTATCCTATTTGGCCGGCAATTTCAATGGCCTCATCTACATCCTTAACAATTCCCGTCGAGCCTGGTACAATCGGAACTCCGGCTTCCCGCATCGTTTCACGTGCTACATCCTTCGTTCCCATCTTGCTGATCGCCTCCGGGCTTGGCCCGACAAAAATAATGTTGCATTCACGGCACAATTCAGCAAAGGCAGCATTTTCGGCCAAAAATCCATAGCCTGGATGAATGGCGTCACAGCCAGTAAGCTTTGCGACACTGATGATATTCGTAAAATTCAAGTAACTTTCTTTGGAAGAGGTAGGCCCGATGCAATAGGCTTCATCCGCGAGCTGTACATGGAGGGACTCCCGGTCTGCCTCGGAAAAGACGGCCACCGACTCGATGCCTAGATCTCGGC
Organism: Bacillus sp. FJAT-27445; assembly: GCF_001510665.1. Classification (GTDB taxonomy): domain Bacteria; phylum Bacillota; class Bacilli; order Bacillales; family Cytobacillaceae; genus Bacillus_D. Next base: position 233,678 of record NZ_LMTI01000002.1, read on the forward strand.
AGGCGCGGACAACCCTGACTGCGATTTCTCCTCTATTTGCTATTAACAGTTTTTTAATCATTCGGTTTAACGCTCCCCTGCCGCTTTTACTAGGAACAACGGCTGGCCATACTCAACAAGCTGTCCGTCCTTTACAAGTACTTCAACGATTTCCCCACTCACTTCGGCTTCAATTTCGTTGAACAGTTTCATTGCTTCAACTATACATACGATTGAATCGGGGCTTACCTTTGAACCTGGCTTGACATAGGCATCGGCATCCGGCGACGGGGATTGGTAAAACGTCCCGACCATCGGTGAAACAATTTTATGAAGGTCTGCATGATCCTTTTCGGCTGCTGATTCTTCCGGCTGGCTCGGTGCCTGTTGTGCAGGAGCAGCAGGTTGAACTTGGGCTGCTCGAGCTGCCTGGACTTGGACTGGCGCTGCCTGGACTGGCTGCTGCAGGACAGTAACCTCTTGGGCATGCTTTTTCATTTTAATTTTTGAACCTTCTGATTCATAAACGAATTCATCAATGCTTGACTGGTCTATAAGTTTAATTATTTCACGAATTTCCTGTACTTTTAACACAATTGCAGCACTCCTTAATAATTATGACTAGATATTAATACTATACGATAACACCTTGTAAAAATTCAATAACGAAACAAGGTCGCCATGGCCACCTTTCTATTGTAATCCTTTTTAATAAAAAAAGAAATTTCCGCCTCGTTCTTGTTGGCAAATAAAGAATATTCACCTTTATAACAAGATAGGATCAATTCATAAAAAACAATACGGTTGTTCAACAAAAAGTAGTTTAATCAATGTGTTGATTTGCGCTACAGGCACACGCTTTCCGCGGGGCGTCAGTGGAGCCTCCTCGGCGCTGGCGCCTGTGGGGTCTCCACCTTGCCGCTGCATCCCGCAGGACTCTGAATGGCTTCCCCGAATTCACCCACGCACGAAGAAAATGCGTAGCATTTTCGAGGAGTCGGTGCCCTCCGCTCCAATCAACATATAAGTTAGGCATTTTATCATAAACCAGCACTAATAGTGAAGAACCAACAATGCTTTAAACAAAATTAGTAATATTGATATTTAAAGCTTAAATCCAGACTGACCTTTTTTGAATATTCATGGAATATGAAACCATTCCGAGTTAAAAAGTTTATTTTCCGGTCCACATTAGGTTAATTCAAAAATAACGTTCGCGCGGAAACCTGGCTAGGCGCTCTTCGTAAATCCTCATATTATCCGTGCAAGGATTATGCTATCGAAGCCTATTCTTGAGGAGCTGAAACACATTAATTTATTTCGAGGTATCCTCAAAGTTCTATTTAATAATTTCATTTACAACAAGAAAAAGCCGTGATTTTACGGCCTTTTCTTTAAAAATAATAGGATTGTAATTTTTCATTTCCAAGGTTACCCGAAGTGTCAACTCTTCTATTTCGCGGTTTTGAACTCCACGGCTGTAATGGCCATCGACCCAATCTCTTTCCGGACCAGCTGGATGATTTCGTTCGCTGCCTGGGTTGAATGTCCGTCCTTCGTCTTAACTGTTACTCGCACATTCCCTCCGTCAGCCATGACAAGGGCGTCTTCGTACCCCATCGTCGATTTCAGCAATGTTTCGAGGACTTCTTCCTTATAGCCAATCTCTTTCAGCTCATCAATTTTATCATAGTACTCGCTTCTTTTGCTTTCAGGAAGATTGGTCGTGCCAACAAGTGCTTCCAGCTCTTCCTTCAATTCATTGCGATGGTCGTTCAACCTTAGGCGCAATGTTTCAAATCCTTCATCGGCGGATGCTTCCGTAATGACTGTTTTTCCATCCTTTTGGGCGGAAGTTCCCTGCTGTTTCGTTCCAGCTTCCTCTTTTGCCTTTTCACCAATGGCAGCAAATTCATTTTCACCCTGTGGCTCAGAGGTAATATAGTAAACAGATAAAACGATAACAAGGCTCAGCATCGTTAAAAGCCAAACGGTTTGTTTTTTCAGTAGCATTCTTATGATTCCCCCTTAATTTTTTTTGGCCATCACGGCAACCCTGTGGCTCGGTACCCCGAGTGCCCTCGTGACCGCTTCAATAATCCGTTTTTTTACCTCTATGTTATCCGCACCCCGGGCGACAACTAGTACGCCCCTGATTTCCGGTTTTTTTGTTTCAATGACAATGGGTTCTTCTTTTTCCCCGTTGCGGATAATGACAAGCTGTTCATCAACAGAGGCATCCTCTACTTCACGTGTTCCGCCATTGGGATCCCGCTCATTCGTCATTTGCCTTTTGGTAACTGTGTTCTTTTCAAGAACTTTGGATTCGGTTGAATCCAGGTTGACCATAACAGTCACTTCTCCCACACCCAGCATTTCCTCGAGTGCTTCCTTCAATTGGCTTTCATATGCACGCTCGTAATCGGTGGCGGTTGTTTTCCTTTTTTTTTGCCCAAAGGCGGCTATTTCTTGGCTGTCAGGTTCTGTGCTTGCCAGCAATGCAGCTTCACTATTTTCCCGGTCCGGCAAAAATAAATTCCCAATCAGCATAAAGCCGGCTCCGATACTGAGGACGAGAGCCATGTACTGATACTTCAATTTCCTTCCTTCCGGCTGTCCATCAGCAAGCTTGTTTTTTAACCATTCAATTGGGCTATGCTTATTTTTCACCACCCTTGTCATCCCCCTCCAATGGCAACCTCTAGTGCACTTTCAGGGACACTCCATTTTTCCGCTAAAAACGAGGTTACCGATTCCTGTACTTCTTCCCGGCCATTTTCCGCTACTGGAGAAGATGCCCTGATTACGACCGTTTCCACAACCTTGATTGGCTGGCCCGCTTCTTCCTGCTCTGTTAAGTGCACAGTTACGGTTTTAATAGAACTGGGTAAGCCCTGCCCGTCCGTATTTTCAGCATCTATTGTTACCCCGGCAATCCGGAAACCATATTGTTCCATCAACTCCTCCTCAGCGTCCTTTTTCAGTTGGACAGCCATTTGTTCTAAAATATATGCTTGCTGTGTCTCCTGTATTTCATTTTTCTTCATTTCTATTAAATTTTTACTATTTTCAATTTCACCCGCAGCTTCTATGGAGGGAATCGAGGCCATCGCATCTTCAAAATCACTTGATAGCAGCTTAAGGACAGGTCCTAGAAGAACAGCTATTAAAAGCAGGCCGGTCACAATCTTCGTGTATTTTTGCATTGCCGTATTGGGCAAAAGCATATCAACCACTGTCGCCAGCAAAATGAACATAATAATATTGGTAACCCATTCTATTAAAAACCCCAAGTTTCCGCCTCCTTTATCTCATCATCATCGTTATGTTGCCGGCTGCCACAATTACTGTGATGCATAGAAAGAACATAAGGGATACAATGCCGAGTGAGGCAAAAACATAAATGATGCTTTTTCCAATTATGTCAAGGCATGAGATGACAGGACCTCCTCCAAGAGGCTGCAGGATGGCGGCTGCAAATTTATAGATAAACGCTATCATAAGGATTTTAATAGCGGGAAAGGCGGCTATGATGAGCAGTATGGCAACCCCGGCTATTCCGACTGTATTTTTTAAAAGCACGGACGCGCCAATGACTGTATCCGCCGCGTCGGTAAAGGCCCTGCCAATGACAGGCACAAAGTTTCCGGTCACGAACTTTGCCGTCCTGATCGCAATCCCGTCCGTAATCGCGGAGGAAGCTCCCTGGACGGATAAAACGCCAAGGAAAACAGTCAGGAAGATACCTAAAAGCCCAATGCTCCAATTTCTTAGCAAGCTTGCGAGCTGGGTTACCTTATAGTGGTCTGACATGGCACTGACAATGCTGAGCAAGGCCGAGAGAAATAAAAGCGGAAGGACAATATGCTCAATGAGAACGCCGCTCATATTCATCAGGAAGAGGACAACGGGATGGAAGAATGCCGCCGATACGACTCCGCCGGATGAGGCTATCAAACCTAGCAAAAGGGGAATCAATGCCAGAATAAAGGACGTCATGGTCCGGATTGTTTCATTGGCAAACTCGATGACTATATGGAAGCTATTCAGCGCTATGATCACCAATACCATAAAGACAATTGAATAAGCCGCCTTGCTGATGGTGCTTTTTTCAAAGGAGTTTTGGAGCGATTGCAGAAACATACTGAATACAGTCAGCAGGATAAGGGAGCCAAGCAATTTCCCATTTGCAATGAACTCGTGGAAGGCAAACCTCATAAACCCTTTCGCCCAGTCCTTAAGAGAAAATTGTTTGTCACCTTTTAGGAAATCATATAGGCTTCCTTTTTGGCTTTCGGGCAAAAAACCTTCATACTTTTTAGATAAATCATTCCAAAAACCCATCAACTCGGAGACGTCCATTGATTTTAGCTGGGCCTCTACAAGTTCTTCGGAGAAAGGGGCGGAAGTTTCCGGTGACGCATTTACTTTCGGTAAAAATGCAAAAAAGAATAGCAGGAACACTACAGCAGCAAGGAAAGTAGAGTGCTTCATATATTTCCACCTCGGCAATACGGGACGTATTCGTCTAATTTGGTATTAGCTTGATGATGGTCTCAATCAGGACGGTCAAAATGGGGATGGCCATTGCAAGAATAATAATCTTCCCTCCGAGCTCGATTTTGGAGGCCATCGCTCCTTGCCCGGCATCCTTGGACACCTGCGCGGCAAATTCAGCAATATACGCTATCCCGATAATTTTTAGGATTGTCTCTACATAAATCAAATTAACCTTTGCGCTTGCGGCTAACCGTTCAATCATCGAAATAATTTCATAGATTTTATCCACTAGAAAAAGAAAAATTGTACAGCCGGTGAACAATATAAGGAGAAAGGCGAAATTGGGTTTTTGTTCCTTGAGAACCATCGCAAGGAACGTGGCTGTAAGGGATATGCCGACAATTTTTAGAATTTCAATGGGAAAACCCCTCCCCTCTACTGGAACAAGAAGACTGATTTGATTTTTTGAAAGAGGCCATCGACGATGACAGCCACCTGGAACAGGATATAGATAAACCCAAATAGGGTTACCCATTGGGCATATTCCTTTTTCCCTACTTGGTCAAGGACCGTATGCAAAAATGCGACGACGATGCCTACTCCGGCAATTTTAAAGATGATATCCACTTCCAATCCCATTCCAATCCCCCCTATATCAGTACAATGATGAGCAGCAGGCCAGACAGGAAGCCGAGGCTTTTCAACATCTTTTCGTATTTTGACTGCCTTTCCCTTGCTTCCGCCTCTTCCCTCTCGAGGTGGCTGAGCGTGAGCTGGATGTGCTTTTGCTGTGAGATACGATCATGGCGGCCGAGCGTTTCACCAAATTGGCTCATAATTTCCATTTCTCCTTGGCCGAGCGCTGTCAGTTTCCATACTTCCCGCAGGCTATCTTCCCAGGCATCCTTGACTGTGGTTTCCGTGAGGGCAAGCTTTGAACCAAACGACTCGAACAAAAATGATAATGGTTTGGGAAGCTGGGCCGAAAGCCTTCTTGCTGCTTCGTGCAAGGGTGTATGGCCATACATAATTTCCGCTTCAAGGGATTGAAGAGCCGCTTTTAGCTGGCGGAGCTGTTTTGGCCTTTCACTTAGGTGCCGGGATAATTCAAAGCCCGTCCAAGTTGTCGCTGACAAAATAAATAGGGCTCCTATTAATTTCACCATTTATGTCACCCTCACTTTTCCGGCAAGAGGGAGCCCTGCCTTATCAAGGATATGGCTGATTGTTCCGGGCCCTTCCGCTCTTCCAAGAACAATGTACCGATCGAAAATTTGGGATTGAATAATCCGTTCCAGTGTGGGCCTCTTCCTGATTTCTTCCATAGAACCACCGTGGACAGTCGTGATTATTTTAATTCCCGCATGAACCGCTTCATGGATTGCATCCGAGTCTTCCTTTCGGCCAATTTCATCCGCAATGATAACATCCGGGCTCATCGACCGAATCAGCATCATTATCCCCTCCGCTTTTGGACACGCGTCAAGCACATCGATTCTTTGGCCAAACGTTAGCTGTGGAATCCCTTTTACACAGCCGGCAATTTCGGATCGTTCATCCACGATACCTGCCTTTTTGGGGGCAATTGCGTTAGGTTCGCTTCCGCTAGACACGAGCCTTGCAATATCCCTGAGCAATGTTGTTTTGCCGGCTTGGGGAGGTCCGATAATAAGAGTGTGGAGCCAATTATTCCCTTCATATAAAAAGGGGATCAAAGGATGGGCAATTCCGATTTTTTCCCTTGCAATCCTGATATTGAATGACGAAACATCCCTGATGGCCCTAACTTTGCCGCTTTCAAGAATGACTTTTCCCGCTAGCCCGACCCTATGTCCTCCTGCAATTGTAATGTAGCCTCTCATTAACTCTTCATCCATGGCGTACAGGGAATGCTGGCTGATTTTTTGCAATAGAATGTCCGCATCTTCTTGCATTGTAATCAACGGGAGAAAGACCGGGGCTCCCCTTACGGTTACTTCGATTGGCCTATTGATCCTAATCCTGATTTCTTCGACCTTTTCTCTATCCGCAGAAGGGATACCTTCGATAGCATTCGCGACTGCAATCGGCAAAAACGCCTTGATAATATCCATTGGCATACAACCTCCCTAATGCTTGCACCATTGTTAAAATGTATGCCTGTACAGCCTCGATATGACTTGTTTCACTGTTTTCAGATAGAATGGTTCTAATGTCAACGGTCATTTTTTCACAAATGTTTCAGTAAACTGCAAATAGGAATGGGAACGAAAAACCGAAGGAGGCTGATCCAAGGTGCATTTTGAAAAACAAGGAGCTGTGGATGAGAAGAAAATCAGAGTCAAAGGAGAAGGTACTGTAACTACGAGGCCGGATAGTGCGACAGCAGTAGTTGGCGTTTCAACAGAGCAGATGGATTTGGTGGGAGGGCAGCAGCAAAATGCGCTGGCGGTTTCCAAGGTGATAAACTCTCTCCTGGGTCTCGGGATTCCAGCCGAAAATATCCGCACCTCCGACTACAGGATTGAATCGATGTATGATTACAAGGAGGGTACACAAATTTTTCGTGGTTATAAAATTACCCACCTTTTGCAGGTAAGGATAACAGATTTGGAGAAGGTCGGAATTGTGATTGATTCAGCAGTACAAAATGGGGCGAATTATGTTTCCGACATTCAATTTACATCCAGCAAACGGGATGCCTTTTATAAGGAAGCTCTAACACTCGCAGTAAAAAATGCATATGAAAAAGCCATGACTATTAGTAATGCACTGGGAGTAAGATTGAATCCCGTACCGCTATCAGTCATAGAAGGGAACGAATCTCCAAGGCCTTTTCAGGAATACCATACCTCCATGGTAAAAGGCATCTCTACAACTCAAATTCAGCCCGGCCAGCTCCTAGTCGAAGCTTACGTCACATCAGAATACCAATTCGAAACCGGGAGGTAAAACGAAAAAAAACCTCCCTCTTCGGTTAAAAATGTGAATGTTACTATGAATATAAATAGACAACAAGAAAAGGATTAAGCCCACTGGGAGCTTAATCCTTTAATCATACTTGCTTACAAGATTATAAAGTTCCATTTTTGTGATGGGACCCTGGATGTATTCGCGGATGACACCTTCTTTGTCGATAACGAAGGATTCAGGCTGCTTTAAGACTCCATACATCCTTGAAACTTTGGAATTGTAATCAAACAGGTAAGTGGACGAGCCAACATCGTGCTTTTCAATAAACTTTTTGACGCGGTCGCGTGTTTCGCCCCTGTCAATGATAAGTAATTCATACTTATCTCCATATTCTTTCGAAAAAGCCTCCAGCTCGGGGGCTTCATCCACGCATGGGACGCACCAGGTTGCAAAGTAGTTCAGGACCACAACCTTCCCCTTATAATCGGATAGGCTAGCCATCTTCCCATCCAGATTTTCAAGTTCGAACACTGGAGCAGGGTCGCCTTCCCTTGGAATATCCGATTTATTGGCCATGGTATAAGAGAAATATCCAAACATGCCAATAACCAGCAAAAGAACAGTTAACCTGATCATTCTTTTTTTCATCGGAGAGGAATTGGATGATTCGGCCGGCTCGGCTTCTTCCGCTTTTCCTTTGATTTCATCCTGGTTCATAGTATTTTCCTCCAAACAGTAATTGCCCGCTTCCCCCTTAAGTTATGTTCGGGTTAACCGGCACTTTCCCGGCCGGGGCTCATCCAGGCCGGGAAAAAGATCTTTATTTATCGTGGAGCTTTAGAAATTCGATTTCCTTTTTTAGGCTGCTTTGGCGCTTTCCAAGAACGACTAGATAGGAAAAGATCACAATCCAGGCTACTGAATAAGCTGCATACATGTATTCCATTTTGGTTTCCTCCTAATTTTCAATTGATTCTCTCAATTTTTCTTTATACTGGGCGACTTTTATTTTCATATTTTCAATGGTGACCCCTTTATTCAGCAAATACGCATAAAAGAAAGTCAGCGCTGTAATGGTTGCGAGCAGGGCGACCAGCATTGTGCTGTCAATCCCGCCGCCTTTCTGGCTAGGGCCTTCACCGAATACAATTGGGTGAAATTTGGAATTCCACCAGCGGATGGCAAACCAGACGATCGGCACATCGGCAAAACCGATAATTCCAAATACCGCTGCGAGGCGGGCTTTTTTGTCCCATACCCCGTCCATTTGGTGAATCATGATATAAGCCATATAGATGAACCATAAGACCAGGGTGGTCGTCAGGCGCGGCTCCCAGGCCCACCATGTATTCCATGAAGATTTTGCCCAAATCGGACCTGTAGTCAGGACAATCGTTGTAAAGACGACGCCGATTTCCGCCGAAATGAAGGCGTACGTATCGAAAATTCTCTTTCGTTTAAACAAGTACAAAATACTAAAAATGAATGTTACGAAAAATGCGAGAAACCCCGTCCACGCGGATGCTACGTGTATATAAAAGATTTTTTGAACGGCTCCCATTGTAATTTCAACCTTGGCATACATGAATATTAGATAAATTGCGGCAAGCATCGATACGACAGCACAGCCAAACAATATTTTAGTAACGGCCGGCTTTCCGGTGGACGCCTGGCTGGCTGGGTTGAGTGGAGCATGCTGCTTTTCGAGATTAGCACTCATCTCCTATACCTCCAATACATAGTCTATTAATAAAAAGCAAAGAACAAAGAAGATTACATCATACGCTCCAATCAATTGCATCCAGGCAATTGCTGTAGGGAGATTTTCCATGTTGGTCAGGATAATCTTTGTGGACTGGACCGCACCAATCAAAATCGGGCTGGTTATCGGGAACAGTAATAGCGGCAGAAGCATCTCGCTGCTCTTTGAATTCGCTGCCAGTGCCGCAAGGAATGTCCCGATTGCTATAAAACCGAAACTTCCGATAAAAAGGACGAGAACGAAATACGGGAAGCTGCCCATATATTTAAAATCAAAAAGAAGGAATAAAAACGGCAGCGCGACAATTTCAACAATAAGTATCATCACCAGGTTGGCCAACATTTTACCTAAATAAATACCCGATGCCTCAATTGGCGCAATCAGAAGGCTCTGCATCGTGTCGTTCCTCTGTTCAGAAATAAAAGACCTGTTCAGACCAAGAATTCCTGCGAAAACAATTATGACCCAGATGACTCCTGGAACTACAGCTTTTGTGAAATTGTTTTGCGGGTCGAAAGCAATACTGAATATTAAAATGACTAGCCCTGCAAAAATAAGCATGGTGGCAAGGACTTGTTTTGTTTTTAATTCCGATTTTAATTCCTTTGCTGCGATTAGGAGGGCAGGCCGGAAAATATTCATGAAACTCCCTCCACCTGGTATAAATACTTTTCATTCAAGGTATTGATCTTCCTATCCTTAAGCACAAAGTCATCGGCTATCTTTCCGTTTTTGATAATGATGATCCTGTCGCATATTTCCGCGGCCTGTTTGAAGTCATGGGTTACCATCAATGTGGTCCCGCCCCTTTTCTTCATTTCGAGGATGACATTGTTCAGAATGGAAATCGCTCCTTGGTCAAGCCCGGTGTGAGGTTCATCAAGGAGGAGGATTTCAGGTTGATGGATAATCGCCCTTGCAATTGCAATCCTTTGGACCATTCCCCTCGAAAAGTTTTTGACCGGCTCATTCAGGAAGAAAGATAAACCCACTTCCTTAACAAGTTGAATCGCTCTCTCTTCCGCATTTTTCAACCCGTATAGTTTCCCGAAGAAAACAAGGTTTTCAAGGGGAGAATAGTGGTCATAGAGCAGACTGGAGTGGGGGAGATACCCAAACAGCTTCTTGATCTCGGCCTGGTTCTTCTTCAATTCAAATCCGCCGATTTCCAACTGCCCTGTCGACGGTTTAACAAGAGTGGCGAGCACCTTTAAGAGCGTGCTTTTCCCTGCTCCGTTCGGACCAAGTATCCCAACTGTTTCCCCCTTATTAATGGAAAGGTCAATCCCCCTAAGGATCATCTTATTATCTGCCTGTTTTGTCAGTTTTTTTATCTTAATCACACAGAGACCCTCCCACTCCGCTTTTACTCTACAAACCTTCTTAATCCAATCTTAACTTTTACTAAATGTTGCTTATAAGCATCAATTTTCGCGTTATACTCATCTTCTGTCAGCAACCCATTCCCATAGGTCTCTTCCAGCTCCAAAATTTTGTCCATGATCGTATTTTGCTTTGCCATTAGGAGCTTGAATGCCTTTTCATCGGAGTCATTCTCAAGCTTTTCGGCCTCGGCGCGGTTTTTCATCCTAAAATAAGAGAAGTAGGATATACCGGCGATGAGAATAGCTGCAAGCACAATCATTAATATATGGGGATTAAAGGTTTTCAATGGTGACTGGTACCACATCCGCAGGTGTCCCGGATTATGGAATGCTGGCGATTGTTTGTTCACTACGCCTCCCTTTTCTGTACCGGTCCCTGTTTGCTTTGTTTCTCCCGTACTCGGCTGGATGTCCCTGTTGTAAATCATGGTAATCGCCTGGTCCGCGGGTACTCCTTCAATGCTATACCCAACATATTTCTGGTCTTCAAAATTAAACGATCCTTGGTTTGTCGCTTCTATTCCTTTGAATTCAATGCTGCCCATTCCTTCCGGGATCAGCACCTGCATCATCTGGACCGGATAGTCAAAAGCAAGGTTTATATCTTTTCCCGCGGGCATCTTGTAGCTGTAAGGAAGGACAATCGTCTGTCCTCCCGGAAGAGGATCCGTTGTAATGAATCCTTCCGGAGTTTGTTTCAGGGCAATCTTGCCGTCGAGGAAGTTTAGGCTCGTGCTGCCCTCCGGCAAGGTTACCTTCAAAACGGCCTCACTGTTGCCATCTCCCTTGTATTCCTCCGAATCTGTGTTGGTGTAGTTCACCATATTCATCATGTTCGTCGATCCATCTTCGGCGGGGCTGACAACGAGGTAATGCATATCGATCATGACTTTTGATTCGGCTGCCATACCTGTACCAGCCGGCGCCAGCAGGAGGAGGCCTAAGAGGAAAATCGTGATTTTCCTAATCACTTCCCTCCCCCCTTTTTCTTCTTCATGGAGGCTTCGATTTCCCTTTCAACCTCGGCCATTAATTCCTTGTCTACATTGCTTTCCGTTGTTTCTTCTTCATCACGCATGATTTTCGCAACCTGGCTTTCATATTGCTTCTTCAATTGCCGATAGTCGCTTTCAGAGAGTTTTTCCATTTTATATTCAAATTCAATTTCGTTAAGTGTTGTTAGTAATGCTTCCCTGGAGGCGGCATTTGTCTGGCTTTTCCTTGTATGGTCAAGAAATGTTTCCTCTTTAAACAAGGGCGCCAGTACCAAATAGAGGCAGCCGAGCACAAACACAGCGGTAAGGAGCATCGAGATGATTGAAATGCCTTCCATTCTGTTCACATCCTAAAGATACTTTTTTCGTTCCTCATCAATGATCGAAGAGAGAATTTCATTTTCCACTTCGTCCTGCCCGGTTGTTTCATCGAGTTGTTCGGAAGCCGGCCCTTTCTTTCCAACCCATTTCCGAATGACAAAGAACAATGCTGTTCCCGCTCCTCCGAGTGCTACAAACGGCAGCACCCACGCTGTAAGGCTGAACCCCTCTTTTTCCGGGGCAGTCAGGATTTCTTCCCCATAAATGCCAATGTAATATTTACGGATTTCATCTTTATCCATGCCTTTATTCATCATATCAACGAGGTCTTTTTTAAATTCAACAGTCAGGTTGCAGGTATTTGGGTCGCATTCAAAATGGTCCTGCCCACAGCCGCAAGTACATGAAAACTGAGAGGCAACTGCTTTAAATTCCTTCGACTTGTAATCAAATTCCTTTGCATGCGCGGGAAAACTGGCTCCATTTATGAAAAACAGGGCAAGAACGATTGCGATATATGCTTTGTACCGCATATTACGCCACCCCCTTGGATGTACCAGTATACCTTGGGGTAACTCCTTGGAACTTGCCATTCCAAACCGCAAACAATGAGCCAACGACAATTAGGAATGAACCGAACCACATCCAGGTCATCATTGGAATGACTTTAACGATGAAGGTTGCTCTACCGTCATCCTCCCAAGCACTGAGAATGATATAAAGGTCTTCCTTCGCACTGGAGATTAGAGCTACTTCGGAAGAAGGCTGGTCCCAGTTCCCGTAAAAAACTTTTTCCACTTCGTAGTTGCCAAGACGTTTTCCATTTTTGAAAATTGTCAGGTCAGCATAGACAATATCATTGATGCCTTCTGATTTTTGATCAAGTTTATCGTAGTTAATTCGGTAATCATCAATTTCGATAGATTCTCCTATCGGAACTGTTTTCATTGTTTCATGATCATAGTTTTGCGAGCCGATTATTCCCAGTGCTATGAAAGCAATACCCAAATGGACGATATACCCTCCATAACGGCGGCGATTCTTTGTCATCAGCCTGTAAAGCGCCACGGGAACATTTTCGCGGGTCATTTTCCTTCTCGCCTTTACTCCCCTGTAAAATTCAAGGTAGTGAGTAATAAGGAGCAGGATGATGACCCCATTACCGATTACAGCCCAGGCTTTTTGGATGCCGAGGACAACCATTAGAGCCATTGCGGCTACCGCAAGAATGGCAGGTATCAGGAAGTTTTTCTTAAGGTTTTTCAAAGATGACCTCTGCCATGCAAGGAGAGGGCATACGGCCATGACAAACATCATTGACAACAGGATTGGAGCCTGGACCGCATTGAAGAACGGGATTCCAACAGTTACCTTTGTGCCCCTTACTGCCTCCGATACGAGCGGGAAAATGGTTCCCCAGAATACGGCGAATGCAGATCCGACAAGCAACAGATTATTGATTAAGAACGAGCTTTCTTTTGAAACAAACGAATTGAATTCGCCTGCGCTCCGCTTTATTAGATTGTAACGGCTCATCAGGACATACATCGCGCCAATTACAGCCACTCCCATGAAAATCAGGAAATATAAACCCAGATTCGAGTTTGCGAAAGCATGGACTGAGGTAAGGACGCCGCTTCGCACAAGGAAGGTTCCAAAGAGAGTGAGAGCATAAGAGATTATGATTAAGCTAACATTCCATACCTTCAGCATGTTCTTGCGTTCCTGAATCATAACGGAATGCAGGAATGCGGTGGCAGTCAGCCATGGCATAAAGGATGCGTTTTCAACTGGATCCCATGCCCAGTAACCGCCCCAGCCAAGCTCTACATAAGCCCACTGGCCGCCAAAAATATTGCCGAGGCTTAAGAATAGCCAGGCTATGATGGTCCATCTTCTTGTCATCTTAATCCAGAAATCATCCATGTTTTTTAAAATTAGTGCGGCCATCGCAAATGCGAATGGTACGGCGAGGCCAACATAGCCTAGATAAAGTGTAACAGGGTGAATCACCATCCCCGGATTTTGAAGCATAGGGTTCAGGCCTTTTCCTTCAATTGGGATTTCAGCCAATAGCGTGAATGGCTTTGCTACAAATCCAAGAATAAGGAAGAAGAATACCGCATTGCCCATAAGGATGGACAGGATGTAAGGAATCATTGGATTCCCTTTCATCTTCCTCGAGAAAATAATCATGACAATGTAAAGTGTCAGGAAGAACGTCCATAACAGAAGCGAACCAGAATTCCCTGCCCATAATGCAGTCAGTTTATAAATGATGGGAAGTTCGCTGCTTGTATAATCGTTGACATATTCATATTGGAACTGGGATGTAGCAAGTAAATAGAATAGGGTAATCATTGCAAGGGAGGCGCTAATAAAAACACCTAGTGAAGCGCCTTTTCCGCTGTTGACCAGCCTTTGGCTTTTTACGGCAATCCCGTAGGTGGTTACTAGCAGTGCGTATACAGCCAGTGCCAGACCAACATAAATTGTAGCGTTAGCGAATAAATACATTTGTCGTCACCTTCTTTAGTTTTTGCCTTTATTCATTGCCGGAAGGCTCTTTCTTTAACTTATCTTTATGCTTATCGGGGTCATAGTCTTTCATGTCTTCGCCTTCATATTTGGATGGGCACCTTGTTTTGACAGTTTCGGCGACGAATGTATCTTTTTCTATCGGGGCCCCCTGCAGGATGGTAATTACCCCTTCCGAAAAGTTGTCGGGTTTAACGCCGTTATGGACTACGTGCATGATGTTTCCTTCATTGTCCTTGACATCAAATTTCAGCTCGATTTTATCTGCATTCCATTTAATTGATTCCTCAATCAGTAAGCCTTCTACTGTTACAAAATCATTTTTATGCTTCTGTTGGTTTGCGAGAAGCTCCTTCATGGTCAGTTCCACTCCGCTTGAACCAGGTGTTGCCGCCATGAGCAGAAATACAATTGCCCCAGCGATAATAAAACCGCCTAGCATAACAATCGTGTTTTTTTTCATTTTCCTTCTCCCCCTAAATTAATTTTTTCACCTGTTCATCATATGTTTCCTGGTCGATCTTACCGTTTAACAGCTTTCTGCGGAGTTCCTTGATTTCATCTGCATGCGATGGATTCATTCTTTGCTTCTGATCCGAAGAATTTTTACCTTTATTCTTTTTAGGGGTTGCTGATGTTTTTCGATTTTCAGCCTTGTTCCTTAGCCCGAAGAAAATTAGCATCGCGGCAATGATGATGGATGCGCCGATGATGACTCCACCAGCTGCGCCGATAATTGGGCGGTTTTGTTTTTCTCCACCATTGCCGCCACTGTTTGCGGCAACCTGGTCCGTTGCTGTTGAGCCGGTATGATTTTCATCATTCGGCGCTTTGTTCTTGTCAATCATTGAAAGTGTGGAGTCATTTCCTTCTTTTTTATAGGAAACCTTGTAGTTGAAAGAACTCCCTTTCTTTGCATCCTTTTGCTGGTAAAATGCGATTTGTTCCCCGTATTCACTTTTCTGAGTACTTGATGGCTTGGGATCCATTGAAATCTCTGAAGATTTTAATGGTGCATAGATGATGACGTCCATTGTTTCAATGTCTGCAGGGGCCGTATACTCATAGGTGAAATTTTTTGTACCTTTCACTTCGATAGGGTTGGAGTAATATTCGACAACGAATTTATAGACTTCATCCTTCTTAATTGGATTCTCGGGGGTAAAAGAAATGACCCCTTTTTCTTTATCAACCTCGAAAGGCCGTTGAACTTCCGGTTTGTCGTCACTTGGAAATTCAGCTACTAGATAAACCTGGAAGTTTTTTTCATTGGCAGGAACAGGAACTTCTACTTTGCCGGTATAATCTTGGCCGCTCTTGTTTGTAATGGTTCCATATAGCCCTACCAAAAGGGATGGCTCTTCTTTCGGCCAGTTTTCAGGATAATCGAATTCAGGCATCACTTGGATCTGCAATTCTTTGTAGGGAAATTGCCCTGGGTCAAAATTCACTTCCGCATTTGCACCAGGAGCTCCGATAATCAAACCGGAAGATGTGATTAATAAAAATGCCATTAGTTTTTTCAGCATGACAGTCCTCCTCGATAAGTGAAAACACATGACTAGAACGTACTACTTTTCACTATAGTCCTCTTTGGAATAAATATAATCGACAGCGCACCCCAATTGTTGAGGGACTCTTGAACATTTTGTTAAAGGGTAGAAAACGTTGCGGTTTGGACAAAAAAACATCATAAATTGTTCACATCTTAAAAGCTTTCTATTTACTAGTGAAAAAAACAGGTAGAAAGAACTATTCATCACGGAAAAAATGGAGCCCTTGTGAAACCTTTAACAATAAGAATGCCACGTTTCTCTCTTGACCCCAGCCAGGGCGAGTGGTGCTAGTTGAAGTTTCCATATTGTTACTACATGATAACTATAAAGCCTATCCTTTTTTACCAGTAATAGTGTTTTTGACTATTTTGTTACACTTAGGCAACCTTGGCTGATATCCTTTCGATTTTCCATATCCCGTTGAGCTGCAACTCCCTTATAATCAAGATAAAAGGTGGGGTAACGTTGAAAAAGTATCTAATCCTATTCATTGTTCTCCTGGTTTTAGGCTGTAGCGCTAACAACTATCAAACGGTTTCGGTTGACGAAGCGATGAACATGATAGTAAAAAACGATGTAAAGATTCTGGATGTAAGAACACCTGAGGAGTACAATGGCGGGCATATCCCAGGCGCCCAACTAATTCCCTTGCAAGTCCTTGATGGGCTATCTGAAAATCTCGACAAAGACGAAAAATATATTATCGTCTGTAGAAGCGGAAACCGGTCCCAGCAGGCAAGCGAACTTCTTGCGGCAAAGGGTTTCAAGGTTATCAATATGTCTGGCGGTATGAATGCCTGGACCGGGGAAATTGAATATAAATAAAAAAATCCCTGTCTGCATTGAATGCAGGCAGGGGTTCCTTATTCTCCTTTTTCAAGGGATCTGATATATGAAACGACATCGGTAATATCTTTTTTACTAAGTTGCCGGACACCTTCAGTACCTTTTAGCGATGGTGCCATTCTCGTGTCTTCCCGCCCATATGCAGTATTGATCCAGATTTGCTCATCGGTGTTGTACTTTAAGTATCCAGGATTTGCAAGGGCTGTCCCCATTTTTACTTTTCCCGCGCCCCGTTCGCCGTGGCATTGGATACAGGCACGCTGGTAGATTTTTTCTCCATTTTCCACGTTTCCGGAAATTTTATCGGGGACATCGAATTTAATTTTCTTTTTTTGCCAATTCCTAATAAACGCGACGACATTTTTCAATTGCTCCTCGCTAAGCCTTGGCCCATACGCAGGCATTGCCGCTTCAGGACGTCCGAACTCAATATAGTGGGTTAGGTCCTGGTCGCTTACAGAACTTAAAAATATCTGGCTGTTGATAGAGGTCCCCGCGTTTTTGCCCTCTCCTTTTCCTGTATCGCCGTGGCAGATCAAACATTGCTGTTGATAGACTTTTTCTCCTGCCTGGACAGCCTTGTAATTCTTTCCTTTTAAGCCATTTGTCGTGATAAAAACTGTTACCCCGATAATAGCGATTAACAAGTAAAAACTAATTAATACTTTTTTCTTCATGACAGCACCTTTACTCCGGCCCTTTAATTGGTGATATGGCCAAAGCCCCTTATCCTTAATTCTATCTTTTTCTTGGATGGTCTGAGACAGACTAAGATATGCCTTTGCTCTTTTTTTGAGAGGGCTACAGACAGTTAAACTGTCTTTTGTAGCCAACCTTCCTGCATCGCAAAAGCGGCTGCCTGAGCCCGGTTATTCATGTGGAGTTTCTCCATGATGTTCCGGATATGGTTCTTAACTGTATTTTCAGAGATGAAGAGAGTACAAGCTATTTGGCGGTTTGTCATTCCTTTTGTAACCTCTAAGAGGATTTCCTTTTCTCTCTTGGTGAGCAAATTATTTTTCGCCCCCATCTTTCCTGCTGCAAAATTATTTTCCAGCCTGATGATATTATCAATGATGTTTCTTGCGATTGGGCCGGAAATGACATACTCGCCCCGATTTGCCATATGGATAAAGGCAATAAGTTCATTTGGCAGCAAACTTTTCAACAAGTACCCCCTCGCCCCGTTTCTTAGTGCATCGAGAAGGTCTTGCTCTTCATCATTAACGGACAGCACGAGGATATTGCTTTCGGGCAGTTCTTCAATCAGCTTTTTCATCGCCGCAATTCCATCCTCTGTTGGCATATTTACATCCATCAGGATGACATTCGGTTTTAGATCTTTGGCCAACTCTAATGCTTCGCAGCCATTGCGTGCTTGCCCGACCAGTTCCAGGGAAGCTTCCTCCCTCAGAATACTTTCAAGCCCTTTCAGGAACATAAAATTCACGTCGACAATCAATACTTTTAGTTTTTCCATAAGGCAAAGAGCCTCCCTCATCCTGGGTGTAACGGAAGTTTCGCAATCTGGCTGTCCCGAGCCAGGCCATTAACCGCATTTCCCTAGTAATTACTATTAATTAGTTTCATTGTAGTCCCCCTTACCTATACTGACTAGTTACCCAAAGGGGTTTTAAGAAATTGTTCATAATTAGAGAGAAAAATCTTCACAATATCTTCATAAGTTTGTGCTTTGTCGGCCTTCGAAAATAGAAATCCATCTATCGTGATCTCCAATAGATTATCGTTTTCTGGCTTGGGACCAAATAAAATTCATCAAAAAAACCCGGCTTCCGCTTGATTCGCAGAGCCGGGTTTTCTATTTTTGAAAATCTAATGTAATTAATTAAGCGCGTGATACATAGCTGCCATCGGTCGTGTTGATAATCAGGCGGTCACCCTGGTTAACAAAGAATGGCACATGGACAACCAAGCCGGTTTCAACAGTTGCAGGCTTGGAGCCGCCGGAAGCAGTGTCTCCTTTGATGCCTGGTTCTGTTTCTGTTACCTCTAGTTCAACCGTATTTGGAAGTTCAACTCCCAATGTTTCCCCATGGTACATCATGATAGAGACTTCCATATTTTCCTTAAGGAATTTCAATTCGTATTCAATCGCGCTGGCTGGCAGCTCGATTTGCTCATAGGATTCATTATCCATAAAAATGTGCTGGTCGCCGCTTGCATATAGATATTGCATCCTGCGGTTGTCAATTTGTGCCTTTCCAACTTTTTCTCCAGCACGGAATGTTTTTTCATTCACGTTGCCTGTGCGAAGATTTCGTAGCTTGGAACGGACAAAAGCCGCGCCTTTACCCGGCTTGACATGCTGGAAATCCATAACGCGCCAAATACCGCCGTCTACCTCGATTGTAAGTCCTGTACGGAAGTCGTTAACTGAAATCATGTGTGTTCCTCCTAGTTCCTTAAAGAATAATCAATTCCTTCGTTGAGTGGGTGAGCGATTCATTGTGGTCAAGGGTAATGACCGTATCATCCTCGATACGTACGCCGCCTAGGCCAGGAATATAGATGCCTGGTTCAACGGTCACAACCATCCCCGGTTCGAGAACCGTTTCGGAAATCCTTGATAACGATGGCCCCTCATGGACCTCCAGCCCAATCCCGTGGCCAGTTGAATGCCCAAAATATTCACCATATCCCTTTTCGGCAATAAGGTTGCGAGTCAATGCATCCGCTTCCTTCCCGGTCATTCCAGGCTTGATGCCAGCCATGCCCCGCAGCTGCGCTTCAAGGACAATATCGTAAATATCCCGTAATTTCTGGTCAGCAGCACCAACAGAAACAGTCCTGGTAATATCGGATACGTACCCCTTATAATAGGCGCCATAATCAAGAGTTACAAAATCTCCTGCTTCGATTACTTTTTCGCTTGCGACTCCGTGCGGCAAAGCCGAACGGTAACCTGATGCGACAATGATATCAAAGGAAGAGCTCGAGGCTCCTGCCTTCCGCATGAAAAATTCAAGTTCATTTGAAACTTCCAGTTCCGTCTTGCCCGGGCGAATAAACTCCAAGATATGAGTAAATGCAGCATCGGCAATGCCCGCTGCTTCCTTTAATATCTTAATCTCTGCATCCGTCTTTATCAAGCGCAACTTTTCGATTGCGCCATCAACAGGAACAAGCTCGCCTTCAAAAACCTTTTCATACGATTTGTACAACCCATATGTAACGTGATTTTGCTCAAATCCAAGCTTTGCTATCCCCAGCAGCTTTGCCTGATGGGCGACTTCTTCCTGCATCGTCCCATTGTGGCGTACGACCTCGAAACCTTCGCATTGCTTTGAAGCCTGCTCTACATACCTGAAATCCGTAATGAACAGAGCTTTATCTGCACTGATTAGGACAGTCCCTGCGGAACCTGTGAAATTGGACATATACCTTCGGTTAAATCCGCTTGTAATCAGCATTCCATCAATTCCTAATTTGCCAAACTCATTCCTCAGTTTCTCCACTTTTACCATTATAGTTCCCTCTCCTTTTCCATGTCCAACAGGGCAAAAAATGCAAGCTCATATCCTTTTAATCCGAGGCCGCTGATTTGTCCCCTGCAAACTGCGGCTGTGACGGAAGTATGCCTGAAATTTTCCCGTGCATAGATATTCGAAATATGTACTTCGATAACAGGCACATGAATTCCTGCAATTGCATCCCGTATCGCATAACTATAATGCGTATAAGCGCCGGGATTAAAAATAACCCCTGCAAAACCCGCTTCATCTGCTTCCTGAAGCCAGTCGACAAGGGTACCTTCATGATTCGATTGCCTGCACTCCACTTCCGCACCGTGTGTGGCAGCAAGTTGGGCAACGGAGGCTTCTACATCCTTTAAAGTTCCCTGGCCATACACCCCGGGTTCCCGTTTGCCAAGCATATTCAAATTTGGACCATTCAACAATAATATTTTTTTCATTTCCCGATATCCCCATATCTTATGGTATGCCTTACGTGTCAGCAGTTATTTTTCTAAACCATTTTACCATACTCCCCCTCAATCTCCTACTCGGATACATTCAAGTTTCCTCTACGGTTTTTATAGTCATAGGAAATAGAATACCCAATAAAAACTCCATAAAGGATGAACAGGCATATTGATGTGTACATGGTATTTTGGTCTAATCTGCCAAAAGGAGAAATACCGGGAAACATTGGATTAAGCAATAAAAACACCAGAAGGAATAAAACGATTCCATACCCGATTCCAGAAAGAATGCCGCCTGTTTTCTTTAATAAGGCTGAATAAATGAAGGCTGTTCCAATCGAAATTAACGCAATTAGGACAATGGCAACGAGCGTACCGAGCCATCCGTTTTTCCAGGAACCAAGTGCCCATGGCCCAAGTACCGCCCTAGGGCTTATTTTTGTAAAATGAAAGTAATAGCCAACCTGGCCTATAAAGCTCCAGAACAAGCCTCCCCAAAGCCCGGTAAGCAATACAAGCTTCGCAAATCCCCTTTCTCCGGCAAGCTCTTTATTGGCAGTACAGCTGTTTTTTTCCATAATCACCAATCCTTTTGAACGAGATAGTTGCAGTCAGGATTAGTATGTGCGTTTATTTATTTTTCCTTCCCTTGAGGATATTTTTGTAATGGTAGAGAAATTAAGTCTAATGTAGAGGTTTTCACAATTTTCTAGTAGAATAAATGTAAGTACATCCAGCCTATGCTGTTTGTGCAACTTCAAGATTAGGTTGGTGTAATGTATGGCAAATGGAAACAAACCAATTTACGGGGGCCAGGCAGTGGTGGAAGGTGTCATGTTTGGCGGAAAGCATCATTATGTTACCGCAGTAAGGCGGAAGGATGAGTCTGTAGACTATTTCCGGCTGCCGAGAAAAACACACCCGTTTGTCGCTTTCTTAAAGAAAATTCCTTTTGTGCGCGGGATTGCGGCAATTATCGAAGCGAGTGCGAACGGCTCCAAACATCTGAATTTTTCTACCGAACGCTTTGATATAGATCCAAAGGATGACGAAACGATTGATCAGCAGGAAACCTCAAAACTAGCTATGTATCTGGGAGTTGCAGCAATCGGCGTTATCTCGTTTTTATTCGGGAAATTCATTTTCACGCTTATACCCGCTTCCCTGGCCCATCTGGCAACGCCAATCTTTCCGGGCCACACATCACAGGTTCTCCTTGAAGGTCTAATCAAACTGATCTTTCTGCTCGCATATATATATATTGTATCGCTTACTCCGCTTGTAAGAAGGGTATTCCAATATCACGGGGCCGAGCATAAAGTAATAAATTGCTATGAAAATGGGCTGGAACTGACAGTGAAGAATGTCCAGTCAAGTTCCCGTCTCCATTACCGATGTGGTTCAAGTTTTATTTTGTTTACAGTGATTGTCGGAGTCTTTGTTTACATGTTTGTCCCGGCTGAACCTTTATGGGTACGCCTTTTAAACCGGCTCGCGCTCATCCCAGTTGTGCTTGGGATATCTTTTGAAGTCCTTCAGCTGACGAATAAACTTCGCGATGTGCCTGTCCTCAAATGGCTCGGTCTCCCTGGGCTTTGGCTGCAGCTCCTGACAACAAAAGAACCTGATGACAGCCAGGCGGAAATTGCCATTCTCTCGTTTAAAGAACTTTTAAAAATGGAAAAGGATAGTGAGGAACAAAGAAAAGCGCAAGCGCTCGTTTAGCGCCGTATGGACTGGAGGGCCCCGATGGAGATTAAGGAAACACGATAAGCGTAAGCGAATCGATGTTGACTTATCGTAGCGAGGGGACCGAAGTACACTAGGCGCTGGGCGGTGGAGCTAGACAAATATATAATAAGACAGAAGAAATTGTCTAAATTCCTTTTGGCGTGTGTTTAAAATTGGGGGAATATGCTTATGATGCTCTTAGGGAGGTGGCTATCTTGAAAAAACGGAAATCCGTTCTTTTTATAGGCGCACTTATACTTCTTGCGGGAATCGGCATAATAGGGTCGCTTATAGACAATCCTGCTGGTTTTATCCAACGAATAGCAATAGTTGCCCTTATCAGTTTTGTACTATATTTAATTTTTCGCCGATTTACTGGAGCCGGCCCAGGCAAGAAAGAGCAACGGGCATTCCTCAAGGCTGCCAGGGAATCCAGAAAACGGAACGGACATAAAAATGACTCGGCTGGGCGAAATGTCGTCCACGGCTCACTCGCCTCATTGAGGAAGCCGAAAAAGAAAGCAACGGCTCACTTGACAGTAATAGAAGGCAAAAAAGGCAAAAAGAAAAACCGGGCTTCCTTTTAGGGAGACCGGTTTTCTTTTTCTTAAAGTTAATAACTCCATTTTCGAAAAAAGAGCTCGGCACATTGCTGCCCATGCCTTATCAGCTTTTCCTTTTTCTCATTTGTAAGTTGGAACTCGGTAGAGACTACTCCCGCAGTTGGGATAAAAATAATGTTTTTTGCGTGTTTCCTAGAGATATACCTAGCATCATGGGCGTCCTTCATTGTTTCAAAGAGCGCCTCAAACAACTGGATTGCATTTTTGATTTTGTGTTTTGGATTGTTATCAGGCTCATGGCTTAACTGAATTCCCAAAACTGGCCTCACCTTTTTCACATTCTCGTGGTCAAACAGCCACATCGGAAAGTTGCTTAGCACCCCTCCATCTACGACAATGTTCTTCCCCCCCGCTGTTGGAAGCTTTACCGGTTCAAAAAAATAGGGAATGCTGCAGCTCATCCTTACAGCCTTGGCAACAGGAAATTCTGCAGGTGAAATCCCATATTTATGGAGGTCGTCAGGGAGGATAATCATCGTACCGTTTGTTAAGTCGGAAGCAACTACCCGGAGCGCATCAGACGGAAGGTCGCCAAACGTTCTGAGGCCTTTTAAAGCAAGTTTTTGTGCAAGCCACTGCTCAAGCGCTTCTCCTTTATATAATCCCATTTTCCAATATAAGAGCAGCCATTTTGTTACGGGGCCGGGAACGAGCAGCTTTCTGGAGTCCAAAAATTTGGCCGGATTTAGTTCGTCGAGCAATCCAAGCATTTCACTGCTTGAATAGCCCGCGGAAATTAGGCTGGCGATGATAGAGCCTGCGCTTGTCCCGGCTACCCTGCAAAACCTGAAGCCCCTCCTTTCGATTGCTTCATAGGCGCCAGCCAGTGCAAAGCCTTTAATGCCTCCGCCAGAAAAAACACCATCAATCAGCATGGAAGCCACTCCCGTCGATGTATTCCCTCCTACATCTTTAAGCGGCTTCCTTTAATTATAGTACTGTGGACAAACAGAATATTTTAGTTAAGTAAAATACTGTATTTCTGCTTCTGGGAAGTATTTGTTAATATATCCCCGGATGGTTCTTTCAAGCTCGGCAGCTTCTTCCGTCGGGTATACGTATTTGCCAATTCCGTATCTTCCCCACTTGTATTTTCGCTTTTCCTCATCCATTTCCAGCTTTGTTTTCGGATAACGTTTCATAATGACGTTTTTGGCCGGTTTCGTATAGCGGTGCTGAATCATTTCAAAGGAAAGGCTATTGATATTAACTCCATCGAGCGATGCCTCCAGCCTTTCAAAAAGCTCATGGTACCCTTCTTCCCAGCCTTCGTGCCTGTATATTGGCGCCACGATAAATCCCAGAGGATAACCAGCGTTTGCGACCTTCCTCGCCGCTTCAAGCCTTTCGTCAAAAGACGAAGTCCCTGGTTCGAAATTTTTAATGACAAAACGGGAATTGACACTGAACCTGAACCGGGTTTTTCCATTATGCTTCGCATCGAGCAGATGGTCGACATGCTGGTATTTCGTCACAAACCGCAATTGCCCGAATTCGCTCTGACCAATGAATTCAATTGTCTTTTTAAGAGAATGCGTTAGGTGATCAATCCCAACAATATCGGATGTACAGGCTGCCTCAAACCGGGTAATTTCCGGTGCACGCTCATCCATATATTTTTGCGCTTGTTCAAAAATTTCGTCCAAATTCACATACGTCCGGATATACGGCTTTGAGCCAAGCGTTGTTTGGAGGTAGCAGTAATGGCAATGCCCCATACAGCCGGTGGCAAGCGGGATGGCATATTCGGCGGATGGTTTGGATGTATCAAATTTCAACGTTCTTCTTATGCCTACCACCAAAGTCGACTTTGCTTTCCGGTACTGCTGCAGCTCATTGTTTCCGGGAATGCCCCGTACTTGGTTATGGGATGTCGTTTCGCGTATTTCAATCCCCATCCCCTCAAATTTATCCTTCAATTCACGGCCGAGCGGATATTCCAGTGCCTGCGGCTCGATATAGACCAATTGCGGCATGAACGGTTTCATCTTCAATCCCCTCTCTTTTGCAATACTGTTTAGTGTAGTATTGGCAAAAGCGGTGATAGAAACAAAAAAAGAGGACGGAAAATTTATCCATCCTCTTTCAATCATATTAAAGGCCGCATTTCAACTGAGCATTGCAGTTCGTGCAAGTGTTGCATCCGCCAATTTCCTTTACTTGCCCTTTTCGGCAGACAGGGCATGTATTGCCGATTTCCGAGCCGATTGTGACATTGGTGGAGCGAAGATCGCTGATTGTGTCAACCAACACAACATGCTGCTTCTGTTTTGGTTTAACCTGAACTGAGTCCTCGACTGTATTTTCTTCCGCCTTCAGGGTCAGCACCTGGGAATCGCGCGATCCATCAACATAGACCGTGCCACCCTTGGCGCCGCCTTTGTAAAGACGCTCGTACACTTTTTCAACCTGTTCAACCGTATAGCCTTTAGGCGCGTTGACCGTTTTGCTGATGGAGCTGTCAATCCAGCGCTGGATGACACACTGCACATCGGCATGAGCTTCTGGAGCAAGCTCCATCGCGGCCACAAACCAATTCGGAAGGTTTTCCGGATCCGCTTCAGGATGTTTATCCAAATACTCGCTTACGATATCCGCTTTTACTTCGATGAACTTCCCAAGCCTTCCGCTTCTGAAGTAAGAAAAGGAAAAATATGGTTCTAATCCGGTGCTGACCCCAACCATTGTCCCAGTAGATCCCGTGGGAGCAACAGTCAGTAAATGCGAGTTGCGAATCCCATTGTCCAAAACCGCTTCCCTTACTTCTTCAGGCATTTTTTGCATAAAGCCTGTTTCAGTGAATGCCTTCCTAAGGCGGTTCGTTTCTTCGTCAGTTTGGCCAACGAGGAATGGGAAGCTTCCTTTTTCTTTCGCCAGTTCAACTGATGTGCTATAGGCGGTTACTGCTATGGTTTCAAATACTTTATCAACCAGTTTGTTTCCTTCTTCTGACCCGTACTCTGTTTCACAGTAGATAAGCAGATCGTGAAGACCCATCACTCCGAGTCCGACACGGCGTTCGCCAAGCGCTTGTTTCTTGTTGGCTTCCAGGAAGTATGGAGTTGAATCGATAACATTGTCCTGCATTCTGACGCCGGTTGCGACTGTTTTCTTCAGTTTTTCAAAGTTGACTGTCTTTGTTTCTTTGTCTGCCATTGCCGCTAGATTTACCGCAGCTAGGTTGCAGACGGAATAAGGTGCGAGAGGCTGCTCCAATTTCTCGCTCTCCTGTTTCCAGAAGGATTGGACTATCGCTTACAGTATAATATACTGGCTCAACCGCTTTAGTCTCTCAGCCTGGCATTACCCTTGGCCCCTGTTGCCCTCAGCATTACCTGTTAGGGTTCCAAGTCAATTAGGTCGAGTTTTTAACGTGAGGCAAGCACTTTACCACACGGGTTGGTTGCAACCACCTTTTGCCCATATGCCTGGGCGTTTGTCATGTCATTGGCATTGTCGATAAAGAAGATTCCCGGCTCAGCCGAATAGGTGGCGCAGATGTTAATCAAATTCCAAAGTTCTACTGCCTTGATCTTTTTATAAGTACGGACTTGGTAGCCCATTTTTTCCCACTCGCGAACATCGCCGACTTTATGCCATTCTTCGTTGTAAATTTTCATTGTTTTCTCGTCGTAGCTTTCGACTGCCGGGAAACGGAGTTCATATTCAGCGTCCTTTTCGACTGCCTCCATGAATTCCTTTGTGAGGGTAACGGAAATATTTGCCCCTGTTAAAAATTCAGAATTGTGGACGGTATAATTGCCACCTTCCGCGAGCTTTTCTTCAGCATCGGCTATGATTCTATCACTGAATCCGCCATAGCCTGGAATATGTTTATAATTGATGATTCCTTGGTACATTGCCTTTTCCTGCTCTGTGAGCGGGGTGAACTTAAGCTTGTTTTTCGCCTGCTTCTGGATCCATTCATCGGTTGTGTTTTCAATAAGGAATCTTAGGATCCTAGGGTTTTGCATTTTCGAAATGATGAACTCGATAATATCAGGATGCCAGTCCGCCAGCATGATCATTTGGGCCAAATATGTTGCGCTGAATCGTTACTTCAGCTCTCTAAGTCACCTTAGAGTTCAGACCATCTCTTACACTCTAACTGAGTGTCCTCGCGCTTCGGGACCACTTGATCCCTACTCTACTTCCTTCCGCATAAAAGCGTGGTTTCGATGGTCGTTGGACCTTCTCCATATTCTTCCAGAAACTAGGAGCTTGGCTGCTGATTGTCTTTATCCACCTGCTGTTTTCATGCATTCACGTCTACCGTTTCCAGTTGCGTTGTAGCCAGCAAGGTCATAAAAGAGTTTCCAGCAATTCACGAGGTTTTTTTATAGACGAGGCACTTATTTACCACGTCTTGACCCACCCTGCTCAACTAGATGTGTCAGCTTGGCGATGTCATCGAGCCAGGATACCGAACCGGAAGATTTCCCGTTTACCCCTCTTGCTAGTGTCGCACGCGGCCTGAGCGTTGAACCGTTTGTTCCAACTCCGCCTCCGCGGCTCATGATTTCCATTACCTGTTTCCTGTGGTCTGAAATCCCTTCACGGGAATCCTGTACAAAAGGCATGACATAGCAATTGAAGAAAGTTACGTCCGTACCCGCGCCTGCCCCGTAAAGTACCCGTCCTGCCGGAATGAAGTTCATGTTCACTAGCTCTTCGTAGAATTTATTGAACCATTCCAGCCTTTTTTCTTCCGTCTTTTCTACTGATGCCAGGCCTGTAGCATTACGCAGAGCGATTTGCTCATAAAAGATTTCAAGGGGCTTTTCAATTACATCAAGGGATCTGGTAATAACGCCTGTAGTGATTTCCTCCTGAGTATCAAGGACTCCCCGGTATTCCTCATCGACCATGACCTGGGCAGTTTTCCTCTCCCAGTCAATTCCAAGGATGTAACCAAGGCCTCTCGCCGGGAATTTAGGGTCTTCCTTCACAGTCAAAACAACGAAATCGCCTTTTGTCAGGGTAATCTTTTCAGTATCCTTGAACGTATACCTGTCAAGCATGACGAGGCGGGAAACACCCTTGTGGGTAATGTGCATATCCGGCGTTACAGGATGAACCTGCGGAAATAATCGGATATCCTCATTCAGCCTTTCAAAATCAATATTTAGTTTTTTTCTTAACGCAACAGACATGATCACATCTCCTTGTCTAAATTTTCGCTTTCCTCATTTGTCGAACTCTTGGCTGTTATGTTAAATCAAGTTGTTCTTAGGAATACCCTTAACCTATCACACCGAAACTACCAAAATCAATATATAGTGCCTAAATAATTTTCAGTACTACTATATATTGGGTAATAGGCAAAAGAAAAATAATTTGTCAAAATCAAAATCAATTAAAAAACAGAGATAAACAGAGATTTTGCAGGAAATCCTACATCAGATAATTAATTTTGACATTTTTCGAAGGTTGCTCTTTCGGGGCATAACCCAATAAAGAACAGGAATTTTTTTCTAATTAAAACAAGATAGGAGCGGGGCTCCGCTCCTATCTTTTAAAATTCCATTCATCGTTCTCATAAACGTCCAGAGCAATTTTTTCTACCTTCAGCCGCTGTTCCTCTGTCAGGTGATATGGAACCAATTCAATCTCAAGCCCTGTTTCAAATCCTTTTTTAAAAGCATCCTTCGCTTCGTCTAGACTGACTGGGTGCATACTAACTTCGTTAATCGTAACAGCTTTATTTTTGAAGGAAGCCATCATCCTCTCCTTTACCCTCTCACTCGGGTAATGGAACAAGGAAAAAAGCTTTTCTTCATCAAGGTCGAGTAGGATTGATCCATGTTGGAGGATTACTCCTTTTTGCCGTGTCTGTGCGCTTCCGGCTACTTTTCGCCCCTCGACAACGAGCTCATACCAGCTTGGCGCATCAAAGCAATTCGATGATCTTGGATTCTTTAATGAATCCTTTTCCTCATCTGTCTTTGGTACTGCAAAATTTGCGTCCAGGCCCAGATTCCTAAACCCATGAAGAATGCCCTCTGAGATGACCCGGTAGGCCTCTGTAACAGAAGCCGGCATTTTGGGATGATCCTCCGAAACAATTACACTGTATGTAAGCTCATTTTCATGCAGGACGCCCCTTCCGCCGGTCGGCCTCCTGACAAAGCCCAGTCCACTTTCTCTGACAGCATCCATATTTATTTCTTTCTCTACCTTTTGGAAGTAGCCGATTGATAGTGTCGCAGGGTTCCAGCCGTAAAAACGGATGACAGGCGGCATCTGTCCCTCGCTATGCCAATCCAAAAGCGCTTCATCAAGCGCCATGTTAAAGGAAGGAGAACCAAACCCCGAATCAATGAAATACCATTTTTCCTTCATAAATAGCCCCTCTTTACATGATTAACTAGAAATGCCGCGACTTTTAGTCTATCAGAACAAAGGTGAAAATCCTAGCAGTATGAATTGCCAAAAAGAGCACCAATAAAAAGAATTTGGGAAATGCCCTTTACTGTACCATCCATTGGCTTATATAATAATACTTGTTGTCGCAGCAAAGCTTGAAAGGGGTACTTAAACGTGAGTCCATTATATTTTATGCTAGTAATGATTGCCGGTTTCCTTGTATACTCAGTCATTATGTGGCTCTATCAGCGCAAAATTGTCAAAACGCTTTCAGAGGAAGAGTTCCGCGCAGGCTATCGAAAGGCGCAGCTAATTGACGTACGGGAAGCGAATGAATTCAATGCAGGGCATATCCTTGGCTCAAGGAACATCCCGCTATCCCAATTGAAAACACGCATGAACGAAATCCGTCCCGACCTGCCTGTTTATTTATATTGCCAAAGCGGAATGCGCAGCGGACGTGCCGCTCAATTCCTTTACCGAAAAGGCTACAAGGATTTGAGCCAGCTTGCAGGCGGATTCAAAAAATGGTCCGGAAAAGTGAAAGCAAAGAAATAATAACGAGGCCCTTGCAGAAATGCGAGAGGCCTTTTGTTATTTTAAAGCACTTGGCAGATTATCTCGATGAAAAAAGCCCGCACAAGTATGTACGGGCCTAATTTCTATTTATTCCGGGCGGTAGCGGAGTATCGGTTTCCTTGCCGCTGCGGTTTCATCAAGCCTTCCGACCACGGTTGTGTGCGGCGCTTCCTGAACGATTTCCGGATTTTCCTCTACTTCTTTTGCAATCTGAATCATCGTGTCAATGAAGCCATCCAGCGTTTCCTTCGACTCGGTTTCAGTCGGCTCAATCATAATGCACTCCTCGACATTAAGCGGGAAGTAGATGGTTGGCGGGTGATATCCGAAATCTAGAAGTCTCTTGGCGATATCAAGTGTACGGACGCCGAGCTTCTTCTGCCTGCGGCCGCTCAAAACGAATTCGTGCTTGCAATGGCGGTCAAATGGAAGATCAAAATGAGGCTGTAGCCTTCTCATCATGTAATTCGCATTCAGTACCGCATATTCGGTCACTGCCTTCAGACCATCCGGACCCATGGAACGGATATATGTGTAGGCACGGACATTAATACCAAAGTTGCCATAGAATGGCTTTACCCGGCCGATTGATTGCGGCCTGTCATAATCAAATACGTACTCGTCACCACGCTTGGCAACGATCGGCTTTGGCAGGAATGGAATCAGGTCAGCCTTGACGCCGACTGGCCCCGAACCTGGGCCGCCGCCGCCGTGCGGGCCGGTAAACGTTTTATGCAGGTTGAGGTGGACGACATCGAATCCCATATCTCCCGGGCGCGCCTTCGAAAGGACTGCGTTCAGGTTGGCACCGTCATAATACAGCTTGCCTCCAGCGCCGTGGACAATTTCAGCCATCTCAAGGATATTTTCCTCAAAAAGCCCAAGTGTGTTCGGATTGGTTAGCATTAGTGCGGCAGTATCCTCGCCAACAACCCTGCGAAGGTCATCCAAATCAACTAGGCCGTGCTCGTTCGACTTTACCGTAATGGTGTCAAGGCCGGCTACTGTTGCGGAAGCAGGGTTGGTACCATGGGCGGAGTCAGGCACGATAACCTTTGTTCTCTTTAAATCATTGTTGGCCTCATGGAATGCGCGGATCATCATCAATCCAGTCCATTCACCATGAGCTCCGGCGGCTGGCTGGAGCGTTACTTCGTCCATGCCGGTGATTTCGATCAAATGCTGCTGAAGGTCATACAGCAGTCCAAGGGCGCCTTGGACGGAGCTTTCATCCTGGAGCGGATGGATGTGGGCAAATCCGCTGTACCTGGCAACATTCTCATTGATTTTCGGATTGTATTTCATTGTGCACGACCCGAGCGGGTAAAAGCCCGAATCAACACCATGGTTACGTTTTGATAGCGCTGTATAGTGGCGCATAATATCGAGTTCGGATACTTCCGGAAGATTCGGCTCCTCCTCGCGGACATAGCCAACCGGAAGAAGGCCGTCCAAATCAAGCTCGGGAACATCCATTTCCGGCAGGCTGTAGCCGATACGGCCTGGTTTGCTTACCTCGAAAATTAGCTGCTGGTCCTGGTTATGCATGCAGATCCCCCAATTCCTTAGCAAATGTATCAATTTCTTCCTTTGTCCTCAGCTCTGTTACAGCGATAAGCATGTGTCCTGATAAATCTTTGTAATCACGGCCAAGGTCATAGCCGCCTATAATCCCTTTTTGAAGAAGGGCCTGATTGATTTCTTTAACAGGCTTATCAAGCTTTAGGACGAATTCATTAAAGGACGGGCCATCCATGACGATTTCAAGGCCGTTTTCCTTCAAGGCTTTTTTCGCATAGTGTGCTTTTTGAATATTGGCAGCCGCCATCTCCCTAACGCCCTTTTTACCGAGAGCAGTCATCGCAACAGAAGCTGCAAGAGCGTTGAGCGCCTGATTGGAACAAATATTGGATGTCGCCTTGTCACGGCGGATATGCTGTTCACGGGCTTGGAGCGTCAGTACAAAGCCGCGTCGTCCCTGATCATCGTGGGTTTGGCCGACAAGCCTGCCCGGTACCTTTCTCATCAGCTTATCCGTTACGGCAAAATAACCGCAATGAGGGCCGCCGAATGCTGCAGGGATTCCGAATGGTTGTGCATCTCCTACGACGATGTCCGCGCCGAATTTGCCTGGAGGTGTCAAGACACCTAGTGAAAGCGGGTTGCTTGAGACCACGAACATAGATTTATTGGCATGGGCAATTTCCTCGATTTCCTTTAACGGCTCAATTCTGCCAAAGAAATTTGGATATTGGACGATGACAGCCGCAATTTCCCCTCCTGCGAGCTCTCTCATTGCATCCAGGTCAGTTATTCCGTCTTTTAACGGAATTTCAACAACTTCGATGTATTGGCCCTTTGCGTAGGTTTTTACAACCTCGCGGGATTCAGGGTGGACAGCTTCGGATATAAGGATTTTCTTCCTTCTCGTCTGAGCGGCGCTTAGCATGGCTGCCTCGGCAAGGGCGGTTCCCCCGTCATACATCGAGGAGTTTGCCACATCCATGCCGGTTAGCTCGCAAATCATTGTTTGGAATTCAAAGATAGCCTGGAGCTCCCCCTGTGAAATTTCCGGCTGGTAAGGTGTATATGCTGTATAAAATTCTGAACGCGACAGGACATGGTCAACGATAACTGGCATGTAATGATCGTATACCCCTGCGCCAAGGAAGGAAGCGTGGCTCTTGAAATCGGCATTTTTCCCTGCGAGGTCAGCGAGTTCCTTCATGAGTCCAGTTTCTGATTTTGCAGGTTTGATGTTGTACTCTCCCTGAAAACGTACTTTTTCAGGGATATCATTGAAAAGCTCATCAACGGATTTGACGCCAATTGCTTCAAGCATTGCCGCTTTATCTTGTTCCGTCATCGGTAAATAGCGGTGTTTCATCAGGATTTCCCCCTAATTATTTCTTTTCCCTTTTGTAAAAAGGCACTGGCACTATAGTTGCTTTTAGTTTTTTGCCGCGTATTTCAACTTCCACTTCATTATCCAATCCTGCAAATTCAGATTTAATCAGGATAAGGCCAATATTTTTCTTCAATGTTGGAGACTGTGTTCCAGTTGTTACCTCGCCTATCAACTCTCCGCCCGCATAGACCGGATAGCCATGGCGAGGAATACCGCGATCAATCATTTCAATGCCGGCGATCTTCCTTGGAATACCATTTTCCTTTTGCTGCTTAAGCGCTTCTTTGCCGATAAAGTCATCTTCCTTATTGACTTTGACGGCAAAACCAACTCCCGCCTCAAGCGGAGAAATTTCTGGGGACAATTCCTGGCCGTAAAGGGCAAGATTAGCTTCAAAACGAAGTGTATCGCGCGCGCCAAGGCCGCATGGAAGCACTCCTTCCTCACGTCCTGCATCAAGTATGTCCTTCCAAATCTTCACTACATCTTCAGGATTGCAGTAAATTTCAAAACCATCCTCACCGGTGTAGCCAGTCCTCGATACAAGTGCCTTTGCTCCATTCAAGTCAACACCATCTTTAAACTTGAAGAAGCCAATATCGGATAAATCGTCTTCACTAGCAAGCTTTTGCAGTACATCTTCGGCCAATGGCCCCTGAATTGCGAGCTGCGCTGTTTTTTCCGAAAGGTTGACCATGGTGACATTGCCTTCAAGATGGTCATTTAACCATTCATAGTCCTTATCAGTATTAGAGGCATTGACGACAAGGAGGTAGTGCTCAGCCCCCATTTTATAAATAAGCAAGTCATCAATAGTGCCGCCGTTCTCATAGCACATTGCTGTATATTGGGCAGCGCCGTCCTGGACCTTTGATACATCATTGGTCATCATCTTTTGCAAAAACTTCAAGCTGTCGGGTCCCTTTATTTCAATTTCGCCCATATGGGAAACATCGAATAATCCAGCCCTTTTCCTGACTGCTTCATGCTCTTCCTTAATACCGGAAAATTGGACCGGCAATTCCCAGCCGCCGAAATCAACCGTTTTGCCGCCGTATTCCTTATAAACCCCATAAAGCGGCGTGCGCTTCAGTTCCGCCATTCAAACTCCCCCTTTTCTGATTCGTCCCTCAACTCTTTGCACTTCTCTCATCAGGATCTGCACCCGTACCATGCCACGTCCATATCTTGCTTCGTTCGTGCCCTCCAAAGCTTTTTCGGCAAAAAAGGACAGAAGCCTCCCTATAAACGTAAGAGAGGTCTCTGTCCTTTCACCTGAAAGTTTACCTGTGGCAGGTTTTCCCCTTTGGTGGCTTTATCATATGTAAAGCGCTCTCCAGAGCCGCGTCCAACAAGGGTTCTTTTGCCTGAGAGATTCGCATAGTTTGCTTGCTCCTTCGGCGCTACTAATGTAGTCTCTCCCCTTGTTTTCATCCGCAATTATAATATTTTTTAAAAAGGCTATACTAACATTCAGTCAAACTTCAAATTAATGAAGGTCATGCTGCCATTGCCTTTTCATGGATGGCCATTTCCCTAGCCTTCCCTTCACTGTCAATAAAGGATTAGGCAGAGGTCTTCTGTAGTACGGGAAAACAGGTGAGATCTGAGATTGTTGCAATAATTGAAACTTTTAAAACTACATCCATCCTATCATTAAACCAGTAGGGAGAGCAATGGTTTTGTGGCTGAATTATTACCCCAGAAACAAAAAAAGAAAGCGTTTGCAGCATTTTGTTTGTTTTCCGACACTTTTTGAAAGGGGCTTTGCTGTATGCCTGTTCAAATAGATTTCGATTGCTCCTGGCATGACGATTTCCTCCAAAGGATTGACCAGGACGGGCCCTGGGGCAACTGGGAACTTTATAAATTGGCAGTTGCATCGGAACAGCATCTAGCCATTCCAGATTTCGAGGGGCTGCAGGCTCCTAAACATCTGCCCGGGCTGACCCCACTTCCCCACCAGCTTGAAGCTGCCAGACAGGTAGTTGAACATATGAATGGCAAGGCAATTTTGGCGGATGAAGTGGGCCTTGGCAAAACGATTGAAGCAGGTTTGATTCTGAAGGAATATATGATCAGAGGGCTAGTGAGGAAGGTTTTGATTCTCGTACCGGCTTCCCTTGTTACTCAGTGGGCCATTGAACTCAATACGAAGTTCCATATACCCGCGATTGCGCAAAAAAAAGCATATGTTTGGGAACAGTGTGATGTAGTCGTATCCTCTATTGATACAGCAAAGAGAAATCCGCACAGAGAACTCGTATATAAACAAGACTACGATATGGTCATCATAGATGAGGCGCATAAATTGAAAAATAACAAAACGAAAAACTATGAATTCGTCCAGAACCTAAAAAAGAAATTCTGTCTTCTCCTGACAGCTACCCCCATCCAGAATAAAATCGAGGAAATTTTCAATCTCGTCTCACTACTAAAACCTGGCCATCTGGGAAACGAGTCCGTTTTTTATGATAGGTACAGAAAGGACTCACGTACAGTAGGTGAAGATGCCAACTTGAAGGCGCTTGTAAATAAAGTCATGATTCGGAACCGGAGGGGAGATACCGGAATTGAATGGACAAAACGCCATGTACAAACCATGCCGATAGATTTTTCGCCCTCTGAGAGAAGGCTTTATGATGCAATAACAAACATCAGGGCTACTGGAAACTGGGCGGATAATAGTGCATTTTCGCTAATTACCCTACAGCGGGAAGCGTGCAGCAGCCGTGAAGCTGTCTACTATACATTAAAGAATATGCTCTTACGGAGTAAGTCCCCTTCCAGTGGTTTTGAGGGCAGCATTAATGAGCTTATTGAACTTGTTAATCTTGTCGATAAAAATTCAAAGGCTGAAAAAGCGCTGGAACTGATAAAATCGATTGGGGACAAAGTCATTGTTTTTACAGAATACCGTGCTACACAGCTTTATTTGCAATGGTTCCTTAAACAGCACGGCATAAGCTCTGTCCCATTCCGAGGTGGCTTTAAAAGGGGCAAAAAGGACTGGATGAGGGAGCTTTTTGAAAAACATGCCCAGGTGTTGATTGCTACTGAGGCTGGCGGAGAAGGAATTAATTTGCAATTTTGCAGCCATATTATCAATTTCGATCTTCCGTGGAACCCTATGCGCCTGGAACAGAGGATTGGACGCGTTCACCGCCTCGGCCAGGAAAAAGATGTAATGATCTATAATTTTGCAGTTAGGGACACGATAGAAGAGCAAGTCCTTAAGCTTTTATATGAAAAAATCCAGTTGTTTGAAAAAGTAATTGGAGACCTTGATGATATTCTCGCAAAATTCGAACTCGGCAATATTGAAGACCATTTGGCCGATATCTTCGGCCATTCTTTAACAGAAGGAGAAATGAGGATTAAAATGGAGAACTTAACTTCCATGATTGAATTCGCAAATGTTTTCAGGGAGGGAAGCCAGCATGCTGCAGCAGGACATCCATAATTTTCTTAGCGGCTATTTCAAGGCGACCGAATGCGGCGTGATTGAGCAGAGTCCCGGCCACCTATCAGTCCAGCTGACAGAGGATATTGATAAAGAACTCATGAACCGGCCCTTTTACTGGCACTACCTTGAAAAAACAGGCGGAATCCCGAACCCAATGTCGGTTACATTTATTACCGACAAAGATAATGCGCCCTCCGACCTAAAGGGGGAATATATTCATTTTGGCTCGCCCCGCCTCCACCAAATCTTTGAATCGGCAAAAAAACTCGCAAAATTTACTCGGCAATACCATGCCCATGGAACAGCCAGCCAGACAGCACTCCTGCCCTGGCTTGGCATGAATATTGTTATCTCCTATAAGTGTGATCGAAAAAGGGATGTATTTATGTCTGTCGGTCTCCATTTAATCAATGGCCGGATCGTTGAAGGCTTTCATGAAAAGATGCTTAAAATACCATTAACCCCAAAGATACCGGATTATTCTTATACGCTTTCCCCGCTTATTAAACCAAAAAGCGGTTTTTCTCGAATAGAGAACTATGTTAAGGCAGAGATTGACCAGGAGGACCATGAATGGGCCAGGGCAGCAATTGATAGATGGGAAAAGGACCAACGCCTACTCGACCACTTTTATGAGGATTCCACCGAGGAACCCGCTGAAAGCTACCAAATCGAAAAAACAGCCTTAAAGGAACAATATGAGCCTAAGGTGATTATCTCCCTGGTTAATGGAGGCCTTTTTTACTTAGAGGAAGAAGCAATTTGAGTCCAAGTGTTCTTTTACAAAAAAAACAATGGGAAGCTTGAATTAAATTCGGCTTCTCATTGTTTTTTTCGTTTCACGCCAAGATAAACAACATAAGGCAAAATCCCAAACCATCGATACCAAAAGGATGCCCTTCCCTGCCTTTTTTCCGTCCGTGCCCTTTTTCGTTCATCCTTTGGCTGGTCAATATATTTAACGAAGGACTGAGCCATATAATGGACAAAATCATTTGTTTTCATTATGCACACCTGCTTTCATTTCTGCTAACAAGTATGCCCCAGCCCGCGTTCTTTCAAACTTGAAATTAGCTCCTCCGCTATTTCTGCCGGAGTTTTTCCGCTTGTGGATATGCATATATCTGCTGTTTCCAGGTAGAATGGCATTCTTCCAGCAAGCCTGTCACGCACTTCCTGTTCTTTATTTCCCTGAAGGAGCGGACGGGATTTATCTCCCTTTAGCCTTACAAGAATTTCCTCGGCAGGAGTATCAAGAAAAATGACAGTTCCCTTTTCTTTCATCAGCTTCCGGTTGCAACCCCTCTGAATTGCTCCTCCGCCTGTTGAAACAACAGTATCTCTTTCAGGCATAGTTTCTAGGGCTGCCGTTTCTAAATCCCTGAACCATTTTTCACCATTGTCGCCAAATATTTCATTAATGCTTTTCCCTTCCTGCTTTTCAATTTCCACGTCAGTATCCAAAAATTCCATGCCTAGCAATTCCCCTAACAGCCGTCCAACCGTGGATTTGCCAGACCCCATAAAACCAATTAAAAAAATTGTCTTCATAATGCAGCTCCGTTAGTTCTTTTCCCCCCATTTTACCATCTTTTTAAGTGTGATGTCATAATACCCATAGCCTATAACTGATGATCTTCCTTCAACCTTGGCTAAAAGGGTTACATAGAGCATACCTGGAGCACTTGATACGACTGTATAGGAGGCGGTTCCTTTTCGATAGGTGAAACTGCCTGCCGCTGGAGTTCCGCCCTTCTCCTTAAGGATGGTCTCAACTTTCTTCAGGGTTCTCAGTAAATAATAGTCCTGCAGCTGGATTATTTCTGCTTCCTTGGCCATCCTCCTCTCAATGAGCAGTAGCTCTGAAGTCGCAGCGAGGCAAATGGAGATTGAGAGAAGGATGGACAAAGTTATTGGATAGGTAAAGCCGTTTTCATCGTTGGCCATGTTTTTTACTCCCAATTAACAAAGGAATGGATGGTCCCTTTGTATTCCTTACCGTACAAGTCCTTGAGCCGAATGGTGACCGTCTGCCCTTCTTTTGAAAATGTAGAAGCAGCTATATTTTGAATGAGGATTTCATGTCCGGTAAGGTTTACCCTCCGCCTAATGGAGTTCCCATACTTTTCGTAAAATATCGTGTCCTTCCCGTTCTTCATGACAAGCCTTTCCGAAAAAACTTCAACAGAACTGCACATTCTTAACTCCTTTTTTGCCTGATTTAAAAAAACATCCCATTCCATTTCTTGAAGCCTGTACTTAGCCTGGTCTTTGCTGCTGCCGATAGACGATATTGCCGGAACTAGAAGGAAGGCTATCATAGAAAATGCGCTCAGAGCAATCAGCATTTCCGCCAAACTGAAACCCTTCTCATTCGACATAGCCGCAAACCGTTCCTTTACCTGTTGATAAGCGGCCATATTCCACACAAACCTCTGAAGCCTCGTCCAGTGAACTTTTCAAAAAGATGGTAAAAACAGATCCATTAATCGTTTCGGTGCGGGCAATTTGGTTGTTCCCTTCGGCAGCGGCTTTGAAAAGCTCCGCATACATGAATTGCGTAGCGGTCTTCTTAAGGCTGACCTCCTCCCCTTCTTTCCAAAGAAAAAAAATGGCCGGAAGGAGAAACAGGACAGCGATACCAAGTGCCGATATGGAGAGAAGCATTTCAGCAAGGAAGAAGCCCTTATTCTGCCGTAACATAAAATCTCCCCCTCCCGATCTGGATCGTCATCTTGTACGTTTTATCATCGATAATGATAAAAAACGACCCAAAAAAGTTTACATTTCCATTCGGCATAAATTTAAAGGACAAGGGCATCGATCCTTTTGTGATATTGATATACTCTGGGTACTTGCGCTCTACTATATACGGCAAGTCAAATTGTTCAAAGGAAAAATAGAGGTTTTTTTCCCTTACAATTGTAAAGGTAACTTCCTTTTGATGGGAAATTGCGTAGAGCTGTGAATAATAAAGGTCTGACTTCAGGTCACTGAAGAACTTTTCTTTTGTAGCAGTTTCATAAATGGGTCCCGCCAAAATTAGGGAGGCACTTGAAATGACAAGCAAACAAGCCAACGCAATTAAAGCTTCTGCCATCGTAAAACCTTTTTGGCCCCTTATCATTGTGAAGGTGTGACTTCTTGTACTTCACCATTTGGCCCGATTGTTAAGGTCGTTTTACCTCCAGGGCAGCCGCCTGCTTTGGGTGGCAAGTACTCTGCGGTAATTAGTTCTTCGATAGTAGTGGGATACTTCCCTTTATCCATTTCATAAGCCTGAACCTGGGCCTGAACCATTTTTTTATACGCATCGCAACCTTTTTTATTAATATTCTGGTTGTGCTTGGTGATATTAGGGATGGTAATAACGAGGAGTACGGAAATAACCAGCATGACGACCATCATTTCAATTAGTGTAAAACCTCGATTGTTTTTAATTAGGCGTTTCATAATTTTCCTCCTTTATATGCCGTCCATCATATGGAACATTGGCAGCAATATAGACATGTATATGGAAACAACAAGCAATGCAATGACCAGGAACATTGTAGGCTGGATGACACTGGTCAGTTTTTCGATTCTCGCTTCTAGCCGAACCATGCAATTCTGGCTGTAAAACCGCAGTTCCTCCCCTAGCCGTCCGTTGTCCTGCCCATGGCGAACGACCATGGGCAATTCCTTTTCAAAGTACGGCAATGAGGCCAAAATGGCATCGAGCCTTTCTCCTCCGGCCAGTTGACCCTTTATCAGCAATCCTACACTGCTGTAAAACTCCTGCTCCCTGTTTTCCACAAAAAACGAAAGTGCTTCATAAACGGATAATCCTCCTGACAACAGGTAGCTTAATTGTATGGATAAATAATGGGTTTGAAGAATTCTTTGCAGGCTGCCCGCGAATGGAACACGCAAAATGAGTTTCCGCTGAATTAAGATTTGAAGTTTTTTGAACCAGGAATGATAGAGTATGGCGCCTAGGAGTATAACGGCAGCAAACATAAACCCAATAACGGGAAGTGCTTCTGCAAAAGAGGAGATAATGATTGTAAATAGGTTAGCCTTGAGCCCCATTGAGTCAAATAATAGGGAAAAACGGGGAAGAAGTGATTTTTGGACAAAAATCAGGAGAATGCTTGTAAATAAAAACAGAAGAAGCGGATAATACATTAGCTTCATCAGCTTGCGAGTATCCCTGTCTCTCGTAAGAAGCGCCTTGCTCCCTTCAAGCGCCGCTTCGGCGAAATTTCCATGTTTCTCTGCAAAAAAGACATATCCAGTCAGTTCTTTGTTGAAACCCATCTTTTCAAGGGCAGCGTGGAATGGAATACCGTTTTTTAGTGAATTCAAACAATCTGTGAGGTCGAGCTTTCGTGTTTCGGGGAGCTGGCAGGAAATGGACTCGATGGCTTCAGAAATGTGGTATCCCCTTTGAAGAAGCTCCCCCGCCTTTTTCAGGAACTCCGCCTGCTCCTTTAATGGCCAACTACGCTTCCTCATGGGAATACACCAGCCTTTCGTATTCTGATTCCTTAATAAATCCCAGCGCGATTCCCTTCCTGATCGCTTTTCCCAATGTTTCATACTTAACCAGAGCCCCTTCCCCTCTGGATGCTTTAATGGCTGCATCAAGGCTCTTCCCTGTCAGCAGTTCAAACACGCTTGCTCTCTTCCTTACCCCGCTTGAATGGCAGAAAGGTGAACATTCCGTCCCACAAAAAGGACATTCCAATTCCACAATCCGCTGGGCAGTAACGGCAATGAGGGTCTGTTCAACCTCAAGCCAATTTACCCCGAATTCATGAAGCCTGTGAATTGCACCAGGAGCGTCACGGGTATGCATTGTCGTGAGCACAAGGTGTCCGGTCATTGAAGCCCTTACAGCAACTCTTGCCGTTTCGGCATCCCGGATTTCCCCCACCATAATGATGTCAGGATCGTGCCTAAGGATAGCCTTCAGACCAGCAGCATAGGTTACGCCGGCTTTCTCATTCACCTGAACCTGCAATACAGTCCCGCATTCTTTTTCAATTGGGTCTTCAAGGGTGATGACACTTCGCTGCAGCTTGCTAGCGGTTTCGTTCAAAAGGGAATAAAGAGTCGTGGTCTTGCCACTGCCGGTTGGCCCGGTGAAAATGACCATCCCGTGGGAAGCTTTTAGAAGGTTTAGCAATTTTTTTGCCATGCCGGGAAAGAGGGATAGCTTATCGAAGGAAAACTTATCATGCTGGGGCAAAAGCCTGATGACCATGCTTTCTCGGTTATTGGATGGGAGTGTCGAAAGCCTCAGCCCAAAAGAATTGCCGTTCACTTCGGCAAATACCGCACCGCTTTGCGGCCTTCGCCGTTCTCCTATATCCATGTGGGCAGTAAATTTAAAGTGGGATATGAGGCGGTCACATTCTTCTTTTGGCAGGGACAAGCGCGGGCTTAGTTTGTTGGTAATGCGGAATTGGATCAGCGTATCTTCTTTACGGGGGAGAATGTGGATGTCTGTGGCGTGATGCTGGACAGCTTCAGCAATGATACGGTCAGCGAGGGCTTCTATGGCACTTGCAATGAAAAACACCACCTTTCTTCTCCATTATACAGAAATTACGACAAATTTCTAATTTCTTCCGGCTTTAAATTGTGAATTTTTTGTAAA
Organism: Bacillus sp. FJAT-27445; assembly: GCF_001510665.1. Lineage (GTDB taxonomy): Bacteria > Bacillota > Bacilli > Bacillales > Cytobacillaceae > Bacillus_D. Next base: position 275,712 of record NZ_LMTI01000002.1, read on the forward strand.
CAAAATTCTATAGTATAAAACAGTTTGCCTTTTCCAGTTGCCCCCTATTTTTATAGTTTATAAAACAAAAAGAGTGTAAAAATGAAGGAAATGTTCAGAAAACGAGTATTGACAGAAACATTGTATATCATTTGTTTATACTTTGTATAACTTTTGTAAAATGACAATAGGTCATTTGTGAACACTTTCCAAACAGTTGGTGTTAACATTGTTAACCTCATTCCAATGGGGATTGAGCTGTATTATAATGGAATAAAATGAGGGGTTCGAGGTGAACTAGTATGGAGCAGACTTTAAAAATTACAAATGTGTTATCCGATCCAACCAGGTATTACATTTATCAATACATTACAAAACGCCATCAGGAAGTGACCGTCCAGGAGGTAGCCGACAATTTTAATATTCACCCCAATGTCGCGCGCCTACATCTTTCCAAGCTTGAGGATGTTAACATGCTTTCTTCTGAAACGAAAAAAACCGGAAAAGGCGGCAGGCCGAGCAGGCTTTACCGTTTATCCGAAGATGTCATCCAGCTTCACTTTCCATACCGCGATTATATGCTTTTATCAAAAGTGGCCATTCAGACAATGCTCTCCCTGGGGGAAGAAGGTAAAAAAGCACTTTATATGACAGGGAATCGGTTCGGTACGGAAATAATCGAACAGGAACTGGCAAAAAAACAGCAAGCCGGGCATGAGCTTGATTTTGAGCAAAAGCTTGCTATCCTGAAAAGCGCCGCAACCCTAGCAGGCTTTTATCCCGAATTTGAAGTGAATGGGGAGCAGACCAAAATATTCCTACAAATCTTTAACTGCCCGTTCAAAGAGATTGCAATTGACCATTCGGAAGCAGTCTGCAGCATGCACCATGAATTTTTAAAAGGCATGTTTGAGGCGTTATTCGATTCCGCGGAACTGACTGAGCACCAGAATATCGCCAATGGCTGTGAAACCTGCACCTATCAGGCGCTTATAACAAATTAACTTTATAGTCGATAGTTTACTTTTCCCTCTCTTTTATCTTATAATATGGTACGATGGTATTGCGGGTAAAAGGGAGGGTTACATATGGAGCGAATGTACAGGGTGCTCGGCTTCTGGACAGGGATTTTCACGGTGATGTTTTATATAGGGAATATGCCAAAAACATCCCTGCTTTTCCTGGCACAGACCGGTTTCTTTGTCCTTTTAAGCTATCTTAAATTATCCGAACGCATGTATATGTACGTTTTTGGGGCATATTTGACAATCTTCTTTGCTGGTTTCACCTACTGGACCACCTTTATGATGCCATTAGGCGGAGGACATTAATTTCGAATTTGCTCTAAAAGAACCGCCGGACACAATGTTCCGGCGGTTTTTCATTTACCTTTATGGAAAAAGCCTATCCAAACCCAGATTCAATCCTTTTTGCTGGATTAGAACATGGAATGCGGAACTCATCCCTGAAGGAATCACTAGGCTCCTAATCGCCCGGTTCCGTTTACTCCTTTCTGAAAACGGATCTGGGTCATAATTATCCTCAAGCTCCCCAAGTATCCCGGCAGCAAGCAGAAATTCATCTTGCCTGAGCTTGCTTAACGTTTCAAGGCCATATTTCTCTCCTGACTTTGAGAGTGCATCAAAATGGATGTGGGTCGTAATATCCATTAATCCTGGATACTCAAGTACTCCTTCGAACAATTGGTGGTTCATGTAACCTCGAAGGCTACCTCTTCTTCTCGGCGGGGACATCCACTCTTCACACGTGTAACCATAATCGACTGTTAAGACGATACCTTCTGACATGGCAAATGATAAATCGTGTATCATCGACTCCGCAGCCAATGGCACTTCAATCCGCTGCCCTTCCTTCAAGCTAAGACCGTTTATCTTAAGAAAGCCTTCAATGTTTTTATTTTTTAAAGGAGAAAGTTCTTCATAAAGTGTTCCGTCCCTAATACCAACCATTGCCTCCATGAGTAATCCGGCCCTTTTTTCAACAACATGGACAGGCAGAGCATCGAATAATTCGTTTGAAAAGATCATTCCTTTAAAATCCCGGATTTCACTTATCGAGCTTTTTTGTAAAAATCCTTGAAAATCTCCTAGTGATTCCTTTTGCAATTTCCGATGGTAAGGACTCGCTTCTACAATCAGATACGTAAGAGTTTCACTAGAATGTTTGGACCATTCTTCTATGAATGCTTTGGCAAAACGCCCGTTTCCCCCGCCGATTTCGCAAACTGCAGGTGCTAGGCCATTCACTTCGGCATGGCGCGCAAACCATTTTGAAAAGGTTCGGCCAAAAACGTCGGATATATTGCTGGTGGTAATAAAATCCCCGCGCCGCCCAATTTTTTCCGACTCTCTCATATAATACCCGTGTACAGGATGATACAATGCTATTTCAATATAATCCGCGTAGGTAATCAGCCCGTTGTCTGATTTCCCAATAACATTCTCGAGAAAAGAAATCATATTGCTCCTCCCAAACCCTCACTTTATTTGTAGGAATTGCTTTCATCTAAACCCGTGCAGGAAAGGATTTGAATCCATTTCATCCTCAATGGTCGTAACAGGCCCATGTCCCGGCAAAACAATTGTATTTTCAGGAAGGGATAGGAGCTTTGTATGGATGCTCTTCATAAGTTCTTTTTCGTTCCCCCCGGGTAAATCCGTCCTCCCAATACTGCCCATGAACAGCGCATCGCCTGAAACAACAAGTCCCTTTTCAGAGAAATAAAAGGAAACGCTGCCCGGTGAATGGCCCGGAGTTTCAAAAACATCAAACTCGAAGCCCATTAATTCCATTTTTCCTTCATTTTTAAGAAGATGATCCGCGGGCCCAACTCGTAGTGGAGGACCGACAGGAAACAGTCCCGAGCCATTTAAATGGGGATCGCCAAGCCATTTCGCTTCCCTTTCATGAAGATAGACGGGAATTTTGTAATGATCCCTTATTGCATCGACCGCCCCTATATGGTCAAAATGGGCATGAGTCAGAAGGATAGCTGCCGGCTTCAGCTTTTTTTCCGAAAGAATGTTAATCAGTTTTGGTGCTTCTTCTCCTGGGTCAAAGATAAGGCAGGTTCGATCCTCCCGATAAAGAACATAACAATTCGTTTGCAGCCCGCCAAGCGGGATAGGAAACCAATTCATCAGACAACCTCCAGTTGCACAGTGTAATAGCCTTATTGTACACTAATGCTCGACAAATCAAATAAAAAACTATAGAATTGAATCGATGGAAATGAATTGTTTGTTACATAATTGGGCAGGCTTCACCGCCTGCAGACTAAATGGTAAAGGGGGCTTTAAAGATGCTTAAAATTGGGCTTGTTATCATTTTCACGCTTGTTACTTTGCTAGCGGGTTATAGTTCTTTTACCTCACTAAAAAATAAAAATTTCCTAGGACTATTTTTTGCGGTAGCGACACTCCTGGTTTTCGGCTGGTTCACTTTCATGACTATTTTAAAAAGTGGCTACCCGACCGGGACTTAAGCCTACAATAAACAGAGGACTGCCCGTGTTTCGGGCAGTCCTCTTTCTTTATTCCTGTACAAGGCTCATGATATTTTTGCCTGTCACGTCAATTATTTTCTCATATCTGTATCCATATAGTAATGCGTCTCCATTCGGCGAGGATTCGATTGGCTGATTATCCGCCCCTTCCAAAATGACAGACCTTCCACCACCAAGAGAATGGGAAGCAAGGATAAAACCTTCGTTATACGTATCCGCATCACCGCTTTTCACTGGTTCAAAAACAGTAAATTCCTGCTTTGCTTCATTGAAATCCATAAAAGGAATGAGCCAGCCGGAAAACCTCCCTAATTGCGGAAGCGAAAAAGAAGAAATCTGGGTGAGCTTTGTATCGTAAAACGTAAAAATAGCTTTTTCCCATTCTGCCCCTGCCGCACTGATTCCCATGATCAGATTTTTATAGGTTTCTATCTGATAGAGATTCTCAAAAGGCGCTGTTACCTTTTCGCCATGAACATCCATTAGTACCAACGGAGCGAAAAAGGCCTGGGATGTCTCATCCCATTCAAGGAAAGCGAATCGATCTTTTTCAATCCATTTAACAAATGGATCAGTGAGTTCCAGCTCTTCCACTATCCTATCGGATGCATTCATTCTGAAAGCCTTATAAGACCAATCCTCGTTAAATGCCACAATTAGCATATCATCTTCAAGATATGGATTCCATTCTGCATGGAGCTCGGAGGACGGAAAAGATTGGTTTGCCATTTCCATTCCACTCGTATCATAGATCGTTACGACCGCTTCATACGAAGAGGGGGAAGTATGGACCATCAGCCTGGTTTTTTGAGGATTAATGGAGACGGTAACAATGGGACTGCCGGTTGAGAGTATCAATTTGCTTTCTCCAGTTTCGAGGGCATAGGAATACAGGTTTGACCCTGAGGGCAAATTTGAAGCAAATAATATTTTGTTATCACTTAGCCAACCAAACACTTTGAAAAACTCTCCTTCAGGTACTTTAAGTGGGAGTTTCCATCCTAAAGCGGGATTTACAGCCTGTCCTTCTTCTGCAGCAGGCTTGCCGCTCTGGCTATCTGGCTGGGCCTTTTCTTTTGGTTGTGAACAAGCTGCCAGAGAAAAGAAAAGGATGCACAATAAAAGCAGCCTGGCAGGTATGAATTGATAGATAAGTATTTTTCGCAGACTATTGCCCATTCCTTTCCCCCTCGCACTAATATAACTAATAGACGTAATGAAGGTAATAATTGTTTCAAAATAGTTAATTTTTATTCACATTTTTTATCATTCGGCCAAAGCAGTAATAAAGATACTTGAGACGTCCTTATAAATCTTGTTAAACAGTGAAAGCGGAAGAGGATTAATTCCTTTGCCAAGCTCAATGGTAAATCCCGCCTTCCCGTATTCCTGAATGAACCAGTCTTTAAATCCAGCATGGCTATCAATGGTGCGGACAGGTTTATACCCGCTCACCTTAGCGAATGCCTCAGCAATAGCGGCAGATTCCGCTGGTTCCTTTCCCCCATAACCCCAATAAAACTCTTCCCCTTGAGTATGGAAAGCCACGACAAGATCGAACTCGTTCTTTAATACGTGGCTAGCCATCGCAATTGCTTCTGGCTCGGAAAGAGGCGCCGTTCCTGGAAAGTCACGCGAAGAGGGAGACTTTGGTTCCTTTCTTTCTTTTTCAATCTCCCAATTGGCGGGAAACTGATTATTCAAGTCTACCCCGTTACAATTTGCTTTCCATCCTGAAAAATCTTTCCTTCCGTTATTCATAGATATAAGTATGGCTTCATTATCTTTAGGAGGGCCATGTAGGACCAGGTCCACCCCGTCAGGGTTCACCATCGGCACAATTGACAGCTCTACTGAATTATAAATGGATAATGCACTTTTGCCAGCAATCTGGTTATTATGTGTGAGTGAAAGCAAATACATATTTACCAATTCCATAAGAATCCCGCTGGTAATCCACTCATTCGCATGGAAGGAAGCATTAAAGTGGACCTTTTTTTTCCCGCTGCCGATTTTAAGCTCCCAAATTGGCTTTCCAAGGACACTTTTACCTATTGTAGAAAGCCTTACAAATGGGTAGGCTTCCTTTATCGCTGAAAGATCCCTCTCAAGCGTAATGGAACAATATTCAGTACTGCCAATGAGTATTGGGGCTGTTAACTTATATGGTAAAAGGACTATGTTGTTCCTCCGCGCTTCTTTTTCCTGCCTCCAGCCATTTAAGAGCAAAATCATTTCCGTATCCAGTTGTCTGCATGCAGCAGCCGTTTTCAGATTCTCTTCCCTTTTTAGATGGCAGGGAAACGCAGTATAACCAGGGATATTGATTTTCCCCTCAAATTCTAACTTTCCATCGAGAACCTGCTCATTAGAGTCCCTTATCAATTCAAGGGGAATTTGGAATAGGCAACTATAATCCAAAAGAGTTTTTCCATTCTGCTGACTTATTTCCATCGTTCTCCTCCTGCCCATGAAAGTCATTCCTTAGCTCAATAAGATATGTATGAACCTTTAGGGGAATCATTCCTGTTCCTGGAGAAGAACAAAGAGAGCTCCCACATTGTGGAAGCCGCTCATAAACAGTCTACTATATCGATAGCCTTTCTTTCACACGCCAGGCAGCACCGATTACCCCTGCGTCATTTCCGAGTGTCGCCAAAGCAATAGTAGTCGTTTCACGGACCCTTTCGAAGGCAAATTGTACAAATTGCTCCCTAACTTTTTGGACCAGAATCTCTCCAGCATAGGAAACCCCGCCGCCGAGAACAATTTTTTCGGGATTAAGGGTATTTGCAACATTTGCCAAGGCTAGCCCGAGATGGAATGCTAGTTGATCCACTACGCCCATTGCAGCCTTATCACCGTTCTTCGCACTATCGAATACATCTTTTGCGCTAATCAGGCCATTGGAGGCAAGAATGTCAGCCAGCATCCCTTGCTCGCCGGCCGCCACAGATTCCATCGCTAGCCTTACAATGCCAGTAGCCGAGGCGATTGTTTCAAGGCAGCCTGTTTTCCCGCAATTACACTGTGCGCCCCCCACAGGTATGGAAGTAATGTGCCCAATCTCTCCCGCAGCCCCGCTAACGCCCTGTACAATCTGGCCATTCGCGATGACTCCTCCTCCTACGCCTGTACCGAGGGTAACGCAGACAAGGTCCTTGGCTCCTTCACCAGCCCCCCTCCACATTTCGCCGATTGCCGCGCAATTTGCATCATTGTCAATCGCTGCAGGAAGCGAGGTTTCCACTTCAAGGATATCCCTCAATGGGTACTTTCCCCTCAGACCGATATTAACTGCATTATATAGGACACCTGTATCCGAATTTACTGGCCCCGGTGCCCCCATCCCGATTCCAGCAAGCCTTTCCTTTCCCTGCCCAAGTTCCTCCAGGCGCTCGTCAATGGATTTTGCTATATTCAGGACAATATGCCTGCCTCCATCGGATCGGTCCGTAGGTATTTCCCATTTATGGAGTATCTCCCCATATACAGTTAAAAATGCAAGCTTTATTGTGGTCCCTCCCAAGTCGATTCCTGCCAGCCATTTCTCCATCGTTGCTCCCACCTTTAATTATTGTTTTTTTCTCTTTCTAGCTGAATTTCGTGCCTTAAAAGCATGAGTGCATTTTTAAATTCTTGTGTTTCAATTAATTGTGAGTTATACATCTCAGTCAATTCCTCTTCCATCAGTTCCAGGTCAGCTGCTCTATTGCCTACATAAATAATGGTTCCATACTTTTTTAGGAATTGTTGTATTTCATAAATGCTTTTCATTTACTTCCCTCATTTCCTACACCCCATGGTGCTATCATCGTTGCTAATTTTCAGGCTGGCCGGAGAGTGCCTTATTAATTTCGGCAACCAGATTTTGATATTCCTTTTGGCCGGGCTTCAAGGCAGCCGCCTTCTTGGCATGCTCTCTTGCGGTGAGATAGTCCTTCTCCTGAAGATAGATTAACGCCAAATTATAATGTGCTTCCGGGAAGTCATTGTCCATCTTGACCGTGTGAATTAAATGGGCCTTCGCCTCTGGAAGCTTTCCAAGTTTTATTTCCATATAGGATAATAGAAAATAGGTTTTTTCCGAAACACTGTTTTCCTCTTCAAAATTCCGCAATATAGTATAAGCTTTCTCAAAATCATTTTTGTTGGCTTGCTCCTCTGCCAGCAGGATTACCGAGTGTTCATCCTTTGGCCCCAACCCTTCCCCGTAACCATGCTGCAGCATCAATGCTGCCAGTAGTATGGAGAAGACGGTAAAGGCAAATTGGCTCAACGGCTTTTTTTTCTTCGGAAAATGGACTATTCCCGCTCCAAGGAAACCGGCTGCCAGCCCACCGAGATGGCCCGCGTTGTCAACCATTGAAACAGAGAACCCGAAGGCCAGGTTGACAATAATAATGATAAATACTGTATGGCCCATTGTCCTGAAAAATAGGCTTGGATATATCATGCCAAAGTAAAGGAGCGCGCCAAGGCAGCCAAAGATCGCTCCACTTGCGCCAGCCGATAATTCATGACTGAACAAGAAGCTTGCCAGCGACCCTCCAAAACCGGCAAATAGGTATACAAACATAAAACGGGGGCTTCCCAATATCCTCTCCACAGCGGTTCCAACAAAATAGAGGCCAAGCGTATTCATGGCCAAGTGCAGGAAGCCAATATGAAGGAAGACGGGCGTTATAAACCGCCACCATTCCCCTTCAAGGATTAATGGATTGAATTTAGCGCCAAACCTGATTAGTGTGGATGGATTGGTGCTGCCGCCATACAGTTCAAGCGCAATAAACATCAATACTTGAATGGCCATGAAAAAATATGTAAGGAGCGGTTTTCCCGCTGTAAAAATCGCCTGTTCCTGCCTGCTTGCCTTCAGTGCGTGTTCCAGCGCACTACGTTTGGCCTCCTCGATATCTTCGGGAGTCCTTCCCTCTAGTTCAGTGGATTGTCCAAGTGCGCCGCCTGCCAGTTGGAAAAGCTTTTCAGAAGCCTTTTCATATGTACCGTTTGCAAAAAGAATGGTATGAACAGCAGTTTCAGAGAAACGTTCTTTATAGATAAATGGTTCTTTTAAAACGGATGTATAATCATCGACCGGGGGCTGATCGCTTACATATATATTGACCATTCCAAGATTTCGAAGCCTAAGCTGGCTTCTGATTTTCGCCGCCGTTGCCGCCGTTGCCTCAATATCCTGAATCATCCTATTGCTCCAATCAAAATTGGAGCGGAACAAGCGAATAATCGATGTTTGCCTGGATTCCTTTTTTTCCAGCCATAGTTCGTTTTCATCTGGAAACAGTTTCACAATCCTGTAGCCAGAACGTTTGATAAACGATTCCGCAAGTTTCCAAAATATATATTCTTCGTTATTGTACAAAAGATTCCCTGCTTTCTTCCAGCGCCGCAATAATTGCTTAGCACCGTATATCACTACCATTATAAACGAATTTTCCATCAACTTGTAATAATATCACGGGAGAACATAATGTGCAGGCGCTTTATCAAGCCATGATTTGTTACAAGATACTCAAAGATGCTTTTTCAGGAAGAAAACTGGCTAGGCGCCCCTCGAAAATCTTCAATTATCCTAATGATAATTTCGTGCGAGGATTATTCTTGAAAGCTTTCCTTCTGCTAACGCTTTTTCTTCGTGCGAGGCCGATTCTTCTGAAGCTTATTCTTGTGGAGCTGGAACTTAATTCAAGTTATCCATAATGATGATCTATTTTATTTCTTGGTGTACGAAAAAGAGCCGCCCGTCTTACAACCGGTTCGGCTCTCCAAATACAGAATCCATCATCTTTCTTTTCACCCCGGGCATGCCCATGATTGTCCTGACTGCGGCTTTTCTAATCCAACCGGTTCCAAGCATCAGATTCATGAGTTTATACCTGTTCCTGTAGAGCAGGTACCCCGCCGTTCCAAACATGATGACTGACGAAATTGTTTTATTCATTTCACCAACCTCCCTTTTTTAGCATTTCCTTGAGGAGGCAGGTTATTCGAAAAAACACCGGCGATAGATTTCCAAGCCACTCATTTACATCACAGTAGGAAAAAATACGTTCCCAGAACCGCAAGTGCTCCCGACAAAAAATTAACCATATCATTGTCCAGTAAAGCTATTCCTTTGGTCTTTATAGTCGATTTTCCACAATGTATAGGCCTTTCAGTTTCAAAGCCGCACTCCTTACATTTATAGGAAACCTGAAAATAGGCACCCAGGAGTGTATCAAGGATGCTTCCCATAAATCCAAAGGAAAAAATAATGATGCCTTCGCTATACGAAAGCCTAAAAAAATATACCGCCAGCAGCGCAATAAACGCGCTTCCTGCTAATGAAGCGGTTGTTCCCAAAATGCTTACTGCGCCAGATGTTCCTCGTTCAGCTCGTTTAAATCCATGAATATTGATTGGGTCCTTTTTACTGAGAGGGCCAATTTCCGATGCCCAGGTATCCGAGTTGGCGCTTGCAATAGCCGAAGAAAAACAAATAAGCCATACTGGATTTCCTGTTGCAAGGAGCAGTGCGCTGCATATAGCTGCAGGGCCACCGTTCGCCGCAACCTGTCTCCAGTCCCTTGTAGAGCCCTTTGCAAGCTTTTCGTCCATGGAAGTTTTTCTTTTGCCTTTAAAGTTAGACCATAGACTTGAAGAAGCAAAGAAAGCACCTAACAGGCCAAGCCCTTCAACACCTGTACCTGCAAGGGTTGCAAATCCTGCCGCCACTGCTGCCAAAGAGCCAGTCACAGTTAGCGCCTTAACCTTCATTCCGGTCCAGGCAACAAGAAAAATAAGCGCTGTACTAATTAATTTCCCAGTAATCATTGAGAAATAACCCGATCTTCTGAAATGATTAATTCCACAGGTATGTCATGAGCCTCAATGGGCAGGTTTTCGACAATTTGGCTGTTAAAGGCCAAAGAAGCGGTTTGCCCTTTGTAGGTTTTCAGGAAACGATCATAATAACCTCCGCCAAAGCCAAGCCTATAACCATTCGTCATAAAAGCCAGGCCTGGAACAATCAGCATGGATATGTCATCCGGAATTGCTTGTTCCGTCTCTTCTACGATTGGCTCAAGAAGGCCATAGTAAACCTTTTCAAGCTGTGAGAAATCAGTTAAATACCGGAACTGCATTTCCCTGGTGGCAGGCAGGCACTTGGGAATGGCGACCCGCTTTCCATCCTTCCATGCTCGAGAAATAATTTGATATGTATCTACCTCAGGCGGCCGGGAAATTGTTATGCCAACAACATTTGCGTCCTTCCAGGCCGGCTGTCTAAAAAGATTTTCAGCAATCCGTTCTGAACGTTCTCTATATTCCTCTTTCCTTATTGATTTAAGTAGATCCATCATCGTTTTTCGTAACTGGCTCTTTTCTTCCATCTTCATTACCCCCTGTTCCTATTTTTAGGCAATAACAAAATGCGCAAGCGCCTTCGCGACAGGCAAAAATCTCCTTTTCCTGCGATGAAAATTCTCGGAAGCTTCCTTAATGGTAAGCCCCGACCAGCTTAAGCCGGTTCCTTCCTGAGGGAACCGGCTTAAGACCTCTAGCTGTAACAAATCATCGCTTTAACAAGCCGTGATTTGTTACAAGATACTCAAAGATGCTTCGGGATGAAACTGGCTTGGTGCTCAACGCAAAATCCTCATTTATGTCTAACGCATAATTTCGGGCGAGGATTATTTATCCGAAGCCTACTCTCGTGGAGCTGAATTACAAAATCTTGTTTCAAGTTCTCCACAAAGTTCTATTAATAGTTTTTTAGACAACAAAAAAAGCAGTAGGAAGCCCCACTGCTTATTTTGTTTCGCGATGTACTGTTGAACGCTTTTCCCTTGAGCAATATTTTTTCAGCTCGAGGCGATCTGGATTATTGCGTTTATTTTTCTTAGAAATATAGTTGCGCTCTCCACACTCTGTGCAAGCTAACGTAATATTCACGCGCATGTTTTTCCCTCCAAACAATTAAAGCTTGTTCGTTATACGACTTTTCTATAATATCACTTTTCATTTGGAAATGCTAGTCTGTTTTTTAAATGCACCTGTTTAAGGGAAATCAGTTCGTTTTTACTGTCTCCCGAAATAATCCATGATGATGCCTTTACTGTTTTCCCTGGAGGAATCACGATTGCCGCCGATAAGATGCTGGCTGGATTCCCTTTAGCCATTGGGAAGTATTTAAGTATGCCTTTCCCTATATCCGCCCAGATAGTATCAGAGGATACATGCCAGGAAGGAATGACTGTTGCCGCCCATTTAGATGACGGTCCTGGAACACCGCCGAGTAAAAACATTTTTTCCCCCGCAAGATGAAAGATTGTTTCATCGGCTGGGGAAATAAAGGAAAATTGGTCCATATTAAATGTTTTTGAAAGATGCAACGCCAATAGCTTTAATTGCTTTTCAGCGGAGCTGTGATTACAAATATAATAATGAATAACTGTAATTCTCGAATGGGGATGTTCTTCCGAGACCTTTAGTGTAAGTTCCTCCCCGTATAACAGCGTTTCCTTTGCTTCGAACATCCCATATACTTTACCTTCTGTCCATAGACCCGTTGTGACTTCCAGCTTTTCCGGGGGACTTGCAATCCCGGAAACAGATTTCTTTGGTTCATGTTCCGTTTCCAACCCTGTCTTTAGCATTCCCATAACCGCCCTTTTTTGGATAACTAACCATTTTATTCTGTTGGCGGCCAGTTTAGGACCGCTCTTCATTAATAATGGTAGCACCTGGAAGGAGCCCTTACAATAAACGCAATTTGTCGGAAATCGCCTATCCCCGGAAACACTTCTTTGCTTGAGTGTAAAAAATTTTCAGCTGGCCCCCAGGTTCAACCATCCCGCTTTGATTCGACAAAAAGCCGCTTTGTTTTTTACCCTCGGTATACATATTTCGCCACATATTCAATTCTTAATGGTTCAAATCATATCGTTTTCCTGTTACCGAAAAGATAACCTGCTCCGCTATATTGGTGGAATGGTCTCCGATTCGCTCCAAATACCTGCAAGTAAACGACATTTGCGTAATCTGATTCGTCGCTTCAGGATTTCCAGGGATATGCCCTAATAGTTCATGGACAAGTTGGCCGTACATTTCGTCCACTTGGTCATCGATTTCCGCGCATTTCCTTGCCAAAGCAACATCGTTAGTGTAAAAGGATTGCAGGGCGATATCAAGCATTTCGATGACAAGGTTCTTCATTTTCGGAATATCCTTTATCTCTTTAATATGCTTTTCCTTGCCGATATGGAGGGCGGACTTGGCGATATTTACCGCGTTGTCGGCAATGCGCTCAACCTCCGATGAGATTTTGAGGGCGGCAAGAATAGCCCTTAAATCGGTAGCGACAGGCGATTCTGTGGCAATCAGCAAAATGGCCTTCTCGGTAATTTGATATTCAAGCCGGTTGATTTCCTCATCTTTTTCGATTATTTTCCTCGCATTGTCCATATCTTGCGAAATGAATGTGCTGATTGAGTCTTCTACAGCATCTTTTGCCATTTTCACCATTTCCGTCAGCATTTCTTTCAACTGGTTCAAGTTGTTGTCAAAATTCGTCCTCGTGCTCATTGTATCCCACCTTTTACGTGCTGGTATGACTTAAATCAGCCAAACCGCCCAGAAATATAATCTTCCGTCCGTTTGTCGGATGGATTGGAAAAGATTTTGCTTGTCTCGGCAAATTCAATGACTTCCCCATTCAAGAAGAACGCAGTCTTATCCGAGATCCGGGAAGCCTGCTGCATGTTGTGGGTGACAATAATTATACTATAATTTTTCTTCAATTCCTGTACAAGCTCTTCTACCTTTAACGTTGAGATTGGATCAAGCGCGGAAGTTGGTTCGTCCATTAATATGACGTCCGGCTCAATTGCTAGGCAGCGAGCGATGCAAATGCGCTGCTGCTGCCCACCTGAAAGACCATACGCATTCTGGTGGAGCCTGTCTTTTACTTCATCCCAAATTGCCGCTCCGCGCAGACTCTGTTCAACAATTTCATCAAGGATTTTTTTGTTTTTTATTCCATGGATCTTCGGACCGTACGCGATATTTTCATAGATTGATTTTGGGAATGGGTTCGGTTTTTGAAAAACCATCCCAACCCTAGTGCGCAAATCCTCGACCTTGTATTCCTTGTCAAGAATGTTTCTTTCCCTATAAAGAATTTCTCCGGAAATCCGGACTGTGGGAACCAATTCAACCATCCTGTTCAAGGTTTTAATATAAGTTGATTTGCCGCATCCAGATGGTCCGATGATGGCGGTAACTTCATTTTCGGCAATATCCAAATTAATACTTTTTAAAGCGTGTCCTTCGCCATACCAGAGATTGAGATCCCGTGTACTATAGACTATATTCTCTTTGCCAATTTCCTGTGCTGATGTTCCATTTATATTTCCTGCTGTAATCCCCATAGCTAGTTCCCTCCAGCTCTAATATCTTTTTTGGAATTTGTTTCGGATAATGATTGCAATCGAGTTCATCACAAAAAGGACGATTAACAGGATGACAATCGTAGCCGCTGCCAGGTTTGCATACTCTGCGACGAGCGCCGAGTCGACTGTCCAATAGTAAATCTGGACTGGCAAGACCGTAAACTTGTCAAAAATGCCCTCTGGAAGCGGTATTAGTAGCGCAGGTATGCCAATGACCACTAGCGGCGCTGTTTCGCCAATCGCCCTCGATAGCGCAAGAATGACGCCCGTTAATATGCCTGGGAGAGATGCTGGCAGGACGACATTTTTAATTGTTTGCCATTTTGTCGCTCCCATTCCGTAAGACGCTTCCCGTAAAAATTGAGGAACAGCCCTGATAGCTTCCTGGCTCGCCACCACAACAACCGGCAGGACAAGTAACGCCATTGTCAGCCCTCCGGCAAGAACAACAGAGCCTAAACCAAGCGCCCTGGCGAAAACAGTCAACCCCAGTATTCCGAATACAACGGATGGGACTCCCGCAAGATTGGATATATTCGTCTGAATAAACGCCTGAAGCTTTCCTTTTTTCGCATATTCCTCAAGATAAATCGCAGTGCCAACACCAAGTATCATTGTTGCTGGAGCAACAACAGCCATTAGCCACAATGTTCCATAGATTGCCCCAAGAATTCCCGCTTTTTCCGGGTTTGTTGATAGCCTATTCAGTAAGAAATCTTTATCGATCCAGCCCATGCTGTCCGAGACGACCCTGTAAATAAGGACGGCCAGGACGGCGATGCCAAAAAGTGTTGCCAGGAGGAAAATCAATTTCGCGATTTTGTTTACCAAAAGGCGCTTTCCCATTTTCCTTTCAACCTGTGTATTATCAATATATTTCATCTTAATATTCCTCCCTGAACCTGCGTGAAACATACTGGGCGACAAGATTCATAATAAGAGTAAACACAAACAGAGTCATCGCCACGGCATAGAGGCTGTAGTACAAAGTTGTCCCAGCCGCTGCTTCTCCACCAGTAACTTCGACAATATAAGCCGTCATTGTCTGCATCGATTGAGTCACATCAAACGTAAAGTTCTTGGAGCTTCCGCTTGCGATGGCCACTATCATCGTTTCTCCGATTGCCCTCGAAATCCCGAGGACGAAGGAAGCAATGATTCCGGAAATCGCGGCCGGAACAACAACCTTCCAGGTCACCTCAAGCTTTGTTGCACCCAAGGCGAGCGCCCCTTCCCTCATTGCATTGGGAACGGAGGTCATCGCATCTTCCGAAAGGGATGCGACCATCGGAATAATCATAATGCCCATCACAATCCCCGGGCTGAGGATATTTGTAGGCTCAAGCCCTGGAATAAAAGACCGCAATAGAGGAGTGACGAATGTAAATGCGAAGAACCCATAGACGATTGTCGGGATTCCTGCGAGTATTTCCAAAATCGGTTTAAGGATTCTCCGTAATTTTTCAGAAGCATATTCACTCAGGAAGACAGCCGTCATCAGGCCAATCGGAATGGCGACTGCCATGGCTATCACTGTTGACAAAAGTGTGCCAGTCAAAAGCGGTAGAATGCCAAATACAGCGTCCTTCCCCAGTGGCTTCAACTTCGTTCCGGTAAAAAAGTCAAGAAAAGGAACCTCTTTAAAAAATAATACTGTTTCAGTTAGTAACGTTAATACGATTCCAATTGTTGTTAATACAGATATAGCTGCAATTCCAAATAATATCCCAGGAATCAACTTTTCGGTAATTGTCCCAACACTTGCCGTTTTTTTCTTTTTTTCTATCAGGCCGCTAATGTTGAGTTTTTTTTCCCCTGTGGTTTTGTCCATTGTAATAACCCCTTTCACCCTAATACTAAACAGCCAGTACTCCAATGCACGGCGAGAAGATGAGGCGAAATACTCCTCATCTTCCTAGTGCACCTATAATTATCTTTTGTTATTTCTTCAAGGCTTTCAAGGCGTCAAGAGCTGCTTCTTTATCTTCATCAGACAGTGGCGCAAATCCTGTTTCCTTGGCAACATCTTGTGCATTTTCCATTGTGTAGATTGCATAATCAAGTACTTGAGGCTTTTCTTTCGCATGGTTTACGTTCAAGTATGTGAAAACTGGACGAGTGAATTCCGCATAATCGCCATCTTCCTTGATTGTATCTAGCGACGGTTCAACCGGTCCCTGGCCAAAATCGACATTTACAGCAGAAAGCTTGTTCTTATTGCTTTCATAGTAGCCATAGCCAAAAAATCCGATTGCATTTTTGTCTTTAGAAACAAGATCAACTAAAGTCGAGTAATCCTGCTGCAGGTTGATTTTTTCTGGAAGGGCCTGCTCTTCAAGAATTTTTTCGTAGAAGAATTCATATGTCCCATGGTTTTCATTTGGGCCGTATGTCTTAATTGGTTCGTTTGGAAAACCTGGGCGGACATCAGACCAGTTTTTCTTACCTTTGCTGGCCGTAAATATATCAATGACTTCCTGCTTCGTCAGTTCTTTTGCCCAGTCATTGTCTTTGTTGATTACAATTGTGATGCCATCGAGCGCGACTTTCAGTTCCTGAACGTCGATACTCTGTTTTTCTGCTTCAGCTATTTCTTCATCTTTTATTGACCGTGAGGCATTATTGAAATCCGTTCCGTTTTTAACCAGGAATTTTTTAAAACCGGCGGAAGTTCCTGCCCTGCTGACCTCGACAGATACATTTTCCTGCTCATCGGTCATATAGTTTTCACCCATTTTAGCCATGAAAGGAAATACAGTCCCTGATCCATCGATGACCACACTGCCTTCAAGGCCATCTGCATTATTTTTGTTATCTCCTCCACAAGCGGCTGCAACTACCATAACCGCAGCAAGCATCAAAACCATTCCAAGTTTTTTGACAAGTTTCATTTCAATTATACCCCCTGGAGAAATTGTTTTTTTCTTCCTTGCATGTTTAGAATAAAGGCTTAGTGTTAATTGGGTTTTAACCGAATGTAAACAATTTGTAAATTTATTTAATAAAAGCATTTACAATTCAGTTCACCCTATCTCTTGTGGAGCTGGATTACTATAATACTTTTCAAGTAATGTTCGTTTATTATTCCCTAAACGATAAAAAAAAAACCGCCTCATATTAGAGACGGTTCTACTAGCCTATTGGCCAGATGCAGTTTCTTGTTCATTTATATTTTCATCATCACCCGGTTTTTCCGGAGTCCCACCTGTTTCACGTTCTTTCTTAAGCTCAAAATAAGTGTCAAGTACTCTGCGCCCAATTTCGTTGTTGTAAGAGATTCCATTGTTGCCCTGGTATGCCCACGGAATCATTACAGACATCGCAATCTCCGGCTTTTCATGCGGTGCATAGCTTACAAGGCTGAGGTTCATGACCTCAGGAGGAATTTTTCCGAATTTCTTGCGTTCAAAACCATCATAGAAAGCTTGGGCAGTACCTGTTTTCCCCGCTGGATTGTATTTCGCGCTGCCAAATTTCCTCGCACCTGTTCCATCACCTTGCATGACCATCCTAAAGCCTGTTTGAACACGTTTAATCCACTCTTCATCTCCATCAAGCTTGTTAAGGATTTTAGGCTGGATTTCTTGAATGATTGGACCAAGCTTGTTTGCTTCCATAACCGGTTCACGGATTTCCTTCACTATATGTGGCTGAATCCTTGTCCCGCCATTTGCCACAGTTGAAACATACTGTGCCAGCTGCATTGCTGTATACGTGTCATACTGCCCGATGGCCAGGTCAAGCTGCTTGCCTGGGTCAATTATTCCCGGGAAACCAACTGCCTCGTTTGGAAGGTCGATACCAGTCCTCACGCCAAGGCCAAATTGGCCGAATAATCCCCTCATGATGTCAAAAGAATCATTACGAATGCGAAGAGGTTGATTTGGAATATATGATCCATGGCCGATTTTAATCGCGGTATGGAACATATAAACGTTCGATGAAACCTGGAGGGCCCGCAGGTCGTTAATAGAGCCAAACCCAGATCTTCTCCATGAAGCCTTTGGTTTGGTCCCTTTAATAATCATTGGTGCGTCATAAAATTTGTCCCCTGGTTTAATGGCCCCGGTTTTATAGCCTGCATAAATGGTTGCGCCCTTAACAGTTGAACCAACGTTGTAGGAAGTTGTAAATGTCCCATATGCATAGTCGCTCATTTCGTATTTCCCGGTTTTCGGGTTTTTCTCGATTTTTTTGCCCGCCATTGTCAGGATTTCACCTGTATACGGGTTTATTAGGACCACAAACCCACGGTCCAGAAGCTTGGAATTGCCGTTTTTCTTGGCCTTCCATAATTCTTCCTCGAGAATTTTTTCAACCTCTCGCTGAAGCTCCATATCAATCGTCAGCACTAGGTCCTTTCCACGCTTGCCCTCTGAAACCACGGTCGTTCCAAGGATTTTTCCCGATTTGTCGGTCTTGTTTTTCACTTTGGCCTTTTGTCCCTGAAGGACCTCTTCATATTGTTTTTCTATATAGCTGATTCCAACACGGTCATTACGGCTATAATCCCTGGACAAATAATAGTCCAACTGCTCCTTAGGGATTCCTTTGTCGGAACTAGTAACATTTCCAAGGATTGTTTTCAGTGTGCCGTCGAAAACATATTGGCGGTTCCAGTCGGTTGTTGTATCAACGCCCGGCAAATCCTCAAGGTTTTCACTCACAACAGCAAATTCCTCAGGCGTGACATTCTCGTTTTTGACGATTTGTGGAGACTGATAATAGCCAGCATTGAACTCCCGGAAAATTGCTGCCACTTCCAGTTCATCCTTTGTGAGGCTGTTCAGGTCTTTCTCGGTTACCCTGTCCACCTGCATTTTATAAATATCGGCATCCTTCAATTCCTTTTCATCGTATAAATCCCATTCTTTTTTGGTTATTTTCTTTTTTGCCTCTTCCTTATGCGTTAACAGCCAGAAATCCTTTTTATCCCTCTCCTGAAGCTTTTTAGGGTCCTTATCAATCAGCTTCGAGAGCTTTTTGGCAACTTTAAGCATCTCTTCCTGGGTTGTTCCCTGGTATTTGGTATACGTAATGGCATTTAAGGGGGTATTGTCGACAATAATGGTTCCATTCCTGTCAAACATTTTCCCGCGGGGAACTGGATTTTTTACTGTAATCTCCTCGGTTCGCTCAATTTCCCTCTTAAAGTCATCACCGTATACAATCTGAACAATACCCAGCCGTAATATCAACATTGAGAAGAGGACGAACACTGCGAAAAACAGCATGTTCAGCCTGAAAGGAACATGCGCCTTCTTCTTCTTTTTCTTCGTTACCATATACTCACACTTTCCATCAGATATTCACTCTTCTTATTTTATAGGAAAGTGAATACTTTTTCTATCTGGAACCCCCTTCCAGTTGCTTAATCCTTTAAGAAATAAACAAATTGAGGATTTTGGCCTAGGAGCAAAATTCCTTATGGGGAAGATAGATGTATTTTTTTGACGAAGAAATAAATAAAGCTATGCCCCGCGCCTAATATGAGCAGGACTACAGGTATACTTTTATGCCAATCAAAAAGCGAAACTGCGGCCAGAAAAACCAAAATGGAAATGATTCTCCCCGTATTGAGAAAGATCTCTCTGACGACAATGTATTCAATCCTCATTTCCGCAGCCTTCCAGCTTCCTCCGATAACATCGTAGGTAATTGACATATAGGGTACGAGCAGAATGGGGTAGGCTACCGCGATCGTTGCTCCATATATCAATAATTTTGTAAAGGTTACATCTTTGAAAATCAGGAAGACCGCTGCATACAAAATAATGCCGCCAAGAAGAATGGCTTTTTTTCGCCTGTTCTTCTTTATCAACCTCGAGGCGGCAAAATAGGCTACAAAAGATACTCCGGAATTTATCAATCCAAATGTACCCAAAGACAGCTCACTGCCCGTAGACAGAAAGACATAAACCGAAATGACGAAAACAAATGTCCCTTCCCTTAAACCCTGAAAAAGATGGGCATTCGTAATAAACCGCCAATTTTGATTCCTTTTCCTCTCAATAAGAACCTCTTTAAAGGAATACTTTCCTTCTGAAGGCCTGGGTTTCAAGAAGAAGCTAAGGACGACTGCGAGGGAAAAAAGCGTAAGAGATAGCCCGAACACGGCCATATATCCTTTCAAGCCGCCAATTTGGGTAATAATGAAGCCCGAAGCAATTGGTCCGACCATCCCCCCCGCCGAAGATAGAATTCCGAGAAAGCCATTAAAAAAATCCCTTGTATCCGGTTCGGTGATTTCAAAAGTGAGGACATTGAAGGCAAGCCAGTAAAATCCATAACCGATGCCTAGAAGGCCGCCTAAAACCATTAGCATGCGGGATGCTCCCGTACCAGCAGCTAACACGGAGAAGTAGAACAATGCCAGGAAAATTACACCCGTCCTAAGCACGATAATCCTGTCTACTTTTTTTGCCCATCTGCCTGCCAGGAAAAATGTAATTGGCTGAAGGATGACAATAGAGAGATTATATAGGCCGATTTCAGCAAAATCCCCCGATTGCTTCCATAAATATATATTTACAAATGTGTTGGACAAAGCAACGCTTAGGGAATATAGCCCACCCAAAGCGAGCAGCAGCACAAGATCCCTTGTTAAAGAAATACCCCCAAGGATCCTAAGTTTTTTTACCATATGAAAACTCCCTTTTTTCTTAAGGGTAGTCTTCAACAACATCGGCATTTATATTCTCAGATAAAATGAAAAAAGGCAGAATCGCTCTGCCTTTTTTCAATAAATGGATCAGCACATGGCTTTTCCTATTCTATTATTTCGCTTCACTGTAGCGCTTCGATACTTCATCCCAGTTGACCACATTCCAAAAGGAGTTGATGTATTCAGGACGGCGGTTCTGGTAATTCAAATAGTAAGCATGCTCCCAGACATCAAGGCCTAAAATCGGTGTTTTGCCTTCCATTAATGGAGAGTCCTGATTTGGTGTGCTTGTAATCTCAAGCTCCCCATTATTAACAACCAGCCAAGCCCATCCTGAACCAAAACGAGTTGTCGCAGCCTTTGCAAACTCTTCCTTGAAGGTTTCCAGGCTTCCAAATTTGCTGCTGATCGCGTCTGCCAAATCCCCAGTCGGCTCTCCGCCGCCATTTGGGGAGAGGATTTGCCAGAAAAGGCTGTGGTTTGCATGCCCTCCTCCATTGTTGCGGACCGCGGTCCGAGCAGATTCAGGTACAGCATCAAGATTGGAAACGACTTCTTCAACAGTTTTCGAAAGGAGCTCTTCATTTCCTTCAAGTGCGTTATTCAAGTTCGTAACATATGTGTTGTGATGCTTGGTGTGGTGGATATTCATTGTTTCCTTATCGATGTGCGGCTCAAGCGCATCATACGCATAAGGAAGCTGAGGCAATTCAAATGCCATGGACAACTCCTCCTATGTACTTTGATTTTTCAATTTTCTTAATGCTTTTGCAGCTTTAGCTTAACAAAGTTTAGTGCCTGTTTCAAATGAAATGCTTGAAGCTATTGAATACCCTTCCCAGCTAGAAAAGAATTCATACATGCTCCCTTTATACCCGTTCTATTAAAAATTCGTTAAATTGTCAATTTCAGAATTCTTCAGTCTTGTCAACGATTTTAGTCATATCTAAGGGAATCTTGTTCCAATAAATGTAAATGCGATATTGACATCATGATAACAATCTTTTTAAATCAAAGTGACGGCACAAAAGGAGTTGCGAACATGCAGGAGAATAGTGTTTCATTATTTCATTTGCTTAGCCATTTTTTTGGGGAAAAGGAGACTGTCCAGAAAATAAAAGCCGGTACCGTACTCTTCCATGAAAGGGATCGGGTGGAATATATTTACCTTATTCAAAAAGGAAGTATCGCAATCGGTCGGGTCCATCTAAAAGGCAAAGAATTCATCCTTAAAATACTCAATACGCGAGAGATGATTATTGAGTACCAATTGTTTAAACCATCATCCCGTTATCACTTCTCCGCAAAAGCGCTTACAGATTGCGAGCTGCTTGCAATTAAGCGGGATCAATTTGAGGAATTCATAACCAATGACCCTTATGCCATGTCCGAGCTGGCAGCATGGCTTAGCACTTCCTACCTGAAGGCTCAGATGAAGTGCCAAGACTTGATAATGAATGGGAAAAAAGGCGGCCTCTATTCCATTCTTATCCGACTTTGCAATTCCTACGGGGTTTCAACTGAAGATGGAATTCTAATTGACCTTCCCCTCACCCACCAGGAACTTGCTAATCTCACTTATGGGACAAGGGAAGTAATTCAAAGAAGCCTGAAGGAATTAAGGGATAATGAAATCATCAGCTATGACCAACAAAAATTCACCATTAAAGATCTTTCTTATTTAAGGCAGGAAGTTGATTGCCAAAACTGTGCGCATGAAATTTGCGGACTGAATTAGGAAAAAGCCGCAACCCCATTATCTTGGGTTGCGGCTTTTTTGACTTCTTGCCTGCCTGCCATACTAAATAATCTGCCCAAAAAGTGGATTTGTTATAAAACCATGAAGAGGAAATAGGCAACCATCCCCGCCTGAATGACCGTTTTAGCTGCTGCTCCGCCAATAAAGCCAATGACTGAGCCAAATCCTATTTTCACGCTATCTGCGAACCCTTTCCGATGAATGAGCAATTCCGCCGCAATTGCCCCGATAAAAGGGCCGATTAGGATTCCCGCGAAAGGAAGGACGAAGGGGCCAACAATCAAACCGATTGTGCTGCCCCAAACCGCAGCTCTGGAGCCCCCATATTTTTTAATCCCAAGTACATTTGCAAAATAGTCCGCAACAAACAGCAATACCGTGAACAACCCTTGGACAATCCAGAAAAACCAATTGAATGGTTCAAAGGAAATGAAAAATCCATAGACGAGAAAACCGGCAAAAATGAATAAGACACTTGGAATAACCGGAAAAAAGATGCCGATAAATGCGACAATAAATAGTAAGATGACGATTCCTAAAATAACACTTTCCATTAAAACAACTCCTTTAGCCAATATAAAAGCCCTATACCCTTTCCTTAGGGCCTTCTAGCAAACGCTTCCGCTTTTTGTGCTTGTGATTACATGTATATAGAGATAAAATGGAAGGGCTGAAACTTGTTAGGGGTGTGTGTTTATGAATGTTTTCAAACAAATGTATAAAAGTATGTATTCCCCAAGGGACATAGCAATTTTCCGGTTTCAGGGGATTGGCAAAACGATACTTTATGTTTTCCTCCTCACCTTAATTTCGGTCCTGCCTACCTTTTACCATTTTAGCATTGCAATCAATAAGGGGATACAGGCCGCGGAGGAAATAACAAAGGAAAAACTTCCGGATTTCACAATCAAAAACGGAATACTGGAAACTGAAAATAATTTGCCTATTACCGTGGAACGTTACGGATTCTCGATTACGATAGATCCGACCGGTTCAGTAAGCGGAGAAGATTTGAGGGAAACGGGAAACGCTTTTGGATTATTGAAGGATGAATTTGCACTGGCGGCAGGCGGGAACGTCCAGACGTACCCATATTCAATTATTGATGCTGCTGAGATCGGAAAAAAGGATTTTGTTGACTTCTTTTCCACGATGGAAGGAGCCACTTATATCATCCTTCCTATAGCCTTTATCTTTATTTATCTCGTTTCATCGGCGATGAAATTCATTGAAGTAAGCTTTCTTGCATTGATGGGCCTGATTCTTAAAAATATTGGCGGCAGGCGCCTCAACTATGGCCATCTTTGGAGGATGGCGGCATACAGTGTTACAATTTCCACAATTTTCTTCACCATTATGGAAGCCATTAAAACACCTGTTCCAAGCGGCTTCCTTATTAACTGGCTCGTGTCAGCAATTGTTCTTTATTTGGCAATTAATGAAACGCCGGCACCCAAAAAAGCTTCATAATGCTCTTTTAAAAACGCAGGCCGTTTCAGGGCTCTGCGTTTTTTATTTCTCCTATATAGTTCTACTTTTTTAGGAATAAACATATATATGGTAAAAATTCCTGATGGAGGGCCTGTCCAATGAAAAGAATTATAATTGCACTCTTTACAGTTACACTGCTGATCAGCATATATATTGATTTGACAGATGGCACCCTCCCTGTTTCAAGCGCAGCCCCCGAAAAGAAGGCTATTGTGGAAGTTGTTCCAAACAAGCCTCATTTTACAGCGACCGTTCAGCCTGGCCAGACACTTCTCTCAATTGTAGAGAAAAAGCATGGAAAAAGCTCAAACGTATCAATTGCAAAACTGGTTAGTGACTTCCAATCCCTTAATTCAGGGGCTTCCCCGGAAAAGCTTCAAATAGGGAAGGAATACCGTTTCCCTGTCTATGGATACTAACTCATGTTAAAAGTGCCCTTGCCTTGTAAGATTGTCTGGCTACTGATAAAATAATTAAGTACTGCTTTATCTTTATAATATTACTTTTATCAGTACGCAAAGGAGCGAACTGCCAAATGAATGAAATCATACATCGCACAAAAACCCGTCCAATCAAAGTCGGCAACCTAACGATTGGCGGGAGTAACGAGCTTTTTATACAGAGCATGACAATGACGAAAACACATGATGTTGAAGCAACGGTTGCCGAGATAAAACGGCTGGAAGATGCCGGCTGCCAAATTGTCCGGGTTGCCTGCCCTGATGAACGCGCGGCCAACGCCATTTCCGAAATCAAAAAACGTATTAATATTCCCCTCGTCGTTGATATCCACTTCGACTACAAGCTAGCCTTAAAGGCGATCGAAGGCGGTGCCGACAAAATAAGGATAAATCCTGGAAATATAGGGAAACGCGAAAAAGTTGAAGCGGTTGTCAAGGCAGCCAAAGAGCGCGGAATTCCAATCAGGATCGGAGTAAATGCAGGTTCACTCGAAAAAAGGATAATTGATAAATATGGCTATCCAACCGCAGATGGCATGGTCGAAAGCGCGCTCCACCATATTAAGATCCTTGAAGATCTCGATTTTCATGATATCATCGTTTCAATGAAAGCATCGGACGTTAATCTGGCAATCGAAGCCTACGACAAGGCTGCAAGAGCTTTTGATTATCCATTGCACCTCGGCATTACTGAATCGGGGACACTATTCTCCGGCACGGTTAAAAGCGCAGCAGGCCTCGGCGTACTTTTAAACAAGGGAATCGGCAACACACTCCGAATTTCGCTAAGTGCCGATCCGGTTCAGGAGGTTAAGGTCGCTCGTGAGCTTTTGAAGGTATTTGGGCTTTCGTCGAATGCCGCCACCCTCATTTCCTGCCCAACTTGCGGACGGATTGAGATTGATTTGATCAGTATTGCCAATGAAGTTGAGGAATATATCCAGAAAATTAAAGCACCGATTAAGATTGCCGTTTTAGGGTGCGCGGTAAATGGACCAGGCGAGGCGCGTGAAGCGGATATCGGCATCGCTGGTGCCAGAGGCGAAGGGCTGCTTTTCCGGAAAGGTGAAATTATCCGAAAAGTACCAGAGGCAATAATGGTTGAAGAATTGAAAAAAGAAATTGACGCAATCGCCGAGGAATATTTCCAAAAGAAAGCACTCGAAGAACAAGGTGTATAAAGTGTGGCGTATAGGGATAAAAGGCAAGAGGCCGGCGAATGCCAGGCCTCTTTTCCATTGCTCCTGTGAAAAGTCTAGAAAAATGGTGTAATGAACATCCCGATAATAAGTGAGATTGCTCCGATGCCAATTGCCCATCCGCCTGATTTTGTTGCCCCTCTGCGCATAGCAAGGAATCCGACTATGATTCCCGCAATGCCGAGCAGAACTGGGTAGATGAACAGGGACAAAATTGCCAGACCCAGAGCTGCAAAGCCAAGCATACCGCTAGCCGTCTCGCGGTCCATTTGATCTAGCTTTCCCTGGGACTCCTGCCTGTTTTGCCGTATAGGGACAGGAGCTGCTATTTCAGCCGCAGTTTCCTCCCTAGTGTTCCGGATGCCTCCGTTAGAGGCAGTTTCTGTATCCGCCATTCCGCCTGTACGGCTAGGCTCAGGCAGAAGCAGGATTGATTCCGTGGAGGTTTCTTCATAATAGTTGGAACTATCTCTGCCATAGGCGGTAGATTCCCCGGCATTGGCAGAGCCCCCAGGTTGGCTGTATCTTTGCTGCATCGTGTTGTTTTCCCTCGATTGATCGGCCACCTAAATCCCTCGCTTTCTAAAGGTAGGAGCTTTCTTAGTGTTTACTGGCCAGCTTTTTTTACTATGTCAATCTTTGCAAGGACTACACGAGGAGTTTTTTTTTGGTAAAATAAAGAGAAGAACGACCGTATTTGCGGACTTAGAGAGACAGAGGAGTTATTGAACATGAAAAAAATTGGAATTGATATTGACGGTACAGTAACGTCGCCCTCAAGCATTTTGCCGTATATAAACAATGCGTTTAACCTGAATGTCACCCTAGAGGATGTGAAAGAATACGACCTCCTTCATTTGGTGGATATTTCGAGAGAGCAGTTCGCTGAATGGTTCAAGGGGGCTGAACCGGAAATATATTCTGGCTCCCCTCTTGCGGAAGGTGCAAGGGAGGTATTGACCGAGTGGGCAAAAAACTTTGAGCTATACTTTATTAGCGCAAGGGCTTCCCACTTGCTTGACCTGACAGCTCAGTGGTTTACAAAAAATGAATTAGCCTACCACCACATCGAACTGATTGGAACACACAACAAAATTGCAACAGCGAAAAAATACGGTGTTGAATTATTTTTGGAGGATAAGCATGATAATGCCGTTTCCATCCATGAGGAATGCGGCATACCTGTCCTTCTGTTCGACACTCCTTATAACCGGGATCCAGTTCCAAAAGGAGTCATCCGTGTTGCAAACTGGCAGGAAGCCAATGATTGGATTCAAAAGTGGATATAAAAAAACAGCCTCTTCCGGGGCTGTTTTTTTATAGGCACTCAGGGCATCGCCCGTATATTTCAAATTTATGGCCGGATACATCGTACCCCCTCAGGTCTTCACCAAGCCCATCCATCGGGCAGGTGCCAAGCTCCTTGGTCTTCCCGCAATCCAGGCAAATAAAATGATGGTGATGTGATGTATGGGAACAGGTGAACCGGAAATGCTTTTCACCCGAGAGGTCTGTTGTTTCCAAAATTCCCAATTCGGCAAACAAAGACAGGTTCCGATAAATGGTATCAAAACTAAGCCCGGGGTATTCCGCCTTCAGCTTTTCCAGGACTTCCTTCGCCGTTAAATATTTATCGCTGTCAGAAAACAGCTGGAGCATTTCTTCCCTTTTTCCCGTATACTTGTAGCCTTTTTCCTTTAAAAATTCCAGGGCTTCATTCACATTCACGTTTCTTCACCCCTATGTTAAACTTTGCTTCTTACTAAAACCAGTTTTTTTATAAATGATTACCACGATAAGAATAATGATTGCTAGGAGGACAATAGTCCCTCCCGGTGCCAAATCAAGGTAATAGGCTGCGAAAAGCCCTCCAATAACAGATAGTTCCCCAAAAGCCACGGATAAAAAGATTGCCTGCTTAAACCCCTTGGCTATCCTCATGCTCGCAGCTACCGGCAATGTCATCAAAGATGAGACCAAAAGAATGCCAACTATTCGCATGGAAGCTGCGATGACAAGCGCTACCATTACGATAAAAATAAAATGGATGGCCTTCGCCGCTATTCCGGAGGCCTTTGCATGTTCCTCATCAAAGGAAAGCAAAAACAGTTCCTTATACAGCAGGATTACAACAATAATAACAAACAAACTAATTGCGGCGATAATCCAAACATCCGCCCTGCTAACGGCTGTTACACTGCCAAACAAATAACTGAAAAGATCCGCAGTGAATCCATCTGCAAGAGAAATGAAAATGACCCCTATGCCTATACCGCCCGATAGGATGATTGGAATAGCCAGCTCCTGGTAATGTTTATAAACTTCTCTAAGCTTTTCAATGAAGAGTGAACCTGCAACCGAAAAGGCCATTCCCATATAAAGGGGATTTATCGAACCAGACATGCCTAGCTTTTTTTCAAGCAAAAGACTGGCAGCGATTCCTGACAGCGTCACATGGCTCAATGCATCGGCAATGAGAGATAGACGCCTTACCACAATAAAAACGCCAAGAAGCGGGGCTATGACTCCAATGAGGGCTCCCGAGAGGAAGGCATTCTGCAGGAATTCATACCGAAGTATTCCACTTATCATTTTCCCGCCTCCCCGTGATGATGGCTTAGAAGATGGACTTCATGCCCATACAAGCCGGACAGGCCTTTGTCGGCTAGTTTTTCGAATTCTCCCGCATCGCCATGAAAATGAAGATGCTTATTCAAACAGGCGACATGTGTCACCTTTTCCGAAATCGTCCCAATATCATGGGTTACTAGCAAAAGAGTTATACCCTGTTCTTTATTCAGAATTTCTAGCATGTGATAAAACGCTTCAACGCGCTGGGCATCAACGCCGACTGTCGGCTCGTCCAGGATAAGCAGTTCAGGCTGGCTTACAAGGGCCCTAGCAATGAAAACGCGTTGTTGTTGGCCGCCCGAAAGCTCGCCAATATTTTTACCCGAGAATTCAGCCATGCCAACCGATTTCAGCGCATTCCGTACTTTCACTTTATCACTCGCTCGCATAAAACGAAACAGGCCTATTTTTCTTGTCAGGCCGCTTGACACAACCTCCTCAACGGTGGCTGGAAAACCTGAATTAAAAGAGTTGGCTTTTTGGGAGACGTAACCTATTTTATCCCAATCCGAAAAGGTGGAAATAGGCTTGCCGAAAAGGCGGATTTCTCCCGCTTGCGGGCTGAGGAGCCCAAGAATCAGTTTTAGGAGGGTCGACTTTCCTGACCCGTTTGGACCAACTATACCAAGGAAAGCTCCTTTTGGGACAATTAAATTAATATCCTCAAGTACCCTTTCCCTTTCGTATTGGTAAGAGAGCCCGTTTATATTAATAACCGGCACATTAGCCATACAATCACCTTAATTACTTAATTATAAGAATCATTCCGATTTACGTTATGTAGTATAACGCAGTTAGTGGCGAATGTAAAGGCGCCTGGTCGATAACAACTCAGTTCAGCCCATTAATTTTTTGCACTGTTTCGGATTTTGATACATACATTAGGATGGGGAGTGATTAATAGTGAAGATTTTTGAAAACATAATCAACCATAAAATTAATACAATTACGGCAGATGAACTTCTAAATTATGCCGCGGAATTCAGCATATCCATTAATCGCAGCCAAGCGGGCAAAATTGCCGAATACTTACGTGGTAAACAGGTTAACATTTTTGACAGTGCCCAAAGGGTAGCAATCATTAAAGAAATAGCAAAAATTGCAGGGCCCGAAACCGCCAAGGAAGTAAACAAGCTATTTCTAAAATTTACAAATTAATTAGCTCTGCAACGAACGATTTTCCTCTCAAAAAAAGCCTCCCAAATGCGCACTTAACGCAAGAAGGAGGCTCTTTTATTCTTATGGATAGCCGGCTGAGAAACCTTTATACAGGGGCAACCAGTCCTTTTAGGCTGGGATCGAATACTTTGTTCCGAAGCATTTCAATTTCGTGCTTATAAGGGGGTTTCTGGCTTTTTTTGTCCTCCCCTACATAAGGGGTCTCAAGGATTTTTGGTACATGTGATAGCTGGGGATGATGAACGATATAGCTTAGGGCATTAAAGCCAATATGGCCATAACCAATATTTTCGTGACGGTCCTTTCTCATCCCGACAGCATTTTTGCTATCATTGATATGCAGTACCTTCAGCCTGTCGATTCCGATGATTTTATCGAACTCTTCGAGGACTCCATCAAAATCGTTTACAATATCATAGCCTGCATCATGTATATGGCAAGTATCAAAGCATATAGAAAGCTGGTCGCTGTTGGTGACACCGTCGATTATCATCGCTAGCTCCTCGAAGGATTTTCCGCATTCTGAACCTTTTCCTGCCATTGTTTCCAGGGCAACCTGGAGGTTTTCCTTTCCGGTCAGCACTTCGTTCAGCCCTTCGACAATTTTTCTAATGCCTTCTTCCGTACCGGCGCCAACATGGGCACCTGGATGCAGGACAATTTGCGTTGCGCCTATCGCTTCCGTACGTTCAATTTCAGAGCGTAAAAAACTGACTCCTAATTCGAAGGTTGCAGGATTCACCGTATTACCAATATTGATAATATATGGTGCGTGGACGACGATATCGCCTATCCCGTTCTCTTCCATGTGCCTCCTGCCCGCCTCAATGTTCAGGTCTTCAATTTTTTTTCTTCTGGTATTTTGTGGTGCACCTGTATAAATCATAAACGTATTCGAACCATAAGATACGGCTTCCTTACTGGCTGCGAGCAGCATATCTTTTCCGCTCATCGATACGTGAGAGCCAATTTTCAACATATTCCCCATCTCCTTCCGGCAGGAATCCAAACCCTTGCCCTACTTTTTCCTATTCAGCCTGCTTTGCCTTTTCTTTACTTTGGCAATTTCGGCATTGATCTTTTTCTTATAGCCCGGCTTCACCTTACGAGGAGATTTCACCATTGATTTTGCTATTTTGTCAGTTTGGTCCTCGGTTTTCTTTCTCGTTTTCCGCTTGTTTCTTTCCCCGATTTCAACAAGGCCATCCTTGCCAAAATCAACATGGTTAAAGGTGATGCCCATTTTTTCAAGCTTGTTTAGAGCATCTTCATCCGAAGCTTCATATACGGTTAACGCGATACCTGAAAATCCTGCCCTGGCAGTTCTGCCAACGCGATGAATATAGAAATCCAAATCACTCGGCAATTCGTAGTTGATGACATGGCTGACACCTTCGATATCAATTCCCCTGGCAGCTAGGTCTGTTGCGACAATATATTGATATTCTAAATCCTGAATTTGCTTCATCATTTTTTTTCGTTCTCGCGGATTAAGGTTCCCGTGAACCCTTCCAACCTTTAGCCCCTTCCCGATTAGGAAGTCGGCGACCTCATCAGCCATTTTTTTTGTATTTGTAAATACGATTGCCAGGTAAGGGTTAAAGGCGCCCAGCACGTTATAGACAATTTCCTTCTTATTTTTATGCCTAGAAGGAAGTATCAAGTGTTCCAGATTATCAGCTGCTTTTTTCTTTGGTTCAATATGGATATATTTTGGGTTTTCCATATATTTTTTTAAAAAGGGCTTTAGCTTTTCAGGGATGGTTGCAGAGAAAACCAGCATTTGAAGCTTCTCCGGCATTCTCGAAGCAATTTTATCAACATCCTCCAGGAAACCCATGTCGAGCATTAAATCGGCTTCATCGATAACGAGCGTCCTGGCATTGTGGACGAATAACGCCTGCTCCTGAACCAGGTCGTTGATTCTGGATGGAGTTCCAACGACAATATGCGGCTGGACCTTCAGCTTCTCGATTGTTTTTTGTTTATCCGTTCCGCCAATATAATTCCGCACTCTAATTTCCTCAGGGCCGTCATAGTGTTCAACAGCCTTTACAAACTGTTGATATATCTGCCCTGCGAGCTCCCTGGTTGGCGCAGTAATCACTGCTTGCACTTCCTGCCTGCCTGGGTCGAGCTTTTCAAGGATTGGCAGAAGATAGGAATGGGTTTTTCCTGTTCCCGTCCTGGATTGTCCAATTGCACTATCCCCTTTTAACGCAGCGGGAATCATTTGTTCCTGTATTTCCGTCGGCTTTTTGAAGCCCATTGAGTCTACTGCCTCTATCAAAAATGGTTTAAGCCTAAATCGTTCGAATTGGTTTTCGTTCATCTTATTGCTCCTCATGTTCTATTATGGAACATACTTATTATCCATCCTGTAATTATAGTAAAGTTTGGGCGAAATCTCCACCCGTAATCCTCTATTTTCATCATTCACTATTTTTATGGATTTCATCACCCTTTTTTCGATTATCAGCTTTCTTAACATTATTGGAAAAGATGCATATTTTAAAAAGAGGATATTATTTGAAAGGAGACAAAAATGATGCCACCTATGCCGCAAATGCGGAGGCAAGGGGGATTCGGGCGCAATCCTATGGGGGGGCCATTTGGCAGGCAAGCAGGCTTTCAAGGTCCGCCCCGCTCCCCTTTTATGGGCCAGATGAATCCAATGCAAAGGCAGCCATCAAGAGGGGGAGGCCTTCTAGCACGGCTTTTTGGAAAATCCCCCCAAGGGCAAGCCGTTGCCGGCCGCGGAGTCGCAGCTGGAACTGGAGGAACGGGAGCCGGCTCCATCCTGCAAACGCTTGGCAATCCGGATGCAATTAACACGTTTCTTGCCAACACCCAAAATGTTTTGAATACTGCTCAGCAATTCGGTCCATTAATTGAACAGTACGGACCGCTTTTCAGAAACCTGCCAGCCATGTGGAAGCTTTACCGGGGACTTAAAAACTCCGATGATAAAAACGAAACGCAAACAAAAGAAAGTTCTGGCAAGGAGAAACCTATCGGCAGCTCGGCGACTGGACCCAAAAACCGTCCCCCAGCAAAAATTGAAGGTGCCCGAAAAAAGGTTGCTGATGAGGAAGACTCACCCCCGTCCAAATCACATTCGGAAAATATTGAAGAATCTCGGGGTGTCTCAAGGCCCAAGCTCTTTTTTTAACAAAGCCATTCGGGTGCCGCTCGCGGCACCCTTTACTGTTCCCCTGTGAGATAATACACTTTGAAGTATTCTTTCAAGTCCTATATACTATATACATAACGTTTATGTCTGATCTTTATAGGAGGCTGTTATGAAAGTCATTAAAATTTCACCGCGCGGCTATTGCTATGGCGTAGTAGACGCAATGGTCATTGCCAGGAACGCCGCCTTAGATAAATCATTGCCCCGCCCTATCTACATTCTTGGAATGATCGTTCATAATAAACATGTGACTGATGCGTTTGCCGAGGAGGGGATTATAACCCTAGACGGGAATAACAGAAGGGAAATCCTCGAAAAGGTTGATAAGGGAACGGTTATTTTCACCGCTCATGGCATCTCGCCGGAAGTTCGAAGCCTTGCAAAAGAAAAGGGACTGGTAACGCTGGATGCAACATGCCCGGATGTCACCAAGACCCATGAATTAATCCGTGAGAAAGAAGCGGAAGGATTCAAAGTCATCTATATCGGTAAAAAAGGCCACCCTGAACCTGAGGGCGCGGTTGGCGTAGCTGCACCGGGGACGGTCTTTTTAGTTGAAACCGCCGCGGACGTCGATGCCCTGGAAATTAAGCATGATAAAATCACCGTGACGAATCAGACGACGATGAGCCAATGGGATGTATCCGACATTATGAAAAGGGTTAAAGAAAAATATCCTCATGCGGAAGTGCATAAAGAAATTTGCATGGCTACACAAGTAAGGCAGGAAGCCGTAGCGGAGCAGGCTGGAGAAGCTGACGTATTGATTGTCGTCGGAGATCCTAAGAGCAATAACTCCAACAGGCTTGCACAGGTCTCCGAAGAAATTGCCGGAACAAAAGCCTATCGAATAGCCGATATCTCCGAGCTGGACCTTGATTGGCTGAAAGGTGCTTCGACCGTTGCTGTTACAGCAGGAGCCTCGACACCGACCCCTATTACAAAAGAGGTTATTGCCTTCCTGGAGCAGTATGATCCAGCGATTCCGGATACATGGGATAGGACAAAAAATGTTCCGCTCTCAAAAATCCTTCCGAAAGTGAAAAAACCGGAAGTACAACTTTAAGCAATTGTTCCGATATGAAAAACCGGCTGAGGGGTCAGCCGGTTTTTTTTGTATCTTTAGATAACCTGGAATGGATCGGTGTCTATTTCTGAAGCGAGGATTTCCGCATCGTATCCAGCATCTCGGCACATTTCTGCTAAAATTGAAGCAAGGCCCTTTTTCATAATTTTTTCGACATTGTGGCCTGGATCGACAATATTCAAGC
Source organism: Bacillus sp. FJAT-27445 (assembly GCF_001510665.1). Taxonomy (GTDB): domain Bacteria; phylum Bacillota; class Bacilli; order Bacillales; family Cytobacillaceae; genus Bacillus_D. Next base: position 309,519 of record NZ_LMTI01000002.1, read on the forward strand.
CCAGCATCAGAGCATCTTGTGCCACGTGATAATAAATATCGCCTGTTACGTACACATCCGCCCCATTGAATTTTGCTGGGGAAAAATACTTATTTCCGTCACCGCCAACAACCGCGACTTTTTTGACCTGAACATCAAGATTGCCGACAACGCGGACAGCTTCAACCCCTAAATCAGCTTTCACTTTTTTTGCGAACTCCCTAAGAGTCATCTCTTCTATCGATCCAATTCTACCCAGTCCAAGCGTTTCCCCTTTGTTGTCCAGCGGATAAATGTCATAGGCGGGCTCCTCGTATGGATGTACCTTCAGCATGGCTGTTATAGCCCTTTTGACAAGCCGTTCAGGCAAGATTGTTTCTATTCTTGCCTCTTGAACCGCCTCAAGGCTGCCCTGGCGCCTGATAAATGGATTTGCGGCCTCACCGGGAAGGAATCTGCCAGTACCTTCCGAGGTATAGGAACAGTGGCTATAATCGCCTATTGCACCCGCGCCGGCATGTCCCAATGCTTCCCTCACTTTATCCGCTTGTTCATGTGGGACAAAAACCACTATTTTTTTAAACCGTTCTTCGTATGTAGGCACTAAAACTTCTGTATTCTCCAGCCCCAGGGCTGAAGCAAGCATATCATTGACCCCGCCATTTGCTACATCAAGGTTCGTATGCGCGGCATAAACAGAAATATCATGTTTTATTAATTTTTCAATAATGCGGCCTTGCGGGGTATCGGTTGCAAGCTTTGCAAGTGGCCTGTAGATTGGGGGATGATGGGCGATAATGAGCTGTATACCTTTCTCAATCGCTTCATCCACGACTTCCTCAACCAAATCGAGAGCGATCAAGATCTTCTCAACCGGCCTGTTCAGCTGGCCGATTTGAAGGCCAACCCTATCCCCTTCCATTGCATATTCCTTCGGTGAAAAAGATTCCAGCAGGCGAATCAATTCGTGGCCGTTTATTTTTTTCATTTCTCGAATACCTCCTCCACAAGCTGTATTTTTTCACGCAGCTCTTTCCTTTTCATCTCGACTTCAAGTGATTCCTGTGCCTTTTCCAGCTGAGCCTGGACGCGTTGCCAGTTCTCTTTTTCCAAAGTCCATTTTTTATTAAAGACAGTTCCTTTATCCTCCAATAAAAACGGCCCGAATAATAACCCTTTTTCCAAACCATTCTTGTAAGGCTTATCTGGATTCCCCTTTTCCGCAACGAGGACTTCATATATTTTTCCGTCTTCCTCAAGGATTGCCTCATCGATTAGCTCCCAGCCATTCTTGTACAGCCATTCCCTGACGGAGATTGCGCTAACGTTGGGCTGAAGGATTAGCCTGTCAACATAGCCTAGCTTCTCCTTCCCGGCTTCAAGGATTTCTGCAATCAAAGTCCCACCCATACCTGCTATTGTTATACAGTCTGCATCGCCGGGGTTAATGACTTCAAGGCCATTTCCCATCCTTACTTTAATGAGGTCTTGCAGCCCTTCGTTTTGCACCTGTTTCTTAGCGGACAGGAAAGGCCCCTCGACGACTTCTCCTGCAACCGCGAAAGAAATCAATTCTTTTTTTGCAAGGTAGCAGGGAAGGTATGCATGGTCAGAGCCGATATCAGCAAGCTTTGCGCCTTTCGGGACAAAGGAGGCAACTGCGGCAAGCCTTTTTGATAATTGCTGAGCATTCAAGTTACGCACCACATTTCAGATTACTTTTTCTCCTACAAGTATAAAAAAAGTCCTTCACATATGCAAAGGACAAAAAAATGACAGAGCTGCCACTCGACTGGCAGCCCTTCAAATTAATTTATTTCTTATCCGCCAGCCATTTGGCCAGTGCGTCTGCTTCTGCTCCCTTAGCAAGACCTGGTGGCATAGTGCCTTTACCATTAAGGATGATGTCTTTGATTTGGGATTCATCCAATCTTGCACCGACATCACTTAATTTTGGTCCTCCGCCCCCCTGAAGCTGATCGCCGTGGCATGCAATGCAGCCCTTATCTTTGTAGAGATCTTCAGGCTTCGCGGCCACCTCAGTCTTTTCGCCGCCTTCCTTATCGCCTTTGGCAACTTCCTTCATGTCGCCTAGCCCTTTGAAGGAAAGCAAGAACATTAACCCGATACCCATCACCATAATTAAAATAAATGGAACTATTGGATTGCGATTCATGTAATACCCCTCCCTTATGTACGAACAATGTGTGTACTATACAAACAACTACTATTTTAGCTGATTTCCGTCAGAAGGAAAAGCATTAAGTTACTTTTGTCACTTTTAAATGATAGAGTTCCAAAAGGCTGGCCCGAAGATTGGCCGGCCAGCCTTTATTGCACTCAACTATTGCTGTCCCTTTAGCTGCAGCCAATTTCCCTTGCAATGACGATGCGCTGGATTTCCGATGTTCCTTCCCCAATCTCCAACAGTTTCGCATCTCTCATATACCGCTCCACATGATAATCCTTCATATAGCCATATCCGCCATGTATCTGGACAGCCTGGTCTGTCACTTCCATGCAAATTTCAGATGCGTAAAGCTTGCACATCGCAGCTTCCTTTGTAAATGGTTTCCCCTGGTCCTTCAGCCAGGCAGCTTTGTACACCATTGTTCTGGCGAGCTCGATCTTCATCGCCATATCGGCAAGCTTGAATTGGATAGCCTGGAAGGAGGATAGGTTCCTGCCGAACTGCTTTCTTTCATTTGAGTACTGCAGCGCCTTATCATAAGCAGCCTGTGCGATTCCGACTGCCATGGCACCAATACCAATCCTGCCTCCGTCAAGCGTAATCAGGAATTGTTTAAAGCCTTCTCCCCTTTTCCCCAAGAGGTTTTCTGAAGGGACTTTAACATCTTCCATAACAAGCTCTGTTGTATTCGAAGAGTGCAATCCCATTTTTTCATAATTGTCGATTATCTTGAAGCCGTTGGCATCAGTCGGAACAATAATGGCACTAATCTCCTTATTTCCCTCCGTTCCGCCGGTTATTGCAGTAAGAGCGAGGTGCTTGGCATAGCTTGCATTCGTAATAAAGCACTTGCTGCCATTGATGATCCACTCGCCATCCTCCTCTTTTGCGGTTGTCCTAGTACCACCCGCATCAGAGCCGGCGTTAGGTTCGGTGAGGCCAAATGCTCCGAACGAATCACCCGTACATATTGGAACTAGGTACTTGCGTTTTTGCTCTTCCGTACCAAACATATTGATCGGTGCCCCGCCTAGTGAAATATGTGCCGAATATGTAATACCCGTTGAGCCGCAGGCCCTGCTAAGCTCTTCAGTTACAATCGCAAAACTAATCGTATCCGCACCGCCACCGCCGTATTCTTCTGGGAAAGGAAGTCCCATGACCCCCATGTCACCAAGCTTTTTAAAAATATCATGGGGAAATTGCTTCGTCCGGTCCCGCTCAAGTGCGCCTGGTGCGACTTCCTCATCGGCAAACTCCCTGATGGTCTTTTTTATCATTTCCTGCTCTGATGTTAAATTAAAGTCCATTAATACCCCTCCAACCCCTATGAATGCGCTTTCTTATCCATTATATGGCGAGGCTATAATTTTCTCAACATTTATAACTTTTGGAAAAGAGTGTATAATGGAATTATTCTGCAGTTCTTTTTTTTCAGGTTCTTCACCACAAAAAAAGTGGTTTTAACAAATGTGTTGATTTGCACTACGGGCACACGCTTTCCGCGGGGCGTCAGTGGAGCCTCCTCGGCGCTAGCGCCTGTGGGG
>NZ_LMTI01000002.1:313245-381625 GCF_001510665.1 Bacillus sp. FJAT-27445
CGGAGTCGGTGCCCTCCGCTCCAATCAACATTTGAGTTAGGCATTTTAATCATTAAACCAGCACTTATGGTAAAGAACCTTTTTTCAACAGCATTTGCATTCGAATTCCAGTTTAAGTAAAATAAATTAAGGCAGTTAAATTGAGGGCTCCTTAAGTACAATAGAAAAAAATAGCCTGCCTTGAAAAGGCAAGCTATCATGTCGAATTCAATTATTTTTATTCGAGGAAGTCCTTCAGGCGTTTGCTCCGGCTTGGATGCCTTAGCTTCCTAAGGGCCTTGGCCTCGATTTGCCTGATTCGTTCCCGTGTAACGCCGAAGACCTTTCCGACTTCTTCAAGCGTCCTAGTACGGCCATCATCAAGCCCGAACCGCAAGCGAAGTACATTCTCTTCGCGGTCGGTCAGCGTATCAAGAACGTCCTCAAGCTGCTCCTTCAACAATTCAAAGGCAGCATGCTCCGAAGGCGAAGTCGCGTCCTGGTCCTCAATGAAGTCGCCGAGATGGGAATCGTCTTCTTCACCGATAGGTGTTTCAAGCGATACCGGCTCCTGGGCAATTTTAAGGATTTCCCTTACTTTGTCTGGAGTCAGGTCCATGTCCTCAGCAATCTCTTCTGGAGTTGGTTCACGCCCAAGATCTTGAAGGAGCTGCCTCTGGACCCTGATCAGCTTGTTGATGGTCTCGACCATATGGACAGGGATGCGTATGGTCCTCGCCTGATCAGCAATGGCACGCGTGATTGCCTGGCGGATCCACCAGGTTGCATACGTACTGAATTTAAAGCCTTTACGGTAATCAAATTTTTCGACCGCTTTAATCAGGCCCATGTTTCCTTCCTGGATAAGATCGAGGAACAGCATTCCCCTGCCGACATAGCGCTTTGCAATACTGACGACCAGGCGGAGGTTTGCTTCCGCAAGGCGGCGTTTTGCTTCATCGTCCCCTGCCTCAATCCGGTTCGCAAGCTCAATTTCCTCTTCTGCGGAAAGGAGGTCTACTCGTCCGATTTCCTTTAAATACATACGGACAGGGTCATTGATTTTAACACCAGGAGGGACACTCAAGTCATTTAGGTCGAATTCCACGTCCTCTTCTTTTGCGGTCTTTGTGCCTGCCTCTTCATTGTCTCCAACCAGGTCAATTCCCTGGTCGCCTAGGAATTCGTAGAATTCGTCCATTTGATCGGAATCCAGATCAAAATTTGCCATTCTTTCAGCTATATCGTCATAGGCAAGGTGGCCAACTTTTTTACCCAGTGCTGTTAATTGGTCTTTCACTTGTTCAATGGTCAATTCATTCTCGACCTCGTTTGACCGTGCTGATTTTTCAGCCATAGGTCCCCCTCCTTCAAAATTCAGGCATATTGCTATGCAGCATTACAATAATTTTTGCAATTCAAGTATTTCCTTACCCAGTTCTATTGCTTTTTTGTAATCTTTCTGGGCGTCTGCTTCTTTTTGCTGAACACGTTTTTCTTTTATTTTTAACATCTTTTGATATTTCAACACCTGATGGATGTAATCATTTAACTCCTGATTGCCTAATTCATGATTGAGCGTCATCATTTCTATATCAGCAACCATCCTCCTAAGCTTTTCATCCTTAATATAATTCAGGAACTCTCCCAAATCGAATTGTTCCTTCTCCTCATAGTAGCCGAAAAGATATGTGATGATTGCCTGGTGGTCATCATGGTTGAGCATATTGCCATTAAGCATTTCTTGTATTTTATAAGCATTTTCCCTGTCGCGGAGCATGTGGGCAATCATTTTGCGCTCTGCATTGTAGTGGGCGGGCCTCAGGCCGGCCGCATTCACCGGGATAGGGAGCTCCCTCTTTTTCGGAATCTCACCTTGCAGCTTGCCCTTTTTCGGGGCACTGGCCGCCATCTGCTGCTTCAGTGCTTCAAGAGATAAGGAAAATTCTTCGGCCAGCTGCCTTAGATAATGATCCTTTTCAACTGCCTTCTCAAGGATGCTTATTTCGCTTACTATCTTTTCGATATAAGATAGCCTATCTCCTTCATTCTGAAGATTTTTTCCTCGGCGATAATAATGAAATTTATATGACATCCATGTTAGGCTGGAGCCTATTATGTCATTTTTAAATTTTTCGGCACCAAATTTCCTTATATAATCGTCAGGATCAAGGGCATCAGGCATCATAGCCACTCGGATATCGATTCCCGCTTCGACTAGCAGTCCGCCAGCCCGGAAAGCAGCCTCGATACCAGCATTGTCCGAATCATAGCAGATGGTTACAAACTGCGTGTTTCTGCGGATTAGGGAAATATGCTCCTGAGTGAGCGAGGTGCCCATTGTCGCGATTCCAGTTTCAATCCCAGCGCGGTATGCGGCGATTGCATCGGCAAACCCCTCGAACAGGACAGCGTGGTGTTGCCTTCGAATGGATGGTTTTGCCAAATGGAAGTTATAAAGGGTTTTACTTTTATTAAATATTGGCGTTTCCGGGCTGTTCAGGTATTTAACATCTTCCCCTCCCAGAGCTCTTCCCGAGAACGCAATCGTTCTTCCGTTTTGGTCAAATAAAGGGAACATGATCCTGTTGCGGAAACGGTCAAAATAGGTGCCATCGCGTTCCCTTTTAATGATGAGTCCCGCTTTTTCCATTTCCTCCGGTTTAAAGCCTCTTTTTTGAAGAAACCCAGTAACAAAATCCCATGAATCCAAGGCATAGCCTATTTGAAACGTATCAATCGATTCCCTTGTAAATCCTCTTGCAAACAAATACTCCAAGGCTTCCTGTCCGTCTTTTGTATTTACAAGCAAATGGTGGTAGAATTTCTTTAATAAATCATGGGCTTCGTAGTAGGGCTGCAATTCGGCTTGCCTGGCATTCTCCGCCTGCCCCGAAACGCGCGGGATTTCCAGGGGGATTCCGGCTCTATCAGCCAGTTTTGCGGCAGCTTCGCCAAAAGGCATGCCTTCAAGATCCATTAAAAAAGAAAAAACATTTCCGCCCGCCCCGCAGCCAAAACAATAATAAATCTGCTTATCGGGAGAAACTGAAAAGGATGGTGAATTTTCTCCGTGAAACGGACAAAGGCCAAAGTAATTCCGGCCCTGTTTCTTCAGCTGTACATATTCACCGATAAAATCCACTATATCAACAGATTGCCTAATCTGATTGACCTTTTCTTCGGGTATACGCTCAGCCATGAAAACAACTCCAGTTAACGTTCTTGGCCGCCGGGCAATCCGGGGCCGGGCATTTCTAACAGGATTGCGGACAGTGCATTTACGAACCGTTTCCGTTCCTCGTCCGAAAACGGGGAAGGGCCCTTTCCGTAAATGCCTCTGGCCCGTGCTTTTGATTTTATATACCGAATGTCAAGGGCCGTCTGGATGTCTTTTTCCTCAAATAAAATTCCCCTGGGCGATAGGACATAAACCCCTTTCAGCAGGAGAGTGGAAGCGAGGCCAATATCCTGCGTAATTACTATGTCACCTTTTTTAGCATGGTTCATAATGAAAAGGTCAGCCGCTTCCCGGTCCGAATCGACATATCTCCATTCCCACTGTAAATAGAGCGGATTGGATGTTGCATGGGCATAGGAAGCTACAAATATGGCCGGAACAGAAAAATCGGACGCCAATTGTGCAATTTCCTCTTTTACAGGGCACGAATCCGCATCCACATACACTGTTGGGCATTTTTTTTCCATAGTACTAATTCTACATCCCCCCGTATATTCCTTCTTTTTCGGCAAAGATTATCGGAGATTGTGTCGAATTTTTTTCTATCCGTCGCCTTGACTTCTGACAATAAATAGTTTATTCCTTATAAAGCAAGTCTAAACCTGTAATTTTCGCTTTTTTATCACAATTTTTTATTATAGTACACTTTAAGCGTTTTTACCATTCATTTCTCTTATTTTTTCACTCTGATCTAATTATTAAGAAAAGGAAAACACATGCCCTGGTCGGCCATGTGTTATTCTTTACCCTTTTTGTACCTTGCTTAAAATGACGTTCGCTGTTTCCTCAACAGCTTTATTGGTTACATCGATTACAGGGCATCCAATTTTATCAATCACCTTGTCAAAAAAGTCAAGTTCTTCCTTGATTCTGGCAATATTGGCATAGCTGGCACTATCATTCAGGCCGAGAGAAATCAGGCGTTCCCTGCGAATATTATTCAATTTTTCCGGACTGATTTTAAGCCCGAAGCATTTTTCGGCCGGAACACTATAAAGCTCTTCAGGGGGATCAACCTCGGGAACGAGTGGAACATTCGCAACCTTCAGGCGTTTGTGTGCCAAATATTGTGAAAGCGGAGTTTTGGAAGTTCTAGAAACCCCAATCAGAATGATGTCCGCCTTCATAAGCCCTCTCGGATCCCGTCCATCGTCATATTTAACAGCAAATTCGATTGCCTCAACCTTTTTAAAATAATCCTCGTCCAGTTTCCTGACCAGCCCGGGCTCGAAAAGAGGGGTTACACCGGATAGCTGTTGGATTTGATCCATCAGCGGACCAATCAAATCGACCGCAAAAATCCCGGTTTCATTTGCTTTTTCTTTCATATATGCACGGATTTGCGGTTTTACCAATGTAAAGGCAATCATCCCTTTGTCATGCGCGGCCAGTGCAATGACCTCATCGATATGTTCAATATCCTCGACATATGGAAACCGTTTTATCTTGATATTGTTTCCGTTAAATTGGGTAATTGCCGCTTTCGTCACCAGCTCCGCAGTCTCCCCAACTGAATCCGAAACTACATAGATTATTGGTTTTTCCATGGTTGTAGTTATTCCCCCTATTCCTAACTAAGCTTGTTCTGCGTTCCCAAGGGAGACAAAAGCCCTCGTAATGCTTGTTTTCGTAATTCTGCCTATGACCTCAAAGCCTGCTTCAGTTTCCTTAATTACAGGAATCGAATCAATTTGCCTGTCGATTAATTTTTTTGCGACATCGGTAAGCAAATCTTCCTTCTGGCACATAGTAATATTAGGCATTCTTGTCATGATGATATTGACTGGAAGAGAAGAAAGCTCCTGATTTCCCAAGCTTGCCCGAAGCATATCCTTCCGTGAAAGGACTCCGGCCAGGATAGAGTTTTCGTCTACCACAAACAGAGTCCCCACATCTTCAAGGAACATTGTCACAATCGCATCGTACACGGAAACATTCTCATTCACAACAACAGGCCTGGATTGGTACTCGCTAACCAGTATTTTTTGAAGCTTTTCTGATAAAAGCTGATCGCCAGATTTGCCGGTATAAAAGTATCCGACCCGCGGCCTCGCATCCAGGAAGCCTGCCATTGTTAAAATTGCCAGATCGGGCCTTAGCGTTGCTCTTGTCAAATTCAGTTTTTCGGCAATATTTTCACCCGTTATTGGCCCGTTCTCTTTTACAATTTGCAAAATTAGATCCTGTCGCTTATTCAGTTCTATGTCCCTCACCGCCTATCCACTGTGCTACATACAATTCATTTTTAAAATTGAATTTTACTCTGCAGAAATCCGGCAAGCTCCTCAATCGGAACGCGGGTTTGTTCCATTGTGTCTCGGTCCCTGACCGTTACTTTCCTGTCTTCCGCCGTATCGAAATCGACCGTCACACAGAATGGAGTACCGATTTCATCGTGGCGGCGGTACCGCTTCCCAATCGAACCGGCTTCATCAAAGTCGACCATGAATTCCTTGGAGAGTGATTCAAAAATCTCTCGGGCAGGGTCAGATAGCTTTTTGGATAATGGCAAAACAGCTGCCTTGAATGGAGCGAGTGCTGGATGCAGATGCATAACAGTCCGTGACGTTCCATCCTCCAATTGTTCTTCCTCATATGCATCAATTAAATAAGCGAGTGTCACCCGGTCGGCGCCAAGCGATGGTTCAATGCAATACGGAATATATTTTTCATTTGTTTCTGGGTCAAGGTAATGGAAATCCTCTCCGGAATAGTTCATATGCTGCTTCAGGTCATAGTCGGTACGGGATGCAACGCCCCACAATTCCCCCCAACCGAAAGGAAACTTATATTCAAAGTCAGTCGTCGCATTGCTGTAATGGGACAGTTCATCATCAGAGTGGTCGCGAAGCCTTAGGCGTTCCTTTTTCATACCCAGCGAAAGCAGCCACTTCTCCGCAAACTCCTTCCAGTAGGTGAACCATTCCAACTCGGTGCCCGGCTTGCAGAAAAATTCCAGTTCCATTTGCTCGAATTCTCTTGTCCTAAAGGTAAAGTTCCCAGGCGTGATTTCATTCCTAAAGCTTTTGCCGACCTGCGCAATCCCAAAAGGGAGTTTCTTCCTCATCGTCCTCTGGACATTTTTAAAATTGACGAATATTCCCTGTGCTGTCTCAGGGCGCAAGAAAATTTCATTCGCGCTTGACTCGGTAACCCCTTGGAACGTTTTAAACATTAGATTGAATTGCCTAATGCCGGTGAATTCCTTACTGCCGCAATCAGGACACGCAATATCGTATTCCTTAATCAGCTCTTCCATTTTTTCAAAAGGAAGGCCATCGACGACAAGTTCAATACCTTTTTCATCTAATGCATTCTCGATTATTTTATCCGCACGGTGCCTTGATTTGCACTTTTTGCAGTCAATCATTGGGTCATTGAAGTTGCCGATGTGGCCGGATGCCTCCCATGTCCTCGGATTCATTAAAATGGCCGAATCAAGGCCGACATTATAGGGGGATTCCTGGACAAACTTTTTCCACCAGGCCTTTTTTATATTGTTTTTCAGTTCCACTCCCAGCGGGCCATAATCCCATGTATTCGCGAGCCCTCCATATATTTCAGAACCCGGAAAAACAAAGCCCCGGTGTTTTGCATGGGAGACAATTTGGTCCATTGAAACGCTCATATTACATTTCTCCTTTGTGATAGTATATGTATTCAGGCGCGAAATAAAAAACCCCCGCCTCTATGCCAGTAAGCATAGGGACGAGAGTTTACCCGCGGTTCCACCCTAATTGCTGTAATAAAACAGCCTCTTTGAAAGAATGTTGCTCCGGAACGCCATTCCCAAGCTTCCTGTCCTCCGGCTTCCACCATCCCGGATTCGCTTTTACAGGAGCAGCCAAGTACTCTTTTCCTTCTCTGCAACTTATAGAATTATTATGAAAGCTTTATAAAGATAGTAGCGAAAAAGGGAGCTGATGTCAACCCAGTTATACCATCCCCCTGAGGCTATCCATTGAATCCAAAAACCTTCTTGACTTAAGGCTCAAGCCTGAATATTCCTCATAGTAGGCTGAAATAATCCGCTTCAGTTCTTCCTTAGTCTCTTTTTTTACAGATATATTCCCCAGCCTACCGAGGTCAAAATAGTAAAACAGCCTAAGAAGCCTGGCTCCCGCCTGCGAAAGCTTAAAATGGTATGGATCCTTTTGGATGCAGCGGTGGCATATCAGCCCGCCTTCCCTTATGGAAAACGAAAAATGGCCATCTGTGCTGCCACAAACGGCGCATTGATCGAGGACCGGATAGAGTCCCATAACATTCAGCATCTTCAACTCATAAATAAACATTAGGACTTCGGGATCATGCCCTTCGTTTAAATAGTTCATCGTTTGGTAAAGCAGTTCAAATAGAAACGGATTGGGCTTCCTGTCCTCGGCTGCTTTATCGGTAAGTTCAGCAATATAGCTCGCATACGCGGTAAGGAAGATATCTTCGCGGATTGACCTCATTGAAGAGATGATTTCCCCTTGCTGGAGGCTCCCCATGCCGCTTCCTTTCTGGACAAGGAAATATCCATATGTCAAAAGTTGGGTCGCTGCTGAAAGCCTGCTGTTTGGCTTTTTGGCTCCCCTCGCCATCACACCAATTTTGCCCCATTCCCTGGTAAATAAGGTGATAACCTTATTCGTTTCACCATAATCGGTTGCTCTTATGATGATGCCTTCACATTTTTGGAACATCCCAGTCACCATCCAGGTTTTTAGACAAACTTATGAAACAGGAAAATCTGCTTGCGCTAGTTCTTCGTCGAGATTGCCGGGAATTTCTGTTCGGTCCTTCTCCATTTCCTTAAAGAGAAGATATGTGTCAATATTACCTGTCTGACTGAATACCTTCCAGGTAAAATCCAACATTGAAAACCCCATCCTTTCCTAAATAGACTAGCTCGAATCTAATATCCTGGTTACATTTATCTTAGCCTGCCGTTCGAAAATAATAATACGAAAATATTGTTAATCGTGCCCATGAATAGAACAGGCAATATGCAGAAAAGCATTTTTAATACTCGTCCTCGCGGAAGCCGAATTCACGGAGACTGGACATTTTGTTGCGCCAATCCTTTTGAACCTTCACCCAAAGCTCCAAATAAACCTTTGAGCCAAGAAGCTGTTCAATGTCCATCCTCGCGCGCTTGCCGATTTCCTTTAGCATTCCGCCTTGTTTGCCGATGATTATCCCTTTTTGGGAATCCCGCTCGACAATGATTGCGGCCATGACGCGGACCATATCCTTGTTTTCATCCCGCTCCATTTTTTCAATGATTACCGCAAGCGAATGAGGAACTTCTTCCCTCGTCAAGTGGAGCGCCTTTTCCCTGATTAATTCGGTGACAATGAAGCGTTCTGGATGGTCCGTAACTTGATCGGCCGGATAAAACTGCGGCCCTTCAGGCATATGTCCCTTTATTTGGTCCAAAAGCCGCTCCACATTATTCCCCTCTAGGGCGGAAATTGGTACAATCGCCTCAAACGGATACTTATCTTTGTAATCACTTATAATTCCAAGCAATTTATCGGGATGGACTTTATCAATTTTATTGATAATCAGGAATACAGGCGTCTTGACAGCCTGCAGTTTTTCAATAATGAATTCCTCGCCTTTTCCAAAGCCCTCTTCCGCGCTGACCATGAACAGGACAAGGTCGACACCCTTTAGCGTATTCTGGGCTACCTTCATCATAAAATCGCCAAGTTTATGTTTGGGCTTGTGGATGCCCGGCGTGTCTATAAAAATAAGCTGTGCATCTTCGAGGGTCAATACCCCCTGCACCTTGTTTCGAGTTGTTTGCGGCTTATCGCTCATAATTGCGATTTTTTGTCCGATTACCCTATTTAAAAAAGTTGATTTCCCTACATTTGGGCGACCGATAATCGAAATGAATCCCGATTTATGGCCTTTCTCTCCGTTTAAATCATTTGCCATTGCTGCGAATCCTCCGGTAGTAGCCTAGAAGGTTAATTCCTTCTGCTTTAGTTTCTTTTATTACCTCATTGCAAATCATTAAAACATTATCAGTTTTCTGCATTTAAGTGGTTCTTCTTCCATCTTACATGAAAATGACGTCTGTTTCACCCCTTGAAACCAAATCGTAAAACAAAAGTTAGAATTTTCTTAAAATTACTTTACTTTAGGAAATCCTTGTTTGGACATTGTAGCAATATGTACTGTGAATTTCAAATCGGTCCGGTTTTTTTATCGAACAAAATGCGCAAGCGCCTTGGTCAGCCCCGACCAGATTAAGACGGGGCCCGCAGGACGGGCCTGCCCTCCGGAGGGAACCGGCTTAAGACCTCGAGGGGCTAGGCGCTGGAGCTGGATTAAAACAACTTATTTCGAGTTATTCACAATGTTCTATTTTATAGTTACTTAAGCGAAAAAAAAAGGCGGGGAGCTCCCTGCCTTTTCATGACCCGAACAGGGCAATTATTCTGGGCAAAAAAATTACCAATCCTAAAATGGCTGAAACACAGGCAAAGACGAAAACCGCTCCTGCCGAAATATCCTTTGCTTGTTTTGCAACTGGGTGAAAGTCCTTGGTTACGAGATCGACCGTCCTCTCTACTGCGGTATTCATTAGTTCAAGAGAGAGCATTCCCCCAATGGCGAAAAGAATGAACAGCCATTCCATTTTCGAAATCGAAAAATAGGCAGAAAGGCCAATTGCGGCAGCTCCCGAAATCAGATGGATTTGCATATTCCGTTCCGTTTGTACGGCAGAGACTATCCCCGCCAATGCATGTCCGAATGATTTCAACAGCCGGCTTGGAATGGACCCCCTTTTACCTGGTGAGCCCATATCCATCGAGAATGTCCTTCTGAAGCGAAAACATTTCCTTTTCATCCGCTTCTGTTTCATGGTCATAGCCAAGGAGATGAAGAAACCCGTGAATGGCCAAAAAGCCAAGCTCTCTCATAAACGAATGCCCGTATTCCTCTGCTTGCTCCTTCGTTTTAGGGATGGAAATAATGATATCGCCCAATACTCTTGGAAGGTCACCGCCGGAAATTTCGATTTCACCCTCTCCTGGCTCCTCCATCGGAAAGGATAGCACATCGGTAGGAACATCCTTCTGCCTGTATTCATGATTGATTTCCTGTATTCGTTCATTGCCGACAAAGGTAACAGACACTTCGCTCCCCCCCTCGACTTTCATTTGTTCAGCCGCATAATTCAGCAGGCTTTCAAGGCTGGTAATATCATCTTCCATTACCAAGCCCGTTTCATCCAAAAAATCTACTATCATTTTCATACATCCATCACCTTTTGTTTTGTCATTTCTGTGGGATATTCGATCCGAGAATGGAAAATTCCCTTAAGCGTTTCGCACAATGTATGTTCTACGACTTCAATTTCCCTCAGCGTCAAGTCACATTCATTAAACTGCCCATCCTGAAGCTTGTCTGAAATAATGGAGTGGACCAGTAATTCAATTTGTTCAGGAGTTGGCTGTGCCATTGAGCGGACTGCGGCCTCAACGCTGTCCGCTATTCCGATAATGGCAGTCTCCTTTGTCTGGGCTCTCGGGCCAGGATAGCGGAAATCCGATTCATTGACCGTTCCTGTCTGTTTCGCTTTATGGTAAAAGTACTTTATTATTGATGTTCCATGGTGCTGCTCAGCAATATCTATAATTTCCTTAGGCATGTGGTGCTTTTTCAGCAAGGCGGCGCCATCCGTTGCATGCGCAATAATAATTTGCGCACTTTTCCCGGGTGCTAGCCGGTCATGAGGATTTTCCCTGTTAACCTGGTTCTCGATGAAAAACAAAGGCCTTTTCGTCTTGCCGACATCGTGGTAATAACACCCCACCCTCGCAAGAAGCCCATTGGCTCCTATCGATTCACAGGCAGCTTCTGACATATTCGCGACCATAACGCTATGGTGGTACGTCCCAGGAGCTTCCGTCAGAATTTTTTTAAGTAAAGGGTGATTGGGATTCGAGAGCTCAATCAGCCTCAATGTTGATAATATCCCGAAGCTAGCCTCAAGAAACGGAAGCAGACCGATTGCCAGTACCGCGGAGGCAATCCCGGAAACCGCGGCGAAAATAAAAATCAGCCCGTACTCCATTCCGGTATATTGAGTATTCCGGAGGAAAAGCAGCGACAGGATTACCATAAAATTCACCAATGAAATGAACACGCCTGCCGGCAGTATTTTTGACCTTGCATTATGGTCCTTGAGGAGAAGGGTTGCCGCAATACCGCCGCACAGAATATAAATGCCCGCTGACATATTCAGGGCTCCCGTCGTCTCTTCATTGAAAATGATGCTTCCGCAAATACCCTGGACCGCAGCCGTAAGCCAGGCCAGCCTTTCATCAATCAGGGTTTTAATAATCATGCCAGCCATGGCAGCAGGGAAAAGATAGCTAATCCCCTCATAGCCAAATTGCTGGAATTGGCTGACAATTTTCATGAGGATGATCGATAAAGTAAATATCATCCCAAACAGAAGGAGGTGTGCCTGCTTTTTATCTGGTGAGTCCTTGCGCTCCAGAAAATAATAATAGATTGACGATAAAATAATTACAATTAGGAGCAACAATCCAAACAAAGGTTTTTTCGAATCCTGGCTCTCAAGGAGGCCGGTTAACTTAAGTTGCCTGTAAATTTCATGGCTTATCAGCTCGCCTTCCTCGACAATGACCTGCCCTTCAAGGATTTTGATAGGCTCCACACTCTCCGCAGTACGCCTGCGCAATTCTTCCGTTGCCTGCGGATCATAAAACTCGTTCTGGATTACAGCGAACCTTCCTAAAAAAATCGCAGCCCGTTTCAAGCTGTTGCCAAGTGTTGAGAACTTTAATTCCTCTTCGACCTTTTTCTTTGCATTTTCAACTGCATCCGCGGGAATAGGCTTACTCATTACGTTATTTACCGCTGTTACCGTTAAGTCCTTCGCTATTGCAAGCTGTCCTTTATTGGCGGAAACGAGAGCTGTGAACACTTCCTCCGGCAAATCATCTGTTACAGACTGAGTCAGCCTGCCTTTCAGTTTTTTCACCTTATCCTGAAGCGTGATTTCCTTAGGCAGCGCAGACTGAGGTTCAGGGGTTTCCCCTTCTCCTGCATTTTTTTTCATTTCATTTTGTATTTCCTGGTTCACTTTTATCGCTGTGTCGAAAATCGAGGCGATAAGGTCAACCTGGTTCTGGGTATATTCGCTCTTCAGCGTATAAACTCCCTGTACCCTCTCAAGCTCCTGTTTGCGCTTTTCCTCTGTACTTTCTTTATCCTCGACAGTAATCGGAGAAACCACCGTTTTCTCAGCTATATCTAAAAGACCCATCTTTAACTTATCCGGCTTAACATTGCCGTACATGGACACGAACATGATTGCACCAATCAGGGCAAAAAAGAGAACACGGAAAAAAGCATTATCAAGCAACCGCTTTACCTTCTGAAACTGGCGCCTAAGCAAATCCATTATGGTTTCCCCTTCCCCAAGCTGGATGCCCCTCTTCATTTACCTTATTTCGAAATTATGGACATCTTTCCCTTTTCAAAATCATAACAGTTTTTACTGGAAGTTTCACTTATATTTCGTAAAGGCCCCATTGAACAGGGGAGTGTCTATACATTCTGATTGTCTTGAATGTAAGTGAATTGAGCCGAAACACACCGGTTTTGGGGATAGTTCCGGGAACGGACCAAAAGAAAAAACTGCCCCATGGGAGCAGCTTTTTACTCAGCTTTGCCGTATGCTTCAATAATCCTACCGACAAGAGGGTGCCTGACAACATCACTTTGTTCAAGCCGGATAATGGATATGCCTCTTACCCCGTCCAGTATCTCCTCGGCTGAGAACAGACCGGATTTTACGCCCTTAGGGAGGTCAACCTGAGTTTTATCACCGGTTATAACCATTTTTGAACCAAATCCCAAACGTGTCAGGAACATCTTCATCTGGGCATGGGTTGTGTTCTGCGCTTCATCAAGGATGACAAATGCTTCATCCAATGTCCGCCCTCGCATATAGGCCAGTGGCGCTATCTCAATCGTTCCTCGCTCCATAAGCCTCACCGTATGCTCCATGCCAAGGACGTCGTGAAGTGCATCGTATAGCGGCCTAAGGTAGGGGTCGACCTTTTCCTTCAGGTCTCCCGGCAGGAAGCCGAGGCTCTCGCCTGCTTCAACAGCCGGCCTTGTTAAAATGATCTTGTTAACAATTCCATTTTTCAAGGCTGCTACCGCCATGACAACGGCTAGATACGTTTTCCCCGTCCCGGCGGGTCCAATCCCAAAAACCATATCATTCTTTTTCATGGCATTAATGTAATATCCCTGCCCGATTGTTTTTACCCTGATTGATTTACCTCGCGCATTTTTTGCGATTTCCTCATCGAATAAATTCTCAAAATAATTAAGGGTCCCTTTTCTAGCAAGCTCAATGGCATACAGCATATCCCTTGGGCCGATGGCAATGCCCCTCCTGATGACACGAACAAGCTTGTCTAGGACTGAAGCGGCAAGTTCCGCATTTTCAGCAGGTCCGGCAACGTGGACGGTTTCGCCACGTGATATAACCGAAACCTGCAGTTCCTGTTCCAAAAGTTTAAGATTTGAATCCGAATTTCCAAAAAGGGTTACAGCCTCATTTGGATTTTCAAGCTGAAGTTGGATCATTCTTGAATTTTCTGTCATTCATGAGTCTCCTTGGATAATGGGTTGTCCTATCGCGATATTTTCTACAACTGTATAAAGAATTGACAGCTTAACTTTACCATTCGTAATCGAGCTGTGCAAAATTTTTTCACCTTTGATTATAGCATCTTCATCAATGTGTTTTTTTATATCCGCCCTTGCCAATTCAGAAGCCCTTTTTATTGCTTCACTTTTTGTATAGATCCTTGTAACTTCTTCCCGTTCCCTCATCGTCTTGTTAACGTATGCAATAGGAATCTCCCATTTAAATATTTTCAACCCCGCAGCAGCCGTTTCAGTTTCGTAACTTACCATGCTAACTTTTCCAAATCCCCAGATTGGCAGCTCCATACGACCGATTCGCAAATAATGCTTTTGCTGTTCCTTGCCATTGAACACCTGGAATGTTGCGGATAGGGGAAGTTCAATTTTTCCTTTATACAATGTTTCCCCCCATACTACGCCCTTCGCGGCCACCGGTTCCATAGCACCTTCCTTGCCGATAAGGCCTGATACGAGAAGCTGTCCAGGTACTACACGGTCATTTACCTCGAAGAGCTTTCGGCCCTTTTCGATAAAATAGTTGGCAATGACAGCTTCCTTTTTGGCAATTAGGTGCCTTGGCCCGACATATTCTGGTGATAGGGGCTGGTTCTTTTCCACCACCCGAAAATGGAAGGTAGTCCCCTTTAACTCAACCCCGACCCAGGTAATTGCATCAACCCTGTTCGTTAATTCCTTTTGGATTATTTCAACACTTTCGAGGAAAAACATCGGCTTTCCTCTCTTCACACCCAACTTGTCCAATTCCTGGCGAATCTCATATTCTGTTGCAGGTTTTGCTCCTTTTATTTCTATACCCCAAACTATATTCGATAACAACATGACCACAAAGAAAAATAGAATCGCCCCAATTAAAAATCCGCTGTTGCGGAGGAGCCTCCTTAAAAGGAAAGGGGCTCCCTTTCTCTTAAGGAAAAACACCTTGCACTCACTGTCCCTTGCATACTTACGTATTTCCAGCGCATCGCTTAGCCTCATGGTGAACAGAGCGGATTCAGGGGAAATTCTCCTGGCTTCCCATATTTGCACACCATTCTTAGAGAGTACATTTATAAATCGTTCTAATCCCTTGCCTGTTATCCTAACTGTCACTTTACCCGTAATAAATTCAACCCACCGATTCTTCATTTTGCCCCCCCGGCCTCTTCCTGGATATAAATAACCTGGTCAATTTTCCCTTCAAGCAAAATTTCTTCTGGCAAGATAGTTTTAATAACAAATGCTTTCCCTTTTATCAGAAGCTGCCCTTTCTTTAGCAGCAGCCTTAATTCCCTGTCCGTGAAGGCAAGCAGCCCCCTATGGTTTTCAACGTAAATGTGGATTTGTCCGATCATCGTAATCCGCGGCAAGTCCATCAAAACGTCCTGAGGAAGATCCATTTTTACTGCTATCCAGTTTCGGAGGCGCTGGCCCCATTTTTTTGCCATAAAAAAAGAACCTCCTTTCACATCATATATTTATGAAATGAAAGAAGGTTCTAGCACCTGTTTTTCAACCCAAGCCTCAAATGCCGGGATATGTGATTTTTTATCTTTTATAATAAGGCTTTTTCGATCTTGGCGGGCCAAGTATTTCCGCCCAAACTATCGCATCCGCAAGATTTTTTTCCTTTAGCGATTCTATAGTCAGAGATTCTTCCTGAACAGCTGTAACCTTGCCACGAATTTGACGGGCGGAATCCTGTTTCTTAGCCGGAACCGTGGTGGAAATGGGTACCAGGACTTCTTCCTGGGCAGCCGCAGATTGTTTGGCACGTGCCGGAGCCTGGCCATGGGTCTCCTGATGATGCTGGACTGGGCGCCTGCCTGAACCCCGTGGTTCGGGATTAGTTGCATCCTGAACCATTTCCTTCAGCTCCCTCGTAATCTCAGGAAGCCTCCTTGGACGCTTGTTTTCAGCACTTCGTTTTGATTTTGAAAACATTGAAGTGACAAAAGCGATTAATATAAATAGAAGAATCGGATTTTCAAAAATTCTTTCCAATGTGAGCCTCCTTCCCTGCCTTCAGCAGTTCTGGGCTGGTTATTGTCCGTCCTTTTTATCCTTGCCCATTTTTCCGATTGAGCCTCTCATATCAGTGTCCGCGGAAATATTTTTAAAATTAAGGTAATCCATCACGCCAATATTTCCAGATTTCAAAGCTTCCGCCATCGCAAGCGGCACTTCTGCCTCTGCCTGGACAACCATCGCTCTCATTTCTTCAACCCTTGCTCTCATTTCCTGTTCATTCGCAACAGCCATTGCCCGACGCTCTTCAGCTTTTGCTTGGGCAATTTTCTTGTCGGCTTCAGCCTGTTCGGTCTGAAGCTCCGCACCGATATTTTTGCCGATATCTACATCCGCGATATCAATGGATAGGATTTCAAATGCTGTTCCCGCATCAAGCCCCTTTGCAAGGACCGTTTGGGAAATCAAATCTGGATTTTCCAGAACTTTGCTGTGGTTTTCAGAAGAACCAATCGTCGAAACGACCCCTTCACCAACACGGGCAACAACAGTTTCCTCTCCAGCACCACCGACGAGGCGGTCGATGTTCGCGCGTACGGTAATTCTGGCCTTTGCCTTAACCTCGATCCCGTTCATGGCAACCCCGGCAATAAAAGGAGTTTCAATAACCTTTGGGTTAACGCTCATTTGGACGGCTTCAAGCACGTCACGGCCAGCAAGGTCAATTGCAGCGCTGCGTTCAAAAGAAAGCTCTATATTCGCCCTGTGGGCGGCAATCAAGGCATTCACGACCCTGTCAACATTCCCCCCGGCCAAATAGTGGCTTTCCAGTTGGTTTGTTGTTACATTCAATCCTGCCTTGTGCGCCTTAATCAGAGGGTTAATTACCCTGTGTGGCGTAACACGGCGGAGCCTCATTCCTACAAGTGTAAAAATGCTCACCCTGACGCCCGCAGCCAAAGCGGAAATCCAAAGCATGACTGGGACAAAAGAAAGCAATATCCCAAATACAATAATAGCGACTGCTACAATAGCAATCATAAAAACAGCCTCGTTTGTTAACATGGTCCAGCCTCCTATTTAATCTCTCTTACGACAACTCTTGGCCCTTCAACTTCAATCACCTTCACCCTCGCATTTTGCGAGATGAATGAGCCCTCTGTTACAACATCCACACGCTCATTATTGATAATGGCAGTGCCCGACGGGCGTAGTACGGTTTGTGCAATTCCTTCCTTGCCCATCAAGTCCGTTCTATTCTCGTTGGAAACATAGCCATCTTCTTTGCGGGCGCTATCGAACAGGACCATCGAATTGAACAAAGTCATTTTTTTATGGAAAACCTTTATTAATAAAATGAATAAGACAATCGAAAATAAAATCGAAATAAGCAGTGAAACCCCCATCTGAAACGTGTTCCCTCCCGCCAGGAATAGGCTTCCCACAAGGGCCGCAATCCCGAGTGTGCCGGCTACCGCTCCCGGCAAGAAAAATTCCATAAAGATTAGGACAATGCCGACAACAAAAAGAGCGAGCGTCCCAAACCCGGCGAGACCCGCCATAAAGTGGCCATAAAAAAACAATAGCAATGCAGAAAGCCCTACTAGACCTGGAAGGCCAATCCGCGGTGAAAACAGTTCAAGGACGAAGGCCATGCCTGCGATAGACAATAATATTGTTACAACAATAGGGTCTGTTATAAATTCAGCCATACTTTTATCCCCCCCTTCCATACTCCCCTGCTCTATTATGTACGTTTATCTATATTAAAAGTTTCGTCCCGATAAAATTAAAACCGCAGGCTTACGCCTGCGGCCATTGATGTCAGTTGAATTATGAAAGGTGTTGTTGCACAAGTTTATTCACAAGCGATCCGTCTGCCTTGCCTTTAACTTTAGGCATGATAGCAGCCATCACTTTCCCCATATCAGCTTTGGAATTTGCACCTGTTTCTGCGATTGTTTCTTTGACAATCCTCTCCAGTTCTTCTTCGGAAAGCTGCTGAGGCATGTAAATTTCAACAATCGACAGTTCCTGGCGCAATTTTTCAACCAGGTCAGGACGACCTGCTTTATCAAATTCATGAAGGGAGTCTTTCCGTTGTTTCATTTCGCGAGAAAGGACAGTCAGCTCTTCATCTTCCGATAATTCCCTTCCATGCTTAATGGCTTCATTCTGCATGGAGGCTTTAACCATTCGGATGACCGTAAGCTTGTCTTTGTCTTTTGTTTTCATCGCTTGTTTCATGTCATTATTTAAACGCTCGAGAAGACTCATAGGTCCACCCTCTCTTAAAACTTACGTTTTCTGGCTGCTTCAGACTTCTTCTTACGCTTGACACTTGGTTTTTCGTAGAATTCGCGCTTTCTTGCTTCTTGGATAGTACCTGACTTAGATACAGTACGTTTAAAGCGTCGAAGAGCATCTTCAAGCGATTCGTTTTTACGAACGACGGTTTTAGACATTCTCTTTCCCTCCCTCCGAACACAACACACTCACATCAAACACATGGAAAACCATGTACTTTGCCATTATAATACAACCTTTTAATGAGGTCAACTGAATTTACATGAAGGATACAGTTAAATGTCCACTTTTTTATAATAATCTAGAATCCTCAGTACTGATAGGCTTTACTGCCAAAAAATTCATTCATGGTCTCCCTGGACAGGCCATAGACTGGTAGAGGGAGTGGATGCCGTGAAGTATATCATTTTATTTTGCTTATGCATTGGGCTGTTCATATTAGGAATGGCTATTATTCGGATTGGGATGTTCAATATATCCGGAAATCGGTTAAAAGTGCTGCTTCAAAAATTAACAAGCAACCCATTAAAAGGAATGGCCACAGGTACGCTGGTTACAGCCATCCTTCAAAGTAGTTCAACGGTAATGGTGCTTGCCATAGGATTGATTTCCGCCAGGGTTTTGACCTTTCCGCAATCTATCGGGATTATTTTGGGAACAAATATCGGGACGACTTTTAAAACGGAACTGATTACTTTTGATCTTGGCGGAATCCTTGTGCCAATAGCCGCGGCAGGAGGACTATTAATGTTTGCAAGAAAGGTTGTGCTAAGAAGTGCTGGTATGGTCCTACTTGGCATTGCTTCGGTCTTCACCGCAATGAAAGGATTTGAAGCATTGTCAATGCCCCTTACTTCTGTTGATGCCGTCCATAGGCTTTTGTTGTCTTTGAACGAGCATATTTTGATTGGGATAGCCGCGGGGGCTTTCATGACTGCTATTATTCAATCCAGTACGGCGATGACGGGAATCGCAATGGGCTTCCTTACCTCGGGGATTCTCGGGCTTGAAGCGGGCATCGCCGTCATGCTCGGCGCTAATATCGGGACATGCATCACCGCGCTCATCGCAGCGATAGGCGGGGGCCTGGAGGCGAGATTGGCTGCTTTTGCCCATGTATGGCTAAATGTTATTGGAGTCCTGCTTTTTATCCCTCTTATCCCAACCCTCGCGGATTTGGGCCCTGAGATTGCAAAATCGCCAGATGTCCAGCTGGCCCACATCAGTGTCATTTTCAATGTATCAACATCAATATTGGCGCTTCCTTTTGCCGAAAGGTTCGGCAGAATGATCATGTATCTTCACGGAAGGTAAAATACAAAGAAAGCAGAGGCCATTATACGGCTTCTGCTTTTACATTATACGATTGCTTTTGTTTCCATTCCTGCTTCCTCGGCCTCCATTACGCGGACGAATTGGCCTTCGTTATACGGATATCCCGCTTTGGAAATTTTAACTTTCACGATTTTACCGATCATGTCCTCAGTGGCTTGGAAAACAACCTTCAGGTAGTTATCGGTGTAGCCGACATAAAGGCCTTTTTTGTCCCCTTCCTTGAATTCCTCTTCCGGAATCACTTCAAGGACTTCCCCTTCAAAGTGTGAGGCGTATTCCTTGGCCAATTGGTCTGAAAGGGCGATTAGCCGGTGAACGCGCTCATTTTTAACTTCTTCATCAACCTGGTCTTCCATCCTTGCGGCAGGTGTACCCGTCCGCTTGGAATAAGGGAATACATGGAGTTCCGAGAATTGATGTTTTTTGATGAAATGATAGGTTTCCATAAACTCTTCTTCCGTTTCGCCAGGGAAGCCGACAATTACATCCGAAGTTACAGCAAGGCCTGGCAAAGCTTCCTTCAGACGGTCAAGCCGTTCGCCGAAAAACTCCATTGTATACTTGCGGCGCATTCTCTTTAAAACGGTATCTGACCCGGACTGGAGCGGAATATGAAGATGGCGTACGACAAGATTCGAATCATTAATTACTTGAATGACTTCATCGGTGATTTGGCTGGCTTCAATCGAAGAAATCCTGAGGCGTTTTAGCCCTTTTACTTCGGCTTCAAGGTCACGAAGAAGGGCTGCCAGATTATAATCCTTCAAATCTTCACCGTACCCGCCGGTATGGATGCCGGTAAGGACAATCTCCTTATAGCCAGCATCGACAAGCTGCTGGGCCTGGCGGATGACTTCCTCTGGATTACGGGATCTCATAAGGCCGCGGGCCCACGGAATGATGCAGAACGTGCAGAAATTATTGCATCCTTCCTGAATTTTCAAGGATGCACGTGTCCTGTCAGTAAAGGCCGGAACATCAAGCTCCTCATACACACGGTTCTTCATAATGTTGCGGACGCCATTGATTGGCTGGCGTTCTTCTTTGTATTGAGCAATATAGTCAAGCATTTTAACCCGGTCCTGCGTTCCTACGACAATATCAACCCCGGGTATAGCCATGATTTCGGCAGGGGATGTCTGCGCATAACAGCCAGTCACGCAAATGACTGCATCCGGATTCTTGCGGATTGCCCTTCTAATGACCTGACGGCTTTTCTTATCACCGGTGTTCGTTACTGTACAGGTATTAATTATATATACGTCTGAGGACGACTCAAATTCCACTCTCTCGTAGCCTTCCTGTTTGAACAATTGCCAAATTGCTTCAGTCTCATAGTGGTTCACCTTGCATCCAAGAGTATGAAACGCGACTGTAGGCATGTAAACTCACCTCATTAATTCTAAATGGTAGGATATTGCCGCCAGCGCATAGAGCGGGGCGGTTTCTGTCCTTAAAATCCGCGGGCCCAGCCCGCACAGCTGAAAACCATGTTCCTTTAAGAGCGTGGCTTCCCCATCGGTAAGCCCTCCCTCAGGGCCAAAAACCATCAGCAGGGATTGGCCTGCTTTTATATTCATCAGTGCTTCAGAGAAAACAGATGTTTCTCCGGACCTGCTTTCCTCTTCATATGCGACGAGCCGAACATCGTAGTTCTGGCCGTCTGCGAGCAAGGAGCGAAAATCAACGGGCGATGATACCTGAGGTACTACACTCCGGTGCGATTGTTCGGCTGCTTCCTTGGCAATTTTCTGCCATCGGTCCACCTTTTTGCCGGACTTTTTCTCATCCAGCTTAACTACCGAACGGACGGCTGCAAACGGAATAAACCGGTGCGCTCCCATTTCGGTGCCCTTTTGAATGACCCACTCCAGTTTGTCTCCCTTTGGAAGCCCGCTTGCTATCGTTACACGAACGGGAAGCTCTGTATTCCCATCATTCCATTTTACAACGTCAGCAACGACGGTATCAGAGGTAATTTCTGCAATTTTGCATACAGCGCTCCTCCCATCCTGAGTAACACAGATGATTTCGTCTCCTTCAACCATCCGCATAACCTTTACGATGTGGAATCGATCATCCCCTTCCAGGGTAAAACGATCCTGTTCCATTTTTTCAACAAAATAGCGCTGCATACGAAGCCCCCTCTGTAAGCAATATTTCTATTTTACTAAAAGTTCCTAATAAAGTCACTTAGTTAATTCCTTCTCAAACCTAAAAAGGGCATCCGCATGAAAAGCGGACGCCAACTCTCCTAAACTTTACTTCTTTTCTGCAATAATCGCTACCCAGTCCTCCATCACGATTGTTTCCGAAATCGTGAAACCAACATTGAGGAGCGCATCCTTTACCAAATCCTTTTTGGCCTGGATGATTCCGGATGCAATGAAAGTGCCTCCCGCCTTTAATACACGGGCTACGTCTTCTGTAAATCGTAAAAACACTTCGGCAAGAATATTGGCCACAATGACGTCAGCAGAGGAATCCTCAATACCATCAAGCAGATTGTTTTGGGCAACCGACACATTATCCTGGACTTTATTCAGCTTAATATTCAACTTTGCTGACTTGACAGCTACTTCATCCAGGTCATAAGCCCTTGTGGAAGAAGCGCCGAGCAGCGCGGCCGCAATGCTCAAGACCCCGGAACCCGTCCCTACATCAATGACTTCATCCCCCTGTTTGACCGTCCTCTCAAGAGCCTGTATACACATTACGGTCGTAGGATGGGTACCTGTACCAAATGCCATGCCTGGATCGAGTTCGATTATCAATTCATCGCTAGTTACAGGGCTATATTCCTCCCATGTAGGGACAATTGTAAACCGTTCTGAAATTTTCACAGGATTATAATACTTCTTCCAGGCAGTAGCCCATTCTTCTTCATTTACTTCAGAGATGGTAACCCTGTTTAGACCGATATCAATATCATGGATAATCAAGTTATTGATTGATTCCTTAATGGCATCAACGGTTTCACCTAAGAAGCTGTTTACTGAAAGGTACGCCTTTACAATAACCCCTTCCTCGGGGTAATCGTTTGGGTCAAGTTGATAAATTTCTCCAAATTGGTCTTCCCGTTCTTTAATAAGCTCAAAAGGATCCTCGATGACCACACCGCTGGCTCCCGCCTCATGGAGGATATGGGAAATTGGTTCAACTGCTTCATTCGCCGTATGGATGCTGATTTCAGACCATTTCATCTTGAATGCCCCACTCTCAATCGCCTTTAAAGGCGCGTTTTACTTTTGAAAAAAAGCTCTCTTCATGCTCACCCAGCGGCACACCGCCACTGATTTCGGCAAATTCACGGAGTATCTGCTTTTGTTTGTCCGACAGTTTAGTCGGGGTGATGATCCGGACTATCACGTGCTGGTCCCCTGTACCATAGCCCCTGACATTTGGAATTCCTTTTCCGCGCAACCTGAACTTTGTTCCAGTTTGTGTTCCTGCAGGAATTTTCAGTTTGACCTTTCCATGCAATGTCGGTACTTCAATTTCATCGCCGAGCGAAGCCTGGACAAATGTTAAAGGCATTTCACAATAAACATCGTCCCCGTCCCGCTCGAAGAATTCATGAGGCCTAACGTGGAAAACAACATACAGGTCGCCAGGAGGCCCTCCATTAACGCCCGCTTCACCCTGGCCAGCCATCCTAAGCTGCTGTCCATCATCAATTCCGGCTGGAATTTTCACATGGATTTTCCGGCGTTTCCTAACCTTTCCTTCACCGCTGCAGGTTGAGCATTTTTGCTTGATTTCTTTACCGGTGCCATTACAGTAGTTACAAACTCTCCGGTTGACGATCCGGCCAAAAGGCGTATTTTGTTCAACATTCAGCTGTCCCGTTCCATGGCAATGGCGACAGGTTTCCGGATGTGTTCCCGGCTTAGCCCCAGATCCGTGGCAAGTATTGCATGTTTCTTCACGAGGAATTTCGATGTCGGCCTCCTTGCCGAACGCCGCTTCCTCGAATGAAACCGCCATTGTATACTGGAGGTCAGCGCCCTGCCTCGGCGCGTTCGGATCTCTCCTTCTTGCCGCTCCTCCACCAAAGAAAGAATTGAATATATCTTCAAACCCGCCAAATCCTCCGCCAAAATCAGCACCGCCCCCGAAGCCTTGATTCGGATCCGTATGTCCGAACTGGTCGTAGTGGGCACGCTTTTGGTCATCGCTCAGCGTTTCATATGCCTCTTTTACTTCCTTGAACTTCTCGTCCGCATCGGGTTCCTTGTTTATATCAGGATGAAGTTGTTTTGAAAGCTTCCGGTATGCCTTCTTGATTTCATCCTTCGAGGCACCCTTGCCGACACCCAAGGCTTCATAATAATCCCTTTTGCTCATCTAACCACTCCCGAAATTCTCACATAAAAATAATTGTAGCACTCGTATGGATGTTAAACAATATAAAGATGGGTGGACTTGCCCGTGGCAATCCACAGAAAAAGCCAAAGCCGGTTAACTTGACTTTGACTTTTCTGATGTAGAGCGGCACCCCTAACACGGCCGCTTCTGTTATTCTACTGACCAGCTGCTGCGGCCAGCGCCTAGTGGACTTCGGTCCCCTCGCTACGATAAGTCAACATCGGGGCCCTCCAGTCCATACGGCGCTAAACGGCCGCTTCCGCTTTTCTACTTATCGTCTTTTATTTCTTCGAATTCTGCATCGACTACGTTGTCGTCTTTGCGTGCCGCACCTTCAGCGCCAGCTCCCTGGCCTTGTTGAGCCTGGGCCTGTTTTGCCGCTTCTTCGTAAAGCTTTACAGAAAGATTTTGAACAATTTCTTGAAGCGCGTCTTTTTTGGCGCGCATTTCGTCCAAATCATTTTTCTCGATGGCAGCCTTTAGCGCGTCCTTCGCCTCATTGGCCTGGGCCACATCTGATGCATCAACCTTGCCTTCCAAATCCTTCAAGGTTTTTTCAGTAGTGAAGACTAGCTGGTCTGCTTCGTTACGGAGATCAGCTTCTTCTTTTGCCTTTTTGTCGGCTTCAGCATTCATCTCTGCTTCTTTTACCATACGCTGAATGTCTTCATCGCTAAGTCCTGTTGAAGACTTGATTGTGATTTGCTGCTCTTTGTTTGTACCAAGATCCTTGGCACGAACATTCACGATTCCATTTTTATCAATATCGAAGGAAACTTCGATTTGTGGAATTCCGCGTGGTGCCGGCGGAATATCTGCCAACTGAAAACGGCCAAGCGTTTTGTTGTGCGCTGCCATTGGGCGTTCCCCTTGCAGTACATGGATATCGACCGCGGTTTGATTGTCAGCTGCGGTTGAGAAAACTTGTGACTTTGAAGTCGGTATTGTTGTATTGCGCTCAATTAATTTGGTCATCACTCCGCCCATTGTTTCGATACCAAGGGAAAGTGGGGTAACATCAAGCAGGACAACATCCTTCACGTCACCAGAGATGACGCCGCCCTGGACTGCAGCTCCCATTGCGACAACTTCATCAGGGTTAACGCCTCGGTGAGGTTCTTTGCCTGTCGCGCGTTTAATAGCTTCTTGTACGGCTGGAATCCTTGTTGAACCACCTACTAGGATAACCTTATCAATTTCAGAAGCCGATAGCCCAGCATCACTCAAAGCCTGGCGCGTTGGCCCCATTGTACGCTCAACAAGATTTGCAGTCAATTCATCAAATTTCGTCCTGCTTAATGTAACATCCAAGTGAAGCGGGCCCGCTGCTCCCGCAGTGATAAATGGCAGGGAAATTTGCGTTGAGGTAACGCCAGAAAGGTCTTTCTTTGCTTTTTCTGCCGCATCCTTCAAGCGCTGAACAGCCATTTTGTCTTGTGAAAGGTCAATTCCGTTTTCTTTTTTAAACTGGTCAACTAGATAATCAATAACAGCCTGGTCAAAGTCATCTCCGCCAAGACGGTTATCACCAGCTGTAGCTTTTACTTCAAAAACCCCATCGCCGAGTTCAAGGATGGATACATCAAATGTGCCTCCACCAAGATCGTAAACTAGGATTGTCTGGTCTTCATCCATTTTATCAAGGCCGTATGCAAGGGCAGCTGCAGTCGGCTCATTGATGATTCTTTCAACTTCGAGACCTGCGATGCGGCCAGCATCTTTCGTAGCCTGCCGCTCTGCATCGTTAAAGTAGGCAGGAACTGTGATAACTGCTTTGGTAACCGTTTCGCCAAGATAATCTTCGGCGTAGGACTTTAAATACTGTAGCAGGATAGCGGAAACTTCCTGTGGAGTATATTTCTTACCTTCGATTTCTTCTGAATGGTTTGTGCCCATATGGCGCTTTATAGACATGATCGTGTTGGCGTTTGTAACCGCCTGGCGCTTTGCGACTTCCCCGATTTGGCGCTCGCCGTTTTTAAATGCAACGACGGAAGGAGTGGTCCGGTTTCCTTCAGGATTCGGGATAACCTTTGGCTCTCCCCCTTCCAGGACGGCTACACAGGAGTTGGTTGTTCCAAGGTCTATACCGATAATTTTACTCATAATCCTTTTCCTCCAGTTCAATATATGTAGACGGGTTAATTATTGATTAACTTTTACCATTGAATGGCGAATTACCCTATCTTTCAGTAAATACCCTTTTTGAAACTCTTCAACCACCGAATTCGGGTCGAAAGAATCATCCTCCACCTGCATGACTGCCTGATGGAAATGCGGATCAAATGGCTTTCCTACAGCTTCAATCGGCTGCAGGCCTTCCTTTTTAAGGGCATCAAGCAAACCACGGTAGACCATTTCCATTCCCTCCATGAGGGATTTTGCTTGGTCACCTTCAATTTCCATATTCAAAGCTCGTTCAAAATTGTCCAATGTAGGCAGAATATCTGAAATCAAGCTCAAGGAACGGTATTTTTCAGCGGCTTCGGCATCAAGCTTCACCCGGCGCCGATAGTTATCGAAATCGGCCTGAAGCCTAAAGTAGCGATTTTCTACTTCCTCCAGCTTCTTCTCAAGCTCAGACGTCTTATCTGTTGCCGGTTCGCTTTCACCAGCAATATCATCGCCTGCGATGCTTGCTTCATCCAGTTCCATTTCCATTTCGGTAGCCTGGCCATCAACATTCTTTTTTTCTTCAGTCAAGTTACTCACCTCCCTCAAAAGGGCAGTCCTCCGTAATATAAAAAGGCGTCCCATAAAAAGGGGCATACCGCCCCTTTTTCAATATCTCCACTGCTATTTTGATTGATACAGCCTGGTCAGTGCGGCCGATAAATCCCGGCTCATGATTTCCAGCAAGCTGACCACACGGGAATATTCCATCCTGGTCGGGCCGAGAATAGCGATATTTCCAAGTTTTTCGTCACCCATAGCGTAAGTTGCTGTAATCAGGCTGCAATTTTCCATGGCACTGTAATCATTTTCGCGGCCAATCCTGATCGTGATTCCCGCAGGACTGTTTTTGATTAATTCATAAACAGGCTGCTCTTGTTCAATCATCGTCATCAGTGATTTAATTTTTGATAAATCATTGAATTCAGGCTGGCTAAAGATATTTGTCTTTCCTCCAAAGAAAAGCTTCTCGCTTACAGGCATATTGAATGTATCGGAAATCATATGAAGCATACTATCATAATTGCTGATATGCTGGCGAAGCAGGACGGCAACTTCTTTGTAGAGCTTATCCCTAATATCAAGCAGCGGAACTCCGGAAAGGCGTTCATTCAAGATGTTGACCATTTTTTCAAGCTCGCTGGCATCAATTGAGCCTGGCAGCTGAATCGGCTTGTTCTCAACATGGCCGGTATCGGTAACGATAATCGCAATGGCCGTATCTTTATTCAGAGGCACTATCTGGATCTTTCTCAGCCTGTTTTCCTCGACAGCTGGCCCAAGCATGATGGAAGTATAGCTAGTCATTTCGGAAAGAATCATTGCTGAGCGCTGTATGATCTTTTCGAGCTCAAAAATCCTTTCGGCAAAAACCGATTTTATCTTCGACACATCCCTCTCATTAATGGCATGTGGAGAAAGAAGATGGTCGACATAATAGCGATAGCCCTTTTCCGAAGGAACCCGCCCAGAGGAAGTATGGGTTTTTTCAATAAACCCAAGCTCTTCCAAATCAGCCATTTCATTTCGGATAGTGGCCGAGCTGAAAGAAATCTCCTCTTTTTTTGACAAGCTTCTCGAGCCGACAGGTTGCGCAGACCGGATGAATTCGTCAATAATAACTTGAAGTATTAGTAACTGGCGATCTGTTAACAACGTTTATCACCTCTGTTAGCACTCATTTATCCCGAGTGCTAATTCTACTAATAAAGTATCAAAACAGCCTTGTCGTGTCAATGATTACGAATCAAAAAGATGGTCACTCTTTTATCAGAAAAGACTGGAAAACTTCATTCCCAAGCAATCTGCCCTTCCGGGTAAGGCGGATAGCAGCCCCATCATCCTGAATCAGGCTTTTTTTCGACAACTTGTCAATCTGCCCGTGAAAAATGTCATCGAGCGCAATCCCGTATTTTTCCTTGAATCCGTTCTTTTTGACGCCATCGGACATCCTCAGGCCAAGAAACATTTCCTCTTCCATGGCTTCTACTAATGTAACTTCGTTCTCTTCAATTATAGGGAGGACTCCTTCATCCAGCTGTTTGATATACCTGTTTAAAGGCCCAATATTGGAACGGCGGATCCTGCCGAGATAGCTGTGGCCTCCTGCGCCAAACCCGTAATATTCCTCATTCCTCCAATAGGTAAGGTTATGCACACTTTCGTATCCCTTCAATGAAAAATTACTAATTTCATATTGGTTATAGCCATGCTTTGCCATTTCATCCATAAGCAATTCATACATCGCTGCTTCCGTATCCTCGCCAGGCAGCGGCAGTTTGCCCTTTTTCATCAAGTTGTAAAAAACCGTTTTGGGTTCAATGATTAAAGAATAGCCGGAAAAATGGGGCAGTCCTAGTGAAAACGCCTCGGAAAGCGTATCCTTGAAATCAGCGATTGTCTGGCCCGGAAGCGCATAAATAAGGTCAATCGAAATGTTTTCAAAGCCTGCCTTTTTCGCATCCTCGACGGTTTTGTACACATCCTCCGCCCTGTGGCTCCGCCCGATTTTTTCTAAAAGGGCGTCGTTAAACGATTGAACCCCAAGGCTCAGCCTGTTTACTCCATGGTTTTTTAGTATGGAAAGCTTTTCATAGGATAGGTCCCCTGGATTTCCTTCAAATGTATATTCAATTTCATCTTCTTTTTGAAAATGGCTGTTGATGATTTCACACAATCTTTGAAGCTGTTTTTCGTTCAGGGCTGTGGGAGTGCCGCCACCCACAAAAATGCTTTTCATTGGCTCTGCCGGATATTTTCGGACTGTCAACGCAATTTCCTTGTTTAGGGCTTCCAAGTATTCGTCAACGGGCTGGCCTTGGAGAAAGAATTTATTAAAATCACAATAATGGCAAATATGCTGGCAAAACGGTATATGGATATACGCGGCGCGGCGTGTGGAAATTTTCAAATCATTCACCTCAATCAATACTAAAACATGTTCTCCCATTATACTACAAACTGTTGAAAATATAAGAAGCAGGAAACATTAGCGTTTCCTGCTTCTTAAATAGTATTTAGGGCTGCTCGTTAATCAATAGAAGGTGTGCTTGTATTAATTAACCGTGCCTTCGATGTTTGGCCTATTGTCTTCCTTAATGAACAAGACCGAGATAAGTCCAATTACAAGAAGGATTCCGCCAAAGTAGAAGCCTGAATTCAATGAACCAGTTACGTCTGTAAGCCAGCCTGTGATGTAAGGAGCAAGGATTGAACCACACATGCCGAAGAAGTTATATAAGCCAAAGGCCGTACCTAAAGCATGCTTTGGCGCGTTATCGGCAACGACTGCAACTAGGACAGGGTTTGTGCTTATTTTACCGAAAATACCGTAACCAATGAGAGCGGCATATAGAACATACATGCTGTCAAAAGCAACGATTGAAACAATCGCGATGATAGAAAGCGGAAGCATTACTAGTAGTACTGGACGTCGCTTACCCATTCTGTCGGCAATCCAGCTGAATAGAATTGAGGCTGGAATAGCTGCCCAAGGTACTAGTGATGCTACAACGGCAACTTCTGTTCCTTTAATTCCACGTGCATGCTCGAGGTAATAAGGAATCCATGTAACAACAACGAAGAAAGCGTAAATCGCACAGAAGATTGTAATATAAGCAAAGATAAGGTTTTTGGTGAAAAGATCTTTTACTCTTAACTTTTGGCCGCCATTTTCACCAGCTTTTTGCCCTTCTGTTTTCGGCCTGTCTTTAATGACCCACCACATTGCAATTCCGATGAGTACGACCGGGATCGCGATGACATAGAATGGAGCTCTCCAGCTCATTCCGAGTGTATCAACAGTATAGCTTGAAATAAAATAACCTGCTGAAAGACCAAATGCCATACCGCTGTTGATGATTGCGCTTCCCACAGTGATGTGCTTTGCAGGAATTGCTTCAGACGAAAGACCGTATTGCGGGCCGTAATAGAAACCTTGGAAAATACCAACCAAGAGCCATGCGATCATGAAAAATGCAAATGACGGCATGGAGCCTGCAACAGCTGCAAGCAGACCGAACATGATTACTCCAGGTACGAGAACTTTCTTTTTACCGATTTTATCCCCAAGAATACCGGATGGCACGTTCATTCCTGCATAACCGATAAAGAAGATACTGCTGATCAAACCAAGCTGTGCAGCGGATAAACCGAATTCAGTCTGCATATCATCCATTACCGGATTTAGGATAGCGCGTGTTGCGTACAAAGCAATCCAACCTAAAAAGAATACGGTTACGATTTT
Organism: Bacillus sp. FJAT-27445; assembly: GCF_001510665.1. Classification (GTDB taxonomy): domain Bacteria; phylum Bacillota; class Bacilli; order Bacillales; family Cytobacillaceae; genus Bacillus_D. Next base: position 343,560 of record NZ_LMTI01000002.1, read on the forward strand.
CACCCAATAAGGGATACCTTTTTGGGGAGTACCCAGCGCCTCATTTCGTTTTACTTCTTTTTCCATTTTACCTTCCTCCTGACTTTGCTTGTGGCGAATAGCCATTAAAATAGTATTAGTTCGGTCGTTCGGTGCTTCTTATAAACTATAAGACATAGGGCATTGCAGACAAATAAAATTTGCAAGCTGTTACATTGCAAAAACATTAAAAAAACATTAAATGATTTTACTTTTTGCTGCTTAACCATAACAAATAAGAAATTCCAGACGAATCGCGCATAAAAATTTTATATCTTTAGTTATTGGCCAGTCTGCTTGCTTTTACACTGAAAGAGGAAATTTTTTTCAAACTCTACTGAAAGACTGGTTCAATCAATTCCTGATTTATAAAAAAATCCCGTATAGCCATTTTGGCATACGGGATTTCCTTCTATCCTAGTCATTCGGAACACTGCGAAGCATGTAGCCAAGGCCTGGATAGGTTACTATATATTCTTCTTTGCTGCCAAGGGCATCTTTAAGCTTCCGCCGGATCCTTGCGATACCCACGCGGAGATAGTCTATATCATCACGGTATTGAGGCCCCCATACTTCTGAAAGCAATGTCTCGTGAGGAACAACCTTGTCAAGGTTAAGGGCAAGTATTTCCATGACTGAGTATTCGGTATGGGTGAGTTTGAATTCATTGTCCTTAATCCAGCAGCGGCTGCTGCCCATGTCGATAGTCAGGTCCCCCGTCCGAACGACAGAGGTTTGATTCGTTTTCGTTTCAGCACTTGCCGACTGGCTCCTCCGCAACACGGCATTCACCCGTGCGAAAAGCTCGTCAAGAGAAAATGGCTTTGTCAGGTAATCATCGGCACCTACGTTCAGCCCCTGGACCTTATCTTTTGGATTGCTTCTCGCTGTTAACATAATTACAGGTACATCCGAAAACTTTCGAAGCTTTTCCAGGACGAAAAAACCATCTTGGCCAGGCATCATGATATCGAGCAGAATCAAATCGGGTGACATGAGGTCGAATTTTTCAAACAGTTCATCCCCCGAACTGACGGTTGAAACTTCATATCCGATTGATCTAAGATTGGCTGATACAAACCTGAGTATTTTCAACTCATCGTCAACAATGCAAATCCTTTGGTTTTTCACCTTATTCTTCCCCTTCCTTCACAGGAAAATATAACGTAAAGATACTACCATTGCCAGGCTCGCTGGAAACTTTTATTTTTCCGTCATGGGCTTCCATGATACCGGCGCATATAGCCAATCCAAGGCCTGTCCCACCTGTCCTTCTCGTTGCAGTGACATCAACCTGATAAAAACGGTTGAAAATCTTTTCAAGATGATCCTCTGATATCCCGATGCCGTTATCCGCCACAGAAATTGTAATGTATTCATCTTTCCGGTCAAGATTTATGTCGATTCGCTTCGGACTGGAATCATTATATCTGAGCGCATTTGTCATTAAATTCACTAGCAATTGCTGCATGCGCATTTTATCAGCAAAAAAGGTGAAGCCTTCTCCTAGCTTGTTATCGAAGGTAAACAGGGCATCCTCCCTTAAATGCTGAGGTATCAATTCCATTGAAAGCTCGATTATATGATCCGCTCTGATTGTATTCCGCTCAACGTACATCGCCCCGGAATCGATTTTGGAAATATCCAGCCAGTCATTTACGAGATGCTCAATCCGCTCTATATCCTCGTGAACCCCTTCCAGTAACTCCTGCTTGAATTCGGGATCCCATTCGACTTCGGATCGGAGCAGCGTCTCCACCCCGCCTTTAATAGTTGTAATTGGCGTTTTAAATTCGTGGGATGTCAAGGAGATCAGGTTGTTCTTTAACGTATCAATTTCCTCTTCCTTTGTAATATCGCGAAGGACAAGTCCTTCCCCAATTTTTTCTTCATCAAGCATAACAGAAAAGTTATGGAGCAAATAATACTTCGGCTTTTTTGATGCTGGTTTATTTTCGAGTTTCAGCTCTTCAATTTCACCAGAGAAAAATGCGGATAGGTCATCCTTCTCGACATCAAACAACAATAGAAACCGTTTAAATACGTCCTCAAAGTTAGCCAATTCACTACTTGGGTTTCCTGATTCGTTCGACTGATTACCGATTTCATCAAGAGCGACGACATTCAGGAAAAACTCATTCACATACTCGACTTCCTTTTGGTTGTTCAGGAGCATTAGGCCTTCTGACATACTCTCGAGAACAGCTTTAAGAACAGCATGCTTGTTCCTCGTCCGTTCAAATAGGAACTTATTTTGGAGCATGACAGCGAGGGAGCCGGCGAAGGTCCTGAGGAATTCCTGGTCGCTCACTGAAATTGATTGCCTGTCGGAAAGGTCGACTACAAGAAAACCCCGGTTGTTCTTTTCGATTTGGATTGGTTCCATATATTGCTGCTTGCCTACCATATGGTCATTCAGGTACTGCATCAAATTCTGATTAGTGAAAATTGCCTGGTTGGTAACAGCAATGTCGTTAAAACAAACGTGGATCGAATAATCCATGAATTGCTCGATTTCCTGAAGGCAATACTGGATGAATTGAGCAAGGTCCTTATCCGTTGAAACCGATGTGATTAGCTTATTGACCGCCTTCAGTTCGGAATTTTTCTTTTTCAGGTTCGCGGTCCTCTCCTGCACCCTAGCCTCAAGTTTTTGGTTCAGCTCCATTAATCCGCTTCTGTTATTTTCTACTTCATCAATCATGTTATTAAAATAATAGAGTAGCTCTTCCATTTCCTTTGGGCCCTGGATTTTTTGCGGCTTTGCAGATTTCGCGTTAAAGCCTCTCGTATACTCCTTGATATAATCAAGCAGCCTGCGGATGGACCTTTCAAGCCTATTCGTTAATATGAGGGAGACGCCAACCATGACAAACGCTGTCAGGAGCAGGAATACAATTATTGTCATTAATGCATTTTTATAGGTTTTTGTAATTGCCTCTGTTGGTTTGGCGATCCATACAGTCCAATTCAACGGTGCCACTTTTTCGTAGGTAATGTAGATATCTTCACTCGGATTCTTCAAATTAAAGAAACTGCTGCCCCTGTCCGCGTTCAGGGAATCGATGTAACTGATGATTTCCGATTCAGACAGATTAACAAGCTCCCTCCGGGTATCGAAATGAGGGTGGACGACAACATTTTTCTCCTGGTCGATGACAACTGAGTATCCTTCCTCACCGAAGTTCCGCCTTTGGATATGCGCGCCCAGGGCGTTCAAATCAAGGGCGCCCAGGACATATCCTATCATCTCCCCGTTTTGGTTGAGAAGCGGGGACGCAATTGTTACCAGCAATGTATCGGTTCCTCCTCTTCCGTGGAAGACAGGAGAAATAACTGTATTCTTCGTTCTTAATAATTCCTTATAGTACGAGCGGTCACTGAAGTTCAGGTTTTCCCTCTTAGCCCCATCTGTATAAACCTCTGGGTAAAAAAGGATGGATTGCCCTCTTTTGTCTCCGACGTACATATTTACGAAGCCTGGATAATTTGTCTTAATATCCTTAAGCTGTTCCTGGATTGTCGCCATTTCGCCTTTTTCAAAAAGCCTACTCGCATTCATCGCTTCTGTCTGGATGACTTTTTTATGTTCGGAGACATAATTGCTAATGTAATCAGCGAGGTATTTCGTTGTCTGCGATTGGCTTTTTTGATTTTCTTTTACCAATGAGGATAATTGATAAATTTGAAAAATCCCTAGAAGCGCAATTGAAAAAAATGAAATAAGTAAAAATGAATAAATGAGTTCTTTTTTTAATGAGCGGGCTTCCTTCATCAATGGCCCTCCTCCGTTATGAATGTAAAAAGGCATCTGCCCTTGCTTAAGTGTATAATTAAGCGCGGGCAGATACCATGATCTTCAGGGAAATGTACTTATTTTGAAATAATTGTACCAGCTTTTCCTTCCATGGCAAGGTCAGCCTGGTCAAGGGAACAAATGATGGCCCGGCCGCCTTGTTCAGCGAATTTAATGGCAGCTTCCATTTTCGGCCCCATGCTTCCCGCAGAGAATTGGCCTTCTCTAACATATTTATTTGCTTCCTCTAAAGTTACATGCGTTAATGCTTTTTGATCCGGCTTTCCATAGTTTACATACACATTCTGAACATCCGTCAAAATCATGAATACATCGGATTGTACCTCTTCCGCAAGCCTGAAACCGCTTCTGTCCTTATCAATAACCGCTTCAATTCCTGTCAAAGTGCCATCCTCGTTTTTTATTACCGGGATTCCGCCCCCGCCAGCGGCGATGACGATGACGCGGTCATCTGTCAATTTTTTAATAATATCTGAACCAAGGATGGATTTAGGCAATGGAGAAGCAACAACTCGCCTCCAGCCACGGCCGGCATCTTCTTTAACAACCCAGTTTTTCTCCTCTGCCAATTGCTTGGCTTCTTTCTCGGAGAAAAATACACCAATCGGCTTCGAAGGATCTTCAAATGCAGGATCGTCCTTTACAACCTCGGTTTGAGTCAGCATGCTGACAACAGGGTTATCAAGCCCCAATTTACGCAGTTCATTTTTCAATGTCTGGTCCATCATATAACCAATGAATCCCTGTGACTCGGCACTGCAAACATCAAGTGGGAACGGAGGAACAACATCCTTCGCTTCCTCATTTTGGCGCAGGATATTTCCAACCTGAGGGCCATTTCCGTGTGTTACGATAACCGTGTGGCCGTTTTTTACGATGCGCGCAATGATTTCGCTGCTCTTACGGACATTTTCAAGCTGATTTTCATATGTTGCTTCCTGTTTAGGCTGCAGGATGGCATTTCCGCCCAGTGCGATAACTACCTTTTGTGACATAGTATCATTTCCTCCACTTTTTAAGAAAAATTAACCCGGCCATCATGCTAAATACTGTATCAAGCCCCGGGCTATGGCCGATTACAAGAAGTTTTAATAGATGCTTTTCCAGTCCACCACGGGAATCCTCCCGCCAAACAGCCCGCCGTTGAGGCAGCCCAACGCGGTAAGTAAGAACTTTCATTGGCCATTTGTCGTGGCTTGTTCCCGTTCTAGGATACCATGGATTGCCTGAATAAATATAGGGCTTAATCATCCGGCAATTCATCAATAGGCAACAAGCCAACTGTGGTGTCCTCAGCATGTTGGACAGCTGTTCACCATTCCTACGTTGTTAATTAAAAGGAAAAGAGGAATATTTTTTTGATATTCCTCTTCTTCCCATGTATTTACGGCTTTACAATTTAAGCTTGTTGTTAAATGAGGCCAAGTTTGACTGCATAAGCTTCTAGCGCTTTTTCAAAGCATTCCTTAGGAGCGCGTACAGTTCCGGCGCCTACTTGTCCAACTCCAGCTTTTTTGTGGGCAATTCCTGTATTAATGACAGGCTCAATGCCCGTTTCGACTACTTTCCTTGCGTCAATTCCCAGGCAGGTACCTTGGAAATCCCAAGTCGGAATCGTAAAATTGCTGTTTTGGTCTACACAAATTTCCATCATTTCATTGCTGGTAGAAAGCGCATCCTGGAACCCACCTGCTCCAACAAAGCGGGTAACACCAGGCGCGGCAATCATCGCCATGCCGCCCACGCCAAACGTTTCAGTAATGGCGCTGTCACCGATATCCGGGTTGGCATCGTCCTGAGAATATCCAGTAAAGAACAGCCCTTGCGGTGTGTTGACCGGAGCGGTAAACCACTCATCGCCCATACCACTGATCCGAATTCCAAAATCCTTTCCGTTACGGCACATTGCTGTAACAACGGTACCTTCCTGGATTGTCCTTGCGCCATCGAGAACAGCCTTGCTTGTTGCCATTGCGATATTCAGGAAGAACTGGTCAGTATCCGCAAGGAACTGGATAACTTCCTTCTTATCATTGTCATCAATGGCCAGCTGGATAATATACGGGCTGATCTCCTTAAGGAAAATTAGTGACGCAGCAATGTTCCGCTGGTGGAATTCATCGCCCATTGTGATTGCTTTTGCGATGATGACGTTCATATTCAAGCCGTTTTCAGTTAGCTTCAATGCTTTGGAGATGGTTGGCCCCAATACATTTTGCATCCATTTTAGGCGATTAATGACTTCTTCGGAATAAGCGCCAAAACGAAGCACTTTTCCAATACCTTCGTTCATGATGCAGTAAGCTTCATTGCCTTCTGACTGGTTTTCAACTACAAAGACGGGCATATTCGCGGAAGTGATGCCGCCCATTGGTCCGACCGCATTTACATGATGGCAAGGAATGAAGGTCACTTCGCCATTTTCAAGCGAGCTTATTGCTTCTTCTTCTGTTTCTGCCCAGCCTTCGAATAATGAAGCACCGACGCAGGACCCTTGCATTGGGCCGGTCATGTCTTCCCACTTGATTGGCGGGCCAGCATGAAGAAGGACTTTCCCCTCATTTAATTCTTTGATTTTTTCTTTAGCAGGAACTACATCAACTAGAAATGGCGCTGAACCGCTGATTTTATCGATTACCGCCCTGTTTGCTTCATCCATTGATTTGTATTGCATAAGAATCCTCCCAGTCATTGTAATTTTTTTATATCCTGTTCATGTGAATTACTTAAGAAGGCTCAGTATTTTCCTCATTTTTTCATTCCCTCCGGCTATTGGCCTCCAGTCGAATTGGACGACACGGCCGCCAAAAGCGGTAACGGAGTTCGTGAAGCTTTTTAGGCCTACGTTTATTACAATTGGCTTGTTGTTCACTAGGGCTTCCATTTCCTTCGAAACTTGAAGATTGAATTCCTTAGCAGGCCTTGAAGAAGCGACATGGGCCTTTTCTACATCGTTAACCTTCAGACCCACAATTGCCAAAGCGGTACGGACTGCCTCATTGTTGCTGTCCTTAACAATGATGCCGGCTTCAGCAAGCTTTTTCTTTTGCTCCTGGTAGTCCTGCGGATCGTTTTCGGTTCCGCAAACAGAAGCAACCACATAAATTGTACGGCCTGCATCTTTTGCCTGTGAAACAGCTTTTTTAATAGATGGAAGAAGTGCGCTAGCCATATCATCATGCGAACCGTAACCTAGTACGAAGTCTAGTAGGATAACAGCAGTATGTTCATCAGCAGCAGCTTCCTCTATAAAGTGTGCGCGTGTTTCTGGATCAATCATTGGGTGCGGCTTACCTTGTGTGTATTTATCATCGCCAAGGTCAACGACGACTTGATGGTCTGTTTTCAGGACGTAGCCATCTTCATTTTTAATATCAGTTCCGAGCCCAAGAGCATCTGAAATTAGAACTGCGGCCTCGGATGCGAGAGTTCCGCCGGAGAAGAGGCCTTTTATTGCTTTTTGTTCAGGCTTTAGATCAACGTTCGCTACTTCATATGAACCTGTATCATAATCAGCCTTCACTTTATTGCCTTTTGCAAGGTCGACAGCAATCCTAGCTGTTTCTTCCAAGGTATAGGCCTGGTACACATTTCCTTCGTATTGGGTTGGTTTTTCACCAAGAAAAATTGCGACAACCGGCTTGGAAACAGCTTGAAGCAAGTCGACAACTTCATTGCGGACTTCCTTTGCAGGCGGCTTGGAAATGACACAAATAACCTCTGTTTGCCTGTGGGATTCCAATGCGCGGATGCCATCCATCATTGTGATTGCCCCGACAGGCTCCTTCAGGTCACGTCCGCCAGTACCGATTGCGTGGCTGACCCCTTCACCAAGGCGGTCAATGATAGCCGTTACTTCCTGGATTCCGGTACCTGAGGCACCGACAATCCCGATACGTCCCTTATTGACAACGTTCGCGAACGCGATGGGAATACCGTCAAGAATACCTGTGCCGCAGTCAGGGCCCATAACTAGGAGGCCTTTTTCGTGGGCCTTTTTCTTCAGCCTGACTTCATCTTCAATTGAAACGTTATCACTGAAAATGAATGGGTGAAGGCCAAGGTCAAGCGCTTTTTCCGCTTCTTCGGCAGCATAGGTCCCAGGTACGGAAATCAATGCGACAGTTGCATCTGGAAACGCCTTCATTGCTCTGTCCCAAGTCCTTACTGTTTCAAACTCATTGCCTTTGCTTGCCATTGCCTGATTTTCCAGGTACTCATCCACTTTTACTAGAATTTCATCAATCAACTTTTCATCATCTGTGTCGATTACAATCGCCATATCGTTCGGCTGTGCTGCTTCAAGTTCCTCTGTATACAATCCTGCTCCTTTGTAAATATCTTTGTTTGCAGGAGTTCCCATCATGATCTGCGCTTTATTGACCCCTTCAGTTGCCGAAATTGCGTTCGTCAGCAACATCAGGTTAATCGAATCTTGATATGAATTCTTTTTAATAATTGTATAAATCACCTGACGATCACCCCATACATATATTTTTGATAATTGCCCTTCCAGTTGGCGAAACAAATACAAGCCAAATAAGGTGGCAATCCCGAGCTCCAAATGCAGTATAATCCTTCTTGTATTACAATCCAATAAAATTGCAAGTGGTTACATTACAAAAAAATTAAAAATTTGCCTTTTTTAACTATTTTTTTGTTAATAGTCTATCTCTTATTAAAAAGACAAAAAGAGGCAGGAATCGCCTATCCGGGCGATCCTGCCTCCTAGTTCATTTGCTATTTTTTTGGTCCGTTATCATCCATTTTTAGGACAGCCATAAAAGCCTCCTGCGGAACTTCGACTGAACCAACCTGTTTCATCCGCTTTTTCCCTTCCTTTTGCTTCTCAAGAAGCTTCCGTTTCCGGGAAATGTCACCGCCGTAACATTTAGCCAGGACGTTTTTACGTATCGCCTTTATCGTTGAACGGGCCACTATTTTTTGTCCGATGGCAGCCTGGACAGGAACCTCGAACTGCTGTCTTGGAATCAGGTCCTTCAATTTTTCGACAATCGCCTTGCCTCGTTCATATGCGAAATCCTTATGGACGATAAAGCTAAGGGCGTCAACCTTTTCAACATTCAGCAGTATATCCATTTTGACGAGTTTGGATGGCTTGTAGCCAATCAACTCATAATCAAATGAAGCATACCCTCTTGTATTCGACTTCAGCTGATCAAAGAAGTCATAAACAATTTCAGCCAAAGGAATTTCATAAACAATGCTAACCCGTTTTTCATCCAGGTACTGCATATCGACGAAAATGCCGCGTTTATGCTGACAAAGCTCCATTATCGCACCAACATATTCATTCGGGGCCATCATGCTTGCCTTGACGTAGGGCTCCTCGACTCGTTCAATTTTTTGCGGATCCGGCATATTGGCCGGGTTGTCCACGTTAAGCTCGGTTCCGTCAGTCATGATGACATGATAGATAACGCTTGGAGCAGTTGTAATAAGATCAATTTTAAATTCACGCTCAATCCGCTCCTGAATGATTTCCATATGGAGCAGGCCAAGGAATCCGCAGCGGAAACCGAAGCCTAGCGCCTGGGAAGTCTCAGGCTCGAACTGTAGTGCGGCATCATTTAATTGAAGCTTTTCAAGGGCTTCACGCAAATCGTTGAATTTAGCTGAATCGATTGGATACAAACCGCAATAGACCATCGGGTTCAATTTACGGTAGCCCGGCAGCGCCTCGGTGACCCCGCCCTTGGCATCAGTGATCGTGTCACCAACCCTGGTGTCGCCAACATTTTTAATTGACGCGGTTAGGAAACCAACATCACCTACGGTAAGCTCATCTCTTGGCTCCGCTTTCGGGGAGAAAACGCCAACTTCGTTTACTTCGAACTCTTTTCCCGTAGCCATCATTTTAACTTTATCGCCAACCTTGACGGTACCGTCAACAACCCTGATATAGGCGACAACTCCTCGATATGCATCGTAGAGGGAGTCGAAGATCAATGCCTTTAATGGGGCCTCCGGATTTCCAGTAGGAGGCGGCACCTGCTTGACGACCTGTTCCAGGATGTCTTCAATCCCGATACCTGCTTTCGCGGAAGCAAGGACCGCCTCGGATGCGTCAAGCCCGATAACTTCTTCGATTTCATTTCGCACCCGCTCCGGGTCTGCACTAGGAAGATCAATTTTATTGATGACCGGAAGAATTTCGAGATCATTATCGATGGCAAGGTACACGTTGGCCAGCGTTTGGGCTTCAATGCCTTGCGCTGCATCCACAACGAGGATTGCCCCTTCGCATGCAGCCAGGCTCCGTGAAACTTCATAGGTGAAATCCACGTGGCCCGGAGTATCAATCAGATGGAAAATATATTCTTCGCCGTCACTGGCCTTGTATTTTAACTGGACAGCATTTAGCTTGATGGTTATGCCTCTCTCCCGTTCAAGGTCCATCGAGTCAAGCAGCTGGGCCTTCATTTCACGTGAGGTCAAGGCATTCGTTTTTTCAAGGATTCGGTCGGCAAGTGTCGATTTGCCATGGTCAATATGGGCAATGATCGAAAAGTTCCTGATTTTCGACTGCCTCTTCAATCTATCTTCATTATTCAATAGGGTTCACTCCTGTTTTGCGCACATGTAGACTATTTTTGATTATATCAGCACAAAAATCAACTTTCAATGAAAAGTGCAGGATGGAGGTCCCTTCGTTAGTTTGGATGGTCCAACGATAGAAAATAATGGAGACCAAGAAGCATTCAACAAAAAGGAGTAAGATCCCTTTTAAAATGATTGAGACCTGGAAAGAGAAAAAAATCCGGGCACAGCCGGATTCATGGTTGAAGCGTATTTTACTTTGCAATCAAATCTATTATCGCCTTTGTTGCTCCTGTCAGCAATGCGGATAGTGCCTTTCCTAAGGAAGAAAAGAGGTTGGATGTTTTGGTTCCTTCACTACCATTATATTTGCGGTCTATTCCCACAGGTGCAGTCTCGCCGCCCATAAATGCCACTGTCAATTCTCCAGAACGGTCCTTTTCGATGGAAACGGCTGGCTTGAAGGATGGATCCTCGTATCCTTTCGTTCTTCTGATACCATCATTTGCGACCTGCATTCCCCCTAGAACCAATGCGAACATCAATGCTGCCAGACCCATGCATTTTAGCATAAAAAGCTTCAAGCCAATCCCTCCTTCTAGTTTTTGTTGGCAGGCTGGCCGATCGGTTTATCTACACTTTCGGCTTGCCAGAAATAGTCGGCAAACACATCGGCGAGCGCTTCTGCGGAACGGTTCAATTCTTCAAAGGTATTATCGACTCCTCCAAATTCAATGAGGATGGCGTTACCTGATAAATCCTGGTTGAATTTACCGTTCGTTCTCTTTCCCTTTTTAACCAATACCCCCCAGCTGAGCCCCCTGTAATTTTTCTCGAGAAGCTCATGAAGTTCTGTTGCGAATTGCAAATTTTGTTTGTAATTGGGATTATCGCCGCCGATAATGAATGCCAGCTTGGCGTAGGAAGTTCCATTGATAATTTTGGTAGTATCTTTTTTCCGTTTGGAATCCCTGTGGATGTCGATATAATATTGAAGTTCCTTGTTGGTGGCCATTGCTTCCCTTACAACATTCCTTGCTTCCGAATAGGATTGCTCGTATCCCAGTTTTTTGGTGAGTAAATTTTTATTAATGTCTGTTTTATCAACAGTCGTGCCGATGCCCCTTGCTTCGAGGCTTTTCTTCAGTGTATTTCCGATTTGCGTGACGTTGATTTTTGAATGATAGGCACGATTAGGATCTTTTTCACCTTTCAGGTAAGGCAAATACGACTCCCTATTATGGGAAAAGTAAATGAACACTCCCTCCTTCCATCTAGCGGCCGGGGGTCTGTCAGTCCCGGTGGAAGGCGGGATATCATTCAGGTTCTGAAGGGCAGCTTCCCGCTCAGCCCTCATAATTTCGATGGGAGGTGCCGATTCTATTGGCATATTTGTATAGTTTGTCCCCTCGCCGGCAACCGCGATCCGGCCATCGAACAAATAAAATCCTGGTAATTCCCTGCCTAGCAGGCTCCTAGGATCATCAAGCTGAATATTTGCCGATAAAGCAAGAAAGAGATTCGCGAGTTTCGGGCTTGCCCCTTTACCGTTTTTCTCTGCAAAATAATGATTTTCCCACCCAATAAATTGGTAGAGGAGATCCGCATTTATTTTTTCCGGATAGTGGTTTAGTGCCAAGGGAGACTGGCTATTTCCCGAATTCATGGAAGTGAGAAGCCCGCTTACCGAAAACGTACAAAGCAAAAGAAGAGCCAGCAGCCCGATTCCCTTTGCCAGGCTAGGCCCTGATAGAATAACCGCATTATTCACTCTGTTTTTCATCGTTCCACCAACCCTGCCATATTGATAACCAGCAGCTTCTGGCTCGTCTTTCTTCCAAAAAGGAATGGCCGAAACTGTTTTCCTAGTAAATCATATGACTCCGCTAGAGTTGGTAGAACCTGTTTTTCCTTTATGGCAAAGCTTATCCAAGTTCAACAGGCGCATGTCGCCTGGTTCTTTTATCGGGTATAGTAGCCTGCATTTCCCTGATCCACAACTGTGTGAAGTGAAGCATTTAGGCCGTTAGCAATCAGGTTGGCCATATCCTCAATGAAAACATCTACTTCCTTCGGGGTGACCATTAGATTGTGGCCAAGCGGGGCCAGTACCTCTTGGATCAACTGGCGCTTTTCTTCCTCCTCAAGGGTACCTACAATACCTAGAAACGTTTTTCTATGCTCCTCTTCCGGAAGATCCTCCTGGGTCAATTTCGTCTTTTCCCCAAAGGTCATTCCCGCTGGGACTAGAGACCTTGAAGGTTTGTTTCCTTCCCTCATTTCCTTGCCAAAATGCTTTAAAACAAAATCAATTGCATCACTTGTAATGGAGACCGCATCGACAACTGTAGGGACACCGATTGCAATTACCGGGATTCCAAGTGTCTCCTTGCTGAGTTCCTTCCTTTTGTTTCCTACCCCGGATCCCGGATGAATGCCAGTGTCCGAAATCTGAATTGTCGAGTTGACCCTTTCTATCGACCTTGAAGCCAGCGCATCAACCGCGATGACAAAACCAGGTTTAATTTTCTCGACTACCCCATGGATAATATCGCTTGTTTCAATCCCCGTCAGCCCCATGACACCGGGGGCCAGAGCACTCACCGAACGATATCCTTCCTGTACATTTTCAGGCTGAAGGTCAAATAGATGCCTTGTCACAAGAAGATTCTCACATACAATTGGCCCTAGCGCGTCCGGAGTAACGTTCCAGTTTCCTAGCCCAACTACAAGACAGGATTCTTCCTTGCCAATACCAGCACTTTCAAGGAAACCTGCGAATTCTTCCGCAAAAAGTTCTCCAACCTTCTTTTGAAGCTCTGTATCCTGCTGCCGAATGCCAGCTACTTCAATGGTTAAATAACGCCCTGGCTTCTTGCCAATTTGCTCTTGCCCTTCTTTTGTAATTTCAACGAGGGACACCTTCATTCCTTCGATTTCTTTTTCCTTGATAATAACCCCTTCAATTTGGGAAACGTTTCGCTCCTGGCCAATCGTTCCCTCCCGGCCAGCAATCGCCATTTCCCTTGCTTCAACAGCAAGATCTGTCCTTACTCCATATTTGCCAACATCAACAGATCCACTCATGCACCATGCCCCCAAGTCCTTATTTTAAAAAAGTATGTAACTTACTTTTTATCTTTTCCTTCCAACAAAAATTTCATTCAGGCTGTCAAGGGAAATGGTTTTACACATTTTGTCGCTGGAGTATTGCAATATGTGCAGTCGTTTGATAAAATATCTTTTGTTCCTATTTATGTTTATGGAAGTGAAATTCGAGGAGTTCATAGAAGTGTCTCTGGTCTTTTTTTAGGAGGTGAATGGAATGCCAAACATTAAATCTGCAATTAAGCGTGTTAAAACAAACGAAGCTAACAATGCTCAAAATACAGCTGTAAAGTCTTCAATGCGTACCGCTGTTAAAAAAGCTGAAGCTGCGATTACAGTTAACGACAGCACTGCTGCGAAGGAAGTTTTTTCTGACGCTGCGAGCAAGCTAGATAAAGCTGCTTCAAAAGGCCTTATCCATAAAAATGCTGCAGCCCGCAAAAAATCCCGTCTTGCAAAGAAAATTAACTCTCTATAAGAGTAAAAGCCTGCTTCTGAATCGAAGCAGGCTGTTTTTTTTCATTTTTTTACTTACGAGGATTTCCCAAGCTTCATAAGGAACATTTCAACGAGCAGGGATTTATCCGCTCCACCAGTTTTCATATGGTAATCGGCATCGGCTAGCTGATTAATTATTCCAGCAAGCTCCTCATCGGAAAATCTTCCAGCGAGCCCGGCTGCCATTTTGACTCTGTATGGATGGACTTTCAATATCCCCGCGATTTGCTGCTGTCCGTACCCTTTCCTCGAAAGCTCTTTTATTTGATAAAGAAGCCGGAATTGCCCGGCCAGCAAAGCAAGGATTTTGATTGGCTCTTCATTCTGCTTTAGTAAGTCATAATAAATGCGAAGCGCTTCCGCTGGTTGGCGGTGGACGACCTTGTCTATCAGGCTGAAAATGTTTTGTTCCAGCGATTTCGGGATGAGCTTTTCGGCAGCCTGGGCATCGATTCTGCCTCCCGGCCCCGCATATAAGGCAAGCTTGTCCAATTCATTTGAAAGCATGAACAAGTTGGTACCTGCAAGCGAGCTCACCAATTCAACCGCATCCGGCTCAATTGTAAAATCTCTTCTTTTCGCCTTGTCGGCAATCCAGGCTTTTAGTTCCTGTTCGGAAAGCTTTTTGAGCTCGGCAGTATTCGCAAGCCGTTTTAATTCCTTCGTTATTTTCTTCCGTTCATCAAGCTTTTCATATGGAGCAAAAAAAACGAGGATTGAATATGGAGCCGGTTCTTTTAAATAAGACTCGAGCCGGGAGAGATTATGAACTGTTTTTTCTTTTTGTTTTTCCGAGGTCAAAAAGACCGGATTCTGAATGAAAATGACCTTTCTTTCACCCATAAAAGGGAATGTTTCCGCATCCTCCAATGCAGCCTCTATCGGAGTTTCCTCCATATCATAAGCCGAAAAATTGAAGTCTCTTTCTTCACCAAGTACCTTATCAAGCAAAAGCTGTCCGGTTTCCCTCATTAAAAAGGTTTCTGTCCCGTAAAGCAAATAAACTTGAGAAAAGCGCCCGCTTCTTATTTGTTTCCAAATTTCCATTACCATGATTGCAACTCTCCCCAAACACTGTGCATTCCGCACTTTCTATATCTATCCTAATGAAGCCCGTCCGATTTTACAAGCATTCAAAGGGAATCAGGATTCTGGCAGCCCGATTCCCATTTTATATAAACGCCGGCCGGACAAGCCCCGGGCCTTATCTGCCGACGGAATGCCTTTATTAACTTTAGGTTTGCCCCTTAAAGGCAAACTATTTGTGTTAAGTCCTGACAATAAGCGCCCAGGCAGGCAGCGCTGGATTTTTTTTCAGGGATGGCTTATACTATTATGGAAATATAGGGAGGGGTAGCTTGTGAACGAATTTGAACAAAACGTCCAGAGCAAACGGAACGATGCAATTGATTCTGGGGTAGGCTTTATTGTTTCCTTTGGATTTTTTGCAACCATGTTCATTATCGCGACAGTCATCCATGCCATCGGCTCATAATGGATGCCTTCCAAAGGCCGCCCGCTGCGGCCTTTTTTTATTGCTGAAGCCCTTTGTTATTGTTTATTTGCCCGATGCTCCAGTGTATGGCAGATAGGTTGAAAAGGTTCCGGAATGCTCCCGGAAAGTATAGGTTATCGCGCCGTGGAGGTCAGTCCGGTATATTTTTGCATCAATGCCGCCAAAACGCAGCAAAGTATCAGTATGCGGATGTCCAAATCTGTTATTTACGCCTGCAGAAATCAGGGCGAACCCAGGCCGGTAAGCTTCCAGAAAAAATGTTGAAGATGAGGTTCTGCTCCCATGATGTCCAGCTTTGAGGACATCAATTTTTAAATCCGGGTAATGTTCAACAATTTCCTTTTCACCCTCTTCATCCAAATCACCGGTAAAGAACCAGCCTTTCCCTCCAAGCAAAGTATATATGGCGACCGAACCCCCATTCCTGTCCCCTTTATATCCTTCCCCTGGCGACAGAACATGAAAACTGTAGCTTCCCGCCTTCCAATAATCTCCCCTCGATATTTCCTGGATAGGAATTCGTTTTTCCTTGGCCATGCCGATAATCCTTTCCTCCTCCAAAGATTTCTCTTGATTTTTCGGAATTAGTATTTCCCCGACCTTGATTTCTTCTAAAATTGCCATAGCTCCGCCAATATGATCGATATCACCATGTGTAAGGATAAGTTTATCAACTTTGGCAATCCCTTTCGCTTTTAGAAAAGGGATTACAGTATCCCTGCCAGGTTCAAAGGTTTTTCTGCGGCGCTGCCAATCCTTTTTAGCAAAATCAATTGCGCCGCCCGAATCAATCAGGTATACCCCTTTATGGTCAGGAAGCGATATAAGAATACTGTCTCCCTGGCCTACATCTATTATTGTAATTTCGCCGTGGTGAGGTAAGAATGCCGTTACGCCAATCTGGGACGTCAGCAAAACAAACGGGAGACTCAGACATATGGCGGCTTTTTTCCAATCAAGGGCTCTTTCCCAAAACAAAAGTGAAATTAGCACAATTGCCGTATAAAACATAATGGCCTCCATATCCATATGGCCTGGATTAAGCTGGACAGGGGTTTTGGCGAGGAAAATTGCGAGCCGGTCTGTCAGTATAACACCTTGGTTCACCAGAAGACTCGCAGGGCGGGCAAGGTTCCCCAAAAGGCTGAGTGGATATAAGAAATAAACTGCAGGCATGAGGAAAAAGGAGTAAAGGGGAATGTAAATCAGGTTGGCCGCAACACTAATTAACGGTACCCCGTAAAAATGAAACAAGAGGATTGGCAGAGCGGCTAGCTGGGAAATCATCGTTCCTGTTAGCAAAACACCAAGGCTTCCCCAATTCTTCTTCAATATAGCCTTGCCCGATAATAGGAGAGCAAATGTAACGGAATAGGATAACTGAAAACCGGGATCAAATAAAACATAGGGATTAAAAAATAAATAGGCAAGGAAAGAGAGGGAGAGTGCATCGACCGTGGTGATGGGAAAAGCGCTAGGACGGGTATTTGCAAGCAGAAGAATCCCAGCCATCAGGACTGACCTGACCACAGAAGGCGATGCCCCGGCTAGAACGGCATATAAAGGGAGACCAATTAATAGGAGGACTGTCATTCGTTCACGAGTTATGCCTAACCGGATACCCAAATATAGGGCCATTCCCGCAAGCAATGTCACCTGCATGCCTGAAATCGCGAGAAGATGGGTGATTCCAAGCCTTTTATAGGCACCGTTCACTTCTTCCGTAAATAACGTTTGATCGCCAAATAATAACGCGGCGGCAATGGAGGCTGTTTCATCAGGAAATCGGGCAGTTATCCCCTTGATACCCTCATTCCGTATCTTCCCGAGCCTTTCCACGAAACCCGAATGGCGGACATCACAGGCTGTAATTGGCGGTTGATCCAATTTAAAAAGCCAATAGGCCTCATGCTTGCTTAAATAGCTTTTGTAATCAAAGCTGCCAGGATTCCTTGCACCCGGAGGTACTTCAAGAATTCCTGCCAAGCTGCAGCGCTTTCCGAAAAAACTCGCTTCTTCAAGGACATACTTTTCCTTCTCATCCTTAATTTTGTAGGCAACAACTATACGTTCCCCAGACCGAACCTCAACTGCTTCAGATCTAAATACGTCACCATCTATTTTAGACCCGGACAGAAAATCGAGAACGAGTTCCTTTTCATTCCCTTGAAGGAATGTATGGTTCGCTTGAGCCGCATAACCTGCAGATTTCGAAAACACGACAAAAATTGTAAGAACGAGAACGACATCCATTACGGTTAAACGCTTTACTTTGATTAGGAAAACTAAATAGAGGAGAAGAAATAGAATAATAGGGGTGGGGTGAAAAAACGCCGCTAAATTGCCAAAGAGCGCAGCGGGAGCAAGAAGGATGATTTTCCCTTTCATATTAACCTCCCATAAATTCATGCAAATGGCTTGTCAAAGGGGTTTGTTATAGTGGTTGATGGCCGGGCAATATAAGGCGTCCGCCGCCCGGCCGGCGGACGCACAGAGGTTGAACGATTAGCTTTTTTCATGAGCAAGGAACGGTGGGGAAGCAATTTTGCTAAAATTAATGATCGTTTCTTGCAGCTCTACCTTCTCGGTTTTCACATTTGCTTTTTCAAAAAGCTGGACCGCATAAGGGTGGTTTTTATAGTCTGTAGCATAGTAGACCGTTTTAATGCCAGCCTGGATAAGTGCCTTTGAGCATTGCAGGCAAGGAAAATGAGTTACATAAATTTCCGCTCCGTCGGTTGGGACACCGAATTTCGCGCATTGAAGCAACGCATTCATCTCAGCGTGGATTGTCCTGACGCAATGGTGGTCGATTACATAGCAACCGTCGTCTGTACAATGCTCTCCACCCGCAATGGACCCGTTATAGCCCCCGGCAATAATCCGTTTATCCCTTACAATCGTCGCTCCCACCGTCAGCCGGGTACAGGTGCTCCTAAGGGCCAGCAAGTGGCTCTGGGCCATGAAATACTGGTCCCACGATATTCTTTCCATCTATTCTTTTCCCCCTTCGGCTGTGATTGCTGTTTGTCCAATTAAGTTTACCCTCACTTATTGGGTATGGTCAACGGACAGTAATGGAAGCCTCAAGTTTGTCGAATGTTTTATCCCCGATTCCGCTAATTTCCTTCAATTGGGCAGGGTTCTTAAAGGGCCCATTTTTTTCTCTGTATTCAATGATTGCTGCCGCTTTGGCGGGACCAATTCCCGGTATTCCCTGAAGGCCTGCCAGATCCGCTTTGTTGATGTTTATTTTCCCATCCTTCTCTGTGCCTGTTTCAAGTGAGGGTTCACTGCTTTCCTCTCCTTCTGAAGGTATAAATACGACCATCTCATCCTCGAGTTTTTGCGCGAAATTTACTTGTCGCGCGTCTGCCTTCTTCGTCAAGCCGCCGGCACGTTCAATCATATCGATGACCCTCTCACTTATTTCCGCCTGGTAAACCCCCGGCTTTTTCACTTCCCCTTTTACATCGACCAGTATAATGGCAGGTTCAATTTGACTAAATTCTTCGGCAGGCCCTGGCCTTTCTTCAACAGTTTGAACAATGTCCGTGTCCGGCTGTAGTTCTAATGCCTGCTCTTTAAACATAAAATACGCGAGAATGGAAATTGCGGCAACAGCCGTGATGGCATATTGCTTATTTTGGTTTAGCCACTCTTTCATCCGGTTACTCTCCTTAAGGAATAATTTGTTTGTACCATTCATATTGTGGTAGTGGAATTCGTTTGGCCAGGAGGGATTGAAATATGAATATCGGCATTATCGGGACAGGTAATATGGGGCGAATTCTTGCGGAAGCATTTCTAGATAGCGCGGCAATAAAAGAAGAGTCCTTAATGGTCACGAACAGGACGATAGCAAAAGCGCTTGAATTACAAAAAGTGTATCCGAGCATAAAGGTTGCCGGGAATTCCGGGGAGGTTGCCCGTCATTCCGATATAGTCTTCATCTGTGTCAAGCCATTGGAAATCTTTTCACTCCTGAGTGAACTCACTTCCTTTCTGACAAGTGAAAAATGCCTTATATCAATTACCAGCCCGATTAGTACCGCCCAGCTTGAGTCAAAGGTGAATTGTTCAGTTATAAGGGCAATCCCCAGCATTACCAATAGGGCGCTTGCTGGAGCTTGCTTACTGACGTACGGAGAAAAATGCGAACCAGAATGGAAAAAGAGAGCTATCGACTTTTTATCAAAAATATCCACTCCAATTGAAATAGAGCAAGATTTTGTCCGCGTTGCTTCGGATATTGTAAGCTGCGGCCCGGCGTTCTTTAGCTTCCTGCTTCAGGCTTTCATAGGCGCGGCGGTTCAAAAAACAAATATTGATGTAGAACGGGCAACAGATATGGCAAGCGCGATGATTATTGGTATGGGGGAACTGTTGAGTAAAGGCCACTATACGTTGCCGGCCCTTCAGGAAAAGGTATGTGTTAAAGGTGGGATTACCGGCGAAGGGATAAAAATTCTCGAAAATGGGATTGGGGATTTATTTAACGATTTACTGGAGGCTACCCATGCGAAGTTTGAAGAGGACTTAATAAAAGTGAGAGAACAGTATTCCCTTACTTAATTCTTTCCCGGTACGGTAATATCCTCTTTTAATTTTTAAAAAAATGGCCAATTCCTCACAGGAATTGGCCATAGTATGTTTATCGTTTTCTTGCAATAAAGAAAATCCTTTCAGATTCCGGACTCGGAGCCGTATTTGAAAAATCAGCTGTAATGGAAGCAATTTCAAACCCGGATTCCTCAAGCAATTTACTGTACTCCTCGATCGGATACGTCCGCTGATAATGTAATTCATCAAAGCGGTCATAGCGGCCATCTGAATCGTCCAGAACAAAAAAACTTATTTCATGCTCAACGCTATGGGGCTGGTCCCCGTCAAAGCTATCCCATATATATGAAACAGAATCACCATTGAGTGAAAAGGACTGGTTGATAAAACCATTCGCGACTTTGTAAATGGAGTGTACGTCAAAGAGCAGCAAGCCCCCTGAGCCGAGATGCTTTGCGGAATGTACGAACGTACTTTTGACATCTTCGACAGTTCTGAGGTAATTTAAGGAATCACAAAAAATCCCGATTACCCCATATTCACCCGGCATTTCCAGTTCGGCCATATCCTGTTCATAAAAAGGAAGGGACATGCCTGCCTCTTCCGATTTTGCCTTTGCTACTGAAAGCATATCCGCAGATAGGTCAACCCCCGTTACGTTAAAGCCGTTTTTCGCCAAACGAATCGATAGCTCCCCTGTCCCGCATCCCAAATCCAGGAGCGACTTTTCCTTATTCCGGCCATACAGCTCCCAGGCACGCTCGACAAAGGACACCCATTCGTCATAGGGGGCATCTTCCATCAGTTGGTCATACAGATACGCAAAGCGGCCGTAACTCATGGATTGAGAACGCTCGAAATGTTTTCCAGCGGAGCATCTCCCCACAACCGTTCAAGATTATAATAGGTCCGTTCATCGCGATGGAATACGTGGGCCACAACATCGCCAAGGTCAACTAAAATCCACTTCGCATCCTCGAAGCCTTCAATTCTTCTAACGTTATAACCGGTTTCCGCGGCTTTTTCCTTGATTTCCCTTGCGATTGCTTGGACCTGCTTGTCGGAATTTCCGTGGCAAATAATAAAATAATCTGCAATTAGGGAGATTCCTTTCATATTAAGGGCAAGAATATCTTCTGCCCTTTTATCATCGGCGGCTTTAACCGCAACTTGAAGCAATTCTGGCTTACTCATTCATCAATCCTCCTGTTTCTAATGAGATCATTATAGGTTAAAAAAGTGTCTGGATATACCGGCTGGTTTTTCTTAAGCAAAAACGAAATGGTGTTTTGAACCGATTGGATTAAAGCGAGGTCGAGGCTTGTATCCGCTAGCGTCCTTGTATCTTCAACTCCGGGGAAACTCCGTCCCGGCTCAATATAATCAGCCAGGTAAATAATTTTCTCCAAAGTGCTCATCCCCGGCCTCCCGGATGTATGATACCGGATTGCATCCAGCACTTCCTGATCCTCTATGCCAGCTTCCTTTTTTACTAGGAATGCTCCAGCCGGTGCATGCCATAATTCCGGGTTATACTCAAGCAGATCAACGGAATAGCCATTTTCAACAATGATTTTTCTCATTTCCTCTTTTGGGCGGAACTTTGCATAATCGTGGAAAATAGCAGCAAGCTCTGCCTTTTTCAAATCGGCCCCATATCTACGGGCAAGAGAAATTGCGGTTTCCGTAACTCCTAGTGTATGTGTATACCGATGCTCCGTCAATTGCCCTTTTACGAGCTGCAAAGCCTGTTCACGTTCCATATAATCGATTCTCCCTAATATACGTGATGACACTCTCCGGTAATAGGTATTTAACTGATTTCCTCAGTTCCAGCCTATCCCGAATCATGCTTGATGATAGGTCGATTGCCGGAACATCCACTTTTTCAACAGGATACATGGTTTTCATTGAATACCCCGGCCTTTGAACGCCAACGAATGTTACCAATTCAAAAAGCTGGTCTACTTTGTGCCACTTAGGCAAATATTCGACCATATCGGCGCCAATTATGAAATAAAACTTGTGCTCAGGGTTTCTCGCAGCAAGAATTTCCATGGTCTCAAACGTAAAGGAGGGCCCTTGCCTCTCAAGCTCCGCCGTCTCAACCTTAAAAAACTTATTCCCTTTAATAGCAGATTTAAGCATGGCAATCCGGTCTTCATCGGAAGCACCTGCAGCCTTCTTTTTATGGGGAGGTTCCTGATTCGGCATAAACCATACTTCATCCAGGCCGAGAGCATGGCACACTTCATTGGCGATGATTAAATGGCCTTGATGTGGCGGGTTGAAGGTTCCCCCAAGAATGCCGACTTTTTTCATGAAGCCTCCTCCTTATCATGCCCTATGGGAGCTGGATTTGCTTATTTTCAACTGATTCTTTATACAGGACGATTGTATTACCGATGATTTGGACTAGTTCAGCGCTGGTCCCTTTTGTAAGTTCCTCGGCTACTGTTTCTTTGTCCTCATCACAGTTTTGCAGAATACTTATTTTCAATAATTCCCGCGCTTCAAGAGCCTCGGAAATCTGCTTGACCATATTACTGTTCACTCCGCCTTTGCCCACCTGAAAAATAGGTGTAAGATGGTGAGCCTTTGAGCGGAGAAATCTTTTTTGTTTTCCTGTTAACATGTAGTACCTCCCAATTGATTCAATACAGTATCCTTCATCCTTCCGGTATCAGGATTCACTCCTGTCCATAGCTCGAAAGCAAGTGCGCCCTGGTGGATAAACATCCCTAGGCCATTCAGTGTTTTTGCGCCTCGTTGCCTCGCCAGCTTCAGGAATTCCGTCTCGGATGGATTATAAATGATATCAGCAGCATATACTTGCTTCTCCAGACGGTCCAGGGAAATTGGAATCTTGCCGGTTTCGGGATACATTCCTACTGAGGTTGTCTGGATAATGATATCATATTCGTTTATTCTATCTCCCGCTTCTTCGGTGGATATGGCCCTGGCCGGAACGCCGGACCGCGATTCGGCAACGAGCAACTCTGCTTTTGAAAGGCTTCGGTTGCAAACGTCGATTGCCGCAGGCGTTGTTTTTTCAAGTGTTAAAAAAATGGCCCTTGCCGCGCCGCCTGCTCCTATTATGAGGATGGCGGGATCCGAAATAGGAGGAGGAAACCCTTCCTCCATACTTTTAAGAAACCCGGGACCGTCCGTATTGTAACCGGCCAGCCGCCCGTCAACATTAATGACCGTGTTTACGGCGCCAATTTCTTTTGCGAGCGGGTCGATCCAATCCAAGAGGGGCATAATATCGGTTTTAAACGGAATTGTCACATTGAAGCCTGCCGCCCTGAGCGCTTTTAATCCCGATACAGCATCTTCTAACTTGTCCTTTTCTACCAGGAAAGGATGATAATAGGCGTCAATCCCATAATGGCTGAACAGATCATTGTGCATCTGCGGCGAAAGGGAATGGCCGATTGGATTCCCGATAACCCCAAAAAGCTTTTTCAAAGCGATTCCCCCTGTTGCTAGATGAGCGATTTCCTGAGCATCGTCTGGACGCCCCGAGGGACATATGCCGTTATTTTCGCCCCTGGTTCATTAATTGTAACCCAGCCAAGCCCCGAAAAGACTATATCGGTTTTTGGTTCCTTGATTGCATATTCCTGCTTAACCAAATCCGGGAATGTTTCTAGCTCATCCGTATTTGGAGGGGTAAGCATTTCCCCAACATGCCGTTCATATAATTCATCGGCATTTTCTGTTTTAGTTCTGTGGATGCCAAGATCATTTGAAAAGTGGCATACGAGCGCCCTTTTCCCTCCCGCGGTATAATCCAGCCTTCCAAGCCCGCCGAAAAACAAGGTCTGCCCTTCATTCAGCTGGTATACCTTCGGCTTGATTTCCTTTTTTGGGGTAATGACCTTTAAATCTTTGTTCCCCACGTAATGGGCCATCTGATGATGGTTTATGATTCCAGGAGTATCGATGAGCGATTTTCCGTCATCAAGCGGAATCTTTATGATGTCAAGGGTAGTGCCGGGAAAGTGGGATGTCGTAATAACGTCCTGGCCTCCGCCAACTTCCTTAATGATTCGGTTGATGAACGTCGATTTGCCGACATTCGTACAGCCGACTACGTAAACATCCTTACCCTGCCTGTAGGCATCGATTGCTTCAGCAGTTTCTCTGATATTTTGGCCTTTTGCCGCAGAAATCAGGAAAACATCCTCCGCCTGAAGACCGAGGTCCTTCGATTCCTGTTTCATCCAGTTAATAAGCTTATTGTGCTTGACTGACTTCGGCAGCAAATCAACCTTATTTCCAACCAAAAGGATTTTATTATTGCCTGCAAATCGATGCATCCCGGGAATCCAGCTGCCATTAAAATCGAATATATCAACTATTTTAACAATCAAGGCATCCGTTTTTCCTATTTGGTTCAATATCTTCAAAAAGTCATCATCGGTCAGGCTGACGTCCTGCACTTCGTTATAATTCTTTAGACGAAAGCAGCGCTGGCAAATAATTTGTTCCTTCCCGAGCGATGAAGCTGGAGCATACCCGAGTTCGCCCGGTGTGTCGGTTTGGATCGCAACTCCGCATCCCATGCAAATTTCATGGTTCGTGTTCACATTTAGTCCTCCCAATTAATCATTCCTTTTTTTCGGAAAAAATTCAGGATTCTCCGTTCGATTTTTCGATTGAACCTTGTAAAAAACCCATCAGTCTGCGCTACGGGAACAACTAATATCGTATGGAACCCGCCCCGGTTTCCTCCGAAAACATCCGTTAAAAGCTGGTCGCCAATGACAACCGTTTCTTCACGTTTCAGGCCCATCCGTTCAACCGCTTTCCTGAAAGCCCGGGTCATCGGTTTTCGTGCCTGAAAAATAAACGGAATCCCTAAAGGATCAGAGAATGATTTTACCCGCTGTTCATTATTGTTCGAAACGATTGTTACAAGAATCTCATTTTTCCGCATCTCATCAAACCATTCAATCAATTTAGGCGTAGCTAACGGCCTATCCCATTCTACAAGGGTATTGTCGAGATCGGTAATAATTCCTTTAATGCCCTTTTCTTTCAACTGTTGAGGAGTAATCTCAAAAATATTCTTTACATGCTCTGTGGGCAGGAAAAGGTTTAACATCGTAAACACCCCGTTTTAATATCATAAGGTTGGCAATGTTACCATCATAACCAATTTTGCCATCGGATTCAAAAAGATTTTTCCCAATTTGAAGCTTTTGCATTAAAAGCGCGAAAAGACAAACTTCGATCCATTTACGAGATCGTCTATCATTATGCCCGCTAACGCTACCCAACAGAAAGGTTTTTCTGGTAGTTTTTCTTCCCAATGTGTCGAATCTATGCAGAAGCAAATAAAAACTTTTCGACAAAACTGGTGCCATACATTCCTGTGGATAACTTTATCAACATTATACCATGTGCTACTATCACTTTTTTCCCAATTATAAACAACTTAATCACAGGTTATCCACTGACCGCTGTGGACAATCAGAACGATTGTTCTGCCATGCTTTTTTTGTTAGATTTAGTATAACAACAACCTGAACCTACTATTATATAAAGCATATGTATTTTTTAGACATACATTTTTACAGGGGGTGAATTCTGGCATGCGCAAACTGTCGGATGATTTGTTGATCGAGTCCTATTATAAGGCTAGAGAACTAAACCTGAGCCCTGATTTTATCTATCTAATCGAAAAGGAAATACAGCGCCGTTCATTAGCACATAGAGTCAGGGTGTCATCCTGAAATGGCCCGTTATGGGCTTTTTTTTAATTAAAAAACGGCGCTGTCAATTGCGCCGTTTTTGCATTTATTCGGTCCGTAGCGTTCCCACTTTCTTCCCCATCCTGACGTCAAAAGGGGTTGAAATGGATGGATCCGCCGTGAAACAGCCTTTTTCAAAGAGTAGGACAATGGTGGAACCAAAACTGAAATAACCTATTTCTTCTCCCTTTTTCAAATCAGATCCCGTATGGGTCGTCTCGATTGAGTTTACAAACATGGCCCCCACTTTAACCACGGCGACAATGCCTTTCCCCGTCTCGATTTCGGATACCATCCGGAAATTCTTCGATAATGTATCAACCCCATACTTAAGTCCCCATTTATTGACTGGATACGATTTTGTACCCAGTGTCCATTGCTTTTGCACTTTTCCATCGACCGGGCTGTGGATACGGTGATAATGGCTCGGGCTTAAATAAAAAATCATATAAACCCCATCCATGTATTTTTCGGCTGTTTCCCGGTCTCCAAGCATGTCAATGACGGAATAAATCTTTCCTTTCACTTCCATTTCGCTAGTGGGCTTTACTATGCCTATATCCTCAATGACTGCATCAACCGGGCTTACAACAGAATATTCACCAAGGTCGACCTCGCGGGAGCCAGGCTTTAGTTTCCGTATAAACAAGTCGTGCAAGGTTGGGAATTCTGCCAGCGATGTTTCCATTTCATCGGTATTAAGGCGGTAAGCTTTCGCAAAGCGGGAAACAACTCCCCTGCTCCGCGGTGATCTTGCAAATTTCCTCAGAAGCGACGATGTCCACTTTCCATTTGTTAACTCAATGAAAAGCCGGTAGAAGGGCTGAAACAATGTACTTACCTCCAAATAGTGTAAATATACTCTTTACGAACCGTCATAAAAGCCTTAAAATGAAAGTAATATAGGGTAATGAACGAATCGGCCGATTGGATAAACACATAAATTAGGAACCTTGGCCACTGCCTTTGTTTCTTTTATACCAGGTAAACCGCTGACCCCCGGATAGCTCAAAAGGAGTGAGGAAATGTTTTTATTAGAAGTAGTAGACCAGACAGTCAAAAAACTTAAGACACAAACAGCCAATGTTCTGACATTACTGAATTTGTCGCTGGGCGGTTTTGCAATCATATTTACTTTACACGGGAATTTACGGCTTAGTTTACTGCTCATCTTTATCGCGGCACTTGCAGACAGGTTCGACGGTATGGTTGCCCGGAAGTTCAATATAGAATCCGAACTGGGAAAACAATTGGATTCCATGAGTGATATTATATCATTCGGAGTTGCCCCTGCACTATTAATTTACCAAGGCATTTTATTTGAATTTGGCGGCCCTGGATCATTTTTTGTTGTTTTCTATATCGCATGCGGCGCATTCCGCCTAGCCCGTTTCAATATTACAGAAAGCAATGGCTATTTCACAGGCTTGCCAATTACGGCGGCTGGATGCCTGGTAACTCTCAGCTTCCTGGCTATCCCATATATTCCGCCGCAAACATTCCTTTTCATTGTCATGATTCTATCATTTCTGATGGTCAGTCCGTTTAAACTGCGGAAAGTATAATCAATACCCCGGCAGCCTTTGCTGCCGGGGTATTTTTTTATAAGCATTTAAAGATTTTTGGTTAATTCAAGGAATTCGTGGACATCCTCCATGCAAAGCTCAATTGCACTAGCCCAGAAATCTTCTTTTGTCAGGTCTGCACCAAGATGCTTTTCAGCCAGCTCCTCGACAGTCATCGATGCCGTATCCTTCAAGAGGGCGATATACTTCTCTTCATAGCCGCTCCCTTCTTCAAGCGCTCTTGCATAGATGCCGAGCGAGAACAGATAGCCGAATGTATAAGGGAAGTTGTAAAACGGCACCCCTGTAATAAAGAAATGGAGCTTCGATGCCCAGAAAGACGGATGGTACTCGTCCAGGGAATCCAAGTAAGCTTCACGCTGTGCTTCCTCCATTAACTCATTCAGGCGGGCAGCGCTGACAAAGCCTTTTTTCCGCTCCTCATAAAACCTGTTCTCAAACAAGAATCTGGCATGGATATTCATAAGGAAAGCAACTGACCTTTGGACTTTATCGTCAAGTAATGCCAGTTTCTCTTCTTCTGTATTCGCATTTTTGACAGCTGCGTCTGCTACGATCATTTCCGCGAACGTCGAAGCAGTTTCAGCCACGTTCATTGCATAGCTCCTGTTAAGCAAGTGAAGGTCTCTCATCGCGTATGTGTGGAAACCATGTCCAAGCTCATGGGCGAGAGTTGATATATTGGATGGCGTACCAGAGTACGTCATGAAAATCCTCGACTGCTTCGATTCAGGGAAATAGGTATGGAATCCGCCTGGCGCCTTGCCTGGTCTATCTTCCCCTTCAATCCAGTTATTTTCAAAAGCGTGTTTGCTGAAAGAAGTCATTTCCCCGCCAAATTTGGCAAATTGCTCAAGGATGAATTCCGCTCCTTCATGGTAAGGCACTTTTGAATCCGCGCTGCCGAACGGGGCATCCTGATCATACCAGCTTAGTTTTTTGGCCCCCATCAATTCTGCTCGACGCTTTAAATATTCTTTCAGTGGCTGTTTATTGGCTGTTATTGCCCCCCACATTGCGTCCAGCGTCTCTTTTTTCATCCTGTTGTAATCAAGCGGTTCCTTGAGGAAATCGTCCCATCCTCTTAATTTATATACATTGAGGCGGAATCCTGCCAGGTGGTTGAGGATTTTCGCCAAATAATCCGCATTTCCTTCCCAAGCTTTTTCCCACTCTTCAAATATAGCCTTTCGGACTTCACGGTCAGGGTTGGAGAACAGGTTTGCAGCCTGGCCGACGGATAGCTGCTTCACTTCCCCATCCTTTTCAAAAGCGACCTTTGTTTTTCCGACAACCATGTCGTACATTTGGCCCCAGGCATGGTAGCCGTCAATTCCAAGGGCATTGATCGCTGCTTCCTCCGCGCCGGATAGCTTTTCCGCCGCACGTTCACGTCGTTCTGTCAAAACGAACGCCAATTCATTCAGCTTGCTGTCCTCCATCAAAGCCTTCCATTCTTCTTCCCCTATTTTTGCAAGCTTCCCATCCAATACAGTTAGGGCTGTTTGGAAGGCCGCATTTAGTCCAGTTGCCTTGGCGAGGAGTTCATGCGCCTTTTTGTCCTCTGTATTTTGGGCCTTGAGGCAACTAAGGAATGCTCCGGCCTGGCGTGTTTTTTTTGCCGTCCTTTCAAATGAACCGATTAGGCTGTCCAATGTTTCTGCATCCTTGCCATCGCCAGACGGCTCCCACTGTTCTACTTCATTTAAAAACGCTTCAATCGATTCTTTTGTGTTCTCAAGGTGATTCTGGAATTCAGGTGAAGCACTACCGCCCGGAAAGAAAACATCCAAATCCCAAACATCGGAAAAAGTTGCGTTGACCATTTTTTAAATCCCCCTCTAATTTTTTTGCCGAAAGTTAGCCCGGCGGATATATGTACCATTTTATTATAGTGTTATTTTCAGAACATTTCCAATTCACAACCCTGCATCTTTCCAAAAAAATAGGGCCGCCTAAAGCAGCCCGGCATTACCTTAACATGGACGGCCGCAGAAATACCACCAGCCTCCAAATAACAGTACAATGATCAATAGTATAATGAATAGCGCATATACGAACCCGTAGCCCCCGCCAACCAGCCCATAACCGTAGCTATATGGGTATGGAGTATATGGATAGCCGTAATACATCAAACTCACCCCTTCCCTTTACTATAGGGTATGTACCGGGCGGAATCCTGTATGGGCGTATAAGCCTACCCGTTGAAAAAACAGTTTGTAATGCTTTTATCAATAAAAATAGGCAGCTTTATCAGCTGCCTTTCCCTTTTTTCCGTCTGTCCTTTTCTGCCCGGTAAAATTCATGGAACATTTTCATCAAGGCCCGCTTTTCTATCCTCGATACGTAACTGCGGGATATGCCCAATTCCTTGGCAATTTCCCTTTGAGTTTTTTCTTTTTGCAAATCCAGGCCGAATCTGCCGACAATTACTTCCTTCTCTCGGGGATCGAGGACCCCGATATATTGCTTGATTTTCTCAAGCTCCATGTTCAGCTGGATTGTGTCAATGACGTCCTCAGATTCAGATTTCAGTACATCGATCAGTGAAATTTCATTTCCTTCCTTATCCTGGCCAATAGGGTCATGAAGGGAGACATCTTTTTTTGTCTTCTTCAATGCCCGCAAGTGCATGAGTATTTCATTTTCAATACAACGTGCGGCATATGTGGCCAGTTTCGTGCCTTTGCCTTCCGAATAACTTTCAATCGCTTTAATAAGCCCGATCGTCCCGATTGAGATAAGATCTTCCGCATCTTCTCCAGTATTTTCAAACTTTTTAACAATATGGGCAACGAGCCGGAGATTGTGTTCAATGAGGAGATTGCGGGCATTCTCATCCCCCGCCGCCATCAGCTTCAGGTACTTTTTTTCATCGGCCGAAGACAGCGGCTGCGGGAAGGCATTGTTTTTTACATAAGATACGAGAAAAAGGACTTCCTTTACCAAATAACCAAGGGCAGCCAGAATACCGGACATATTTTCTCCCCGCTTTCTGCTCAGCTTGTGTTTTACCTAACTCTATGTAAAAAAAACGGGAAAAGTGTCTGTCCGCCCAAAATTTCACGAAATGCTCTCATGGTAAATATATCCTCAAAAAATTTATCTCATCCTGAATTTCTTCCTTTACGGCTTTTGGAGAAATAGACATTGTCCACAGCTGATTGTAAAATAGTGATGAAAGAGGGGATATAGTTGGCTGAAAAAATCGTTCTATTGCTTGTACTGCTAATCGTTGTGCTTGCCACAGCTGCTCAGATAATCTTCGGAGGATTTACTGCCACAAAGGGACTTGCGGCTGCTGGGGCAATCCTTCTGGTCGTATATCTCTGGATCAGGCCGCGCCGTCGCAGGTAAAAAGAAAAAAGCATTAATCCATGTAAAATGGGTTAATGCTTTTTCTTTATTAATCTTCGACGCTTACCTCTGCAGCAATTATGCAGCCAATTGTTCCAGTAATAATCAATGCAATGACCATCATGAACATAACCAGCACCCCTTGCTCTGTCCGATTTATATATATCAAAGTAATTATAGTATATATAATGGATACCGTACAGCCTTGAGGCAACTTTAACGGCTGTTCCGGCACTGCTTCCTCAATCGAAATAAAAATGCCAAAAAAAAGCAATGTATCGGCATCTTCTTTTCCTCCTTTCGGAAAACAAAATTACGCTGTATCTTTCCAAATCCAATACCAGCCTCTTCTATTCTGCATCAAAAATATCATGTCCTACTACCGCCTTTCCTGTTATAGTGGCCTGTAAAGATTGAGGGCACGCGCTTTGTTTTCCTCATCTATCCTTCTGGAATGCTCCATGCCTATCAATTCTTCCGGGCTGTACTCTCTTTTTTTAATCGTGATTGTAAAGAAAAATAGTTGTAATGTCATTATTTTCACCACCTTTAATTAAAACGTGCGGTACATTGAAAATCGGCGATCCTTGTTCGCCTCGGTAATTTTTCGGATGCTTTCCCGTCTCATAATTTCCTCAGGGTCCATTTTGCGTTTTTTAATCGTAACCGTCACAAAGAAAATGTTTAATGTCATTTCACTCACCTCCTCAAATCCATATCCTTTTTTCCACACAAAAAAGCCGCAGAAAGCATAGCTTTCCTGCGGCACACCAACGCTCTGTAATCGGCCATAAAAAATGGGCGCAATAAGAATAAGCAAAGGTTTTTGGACATAAAAATGCCGCAGGCACAGTTCTCCCGCGGCATGGACATGGCTATTAACCAAACTTACTTGTTAGGCAATCCAATCCCTGAAGGCAGAACATGCATGATAGTTATATAAAGTTTTGATGCCAGTGTAAAACTTAATCATGGTAATGCCTCCTTTCAGGTAATTTTTCACTAACTATGGCAATTATATACACTATCTCTGTGTTTGTAAACATTTTTATGAAAAATATTCATGCATTTCCTCATACTGGAAAAAACTATAGATTAGTTCTTCACCATGAATGCTTGTGTCCGAATAATTTAATGAAGATTGTAGTGGAAGGCACGAAGAATTCTGGTAAACCCCCCCTCGTAAAACTCACTTGTGACCACTAATTTAATTTAACAGACAGAAAAAAACGCTTGAGCATTCCAAGCGTTTTTATTTGCATATTTTACTTTATTATCGCTTTTTAGCTGAAATAGTGACCGTACCAACCAGTTTTGGGTGTAATGCACTAGCTTTTCCATACATTAATTAAGTCGCAGTCCGTATATCGGCGGCGTGTTAGCGTATATCGAAAGTTTCCGGTCGGATATCGAAAATTTCGAAGCTGATATCGAAAAATTTTTCAAGATAACGAAAATTCCAAGGCAGATATCGAAAACTGTCAAATTTCGGACACAATTTCGCATAACCCCGATGGATTCCATTTCACAGAACAAAAGGGCAAGCGCATACGCCGCAGGCAAAGAAATTTCAGGAAACCTTTCCTTGTGCTACCGCTCTTTCTACTTCTGAGGATTGTGCTACCGAAATTAATTCTCTCAAGTTATCCAAAATGTTCGCAATAAAAAACGCCCATTTCGGGCGGTATATGTTAAAGGAAATATTCTTCTCCATCCTCATGTTCCAAAAGCATTTCCCTATATTCCCTTGATTTTAAGAAAAAGAGAATCGAGACTGCAAGGAAAACGAGCGATGAAATTGACATGCCAACCAAATCCATTGCCTTTGATGGGGCTGTAGGAAGAATGGTGCCGATGTAGAAAAATGAGCCGGCCGCCAAAAGGACGATTCCGAACCATTTGGTATCGGTCATTTTCTCAAAAAGTTCTTTTGCCTGTTTTTCCATCTGCTCACCTGCTTTTCTAATAGAATACTAACTTAACTTAACATATTTTTTAGCTTAGTGAGCAATGTAATTATTAACATTGTTGGAACATTGAAAAGTAAGATGCTTCAATATACTGGCAGCAAGCAAAAACGCCAGCCCCTTTTAGGGCCGGCGCAACTATATGTTTTATTCTAATGCATTTTTAAGATCTTCAATCAAATCTTCCGCATCCTCCAGGCCGACAGAAATTCTGACGAGCCCGTCTGTTATGCCAAGCTCTGCGCGCCTTTCAGCCGGAATGGAAGCGTGGGTCATCCTTGCTGGCACAGAAATGAGGCTCTCCACCGCACCAAGGCTTTCCGCCAGGGTAAAATATCGCACCTTGCCAAGCAGTTCATCGGCCTTTTCAGCGCTGCCGACATCAAACGAAACCATGCCGCCGAAACCGCGTGACTGCTTTTTGGCAATTGAGTGGTTCGGATGGGTTTCAAGGCCAGGGTAAAAGACCTTTTTGACGCCAGGATGGCTTATTAGGAAATCAACAATCGCCTTCGTATTGGCTTCAGTCTCCTCCATACGGATTCCAAGTGTTTTCATTCCCCTCATCAGCAGCCAGGAATCCTGCGGGCCGAGTACGCCGCCTGTTGAGTTTTGGACGAAATGTAGTTCCTGAGCAAGTTTTTCGCTATTCACAACCGCAAGCCCAGCCACAACATCGCTATGGCCGCCCAGATACTTAGTTGCGCTATGCAAAACAATATCGGCTCCCAGTTCAATTGGATTCTGCCAGTAAGGAGTCGAGAACGTATTATCAACAATTGTCAACAGGCCATGTTCCTTGGCCAACTTTGCCACTCCCGCAATATCGGTAATTTTCATAAGCGGGTTTGTTGGGGTTTCCAAATGGATTGCCCTGGTGTTCGGCCTGATTTCCTTGCTGATGTTTTCCAAATTGCTCGTATCAACAAACGTTGTATCAATGCCCATCCGGTTCAATACCTTTGTCATGACACGGTAAGAGCCGCCATACACATCGTCAGTGAGGATAACATGGTCGCCAGAGTTGAACATCATCATGACAGCCGTCATAGCCGCCATGCCGGATCCGAAAGCGAAGCCAGCATGTCCGCCTTCAACGTCCTTGATCAGTTCTTCAAGGGCATGCCTTGTCGGGTTGCCTGTCCGGGAGTATTCAAAGCCTTTATGGCCGCCGACTCCCTCCTGTTTGTATGTGCTCACCTGATAGATCGGCACGGAAACCGCGCCAGTATATGGATCAATAGGCTGACCACCATGGATTAATCTGGTTTTCCTTTTCATTTATATCCCGCCTTCATAAATCTTTTTACTTAAATATCTCTCGCTTCCGTCCGGAAAAATAACGACTATATTCGTTCCGCTATCTGCAGTTTTAGCTTCCTGGAGAGCCGCGTGGAAAGCTGCGCCGGATGAACTGCCGACAAGCAGCCCCTCCTTGGCAGCCAGTTCCTTGACTATGCCGAACGCATCTTCATCAAGAACAGTATGGATTGCGTCAAAATAGTTTGTGTCCATAAAGCCGGGCAGCATTTCCATGCCAATGCCCTCCGTTTTATGCGGGCCGGACTCGCCTCCGTTCAGGATTGAGCCTTCTGGTTCGACAATGACTGTTTTTATCCCTTTATCCTGTTCCTTTAGAAAACGGGCGGTCCCCATGAAGGTGCCGCCTGATCCCGCGCCCGCCACAAATACGCCAATTTCCCCATCCATTTGCTCCCAAAGCTCGGGAGCAAGTGTTTTGTAATATGTTTCCGGATTAGCAGGGTTCTCAAACTGTTGAGGGCAATACGAGCCGGGAATCTCGTCGAGCATTTCCTTCGCTTTTTTGATTGCGCCCTTCATGCCCTCTTCGGTTGGCGTGTGGACAACCTTCGCGCCTAGAGCTTTCATAAGCTCCTGCTTTTCCAGGCTGAATTTTTCCGGGACGCAAAAAACAACATTTATTCCCCTATTGATTGCAGCAAGGGCAAGACCGATCCCAGTATTGCCCGCGGTAGGCTCGATAATCGTACCGCCTTCCCGCAGTTTGCCGCTTTCAAAGGCCTCTCGCAGCAATTCGAGTCCGAGCCTGTCCTTTACGCTTCCGCCGGGATTCAGGAATTCTAGCTTGGCAAAAATTCGTACCCCTTCCGGTAAAGGAAATGATTTAATTTCAACGATGGGTGTATTTCCAATCAATTCATGGACATTATTATAAACCTTCAACTTTCCTCCCCCGTTTCGCTTCTATTTAAGAGCCGATACCATTTTCATGACAAGTGTCGCCGAGTGGAGGGCCGCCTTATGAAGGAATTGGTCAAAGGAAACATTCGATTCCTTCCCGGCAATATCTGACAAGGAACGGATAATCACGAACGGGATATTGAATTGGTGGGAAACCTGCGCAATCGCGGCTGCTTCCATCTCGACAGCCTGCAACCCAGTAAACTTTGTCCTGATAAATTCAACTCTTTCCGGGTCTTCCATAAAGGAATCGCCTGTCGCAATCAAGCCTTTGACGATCTGGATATCCTCAATCTCATCGGCTGCAGCTTCAGCAATCGCGACGAGTTTTTCATCCGCCTTAAAAGCAGGGGGAAGCTCGGGAACCTGTCCGTATTCATAGCCAAATGCCGTGACATCGACATCATGATGGCGGACTTCCGTGGAAATGACCGCATCGCCAACCTCGAGAGATGGGTCAAATCCTCCGGCAGATCCGGTGTTGATTACGCAGTCAGGCTTAAATCGTTCCAATAGGATGGCGGTCGACATCGCCGCATTTACCTTCCCGATGCCGGACCGTAGCAGGATTACGTCAACCCCATCCATTTTTCCTGAAGTAAATTCGCATCCTCCGATTACCTCGCGGGTTTTTCCTTCGATATTGCTCCTTAATAATGCGACCTCTTGTTCCATCGCTCCTATAATGGCAATTTTCATTTTGTAACCTCACTTTTTTAAAATTTTTCACCTTCCATCAGCCAGACAAAGTCATTGCATCTGGAAAAGCTGGCGTGAAAGCCATTCTCCTCAAGAATCGCCTTCAAAACCGGAATAGTCGTATAATATTCCCTTTCGAGGTCCGCCGCAAGGTTTTGGAAGCCTTTTTCCTTGGCATCCCTTATTGCGTCCTTGAACGCTTCGGAAGATTCATACATTGTATCCGCAAATACTATTTTACCACCGTTCGGCAAAATTTTTCCATAAAGGGCTATAGCTTCCCTTTTCTCCTCATCGGTCAAGTGATGAAAGGCGTACGTACTAACAAGTGTAAATGGATTATCAAGTTCCGGAAAGCTCAAGAAATCGCCATCAAGAATTTGCGCCTTCCCTAATAGTTTGGATTCGGCTATTTTTCTCATCGCCGGCGATGGCTCAATGCCGGTAACTTTCAAGCCGCGGGCCAACAAGCGGCTCGTAAGATTCCCGGTCCCGGAACCAAATTCAATTACATGCCCAGAAGCCTTGTCCGCCACCGCATCCAGGATCCTGCTGTAATGTTTGAACACCTCTTCGTACTCCTTATCATGGCCTTCGACGCTGTCATCATAGGATTCTGCCCAAACCTCGAACAAATCAAGAAATTCCCTGCCCATCTATATACACGCTCCATTTTTATTAAACTCATAATTCCTATTGATATACTATGAATTAAAACGAACCATGTTCCCAATTTATCACATCCTCTTCCAATCTTCAACTGGCGAATTGCCACCAATCTCAGTTTACGGCTACAATGGAAATGACTAATGACTAGGAGGAATCACGTTGAATCTGCAGTTTGACCTCTTTGAGGATAAAATTGAATTTTTTGAGGCGACAAGCCTTTCTGCTCTAGAAAAGAAGATTGCCGCACAAATAGAAGTGAATAGGGCCATCATGCTGCATGTACATTCGGTCTCGCATCAAATGCATGTCAATGAGGAAAGAAAGGCTTACTTTACCGCAGCGGTTCATTTTAAGCTAAAAAAATAGCAAGGGCACCTGCGCCCTTGCTCGTATTATTTTTTATCATTTTCATATAATTCTTCTACCTTGACCGGCTTATATCCTTCTCCGTCCACCCATTCGATATACACACGGTATGCCTGGTCGCTTCCTTTCGCTGTAACGGTCCCAATTGCCCCGCCTTCCTTGCTCCGGTCCCTTTCAAGCCACCATGTTGTTATATTGCCTTTGTCAGTGCCTATAGCATATGCAAGGGCATCATGCATTTCGTCCCAATCAGTGGAATTGCTGTCAACGACAACCTGGTGATCACCTGTCTGGCTTGTACCGACAGGCTGCCACCCCGGATTTTCGATTGTCTTTTTAACATTCGGGGAGCTTCCTCCCTCTGTTTCGACGGGCTCATCTACCTTTTCATCTTCTGTTTCCCCATCCGATTGACCATCATCTGCCCCGGCAGAATCACCGTCATCGGACGAATTCCCCCCTTTATCATCTGCGGGTGTTCCGTTGTCCCCGCCTTTTTCAGTACCACCGGATTTTTGCCCAGCTTCTGCTTTATCCGCCTGCTTTGGCGAAGCATCATCATTTCCCGCAAAAATCGAAAAACCAACTGCAAGGATTAATAGAATAACAATTGCAATCAAGCTATTTAAAATGATGTTTGTCTTTTTTCTTTTTGCACGGTAACGCGAACGGTTCCCATTTGAATACCCATGATCCATAGACAAGGCCTCCCTAAGAAAGATTGACATTATTCTATCATGAGAAGCGTGAAAGATGAAGAATTAACCTTCTACCTCGGGTTGTCCCGGCTATGCAAATAGGCCACTAATTCGGCGAATAGCTGGTTAATGCCGCCCTCATCTCCCTCTACATCGAGGTTGACAGTAACAAGGGCATACCGCGGATTTTCAAAGGGAAAATAGCCTGCAAACCATTTATTATGCAGCTGTTCTTTTCCCAAAAATCTACCTGTTTCAGCTGTTCCAGACTTCCCCGCAACCTCATAGGGAAGGCCGGCGAACCATCTGCCAGTCCCTTGGCTGTCCGTTACGACCCTTCTTAGCAGTACTTGAAGTTCGCGGGCTGTTTGCTGCGAAATTTTTTGCCCGGGAAGTTCTTTTTGCGG
Organism: Bacillus sp. FJAT-27445; assembly: GCF_001510665.1. GTDB lineage: Bacteria > Bacillota > Bacilli > Bacillales > Cytobacillaceae > Bacillus_D. The sequence goes on from NZ_LMTI01000002.1 coordinate 381,375, forward strand.
GAACTCAAACATAACCGTGCCGTTCTTGTATTCGATGGAAGAAACAGCTCTTACTTGTTGCTTGTCCCCGCCTCTGGCAATCGTTGCCATCATATTCGCAACGGCAAGGGGCGTGGCCCTTACTTCTTTTTGGCCGATGCCCGATAGTGCAACAAAATTATCATCCTCACGTTCACTGTCTGTTAAAAATACCCGCCCTTTCTCTTCATCCAATTGGTGGAATTCCTGAAAATGAAATACATTCCCCACCC
>NZ_LMTI01000002.1:381752-589490 GCF_001510665.1 Bacillus sp. FJAT-27445
TTCAGTTCCTTGGCAAGCTGTGCAAACGTGTTATTGCAGCTTATGGCAAAGCTATCCGAAAAACTTCGCATCCCATAGGTATGGACTGAATCAAGTTGGCCGTTTATTTTTCTGCTGCAATCGAATAGCCTTGCGGGATTGTCGAGGCCATAATCGATGGCAGCGGCCGCAATGGCTGTTTTAAAAACGGAACCCATGATCTGCTCTTTTAGCATATGGTTCGCCAGCCCATCAAGTGGGCTCGCACCCTTCGTACCAGATCGCGATACAATTGCCAGGATGCTGTTTGTCGGAATATCCAAGAGGACTATGCCTCCTTTTTTTATTCCGTGGCTATCTGCAAGCTGTTCGGCTTTTTTTTGGATTTCAAGGTCAATTGAACTCCGGATATTTGCTGGATAAAAAGGGCTCCTTTCTCCCGCCAATCGGATATTCGCCCCATAAAGCGGCCGGCCTTTTCCATCGACATGATAGACAAGCTTCGTACCGCCATCACCAATCAAAAATGGGTCAAAGTTTTTCTCCAGTCCCGAGATGCCAATAGCTGTCCGGGGTGAAAACTTTTGCTTCGGATAGCGTTTCGTTAATTCTTGTTCATTTTCGCCAACGGCCCCAGCTAGCTGCTGAGCCACGCCATATCCCTCTGCTGCTTTTCGTTCTGCGGCAAAAACTCCCGGAATCTTCAATGCATTGATTGCCTTTACTTCATCTGCGGATAAGATCCTCGGTGCAGGTGCACCAAATGCGAACGGTTCCTTTGATTCCCTTACAGCCGCATTCAGTTCCTCCGCTGATCCACCTATAATTCCTGCAACTCTTGCCGCATCCCACTCCATGTTTTTCAAAAAAGGAAAAAGCATTAATACAGGGAATCTCGGACCTGCCAAAGCGAGGCCATTGCGGTCAAGAATGGAACCCCTGCCATTATCCAAAGGGGCCACCTGCGTCCTTTGCCTTACACTCTCTTCAAGGAGATTGATGTGGCGTGAGGAAAAGCTTTCCGGTTCGGCCAATTGAATCTGAAAAAGCCTGCCAAGTAATAGTAAAAGACCGAGGGAATACACGAATCCCATGGCTAAAGCACGTTTCTTCCACATAAAAAAACACCTCGTCAAAAGCTTTGACGAGATGCATTTTTTTCAAACATATTAAAGTGATTTACTACTTAATCGAAGTGATTCTTACAGACAATTCACCGCCTGGCGTCTGTACGGAAACAACATCGCCTACTTTTTTACCTATCAGGCTTCGGGCAATCGGGGAATCATTTGAAATTTTGCCGTCGAACGGATCAGCCTCCGCACTTCCAACAATCGAATACGTTTCTTCATCCCCGTCCGGAAGCTCCACGAACGTTACGGTCCTACCGAGCGCTACAGCATCGCCGGTAATTTCGCTTTCATTGATGATTTTTGCATTCCTGATCATATTTTCAAGTGTTGTGATGCGGCCTTCTACAAATGCCTGCTCTTCCTTCGCGGAATCATACTCGGAGTTCTCGGATAAATCGCCAAAGCTCCGTGCGACTTTAATCCGCTCCACCACTTCTTTACGTTTTACGGTCTTTAGGTGTTCAAGCTCCTGAACCAATTTATCTTTTCCCGCCTGTGTCATTGGAAATACTCTTTCTGCTGCCACTATGTTCACTCCTTCGATTCTGTCCACTCAATGTTTTTTTCTTCCGTATGTACGGGCATACCTTGATACGTTTCTAGCGCGTCCTGTTTCAGGGCGCGCAGTGTTTTGTTTCTATAGAAGGAGGGCAGCCCTTTGCAAGGCGCATTCCTCCGTTTGGCTTTGGGTAAGCGGGCTTCAATCGAACAGATAAAAAAGTTCCAACTGCATTTTCAGGTCTGCCCAACCCAGTATTCGGAAAATTTTTTCCAATTTCCTCTTCTATTTCTATGTTATTGTTTCATAAAATAGACTTTTGTTCAAGAATAGTTTGAATTTTTGTTACCATCAAATCAATGGCGACATGATTATGGCCGCCTTCTGGTATGATGACATCGGCATAGCGTTTGGATGGCTCAATGAACTGGTTGTGCATTGGCCTGACTACATTGACGTACTGGTCAACAACCGATTCAACAGTCCTTCCTCGCTCCTTAATATCCCTTTGCAGCCTTCTAAGGATGCGTATATCCGCATCTGTGTCTACAAACAGCTTAATATCCATTAGATTGCGCAAGCGCTCATCTTCCAGGATCAGGATTCCCTCAAGAATAATAACATCCTTTGGCTCAACATAGATCACTTCTTTTGATCTCGTATGAATTGCGTAATCATAGACTGGCTTTTCAATCGGTTCCCTGCTTAGGAGCATTTTTAAATGCTCTATCAACAGGTCATTATCGAAAGCGAGCGGATGGTCATAATTCGTTTTCAACCGTTCCTCGAAAGGAAGGCTGCTCTGGTCCTTGTAATAGTAATCCTGTTCGATCATCAGAATCGAGTGGCCTTTAAAGCTGTCAAAAATTGCTTTTGTAACGGATGTTTTCCCGGAGCCTGACCCGCCGGCCACCCCGATGACAACTGGTTTGCGTCCCATACTAGTTCTCCTTCCGCATCATGTTGTTCGGGTAGACTGGCTTGTCCAGCTGGAACTTTACGATTTGCAGAGGATGGCGGGCAGCGTCAAGCTCATTTTCGCCTTCATCCCAAATCTTTTCAATTACAGCCTTAAAGTTTTCGATTTCCGGTCCGAAAAACTCAACTTCATCGCCAGGTTTGAAAAAATTCCGCTGTTGCATGGTCACAATTTTCGTCTCTTTGTCGTAACCAAGTACAAGTCCGGCGAAATCGAATCTTGTCTTTTTGCTATGATTGCCAAACATTTGCTCTTTATACCCGGGAACGCCTTCGAAGAAAGCTGTTGCTGTTTCCCGGTTTGCGCACTTGTCGAGCTCTTCAATCCATTCCTGCCTGATGGAAAAATTGGCCGGGTCGGCACAGTAGGCATCAATCACCTTCCGATAAACACTAACGACAGTAGCGATGTAATGAATTGATTTCATCCTTCCCTCGATTTTGAGGCTGTCGATTCCAAGCTCAATCATTTTTGGGATGGATTGAAGCAAATTCAAATCCTTAGGGCTCATTGCAAAAGGCGAATCGGCCTCATCAAAAAGAGCCGTTTCCCCGTCGCCTTCCTGCCTATACAAATCGTAATCCCAGCGGCAGGACTGGCAGCAGCCGCCCCGGTTCGAATCCCTGGCCGTCATATGATTGCTGAGTGTGCAGCGCCCGGAATAAGCAATGCACATTGCACCATGAATGAAGGTTTCGATTTCAATATCCCCTTTTTCCTTCATCTCGCGGATATCTTCGGCACTCGTTTCGCGGGCAAGCACCACCCGTTCAAGCCCCTCCTCTTTCCAAAACTGGACTGCTTTCCAGTTGGAAAGGGATTGCTGTGTGCTCAAATGCACCTCGACACCAGGTGCCACCCTGCGGCATGTTTCGATAATAAGCGGGTCAGCCACAATGATTCCGGCGACTCCTGCCTCTTTTAGACCCATGAGGTACTCTTCAAGGCCGTCAATGTTTTCGTTATGGGCAAAGATATTCGTTGTTACATATATTTTCGCTCCATATTTTTTAGCGAATTCAACGCCTTCCTTCATTTCCTCAAAAGTGAAATTGTCGGCATTGGAACGGAGGCCATATTCCTGGCCGCCTATAAAGACAGCATCCGCTCCGTAATGGACGGCGATTTTCAGCTTCTCAAGGTTTCCGGCAGGGGCAAGCAGTTCGGGTTTTTTTACAATAACCCGCTTGCCATCAATGATTTCAGATATTCTGTCCTTTACCGCGCTCACAGCCAACTACCTCCTTTATTCAATTCTCCCCTGCATATCAATAAACCGTTTCTTTAAAGAAAAATCCGGTATCCAGCTGCCTTGCGGGTGGTTGGATTTCTTCAATCCTTGCAAGGAGTTCGCCCTTGGCCTCTTCATACCTTTCCGGATCCTCAAAATAAAGGTCTATCGCTTCTCTATATAGGCGGGTAACCTCAATAATATAGTCAGGAGACTTCATAATCCCGTCAATTTTAAACGAGTCAACTCCCGCTTCAAGCATGTCCTGCAGTTCGTCAATCATACACATATCGTTAGGGCTCATGATATGTGTCCCATTTGAATCCTCGAAAATGGGGTATTTATTCCCCCGCTCCTTGTCATGGAGGATCATATCCTTCTCGAGGCGGCGGTTCTCAATTTCCATTTCTTTGTCCTGGTAAAGGAAATAGTTCCCTAGAAGGGAACGCTTTGATTGAAACATGCAGCTCATTCCATGGACTTGGACTTCTATCTCGACTTCTGCGTTTTCTTTTATCTCGACAATTGCATCCATATTGATTTCTCGCGCCAGCACTGCCCTTTTGGCGCCTTTTCTGCCCCAATAGTTGCATGTATACCAGTTCGTTGCCGTCGTCTCAGTGTTCCAGTGAAGCTTCATCTCGGGAGCGGACTCACGTGCAGCAATCAATACAGCCGGATCTCCGAAAATGACCGCATCCGCTCCTGCATCAGCGGCAAAGGCGAGGTAGTCACCCAGTTCTTCCACCTTTTCATTATGAAAGATGGCGTTCATAGAGACATAAACCTTTTTCCCTTTGGAATGGCCGAGCCGGATGGCTTCGCGAACCTCGTCGCGGCTGAATTCACCGGCAAGCCTGAGCGCATATCTTTCTTCGCCTACTACAAATGCATCAGCACCTGCTTCTGCAAGCGGCATTATATCATGAATGCTTGTCGGTGTAACAAGCAATTCTGCTTTTTTCATTTCCTTCACCCCTTTTTATAGCTGATCGCTACCCCATCCCCTACAGGAAGGATGGTTGTTACATATTCTTCGAGGCTAGTAAGCCAAACATTGTAACCATGTATTTTTTCAGCAAGCTTCCCGAGCCTGCCGCTATCCGGTTCACGGCCATAGACAAGTCCTTTGAACAGCACATTGTCGGTAACCATGATACCCCCCGCCTTTAACAGTGGAGAATAGAGGGAAAAGAATTTCCTGTACTGTCCCTTCGCGGCATCTATGAAAATCGCATCATAGGGTGCTTCAGATGCCGCTTCGCCTGCGGTTTCAAGGGCATCGCCAAGAATGAGCACTACCCTTTCGGATTCGCCTGCGGCTTCCACATTGCTGCATGCAAGGCTGAATCGGTCAGAATCCCGTTCAATTGATACAATTTTTGCTTCGGGAAGCGCCTCTGCCATCCGGAGAGCGGAATAGCCAATAGCAGTCCCAATTTCCAAGATGCGGGCAGGACGATGAATTCTTAAAATTTGAAGAAGAGCCTCCATACCGGCTGGCTCCATAATCGGGACGTGATGCTCTTTTGCATAAGCTTCCATCTCAGCGAATAGGCCATTCCGCGCAGGTATTAAGCTGTCTATATAGGTCTGCAGTTTTTCATCCAACAATGGCAACCACTCCAAAGTTTTTTTGCTTGTCCCTCTTTAAACACGAAAAAATAGCGTTCACAGCAAGCAGCATAACAAGTATCTAATGGCTACGCCTGCTTGCCGTAATGGACGCTATTGTTTATTAAAAGGGAAATCATTCCTTTTTTTCTGAAACCTATTCCGCTGAGGGTGTATTTTCCCAAACAGAATAAAACACTTGAACAATTTTAACACAAAAGGCTTAGGAAATCCATGGTTTTTCCAGCCTCTTGGCTACTGGCTGTTTGTAATGTACTTTGCCTTTAACCGGTTATGCTCCTGCAGAGTTTTTGAGAAGTGAACTTCCCCATCCTTCGAAGCAAGGAAGTAGAAATAGCCGGTGTCTTCCGGATTCAGCGCTGCCTCTATTGACATCTTACCAGCGTTCGCAATCGGCCCTGGAGGCAGGCCTGGATATTTATAGGTGTTGTAAGGCGAATCCACCTCAAGATCTTTATACAGAACCCTGTCCTTATGTTTTCCGTGAGCGTACAGGACAGTCGGGTCTGTCTGCAATGGCATGCCCGCTTCAATCCTGTTATAAAAAACACTGGAAATCAAATGCCTGTCGGCTTTTTCAGTTGCTTCTTCCTCAATTAACGAAGCCATTGTCAATAATTGGTGAGGAGTGAGCTTCTTCCTCTTCATTAATTCCGAGTAAGGCCCAAGGACAGCTTTTGTTTTATCCAGCATGATAATCACAAGCTCATCGACTGTCGGCTTTTCTTTTGAAATCGGATAGGTGGCCGGGAACAAATAGCCTTCAAGCGGATATTTAACTTTATCGCCCAGGATATCATTGGTCAGCAATTCTGGATATTTAGCCATAAGGCTTTTCACAAATTCAGGATTGTTAAGCCTTTGGAAAACCTCCTCCTGGCTTTGGCCGGTGGCCTTTGATATCAGGCCCGCAATTTCTGCCAATTGCTTCCCTTCTGGCACAGCTATCCTATACTTTTCCTTTTGGACCACCTTGCCGGTTTTCAAGCTTTTGATGATTTCAGGAATGGTCATGGAAGGTGTCATTTTATAATCCCCAGCCATGAACCCAGATTCATTATTAAATTTTACATAGTATTTGAAAATCCTGGCGTTTTTGATAATCCCATTCTTTTCGAGTGTGTTGGCAATTCCTGATACCGATGAACCGATGGGAATGACGATCTCTTTAACATCCTTGCTAGACGGATCGACAGGCTCAAGGGCTGACTTTACATATAGATAGCCTCCGCCGCCGATTAGGCAGACGAGTATGATGGCTGTCAGCGAAATTGAAAGGACTATCTTCCTGACAATTTTCGCCTCGCTTTGATGCTCCATCATTTTTTTGCGGATTAACTCTCTTTTTGTATTTTTCGTATCAGCAGACATTCTGCTTTTCCCCTCCTGTTTTCGACAGGACCCGCTTATCGCTGTGGATTGGTCTCTGCATTTTGCCTATTATACAATATTTTAATAAAAAACTACCGTCTCCATTTCAGCATAAGTTGAATACCTTGTCAATTTAACAAAAAATGGGGCAGCGATGTCTATAAAAATAGGGCCGGCTGCATGCCGGCCCTAACCTGTTGTTAATCTTCGTGGTCTTCCTGGTCGTCAAGGAAAGTATTCAGCACTTCCTCAATCAAATCCCATTCTTCTTCGGTTTCAATCGGAAGAAGGTCGCCCGCTTTCCCCTCTGCTCCTGGAACAAAGGATGAAGCATGGATTTCAATTTCTTCGTCTTCGCTGTCGTCCGCACCTGCAGCGTAATACAGGACGTACGATTTTTCAAACTCTTCCGATTCGAAAGTATAAAGAATTTCATAAAGCTGTTCGTTTCCGTTTTCGTCTACTACTACAATCTGGTTATCACCGTGTTCCATATTTTTCACCCTTCACTTTTTACTATCAAGATAGCCTTGCAATATCATGACTGCAGCCATCTTATCGATGACCTTTTTTCGCTTTTTTCGGCTTACATCCGCTTCAAGCAAAACCCTTTCCGCTGCCATCGTGCTAAGCCGCTCGTCCCAAAGGACGGTTGGCAAGGAAAAGAGCCTTTCTATCTCATCCGCAAAGCGTATGCTTGCCTCTGCCCGCGGGCCAATTGTGCCATTCATGTTTTTTGGCAGGCCGATGACCACCTGATCAACGCCATACTCTTTTATTAATTGACCTAAACGCTCAAAACCAAACTCGTTTTTTTCCTCATCGATCTTAATCGTTTCCAGACCTTGCGCGGTCCATCCAAATTCATCGCTGAGGGCGACGCCGACCGTTTTTGAGCCGACATCCAATCCCAGAATCCGCATTGATTAGCCTCCGCGCTTTTGCTTTAGATAAAATTTCACAAGCACCTCAATGATTTCATCCCGCTCCAGCTTCCTGATGATGTTGCGGGCATCTTTATGGCGCGGGATATATGCAGGGTCGCCCGAGAGAAGATAGCCGACGATCTGGTTGATTGGGTTGTACCCTTTTTCCTGAAGCGCTTCGTGCACCTGGAAAAGGACTTCATCTACATCGTGTTCAAATGGCTCTTCGGGAAAATTGAATCTCATCGTCTTGTCTAATGAGCTCATTGCATGCACCTCGCCTTTTCGTTTCCATTGAAAATAAGATGTAACATGTTTATTCTACACTAATTGCCATGATTATCAAATTGATTTAACCCATTCTTCCGCGAATTGAAGTGCTGCTTCAAGCTTGGAGGGGTCTTTTCCGCCTGCCTGCGCCATGTCAGGCCGGCCGCCGCCGCTGCCGCCGCATCTTAAAGCGATTTCCTTCACAAGCTTTCCGGCATGGAATCCCCTTCCAAGAAGGTCTTCGGTGACAGCCGCAATAAGGTTGACCTTCCCTTCATTTACACTGCCAAGTACAATGACCGCCGAGCCAAGCTTTTGCTTCAGGTCATCGGCCATTCCGCGAAGCCCAGCCATATCCTGCCCTTGGACGCTTGCTGCAAGGAGGGTAATCCCATTAACCTCCTTCGCGCTTGAAGATAGGTTTCCTGCTTCAATATTGCCCAAACGCGCTGTGAGTGATTCATTTTCACGCTGGAGGTGCTTTAACTCCGATAGAAGGCCGTCAATCCGTGTTGAGATATCTTTAGGATTGGCTTTCAGTTTTTCTGCAGCATCTTTCAGTAAATCGATTTGGCTGTTCATCAGCTCATAAGCTCCCTCGCCAGTTACAGCTTCAATTCTCCTGATTCCCGCGCCAATCCCGCTCTCCCCGGCAATTTTGAACAATCCAATGACAGATGTATTTGGAACATGGCATCCGCCGCACAATTCAAGGCTGTAGTCCCCAACCCTTACGACGCGGACAATATCCCCATATTTTTCTCCAAATAGCGCCATTGCTCCCATTGCCTTTGCCTCGCCAATTGGCTTAAGCGAGATATCGACCTGTATATTTTGCCAGATTTTCTCATTGACGATTTTTTCAACTTGCTCAAGTTCCTCTGGCTTAACCTGGCCGAAGTGGGAAAAGTCAAAGCGTAGGCGGTCCGCTTCAACGAGGGAACCAGCCTGGTTGACATGTGTTCCCAGGACATCCTTTAGCGCCTGGTGCAGAAGGTGGGTTGCAGTGTGGTTTTTGATGACTTTAACCCTGTTTTCCCTATTTACTGTCGCAGCAACACTTTGGCCCTTTTTAAAGGTACCCTCCTCAACGATGGCACGATGGAGATTCTGTCCATTCGGCGCCTTCTTAACATCCTTTACAAAAACCTTTACCCCATCGCCAATGACATATCCCTGGTCAGCAATCTGGCCGCCGCTTTCAGCGTAAAAAGGTGTTTGATCGAGAATAAACTGGACTTCCTCCCCGGTTGCAGCCTGCTCGGCCAATTCGCCGTCTTTTACGATAACAAGCACGTTTGCCTGCGTTTGAAGCTGATCATAACCGACGAATGTGCTTTCGGCTTTAATCTCACCGAGAACTCCGCTTTGAACCTGCATGGACTCGACATCCTGCCTTGCAGAGCGCGCGCGTTCCCTTTGGGCTTCCATTTCCTCTTCGAAGCCATTGTGGTCTATAGACATTCCGCTTTCTTCCGCATATTCTTCAGTCAGTTCAACGGGGAATCCGTACGTGTCATACAGCCTGAATACGTCAGCACCCGAAATGACCGAACTGCCTTTTTCTTTTTCTTTTTTAATGACGGATTCGAGAATCGCAAGGCCTTCATGCAAGGTCTCGTGGAACCGTTCCTCTTCATTCTTAATGACCTTCTGGATAAATTCCTGTTTATCCTTTACCTCCGGGTAAAAATCATGCATGATTTCCCCTACCACAGGTACCAATTCATACATGAATGGACGATTTATGCCAATCTGCTTTGCATAACGGACTGCACGGCGGAGGAGACGCCTTAGAACATAACCCCGTCCTTCATTTGAAGGAAGCGCACCGTCACCGATAGCGAAGGAAACCGTCCGAATATGGTCAGCAATAACTTTGAAAGCAACATCGGTTTCCTTTGATTGTCCATACGTAGTGCCCGAGATTTCCTCGGTCGCCCTAATGATCGGCATAAACAGGTCGGTATCAAAGTTGGTAGGAACGTTCTGGACAACGGAGGCCATCCGCTCCAATCCCATTCCGGTATCGATGTTTTTCTTTGGCAGCGGTGTATACGTACCATCCGGATTATGGTTGAACTGGGAAAAGACCAAGTTCCACACCTCAAGGTAACGCTCATTCTCTCCACCTGGATACAGTTCTGGATCGTTTTGATCATTTCCGTAATCCGGTCCCCGGTCATAGAAGATTTCCGTATTTGGGCCGCTCGGACCTTCGCCGATGTCCCAGAAGTTGCCTTCAAGCCTGATGATCCGCTCGGCTGGAATGCCAATATTCTTATTCCAGTAATCATATGCTTCATGGTCTTCGGGATGGACGGTAACAGACAGTTTGTCTGGGTCAAAGCCCATCCATTTTTTAGAAGTCAAGAACTCCCATGCCCATTCAATCGCTTCTTCCTTAAAGTACTCACCGATTGAGAAGTTTCCGAGCATTTCAAAGAATGTATGATGGCGCGCGGTTTTGCCGACATTTTCGATATCATTTGTCCTAATGGATTTCTGAGCATTTGTGATTCTCGGATTATCCGGGATTACGCGTCCGTCAAAATACTTTTTAAGCGTTGCTACACCGCTGTTGATCCATAGTAACGACGGGTCGTCATGCGGCACAAGCGGCGCGCTTGGCTCAACATGGTGATTTTTTTCCTGAAAAAACTCCAAAAACATTTTCCTAATCTGAGAACCTGTTAGATGTTTCATTCGTATGCCTCCCTAATATTTTTGAATAAATTTTAAAAAAGAACACAAAAAAGCCCTCATCCCTGGACAGGGACGAGAGCTTGCCTCGCGGTACCACCCTGATTATGGGCGAAACAAACAGCCCATCTCTCAATGCTGCCTTAACGCGGCATAACGGCAGTAATTAGCTGCACTCAGGATTAGCCTTCTGCCATTTTTCACCCCGGACTTCTTCCAGCCATGGAAGCCCTCTCTGTCCGCGGAACGCGGTTGGATTACAAAAGGCATACTCGATCCATCATCATGTTATCCAATACAAATTTCATCTATAGCAAGCATTATAGCGATGCGGAACACGTTTGTCAATTCAGGCGGGATGCGAAAATGTTTTTTCTAATCAGCCTTGGCCGCTTGCGAAAATGGTAATTGCATGCAGGACGGCTACTTTTAAAATGGCCAAAACAGGCACCGCCAGAATCAGCCCTGGTATCCCCCCTATTTCCCCACCCGCAAGCAATGCCATTATGATTAACAATGGATGCATGTGAAGGCTTTTGCCAACGATATAGGGCGACAAAATGTTCCCTTCAATAAACTGGAGTGAAAATACAATTGCCAGGGTGATGAACATCAACTTAACCGAAGAAGAAGCAGCAATGATGACAGCCGGAACAGCACCAATAATTGGCCCAAAGTAAGGGATTACGTTGGTCAGGGCGACGACAAGGCCGAGCAGCAGCGGAAAACGCAGCCCAAAAAGCCAGAATAGCAAAGACGAAATCACTCCCATAATCGTACAAACTAGCAGCTGCCCCCTAATATAGCCTCCAAGTGAATCATCTACATCACTAAGGAAACGGATCCCCTGCCTGCGCCATTTTTTCGGCGTCAAATACCAGGCCGCCTTTTTAAGCAAAGCAAAATCCTTAAGCATATAAAAGGCGATAAAAGGAATGACCGCTATTATTAGAATTGAATCCGCAAAACCGGCAAGCGAGCCGATGACGAGGTCGAATAGGCTATTAAGCTTTTCTTCCATTCCAGTAATTCCAGTGTCAATCCTCTTTTGCATGCCAGTTGGCCAAGCCTTCGTTTTTTCCTCCAGGCTGGAAATCAGCTCCCTATAATGGTTCGCAAAATCCGGCGCACTGGCTGACAGTTCTTGGATTTGCGAGACAAAGGCCGGGATTCCTTTGTAGAGGGCAAGCCCTATTCCCCCGAAAAAGATGATATAAATAAGCAAAACCGCTATTCCCCTATGAATCCCCCGCGCATTAAGCTTTTCGACCACTGGATGGAGAAGGTATGTAATAAATCCAGCTGTTAGGAATGGGACCAATAAATGGCTAATAATGCGGGCTGCCGGAATCCAAAACGGCTTAAGCTTCATCAATACGAAAATAGTGGATAGCAACAAAAGGATAAATACAATCCGGTAAACCCATTTCATTTGAATGTTCATTAGCCTCACCGCCTTCATTGTGTAGTTTTTGAAGGAAGGCGCGGGTTTATGCCTTTATTATGGCAAAGGAAGAGGCCCAGGCAATGGCCCGGGCCTCATGGCCTTTTAGCTTGAATAACGGCGCTCATTTTCATCGAAAAGATCATCAAGCGAGCTCAAGGTTCCATCCTCTTCGACCTGATGGGTATGGATGAGCCCTTTCTCAAGGGACAGCTCAATAAAGCAGTTCCAGCAATAATACTGGTTAATGCCTATTTTGCCGATATCCTTGCTTTGGCAATTTGGACAGCTGAACATAGGAAAGGCACCTCACACATTGTCGGGATTAACGATAATGGCATCCTTTCCTATTGCCGGGGGGCCGCTTGGTTTAACGATTTTTTTGCCGTCCCGCAGGTCCGAAAAGAGTCCATCCGATAGTTCATACCCCACAATTGTGCCCACTTCTTCCAAAAAATATACGTCATTCAAAAGCCCAAGTGAGTCTCCTTCCTCCGACAGGACCATTTTTCCGGCAAGCGGGCTGTGATGGGAAAGAGTATACCCTTTTCTTTCTTTTCCGCTCCGCTCAAGGCTTTCGATGGATGGAATAATTATTCCGTCCGGTCCAATTGAGGTAATGGAGGCAATTGCTAGAAAAAGCGTCTGCTTCAGAAAGCTTCCTCTTTTCACTAGCAGCCCCTGTACTTTATCCTCAGCAATGCACAGATCTGAAACAACGCCAACCTGCTCCCCGCTATTTTCTAAAATAATAGGGAGGCCTTTCATTAATCCGAACGTCCGCAAGACTTCTCCCGCCTTTCCGAACATGGTACCCCAGACGGGCTCACCCTTTAAACCATAGGGGACTTGGCTTATAGTTTCAGGCAAATCACATGAAATCATAAGGGGAAACGTTTTCCATGCCGATTAACGGGTCTGTTTTCATTAATACTTCCTCAAGTGAAGGTGCGCCGTACGCTCTGCGATTTTCTTTCAATTCAAAATTGCAGCCTAAATCGCCATCCGGCTGCGCATTAGAATGCTGTTCATGATTACCGGCTTCAATTGCCTCCATCAGCTTATCAGCCAAGGTGGTCTGCCTTGTTTGTTCATCATTCCGCTCCACTCCAAGGCGGAAGGCATCTTCCTCACCGCATAAAATGAGGAATTGCCTGCTCCGGGTAATGGCAGTGTAGATCAGGTTTCTCCGCAACATCCGGAAGTAGCTTCTCGTCACCGGCATGATGACAATTGGAAATTCGCTTCCCTGCGCTTTATGGACTGAACAGCAGTATGCATGAGTAATCTGGTTTAAATCCTGACGCGTGTAGGTCACTTCAATTCCATCAAACGAGATAATTGCCATGTCCTGTTTTTCGGTGTTTTCCTTTGCGTAAAAAATGGACACAATTTCGCCAATATCCCCATTGAACACATTGCTTTCGGGCTGATTGATGAGCTGGAGAACCTTGTCGCCAATCCGATATTTTACATCACCGAATGCTAATTCCTTCTTTTTCCCTTCAGAATTTGGGTTGAACAATTCTTGGAGGATGACATTCAGCCTGTCGATACCTGCTGGCCCTTTGTACATTGGAGCGAGCACCTGGATATCTCTCGGGTGATACCCTTTTTTCCTGGCATTTGCGGCAACCTTCTCAACGACCTGGGCAAGCTGGCTGCCATGGCATTTGATGAATGACCTGTCCGGCTGCTGGGCAGCAAGGTCAACAGGCAGTTTGCCTTTTTTAATCTCATGGGCGAGCCGAATGATTGAAGAGCCTTCCGCCTGCCTGTAAATATCCGTCAGCCTGACAGTCGGAATCCGTTCGGATCGTAGCAAGTCCTTTAGTACTTGGCCGGGCCCGACTGAAGGAAGCTGGTCTTCATCGCCGACTAGTATGACCTGGATTGAGTCCGGGAGCGCTTTAAATAACTGGTGGGCCAGCCATATATCGACCATGGACGTTTCGTCAACAATCAGCAGTTTCCCTTCGAGTGTCGTTTCTTCATCATGGCTGAAGCCTTCACTCCCATTAAAACCAAGCAGCCTGTGGATCGTTACAGCGGGGAGTCCTGTAGATTCACTCATCCGTTTTGCGGCTCTTCCAGTCGGAGCGGCCAGCAAAATGGGAAATGCTTGATCTTTTTTCATGTAATCCTTCGGGTCAAGCGAGCAGCCGTGAAGCTCCGCATAAAGCTCGACAATCCCTTTGATGACGGTTGTTTTCCCAGTACCCGGCCCTCCGGTCAAAATCATCATCGGCGACTGAATCGCTGTCTGGATCGCTTCTTTTTGGGAAGGAGCATATTCCACTCCAATCCTTTCCTCAAGCTCGCCAAGTGCCAGCAGGAATTCCGACTCCGGAAATTGGGCGCTAAAATCCGTTTGCTCAAGTATCCGTTTAATATTCGTGACAAGGCCTTTTTCCGAATAATAAAGAGAAGGAAGATAAACATGCTGGCCTTCTCCAGCCACCTTTCCCTCTTCCTCCAGCTTAATCAGTTCGGCTGTAATGTCCTCGTATTCAATCAAGTCACGCTGGTTTTCTTCAAGCAGAGCCTTTACTTTTTCAAGCAAATCGCGGGCCTCAAGGAAAACATGGCCAGCCTGCATGCTTTGGGCTTCAAGCGTATAAAGGCACGCCGCCTTTATTCTGTCGGGGTGGCTTCCCGAAATCCCCAGCTGGTAGCCCAATTCATCGGCACGGCCAAATCCGATTCCCTCTATATCTTCGACAAGCTTATAAGGATTTTTCTGGATGATTTCAATGGTGGTTTCCTTGTAAACCTGATAAATTTTCATCGAAAGCTGCGGCCCGAAGCCGTATTGGTTCAATGCTACCATTACTTGTTCAAGCCCTTGGTGTTCCATTAAGGTATCGTACAGCATTTTTGCTTTTTCAGGAGGAAGCCTTGGTATGGAATCAAGGAGGGAGGGCTGGTTCAAAATGCGTGAAATGGCATTTTCCCCAAGAACCTCGACAATGCTTTCGGCTGTTTTCCGGCCGATTCCCTTAAACATTTCACTTGATAGATAGGCAATAACGCCTTGCTTAGACTGCGGGATGTCTTTCCGAAAATGGGTTACCTGAAACTGCAGCCCAAATTTCGGATGGTCCTTGAATTCGCCAAAAAAGAGGTAGGATTCCTGGTCATGGAGCTTTGGAAAATAACCGGTAATAACCGCTTCCCTGTCTTCATAGGTGTCATTCGTCTCATCGACGCGAATCCTGGCGACTGTATAAAGGTTGCTTTCATTGTGGAAAATCGTTACAATCGGCCTTCCTTTTACAAACTTCCCCTGTTCCGAAAATAGATCGAGAGAATTCTGCTGGTCCACAACCGTCCCTCCTTTCAAACAAAAATAGCCAAACCATACCGGCCTTAAATTTTTCTATTCATTATTCATCGCATCTTCTAAAAAACTTTTCACACTCAAAGCCATTTCGTGGCCGGGGTCGATTCTTATTGCCTCATCCAGCATTTCAAGGGCTTTGTGAGCCTGTTCCTTGAACGCAAATGCAACCCCTAAATTGTAGTAGGCATCTGCATGTTCCGGTACAAGACTGGTACACTCTTCAAACTGGGGAATCGCCAAATCGATCATGCCTTCTTCCGCAAGGCAAAGCCCGTATTGGAAGCGCGCATCCACATCGGTTGGCGCAAGCTCTGTGCTCCGCTGTAAGTATGGAAGAGCAAGCCGCTTATTCCCAAGCTGGGCGATTGTCATCCCAAGCATAAAGTAATTGTCGCTGCTATCGAGCCCTTTTTTCATGGCGGCCTCGAACATCCCTTTTGCATGTTCAAAGTTTTGATTATTATAATAAATGGATCCAATGCTATAATAAGCCGCCCCCGCATGCTCATCCAGTTCTATCGCTTTTTGGAAAAATTTCAGCGCCCGTTCTTCATCACCTGTTGCAGCAAGCAGGTTTCCAAAATTTATGTATGCGACCGGGTCAGCCGGATTTTCCTCAATAGCTTCATTAAAGGCCATGGCTGCTTCTTCCCAGTTCCCGGCCTGCATCAATTCGATTCCTTTTAAGTTTTTATCCATCAATATCACTCTCCGTCACGTGAAAGTATACCATAATCTCCGGGTAATTTTCTCCGTATTTTAACCAGAAAGAATGGGGGAAAAACCAAACAAAAACACCCGGCTCCCTTTGAAGGGAATCGGGTGTGCTGTTTCATCCATTATCGGTTCTGCCTATCCAACATAGTCAAGCATTTGGCCATCCCTATAAACATCGTCAATCGTACCGCCGCCGAGGCATTCATCCCCGTTATAGAATACCACTGCCTGGCCTGGGGTGACAGCCCGGATTGGCTCATGGAACAGAACCTGAACACGTTTGCCTTCCATCAGGCGAACTGTAACTTTGTTATCTTCCTGGCGGTAGCGGAATTTGGCTGTGCATTCAAACTCCTCAGTATTCGGCACATCCGAAACCCAACTGACATTATCGGCAAAAATGGAATCGGAATAGAGCAGTTCGTTGTGGAATCCTTGGCCAACATACAGGACATTCCTCTTTAAATCCTTGCCAATTACGAACCACGGGTCGCCCTGTCCGCCAATGCCAAGGCCATGGCGCTGGCCGATTGTGTAGTACATCAGGCCGTCATGCCTGCCTTTCACTTCGCCGTCCATCGTTTCCATATTGCCTGGCTGCGCTGGAAGGTACTGGCCAAGGAATTCCTTGAAATTCCGTTCACCGATAAAGCAAATGCCTGTACTATCCTTTTTCGTGGCCGTGGCAAGGTCCGCTTCTGACGCAAGCTTTCGGACTTCGGATTTTTCAAGGCTCCCGATAGGAAACATGACCTTGCTCAACTGGGCTTGTGTGAGCTGATTCAGGAAATAGGTTTGGTCTTTGTTTTCATCAAGGCCGCGAAGCATTTTGTACTCGCCGTCCCTTAATTCCACTTGCGCATAGTGCCCGGTTGCAAGATAATCCGCGCCAAGCTGCACCGCATGCTCAAGAAAGGCTTTGAACTTGATTTCCTTGTTACACATCACATCAGGGTTCGGCGTCCTTCCCGCCTTATATTCATCAAGGAAGTAGGTAAACACCTTGTCCCAATACTGTCTTTCAAAATTCACGGCATAGTATGGTATGCCAAGTTGGTTGCAGACCCGGATGACATCTTCGTAATCCTCGGTTGCTGTGCAGACGCCGTTCTCATCAGTATCATCCCAGTTTTTCATGAAAATCCCGATGACATCGTAACCCTGCTGTTTTAAAAGAAGCGCCGCAACGGATGAATCAACTCCACCCGACATGCCAACGACAACCCTTGTGTCTTTCGGCTCTTTACTATTCAAATCGTTCACCACACTTCTATATAAATGCCGGATTTAGAGCCCGGCCTGATGGAAATTTCAGGTTCTTCAAAATAAAAAGTGGTTTTATCGAATGTGTTGATTTGCGCTACGGGCACACGCTTTCCGCGGGGCGTCAGTGGAGCCTCCTCGGCGCTTGCGCCTGTGGGGTCTCCACCTTGCCGCTGCATCCCGCAGGACAAACCCGCTTCCTCGAAATGGCATTGCACGAAGGAAACGCGTTAGCGTTTTCGAGGAGTCGGTGCCCTCCGCTCCAATCAACAATTAAGTTAGGAATTTTAATCATAAACCAGCACTTATGGTGAAGAACCAAATTTCATTAAAAAATCCCACAAATCTACTTGCGCAGCCGTTTTACAATTTTGGCTGTTTCATGCGCAGCCTTCAAAATCGATTCTTCCGTTGTACCGAGCCCGAGGCTGAAGCGGATGGAACTCACCGTCCGTTCAGAATCCTTCCCAAACATCGCGACAAGGACATGCGATGGTTCAATGGACCCTGCCGTACAGGCGGAACCGCTGGAAGCGGCAATCCCGGCGAGATCGAGGTTTACAAGCATCGCCTCGACATTCGTCCCGGGAAAACTTAAGTTTACTATATGGGGCATGGAGTGGGCAAGCGAACCATTCAATTGGAAGGAGACAGATTCTTCGTTTAGTGTTTCTATAAACAATGTCTTTAAGCGCAAGTATTCCTCTGCCTTATCGGACATATCTACACGCATAATCCTTACCGCTTCCATAAATCCTGCAATTGAGACCAAATTCTCCGTACCCGCACGGCGCTTCCGTTCCTGTTCGCCGCCGTACAAACGCGGGGAAAGCTTTACCCCTTCTTTTGCAAAAAGGAAACCGATCCCTTTTGGTCCGTTCACTTTATGGGCGGAAACAGACAGCATGTCCACTCCTGCTTTTTTCACATCAAGCCTTAAGAGCCCGTAAGCCTGTACCGCATCGGTATGGAAAAGGGCCTGATGGCCGCTCAGCAGCTGGCCGATTTCTTCGATTGGCTGGATGGTCCCGACCTCATTGTTCGCATACATGATAGTAACAAGGATTGTATCATCCTTTAACGCCTGTTCAACATCGGAAACGGAAATCCGGCCTGTTTCATCGACAGGCAAATAGGTAACTTCAAAGCCATTCTTCTCAAGCTTTTTGCATGCGTTTAGCACAGCGTGGTGCTCAATGGATGTTGTGATGATATGCCGCCCATTGCCGCTGTTTGCCTCAACCGCTCCGAAAATAGCCATATTGGCGGCTTCCGTACCACCGCTCGTAAAAATTAGTTCGTTTGCCTTTGCACCGATACTCGACGAAATCGCTTGCCTGGCTTCGTCCAGCTGATGCCTGGCTTCCCTTCCAAAAGAGTGGATGCTTGATGGGTTTCCAAACAGTGTTCCCATCGCCTCGGACATCCTCTCAATCACCCGTGGGTGCATTGGGGAAGTGGCGGCATGGTCCAAGTAAATCCGTTCCATGATATCACCTTTCATCATTAAGGTCTTTACCCTATTGTTCCATTAAATATAAAACATATAAGAATCTTGGCTGCCGTGATCCGTATGGTTCGCCAAGTCTTCAAGTGTCGTGCTGTCAAGGACTTCTTTGATCGCGTCCCTGATCCTCGTCCATAGCTCCCGCTTCGCAGGTTCTTCATCCTCTATTCCTTCGACCGGCGTAATCGGCCCTTCGAGAACACGGATGATATCTCCTGAAGTAATATCGCCCGGATCCCTTCCAAGCAAGTAACCTCCATAGGCGCCCCGGATGCTTTTTACAAGGCCGGCGTTCCTTAAAGGTGCGATTAATTGTTCCAGGTAATGCTCGGACAAATCGTTGGCCTGGGCGATTGACTTAAGGGAGACCGGCCCCTCTCCATGCTTTTTCGCCAATTCTATCATGATTGTCAGTCCGTAACGCCCTTTTGTTGAAATCCTCAAATTCCCGCACTCCTATCCATTGGCACTTCTTTTACTGATTGCGTGCCTTTCAAATTATCTAAAATCCTGTCAGTCAGGGCAAAACATTGCGGCAATGCAATGCCGGCTAACGGGCCTATTGCAATACAAAAGGCAATCGTTCCCCAGCTTACCGGGCCGCCAAGCCTCCAGCCAATAAGCAGGACCGATAATTCAATAGCCCCTCTGACATTGCGCACCTTCCAGCCGGTTTTTTCAATGATCGCCGCCATGAGGCTGTCTCTTGGCCCCGTGCCAAGGCTGGCCGAAATATAAAGGCCCATCCCGTAGCCCAAAAAAAGCAGCCCCGAAATGAACATTGCAATTTGTCCGAAAAATCCAGACGGCTCCCTTAAAAAAGGGATAAGCATAAACATATCGATAAAAACTCCGACAAAAAGCATATTTAAAAAAGCCCCGACATGGGGAAGTTCCCGCGATAAAATCGCCGAGGCTGCCAAAATGACAATTCCCACGATGATGGTCCAGCTGCCGACAGTAAGCCCGAGATGTTTATAAAGCCCAACATGGAAAACATCCCAGGGAGACGCTCCGGCTCCGCTTCTAATGAGCAAAACGACTCCAAGAGACATGGCCATGAGGCCAATTGTATAAATCGCAAACCGCGCCCCAATTTGTCCCTTTCTTTTCTTGAACATGAATGAACTCCTTTGCTGCTGGCAATTACCATTGCTTTTTAATATTCATAGTAAGCTGATAGGCTTTTAAAATTATAGCATACCGGGAGGCAAAGTGCATTACCCCTAAGGATTCCGCCTTGGTCCGCTTAGCACTTGCATGATACACTTATACATAGACTTGCTAATTGGAGAGATGGACAATGATGCAGCAAAAACCGCTCGCCTTCCGAATGCGGCCAAGGACGTTGGAAGAAGTCTGCGGCCAGGAGCATCTGGTCGGCGAGGGAAAAATCATATCAAGAATGGTCAAAGCGAAACAGCTGGCCTCAATGATTCTTTACGGGCCCCCGGGAATTGGGAAAACGTCGATCGCAAGTGCGATTGCCGGCAGCACCCGGTATGCCTTTCGGACATTGAATGCAGTAACCAACAATAAAAAAGACATGGAAATAGTCGCAGCAGAGGCAAAAATGTCGGGAAAGGTCATCCTCCTCCTCGACGAGGTACACCGTCTGGATAAGGCAAAACAGGATTTCCTCCTTCCCTATTTGGAAAACGGGATGATTACAATGATTGGTGCCACGACGAGCAATCCGTACCACAGCATCAATCCCGCCATCCGGAGCCGGTGCCAAATTTTCGAGCTGAAGCCGCTCGAGCCGGAGGATATTAAAAAAGCGATTTTCAGAGCTTTAGAAGACGAGGAACGAGGACTTGGCTCAAAGAAAATCGAACTGGACAACGATGCCTTGGATCATTTTTCAAAAGGGTCCGGCGGGGATGTCCGCAGCGCCTTAAACGCCGTCGAACTTGCGGCGCTGTCAACTGAACCGGATGCAGATGGAATCATTCATATCAACCTGAAAACGGCCGAAGAATGTCTGCAAAAGAAGAGCTTCGTCCACGATAAGGATGGAGACGCCCATTACGATGTTCTGTCCGGATTCCAAAAGTCCATTCGCGGCAGTGATGCAAATGCGGCACTCCACTTTCTTGGGCGCCTGATAGAAGCAGGCGACCTGCCAAGTATTGCGAGAAGGCTGCTTGTCATCGCATACGAGGATGTGGGGCTGGCCAATCCCCAGGCGGGTGCGCGGACCCTGGCAGCCATCGAAACCGCCGAACGGGTCGGATTTCCGGAAGCGAGGATACCGCTGGCCAATGCAGTCATTGAGCTTTGCCTGTCCCCGAAATCCAATTCGGCCATCCTTGCGATTGACGCTGCTTTGGCTGACATTCGCAAAGGGGTGTCGGGAGAAGTGCCCGACCATCTTCGAGATGCCCATTACAAGGGAGCGAAAGATCTCGGCCGCGGCATCGATTACCTCTACCCGCATGATTATGATTCAGGCTGGGTCCGCCAGCAATACTTGCCAGATAAACTGAAAAACAAACAGTATTACACTCCGAAAAAGAACAGCAAATTCGAACAGGCTTTTGCGTCGGTTTATGAAAAGCTGAATGTCAAACATTAAATTGCTATTATGCCGTACGGCTGTTAATTATGCCGAAAGTTGTCCCAAAAAGGCATCTTTTCAAAAAAATTTCCCAATATGAAAATCCCCCGGGCGGCCGGGGGATTTCTTTTAAGATTATTTTTCGCCAGCATCGGCGACACGTTCAATTTTAATATCCTTCAACAGTTCTTGGACAACATAGCTCGCCATGATTAGACCGGCAACCGAAGGGACGAATGCGTTGGAGGACGGCGGCATTTGCGCCTTCCGAATTTCCGCCTTGTCATTGCCGACGACTTTTCGGACATCTTCCCTAATGACAATTGGGCTTTCATCGGAGAAAACAACCGGAATACCTTTGCGGATGCCTTCCTTCCTAAGCTTTGTCCGAATTACTTTTGCAAGCGGGTCTGTATGCGTTTTGAAAATATCGGCAATCCGGAACCGAGTCGGGTCCATTTTATTGGCCGCGCCCATGCTTGAAATCATCGGGATCCCTCGGTTCAAGCACTCTTTTATTAGGTGGATTTTATAAATTATCGTGTCAGAGGCGTCTATTACAAAATCCGGCTTATACTCGAAAACTTCCTCGTATGTTTCTTCGGTGTAAAACATTTTTAGGGAGATGACTTCACAATCCGGGTTAATGTCGGCAATCCGCTCTTTCATCAGATCTGCCTTTGGTTTCCCGACCGTGGACAAGAGCGCGATGACTTGGCGGTTCACGTTTGTTATATCGACGACATCCTTATCGATGAGGATCAGGCGTCCGACCCCTGAACGCGCAAGCGCCTCAGCTGAAAATGACCCGACTCCACCAATCCCAAGCACCATTACCGTGCTGTTTTTTAAAATATCCAAGCCTTCCTGGCCGATTGCAAGCTCATTTCGTGAAAATTGATGCAGCATTATACTCACTCCATTTTAGGTTTCCGGTTTGATATGTATCTTTTACCCGTAAAAATATATAACATACCACATTTAATAGCAAGCAAATATTACAGGTGGATATTCCGCACCACATTTTAGCTAGATTCATCCATATCGGCGGCTTTATTATGGATATCGAAAATTCCGAGGTGGATATCGAAAATTTTTTAAATATATCGCCACCTTTTGGGCGGATATCGAAAACTTTTTTAATATATCGCCCACTTTTTGACGGATATCGAAAACTGTCAAATTTCCGTCACAATTACCAGTGCAATCACATTTCCAATCGCAAGGGCAATTTTCGTTAAAAACCTGCCGGCTTCCGTGAACAAACACCAAAAAGCCCCCGGAACAAGTCCGGAGGCATATTATCATAGCTTAGTAAATGAGCAGAAGAGTCCCAATTTGTGCCGTTGCCAATTTCCTTCGTTTTGGCCCGCATAAAGCAGGTGGGTGTCCTGTTCACTGTATTGTAAGTCCCCGGGAAAGGGGCTTTTACGCAACAGAGAAACTCGGACTCCCGAAGAAAAAATGTTCGGTCAAAACATTTAGGCGATACAACGTACACTTCAGGACTCTTCTTAATTGACTACATCATAACATATTATGGTTGTGATTTTCAAGAAACAAGCTATGTTCCAATATCTTCCTCAAAGCCCTCTTTTCTGAAGACAAAAAGAAATTTTCCCAACCTCAGTCTACTCGCTTTTTTGCGTTTTCAAGGTGAGGTTTAACTCATCCAGCTGCGCGCTGCTGACCTCTCCCGGAGCATTTGTCAACAGGTCGCTGGCCGATGCGGTTTTCGGGAACGCGATAGTGTCGCGCAGGTTTGTACTGCCTGCAAGCAGCATGACAAGCCTGTCAAGCCCAAGTGCAATTCCGCCATGCGGAGGAGTTCCGTATTCAAATGCTTCAAGCAGGAACCCGAATTGCTCCTTTGCTTCCTCTTCACTAAAGCCGAGTATCTTGAACATTTTTTCCTGGATGTCCCTTTCAAAAATACGCAGCGATCCACCGCCTAGCTCATAGCCGTTCAACACAAGGTCGTACGCCTGGGCGCGGACTTTCGACGGGTCTTCATCAAGCAGGGCAAGGTCTTCCCTGAACGGCATTGTGAACGGATGGTGGGCGGCATAGTAGCGGCCATCTTCCTCTGAATACTCGAGCAACGGCCAATCTGTAATCCATAGGAAATTGAATTTGCTTTGGTCAATTAGGCCGAGATCTTTTCCTAGCTTTAGCCTCAAAGCGCCGAGAGCATCGGCAACGACTGATTTTTTATCAGCGACGAACAGCAGAAGGTCGCCTGCTTCGGCATCTACTACCGCGCTGAGTGACTGCGCTTCTTCCGGAGAGAAAAATTTTGCGATCGGGCCTTTCAAACCATCTGCTTCAACCTTTAGCCAAGCAAGGCCTTTCGCACCGTAAACAGCGGCAAATTCGCCGAGAGCATCGATATCCTTCCGCGAATACTTTTCTGCTGCGCCCTTAACGTTGATCGCCTTAACCTGTCCGCCGTTTCCAACCGCAGCCGCAAATACTTTGAAGCCTGAAGCCGCAACAACTTCGGAAACGTCTTTCAGCTCCAATTCAAAGCGGGTGTCCGGCTTGTCCGAACCATACCGGGCCATCGCTTCCTCGTAACGCATACGTGGGAATTGGGCAGAAACCTCGATTCCCTTTACTTCCTTCATCAGTTTGGACATCATTTTTTCCATCATTGCGATGATGTCGTCCTGGCTCATGAAACTCGTTTCAATATCGATCTGTGTAAATTCCGGCTGCCGGTCCGCACGGAGGTCTTCATCACGGAAGCAGCGGGCAATCTGGTAATAACGCTCGACTCCGCCAACCATCAACAGCTGCTTGAACAGCTGCGGCGATTGCGGAAGTGCGTAAAATTCGCCGGGATGGACGCGGCTCGGGACAAGATAGTCACGTGCGCCTTCCGGGGTGCTTTTTGTCAAAATAGGAGTTTCGATATCAAGGAAGCCTTCGCGATCAAGGAATTCCCGGATTGCCTTGGTTACACTGTGGCGCATTTTCAGCGTTTCAAAAATAACAGGACGGCGGAAATCCAGATACCTATACTTCAGGCGGACATCCTCTGAAGCGTCTGTCCGGTCCGAAATGATAAATGGAGGAGTTTTCGCTTCATTAATAATGGTAACACTTTCGGCGTGGATTTCGATTTTACCGGTTGCGAGATTTTCGTTAACGGTTCCTTCTTTACGCGCAACAACCGTCCCCCTAATATCAAGTACGTATTCATTACGGATTTTTTCTGCTGTCGCGAGCGCTTCCTCAGACAAATCCGGATTGAAAACTACCTGGACAATACCGGTCCGGTCACGGAGGTCGATGAAAATAAGGCCGCCAAGGTCACGCCTTTTTTGGACCCACCCTTTTAAAAATACCTTTTCTCCAATTGCGGCTTCAGGAACCTCACCGCAAAAATAACTTCTCCCGTACATACTGTTTCCTCCTTACTCCTGCTGTTCCCGGAATTGTTTTACAAAGGAAGCAAGCTCCACTTCCGCCTGGTCACCAGTTTCCATATTCTTAAGATTGATTACGCCTTTATCAAGCTCATCATCGCCAAGTACGGCTACAAAACGGGCATTCAGCCTGTCAGCGGCCTTGAATTGCGCCTTCAGCTTCCTGCCAAGGTAATCCCGCTCTGCTGAAACGCCCTCATTGCGAAGCTTCTGAAGCAGCCCGACTGTGTAGTCCTTTGCTCGGTCTCCGAGAGACACAAGGTAGCAATCGATTTTTTTCTCTACCGGAAGTCCAACTTTTTCGGCCTCCAGCGCAGCTATGAACCTCTCAATGCTTAATGCAAAACCGATTCCTGGTGTTTCCGGCCCGCCAAGATCTTCTGCAAGCCCATTATAGCGGCCTCCGCCGCACAGGGTTGTAATTGCCCCAAAGCCTTCCGCGTCACTCATAATTTCAAACGCTGTATGATTATAATAATCAAGCCCCCGGACTAGATTCGGATCGACCTCAAACGGAATGTCCAATTCGCGGAGATACTCCTGGACTTTTTCAAAATAGGCCCGTGATTCCTCGTTCAGGTACTCGACGATTGAAGGAGCGGTTTTCATTAATTCATGCTCGCGGTCCTTTTTGCAATCAAGGATCCGCAGCGGATTTTTTTCAAGCCTGTTCTGGCAGTCACCACAAAATTCGCCAATCCTCGGTTGAAAGTGGCGAACGAGCGCGTCCCTATGCGCTTTCCTGCTTTCGGCATCGCCAAGGCTGTTGAGGATAAGCTTCAGCTTTTTCAGGCCAAGATCCCCATATAATTTCATGGCCAGGGAAATGACTTCCGCATCGATTGCCGGGTCATTGCTGCCTAGCGCCTCGACGCCGAACTGGACAAACTGGCGGAAACGCCCCGCCTGTGGCCTTTCATAACGGAACATCGGCCCCATGTAATAAAGCTTTACAGGCTGATCTGGATAGCCGAACATCTTTTTTTCGACGAAGGATCGGACAACCGCCGCTGTCCCTTCCGGCCTTAGGGTAATACTTCGGCCGCCCCGGTCTTCAAATGTATACATTTCCTTCTGGACGATATCAGTTGAGTCACCGACGCCGCGGCTAAATAGTTCCGTATGTTCAAAAATCGGTGTCCTGATTTCCTGGTACTGATAAAGCCTGCAAAGCCGCCTAGCCGCCTCTTCAATCAGCTGCCACGTTTCGACCTTGCCAGGCAGAATATCCTGAGTTCCCCTTGGTATATTGATTGCCATGAGAATTCCTCCTTTTGTATGTAATGCAGGTGCCTTGCACCCATTCGCGCTAATTTGTGAAAATAAAAAAACTCCCCTCCCCTGTTTATTGCTAAACAAGGGACGAGAGTTTTGGATTCCCGTGGTGCCACCCTAATTGAAGCCCAAATGCGGGGCTCCCTCTTTTACAGTTAACGCCTGCAACGTTCTCCCCTACTGTCAGTTCAAGGAGAAACCTACGGAGTGTTCATTCATTAAACCTTCATGCGGAATTGCTTTCAGCCCGGGGCAATTCCTCTCTGTCCATGGTTTATGGCTTAACTACTATGCTCCATCATCGGTTTTGTCTAAATATGTCCATTGTCGCTAATCTAGGCAGCCTGTGCTTTTCTATTATCATAATGAGCCAATCAAAAGATGTCAATACCGGATTAGGAACGTTCCAGCCGTTTCTTTAATTTTCGGACATCCCTGATCGTCAACCCGAATTCACTGGCGAGTTCATAGGTACCAGACTGCTGTTCTTTTTCAATGAAATCGTGAAAGTCTACGCCAAAAACCCCTTTGCCAGCAGCATTTGCATGCATCCCTTTATCGCTGAACCTCATCCGCCTCATCCTCCATTGTGGGATTGTTTTACTAGTCTCTCCACTTTCCCGGAAAAAGTTTCAAGAATAAAAAAGTTAATTTCCCAAGTACCTTTTAGCCTAAAATGGATATATTGAATGAAATTTTCCAAACTTTCCGCTAAAATGATAACTAGGATAGGAGGTTGCGAATGGAAAGAAGATTTTTATTGCTGCTAGCATGCTGCATATTGGTAATCGGGACAGTTTTCCCCTTAAAGGAAGCCGCTGCCGGCCAAACAGCCGCCGCGGCCGTCGACAGCCTCAATATCCGGAGCGGGCCGGGCTTAAGCTTTAAAGTGGTATCCACAGCTAAAAAGGGCGCCAAATTTCCGATTATCGGCGAATCGGACGAATGGACCCAGCTGCAGCTGCCTTCAGGCGGGACAGGCTGGGCGGCAAACTGGCTTTTAACGCGAAAAAGTGAAAGCACTGCCGCAGTATCGTCCGTGGATAATTTGAGGATTAGAAATGGACCCGGCAATGGCTATGGAGTTTTAGGCTATTTGGCTAAAGGACAAGCTGTCAATGTTATGGAAAAAGACGGGGAATGGTGCAGGATAACAAGCACTTCGGGTAATGGCTGGGTTTCGGCCCAATTCCTGAATGGGTCGGTAAAGGACGAAAAAAAGGAAGCGGTCAATCCGCCTTCATCGGAAGAACAGGCCATGAAAACAGTCAATGCCGATCTCCTGAATGTTCGTTCAGAAGCTTCCCTTACTAGCACTCTTATCGGCAAACTGGCCAATGGCACGAAGGTTGAAGTAATATCGGAAGGGAACGGCTGGGCCCTTATTTCATTTTCGGGTAAAAAAGGCTGGGTAAGCTCTGAATTCCTATCATCACCGGTTAATGAAACTGTCCAAACCGCGCCAAAGCCAGCTGGGGTTACAGGTACCGTTACAGCAACTGCTTTGAGCGTACGAAATGAAGGTTCGCTCAGTGGCAAAATCGTTGCCACTGTAAATAAGGGACAGACTTTCAATATCTTGGCGGAAGCGAATAATTGGGCTAAAATTGAATACATGCCAGGCAAGGCTGGATGGGTCGCCGGTTGGTACCTGAATAAAGCAGCGGCAGGAACAGCACCCGTACCTCAGCAAGTGAAGGAAAGCTGGGCCGCGATTCTCTATGATGGCACAAATATCCGCCACAAAGCATCTCTCGATTCGAAAGTTGTCGCCCGTGCAAACAAAGGATCCGAGTTCAGGATTAAAAACATTTCCGGAAGCTGGTATGAAATCGAACTCAAGGGCGGCCAAACGGGGTTTGTCGCAGGATGGATCGTCGAGGTATCGGGCCTGGCCCCGCAAATAAATAAATCGGGCGGGGAAGCATACTTGAAAAACAAGGTGATTGTCCTTGACCCTGGCCATGGAGGGATAGACAATGGCACGACCGGGGTAAGGGGCACCTATGAAAAAGGGCTCACCTTGAAGACTGCCAATCTCGTCTATACGAAACTGGCCGCAAAAGGCGCGAAGGTCATCATGACAAGGGACCGGGACACCTATTTATCGCTGCCGTCACGTGTCAGTTCGGCCCACAACCATGGTGCCGACGCGTTCATCAGCATCCATTATGATTCCAACTATGACCGAAGCGTAAGAGGAATGACTACATACTATTACCATTCCTATCAAAAAAATCTTGCCGGAGCTCTCCAGGCATCTGCCTCAAGCACTACAAAGTCGATCAGCAGAGGGGCCAGATTTGGGGATTACCACGTCATCAGGGAAAACAAGCAGGCTGCCGCATTGATTGAACTTGGCTATTTAAGCAACGCCGAGGAAGAAATGGCTGTCCTCTCAAATTATTTCCAGGACGCAGCATCCACTGGGATCGTTGAAGGGCTTGCACGGTATTTTAAAGAGAATTGATTTACTGCTAATTCGCAGCGTGCCCCGGTAGTTTCAATTTACACTTTTTAATGTAAAAAGTCCCCTTTAATAGAGGGGACTTTTCTTTATGATGAAGATATCGATTAATTATTTAGGTATATCGATCAATTATTGAGATTTATCGATTAATTATTTAGTTATATCGATTAATTAATGAGATTTATCGATTAATACTGAATTTTAGCCAACGAAACACCCGCCAGATTCCCGGCGGGTGTTCCAATTTTCAAGCATTAAGCCTGAGTATCCAAAATAAGCGTAACGGGCCCGTCATTAATGAGGCTGACATCCATCATTGCCCCAAACCGGCCAGTCTCAACTTTTATCCCTTTTTCGCGCAGGAGGGAGTTGAACGTCTCATAAACTGAGTTGGCAAGTTCCGGCTTCGCGGCCGCCATGAAATTCGGTCGGCGGCCTTTCCGGCAGTCCCCGTACAGCGTGAATTGGGATACTGACAAAATGTCGCCGCCAACATCAAGGAGGGAAAGATTCATCTTGCCTCCCTCATCCTCGTAAATCCTAAGGTTGACAATCTTTTCAGCCAAAAAGGCAGCGTCTTTCTCTGTATCGTCATGAGTTACGCCCAGTAAAACGACAAGGCCCTTGGAAATTTCCCCAACTGTCTCCCCGCCAACTGTGACGCGTGCTTCCTTGCTTCTCTGTACGACTGCTCTCATTGTGAAACTCCTTAGTTCATTATTCTCCGAACCGAATAAATATCGGGAATTTGTTTTATCCTATCAACGACCCTTTGCAAATGGGCCACATTATGAATCGCTATCAACATGTTGATGGTCGCCATTTTATTTCGGTCAGACCTTCCGGAAACGGCGGTTATATCCGTTTTTGTTTCATTGACAGCCTGCAGGACTTCATTGAGAAGGCCTCGCCGGTCAAAGCCGTTAATTTCAATCTCAACATTGTATTCCTTCCGGTCATTGAAAGCGGACTCCCATTCAACAGGTATGAGCCTTGATTGGTCTTCACCCGGGTCGATATTCGGGCAATCCAACCTGTGTACCGATACTCCGCGCCCTTTTGTTATAAACCCGATAATTTCATCGCCTGGTACCGGATTGCAGCATTTGGACAGCCTGATTAATAGGTTATCGATGCCCGCAACTCTGACACCGGAATCGCGCTTTTTCACAGCGGGAGGCGGTGTTTTCAGATCGGTAAGAGCGGTGGCAATCGTGGCTTCCTGTTCCTGGTCTCGCTTTTTCCGCCATTTTTCAGTCAGCCGGTTAGCGACCTGGAGAGCGGTTACCCCGTTATAGCCGACAGCCGCGAACATATCCTCTTCATTCATAAAGTTGAATTTTTCAGCGACTTTTTTAATATTTTCGGTAGTCAGGATTTCTTTCAAATCAAAATTCATTGCACGGATCTCTTTTTCAATCAGTTCCTTGCCCTTGTCGATATTTTCATCCCGCCGCTGTTTTTTGAAAAATTGGCGGATTTTGTTTTTTGCCTGTGAGGTTTGAGCGAGCTTCAGCCAATCCTGGCTTGGCCCATAGGAGTGTTTGGATGTTAAAATTTCAATGATATCCCCGGTCTTCAGCTTATAATCAAGCGTGACCATTTTCCCGTTCACCTTCGCCCCAATGGTCTTGTTTCCAATTTCCGAGTGAATCCGGTAAGCAAAATCAATTGGCACCGAGCCGGATGGAAGTTCAATGACATCCCCTTTTGGAGTGAAAATGAATACCATATCGGAAAATAAATCAATTTTAAGCGACTCCATAAATTCTTCGGCATTCGCAGTATCATTCTGGAATTCAAGAATATTTCTGAACCAAGTCAGCTTTTGGTCGAAGGAAGAACTTTCACTGATGTTCTTTCCTTCCTTGTATGCCCAGTGGGCGGCAATACCGAATTCGGCAATCCGGTGCATCTCGCTCGTCCTGATTTGGACTTCCAGCGGGTCGCCTTTCGGGCCGATAACGGTCGTATGGAGGGATTGGTACATATTCGGCTTTGGCATGGCGATATAATCCTTAAACCGGCCTGGCATTGGCTTCCAGCATGTGTGGATAATGCCAAGCACGGCATAACAATCCTTGATGCTGTTGACGACGATCCTGACAGCAAGCAAATCATAGATTTCGCTAAATTGCTTGTTCTGCAAAACCATCTTCCGGTAAATGCTGTAAATGTGTTTAGGGCGCCCGGAGATTTCCGCCTTAATTGAAACCTCTTTTACACGCTCCTTAACCTCATTAATAACATCGTCAAGATATTGCTCACGCTCAGCACGCTTTTTCTTCATAAGGTTAACAATCCGGTAATATTGCTGCGGATTCAAGTACCTTAATGCAGTATCCTCGAGTTCCCACTTAATTTTCGAAATACCGAGCCTGTGGGCAAGCGGCGCGAAAATTTCCAATGTCTCATTGGCAATACGCTGCTGCTTTTCAAAAGGAAGATGCTTCAGCGTCCGCATATTATGCAGGCGGTCCGCCAGTTTTATCAAAATGACCCGGATATCCTCGGCCATAGCAACAAACATTTTCCGGTGGTTTTCCGCCTGCTGTTCCTCATGTGATTTATATTTAATTTTTCCCAGCTTCGTCACGCCATCAACAAGCATTGCAACTTCATGATTAAATTCCGTTTGGATATCATTGAGCGATACGGCTGTATCCTCAACGACATCATGAAGGAAACCCGCGGCAACCGTAGCGGGATCCATCTCCAGGTCTGCCAGGATGCCTGCTACCTGGATGGGATGGATGATATACGGTTCACCCGATTTCCGGAATTGGTCATGATGGGCCCAGGCAGCATACTCGTAAGCTTTCCTTACAAGCGCGACATGCTCCTCATTTAAATAGGCCTTTGTCTTGTCGATGACTTGTTCGGCGGTTAGCACCTGATCGTTCGCCATGAAATCACCTTTGTTTCGTATTAGGAAAAGATTCTTTTTAAAAAACTGCCGTAATTACCAATAGGGCAGCCTTTGCCTCAGTTCTATGATTAAATTAGAATGATTGTTACTATTATCGAGAAAAAAAACAAAGATGTAAAGGGAAAGGACGGTATTTTTCCAGGATAGCAAGAATTTCCCGGTATTTCGGCCAGTTCTTTCTTTATTTTGGAAAATTAACTTAGCTACTATAGAGATGTTAGTGGATATATTTGCCATAGAAGATGATAAAATCAAGAGAGCACCCGTGTGAGTGCTCCCCTCGTAACTAAAACTGCATCAAAGTCAATAAATCGTATCCTTCAAGCTTTTTGCGGCCATCCAGGTAACCCAGTTCAATTAAAAACGCGATACCCGCTACAACTCCGCCGAGCTCTTCAACAAGCTTGATTGTTGCCTCAATAGTCCCGCCGGTCGCAAGAAGGTCGTCTGTGATGAGTACACGCTGTCCTGGCTTAATGGCATCTTTGTGGATTGTCAGGACATCCTTGCCGTATTCAAGGCCATAGCTTACCTTAATCGTTTCACGTGGCAGCTTGCCTTCCTTCCTTACTGGCGCGAAGCCAATCCCAAGAGAATAAGCTACCGGGCAGCCGATGATGAACCCGCGTGCTTCCGGGCCGACAATAAGATCAATTTCTCTCTCACGGGCATATTCAACAATTTGGTCAGTCGCATATTTATAGGCTTCCCCATTATCCATCAGGGTCGTAATGTCCTTAAAGTTAATCCCTGGCTTTGGCCAGTCGGGTACAATGGTTACAAATTGTTTTAAATCCATTCCTTAAGTGCCTCCTCATTTTCAACAGACTCCATCAGGACTTGGGAGAACCAGCTCCTAAGCTGCTCGTAAGATGAATAGAGCAAATCCTTTTCAAGAGCGATTTGTGCAAATTTCTTTCGGTACGCACCCGACTCTGTCAGGTCACGTTTGGATGATGATTTCAAAATGGAAATGAATCCATTGTTTATTGTAACAAATTCCAGTTCAAAAAACACCTCGGACATAAAATCAATTGTTTCTTTCGTCCAGCCTCTTCTCTTTGCAAGCTGACTGCCATATCTACTTATATCAAAAGGGGAATTTTTCAAAAGAAAGGCATAATACCATTTAAAATGGTCCCTGCTTGGCATTGTGCTGAAAAATTCACTTGTTTCTTGGTAAAAAACTGCGTATATCCGTGCCGGGCTTTTCCCGGACAGCAGTTCTTCCAGAATTTCCTTGGATGGCGGCAGGTCGGCAAGGACGATGCTCGCCCCGTCAATCCTTGCTGAACTGGCCTCGGCAGTTGAAGAGATTGAGAGAATTTCGTCCTCAACCCCCTGTTTTCCCACGGAGGCAAGATTGGCTTCATTGAAAACAATGAACGTTTTCTTGATTTCGGGAAGCTTGCCGCGAAGAGAACCAATTGTCCTGGCTCCTCTAAAATCAAATAGCTGCCAGTTTCTGACGGCAATATCCTGGAGCATAAGCTGGGGCTTCCGGATATTGTTCCATTCATTAATTGACAACTCTCCTGCGACAGCAACCCTTGAGGATGGGGAAATTTGGTCAGCCAAGGCTCCTATGCCAAAGCCGATCCCGTCCAATGAAGCCTCCCCGTTCGAAAGCGTCAATTTTAAGTGGTTGCTGTCGCTACCAATCCTGCGAAGAGAAGTAATGGCGGCATCCTCGATCGATATCCTCGGTTTCGGATTATCCATACCGAATGGAGCCAGAAGAAGAAGCTCTTCAAGGGCGGAAAGAGTAGCATCAGAAATTGAAATTTCCGCATCCAGCTTAAGTAAGGGGACAAAGTCTTCATCACTCATTTGCATTGAAGCAAGGTTATTCAGCCTTGTACGAAAATCGGCTATATCTTCAATCTTTAATGTCATACCCGCCGCCATTGGATGTCCCCCGAAATGCGGAAGGATGTCCCTGCATTCAGACAGGTTCTTGAACAAGTCAAAGCCTGGTATGCTCCGAGCTGATCCCTTTGCCAGCCCCTTTTCCAAATCAAAGCTTAGGACAATGACCGGCCTGTAATATTTCTCTACAAGCCTTGACGCAACGATTCCTATAACGCCTGCATTCCAGCCCTCATTCCCGACTACAAGCACTTTATTCGCATCGGGAGGGTAATCTCGATCGACTTGTTCGATCGCCTCTGCGGTTATTTCCTGTACGATTGACTGGCGTTCCTTGTTAAGCCTGTCCATTTCTAGTGCGAGCTCTTCGGCTTCCAGCACATCACTTGTCAATAGCAGCTTGACCGCCATACTTGCATGTTCAAGCCGTCCGACAGCATTGATTCTCGGAGCAAGTGAAAAACCGATTGTTTCTTCATTAATAGTGGCCGGGTCAACCCCCGCACACTTAAAAATTGCCCTTATTCCGATATTTTTCGTAGCCCTCAGCTTTTCAATCCCCGATTTCGCAATCAGCCGATTTTCCCCCTTCAGGGAAACCAGGTCAGCAATGGTTCCAATTGCCGCAATTTCCAGGAGGTGCTCGGGAACATAGCCATAAAGAGCATGGGCAAGTTTAAAAGCAACACCGACACCGGCTAGTTCCCGGAACGGATAGATGCTTTCAGGAAGCTTAGGATGGATGATGGCAAGCGCATCAGGAAGGATCGGACCTGGTTCATGGTGGTCGGTGATAATTAAATCAACGCCAAGCTCCCTGGCAATGTCGGCTTCATGAACGCCAGCAATTCCTGTATCCACAGTAATGATCAGCTTAAAACCATTTTCAGCCGCTTTTCTAAAGGCAGCTTCATTTGGCC
Organism: Bacillus sp. FJAT-27445; assembly: GCF_001510665.1. GTDB lineage: Bacteria > Bacillota > Bacilli > Bacillales > Cytobacillaceae > Bacillus_D. The sequence goes on from NZ_LMTI01000002.1 coordinate 416,207, forward strand.
CGTACCCTTCTGTAAACCTGTCAGGTATGTAATAGTCGGCGTTCGCCCCCAACTCTTTTAACGTAAGCATCAAAACCGTTGTGCTGCTTACTCCGTCGGCATCATAGTCGCCATATATTAAAACAGGTTCCTGCCTATCGATTGCTCTTTTAATCCGAGAGACTGCCAATTCCATCCCCTTTAGTAGATAAGGATCGTGGAAATTTTCCCCGCCAAATAAAAAAGCCCGTGCGGCTTCAACAGTATCCAGCCCCCGGTTTACTAGCATTGAGGAAACAAGGTGAGAAATATTCAATTCCGCCGTTAACTTTTTCGCAATACTTTCATCGGATTCGCGGACAATCCATCTTGTTTTCGATTTTAACAAAACGTTCACCCCTCAACTGTTCCATTATACAGGAGAGGGAAAATCTATACAATGAAAAATATGGCACATCCAACTTGGAACCTGGCCGTTTATTTCCTCTCCAGGCACTTCGCTTTCCGTGGAGCGTCAGTGGAGGCCCCTCGGCGATTGCGCCTGCGGGGTCTCCCCTTGCAGCCGCATTCCACAGGAGTCTTCGTGCCTTCCGCTACAATCAACTAGCTTTTCAATTTCATTTGTGTTAAAAAATTCAGCCTATTGGTTAATATTAGAGCTCCTATCAAAGAAAAAAAGATGGCAAGTAACAATGCCATCTTATTATATAGCTATTCTACTTTTAATTTTATTGCTTTACCTGTCATTCCACCACGGGCATGTAAAACAAAACCTTTTGCATCAACAGGAACTTCAAAAACAATTTTTCCTGTTAAAGTTAAGCCGGGATTTAATGATTTTAAGAAGAAATCAATATTTCCATCATTTTCGCCAAGATCATAAGCAATTTGACCATCGGAAGAATAAGTGAACTCCCTACCTTGATCGTCAACTAATTTAAAGCTATTTGCATCCACAGTTATTGCGTCTTTTTGATTGTTAGTTAGGGATACTTCTACAATTTTATAAACGCCTGAGGCTTTCTTTTTAGTGTATTCATTTCCTACCTCTTGTCTATCTTCAACTGAACCAACTTTAATTGTTACGTCAGAGGAAACACCTTCATTAGACAAAGGTTTGTCTTCTATCTTTGGTGCTTTTTTACTACTACTATTACTCTCCGGTGTGCTGCTAGCTGGTTTAGCATTATCATCACCGCCACCTATACTTGCTATGATCCCGATAACAATTAGAACTGTTATACCAATTAGTGCTTTCATAAAAAAGCCCATTTTTAACTTTTCCCCACAGTGAGGACATCTTTTAGCAGATTTTGCAACTTCTTTACCGCAAGTCTTACAATTTTTCAGTTTTGCCAATTCTATCTCCCCTATTCTCTTATGTATAAAAGCAATACCTTACAATTATATTATAATTTGCAAAATATTGGAACATCAAACCGAAATAATTATATTGCAAAGACTTTGAGGTTAGAAGTACTTGGGTTACTTACTCAATTATTGAAAAAGTATTTTGATATCTAAACAAAACGATAAAAAAAAACCTCAGGAAATCCTGCGGTTCCAGAGTGTCGACAAAAGGCCGCGAGAGGGCATCTTCTCGCGGCCTTTTGTCATTTTTGTGGAAAATCCCAAGATTAATCGCAAGATAATTTTCCCCAGGACCTTACTCTTCGAGTATTCTTATGCAACTTGCCATGTCCAATTGGCAAGTTTCTTCAAATTCATTGCAGCAAAAGTAAGCATCGCCTGCATGGACAATTTTTTAAGGCCTCGTAAGGTTGTCCACCGCATACCATGCTTTTCTTTTGCGTCCGCAAAGACACGTTCAATCGTTTCTTTTCGTTTGGCGTATATCTGTTTAATCTCATGCGTGTGTCGCAAATGTTCTGCCTCTTCCAGGTAAGGCTCCCAAATGTGGCGCTGAATGAGCTTTTGATGGTTTTTACTTTCTGTACACTTTGATAGAAATGGGCAAGAAGCGCAAATTGCTGGATTTGACTTATACTGGCGATACCCTTCTTTCGTTGTTGTCGTGTACTTTAATTCCTGCCCTTCAGGGCAGAGGTAGCAATTGTAGTACTCATCATAAACATAGTCATGCTTTCGGAAGAACCCTTCTTTCGTTTTTGGACGCGTATAAGGAAGAACAGGCAACATCTGATTCTCTAATAGAAAATTAGTGATTGAGTGTGTTTTATAGGCTGCATCAGCTGCGACAGCTAGCGGCTTCTTTACCTTTTCAATTATCTTTTCGACAAGTGGCTGTAAGATATGGCTGTCATGTATGTTGCCAGGAGTGACGATGGTCCCCAACACAAATCCTTTTTCATCCGTGGCTGCATGAAATGAATAGGCAAACTGTTTCGTTCGCTCATCCTTTACATAATAGCCGCTCTCAGGATCTGTCGTACTCTCCTTGATTTCCTTCCACTCCTCCTTTTCAAATTTCTCAGGAGAAAATGGCTTTTTCCCGTGTTTCTCCCGATCTAAATTAAGCTCCATTTGAAGCTTTTCTTCATAGGCGCGGGTTTCCTTTCGAACGAGTTTCTTGCCATACTTGCGTTTATTGGCATTCGCTTTTACATGTGTAGAATCTACAAATACATGTTCAGGAGACAACAACCCTTTATCCATAATCTCCATTAAGATCCGATAGAAAATCTGTTCAAACACATCGGAATCATAAAAACGGCGTTCGTAATTTTTACCGAAGGTAGAGAAGTGCGGAACTTCCGTGTAGAAACCAAACCCTAAAAACCAACGATATGCCATGTTGGTTTCAATCTCTTTAATGGTTTGGCGCATGGAACCTATGCCAAATATGTATTGTATGAAAGTTATTTTAAATAGTACGACTGGATCAATACTAGGCCGGCCCAGTCCGGAATACAAGTGTTCTACCAATGGATAGATGAATGAAAAATCAATCGCAGATTCCAGCTTGCGCACTAAATGATTTTCAGGAACTAATTGATCGATGGTCAGCATTTCAAATTGTTCACGTTCATTGGCTTGATTTTTAGTCATCATGGCAGGTCACCTCATACATAGTGTTCTTTATATAAAGGGAATACTAGTCGATTGGAATGGAGGGTGGCGACTCCTGCGGGAATAGCGGGATAGTCGAGACCCTGGACTGAGCGTAGCGAGGGAAGCGGCTCGGCCCCGCCCACGGAAAGCGTCCACCCGGAATGGAAATCTAGACGCACTGTCATTTCAATTTATATTTTAAATTAAAAAAGACTGTAGGCAAACCCGAAACTCTTCGAGTTTGTCTACAGTCTGACCGCAGGAAATCCCGCGGTTCTTTAAATTATACCTGCGGCTGATCGGAGTACTTTTTCTTTTCCTTGTACGTGATCAGGACGCCTTTTTTCTTCAGTTCTTTATTTTTCCACTCTACCCAAATCTGGGCGGCGATGAAAATGGACGAATACGTACCGACAATCAAACCGACGAGCAAGGCGAGGGAGAAACTCCGGATCGATTCGCTTCCGAAGATCAGGAGCGCCACAACGGACAGTGCGACCATAAGAACCGTATTGACGGAACGGCCCAGCGTCTGCCTGATGCTAGTGTTAACAACATCCTCAATTTCCTGTTTTGTTTTCAGGCGGCGTCGCTTCTGCATGTTCTCGCGCATCCGGTCAAAGGTGACGATCGTATCATTGATCGCATAACCAACAACGGTAAGAACCGCGGCAATATACGTAATATCCACTTCCCAGCGGATAATGCTAAACAGCGGGAAGACGAAGAATGCCGCAAACAGCAAGGCAATAATCGCTGAAACACCCATCGGCAATTCGAAACGGAAGGCCACGAATATAATTAGACCCAAGCAAGCAAGCAACAACGCGTACATAGCGTTTTTCGCCAATTCCTTACCCACAGTCGGGGAAACGCTGTTCACAGTCGGGTCTTCGCCGAACACTTTATGCATTTCCGATTTCAGTTTAGTAACTTCATCCTTTGAAAAGTCCTTTTTAAAACGTGCCACACCGATATTCTTCTTATCGCCGGAAATTACGATATCATCCGTTTCAAATCCAGCTTTTTTCAGCTCGGAAGCAACTTTTTCAGTTGTAAGCGGTTTGGCCGAAAGAATATCAACCCTTGTTCCGCTCGTAAAATCGATGCCAAGATTAAGCCTAAAGATAAGAAGGATGATAATCCCTAAAACGGTAAGCGCACTGGTTGCTATGAAAAAGGCTTTCCTGTTTTTAACGAAATCGAAACGGTCGAACTTCGTTGGTAGTTCAAGTGTATCGACATTTTGGTCAAGGCTGTAAATCTGGCTCTTTTTAACGCCGAACCAGCTTGCCCTTTTATTCAGGAAGCCGCTGTTTACCCAAAGACCGAGCAGCCATCTTGATAAATAAACGTTTGTGAAAAAGCTTCCCAGAATACCAATGATCAAGCCTGTCGCGAATCCTTTGACGGAGCTTGTCCCATAGAAGAAAAGAACTGCCGCCGCAAGGAGAGTCGTAAGGTTGGCGTCGGTAATTGCGGAGAAGGAGTTTTCATTCCCCGCCTTGAAAGCGGCCTTGATCGATTTGCCGACCTTGATTTCTTCCTTGATCCGTTCATAGGTAATGATGTTCGCATCAACCGCCATCCCGACACCCAGGATAAGGGCAGCTATACCCGGAAGCGTTAGGACTACATTCAGCCAATCAAATATGAGTACAGTCAGGTAGATGTAAATCGTAAGAGTCAGTGTCGCGATGAATCCAGGGAAACGGTAGTACGCGATCATGAACAGGAAGATCGCCAATACGCCGATGATGCCAGCGAATAATGTTTTATCCATTGCCTGCGCACCGAATTGCGCGCCAACCGAAGTCGAGTAAATTTCCGTAAGCTTTACTGGCAGAGCCCCTGCGTTGAGAAGACTCGCTAGCGTCTGGGCTTCTTCAGGCGTAAACGATCCTACTATCGAAACTGTATTTTGGTTAAAGACTTCCCTCACGGTCGGGGCCGAAATGAAACCCGGCACTTCCTTGCCCACTTCTCCTCTGAAGGAATCTTTGCCTTCTTCAAAATCCAGCCAGATGACCAAATAGTTGTCTGGCGCCTTGTTGACAATTTCCTGCGTTACTTTCCGGAATTTGTCCGCGCTTTTTAATTTCAGAGAAACGCTTGGCTTTCCGTCCTCATCAAATGTTTGTTTGGCTCCGCCCTCCGCAAGGTCGGCACCGTCCATCATCAAATTGTCATCGGCATCCCTGAATGTCAGGTTTGCTTGTGTCGACAGGATCTCACGGGCTTTTGCCTGATCGGTTACGCCTGCAAGCTGGACCCTGATCCGGTCGGTGCCTTCAATTTGAATATTCGGCTCGCTCACGCCAAGCGCGTTGACACGCCTGTCCAGAGCTTCGGCAGTATCAATGAGAGCCTTTTTGTCAATTTTCTGGCCTTTCTTAGCCGGCTTCACTTGGTAAAGAATTTCAAATCCGCCCTGCAAATCGAGGCCGAGTTTAATATCTTTTAAGATGTTTAGTGATGTGGCGCCTATTAGACTTCCAACCAAGGCGATAACAAGTATAAAGGCCACAATCCTGTTGCGCTTAACCATTCAGTTGTTCCTCCTTCAATTCCATGCACATAACCTATTGCTACTTTTAACCAATATTCTCATTATGAATTATCAGCAATATCCTGTCAATTTGCTATAATTGGGAATTTGTACTAAAACGACCCTAATCCAAATGGCTCAAAAAAATAATAGCTCCGCATGGATAGCGGAGCCGCCGTCACAGGCATTATTTTAACAACTCTTTCCACTCTTCTTCGTTATCAAGGGAAAAGGGCGATTCCTTATACGTTTCCATTGTTGCAAAACTGATGAAGTCACTCATCTTTACCGTTAGGATATCCTGGACAATTTGATGGAATAGCTTTTCTCCTTTGTCCTTTTTCCATTTTTTCTTGACGAGATACATCCATAGCTCCTCTTTGCTAATTGAATTGTTCCCGAGAAGCCGGAATTCATCCAGCTTGCTTTCGAGGACAGGAGCAAGCGTTGACCGGTATTGATCGTAAACATGCCCTTTTTCCATTTGGCCCTCCCGTAACTGTTTGTCTTTTTAAGCCATCCGTGTGTCTTCTTGTCCACCTCGCTGCATATAGTTAATTGTATATGATATCCACTATTTTGAGAAGGTGGGAAACGAATGTCTAAGTTTTTAAAAGGGACAGCCATCCTGCTCTTGGCAGGCTTTATAACGAGGGTGCTTGGTTTCATCAACCGGATTGCCATTGCCCGCTTCATCGGCGAGGAAGGGGTTGGCCTGTATATGATGGCCTATCCAACCCTTGTCCTCGTCATTACAATTACGCAGTTCGGGCTCCCGGTGGCTATTTCAAAAGCCATTGCAGAAGCAGAGGCTCGCGGGGAATATGGTAAAATCAAAAAAATCCTCGTCGTTTCCCTTGCGACAACCCTTACCTTGTCTGCAATTTTCACACCCGCACTCATTCTGCTGGCACCATGGCTTTCCGAGACGCTGTTTACAGACAACCGTACATTCTATCCTCTTATAGCTATTGCTCCGGTGGTTCCAGTCATCGCGGTTTCATCGGTGCTGCGCGGCTATTTCCAGGGGCGGCAAAACATGAAGCCGGCTGCCTATTCCCAGATTCTTGAACAATTTTTCAGGATTGCGTTAATTGCCGTCATGACTAAAGCATTCCTTCCGTACGGCATAGAGTATGCAGCCGCGGGAGCAATGCTTTCAGCTGTTATTGGTGAAATCGTCTCATTGATTTACTTAATGACCGCTTTTAAACTGAAGAAAAAATTCCGATTGCGAAAGGATTTCTTTAAGTTTGTCCGGTCCGGCAGGCAGCCCTTTAAGGAACTAATGAATGTTGCAGTGCCTACAACAGGCAGCAGGCTGATCGGCTCCATCTCCTGGTTTTTTGAGCCAATAGTCGTCTCGCTCAGCCTTGGGCTCGCGGGAATCGCCGCGGCGGAAGCAACGAAACAGTATGGGGCGCTTACCGGATTTGCGATGCCATTACTCCTTTTGCCATCGTTTATCACTTATTCGCTTGCGACTTCACTAGTTCCTGCCATCAGCGAGGCGAATTCAAAAAATGACGGCAATTTGATTGAATACCGCTTGCAGCAATCGCTCCGTTTTTCTTTTTTAACCGGCGGAATTGCTGTTGCCGTGCTGTATGTCCTTGCTGATCCGCTAATGATGTTGATGTACGGTTCCAGTAATGGAGCGCAGTTCATTCGGATTATGGCTCCCTTCTTCTTATTCTATTACTACCAGGGACCCCTCCAGGCAGCGCTTCAGGCCATGAATCTCGCCAAGGCTGCAATGATTAACAGCCTTATTGGCGCTATTGTCAAAACAGCTGTCATATTTGTATTAGCATCCCAGCCTTCGTTCGGGATTAACGGGGCCGCGCTCGGCATGATTACCGGTTTTGTACTGGTCACCCTACTCCATTTTGCAACAGTATTGAAAAGAATATCGTTCTCATTCCATATAATGGAGTACCTTAAAGGTTTTCTTGCAATTGCTATTTCAGGAATATGCGGTTCTTTCATCTACATAAACATTGCGGGTGGGAATTCCCTTTTATTCCGTGTCGTACTTTCGGTAGCTAGCATGGCGACAATATATGTAATCCTTGTCCTTTTCCTAAAACTGATTAGGCCTGCGGAGCTAAAAAGAATTCCTTATATCGGACCTTTCCTATCAAGGCTTTCTTATTAAAATGGACCTTCAAAAATTAAAGAGGCTGGTGACAGGATATTCCACATTCCTGAAGCCAGCCCTTACTTTTTATCAAGCTTATCAATATAAAGATCTCCCCGGTCATAACTGCAAAAAGAAATTTTCCTGATTTCGGGTGCGCCCTGCTTCTTTAATTCCTGTCGGAGCCAAAAGCTCGTCTTGTTGATTCTTTTCAGGTTTTCCTCCTGGATAATCCCGTCAATTATTAAGGGCATCGTAATATCCCCCTCGGGAGCATTCTTTTTTTTCTTTCCTGGCGGCTCCTTTTTAAAAACGGAAAGCTTTCCTGAAGGCTCCAGAATCGCAAATTCTACATCGGAGATATTCCGTATGTTTTTTTCCCTTAGCTGAACAAGCAGGTCGTCAAAATTATAGCGCTGCTTCTTCATCGTTTTTTCATCAATTGTGCCCTTGTTGATGATAATGGACGGCCTGCCATCTATCAAATCCCTGAATCTTTTGCTCTTTAGGGATATAAATGCAAATACTATCTGAAGTGTCACAATTGCAATGATTGGGATAAGGGTATGGATTAAATGGTCATTCGTATTTTCAATCGCCATTGAAGCAATTTCCGCGAGCATGATTGTAACAACGAGATCAATGACGCTAAGCTCCCCAACTTCCCTTTTCCCCATCAAGCGAAAGGTAACAATTATAAGGAGATATAAAAGGATAGTCCGGAACAGTATCTCCCAATGATGAGCCATATTGACGCCTCCTGGATATCGATACCCTTATTCTCTTCACTCAGGCCCAAAAAAGTACGGTACATTTTTCCACCTGGGGCAATTTTGGAATTCTAATTTTAATCTTTGCGAATATGCTTGTACTAGGCAAAGACTTGGGCCTTGCTATTGGATTAAAGCGGGGCCGGAAGGGGAGGATGAAAATCGAGACCAGAGGCATCGGGAGAGGAATCGTTTTTGGGCTGATCTTCATATTTGTATTTGCAATGATCAGTTCATTAATCTTTTCGTTAATTTTGAGGTTTACGTCTGTTCGTGAGCTGTCGCTCGAGTATATTATTACAGCTATGTCCTTTATCGGCCTGTTTGGCGGAGGATTCCTAGCCGGCGGCAAAGCTGGAGAAAGAGGCTGGCTGATCGGGGGCATGACCGGGCTGATTTATTCGTTGATTGTCCTTATGTTTCAGTACCTGGGATATGACAGGCTGTTTGACGCGCAGCAAATCGTTTACCACATTTGTTATATCCTTATATCCATGATGGGCGGAATCCTTGGCGTGAATATTGCTTCGCCAAAAAGGACAGCTTCCTAAAAAGATGGGGTTCGGCTTATCCAGTGAATGAAGCAGTAGATACGTCCCCTGCTTCATTCGGCTTCAAACAAAAGGCATCCCACTCGTTGTGGAATGCCTTTTTTGTGTTGTTTAGCTGTTTGTTGTTTCAGAAGCGTGAACATCGCGGATTGCCGCACGATCATATGTAAGCCTGCTTCCATCCCCACAGCGGATGACAACTTTGTCCTCATCCAGTGAATCGACAAAACCATGAAGGCCGCCAATTGTTACAACGCGGTCCCCCTTTTTCAGTTCGCTCTGCATTTTCTGAACTGCTTTTTGGCGCTTCTGCTGCGGACGGATCAATAGAAAGTAAAATAGGACAAACATTAGGATTAATGGTCCTATTGTACCTAGAAGATTACCTCCACCCATATCATTACCTCCTTTCAGTACAATCTATTTAGAAATTTTTCGCATCGGGCTTATTGAAGCCATAACGCTCAAAATATTCTTCCCTGAAGTCCCCCAGACGGTCTTCCCTAATTGCCTGTCTGACTTGCTCCATCAATTCTATCAGAAAATGTAGATTATGATAAGATGTAAGTCGAATTCCGAATGTTTCTTCGCATCTAATCAAGTGGCGGATATATGCCCGGCTGTAATTTCGGCATGTGTAGCAGCTGCAATTCTCATCAATCGGCCCGAAGTCACGCGCATACTTGGCGTTCTTCACGACAAGCCTCCCATTGCTTGTCATCAAGGTGCCATTTCTTGCAATCCTTGTCGGAAGGACGCAGTCGAACATGTCGACTCCGCGGATCGCGCCATCAATCAAGGAGTCAGGCGATCCAACCCCCATCAAATACCTAGGTTTATTTGAAGGCAATAGCGGCGTTGTGAACTCAAGGACGCGGTTCATGACATCCTTTGGTTCCCCGACGGATAAGCCGCCAATCGCATAACCAGGGAAATCAAGGCTAACAAGGTCGCTGGCGCTTTGTTTGCGCAGGTCCTCAAATTCGCCGCCCTGGACTATTCCGAACAGCCCCTGGTCCCCTGGACGCTGATGTGCGTTCAGGCAGCGTTCTGCCCATCTTGATGTCCTCTCAACCGATTTTTTCATATACTCATGGGTTGCAGGAAATGGCGGGCATTCGTCAAACGCCATCATGATATCCGACCCGAGAGCATTTTGGATTTCCATTGCCTTTTCCGGTGAAAGAAACAGTTTGTCACCATTCAGGTGGTTTCTGAAATGGACGCCTTCTTCTTCAATTTTACGGAATTCACTCAAACTGAATACCTGAAAACCTCCGGAATCTGTGAGGATAGCCCGGTCCCAGTTCATGAACTTATGCAGGCCGCCAGCTTCACGGATGATTTCATGCCCAGGGCGTAGCCAAAGATGGTACGTATTGCTCAGGATGATTTTCGCTCCCATTTCCTTTAAATCTTCCGGGGACATCGTTTTTACTGTAGCCAATGTGCCAACCGGCATGAAAACCGGGGTCTCGAAGCTGCCATGCGGGGTATGGACCCTGCCAAGGCGTGCACCGGTTTGTTTACATGTTTTTATTAATTCGTATTTAATTGCAGCCAATGCAATTTACTCCTTCCATCGGTGAATTGAGCCATAAAGTGAGTATGGCAATTTCCCGATTCAAAAAATGAATACTATTTAAATAATCAGCATAGCATCGCCAAAGCTGAAGAATCTGTATCTTTCGCTGACTGCGGTCTCATATGCGTGCATGATTGTTTCCCTGCCCGCGAGAGCGCTGACAAGCATGATTAATGTCGATTTTGGCAAATGGAAATTGGTAATCATCCCGTCAATTGCCTTGAACTCGTAGCCAGGGTAAATAAAGATGCTCGTCCAGCCGCTGGACGCTGCGAATTGGCCATTTTGTTCGGATGCGACTGTTTCAAGCGTCCTGGTTGAGGTGGTTCCAACCGTAATGATCCTGCCGCCGTTTTCTCTCGTTTCGTTCAGAAGCCGGGCGGTGCCTTCTGTTACAATGTAAAACTCGGAATGCATATCATGCTCCAAGACATCATCCACACTCACTGGCCTGAAGGTGCCAAGGCCGACATGGAGTGTAATAAAAGCGATTTTGACACCCATTGACCTGATTTCGTCCAGCAATTCCTCGGTAAAATGAAGTCCGGCTGTTGGGGCAGCCGCGGAACCCCTCTCTTTCGCAAAAACGGTCTGGTACCGGTCTTTGTCCTCAAGCTGTTCCTTTATATAAGGTGGCAGAGGCATTTCACCAAGCTGCTCAAGAATCTCATAAAAAATCCCGTCATATTTGAATTCCAGCACCCTTCCGCCATGCTCGGCTTCACCCGTGCAAACGGCCGTAAGGAGCCCATTACCGAATTCAATTTCCGTTCCAACCCTAATTCTTTTTGCTGGCTTAGCAAGTGTTTCCCATGTATCTCCCTCAAGCTGCTTTAAAAGAAGAATTTCTATCTTCGCTCCAGTATCCTTTTTTGCTCCGTACAGCCGAGCAGGCAGGACTCTAGTGTCATTTAGGACAAGGCAGTCGCCCTCGCGCAAATATTCCTTTATATTCTTAAATATCTCATGTTTAATGCCGCCTGTTTTTTTATCGACAACCATCAGCCTGCTATTGGACCTGTTTTCAAGAGGAGTCTGGGCAATCAGCTCCTCAGGCAGATGAAAATCAAATATATCCACTTTCATTGGTAACACCCTTACTGTTTATAAAATAAAGGACAGGTGGTTAGCCTACCTGAACTTCCCGGCTATATAAAGTACAATCGATAAAACAACGCTAATCACAATGGATGTCACAACAGGGAAATAAAAGGTAGTATTTCCTTTTTTAATAAAAATATCACCTGGAAGCTTTCCCAGCTTTAGAATAGGCATAAGCAAGCCTATCAAAAAAATGATTGCGCCAATTGCCATCAGCATTTTGGACAATCCGGTCATTTTTCGGGCACCTCCAAATGGAAATGGCGGTAAACCAGCTCGGTTACAACCCGCCCCCTCGGCGTTCGCTGAAGGAAACCGATTTGAAGAAGATAGGGCTCATACACATCTTCAATCGTATCCGATTCCTCGCCAATAGTAGCTGCGATTGTATCAAGGCCCACGGGTCCGCCCCGAAACTTTTCAATGATCCCGGTTAAAAGCTTGTGGTCGATATGGTCAAGGCCAAGCCTGTCAACCTGAAGGAGTTCAAGTGCTTCCACTGCCATGGCAAGATCGATTTCTCCATTTCCCTTCACTTGGGCAAAATCACGGACCCGGCGGAGCAGCCTATTGGCGATCCTTGGGGTGCCGCGCGACCTTCTCGCGATTTCCCCGGCTGCCGGCCCAGAGATTGACGTATTCAGGATGTCAGCCGTCCGTTCAACAATTTCCTTTAGCTGTTCTTCCCTATAATACTCGAGGCGCGCCAAAACTCCAAACCGGTCCCGCAAAGGCGCGGAAATTGATCCAGCTTTTGTCGTGGCGCCAATTAGTGTAAACGGAGGCAAGTCGAGGCGGACCGAACGTGCTTCCGGACCTTTGCCAATGACGATGTCCAGGCAGAAATCTTCCATTGCCGGGTAAAGAACCTCTTCTATTGATCTCGGAAGCCTGTGGATTTCATCAATGAACAGCACATCCCCGGGTTCAAGCGAAGTGAGTATTGCGGCGAGGTCACCGGGCCTTTCAATCGCCGGACCCGAAGTGGTTCTCATATTCACGCCCATTTCGTTTGCGATGATTGTGGCGAGTGTTGTTTTCCCAAGCCCCGGCGGACCATATAATAGAACATGGTCCAGCGTTTCCCCACGCATTAGTGCGGCGCGAATGAACACATCCAGGTTCGATTTGACCTTATCCTGGCCGATATACTGGGACAATGTGCGTGGCCGGAGGCTTGTTTCAAAAACGATGTCCTGCTGGTCCGCCTCACTTGAAATAACTCTTTCGTCCATTCCTATCACCCTATTTTAAAAGTCTTTGCAGAGCTTTTTTAATATATTGGTCGGTTGACATTTTCTCTTTCTTTAATTCAGGTGAAATTTTATTGATTTCCCTTTCGGAATAGCCAAGTGCCTTAAGTGCCAAAACCGCTTCTTCAAACTCCCACGAACCGGTCCCCGGAGCAGGCGTCCCCTCATCCGGATTAAACAAATCAGGAAACAGGTTGGGGGTGATATGCTGAAGCTTCCCTTTTAAATCTAGAATCATTTGCCGCGCAGTTTTTTTGCCTACCCCCGGAAACTTCACAAGAAACGCTTCATCCTCATTTTCGATTGCCTGGACCACCTGGACCGGCTCCCCGAATGCAAGAATAGCAAGCGCTCCTTTGGGCCCTATTCCAGAAACGCTTAAAAGCTTAGTAAAAAGTGTTTTTTCTTCCCGTGAAGAAAAGCCAAACAGACCCATTACATCTTGCCTGACATAATGGTAAACAAAGACTTTCACATCGCTCCCGATTTTCCCCGTATAGGCAAAGGGATTCGGAGTGGCGATTTGCCAGCCAATTCCGGAATTTACAACAACTATGTATTCAGGACCTGCAAAGTCCAGTTTCCCACTAATAAAATCAAACACTGCTCTCTCTCCTCTTTCTTGCTGTACTCCATTCTACCATATTATTTTAATGAACCTGAACAAAATGGTTGCTTCAATTTCATTATTTCACTATAATTAGAAAGGTCTTAATTTTCAGATGGGGGTTATTAACAAATGAAAAAACTATTAGCATTACTGGCTGTTTTCACTCTGGCTTTCGCGGTGGTTGGCTGTTCCGACAAGGAAGGCTCCAATGGAGCAGAGGATAAAAACAAAGAAGAAAACAAAGCCGAGCTCACTGACCAGGCTAAATCAAAGATGTACAATGCTGTCCGTATGGCTGAAAACAAGGTTGATACTGTTTATGCCCATGACGCAGCTGAAGACGGAACTCCAGTTCTAAACGCTACTTTTGCTGACGAAGCGGCTGCCGAAACATTTTTAACAAAATACTACAGTGAAGATGTTGCAAAACAAATTTCAGAGCACTATTCAACAGGTGAAAAGACTCCTGAAGGACAAATCATCGTAAAAGCTGATCCATTCTTCGCACATCCGATTGCTGCGACAACCCAGAAAGATGTAACAATCGAAGGTGATGCAAACAAAGGAACGGTTAAAACTCAGGACGGCGTTACTTATACGGTTGAACTTAAAGACGGCAAGTATTTCGTTACAGGCGTTGAAAAGTAATAGAAAAAAACGATTGGGCATTTATTTCCAAGCGTTCAGACTGTAGACAAACTCGAAGAGTTTCGGGTTTGCCTACAGTCTTTTTATTTTAAAATATAAATTGAAATGACAGTGCGTCCAGATTTCCACTCCGGGTGGACGCTTTCCGCGGGCGGGGCCGAGCCGCTTCCCTCGCTACGCTCAGTCCAGGGTCTCGACTATCCTGCTATTCCCGCAGGACATTGAATGGCATCCTTGAATATGCCTACACACGAAGGAAACGCGGTAGCGTTTTTCGAGGAGTCGCCACCCTCCATTCCAATCAACTAAAATTTCCTTTATATAAAGAACACTATGTTTGAAGTGACCTGCCATGATGACTAAAAATCAAGCTAATGAATGTGAACAATTAGAAATGTTGACCATTGACCAGTTGGTTCCAGAATATCATTTAGTACACAAGCTGGAATCGGCCATTGATTTTTCATTCATCTAGTAGAACACTTGTATTCCGGGCTGGGTTCGGCCGGCCCAGTATTGATCCAGTCGTTCTTTTTAAAATAACTTTTATATAATTGCCATTCGCTCCATGCACCAAACCAAATTCACCTTATAGATTTCTCAAAAATGACAAAAGGCCTCGAGAGGATACCCTCTCGGGGCCTTTTGTCGACACTCTGAACGCTTGGGCATTTATTTCCAAGCGATTTATTTGCGCTATTCAGCTGAAATAGTGGCCTGACCAACCAGTTTTGGGTGTTATGAACTAGTTTTTCCAGACATTATTTAAGTTGCCGCCCTTAAATTGGGGGCGTGTTAGCGGATATCGAAAATTTCCGGTCCGATATCGAAAATTTCGAGACTGATATCGAAAAAATTTTTAAGATATCGAAAATTTCAAGGTAGATATCGAAAACTGTCAAATTTCAGACACAATTTCATTTACAAACCCTTGGTTGCTGCATCACCCCAAAGGATACCATTTTGCAGAACAAAAGGGAAAAACGCCTTCGAGACAAGCACAATTCCTATACAACGAGAACGGACCAGGCCAATTGCGGCCTGGTCCGTCTTTTTGGTTCCATTGCTGCAAGAGCAGCAAAACATTTATTCTATTCATGTCCTGTTTCAAAGGTAGAATACGCTTTAAAACTCTCCAACACTTCCACATACCGATCCTTCGTTTTTATTGGAATGCCTTTGCGCAATTCTGCCTGTTTCCTGCTCTCAAGCTTCTTAACATCTATTTGGAAAAACGATTGGATAATTTGGGAATAAGGAGGCCTTCCATTGAAAATGGCGAGGACCCCTTCCCCGTTCAGACCGAAATAACCATTTGTCTTAAGAAGAGGAGAAATATCCTCAATCTGTTTCCTCAGAACAACGGACTCCCTGCCAATATCAACCGCGGACCACCCTTGGTACTTTGCCCAAAATTCTTCCCAGTTTTCAGCCGTTTCAATCAGTTGCTCCTGGCTGACTTCCCCGTCAACATATACTTCTTCCAAGGTAACCTTTAAGCGAAGAGGTTCCTGCTGCCCGCTTGCATGTGTACTGGACATCCTTTCAGCCGCAAACGTCCTTAAATCCGGACAAATGAGCCCGCCAAACAGAATGATGAAGAATACAGCCGCCGTTAATGCTGATTTCCGCTTCATTTCGCCCACCTCTTCCTGGTCTCTTATCCTTTTGCCTGGTAATTTCTTTTATAGCATTTCCCGGTTTTGTTCGATTATCCTTATTTGGAAGAATTCAAAAATGAGGGGTGGGGTTAGTATGGATAAGTTAGCAAAAAGGCCAGATTTTATAAAAGAGGGATTTGTCCTTCTTTGTAAACAGGCTCCTTAGCAGGGAAACTAGCATCAACAACGCAATGGCGAATGACAAAGTTCCGAGCTTCGTTCCTGCTTGTCCTCTTTTTTTTACCTCTAATATGGGGACAAAGCCAAAAAGGCATTGCCCCCGTATGAAATTTAGGTTGAATCTATCATTGACTTAATCGTTTTTATAAATTTCCGCCTGGCGTTGAATTGATGTAAAGTTAAATCCTTAACCTGGCTTAACATACGGAAATCCAATGGGTCTCCCACTTTCACCAGCCTATTCCATTCCCTTAATATATCCGTTGGGTATATTAGAGCGTACAAGAACGCTTCATTTCTCATTAATGCGGCAAATTGGTTAAAAGCGATAAGCTTTCCGAGTGACCATTGTATAAAGGGGAGAATCCGGTTTGCATATTGCAAATAATCCAATACAGGAGGCCCGATGGACAGTAAGTCGAAGTCGATCAAATAAATCCTCCCATTTAAGGCTCTGAGGAAATTATGGTGGGCAACATCCCCGTGCAGAACCACCTTAGGCCCGTTTGAAAAGATGCCCGCATTTTTTTTCATCCCCTTAAGCCCAAAGTCAGCCCAGTTAATAATTTCTTCGAAAAGCTTGGTCCCTAGGTAAGGCTTAATGACTGATTCATTCGCAGAGAAGCGGTTCAACCTGTCCTTCCACTTTTCGATTTGCTTTGCGAGAGGTATGGTCAACTGATAACTTTCCGCGATTTCTTCGGTAACGGAATGGAATTTTTTCAGAACCATTAATCCACCTGCGCGGTCATCGCCATTACTGAATGAAAAATGCTTAGGGTGGTGTGGAATATATTGTATATACCCAAAATACAAACCATCAGCATAAAACGGCTCTCTTTTGCCTGGTCGCATGAAGGAATATGAATCGCGAAAGCCATGCTTTTTTAATATTGCCGTGAAGTTTTCCTGGAGGATCAGGCGGTTTAATGAAGAATAGCCTTTCACTATGAATTCACCCATAGTGGAGCGAATATAAAAAACGGCAGGCCGAATTTGTTCGAGCTCAAGAATAGTAGCAGGGAATGATTTTTTTAAATAAGAGAGGAGACGATTAATTAACTCATCGTCTCCTTGTGGTCTGTTCCCTCTAATCCTTGCTTTCATCGGCGAATCCGAACTGGCCTGGACCTGAAGGACCAATTCCGTAAGGATGCAGAAGCGGCGGCTGCGCAAAAGGGAACGGTGGAGCGAATATCCTTGGAATCAAAGGATCAAACTCCCTTTCAGCCATTTTCCTTTGTTGCCCATCCATTTGCCGGGATTGGGTGGTTTCCGTTCCGGGCTGGCTGCCCATCATTGGCAGTTGTTGCTCGCCATATGGCATTTGGCCGCTTAAAGTTGGCAGCTGCTGCCCGCCAAAGGATGGTTGGCCAAATTGCCCCATCATTGGGAGTTGTTGTCCGCCCATCGGGAATTGCTGGCCGTATGGCATCTGGCCGCCCATTTGAGTCGGCTGGCCGTACATCTGCTCACCGCCCATCGGGAACTGCTGGCCGTATGGCATCTGGCCGCCCATTTGAGGCATCTGGCCGTACATTTGCCCGCCGCCCATCGGGAACTGCTGGCCGTATGGCATCTGGCCGCCCATTTGAGGCATCTGGCCGTACATTTGCCCGCCGCCCATTAGGAATTGCTGGCCGTATGGCATCTGGCCGCCCATTTGAGTTGGCTGGCCATACATTTGCTCACCGCCCATCGTGAATTGCTGGCCGTATGGCATCTGGCCGCCCATCTGAGTCGGCTGGCCGTACATTTGCTCACCGCCCACCGGGATTTGCTGGCCGTATGGCATCTGGCCGCCCATCTGGGTCGGCTGGCCGTACATTTGCTCACCGCCCACCGGGAATTGCTGGCCGTATGGCATCTGGCCGCCCATCTGAGCCGGCTGGCCGTACATTTGCCCGCCGCCCATCGGGAATTGCTGGCCGTATGGCATCTGGCTGCCCGTTTGAGTCGGCTGGTACGGACTTCCGCTATATACAATTGATGATTCATCTTCCGCCATGCCTGCCCCAGGCATTTGTTGGCCATATGGAAGCTGCCTGCCTATATAGGAAGGCATTCCTCCAACCTGCTGTTGTCCGTATCCCATCTGAGGTATTTCTCCGGGATTTGGCTGCATAAACACCTGCTGGCCTCCCGTGGGCGGTGCCATATACATTTGCTGCCCGGAATACGTACCTGGCTGGAATTCAACAGGGTTCCCATACCCATACTGCTGGCTGCCATATTCACCATAATGCCCATAAGGCTGCTGGCCGTGGCCCATATGATGCCCCGATGGCATGGAAGATGAGGATGAGGAGGATGATTCCATCTCGTAGTGCGGCGAATACATCGTACCAGCAACTCCTGTCATCATTGGCGCTTCAGCTCCCATCATATATGGCTGTTCCCCGTACATTTCACCTTGGACAATTGGCTGCGGATAACATGGATCTGACTGATACATGACCCCCTGTACCTGTGGCTGCGGATAACATGGATCTATGGCCATTGCTCCTTGTACCATAGGATAAGGCGGGCAGTTCTCCACCGACATAATCGGTTCTGTCATTGGAGGGCACGGTACTGGGCATGGGTAACAAACCCCAGGCATCACCGGCGTAACAGGATAGCAATATTCTTCATACATAATTGGCTGTTCCTCGTAAATTGGCATCACTGGTGCCGGAGCAGGAGCTTGCTTCGGGACCTGAATTGGTATATTTGCCTTGGGTGGAACTGGAATTTCCTTCATTGGTGGGGGAACTGGCACTTCTTTTATAGGTATTATCGGCTTTTCTTTTACAGCCTGAATGGGCACTTCTTTTTTCGGCGGTATTGGAACTTCCTTTTTAGGTTGAATGGGAACTTCCTTTTTAATCGGGATTTCTTTTTTAATCGGCATTTCCTTTTTAATTGGCATTTCCTTTTTAATCGGCATTTCCTTTTTAATCGGCATTTTCTTTTTAATCGGCATTTCCTTTTTAACCGGGAATTCTTTTTTAGGCGAGATTTGCTGGACGGACATGTTGGCCATGTTCAACAAATAATTATTTTCGATGTCCACTTCCTGGATGCTCTGCTGGGGCATTTTAGGAGAATATGGTGCGATTGGCGATTCTAATGGCTGCGCTGGAATCGGGACATCTGGGGACTCCTCTGGCTCAGGCCCCTTTATGTTGGCGAACGGATGCTCAGCAATAGGCACTTCCTTCTTAACTCCGAGATGAATGGTAACCCCCGGTTTCCCTCCGCCTGAGGAAGATTCTTTCTTTATATTGCCTCCTCCGGATGGAACTTTCACTTTCATACCGGGCATTATCATATCAGGATTGCTGAGCTGTGAATTCAGTTTCTTCAGCTCTTCAAAATTCACGCCGTACTTCTTGGCGATTTTCCAAAGAGTATCCCCTTTCTGTACGATATGGATCTTCACTATGATTTCCCTCCTATGGCATAAGTCCATATAGTGTATGTCGGTCTGGGCAAAATGCTAACAATCTACATAGAAAGTTATGCCATTGCCCTGTAGAATATGATTGCGCCTTGCCGTATCCACCTTTGCCCAAGCTGTCGCAGGCTCGCCTTAGGTTATGTTAAACTAATAGTAAATGGAGATTACTTGCTTTAGGAGTGGTATATATGCAAGAGGAAAAGAAACTGCTCGGAGAAGAACGGAGGCAAAAGCTGCTTTCCCTTTTAAAAAATAGCAGCACGCCGATTACCGGAAGCGAGCTGGCAGCCACAGCAAAGGTCAGCCGGCAAATCATCGTCGGGGACATAACGCTGCTAAAAGCGAAAAACGAACCAATTATCGCTACAAGCCAAGGATACCTTTATTTAAGGCAATCCACGCTCTCCCCTACTTTCGAGAAAACAATTGCCTGCTTCCATCCCCCCGGCAAGACCGAGGAAGAATTAATGCTAATTGTCGATGAAGGAGTGACTGTAAGGGATGTTAAAATCGAACATCCTGTCTACGGGGACCTGACCGCCTCCATTATGGTTTCAACACGCCAGGAGGTTAAGCAATTTATAAAAAAAATCCAGGAAACGAAAGCGGCCTTTTTATCCGAACTGACTGGCGGCTACCATCTTCACACCCTGTCAGCTTCATCGGAACAGGCTTTGGCAAAAGCGGAAGCTTCACTTGAAAAAGCGGGATACCTGATTGAAATTGGCTAATCTTGGACCTGTACTGTTTGGATAAAGAGGATTTTGGAGCATGCTTTTTTGAAAAGATTGGGTTTAATAGCCACAAGGATTCATAAATTTACATAACGGTAGTTCCAATTTACACTTTTATTGTAAAAAAATCCCCAAATGTATGGGGATTTTCTTTTTGCGAAAATATATCGATTAATTATTTCTTTTATCGATTAATTTCTTCATTTTATCGGTTAATTATTTTCAAAGATCCATTTGACAACAAGCATAATCTAAAAGGCGCCGCGGCTCATTGCCCGGCGCCTTTACTATCAATAGATACATATAAAAATTAACTATGCCCCGGTTCCTACGACTTCTACCTTTTCCACAAAGTCCAGGCCCCTCAATTTTTCGAGAAGTTCTTCAATGTCCCCTTGGATTGCAGAGATGTCCAAGGAAATGGTTACATTTGCTCTGCCTTGAAGCGGGATTGTCTGATGGATGGTCAGGACGTTGCAGCCTGCATCCGCCACGATGGCAAGCAGCCTTGAAAGCGAGCCCGAACGGTCCTCCAGATGGAAGAAAAGCGTGATTAGCTTTTCCTTAATGACTGCAGAAAAGGGGTAAACGGTGTCTCGATACTTGTAATAGGCACTTCTGCTCAAATTAACGATTGCAGCCGCCTCACCGACGGATTCCGCCCTCCCTCTGTCCAGCAGTTCCTTTGCTTCAAGTGTCTTTTTCATAACATCCGGCAAGACATCTTCCCTCACCAGATAGAATTTTTTATCAAATCGCTTGGATCTCATCATGACACCTCTTTGGCCAGAACCTTACTCAACAAATTCAAACTCAAATTCAAGCAGCCTGACTGTATCGCCGTCCCGCGCGCCTCTTTCCCTTAAAGCATCGTCAATGCCCATGCCGCGCAATTGGCGGGCAAATCGTTTTACTGATTCATCACGGGAGAAATCGGTCATTTTGAAGAGGCGTTCTACGCTGTCGCCGACGATGACATACGCGCCATCCGGGTCCCTCGTAATTTTAAACTCCTGCTCTTTCTCATGCTTGTAAAGAACCCTGTTGACGCTTGTATCCTCAAGCGCTTCTTCATAAAGCGGGAATTCAGGGGTTTCCGCAATTTTATCCGCAATCGCGAACAACAAATCACGCAGGCCTTGCCTTGTAATAGCCGAAATAGGGAAAACGGGGAAGTCTTCCTTCAGATTCTCCTTAAATCGCTTCAGGTTTTCTTCTGCATCTGGCATGTCCATTTTGTTTGCGACGATGATTTGCGGCCTTTCTGTCAGCCTTAAATTATACTGCTTCAGCTCAGCGTTGATTTTTTGGTAATCGTCAATCGGGTCGCGCCCTTCAGACGCAGCCATATCGATGACGTGGACAATAACCCTTGTCCTCTCAATATGCCTTAAGAACTGGTGGCCAAGCCCCACTCCTTGATGGGCCCCTTCAATCAGGCCAGGAAGGTCGGCCATGACAAAGCTTCGGCCGTCTTCGGTTTCAACCACCCCGAGGTTTGGGACAATTGTCGTAAAATGGTACTCGGCAATCTTCGGCTTCGCGGATGAAACGACCGATAGGAGAGTCGATTTTCCGACACTCGGGAACCCGACCAAGCCAGCATCGGCAAGCAGCTTCAGCTCGAGAACAATGGTGCGTTCCTGACCAGGTTCCCCTTTTTCCGAAAGCTCGGGTGCAGGGTTCGCAGGTGTGGCGAACCTTGAGTTCCCTCGTCCGCCGCGGCCTCCTTTGGCGATAACGGCCGTTTGTCCATGTTCGATCAAATCAGCGATGACTTCATTTGTTGCTTCATCGTATACAACCGTGCCTGGCGGAACCTTAACGATCATGTCTTTGGCATTTTTTCCATGCTGGTTCTTTGACATGCCATGCTCTCCGCGAGGGGCTTTGAAATGGCGCTGATAGCGGAAATCCATCAGTGTGCTAAGGCCTTCCTCGACTTGGAAGATGACATTTGCCCCCAGGCCGCCATCGCCGCCTGCGGGACCGCCCATCGGCACATATTTTTCGCGGCGGAAAGCGACCATTCCATCTCCGCCATCCCCGCCTTTTACATATACTTTCACTTGATCAACAAACATATTTATTTCCTCCCGTCTAGCTGCAATACTGAAAAAACACGGCAAGGCTCCAATTTCCCTTCCGCTAGCGAAACGGCAAGAACACCTCGATGGCAAGCTCATTGTCCGAAAAATTCTTGACAGTGACGCCTGTGCTCTTCGATTGTTCAAGGAATTCTTCCAGCAGCTTGGTCCCTGTTATTATTCCGCTAAAATCAAAAATGAAACAAATCCCCTCATCCACCTGGTCAATGCAGACCGAAAGGCTGTTCTCCTGGAAAGGTTCCAAGGAACTGTCCAATAATGTAATAAATGCAGTTGTCCATTTTGTGATTTCGCTATCATTTACAGGCCTCGTTTCCGTTTCATGGAGCACCTCATATTCAAGCTGAAAATGATGGCCTTCCCAGTTTGCCGTTAACAGCAGCGACGCAAACATGGGCATTTTCAGATTAGATAGCTTTGATTCATGCTGTGTTTCAATGATGATCTGGTCAACAATGGCTTTGGCGCGGTCTACTTTATTCAAATCAAGATTCCCTTTGATGAGCTGCAATCGATTGAGCCAATCATGGCGGGAATATCTGAGCACTTCGACAACATTCCAATTTTTCTCCATATGCTACTCCTTGTACCCGTTCCTGTTTGCCCATAGTATAACAAAAAATGAAAGCCGCGTATGCAAATATGGCCTCTTGCGGAAAATCCTGCTATGTATATGGCCAGCTTTTTTCAAAAAAATGACATCAGTAATGAGAAAAAAAGAAACTCCAACCATGAAGGCTAGAGTTTCCATTGATCATTTAAACTTAAGCTTCTTGAGCTGCTGGATAAACGCTCACTTTTTTGCGGTCGCGTCCCATGCGTTCGAACTTCACAACGCCGTCAACTTTTGCAAAAAGAGTGTCGTCTCCGCCGCGGCCTACGTTTTCACCTGGATAGATCTTTGTACCACGCTGGCGGTACAGGATCGATCCACCTGTAACGAACTGGCCATCCGCACGCTTCGCGCCAAGGCGCTTAGAGATGGAGTCACGGCCGTTCCTTGTAGAACCTACTCCCTTTTTGGAAGCAAACAATTGAAGATCCAATTTCAATAACATTTATTCCACCTCCTGTTTTTTGAAGGTAATACGTATGTGCTTTCCGTACTCTTCCTCAATCGTCCTCAATGAGACTGCCATTCCTTCGAGAAGGATTTGGATGGTCTTCTGCTCCTGCGCCGGAATGTTTTCCGGAAGTGCGCAGCGGAGCAAGCCTTCACCATGTTCAAAGTCGGGAACGATGCCCGTCAATTCATGGATGGCGTTAATGGCTCCAACTGATACAGCGGATACGCCCGCACAGACGATATCCTTGCCTCTGTTGGCAAAAAACGCGTGGCCCGAGATGGAAAACGACTGAATCAAGCCGGTCTCATTTCGGTAAATTGCTGCGTCAATCATCAAATCACGCCTTACGCGTTGATTTTGCCGATAACTACTTTAGTGTACGGCTGGCGATGACCTTGCTTCTTACGATAGTTTTTCTTCGCCTTGTATTTGAAAACAATGATTTTCTTCGCACGGCCCTGCTTTTCAACAGTAGCTGTTACAGAAGCTCCTTCAACAACCGGGCTTCCAACTTTCACGTTTTCTCCGCCTACGAAAAGAACTTTATCAAAAGTAACTGTTTCGCCTGCTTCCGCGTTAAGCTTTTCGATGTAGATGGCTTGGCCCTCTTCTACACGGATCTGCTTACCGCCAGTTTCGATAATTGCATACATGAACTTGCACCTCCTCATAGTCTAAGACTCGCCATCACAGGCGTTTTGCGTGAAGCAAAAGCTTATGGCCTGCTCCTGAGCGGTTGTAGCACGGGTGCTACAAACATAACATGAAAATACTATCATAAGATGATGGACAGTGTCAATACGTATCTTCCGCTTTCTGCCTTAGTTCAGCGGCTTTTCCAAACTGCTTGATTGAATAAAAGTGGACAGGCGCCACTGCCGCTTTAATGATAATCTCGATTCCAAGCGATTCCTCAAGCCGTTTGAGATGAAATTTCGCCTCTCCTTCAAAAACGGACTTTACTTCAGGGGTTGCTTCAACAAGCACAGCCTCTTCCAGCAAGCCCCGGTGTTCCCATAGCTCCCGTTCAAGCCTGAACGCTTCTGTTTCAGGGCTTGAAACCCTGCCCGTCCCTTCACAGGCCTGACATTTTACGGCCAATGTTTCCGAGAGCGACGGCCCCAGCCTTTTTCTCGTAATCTGGAGAATTCCAAGCGATGTAAATCCGGCAATCCTCGTCCTGCGTCCATCCTTCCGCAATGCGGATTCCATTTTGGCTGTGACGAGGCCGCGGTCCTCCTCCGTTTTCATATCAATAAAGTCAACAAGGATGATCCCCGCGAGGTCACGGAGCCTGATTTGCCGCGCGATTTCATCGGCAGCAAGCAAATTCGTTTTTAGGACCGTTTCTTTCAGGCTGTTCTTTCCGGAAAATTTCCCTGTGTTGACGTCAATTGCAGTCAGTGTTTCCATTTCCTCAACCAGCAAATAGGCGCCGTTCGCAAGCCAAACGACCCGTTTTTGAAGCTTGCCGATTTCCGCCTCCGCGCCATGTAAGCCAAAAATATTTGCCTTGTCTGAATAATAGCTGAAGGCGGGGCTGTCTTCCTGCTTTTGAATACGCTTCTTTAGCTCGTTTAATAGTGCGGCATCATCGGAAACGACTTCTCCGCCGGCCATTTTTTCAATCATCGGGACTAGCTGTTCAACAAATGGATCCCTTTCTGCAACAGGACCCGGCTTTTTTAAGGATGCGGCTTTTGGTAAGAGCTCCTCCGATGCCTTCCTGAGCTCGCCTAGTTCTTGAATGAGTTCAGTATCCCGTGCATCTCCAGCAGAGGTCCGGAACAAAATCCCTTCCCCATCCATTTTTTCTCTCCCCCCCAACTGGCGAAGCTCCTCCCGCCTTTCCGGGCTGGCGATTTTTTTTGAGACAGCGAGGTAATTCCCAGATGGCATATACACAAGATGCGTGCCGGGCAGTTCAAGGATTCCCGAAACCTTGGCCCCCTTTGTGCCTGCAGCGTCCTTTTCCACCTGGACCAGGAGCCGTTCACCTTGCCGGACAAAGGCCGTGATGCTTTTCTTATCCTTTTCCGTGGATTTGTCCAAAACATACTCAGGCAATGAATCGCGGTGCAGATACGCATTCTTATCGGTACCAATATCAATGAAGGCCGCATTCATCCCAGGAAGGACCTTCGTAACGATGCCTAGAAATATATTCCCTACAAGTGATTGCCCTCCGGCTCTCCCGATTTCCAGCTGTTCCAATCTTCCATTATGAAAATAGGCGGCCCGCTTTTCCCTCAAGCCGCTATTAATAATCAGTTTATCCACGTGCATTCCCCGCTTTACAATTTCCTTTCTCCATTATAGACGCAAAAAAAAGCGTTCGCCAGGAGTAGCCCAGGAACGCTTTTCAATATGCATAAAACAAGTCGCTAATTTTCCCGGATGCCTTCTTTTCGGAAAAAAAGTAATGAAGGATCTCGTTCTCATCAAGGATGCCCTTATCGCCGCTCTCCCCTTTGACGACAATTGAATGCTTGCATCCGCGGCGGAATTTTCCGAGGACATGAAGGATGCCTTCATATTCCCAGGCGTTGATTGGCGTCAAAACTGGAATGGATGAACCGTTTTTGCCGTAGTACCGTTCTAGTAGAAATCTCATGAATACGAAGTGGCGCTGTTTCCATTCAAGGTAAAGGGAAAAATAAAGAAAGCCAGCCACAAGCCAAATATTCAAATGGAGGGGAACGGTCAACAATGTCGCGATTGAAAAGAAAGTCAGGCATGTGAACGAGGAGATGAGCATCCATTGGTGCGCGACAGGAAACGGCCTCCAAGTGGACAGAAGCAGAAACAGAAGCTTCCCCCCATCAAGCGGCCAAATCGGAAAGAGATTGAACAAAACGATCATCAAGTTGTACTTCATGAACAAAAGATAAGTCTGGTCGGGAATCAGTCCGTTGGCATGCAGCAGGTACGCCCCCCCCATCATCCAAATATGCTGGGCAGGGCCTGCAAGGATAACGATTGCTTCCTCCTTCAATGGGCGATTCCCGTGTTCGTCCATCTCGGCGACTCCGCCGAAGGGAAGGATCGAAATCCTTTTGATGCGCCATGAAAAAAACATCGCTGCCAGCGCATGCCCTATTTCGTGGATAAAAATGATTGCAAGGAGCAGGCAAAGCTCCAAAAAATGCGCAGTGAGCGTTGCCACAGCCGCTGCCAGCCAAAGCAGGGGATGGATATAGACAAGCTTTAGGAGGGATAAGGCTTTATTCAAAACGAATCACCTGGATCGGGTCGATAAAATCCCCGCCCTGTTTAATCGCGAAATAAAATTCCCCCTTTAATTCATCGGATCCCTGCCCTACGGTTCCAATCTCCTTTTTCTTATCGATGTATTCATATAGCCCTACTTCAATCGAATCGAGATTGCCATACCATGACTCCGTTTTATCGCCATGCTGGATGACCACTGTTTTGCCGAGTCCTTCCTTTATACCTGCGAACATGACAAATCCTTCGTTGATGGCCTCAATCGGAGCGCCTTTATCCGTTTCAATCATGATTCCCTGGCCATTTTTTTCGAAGTTCTCAAGAATTTTGCCCGAAGCGGGGACGGAAAAATTCTGCTCTGGCTCATTTTCTTCCTTTGCTTCTGGAAGAAGGGCGAGCGGCTTGCCGAACTTTTCCTCATACCATTGGCTTGCCCAAGCGAACTGGAAATCCTGGCTGAACCCTTTTACAATCAGGTTCTTTGCCGGTTCAAGTGCAGGCGCCTGGCTCTTGAATGCAATGGCAATCACAAGGAATAGGACGGCCGAGGCCAATAGCTTAAAGAAAAACACTTCCTTCCGAAAAAGCGGATGCCCATCCTCTCCAGGGCCGCCTTCAAAGGAGACCATATCATTAAAGCCATATTTTTCTTCATCCAAAAGCCAGCTTGTCGGCTTGCTTCCGGTTGTATTCCGATTATTCAGCCCCCGTTCTTTCTTCCGCCTTGCGATCCGCTTCCGGATTTCCTCCCTTTTGTGTTGCATGCACCCCACCAGCCCTTTTATCCCTTTTTGTACAAGTCTATGAAGGAGTTGTCCTCCGTATGACTGCCTGGGTTGCCAGAAGGGGATCCGGAAGCAAAAAAAGCCCCGTCCGGCAGTAAAACCGGGCGGGGTTTTTGGCATTCTATGAACGGACTCCGAAGAATCTCTTAATCTTTGTCAGCACGCTATGGTTTTCCTCACCCAATTGCTGAAGGGGGATGGACTCACCAAGAATCCTTCTCGCGATATTTCGGTAGGCAATGGCTGCCTTGCTGTTTGGATTCATGGCGATTGGTTCGCCATAATGCGATGCCTTTATGACTTCATCATCATCGGCGACGATGCCGAGCAGTTCAATCGACAAATGTTCGGTAATATCATCAACGTCCATTGTTTCGCCATTCCGCATCATGTGCGGGCGAATCCGGTTGATGATCAGCCTTGGCGGTTCCATATTGTCCTCTTTTTCCAGGAGGCCGATAATCCTGTCTGCATCACGGACAGCGGATTTTTCCGGGGTCGTGACAACGATGGCCCTGTCTGCGCCGGCTACTGCATTCTTGTAGCCATGCTCGATTCCAGCCGGGCAATCGATGAGAACATAATCGAAATCCTGCTTCAGCTTTTCGACCAGGTCCTTCACCTGTTCCGGCGTCACAGCCGTTTTGTCCTCCGTCTGCGCTGCAGGAAGCAAATAAAGCAGCCCG
The DNA here is from genome assembly GCF_001510665.1 of Bacillus sp. FJAT-27445. Classification (GTDB taxonomy): domain Bacteria; phylum Bacillota; class Bacilli; order Bacillales; family Cytobacillaceae; genus Bacillus_D. Next base: position 444,316 of record NZ_LMTI01000002.1, read on the forward strand.
TCGAAGCGTTTATCCTTTACAAGGGCCTGATGCATTTTGCATCGTCCGGCCGCAACATCGACAAGGTCATAAATAATCCTGTTTTCAAGCCCCATGACAACATCGAGATTCCGGAGGCCGATATCCGTATCAACCAAGCAAACCTTCTTCCCCATCAGCGCCAGGGCAGTCCCCAAATTAGCAGAAGTCGTTGTTTTGCCGACGCCGCCCTTCCCTGATGTGATTACCATTGCTTCTCCCACGTTAACGCCCTCCTTCAAATCTAGTCAATCCAGGCCTGATGCCTGCCAGAGATTGCAGCCTGTCAAATACAATCTCATTCATTTCATTTATGTAAGCGCACTCTAAATCGCGCTGGCTTTCATTTCCCAGTTTTTCGGGTGAACTGGTCAAATAATGGCTAATCCGCAGCTGCGATGGCTTCATAGCCGATGCGGCGATTACCGCGTCCATGTTCCCATAGCATCCAGCGTGGGCGATTCCCTTCAGGACGCCCATGATGAAGATATTGCCGCCTGCCATCACCATTCCGCCGGGATTTACATCCCCAATCAGCAGCAGGTCGCCAGGCACCTCAAGTACCTGTCCCGATCTGATCATTTTCGCAACCGTTGTAACGGATTGCTCTTTCCAGCGCTTTTCCGCTTCCTCTTTCGTAACGACATTCGAATCGATTGCATCCACGATAAGGTTTTTCTTCTGGCCGATGAGCTCCACCAGTTCTTCCCGCTGAACCGCTGTTAAATAGCGGTTGCCGGTATTCACCTTAACATGCAGCAGTTGGGATTCCGCGTCCCTTTCATGCTGGCTGGAAAGCTTCCCAGCCAATTCCCTCTTCAATTCCTCATAGGAACACAAATCGTCCAGAAACAGCGTGATGCCGTCCTTCGTCCCTTTTATCATTACATTTTGCATCTTATTCATGGCCTTACTTCACCTCAATTGTCAAAAACACACAGATGGCCCTTCCGCCTGGAGGCCAGGCCAAAGGCGGTTGGCCCTCCCTAAATCATTCGACATTCCCTGCCAAAATTCCTCTATCAAAGGATCTCCTGTTCAGCCAATTTTTCAAAATAGCGCTTAAGCGGGTAAAAAGCGGCAACGACGAAAATCAAATTCAGGCATACGGTCGGCAGGAGCCTCGCATCGGCAAACTCCTTCAAGCTAATGTCGGTTATATGGATGAAGCTGTTCATTTTATAGATTACAAGTTCGAGAAAGGCAATGCCGGCCAAAATCACGAATGTTATGATAAACGCGTTCGCCTGGAGTACCTTCATCACCCTCATCACCAAATAGATTGTGAGTGGAAAAAGAAATAAATAAATTCCGATGATCTCCGTATAGACCATATCGAATAACAGCCCAAAGGCGAACCCGTAGAGAATTGCGTGCTTTTGCGACCCGTAAATAGCTAGGAGGAGCAGGGCGGCAATCAGGAACCTTGGTACAAGAATCCATTTTCCGTAAAAGAACTCCGAGGGAAGGAGCTGGACGAAAATGCTTTCAGCTGTAAAAAAAACGAACAATAAAAGAGGAAGAAAGAAACGGTTCACAATTCTTCCTCCTTATCATCGACCATTTCCGCTTTCTCCGGCTGCATCATCAGCCTTTTCATGACAATCACATCACCGATGTCATAAAAGTTTGCGCCCGGCTTCACAAGGGCAATCTGGTTGAGCCCATATTGATCAGGCTCTACTTCAACCACCTTGCCGACAAGCAGGCCTGCCGGGAATACGCCGCCGAGGCCAGACGTTATAACTGTCTGCCCTTTTTCTACTTTTGCTTCATAAGGGATTTTCTTCACCTTCAACAGCTTTTTCTCTTCATCATAGCCTTCTACAAAACCATAAATCTGTGATTTTCCTTGTGTGACAACGGAAATCCTGTTTTTCGGATCCATTGCGCTCAGGAGCTGGACCGTTGATGTAAAGTCATTGGCATTCTTTATTTTGCCAATCAGCCCTTCGGATGTAATGACGGCCATATTCTTGCCGACTTTATCCGAGGTTCCCTTATTAATGATAATCAATTCATTCCATCGGTCCGGATTGCGGCCGATGACAGCCGCATGGATTGTGTCCGAATCGCCAAGCGACTCACTTTTTCCAAGGAGCTTGCGAAGCTCTTCGTTCTCCTTTTTAAGCTTGTAAACTTCGGATTCAAGCCGGACCATATCTTCAACGCGTGATTTCAGCTCTTTATTTTCATTGTATGTATCCTGGAGGTCTCCGACATTTTCAAAAAAGCCCGCCACATACTGGGTTGGCCTAGAGATGAGCGACTGGGCCCAGCCGGTGCTATCCTTCAAAAATTGCTCCGGCCAGGACAGTTTGTCGCGCTCCCTTAACGAAAATCCGATCAATGCGACCAGGATGATAATACTTACAAGCAAAATAATGAGGCGTTTATTCAAAAACGATTGGGGCATGATTCTACACCTCTATTTACAAACATTTATCGGGAATCCCTTGGCCTGTTTTTAAACAAGTTGATATGGTCGAGAGCCTTCCCGGTTCCGATTGCGACGCAGTCAAGCGGGTCTTCCGCAATCAGCACCGGCATATTCGTTTCCTCGCCGATTACCTTGTCCAGGTTCCGTAGCAGGGCTCCGCCTCCAGTAAGGACGATTCCCCTGTCCATGATGTCCGCTGCAAGTTCCGGCGGAGTCTTTTCAAGAGTATTTTTAACGGCTTCCACAATCGCATACACCGTATCATGAAGCGCTGTAGCTATTTCCGCCGCAGTAATTTCTATTGTTTTGGGCAGGCCTGTCAAAAGGTCCCGGCCGCGGATTTCCATATTATCAATGCCCTCAGGCGTCCCGGCGGAACCGATTTCCATCTTAATGATTTCCGCTGTACGGTCACCAATCATGAGATTATAATTCTTCCTGATATATTGGATGATCGATTCATCCATTTCATCACCGGCGATACGGATGGACTGGCTTGTGACAATGCCGCCAAGTGAAATGATCGCCACTTCGGTCGTTCCTCCGCCAATGTCAACGACCATGCTCCCGGTTGGTTCCCAGACAGGAAGATTCGCTCCGATTGCCGCGGCGAACGGCTCTTCGATCGGGAATGCATCCCTTGCGCCTGCCTGCTTGGTGGCATCAATCACAGCCCGCTGCTCGACGGCTGTGATTCCCGATGGCACACAAACCATTATGTACGGCTTTCCGCCCCAAAGACTTTTATTTTTCATAGCCTTTTTAATGTAATCCTTCATCATTGTCGCTGTTGTTTCATAGTCGGCGATAACGCCATCCTTCATCGGCCTGAGCGCGACAATATTCCCCGGCGTACGCCCAATCATATTTTTCGCATCATTTCCGACAGCGACGATTTGCTTTGTGTCGGTTTGAAGGGCAACAACGGACGGCTCCCTTAAAACAATACCCTTTCCCTTCACATATATAAGTGTGTTGGCAGTCCCCAAATCAATGCCAAGATCTCTCGTTCCAATTCCAAACATACAAGTATCTCCCTTTCCCGTGCAAAAATGCAATCAATTTTGTGCCGAAATCATTCTATCAAAAATGGTTTTTATGTCGTTTTTTATCTGATTTTTTTCAGGCATCGCCCGGAAAAATCATAAGTAATATTATAGCGTAACGTTAAATAAAAGCATAGTGTTACAAATACCCTTTTTCCTTCAGGCTGACGAATTTATTTTCGCCGATGATGAGATGGTCAAGCACATCGATGCCGATTATCTTCCCGCATTCCGATAGCCTTTTTGTCACCTCTATATCCTCACGGCTCGGAGACGGGTCTCCGGAGGGGTGGTTATGGAGGCAAATGATCGATGCCGCGGAGCGCCGGAACGCTTCCTTGAAAACCTCGCGCGGATGGACAATCGAGGCATTCAGGCTGCCGATAAAAATTGTCTGCTTGTGGAGAACCTGGTTCTTCGTATTCAAGTAGAGGCAAACAAAATGCTCCTGGCTTAAAAAACGCATTTCATTCATGACATAGTTTGCCCCGTCCTCTGGCGACCTGATGACATATCGGTCGTTGTTCGTCATGTTGGCCACACGGCTGCCAAGCTCAAGGGCAGCCATAAGCAGGATCGCCTTTGCGGTCCCGATTCCCTTTATTGCGGTAATTTCCTCGAGCGATGCGGCTTTCAGGAGCCTCAACCCTTCAAAATGGGACAGAAGGCGGTTGGATAGCTGAAGGACCGATTCATCCTTTGTACCGGTCCGGAGCAATAGGGCGATCAGTTCATGGTTTGAAAGGCTTGCCGGCCCGCCTGCAATAAAGCGTTCACGCGGCCTTTCTTCCTGGGGATAATCACGGATCATCAATGAATTGGCAGTCAAACAAATTCCTCCCTGTTAGTAAGGGAGCCTGGGTTGGGAAAAAAGCGGAAAGCGGAAAGCCTGTCACAGGCACTCCTTTTCCCTGGCCCAATTGGTAAGGTATGAATTTTTTTAAAAGGGAAGCGGATAACCTGACTCCCCGAGTTCGCGGACCAAACGGGATACAGGCAAGCCCATGACGGCGAAATAATCGCCCTCAATCCGTTTGACAAGCATGCTGCCGAGTCCCTGGATGCCATAGCCGCCCGCCTTGTCATAAGGCTCGCCGCTCTCTGCATAATACTCGATTTCCCCGTCCGTCAACTCCCAAAAGTGGACTTCTGTTCTTTCGTAAAAACGGACTTCATTGCCAGGGCTTATAATCGCAACCCCGGTAAAAACCTGATGCGTCCTGCCTGACAAAAGCTTCAGCATCCTTATCGCTTCCTCGCGGCCCGATGGCTTGCCCAAGATGGCGCCATCACAAACGACGATCGTATCGGAGCCGATGACAAAATCATCTGGATGCCCGGCAAAAACGGCTTTTGCCTTCCGTTCGGCAAGGCCCATGACAATTTCCTCAGGAGACGTGCCCGGTTCGAAGCTCTCGTCGACATCTGAGCTGTAAATTTTGAATTTCAAGCGGAGATTTTCCAGAAGTTCTTTTCTTCGTGGAGATGAAGAGGCTAAAATGAGGTTCGGCATGCAATCACCTTTCTTTTTACTCGGTTTGGGGAGATACAGATTAATCGTATCAAACTTCCACCCATCAAACAATTTCTAATGGTTAAAGTGGCGAAACTTTTTGCTTCTTATTCATCTCCAAAAATTCGAGGCGAACCTGATTGCCGAAAAAAGAACGCCGCGGCATTCGCCAGGGCGTTCATTTCCCGAGGAATCGAATTAATATGTTTGATACTTTGCGAGAAAATTCAGGAGGTGTACCTGGGCAGCCTGCGCGGATTGTCCATCCCCCGCTTTTTCATAGCTTTCCAGGCTCTTAACGGCGTTAGCCAATTCGTTATAGAGCGCACCGATTGCCGGATTGGCAAATTCGCCGGCATTGATAGCTTCCAAGTCCTTTTTTACCGAACCAGCTACCGCGGCTTCCTTGCCGGCCATCGCCAATCCAGCTCCTGGGCTCAATAGGGCGAATAGCTCTGGCGCTTTTTCAAGGAACTGCTTTTCGTCTGCAGCTACTTTCCCCGCTTTTCGGGAAGGCAAAGTAATTTCCTTTGCGTAGATAGCAATCCCCTTTTCCTTTAATCCTTCACCAATTTCCTTTGCGCCTTCAATGCTGCCGGCAATTCCAATGAGAAGCATGGCCTGTCCATCTTTATCAAGGACTGCTCCAGGTATGCCCAATCCTTCAAGGTTTTGTTTGGCGGCCTCCGCTGAATCCCTGGTTGAGTAAAGGCCTTCCTGGATAACAAAGGCTGAGATGGGGAGCAGCTGGACCGTTGCACTTTGGGTTTTGGCATCTCCTGTTGCAGCTGGCTTTTCATCTCCATTCGGCTGCATTGCGGTTACAGCAGGTTTGTCGGTTAGAAGCAGCTTCAGCATAGCGGCTCCCAATCCCACGCCTACAATTATCGCAAATACAACAGTGAGGACGGCCGGCTTCATTGACCAGCCTTTCCTCTTTGAAGGCCCGGATGAGTGCTTTGGATAGATGGAGGCCGAATCGGACGCCTCTTTAATCACGAACGTTCCTTGCTCCGCAGGCTCTTCCTCAGGCAAAATCCAGTCGAAGATTTCTTCGCTCGCTTCCGCTGCCGCAGCCGCTTCCATATTTGCTGGCTGAATATCCTCGGTTGATTGTTGTTCAATTACTGGCGGCCTGTCCAAATTGGATTGTTCAGGGACGGGCCTTGATTCATTGTTTAATTTAATATTAATCGTATTTTGTTTCTTCTTGTCCACAATCAGCTCCCCTTTTGCCACCGGCTGGTTTTTTCCATCCTACCATAGGGGCAAAAAAAAATAACAAGGTTTTTGTCGCCTTGTTATTAGATGCTTTCGCCAATAAGCGATTCAATTTTCATTTGTCTCATTTTCGGATACCTCTTCGCCAAATGTGGTGAGAGGGTCCCGTTTCCTCGCTGGTTCCGGAGCACCGATATCAGGAAGCTGCTGGACAAGGTCTTTCAGCTCCGGCATATAGAATGCGGAAACAGTGATGCTGAATTTAATTGGTTCATCCTTTTCCTGAAGCGAGGTTAATTCCGCTCCTCCGGTATAGTCGATTGATTCGACAACTGTTATCCGTTTCATGCTTTCAAGTGTTTTAATGAACTTCTCAAGCTCGGCATAGCTTGGTGATTCAACGGAAAGCTGGACGGTGACTTTTTTGACACCTTCCGGGACCTTTATTACCGATTTTGGTGGTGCGGCCGTTTCATCCAGCTGCCCTTCATCGGTTTGGGCGTTTTCGCTGGATTCGCCGTTCTCCGATATCGTTTCTTCAGCCGCCGCCTCTTCCTCTAGTGCAGCGACGTCGCTATCTTTCGCAAAGGACATTGACAGGATTTTTGAGCGCGATACAACCTCGGCTTTTTCAAAGTCGAGAATCATTTGCTCGACTAGAGGTTTTACAGGTATTTGATACTGCATTTGCGTGGAGCTGTTGGCGGTAAACTCCTTGGCTTCTTCATCTCTCCCCTGGATAATGGAAAGCAGCTGTTCTTCTGTTTTCAGGCTGGCCTCTTTCGCCTCCAGGTCAGCCTTTAGCGGCTGGATCGTAAAAAAGTATGCACCCGCTGAAAAAACGATGAACAAAATCGCTAAGGCAGCGGGTATCCATTTTTGCTTATTTGATGAATGAAGCCTCATAAACCATCCTCCCCTTCACTTCGGATTTCAGCCTTTACAACATCCTTGTTCAGGGTAATCTGGAACTGGCCGGTGTATCGAGGCAGAAATTCCGTATTTGAGGAATTTGCAGCAGCCTGCAGTGTGCCATCAACATTCGCTGATTCTTGTTCGGTTTGGGCAGCGGAAAGGCTTGAAAGATCCGCCTCTTCGACCCACTTCGATTCGTTCAGGCGATTCAGGAAATAGGCTGCTTCACGGCTCGAATCAAACTGGACTGTCAACGCTAGCTCTCCTGTTTCCTGATAGCCAAAGGTTAGAATGAAGCCCCGTTCTGGCAGCATGGACGTGAATTCCTTCATGACCGGCACAGATGGTACTGTATACTGTTCCGCCCATTCAATTGCCTGTTCTAGCTGGGAAGCGGAATTCGCCGATATGATTTCAATGGCCTTCTCTTCCTCCAGGGCAGCAATCTTTTTTGTCGTGTCGATTCGATTTTCAACTACCGCAATATCGTTTTTAAGTGTGGTTGTCTGCCAGTAAAGGAACCCGCCCGCGGCTAGGAATAATACCGTAAAAGCCAATGCGGTGAAAATAATGCCTGAGCTTTTTCGCTCCTTCTTTGGAAGCAGGTTAATATCAATAAGCATTATTTCACCTCTTTCAAAGCAAGGCCCAGCGCCAATGTATGGCTTGGCGGAAGTACCCTGTTCCGGCCATTATGGACAGCCTCGGATGGAAGCGTGGCAACAGGCAGGCCGAACTGCTCGCCAAGATTAATGTGAATTTTATTCAGCATAGGATGGTCGCCGTCCAAAAGGATTTTTGTAACCCCTTTTGTCCCTCCGGAGGCGGAATACCGGTAAAAGTCCATCAGCTTGCCCATCTCGCTATAAATCGAGGAAAACTGAATTTCAAGCTCCGCGGGATCACCTTTAAAAAGGTATTCACATGTCCCGGCACGTTCACGCCGGACATCCCAACGATCGATATCAAAATCCAAAGGAAAATGCCTCATGTAATAAGGGATATGCCCTTCAAAAATGCACATGCTGACGCTTGTCAGGTTGATATGGGCTGTAAACAGATTCTCTTCCCTTTGCGCTTTGTCCATCATATAGTAAATGCGGTAAAGGGCTAATGGCGAAATATCCGCTGCCACTGGCTGCAGCTTCATACCCGACAGGAGATTCGAGTACTCCATTACGTATTTTTCTGGTGATGCGAACAAGAGAAGCTCCTTTTTCCCATTTTTTTCACCTAGCGGGTAGGCGTCAAAAACAGGGTCTTCAAAAGGTAGATGGATGCTCGAACCCAGTTCCATATACAGATGGCTCTTCACTTCATCTTCCCGTACATCCATCGGTATTGAAATTTTACGGATAATGACTAGCGGGTCGGGGACGATAAAATTCACCTGCCGCCTCTGAATCTTCCATTCTTCAATGCATTCATCCAGAATGGTGGACAGCGTTTCATCGTCGACAATTTTCCCATCAGAAATAATCCCTGGCGGGAGGAAGCGTTCCCCCCACTTTAAAGCAATTGGGGGATTCACGCTTTTTAGCTCCAGGTAGCGGATGGAGTGATCGTTGAAAATAAGGTTGATAATTCGTTTGTTGCCGAAGGAAAGGGAAAAGGCCATTGAAACTACCCCTTTATCTATATAAATCATAATGCTATGAACTCAATGGAGCTTTGTTAAGAATCTAATTATATATAGGTTGAATCAAAAATTTATATCCTCATGGAACCATGCCGTTGATTTCCTCTTCAGGCACTTCGCTTTCCGTGGGGCGTCAGTGGAGCCTCCTCGGCGCTTGCGCCTGCGGGGTCTCCCCTTGCCGCTGCATCCCACAGGAGTCTTCGTGCCTTCCGCTACAATCAACTAACTTTTCAAATTAATTCGTGTAAAAAAATTATTTCAACCGATGTAGTAAACTTAAGAATAGAAAAGATTCAGGTACAGGTCAATAAGTTCCGATCCATAAAAATATGCAACGAGCGTACCAAGGGCAATGAACGGCCCAAACGGTATTGGCTGGCGACGTTTTACAAGCTTGAGCATCAAGGCAAGAACGCCAAAAACCGCTCCAAACAACGTGGCAAGCAAGAAGGAAAGCAAAACAAGCTTTGTTCCGACCGCAAAACCGATGACCGCAAACAGTTTTATATCGCCGCCGCCCATACCCCCCTTGCTTACGAGGGCAATCAGGAGCAGAAGGATAAAACCAACTGCCGCGCCAAGCAGGGAATCCCACCACGGAGAAAGCGGCCAAAGCACTCGTTCAACTAAAAAAATCCCTGCAAACACAAGCAATATTTTATCAGGGATGATCATATAGTGGATGTCCGAAACAAAAATGATCATAAAAAGAGAAATGAGCGTCCAGGCAACCACAAGCTCCCACGACCAGCCGAGAACGGCGGGCGCCATGGCAAACAGGATGCCGGTCAACAGCTCGGTTATTGGATAAATAGGGGAAATCCGCGTACGACAGCCGCGGCATTTCCCCCTAAGGAATACATATGAAAAGACTGGAACCAAGTCCCATGGCCGCAGCTGCTGCCTGCAATTCGGGCAGGCAGAGCGCGGCTTAACGATTGATTGTCCTTCAGGCACCCGAAGTCCGACGACGTTAAAGAAGGAGCCTAGGGTGATGCCGTAGAGGAAAATAAAAATTAGGATGATGTAATTTATTAAAGTCATTGAAATTATTATCTCACGTTTGCACGATTAATGTCAGCGGGAAGTACGCCTGCTCCACCGGTTCCTTGGATTCCTTTGCTACCATTATTTACCAATTTAACTAAATCTACTTTCCCGTCAACTACCTTTACCCAAGATCCCGAAGTAGGAGCTGTAGTCCCTGTAGTAATTGTTGTAAGCCCTAGTTCATAATTTCCTCCATCTGGATCTTTAAATGTATCAAGATAGTTGTTAGCAGTTAAATATCCAAGTGGTACAAAATGTGTATCCTTTTGCAATAAAGTTTCGGTCGTAACTGCCAATTTTGTCGAACTCACCATTTGTTGAGCATTTGCTACATGCGCATCTTTCTTGGTGTTGCCAATCAACCCACCAATAGCCGGTACCGCAATAGCCGCAATAATCCCCAAAATAACGATAACCGCTAGCAATTCGATCAGGGTCAAGCCGCGCTGGTCTTTCATTTTTTTCTTTAAGCTTTTGAACATTTTTCCCACTCCTTCTAAGGTTATGAACCTAATATAATATTTCACTCCTATTATACAACAGCGAATGTTGTCAAACCTACAAATTTTTGGAAGATATTCGTCTATTTTTAGTATTTATTATCAAATTGATTGAACATTTCGAACATCGGCACCATGATGCTAGTGACGATGGTACCAACTAGGGCCGCAAGGACAACAATCATTAGCGGCTCAATCAATGATTTCAACTTGTCTGTGCCAATATCGACTTCTTTTTCGTAAAACTCGGCCACCTTTGTTAGCATCGCATCGAGTGAACCTGTTTGTTCGCCAATTGAAACCATTTGCGTTACAAGCGGCGGGAATGCCCAGTGATGCTCCATCGGAATTGTCATTGACTGTCCTTTTTCAAGAGAATCACGGGACTCCCGGATCACACGGGCAATCACTTCGTTTTCAACAACGTTCTCCACAATAGACATGGCTTGAAGAATCGGGACCGAGCTTGAGAATAACGAGCTTAATGTCCTGGTCATCCTCGCCAACACTGCTTTTTGCAAAAGCTTCCCAAAAATCGGCATCCGGAGCAGCGCGTAATCGAGATAATACTTGGTTTCATTCTTCCTCCGTATGGCCATTATGCCGCTGACAAACAAAATCGCAATAAGCAGCAGTAGCCACCACCAGCCTTGGACAAATTCGCTCGCCCCCATGACAAAACGGGTTATGGCCGGAAGTTCCCCTCCCAAATCATCAAACATTGTTACAAACGTAGGGACGATTGTCGTTAGGAGGAAAATGACAACCCCGATGGCAAGGATGCCGATTACAGCCGGATACGTCAAGGCAGAGACAATTTTTTGCCTCGTCATATGCTGCTTTTCAAAATGGTCGGCAAGCCTCTCAAGTGTCCCATCGAGATTTCCGCCTACCTCCCCGGCCCTTACCATATTTACAAACATGGGCGAGAAGATTTTTTTATGCTTTGTGACTGACTGTGAAAGCGGACGGCCTTCCCGTAGTTCGGATTCAACTGCGATCAGCGCCTTTTTAAGATGTTTGCTTTCAGTCTGGGAGGCGAGAATGGACGTCGCGTCAACAACCGTTACCCCCGCCTTTAAAAGGGTTGCAAATTGGCGGATGTAAATTACAAAATGCTCGAGTTTAACGGGATTCCCAATGGTTATATCCTTGGTGAGGAACGTTTCCGGCACTTCGGTGATGTCGACAACCCGGACCCCATCTTCCCTTAGCTTAAGGAGCGCCTCACGTTTGGAGACAGCATTGATGGTTCCCTGGCGCGTCCCTTTCCGGTCACGGCCCTCATATTTAAACCTGGCCATTTCTACACCATCTCCTGCAAATATGGCTCGGCCACTTCTTTTTGGATAAATCCTCTTTCAATCAGCTCTTTAATATTCGATTCAAGTGTATGCATCCCGAGGGCGCGCGACGTTTGCATCACACTCGGAATTTGGTGTATTTTCTCATTCCGAATCAAGTTTGCAATCGCCGGATTGTTTATCATAATTTCGGTCGCGGCCTTCCTCCCTTTTTTGTCGATGGTCGGGAAAAGCCGCTGCGATATAATCCCCATTAGGACAGATGCTAGCTGAATGCGGATTTGCGCCTGCTGTGCCGGCGGGAACACGTCCAATATTCGGTTAATGGTTGCCGGAGCGCTCGACGTGTGCAATGTACCCAGCACCAAATGGCCGGTTTCCGCCGCTGTGATGGCCGTTTGGATCGTCTCGAGGTCACGCATCTCCCCTACGAGAATAACGTCCGGATCCTGGCGGAGTGCTGCACGGAGCCCGTTCGCAAAATTGCCGGTGTCCATCCCCACTTCACGCTGGTCAATAATCGAGTTTCCATGTTTGTGAAGGTACTCGATCGGGTCCTCGAGCGTAATGATATGTTTTCGCATTGTCTGGTTCATGAAGTGAATCATCGATGCTAGAGTGGTTGATTTTCCGCTTCCGGTCGGTCCTGTCACCAGAACAAGGCCCTGCGGTTTTTCAGCAAGCTTCAGCAAAATTTCAGGCATGCCAAGTTCTTCTATGGTTGGTATCCTTGATGGGACCGTCCGAAGCGCCATCGCGATGCAATTCCGCTGGTGGTACGTATTTACCCGAAAACGGGATAACCCGGGAATGCTGTAGGAAAAATCCAATTCTCCTTTTTCCTTAAAAGCACCCCATTTATTATCAGGAATGATCGCTCTTGCCATTTCTTCCGTATCTTCCGGCCTTAAGGCAGCCGCATCAAGCTTCCTAAGTTCTCCGTTTATCCGGAAAACGGGAGGGATGCCCACTGTCAGATGAATATCGGATGCCTTATGTTCAAATGCAGCCTTTAGTATAAGGTCAATTTTCTCTCTCATATGTGCTCTCCTACTCCATAATGGCTACCCTTAACACTTCTTCTGTCGTCGTCAATCCCTGTTTTATTTTGAGCAGTCCGTCATCAAGCAGGAAGATTGTCCTGTTCCTTACAGCAATGTCACGCAAAACCTGGAAGGATTCCCCGTCCATAATCGCCTTTCTTAATTCATCATTAATGACAAGTACCTCATGGAGGGCGATCCTTCCCTTGTATCCAGACATATTGCAAGATGAACAGCCTTTGCCGCGCGGCACTGTTTCGATTTTAATCCCGCGCCTTTGAAAAATTTCAAGCTCCCGCTTAGATGGCTCGACGGTTTCCGCGCAGTCCCGGCATACTTTTCTGACTAGCCGCTGTGCAACAACGCCACTCAATGCGGATGCCACCATGAACGGTTCGACATCCATATCAATGAGACGCGTAATCGTGCCGAGAGAGTCATTCGTATGGAGCGTGCTAAGGACAAGGTGCCCCGTCAGCGAGGCCCTGATTGCGACATCGACCGTTTCCTTGTCGCGGATTTCCCCGACCATGACAATATTCGGGTCCTGGCGGAGAATGGACCGCAAACCGGCCGCAAACGTCATCCCTACATTCTGGTTCACCTGAATTTGATTGATTCCTTCAAGCTGGTACTCGACCGGGTCTTCAATTGTAATAATATTAACTTCCTCGCTGTTTAACCTGTTTAAGGCGGCATAGAGGGTAGAGGACTTACCGGATCCCGTTGGCCCTGTGATCAGGACTATTCCGGTCGGTTTTTCAATCATTTCCATGAACCGCCTGAAATTCAGCGAGTTGAAGCCCAGCTTGGTCAAATCGTTCAGCGTGCTCCCCATATCAAGGAGGCGCATAACAATTTTTTCACCGAATACGGTTGGAAGGGTCGATACCCTCAAATCGATTGGATGGAAATCAAGATTGACTTTGATTCTGCCATCCTGAGGGACCCGGTATTCGGTTATGTCGAGGTTGGCCATGATTTTAATCCTTGCCGCCAGTACACTTTGCATGCTTTTCGGGAGTACGCGTTCAACCCTTAAGACGCCATCGATCCGGTACCTGACGACCACTTTTGTTTCCTGCGGGTCGATGTGGATGTCGCTTGCCTTTTGTGCGGCCGCATTTGAAAGTAGCATATTGACAAGGCGGACGACTGGCGAGTCAAGGTCAGTTACGTCAACCTCGCTGGCAATATCCTTTGTTGGAAGGTCGCCAAGGAACTCCTCCAGCGCATCATCAGTGTTGTAATATTTATTAATTGCCCTAACAATATCATCTTTGGTCGCAATGGCAACCTCGATCTGAAATCCGGTGGACAGCCTCAAGTCATCGATTGCGAGGAAATCCAATGGGTCTGACATCGCGATAAACAGTTTGTCCCCTTCTTTTTTCAACGGAATGACAAGTTGCCTTCGCGCCATTTCCTTCGAGACAAGGTTGAAAAGATTTTTGTCAAACGGGTAGCTGAACAGGCTGATATGAGGTATCCCAAGCTGGATTTCCAGAACTTCGATTAATTGTTGCTCCGTGATGGTCCCGCGTTGGACGAGTGCTTCCCCAAGCCGTTGCCGCGGAGCTTTTTCAGCAAGGGCGGCCTGAAGCTGCTCCTCTGATAATAGACCCGCTTCAATAAGCAAGTCGCCAAGCCGTTTTTTCGTTCTAATCATAACTATCCCTGCTTATCGTCTTTTTATTTGGGAACTTCATTTGGCTTTCCCCAAAGTGTTCCGCCATCGTCGGCAGCCTGTCCGGGACCGGCTGAATCTTCTCCAGTTTCCGTTGGAGCATTGGGAGGAAGTTCCGGGTCTTCTGTGTTTGTTTCATCCGTTGAAACAGGAGAAGCCGCGTTGTCTCCCGGGCTTTCAAGTGGAGTTGTCCCAGGAGGCTGCTGGGTTTCTCCTACTAGGAGGGCATGGACTTCTATCCGGTGCACCGGAGGATAGTAATCCTCAGCTATGAAAATGGTTTCTAGCAGATTGCCCTCGCTATAGACCTCCCGATAAATTTTTATAATGGAGCCCTGTTTGCCCTCTTCTGTAATGTTTACTTGGCCAGCTTTTAATAACGGGCTAAATTGCTTGATTGTTTTTGGCTTAAACGTTTCTTCGTTGTCTGCTACTGCTTTATAGGCATACAGGAATTTGCTGCCCGTAATGCTTGCCGTCAATGTGCCGTCAGAGTAGCCAAAGCTGAGTTCAAATGAATCGGCGTTCGGGTTTTTGAAAATGAAATCCCTTCCGGTTACGGTGTCTACAAATGCCTCGGAACCTAGCTTTGAATAGTCAGGCAGTTCTTTGCTGATGTTCCGCTCAACGATTTCAAAATTTGTTTGCAGGATTGCAATATATAAGGCAGTGGCCATCATGCTAAGCGTTTTAGAGGAAAGGCCGCTGATTTCCTGTTTTTCAACAAATCTATTAAAAGAAAACTCGGAATCTCCTTCAATCTTAACACCTGAAAATTCCTTAACTGCCACTTCCAGCTCATAAGGAGAATCTTTTTCAACGATTGTTCCGGTCGCTATCGTGCCAGTGCCTTCAGATGGATTTTCCAAAAATTCACCCAGCCCGATTATAAACTCTCCGGAATTAAGCATCTTGGCAGGCTCAGTCAGCTTGGCTGCCAAATCCTTCAAGTTTATTTCCTCTCCAATCAGTGCGGGAGAAATTAAGTTAATCCATTCAACCAGGGCTGTTTCATCCAGGCTTACCCGCATCGCATTTTGTCTGCCGTCGACAAGCGTGGAAAGGGTTCCTGCCGGGTCGAATGCTATTCTTGCCGTCTCAAGGTCAATGGTTTTTTCTTTAAAATGCATTTTGTAGGTTGATTTTCCCTGCCAGTTGGCAACGGCTTCCTCCAGCAGCGGAAGTGCTTCCTTCGGGGTCTTTCCTTCTAGATTTACGCTTCCGACAGCTGTTCCAGGAAGATAGCCTTTCTCGCCTGGAAAAAGGGCTCCAAATACTTTTAGGCCATATTGTGAAAAGCCGAATACATACGCGGTACTTAGGACGAGTACAACAAAAAGCTTTAAAACCTGCTGATTTTTTTTCATTCGATACCGTCCTTCCCGGTGCGGGCCAAAAAATGCCTACACATTTCTGTTCCCCTCCGCTGCCTTTTCCAACCCTGCAGCCGTTTCTTGCAAGGCAGTGAGATAATCGTCATGTTCTTCAAATTGAAAGATATCTTTATGCGGATTGTTAAAATCTAAAACCGGCTGCCCGGCTTCTTTCTCGTTATGAATTAGGATTTCCAAATCCCCTTCTTCAAATGGACTTGTGATAACTTCACTAAACGGAGAAACCGGTCCAGTTTTATCAAAATAGTCTTCCAGTGCTTCAAGCTGGCCAATGTCTTCAAGAAACGGGATATCTGCTGGCTGCTCAATTCCAGGTTCGTTCTGTACAACTGGGTTTATTCTTTCGATAGGTTCGAGGATATCCCCTTGGCCAAATTGTTCTAAACCTATCAAACCCTCCAGTTCATCATTGGAAAATAGGACAGCCGCCTCTTCTGCCTCTAACCACGGAACAATCGTATCCTCCTTATCTGGCAAAAGAAGATCTTCCTTCACTACTGTTGGCACTACTGGCTCAATTTTTTCAAAAACAGGTATTGCACTATCATGTTCAGACGCTAACGATTCAATCCTGCCGATATCCTCCTGGTTGCTATAAAAAAAGGATCCAAGCTTTCGGTCGAACAGGAGCGCAGTCCCGCCTCCAATCGCAATAACAAGAAGAGCATTTTGCCATAAAGGAACAATCTGTGCCACAAATCCAGCAGCAACGGCAAAAATTAATGCAATTAACGCGATAACAACCTTTCCCTTACCCGTTATGCCAAGTGGGAGAAAATATAGAACAGGCAGAAGCAAGATAAATGAAGCCAGCCCGAATATCAATTCCAAATGCAAAACCCCCAATTCCCTCAAAAACTGGCAATATGTTTCAAGGTATTTCAAATTTACTAGGAAACTAAGATATAATGACAAAATTCTACTTTTTCCTTATTGTATAATAAACCAAAGACGATAAAAAGAGGACGGTGACCCATAATGGTGAAAACTTTCCAAAAACAAGGAGGGTTTTCACGGCTGTCCAAATTATTTTAAAGTTTTCTCCACAGCAAAAAAGCTGGCTCCATTAAAGGAACCAGCTTTTTTATGATTTCATTATTTTACATACGCTGCGACCCTGTTCCTGCCCGCCCTTTTCGCCCCAACGTAGAGGGCACGGTCAGCATGGCGGATGAGGGCCAGCGGGTCATCGGCATCTTCTGGCGCGGTGGCGATGCCAAAAGATGCTGTTATTTTAATAGAAAGCATTGGGCTTCTGCCTTCCATGTGTTCAGATAGGATGAATGGCCAATTGGCAATCGATTCCCTAATCAGTTCGGCTAGGTTGTACGCTTCACGGCTTGTCACTTCCGGCAGGAGGATGACGAATTCCTCGCCCCCATACCGGGCAACCGTGCCGGACTCCCCAACAATGTTTTCAATTCTCGATGCCAGTTCCCTCAATACTTCATTCCCGCTTTGATGGCCATATGTATCATTGACAGCTTTAAAATGGTCGATATCAAGTATTATTAGCGCGAGCCTCTCACGAACATTCTTTTCAAGCATTCCGAATTCCCTGGTCAATACCTTTTCAAAATAACGGTAATTATGCAGCTTAGTCAGGGAACAGCGCTCGCTATCTTCCTTTGCCTGCTCGTAATGGCGGGCATTTTCAACAGCGATTGCGTAATGTGAACACAGGATATCAACAATGATCAGCTGCGATTTTTCATACGCGCGCTTCCTCCTCGAAGCAAGGACTACAACCCCGACAATCTTCCCGTTTTTCATTGTTGGGATACCAAGGATACTCTCGGCATCAAGAGGGATATTCGCGCTCGCAATGTGGCGCCATTCCTTTCTTGAACCAAAGAGGACAGGTTTTCCGGTGCCCCACACAGTTCCGCTTATTCCTTTATGTTTTTCGAGGCCCATATGGGTGTTAGGCAGGACTACACCATTTTCAACCCGCCTTGACAGGTAAATGTCATCATTGTCCTGTATTTCGAGAACATAAGCGTAATCGACAGGCAGCATGCCCGTAAGCTTTTGCAAAAACAGGTCAGTAACCTCGTCAACATTGATTCTCTCGGCCAGCTGGTGGCCGATTTCAGCAGCTTTCTGGAGGTATTCGTTTATATGCTGGCTCGAATCGTACATTCGCAGGATAAGGGACACGCTTGCAAACGGCCCTCCTATGAAAATCAGGGCTAGCAACCCAAGATCCCGATGGAGCATATATAAGACAAAACCAAGCGGCAGTGTTATTACACATGTAATGGTCTCCCAGATGAAATCCTTGCCGAAAAACGATTCCTTGCTCCTGTATATCACCCTTTGATTAAGCATGACAATCAACTGGTTAAGAACGTAATAAATTGTGGCGTAGAAAGTTGCAAATAAGACGGCTTGCTTACCATCTCCAAAGTCTGGAAGAATTGTACCGCCAATTTGAAAATAGGCAACCCCGCTCAACAATGAAACAATAAAAAACATCAGTGAATTCAAAGGAAGCCTGAACATCCCTTCCTTAGGGATGCGTAGCTTGAATAATAGAACAAGCACCGACAGCTGGACCGCAATCATTTCAACGAAAAGTCCGTACCTGAGGAAAACGGCAATAGACACCCATTGGATTAAAAAGATAGGTGTGCCGTTGATGACCATAGGCATAGAGGCTACAATCGCGCACAGGATTAGATAGCCTAATAGTTCAATGCCATTTATGCCGGCTGGTGGAGGCGAAATCATGTATGTCAAAACAAGGCCGGGAGGGACGAGCAAAAGCCATAGAATAAATATCCATTTTTTCATACCCGGGGCTACCGACAATACATTCCCACCTCCAGGAAAATAGTCACAATATTTAAACTTATATTACCAAATAAATCCACACTTGTCACATTAAGTTGACTTTTTTATTAAAAATTTTCAAGTATAAATCGCCTTGCCTCGGAAATGAAGTATAAAGAGCCTGTTATGGCCAGAATCCACCCATCGGGAGTTTCCTTGATTTCATTAGTAAGGAATCCTCTCCAATCATTCTCCACTCCACTTCCCGGCTTGCCACTTAGCACGGATAGTTCTTCTGCACTAGCAGCCCTCGGGAAGTCAAAGGAAACGAATGTCATCCTGTCGGAAACTTCTTCGAGGCGATGAATCATGCTCCCGAGCGGCTTATCCTTTAACGCAGCGAACACGATGTGGACTTTTTTATCGGAAAAGCGTGTTGAAAGTTCAGCAGCCAGCGATTCGATTCCTTCCGTATTATGGGCGCCGTCAAGAATAACAGTTGGTTTTTCCGAAACAAATTCGAGCCGACCCGGCCAGAAAGCATTCTTAAGCCCTTTTCTGATTTCCGGTTCCCCAGCTTTAATATCACCTTTTTCAATCAAGTATTGAGCCGCGGTCACTGCGAGGGCCGCATTCGCTGTCTGGTGGATGCCAATCATCGAAACCTCAAGATTGGCCAGTTCGCCAAAAGGGGTAGAGACAGTAAAACGTTCCCCTTTGTGTATTTTTGAATGGCTGCTCACACGGATTTCCTCCCCGAGCTTAAAGGTGGAGGAATGCTTTTCTGCGGCCTGCTTTTCGATTACAGCAAGCGCTTCGGGATGCTGAGTTCCGGTTATGACCGGGAGGCCTTCCTTAATAATCCCCGCTTTTTCAAAAGCAATCTCCGCATATGTATCGCCAAGAATGGAAATATGGTCAAGCCCGACATTGGTAATGACAGATACAAGAGGCATGAGAATATTCGTCGAATCGAACCGGCCGCCAAGCCCAACTTCATAAATAGCAAAATCAACTTGTTTTACCTCTGCAAAATAAACAAATGACATCGCCGTAATTACTTCAAATTCGGTTGGCCCGCCAAGCTCTGAATTGTCCAATTCGTCAGCAAGCGGCTTGATCCGATTCGCGAGTTCAAGTAATTCCTCATCCGATACCTGCTTGCCGTTTACACTGATTCGCTCATTGAAGCTCTCGATGTAAGGGGACGTGAAGGTTCCGATTGTGTAGCCTGCATCCGCAAGAATCGAGCGTAAAAACGTAACGGTCGACCCCTTCCCATTCGTCCCTCCAATATGGACGGTTTTAATTTTTCTCTCGGGATTACCGAGCTTCTCCATCATCCACTCCATTCGTTTTAGCCCCGGCTTGATGCCAAGCCTCAGCCTTGCGTGTATCCAAGTAAGCGCTTCATCATATGTTTGAAACATCGTTCTTGCCCTCCAAAGGAAAAGCGGAGGCGCCCATTCTGTCGGGCGCCGCAACCAATCCAATTCAAAGATATGTGTTTTATTTTTTTAATGATTCAGTGATCCGGGTCCGGCTTATAAAGAACTTTTACGTTTATATCAGGACCGTTTTACATCGGATTCTTGATCGAAACGGTCTTGAGAACCTCTGTCAGGACCGTTTTACATCGGATTCTTAATCGAAACGGTCTTGAGAACCTCTGTCAGGACCGTTTCACATTGGTTTCTTCATCGAAAAGGTCTTGAGGGCCGCCTGCTAACTTAACAGCCGGAAGACGAACCCCAGTTGTGATTCGTCTTCCGCTGTCTTATTCCAAACAGGTTTAGCCTCTCAATTCCTTAATGCGTGCTTCGACGATCGCGCGTTTTTCGGAGTAGTCCTTTTCCTTGGCGCGTTCTTCTTCAATAACGCTTTCAGGTGCTTTTTTGACGAAGCCTTCGTTGCCAAGCTTTTTCTGGACCCTTTCAACCTCTTTATCAAGGCGGGCCTTTTCTTTTTCCAGGCGGGCAATTTCTTCTTCGATATTGATCAGCCCTTCAAGGGGAAGGATAATTTCAACACCAGTAATGACCGCTGTCATCGCCTTATCCGGAGTGGAAATGTCTGTTCCTATCTGGAGCTCTTCAGGGTTGCAGAAGCGCTCGATGTAGGCGCGGTTCTTTTCAACCATTCCAAGCACAGTTTCATCCTTCGCCTTAACGAGCATTTTTATTTTTTTGCTCAAAGGTGTATTTACTTCGGCACGGATATTTCGTACTGAGCGGATCATTTCAACCAGCAGCTTCATTTCGGCGGCAGCTTCCTCATCCGTCAGCGAAGCATCCGCTTTTGGCCACGCAGCAACGATAATCGATTCGCCTTCATGCGGGAGGTGCTGCCAAATTTCTTCTGTGATGAACGGCATGAATGGATGCATCAGCCTCATTGTATTGTCGAGTACATAAGCCAAAATGGAACGGGTTGTCTTTTTGGCAGCTTCGTCTTCGCCGTAAAGCGGAAGTTTCGCCATCTCGATATACCAGTCACAGAAATCATCCCAGATAAAGTTGTACAGAGCGCGGCCGACTTCGCCGAATTCGTAGCGCTCGGACAGGCGGGTTACCGTTTCAATCGTTTCATTCAGCCTTGTCAAAATCCATTTATCGGCAGTCGATTTCTCACCGCTTAAATCGATTTCTTCATATTTCAGGCCGTTCATATTCATCAAGGCGAAACGGGAAGCATTCCAAATCTTATTCGCGAAGTTCCACGTCGCTTCAACCTTCTCGGTGCTGTAACGAAGATCCTGGCCTGGCGAGCTTCCTGTTGAAAGGAAGTACCTTAAGGAATCAGCGCCATACTGGGCGATAACATCCATCGGATCAACGCCGTTGCCGAGCGATTTACTCATCTTGCGGCCTTCCGCATCACGAACGAGGCCGTGGATCAGAACATCCCTGAACGGGCGCTCTCCTGTAAACTCAAGGCTTTGGAAAATCATCCGCGATACCCAGAATCCAATAATGTCATACCCAGTAACGAGTACATCTGTCGGGAAGTAACGCTTGAAGTCGGCAGCATCTTCATTCGGCCAGCCCATTGTCGAGAACGGCCAAAGCGCCGAACTGAACCAGGTGTCGAGTACGTCGTTGTCCTGTTTCCAGTTTTCTTCATCCGCAGGAGGGTTTTCACCAACGTAAACCACGCCTGTTTCCTTATGGTACCAGGCAGGAATCCTGTGGCCCCACCAAAGCTGACGTGAAATGCACCAGTCGCGGGTGTTTTCCATCCAGCGCAAATAGTTTGTTTCAAAACGGTCCGGAACAAAGTTGACTTTGTTTTCCTTCTGCTGAAGGGCAATCGCTTCATCAGCGAGTGGCTGCATTTTTACGAACCATTGGGTTGAAAGATAGGGTTCAACAACAGCGCCGCTCCGCTCTGAATGGCCGACTGAATGCAAATGGTCTTCAATTTTGAAAAGGACGCCTTCCTCCTGGAGGTCATTGACAATCTGTTTGCGGCATTCGAAGCGGTCCATGCCGTTGTACTTGCCAGCGCGCGCGTTCATCGAGCCATCTTCGTTCATGACGAGAACGCGCTCAAGGTTATGGCGGTTGCCGATTTCAAAATCGTTCGGGTCATGGGCTGGCGTAATTTTAACAGCACCTGAGCCAAATTCCATATCAACGTAATCATCACCAACAATCGGAATCTCACGGCCAATGATTGGCAGGATAACTGTTTTTCCAATAAGATGCTTGTAGCGATCATCTTCCGGATGGACGGCAACCGCTGTATCACCGAGCATTGTCTCAGGGCGGGTTGTCGCAATTTCAATGTGGCCGGAACCATCAGCCAACGGATATCTCATATGGTAAAACGCGCCCTGGACATCCTTGTGGATAACCTCAATATCGGAAAGGGCTGTTTTAGTGGCAGGATCCCAGTTGATGATGTATTCGCCGCGGTAAATCAGGCCTTTTTCAAATAGTGCAACAAAAACCTTTTTAACCGCATCGGATAGCCCTTCATCCAATGTGAAGCGCTCACGGCTGTAGTCAAGGCCAAG
Organism: Bacillus sp. FJAT-27445; assembly: GCF_001510665.1. Lineage (GTDB taxonomy): Bacteria > Bacillota > Bacilli > Bacillales > Cytobacillaceae > Bacillus_D. The sequence continues at coordinate 466,879 of NZ_LMTI01000002.1, forward strand.
GCCAAGCTTTGACCATTGTGTGCGGATATGGCCGGCGTACTCATCCTTCCAGCGCCATGTTTCCTCAACGAATTTTTCGCGGCCAAGATCATAGCGGGTTTTTCCCTCGTTGCGCAGTTTTTCTTCAACCTTCGCCTGGGTCGCGATCCCGGCATGGTCCATCCCCGGCAGCCAAAGAACGTCAAAGCCCTGCATCCTTTTCATCCGGGTGATGATGTCCTGGAGCGTTGTATCCCATGCATGGCCAAGGTGAAGTTTCCCGGTTACGTTCGGCGGCGGGATGACAACCGTGTAAGGCTGTTTTGTTTCGTCATCCTTCGCTTCGAAAAATTTTCCGTTAACCCACCAGTCATAGCGTCCCTGCTCGATCGACTGCGGGTCGTATTTCGTCGGCATGCTGATTTCTTTTTGATCCATCGTAATTCCTCCTTGATAAACTTTAAAAAACGGGGTGAGGCGATTAACTTTGCCTCCGCTTTTCCTTGTCTAGCTACAGCGAGCAGCGCCTTCGCTTTTCCAATAAAAAACTCCACTCATCCAATAAAAGGACGAATGGAGTGCGATCGCGGTACCACCTTTTTTCCGGCAAAAAACACCGGCTCTTAATTGAATAACGGAGTCGATCCGTCTTCCGTTACCGGGCGCGGAGCCTTTAGCGGAAGAAGCTCAAGGGTGACGTTCCAATGGGCTGCATGGGAAATCTTTCAGCTGGCAAATTTCCCTCTCTGGAATGCAACGGGGCACTGTACTTTTCCCTGTCACTGCTTTTTACTATTAATTTATATCTTATACTACCCAAAAAGATAGGGGAACGTCAATCAGGATGGCCAATTTTTTTCGTTTTTAACCCTTTATTAAAAATAGGTCCACACAATCTGGGCTGTGCCAGCATATAATGGTGTACTATACACCGGGAGGGATGTTCCATGAAAAGATTCAACCGTTATATGTATCCTTCATGGCTGAGGAGGATTCGGGTAGTGGCCGTGCAGTTCAGCATCCCGTTTTGCGTTTTCCAGGGAATTCGGACGATTATTTTTCCAACGTCGTTTGATGTAATTTTTCTGGCCGTTCTTATTTTACTTACTACAGCAATTTATATGGAAATTATTTAAGGAGCCCTGGTGGACAGATCACTGGGCTCCTTCTTTTGCTGCCTGCTGCATTTGATCAATTTCGGATAGTCTCATCACAACATATTCAGTATTTTTAAGATGCCAATATTCCTTCAATAGCTTCCTCGAAAACTTGAACTCGTTTTTCGTCCCACGTTTGTTGAAGTAAGCTTCGGCCACACGGGTTATTTGTAGCGGATGCGATAGATAGCTGTAAAACAGCAGCTTTTCATCCGGTTTCAACGGAAAGTATTTAAAGTAATGGGTCACCCATTGGACTGCTTCCTCGCTCCGCCTTGGCTGGGTTTCAAGCATCCTCGACATGAATGGGAGCAGGTCATGGGTTGGCGAGCCATAGCCCGACTGTTCAAAATTAATGAAATAGCCTTGCCCTGTTTCATTGTAAATGAAATGTTCGGGAGACAGCTTCCCATGGATGATGACCATCCTTGCCTTCTCAAGTTCCTTGCTTTCCTCTTTCCAAGCGTCAAGCTTTTCCTTTGAAAACTTCAATGCTTGGGAAATCTCATTGTAATATAGGCAAAACTGCAGTTCAAACGGGGACATATAAATCTTTTTTTCACACTTTTCTATGAATCCATCTAGGAATTCCTGGTTTTTCTCGTACTGCCTAGACATTTTTTCAAAATGCTCCTCGCGTGCTTCCTTCCCGACTTTAACCTCACGCGACGAAAGAGTGTGAAGTCTTGCCAATTCACGGACCATCGAGAGGTTCCTGTCATCAAGCCCATCCTTAAGGTCATTCGGAAGCCAGGGCATGAGATAATAGAGTTTTTGGCCAGAAAGAATCCCATACCTTCCATCCAATGCGGGATAAATTGGGACAATCCGGTTATAGCCGCGCTGGTATAAATCTTGGACATACCGGATGAAGTCGATTCCTTCACGGGCATCGATTGATTTCAATGCAAAAGTTCCTTTGCTGCTGTAAACCTTTTTAATTTTCCCATAATCCTCTACATAATAGGGATTGATCATGTAAGGCTCCAGGATTGGGGCGAATTCCCTCAGGCGGTTTGTTTCATTCATTGGTTTTCAGCTCGCTTTTTGGAAAGTTCCCTTTTTAAAATAAACAGTGAGCGAGTTGTTCGCCCGCTCAACTGCATGTATTCGGCTATTTCTTTGCTAAGGCTGCGGGAATGTACAGCACCTGTCCCTCGTACACATCCTGGTTTAAATCAAGACGGTTGTAGCGCAGAAGGTTTTGGATGGACACAGAATACCTGTCGGAAATACGGTCAAGCGTATCCCCCTTCTGGACGATGCATACCTTCAGTTTCGTATGCTCATCGCCCTCATCCTTCCGCGCAAAAAACTCGGTCAGGGACATGCTTTTTTTCTTGCCCTTTTTCTTTTTTGCCTGCACAGGGGACGAGGAAGAAGATTCTACCTCTTCAGCTTCCGAAGTGTCCGTTTCAGCGTGTTTCTCTACAACAGTTTCCTCTGCGGCTTCTGACTGGACGGGCGGCGCAAATGGCACGGCATTCAAATCTTCCTGCTGTATATTTTCGCTCCTTGCAGGATTAAATGGGAGCACTCCATGAAATTGGTTCCAATAGGAAGGGAATGGGAAGGTTGAAAAAGCAGCCGGGTTATCCACGGAGTCCTCCTCGGGAGCACGCCTGGCTTCCGCTTCAAAAACCAACTCCTCTTCTTCCTCCTCAAACTCATATGCAACTAGGGCCTCTTCGTCTTCATCCTCCGTGTCAGCATCCAAAATCCGGTCCAAAATGGAGATTTCTTCCCTTTCGTTTTCTGCTTCCGGTTCCTCTGACGAACCCTGGCCATCATAGAGGCCGCTGATAATCAAATCCGCGGTCAGCTTCATACAGCTTCTTTCCGGAAAAGAATAATCAAAAGAATCCACAATGACGTCGATATCATAAATGCTCGAAATACGGTTTACCGGAATGGTAACGTCAACCGGGAAGCGGTGGACAAATTCGCATATTCCGGCCTCCCTTGGCGCGACCGACTGAACATATCTTAGGCCTGGCGATCCCTCGGAATCCTCTTCAAGGCCGCCCGATTTGCATTCATATTCCCCGGACAAATCCAGCGCGCCGCGGATGTTCACATACTGATCGTTCTCCTGAATCGTAATATCCGGGCTTAATGAAATCGATACAAGCTCATCGACTTCCTGTCCTTTCCGGAACCACAAGGATTCCTCTAAAGAAAATCGCAGAGACGATTGTTTCTCCTGGGACAAAGCGACTCCTCCTTTCATGTCCTTCATAAAAAATCACCATGTCACTTACACTTTATGAATTCTGGAAAGGCTTTATGATAAAAAATCGCTATTGTTCAAGACTATCTTCCATTCGTTACGAGTGGCCGTCCGCGCATACTCGTACATAGGAAAAACGCATGGGGAGCCCATGCGTTTACTTTTTAACTGGTTTTAAAAGAGTTGCAATTTTTTCGGAGCCGGTATCGATCGCATGCATATAGGCGGTCATATTTTGATAGTCCATAAGAGACGGGTCTGCACCATACGCCAGTAAAAGTTTTACCGTTTCCTCGTCCTCACCCATAGCAGCGTACATAAGCGCTGTCATCCCCGCATCAGACTCCTGGTAATTCACTTTTGCTCCTGCGGATTTGAGAAGCTCGAGTATTTCTGGATTGCCCTTTTCGGCAGCTGTCATTAGCGGCGTCATTGAATAGCCTGTTTCATAATTCGGGTCTGCCCCTTCATTAAGAAGCATCTTCACCAGTTCAGTATCGCCTGATTTTATTGCCCAATCCAACGCCGTATAGCTGTTATAATCCTCGAATTCAAGGTCGGCTCCATCCTGGGCGAGCTTCTTCGCCTTTTGGGTGTCACCCATGATGACCGCCTGGATGAGAGGAGAAGTTTCCTCTTCGCTCCAGGCTTCCTCTTCCATATCCGGAAAAGGATCAAACGAACCAATGGCTGCAAGACTTGTAAATATCGAAGCTACGAATCCGCTGAATAAAAACACAATAACTAAGCCGTAAGCTGTGCTTCTCAGCCGGCTTTTTTTAATAATTTCAGATGCTTCCCCATCTGCAAAGAAAACCTGAATCTCATGAATTCTTTTCGGCAGCGGAGGATGCGTTGATAAAATCTCGCTAAGCCAAACAAAAAAACCTTTTTCCTGGTTGAGTTGGTTCATATACTCCTGCTGGTTCACGCGGTAAAACACTTTTTTGCCAATCGCCAGCATGGCAAGGCTCGTTTTGGCAGCGGCCGGATTGCCGCTATAGTAAGCTGCGTACCGGTCGCATGTATACTCGCATGCACGCAGATACATTTCTGCAAGGCCGGGAATCCACATTGCCGGAAGAATAAAGGCCATTTTCACTAAATGGTTCCGTTTAATATGGGCTAGCTCGTGAGCCAGGACAAACGTGAGTTCCTCCTCACAGCCTTCTTCGATTAAATCAAAGATTTCAGAGTATACGACAACCATATTTTTTCTGAAAAAGCGGGTAGCAAACGCATTCAGGACGCCTCCCGACTGCATGACGTACACATCGGGGACCTTTCTCAACTCCATTTTCCCGCATAGCTCTTCGACTTTGTTGTAGACTTCCGGGAACTGAGCAGGTGATAGCTTAACCGCATTCGACCTGATTTGCCCCATCATAATTCCATGCAGCAAAAATGAAAAAATAAACAGGCCGACCAGGATCGGCAGCCCAATAATAGACACCGCAAAGAGAATATAAGAAAGGATGCTGCAAAGAAAAACAACCCAAAAGTAAATTTTTTCCTTTCGATAAATCAAATCCCTCGGTGCCGGTTCGTGGTGGTTCAATGAATTCTTTGTCCCCTTTAAGTCAGATAATAGAAATTATAAGTGGTTTATAAGCGGCTGTCACTTGCCTCTTTTTACCATAATTCACACGAGCCATCGGAATGAGGGTTACCTCTTCCCGAAACTGTCTTCTTCGGGGTAATGAAGACAGTTTGGAGCCCATGCACACGCTGAAACTGTCTTCATCCCGGCTCCTGCCACTCATAGTTCACCGCTTTTTAATGTAAAAACTCCCGCCGGAGACCCGGCGGGAGCTGCAACAAATTATTTCAGCCTCGAAAATGCGATTTCGGCAGCTTGGATTGTTTTTTCAATATCTTCGTCCGTGTGGGCAGTCGACAGGAACAGGCCTTCGAACTGGGACGGCGGCAGGAATACGCCTTGGTCAGCCATTTCTCGGTAGTACTGTGCGAAAAATTCAAGATTGGATGTCTTGGCCTTTTCATAGTTTGTTACTTCTTCATTCGTGAAGAAGAAGCCAATCATTGAGCCGGCACGGTTAAACCGGAGCGGGACGCCGTGTTTCGCAGCTGCCTCAGTCAGGCCTTTTTCCAGCATGTCGCCTTTGCGAATGAATTCCTCATAATGTTCAGGTGTCAGCTGGCTCAAGGTTTCGTAGCCTGCTGTCATGGCAAGCGGGTTCCCGGACAGAGTTCCGGCCTGGTAGATTGGACCGCTTGGAGCGATTTGCTCCATGATTTCCGCGCGGCCGCCATATGCGCCAACAGGCAGGCCTCCGCCAATGACCTTGCCGAGGCAAGTCAAATCAGGCGTAACGCCGAAGTATCCCTGTGCGCAATTGTAGCCGACACGGAAGCCAGTCATGACCTCATCGAAAATCAACAAGGCGCCATACTCGGATGTAATGTCGCGCAAGCCTTCAAGGAAGCCAGGAAGCGGCGGAACAACGCCCATATTGCCTGCAACCGGCTCAACGATGATGCCAGCGATGTCCTCTCCAAACTCTTTGAACGCGTAACGGACGCTATCCAAGTCATTGTAAGGAACAGTAATTGTATTTTTAGCAACACCCTCCGGAACTCCCGGGCTGTCTGGCAAGCCGAGCGTCGCAACTCCGGATCCGGCTTTGATCAGCAGGGAATCGCCGTGGCCGTGGTAGCATCCTTCAAACTTGAGGATTTTATTCCTGCCCGTATAGCCTCTTGCAAGGCGGAGTGCGCTCATCGTCGCCTCGGTGCCTGAAGAAACCATCCGAATGATCTCTATAGATGGAACACGTTCCATTACCAGCTTGGCCAATTCATTTTCCATTAACGTTGGCGCGCCATAGCTTGTGCCCAGCTCCGCAACCTTTTTAATTCCTTCGACTACTTGGTCGTTTGTATGGCCAAGAATCAGCGGGCCCCATGAAAGGACGTAGTCAATGTATTCATTTCCATCGATATCGTAGATTTTCGAGCCTTTCCCGCGTGCCATGAAAATCGGGTCCATATCGACCGACTTAAAAGCGCGGACAGGGCTGTTTACCCCGCCAGGCATGAGCGTTTTAGCTTCTTTGAATGCTTCGATTGATTTATCGTATGAGCGCATGAGCTTTCCCTCTTTCTATTTTAGGATGAGCGAGAACCGAACAAAAACAACCTGTCCAAACTATTTAGCCAGCCTTTATTTTTGCTCCTTCAGCCAGCGTGCAGCGTCTTTCGCATAATAGGTGATGATCAAGTCTGCGCCTGCGCGTTTCATCCCTGTCAGCATTTCCAGGACAACCGCTTTTTCATCAATCCAGCCGTTCTGCGCGGCGGCTTTCACCATTGCATACTCGCCGCTGACATTGTAAATGACAACCGGCAAATTGAAGTTGTTTTTCACGTCACGGACAATATCGAGGTAAGGAAGGCCTGGCTTGACGATGAGGAAATCCGCTCCTTCAAGCACATCGGATTCTGCTTCCCTCATTGCTTCAATCCGGTTCGCAGGGTCCATCTGGTATGTTTTCCTGTCTCCGAACTGCGGTGTGCTGTCTGCAGCATCTCGGAAAGGTCCGTAAAATGCGGATGAATACTTGACCGCATAGCTCATGACGGGCACATCTTCAAAGCCAGCCTCATCAAGGCCAGCACGGATTGCTGCAACAAAGCCGTCCATCATGTTGGAAGGCGCGATAATATCAGCACCGGCTTTTGCCTGGCTTATGGCCGTTTGGACAAGGAGCTCAAGCGACGGGTCATTCAGGACGCGATTCCCTTCAACGACACCACAATGTCCATGGCTGGTGTATTCGCAGAGGCATGTATCCGCAACAACAATCAGTTCTGGGTGGCGTTCCTTAATAAATCTAGTCGCCACTTGGACAATCCCGTGATCATGGTAAGCTCCTGATCCGCAATCGTCTTTTGTCGCGGGTACACCGAACAGGATGACGGACTTGATGCCAAGTGAGACAATATCATCGATTTCTTCACCGAGGAGATCCATTGAAATCTGGTAAACCCCTGGCATGGAAGGAACCTCATTCTTGATTTTCTCTCCTTCGATGATGAAGAGAGGGTAAATAAAATCCTCTGCATGAAGATGGGTTTCCCTAACCAGGGCTCTCATATTTGCGCTTGTGCGCAGACGGCGATGACGTGAAAATTGAAGTTCCATTCTGCTAACCTCCGGACATTTCTGGCAAAAGCCAGATTTTCATTTCTTTCTACATTTTATCTTTTTTCTGTATGCTTTCCAAATAATCGATTGTACTGTTTAACATGTCTTCCACAGTATATTGGCCAGGACTGACATGGACGGTGACACCCAGAGATTGCAGCCTCTTTTGGGTAACCGGTCCAATACATGCTACAACACAGCGGTTTGCCAGTTCCCTAAACCCTGATTCTCCAGCTACTTCAATAAAATGGTCGACGGTCGAAGGACTAGTGAACATAAGGACGTCCAGTTCACCCTTTGGAAGCATTTCTTTAAGCTTCGTTTTGCTATCTTCAGGCATATACGTTTCATAGACGACAATTTCTTCGGCAATGGAACCGTGCAGCTTCAGCATTTTGGCAATATGCTCCCTAGCCAGGTTTCCTTTCGGGATAAGGACTTTGCTTCCTTGTTTAATATGTGCGATAAATTCATCAGCGAATACTTCGGCAACGTATTTGCTCGGAATAAAGTCCGGTTCGAACCCTTTTTCTTTTAAAAAGCGACCGGTCCTTTCCCCGATGACTGCTATTTGTGGCAGCTTTTCGGGCTTTCCGTTCGAAAAAAATGATAGGAAGGTTTCAACTGTCACATTGCTTGTAAACACAATCCAGTCATACGTATCCACTGAGGCAAGCACTTTTTTTAGGGAATCGTCCATCCCGACAGGCCGAAAGGAAAGAAGAGGGATTTCAACAGGAATCCCTCCATGCTTTTCAATGAGCCGGGAAAACGGCTTGGCCTGGCTGGCTCCCCTTGGTATAAGCACTTTTTTATTGCTTAGGGGCAGCGGCCTTTTCATTCATGGTCCAGCTCCTCTTTAACACGGTCAATCAGCTCTTTCGCACCTTTTTCAATCATTAATTCTGCAGCCTTTACGCCAAGTTCTTCCGGATTCTGGCCAGTGACAGTTTCCCTGTACACTTCTTTTCCATCCGGTGAGGCGACAAGCACGTTCAGTGTAATGTCACCATTTTCTTCAGCAGTAGCAAAGCCGGCAATTGGAACCTGGCAACCGCCCTCCATCTCTCTGAGGAAGGCACGCTCTGATTGAACCGCCAAGGCAGTCTTTTTGCAGGTGAATTTTTCAAAAATCTCAAGCAGTTCGCTGTCGTTCTCACGGCATTCGATTGCAAGCGCCCCCTGGCCGATTGCCGGGATGCATACTTCGGCATCAATGAACTCCGTAACGACTTCCTTTTCCCAGCCAAGGCGTGAAAGCCCAGCCGCAGCAAGGATGATGGCATCGTATTCACCATTATTCAACTTATCAAGCCGCGTATCAACGTTGCCGCGAATCCATTTAATTTCAAGGTCCGGCCGCTCCAGCAACAGCTGGGAGCTGCGGCGCAGGCTGCTCGTTCCGATGACCGAGCCAGCAGGCAGGTCGGCAAGCTTAACATGTTCTTTTGAGATTAGCGCATCACGGTGGTCTTCCCTGAATGGAATACAGCCGATTGTCAGCCCTTCTGGCAAAACAGCCGGCATATCCTTCATGCTATGGACAGCCATATCGATTTCTTTATCGAGCATTGCCTGTTCGATCTCTTTTACAAAAAGGCCTTTGCCTCCAACTTTTGATAATGTAACATCAAGGATCCGGTCCCCTTTCGTCACAATCTCCTTCACCTCGAACTCGAAGGAAGGGCCGGCAATTTTCTTCAATTGTTCAATAACCCAATTCGTCTGGGTTAATGCCAACTTGCTCCGTCTGGAACCTACAATAATTTTTCTCATTTTAAAAGCCTGGTAACAAAAAGTGTAACAAACTGTAACACTTACCTTATTATGCTACCAGGATTCACCTCCTTCATTTGAATTTATTAACCAATAAATCTTGTTAAAACGCCATAGTAAGGATAGTCTTGAAAGACCGTACCTTTTCAAGATCTTTCCATCAATGGTTGTCATGTTACATTGATTTCTTTCTGGATATAAAGCCGTGATATAAGCAATATAGGATTCCCCGTTACGTTTTGTATACCTTACAAAATCCCGGTGATAAATACCGTTTGCCGATTTTATTTTCTTGTTTGACCTTTTTTTCATGGGTTTTATGACCCAATCTTTCATCTCACATTGTTCTGGATTTACTCTTAAATTACAAATTACAATGGAGTCATTTGCATGAGTCTTTTCAATATCCCAATCAATTCGCTTATTTGCTGTATCTCCACCGGTTGTAGGGTTTAATGGGGCTATTTCTTTCAAAGCTTTTTGCAGATAGGTTTTCCCTTGCATTACATGCATTGCATCCCTGAAAGAAATGCTTTTCCCTTTAATTTTTTGATAGAATCTTTGACTGTGGAGTAACTCTTCCCCTGCTATTTTTTCATGACAAGTTAAACAGAGTGTTATTAAATTATGAATGGAATCACTGCCGTTTAAACGCCTTGGGGTAATGTGGTGCACTTCCATTCTGGTGTTTGTTGCACCGCAATCTTGACACGTATTTCGGTCCCGAAGAATGGCTGCCTTTCTTATATTTTCATCTAGGCGGTTGCTTAGTTGGTATTCCCATCGATATGGGTTATAGCCTTTTTCCAGCGCACGAATATCGATTAAGACATCTTCTAAAAATATTTCATCGATACGCACCCATTTGGTTAGCTGCCTCACTACTCGCAAAATAGAATCTTTCTTCTGTCTGATGCTTGGAGGAATTCTCCCTTCTTTTCTTGAAGAAGAACGATTATCAAACCGAGCTGGACGATACTTTTTGTGATGTCTCCTGTATCGTCGATACCCGCGCCTTACTGCCAATTTTTCCTTTACATCAATTCGAAGTTCAATGGTTCCTTTGAATACAGGTTTATTTTCTGTCCTGCATTCTTGTACTAAAGCAATCCCAACTAACTTGGAACCATCGTCAATGCCTAGATGTATGGGTGTTGAATCAATCTCTTCCTCCGGCACTTCCCTTACAAGTTGAATCACCATAGGAAATTTGCATTTCAAAATAGCTTTCTGTTTCCGAATTAAATACCAAGCTCGTTTTTCTTTTGTTGGAGATAATTTGCGGCCTTGAGCATCTAACACAAAACAATGGGTCATTTCTGACCAACCTCCATAACGGGTATTTTCCTCCTTGCCAATGTCAATGGATAGGACATGCTATTTCGGTGTTTGGTTTCCAAACCCTAGGAAACGGTCTTCCTTATAGCTAACAGAGCAGCAGACTGGTGGACACATCCGCAGGTGTTTCTTTACCTGATTCCACTAACGTAGTTCATCGTGCTATTTCCCTTTCAGGAAACTACACTCACTTAGGCTTGAGAGCACGGAACAGTCTCATCCAAAACGATTGGGTTTCATTTTAGTATGGTTTGATGTAATTTGTTATGGTTTTTCACTAACTGTTCCGAGCTCCTAGTTTACGAATACCAAAAGTGGAATGAAGACAATTTTCCAAACAGGAAAAAATTAATCAATACGATCAGAAATGAAGCAATATTCCATAATGCAAGCGATTTGCCGGCCATGCTCTTGGCAATCCGTAAATATAAATAAATGCTATAAGCGGTCAGCAGCAGGAAGGAGCCGATGACCTTCATATCATACCAGGGCATGTCAGGTACTTTTAAAAATGCCCATTGCATCCCGAGAATAAGGCTTAACAGCAGCATTGGGACGCCGATTACGGCATGTAGGTAGGAAAGCTGCTCTAGCCGGGAGAGGTCCGCTATCCTAACAAGCCTCGTACCCCATTTCTTCCTTTTAAGCAAATCGTATTGGAGCAAGTACAGCAAGGAAAAAACGAACGACATAGAAAATGCCCCGTACGAAAGAATGGCCATTGTAATGTGGATTAGCAGGAGTTCGGAAATGAGCTGCTCGCCTATTACGTGCGATTCATATTGAAGCGGCGCGAAGATATGGATAGCCATGACGATGAAACCAAGGATATTTGTAAAAAAAACGATGAAATCCATCTTCAGCAGCCGATTAATGCCAAGCGACAGGGAAACCAGCACCCATGCATAAAAATAAAGCCCTTCCATGATGGTGAGAACCGGGAACCGGCCTGTTTTTAACATGTAAAAAAATAAAAATGCCGTTTGCAAAACCCATACAAATGCAAGTAACCAGAAGGCAACGCGGTTCGCCTTCCGGTTATGGTGGATAAAATCAAAAAAATATAAAAGCACACTTAAGGCGTAAATAATAACAGTCAATTCGTGCAGTCGCGTCATATGGATGTCAAACATAGACAATACCCCTCTTATTACTGAAAGGAAGCCTGCGGTGCATGAACCATTTCTTTATTGGTTTCGGCTGCTTTCGTTTGTTGTTGCTCTTCGACAAGTTCCTTGATATCAAAGATTGTCATAAACAAATCCAGCGCCTCTTCGGCATCAGGGCGTGCTGCAAGCTCTTTGGCCTGGAGAATCGGATCTTTAAGCAGCTGATTAATTATGCTCTTTGTATGCTTGTTCAATACCTTCTTTTCTCTGTCGGTAAGGTGAGGCAGCTTTCGCTCGATGCTCGTCATCGTATCTGACTGGATTTCATGCGCTTTTTCCCTAAGCGCTGAAATGACCGGGATAACGCCAAGCATGCCAAGCCATTGCTTGAAATCGACAATTTCCTTTTCAATCATCATCATGATGACTGCGGCTGCTTTTTTGCGTTCCTGGAGGTTCGCTTCCACAATACCTTCAAGATCATCGATGTCATATAAAAAGACATTATTCAATTCGGAAATACGCGGGTCAAGATCACGCGGGACAGCAATATCCACCATGAAAAGAGGCTTGCCCTTCCGGAGTTTCTCGACCTGGTCCATCGTTTCCTTCGTGATGACGAAATTATCCGAACCGGTTGAGCTAATAACAATATCTGCTTCAACAAGTGAACACTGCAGTTCCGAAAGCAGCTTTGCCCGGCCTCCAAAACGAGAAGCAAGCTGCTGTGCCTTTTCAAATGTCCTGTTGATGACTGTAACGCTGCCAACCCCGTTTCCATGCAGGTTCTGGGCTGCAAGCTCGCCCATTTTGCCGGCACCAAAAATCAGGACATGCTTATCTTCAAGCGATCCGAATATTTTCTTTGCGAGTTCGACTGCTGCATAGCTTACGGACACGGCATTCGCGCCAATATCTGTTTCAGCATGGCCACGTTTCGCAACTGTAATAGCTTGTTTAAAGAGATGGTTGAATACGGTTCCAGTCGTCCCCTCTTCCTGGGAAAGGAAAAAACTCGAACGCACCTGGCCGAGAATCTGCGTCTCGCCAAGAATCATCGAATTCAGGCCGCAAGCGACATTGAACAGGTGTTCAACAGCTCCATCCCCTTCATAAATGAACAGGAACGGGGAAAATTCACTTTGTTCAAGGCCGAACCACTCAGCAAGAAATTCCTTCATATAATATCGGCCGGTGTGCACCTGGTCAACGACTGCATAGATTTCTGTACGATTGCAGGTCGACAGGATGACGTTCTCAAGAATCGCCTTTTTCCCTTTAAGGGTCCTTGCCGCCTCTCGCAAATCTTCCTGTTTAAATGTAAGCCGCTCACGGATTTCCACTGGGGCGGTTTTGTAATTGATTCCTGCCACTAAAATATGCATCTAGTTAATAACACCCCCAACTTAATCACGTAACTAACTACTCAGATTATATCATGGCCGATTTCTCTATTTGCCCGAAAAATGTGAACAGAAACCGAAACTCTATGGTATCATTAAAAGCGCAGGCGCCTTGGGCAGCCCACTATTGGGTGTCAAGGTACGCCATCTTTTGGTTTAAATAAATTTGTCCATCCTTATGTACATTAGCAAATAAACCGCCATATATCAAGAGAACTCTACTGGAAGCGAGTGTTGGAACAATGAAAAACCAGCAATTATTTCCTGGAATTGTCCTGATTGGTTTCGGGGCTTATTTTTTTCTTCAGCAATCAGGGGTTTCCTTCCTTAAGGACTATTACACATGGCCGACTCTCCTCATTATCGTCGGGGTGGCATTCTTGGGACAGGGGTATTTCACAAGGGACCATGATGCCATCCTTCCCGGGACGATTTTAACGGGATTTGGCCTTCATTTCCACGTAGCCGGCAAGGTGCCGTTTTGGCCGGCCCATATCGGCTCGTTCATCGCAATCATTGCCATAGGCTTCTTGCTCCGCTACCAAAAGACGGGGAATGGCCTGTTTCAGGGGCTCCTTTTCCTTCTGGTCACCATCCTTCTCCTGTTTACGGATAAAGTAGGCGCTTGGCTTGGCGTGGTCCAAAGCAATATGTCGCTTGCCTGGAAATTTTGGCCGGTCCTCCTTATCGCAATCGGCGCTTGGCTTGTATTCGCCAGAAAGAAATGACCGAATGCTTTCTTACCACGGGCGAAAAACAACTAGGGTCGGCAATTTTAAAAAAGGCCTGGCATAGGGTTGAAAACCAACCTTTCTGCCAGGCCTTTCCCTATAGTATTCTACAAACAAATCAACCCATATATTCCTTGAACAGCGCCCACACCTTGTCCTTTCCTTCCCCGGTTTCCGATGAAAAAAGGACAATCGGGTCAGCGGGATCGACATCAAGCGTCTCTTTTGTTATCTTTAGGTGCTTTTGCCATTTTCCCTTCGGAATTTTATCAGCTTTTGTCGCAATAACAATGCAAGGAATCTGATGATGCTTAAGGAAATCATACATCATCCTATCATCCGCGCTAGGCGGATGGCGAAGGTCGGTAATCATGACTACCGCCTTCAGCTGCTCGCGCGACGTGATATAGGTCTCAATCATCTTCCCCCACGCCTCGCGCTCCGTCTTCGACACCTTTGCGTACCCATACCCCGGGACATCCACGAAAAACAGTTCTTCATTAATAAGGTAAAAATTCAGCGTCTGCGTCTTTCCCGGCTTTGAAGATGTACGGGCAAGGTTCCTCCGGTTTAGCAACTTATTGATAAACGAAGACTTGCCAACGTTGGAACGGCCAGCAAGGGCAAACTCCGGCAAAGCAGAATCAGGATACTGTTCCGGCTTCACCGCGCTTATTACAATATCCGCGCTTATTACTTTCATTCTTTTCCCCCATCCGACAGTGCGTGCTTCAGCACCTCATCCACATGGGAAACAAGTACGAATTGCAGTTCATTGCGCACACTTTCAGGTATATCATCAATATCTTTTTCATTATCTTTTGGTAAAATCACTTTCGTGAGCCCCGCGCGATGGGCGCTTAGCGTCTTTTCCTTCAAGCCGCCAATCGGAAGTACCCTGCCGCGCAACGTAATTTCGCCAGTCATTCCGACTTCACGGCGAATCGGCCTGCCTGATAGCGCCGAAACAAGAGCCGTTGCGATCGTAATCCCCGCAGATGGGCCGTCCTTCGGCACAGCACCCTCTGGAACGTGGATATGGATATCATGCTTCTCATGGAAATCCGGTTCAATTCCCAACTCTTCTGCCTTCGAACGGACGTAGCTGAATGCCGCCTGTGCGGATTCCTTCATTACATCGCCAAGTTTTCCTGTTAAGACAAGCTTTCCTTTACCTGGAGAGATGGAAACCTCGATTTGCAGCGTATCTCCGCCTACCGTCGTATAGGCGAGGCCTGTCGCAACGCCAATCTGATCCTCCAGCTCGGCCTGGCCATAGCGGAATTTTGGCTTGCCGAGGAAATCTTCAAGGTTCTTTTCCGTGACAACAACCTTTTTCTTTTCGCCGGCAACGATGATTTTGGCCGTCTTCCGGCAAATCGTGGCCATTTGCCTTTCAAGGCTACGGACACCCGCTTCCCTTGTGTAATAACGAACGGTTTTCAGAATGGCGTCTTCCCTGACCTGCAGGGTACCCTTTGAAAGCCCGTTTTCCTTGAGTTGTTTTGGCAGCAAATGGTCCTTTGCAATGTGGACCTTTTCGATTTCGGTATAGCCTGCAATCGTGATGATCTCCATCCGATCACGGAGCGGTCCCGGGATGGTTGCTAGATTATTCGCAGTCGCAATGAACATGACTTTGGAAAGGTCATATGGCTCTTCAATATAATGGTCACTAAAGTTATGATTTTGTTCAGGATCCAGGACCTCAAGCATCGCAGCCGATGGATCACCGCGGAAGTCGCTTGACATCTTGTCGATTTCATCCAGAAGGAATACAGGATTTATCGTGCCTGCTTTTTTCATCCCTTGAATAACCCGGCCCGGCATAGCGCCGACGTATGTCCTCCTGTGGCCGCGAATTTCCGATTCATCACGTACGCCTCCAAGCGAAACGCGAATGAAATTGCGGTTCAGGGACCGTGCAATCGATCTGGCCAGGCTTGTTTTTCCGACACCCGGAGGGCCTGCAAGGCATAGGATCGGACCTTTCAAGGAGTTGGTAAGCTTTTGCACAGCAAGGTACTCCAGCACCCGTTCCTTGACCTTTTCCAATCCATAGTGATCCTCATTCAATATTTTTTCCGATCGGTCAATATCGAGGTCGTCCTCTGTTCTCTTCGTCCACGGCAATGATACAAGCCATTCGATATAGTTGCGGATAACAGCGCTTTCCGCAGAACTCGAAGGAACTTTTTCATACCGGTCCAGCTCCTTGAACGCGGT
The DNA here is from genome assembly GCF_001510665.1 of Bacillus sp. FJAT-27445. Classification (GTDB taxonomy): domain Bacteria; phylum Bacillota; class Bacilli; order Bacillales; family Cytobacillaceae; genus Bacillus_D. The sequence continues at coordinate 482,996 of NZ_LMTI01000002.1, forward strand.
CGCCTTAACGTTTTCCGGCATGCCGGCGAGTTCGATTTTCTCCGTCAGTTCAGCAATTTCACCAGTCTTGCCTTCCTTTTCGCCAAGTTCCTTCTGGATGGCCTTCATCTGCTCGCGCAAATAGTATTCCTTTTGGGTCCGCTCCATGGACCTCTTTACACGCTGGCCTATCTTCTTTTCAAGATTCAGGACTTCCTTTTCGTTATGGATGATGTCGACAACCTTGGACATGCGTTCCTTTACATCGATTGTTTCAAGGATTTCCTGCTTGTCCTTAAGCTTCAGGGGCAGATGGGAGGAAATGATATCCGCCATCCGGCCTGGCTCTTCAATATCCGCCACGGATGAGTAGGTTTCAGCAGAGATCTTTTTGGACATTTTTATGTATTGCTCGAAGTAATCCAGCATCGTCCTCATCAAGGCCTGGTCTTCTACATCCTTTGTATTCCTGTCCTCGTATGCTTCGACGCTGACAGAAAAGTAGTCGTCCAAATCATCGAAGGAAACAATCCTTGCCCTTTGAAGGCCTTCGACCAATACACGGATTGTGCCGTTCGGAAGCTTCAGCATCTGCTTGACCTTTGTCAGTGTGCCGATATTGTATAAGTCTTCCTCAGCCGGCTCATCTATCGAAATATCCTTTTGGGTTGTTAAAAAAATCAGATGGTCATCAACCATCGCTTTTTCGAGTGCCTGAACAGATTTTTCCCGTCCTACATCCAAGTGGAGAACCATTGTAGGATAGACCAGCAAACCCCGAAGCGGCAGAAGGGGGACGATTTTATCATTGGTTTCGGCCATTACCCTTGCACCTCCAAAATGCAATCAATTATCCTAAAGTTAGGATTTGTCTTTGTACAATTCTATCTTATTTAAGAAAGCGTGTCTAATATATCGTTATAGAACTTGCCCGATGATAAACACGTTGGCCACCGCTTAGTATCCTTATGGCCGCTAGTTTTATTTTTCCTGAAAAAAGAAACTTCGGGCCTGCGATGCAACCGAAGTTTCTATTTATTATACGCTATTGCCCATACAAACGACCAATTAAACGGATTCTTTTTCGGAAAGCTGGTTTGCAGCGGTAATGACCTTTCCTTCCCCAATATCAGGAACAAGGTTTGCAACGCCTTTTGGCGAGGCTGATCCTTTGGGAGCATCCTTTGTAATCGCCACTTCCAGCACCTCGCTTAGATGGCTGACCGGCACAATCTTGATTCCGTCAATTTCCTTCATAATGGACTGCATATTTTCTGCGGGAACGATAGCCGTTTTGGCTCCGGCCTTCTTGGCGGCCATAACTTTGGCAAAGACCCCCCCAATTGGCTTGACATTCCCATGGATGGAAATTTCGCCTGTCATGGCCACTTTATTATCCACTGGAACATTGTAAATGGCTGAATAAATCCCGGTCGCCATAGCAATGCCAGCGGATGGCCCATCTACAGGGATACCGCCCGGGAAATTTACATGGATATCATATTCACCCGCAGGCACTCCCATTGTCCTTAGCACGGTGATTACATTTTCAATCGACCCGCGTGCCATCGACTTACGGCGGATTGATTTGCCTTGCCCGCCAATGCTTTCTTCTTCAACAATGCCGGTAATATTAATGGACCCCTTATCGTTAGCAGGAATCACAGTTACTTCGATTTCCAAAAGCGCTCCTGAGTTTGGGCCGTATACAGCTAATCCGTTTACAAGGCCTATGCACGGAATATCATTGATTTTCCGCTCCATCCTTGGAGTCGCCTGGCTTGAGTGGATAACCCATTCAATATCCTCTTCTTTAATAGTGTTCCTGTCCTCGGTAATTGCGAGCCCGGCAGCCGTCTGAACCATATTGACCGCCTCGCGCCCATTTCTCGCGTAATTCGATAGGATATCCAATCCCGTCTCCGGAATGGCCATTCCCACTTTATCGGCGGCCTTTTTCGCAACAGTGTTTATTTCTTCCTGGCTTAATTCCCTGAAGAATACTTCCATGCAGCGTGACCTGATGGCTGGCGGAATTTCACTTGGCGTCCTAGTCGTCGCCCCGATTAGGCGGAAATCCGCCGGCAGCCCGTTTTTAAATATATCGTGAATATGGGTTGGAATTGAACCATTCTCTTCGTTATAGTAAGCACTTTCAAGAAATACTTTCCTATCCTCGAGAACTTTGAGGAGCTTGTTCATTTGGATGGGATGGAGTTCGCCAATTTCATCTATGAACAGTACGCCTCCATGGGCATTTGTTACCGCGCCCTGCTTCGGCTGCGGGATGCCGGCCTGTCCCATTGCTCCGGCACCTTGATAGATCGGGTCATGGACAGATCCAATCAGTGGATCCGCAATGCCGCGTTCGTCAAATCTCGCTGTCGTCGCATCTAATTCAACAAAGACGGAGGATTGTTCAAACGGGGATTTAGCATTCTTTTTCGCTTCTTCCAAAACGAGTCTTGCCGCTGCTGTCTTACCAACTCCCGGTGGCCCGTAAATGATAACATGCTGAGGATTGGGACCGCAAAGTGCGGCCTTAAGCGCCTTTATGCCCTCTTTCTGGCCAACGATGTCGTCAAAGCTGACTGGCCTGACCTTCTCTGCCAGCGGTTCCGTAAGTGAAATAGCCCGCATCTTCCTGAGCTGCTCCATTTCCTTTCTCGATTCTTTATCAATTGAGACTTTCTGTGTCCGTTGATTCTTTAATAAATTCCAAAAATACAACCCGATAATTATCCCAAAGAAGAGTTGTATAAATAGAGCGATTCCGGTCCAACTCATCCTTTTCCCTCCTGAAAAATATAGTTCTGATATTTGTTAGTATTTCCGTTGAAAGGAATCACTAAACAAAAACCTAAAAGAAACTCGTTTTAATGAGGTAAACAGGAATGGGGAAAGGCCGCAACCTCTAACGTCCATGAAAAATAAAAGAAAGCTGCCCAGTATTAACGCTGGGCAGCTTTCTTATCTTGTATGTTTTTTTAAAAAATCAACTCAAGCGGAATTGCGCTCTTCCTCAATGACAGTGCCATCTTCAAGGATGAGCTTCGGAATGCTGTTGTCAGCGACCGATTCCTTCGTAATGATACATTTTGTAATATCATCACGGGATGGCAGGTCGAACATAACATCTAGCATAATTCCTTCGATAATGGAGCGGAGTCCGCGTGCTCCTGTTTTACGTTCAATCGCCTTCTTTGCGATCTCAGCAAGAGCCTCATCTTCAAATTCCAACTCAACCTCGTCAAGCTGAAGCATTTTTTGATATTGTTTGACGAGTGCATTTTTAGGCTTTGTCAGAATTTCAATAAGGGCGTCCTCATCCAGCTGCTCAAGGCTGGCAATGACCGGCAGACGGCCGATGAATTCAGGGATAAGCCCAAATTTAAGCAGGTCTTCAGGAAGAATCTTTGAAAGAAGTTCCTTTTGGCTGATTTCCTGCTGCTTTACATCGGAGCCGAAGCCAATAACTTTTTGGCCAAGGCGGCGTTTGATAATCGGTTCGATTCCGTCAAATGCCCCACCACAGATGAATAGGATATTTGTTGTATCGATTTGAATGAATTCCTGATGCGGATGCTTTCTTCCCCCTTGTGGAGGAACACTTGCAACAGTGCCTTCAAGGATTTTCAACAAGGCCTGCTGAACACCTTCACCGGAAACATCCCTAGTAATCGATGGGTTTTCTGATTTCCTGGCAATTTTATCGATTTCATCGATGTAAATAATTCCTTTTTCAGCCTTCTCGACATCATAGTCGGCAGCTTGGATCAATTTCAACAGGATATTCTCAACGTCCTCACCAACATAGCCTGCTTCAGTAAGCGAAGTGGCGTCAGCAATCGCAAACGGTACATTCAGGATGCGCGCGAGTGTTTGGGCAAGGAGCGTTTTTCCGCTTCCTGTTGGCCCGATCATACAAATATTGCTCTTGGACAGCTCGACATCGTCAATTTTGCTGTTGGAGTTGATTCTCTTGTAGTGGTTGTATACGGCAACAGAGAGCGATTTTTTCGCCCTTTCTTGGCCAATGACATACTCATCAAGGATTTCACGGATTTCCCTTGGCTTAGGGACATCTTTAAATTCGACTTCTTCCTCGGTCCCAAGCTCTTCCTCAACGATTTCAGTACATAATTCGATACATTCGTCACATATATATACACCAGGCCCGGCAACCAGTTTTCTTACCTGATCCTGTGTTTTCCCACAGAAGGAGCACTTTAATTGCCCTTTTTCATCATTAAATTTGAACAAACCTTTCACCCCTCAAAGAACGGATTAACATTATTAAAAGCTGCAACTACCGGCAAGCTTGCAGGAAATAGGTAATTCCAAAAACCATTGTAGCGTTATGTATTGCATTGTACCACATTTTGTATGTCAATCGGAAACAATAACACTCAATCCAATTTAAGCCAGCGTAACCTGCTTGCTTGTCCGGCAAAAAATATGTACTCCCTTAAGCTTATCCAGAATTGCCGGTAATTAAGCCTGGAATATGTCCTACAATCGCGAATTAATTTTATGTATTTATCTTGATTATAATATGTTTCCTTAAAAATTGTATAAAACAAGGCACGATAAATCGCGCCTTGTTTGTTTTTGTACATTTCTCTTTATGGGCATTATTTTGAAACAGTTTTGCTGTTTTCAATCAGGAAGTCGGCTGCTTTGTTCTTTTGTAGGTCGGATTTAATGCCTTCATTACCGCCTAACGCCTTAACAATGTTGTCCACAGTCATATTGTACATACCAGCCATTTTTTCAAGCTCGGCATTGACTTCATCTTCAGTCACTTCAAGCTTCTCTGCCTCTGCAATCGCATCAAGAACGAGCGTTGCCCGTACACGCTGCTCAGCATCGCCTTTCATTTGGCCGCGGAGAGCTTCTTCATCCTGGCCGGAGAACTGGAAGTACAGCTCAAGGTTCATGCCTTGCATTTGCAGACGCTGTTCGAATTCCTGCATCATACGGTCAGTTTCTGTGCGGACCATAACTTCAGGAATCTCAACTTCTGCGTTTGCAGCTGCTTTTTCTACCACGGAGTCACGGACATGGTGCTCTTTCTCGTGGTTCTTGTCATGCTCAAGGCGAGCTTTAATTTTTGCTTTCAGCTCATCAAGAGTTTCAACCTCATCATCAACATCTTTAGCAAATTCGTCATCAAGCTCAGGAAGTTCCTTCGCCTTGATTTCATGGATCGTCACTTTAAAGGTTGCAGGCTTTCCAGCAAGCTCAGCAGCATGGTATTCTTCAGGGAAAGCAACTTCAACATCCTTCGAATCGCCAGCCGCTAGACCGACAAGCTGTTCTTCAAATCCAGGAATGAAAGACCCTGAACCAAGTTCAAGAGAATAGTTAGTAGCTTCTCCGCCTTCGAATGCTTCGCCATCAACAAAGCCTTTGAAATCGATTACGACTGTATCGCCGTTTTCAGCTGTTCCTTCTTCTTTTACAACAAGCTCGGAATGGCGTGTTTGAAGTTCTTCAATTTCTTTGTTCACGTCCTCATCGCTGACTGTTGTATCGAATTCTTCAACTTCAAGGCCTTTGTAGTCCCCAAGCTTCACTTCCGGCTTTACTTCAACAGTAGCCTTGAAAACGAAGCTTGAGCCCTTTTCGAACTTCTCAACATCGATTTCCGGGCGGTCGATTGGCTCGATTCCTGTTTCGTCGATTGCATTGCCATACGCTTCAGGAAGAAGGTGATCAATTGCATCCTGGTACAATGCTTCAACACCGTACATTTTTTCAAAAAGCGGACGAGGCATTTTGCCTTTACGGAATCCAGGAGCATTCACTTTTTTAACAATCTTTTTAAAAGCGAAATCCAATGCTTCCTTAACTTTTTCTTCGCCAACTTCTACAGTAAGAACCCCGCGGTTCCCTTCTAATTTTTCCCATGTAGCAGACATTTTGTTCCCTCCAGCTATCGATTTCCTATTTTACCGATGGTAGAATCGGACTTTTTTTATGTAAAGCATTGTATGTTTACATATTGCAACCACTACATTATAACACACGATTTTGTTCTTTCAACTCTGGCGGCTAAATTATCGGGTAAGAAATTTCCTCCACTTTTTGTATCCAATTCACCGCTGTTTCGACCTTTTCCTCTTTCACCTTATAAATCCTGGCCATCTCTCCCAAATCAGGCGAACCGCCAAGGTAGGAAAGGCCAATCCAATGGAAGGCCGCAGCCCATGCTGAAGGCAGCTTCGGATCCAGCTCGATTGGATAAGATGCAAAGAAGTGCCTCTGCATAAGGCTAAGGACATTCTCAAGCAAAACAGGATCACTGTGTTCTAGCTCGCCTGCTAGAATACCGCTCGCTTCCAACTCCAGTGGCAGGGAATGAAGGGCGGACATTCGTACTGGATTAACCGTTTGGACAACTCCAAACTTCTTAACGATTATTTCGCTGTCGACTGATTGCTCCTTTAATACGTTCAGAAGAATTGTTTTAAAAAAGGGATGCCCTTTTTCCGAAGCCAGGAACCGAAAAATTTCCGGTACTAGCGGCTGGATATTTTGGCTGGCCAATTTCCCCGCTATCATCACCTGGTCCTTTAAATCGTTTACTTTGAAAAAATCAATTTCTCCGGGCCGGATTGTTTCTTCTTCCTCTTGGCCGTCCTCTGTTTCTCGGTTGGCGGAAGGAAGTGGCTCATTGTCGGCCATTCTCTTGCAAAATTGAAGAATTGTCTGGAAATGCTCCCGTTTTTCAGCCGGGACCTCCCCTTCATCAAACAGAGCTTCAAGTACTGAGGTTATTTCCCGATATTCATGAAGCTGAATCAAGATAGCCATGTACATTTCCACAAGCTGAAAATAATCGCCGGTCCCAGCCAGAAGCATTTCTTTGCAAAGGCTCTTCGCCTTCTTCAAGGCTCCTGCTTCAAAATAGGCAAGGACAAGCGCGGCTTTTATATCGGTGTCAGCAGGATCAAGTTCATAACCTTGCTCAAGGAGTTCAATCGCATCACGGTATCTTTTTTCCTGCAGAGCCTCGATCCCTTTTTCAGCCAGCCGCCTCTCCACATCCGGAAAAAAGACAATATTGTCGCGGCCCTTCTTTTTCATGGCAGATCATCCTCAGGTAGTAGTTGAAAAAAGTGTAGCATGGCAATGGACAAAAAACAATTTGGAAGGTATCACAGTTGTGATTGGGGGCACTCAGTAAACAATGCAGTTTTAATGTATAAAAAAACCGGCCACCTCAAAATGAGATGGCCGGTTTTCCGGTTTATAGCGTCCCAGGAGAGATTCGAACTCCCGACCGTTCGCTTAGCAGTCCACTAAGGCTTTCGCCATCAAACCTTGTCACGTCTTGGTTGCTACTTGTTTATGTACAACGGTCACTTGTAGAACTTTGACCCCCATCGCTTCTCCAGGAATCCAATTCTTCAATATGAAGCAAAATTCCTTAGTAGGACCATTCCCCAAATTCAAATTTGAATCATTACCTTAATTTTGTTGAGAATAAACCTATCCGAAAAATGCTTAAACACAAGAAACATGAGTATAGTTAAGGGTTTGAATCACCTTTTTTTCTACCCTTGTACACTCTAATAAGTTAGGTTCAAATACCATTAAATTATATCCGCTCGTGCTTACTGTACTCTCAAAGACGATACCAAGATAATCTGCCGACTCAGTTTCGTTAAGACTTTTAATGAAATCAACTATAAATTGCGTTGGTAAATAATCTAGTTTACTATCTCCGCTGCGTACAGGTTTGGATATAGCCTTACTCAATTCATTGAAAATCTCTAAATTTATTGCATACATTGCAGGGTCAGTAAATCCAAAAACATCCAAATTTTTCAACAATCTAAAGTCAACTACTTTTAAATCTCGTGTTATTGGGAACTTCCCTATAAAAACTGTATCACTTAGGCTCGGTCTGATCTCACTAATAACAGTTCCAATGTCACTCGACAAGTATAAGTGACTAATTCCTTCTGAATTTGCTCTGCCTGCTGTTGAAAATGTAGAGGGAGGCGCTCCCATTTCGCCTGCAATTAATTCTTTATTATTTGAAATTCTACCTCTATAAAACATATCGTCTTCTACAGTTGTTGTAAGCTTGTTTAGATAATCCTTTAATACCTCATAGTTGACATGATTAGAATGGAATCTATTCTCATGCTTGATGTATCTAACAAATTCTCCCCACGAACATCCTTTTAATACTGATTTCTTCTCAAGGTAATCCGCATTCATCCATTCTATGATCCCTACTTGATTATTTAATAAGTGTATTTTATCTGGATATTTGTTTTCAAGAAGAGAATGTAAAAATAGATGTATCTTATGCCCATCAAAGTTATTGAAGATATTCCACTTTTTTTCAAACTCATCTTTTATACTGATTAGTTTATATTGAGAATAACCGTCACCAATTAAGTCGGTACTCAATTTAAATATACCTAGAATATCATTGAATAAGTCATCTATACCTACATCACTGTTCAAATCATATACATAAACATAGCTACTATCGCAAAAATCACAATTACCAACATTATTTAAACTCTTTATGATGCTTTTAATTTCTTCTGACATAAAACACTTTGTACAGCAGTTCATACTTCCCCCTCCTATTCCAACAAATTACCGATTAACTCTAAATGATGCATAATCGATAACTTTTTCAGAGTTGGTAGCCCTGGGTATGTTCCCTCCCTGTAGTGTTGTATAAATGATTGCATGGCCAAAGTGTCCATTTTTTCATCTGATTCAAATGCTTGATACCATTTAATTAACTTCTCTAATGCTTCTGAGAACTTTCCAGCCGGGTCACTTGTGTCATTATTGGAATCCGAAACAAAGTGTATTATTTCTAAAGCCCCTTCTGGATTTGGATAAACAATATGAATTGCAACTGCATAAGGAGCAAAACCACTTTCGTTATACTCTTCTCCAACTACAGAGAAGTCTGAAAAACCGATATATCCTTCGTCTCTAAAGAAAAGATGCTCCTCTGAAAAGAATTCATTTTCTTGCTCTAGATAATCAGCATTTCTAGACAACTTATTAAACTTATTACTTAATCCAACTAAATCCTCCCCTCTCATTTGCCTCTTAAACGAGTTATCTGATGGGATAATATTTAAATTGGCTTTTTCTCCATTAAAAATGTCTTTGTAAAGGCGTACAAGGTTTCTTTCAGAGTGGATAATAGCTAAATCACTCAATTCTATATCAAACTCGTTCTGTAAGTGTGCTATCTGATATCCGGAATCCTTGTTTAAATGATGACTAACCATAACAGACTCACATGACATCATTGCCTTAAACTGTTGATAAATGCTAGATAGACCTAGTTCACCAGTAAATGAGCCTACCTTTGGGTTTACTATAATTAATAACTTTCTCCCATTATCCTCAAACGCTTTAACGGTAGAAAGCAGGGTAGAGCTTAATTTAATTGGCTCAATTATAGGCACAACTCTTTCACTGAGTAGCTTTTTAGTCTGTAACTCCCTAATTGCTAATAAGTCATACTGTCTTCCCCTGATAACCGGAAAATACATATCTTCTCCCCCTAGATCCCTTCTAACTTTTCATATATCTCACTCAACTCTGTATGTTTGAGATTTCCTGTGTAAATTAACCATCTTATAGGTACAGGTAAACGCTTCAAGGATTTATAATCCTCTGCAGGTATCCTTTTTTGAAGTTGATACAAAACCATATCCTGTGCTTCCTTAACATCTAACGTTTTAAACCATTGAAGAGATATCTTAAAATACTGCACAGGCTTCACTTCAGGTAAACAGCCGAACTTTAAAGAAAGAATTTGCTCATATTCATTTTTTCTTAACAACTTGAATAGTACTTCATGATTTAAATGGCTATCATCCTTAACAGCTTCTTTTCTAACGCTCAGACAAACTTTATCTGTCAAGACAATGATACCTACTGATGGATTTGATTCTCGTAAAACCCTGTAGACTGGATAGTAATTTCTTTCGGAAGTCACAACATACACTTCACTAAAGGCCTTAGAATAGTCCTCTAATTGGTAAACTAGCCTATCAAGATTATCAAGGTCAGTCTTAATTTCATAAACCATCCCCCTAGTACGATTAATCACGACTAAATCTGCTTTTGACTTTCCAACTGCTACTTCACTATAAGCAGCAGTTGTATTTATACTAAACCTTCCTAATACCAGCTTATTGAATAAGGTATTTTTAAAGAAAAATTCGTTCCTGTACTTTTTGGTCATGATGTCATAGTTTTTGTAGATTTCTTCTTTGAATATTTTTAAGTTAAATTCTTCTGCAAATAAAGTATCCATTAGATTTTTCTTGCTAAAAAATCTGTTTAGATGCATATAATTCATAATAATCACACTTCCTGGCACTATACTGTTTATTTTAACATTTTTAGCAATTTTTGAAAAATATGTGTTTCTTTCTCTATTCCTATAATTTATGAAGAATCTCCACATTGTTGTGTCCTCTAAGCCCTACGTTCAGTTTTGGATCCAGAGGCCCTTCCGGAAAGACTTCAACTACCTCAATTCTTTCTTTCGTGCTACGAGCCAGATGGTCTAGTTTTGTCTCCCCCAAGGTGTTACCCTTTGTAGTTCTTGGATCAGTTGCGTGAGCTTTGGACGAACTGTAACTTGTACCAGTTCTTTTGATATGTTTAATTTTACTGGATAGGATTATTGGGTTCAATACTGTTAAGTCATGACACTTGAAGGAGTATTATTGAATATTGATTTTCATGACAAAAAGTCTCATGAGTACTGAGCACTTTCCCGGGGGATAGCGGCGGCTGTAGATGGGACGAGTTTGGATTTTTGCAAACGACGGTATACGCTAAAACGTGGCAATAACTGGCTTTTCCACTTCAAGTTTATATGGTAAATTATTGTATCTTTTTAATTTTGTACTTTAACAGAAAATAAAAAGAGCGCAAAGCTACATAGCCTGCGCATTAAATCTTTTAATCATTTATCAACCCTTTATATCTTTTAACTTTTACTTTTAAACCATTATACTTAGGGATTTTTATTCTTCTATATAACCTTGGCATAAGGTATTTGCAGTCATCAAGTAACAAATTATTTAAAAATGCCATGCTTACTTTCGCTAAATAATCCGCTTGAATTTTCCGTAACCGTAAGTATCGCTTTCTTTTCGTCATAAAACAAAAAAACCTCCTATGCCTAAATGATAAGTCGACTTCGGTTACACTTTCGCATTTGACCGATACATTGACCGTTTCATTTATCGTCATAGAAGGTTGATTTAGCGGGCTTTATCGCCGCTTTTGGTAGCGTCCCAGGAGAGATTCGAACTCCCGACCGACGCCTTAGAAGGGCGTTGCTCTATCCAGCTGAGCTACTGGGACAAAAAATAAAATAAATATTTGGTTTTTACTTTCACAAGAAGCTTGCGTTATCCCACCCCTGCCTCAATATATGAAATCAATTAAGTGCGACAACATTTATTATTATAGTAGGCAAGCAATTGATTGTCAATGAAATTTTATAGGAAAAGCGGCAGAAAATCCGCCGCCCTTACTGTTACAAGGGGAAGACTCGATGGAGATCAGGAAGTTCCCCTCGTTCATAATCAAACACGGATAATTGAACTTTATCCTTTTCCACTTTGAGAATGAGATAAGTCCGTTCTTTCATCCCTTTTGGGAGCCTGAGGCTACCGGGATTCATAAACAGGATTCCCCCTGACATTTCCGCACCAAGCAAATGGGAATGGCCGAAGCAGACCATATCGGCGCCTACCTCCCTTGCGCGGTACTGGATGTTCATGAGGGTGGATTTCACCGAGAAAAGATGGCCATGTGTAACGAAAATTTTTTTGCCTTCCACCTCGATAATCTCCTCGTTTGGATAACCAGGATTAAAGTCGCAATTTCCGCCTACCGTGATATAACCTTTCAGCGCTTTGTCATCTTTTGGCAATTCCGAGTCGCCGCAATGAATGAATACGTCAACATCGGAATGCCTTTCCTTTATTACCGAAAGCGGCGCCTCCAAACCGTGGCTGTCGCTTACTACCAAGACTTTCTTCATTGCAAATCCATCATCCCGGCAGAGTCTAGGACATGGCTTAGTGCCTTCAACGCATTGGCGCGGTGGCTGATTGCATTCTTTTCATCCTTGGAAAGTTCGGCCATTGACCGGTCCAATTCGAGTACGTAAAAGATTGGATCATAGCCAAACCCATTCGTGCCTCGGCGTTCCTCCAAAATCCGTCCTTCACATGTCCCTTCAACAGTTATCGTTTCTTTCCCAGGTACGGCCATGGCCAGCGCGCAGAAAAACCTTGCTGTCCGCTGTTCCGCGGGAACACCTTCTAATTCGGAAAGTACTTTGTCAATATTCGCTTCATCGTTTTTCTGTTCACCCGCATATCTTGCCGAAAAAATCCCCGGGCGGCCATCAAGGGCATCCACTATCAAACCGGAGTCATCCCCAATGACAGCCTTACCCAGCTTTTGAGAAATCGCCTCAGCTTTCAAAATCGCATTTTCCGCAAAAGTGGTTCCCGTTTCCTCAACATCCGGGGCATCAGGGAAGTCCAGGAGCGTCAATACCTGGACTCCTCTCTCAGCAAAAATGGCTTCAAACTCTTTTGCCTTCCCGGGATTTTTTGTTGCGATTATTACTTCCTTCAAGGTTATGTCTCCCTCCTGACTATTTATTCCTTCTGCTGTCTATTTTACCCGAAATGGATTCTCCAAGCGCATCTCTTTGCTTTTCAAACAATTCGAGCAACCCTGCTTCCGCTGCTTCAAGCATTTGCGCCAACTGCTCTCTTGAAAAAGTCGACTCCTCACCTGTTCCCTGTAGTTCGACAAATTCACCATTTCCCGTCATGACAACATTCATGTCTACAGAAGCACTTGAATCCTCGACATAGTTTAAATCTAGCACCGGCTGCCCATCCGCAAGAATTCCGACACTGGTGGCTGCCAGGAAATCAGTAATCGGAAAACGAGCAAGCCCCTTTTTTTCCACAAGTCCGTTCAACGCGATTGCCATTGCAACAAATGCACCGGTTATGGATGCGGTCCTTGTTCCGCCGTCTGCTTGAATGACATCGCAATCAATCCAGACGGTCCTTTCACCAATCGCCTCGAGGTCGACAATGGCACGGAGCGCCCTTCCGATAAGACGCTGGATTTCCATCGTCCTTCCGGAAACCTTTCCTTTTGAGGATTCCCTTATGTTCCGTTGATCGGTCGCCCTAGGGAGCATCGAGTATTCAGCAGTGATCCAGCCTTTTCCCTCGCCCCTCATAAAAGGAGGAACCCTTTCTTCAATGCTTGCTGTGCAGATAACTCTTGTATCTCCGACCGAAATTAAAACCGACCCTTCTGGATGCTTTAAAAAATTAGTATTAATATGTATTGGCCGTAATTGCATCGGCTCTCTGCCATCAAAACGCATTTCATTTCCTCCCTGCATTTCAGGTTTTTGTTGCCAATAAAGAAGAGGCGGCTTTTTTAGGCCGACCTCTTTCACTTCATTTCATTATATAGTATAACAAATTTTACGATTTAAAAACTGCCAGTGTTCACTTTTTCGGGACGAGTTACGGGCTCCGAGAGTTTCTTGCCATCTTCTCTGACAAGCTCGGCTTTTCCGTTCACTTGGACTGAAACCTCTTTAATGTCTTCCAGTTCAGTCAGTGAAAGGACCAGCGCATTTAAAAGATGCTGAGAAATAATTTTCTCCTTTTCAAAGCTGCCGTATACCGCATCATTGAAGTTCAAGGTTACCTTGCCTTTTTCAACCTTTGGCTTTTCGACAAGCTGGACATTGGTCATAAAGTCACTGTCAAGGCTTGCAGACGACGGACCTTTGGCCAATTCCATTACGGCAGCCTCAATTGTATTTTTAACCGAGTTGCTAACGCGGCGTGTTACCGGCACATAATAATAGGAGCTCTCTTCACCGCCAATGTAGTAAACCGTAACCGGCCTGGTATTCATAATGTCCGATACTCCGGATGAGTCGGTATTGATACCTGATTCCCGGGAGAGTGTGTCGCTGATTGGAGTACCGTTTACAGGCATTTCAGTTAATTCATGCCCATTCATTTTAAGCTTTACTTTTTTGACTGAATCAAATTGTGTTAATGTCCAAGTCAGTGAATCTAGAATCCGCTGCTCATCCTCCGGCTGATAGTTTTTGAATTCCTTTGACAAGTCCACAGACGCTACTCCATCCTCCGTAATGTTGACCGAAACATCCGTATCTGCCGGAAGGACCGCCCTGAACCCATTCGGCAGCATCTCTGAAATCGGCCCATTCTCGACCAGATATTTCACAGCCTGCGTTGCCACAGCGGTTGTCTTTGGAAGGTTTAATGTCTGGGAAACAACATATCCATTCTTGTCGATAAGATAAAGCTCCGTTTTAATCGTTTCCACGGCTTCGGAAGCTGTGCTGTCCTTGATGGAGCTTGCGAGGCCGCTATCTTTTGGATATGCCGTGCTTTTTGGCGGGTCGATTTTTTTAACTGTTTCCGCTCCAAACAGCCCGCACCCTGACAGAATTAATGAAGAAATAAGAAAGGCCGATGCCAGGACTGTTTTTTTATTATTGGACATGATAATCCCTCCTGAGACAGTTTGTACTACATATATACGAGCCCTGGCTAAAAATAGACCAGGCCCGAAAAAGAAAATTCCTATCCCCGAGAATTAAAAAATAACCCGGCTCAATAAAATCCGGGCTTTGACAAGGGATCTGGCGTAATTTATGGAGTGCTTTTATAGGAGGAACTGGCTTGCCATCATCTCAATTGGGTGCTTACATTTGATCCGCTTTGGAGAACTTGCTGACACGGATCAGCGCTGAGTGACACCTTTTCGGCTTTTGGGCAAATCTTTGTCGCTCATTCGGATTTGAGTGACTTCCTTTCCGGATTTTCGCCCGATAAGGTCACTTAACGGGATTTGAGTGACATTCTTTCCAGAATTGGGCTGGAAATTGTCACTCATCCGGTTTTGTGTGACACCCTTTACAGAGTCCCCGAGATTGACCTCATTCCGTTTTGCTTCCATTCGTTTGAGTAGAGATTTTTTTAAAAAAGCCCCTAAACAAAAAACAAGCCCCCACATAATGGAAGCTTGTCTACTTTCCTAGCTCAATTGTCCTGACATCGTTAACATCATAACCGAGCCATTTCGATGCAATCCTTGCAAAAATCAAATTCGACCCGGTTGTATAAAATTCATGCTTTGGAGTACCTTCCCCGCTTTCAAGCATTCCCCGGTAATCAAGGATTGTGCTGACCTCGCGGGCCGTTTCATCACCGGAACTGATTACCTTCACTCCGCTGCCCACCACATCTTTAATTAACGGCTCCAGTAATGGGTAATGTGTGCAGCCGAGGATAAGGGTATCGATCTTTTCCCCCTGTAAGGGCTGAAGTGTTTCTTCAACGACCCTTCTTGCCAAATCGCCATCCACCTCGCCGCTCTCTACTAGAGGTACAAATCTCGGACAGGCCAGGCTTTTGACAGATACCCTGCTGACCAGCGATTTAAGGGCCTTTTCATAGGCGCCGCTCTTCACTGTCCCAATTGTCCCGATGACTCCGACCTGATAGTTATCCGTATTCTTGATGGCTGCCCGCGCACCGGGATAGATAACTCCGACAACCGGGATATCCAACTCCCTGCGGATATCATCCAGGACGGCCGCGGTAGCTGTATTGCAGGCAATGACCAGCATTTTAATATTTCTTTTTAGCAAAAAACGTGTCAGCTGCCAAGTGAATTTCTTTACCTCATGGACCGGGCGGGGTCCGTAGGGGCATCTCTTCGTATCTCCGAGGTAAATAATTTTCTCCTTAGGAAGCTGCCGCATAACTTCCTTGGCGACTGTTAAGCCGCCAACCCCAGAATCAATGATCCCTATTGGCTGTTCCAAACCTCTCGCCTCATTTTCCTCGCATTTCATGGTGCAATTTAGTCATGTTGCTGTGTAAAAGCTGAATTTCATCTGATGTAAAGTTCTTTAATATATCCTCCAAGTAATTCTGGCGCTTTTTGATTACCTCATCAATAATCCGTTCGCCTTCCTCTAGAAGATGGATCCTGACCACCCTGCGGTCCTTTGGATCCTTGACCCGCATGACGAGGCTGCTCTTCTCCATCCTGTCGACCAGGTCGGTCGTTGTGCTGCAGGCCAGGTACATTTTGTTCGATAATTCACCAATCGTCATGTCGCCTTCCTCGAATAGCCACTGGAGCGCAATAAACTGCGGAGGAGTAATCGTGTAATTGCTAAGCATTTCCCTGCCCTTTTGCTTAATAATTCCCGATATGTATCGAAGGTCCTTCTCGATGCTCGCCACTATATTCATATCAAGCTTTTCGGTTTCAGCCTGTTTCATTTTTACCACTCCCATCCTGGAACCTTGGGGAATAGGCATTCCTCGCGTCCCCTGGTTGCTCTTATTTTCTACTTTTTCCGGAAAAAATTCAAGGATTTAAAATTGAGACCGGCCTCCAGGATGGATGCCGGTCATGTTCACAGTTCAAGCTCTCCCATTCGCAGGAGCTCTACAACTGCCTGGGAACGCCCCTTTACGCCGAGTTTTTGCATGGCGTTCGATATATGGTTCCGAACCGTTTTCTCGCTTATATATAAGTCTCCAGCGATTTCTTTTGTTGTTTTGTCTTGTACCAACAGTTCGAAAACTTCTCTTTCCCGTTTAGTGAGTAATGGTTTATGGCTGAATCCGTTATCCTTCAAGTATTGTAACCCTCCTTGCCTTCGCCAGTTGTGAACCGTGGGATGGGTATATATTTAGTCACGATATAGTATGTAACAAACGCTTTATGAGTGACTGATTTTACTTGAAGATTAACGGTTTCCGGGAGATAAAAGGAGCATTTTCTCCTCCTCGCTCCATGGTACGCCCTTACCGGTTTCCCTGGATATCTGGACCATTGTCCCCCGTCCTGTAAAGCATATTTCCCCTTTTTTGTTTTTACCCATATAATTCAAGTCTACAGATGAAGTGCCGACCTTGTTCGCCTTCACGTAAATTCTTATTTCATCGTCGAAAAATACCTGCTTCAGAAAATCGCACTGAAGGTCTGCGACTACAGGAATAACCGGATTTCCCGGCTTAAGCCAGTCCCCCATGAAGCCGATCGCTTTAAAAAATTCAATCCGGGCCAATTCAAAATAAGTGAAAGGAACTGTATTATTCAGATGCCCGTACATATCCGTTTCAGAAAAACGCACCTTTACCGGATAATAAAAATCGAATTCCTCTTCCCACTCCGGCATGGAGGCGATATAGCCAATTCTCCCCACGTCCATCCTCCTTTAAAAATGAATGTCCATTCATTATATTATAGCCTTCATGAAGGAATAGAGAAAGTTTTATAGTTCATCCTAAAAGACGCTTGTCTGCAATTCAGTTTAGTTAACCTTCACCGGCTTTGCATAAATGATATATCTTTCTGGTGCATTTCCTACATAGCTGAACGGATAGCATGTTGTGAGAATTAATTCTTCCTGTTCACTCTGCAGTGTAATAATGGACCGGTCTTCCGCGTCAACGATTTTTGTTCTCTCTATTTTATACTTATGCTCACTTTTGGGCAGCCGGACCCTTAAAATATCCCCCGGTTTAAGCTCACCGAGGCGCCTGAATACCGTGTCCCTATGCCCAGACAGAACAATCTGACCCTCTTCACCCGGGAGATAGGAACCGCTATAATGGCCGACCCCTTTTTTTAGGTCATCCGGATCGGTTCCTTCAACAATCGCCAATTCGGAATCGATTGCGGGTAGTTCCAGGAGGCCAACAATCTCTCCAAAACCAGGTTTTGCAGGTTGCTCGGCTGTCTTTTCCCCCGGCATTTGCGCCTTCGCTTCAATTGGTCCGCTTTTAACGAGCCTTCTTGCTTCTTCAAGCGATTGGCCGCTTTTCATTTTCGTCTCTGCGAGTTGAAAACCACCAACCGCAAGAACAACGATGCCTGCAAATATAAAGATCCATGGCAAAATTGCCTTTCCAATCAATGGCCTCACCCCATTCTAGGTTTGCACCTTCCTACAATTATATCAAAACCGGCATAATCGGCATACCGCCTAAATACCTGCCCTAGCAAAACCTCAAACTGACCAATAATATACGCAAAAAAGCTGCCCCAATCGCGTTGGGGCAGCTTTTAAAATCAACATTCTGTTACGCTTGGTCGCTGCCGAAGAAGTTCCGGAACGATTGGAATGTCGTGTCACGGTTAAGGGCGGCAATCGAAGTTGTAAGCGGAATGCCTTTCGGGCAGGATTGGACGCAGTTCTGCGAATTCCCGCAGTTTACAAGGCCTCCATCACCCATAATCGCATTCAGGCGCTCAGCCTTGTTCATTTCACCAGTTGGGTGGGCATTGAACAGGCGAACCTGGGAAAGCGGTGCCGGCCCAATGAAGTCCGACTTGCTGTTTACATTTGGGCAGGCCTCAAGGCAGACGCCGCATGTCATACACTTTGAAAGCTCATATGCCCACTGGCGCTTTGTTTCAGGCATGCGCGGGCCAGGCCCCAAATCATAGGTTCCGTCAATTGGAATCCATGCTTTTACCTTTTTCAAAGAATCAAACATCCTGCTGCGGTCAACCTGCAGGTCACGGACGATTGGGAATGTTTTCATCGGCGCTAGGCGAATCGGCTGTTCCAACTGGTCTACCAATGCTGTACAGGATTGGCGCGGCTTTCCGTTGATAATCATTGAACACGCCCCGCAAACTTCTTCAAGGCAGTTCATTTCCCATGTGATTGGAGTTGTCTGTTTCCCGTTCTCATCTACAGGGTTCCTCCGGATTTCCATTAATGCGGAAATGACATTCATGTTCGGTCTGTATGGCAGGACAAACGTTTCTTCGTAAGGGGCGGAATCCGGTGTGTCCTGGCGAGTGATGATAAACTTGACTGTCTTGGTCGCTGTCGCAGTCTTTTCGGCTGCCATTGTTTCAGTCATCCGTTTCTACTCCCCCTTCTTTTTCGAATAATCGCGCTTCCGCGGCTTAATCAATGAAGTATCCACTTCTTCATAATGGAAAGCCGGAGCCGATTTTTGGCCTGTGAACTTGGCCATTGTAGTTTTCAGGAATTTGTCATCGTCACGTTCAGGGAAGTCAGGCTTGTAATGGGCCCCCCTGCTCTCGTCACGGTTCAACGCTCCAATTGTGATTACACGGGCAAGCTGCAGCATATGCTGAAGCTGGCGTGTGAAAGCTGCTCCCTGGTTGCTCCAACGTGCCGTATCGTTGATGTTGATTTGGTCATAACGTTCAAGCAATTCCTGAATCTTTTCATCTGTCTTGCGAAGCTTGTCATTATGGCGGACAACCGTTACGTTATCAGTCATCCACTCGCCGAGTTCTTTATGGATGACATAGGCGTTTTCAGTGCCATCAAGCGACATGATGTGATTCCATTTTGCTTCTTCTTCCATGACATGGCTTGAGAATACAGACTCTTCCAACGCATCCGCGCTTTTTTCAAGCCCATTGATATAACGGACAGCATTCGGGCCGGCAACCATTCCCCCAAAAACAGCAGAAAGAAGCGAGTTGGCGCCAAGGCGGTTCGCACCATGTTGGGAATAGTCACATTCCCCAGCGGCAAAGAGGCCAGGGATGTTGGTCATCTGGTCATAGTCAACCCACAGGCCGCCCATCGAATAGTGGACTGCCGGGAAGATCTTCATTGGGACCTTGCGCGGGTCATCGCCCATGAATTTTTCATAAATTTCAATGATTCCGCCTAGCTTAATGTCAAGCTCATGCGGATCCTTATGGGAAAGGTCCAGGTAGACCATGTTTTCTCCGTTTATTCCGAGCTTCTGGTTCACGCACACATCAAAGATTTCACGCGTCGCGATATCCCTTGGAACCAA
Organism: Bacillus sp. FJAT-27445; assembly: GCF_001510665.1. GTDB lineage: Bacteria > Bacillota > Bacilli > Bacillales > Cytobacillaceae > Bacillus_D. The sequence goes on from NZ_LMTI01000002.1 coordinate 502,906, forward strand.
GTTTCCGTACGCCGGATATTTTTCTTCAAGGAAATACCAAGGTTTTCCATCTTTGTATGTCCAAATGCGCCCGCCTTCACCACGTGCCGATTCACTCATCAGGCGAAGCTTGTCATCCCCTGGGATGGCTGTTGGGTGAATTTGGATAAATTCCCCATTCGCATAATAGGCGCCCTGCTGGTAAACTATTGAAGCCGCGGAACCGGTATTGATGATTGAGTTTGTCGATTTTCCAAAAATGATTCCAGGACCGCCGGTAGCCATGATTACAGCATCAGCGGGAAATGCCTTGATATCCATGGAAGTCAGGTGTTGCGCCGTAATTCCGCGGCACGTCCCGTCTTCATCAACGACAGCACCGAGGAATTCCCAGCCTTCATACTTCGTCACAAGGCCGGCTACTTCAAAGCGGCGAACCTGTTCATCAAGCGCATAAAGAAGCTGCTGCCCGGTTGTCGCTCCGGCAAACGCGGTGCGATGATGCTGTGTGCCTCCAAAACGGCGGAAATCGAGCAGGCCTTCTGGCGTCCTATTGAACATAACGCCCATACGGTCGAATAAATGGATGATTCCAGGCGCAGCATCGCACATTGCCTTAACAGGAGGCTGGTTGGCGAGGAAGTCACCACCGTATACAGAATCGTCAAAGTGCTCCCATGGGGAGTCGCCTTCACCTTTCGTATTGACGGCGCCGTTAATGCCGCCCTGCGCACAAACGGAGTGGGAACGCTTTACCGGCACAAGCGAAAACAATTCCACCTGTGTCCCGGCTTCAGCTGCCTTGATGGTAGCCATCAAACCAGCAAGCCCGCCTCCGACAACAATTATCTTTCCTTTTGCCATTCTTGACTCACTCCCTAATTAATTCCTAATCTATCAGGACCGACCTAATTTTTCAGATTACATAAATGCTAGCAAGGCGCGAATCCCGACAAAGGAAAGGGCAAAAAAGAGGCCCATTGTAAAATACGTGGAAATTATTTGTGAGCGCGGAGTCACAGTGACGCCCCAGCTGACAAAGAATGACCAAAGCCCGTTCGCGAAGTGAAAAATAGTAGAAATAACCCCTAAGAAGTAAAAAACAACCATGAAAGGAGAGCTTAAAATGTCTGCCATCATGTTATAATCTACTGTCGCGCCAAAAGCTGCCGCGACCCTGGTTTCCCATACGTGCCAGCTTACAAAGATCAGCGTAATTACGCCTGTAACACGCTGGATTGTGAACATCCAGTTACGGAAATAACCGTATCTGCCCGGGTTATTGTCTGCTGTAAAAGCGATATAAAGTCCATAAATTGCATGGTATAGCAAAGGCAAATAAATCACTACGGTTTCCAGGACAAGCCTGAAAGGGAGATTTCCCATAAAGTCTGCCGTTTTATTGAAGGACTCCGGACCTCCTGTTGCAGAATAGTTCACGAGCAGGTGCTGCATGAGAAAAACTCCGACCGGGATGACTCCCAGTAGCGAATGCAGCCTGCGGTAAAAAAACTCTCTGTTACCCGCCATAATCATACCCCCTAGTTAATGCGATGAAGGCTCCCCTTTTAGAATATAAACCTATCATCATTGTGAAAAAGTTATGAACCTTTAGTTACATTCATGTGACATGTTCATTTTACTCTCAAGGTGGGAGAGCGTCAAGAAAACGAATACATTATTTCTCATATAGACACAATCTTAAAAATATACTGATATAAGGATTATTTGAAGAGCGTCCAAGTGGAGGAAGTCACCGAGAATTCTTCGGAAATTCGTAGGAGGGGGAAGGGAAGGTAAAATAATTTGTAATAATTTTAAAGATTTTGCAATGGAAAATATGTATATAATAGAATGATAGAAAGAGAGGGAGTCGTTTGAAAGATACAGCTTCTGAATTACAGCAAACTGAATCCGTTAGCAAATTCGGCTATGAATTGATTAGGGATACCCTATTGCCGGAACTTCTTGGCAAAAATGCGCCCGAGCTTCTTTATTGGGCTGGAAAGCTGCTTGCCAGGAAATACCCGCTGAATACATTAGAAGAAGTCATCGCATTTTTTTCCCGGGCTTCATGGGGCACTCTGGCTATCCGAAAAGAATCAAAAAATGAAATTGAATTCGAATTGGCCGCTGTCCTTCTTCCATCACGGGTTACTTCCAAGGCGGAGTCCTATTTCCAAATTGAGGCTGGTTTTCTAGCCCAGCAAATCGAATTGCAAAAAGGGGTTGTGGCCGAGGCGTTCGAGCATCCGGTCAAGCGTTCCAAAATTGCTGTTTTCACAGTCAAATGGGACAGAAAAGACCCTATCGAAGGATAAACAAAATTCTAAAAATAGCCCCCCTTTCAATCCGAAAAGGGGGGCTATTTCCGTTTCAATTTAAGAGTGGATTTCGCTGCCTGCTAGGGCAAAAGCGTCATGCAGCGCTTCAACTGCTTTGACCATGAATGTCTCGTCAATTACAACGGATACCTTTATTTCCGATGTGCTGACCATTTTTACCTGGATGCCTTGATCTGCCAGTACGCCAAACATTTGCGCTGCAACTCCGGGGTTCGATACCATGCCAGATCCGACAATGGATACCTTGGAAAGGCCGGTCTCCGTTTCAATCCTGCCGTATCCCAATGCTTTTCTACTCGCTTCAAGGACCTCGATTGTTTTTTCCAAGTCTTCCGTCTTGATGGAGAATGAAAGATTTGCTGTACCATCACCTGTGATATTTTGGATGATAATGTCCACGTTAATACTATTCTTCGCCAGGGAAGCAAAAATCGACGGCAGGCCATTCAGAGATTCAGCCAAACCGATTACGGATACCCGTGTAATTTGGTCTTCAAAAGCGACTCCGCGTACAATTAAATTTTCTTCCATTGATACTTCCTCCTCTATAATGGTCCCTTCCTCTTTTTCCATGCTGGAGCGCACGACAAGCGGAATTCCGTAATTTTTCGCAAACTCGACTGCCCTAGGATGGAGGACTCCCGCACCTAAATTGGCAAGTTCCAGCATTTCGTCATAGGAAACAGATAGAAGTTTCCTGGCATTTTTCACCATACGCGGGTCTGTCGTGAAAACACCGGTCACATCTGTATAAATATCGCAGCGGCTGGCTTTCATGGCTGCCGCCAGGGCAACGGCAGTCGTATCTGATCCGCCCCTTCCGAGTGTGGTAATTTCACCATGCTCGGTAGTCCCTTGAAATCCAGCCACGATAGCAACTTTACCTTCATTTAGGATGTTTAGAACTTTTTCCGGATCAATGTCCATGATCCTTGCGTTCCCATGGACATCTTCTGTTTTTATCCCGGCCTGCCAGCCGGTAAAGGAGACTGCTTCCTTCCCTAATGCATGTAATGCCATTGCCAGCAGGGAAATGGTCACCTGTTCCCCGGTTGAAAGGAGCATGTCCATTTCTCGCTTGGAAGGCGATGAGGTAAGTTCCTTCGCCAGTCCGACCAGTTGGTCCGTTGTTTTCCCCATTGCAGAAACGACAACTGTTACACGATTGCCTTTTTCACATTCTTCCATGATCCTCCTGGCCACATTCATAATCCGCTCAGGCGAACCAACAGAGGTGCCGCCAAATTTCTGTACAATGATTGCCACTGTTTCCCCAACTTTCTCTAGTATCTTTTTTCTGATTGGAAGTAAGGTATCTGCACAAATAAAAAGGGCAATGAGAGTTATCTCATTGCCCGGATACGTGACACATCTACGCATCTATGTGAGATAGCCCTCCAGGGTAGTAAACCCTGACAATCCTGCATTTATTCAATACAGGACCAGCAAGCGTCTGGAATGGCCCATTCGCCGCTTCGGCGGTCTACCCTTTCAAAATCCCTCCTGGAATCCATTTTTCTCCGGATTTTTACTCTTGAAGCCCGCGCCTCTACCTTCACTTTAGAAATTAAAGTGATAGTATATGAAATTATCCATGATTATAACACAACTGTTTTTTATTCGGCAATCCTAAGTATTTAATTTTTTGAGAAGTTCTTCCGCAATTGGGCCCGGTATGCCGATTTTAAGGAATTCCTCCGCACTTGCTTCCTTCATTTTTTTTACGGAACCAAAATTCTTCAAAAGCAGCTTCTTCCGTTTTTCGCCAATCCCCGGAATGGAATCGAGGATGGATTGGAATGCGCTCTTGCCTCGAAGCTGCCTGTGGAAAGTAATCGCAAACCGGTGGACTTCATCCTGAATGCGCTGCAGCAGGTAAAACTCCTGGCTGTTGCGTGGGAGAGGAATTATTTCCAGCGGATTGCCGTACAGGAGCTGGGATGTTTTATGCTTCTCATCCTTCACAAGTCCGGCGAGTGGGATTTCAAGTCCCAGTTCATTTTCGAGTACGTCTCTCACAGCTTCGACGTGGCCTTTCCCGCCATCGATGATAATCATGTCCGGAAGCGGAAGTTCTTCCTTCAACGCCCGCGAGTATCTTCTTCTGGCCACTTCCCTCATCGATTCATAATCATCAGGTCCTTTAACCGATTTAATTTTGTATTTCCGGTATTCCTTTTTATACGGTTTCCCATCCATGAACACGACCATCGCCGAAACGGGGTCGGTTCCCTGGATGTTTGAGTTATCAAAAGCCTCAATCCGGTTTGGGGTATGGATGCCCAGTAGCATACCTAGATTATCGACAGCCTTAATGGTCCGGTTCTCATCACGTTCGATTAGCGAGAACTTTTCAATCAGGGCAATTTGCGCATTCTTCACGGCAAGCTTGACGAGGTCCTTTTTTGCCCCGCGCTGCGGCTGAAGGACTTTCACTTCAAGCAGCTCCTCGGCCATTTTGCAGTCTACGCTGTCCTGGATAAGGATTTCTCTCGGTTTGAAATGGTTTGCTTTTGAATAAAACTGCCCAAGGAAGGTGAGCATTTCCTCCTCCGGCTCTCCGTAAATCGGGAACAGGGAAACATCCCTTTCGATCAGCTTCCCCTGGCGGACAAAGAACACCTGGACGCACATCCAGCCCTTATCTACCGCGTAGCCGAACACGTCCCGGTCCGTAAAATCGGTCGTCGTCATCTTCTGCTTTTCCATCGTTGCTTCTATATGAGCGATTTTATCCCGGTATTCCTTGGCCCGCTCAAAATCAAGCTGCTCAGCCGCCTGGGACATTTTTTCGGTGAGCTCTTTTTTAATCTCCTTGTAGCCGCCATTTAGGAACCTAGTTATTTCATCTAACATCCGTTTATATTCCGACTCCGGAACCTGCTTCACACATGGGGCCAGGCACTGGCCTAGGTGATAGTATAGGCAGACGCGGTCTGGAAGCGTCGCGCATTTTCTTAGCGGGTATATCCGGTCTAGCAATTTCTTCGTTTCGTTGGCAGCCTGAACGTTCGGATATGGTCCAAAATACTTTCCTTTATCCCGCTTCACCTTCCTAGTGATGATCAGCTTAGGGTGGCGCTCGGCTGTCAGCTTGATGAAAGGATAGGTTTTATCATCCTTCAGCATGATATTGTATTTTGGATCATATTTCTTGATCAGGTTCAACTCAAGGATGAGCGCTTCAATATTGGAGGAGGTTACAATATATTCAAAATCCTCGATTTCACCGACCAGCCGCTGAGTTTTTGCATCATGCGAACCGGAAAAATAGGACCTTACCCTGTTTTTCAGAACCTTTGCCTTCCCCACATAGATGATTGTCCCCTGCCTGTCCTTCATTAAATAACACCCAGGCTGGTCCGGCAGCAGGGTCAGTTTTTGACTAATTAATTCATTCATTTGGCCGGCCATCCCCTTTCATTACTTTTTCCATCTATATAAAGTGTTTTCACGGTAAGTTCAGTTCAAACAGCGGGTTGAATGGAACACCCCGCTTTTTTAATTTTACCATGGAAGTCCACAGCTTGCCGCAAGAAACCTTTGGCCATTTTTCCGGTGATGCATAATACCTTTCAAAAAAAATACCCCCGGCGCAACGAACAGCCAGGGGAGGGATGTTACATATGGTTTTGCAGAAGGCTAACGAGGTTTTCTTTTGGCTGGTAGCCTACAACCTTGTCAACCTGCTCGCCGTCTTTGAAAACAAGCAATGTCGGGATGCTCATAACGCCGTATTTTGCTGAAGTTTCCGGGTTTTGATCAACATCGAGCTTAACAATCTTGACCTGGTCGCCCATTTCGGAATCCACTTCTTCAAGTACAGGAGCAATCATCTTACAAGGGCCACACCATGGTGCCCAAAAATCTACAAGAACAAGGCCTGAACCGATTTCGCCAGCGAAGTTCTGGTCTGAAACATTTGAAATAGCCATAAAAAAAAGCCTCCTAAATTTCATTCTAAAATCTACCGAAAGTATACCACCATTTGAAAGTGCATGCTAATAATATGTTCTGCACTATCGTTCCCTTGCTATTGCGGGACTATTCCTTTTCGTATCCGGCTTCTATTGAAAAAAGGACGGAAGAATCCGCCCTTTTCACATTTCCTGCTTATGAGTGGATCTTCAGCTTTTTAAACTCCTCTGTCAAAAGCGGTACGACCTCGAACAAGTCTCCGACAATCCCATAGTCCGCGATTTTAAAGATGTTGGCCTCCGGATCTTTGTTAATGGCAACGATAACCTTGGAATTAGACATACCGGCCAAATGCTGGATGGCTCCCGAAATACCGCAGGCAATATACAGGTCAGGTGTGACAACTTTTCCTGTCTGGCCGATTTGGAGCGAATAATCACAATAATCAGCATCACAGGCTCCCCTTGAAGCCCCGACCGCTCCTCCTAGCAAGTTTGCCAGCTCTTTCAAAGGCTCAAACCCATCGGCGCTTTTTACTCCGCGCCCTCCAGCGATTACAACCTTTGCCTCGGAAAGGTCGACGCCCTCACTTGCTTTCCGTACAACCTCTTTCACAATTGTCCTTAAATCCTTAATTTCCACTGTCACAGCGGCTACTGTACCGCTTGCGGCTTCACTCTTTTCGAGCGGAGCGATATTGTTCGGGCGGATTGTCACGAAGATCAGGCCGTCTGTAATAATTTTCTTTTCAAAAGCTTTACCCGAATAGATTGGCCGTGTGAACACAATGTTTCCACCAGCTGACTCAATGGCTGTAACGTCAGAAATCAGGCCGCTGCCTAGTTTCGCGGCAATTTTTGGCGCAAGGTCTTTTCCAAGAGCCGTATGGCCGAAAATCATTCCATCTGGCTTCTCGGAATCGACAACCGCCATTAGTGCCTGTGAAAATCCGTCTGGAGTATAATTATTCAGCTTTTCGTCCTCAACTGCGATTACTTTGTCCGCGCCATATTGGTAAAGTTCATTTCCTAAAGAACTCACAGCGTCGCCTATCAAAACACCGACCACTTCTCCGCCTTCTGCTACCGTTTTTGCCGCTGCGATCGCTTCAAAGGAAACGTTCCTGAGCGAACCATCGCGGACTTCTCCCAAAACCAACACTTTTCTCGCCATATCCTCTACCTCCTGCACTTTATCAATCTAGCTTTCATGCTAATTGGATTCTTCTTTTTTTCCATTTTAAAGCCAAAATGGATCAGATGACTTTAGCTTCCGTATGCAGCAGTTTGACCAGTTCGTTGACTTGTTCTTGTAAATCTCCCTGCAGAACCCTTCCTGCTTCTTTCTTTGGCGGCATAAAAAGTTCAATTGTTTTGGTTTTCGCCTCTACGTCATCTTCTTCGAGATCAAGGTCATCGAGCTCGAGCTCCTCAAGTGGCTTCTTTTTCGCCTTCATAATTCCAGGTAGCGAAGGATAGCGGGGATCATTCAATCCCTGCTGCGCAGTGACAAGAAGCGGAAGAGATGCTTCAACGACTTCTGAGTCACCTTCAATGTCCCGGACTAATGTTGCCTTCCCGCCATCTATGTCCAGCTTTGTAATCGTCGTTACATATGGAATGCCGAGCAGTTCAGCAACCCTCGGACCGACCTGGCCAGAACCTCCATCAATGGCTACATTCCCGCCAATGATAAGGTCCGCATCCTTGTCTTTTAGGAACTCGGCAAGAATTTTGGCTGTCGTAAATTGGTCAGCGTATTCGACATCATCTTCTGTATTGATCAGGACAGCTTTATCAGCGCCCATTGCCAAAGCGGTCCTAAGCTGCTTTTCAGCTTCCTCCGTCCCGACTGTCACAACGGTCACCTCACCGCCTTGGGCATCGCGTACCTGGATGGCTTCCTCAATGGCATATTCGTCATAAGGGTTGATGATGAATTCAGCACCATCCTCATTGATTTTGCCGCCAGCCATTGAGATTTTTTCTTCCGTGTCAAATGTTCTTTTCATCAGCACAAAAATATTCATAAAACATTTCCCTCCCAAAATTAACTATTCCGCAAGTTTAAGAGATAAAATTTAGATAAAACGCTTACATTTTATCTTTTAAACCAGGTGCGAACCTGGTACTTGAACGTTATTCCCCTTTAAAGTCGGGTTCTCGTTTTTCAAAAAATGCCTGGATTCCCTCCTGGCCATCTGCCGACATGAAAACTTCTCCGAATAACTCTGCTTCCCTTTCAACGCCTGTGTAAAACTCCCCAGTTTTTGTGAAATTCAAGAGCTCAATGGCGGCTTTTAATGAACCGGAGCTCTTTTTGGCAATTTTCTTTGCAAATGTAAAGGCATGTTCCAAAAGTTCTTCTTCTGGATAAGCATGGTTTGCCAGGCCATATTGGACTGCCTCAAGCCCCGTAATTGGCTCAGAAGTAAAGAGCATTTCGGCCGCGCGGGCCTGCCCCACAAATTTCGGAAGCCGCTGTGAGCCGGCAAATCCAGGAATAAGCCCTAGCTGAAGTTCCGGAAGCCCAAGCTTTGCTGTTTCACTTACAAGACGGAAATGGCAGGCCATGGCAAGCTCCAGGCCTCCTCCGAGAGCCGCACCGTGAATGGCTGCAATTATTGGCTTCGGGAATTTTTCCATTCTGTCAAACAAGTTTTGGCCGAGCTTGGCAAGATTTGAAAAGTCGTCTGCCGTTGTGATTGTCGTAAACTCCTTAATATCCGCCCCTGCGGAAAAAAATCTTCCTTCACCGCGAAGTAAAATCACTTTGATTTCCTTTTCCGCTTCAATTTCATCCAGCACTGATGAAAGCTCTTTTAAAACTTCTGAAGAAAGAGCATTGGCTGGCGGCCGTTGAATCGTGATCCCGGCAATACCGCCTTCATTTGACCATTTTAAAAATTCCAAACTGATCCCCCCTCATTTCACGGCGGAGGGCCCGGCTATGCCCGCTCCGCATCCATTTAACAAAAGCTCATGAACAGGAGCACTCAATGAGTGCAACTCGTACTTTTGTTCATTCATTATCCATGTGGTGACCGTTTCATCTATCGTCCCAAATATCATCTGCCGGGCAAGGCGGATATCGAGCGATTTGGAAAACTCTCCATTTTGTTTGCCTTCCAAGAGAATTTGATCAATGATTTTCAAATACCCTTTTAGAACCTCATTGATTTTTAAACGTAATTCCTTATTCGACTGCCTTAACTCGAGCTGGGTGACAATCGCAAGGCTTTGGTCCTCTGAAAGCATTCGGAAATGGGAATTGATCAACAGTAATAACTTCTCTGCCGCCGTCTCTTTTCCTGCTATTACTGGCTCAATTTTTTCAATATATGATCCCATCTTTTCTTCGAATAAAGAGACGAGGATATCTTCCTTGTTTTTAAAATACAAGTAAATCGTCCCATCCGCTACTCCCGCTTGCCTGGCAATTCTCGAGACCTGGGCCTGGTGGTACCCAGTTTCAGCTATGACGGAAACAGCGGCATCTATGATTTGCATGTATTTTGGCCTGTTTTTCTTCACCTCTATTTACCCTCCTTCGAAGAAAGAAACACTTGGAATGAATGAACAATCATTCATATTTTAATAATAAAACTGCCCGGGTTTTTCTGTCAAGCAGCCCGCGGCCTTCGATCATGTTGTGCATTGTATTTCTATCATATAATGATTGGCCGAAAAAGGGAAATTCCTTTCTTGGGAACAAAATGCGCAAGCGCCTTGGTCAGCCCCGACCAGCATAAGACTGGGCCCGCAGGACGGGCCTGCCCTCCGGAGGGAGCCGGCTTATGACCTCGAGGGGCTAGGCGCTGGAGCTGGATTAATATAACTTATTTTGAATTATCCACAATGTTCTATTTTATAACCCCTAGACGCCAAAAAGGGAAAGCCGCATAGCGGCTCCCCCTTTTGTCAGGCATGCTTTTGCTCTTCCTCCTGCAGCTTTTTCCGTTCCTCATCAACAAGGACGCGCCTAAGAATTTTACCGACCGCGGTTTTGGGAAGCTCCTTCCTGAACTCATATATTCTCGGAACTTTGAAGGACGCCAAATGCTTACGCGCAAATTCATCCAGCTCCTCCTCTGTGGCATGCGCGCCCTCCTTGAGGACTACATACGCCTTGACGGTCTCTCCTCTGTATGGATCAGGAACCCCTGCGGCAACCGCTTCCTGGATGGCGGGATGTTCATAAAGGACTTCTTCAATTTCCCTTGGGTAAATATTAAAGCCTCCCGCGATGATCATATCCTTTTTCCTGTCGACCACATAGAAGTAGCCGTCTTCATCCATATAGCCCAAATCACCGGTCAAAAGCCAGCCGTCCCTTAATGTCATGGCTGTATCCTCCGGGCGATTCCAATACCCTTTCATCACCTGTGGCCCTTTGACGGCTATTTCCCCTATTTCGCTTGGTGGCAGCCGCTCCCCATTTTCAAATGAAAGAATTGCCGCATCTGTATCCGGCCATGGAACACCGACGCTTCCCTTTATCCTTGGCCGGTCCCACAGGAAGTTTGAATGCGTAACTGGGGAGGATTCGGTGAGCCCATACCCTTCAACAAGCTTTCCGCCTGTTATTTTCTCAAATTCCTGCTGGACTTCCGCGGGAAGCGGAGCCGATCCACTTATGCAGGAATCGATTGATGATAAATCGTATTTGTTCAAATCAGGACGGTTCAACAGGCCAATATAAATAGTTGGCGCCCCCGGAAATAAAGTTGGACGCTGTTTTTGAATTGTCTTCAGTGTTGTTTCAGGATCGAATTTAGGCAGCAGGATCATTTTGTACCCTTGCATGATTGACATGATCAAGACCGTCGTCATCCCATACACGTGGAAAAACGGAAGGATACCCAACACACTTTCCTCGCCGCGCCTGCATTTATACATCCATTTATTGCACATCAATACATTGGCTGCAATATTTTTATGGGTGAGCATAACTCCTTTTGGGAATCCTGTCGTACCCCCGGTATATTGAAGCAGAGCAAGATCCTCTTCAAAATCGAGCGGATACTGCTCAATGGCGCCAGCTGGCATTTTCAGGATTTCAGTCAGCAAATGGTTGCTTCCCTCATGTTTTACCTTCACAACGATCCCGTATTGTTTTTTCTGGATGAATGGGTAGATCAGATTTTTCGGGAATGGGAGAGAGTCCTTGATGGCGGTAACAATGATATGCTTCAAATCCGTTTTTTGAACAATCTTTGAAACTCGTGGATAGAGAATATCGAGGGTGATGATGGCAAGAGCCCCAGAATCCTTCATTTGGTATTCCAGCTCTCGTTCCATATAAAGAGGATTGGTCTGGACAACCACTCCCCCCGCCAGCAGGATGCCATAAAAGCCGATGACAGCCTGGGGAGTATTTGGGAGCATGATTGCGACCCGGTCGCCTTTTTTAATTCCGAGTCCTTGCAAGTAAGCAGCCAATTTTTCCGCGCCTTCCCTTACCTCACGGAACGACAGCTCTTTCCCCATAAAGTGAATTGCGGCTTTATCGGGGAATTCTTCCGCTGATTTGATCAAGTAGCTCTGCAGTGATTCTGTCGGGTAGTCTATGGAAGCCGGGATTTCCTCTGGATAATGCTTGAGCCAAGGCTTTATCTCAATCATAGGAACCTCCTGTATAGAGAGTTTTTTAAAAATTCTATCTATTTGTTCCATTATAATCCATCGGCAATAAATCCACAATCAGATACACTTTACGCTTTAATCAACTTCATCTCTAAATCAATACTGCCCAAAATAAAATTATATGGATTAATCAAAATTTATATTCTAATGTCCCTTGCCGTCTATTTCCGCTACAGGCACACGCTTTCCGCGGAGGGTCAGTGGAGCCTCCTCGGCGCTCGCGCCTGTGGGGTCTCCCCTTGCCGCAGCATCCCGCCGGAGTCGGTGCCCTCCGCTGCAATCAACTAACCTTTTAAACAATTGTGTAAGAATTAATTTCAAACTAAATAAGAAAAAACCGCTGCATTATGCAGCGGCGGTTTCTTAGGCAATGAACGCCATATAGATGATTCCTATCAGAATAAATAAGCCGCAAAGGCCCAAAAGAACTTTTGCTAGAGTTTCCACTTTGTTTCCTCCGTTTAGATTCCAGCTCCGACTATGTAGGATAATCCGATTGAAATCACCATTGATATAAATCCGACGGCCCGGTTGTCCTTTTCGATTTCTTCATCCACATTGAATTTAGGAGTGAGGAACTCAAAAATGAAATAGCCGACAAGCAGGAGGGCAAAGCCGTATACTCCCCAACCGATCATTGCCAGAACCGAAGTGTGTTCTTGAATAGCATGTCTGAAGATATTTGCAATCCCAAACATTTTTCCTCCAGTTGCCATGGCAACGGCCAAATTTCCTTTTTTGATTTCCTCCCAGTTATTATACTTTGTAACCAGCTCAAATGCAGCGAGGAAGAGGATGATACAGAGGATGACCAGGCTATAGTATGCTGCAATCTGGATAAATTCATTTTGCCAAAAGTGTTCCATGCCGATTAGCTCCCCAACCCTTATTTAAACTCCGCAATCGTGACTCCGGTCCCGCCTTCACCGGCATCCCCGAACCGTATTTTCTTAACCGAGCGGTGGTTCCTCAAATATTCCTGTACTCCCTGCCTCAATGCCCCGGTTCCTTTTCCGTGAATGATCGAGACGCGCGGATAGCCCGCCAGAAGGGCATCATCGATATATTTTTCTACCTTTACCAATGCATCCTCATACCTTTCGCCGCGTAAATCGAGTTCAAGTGAGACATGGGTGTCCCTGCCCTTTACGATTGCCATCGGCTTCACTTCCTTTGGCTTTGGCGCATTGATGTATTCCAAATCCTTCTCGGACACCTTCATTTTCAAAATCCCAATTTGGACCTGCCATTCTTGGCCGGACGTTTTTTCAATGAGGGTTCCTTTTTGGTCAAAGGTTAGGACCTTTACCTCGTCCCCAGGCATGAAGGTATGCTTTGCTGCCTTTTTCGCCCCCGGTTTTTCAGTCCTTTTTACCTTTGGGGCTGCTCCGGCAAGCCGCTGCCTCGCTTCGATCAATTCATGCTCCTTGATCTCGGCATTCTTCTCGAGCCTCATCCTCCGCAGGTCGCCGATTATCTCCTCTGCTTCCTCCGCCGCTTTTTCAACAAGCTTACCAGCTTTCTCGGCCGCCTTTTCCATAAAGGAATCACGTTGCTCGTATAATTCAATCACTTGTTTTTGCAGATCGGCATGAAGCTTTTCCGCCTGTTTCCGCAATTCGTGCGCCTCGGAAAGCTCATTTTCGGCATCACGCCTGCTCTTTTCTAGGCTTGAAATCATATTTTCAATTTGCGAGCTGTCCTCGCTTACATGGGATTTCGCATTTTCAATAACGCGTTCATTCAGGCCAAGCCGGCGGGAAATTTCGAACGCATTGCTCCGGCCGGGCACACCAAGCAGCAGCCTGTATGTTGGGCTGAGGGTCTCAACATCAAATTCGACACTTGCATTCATGACGCCTTCACGGTTGTAGCCATACGCCTTTAATTCGGGGTAATGGGTCGTAGCAATCACCCTGGCCCCCCGCTTGTATACCTCATCCAAAATCGAAATCGCCAGCGCCGCCCCTTCCTGTGGGTCGGTGCCCGCCCCTAGTTCATCGAAGAGTACGAAGCTATTGTGGTCGGCTTTGTTGAGTATATCGACAATATTGACCATATGGGAGGAAAATGTGCTTAAGCTTTGCTCAATGGACTGCTCATCGCCAATATCCGCATACACCGCGTTGAAAACAGCCAGCTCCGATCCGTCAAGCGCCGGTATTTGAAGCCCTGCCTGCGCCATCAATGTGCATAGGCCGACTGTTTTCAGTGTCACTGTCTTTCCGCCTGTATTCGGACCGGTGATCACGATTGTAGTAAAGTCCTTGCCAAGCAAGATGTCATTGGGCACAACTTGATCCATGGGTATCAATGGATGGCGGGCCTTGTAAAGCGCAATCCTGCCCTCATTGTTCATTGTGGGCTTTGACCCTTTTATAGTTCGTCCATAGCGTGCTTTTGCAAAAATGAAATCAAGCTCCCCGAGAACATCGGAAATGACCTGCAGTTCAGCACTATGTTCAGCCGACAGTGCCGAAAGCTCGGCGAGGATCCTTTCAATTTCAAGCTGTTCCTTAACACGGATATCCTGGACCTGGTTGTTCAACTGGACAATCGCCTGCGGCTCAATGAATAGCGTTTGCCCCGATGAACTTTGGTCATGGATGATTCCGCCATAATGCCCCCTATATTCCTGCTTCACCGGAATGACGAACCTGTCGTTCCGAATCGTGACAATTGCATCGGACAGCATCTTTTGCGCGCTGGTGGATCGAATCATGCTTTCAAGCTTTTCCCTTACCTTCGATTGATTCGACCGGAGCTGCTGGCGAAGAGCCCTCAATGTATCGCTCGCTGTATCAAGGACTTCCCCGCCTTCGTCAATTGCCATCTTGATTGCCTGTTCGAGGTTTGCCAGCGGAATAATCCTGCTTACATAGTCAAATAGATATGGGATATTGGTGTTATCTTCATGAAGGTTTTCGATAAACCGCTTGATTTGCCTGCTTGCCGAGATGGTGCTCGCGATTTGGACAAGTTCTGCCGGGCTCAATATCCCGCCAATTACCGACCTCTTTATATGAGCCCGTATATCATGAATGCCAGACAGCGGCACATTCCCTTTTAACCGGAGCGCCGTTGCTGCCTCATCCGTTTCCTCCTGGAGCCTTTCTACTTCCTGAAAATCCGAGGAAGGAATGAGCTTCGATATTTTATCACGGCCAAGCGGCGAAGAAGCATGCCCCATGAGCTTCTCCCTTACTTTGAAAAACTCGAGTACTTTCAATGTTCTATCTTGCATGGAGAAACCTCTCCTTTTTGCCTAAGTGTTTTGTCAGCTTCTGTGATGTAAAAATTGAAGTAAATCCTCCAATTTGAAAGTGTTCAGAACAGAGCTGCTTTTTATCCAGCCTTTCCTGGCTGCTGCAACCCCGATGCCCATATGGCTCAGCATCGCGGTTTTGTGCGCATCGGTATTGATGGCGATTTTCACTCCGGCTTCCTGCGCCTTTTTCAGGTGGACGTATGAAAGGTCGAGCCGGTGCGGATTCGCATTCAATTCAAGCGCGGTATTCGTGTCTTTTGCTAAAGAGATTAGCATGTCAATATCCACATCATATCCATCCCTGCGCCCTATCAACCTGCCAGTTGGATGGGCGATAATGTCGACATTTGGATTTTCAAGCGCGTTTCTCAGCCTCATCATGATTTTTTCACGCGGTTGCGAAAATGCCGAATGAATCGATGCTATCACGATATCGAGTTCTTTTAACAGGTCATCATCATAATCCAAGGATCCGTCCGGAAGGATATCCATTTCGACCCCTGACAGGATTTTAAAATCCGTATACTTTTCATTAACCCGCTTTATTTCCTCATGCTGCTCACGGAGACGTTCCGGCGTCAAGCCATTCGCCACTTTCAAGAACTGTGAATGGTCGGTGATCGCAATATGAGAATAGCCCATTGCCCTGCAGGCTTCCGCCATTTCTTCTATTGTATGGGCGCCATCGCTCCATGTGGAGTGCATATGGAGGTCCGATATTATGTCCTTTATATCTACAATACCCATATCAGGTGAGTAGATTTCAACTTCCCGTCCGTCCTCGCGAATTTCGGGAGGAATGAACGGCAGGCCAAAATGGGCATAAAACTCAGCTTCTGATGTAAAGGTTTTTATGCCTTCCGCTGATTCAACTCCGTACTCACTGATTTTCTCGCCGCGCTCCTTTGCCAGCTGCCTCATCCGAACATTATGATCCTTTGAACCTGTAAAGTGGTGGAGGGCAGTCGCGAATTCCTCACTGCTGACCAGGCGGAAATCCGCCGAGATATCATAGTCAAAGCCAAATGTTACGGACACTTTGGTATCGCCGGCACCGATGACTTCCTTTAGGTCTGGGAGTGCGAGGATTTGCTCCCTTACCGATTCTGGATTTGAGGTGGCTATGATAAAATCAAGATCCTTTACGGTTTCAGCCCATCTTCTAATACTGCCAGCCTTTGAAAATTGTTCAATATCGTCCATTTCAGAAAGTTGAGCTTCTATTTTAGCCGCAATCGGAAGCATATAGGCGAGCGGAAGCCTTTCCGGACGTTCGCCCGCATTTTCAATCGCAGCCAGGATTTTCTCTTCCGATTTTTTCCCGAAGCCGGGAAGCTCGGAAATTTTATGCATCCGGCACGCTTCCTCCAGATCGGCGATATCTTCAATCCCAAGCATTTCGTGCAGCTTGGCCAGCTTTTTGCCGCCGAGGCCAGGAAGCTTTAATAAAGGAACAAGTCCTGCAGGCACTTCCTCCTGCAATTCCTTCAACACAGATGAACTACCCTCTTGGATAAATTCCTCTATGACTGCAGCCGTTCCCTTCCCGATACCGGAAATGGCCGTAAAATCAGTGATTCCCGCAAGGCTCCTGTTATCTGTTTCAAGAGCGAATGCCGCTTTCCTGAACGCAGAAACCTTAAACGGATTTTCCCCCTTAAGCTCAAGGTAAATCGCGATTGTTTCAAGAAGGGCAATGACATCTTTTTTATTTTTTTCCATCCCAATAGCACCTGCCTTATCTGTTGTACGCAAACGTCTCAATAAAGTTCCATGAAAGAAAGAAGAACTTCCCTGCTGTCAGAGAAGTTCAAGCAGCTACATATTCTATCCAAAGTTCCTTCAATTGCTCGGAGATGACAGGCGTATGTTTGACAATCGCCTCCGCTATGATCGAATCCTCAAGAGGCTTTTGGATTGCTTCCATCGGGACAAGCGCAGCAATATACAAGAGCAATAACAAAACCAAATACACTTCCACGAACCCAAGCAAACCGCCTGCCCAAACATTCAGCGTCCTCAGGATTGGAAGATGCGCGATAAAGTCGAACATGGAGCCTATTATTTGGACGAGCACCTTAACCGCAAAGAAAATAACTACAAAAGCAAACGCCCTGTAATAGGCTTCTTCCATACCGGTATTGGATGCGAGGAGGGAAAGCGGCGAGGTCTCACCAAGAGTCGGATAGGGAATCCATAGCTTCAGTTTCGGCGCCAAGCTGTCATAATACATATACGCTACAATGTAGGCGAGCACGAAGCCGGCAAGATGAAGCACCTGGAGGATAAAGCCGCGCTTTAGTCCTATGAAAAAGCCAATAATAAAAAGAAAGATAAGTACTAAATCAAGCATTTCGTTTATCCCTGTTCCCTTTCCATTTCTGATTTCAGCCGTTCAAGCTGGTCTTTAAGTTTAATAAAGTCGTTAACAGCATTTACTGCGGTAAGGACAGCCAGTTTGTTCACATCAAGTGAAGGATTCTTGGAACCTATTTCCCGCATTTTATCATCGACTAGTGAAGCGACAAGCCTTACATGGCTCGAGCTTTCCGGCCCAATAATGGTATATTGCTGCCCATATATATCGACCGTTGTCCGGTTTTTATTGTTATTCGACACGTAGTTGCCTCCATTCAAAGAATCCTATTCCCTATCATAACACGAACGTGCTTTACTGGAAAAGCGAAAGGATAAGCTGTTGCCTGTCCATAAAGGTGCTATGTTTTAAAACGGGGAAGAGCCTGATTAGCTGTCGGCAATAATATGATAAAATAGACAGATAAACAACCAAAGGAGTGCAGCCGTCTTGGGCCAAGCAGTCATTACCGCAACACCAACTCAAATAGCAGCCTTGAAAGAACACTATTCGCGTTATTTAATAGAAAAACTCCCAACTGGAAGCGTGTTTGCCGCAAAAACCCCTTCCTGCACCATCACAGCCTACAAGTCCGGCAAAGTCCTGTTCCAGGGAGTTAGTGCGGAAAGCGAAGCCACTCAATGGGCCGGCAGCACGCCTACAGCCGTACCCAATAGTAAAAAAACTTTGCCAGGGAAGCCTGTGCCCGGATCCCATCTCCCTACAAACTTCGGCACTTTGTCCGTGATTGGTTCTGACGAAGTTGGCACAGGGGATTTTTTCGGACCGATTACTGTGGTCGCGGCCTATGCAAGAAGACAAGACCTTCCCCTTCTTAAGGAACTTGGGGTCAGGGATTCAAAGGATCTAAACGATGAAAAGATTGTTTCGATCGCCAAGGACATCAAGAACGTCATCCCCTTCAGCCTGCTCACCTTGCACAATGAAAAGTACAACGAACTGCAGCAATCAGGAATGTCGCAGGGGAAAATGAAAGCAATCCTGCATAATCAGGCGCTGAACCATCTTCTTGGAAAAATCGCCCCTGAAAAACCGGAGGCACTTCTTGTCGACCAGTTTGCCCAGCCTGAAATTTACTACGCTCACCTTAGGGGACAGAAAAAGGTTGTCCGGGAAGATGTCTTTTTCAGCACAAAAGCGGAGGGGCTGCACCTTTCTGTAGCAGCGGCATCAATCCTCGCAAGATATGCGTTCATCCGGCACTTTGAAAAACTCAGCGAAGTGGCTGGGTTCACCATTCCGAAGGGCGCAGGCGCCAAAGTGGACGAAGCGGCCGCCAAACTCATTTTAGCCAAAGGGCAATCCGCCCTGCCACACTTCGTCAAACTCCATTTTGCGAATACACAAAAAGCGATGGGGCTGGTTGCCAAGAGAAGGGGCAAGTTAAAAGATTTTTGATTAACACGATTTGGACACAATGCCAAAAAAAAGAGACGGTTATCGAAAAAATGATAACCGTCTAATTAAAACAATTCACTTTAGTTCATTCCAAAAGAAATAACCCATTGCTTTATCAAAGTCGAAAACACATTTTCTTTGCCATGGAACTAAAAAAACTTGTTCAGGCAAGCGTTTTTCATTTTCAAATGCCTTTTTAACTAAATTTAGATATTCTTTAAATTTCTGTTTATCATTAATAAATTTATTCTGCCTCATTTAATACTCAGCTGTAGGTTTCCCTTGATTTGATTTGTCACGAACAGTATATTTTGCACCATCCTTGCTAACCGATTTCTTCCAACCTCCCTCTATAAATGTTGGTATATCAACGGTTTAAGCCGTTGTTGGGGTGTCAAAAAAATATTTTTTGACACGCGTACTAACAGATAATCACAAAAATGTGTTTCTCTTACAACTGGTGGATACGCTACGCGGTCACTACTGGCTATTTCTGGTTGGTAGTGATGGATTTATATGTGATGCACAATGGATCTCTGCGTTGCTTATGATGACGTACCCTCCCATGTCTCTTGGCATCTGAGTGCCTACATTCCTTCGTTCGGTCTAGTCATAAGGCAGAGGCCAGCGAAGCTCCTTTAGGGACTCGGGGTCGGATGGAAAAAATAGTGCCGGCTTCTCCGTGTCATCCTGTTGTCTAGGTCTTCAAAGGTATAGGCTAATCAGGCAGCCTTTTCAATACAGGGGATATCCTTCATCATTCGCTGTGCGTCGAACTTCCTGTGCTTCGTCACGATGCCATGTAAAACTTTTAATAGCTTTCCGCAAAGTACCACAATAGATTGTTTCTTCCGCAAGGGGTTTACCGTGCGGGTTGTATAATACTCGTGTAACTTTTTAAAGGCCTCATTATGCCGGACGAGAGGCATCATGATCCTGAACAGGACAGCCCTCAATTTTCTTCTGCCTCTCTTCGAGATGCGTTTTTGACCTTTATGCTTACCGGAGGAATTCTCACGCAGTGTGAGTCCCGCGAGCTTTATCAATTGGCGTGGATCCTCATAGTGAGAAAAGCTTCCTATTTCGGCAAGTAAATCAATGATGGTGGCGTCTCCCATCCCTGGGACGGATGAAAGGAATTCATATTCTATGGAGGTCCGCACAAGCTCGACTAGACGCTCGGTGAGCTCCTCAATTTCCTGTTCCAGTTGGCGGTAACGGCGGACGAGTGTGGCAATTTCATAACGGGCCATCTTGCGTCCTTCTGTTACTCCGATGGAGTTGGCAGCGACTTCGATGAGACGTACTGCCTTTGGTCTCTGCGGGGATTTCATCCCTTCGCTCTTTCGGTAGAGTTCAAGCAGTTCATCAGGCTTTTTGTGAAGCAAATCCCCTGGAAACGGGGTGAATTCAAGTGCAGCCAATGCCATCTTCCCGAGGCTAGGAAAGACTTGGCTGAACTCAGGAAAATAGCGGTCCTGCCACCGAATGATCATATTCTTGACTGTTCCCAATTCCTCTGTCAGCTTACCCCTGAGTGTCGATCCAACACGCAGTTCGGCTTCCATATCCTTTAGTATTCTTGGATAGCTGAAGCGGCCATCCTTAATGAGTCGTGCGATAACCAGCGCATCCTTCTTATCATGCTTTGTGGGCAGATTGTCATCGAGTTCCTTGGAACGCTTTACATGCATGGGATTAGTCATTGCCAAGGGGATACCTCGGTCCTCAAGGAAGTAGGCTAAGTTAAGCCAATAATGGCCGGTGGGCTCAATCCCAACAATGACTTCGGTTTTGCCGTTTTCCTTCATAGCTGATAAGATCCGGCTGTACAGCTTTTCAAATCCATCCCGTGATTGGGATACGGAGAAAGATTTCTGGAGCACCCGTCCACGGTCATCAACGAAGCAGGCGTAGTGCGTACGCTTCGCTATATCGATTCCTACGACCAGGGATTTTTCGGTGACTTGATTAATTTTATGATTTTGTTTAAAATCCATTAGGAGTCCTCCTTGGTTACAAATTAGGGGTCATTTCGTCCAGATTTGACACCCCGCATCATACCAAGAGGGCTTTTTTTGTTCAAGTCCCCCAAAATCCTTCTAACAGGAATGCTCCTTTAATAAACTCTTCTCAAAATCAGTTCTCGTAACATTTGTGTCAATATTTCGTACACTTTTCCCTACTGTAATGTCCTTGTAACCACATTTCGTATTATGCAACCAAATGCCTAAATCCGTTACATAGTACGTATGGTAGTCCGCAACTGTAAAGTTATAGACTGTAACTGGATCGTCTAATTAAAAAAACTCGATTTTTTCAATCGTTAGATTACTTCTATCAGCTTTCTGGAGTTTATCACCAATTTGGAATTCATCTGCGAAGACCCATCCTTTGCCTTCCACCCAGAACGGATGGTTGTCTGTCGTTTCAATGACTTGCTCCCCAACATGTAACTTAATAATATCATCTCGTTGGTTGCGGTATAAAGTCGTGACTTCCTTGTAAGCCAATTCTCCATCAGGATTATTCTTATCCTTCGCGAGAACCTTATCTCCGACCTTAATTATCGTTAGGCTTCCTAATCATAATTTTAAGGCATGCTAGGAATAAAAGGAGGCGGCCCCTTTTTGTTATTTATTGTATATTTTATGTTATAGGATATTTTCAATAGTAATAATTATCAATCAAAAAAAAGAAAACTTGATAGAATGACTCTATCAAGTGAAAGTATAAAACTTTTTAATTATATATACTTTTTATATCTATATTCGAACCGTCTTAGTCATCAATACCAAAACCTTCTACCCAAAAACTTTCATTTATCCTATACTCATCAATATGAAAACATTCTAATGGATGGTTTTTAAATCCTGGTTTATCTTTGTAAATTTCTACAATTGCCTTTTCTGCTTCTTTACGTGAAGAATATATTCCTAATGTTTTAGTTTCTTCAATAATACACTCGTTAGGACAATATTCACGATTAAACTCATAGCTATGCTGTAGAAGATATACACACGTATCTTTCATCCTTACTCCTCCTTTATTTCTCAAATGCTCTGTCTCCCCACTTTTTAATTTTATTAAACTCGGAGTCTGGACCTGTTTTATAATTTCCAGGGCCATACTTATCATCCATTAACCTTTTTGCAAATTCTGTTCCACTTTGTCCTTTATATGGTTTATAGTGTTTAGCCCAACTAGGAACATCTTTTGCTGCTTCTTTCGCAGACTTTCCAGAGATAGGCTTTTTAAAGCAGTTCGTATTATGTACCCAAATACCTAAGTCCGATACATAATACGTATGATAATTCGCAACCGTAAAGTTATAAACCGTAACTGGCTTATCTAGTTTTATACTCAACCTTATTAATCGTCAGGTTACTTCCGTCAGCCTTCTGTAGCTTATCGCCTGCTTGAAGTTCATCTGCGAAGACCCAGCCTTTACCTTCGACCCAGAACGGATGATTGTCTGTCGTCTCAATAACTTCGTCTCCGACTTGTAACTTTATAATATCATCACGTTGGTTACGGAAAAAATTGGTGACTTCCTTATAATACATCAGGGTTATTCTTATCCTTAGCAAGAGCTTTATCTCCGACTTCAATGTTTTCGATATTTTTATTCCCTTCTTCCGTTAACACCTTTGTACCAGCTGTAATCGTGATAAATTTCCATTTTAAAAAATTGTTTCAGCACTGGAAATCCAAAGAAAGACCTTGAGGGGAAAATCCGTCAAGGTCAGTTAATGTTAATACCCGTATGCTTTTTCTGTTACCGTACAAAGTTGTTTAGTCCGATTACCCATCATATTTTTTGCTAAATCAATAATCTCTCTCTCTGTAATTAATAATTCAAGCACTGAAACAACTAACACTTCCTGGACTTTTTCGTCATTACAAAGAGCCATCTCTTCAAGAAAATCAAATAAAGTTGTTACTTTTTGATTCTCTTGTAGCTGCTTAATAATGAACGGAGTTACTATAATTCCAAAAATGACATGGGGCAAATCTTCTTCAAGCCATTCAATCTCTTCTTCATACATTGGTCTAATTTGAGGAATATCATTTAACAGCCTGTTAATAAGGTTATTATACTCCAAGTTGATTCTCACCTCTTTATTTCCCTGACAACGCTTTTTGTAGATCATTATATAGTGCTTTTGCAATAGCTTGGTCTTGTGCATTCAAATTTCCACTGTTAATTAATTTATTTAAGGCTCTACTATATTCCTGTCCCTTCTGACTATGGAATGTATTACCTACAGGTTGCCCAGTTTTTAGTTCATGCCGTATTGCATCCATTGTCGTCCCATTTCCGGTAAGGTCCGGCATTTTTTGACCCTTATATAGGTCTTTAACTACATTTTGCAATTTAGAATGTGTGACAGTTGGTTTGACATTAATATTAAAACAACTGTTATGCGTCCAGATACCAAGGTTAGACACAAAATAAGTGTGATAATCTGCAACTTGGAAGTTATAGACAGTCACATGTTCCTTTTTAACCTCAATCTTCACAATGGCTAATTCCTTGGCATTAGAGGTCGTTAGAACATCCCCCACCACAAGATTCTTAGCTTCCACCCAGCCTTTACCGACAATCCAAAACGGATGCTCATCAGTTGTCGTTATGACTTCATCACCAACAGTAATATTATAAGTCTCAACGACTTCACGTTGGAAGAGCCATTCAACTTCCTTGTAAGCCATTTCCCCTGTTACATCATCCTTAGCAAGAACCCTATCTCCGACCTCAATGTCTTCGATATTCTTCTCTCCTTCTTCTGTTAACACCTTTGTGCCGGCTGTAAAGCAATTACAAGCCCCTTTTAGAGCAGTAGAAAAACTTTTTGCATTTTTCGCCGCATCGGGTCCTGTGAAGATTATTTTTCCTCCCTTTACCACGTAAGATCCAGGTACCAAAGGAATGAACGCTGCGGCTATATCCCATGCGAGAAATCCAGCATTGACCAAGCTTGGATTTTTAATGAAATCAGCAGTACTTAGACCTATACTTACAGCGTCTAATAAAGTTTCAACAAAGTGGCCAGAAGGATCAACATACTTATGCGGATTATTTTTAACATATATATAGCGGTTCAAGCTCTGGGGATCTTTTACGTCCCCCTCGTATGTGTCCTCATTCAGGAACCTTCCCATGGCCGGGTCGTACCATCGGGCCCTCAAATATTGCAGTTTTGTCGAATCATCCCAGTATTCACCGGAATAGCGGAACGGATTTTCAACTGTGGAAGTACTGTTGGCAGCCTGTATAGGGTTCCCCCATACATCATACTGGTACTCTTGGAGTACCTTCCCAGCCTTGTCCGTAAGGGAAACTACATCACCATGATTGTTATGATGATAATACGCAATCCCCCCGAAAGCAGTCTTTTCCTCAGCCTTTTCGCTTACCTTCGCAATAAGCTTATTATCGCCACGGATGTACCTTGCCCTGAGTTGAGGCGTTCCATTTATCAGAACGGCTTCAGCTATTATGTCTTCACCATCATAATAATATCGCCTGGTTTCCTCATTCTCTGTCCGCTCGTAAAGATGACCCATACCATTATAATTGTAATCCACCTTTTTCAAATCCATCTGGACTTGTGTCAATCGGTTGTGGTCATCGTACCGAAAATCGGCTGTTCCCGTTAACAAGTCTTCCGAGGAAACCTGTGTTTTACGATTTCCCGAGGGATCATACGAGAAATTCTCATTATTAATGGAAGAAGTCAGGATTTGGTTAAGTGAATCATAGGTGAACTTCCTAGTAATGCCCTTATCTAATATCTGGGTAATGTTTGCATTGGCATCATATGTGATTCCATAGGATGTCAGGGTACTGTTGTCCGAAAGCTTCTTGTCCGTCAGGCCGCTTAATAGCCTTCCATCGTATGTCCATTGGCTGATGGAATGATTATTTTTTGTTGCGGACTTAAGAAGACCTCCATAGCTGTAAGCATAGGACTCTGAGATGTTGAATTCAACTACGCTTACGTTGCTCAGGCGATTTACTTCATCGTAACTGTACCGGGTGGTCCACGGGGTTGAGCCTCCAACCTGAATCTTCATGGAATCCTTAGCGCCATTCGGATTGTACGTATACGTGAAGTTGGACTGATCCGGGAGGACAACCGACTTTAGGGAACCAATTTCCTTGTTTGCTTCGCTGTCACTTGGCAAATAGTAGCTGTAGGTGGTGGTCCCGGTTGAATCGACCATTTTGGTCTGACGGCCGCCATCATCCCATGTAAATTCTACAGAGTCCACGAGGGTTGTTCCCTTATATGCTTCCTTTTTCTTCAGAAGGTTTCGATAATTATATTGATTCAGAAACACCGTCTGTGCCTTGTCAATATACTTTGAAACGTTGCTGCTGGCATCATAATAAAACTTCTCTATTGCGCCAGCTCCATCCTTCTTTTGGATAACCCGCCCCAGTTCATCATAAATGTTCGTCCTGGTCCGGTCGCTTCCATCCGTCGAGGAAAGCAAATTGCCGGTGAAGTCGTACGTATAGGATGCCCTGACAGGCACCGGGACTGTAGGACTGATCGGTTGAAGAACGGATTGAAGCCTTTCCATTTCGTCAATTGTATAGGATGTGACATACCCATTGCCGTCCGTAACTGTGTAGTCGTTCCCTGTATACGTTATCCTTTCCAATAGGCGGGATTGAGTATAACCATTCTTGATCCATTTCTCAGTTTTGGAGGACGGCCTCCCAAATTCGTCAAACTTTTCATCCAACGTGTTTTGGTCAAGATCCGTGCTTGTTACGATGTAGTTGATATCATCGTAAAGGTACGTTGTTTTCCCGCCGGTATTGCTTGCCAGGCTGAAATCCGGAAGATAAACCTGTGTCTTTCGACCGAATTCATCGTAATCGACAGTTGTAGTGTAACCCCTAGCATCCGTCGATGTCATTAAGCGGCCAAAACCATCATAATCCTGTTGCACCTTGCTTTTATAGGACCCGTTCTCGCGGACATACTCCCCGGTTTTCCAGCCCATTGGATTCCAGGTATGTTTAGTTTCAATCCCAACTTCATCCATCAGTACTATTTCATTGTTTATATCGTCGTACTGGTAGGTCAGTTTTGGGGATTGATCGAGTGTTCTTGCCGGATCTTTGTATGTTACCTTTGTCGGACGGTCACCCAAATCATACTGGACATGGATTTCATTCAGGTTTCCATCTTTGAATTTTGTTGTCAAGCCAGTTGCTTTGTCATGTTGCTCTTCCAAGGTGACAACGCTTTTTATATTGTCTGCATTTGTAATTTCCACCTCGTATTTATTTGGAAATGAATTATTACTTGCTTCGTCATAGTCAATGAAGTAGGTGGCCTTTTTATTGACAGTTTCGCTCTCGTAAGACTTGTACTCCACCATTTTGGTCATATTCCCGAATAAATTAAAATAGCCCTCACTCTTCGAAATGACCTTATTATTGGAAATAGAAGTTATGACCTTACTGTCCACATTGCCATCTGCTCGATAATTGTATTTGAAGGCGGTCGAAATGGTCTGGTCATCTCCGGCATTGCTTTTTTTCTTGACCGTTGTTATATAATCGGTGACATACTCCTCATAGTGCTGCCTTTTTCCGTCTGGAGTTACAAGGTTAATACTATGAAGCTTGTATACTGTTGCACTCGTCTCAAGGTCGGTCGACTGCTCTATGATATTGCCAAATTCGTCGTAACGAACTGTCGTTGTGACAGGTTTTGATTTGACTGATGCCTTTTGATTGTAACTAGTTGCCTGTTTAGGAAACGTGATTTTCCGGGCCTCTTCATAAACATAATCGACAACTTTTTCAACTGACGCGCCTTCTTCTTTTACTTGCGTTGTATAAATCGTCGGCGCTGCGTCCTCCGTCGTAACCACTTTCTTATTCTTATAGGTGGTTCTTGTCAACTGATTACTCACGATGGTACTGAAGGTTGCATTTACACCATAGCTGTCTCCAATGTCCTCTGGATAGATGATATTTTTCTGATTATACTTCCTTGTTCCCGTTGTATAAGTGACTTCATCATGTCTCATAACCAGACGGTAAACCTGGTTCACAGCATCTTTGGACAGGTATCTAATTTTTGGTGTATCCTCATACGTATAAACAGTTTTAACACCGGTAGGGTGTATGATTTCTTTCAAGAGGAAATAAGCATTGTTCGTATTTGGTGTTGTCCCCACAAGACTGAACATCGCATTTTTGACATCATAATCGTATGTTGTTTTCTGATTTAATGGATTAATGACTTGTGTCAGAACTTCCTTCCCCGCGGTGAGCTTCTTCTTATAAATGGTTTTCTTTGCTCCATTAGTGATGACAACCTCACTTGCTGAATAAGTGATGGAAATTTTATTTCCGATGTCGTCTTCAATGGTGCTTAAAACGTTCCCATAGTCGTCATGTTTTTGATAAGTGAACCTGATTTTATTCCCGTAAGAATCGGAAATAATTAGTAGATTCCCTTTTTCATCAAAGTAATAGTTCTTCCCCTTGCTTGTCTTTACCACATGTTTTGATTGGACACCTGACTGGGTGACAGAGTTGTCTTCTCCAAACGTGATTCCTTCCCACATATAGTCTTTAAGTTTGTCTCCATCCACTTCATAGGAGGAGCCGTCACCTAAATACACATATTTTTTACTGAGCCCACCAACATCCTTTTGCTCGATAAAAGGAATATTCCAGCTCCATCCCTTTCCTATAGGGAATTTTTTTTCATAAGTTGATATTTCTGTATCACTAGAAATTGAAGTATTCGCTGTAAATGGACCTTCAATAGTTCCACTTGTATAACTTAAGAATTCATAATGTGTATATCCATTTATATTAAGAGTATTCATCCCAAATATTAGGCCTTCCATTTTTTCTATGTCTTTATTTGCCTCATTTATAGATGAATAAGGTCCGAAGTATTGGTATTCCTCTCTAACATTTGAACTCACTAATTCTAGTTCACTTTTTACAATCAAGTTCTCGGCAAAGTAAGCACTCCTGGTCCTCAACGATGAATATTGTAATTTAGTTAAATCTGGAACAGCTTGGCGACAATCAAATCTTGGATCACATAACGGTGGTGGCTCATAATACGGCGGTGGCTCAGTTGGTGGTGGTTCATATGGCGGTGGTTCAGGAGGTGGTTGTCCTGTTCCTGGGTCTGGATATTCGCCACCTATATATTCACAATTTGACCACTCCCCAACTCCCAATGGATTAGTAATACTGTTTATAACATCAGATTCTGTGGGGAACTTGGAAGTATCTAAACGAACGGTATCTGAGGTCGGCTCACGATGATCAATCGCTCCATCACAATAATAATCATATTCTTTATACCGTTTTTTTTCATAGCTCCCCTGATATACAAGCTTTTCTAACTCTACCTTTACCTTTGCTTTTACAACAAAGTAATTCTCATTTAAGACATCAATTTTCATGCCATGCATTTGGGAATCCTGGCTGTTATAGGTTCGTTTTAATTCAAATGACATTCCATGTCGACCAGGTAGAATGGCATCCGTTTGTTCATATGACAACGATCCTGAGACAGTTGAAAAAGACTCCTGGTTCTCGCGGACAGAATAGGGGGCTTCTCCTGATTTTGCTGAAATTGATTTTAGTAGATTTGAAGGATCAATTTTTGGGACTACCAAATCATTTTGCGTCGAAAATGAAGTAGTTGTATATCCCTCTGGCAACTCGCTCTTAATTGTACTTTCCGTGGTAGATGAATTATTTACAATACTTGGCTTAAAAGTCTTAAGTACATCATTAAATTGCTTCCCTGATTCTTTACTGACCACTAATGCATTGTGGATGTCAACCAGGCTAAATCCATTTTCAATGTTTTTTTCTATTTGGGACTGGCTGATCCCCAAACTTTTTGCTAAGTGTTTGAATCCCCTGGGCCATTGCATCCATTTCTTCTTGTGCATAAGTCTTTGCTGGTTCAATATTTGCTGCAGCCATGGAGAAAAGCTGGATAATGACAATTAGGAGGATAAAAGATTTTTTTATTCTCATTATTCTATCCTTTCAACGATATAATGTATTTTATTTAGAGACGATTACCTTTTTAACCAAATTTCCATTTGGATCATATTGGTAATCCAATTTTTTTCCATCAACTAATAAGATATAATCCAGCCTTCCGGCAGCATCATATTCATATTGGCTCCCTTTGTTAATTGTGCTCTGGGAAGAAACAGCTTGCCTTGAATATCCTTTTAGAATAAAATAATAAGTTTGTCCCGCATTAAGGTGGTACTCAATGCTTGAATAACGAGTTGCATTTGAGTCATCGTTTAAGGCCAATAATTTTATAAGAGATGTGTCTTCATACATATATAAATAGGTATCGCTTGGATTTCCAATACCATCAATAGGACCGGTAAATATTCTATAAGCCCCTGAAACGGAAGGTGTAAATGAAAATGATTGAAACTGACTTTCCCCTATATTCACATTAAGAGGTGTATTGATGGAAAGTTCTGTATGGTACAACAAACTCTCACTTACTGTGAGCCTGGTGTGAACATTCTTCAAATTGCCGCTCTCAAGTTTGATAAATATTGTGTCACCTTTTCCTAAGTTAACATTTACTCTTGCAAAATAATTTAAAAATGACCAACCATGAGCAATTCCGCGAGTGTTAGAATAATCAGAATATAACGTCAAAAGATTGGAGCTAAATCCCTCTTTGGAATCACCTTTGTAATAAGTTGTAGAAAATTCGTAATTTCCATCCTTCGAGGCTGTAAATGTATAAACATTAAAATCCCCTCGCAGAATATCAACATCTAACGGAGTATTGAGCATAATAGTATCATTTAAAACAAAGGAAGAAACATTTAATCTTGCAAAAACAGATCCAGAGCTACTGGAATGCCTAAGCTTTACATAGTAAGTAGTTCCTTCATTTAGAGATACGACTATTTCAGAAAAATTACTACCTTGATAATAATCATCATTAAAATCAACCAATTTGTTTAATCCGGAGTCAGAAAATATTTCCAAATATGTATTATTATAACTTCCCGTCTCTCCATAAGGACTTGTATAAATTTTATATGTTTGTGTGACTGAAGGAGTAAAGGTATACACTTGTGAATTGCCTGGAGATAAACTAATATCTAATGGTTTTCCTATTTCAAGAACCGCTCCAGATAAAGGTCGTAAATTTTCATTTATTTCTTCCAAAGATAATTGAAGTACCTGAAGATATTGTTTTATTTTTTCTTGATAGTAATCTTCAAGTTTTAGAAAAGCTTCTTGATTTTCAACAAAATAAGACTCAATTGTAAATTCAATACTTTCTTTATTTACTTCTATCTGCCCTGATTCATTTATTTTTTCTAGATTTCTCAATAGCTCCTGATTTTCAATAACAAGATAATTAGCATCATCATCAATCTGTTTGCTCAGTTCACTCATTTGCAATTCAATTGCTTTGTCCTTAAGAATGTACAGAATCATAACCATTCTTGATAATCTGCTTTCATATTTCCTGAGTTCTGTTGTGAGATTAATATCTATAGGAGTACCTGGTTCCATTGGTTCTGAATTGGAGTCCAATCCCAGTGCTTTGGCGACATTGACTAGTCCATTTCCATACTCATTTTTCTGTCCGAGCGGGGTGGCCGATTCTAAAAGGATTTTCTTCACTTCTTCATTCGTTAGGTCCTCTTCTTTCGACCAGATTACCGCAGCAGCACCAGCCACATGCGGAGCAGCCATGGAAGTTCCTGAATTGTATCCATATTCACCATCATAAGTTGTACTGAATATGTTAACCCCCGGGGCCACCAAATCCAGTTCCGACCCCGTACTGGAAAAGCTGGCACGCTGCTTGGTGTTATCAATAGCCCCAACGGATAGAACCTCTGGAAAACGTGCTGGATAAGCTTCCGTTTCTTCCCCCATCCCGAAGTTACCGGCTGACGCAACAAGGAGGATTCCTTTTTCATTCGCTTTTTTAATTGCTTCATGAAGGGCAAGGCTCGGGGTCATTCCCCCGAAGCTCATTGAGATGATGTTCATTTGCTGATCAATTGCCCATTCGATTCCCTGGATGACTTGGGAATAGCTTCCTTCACCCGAATTATTCAAAACTTTAATGGAATATATTTCAGCACCCGGAGCAGTACCAACTACCCCAAATTCGTTATTCTGAGCAGAAAGCGTCCCCGCGACATGGGTACCATGGCCATTGTCATCTGCAAAGTTTGCCGTATCTTTTACAAACGAAACTCCACCTGCGATATGAAGGTCTTTATGTTCGGATATCCCTGTGTCAAATATTGCAACTTTAATCCCATTGCCATAGAAATCCTGTTTGAACCCTTCAGTCGAACCAATTGTCGATATCCCCCAAGGTATATGTTGTTCCTCTTCGGCTTGTCCACTTGTAATGGCCACCGTAGAGTCTTCTTCAAGAATTTTGACTTCTTTATCGTTTGCAAATTCCTTAGCCTCTGCTTCTGTCAGTTCCACTGCAAATGCATTGGTATGTTTGAATTTTTTTGGATTCTTGTCCTTTAGTTTCTTTTCTTTTATCTTCTTTGAGTTGATAAAAGCTTCTTTTTCAACATCATCTTTGAGGACAATCAGATAATTCCTAGAATCCTCTTTGTTCTTTTCTTTTTCTTTTTTTTCTTCATTAGCTGCTAAAAACCCATCAACTGCAAAAATGGAAAAACATAATAATACAATCAACAAAATTTTAAAGACCTTCAAAATTTTCCCCTCTCATTTCTTATTAATTTCAACTACAACCATCTTTAGCCTTCTAAAAACACCTCCTAGAGAAAAACATCACCTAATTGAAGGTAATACTCATAAAAATAATAGCAATTTTTTGTAAATTAGTTTCTATCAAATTTCCAAAAACTTTCAAATATTCTATCATTTGGATAGATTTATAGTTGGGAAAATATTAATCAAAAACCATTGAATTTCTCTTCGGTTGAGGGGATTAAGTGGTTGATAACTCAATTTTCACGTTTTTTATTTGGTGAAATTTTCTACACAGTCGAGAAATTCTAGCATAAAAGGCTATGCATCAAGGTTTTTCAACTGGAGAATACAATTAGGAAGAAAGATATCATAATGAAGGGATGTTGGGAAAATTATTAAATGGTGGTGGAGTAATGCACTAGGAATTAAGTATGAGGGAGGATATAGATTAAGGACTGAAGCAGACTCCATTGGCAAAGGTCTTCCATTCAGTGGTTTGACGCTCCTCTAAAAGCGCGTGCCTCGTAAAAGACAATTACCACCTGTCTCTACTTGGATTATTCATTGAAGTATTCCTTCCAAGGCGGAAATCAACAGTCCAATAAACACAGCAAAATGAAAAAGAGCCGGAACCCAAACGGGTAACGGCTCTTTTTGTTCAAATCTCTAGTCATTCACTTTTTGAAAATTATCCCCTCAGGACGGCTCCTGCCTGCTCCTTCAAAGCTTCAAGCACCTTATCATGCACTTTCGTTACCTCTTCATCCGTAAGCGTACGCTCTGGGTTCGCATACTTGAGCGAGAAGGCGATTGATTTCTTTCCAGCCTCCATATTCGCTCCTTCATACAAATCAAATACAGATGCTTCCTTCAAGAGCGGCTTGCCGGCCTCAAGGATGATGCCGCGCAGCGATCCCGCCGGTGTTTCCTGGTCCGCAACAAGTGCAATATCCCTCGTAATCGTTGGGAACCTTGGGATTGGCTCATAGTGAAGCGGCTCAATTCCAGCCTCAAGCAATTCGCCTAGCTTCAATTCGAATACATACGTATCCTTTAAATCAAGCTCTTTTTGCATGGAAGGATGGACTTGCCCAACGAAGCCGATTCGCTTGCCGTCCAAAAGGATATCGGCAGTCCTTCCTGGGTGCATGCCGTCCAGCTGGCCTTGGGCATATTCGATTCGTTCTTTAAGGCCAAGCTTTTCCGTGAGTCCTTCAAGGATTCCTTTTAGGACGAAGAAATCAACAGGCTTCTTTTCGCCCTGCCATGGATTTGAAAGCCAGAGCCCGGTCATCGCGGCAGCCAGATGCTCTTCCTCAACCGGCAGTTCATCGCCTTTTGCCAGGAAAACAGCTCCGGTTTCATATACTGCAAGACTATCGGCCTGGCGCGCGCCATTGTACTTCAGGACTTCAAGAAGCTGTGGCACGATGCTCAGGCGAAGCAGGCTCCGTTCTTCACTCATCGGCATTGCAAGCTTGATCGCATCTGTTTTTTCAAGCGAGTATTGGGCAACCTTTTCTTCACTCGTTAAAGAATAGGTTACTGCTTGATACAACCCCGCCCCTTCCAGATAACGGCGGACTTCCCGGCGCTTTGCTTGATACGGAGTCAATTTTCCAGCAAGCTGCTCTCCAGCCGGCAAGGTTTTCGGAATATTGTCATAGCCGTAAAGGCGGGCAATCTCTTCAATCAAATCTTCCTCAATGGTAATATCGCCACGGCGGGTCGGGACAGTGACTGTGACGGTTTCGCCTTCAGCGGAAACATCGAATTTCAGTCTCTCAAAAATATCTGTGACTTCATCGATTGACAGCTGCATTCCAAGGAACGTATTTAGTTTATCCATTGTAATGGAAACGACGGCAGGCTCTACTTTTAGCGTATCGGCTTCAACTGTCCCTTCCAGCACCTCTCCGCCGGCATATTCAGCCATAAGGGCAGCGGCACGCTCGCCCGCTTCACGGACACGGTTTGGATCAACACCCTTTTCGAAACGCGCGCTTGCCTCACTGCGCAGGCCATGGTCCTTGGACGCTTTCCTGATTGGGCTGCCGGTAAAATAGGCTGCTTCAAGCAGGACAGTCGTCGTATCCGTATCAACCTCTGAATTCGCTCCGCCCATCACGCCTGCAATTGCGATCGGCTCTGTTCCATTTGTAATCACGAGATGGTCGGAAGTAAGTGTCCGCTTGGAATCATCAAGAGTCACAATCGTTTCGCCATCACGGGCACGGCGGACAAGGATTTCCTTTGAGCCCAACCTATCGTAATCAAATGCATGGAGCGGCTGCCCATATTCAATCAAAATATAGTTTGTTATATCGACAACATTGTTATGAGGGCGGATCCCAGCTGCCATGAGGCGCGTCTGCATCCAAAGCGGAGACGGGCCGATTTTGACATTCTTGATGACCTTTGCCGCATACAAAGGGTTATCTTCCTTTGCATCAACGGTTACTTTAATATAATCGGATGCTTTTTCGTTCGACTCCTCAAGCTTAATTTCCGGAAATTTGACATCCCTTCCCAAAATAGCCCCTACTTCATATGCAACGCCAAGCATGCTCAAGCAGTCAGCTCTGTTTGGGGTGAGCCCCAGTTCAAGGACTTTGTCATCCCGGTTCAAAGCGGCAATCGCATCTTCCCCAGGGGTTACGCTATTCGGGAAAACAAAGATTCCCTCCGCATATTCCTTTGGTACATTTTTGCCTTCCATGCCGAGCTCTTGGAGTGAGCAAATCATTCCGTTTGATTCTTCTCCTCGCAGCTTTGCTTTTTTAATTTTAAAATTCCCCGGTAAAACCGCTCCTGTTTTAGCAACGGCAACCTTTTGGCCCTTTGCAACGTTTGGCGCTCCGCAAATAATTTGGACCGGCGCTTCCTCACCGATATCAACAAGGCATTTGCTTAGTTTATCGGCATTCGGGTGCTGCTCACGCTCAAGTACATGCCCGATTACAACGCCTGTGATTCCTTCGTTAAGGGTATCAACCCCTTCAACCTCAATCCCGCTCTTCGTAATTTTTTCAGCAAGCTCTTCTGCCGTCACCCCGGATAAATCCACATATTCCTGGAGCCATTTATATGAAACATACATGTGTAAAGCCTCCCATTTTCAAAAATTGAGTCTATTCCTGCCTCGAAAACTGCTTTAGGAACCGGATATCATTCGTATAGAAATGGCGGATGTCATCAATGCCGTACTTCAGCATCGCAATCCGCTCAGGGCCCATCCCGAAAGCAAATCCAGTATATTTCTTGGAGTCATAACCGGCCATTTCAAGTACATTTGGATGCACCATTCCCGCGCCAAGGATTTCAATCCAGCCAGTTCCCTTGCAGACGCTGCAGCCGGTTCCGCCGCAAATTTTGCAGGAAATGTCCATTTCGACAGATGGTTCAGTGAATGGGAAAAAGCTTGGGCGCAGCCTGATTTCCCGATCGTCTCCGAACATTTTTTTCGCAAACTCGGCTAGGGTTCCCTTCAGGTCGCTCATGCGGATGTTTTCTCCAACAACAAGGCCCTCGATTTGCATGAATTGATGTGAATGGGTCGCATCATCGTTGTCCCGGCGGTACACCTTGCCTGGACAAATGATCCGGATCGGCCCTTTGCCGCCCTGCTTTTCCATCGTCCTTGCCTGGACAGGCGAGGTATGCGTGCGAAGCAGTGTTTCTTCGGTAATATAGAAGGAATCCTGCATATCACGCGCCGGATGTCCTTTTGGCAAGTTGAGTGCTTCAAAGTTATAATAATCCTTTTCAACTTCTGGCCCTTCAGCAATTTGATAGCCCATTCCAATGAACAAATCTTCAATTTCCTCGATGATTTTTGTTAATGGATGGTGGCTGCCCGCCTTAACCGGCCTTCCCGGCAATGTCACATCGATTGTCTCCGATGAAAGACGCTCGTTTACTGCCGCTTCTTCAAGCTGCTGCTGTTTTGCGGAAATTTCCGCTTCAATTGCTTCGCGGACTTCGTTCACAAGTGCACCCATTTTTGGACGCTCCTCCGCGGATAGCTTGCCCATTCCGCGCAATACCTCTGTAATCGGACCTTTTTTGCCGAGATAGGCGACACGGACATCGTTCAATTCCTTCAAGCTTGATGCCTGCGCTACCTTTTCAAGGGCTTCTTTTTGCAATTCAGTCAATCGTTCCTGCATGAAAAAATCCTCCTTTATAATTGCGGCTAAGTGCGATGCCTTTTTTAAAAAAAGCGCCGGGTAACTTAGTGTTGATTTTCCGCTCCATTCAACTTCATACACTTGTCTTTAACCGTACCTGAACAACAAAAAAAGCCCCTCCCAAATAAGGGACGAGGCTTTTGGTTCGCGGTACCACCCTTGTAAACACGGACGCCAGGGCATTCGTGTTCGCTTCATTGAGATAACGGCTTCTGCCGGCGCACCTTTACATCCGTCATCGAATGGTCCCGGTGCCAACTCGGGAGGTGAACTTCGCCTGCTTCCCGCCTAAAAGTGCTTTCAGTCCAGGGCACTTTTTCCCTAAAAGGCTATCCGTCAAGGTACTTTTCTCCGTCATTGTTTTTCAACGTATGAATTTAGTTGCTATTATAGCGTATTTTTTCAGGTGTTTCAAATTCTTTCGGCGGAATTAATTTACGCTAACAAAACTTTGCTGGTTACTGTTCACCACTAGCCCTTATGCGACCGTAAATAATATAAAAGTACTCCAGCCGCAATTGCGACATTCAGCGATTCACTTTTCCCATAGATTGGGACATACAGATTTTCGTTTGTTTTTTCCAAAAGGCCTTTAGCTACCCCATTCCCTTCATTTCCGACAAGGAGGGCGAACCGGCTGGCAGGTGTGACTTCTGTATAATCCCTTGCACCTTCAAGTGCGGTGCCGTAAACGGTTATGCCTTTTTCAACCAGTTTTGGTATCCACTCCTCAAGCTCACCTGAAAAAACCGGGAGATGAAAATGGCTCCCCTGGGCTGAACGAAGGACTTTC
The DNA here is from genome assembly GCF_001510665.1 of Bacillus sp. FJAT-27445. Classification (GTDB taxonomy): domain Bacteria; phylum Bacillota; class Bacilli; order Bacillales; family Cytobacillaceae; genus Bacillus_D. Next base: position 539,582 of record NZ_LMTI01000002.1, read on the forward strand.
GGATTGTAGAGATCGACGCTGCCTGTCCCGGCTATGACCGCGTCAATACCGGCTGCATCGGCAGTCCGAATCATTGTGCCGAGATTTCCAGGATCCTGGACGGCATCTAGCAGCAGGAATGATTGCGCCGATTCCAGTGAGGCCTCATTGAATTGTTGCCTGCAGATGGCCATGATTCCCTGTGGTGTTTCCGTTTCGGACATGTTTTTGAAAATATCCCTTGAAACGACTGTAACTGGAGTATCCTTATAATCTATCCGGGGTGGGATGTCGGTCCCATCAGACACGATCAATTCTGTGACTGTTCCAGGACTTTTTAGGGCTTCTTCAACAAGATGGTAGCCTTCAGCCAAGAAAAGGCCGGTCCGTTCGCGCTCTTTTTTCATCGCTAGTTTCTTCCATTGTTTTACCTGAGGGTTTTGGGCAGATTGGATATGCTTCACTGCTGGCTCCCCTTTCCTGAATCACTCATTTTCCTATTATAGCTTAACAGGAGTACATATTAAAACCTCAAATAGAAAAAGCTACTACTGAATGAAACTTAAGAAGGAGGATGAAGCAATGGACCTGAATTTGCGCGCGGCTGTTATCCATAACATTGCCGAAAATACCCAGCAGGAGCTTGAGGACACAATTGTCGATGCCATCCAGAATGGCGAAGAAAAAATGCTTCCGGGGCTTGGCGTTTTATTTGAAATCATCTGGAACAATTCTTCGGAGGATGAAAAGAAGGAAATGCTTCAGGCACTCGAAGGCGGATTAAAGAAATAATCCGCTCAAAAACAAGCTCCCCGTGACAGCAGTCCGGGGAGCTTCATCTTTATCCTAAATTAATTTTTTCAACAGCTTCCTTGTCAAGGCGCTTGATCACTTCAACAATCAGCTTGACTGTGTTTTCATAGTCATCACGGTGCAGCATTGCCGCATGCGAATGGATGTAACGTGTAGCAATTGTAATTGCCAAAGAAGGCACGCCATTATGCGACAAATGAATCGCTCCCGCATCTGTGCCGCCACCAGGAACTGTATCGAACTGATACGGAATGTTCAGCTCATCTGCAGTATCGGTAATGAAATCGCGCAATCCCTTATGGGAAACCATTGATGCGTCATAAAGGATGATTTGCGGGCCATCGCCCATTTTACCGAGAGCTTCCTTTTCCGTCACTCCCGGAGTATCGCCTGCAATGCCGACGTCGACACCGAAGCCGATATCAGGCTCGATTTTCGCTGCTGCAGTCCTGGCGCCGCGGAGGCCAACTTCCTCCTGGATGGTGCCTACACCATAAACTACGTTTGGATGCTCCTCGCCTTGTAATTGCTTTAGGACATCAATCGCGATTGCACAGCCAATCCGGTTATCCCATGCCTTTGCCAACAGCATTTTTTCATTTTTCATGACGGTGAATTCGAAGTAAGGAACAATCATATCACCCGGACGGACTCCCCACTCGGAAGCTTCGTCCCTGCTGGTTGCGCCGATATCAATAAACATATCCTTAATTTCAACAGGCTTTTTCCTTGCCTCGGCTGTCAGGATATGTGGAGGCTTCGAACCGATTACGCCAGTGACATCACCTTTACGGGTAACAACTGTGACACGCTGGGCAAGCATGACCTGGTTCCACCAGCCGCCTACCGGCTGAAAGCGGATAAACCCTTTATCATCGATTTGTGTTACCATGAAGCCGACTTCATCGAGATGGCCAGCGACCATAATTTTCGGGCCGCCTTCCTTACCGGTTTTTTTTGCAATCAGGCTGCCGAGGCCATCAGTCATTACTTCATCGGCGAAAGGAGTAATATACTCTTTCATGACTTCGCGGACTTCCCGCTCATTGCCCGGAATTCCTTTTGCATCCGTTAACGCTTTAAGCATTTGCAATGTTTCATCCAATTGTTGTGCCATTCCATTGACTCCCCTCTTTTTTAAGAAATATTCATGCCTGTTTCCCGCATATCAACGGGGAAAATCTACTGCTGTGTATTCCTCATTGCCCGTCCATTATACAAAAAGCAAAGATGTTTGTAAAAATTTTCTGTGAATAAGCATTTTAATCTTACATAGTTTACTTTAAAATCGTCACTACTATGCCTTTTCTGGCTATCGGGAGTTAAACGCAATTATTCCCGTTCCCCTATATCCCTAAAGGAAAGCATCTCCATTGGGACAAGGGAAAGAGTTGCAGCCTGAAAAAGAAATAGAGTAAAGGGAAAACATTTCAGAATACAGGGTTTACCTTATGGTTTCCTTTCAACTTCTTGTTGAATACACATACATAAAGAGAAGTGTGTATGTAGGGAGCAGGGTAAAAATGGCCTCAATCGTTTTCATAGAAACATACCGGAATGGTTCCTGTATGGAGGGAATCCTTGCTGCAAAAAAGCTTGGATATGATATTCATTTAATTACCGCAAAGAAACGGTATCTTGGATCAGGATTTCCCGAAGTAAATCAAGTACATTTTGTATCCATTCTTGGCGAGAAAACCATTAATGAAAAACTAAATGAAATTAAAAAGGAGATGAATATTGCGTCTATAATTAGCTTCATTGATCCATTTGTTTCCTTAGCGGCTAAGTTGAATCGTATCCATTGTGGAACAAATTTAAGTGTTGATGCACTAAGGATTATGGAAGATAAAATCATCTCCAGAGACTTTCTTCGCCACCTTCCATACACTCCCTCATACCAAATACACAATCACGCGATTCCCCTGAAAAATTTATTGGCCCAATTGAATGGTAATTATCCTGTAGTCCTTAAAAAGCCTTCCTCTCAAGGTTCAAGGGATGTGTATTTGATTCGTTCCGAAACCCAGTTGAAGAACCGCCTTCTGTTTTTAAAAAGTAAAAACCCAAAAGGGGATTGGCTTATCGAAGAATACCTTGATGGTCCTCAATACATCGTTGAAACCATTGTGCACAACAGGGAGATTCATATTGCTGCCATTATTGAACAGGAAATTACCAAACAATTAAAATTCATTGTAACGGGATACAGCCTATCACCTGTGATGGATAGAACCATTATCGAAGGAATTTCAGAAGCAACTGATACAATCCTTAAAGAACTGGATCTGGAAAACGGGAATTGCCATCTGGAGATCCGGTGCGTAAACGGAAAATGGAAACTAATAGAATTGAATCCGCGCATATCGGGAGGGGCAATCAATACATTGATTAAACATGCCTACGGATTTAATTATGCTGAACAAATTTTAAACCTATACATGGGGAAAAAGCCGGTTTTGGAACGGAAACACGAACAAAGTGTTTTTGCCCACTTTTTCACAGTCAATTGTGTAGGCAGATTGCTGAATATAACAGGATTACAGGAAGCGCGAAAAAGCAGAGAAATTGTTGACATGTATATAAAACCAAAAAAAGGACAGATCCTATCTCCCCCGCTTTCCATGGGCCATAGATATGGATATGTCATAGCCAAAGGAGCCACCAAAGAGGATGCCAGGTTAAATGCGTTACTGGCTTCTAGTAAAGTGGTATTTGAATTGGCCCCTCTTGAAAGGGAAGCGAGGTGAGGAAAATGAATGATATTTTGAACAGACGAATGGAATGCTTTGGGGATTTATTGGTAGTGATGCTGAAAGAAAACAAACCTATTTGCTTATACACGGAATGCGGGAATCCTTTCAAAGTTTTCACCTGCTTTTCCATGTATTGTGTGGATACTCCTGTATTTATAGTGAAGAAGATAGATAAGAAAAAGGGTTGCATCGTGTTATCGCCTTTAGTTCCAGTCGATATAGAAGGTTGCCCGGTGGACTTTTGTCCAGACTTATACTCCCTTGAAGAGACTAATGCATTCTTCACTTTCCAGACGGACTGCATTTGCGGAATAATAGGGCTGCCATCTGACCTCGTAAATCGGTATTTGCCGCCAATCCATCCAAAATGTTAACGGGCTCTATAATTGAGAGCCCTTTTTAACAGAATTCAGAAATTGGAATGTCATTCGGCCATCAGCTGACGAATACTCCGGAATGAATTTCTCATTGATTTTTTTATTAATACGAGCGTGCTTGTGTCCATCTTCTTTGCCAACATCTCGACTAAATGCCCTTCATCATCGAGGATGGTGATTTCTTTCGGGTTCATTCCAAGGTCAAGCGCCCTTGCTGCAATGTATTTCGATTCATGGCCTATCGTAATCAGCTGATCAATTTTATATTTAATGATTAAATCGCCAATTTTTCTATGCTCACTCTCCGATATGGCGCCAAGCTCCTCAATATCCCCCAGTACCGCGATTGTTTTTTTTCCTCCCGAAATAGATGACAGGACTTCAAGTGCTGATTCAATTGATTTTGAATTTGTATTCCAAGTATCATCAATAATTGTACTTCCGTTGATGCCTTTTTTTAGTTGTAGGTGGCTCTTGACCGGACTAAATTTCTCTAGCCTCTTTGCAGCATCCCTTAGTTCTATTCCCAGGGAGACAGCAACAGCAAGGGCAGCAAGAGCATTATATACATTATGGATGCCTAGTCCATTAATTTTACATACAGCAAATCCGTTATGGCCGTGCACATAAAATTTCATGCCGCCTTCTTCATATTTTATATGGCTTGCCCTGATCTCAGCCTCTTTATTTAGCCCAAAGTAAAGTATTTTCCCCTTAAAAGAGCGCAAATCAAGCTTCTGAATAATTTGATCGTCTTTATTGAGGATGAGGATTCCATCTTCTTTATCCAGTACTTTTGCCATCATAGCTTTCTCCTTGATATATGCTTCATGGGTTTTAAATCCTGAAACATGGTCAATGCCTATATTTGTAATAACCCCGATGGATGGGTGGAAATAGTTTGCGAACTGCTCAATGCCTCCCGGAAAGCCTACCCCAACCTCAATGACAGCAGCATCCGTCTTTTCGTCAATCTCCATTAAATATTTAAAATTCCTGAAACGTGAATTCCTGCTTAAAATGGTTTTTACAATGTTCCTATCCACTTCCAAAATCGACGCTACCATTTCTTTCGTAGTTGTCTTGCCGCATGTTCCGGTAATCCCAATCACATCCAGGCTGAATAAGCCGCGGTAATAGGCAATAAATTTATTGTACGCTATTTTTGAATCCTTAACGCTTACAATCGTAAATGAATTTTCAAGGTCTTTAAACAGGTGTGGCCTTTGGGTGACGATCACTGTTGACTTCAATTCCAGATTGTCTTTCACACTTGATTTATGCGGGAAAAAGACGAGTGTATAATTGGTTATCCGGTCAGATTTCCTTGTTGCAATCCTATTAATAAGAGGATCATCCACTGTTTTACTTACAATAGTCCCATCAATGATATCAATGATTTCACTTAAAAGAAGATGTTTCATACATTCACACTCACTTGTAAAATCAATTTTTTCCAGGAGCACTTAAGGGCTTTAAATGAAACTTCATTTCTCCCGAAGCTTCTTTGGCAATCTCCTTTGCAATGGAAGCTTCATGGGATGTTGCAATGACATACGCATATCTGTATCCCATGCTGCTAGGCGGGTTTAAAATAGCCCCCCTCCTAGGGATGACAAATACTTTTTTCACTCCAGGATAATTTGACGCCCTTTTTTTTCCCGTGACTTTTAGCAACTCTCCCCTTTCCCCGACGGTTAGGAACTGAGCATACACATATTGTCTGCATGTGAAATCACTTTGAGGTTCAATCCCCAAATACAGGTTTATCGTCTCTTTCGCAAGGTCAACCCCGCAGCCTTTCTGGATAATTTGATTCATGGCAAAGCCCGACATTCTCGGATTTATTTCAATAAGTTTCCATTCCCCATTTGTTAATCTCATTTCCAAATGGCAAGTTCCTGTCTCAAGGCCTAAATGGTTGATAATACTTTCGACTGTTTCTTCCAATTTTCCCCTTGCCTCAGGCCTTAAGACCGCGGGAAAGGCATAGCCAGTCACAACAAAGTTGTCATTCAGCTCTTGCTCAATAACACCTGCAATGGTGATTTTCCCTTTAAAGACGAGGATCTCCACTATATATTGGGTTCCGTCCACAAATTCTTCTATTAGGATAGGGGGGTTATGTTTTTTTAGTAAGAAATCGAGGCCTTTGTAAAAGCTGTTCTCCGAATCAACGAAAAAAATATCCTTTGATCCATTAGAAACGGGTGGCTTTATCACTAGTGGAAAGTGTGATTGGCAGTCCTGAAAACAATGTTCCAATGATTGTTCTCCAGTATAGACCATAAAGAAGGGGTTTGATGGATGGGCGGCAAGCACCTTCCTAAAACGGGTTTTGTCTTCCATTGTAAATAGCGCTTCGGTAGATGCATGTGAAAGACCCATCATTTCGGATAATTTAGCTGCCAAATGAACATAGGGATCAACTAAACTGATACAGAGCCGTATGCTTTCCCCACTTTCCTGTAGAGTTAAACACTTGCTCAATAAGTTTTCGAAACTCATATTTTTGACGTATATCATTTCATCCACATCAGGAAATTCATCCCTCTGGGTTAAATATCTTTCTATAGGAGTAAATAAAATTGTATTGAACCCCAGCTTTTTAGCTGCCTTTATTCCGTCCCTGCTGCTGCCTGATTTTCTAGTGCCTACGAAAACAATTACTTCCATAGCAATTCACTCCCTTAGTTATCCATTTGCTCCTATCTGTAAATACCTTTATATAGTATTCAGGAGAGTGTATTTTGGTATTTTAAAGGATGAAAATAGGTGCTTTTTATGATTATTCAGCGCTTAAAGTTAAAAAAGAGCCAAAAAAAGAGAGGCTCCCTCAATGGGAATCTCTCTCGTCGTTTAAACGAGTGGATGTTTGTGTAGGATGGTCGCAAAGGCAGATGATTTGTAAAAATTTTCTGCTAATAATCATTCTGCTGCCGTTCATAATTCACTTCGTTTTTCATGCAGTAGGCTTCTTCAATATCAGCTCCGGTAAAGCCTAGGAGGTTCGCGAGATGCATATAGGAGTCGAACATCCTTCTATACTCTGATTCAGCCCGGTTTTTTCGGAATGCGGAAATGTCATCGAAAACCTTAATAAATTGTTTCGTAGCGTTAGCTTCTCCATTTTTCGTAAACGTGATACTCCCAGTAAACCCTGCTTCTATCCCAAGCGACAGGATGAAATGGATTCCATCGACGAATTCCTCCAGGATAGTTTCTCTAGGGGAAGATGGTTTTTTGCTCCAGAATTTAAAACAACGGGTCTCATTGGCCAACTCCCCTACTTCAACTAACAGGGCAAGGACCTTCTGGTCGAACAAATCTTGATCTTCCAGACCATGATTCTCTTTGATATGGGCGTCAAGAGCCCTTTGCATTTCAAATAATTTTTCCAGTTGCATTACGTCCTCCTTGTTGTCTTTGAGAATGTGGGAACCTTTTACCTTTTGGTTCGTATGTATAGAATACAGCGTTAGAAAGATCGGAACCCGTCCACTTAAACTTGCAAACCGGCTTCTACCCTTTGAAAAATCGGAGCGAACTGATTCCAATGCCAGGAGGGCGTTAATATGGTTACGCTATTGCGTCTAACAGGTCTAGCTTTACTTACCTATTTTACTTACAAGATTGGTAAATTCATTTTCAGCAATCCGAGGAAGCTGGAGGCTGCGAGAGCCCAGAAACGTTTCCTCCTTCTTGACGATAAGGGCGATCCCCGGAAAAATTTTCTCCTTACATACAAAGGGGCTGTTTTTGAAGGCGCAAAATACCTCGGAATTACGGGAGAAAGTTTCGGTGTAATCTCTATTTCTTTATGGCCCAGGGATGCGGCAATGCTAAGGGGCATGGAGCATTCTGATTTTCTATTCATCCAAAATGAATTGGCGAAATCCTATCCCCATTCGTCCATTGAGTGGAATGGCTCTATTAAGGAGCATCTCCGCCAACTCTTATCCTCATAATCCTTGAAAAAAAGCTACATACAGAATCAGCCCGAAATCGAGGCAAGCCAAAAGAGGAAGGCCGTATTTGAAGGCCGGGTGCTTTGTCTTATGCCTGAAATAACTCATGCCTAAAGCCGCCCCTGGAGCCCCTCCAGCAAGCGCCGACAGCCAAAGGGTCCGTTCACTGATCCTGAATTGGCCGTTCTTTGCCCTTTTTTTATCAATCCCCATCATTGCAAAAGCCAGTACGTTCACAATGAATAGATAGACAGTAACCCCTACGTCCATGCTTCATCCCCCTAAAACGGCTAATCCGAATACATTCAAATTTTACTAAACAGTTTTCAAAGATACCATCCACATTAATAGTATATAGCAGAAAAGCCATTCCCTCTTCAGGAAATGGCTTTTACATTATTCTTATTTATCGTATTGCTGCTTTGCAACGTTTGCAAGTTCAGCAAATGCTTGAGCATCGCTAACTGCAAGCTCAGCAAGCATTTTGCGGTTTACTTCGATACCTGCAAGCTTAAGGCCATGCATTAAACGGCTGTAGGATAGGCCGTTCATGCGAGCTGCAGCATTGATACGGGTAATCCAAAGTTTACGGAAGTCGCGCTTCTTTTGGCGACGGTCACGGTATGCGTACATCAGGGATTTCATAACCTGCTGGTTTGCAACTTTGTATAATGTATGTTTTGAACCATAATAACCTTTTGCTAATTTAAGAACTTTTTTACGACGCTTGCGCGTAACAGTACCGCCTTTTACACGTGGCATGTATTTTCCCTCCTATATGAATCGATCGCTCGATATTACTTAAGATTGTCCAACATTTGACGAATGCGTTTGAAGTCACCTTTAGAAACCATTGCTGATTTACGAAGCTTGCGCTTTGCTTTAGTAGACTTGTTCGCGAACAAGTGGCTTGTATAAGCGTGGCCACGCTTCAGTTTACCAGATCCGGTCTTTTTAAAACGCTTGGCAGCGCCGCGGTGAGTTTTCATTTTTGGCATTGGGATGTCCTCCTTGTTACTTTTCGTTTTTAGGTGCTAAAACCAGGAACATGCTCCGGCCATCCATCTTTGGATGGGATTCAATCGTCGCAACGTCCTTGCACGCTTCAGAAAAACGGTCCAGAACACGCTGGCCGATTTCTTTATGGGTGATCGCACGGCCCTTGAAGCGGATTGAAGCTTTTACTTTATCTCCTTTTTCAAGGAACTTGATCGCATTGCGAAGCTTTGTGTTGAAGTCATGCTCATCAATGGTCGGGCTGAGGCGTACCTCTTTTGTTGTAATGATTTTCTGGTTTTTGCGCGCCTCTTTGTCTTTCTTTTGCTGCTCGAATTTGAACTTGCCGTAATCCATTATCCGGGCTACCGGCGGCTTTGCATTTGGTGCGACCAGTACCAAATCAAGATTTACACGGCCTGCAATTTCCAGGGCTTCAAATTTCGTTTTAATTCCAAGCTGCTCGCCGTTCTGGTCAATCAGGCGAACCTCCCGGGCGCGAATTCCTTCGTTCAACAACAACATGTCTTTGCTAATAGTTAGCCACCTCCAGGTTTTAATAACGAATACGTTGTCCGGGGCAAAGGGCTTCCAGCTCTAGGCCGGACAGGTTTTTTTGCAATAAAAAAAGTGCGGATGAAGACACCCACACTTTTACGAACAGAAAAAGGTTTAAACTAAACCATTCACGTAAAACCTGCCAACAGCTAGAGCGTCAGCCAGGTGAGAAGCGGGTGCTTCTTCTTACCCAATTTTTCGTATTCAATTCTACCTTCGTAACTATATCACACACCACCAGGGGTGTCAAACATGTTGTTTTGATGGCAACGATATGTATTTTACCAGATAGCTCAACAAAATTCAACATTGTTTTTCAATAAACAGCGAAAAACTTTTTCCAAATAAATCCGCAATTACCACCTATTCTGTGTTTTTAAGCCTGTTTTAAAGGGAAAACCCTCCATACGCCCCGCTTTAAGGGCAGTGAAAAAAACATCCAGGAGGCTGATCGATATGGTTAAAAGAGTTGTTGGAGTATACAACACAGAAGAAGAGTTAATTGAAGCGGTTGACCGTTATCAAGCTGAAGGCAATACGCTGAACAACCTGTCTGTATTCGGAAATACGAGCGGCTCCATGTCCCATTTAGGAAATTTGACAGGTCTTCGGGAAGAAACACTGCATGAAGATGGCGTGGATAGGGACAAGGGGTTTTTCGCAAGCCTTGCATCTGCTTTTGAAGGGCCAGATGAAACAGGAGAAACTTCATATTATGATCGCCTTGTCCGACTTGGCCTTAGGGAAAACGAAGCACGCGAGTATGCGGGTGATTTGGAAACGGGACGAATCATCCTATTTGAGGATACTGATCAATCCGGCCAGTTTGCAGACGGGCAAACGAGGTTTACGGATTGGGACAAAAATGTCACCGGAAATTCTCTTAACACGCTTGACTCCGACAGGCTTGATGACGAGGATGAACGTACGTTAAAGCTTCGTGAAGAGCAGCTCGACGTCCAGAAGGATCGCGTTCAGACCGGGGAAGTGAGGGTTCACAAAGACGTAGTCGAGGAACGGGAGTCTGTCAATGTCCCTGTATCCCGCGAAGAGGTCTACGTTGAACGGCGCCAAGTCGATGGTCTCGAAGCCGATGCCGGGGAAATTGGCGATGATGAAACAATCCGCGTGCCAATCGTGGAGGAAAAAGTAGAAGTTACAAAAAGGCCTGTCGTAACGGAAGAACTCGTAATCGGCAAAAAGGAAGTCCAGTCAACCGAGAGGGTTGTCGAAAATGTTAAGCGTGAAGAGGCGCACATCGAATCAGAGGGTGAAACTGATTTTGATGAAAATAGAAACAGGTTCGACAAAGACCGGAACGAAAGATTCTAAACAAATAAAACAGCTGCCGGGGTTTCGGCAGCTGTTTATTTTTTATCGCTTAACGTCTTCTGTCAGGACAGAGGCAAAGTTTTCAAAAGGCATCGTTTCAGACTTCTGTTCTCCGTATTTACGGACATTCACTGCGCCTTCCTCAACTTCTTTATCTCCCACAACAAGCATGTACGGTATTTTTTGCATCTGGGCTTCACGGATTTTATAACCGATTTTTTCATCGCGGTTATCGAGTTCAACCCGGAATCCTTCCTGCTGCAGCTGCTCCTGGACCTTGCGCGCATATTCGTAATGGGCAGACGGCGATACAGGGATGACCTGGACCTGTACAGGCGCAAGCCATGCAGGGAATGCTCCTTTGTATTCCTCGATCAGAAACGCCACAAAACGTTCCATAGTGGACACAACGCCGCGATGGATGACAACCGGGCGATGAGGCTTCCCGTCTTCGCCTACATAGGTAAGGTCAAATCTCTCCGGAAGCAAGAAATCAAGCTGGACAGTCGAAAGAGTTTCGTCTTTACCAAGTGCAGTCTTAACCTGGACATCAAGCTTAGGGCCATAGAAAGCGGCTTCGCCATCAGCCTCAAAATAATCAAGGCCAAGCTCGTCCATTGTTTCCTTCAGCATTGCCTGCGCCTTTTCCCACATTTCATCGTCATCAAAATATTTTTCAGTGTTTTCAGGATCACGATAAGAAAGCCTAAAGGAATAGTCAGTGATGTCAAAATCCTTATAAACATCAAGAACCAAATTGACTACCCGCTTGAATTCATCTTTAATCTGGTCAGGACGGACAAAAATATGGGCGTCATTCAATGTCATTCCGCGCACCCGCTGCAAACCGGAAAGAGCACCGGACATCTCATAACGATGCATCAGCCCGAGCTCCGCAATCCGGATTGGCAGCTCACGGTAGCTGTGCTTCGAATTCTTATACACCATCATATGGTGCGGGCAGTTCATCGGCCGAAGAACGAGCTGTTCATTGTCCATTTCCATAACCGGGAACATATCTTCCTGGTAATGATCCCAGTGGCCAGAGGTCTTGTACAGGTCAACACTTCCCATGACAGGTGTGTAGACGTGATCATATCCAAGCCTTGTTTCCTTATCAACGATATAGCGCTCGATGATCCGGCGGATAGTCGCGCCTTTTGGGAGCCAGACTGGCAGGCCTTGGCCGACCTTTTGCGAGTTTGTAAACAGGTTTAGCTCCTTGCCGATTTTCCTATGGTCACGCTCCTTCGCTTCTTCCAGCAGGCGGAGATGTTCGGCAAGGTCCTCTTTTTTGAAAAATGCAGTACCGTAAATGCGCTGGAGCATTTTATTGTCGCTGTCGCCGCGCCAGTAAGCACCGGCAATGCTAAGCAGCTTGAATTCCTTTATTTTCCCTGTTGAAGGGACATGGACTCCACGGCAAAGGTCAGAAAAATCTCCTTGGTCATAGATTGTGACGGTTTCATCGGCAGGAATCGCTTCAATGAGCTCAAGCTTATATTCGTCGCCAATTTTCTTAAAGAAGGCAACCGCTTCATCACGGGTAACCTCCCGGCGGACAACATCCAGGTTCTCATTTACAATCTTGGCCATTTCCTTTTCGATGACAGGCAGGTCTTCCGGAGTGAGTGACTCCTCCAAATCGAGATCATAATAAAATCCGCCATCAATGACCGGCCCAACGCCAAATTTTGCGCCTGGGTATAATCTCTTGATTGCCTGTGCCATCAGGTGGGCTGTACTGTGGCGAAGCACCTCAACTGCATCAGGGGAATCCTGGGTAACAATCTCAATTGATGCATCTTCCTCAATTGGCCTGCGCAGATCATACATTTTCCCATTCACTTTTCCGGCAATCGCCTTCTTTTTAAGCCCTGGGCTAATGGATGAAGCAATATCTTCTGTTGATGTGCCTTTCGCGAATTCTTTCACATTTCCGTCAGGGAACGTAATTTTTAATTCTGCCATGTCTTTTTCCTCCTTCTATTGATAGCCAGGCGACAATCCGCCTGTTGATTGTTATAAAAAAACAAAAAAGCCCGCCCCTGGAAAAGGGACGAGCTGTTACACACGTGGTTCCACCCAATTTTTCATTTAAACAGGCAAAAATGCCCATTTGAAAAAATGACTTTGATCAGATAACGGCTGTGGCCGCCAGCAATTACTCATTTCCATTTTCACGGCTGGAGTTTAAAGGGGGTAAGCAATCCTCTCGTGCTGGGAAGTTTCCACCTTTCCTTCCCTCTCTGTGAGCCGTAAAGAGACGCCCATGTCCTTATCATTACTTTTGCTTCGATAGTAGCTATGTACGTTATTATAAGTATTTGCCGTCAAAAAATCAAGTGGACTTGTTTTTTTCTTCCTTCTTCCTTAAATGCAGGCATGCCCCGGAAAATCCGCCGGTTTATGGAGCTCGACTCTTTCCTCGAAAATATTCAATATTGTCCGAATGAGTGGAACTTCCGGTTCCTCCGCATACAGATGGATTGCCGCCGGGGCAATCGACAGAAGAGGGGCGATTGAGTAGGAATCCACATAAACAGGGTGGTTAATTAATAGCTTTCTGTCAATCATTTTTACCAGTTCAGCTCTCCTTATTTCCACGAGTTTTTCATCATAAAAGGTGATTTCCTCACCGGCAAGCACATGGAGGAGCTCCATCCTTGCCGGCCTGCCCTGGACAAACTCCCTTAGTGATTCAATGAATATAAGGTATTCCTGTTCCATCTTGTATTCGTCGATAGAAAGCGCCGCGACTTCTTCCATATAGTCAAAAAAAGGGCGCAGCCTGAATTTTACAAAGGAGTCAAACGAAAAAGCGGTGCCTTCCCTTAACATCTGCCCAATTGACTCCTTGACATAACCCTCCGCGCCATTTTGCCCGAGGAAAACGGATAATTCCCTTCTGTCCCCCTCAAGGATGGAGTGCATAATATCAATGATTTGCTGTTGCTCGGCCTGGTCACTAAAATAATAGGTTTCTTGTAATAATGTCCTGAACCACTCGTCCCATTTGGCTCCGGTAATATATTCCCAGAATGCCAGTTTCATATTATTGAATGAATCCCCTGTAAGGGACCCATATATAATTTTTATGCAATGGCTGTCTTCTATTAACTGAATGTCCGAACGATGCCCTGCCTCTTTTAGATACTTTTGCACGTGTGTATAAAAGCTCCTGGCATCATGCCCGTTCTCAAAGGTCATTTCTCCCAACCATACCCCTCCTTGTCCCCTTGAATCCTATAATCATATATATGGGGGACAATCAGGGATTAGAAGTCCCGCAGCCCTTTTGATGCCTTTCAAACAAATAAAAGAAGCTGCCGGAATGGCAGCTTCTTGTTGAGGAGTATTCTTTTTACTGACGGCGGTTCGGGCCATCAAGCATAATCGGATCACTCAGATATTTGATTCTCTCCATAATCCGGCGCGCCTTCACTTTTTCCTCTTCCCCACGCTGGCTGTAGGTTAAATGATGTTCCAACTGCTTAAAGTTGAAATTAGAAGAAAAGAAGGTAGGCAGGTTTTCAAGCATTCGGAACTGGAGGATCGGGCCGAGAACTTCATCCCTCGTCCAGCTTGACATCGCCTCGGCTCCAATATCATCAAGCATTAAAATCGGCTCTTTTTTCAGGGCATCTATCTTTTCGTTTAGGGTATGATCACCTATCGCACTCTTCATTTCCCGAAGCAACTCGGGTACATAGACAATCATCGATGATATTTTCTTTTTCGCAAGCTCTCCGGCAACGGCTCCAAGCATAAACGATTTCCCAACGCCAAATTCACCGTACAGATAAAGGCCTTTAGGCTTATTTCCTGCCAGATAATTCATGACGAATGCAGCGGCTTTTTCCGCCGCATCCAGCCTGCCAGGAGTACCCTCAAGTTCAAGGGTTGAAAAGGATGCTTGCAGGATTTCACGCGGAACATGCAGGCTTCTAATTAGCTTTTCATTCTTCCGTCTTTCATCCTCCATTACCTTGCGCGGGCATCTGTCGTATTCGACATCAATCGAATTGCGCTGCAAGACCAACTCAGGATGGTACCCAGGCATAAGGTTTTTGCATTCACCGAGGCTCGGGCAGCCCTCGCACCGTTTGCTCTGATTGATGAATTCAAACAGCTTGACCATGCTTTTTTCAACCATGCTGTCCGTAACCGAATCCTTGTTGGCTTGAAGAAACGACCTGACATCCTGATCAGCCATGATATCACTTTTCATTTGTTCATACCGCTTCATGAAGTTTTCATTGGAGGCAAGCCGTTTCAATGTCTGGTTAATCCGCTCCATCTAATCTCCTCCTTTCTAGTCCCGGAACGCTTTCAGCATTTCTTCCACTTCTTTTTTCCTTGCTGCTATTTCTTCCGGGTTTTCTGTTTTCCCATTACTTTCAGGAGTGCTATCCTTATCAAACCAGTCTGGCAGCATTTCCGTACGGATAGTCTTCTTTTTTGGCTGCCGTTTTGCAGTCTGGCCTTTCGATTCGGCTGACTGCCATTCATTTGTTTTTTCATGCTCCTGGCGAGAGTATGCGATTGCTTCCCGGACAGTTTTTATTTGTTTTCTAGCCCATTGGCTTGCAATTTTCTCCACATAGCCCTTGGTCATTTTCATATCGGTTTTTGACATTGCCAGCCAAATCAGAACATTGACTACCCCTGGTAAAAGTTGCTGCTTAAGCATAACCTCTTCAATCAATTTCAGGTCAGTGCCCGCTGGCTCGGCTCCTCCAGAAAGATCCTTCAGCACCTGTAGAGGGGAAGCTGTTTCAAAATACCTTGCAAGCTTCTCATCCTGGGTCTTCGGTTCCTCCAACTGTTCCCTGTTGGCCAGTGGCTGGACGCGTTCGACCAAGCTCGGCAGCTTGTCGTAATGTTCAAACTGATACCAATCCCTTGCTGCTTTCCGTAGCTCCTCAATGTCGATTTCATCCTTTTCATTTACGGCGCGAAGGACGATATTCTTCATTTGAAGAGCGTCAATCGTGTAAAGGTATGCCAGGTTGCTTATGGCATCCTTTACTTTCGGGGTAAGAGCCTTTTTGGGCAGCATGGACTCGCCAAGCCCTGATACGAGGAGTTCAAAATTAAACGTTTGATGGGGAAGCTGTATCGACTGCGATGAATTACGGCCGATAAACTGCTGTCCTTTTTCGGCATCAAGTTCTTCTGAATGATCCTGTAAATATTGAAGAGTGTTGGATGGCGCCGAAACAAAAACGTCCTGAAAAGGCTTGGTTACCTCCTCATATCCTTCCCGATCCCATGTAGTGCGATCACTAAAGAAGCGTTTCAGCCGGGAAAAATGGTTTTTCCCAATTTTTCTATAAAGGTAGACATTGAGCATCCCATCCACAAAAAATTGTTCCGGGCTAAGCGGAGGCTGCAATTCATAAATAAACGAACGGATATCGCCCTCGTTTTTCACATGCGTTTTTAAAAGGCCAATCCCTTCCAATTTAAGCCTTGCCTCATAAATACTTTTCAGGTTCAGTCCACAAAGGTTCATCAAAAAATGATGGGAGGATGCCTCTGACCAAAGACGGTTTTCCTCAAGCTCTCCCCACAGGGTCATATACACACTGAAGCAATCAGGCCCAATAAGGGGCTGATAGAGAAAGGACAGTATTTTTCTATCATACTCATGGAGCAGCCCGTTCGAGGAGACTATGTATCTGTCAACCGGGACTAGCTCCTGCCAGTGCTGAGCCATATACTTAACCTCTCTTCCATTTGTAGAAAAACCAGGCATCCGCTCCTGTTTAGCGAATGCCTGATCGATTGGCATATGTCATGGAGTGCCCCCCACGTGCCTTTAACTCTTTTCTTTTTTTATTAATTCCTTCAGTTCTTCTATAAATACATTAATATCCTTAAACTGGCGATAAACGGAAGCAAAGCGGACATAGGCCACCTCATCGACTAACGCAAGCCTGTCCATCACCATTTCACCAATTACTTCACTGTTGATTTCCGATGTTCCCTGGCTGCGCAATTCCTTCTCTACTTCATTCGTAATATCTTCAAGCTGTTTAAGGGCGACTGGACGCTTTTCGCATGCCTTTATCAACCCTCGCAATATTTTATCGCGGCTGAATTCCTCGCGGGTACCTTCTTTTTTTACGACAATCAGCGGAATTTCTTCTACCTTCTCAAATGTTGTGAAACGGTAGCTGCATTCCTCGCATTCACGCCTTCTCCTTGTGGAACGCCCTTCATCGACAGGCCTTGAATCAAGTACTCGAGTACCGCTATTTTGGCAGGCTGGGCATTTCATTTGATTCACTCCAATTTTACCGGCAATCCTCATTTTCATACCGGATTGAAATCATACTCCGACAACTTAATCTTATAGAAAAGAAGCTTTTAACACAAGGTTTATTCACTGTTTTTCCCGGAGCCAATATACGCATGCGATTTGTCCAAGATCTGATAAAGATCAAGCGGAACCTTCCTAAGCTTTTTGTAATTCCCCAAAATGGCGGGGCGTTCTGTTGAAAGATGGAAGTCAATGGCAGTTTCAAATGGCCGTACATTGACCGCTGTCGCAATCAGGAAGCAGGGAAATGGTTCGGAAAGCTCACAAGCAATTTCCCCGCGTTCTTTCGAGGAATCCACAATCCTGCAGCCTTGCAGATTTTTTAATATTCCTTCAAGGGTTGAAAATAACTGGTCTTTGCCTGCACGGTAATAATGTGTACGCAGCCCGCTGTCCGGGTGCCTTTCGCTTGTTCCACAAACATTCGAAAAACGCTGTATAAAATTCTTAAGCACGATACTTTCCCCCACCGCTTATTTTTCCTGCCCAATGATTCTTGGAGCAGGATTGTCATTCATTATAAACAAGTGTACACCATTTTCGGAAAATATAAAAAGAGGCGCTATCACGCCTCTCTGGATTCGCTAAGTATAAAATTAAAGTGCTTTAACCTGTTTTACCTGGACAGGGCCCATGCCGCGTGGCAGTTCAATATTCTCGCGTGTCTGTGCATTTAACGCTTCGGCTATATAGTCAGCCGCGACATTTGGATTCAAATCGCCGCACGTATAAACGTCAATGCTTGCATAACCATGTTCAGGAAAGCTGTGAATTGTCAGGTGGGATTCGGAAATAATGACTACTCCGCTCACTCCCTGTGGCGCAAATTTGTGAAATGCCACTTCCCGGATTTCGGCTCCTGATTTTAGAGCAGCTTCTACAAAAGTTCTTTCAATAAAATCCATGTTATTCAGCTTTTCAAAGTCGCATCCCCACAGTTCAGAGATCACGTGTCGTCCCATAGTTTCCATATTAAATTATCCCCCTCTTACGTTTTCGCTTCATTCCTGAAACCATACAATTGACGATAACCGGTAATTACCACGGGGGAAAGTTAGTCCTAAGAGGTCCTAACCCTTTAAGTAATTAATTGTTACCTAATTTCAAGAAGTTCACGATGACTAGTATACGATGATTATATTTATTTTGCAACCTATCAAAATGAAAATTTTCAAAGGAATCATACTAATATCAGTTAGAGAAGGATTTTATCAGTACTAATAATATTTTTAAGGGTTGGAGCGGAGTTTTTTCTTGGGTTATTTCATTAAAAAATGCTGCCAGCCGGCAGCATTTTTCTGTTTCTTAGAAACTATAAAATAGAACATTGTGGAGAACTCGAAATAAGTTTTTGTAATCCAGCTCCACCAGAATAAGCTTCGGAAGCATAGGCTTCGCACGAAGAAAAAGCGTTAGCTTTTTTCGAGGAGCGCCTAGCCCCTCGAGGTCTTAAGCCGGTTCCCTCCGGAGGGCAGGCCCGTCCTCGGAAATGCTCGCATTTCCTTCGTGCGTGGGCGGATTCAGGGATGCCAATCAATGTCCTGCGGGCCCCGTCTTAATCTGGTCGGGGCTGACCACTAAGGAAAGCTCCTCAGAATAATCATCGCAGGGACAGGCGTTTTTTGCCTGTCACGAAGGTGCTTGCGCATTTTGTTCTTATCCTACTTTCATTTCAGATTGCGCGGCTATTTGCTTCGCAACATACAGGGCAAGATCGACTACCCGCGAGGAATATCCCCATTCATTGTCATACCAGGCTAGGACCTTTACCTTCCTGCTTCCCATTACCATTGTGGACAAGCCATCCATGATTGCAGAATGGGAATTTGTGTTGAAATCGACTGAAACTAGCGGCTCGTCCGTAAAGTCGATAATGCCTTTCATTTCTCCCCTTGCCGCTTCTTTGAATGCAGCATTAATTTCATCGATCGTTACATCCTTCTTCAAATCTACCACAAGGTCAACGAGGGACACATTCGGGGTAGGAACCCTTAGGGACATCCCATGCAGCTTTCCCTTTAGTTGGGGAAGGACCAGTGCAAGCGCTTTCGCGGCGCCGGTAGTTGTCGGGATGATTGATTGGGCGCATGCCCTCGCTCGCCTTAAATCCTCATGGGGATTATCGATATTTTTTTGGTCATTTGTATAAGCATGGACGGTTGTCATCAATCCATTTTCAATTCCGAATTTTTCATCAAGCAGTTTTGCGACAGGAGCAAGGCAATTTGTTGTACATGAAGCATTGGAAATGATATCATGCTCATTGATATTTAATGCGCTTTCATTTACGCCCATAACAATTGTAATATCCTCATCTTTTCCGGGAGCTGTAATGATTACTTTTTTCGCCCCTGCTTCAAGATGGAGGGCAGCTTTTTCCCGGGAATTGAAATTTCCAGTTGCTTCAATTGCGATATCAATATTCAATTCCTTCCACGGCAGCTGTTCGGGATTCCTATTGCTAAGCAGTTTCACGCGCTTTCCGTTTACGATTAGCTCATCTTCAAGCGCTACCACGTCCCCATTGAATGGGCCATGGGTTGTATCATATTTAATCAAATGTGCCAATGTTTCGGCTGGATAGCTTGCATTGACAGCAACCACATCAATATTCTCTTCAAGTATGGCCTTCCTGAAAACCATCCTCCCAATTCTCCCAAAACCATTGATCGCAATTCTCGCCTTCATTATACGGCTCCTTCCACACTGTGTTATACTTATACCTGAAATTCACATAATTAGTATAACATAATACAACTAGTTTGTAATGATTAATGTGTTGATTTTTCCAAAAAAATCAGGCACCCAAAATAATCCGGATGCCTGAACCACCTTTACCTATTCGCCAAATTCCACTCCCCAGCGCCCGAGGATATCGAGCAGCTGCCGCTTTGTTTCTTCAATACTTCCATTATTGTCAATACATGCATCTGCCAGTTCAGCTTTTACTGAAAGGGGCATTTGCGATTGGATTCTCGCCTCTGCCTCTTCCTCACTAAAGGAATTCCTCGCCATGAGCCTGGCTAGCTGAACTTCCTTGTCTACAAAGACAACGAGAGTTTTATCGGCCATGTTGGTCAGCTTGCTTTCAAATAGCAGGGGTATGTCCAGAATGATGGCCGGTGAACCCGCTTTCTTAGCGGCTTCCCTCTTTTCCGCCATCTTTTTGCGTACTTCAGGATGGACAATTCCATTCAATAGCTGCCTTTTCGCTTCATCATGGAAGATGATTGCACCGAGAGCCTTCCTGTCAATTCCCCCTCCCGGCATAAGGATGTCAGATCCAAAGGATTCAATAATCTTCCTGTACGCCGGCTCGCCGGGTTCGACTGCACCGCGAGCTTCGATATCCGCGTCAATTATAGGTATGCCCATTTCCTTGCACATGTTTGCCACAGTACTCTTTCCGCTGGCGATACCGCCTGTCAATCCAATTGTCAATACCATGTCCATTACCCCGATACTTATAATTTCCAAATTCCAATCATTATTAATAACAGGCCTGGAAAGAAGGCAATCTTCTCGAACCAGCGCCATCTGGAAAAATAATAACCGCACTTAATTCCCGCATACACGAATCCGGAACTCATCACAGCTGCTGCCAATGATAGATAAAGAGGAGACAGTCCAAGCATAGACGCTCCGATTCCCGCCCCAAATGAATCTAGGGATAATGCGAGGCCAAGCAGGATGGCTTCTATGCCTGTGATTGTGCCTGAAAGGTCAAAATCAGCCGATAACGGTTTTTTTAATATTTTTATGACCAAGCCAATGGAGCGGATTTCATAATTTACAATAATCCTCTCCGTGTTGGCCTGTTGGGCATCCTTGGCAGGCCGAAAAAATTGGAATAATACCCAGGCTCCGAGCAAAATAAGAATCAATCCCCCGGCGGTTTCCATCAGCCAGGCTGGAAGCCATTTACCCACAAGCAGGCCCGCACTCATAGATGCCAGCATCGAAAACGCTGAACAACTAGCGATAATTAACGCCGATTTCAATGGGAGTGCCATACTTCGCAGCCCATATGTAAAACCGACGCTGAAACTATCCATACTTACGGCAAATGCCAGTAAAAATATCGGGAAATAACCCATAACCAGACTCCTTCCTCCTAAATACTACGATAGTATATGGAAGGGAGTTGTCCTTTGTTAAAAGGCGTATTTCCCTATTTTCCGGCTTTCATTCCTAGACAGTCTACAGTTTCTGGCAATTGGGGCAGAAATGGGTTCCCCTGCCCCCGACAACTCCCTTGGAAAGCGGCGTGCCACAGTTCTTGCATTCTTCCCCTTTACGGCCATAAACCAGCAAATCAAGCTGGAACATGCCCATTTGCCCCTGGGAATTCACATAGGAACGGATTGTGCTTCCACCCTTTTCAACTGCTTCCCCCAATGTTGCCACAATCGCTTCGTATAGTTTTAAAATTTCCGGCCCATCAAGCGAGTTCGCTGGCCTTTCAGGATGGATACCAGCTCTGAAGAGAGCCTCATCGACATAAATATTGCCTAGGCCCACAAGGATATGCTGGTCAAGCAAAGCCGTCTTTACTTTCCGGTTTGTCTTCCCCAGCTTTTCTGCCAAGTGTTCAAATGTGAATTCTTCTGAAAACGGCTCTGGCCCTAAACCGAAAAGGGGCGCCTGTCCGAACTCCGTCCCCTTTAGGAAAAGGTGCATCGTTCCGAATTTCCTTACATCCCGATATCTTAGCTCCGTGCCATCCTCAAAATGGAAGATAGCATGAGTATGTTTATCAGTTGGCTCACCAGACTCATTTAAAGAGTATTTCCCCTCCATTCTCAGATGGGAAACGAGCGCATAGTCTTCTGTATAAAATATTAGGAATTTTCCACGCCTGCCGATATCAAGGAAGCTTTGCCCCTTGAGCGCATCGGTAAATTGGGCTGTATCGTCCGGATTTTTCACCATTTTCGGCCAAAAAATCAAGACATTGCTTATTCTTTTGCCGATAACAAGCTGTTCAAGTGTCCTTCTGACGGTTTCTACCTCAGGCAATTCCGGCATTTCCAGCCCTCCTTTCCACCAACTTGTTTATCCCACTCTTAATGGACAGTAAGCTATTTCGCATCATACCAGGTTGGTCCGTAGGAATAATCGACTTTGAGTGGTACATTGAGCTCAAGTGCATTTTCCATAATTTCAGGAACAAGCTTTTCAAGTACTGCCACTTCTTCTTTTGGGGTTTCAAAGATCAATTCATCATGGACCTGAAGGAGAAGGCGTGATTGAAGCCCTTTGCTTTTAAGGGCATCAGCCATATCAATCATCGCTTTCTTAATAATATCGGCTGCGCTTCCCTGGATAGGCGTATTCATCGCAGTCCTTTCAGCGAAGCTCCTTAAGTTAAAATTCCGGCTGGTGATTTCCGGGATATATCTTCTCCTTTGCATGAGCGTCGTTACAAATCCATTTTGTTTTGCCACCTTGACACTATCCTCCATATAGTCCTGGACCCCTGGATAGCTTTCCAGATACCGCTCGATGAACTGTCCGGCTTCCTTCCTGGTGATGCCAAGGCTTTGGGAAAGGCCAAAATCGCTGATTCCATAAACGATACCGAAATTCACAGCCTTTGCATGGCGCCGCATATTGGAAGTAACTTCTTCGGCCTCGACGTGGAAAACTGCCATCGCCGTCTTTGTATGGATATCTTCATCCTCCCTGAAAGCTTCAATCAGCTTTTCATCATTGGCAATATGGGCAAGTACCCTTAACTCAATTTGGGAATAGTCCGCGGCAAAAATAACCCAGCCTTCTTCGGAAGGTATGAACGCCTGGCGGATTTTCCGTCCTTCTTCAAGGCGGATCGGAATGTTCTGCAGGTTTGGATCTGTTGAACTTAGCCTTCCTGTTGCTGTCAGCGCCTGATTAAAGCGGGTATGGACTTTGTCCGTTTTTGGGTCGACAACCTTTAGGAGCCCTTCAATATAGGTGGACTGCAATTTTCCAAGCTGCCGGTAATCAAGGATCAGGCGGATGATTTCATGGTCCCCAGACAGTTTCTCCAATACATCGGCGGATGTGGAATAGCCAGTCTTCGTTTTTTTGCCTGAAGCTAGGCCAAGCTTCTCGAATAAAATTATGCCAAGCTGTTTTGGAGAATTGATATTGAACTTTTCCCCGGCCATTTCATGAATTTTCTCTTCTATAATTTCCAGTTTATCGTGTAATTCACTGCCCATCGCCTTTAATCGGGCAAGATCAACTTTTATCCCTGTTGACTCCATGTCAGCAAGAACTAGCGTCAAAGGCATTTCAAGCTCAGTAAAAAGTCCGTACTGGCTGTTTTCACGCAAATCTTTTTCCAATAACGGCTGAAGCTCGCCAATCGAGATGGCCTTCCTGACAAGATGGGCGGCCAGCTCTGGCTCATCCGGAACCTTCCTTTTTGCACCCCTACCGTAAAATACATCATCTGCCTGGACGTTCCTGATTTTATATTTCTTTTCAATCGTAGAAAGATCATCAATATTCGCGGAAGCGTCGATAATGTAGGAAGCGATGAACACATCGAAAATGACACCCTTTAAATGAATGCCGCGTCGCCTTAACGCCACCTCTGTAGCCTTGGCATCATAGACAATTTTTTTCTTTGTCTCGTCTTCGGCCCATTTTTTAAAAGCGGGGGACCCGAGGGCTGTTGTTACTGGCAAGTAAAAACTTCCCTTTTCGCTCGCAGCCGCAAGACCGATGATGTCGGCATAATGATAGTTATCTTCAAGAATTTCCACGTAGAAGGCTGTCTCGCTGCCAAACAGTCCATCGGTAATTTCTATGGGTATTTCGAAATCGACTTCGCCGAGCTCGGCTTCGCTGCTATCTTCACCGGCATCTTCCCCGAGCTTGTCAAGAAGGGAGTTGAACCCTAGCTCTTTGAAAATGGAAATAAGCTTTTCATAGTCGAATCCTTCATAGGACATATCGCCAAGGTTAACCTCTACTGGCGCCTCCCTTGTGATTGTCGCCAATTCCTTGCTCATGATAGCCTGGTCTTTGAATTCCTGAAGTTTTTCCTTCAGTTTTTGTCCGCTCACCTTTTCGATGGACTGAAGGAGGTTCTCTAGTGTTTCAAACTCCTTTAAAAGCTTGATGGCGGTCTTCTCACCGACACCGGGAACCCCCGGGATGTTATCCGAGGCATCTCCCATCAGACCCTTCATGTCGATAATCTGCCATGGCTCAAGGCCATACTTTTCCTTTATATGCCCGGGTGTATACTCTTCAATATCAGTAATGCCCTTCCTTGTAATCCCAACTGTTGTTTTATCAGATGAGAGCTGGGTAAGGTCCTTGTCCCCAGATATGACCCTTACCTCAAATCCTTCCTTTTCAGCAGCCAGCGAAAGAGTCCCGATAATATCATCGGCTTCATAATTTTCAAGCTCGTACCTCGGAATCTGGTATGCGTCCAATAATTCGCGGATAAACGGGAATTGTTCGGATAGCTCTGGCGGTGTTTTTTGCCTTCCACCCTTGTACTCACTGAATGTTTTATGGCGGAATGTTGTTTTTCCCGCATCGAATGCAACAAGCATATGGGTTGGCTTTTCATCCTCGAGTATCCGCATGAGCATCATTGTAAATCCGTAGATGGCATTCGTATGGACGCCCTTATCATTATTAAGGAGCGGCAAGGCAAAGAAAGCACGGTAGGCAATGCTGTTTCCATCAATTAAAACAAGCTTCTTTTTTTCCACTACTATTCCTCCTGTTCCTTTGCAAATCAAACCCTATAGAATCAAAACTGCCTTTTGCAAAATAGTAATCCAATTTTATTGTTTATTTCCCTCGAAAGGATTTCCTAAATTCCAGGATGAATTCTGTCCCTTTTCCAATGTTGCTTTTAACGGTAATCCTTCCTTTGTGAGCCTCAACGATATGTTTAACAATTGCAAGGCCAAGGCCTGTACCGCCTGAATTCCTTGTTCTTGCCCTGTCCACCCTATAAAAGCGTTCAAATATCCTAGGGATTTCTTCTTCCTCAATCCCAATACCGGTATCCCGAACAACCATCACAATTCTCTTTCCTGCATCCCTTACGGTTAATTCAACCCTCCCGTCCATTGGGGTGTAGGTAATCGCGTTTGTAAGGAGATTGATCAGCACCTGCCTAATCCTAAATGAATCTCCTTCAATCTCCAAATCATCAGGGATAGGATGAATAACTAGATCAATGCGCTTTTCAGAAGCTTTCCCATCCAGGATTGCAACTATTTCCTTTAGGATGGGAGCAAGGTTGAAACGCAAAATATCCAGCCTGAAATTATGCTGTTCCAACTTTGATAGCTCTAATAGGTCCTGAATTAGCCTTTGGAGACGGTCGCTTTCCTTAAGGATGATAGACAGAAATTCATGCAGGGCTTTCTCATCCTTCATCGCGCCGTCAAGCAGGGTCTCAGCAAATCCTTTTATTGATGTAACAGGAGTCTTCAGCTCATGGGATACATTGGCGACAAAATCCTTCCTGATTTGCTCCAATTTTTTCAGTTCGGTTATATCGTGGAAAACAAGCAATACGCCCTTCCATACATTATTTGTTCCAATGATTGGAAGAGCTGAAACATCAAAATACTTGCGTTCAATTGATACAGGCAAGATGAACTGTTTTCTCTGCTTTTGTTCAGTCATGAATATTTCTTCAATCAATTCCTGGATTTCCCTAAAAGGGATCGCTTCGTAGTAAGCCCGGTACAGGATTTCTCCCGGTTCCACTTTGAATAATTCCTTATAGCCTTTGTTGATAAGGTTAATAAAACCCCGGCTGTCAATCAGGACTAGGCCGCTGCCGATATTTTCAATCAAGGTTATTAGCCGCTCCTGCTGGATTTCACGTGTCTTAGCCATATCTTCAAGGTTTCGGGCGAGCACATTGATCGATGAGCTTAACAGCCCAGTCTCATCCATTCTCTCCTCAACGTACGTCCGTGCTCTATAATTTCCCTTTGCAAGCTCCATCGCAACATTTGCGGCTGATTCGATAGGCTTCGCGTATCTTCTAGTTATCCTCATCCCAAGCAGGACGATGATTGCCATGGCAAGGCCAAGGCTTAATGAAATGAGCCACCATATATTTCTATAGGCATCCTTCAATTCACTTGAAGCAAGGCTAAGGAAAAGGTATCCTTCAGTTCCGTTTTCCTTCTTCAATTCTGTCCAATAATAGTGGACTTCCTGCCGGTCTCTCAATTTAAAGAAGCGCCTTTTTTTATTCCCCCCCGAAACAATATCGGTTATCAAATCCCCGGGGGCAGCTACATCGCCATTACTGTTGTAAAGGACATTACCGTTCTTGTCTACCAAAAGGATTCCCGCGCCGAGCTTTTTGCCGAACTTACCAAGTTCGTTTCTATCCGCCCCCTGAAGTCCTCCGTAATCCTCAATATACATCCGGATCAGGCTGCTTTCCTTTTCCAGCCTTTCATAAAAGGAATCAAGATAATAATTTTTAAAAAGCTGGCCCAAGAGAATCCCAAGCCCAAGGAGAACGGCGACTGTGAGGAGAACCATAGCTATTAATAGCCTCGTCCTGTATTTTGTCATTCGCCTTTAGGTTCCTCCATTTTATAGCCAAGGCCCCGAATCGTTTTAATATAATTCGGCTTTTTTGTATCCGCCTCGATTTTCTCCCGCAAGTGGGAAATATGTACATCGACTATTCGCGTATCACCCGCAAAGTCATAATTCCATACGGTGCTTAATAGCTGGTCCCTAGTCAGGACCCTGTTTTTATTTTGCGCAAGGCAATTCAGCAGTTCAAATTCCTTTAAAGTAAGGGCAAGGAGATTCCCTTTGAAAAACGCTTCGAATCTTTCCGGAAAAATCTTCAGGTCTCCAATCAGGACAGCCTCTATTTCTTCGGGTTCTTCCTGCTGTTTTTCTTGGTATTGCTCCGTTCTGCGCAGAATCGCCTTAACGCGCGCCAGTACTTCACGCGGGCTGAAAGGCTTGACCATATAATCATCGGCGCCGAGCTCCAGGCCTAGTATTTTATCTAATTCATCATCTTTTGCCGTGAGCATAAGAATTGGAATCATAATCTTTTGCTGGCGAAGCTGCTTGCAAACTTCAATCCCGTCGATTCCGGGAAGCATGAGGTCAAGGATAATCATATCAGGGCTTTCATTCATTGCCCGCTCCTTTCCTTCCTTTCCGTCCATTGCGGTTATGACCTCGTATCCGCCCTGTTCCAGATTGTACTTAAGCAGGGTTACAATCGATTGTTCATCGTCTACAACTAACACCTTTTTCTTCATAATGACCTCCGTGAATAAGATAAACCCCATACATTCTGTTTACTTCCCCCACTACTATAGTAT
Source organism: Bacillus sp. FJAT-27445 (assembly GCF_001510665.1). Classification (GTDB taxonomy): domain Bacteria; phylum Bacillota; class Bacilli; order Bacillales; family Cytobacillaceae; genus Bacillus_D. Next base: position 567,029 of record NZ_LMTI01000002.1, read on the forward strand.
AGTAAATATTTTTTGCCTTCAAGAATAGCGGAAGGGCAGCCATAGGCTGCCCTTAAAAGTTATCTAGCGTGCTGCCATCCATTTGCGAGAGTCGGTGCGGAGGGCAGACCTTTAATTTTCCAATGACTACTTTTTCTTCCTTCTCATCTTTTCCTTCTACAGAAATGGTAACAGTATGCGCTTTCCGGTCCACTTCTGTGACTTCGAGAAGAAAGTCCACTGTTCCATAATGATAAACCGGTTTTGGAAACTCCAGCTCCTGGGCGAGAATATGGCTTCCCGGCCCTGGGAGATATTTGGATATGGCGGAAGTAATAATGCCTGTCAGCATGATGGCCGGCACAACCGGTTTGCCAAACGGCGTTTGCGATGCATAGTCATGCTGGATATACAAGGGGTTCGCATCATTTGTAAGACCCAGGTAAAGCAGTAGGTCCTTGTCTTCGATTTTTTCCGTCAGGGCAAGCTTTTCCCCCGCGGTCATTTCCTCAATCCTTCTGCCAAGCTTTCTTTTTTTGCCTAATAGCATTTCCGACCCCCCAAATCTGCCTATTATAAGGACAGGTTTGTTATTTTGCTGCTTGTTTATTCATAAAACATCTGCATGGACCATTCCATAGTATCCAAAAAATTCGGGGGAAACTCCCCCGAATTTTGTTGATAAAATTAAGCAAGCACAGCCATGACATTACGCACTGATTCAGCGGACTTGTCTAGAGCGGCTTTTTCCTCTTCTGTCAATTCAAGCTCAATAACCTTCTCAATGCCATTAGCTCCGAGAATGGTCGGCACGCCAAGATAAATTCCTTCGTAGCCATATTCACCTTCAAGATAAGCAATCGTTGGAAGGACACGGCGCTGATCTTTCAATATGGCTTCGCACATTTCAACCAGAGATGCCGCCGGGGCGTAATAAGCACTTCCGTTGCCAAGGAGATTTACAATTTCACCGCCGCCTTTGCGGGTGCGTTCAACGATTGCTTCAAGGCGTTCCTTTGAAATAAGGGTTTCTAGCGGAATCCCGCCAGCATAGGAATAGCGGACTAAAGGAACCATATCGTCTCCATGGCCGCCAAGCACAAATCCGGTAATATCTTTTACAGAAAGATTCAATTCCTGGGCGATGAAGGTGCGGAACCTTGCGGAGTCCAATACACCTGATTGGCCAATAACCCGGTTTTTAGGGAATCCACTTTCCTTGAAAACAGTGTATGTCATGGCATCAACCGGATTTGTCAAAACCACTATGAAACTGTTAGGGGAGTGTTTAGCAATCTCTTGCGCGACACTCTTCATGATTTTCTGGTTTGTTTGGACGAGGTCGTCTCGGCTCATACCCGGCTTCCTGGCAATGCCCGCCGTAATGACAACAATATCCGAATCCTTTGTGTCTTCGTAGCTCGATGTGCCTGTTATGTTGGCATCAAACCCTTGAACAGGGCTTGCCTGCAACATATCAAGGGCCTTTCCCTTCGTCGGGTTTTCCATTTGCGGAATATCGACGAGGACAACATCCCCAAGTTCTTTCTGGGCAAGCAGAAAAGCCGTGGTAGCCCCTGTAAAACCTCCACCGATGACAGAAATCTTTTTGCGTTTCATTGACATAGTGTTTCCCCCTTGATAATTACCTTCAAATCGGGATACTGGCGGGTGACGTTTCCGCCCGTCCCCATGAACTAACATACGTCTTGGGCAGGTTATTCCATATTCTTGATAAGCTCATCGCCAAATTCGGAAGTTTTCACTTCTTTAGCTCCATCCATAAGGCGGGCAAAGTCATAAGTTACGACTTTGGATGCAATCGTCTTCTCCATCGATTTTACGATCTTATTGGCAGCTTCGTTCCAGCCAAGGTGCTCAAGCAATAGCACTCCGGACAGGATAACGGAAGAAGGATTCACTTTATCAAGGCCTGCATATTTAGGGGCTGTTCCATGTGTAGCCTCAAAAATGGCGTGGCCAGTTTCATAGTTGATATTTGCTCCTGGAGCAATACCGATTCCGCCTACTTGCGCGGCAAGGGCATCGGAGATATAGTCACCGTTCAGGTTCATTGTAGCAACTACGTCAAACTCTTTCGGGCGAGTCAGGATTTGCTGAAGGAAAATATCCGCAATCGAATCTTTTACAATGATCTTGCCTGCCGCTTCGGCATCGGCTTGCGCCTTATTAGCGGCTTCTGTGCCTTCTTCTTCTTTAATGCGGTCATATTGGGCCCATGTGAAGACCTTATCGCCGAATTCTTTCTCGGCAAGCTCATAGCCCCAATTCTTGAATGCACCTTCTGTATACTTCATAATGTTCCCTTTATGTACAAGGGTCAATGACTTGCGGCCTTCTTTGATTGCATAATTCAGCGCAGCACGCACAAGTCGGGTTGTCCCCTCTTCGGAAACAGGCTTAATTCCGATTCCGGAAGTTTCAGGGAACCGAATTTTGTTAACTCCCATTTCATTTTGAAGGAAGCTGATCAATTTTTTCACTTCTTCCGAACCCTGGGCATATTCAATCCCTGCGTAAATATCTTCCGTGTTTTCGCGGAAAATAACCATATCAGTGTCCTGCGGGCGCTTTACAGGAGAAGGAACACCTTCAAACCATCTTACTGGGCGCAGGCAGACGAACAAATCGAGAATCTGGCGCAAAGCAACGTTCAACGAGCGGATTCCACCGCCAACCGGGGTTGTCAATGGCCCTTTAATGGCAATTAGGTATTCGTTGATCACATCAAGTGTTTCCTGTGGGAGCCATTCGCCAGTCTGGTTGTATGCCTTTTCACCGGCTAGTACTTCTTTCCAGACGATTTTCTTTTCTCCGTTATAGGCCTTTTCGACAGCTGCATCCAAAACTCTTACAGAAGCCGCCCAGATGTCTGGGCCTGTTCCATCCCCTTCAATAAATGGGACAACAGGATTGTTTGGAACATTCAAAACACCATTTTGGACAGTAATTTTTTCACCTTGCATTGTCATTTCTCCCTCCACTGATCAATCCGTTAAGGATGAAGCATCATTTTAACCAAACCTAAAGGTTAGAAGGATTGCTTCTAACCTCGCTGTACGCGCTAATCCCGCCAAAACGCGGAGAAGTAGCGCCGCTTTATTCATTACATCAATTTTCTTTGTAAAAGTAAACCAATTCGCTAGGGCTTCAGCGTGCCGCGATTGGAATATACTTTTGCATTCCCGGGCCATTATATTCAGCACGGGGACGAATCAGCCTGTTATTGTCATACTGCTCAAGGATATGTGCCAGCCAGCCTGATACACGGCTAATTGCAAAAATTGGCGTAAACAGATCATGGTCAATGCCAAGGCTGTGGTACACCGAAGCGGAATAGAAATCGACATTCGGCGGAAGGTTTTTCTCGCCAGTCACGATCTCCTCTATTTTTACCGACATATCATACCAGTGCGGTTCCCCGGTCAGAATAGTCAGCTTCCTGGACATTTCCCTCAAGTGTTTTGCACGAGGGTCACCCTTTCGGTAAACACGGTGCCCGAAGCCCATGATTTTTTCCTTATTATCAAGCTTGCCCCTTACATAGCCTTCCACATTCTCAAGCGAGCCAATATCGGTCAGCATTTTCATGACCGCTTCGTTCGCTCCTCCATGAAGTGGGCCTTTAAGGGCGCCGATTGCGGCTGTAATCCCGGAATAAACATCAGAAAGAGTTGCAACACAAACCCTTGCCGTAAAGGTGGATGCATTTAATTCATGGTCGGCATGGAGAACTAGAGCTTTATCAAAAGCCTCAACCGCAATCGCTTCTGGCTCTTTCCCTGTAAGCATATACAGGAAGTTTGCAGCAAAGCCAAGATCCTTCCTTGGTGCAATTGGTTCGAGGCCCTTCCTTATCCTGGCAAAGGCTGTTACGAGGGCAGGGATTTTGGCCTGAAGGCGGATTGCTTTCCTAAAATTGGCTTCCTCGTTCATCACATCTGCCTCGTCGTCATACAGGCCGAGCAGTGAAACGGCTGTTCTTAGTGCGGCCATTGGATGGACTGACTTGATTGGATACATGCTGAAATGGTCAAGCACTTCCTGAGGAAGCGCGGCTTCAGCGGATAGCTGGTTCCTTAGCTCTTCAAGTTCTGTCTGCGTCGGCAATTTACGATGCCATAACAGATAAATGATTTCTTCAAAACTAGCATTCTCTGCCAAATCATCAATATCATAGCCAACATACGTCAAGGTATCATCGATGATTGAGCTGATTGAGGATGTTGTCGCCACAACCCCTTCTAGTCCACGTGTTACTGACATGCCAAACCTCTCCTTTGCAATCTGTAGTTTCCCCGTTCCCTTTTCCTATAGTGTAATTGGAAGGCTGGATACCTCGGCCGAATTGCATGAGCGCTTGCTCGGAAATTTCCTAAAAAATGAGCATCTGCCCTAAAAAAGCAAATGCCAATCTCCCCCACACAATAACAGCCATCTAAGGCTGTAAAACGATATTCCCTTCACTTTTACACTATACACAATTATTTAATCATAATAATTAGCCTTATGTAAAAAAGATTGCGCTTTCAAGTCCTATTATAACCAATTGTCAGATTTTTGTGAATGAAAAGGAATTAAAAAAATTAAAAATATTATACTGATAGAAATTCCAGGCACATAGAAAGCCTCGAACCGTTTTGGCCGAGGGCAAGCCTATTCCCCCAAAAAAACCGTTATTTAAAAGTATAGCCATAATGCATATTAATTTGCAAAATGTTAAACTTATTTTATCTTATTAAAAAACTTTGCATGAAGGAGGTCATAAAGGGTTGAATCCTATCTACATATCACGGACAATCAGATTCCTCATCGTAGTGGGTGCGGTAATTGGGGCATTCATCGCATTTTATTACATATCGAGGGTAACTTATCCATTTTTAATAGCCTTTGCCATCGCCTTCCTGATCAATCCCCTTGTTAATTTATTTGAGAAGAAAGGCCGGATGCCGCGTTCTCTGGCGGTCCTAATTACCCTGGTTATCATTTTCGCCATATTCGCGGGGCTTGTAACCCTCCTCGTCGCCGAAATTGTCAGCGGAGCAACGTACCTTGCGGATGTTCTGCCAAAACATCTCAATACCCTGATCCGGTACAGTGAGGATATGTTCGCATCCCAAGTCCTCCCTATGTACAATCAGATCACGGGCATGTTCAATAACCTGGATGCGGGGCAGCAAGAAACCATCATGGGCAATATCAAGAATGTGGGCCAAAGAGTTGGTACGACCGTAGGTAACTTCCTGAAAGGATTTTTTGGAAACATTCCAATGATTCTCTCCTGGTTCCCAAATGCGGCAACCGTGCTCATTTTTTCGCTACTTGCAACCTTCTTTATCAGCAAGGATTGGTACCGGCTGTCTTCCATTGGCGGCAGGTTGATGCCGGTAAAAGCCAGAGCCAGCGGGAGAACCGTATTTGCCGACCTGAAAAAAGCCCTATTTGGCTTCGTTAAGGCTCAATTGACGTTGATATCAATAACGACGGTCATCATCCTGATCGGGCTGCTCATTCTTCGTGTAGATTACGCAATTACCATTGCATTAGTTGCCGGTATCGTCGATATCATCCCTTATCTGGGAACTGGTGCTGTCTTCGTGCCCTGGATTCTATACGAAGCAATAGCTGGAGATATGGGGCTCGCAATCGGCCTCGGGGTGCTGTATATCATCGTTTTGGTACAGCGCCAGGTGATGGAGCCGAAAATTCTTTCGTCCAGCATTGGGCTGGATCCTTTGGCAACACTGATTGCGCTGTTCGTCGGCTTCAAGCTTTTAGGATTTCTGGGCCTGATAGCGGGGCCTGTCGTCCTTGTTATTTTTAACACCCTAAAGCGCGCACATGTCTTCGAAGATCTTTGGGTATTCATTAAAGGCAACGAAAAGAAAATATAAACAAAAACGCCGGCAAATGCAATGCCGGCGTTTTTCATTTTATTTAATCACTCTTATCGTTCCCCGGTTTATCCAGCGCCTGAAGGAAGCCGCCAGCCAGTGTTTAAAGAACTTTCTCGTCTGCGGAATAAGCAGGAGAAGCCCTATCAGATCTGTGATTATGCCTGGTGCTAGGAGGAGCGCCCCACCTACAAGAACACAAATTCCATCAAGGACCGCCTCTCCGGGCATTTGGCCGTAACCCATTTGCTGCCTAGCCTGGTGGATCACCTTCAAGCCTTGGCTGCGGGCAAAATACGTTCCAAGCACCCCGGTGAGCAAAATTAACAAAAAGGTTGGAAAAATACCTATCGTTTTGCCAGACCAGAGCAAAATACCGATTTCAGCTGCTGGAACGAGAATGATCAGCAAAAAGAAATACGTGCGAAACATGTTGGCCTCCTCCCCTTCCCAAGAACAAAATGCGCAAGCGCCTAGATCAGCCCCGACCAGATTAAGACGGGGCCCGCAGGACGGGCCTGCCCTCCGGAGGGAACCGGCTTAAGACCTCGAGGGGCTAGGCGCTGGAGCTAGATTACAATAAATTATTTCGAGATATACACGAAGTTCAAATTTATAGTTCGTTAGCAAGCAAAAAGAAGGGATGGCCATCCCTTCCTCCAGCGGCATTACAGGACGCTTGCGTGTCCCTCGTAAATTACGCCCCTTGTTGCATCAACAGTAATTTCCTGTCCATCTTTTATTATTCCGGTAGCATTTTCAATACCTACTATTACTGGAATACCAAGACTTAAACCAACGACTGCAGCATGGCTTGTGAGCCCACCCTCTTCTGCAATAAGGGCACCGCATTTCTCAATCGCCGGCACCATTTCCCTGTCAGAACCAATTGTAATCAGAATGTCACCAGGAGTAACCTTTTCGAGGGCTTCTTCCGCATTCTTGGCAATTACCGCTCTTCCGTATGCCGACTTTTTGCCGATTCCTTGCCCTTTAGCCAGGATATCGCCGACAATGTGAATTTTCATGAGGTTGGTTGTACCCGCTTCTGCCACAGGGACTCCAGCGGTAATGATGACAAGGTCCCCATGCTGGACAATCCCGCTGTTAAGGCTTTCGCCTACCGCAATATCCATCATTTCGTCGGTTGTCTTTACTTTTTTGCCAACCTGAGGATATACTCCCCAAACGAGGCTTAGTCGCCTTTGTACTCCCTTATCCGATGTAACCGCAACGATTGGAGCCTTCGTCCGGTATTTCGATACCATCCTAGCCGAATGGCCGCTGACAGTGGGAGTGATAATTGCGCTAACCTGCAGGTTCAGTGCCGTATAGGCAACGGATTGGCCAATTGCGTCTGTCGTATTGGTTTCCGTATCCCTGCTCCTTTTCTGCAATATCTCCTTATGGTTCAATGCTTCCTCTGCCCTTGATGCAATATTGTGCATTGTTTGGACCGCTTCCACTGGATAAAGGCCGGCAGCTGTTTCGCCGGAAAGCATAATGGCATCAGTCCCATCAAAAATGGCATTGGCTACGTCGCTAGCTTCAGCCCTTGTCGGCCTTGGGTTTCTTTGCATGGAATCAAGCATTTGGGTCGCAGTAATTACAGGCTTTCCTTCCGCATTGCACTTCTTTATCAGCATTTTTTGGACGAGAGGAACTTCTTCCGCTGGGATTTCAACTCCCAAATCACCACGGGCAACCATGAGGCCATCGGAAACCTCAAGAATCTCATCGATGTTATCGACCCCTTCTTGATTTTCAATTTTCGGGATGATATGGATATGGTTACCTTTATTTTCTTCAAGGAGCTGGCGGATTTCAAGGACATCCTTAGCCCTCCTTACGAAGGAAGCGGCTATGAAATCGACATCCTGTTCAATCCCAAAAAGGATATCCTCCCTGTCCTTTTCAGTAATGCCCGGTAGATTAACTGAAACCCCAGGGACATTTACGCCTTTCTTATTCTTTAGGGTGCCTGAATTTAATATCCTAGTGTGGATTAACTGATTGTCTGTATCAATCCGTGTTACTTCCAGCCCAATCAGGCCGTCATCAAGGAGAATCCTCGATCCTCTGGAAACATCCTCAATTAGCCCCGGGTATGTAATTGAAATCATTTCTGGGGTACCTTCAACTTCTTTCATTGACACTATGACTTCATTTCCAGCCGTAAGTTCAATCGCCCCATCCTTCATGTTGTGGGTACGGATTTCCGGGCCTTTTGTATCCAGGAGAATGGCTATGTTCTTGCCGGTCATTTCCGCCGCTTTCCTGATATTGGAAATTCGTGCTCCATGCTCCTCAAAATTTCCGTGGGAAAAATTTAGGCGGGCAACGTTCATTCCCGATACCATCAGTTCTTTCAGTTGTTCGACGCTCTCACTAGCAGGGCCGATTGTACAAACAATCTTTGTTTTTCGCATGCTAAATCCTCCTGTTAGAGTTTAAATGGATAACTCCTGTGATAACCTATATAAATCCAAATCAAGCACATGCTTCTTTTCTTCAAGTGCTTCGATAATATCGTAATCCACTAGACGATTTTGCTCAATTCCAACCGCCCGGCCGCCTTTTTCGTCCAGCAGAAGTTCAACCGCCCTCGCACCGAGCCTGCTTGCAAGCACGCGGTCTGTCGCAGTCGGTGAACCTCCCCTTTGCATATGGCCCAAAACGGATATTCTTGTATCTATATTGGTTGCTTCCTTCAATTGGCGGGCCAAGTCGACCGCGCTGCCCACACCCTCGGCAATGACAATGATGCTATGCTTCTTCCCGCGTTCGTTTCCGCGGCGGAGTTTATCCGCTATATCATTCATGTCATAGTTTTCTTCAGGGATTAATATCGTTTCCGCCCCTCCGGCCAGGCCAGCCCAAAGAGCGATATCGCCCGCATCACGCCCCATTACTTCAATGATAAATGTCCTTTCATGGGAACTTGCCGTGTCGCGGATTTTGTCAATTGCATCAATTACTGTATTTAGAGCCGTATCAAAGCCAATTGTAAATTCTGTACCAGGAATGTCATTATCAATTGTCCCAGGAACACCGACACATGGGAATCCTTGTTCCGTCAACGCCTTGGCGCCACGGTAAGACCCGTCTCCGCCTATTACGACAAGCCCTTCAATATCAAATTTACGTAATTGTTCAATTCCCTTTAACTGCCCCTCTTTTGTTTTAAATTCAAGGCAGCGAGCGGATTGGAGCATGGTTCCGCCCCTATGGATAATATCCCCGACAGACCCCAGTTCAAGCTTTTTAATATTTCCAGTTAGCAAACCAGCAAACCCACCATATACACCATAGACCTCTATGTTATGGAATATCGCCTTCCTGACGACTGCCCTGATGGCGGCATTCATACCAGGTGAATCCCCGCCACTTGTCAATACACCTATTTTCCTCATACCAATCATCACCCCATATCTTTACTCTTCCCCAAGGAAATGAATTTTTCACAAAACTCCTGTACTTTGTTATAAATGTAACAAACAGGTCATTTATAAAATACCATTAAGAGAGAGGTCTAACAACCTAATCGCAACGAAAAAGCAAAATACAGAAGAATAGTCAAGTGTAAGCGTTTTAAATATAAAATACTAAATAAAAGAAGACGTGCTTCGAAAAGCACGCCCTTACTTTACCCCAATAAAGTCATTTAAAAACGAATACTCGCCAATCGACTTATACTTATCATATCGTTGTTCCTTCAGTTCATCACCTGAAAGCTTGGACAATTCCTTAAGGGATCGAAACAAAGCCTTCTCAATTTCATGTGCCTGAGCCTCGACATCCCTATGGGCTCCGCCTCTCACTTCAGGAATAATATTGTCTATGATTCCAAGGTCCTTTAAGTCCGGTGCTGTGATTTTCATTGACTCAGCGGCGCGTTTCGCCTGGGAGGCATCTTTCCATAGCAAGGCTGCGGCCCCTTCCGGCGAGATAACGGAATACGTGGAGTTTTCCAACATTAGGATTTGGTTTCCAACCCCTAGTGCCAAAGCTCCTCCGCTTCCACCCTCTCCTATAACAATGCAGACAACCGGAACACTTAGGCTTGCCATTTCAAATAGATTACGGGCAATCGCCTCGCTCTGTCCCCGCTCTTCCGCGGCTTTTCCGGGATAGGCGCCTTTTGTATCAATAAAACAGATAATCGGCCGTTTGAATTTCTCGGCTTGCTTCATTAGCCTCAACGCTTTTCTATACCCTTCAGGATGCGGCATCCCAAAATTCCGCCGAATATTCTCCTTTGTATCCTTTCCGCGCTGGTGACCAATAATTGTAATCGGAATCCCTTTGAACTTTGCGATTCCACCAACAATTGCCTCATCATCCCCATACAGCCTGTCGCCATGGCATTCCATAAAGCTATCAAAAAGAAAGCCAATATAATCGAGGGTTGTAGGCCTCTCAGGATGGCGTGCAATTTGAACACGGTCCCACGGCTTTATGTTCGAGTATATGTCTGCTTCGAGCTTCTCAAGGCGGGCCGCCAGCTTTTCAATTTCAGACGAAAGATCCACTTCCGTTTTAGTTGTATAATCCTTTAACTCACTAATCTTTTTCCTTAGCTCGATGATTGGTTTTTCAAATTCCAGCTCCCCTACCAAGCAAGCTCACCTCCTCGTTGATGCAATTCAAGGATTGTCCCAATTTTGCCTTTCAGTTCATGCCTATCAATCACCGCATCCAACTGGCCATGCTTAAGCAAAAATTCCGCTGTCTGAAAATCTTCAGGCAGTTCTTCCCTGATGGTTTGTTCAATAATCCTTCTTCCAGCAAATCCAATTAGCGCCCCTGGTTCAGCGATGTTATAGTCCCCAAGTGAAGCGAAGCTGGCTGAAACGCCGCCGGTAGTCGGATGGGTCATGATTGAAATGATTAGGCCTCCATTATCACTAAACCTCTTTAAGGCAACACTTGTCTTGGCCATTTGCATAAGGCTTAATACACCTTCCTGCATCCTGGCACCGCCTGAAGCTGTGAAAATAATGAATGGTATGTCTAATTCCCCGGCTTTTTCAACAGCACGGGTAATTTTTTCGCCAACGACGGAACCCATGCTTCCCATTCGGAAGGTCGAATCCATAAACGCAACGGAAACCAATATTCCGTTTACCGTTCCGGTTCCTGTTACGACAGCTTCGTTCATTTTCGTTTTTATTCTGTCTTTCTCCAGTTTCTCAAGATAATCCGGAAACCCAAGCGGATTTTCCGAAATCATTCCCGCATTAATTTCCTCGAAGCTGTCCTCATCGAGGAAGCTTTGAATTCTTTCCCGGGCATTCATTGGATAATGGCGCCCGCAATGAAAACATACCTTGAGGTTTTTCGCCAGCTCCCGCGTATAGATAATTTTCTTACAACCAGGGCATTTTGTCATGATGCCTTCAGGGACGTCCTGTTTCGCTGCCTCAGAGGGTATCGCGGCATATTTCTTTTTTTTCGATTTCGTAAATAGCTCTTTTAGCAAGTTAGTACCTCCCTAGTTTAAAGAAGTGGAATCGAAGCCGGGGAGCAAATCACCTTTTGGTTTTCCCGGAAGATCCTCATTGACATTGGCCCGGCCGAATCTAGCTTCCTCGGTTCCACCATGGCGCAGAAGCACCGTGGTAAAGTCAGTGCCAAAAAATAAAAGCGAAACACCCCAAAGCATTTACGCATTCCATTAGTGGCCAGACCACTTCTTCATAAAAATTACCCGGGTATTCCAGGGTACGGCCTGTCCATACTATAGGGCACTTTTCATTCAAAAGTTGCCGCTTTTTGTCGTTAGGATTAAGACAATTTTCTTAATTTCATATAACGGCCTATCACCAATTCTTCATCCCCTGCATCAATAGCTTCAATGAGAGCATGATACTCTTCGGGATGTGCTTTTTCTACTGCAAAGCCTTGGGAATGGTAATAATCCTTTAAAATGACCCAGATACGTGAAAACAAATGGTTATCGGCCAATAGAATAAGCCGATAAAAAAAGTCGTCATCGTTGATGTCATCAGATTTCGTGAGCCTGTACGCCTCATCCAAACGAAGGTGATTGTTTCTTTTGAGAATAAGACGTAGACAATCCATTTCAATATAATACTTGGTCTCTTTGACATCACGTTTTGCCTTTTCATCCTGGAGAATGAATGTGCTCAGAATTTGGACAAGCTGGTTACCTCTAAAATCGCGAATAAAGGTGCCTTCTCCCCTTCTCGTTTCAATCAGACCCAATAATTCAAGCGCGCGCAAAGCCTCCCTGACGGAGGAGCGCCCCACATTGAGGCGCTCCGTTAATTCCCGCTCGGAAGGTATTTTGTCCCCTGCTTTAAGGCCATCCGCGGCAATCATTTCCCTTAGCTTCTTAACGATTTCAATATATACCTTAGAATTCTGGAATTGGCTTTTTACCGTATCCTTCACTTGTTTCTCCCAATTAATGAGAGCCTTTTGGTTTTTTCTTTTACGTCCTCAGGGTCGACCCGTAAGCGGGCAACACCTGTTTCCATAGCAGCCTTGGCAACTGCGGAAGCAACCTCAGGTGCGACTCTTTCATCAAATGGACCTGGGATGACATAGTCCTCGTTCAGTTCGTCATCGCTAATTAGACCAGCAATCGCCTCAACGGCAGCTACCTTCATCTCTTCATTGATATGGGTAGCCCGCGCATCAAGCGCACCCCTGAATATGCCAGGAAAAGCCAGAACGTTATTTACCTGGTTTGGAAAATCGGAACGGCCTGTGCCAATGACCCTTGCCCCGGCTTCTTTTGCCTCATCCGGCATAATTTCCGGTACCGGGTTAGCCATCGCGAAAATAGTCGGCCCTTCATTCATGGTTGAAACCATCTCTTTTGTCAAGGCACCGGCTACGGATACACCGATGAAAACATCTGCGCCTTTAATGACATCCTCAAGGTTTCCTTGAAGGCGGTCCCTGTTCGTAAACCGGGCAACTTCGTCTTTAATGGCATTCATACCGTTTGGGCGTCCTTCATAGATTGCCCCTTTTGTATCACACATAATAATATCGCGTACGCCGTAGCTGTGCAGTAGCTTGATGATGGCTATTCCAGCCGCACCCGCTCCATTAGCCACAACCTTGATTTCGGTCATTTTTTTTCCTGTAATTTTCAGGGCATTGACGAGGCCTGCCACGGTGACGATGGCCGTTCCGTGCTGGTCGTCATGGAAAATCGGTATGTTTGTTTCTTTTTTGAGCCTTTCTTCTATTTCAAAACATTTTGGAGCAGCGATATCCTCAAGATTCACTCCGCCAAATGTCGGTTCTAGAAGCTTGACAGTTTCAATAATTTTTTCAACATCCGTAGTGTTCAGGCAGATTGGAAACGCATCTACTCCCGCAAAGCTTTTAAATAAAACAGCCTTTCCTTCCATTACAGGCAGGGCAGCTTCTGGGCCAATATTCCCGAGGCCGAGCACAGCTGTCCCATCGGTAACCACCGCTACCATATTTCCCTTCATCGTATAATCGTATACAGTTTCGGGCTTGTCGTATATTTCTTTGCATGGTTCGGCGACTCCCGGAGAATAAGCAAGACTTAAATCCTTGGCGTTCCTTACTTCTACTTTCGATTTTGATTCAAGTTTTCCTTGGTTAAGGCGGTGCATATGCAGGGCTTCTTCGCGCAATGTCAAGGTATTCACTCCTTTAGGATATGGAAGGAAATGTTTTATTCGGTGGTCAGACCACACTTTCTTTTACCACTATATCACATCTTGTTTCGATGTAAAGCAGGAATTTTCCTGCTTGATTATTTTAAGATAACATTGGATTCCCCAAGGAAATCCTCAAGATGGCCGAGCAGAGTTTCGGTTGGTTCAACTCCATACAGGTTCCCAAGGCTGACTGTCTTCTTCCTGCGGTCATAATGGAGAACAACCTCTATCCCTCCCGTGCTGGAGGATAGTATTTCTTTCAGCTCCTCTAGCCGGGCAGGTTCCTGATTTTCTTCTGTAAGTTTCAGAAAAAGGCGCTTGCTAACATTTTTCTTAATCCAGTTCTCTATTTCCTCCGCTCTGCGGATAATGAATTGGATTTTCCCCTCCCGCTTTTCCGTCTTTCCTTCAATAACAGCCATCTTTCCCTGGTTGAGCAAGTTTGTATGTTTCTTATAGACATCAGGGAATGCAACAGCCTCCATTTCACCGCTTGCGTCACTGACGGTTAGGAACGCCATGGGTTCGCCTTTTTTCGTGCGGATCGTTTTCGCTGCTATTATATAAATCCCTGCGGCTTGCTGCTTTGGCCCTGGGTTTAAATCAGCCAGCAGGTACACTCCCGCGGCGTGCAGCTCTTTTTCATGTATGGAAAGAGGATGGCTTGAAAGGTAAAATCCGAGGACTTCTTTTTCAAGTGCCAGCTTGTTCTCCATGCTGATAGAATCTACTTCCATATATTTAGGGGCCGGCATAAATTCACTATCCGTAAAAAGCCCTTCTTGCCCATCTTCCCCTGTGCTCATCAACTGGGCATGCTCGATTGCCACATCCAGGGTTGCAAGCAGAGTTGCCCTGTCTTTTCCAAATTCATCAAAGCAGCCTGAGTGGACAAGGGTTTCAAGCGTTTTTCGATTGGCGGTCTTCTGCGGAAGGCGGATGCAAAAGTCAAAAAGGTCTGTAAACGGTTTTCGGTTTCTTTCTTGGAAAATTTCCTTAGCTGCCGTGTAGCCAATACCCTTTATTCCGCCCAGCCCGAACCGTACGCCTTCATTTTCAGCTTTAAAGAAATACTGGCTCCTATTTATCGAGGGTGGAAAAACCGGTATTCCCATCGTTTTCAGCTCACGGATGTACTGGCCTATTTTCAGGTCATTCCCGATAACTGTGGATAGGAGCGCCGCCATGAAATGGACAGGGAAGTGCGCCTTTAGGTAAGCGAGCTGGCAGGAAATCATGCTGTAGGCAACGGCATGGCTCTTGTTAAAACCGTAATTCGCAAACCTGACGATTAAATCATATACCTCGTTTGCAACACGCTTATCGTATCCTTTTTTTACGGCGCCTCCGACAAAATGCTCCCTCTCCCGATCGAGTTCCTCTTTTATCTTCTTGCTGACAGCCCTCCTCAGCAAATCGGCCTCCCCTAGCGAAAATCCAGCCATAAGTGAGGCGACCTGCATGATTTGCTCCTGATAAACGATAACCCCATACGTATTTTCCAGGATGGGGCCAAGGTCTTTATGGGGATAGCTGATTAAATCATGGCCGTGCTTCCTTGAAATGAACAAGGGGATGTTTTCCATCGGTCCTGGACGGTAAAGGGCATTAACGGCAACTATGTCATCAAACCTGGTTGGCCTTAGGCGGGTAAGGACATTCCTCATTCCCTCGGATTCCAGCTGGAATATACCAGTCGTTTCCCCTCTGGCGAGCAATTCGTATGTTTTTTCGTCTTCAAGGGGTATTAAGCGGCTTTCAATTCTCCTTTTTCCATCCCTATTAATCGATGTAATGATCGACTCGATTAGCGACAGATTCCTTAATCCCAGGAAATCCATTTTTAAAAGGCCTATTTCCTCAAGATGCTCCATGGAATATTGGGTCAAATAAATATTGTTATGGCCTGCCTGTATTGGTACGAGTTCGACAAGAGGCTTCTCGCTGATGACGACCCCGGCTGCGTGGGTGGACGTATGCCTAGGAAGACCCTCCAGCTTCTGCGCGGTATCAAACAGCTTTTGATTGAACGGACTTTCCGTAATAAACTCACGGAGCCTGGCAGATTCATCGCGGGCCTCTTTAAGTGTAATTCCGTTCCTCGAAGGGATGGCCTTTGACAGCGAATCCAACTCTTTGGAATTAAGGCCAAATGCCCTTCCAACATCGCGTATAGATGCTTTTGCAGCAAGTGTCCCAAACGTCGCAATCTGGGCAACATGGAGTTCACCGTATTTCCCGGCGACGTATTCGATGACTTCATCGCGCCGATTATCAGGAAAATCGATATCAATATCCGGCATGGAAATCCGTTCGGGATTGAGAAACCGTTCAAATAGCAAGCCATGCTCAACCGGGTCGACATCCGTAATATAAAGGGAAAAGGCAACGAGGGAGCCAGCCGCCGAACCCCGTCCGGGACCCGTCAGGATGCTTTTTTCCCGAGCGAATTTCATGAAATCCCAAACGATTAGGAAGTAATCGTTAAAGTTCATTTTATTTATAATGGAAAGTTCATATCTGAGCCTCTGCGCATATTCCTCCCCACAGTCAGGCAGCCTTTTATTCAAGCCTGAAAAACATAGCCTTTCTAACATTTGTTCAGGCCTGATACTGCCTTCGAGCGGATATTTCGGCATATGGATTTGCCCGAATTCAATAGAAACCGAGCATCTTTTTGCAATATCTAGTGTGTTTTCGAGCGATTCAGGGATGGAAGCAAACAGTTCAGCCATTTCGGCAGCGGTTTTGAGATAATATTCTTCCCCCGAAAGCCTATCGCGCCCTTCATCCTGCAGCTTTACTCCATCCCTAATTGCGAGCAGGCATTCATGGGCGAGGGCGTCCCCCCTTTCCAAGTAGTAGACAGAATTGGCCGCGGCAACATTGATTTCCGCTTTTCGCGCTAATTCCGGGAGGTGGCCAAGAAGAAAGCGTTCCTCTTCTAGCCCGTGATTCTGCAGGGAGAGAAAAAAATCCCCCGAAAAAATTTCCTTATACAATTGAATACTAGAGCGCGCCTCTTTCTCTTTCCCCTCGAGCACGAGCGCCTCGATTTCCCCTTCAACGCCAGGGGTAATGGCGATAAGCCCAGAAGCATAATGACGAAGCCATTTCAAAGGTATGCCTTCTCGGGACACTGTCTGGATTGCACTCGATATTTTAAGGAGATTCCTGAATCCCGTATTGTTTTTTGCCAAAAGCACAAGCGGGAATGCGCCCGCCCCCTCCCTTTCCGACTGGACATCGGCTGTCAGGCCAAGGATTGGAGTAATGCCATTCTTTTTACATTCCTTGTAAAATTCGATGGATCCGTACATAACATTGCGGTCAGTCAGGGCAAGAGCCTTGAAGCCCTTATTTCGAGCATCGGCAACGAGCGAAGAAATAGAAGCAGTGCTGCTAAGCAGGCTATACGCACTATAGGTTTGAAGGTGGATATACGACATTTTCTCACGCCCCTTTGCTTCTTCTCTCTTTCTATTATAGGGGTTGAAATGGGAAAAGAAAATATGTTCCCCTTTTTAATGGCGTCTGTAGGGGAAACGCAAGTAGCCGGGTGCAGTGAGTTTTATTCATAATCGGGGATGTTTGTCCATATGATTGAAGTGGGAAGCCAATGTTGCAAAAAGGAATGGTGCTATGAATCAGGCAGGGTTCATTTCTTCTTTTATTGAAAGCTATTTTATTGCACTCGGAGTGCTTCTTGGAGGCGCACTCATCGGGGGAATCGCCGCTTTCCTGACCGGGCAGCCGATGCTGACGGCCATTGCCAGGCTTTCGTCATCCTTAAGAATATGGGCAATTGTTGCCGCGATTGGTGGGACATTCGATCCCATTTATGAATTTGAAAAGGGGATATTTGATGGACAAACAAAAGATATTATCAAACAAATATTTTTGATTTTATCCGCTCTAGGCGGAGCCCAGACCGGAGCGCTCCTAATTGAATGGTTTACCCAGGAGTTTATCGCCTCATGAGGGTCCCCCCACTTTATAAAGACAATACATGGCAGCGCTTTTTTGTGGGTATGGCCATCGGCGGAATAATTAGCTGGCTCCTGTTCATTTATATGTATGGAATCCTTCAGGAAAAGCAAACATTGCTTATCCAGGAGCAAAAGGATACGATCCAGGATCTCAGGGATGATGTAGCCATCTGGCAGGAAGAGTTCAAAAACCTGAATAAAGAAAACATTGAGCATCTTCTCGTCCAACAAATTACAGTCAAGATTATAAACCATCAAAAATACAGCCTTGACCTGCTAAGTGTTAAACAGACAGAGGAAGCGGTCACCGAAGATTTGAAGACCCTTAAGGCCAAGGATGTTCAAACAGTCTATAAAAATAAAGATTTGATAAAAAGGGTTATTGAAAATAGATCGGTTTCAATCAATGGCAAAAAATACAGGCTTGAGGTGAAGGAGCTTGTCATTTACACAAACGTCATCATTCAGCTTCATATCACCCTGGACAGTTAATGAAGCCGCAAAGAACATTTGAAAGTGGAGAAAACAGAAAAGGCCAATCCATTGAAACAGATGGATTGGCCTTTCCTAATGGTACAACCACTTAGTTACAAACAGCATTTAATTCATGGAGGACACTGTCCATTTCCTGCCAGGAAAAAATTGAAGCTCCCGCGGCTAGCGGGTGGCCGCCTCCGTTGAATTGCTTCGCCACTCCATTGATGACTGGGCCCTTTGACCTTAGCCTCACACGGATTTGGTCTTGTTCCTCAATGAAAAACACCCATGCTTTTATTCCTTTTACATTGCCCAGCGTGCTGACCAAAAGGGATGCTTCGGATGGAAGGGCATCATACTTTTGAAGAAGCTCCCTTGACAAAATAACAGATGCCACGCCATTCTCCTGCATGTTAAAGTTTTGCAGGATATAGCCATTTAGCTTAATAATATTCGCGCTTAATTCATACATACGGTCGTAAAGTTCTGTTCTTGAGAAATTATAATGGATCAGCTCGCCCGCATAAGCAAATGTCTTATCCGTTGTACTTGGATAAAGGAACCGCCCGGTGTCTCCCACAATCCCTGCATAAAGAAGTCTGGCGGCTTCATCGCTAAGCACCAGCCCACGGTCCTTCCCTTTAAGGAACAATTCATAAATCATTTCGCTTGTAGAACTTGCGCTCGTATCAACCCACATCAAATTGCCGTACGGGTCTTCATTTGGGTGATGGTCAATTTTGATAAGCATGCTTCCAAGCCTATATCTTTCGTCACAAATACGCTCGGTATTGGCGGTATCGCATACGATGACAAGGGCTCCCTCGTATGCGCTATCTGGAATTTTATCCATTTCCCTAAGGTAGGCGAGCGTTTCCTCATCCTGGCCAACTACATAAATTTTCTTATCCGGATAAGTTGCCAGCAGTATTTCAGCGAGCCCGCATTGAGACCCATATGCATCCGGATCCGGACGGACGTGCCGGTGAATAATGATTGTCCTGTATTCCTCAATCGCATCTAGTATTTTCGTTTCCATGAATTATCTCCTTCAAATCATATGTTAGCAAAAAAACGGCAGGTTTCTGGCATTTCACCCCATTTCCGGCTACAATAATAACGTAGTTCAAATATGGAGGTTTTCAAATGCCAATACTTGTTATTCTAATCGTATTTTCCTTGTCCTTTTATGTTTTTTATAAAATAAAATATGTAAGGAGCACCAAACCGGGCGAACGCAACTGGATTTCATCAAAGTCCGGAATTGCCCTGGGGTTGTTTGTACTCACATTTGGCCTCAACCAACTTTACTTATTTCAATCGAAAGTGTCTTACATCGTTGCCATTGTGTTCATCCTTCTTGGCGGAATCAATATTTGGTCCGGAATAAAGGCATATAGATTTTATCTGCCATTTGCCATAAAGGAAGCCGAAGGGAAGAATTGATCATAGTCCATATTTTGAAAGCTGTGCCACAATAGGCGCAGTTTTTATTTTTCCCCCGATGCACATTTTCTTTATGGCTCGGCATCAATTATTGCCTGTCAATCAGCTGGCACATCATCATTGCTTTCCCTACCATCAATCCATCACTAAAAACCTCGACATCCACCTTTCCAAATTTGCGTCCGACCTCCAGCACCTTGGGGTATATTTCAAGAATGCTGTCTATCTGTACTGGTTTTAGAAAGTAGATTGTCATGTTTTCCACTACAAGGTCGCCTTTTTTGTATCCTCTCAGCACACGGCTGGCGGCCTCGGCGACAATCGTTGTAAAAACGCCGTAAGATATCGTTCCGAGATGGTTTGTCATTTGCGGTGAAACTTCAATTCTATAGTAGTCCTCCCCCTTCGTTTTTCCCTGGGAAAGGAGCATCTGGCTCGTCACAATGTCATCAAGAGTTTCGCCGACCTGGGGCTGCCGCTGGATCATCTGCAATGCCTTCAGGACATCCTGCCGGCTTATGATGCCTTGGAGCCGGTTTGAATCATCGACAACCGGCAAAAGCTCAATTCCTTCCCAGACCATCATATGCGAAGCCGAAGCGACACTTATTTTGCCGCCGACAGTCATCGGCTGCCGCGTCATGACCTTTTCGATTGGGGTGTCCATTTCCTGGCCCACAATGTCCTTGGAGGTGACTATCCCTTGGACTTTCATCCCTTGGTCAACTACCGGATAACGGCCATGTTTTGTCTCCCGGTTATATATATGCCACTGTCTGACCGTTTCGCCAGTCTTTAAATACACTGTTTTTTCAAGAGAAGTCAGAATATCTTCGACTAGCGTGATTTCCTTTTTTATGAGCTGGTCGTAAATAGCCCTGTTGATCATCGTTGCCACGGTAAAAGTATCATAGCTTGTCGATATGATCGGGAGCTGCAATTTATCGGCAAGCTTCTTGACGTGTTCTTCCGTATCAAAGCCTCCGGTAATTAGCACCGAGGCTCCAGCTTTCAGCGCATATTCATGGGCCTTTGTCCGGTTGCCGATGATGAGAAGGTTCCCCGCCCCCGTATACCTCATCATTGCATCAAGCTTCATTGCGCCAATTAAAAACTTATTCAGTGTTTTATGAAGACCCGCCTTCCCGCCAATCACTTGTCCTTCAACAATATTTACAATTTCGGCGTAGGTCAGCTTTTCAATGTTTTCTTTCTTCTTGCGTTCAATCCGGATTGTCCCGACCCTTTCAATCGTGCTGACATACCCTTTATTTTCAGCATCCTTAATCGCCCTGTAGGCGGTACCTTCACTTACATTCATCGCCTTTGCAATCTGGCGCACGGAAATTTTATCACCTATGGTAAGCTCGTCGATATATCGCAGAATTTGTTCGTGCTTAGTTGCCAAGACCTTCACCCTTTATCTATTTCCGCTATCCATGCGGGAATCATTTGAATTAATTATAAGGTTAATGAATTACCTATTCAATGCAGGATAGCGGAAAACAGCGAGAAAGGTTAGTAAGTGCGCGATCGAAGCCTCTTTTTTTGAACATGAGGATTTGCAGGGGTTACGTTTCCCGAACCTTTGCCCTTTCGTAAGCCTGAAAGATTGCCTCCTATCACGAGAAGGGCAAGAATGGTCCAGGATGCAGTAAATAGGCCTTCCGTTCCCGAGGAAACTAGCGGAAGCCTTGGACCTGCGTAATAGATAAAAAAGATTGCCAGCAAAAGGCATAGCATATAGCGGTTTTTTGCCACTGCTTTTCCCCCTTTAATTAGCTTGTTTCATTGTTATGCAAATTATTGGGGAAAAAGTCTTGCAGGAACGTAAAACAATGGAAAATTATACTTCGATTGTATCTCCCGGCTCCAATACCATTCCATTCTTAGCTTCCAGCATGCCAATAAACGCATGAGGGTCCTGCCTGATTGGCGGAAACGTATTGTAATGCATGGGGATGACTGTTTTTGCATTCAGGAGCTTTGCTGCATACGCGGCATCTTCTGGTCCCATTGTAAAATTGTCACCGATTGGAAGGAAGGCGACATCAATCGGATGGCGTTCCCCAATCAGTTTCATGTCGGAAAATAAACCGGTATCTCCGGCGTGGTATATCGTTTTACCCTCAGCCATGATCAATATTCCCGCTGGCATTCCACAATAGATTAGCTGTTTATCTGATGTTTCATAGCTTGAACCATGGAACGCCTGTGTTAGCTTTACTTTTCCAAAATCAAACTGGAATGAACCGCCGATATGCATGGCATGTGTGCGAACACCCTGCCAGCCCAAAAAATCAGAAATCTCTGCGTTGGCTATCACAAGCGAGTCATTTCGTTTCGCAATACTCACTGTATCGCCTACATGGTCGTTATGTCCGTGGGAGAGAATGATGACATCAGGATTTTCATTTTCTTCCTTTAAATCGGTAAGTCTGTTTCCGTTGATAAATGGATCTATTAAAATTGTTTTCCCCATTGTAATGATTTTTACTACCGAATGCCCATGATAGGATATTTTCATTTTTGCATTCCCCTTCCATATGTATTTACTTATTAGGTTCGATTCTTATTATATATATCCTGCCGAAACGTTCTTTTAACATCATTTTAATGTTAATAGTCAATATCTTCTGTTGATTATTGTTATAGAACTTGCCCGTAAAACCACGCGGGCTTGCCCCGTGGATATAAGGGCATCGCTCGAGGATGGTCTTTTGACCATCCTATTTGAGCGACTTTAAGAGATATTTATTACAAACATATGTTCCTTTGCGGTAAAATAGATGTATAAAATTGGATTTAAACTTGATGGGACTGAGGTGGTAAATATGAGTGAATAAAACACTTTAAATCATTGAAGTTTCTAGTTCAGTACCATATAATTTGGTGTTCGAAATTTAGATAATGCCGGAACATATCCATATGTTTGTCTCAACGAAACCAACTGTGTCTGCCACGGACGTTGTCCGAACATTTA
>NZ_LMTI01000002.1:589500-706043 GCF_001510665.1 Bacillus sp. FJAT-27445
ATAGCAATTTCCAAATTTTAAGGAAATTTTATTCTCGTTGTGGTGTTTTATGGAGCAAGGGATATTTTGTGAGTACATTTGGCAGGGTAAGTGAAGCAATGTTGAAACGGTACAGGAGCAAAAGACCAAAACTTTATAGAAAGGAGTATGTTTATATTCATCATTTTTACTCTATTGTTCAGACGATGAAGGACAAAAGCCCGACCCAGAACGGTGTCAAATTGAATTTGAAAACTTTCAACTATTACATGACCGATGTATTCAACAAATAATAAACAACCGTACAATTGTATTAAATAGCGGCATTATGATATCTTAAAACAAAGCTGGGGGTATGACTTAGCCTCCATTTTCGAAAGAAAAGAAAACAAACGCCAATGTGGTCAACGGACTGCTTGTTTGTTGGTTCTCACCCCTATAGCTAGTGCGTAACGCCGATGGGAGCTTGACTCCATGTACGCTTGCGAGAAACTATATGTGAGAACCCACGGGACTCGCCCCGTGGAGTAAGTCAGAATAAGACTGTTTCCATACAATTAGACAGGGGGATTACTATGAACGAGAGACTGCAAAAACTATCAGCCTGGATGAAGGATCAAGAAATAGACGTTTGTTTTTTAACATCTCCAGATAACGTCTTCTATTTAAGCGGATATTTTACAGACCCGCATGAGCGCTTGTTGGGGCTTGCCGTTTTTCAGAACGAGGAGCCATTTCTTGTCTTGCCGGCAATGGAAAAAAATGATGCTGTGAATGCAGGTTGGAGTAATGAAATCATCGGATTCACAGATACCGAAAATCCTTGGGAAATGGTACATAAATCGGTTTCAAAACGGCTTCCTAATGCAGCGTCAAAAGTCGCAATCGAAAAAGAACATTTAAATGTAGAACGCTATGAAGAACTTATGAAGCTTTTCCCTGGGTCGAATCAGTTTGTAGCCGCTGAGGAAAAAATGCGGGCATTAAGGCTTGTAAAAGACGCCCGTGAACTCAAGGCCCTGCGCGAAGCTGCATCACTCGCGGACTATGCGATTGAGGTCGGAGCAAGCGAGATCAGGGAAGGGAAAACCGAGCTTGAAGTTCTCGCGGCGATTGAATTCGAGCTGAAGAAAAAAGGCGTCAGCCAAATGTCCTTTAGCACGATGGTTCTAGCTGGGAAAAACGCGGCTTCCCCCCATGGAAATCCGGGGCAGACCAAGATTAAAAAGGGCGATTTTGTCCTGTTTGACCTTGGGGTAGTCGTTGACAGGTATTGCTCCGATATCACCCGCACGCTTGCTTATGGAGATATTAGCGACAAGCAAAAAGAAATTTATGATACTGTCCTTAAAGCACAGCTGGCCGCTATTGAAGCTGGGAAGCCGGGAACGCCTTGTTCCGCTGTAGACAAAGCTGCACGAAATGTGATTTCTTCTGCAGGTTACGGTGAATACTTCCCGCACCGCCTCGGCCACGGTTTGGGAATTAACATCCACGAATATCCATCTGTGACCGAAACGAACCCGTTACAGCTTGAAGAAGGAATGGTTTTCACAATCGAACCCGGTATTTATGTTCCCGAAGTTGCAGGAGTAAGGATTGAAGACGATGTCCATGTTACGGCATCCGGCCTTGAAATCCTCACGAAATACCCGAAAGATCTGCAAATCATTAAATAAAATCACTTTTAAAAATGCTTAACCGAATGAAAAGCACGAAAAAAGCAGGGTACCGCCCGACGGTACGCCTGCTTTTCTTTTTATTATTCCCGCTCAAGCAATTGCTTTGAGCTGATGAATTCTAGTCCCTGCGCTTCGGCAACAGCTTTGTAGGTTACATGTCCATCAAGAGTATTGATTCCCTTTAGGAGGGCTTCATTTTCCAGGCATGCCTGTTTGTAGCCTTTGTTGGCAATCTGGACTGCGTATGGCACCGTTCCATTCGTAAGGGCGATAGTGGAAGTCCTAGGCACCGCACCAGGCATATTGGCAACAGCATAGTGGACAACTCCATGCCTGATATAGGTAGGATAGTCATGAGTCGTAATTCGGTCCGTCGTTTCAAAAATTCCACCCTGGTCTATCGCAATATCAACAACCACGCTGCCTGGTTTCATGGATTGGATCATTTCCTCTGTTACAAGCTTGGGCGCTTTCGCACCAGGAATCAAAACAGCACCGATAACAAGATCGGACTCACGTACTGCTTCCGCGATATTGTATGGGTTTGACATTAGGGTTGTAATGTCTGATCCAAAAATATCATCAAGTTGGCGAAGCCTGTCCGGATTCAAATCGATTACCGTTACTTTCGCGCCTAGTCCAATAGCCATCTTTGCTGCATTGGTACCGGCTACCCCGCCGCCGACAATTGTAACTGTACCTCTTTGGACTCCAGGAACCCCCGATAGAAGAATTCCTTTACCACCATGCACCTTTTCCAGGAACTGTGCTCCAATTTGCGCAGCCATCCTCCCGGCAACC
Source organism: Bacillus sp. FJAT-27445 (assembly GCF_001510665.1). Lineage (GTDB taxonomy): Bacteria > Bacillota > Bacilli > Bacillales > Cytobacillaceae > Bacillus_D. Next base: position 591,963 of record NZ_LMTI01000002.1, read on the forward strand.
TCGCTCATCGGTGTCAGGAGCGGAAGTGCTCCATTCGGGAGCTGTACAGTTTCATAAGCGATTCCGATCACTTTTTTCTCAATAAGTGCCTTTGTCAGTTCAGGTTCCGGAGCAAGGTGAAGATAGGTAAACAGGATTAAGCCTTCGTAGAAGTATTTAAACTCCTCTGGAAGCGGCTCTTTTACTTTCATGACCATATCCTTGTCCCATGCTTCGCCTGCCGTATCTACAATGCTCGCTCCAGCTGATTTGTAATCTTCATCTGTGAAGCCAGAGCCCAGTCCAGCCCCCGCCTGGATATAAACCTCGTGGCCGAAATTGACAAGGTTTACCACGCCGGCAGGTGTCATAGCCACACGGTTTTCATTATTTTTTATTTCCGCTGGTACCCCAATCCTCATCCTAATGCCTCCTACAATATATGTACTTTGAAAACGTAAACAATTCCATTTTACCAAAAGAAACTTTAGACGGAAACTTTTTATGGATTCGGAAAGAAAATGGAGCACTGGGAATAGCCCGGCACTCCGACTGCTTCAATGTATTTACTACCAGAAACCTGGGTATCCGAAACCACCATAGCCATAATAAGGATAACCGTATCCAAACCCTCCGTAGAGAAACGGACTGAATAACGCTCCGGCAGCAAGCCCTCCAAGAAGGCCGCCTACGAAAGGACCGCCAAATCCCCAGCCTCCCCAGCCCCAAGGCCTGCCAAATCCGAATCCGAATGGCCTGCCAAAACCAAAGCCAAACCTCTCGTCATTTGGGTCAATGAAATCCTGTTGGGGAAAGCCAACAGCCTGCCCACCCATTAATTGAAACTCGTTGTTCAAGCTAACTCCTCCTCCTATATTTTTAATTACAATAAAGGATATGCGTCCAGTTGAGGAGGGTCTTGGGTTTTTGTCCCGCGATTCTTTAAATTTCATGGGTAAATAGACCAGACATGCACAGGAAATTGTGAATACGAAAAGGCTGCCGGTTTTATGGCAGCCTTCCTTTTACTCTATTTCCCCTTCCGCCACAGGATATGTTTCCCTTCTAGCCATAGCTTCTTCCTCACCAATGACACCACTGTTATAGGCATTCATAATTTGCGCGCTGACTTCTTCGGTGCCCTTTTCATTGTAGGTGTAAACGGACCGCCGTTCCTGTTTTTCTTCTCGCATGCCTCACCATTCCCATCCAAGTATAATCTTAATCTTCACGCCCAAAACATCATAATTACTATTCCCAACAACCCTAATTTTCTATGTATTCGATTTTTCATGTATAATCTAGAGAAGAGAAGATTGGGCAGAAAAGTTGATTAATTCCTTTTAAGAGGAGGGTAAGGCAATGGGAACCAAGTATCAAAAGATTATGGTGGCAATTGACGGCTCCAAGGAAGCGGAGTTAGCCTTTAAAAAGTCAATTGGCATTGCCGCAACGAACCAAGCTTCACTCCTGCTCGTCCATGTGATTGATACAAGGGCATTTGCGATAGTTGAAGCGTATGACCAGGCTGTCGCGGACCGGGCTGACGAATATGCCTTTGATTTGCTCGAAAAATACAAACGGCAGGCTATAAATTCCGGTCTGAAAGATGTGGCCTACCTCGTAGAATTCGGATCGCCCAAACTGCTCATCCCTAAGGAAATCGCGAAAAAACACAGCATTGATTTGATAATTTGCGGGGCTACGGGCCTAAACACAGTTGAAAGATTTTTAATCGGAAGTGTTTCCGGGCACATTGCCCGGCACGCGCCTTGCGATGTCCTTGTGGTTAGATCTGAAAAAGAATTCACTTGATTAAGCAAATGGAGGAAACAGCATGGAACAATTATTCACATATGATAGCCGCTTGGGTATTCCGGTTCCGGATTTAAGGAAAAACCTTAATGAATATAGCCCGGAAATTCAGGAGAAAATCCTTTTTTCATGGGAGCAAATACGGGGTGCCATACCCGACAGGATTAAGGAATTGGAACACTCAATTAATGAAAAACAGGCCGCTCTGTCAAATGAGAGCGACTTTGCGAAATCCTGTGAGTTAAACAGCGAAATTGCTGGGTTAGCATCAATCATTAACGATTTGTTGCTATGGTACAGGGCATCAGATGCAATTTCAGAGGAAAAGATGCATAATTAAGCAAGCTCCCAAATTGGGAGCTTGCTTCCTTTTATTCGGATAAGTCCTTTTTTAGCTCTCTGACGACATGGCCTAATTCAGGAAGGATCAGCTTGTTCATCGCAAGCTTTACAGCTCCTGAAGAACCTGGGATAGAGAAGACTGCGCGGTTATTGACCACCCCGGCAGCAGCGCGGGAGAGGATAGCCGCGGAGCCGATATCCTCCTGATAGCTTAGCATTCGGAAAAGTTCACCAAATCCGGTTATGTCTTTGTCAAACAGCTTCATGACCGTTTCAATTGTCACATCACGAACCGCAATGCCTGTACCGCCATTTGTCAGGACCACATCGACGCCCGAATCAGCGCAGCCACTAAGCACCTCAGCTTTAATCAACTCTCCTTCATCCTGTACTATTGAATAGCCAGCCACTCTGTGGCCGCTGGATTCAAGAAGGCTGATTATCAGCTGGCCGCTTTTGTCAGTTTCCTTGTCCCGTGTATCGCTGACGGTAATCACTTTGCAGGAAACAGACGACGGCGCTTCCTTTTTATGTTCCTGGATACTCATGAACGTTCCTCCTTGTCCGTCAAATAGCGCAGCCTGTAATAATGATGGGAAAACTCAGTAACCCTTCTTGTAAGCTGGTAATTTGTAAGCGAGCCTACTGCCATGCTAACAAGCGGGATGCCCTGGACCATTTTTTTTCTGAAAAGGGCAATAACCGCTCCTTTCAGAAGCTGCCTCATCGGCATTTCTAGCCATGAGGAATCGGTCAATTGATCATCTCCCTCATAAAAGTACCTGTCCCTTTCCCCTTTCAATTCATCCAGCAGTTCTTCCCAGCTTTCTCCCTGAAGCCTTGGAGGGAGCGTAGAAGTATGAAATACCTTCAATGACGTCATCATCTCAAACGGGGTGTTCACTTCGTATCCATAGGTCATGGCAAGCAGCTGGACCGCACGGAGATTGATCACCGCCATTGCAGGAATGTCTACTCCAAGGAGAAGAGCACCGCCAGTACCAGACATCCCTCCCTGGGCAAAAGAATAGAGCCGATGCCTTGCAATTTGTTGCTGGGCAATATAATTCAATTGGTCTATATCAAGGTCCTTGAGATCTTCAATTCTCTCTACCCCGCTATTGAACACTCTGGCCGTGGCAATGATTCTTTCTTTGGCATCAAGCTGGAATTGCGCTCCCTGGATAATCGCGTTCAGATGGAAAAGCCAATTATCAACAAGAGAAAAAAACTGGCTGCGTACATTTTCCGGGAGCATGGAAAAACCTGTTTCAAAATATTTTTCGTACGTTAGCTGAAGGTCATTGGGTTCGTATTCAAGGATCTTTTTTTCCCAGTCCTTAATCTCGGCCAGGACAGTCATTTCCCTATCGGTCAGCGGCATGGGTGGCCCTCCTATCGAAAAACTTTCCTTCAGTATAGCATAGATATTCCTCAGATTAGAAAACCCGCAGCCACATAGCCGGCCATAGAAAAAAGCTGCACCTCTCTTATGAGGTACAGCTCGCCAACTGGTTTTAGTGAATATTGCCCAGGCGCATGACATCACGGGCAATCATTACTTCTTCATTCGTTGGAATAACCATTACTTTTACAGGAGAATGAGGATAGTTAATAAACGCCTCTTCCCCTCTAACTTTATTGAACGCGGGATTCCAATAAACTCCCATAAATTCAAGCCCTTTAAGGACCCTTGCCCTAATTGACTCACTGTTTTCGCCAATGCCGGCGGTAAAAATAATCGCATCGACTCCAGACATGCGTGCCGCATAGGAACCAATGTACTTATGGATCCTGTTGGCGAATACCTCGAGAGCTAGCTCCGCCCGCGGATTTCCCTCGGCCGCCTCGATTTCAATATCGCGAAGATCGCTTGAAAAGCCAGATACGCCTAACATACCGCTCTTTTTATTTAGGACGTCAAGGACTTCGTCGGCAGTCATCCCGGTTTTTTCCATAATAAATGGCATCAAAGCTGGATCGATGTTTCCTGATCGGGTTCCCATTGTCACACCAGCCAAAGGTGTAAAGCCCATAGAAGTATCCAGTGATTTGCCCCCGTCAATAGCCGCGATGCTCGCCCCATTCCCCAGATGGCAGGACAAGAGCCTTAACTGTTCAACCGGCCGGCCAAGGAGCTCAGCCGCCCTCTGGGACACATATTTATGGGATGTACCGTGGAAACCATATTTTCTAATACCGAATCTTTTGTAATAGTCATATGGAAGGCTGTACAGAAATGAACTTTCCGGCATGGTTTGGTGGAAGGCAGTATCAAAAACGGCTATGGCAGGTACATCCGGCAAGACTCGCTGAAACGCAAGGATACCTGTAATGTTGGCTGGATTATGCAATGGAGCAAGCTCGGACAAATCCTCGATTTTCTTCAACACGTCTTGGTCAATGAAGGCTGAATCATTAAATTCCTCCCCGCCGTGCACGACTCGGTGGCCAACCCCTGAAATTTCATTTAAAGAAGCGATGGCTCCCGTTGAAGTGAGCTTGTCCAGCAACAGTTTAACAGCCACTTCATGGTCTGGGATGCTAGTGGTTTCCTTTATCTTTTCCCCTGCGGTTTCAATCGTGAAAAGTGAATTATCAAGGCCAATCCGTTCAATAATGCCTTTTGTTACGACTTTTTCTTCCGGCATATCGAGCAGCTGAAACTTCAACGATGAACTTCCCGCGTTGATTGCTAAAATTTTTGGCATACTTCCAACTCTCCTTTGATGTCAGTCATTGCCCTGCAGAAATCCCGGACTCTAATTCCAGGGCCGGGATGAATCGTTCAGCATCAACCCGGGTTTAATGCCTGAACAAGGCAACTAGTAAATGTCTCGCTTTTAGTTTACCTACTTCTGAATGAACTTTTCAAGGATTTACACCAAATCGTCATTTTTAGGACAAATGTTGCTAAATTCAGTTATCTCCAACTTAAAAAAGCAGAAGCCTCCTTGATCTGCTTCTGCTCCTAAAGTTAGTTGTTTTCACTGATCCATTGATTGATCTGGGCTAGGACTTTCTCTGTACCCGCCTTGTTTGACAAAGAGGGAAGTTCAGCCAGTAAAGCTTGTTTCGGCGGATTAATTCCTTCGCCAACCTTTTGCAGGATCAAGATGCTTTTCCCCGCCTGCTTGGATTTAAACATCGATAGCGGCAATTGGAGAATCCCCTGGATATAGGCATTCTTTTTTAAAAATTCCCGAAGCTTGGAAGCTTCCGTACTTTCGAATAACCCATTGGGGATAACAAAAAAGAGGTAACCCCCAGGTTTGGTGTTGTTTATGCTTTGTTCAATGAACAGATGATGTGAGTAGGAATGTCCTTCCGAAGCTGCCAGTTCAAAATTAGCCGCCCTTATATCATCAGGATAGTAGCCAACAGGCAGATCTGAAACAACCGCATCAACCGGATCAATAAAAACTTGCTGGAGGCTGTCCTGGTTGAAAAGCTGGATGGATTGTTCCTGCAAGTTGGCATTGACATAGGCAAGCTTAATTAAGACATCATCAATTTCCAGGCCAACAGCCTCAACCTGCTTTTGGATTTGCTGGTTGATGACAGTCGCGAGCAAGTTGCCTGTTCCAACGGCAGGGTCAAGCAGCCGGAAGGATGGCTTACGGACGAATTTCAAGACTAAATAGCCGATAAGCATCCCGACTGAATCGGGAGTCATTTGATGATGCGGCTGGACGTTTTCTTTCATCCCTTTTAAAATGGCTAGCTGGAATGATTTCCTTATGTCTTCCCTTGAAAAGGATTGAAGGTTGATGGACTCATAGCTTTTTTTTAGCCGTTTTGTAGTCAGTTCACTGATTTCATCCTGTAAAACGGTCCCGTGGAAAAGGTTTTCCCCTGTTTCCGCCAAGGCTTCTAAATAGGTACAGGCTAATTCATCCTGCAGCATGGAAGAGGTTTCATTAAAAACGGTAAACAATTGTTCTACCGGAGATGGTTTCATATATCTTCTTGCCTCCGTCGGTTCATTCTCTTTTCCCATTCTAGCGTCTTTCCTATTCCACTACAAGTTTAATGGAGCGGGAGCGGAATCATCTTTTCTGCTCCCGTAAAAAAATCAAAGCCCCGGACATCCGGGGCTCCTTAATTATGGAAGTTTCACCTATTCCGCTTTTTTGGCAGCTTCGATTGCAGCTTCATAATCCGGGTGGTTTGTTGCTTCACTTACATACTCGGCGTAAGTTACTGTATCATTTGAATCAACGACAAAAACAGCGCGGGCAAGAAGCCTTAATTCATTGATCGCCACTCCGAACGCTTCCCCGAAGGATAAATCGCGATGGTCGGAAAGTGTCTGGACATTCTCGATGCCATTCGCCCCACACCAACGCTTCTGCGCAAACGGAAGGTCGACGCTGATGGTCAAGACTGTTACGTTGCCGAGTCCAGCTGCTTCTTCATTGAAACGGCGGGTCTGTGCATCGCATACCCCTGTATCAAGCGAAGGCACAACAGAAATCAGCCTTACCTTTCCTTTTGAATCTTCAAGTGTAACTGCAGATAAATCATTTGCAAGGACCGTAAACGAAGGCGCCTTTTCCCCCACTTTTACCTCGTTGCCCAGCAAGGTTACCGGGTTGCCTTTAAATGTAATGGATGCCATTTCCAATTTCCTCCTTTGTCCAACTATGTACAGTGTAAATATAACTTTTCACATACCCTTTTGCAAAACATATACATTGCAAGGATTTCACTATAGGCAAAGCCAAATACAAATCCCTCCCCTTTCATGTTAAATACATGTATGATTTTGATAAAGACTATTTAATTTTGGAGGAGAAAATGGCGCAGCTTAAATGGGACCATGTCGTCCATTATGTTAACGATTTAGATAAGGGCATCCAGGTATTTGAGGAACTGGGGCTGTCAGCTTTCAGGGGCGGCTCTCATGCAAAATGGGGAACCTTTAACGCCCTAAGCTATTTTGGCCTTTTTTACGTCGAGTTTTTGGGTATTGAAAGGCCTGAATATGCGAGAAGCCCCGAAGATCCAAACCTTCTTGTCGAAGATGCTATAAAATTCCTGCCTGCCCGTGAAATTTTCGGCCGAATTGCTTTACGTACCGATGATATAGAGGCGGTAGCTGCTTCCCTCACTGAAAAAGGCGCATCAATTTCACCCATTGTTGATGGGAAACGCCTTAATGCCCAGGGACAGCTGATAGAATGGCGAATGTTGATGATTAACGGGAATTTTAATGGCCTTGTTTATCCATTTGTCATCCAATGGAATGGGAGCGATGCAGATCGCCTGAAGGCAATGACCGAAGTTGGCGTAATTCAGCCGCATCGCGCAGGAGGCATACAAGTAGAAAGTGCGGTTTTTGAGGTACAGGACCCTATTGAAGCGGCGGCTCAATGGCAGCAATTATTTGGTTTCCCACCTGTGGAACAACAGGGAGATGGATCAGTAATTTTGTTAACTGATGGGCAATCTTTTATATTTGAAAAGGGTGATAAAAATAATCTAACTCGTATTATTTTCCGGACGAGCAGCCCGAATTTAATAGGAACCACTCTTAAAATTGGCGATGGGCAGTATGTATTTAAATAATGCAGAAGGACAAGCAGGGAAGCGCTTGTCCTTTTTCCATTAACTAATAATCAAATATCAAAATCGGTGTCATCCGATTTACCTTTCTCTTTGCCGCCATCTGTCCTTTTTTTATCCTTGCCATTCTCATCGTTATTCTCATTATCCTTGTTACTGCCCTTTTTCTTTTTATCATCCTGGCCTCCTCCTGATGGGGCCAGTTTGGAGATTATTTGCTGTACTTTATCAACAGCTTGGGGTGCTGTTTCAAGGATCCTTTCAAGCAAGTGGGTGCTTTCATCTAGATGAAGCATTTTTACTCCCTGGGAATTAACAATTAAAAAAGCAATCGGAGTAATTGAAACCCCTCCCCCGCTTCCCCCTCCAAAGGGATGCTTGCTTCCCGAATCCTGCCCGCTCCCGCTGCTTCCGAATTCAGTCCCTCCGGCGGCAAAGCCAAATCCTACTTTCGAAACCGTAAGGATGACACTTCCATCTGGTGTTTCTACCGGATCGCCGATTATCGTGTTTACATCAATCATTTCTTTGAGGCTCTCCATCGCCGTTGTCATCAGGCCCTGGATTGGGTGGTCAGACATATGTACCTTCCTCCTTATCAATAAAACTAAAATTCCTCATTCCAAAGGTGCCGGCAAACCAACATTCATCAATTTATGCCTGGACTTTTTCAAATATATATATAGACTTATTCCTGCTGAGATAGCTTTCCCTGCCCGGAAAGTAAACATACATTGGAGCATTGTTGCGGTAACTCTATATTGAAAAAAGGGAGTTACATTAATAGTCGGATTTGCTTTTAATTTGACTATTTCCGATAAAAATCCAATGATAATGCCTTTTGTCGCCCATATTCCCCCCGCGAGAATCCCTGTAAGAGCTGCATCCCCAGCGCCAACGGCAGTCGACCATTCAAATTGCCGGACCGTAATCGCCTCCAGAAATTTCTTTAAAACCTTTTGGGTTTGAAGAATGTCTTCCAACATTCCTTTGCATTCTTTCAGTACCTTAAGCAGCCCCTCTGGGGTATGCATTGCCCGCGGTTTTTCATCTCCCGCCCCCTTCTTCCGTTTAAAGACAACGGCTGGAGGGTCTTCGGCCAGTTCTACATCCGTAAATACAGTTTTGTATGTAAGGAGTCCAAAAAGGGCCTTGCATTCAATTTTCAGTTCATTGCTTCTGCCATGGGCCCTTAAGCTGGCGGTAACAGTGATTCTCATAAAAAAAAGAAGGATGCCAATTAAAGCTATACTGAATATAAACACAAGAATCCAAGCCAACTCATCCACTTCCTTTCATCTGTATTTATCCGGGGGAAGGCAGATTTTTCGTTTGCTGAAATAGCACCGAACATGACAGTTATCTTCAATAGGGTTCAAATCTATCGTTTCCTAAAACACAAAAAAACCTGCGCAAAAATTTGCGCAGGCTTCATATTGTGAATAGTTATCTTCTTGTGTGGATAACGGCCGTATCAGCGAACAAATCATGAAGGGCCTGTTTTTTGGGATGGAACGCGGGAATCAGATACAGGATTACGATAGTGGAAGAAATGAACCTGCCAATCCATTCCCTGAAAAGAATATCCATCCAGTTGAGCTTCCCGCCTTTTACGCCAATAACAGCAAGCCCAAACACCATTTTCCCTAAAGTCTGCCGGAAATATTTGGTCATTAGGACAAAATACAAATAAAAAATGGCAGCGGAAGTAATCGTTTCTACTGAAAATATGCTCCCCGATGGAGCAATATCAAAAAAGCGGATTATTGGCTTGGCAAGAAGCCGGAACAGGCTCCCAATTACGATCAGATCGAGTAAATAGGCCCAAAACCTCATCCAAAATCCTGCTAACCGGAGTGGTGGATTATCTACTCCTTCCCTACCGGCCTCACTAGCCGGCCTTTGGGCTTGGTAGCCGACATTTCCGCTCGCATGGTTTAAAAGCGCTTTTGACTCGGCATCGGCTGCATTACTTCCACTTCCAGAGAGTTCATTGGTTTTTCCAACATTATCCCCGCTAGATCCCTGACCGGCGGCCTTATGTTCATCACTTAATTCGGGGTCAAAATTCTGCCGAGTTTCATCGCGATCCATTTCATTTCCCCCTTATTCAGAATATAAGTACATCAGGCGCGGTGAATTGGTTTTTGAGAGGAACTGGAGGAGGCCCTGCAGTTCCGCATCGCCACTCAAAAAGCTTTTAGCCCTCATGCTGAACAGCGAACCAAATCCAACCCCATCCGCGAGCCTGACAACCTTGGCGCCTTTTAGGTTTTTATCTTTTTTCAATTCATCTATGACATCATCCAGGTATCCGAAGCCGTCGATTAAACCAAGCTCTTTTGCCTGCCGGCCATCATATATCCGGCCGTCGGCAATTTTCTTTACCTGGTCAACAGGCATTTTTCTTCCGTCGGAGATGACTTTTACAAATCCCTCATAGGAATTATTGATCATGCTCTGGAGAATCTTTTTTTCTTCCTCTGTCATTTCCCTTGCAGGACTCATAATATCTTTATACGGCCCGCTTTTAATTGTCATGAATTCGACACCATATTTCTTCGCAAGGCCTTCATAATTCATCCCTTGCATAATGACTCCAAGGGAACCGGTCAATGTTTCCTTGCTGGCAAATATCCTATCCGCGGGAGCGGAAATATAGTAACCGCCTGAGGCGGCCATCGATCCCATTGATATGTATACAGGCTTCTTTGTATCCTTCTTGATTGAAACGATTTTATCATGGATTTCCGCACTCTCTACAACGCCGCCCCCAGGGGAATTGACCCTGATGATGATTCCTTTAACATTCGGGTCTTCTCCCGCTTCCTCAAGCTTTTCCATAAATGTTTTATGGTTGTATGCCTCGCTTCCAAAAAGCGAAACGGTGTCGCCCGTATCCTGGATTGTTCCGTTCACATCGAGAATGGCTATTTTCTTGAACTCGTTTCCTTCCTCTACGACTTCTTCCACATAGCTTTTTTGCGTGGCTGCGAAGAATTCGCCAAAGTCACTTTCGACTCCCTTTATGGCAAAGGCTGATAAAAAGTTCACCACAACCGATATGATAAACAGGCCGGCCGCAATCCCAAGTGCCGCCCAACGTTTCCCGCTCATGAAAATTCCCCCTTTTGCGTCGCTTCCTGCCGATGATTTATTTCAAATTGTGTCAAGAAATGCTAAACTTGATTAGAAACAATACTAGTTTACCAAATGATTGGCATAATGGATACAAATTAACTTTTAGCTGTAAAGAGGAGGACACAGGATGACTAACCGGAAAAATTTATTTTTCTATCACAAGCGAGATGCCGAATTATTAAAAAAGGCTGCCCCGCTTTATGATTTGGCTGAAGAATATGGATTTACTCTCGTCAAAGACCACCGGGATGCAAACATCATTACAAGCATTGGAGGAGAAGGCACCTTTCTTCAGGCGGTCAGGAAGACAGGCTTCCGAGATGATTGCCTGTATGCAGGCATTACAACTTCAGACAGTTTAAGCATGTATTGCGATTTCCACATTGATGACATTGGCAAAATGATTGAGGCAGTTTCAAACGAGCAAAACGAGCAAATTGAAGTTCGGCGCTACCCGACCATTGACGTGACCGTGGACGGAGAAACCACCTTCCAGTGCCTGAATGAATTCAGCATAAGGTCGGCAATCATTAAAACATTTGTCCTGGATGTATTTGTCGATGACCTTCATTTCGAAACCTTCATGGGAGATGGAATGATTGTCTCAACTCCGACAGGAAGCACCGCCTATAACAAGTCGAGTAACGGCGCAATTGTCGACCCTCTCCTGCCGTGCATGCAGATAAGCGAACTGGCGTCGGTCAATAACAATAGGTTTAGGACTCTTGGCTCCCCATTCATTCTGAGCGGCGACCGCACCTTAACACTTAAGGTCGTCCAAAACGGGAATGACTATCCAACAATGGGTATGGACAATGAGGCATTAAGCATTCAGCATGTTGAAAAAGTTGAAATCAAGCTAAGCAACAAAATCATCAAAACGGTCAAGCTAAAGGACAATTCCTTCTGGGAAAAAGTCAAACGAACCTTTTTATAAGGTTTCCATCCTAAAATGCAGAAAGGCATCCGCCATACTTTCTTGGCGGATGCCTTTTTTCTAGGATTGTTTGCGCATTTTCATTCCAAATGAGGATACAAGCTTTGTCCTTGATAGGGAGTAAAGCGTCAATGCCGACCAGATGAAAATAAATGCAAGCAGCTGAAGCCCGCTGAAATGCTCGCCATAAACGAAGATACCAAGCATGAGCGACAAAGTAGGTGCAATGTATTGAAGGAAACCAAGCATGGATAACGGTATTTTCTGGGCGCCGCCTGTAAAGAGCAGCAGCGGCAGTGCTGTCGCTGCTCCTGCTAAGGCTAGAAGTAGATGCGTTTCCGTTCCATGATGGAGGAACGCGGATGTGCCATTTGCAAGGAGATAAATCATGTACCCTGCCGCAATGGGGGTTACCGCCATTGTTTCAAGTGTCAGCCCAATAGCGGAATCTACTTTTATCAGCTTTTTGGCCAAACCATAAAATCCGAAAGAAAATGCAAGAGTAAGTGCAACCCATGGAATTCGTCCATATGAAACGGACATAATCAGCACACCAATGAGCGCAAGCCCAAATGAAGCATACTGCGCGACCGTCAGCTTCTCTTTCAGTACAATCACCCCGAGCAACACAACCACAAGGGGATTGATATAATAACCCAGGCTTGCTTCAATCATTTGCCCGTTGTTAACCGCCCAGATATAAACAAACCAATTAATACTGATTAAGACCGAAGCGATGGAAAGCGCATACAACTGTTTTCTTTGTGTCTTGAATTTTTTAAGTATGTCTAAAAATGAAGGCAGCTTCTTAGTAAATGCCAAAACGGCCAGCATAAAACCCAAAGACCAGAAAATCCGGTTAGCAAGGATTTCAGTCGAATCAACATTTCCAAGAAGCTTCCAATAAATCGGCAGCAGGCCCCAAATCAAGTACGCAGACCCTGCCTGTAGTGCACCCTTTTTAATTTCTTTATTCCCCATATCTTTCGTGCCTCTATTCTTTCCAGTTTGCGAAGTATCTATTATACATGTTTGGGGAATTTTATTCAAAGATGCCGGTTTTAGCCCCGTTGAAATACGATTTCTTCTCCAATCACCGTCATGGCGGCATTTGTTTCATGGAGGCCATCCTTGGAAATCGTGAAAATATCCCGATCCAAAATGGTGAAATCAGCGAGCATTCCCTCCTGGATCACCCCTCTATCTTTTTCATGGCACGCTGCATATGCGCTCCCTTTCGTATAAAGGCAAACCGCCTCGTAAACAGAAAGTCCTTCTTCGTTTCCGTATTGATTTCCATCGACAGTCCGGTTTACAGCTGCGGCAATGCCAAGGAATGGATTTGGGTACTCAATTGGCGCATCCGAGCCTCCAGAACATGGTATTCCTTTATCAATGAGGGTTTTCCAGGCATAGGCATACTTGGCCCTCTCATTGCCAATCCTGTCGATTACCCATGGAAAATCAGAAAGCATAAATACAGGCTGTAAGTCTAAAACAAGAGGAAGCTTAAAAGCACGCTCGATCAGGTCTTCCCGGAGGATTTGCGCATGTATGAGCCTATCCCTGCCCGGGCCACTCAATGGATTTGATTCAAGCGCATCAAGGCAGTACTCAAACGCCAGGTCGCCAATCGCATGAATTGCGACCGGCATATGATGCTTCCTCGCTTCAGCGACAAGTGCGCTAAGTTCCTCTCGGCTAAAAATGGCAACGCCAGAAGTATCAGGAGAATCCGAGTATGGTTGACTTAACAGTGCGGTACGGCCGCCCAGGGCGCCATCGGAAAAAATTTTCATCGCTCCGAACTCAATCCATTCATTTCCGTCCAAATAAAAATGGCCTCCCGCAATGAAGTCTTTCAGCACTCCATGGTGGACAAGCAGGTGGGACCTGAACTTCAATCCCTCCTCCTCAATAGCACGTTTGAATACACCGTATGTCTTGCCGAAGCCGCCATAGTAATTGAGGTCTTCGGTGTGGACACCGGTAATCCCCATGCTATAGAGACTTCGAATGGATGCCTTTATGGATCTAAGTAGGTAGGATTCCGAAGCCTCAGGCATAATCGAATAAATTAGCTCCTGGGCACTATCCTTTAAAACCCCGGTTAGCCTGCCTTCATTATCCTTTTCAATCAGCCCGCCTGATGGGGATACCGTTGATTCATCTATCCCAGCGGCATTCAACGCGACTGTGTTTCCCACACAGGCATGGCGGCAAATTCGTTTTAGGAGGACCGGCCTGTCTCGTACAATTTCATCCAATTCTCTTCTATTCAATGGTTCACGGGTTTCCCAAAGATTTTCATTCCAGCCTTCCCCGATGACCCATTCCCCTTCCTTGAGTCCCAATGCGTATTCCTGAACGGCTTTTAGCGCTTCTTCCCTAGTTTTGTATCCGGAAAGGTCCAGCCTGACAAGCCGTTCGCCATGGCCAATCAGATGGATATGGCTATCCACAAGCCCCGGTATCATCGTGCAGCCTTTTAAATCGATTCGTTTATCGATCCGGTCCTTTATGCTGCCTTCAAGCTCAGAAAGTTCGCCTGTTGCAATAATCCTGCCATTTTCAGTAAGGACAGATTCTACTTTTTCCCCTTCACTTGCCAATGTATAGATTGGCCCTCCATGCCAAAGTGTCGCCATATATCCAGCTCCATTTCTTTCAATCGTAAAGCAGGCGGTTTGGTCCGCCTGCTCTCAAGCATACCTATTTCTTTCCAGCCGAAGCCAATTCCTTTTGCCGGAGTTCAATCCGGCGGATTTTACCGGATGTTGTTTTCGGAAGTTCCTCAAGAAACTCAATTTTGCGCGGATATTTATATGGAGCAGTAAGTAACTTTACATGCTCTTGCAATTCTTTTACCAGTTCATCCTCATCTAATGCCGCTTCTTCCCTTAGGACGACGAAAGCTTTTACGATATTGCCGCGAATTTCATCAGGGCTAGCCACCACCGCACACTCTTTGACAAGCGGATGTTTAACAAGGGCGTCTTCGACTTCAAATGGCCCGATGGTGTAGCCCGAGCTAATAATGATATCATCGCCGCGCCCTTCAAACCAAAAGTACCCTTCTTCGTCCTTTTTCGCCTTGTCCCCCGTAATGTAATACTCGCCACGGAATTGCATTGCCGTTCTCTCGGGGTCTTTGTAGTAACTTTTGAATAGAGCGGGTGATTCAACATGGACGGCAATATCCCCTATTTCACCAGGTTTGCATATTTTTCCGTCTTCGTTAATAATTTCAACCGTATTTCCCGGAGTGGGCTTGCCCATCGAGCCTGGCCTTAGCTCCATATCCTTTGTAATCCCGACAAGGAGGGTATTTTCCGTCTGGCCGTATCCATCCCGGACATCGACATTAAAATATTTTTTGAAAGTGTCGATAACTTCCCTGTTTAGGGGTTCTCCCGCTGAGACTGCGCTATGCAGCTCAGAAAGGCTATAGTCGGAAAGATTGTCGGCTTTCGCCATTAGGCGGTATTCCGTCGGGGTGCAGCAGAGTACATTTACTTTGTGTTTTTCAAGCAGCTGAAGGTATTTCCTTGGCTCGAATTTCCCATTATACACAAGACCGGTTGCTCCGGACCCAAGAACGGAAAGAAATGGGCTCCAAATCCATTTCTGCCACCCTGGGCCAGCCGTAGCCCATACAGTATCCGTTTCCCTTATGCAAAGCCAATGCTGGGCCGCGGTTCTTAAATGGGCAAAGGCCCAGCCATGCGTATGGACAACACCCTTTGGATTTCCGGTTGTTCCTGATGTATAAGATAAAAAGGCCATATCATCACGGGTAGTTTTTGCGGCATCCATTTCAGGCGATGCTTTTTCCATTTCACTGTCCATGAAAAGCCAACCATCGACCGGTTTGCCTACCGAGAATTTTTTCAAGCCTGCATTCTGGATGCTCCCAAATTCACCCGTAAATGGATGATAACTCACTACAGCTTTGACATCACCATGGGATAGCCGGTATTGCAGGTCTTTTTCCCTTAGCATTTCCGAACTGGGAATAACCGCAAGCCCTGCTTTAAGTGCTGCAAGGTATACTATATACGCCTCAATCAAGCGGGGAATGACGACGAGGATTGTATCTCCTTTGGACAGTCCGGATTCTAAGAACGCATTTCCCGCCCTGTTCACCTTTTCAATTAATTCCCTGTATGTAACACTCTGTGTTTCCCCTGCTTCACTTTCCCAAATAAGGGCTGCTTTATTGCCGGATCCTGCAAAACGCTCAACCTCGGAAACCAGATTGTACTGCTGTGGAGCAATCAGTTCTTCGCGGTTCATCGGAAATCCCCTCCCAAAATTCTCTCCCTTTCATTATATTAAATTTTTGAATAATTATAAATTTTTAGTTGTCCATGCCTTGTAAAAAGATGAGGAAATGATTGAATTGGCTATGAGGAAAATGGTTTCTTCATTTCAAGCAACGAAAAGCCATAAAAAAAGGAGCGGTTTTACCCGCTCCCTGTAGCCATAATATTTAATTGGTTTACCTAGCGTAACCGCCGCCGATTTGTTGCTGAGCCATTGAAACGAGACGCTTAGTGATTTCACCACCGACAGATCCGTTAGCGCGAGATGTAGTTTCTGCACCAAGGTGAACGCCAAATTCTTGTGCAATTTCTACCTTCATTTGTTGAAGAGCTTGTTCAGCTCCTGGTACTAGAAGGTTGTTGCTGTTGTTGTTAGCCATGTGATTTCACCTCCTTGTGAGTATATAATGTGTAATCTCACATGGCTTCATTCAATGCACTTACTGGTAATTGTTCACAAAATGTTAGAAATTTGGGTAATCCTAAAATAGATTATCCAAGCCTTCGCTCTTGCCTGCAAAGCCAGGGTACACTTTTATCGACTCGGTTCCTTCAATGGCACGGGCAACAATCGGTTCAAATTCCACAAAGCTCTCGTAATGTACAACCTTGTCCTTTTTCGGCTTCGTTTTCGGAGAGGATGGGACAAATATTGTGCAGCAATCTTCGTATGGAAGGATGGAAATATCATACGTGCCTAAATCTTCGGCAATTTTAATAATTTCAGATTTATCCATTGCAATTAATGGCCTCAATACAGGTGTGTTCGTAACCTCATTGATAGCAAACATGCTTTCAAGGGTCTGGCTTGCCACCTGTCCTAGGCTTTCTCCAGTAATAATCGCAAGGCCGCCATTCTTTTCCCTAATGGCATCGGCAATCTTGAGCATAAATCTCCGTGTAGCAGTCATCGAGTAATTTTCAGGAATTTGATTCTTGATCGTTTGCTGAAGCTCGGTAAAAGGAACGAGATGGAGGATTATATGTCCGCTTACCCCAGATAGTTTTTCAACAAGGTCGATTACTTTTTGCTTTGCACGTTCGCTTGTGAAAGGAGGGCTATGGAAATGAATCGCTTCAATTTCCACTCCCCGCTTCATCATCATGTAACCTGCAACCGGGCTGTCAATGCCGCCCGATATCATCAGCATGCCTTTTCCACCTGTACCATGCGGAAGCCCGCCTGCGCCCTGTACAGTTACACAGGAGAGGTAAGCCGCTTCCTTCCTTACTTCTATCAGAAGGTTGATATCCGGCTTTTTCACGTTTACTTTTAGGTCGGGGAAATTTTTTAGCATTAAGGCACCAAACATTTGATTGATTCCGTCCGTATCCAACTCAAATGTTTTATCCGCGCGTTTGGCTGTAATTTTAAAGGTTTTCCCTTCTTCATAGACCGATTCCATCAGTGATAAAGCCGCAGCCTTCATCGATTCCAATTCCCGCTCCGACTTGATAGCAGGGCTGATGGACTGGATTCCAAACACATTCTTCAATTTGCCGATAATCTGCTCGCTGTCTTCACCATTCAGCAGGAGATTCATTCTATCCCTGCCTGCGTCTATTTTCACAGACCGGTGATCTGAAAGGGCATGCTTTACTCCCCTTTTTAACTTTTCGACAAATTTCCCTCTGTTTCTTCCTTTTGTGGATATCTCTCCATATCGAATTAAAATCATGTCATAGTTCATTTAATTCAAAACCCTTCCTAATCTGGCTACTGTTTTTTCAATTGCTTTAAGGACTGTTTCTGCTTCTTGGCGTGTATTTTCAAATGATAAACTTATTCGGATTGCGCTTTCTGCCACTTCATTTGGCACTCCCATCGCCAGCAGTGTTTGGCTTGCCGATTTCTTTTTTGAGGAGCAAGCGCTTGTGGTAGATACATAAATATCCTGTTCTTCCAAAGCGTGGACAAAGGTTTCCGATTTAATGCCGGGCACCGAGAAATTGATAATATGCGATGCCGCCCCTTCAAGTGGAGTATTGATTGCAATTCCTTCAATTTCCCCAAGGCCATTCACAAGGAATTCCCGAATTTCCCCAAGCGCGGCATACCTTTGCGCGCGCTTATCCAATGACATCCTTAATGCTTTGGCCATCGCCACTGCGCCGGCGGGATTTTCTGTTCCCCCGCGGTGCCCCTGTTCTTGGCTGCCTCCCGACAAAATCGGCTCCAGCTTTATCCCGCTTCTAACAAAAAGCCCTCCGCTGCCTTTAAGGCCATGGAATTTATGAGCGGAAAAGGAATATAAATCCACTCCTGCTTTTCTTAAATTGAGGGGAATTTTCCCAGCACCCTGTACCCCATCTATATGAAATAATGCTTTCGGGAAGCTGCGCAGGATTTCACCAATTTCGATAATCGGCTGAATGGTGCCAACCTCATTGTTTACATGCATGATCGACACTAGGATTGTTTCGTCAGTCAGCGCCTTCCTGATCTCTTCGGGATCTACTCTCCCCTCATTGTCCAACCCGATAACGGTAACTGAAAAGCCGTTCCTTTCAAGCTGCAGCATTGATTCCCTGACAGAGGCATGCTCGGCGGCCGATGTTATTAAGTGGCCGCCCCTATTTCGGTAACCGTATGCAGCACCCTTAATCGCCAGGTTATTGCTCTCAGTGCCCCCGGAAGTAAATATAATCTCATCCGCATCCGCGCCCAGCAATCCGGCGATTTGGGCCCTGGCTTGGGAAAGGAGGCGTTCCGTTTTCGCGCCGATTCCATGAAGAGAAGAAGGGTTTCCAAAAAAATCCTCCGAAACCTTTATATACGATTCGAGTACTTCCTTATATGGTTTTGTTGTTGCACTATTATCAAAATAAATCATAACTTGCCCCCGTTTCCTGTTACCGGAAATTCGTTTTGTACCTCTTAATGTAATCCCACGAAAAGGGAATAATCCAGCCAAACCTTTCTTAGCATATCCTACATAGCCTGAACTTCCAACCCCGGTTTTATAAATGGATTTTTATAGTTTTACCGAGAACAAAATGAACTGCCTTGCTTTAAATGCCCATAAGCATACCCCTCCATGAGCCGCATAAGAAAAAAACAACCGAATCGATGTTGACTCAACGTAACGAGGGGACTGAAATCGTCTTAGTACTTGCCGATGAATCTGGACAAAAAAGGACCGGCCGGCAGGCATGCCGCACAACGGTCCTAAATCACTCAATCATTTGAGATAAGCATTTCAATTTTTTTGATGGCACCCGGGTCAATCTCCTCAATGGACGTTGCCGCCTGTTCAAGCGCGGCTTGATACTCATAGTTCCTGAAGAGCTTTTCCGCTTCCGACAACCCTCTGGCCACGGACGGATATTTGCTTCGGTATCTGTTGCCATATTGGATGACCCTCTCTGCGAGGATCACATTTTCAATAATTTCTTTTGTCGTTTCCGAAAGTTTTTCTATCGTTAGTTCCGCTATTTCTAGATGCTGCTTAACAGCATCCATATCCAGAGGTTTTTCCTCAAGCTTCATCTGGATGTTTTTAATGCTTTCATTTCCATCCTCAAATAAATACATATAGGTTTCAGGCATTCCAGGGATATTGCTCCTTGCAACCATCCTTGAAGTTTCGCCAATCTTGTGTGATAACTCCCTGACTGTCTCCCTTGCCTCCATTTCGTCTTTGCGAAGGTCGGACAGTTTGCGGGAAAAAATCTTTTGATCTTCATGAAGGGCATCCAGCTCTTTCCGGATTTCCTCCAAATCGGTGCTTAAGGACGTTTGGGCAGTTTCGTTCAGTTTAATTTTTTCATTTAAAATTTCAAACCTTTTTGCAAGGTCGGACAATTTCTTCTCAAGTTTCCTGTGGGCTGCCAGATCTTTATCGGTTAAATGGTAAGTTTCCTGGATATGTGTGGCTTCAGATTTCAGTTTATTGTTCGTCTCGAAAACATTTTCCAAAACATCTAAAGAGGTTTCCTGGTTTTGCACAATGAATTGCTTCGCATTGACTTCCATTTCCAGCAAGTCCATGAGTACGTCAATCCGGGCCCGGATCCCCTTGATTCCTTGCTCGACTTTCTCGATTTGGACGTCCTCAATCATGGTAAGATAGATGTGAAGCTCTCGTTCCAGCTTTTCCGCTTCCCCTTCAAATTCTAGATGATCAAGGTAATAGCCCTTTGCGGACATTTCCCTGTAGCCTCCGATTAATTCCGCTATTTGAGACGGCAAAAGTGATTGGCTTTCAATCAAAAGCTCTGGAATCCGTTCCATCTGTCCATGTACGTCCTCAAGCTGCTGGCGAAGCAATAGAACCGTCTCCCTCGCCTTGAGGTAGTTCCCATGCTCGGTCCGCTCCTCGAATTCTTTAAACCTGGAAGCCGCTTCATCAAGAATTTCTTCAAGCCTTTTTTCCGCTCTTCCGAAACTATGCCTATGGGCAAGCAATGTTTTCTTTGATTCCCTGTACATTTCCCGAAGTTCTTCAATCTCGACCCTGTTTTTTTCCTCGCTGCCAACCAATTCATTCAGCTCAGACAAAATTCGGCGTATAAACTCTTCAGTTTCCTCAAGCTTCGCATGAATACCGCGCTGGACTTCTCTTGCTTTGCGGAAACGGTACTTGTCTATGTATTCTTCACCATCGAACAGCATCTCCTCCACTTGAGGGAGCATGACCGTGACAACTTCATCCCATTCGCTGCGCCATCGTTCAAACAGTTCCTCCGTCTGCCCGGTCATATTCAACTGTTTGACCCGCGACATTTCAACCAGAACCGGCCTGTCCATAATATCAAGCTTCCATGCCTCAAGCCTGTCTATTTCTTTAAAATGCTTTCTTTTTATAAAATAACCGGCAATAAACAGCACAATTGCCAGGAAAATAATCCCGATAATAAATTCCATAGTATCCCCCTGCTTCATATATGGACGACTAAATGTCGATTATGATAGAAAATGCCCTGTTTTATTCATATAATTGCCTCTATGATACCATGTAAACGACAATTTTTGACTATTAATTTGATTTTTTCTAAAAAAAACCCTTTTCGCCTGAAAACAGTGGTGGTTTGCTAAATTCCAAAAAGATATGTTCATTCAACTACATTGAATCGCGAATTGCAAATGATTCCGCTGATTTGGATAAAAAAAAAAACCCTTGAGCAAAGGGATTTTTTTCCTTTTCACTTCAAAGCATCTCTTTCATCGGGAAGATTCTTTATACAGGATGCTTAATCATGGGTAGAGAATCAGCCGACAAGCTTAGTTTAAACTCCTGTTGCAGCCCTAATTCTATTGTCCAAAATGGCTCCCTCAATCCAGGAATTCAAGTGTTCCAGATACTTTTCGGCAAAATAGCGTTCATGAGGAAAAACATGCAGAACTTCCGTAATATAGTGGGGGTTTAAGAAAGGCATACAAAGAAGTCCTTTCAATTGGATGATGGCATATGCCGTTGAAAGTTTCCGGAACTCGCCTTTCTCCATTCCGCATTCAAGGATTTCCTGGAAATAATATTTTTCCTTCTGATAGTATGTTGACATGATTTCCCTTACTGTCTGGGAATCAAGCGACATTTCCCTCACGATAAACCTGGACATTTGGAGATTAGAACATTGGAAATAGAGGATATTTTTCATCACTTTTTTTAAACAGCCTGATGGGCTTTCCTCCAACATCGTAAGTGCCTCTTCAATCTGCTCCATGTACAGTTCAAAATACGTAGTAAGGCAATGCTCCAAAAGGCCAAGCTTGTTGTCAAAATAATAGCCGATATTCGATGGATTCGTATTCGCTTTGGCAGCAATGTCCCGGATTGATGTTCCGGAAAACCCCTTTGTATTGAACAGTGAAACAGCCGCTGAAACGATGGTTTCCTTAGAATTTTTCCGCATATGCCGACCTCCCGGATAAAGTACTCCCCTGAATAAGGGAATACACTCCCTATAGTTCATTTCTCGGCAAGCCGTTGCTATTCCTTTAAGAAGTTATCGACATTTTCTCCCCTTTAGGCGCGTTTTTTGTTAAAATAAGTGGAAAACTTCCTGAAGGCAAGGTGAGGACAATGTTCAACGTTCAAATGTATAACGGTACACGCGCAGAAAATTATGATCTTGTCATCAAACAGCTTCATGCATTACTTGAGGGCGAAAAAAATGTTATTGCCAATCTAAGTAATGCCTCCGCATTGCTGAACCAGTTTCTGGACAGGGTCAACTGGGTCGGCTTTTACATGGCTGATGAAGAGAGCGAGCTTGTGCTCGGCCCGTTCCAAGGACTTCCGGCTTGTGTTCGGATTCCGTTTGGAAAAGGCGTTTGCGGAACTTCTGCTTTGAAAAAGGAGACAATCCGGGTCGAGGATGTCCATCAATTCCCCGGCCACATTGCCTGTGACGCTGCCTCACAGTCGGAAATTGTCATCCCGCTCCTTAAGGATGGGCGCCTCCTTGGGGTATTGGACATTGATTCTCCTGAAAAAAACCGCTTTGATGAGCTCGACCAGGAGAAGCTCGAGGCATTCGCTACTGCCCTTGCCGCCCATCTTTAGGCAAGGCTTCCCTTTCATCCGAAAGTGGATTAGCATTTAATGATAAAGAAGGCAAATGGCTCCTTTACCCAACAATTAAAGGCAGGGAATCCAGAAAATCTGGCCCCTGCCTTTTTTAATGCTCTCATTCGCTTAAATTTTTGAAAGACCTTGATCGAGGTCATTTCGAATATCCTCCCATGCTTCAAGACCAATAGATAGCCTGATGAGTGTATCGGATATCCCCATCTTCTCCCTGTCAACCGGATCTACTCCGGAATGGGTCATTGTTGCCGGATGCTGGACGAGTGTTTCGGCATCACCAAGGCTGACGGCAATCTTGATTAATTGGAGCTCATTCATGAATTTTTGTGCCGTTTCCTTTGTGCCTTCGACTGTAAAGGAAATCAGTCCGCCCGGCTGCTTCATTTGTTTTTGGTATATGTTGAAATCAGGATGCGAGGGATCGCCAGGATAATAGATCGATGATACCTTAGGGTGTTCCTTTAAATAGGAAAAAATCTGCTTGGCATTTTCGCAATGGCGGTCCATCCTGACAGCCAATGTTTTAATCCCCCTTAGGAGAAGCCAGGCGTCGAATGGGGAAATCACCCCTCCAATATCTTTCTGCGCTGACATCGCAACCTTTTTCATGAACTCCGCCTTACCTGCTGCCACTCCGGCAATGACATCCCCATGTCCGCAAATATATTTTGTGGCACTATGGAGTGAAACATCGCAGCCAAGAGCGAGCGGATTTTGGAGATACGGGGACGAAAAAGTGTTGTCGACCACGACTGGAATCCCTTTTTCCCTGGCAATATCCGCAACCATTTTCAAATCAACCAGCTTCATCGTCGGATTGATCGGCGTCTCAATAAAAATGCAGACCGTATTTTTCTGAATGCTCTCCTTTACCTGTTCAGGGGTTTCCATGGCAGAAAAACTGTGGGATATCCCGAAGTTTTCTTCCATTAGCTTTAGAAGGCCGTACGTACAGCCATATAGCCCCTGTGAGCAAAGGATATGGCCGCCCGTTTTAGCTAGGGTGAACAAGATTGCCGAAACCGCAGCCATACCAGAAGAGAAAGCAAGCGCGGCCTCTCCTCCTTCAATCTCCGCAATACGGTCTTCAAGTGCCTTGACAGTCGGGTTTCCCAGGCGAGTGTAAATATAGCCATCCTCTTCTCCGGCAAATCTCCGCCCGCCCTGCTCAGCGTTGTCAAATACAAATGTCGAGGTTTGAAAAAGGGGCGGAACAAGGCTTCCTTTGTGCTCTTGGGGAGAATAGCCTGAATGAATCATACGTGTTTCCAATTGAAGGTCTTTTTCGGACATAAACGACTCCTCCTTATGTAAACGCTTACAACTTCCTATCTAAAGGATAAGTTAAATGATTAAAAGATGGAAGCAAAATATTTGCCTCTAAGCCTGTCCTGAAAATAAGCCTTGACCAAACACGGAGAAAAGTTATATAATACTCTTTGTGTAAAATATCGCAGCCTATGTGAACCCTTTATGGTTCTCATTTTGTTCCTCACAACTAGAAAAGCGCAAGCGGCCGTTTAGCGGCGTAAGGACTGGAGGGCTCCGAACGAGATAAAGGAAACACGATGAACGCAGTGAATCGATGTTGACTTATCGTAAGGAGGAGACCGAAGTACTCTAGACGCTGGCCGTTGGAGCTAGACAACAAGAAAGCGGATGCGGCCGATCAGCCGCTGGAGCTAACAACACGAAAACTAATGTGATGGTGCATCTTGTAACCCTATGCTGCTGGGGCGAGGGTGCATGAAAACAAAATGGCCCATACTGATGATTCATACGGTTTTTATTTTACAAAATAAAAACACACAAGGAGGAGTCTCTCATGGCTCGTTACACCGGCCCAAGCTGGAAACTGTCTCGCCGTCTTGGAGTTTCCCTAAGCGGTACAGGCAAAGAATTAGAAAAGCGTCCATACGCACCAGGACAACATGGTCCTAACCAACGCAAGAAGCTTTCCGAATACGGATTGCAGTTACAGGAAAAGCAAAAGCTTCGCCATATGTACGGAGTGAATGAGCGCCAGTTCCGCACTCTATTTAACAGAGCCGGCAAAATGGCAGGCGTTCACGGCGAAAACTTCATGATTCTTCTTGAATCACGCCTTGACAACGTTGTTTACCGTTTAGGCCTTGCCCGCACACGCCGCGCGGCACGCCAGCTGGTAAACCACGGCCACATCCTTGTTGATGGATCCCGCGTTGACATTCCGTCATACCGCGTATCTCCAGGCCAGACTATCAGCCTGCGTGAAAAATCCCGCAACCTTGATGTAGTAAAAGAATCATTGGCAGTCAACAGCTTTGTTCCTGACTACCTTACTTTCGATGCTGATAAGCTTGAAGGCACATTCACTCGTGTTCCTGAACGTTCCGAGCTGCCAGCTGAAATCACCGAAACTCTTATCGTCGAATTCTACAGCCGTTAATCGGTTCAATGCGAAAAACCCCGGATCCATTCAGGACCGGGGGTTTTTTTTGTTCAAAACAATTTTCCTATAGAGGTAGCTTAAATAAATATAGACAGCGAGGACGATGATCCCAGGCAATACCCTTTCAAGCCAACCCCCATCAGCCAATAGTAAAGGCCCTACGCCAAAAAAGGTTACCAGAGCAAAAAGTGTAAGAAAAATAAGATTCAAGGTCCACTTCATTCGCCAACTCCCCCCTTCCTCCATTATAGGCCGGGTGGCAGGGAAAGGTTCCAATACAGGGGCCTTTTAGCAACATGCCAGCTAAAAAAACTGCTGCAGACATGGATATCTGCAGCAGCTTTAGTTGGAAGAACGGAAAACCTTCCTTTTAATAATGAATCAGGTAGTATTTCTTCTTCCCTCTCCGAATGATGGTGAACCGCCCTTCAATCCTATCCGCTTCAGAAAGCAGATGGCCGGAATCGGTGACCTTTTCGCCGTTTACCGAGACTGCGCCAGTTGTGATGTCCTCGCGTGCCTGCCGCTTTGATGGCGAGATTTTTGCCGCCACCAGGAGGTCTACTAAATTTTCTTCTCCGGCAAATTTATAGGATGGTACATCCTTGAACCCTTGCTGAATCTCGGTTGCTGAAAGGTTCCTCACATCGCCGCTAAACAAAGCAGCCGAAATCCGGATAGCCTGCTCAAGCGATTCCTCTCCATGGATCAGTCGGGTCATCTCCTCAGCAAGCGTTTTTTGTGCTTTTCTGAGATGTGGTTCCTCCTGAACGGCTTTATCGAGCACTTCGATTTCCGCGTGGGAAAGGAATGTAAAGTATTTTAGGTATTTGACAACATCCGCATCGGATGTGTTAATCCAGAACTGGTAAAACTCATACGGAGATGTTTTCTCAGGATCTAGCCAGATGGCTCCGCCTTCTGTTTTACCAAACTTGGTTCCGTCCGCCTTGGTAACCAATGGGATTGTCATCCCAAACGCTTTCGAACCTTCCGAAACCATTTTACGGATAAGCTCCAATCCTGTTGTTATATTTCCCCATTGATCGCTGCCGCCGATTTGAAGCCGGCACTTATGGTTTTCGTAAAGATGTTTAAAATCCATCCCCTGCAGAATTGTGTAAGTAAATTCAGTAAAGGAGATACCCGTTTCGAGCCGGCTCGCAATCGTGTCTTTAGAGAGCAAGTAATTAATGCCAATATGCTTACCGTAATCCCTGAGAAACGCGATTACATCAAGCGACTTGGTCCAGTCATAGTTATTGACCATCATCGCGCCATTTTCGCCTTCAAAGTCAAAGATGGTTTTAAGCTGCTCCGTCAAGCACTCTACATTATGCTGGACCGTTTCAATGGTTTGAAGCGTCCTTTCCGTGTTTGGCTTCGGATCGCCAATCAGGCCGGTCGCCCCGCCCACAAGAACAATCGGCCGATGTCCTGCCTGCTGGAATCTCCTAAGGGTCAGGAACGGCAGCAAATGTCCAATGTGCATACTGTCGCCAGTCGGGTCCATCCCGCAATACAAGGAGATCTTCTCGGTGCCAAGGGTTTCCTTTAGGCCCTCCTCATCAGTCTGCTGGTAAATGACGCCCCTCCACTGCAAATCGTCCAATAAATTCATCCTGCTATACCTCCTGATTTTTTGCAAAATAAAAACGCCCCTGCATATATGCAGGGACGCGAAACATCGCGCGGTACCACCCGGCTTGGGGAATAATTCCCCCACTCTCCTGGGATAACGGCCCATATCCGTTGCCGAATGCCCAGTAGGCAGCCAGCAAAAGCTCCGGGGTGTAATTCATTTTTCCATGTGGGCTGCCTTTCACCTGCCGGCAGCTCTCTAAATCCAGGGATGGAAAAACTACTTGATCCTTTCACAGCCTTTACAATCATGAATGAAAGCTATAGTACTGGTTTTACCATAGTTTCCCCATTGTTGTCAATTGCCTCTTCCAATTTTTCGAATTTGTCGGGCTGTCCATATTTGCTCCCTGTTTATGCTATAATATATGTGATTTTGGAGGGATTATTTGAATGGATAATAAGCGGCGATCATTTAGAAAAGCTAAGTTGATGTTTACCAATAAACAAACTGCGAAGCGGGCAAGGATTGCCTACGGCGTTGTCTGGAATCTTATTTTACTGCTCCTGACAATCGGCATTGCCGGTGGGGTTTTCGCTGCCGGGGCAGGTGCCGGGTATTTCGCCTCTCTTGTCAAAGATGAGCCCCTAAGAACCTATGAGAGCATGAAAAAGGATATTTACAACTATACAGAAACGTCGGATGTGTATTTTGCCGACAGTGTCTATTTAGGCAAGCTTCGAAGTGATCTCGACCGGGATGAAGTAAAGCTTACCGAAGTTTCTAAACACCTTGTCAATGCAATTATCGCTACCGAGGATGCATACTTTTACGAGCATAACGGCATCGTTCCCAAGGCAATTATGAGGGCGGTGCTTCAGGAAGTAACAAACTCCCCAACCCAGACAGGGGGAAGCACGCTAACACAGCAGCTTATTAAGAATCAGATTTTAACGAACGAGGTTTCTTTTGAACGGAAGGCGAAAGAAATCCTCCTTGCACTCCGGCTGGAACGTTTTTTTGAAAAAGAGGAAATATTGGAAGCTTACCTGAACATGGCAACGTTTGGCCGAAATTCCTCCGGGCGGAATATTGCCGGCGTCCAATCAGCAGCCAAAGGGGTTTTTGGCGTTGATGCGAAGGACTTAAACCTTCCCCAATCCGCCTTCATTGCCGGGCTGCCGCAAAGCCCTTTCGGGTATACACCTTTTACAAGGGATAAACAAATGAAGAAAAATCTTCAGCCAGGCTTAAACAGGATGAAGGTTGTCCTAAAGAGGATGTACAATGGCGGATTCATTAGCGAAAAGGAATACAATGGTGCCCTCGCCTATGATATAACAAAAGATTTTGCAAAGCCGTCCGCCGACCCGCTTGAAAAATATCCGTGGGTAATGGTTGAAGCCGAAAAGCGGGCTATTGACATCTTGGCAAAATTACTTGCTGAAAAAGCAGGCATTGCCGAAAAAGAATTAGCGGAAAAGGATGAACTCTACAATAAATATTATATGCTTGCGGAACGGGAGTTAAAACAAAATGGGTACAGCATCCATACGACCATTAACAAAGATATGTATGATGCGATGGAAGAAACCAAGAATAAATACCCTAACTTTGGCCCTGACAAACCACAGCTGAAGGAAGATCCGGAAACCAAGGAAGAAATTACTGTAATGGAACCAGTTGAAGTCGGAGCCATCCTGATTGAAAACAAGACTGGGAAAATTCTTAGCTTTGTCGGGGGGAGGGACTTCAAGAAACAGGAATTGAATCACGCAACCCGGGCAATCCGGCAAAATGGATCGACCATGAAGCCGCTGCTCGTTTATGCACCGGCATTTGAGCTTGGCAAAGCCTCACCCGGAACAATCCTCCCGGATG
The DNA here is from genome assembly GCF_001510665.1 of Bacillus sp. FJAT-27445. GTDB lineage: Bacteria > Bacillota > Bacilli > Bacillales > Cytobacillaceae > Bacillus_D. The sequence continues at coordinate 620,497 of NZ_LMTI01000002.1, forward strand.
TCCCTTTGCGGCTTGATCCAAGCGAACCAAATAAGGTGTGGCCGAAAAACTACGGGGGCGGTTACAGCGGCCTTGCAACTGCCAGGTTCGCACTTGCTAAATCCTATAACGTGCCTGCAGTAAAGCTGTACACGGGAATCCTGAAAAACCGCCCTGCAGAGTACCTTGAAAAGATGGGATTCACCACCCTGCTCAAAGATGATTATGTAAATCCGTCGACTTCCCTCGGTTCCATGGCGAACGGAGTTACAGTCGAAGAAAACACAAATGCTTTTACGACATTTGCCAATGGCGGAAAATTTATAGATGCTTATATGATTGAGAAAATTACCGACAAGGAAGGCAATGTTATTTACCAGCATACAATCAAGCCTGCAGCCGTATTCAGTCCGCAGACTGCCTACCTTACTGTTGATGTTATGCGAGATGTCTTTAAATACGGGACTGCTGCCAGTGTCCCTGGAAAACTGAAATTCAAAACGGACTGGGCGGGGAAAACAGGTACAGGCGTTGAATATCATGACTCTTGGATCGTAGGTACCAACCCGAACGTTACATTTGGGATTTGGACAGGCTATGATACGCCTAAATCGTTGCAGGCAAAAGGCAGCCTGAGCTACAGCCAGCGCACAAACTTCCTTTGGGCATCACTACTCAATGCTGCCTATGACGTACAGCCGTCACTCATTGCCCCGAAGACACAGTTCAAAATGCCAGGGGGGATTGTGAAGAAATCATTTTGTGCGATTTCAGGTATGCTGCCATCTGAAACATGCACAAGGGCTGGGCTCGTCGAAACCGATTTATTCAACGCGAAATATGCCCCGACAAAAGTCGACAACAGCTTTGGATCTGGCAGGTATGTCCGGATAGGCGAACGTAATTACATCGCTCACGATTCTACTCCTGGCGATTTTGCAAAAGCGGGGCTTATCCTGAATCCTGAATATGCCACAACCCTTGCAGGGACGAACTTTAAGGATGCTGCAGCGCTCATCCCTAAATTGAAAAGATGGTCAAATGTCATTGTTCCGGATGCCAAGCTTGCTGAAAATGGAAAGATTCCCGCATCCGTACCCCTTACAGCTTCAGGCAATACACTCACCTGGCCGGCTGTAAATGAAAGTGACATTATTGGCTATCGAGTATATTGGACAGGAGGAATAAGAGCCGCAAGCATAAGGGCTGGCACCGGGTTATCCTATCCGGCAATGCCAGGTACCTACTATGTGACGGCAGTCGATATTTCCGGGAACGAATCGCCTCCATCCAACTTCGTTACCGTCGGCTGGGAATAAAACAAAAGAGATTTTTAAAATCCATTTCTAGTAATCCACAAAGTCCGATTGGAATAAATAATTTCACGCATGAATAAAACCGCACCGGATTTGCTCCGGTGCGGTTTGTTTTGTAACGGCTTTTCGGTTTTTGCCTTTATTTTAATCCTCCATTGTGGATAGGTCGCCGGTAGGGAGGTTCAGCTCCCAGGCTTTCAATACACGGCGCATAATTTTCCCGCTCCGTGTTTTCGGCAGCTTGTCGCGGAAATCAATTTCCCTAGGCGCAGCATGGGCGGCAAGCCCTCTTTTAACGAACTGCCTAATTTCTTCCTTCAGCTCATCTGTAGGCTCATAACCATCCCTCAAAGCAACGAACGCCTTAATGATTTCCCCGCGGACCGGATCCGGCTTCCCGATGACCCCCGCCTCAGCAACGGCGGGATGCTCAACAAGCTTGCTCTCAACCTCAAACGGGCCAACCCTTTCGCCTGAAGTCATGATGACATCATCAATTCTTCCTTGGAACCAGAAATAGCCATCCTCGTCCATATAGGCCGAATCCCCTGTAATATACCAGTCTCCAGGCATAAAATAGGATTCATATTTCTCGCGATTGTTCCAAATTGCGTGCATCATTGACGGCCAGCCTTTTTTGATGGCGAGGTTGCCCATCCTGTATGGAGGCAGGACTTCGCCTCTGTCATCAACTATAGCCGCATCAATGCCTGGAATCGGCTTGCCCATTGATCCAGGTTTCACAGGCATGCAAGGGAAGTTGCAAATAAGCTGCGCGCCAGTTTCAGTCATCCACCAAGTGTCGTGGATACGTTTATTGAATACCTTCAACCCCCACTTGACGACTTCAGGATTCAACGGTTCTCCCACGCTTAGGACATGGCGCAAACTGCTGAGGTCATATTTTTTTACAATTTCATCGCCGGCTCCCATTAGCATCCGGAAGGCGGTTGGTGCGCTGTACCAAACCGTTACCCCAAATTCCTCAATCATGCTGTACCAGGTTTCAGGCGAGAACCTGCCACCGACGATGACGTTTGATACCCCTGAAAGCCATGGTCCAAAAATCCCGTATGAGGTGCCTGTAACCCATCCAGGGTCGGCCGTGCACCAAAAAACATCCTCTTCCTTCAAGTCAAGGACCCACTTGGCGGTCGCATAATGCTGGACCATCGCATTGTGGACATGGAGAACACCCTTCGGCTTGCCGGTTGATCCGGATGTATAATGAAGAATCAGCCCGTCCTGTCTGTCCACCCATTCAATTTTTAGCTTTTTATCAGCCGATTCAAATCTCTTTTTAAAATCGATTACTTTATCCGTTTCCTCGACATCATCACCGACAAGGAATATGTATTTCAAATCAGGCAGGTCGGCGGGAACCCTTTCAAGTAACTCTGGGGTTGTAACAATTACCTTTGCGCCGCTATCTTGAAGACGATCCCTAACAGCCCCTTCCATGAATGCCTCGAAAAGCGGACCGACAATCGCACCAAGCTTAATAGCTCCCAGTACGGCAAAATATAGTTCAGGCGAGCGCGGCATAAAGATAAAAACCCTGTCACCTTTTTCGACATCCCCGTAGCTTTTAAGCACGTTGGCAGCTTTGTTAGACAAGTCTTTCATTTCCTTGAATGTGTATTTCTCATTCCGTTTTTGATCCCTGTAATACAGCGCCACCTTGTTCTTACGGTGGGTTTCGGCATGGCGGTCTATCGCTTCATACGCCATATTGACCAGACCGGTAGTATGCCAGGAAAATTCTTTTTCGAATTCTTTCCAGTCAAAGCTGCTGTATGTCTCAGAATAGTTTTTCAGATTAAAATCCCCTTCAATGACTGGCAACATTTCCATTTTCACGCGTAGTCTCCCCCTTGCTTAAAGTTTATATTATTATAGTATAAATAGTTGCTATTCACAATTTTTAAAATATTCACCTAGAAAATGGTTCAAATCGAGGGTTAACATTTCTTACTATCATAGCTAATTTTCCAGAAAATTTAGTGAAAGCGCTTCAACACGGACGTTTTTATGTATAATAGAAGTATTATCCAAAGCATTAACAGGTGGTGACCCAGTGGAACATAAAAAAACGTACAACGCGAAGGAACTAAAAACTCCAAATGGAAATGTCATTATTGAAGGGCCCATTTCGCCTGAAAAACTGGCAGCCTATGAATTCCATGAAGATTTGACAGCATTTCGCCAACCTAAGCAGCAGCACAAAGCCCTCGTCGAAATTGCTTCATTGCCTGAAGGCCGCATTATTATCGCGAGGAATTTGCACATGATCGTCGGATATGCAACCTATTTATATCCCGATCCCCTTGAGCGCTGGTCGGAAGGCAATATGGAGGAGCTGATTGAGCTTGGTGCCATTGAAGTCATCCCGGAATTCAGGGGGTTTTCCGTAGGGAAAAACCTATTAAGAGTTTCGATGATGGATGACGCCATGGAAGATTATATTACAATAACAACTGAATATTATTGGCACTGGGACTTAAAAGGAACAGGCCTGAATGTTTGGGAATATCGGAAAGTGATGGAAAAGATGATGAACGCCGGGGGCCTTGAATGGTATGCAACCGATGATCCAGAAATTTGTTCGCACCCGGCGAATTGCCTGATGGCCCGCATCGGCAAACGGATTAACAGCGAATCGATCCAAAAATTTGACCGGCTCCGGTTTATGAACAGATTCATGTATTGAGGGGGATTAATCATGATTATAGAAGAAATCATGAAAACAACTGTCACAACACTCAAGCCGTCGGATACGATTTGGGAAGCCATCCGCCTAATGGAATCGAAAAGGATACGGCACATTCCAATTGTCAACGATGACAGCAAGGTGATCGGGGTTGTTACAGATAGGGATATAAAGGAGGCGGCCCCTTCAATTTTCCGGAGGGAAGAACATTCGGAGGACCTTCAAAAACCAGTGGAAACGATTATGAAAAGAAATGTCATAACCGGCCATCCTCTGGACTTCGTTGAAGAAACGGCAGCGTTGTTCTATGAACAGAAGATTAGCTGCCTTCCAGTCGTCCAGGATGGGAGGCTTGTCGGGATTGTCACGGAAACTGATCTCCTCTATACACTTGTAGAATTGACCGGTGCCCACCAGCCAGGCTCACAAATTGAAATCAAAGTTCCGAATAAGACGGGGATGCTATTTGAAATCGCAAATGTTATCCGCAACCGCAAGGCGAATATCCAAAGCGTCCTCGTTTATCCCGATAAAAAGGATGATTCATTCAAAATCATTGTCCTCAGGGTACAGACTATGAATCCGGTTGGCCTAATCCACGATTTAAAAGCGGAGGGGCACCACGTTTTATGGCCAAACATTCCTGGTATGCCCATATGAATGATTCCTGCACTTTTATTTACTCTGATGAGCTGCTTTCCTATCATTTCGGCAGCCATCATCCGTTTAACCAGTTTAGGATAAAACTTACGATCGATCTTTTAAAAGAAGCGGGGGCCCTGGACCCGTCTCAAGTTGTCCCACCCAGGGCTGCGACGGATGACGAATTATGCCTCATACATGACCCGTCCTATGTACAGGCAGTTAAACTGGCCGGAAAAGGGCAGCTTAACGGTGACGTGGCTGATAATTATGGGCTTGGAACAGAAGATACGCCGATTTTCCCAGGAATGCATGATGCAGGCGCGATGTTGGTAGGCGGTACGCTAACAGCAGTTGACCAGGTGATGTCGGGAAAATCATTGCATGCCCTCAATCTCGGTGGTGGATTGCATCATGGTTTTAGGGGGAAGGCTTCCGGATTCTGTATTTACAATGACAGTTCAGTCGCCATAAAGTATTTGCAGGAGAAATATCATGCAAGGGTGCTTTACGTGGATACGGATGCCCACCATGGGGACGGTGTCCAATGGTCCTTTTATGATGATCCAAGTGTTTGTACATTGTCCATCCACGAAACGGGAAGGTATCTTTTCCCTGGTACAGGCAATGTAAATGAACGGGGTCAGGGAAAGGGGTACGGCTATTCCTTTAATATCCCTCTTGATGCCTTTACAGAAGACGAATCCTGGCTGGATGCCTATTCAGCCTCAATCAGTGAAGTGGCTGAATTTTTCAAACCGGATGTCATCCTAACCCAAAATGGCGCGGATGCCCATTATTATGATCCGCTCACCCATTTATATGGGACTATGAAAATTTACCGTGAAATACCGAGAATTGCTCACGAAATCGCACACCGACATTGCGAAGGCCGTTGGATTGCTGTCGGCGGAGGGGGATATGATATCTGGAGGGTCGTGCCAAGGGCGTGGGCACTTTTGTGGATGGAAATGTCCGGAAAAGGGAACGGCACCGGAAAACTCCCGGGAGGCTGGCTGCAACGCTGGCAAAAAGAAGCCCAAGTTGAACTTCCTGATTCATGGGAAGATGGAGACGGACTATATAAGCCCATTCCCCGTAAAGCCGAAATCATCGAAAAAAATCGGCTTACTCTTGAAAAAGCCCTATATCCAATCCGCTCCAATTCAGGGTTTGCTCCCTAATGCAGGGAAATTCGCAAGCGGCTTCCCGTCAGGTAAACAATAAACCCAATAATGAAGGAAAGGCCCGGACAGCGATGCCCAGGCCTTTCCTTCATTTTTAAAATCAATTTGTAGATTTCCTGTAATCAATTCTATGCGGCAGAATGACAGTATGTTCCTCCACCTTTTCCTTGTTCATCAATTTCGTCAGCAGTCTCATTGCTACTGCGCCTATATCATATAAAGGCTGGACGATAGTCGTCAATTGTGGGCGTACCATCATGGAGAGCCTTGTATTGTCAGACGTAATTACCTCATAATCCTCAGGGACCCTGTAACCCATGTCCAGTCCACCATGGACTACGCCAAGTGCCATTTCATCTGCCCCAACAACGATTGCAGTAGGGCGTTTGCCTAACCCCATCAGCTTTTGAATCGCTTCAATTCCAGAGTCGTATGTATAATCCCCCTCAACAACGTACTCCTCATTGACCTGTAAGCCCGATTCTTCTAATGCACGCTTGTACCCCTTCAGCTTCTTCTCGCTGTTCTTAGGCTCATGGAGCGGGCCAATTACAAAGGCAATTTCCTTGTGGCCACGGTCCACGAATTCCTTGACACTGTCGAACACGGCTTGTTCATAATCGATATTGACCGATGGAATTTCCTTTGATTGCTCGATGGAGCCTGCTAGTACAATCGGAACAGGTGATTTTTGAAACTCTTGTACATGTTCAGTGGTGATATTTCCACCCATAAAGACGAGCCCATCCACTTGCTTGCCGAGCATTGTATTCAACAGATGGAGTTCCTTATCCATGTTCTGGTCGGAATTGCTCAAAATGATATTATACTTATACATTGTGGCGATATCTTCAATTCCCCGCGCGAGTTCCGCATAGAATATGTTGGAGATATCGGGAATGATTACACCGACCGTTGTCGTTTTCTTGCTTGCAAGGCCCCTAGCCACTGCATTTGGCCGGTAACCAAGCCTGTCTATTACTTCCATTACCTTTTTCCTAGTAGCCGGCTTAACGTTTGGGTTGCCATTTACTACCCTTGATACCGTTGCCATTGAAACATTTGCTTCCCTGGCAACATCATAAATCGTGATATTCATTTTTCATTTACACTCCTTAAAGCAAGCCATTTTAATTATTTTACTTCAAATTGGAAGTTGTTAGTCATGCCGCTTGTGAGCAATTAAACATATTAATTGATTTCAATCATACGACAAGCAAGTGAAAGCTGCAATCGACAAGGGTATTAGTATGAAATTTTAATGCAATTTTGTATCGTTCAGCAAAAAAAAGATGATTCCTGCTCCCAGCATCTCTTGCCAATTAGCCTGTGCCCTCCACTCCGATCAACTTGCTTTCCAAACTAATTGTTTATTTCTACATATAGTTCCCCTTTTTTCACAAACAAAGCCTTCTGTCGTTGGACAGAAGGCAAATGGTTCATTATGAACGGACAAGATTTGAAGACATTAGTTCGTACAGGAATTTGTCGAACTGATCGAGATTCATTTGCTGGGCCGAATCGGACAAGGCAACTGCAGGGTCTGGATGCACTTCTGCCATGACGCCGTCCGCTCCGATTGCGAGCGCAGCCTTTGCTGCAGGGAGCAAGAGGTCCCTTCTGCCTGTGGAGTGTGTGACATCCACCATAACAGGAAGATGTGTTTCCTGCTTAAGAATTGGCACAGCTGTGATATCAAGCGTATTCCTCGTTGCTCTTTCATATGTTCGGATTCCGCGCTCACAAAGAATGATATTTCCATTGCCCTGCGACATGATGTACTCGGCTGCATTAATGAATTCTTCGATGGTTGCCGCAATTCCACGCTTAAGAAGGATTGGCTTGCTTGAAGCGCCGGCAGCTTTTAGTAATTCAAAGTTCTGCATATTCCTTGCCCCGATTTGGATAACATCGAGATATTCCTCTGCAATTTCAATATCGGAAGGATTGACGATTTCGCTTATTACAGCCATATCGTACTCTCTGGCAACTCGTTTTAGAATTTTGAGACCTTCAACTCCCAGCCCTTGGAAGTCATATGGAGATGTCCGCGGTTTGAAAGCACCTCCGCGGAGAAGCTTCAAACCCTTTTTCTGCATATGGGCTGCAACCTCGGCCACTTGTTCATAGGATTCTACTGCGCAAGGCCCAAATACAAAATGGGGTTTGCCATCTCCAAGCTTTTCGCCGTTTATTTCTACGATGGTATTTTCCGGGTGCTTTTTCCTTGAGACTAGTAACGCCTTGCTATGATCATCCTTTTGCAGCTCCAGGCTTGCCTTGAAAACTTCTTTGAAAATATGCTCTATCGTGGAATTTTCAAAAGGGCCATCATTCTTTTGTTTAATGATATCAAGCATTTTCCGTTCACGGACCGGGTCAAAGCGATAAACTCCCTGGTTTTCTTTCACACGCCCGATTTCCTGTGCAAGCCTTCCCCGCTCATTGATGATTTCAAGAAGCTCCATATTCAGTTCATCAATCCGGGATCTCAATTTGTCTAATTCGTTCATGCCAATTCCATCCTTTCCGAGCCAGCCATTTTAACCTGGCATCTGCCAATCTCAGGTTGTTATTATTGTATTGATAGGCCGGCTTAAAGCCCTGCCTTGGTACAAACTTTTGTAATAGGGATAATTATACTTCATTGTTTTGCCTTTGTCACCCTTATTTCTTTATTAATTAAACGCTTTTAAGCACTAAAGCTTTTTGATTATTCATAATCCCTTGCCAATAAAGGGTGGATAGAAAAAAAAGGCATCCAGGATGCCTTTTTTACGCTTTTACTGCCTCAGCGAGGGAACGCTTTGTAATTTTCCAATGGGATGCATTCCAAACCGGTTTACCATCCTGGAAAAGAATGGCTTGCGGGGATTCATGCTTGATCCCAAATTCCTCCGCAATATAGTTTGAGAGAGGGCGGGATTCCTGTACAATCAGCATCCAAGCCTGGACATCCTCCTGTCCTGCAAAATCTCCATACTCCTCAAACGCCGCATGGGAAATTGGGCAAGTGCTGCTGTGTTTTAAAATCATTACTTTCGGTTGCTTTTGCAAAATCTCCTCAAGCTGTTCAATTGATTCGAGTGTGTTAATCATTAGCCTGCTTCCCTCACTTTATTTAGTTCTTGTCGAAAAACGATAGAAAACGGTGAAGTAATCGTATCACTTCACCGCCTTTTAGGGCAAATAGTTTGTTCCGCTAGTTAGCTGTACTTGCTTTCTTCATCATCCAAAGCTTCTTTAACTTCTTCAAGCTTTTCCCTAACTTCAGCATCATCTGAAAGGGTCAAATCATCAAAAGGCTTATTGGAAATTTCCAATGGAATGTATTCCGTTTCATCCTCTTGCTGGCCAGCATCTAACGGCTGCCCGCCGCCATTGCCCTTTACCTTCTCCATCAAGTTTGAAGACTGTTCAGCGACGGCCTGGGTCAAAGAAGATGTTTTTTCTTTTGTCAGATTGGTCAGTTCACTCGTTTTTTCCATTACAGTGCCCCTCATTTGGGCCGTCTTTTCTTTAAGAGCCGCCGCCTGTCCTGTTACCGTATCGCGAAGTTCACGTCCCGATTTAGGCGCCATGAACAATGCTGCCGCTGCACCGATCAGTCCGCCAATCACCGCGCCTGCCACAAAATCCTTCGATGTAACATTCCTGTTCTCAGAATCCCGATAATCATTGTCTCTTCCTGTCATTGAATTAGCCTCCTTATTATAAATTCGCCCTGGATCTCGGCTTAGCCAACTCGCTATTCTCCGCTGACGCAGCCGCTGCTTGCTTTCTTGCATTCCATTTGTCTTTCAGTTCAAGCAAAACATTGCTCCATTGGACAATTTGAGAAATCTTTTCCTTATTCTGGTCAATCTGCCTGTCAACAGAGCCTACAATCGTCTGAACCGACTGATTGAATTTGTTGACGGAAGTACCGACCCCTTTTACTGCATCGACAACAGTGTTTAGGCTCTCGGATTTCCTGTGTATATCATCCGCAAGAGCATTCGTTTTATGCAAAAGCACTGCTGTTTCCTTTGTAACACCGTCGAGCTGGCTTTCAAGGCCTACGAGTGTCTTTGAAACGCTCTCCAACGTTCCTTGTAAGGATTTCAAGGTCTTAGCCAAGTATATTACAAGGATCAAAAATGCAATGGCGATCAGCGCCACACTTAAGTAAAGGATTATTACCATAAACATTGCACCTCCATTAATCTTCACTTACTTTTACCCATAGCCCATCCCAATAAACAGGGCGCATTAATATTATTTCCATAAAACTTTATTTTTTCCTTCCTCGTATAAAAATGTTTTTTTAAAACAACTAAATAGTCAACTATGCCCGCTTCGGTTAAACTAATAGTTGAAATTAATTTTGGTGAATATTGGAGGCTGAAAAATGAAAGACCCTCGCATTGAGACACTGGCAAGAAATCTTATCAATTATTCTGTCCAGCTCCAAAAGGGAGAAAAAGTGCTGATTGAAAATTTCGGGCTTCAGCGTGAGCTTGTTACCGCGCTGGTAAAGGAAGCGTACGCAGCTGGAGGCTATCCCTTTGTCCTGTTGAAGGACCATCAGGTTGACCGGTCCCTCCTCATGGGGGCTCAGGAAGAAAACTTTTCAATGATGGCTGATTTTGAAGCTTCAGTCATGAAGGAAATGGATGGATACATAGGTCTCCGTTCAGGCGACAACATTAATGAACTTGCTGATGTCCCGGATGAAAAAATGAAAATCCATGGCAGTACCATAGGGAAAAAGGTACACAGGGATATCAGGGTCCCTAAAACGAAATGGGTTGTCCTTCGTTACCCAACATCTTCAATGGCCCAGCTCGCAAAAATGAGCACGGAAGCATTCGAAGATTTTTATTTCAACGTCTGCAATCTTGATTACAGCAAAATGGATGCCGCCATGGACAGCCTTGTCGAGTTGATGGACAAAACTGATATGGTTCGAATCACAGGTCCAGGAACCGACCTGACTTTTTCAATCAAAAACATAGCCGCAATTAAATGCGCAGGCCAAATGAATATTCCGGACGGTGAAGTTTATACGGCTCCTGTCCGTGACTCTGTAAATGGCACGATCACCTATAATACCCCTTCCCCTTACCAGGGATTTATCTTTGAGAACGTCAAGCTGACATTTAGAGACGGCAAAATTGTTGAAGCTGAGTCAAATGATTCAGAGAGAATCAACAAGATATTTGATACGGATGAAGGTGCCAGGTACATTGGAGAGTTCGCAATTGGTGTGAACCCGTATATCCAGACCCCTATGCAGGATATCCTGTTCGATGAAAAAATTGATGGAAGCTTCCACTTCACTCCTGGTCAATGCTACGATGAAGCTTCCAATGGCAACCATTCCAATATCCATTGGGATATGGTCAATATCCAGCGCCCTGAATACGGAGGCGGCGAAATCTATTTTGATGATGTTCTGGTCAGGAAGGATGGCCGCTTCGTCATTCCTGAACTTGAAAAGCTGAATCCCGAGAACTTGAAATAAATCGAAGAAGGATGCAGGCGGGCCTGCATCCTTTTTTTCGTATCCAATAAAAATCTGTCCAGCAGGCTATATTGCTCTAAGCGCTATAGGCTTTTTCATAGGCTTCCTGGAATTTCTGAATGTCCCCGGCGCCCATGAAAATTATGACGCTGCCTTCATGTCCGCGGAGAATCGTTGTGCCTTCCTCCGCCATGATTTCAGCTCCGCTAATCTTTTCCTCAAGGTCCTTAATTGTGAGCTTTCCCTGATTTTCCCTGGCTGAACCAAAAATATCACATAAGTACACTTTATCAGCCTTGCTTAGGCTCTCGGCAAACTCCTGAAGAAACGCCTGTGTCCTCGTGAAGGTGTGGGGCTGGAACACAGCAACAATTTCCCTGTCAGGGTACTTCTGCCTTGCAGCATCAAGAGTGGCCTTTATTTCCGTAGGGTGATGCGCATAGTCATCAATTACAGTTTGGCTGCCAAGCTGCTTTTCAGAGAACCTCCTCTTAACACCTTCGAAGGTTTTTAATTGCCCTTTTACCAGATTCACATCTACCCCTTCATAATGACAGAGCGTGATGACTGACAATGAATTCAGGATATTATGATCCCCATACGCCGGGATGGAGAATGTATCAAAGAAAGTATTGCGGACAAAAACATCAAAGGTTGTCCCTTCAGGGCTTTTGATAACATTTCGGGCCTGGAAATCATTGTCCTCGCCAAAGCCGTAAAATACTACAGGTACCTTAGCCTGAATTTTTTGCAGTTGTTCATCGTCCCCACACGCGATAATCCCTTTTTTCACCTGGAGGGCCATCTGCTGGAATGCCGAAAAAACATCATCCAGATTCATAAAATAATCAGGATGGTCAAAGTCAATATTGGTCATAATTGCATAGTCCGGAAAATACGAGAGGAAATGCCTTCTGTATTCACAAGCTTCAAACACAAAATAATGGGCATCATGTTCGCCTTTGCCCGTTCCATCGCCAATCAAATAAGAAGTGGGCTTAGCCCCTTTTATCACATGGGCAAGCAGCCCAGTCGTCGATGTCTTGCCATGCGCACCGGTAACCCCGACACTAACAAATTTTTGCATAAACTCACCGAGGAAACGATGGTAACGGATGACCTCCAGACCAAGCCGTAAAGCCTCCTGTATTTCCTCGTGGGTGTCTGGAAATGCATTTCCCGCAATAACAACCATTCCGGGCTGAACGTTTTCTTTTTGAAACGGAAGGATCTTTATTCCAGATTGCTCAAGAGCCTGTTGGGTAAAAAACCGCTTTTCCACATCAGAGCCCTGCACCTCATAATTCATATCATGGAGAACTTGTGCCAGTGCACTCATTCCGGACCCCTTGATACCTACTAAATGGTAAATAGTCATATAAAGAACCTCCAACAAACGTCTTTCTGTAAAACAGTATATGACATGTAATGGCATTTGGTAATTGGAAACATGCTCCATGTCTGTGACTCAGTTTTGATATTATTGAATTATAGCATGTTTGGAGCCCGAACACTAAATCCTGATACTTTCAGTATTCTCCCATATCCCTGCTGCATACATCTTAAAAATGGACAGGCCCTGCTTCCTGCAATGATTCCAGCTCTGATTCGGTGATGAGCACATCCCGAGGTTTGCTTCCCCTGGAGCCCGAAATGAATCCCGCTTCCTCCATCATGTCAATCAGCCTCGCGGCACGGTTATATCCGACCTTAAAACGCCTTTGAAGGCTTGATGTAGAGGCCCCGCCCTGTTCGACAACAAACTCGCAAGCTTCAAAGAAAAGTTCATCCTCATCCTCGGTTACTTGTGCCTTCTTAAGAAGTTCCTCCTGCTCAAACAAATATGCAGGGCTTCTTTGTTCCCTAGCAAAGGAAACAACCTTATCGATTTCGGCATCCGATACGAATGTCCCTTGGAGCCTGACCGGCTTCGACGATCCATTTTCCAAAAACAGCATATCTCCCCGTCCAAGCAGCTTCTCTGCACCGCCGATATCAATGATGGTACGAGAGTCTATCTGTGAGGAGACCGAGAAAGCAATCCGGGTTGGAACATTTGCTTTAATCAAACCGGTAATGACATCAACTGAAGGTCTTTGAGTTGCGATAATGAGATGGATCCCGCAAGCCCTTGCCTTCTGGGCAATACGGCAGATGGCTTCCTCAACGTCGGCGGGAGACATCATCATTAAATCGGCAAGCTCATCAATGATGATGACAATGAACGGCAGCTTTTCTGAATATCGTTTTGCTTCTAGCGCGACCTCATTGTAACGGTTGATATCACGAACCCCGGCATGGGCAAACAGCTCATAGCGCCTTTCCATCTCCTCCACCGCCCACTTCAGGGATGCGGTGGCTGCTTTGACATCCGTAATGACCGGACTTACCAAATGCGGGATTCGGTTATACGGTGCTAGCTCAACCATTTTCGGATCGATTAGCAGAAGCTTCAAATCATCCGGGCTCGCCTTATAAAGAAGGCTAACAAGGATGGAGTTGATGCAAACACTCTTGCCGGAACCAGTCGCGCCCGCGATTAGTCCATGCGGCATTTTCTTCAAATCAGTCACAATTGGATTACCAGAGATATCTAGGCCCAAAACCGCAGTTAATGGGGAAGCATTCTCCCTGAATATCGGGCTGCCAATAATTTCACTGATGAGGACTGGGCGGGATTTAGGATTCGGCACCTCAATTCCGATGGTATGCTTACCAGGAATAGGGGCTTCAATCCGAATATCACGCGCAGCCAGGCTAAGTTTTATATCATCGGACAAATTAGTAACCTTGTTAACCTTTACCCCTGGTTCGGGATGAAGCTCGAATCGAGTGACGGAAGGGCCTTGCGTCACATTGACAACCTTCGCGCCAACATTGAAATTAAACAACGTTTGTTCAAGCATGTTCCTTCTTTCGGAAAGCCATCCGGGATCCCCTTCAGCCTTTACAGGCGGATTTAAAAGGCCGATACCCGGAAAATGATAGGATTGGTCCCACTCACGATCATCCGCGATTTTCAGTTCAGGTTCAGCAATCTTTATCTCCGTCGGCTGATTTTCTTGATTGAGCTGTTTTTTCCAAGATTTGTTTTCCTCATATTTCTTTTTATCCTGTTTTAGCATAAGGACATTAAATGGCAAATGGGAACGCGAAGCTGCAGGTTTTTTTTCCGGTTCAGACTTCGGGTTTACAGCCTTGAAACTGTGAATCTGCGAGGTTTCCTCTTCTTTTTCGAGGGAGATTATATTTTCGCCGGCTTCCTTGGCATCGTTGTCCTCATTCTCATCTCCCTTTACCTGGAGATTCAAATCTCCTTCACTTTTCAAGGTGACTTGGCCGTCTTCAAGGAATGCAACTGGTTCAACTTCCTGAACGAACACTTCCCCATCTTCTAGCAGTGCCGCAAGTTCATCTTTTACCTGAAAAGTATCAGGTTCTACTTGCACTTTCTCCATATCATGTATGTATTGAAGATGATTTTCTTTATGCTGAAAAATTTCTTCAACTGTAATTGGAACGTCAGTACCGGCCTGCTGTTCGGGAAAGTCCGATGCTTTTTCAGTCATCCCGACTTCCTCGCCTAAGATTTTCCCCAAAAATACATCCTCGGAAGAAATGAACCCCTGTAGTTCATATTCAACCTCTACCTTCTCCTTCTTAGCTGGCTTGTTAAAACCATATATAGGTGAGGGGATCTCAGAAGGGGTGAACGGGCGAACTTTCTTTTGAGCCATATCATGTTTTACAGGTTCCTTCTTCGGCAGTGTACGGGCAATGGCTTTTTCCTCTTTTGGTAATGGCGCCTGTTGTTTCTGATGCTTTCTTTCATCGGGTATAAGCGGGAAACGGAATTTCCCCTTTGGATATTCATAAGCAATTTTCACATCAAGTTCTTTATTCAATCTATTCCTAGCAGGAGGCTTTATTGGAGCTACAGTCTCTTCATCGGAAGGTTCTTCCTGATTATTCAGCAGCCTGTTAAATAAACTTTTCATAAAACTCAAATCCATCACTCTTTCCGAAAAACTTCTTCACTCTATTTTATCAGGATTTCGCAAAACTTCGACAAGATTCAGCGATTTTTAGCGAAAATAAGGATGATTGGTCAAATAGAATCAGTCTACGGAAATCATTACAAATTACAAAGTAAGATTTATAGGTGAAAAGACCTATAAAAATTTATTTTCTAGTCCTTTTTTGAGGTTTGTTTGTTCTCAGGATGAATATTGGCTCCAGTTCCCCATTCTCATAAAGGAAGGATAAGGCAGTTACTGGCACCTTTCCGGCTGCGAAAAAACCCATCGCCATTTCGGATAGAACATCATACCCCGTCTCATTCCTTATATCCGCGATAATCAGGACATCTTGGTGCGGGATTGCAATGGCCATTGTACCGGCAATCCTCGTGCTCATTTCCACAAGAAATCCTTTGTTCAATATCCTGCTAGCATCGTATCCATCGTTGGTATTTAAAAAATAAAAGATGTTTCCAGCCACAGTGTCCTCTTTTACCGGGACAGGGAGGGATCTTACATTAAACATCGCCATTTCCCTTATCTGACCGGGATTCCATCCTTCCTTTTTCAATAGGTGAGAGTCAATTAGCCTGTAGGAATTCCCCATATCGTAAGCATAATAAATTCTAGTTTCCGCGGTGTGATCATCATATAGAAATGGGTTTCCCTCTTCCGCCTCGGCAGGAAAGGAAGCAGACCGAATCACGGGGAAGATTTTTTTCTCTCCCCCGGCAATCGTTGCCTCACTATCCATTGCTTGCAGTCCTTCTTCTATGTAATAAACCATTTCATCAATTATTTTGTCTTTCCTATCATGCCATTTGGCAACAATCCCTGCAATTGAAACCGTTATTCCTTTTCCACTATCCTCATTTTCTACCCGGAGTTCGTCTTTGTCCCTGTTATAAGAAAACTTCCGGCCAGGCTTTGCAAGCCTTCCCTCCAGCGTTTCCCTCATTTTCCGGCTATCCATTTTCATAAAGGCAGTCCTCCATCAACTTAATAACGACACAGAAGCATGGCCAATTCGCCTTGCTGTTTTAGAGTGCAAAAAAATAATGCCAGAACAACATGCGCAAGCGCCTTGCTCAGCCCCGACCAGCATAAGACGGGGCCCGCAGGACATTGATTGGCATCCCTGAATCCGCCCACGCACGAAGGAAATGCGAGCATTTCCGAGGACGGGCCAGCCCTCCGGAGGGAATCGGCTTATGACCTCGAGGGGCTAGGCGCTGTAGCTGGATTAATATAACTTATTTCGAGTTATCCACAATGTTCGATTTTAGAATTTTGTAGACGGCCAAAAAACCTCCATCCCTAGAAGCGGGATGGAGGATTCAGCAAATTAGCGCAGGCCTGTCATAAATCCTGCGATTTCCTCTGGGGTTTTCCTGTCCTTGCTGACAAAACGGCCGAGTTCCTCTCCGCCTTCAAAGCCAATGAAACTTGGTATCCCGTAAACATCAAGCTGCTGGCACAGGTCTATGAATTTGTCCCTGTCTACGTAAACAAATGTGAAATCCTTGAATTTCTCCTCTATGTCCGGGATAACCGGCTCGATTACCCTGCAATCCGGGCACCAATCCGCAGAAAACATGAATACATGTTTTCCGGCATTTTTATATTCTTCAAACTGTTCCATCGACTCCAACTGTTTCATTTGAATTCCTCCTGTTTCACCAATTGGCAAAAACCTTTTTCTAATCATATCAAGCAGTTTCCTTCTGGTCTAATCATTCGACCTGCAATTCAATATGCATTTTATTTTTCCCCATTCTCCCTTAAAACAAACAAAAAGCGGAGGCCACACCCTGGCCTTCCGCTCGCTAATCTTTATTTTTTTATTTCTGCCGAATTGGCAATCTGCATCATTATTAACGCCTCGTCATCGAGGCTGGAAGTTTTTGTTTCTGTCGTGATCTTTACGCCCCCGACACCAGTTGTCAGGATGTTCATATCATCTTCAAGGCGTTCCACCAGCAGGTATCCCAACTTGCCTTCACCCTTGAAATTTTCATCAATTTCAAGCTTTTCATATTGGGCAACCGATGCTTCATAAACGACTTTGCTCTCTTTATCCTCATTAGGGTTATAAAAAAGAATATAAGTTTTTGCGCCGTTTTTCAAAATTATATTATTTGGAGATTCTTTTTTAATTTCAAACCCAAAAGGCAAATAAAAATCAATATTTGCGGTTTTTTTATTTGGAGTTTTTTTCTTTTCATCAAAGGCGGTTTTTGCCGCTTCTTCGGCTTTGGCACTCTCGGTATTGTAGGATGCCTTACCGCAAGCCCCAAGTAAAAGGACGGAAAGTATAAGGAGTATTGCAGTCCGTATAAATCTATTCAAATCTTTTCCTCCCGGCATGCCAGTCCATTCAAGCAGAGGTCCGCATACTCATGCAGACTGAGAGGACTGTCGGATTATGGAATACTTCGACAAATTTCTACTTCTACTTCTATCATACTCCCATGTGGAAAAGGTGGCAACCCTTATCCAATAACTTGCCAGGTATGGAAATTACAGGCGGCTAAAAATTGCTTTTTCGATATTGATACTGCCCAACCAAAAGCTTTGTCACATGAGTAAACATATCCGCACGGTTAATTTGGCCATTCGTAAAAATGCCGATAGCCCCTTCAGCTTTACGGATATTTTTTTTCTTTGTATATTCATCCATAACAGGCCCGAGTTCCCGCCCGGCCAGAAGCTTTGCCGCAATTTCATCTGGAAGCGGAATCCGGGCTCCGCCTGCTATTAACGGGGGATAACCAGGTTCGGCCAGTACGCCCCAGTTGCAAAGGAACATGCCGTATTTTGTCAGGTGTATGCCGCCTTCGAGGCCAATCCCAATTGTCCCGCCCCCTTGCTCCAATGCGGCTTGGGCGCGATTCATGGCCCCTTCGATTGTTTCTTCATCTGAAAACGGTTGTGCAGAAACGCCGGATTGAACATCAAGCGTGATAAACTCCGCTGAATCATTTAAGATAAATGCATTTTTGACCGCTGCGGCCTTTGCTGGGTTCTCTGAACCAATGATAATTTTCATTTCAATTCCTCCAAGGTGCATTATTTCCCCATTATCAATTCTTTAATTTTCGGCAAAAAAACGCCTTCGCCATTATACACAGCGAAGGCCCCATTACCTATTCTTCTCTAATTAACGAAATAGCTTTCGGCCAAATTTATTAGCTCTGAGATTTAATTGTTTCCACTGTCGTTTTATCGAATGCCTTTACAAGCCTTACGAGCAATTCCTTTGCAGCGGCGTAGTCATCGACATGCATAATGGACGCATGTGTATGGATATACCGGGCGCAAATGCCAATTACAGCGCTTGGAATTCCTTCAAGAGAGGTATGGACTCGCCCAGCATCCGTCCCGCCAGCGGAAACAAAGTACTGATATGGAATATTGTGTGACTCGGCTGTATCAAGAATGAACTCCCTCATTCCGCGGTGCGTAACCATAGAGCGGTCCAGAATCCTTAAGAGCGTTCCCTTGCCCAGCTGGCCAAACTCATCCTTATTCCCCGCGGCATCGTTCGCCGGGCTGGCATCAAGGGCGAGGAACAGGTCTGGTTTAATCATGTTTGCGGCAGTCTGTGCGCCGCGAAGCCCAACTTCCTCTTGGACGGTCGCACCTGAATAAAGCGTATTCGGAAGCTCCAATCCATCCACTTCCTCAAGCAGTTCAATAGCCAATCCGCACCCATAACGGTTGTCCCATGCCTTGGCGAGGATCTTTTTTGGATTGGCCATTGGCGTGAATGGGCAAATCGGTAAAATTTGCTGGCCAGGCATGATACCAGCGCGCTGCGCATCTTCCTTATCATCCGCGCCAATATCGATGAGCATATTTTTTATTTCCATTGGCTTATTCCGTTTCGCTTCATCCAGCAAGTGCGGCGGAATTGAACCGATTACCCCGATAACCGGCCCATTACTTGTCATGATTTGTACCCTTTGCGCGAGAAGGACCTGGCTCCACCAGCCACCCAGAGGCTGAAAGCGAATCATTCCATTCGAAGTAATGGCCGTAACCATGAAGCCAACCTCATCCATATGGCCCGCAACCATTATCTTTGGAGTGCCACTCTTGCCTTTTTTCACACCAAAAATACTGCCAAGATTGTCCTGGATAATTTCATCGGAAAAAGGGGCCAGGCGTTCCTTCATATATGCCCTGACAGCATGCTCGTTCCCTGGCGCTCCAGGTAATTCGGTCAATGTCTTGAATAATTCCAAAGTTTTCTCGTTCATGTCGCTCTCGCACTCCCTAATTGTTTTATCGCAACCAGTAGGCTGCACTTATATGTACATGAATAATTTTACAGAACTTTCACTCTAGTTTCCATACCCACAAATAATTCTATATGAACTGCTATTAAATCTAGGATATACTAAAACTGATGCAATGGTATTCAAAACCGAAGGGGTGGTTTTTATGAATTGGAAAGCATTTTTGCTTGGGGCAGTTGCCGGGGCTGCTGGAGCATACGCCGTCAATGCCGCAATTTCGCAAAACATCGATTTATCGGCCCAAAAGGTTCTCAGCCATGCCAGGGGCCAATTTAAGCTTTCCGGACCTGTCAGCGGCTCATGGATTCATATGGAAGCCGTACCTTTTGAAAAGAATGGAATTCAGTACCGGGTTTACAGAGGAGGAATTACGCGAATTTCTCCAGGGCTTGCCGATACAGGCGAACAATTTGAATTTGTTGCCGATGCTACGACAGGAACGATCCTTGATGTATATAAGTTATAGGAAGAGAATAGGAGACCGCCGGTATGGGGTCTCCTATTTTTTTGTTATCTCTGCCTTTTTACGCTTGCGATTATTTGCCCCTGCTCATCCCATTTCACTGCCCGGTAGAAGGCATCATGATAAAAGGTGAACCAAGCCCCTTTTTCCTGGCTGTCTCCGATCCATTTCCGCTTTGCGAAAATTGAATCCATTGGGTAATCATCATAGGCAAGGACCCATAGCGGATTCGAGTGGGCATGGGTCGGCATTAAATCAGCCATGTGGACCGCCATCTCTCCGCCATCCTCAATAAGGATGATTGAGTGGCCGTCACTATGGCCCCCTGTATGCACCATTGTAAAAGGACCATGCTTCCATTCGTTTTCAAAAGGTTCGATTTGGCCTTCAATCGCTTCCCAATTTTCTTTCCAGTATGTATTCATCGACCGAATATTGGGGTTCCTCATCTCGTCCCATTCAATCTTAGATGCGATGATTTTTGCATTTGGGAACACGGATGAATAGGATCCATCTGCGTTCAGCTTCGTCAGGCCGCACGCATGGTCAAAATGAAGGTGGGTCATCAGGACATAATCGATATCTTCCGGTTTCAGCCCGATTTTTTCAAGCTCAGCCTCCAGTTCCGATTCTTCCGTTGCCCCGTAATTCCTCTTTTGCTTTTCCGTAAGCTTGCCGTTTCCCATTCCGGATTCAATTAAATAGTTGCTTCCATTGTGCTGAATCAGGATTGGGTCGGAACGCAGCTCGATTTGATTTTTTTCATTGCATGGGTATTTCTTTTCCCAAAGCGGCTTCGGTACCACTCCAAACATGGCTCCGCCGTCCATATGGGTTACCCCACCCCTAAGCCAGACAAGCTCAAGCCCGCCGATCATTAAGCTCTCCATAGAAGATCCCCTCTCCTCGTACTTTTTTCATTTTAACATTACTGGACTATCTTTTCTTTAATGACACTTTCGGTTTAATGAAAAAGGGTGTCCACCCAAATGGATGGACACCCTCTTACTATGACCGATACATCGCTTCGCAACGATAAATGCGGTTGCCTTTTCCGGAGAATTTCTCTTCATATTCAGTCATGATATTTCCTTCGAACTCACTATTATGCAAATCCAGGCTGACATCCTTCAACCGCATTCCATATTCTGAAAAGCTTACAAGGGAATATTCGAACAATCCCTGGTTATCGGTTTTAAAGTGGATTTCCCCGCCATCTATCAAAATTTGTTCATATAGTGACAAAAAGCTTTTATATGTCAAACGCCTTTTTACGTGTCTTGTTTTTGGCCATGGATCCGAGAAATTCAAGTAAACACGGCTTACGTCGTTTTTTGCAAAATAAGAAAGCAGGTCGGCCGCATTAATGTTCAGTAACTTTACATTTGGCAGTTCCGCTTCAATAAGCCGATCGAGCGCTGCTGCAAGGACGCCTTGGTGCAGTTCGATGCCAAGATAATTGATTTCTGGATTTGCTTCAGCCATACCGGTTACGAACCTTCCTTTACCAGTTCCAACTTCAATATGGAGAGGGTTTTCATTGCCAAACACTTCATGCCATTTGCCTTTGTGTTCTTCTGGGGCTGCTATGCAATAGTGCGGGTATTGCCGGATTTTTTCCGCGGCCCATGGTTTATTACGAAATCTCATACGTACACTCCCATTTTCTCACCCAGCTGGACGCCATATGGCCTTTTAAGGACATTGGCTGAACAGGCCAGGTATTTCTCAATGCCAAATTTCACATGCTTTCTTATTTTTATCATGAACCCTTTTGGCTTGCAAGCTGTTCTGGCAAAATCCGCCTGCCTTTCACCTGTATAAACGATAAGAGGAATCCATAACCTAGTCATGGATTCCTCTTATTAGCACCCTTAAAAAGAGGGGGTAAATGATGGATACAGCGGAAAGGATGATTTAAATGCCATTAAACAATCAGGACAAGGCTACTGTCCTAAGGGATATTTTGAGCAGCCATCAGACTGACTGCTGCGGGTCGGTAGCGGAATGCGAACAGGTCGAGCGGCTTGTTAAATCGCTGATGGCTCAAACTGGCATTAACCAAAATGTAAAAGGAGTTCTTCAGGAAATTTATGAATATGGCCAGCATGGCGCCCAAAGTGCCGACCTTGACTCCCATATTCAAACAAACCAAGGCCGCCTTTCAAATTGGCTTGACGATATCGACCAATTTTCCGGACAATTATAAAAGGCCTGTGAGGAAATCCGTCCATTTGTTCATTTCCTCGAAACGGCCTCTTCTTTTATGCCACTGGATAGACTCGATTGCCTGGGCGGCCACATACCATTTCATTCGCCGCTTTAACTGCTCTGTCAGTTTAGTACCATAGCGGTTCAGCCATTCCTCCCAGTCCTCCTCGGGAATGTACCAGTAGAGTAACATTCCCAGGTCAATCGCCGGGTCTCCTACCATCGCGCCATCCCAGTCGATTAAATACAGGCGGCTGTCTTCTCCGAGCAGCCAATTGTTATGGTTTACATCGCAATGGCAGACCACATATTCATGGAAGTGAATATTTCCGACTTCCTTTTTTAAAAACATGTTCGCCTGCTGGACTTCAGGCATTTCAGCAACCCCTGGATCAAGGCCCTTCTCCAGCTTCGCAAGCATCTTCTCTGGAAGAACAGGCGCCTTACCTAGCCTGCGGAGCATCAATAACATCGCCTCGGAGCGGTGAATTTTCTTTAAAAGCTTCGCGACCCGCTCTTGTGCCATTTCATGAGGTTCCAGTTCTCGGCCGCTTTTCCATTGCTGGGCTGTAATCACATCGCCATTTTCAAGCCTCTTTGTCCAGACAAGCTTGGGTACGATACCTTCCGCGGAAAGGACCGCAAGGAATGGTGATGAATTCCGCTTCAAAAAAAGCCTTTGCTCATGGTGCGTAGCAAAAAAAGCTTTCCCCGTGGCTCCCCCGGCGGGGGTAATTTCCCAGTCTTCCCCTAATAGATAGTCCAAAATTAGTCACCTACAGTTTGTCCGGCAGCCATCGGTTTTTGTTCCCGGATCTATTTTGCCAAAGTCTAAAGTTAGAATGAAATCGTTAAATTCTCAGTAGAAAGAAAAAGACAGCTATTGCCAATTCAATAGCTATCTTATAAATTTTATCCCTTTTCGCCATTTTTCGTCAAGGGGATGAATGAAAAAATCCTTTGTCTTAAAAATTATTGTCTGTTTTTGGCCGGTTGCCGGACACTTTCTTCCAGTGGATCCACCCTCGCTTCATAGCCTTCACAGTTTCAAAAGGACCATGATGCTGACTGGTTCCAATATGGCATTATCGCCTTGCTCTATGGTCCGTAGCGGTTTGGATCCGGCATGGAGATCATCGGCCAGGACGTGCCAATCACCAGCGGGCAGCTGGATATGGTGGATAAATGCGGTAGGGTTAACCAGAAGAACGGCCTCCCCCTCCTGCCATTCATCTTTGAACAGAAAACCAATCAGGGGGTGTGGCAGGCCTAAATCGGCTAGTACCGTTCCAATTTGTTCCGTACTTCTCATCCTAAAACAGGATAGCATCCTCCTGATCTCGATGACTCCTTTTATATAACGGACATTTTCTGAATTGTTAGCCCCTCGTTCCCAATCAAGCCAATTTATGCTGTCAGGAGACTTATAGCTGTTACCCTCCCCGGCTTTTGTCCGAAAAAATTCCTGGCCGCTGTGCAGGAAAGGAATTCCCTGGGATAGGATGACAAGGCTGGTCGCCAGGCGGTGGCATTTCCTTTTCAAAAGCTCGCCAGATTCGCCAAGGCAAGCCTCCAGCTTATCCCAAAGGGTATGATTGTCATGCGACTCAACATAATTGACGGATTTTCCCGGTTCGCTAAAAAGTGCTTGCCCTGAAAATAAACCGACACTGCCCGCGATTACTTCCTTAGCCTGGTCCGCGTACATTCCGTTTCCGAGGGCATAGCCCCGTTCATAAAGGTTGAAGGTGCTCCCTTTGATTGTATCCCGGAAGCGGTCGTTGAACTGGCCGATTGATGGCAGCAGGAGCTGGTTACGAATTGTCGCTTTCTCACCGGGAGGGAGAGGGGTATTGAGTTCCCAGCCTTCCCCGATGATCAGCATTCCCGGTTTAATGCTGTCGCAAATTTTGCGGATTTCATTTACCGTTTGAACATCCAGGATTCCCATTAAATCGAAACGGAACCCGTCAATATTATAATCCTCCACCCAATAACGGATCGACTCGAGAATAAATTTCCTTGCCATCATGCGCTCGGATGCAAAGTCATTGCCGACTCCTGTTCCATCCGAAGGGAGCCCATTTTCGTTGTAGCGGAAATAATAGGCTGGAACGATGTTTTCAAACGAGGATTGCTCCCTAATGTATACATGGTTATAGACTACATCCATGATGACCCTAAGGCCTACCCTGTGGATGGACTCGATCATCTCTTTTAAATCTCGTATTCTCGCATACGGATCCTCTGGATTACTTGAATAGCTTCCTTCCGGCACATTGAAATGCAAAGGATTGTAGCCCCAATTGTAGTCATCGCGCCACCCTGTTTCATCGACGCCGGCAAAATCGTTGAAAGGGAGAAACTCAATGTGGGTTGCCCCAAGATCCTTTACATACTGTATTCCGGTTGCACTGCCATCAGGACCTGAAGCATCGGTTTCCGCAGCTCCTGAAAAAAGCCCTTTATTTTTTATGCCGCTGGCGGGATGGATAGTAAAATCACGAATATGCGTCTCATAAATAACTGCATCGGCCGGATGGCTGAATGTCGGTATCTCAACTTTGGGAACAGCTGTATTTTCCAGCCTTGCGACGACTCCATGCTTACCATTGGCAGTTACAGATTTGGCATACGGGTCAACAGCTTCCCTCCACTCCTGATTAATGGACAACATGTAGGTATACCGTGCAAGCTCAAGGTCCCGGTCGAATTCCACAGACCAGACGCCCTTTTCTCCGCGCATCATTTTCACCAGTTCAAAGTACTTCTCACCCCGCGGGAAAAGCTTCAATTTGACATTTGTGGCCGTCGGTGCCCAAACCTTGAAGGAAGTACGACCTTCACCGCATACAACGCCAAGATCATTGCCATTGTAAAAAAATTCACGATCGAATTCGTTTGTTCGAATGACCGCGCCAATCTGAACGTCCGTCCTGCAGCCTGCACCACAAACAATCCAATTGTCAGAGCCGAATGGATAAACACCTGAAAATGTACAGGTAAACTTTATATGCCCTTCGATTTCCTGTCGGTCATTAATAGAGAGTTTTTCCTCTCCCAGGCTGTTCTCAAGAATAAAATAGGAGGGCTCGGTTCCCCGAATGGGCAATGGCAGCAAAACCGTGATGCAATTCATCCCGTCCAAGTATGCAAAAAATGTCCGTTTAATGGATTCCATTTGCCTCACCCCTTACTTCCATGTCCTCTGCCAATCCTTGCCGAGCCAAAATCCTGACGGCATGAGGAATCACCTTTATTTTTTCCGTTGTAGCCATGCCGAGGTATTCTCCATCCGCATGGAAATGTATTGGAAAGGAGGTTTGAACCGATACTACCCTTCCTCTAAACGTATGTACCTCTTTAAAATGTATATGTTTCCCCCAAAAAACACTAATAAACACCAACAATAGCTTCTTTTTTGAAAGGTGGTGGACAACCGTGACATCAAGCTCACCATCATCAGGCTTAGCCTTGGGTGAGATGATCATCCCTCCTCCATAAAACGGCTGGTTTGAAACCGTAACAAACCATGCCTGGTCAAAGATATGGTCGCGTCCGTCTATAGTCAAGCGAATCGTGGTGCGTTTATACGTTATCAATTCCTTCAGTAAAATATAAACATAAACGAGCTTACCGAGTGATATTCGGTTGAAAATGCTTTTTATCCGGGATTCATTCGCCTTTTTCGAAACGAGCGCATCAAAACCCGCTCCTGCATTGTTGATAAAAAGGGTCGTCCTGCAGTTCAGGGAAAGGGATCCACAGTCGGTTAAAGTTTCCGTTACCCCTTGATTTCGGAGGAGATCTTCCATGGCTTCTATGGGATCGGATGCAATCTTGTATCCGCGTGAAAAGTCATTTCCCGACCCCGCTGGGATAAAACCAAAGGCAACCGATCCGGAATGCCCGATCCCATTCAACACTTCGTGGGCAGTCCCGTCCCCGCCTACCGCGGCGACAACCGCATTCCTTCCGGCTGTCAGCTTCACTGCTTCCCTGGATAATTCAATGGCGTGCCCACGGTATTCAGTAAAAAAAGCCCGGTATGGAATGTGAAGGCTTTTGAGCCTTTTCTCAACCTTTTTCCAAATTGCAAGGCATCTGCCGTTTCCCGCTTTGGGGTTCACGATAAAATAAAACGTTTCCATCTGCCGACTCCCGTCCCCGTAAAAGTTCTTTTCTCTCTATGTATGATTTTATTTAGCCGTTCAGCCTGAACTGTTTTACAGATTCATATTTAGGGGTTTTCTCCATATTTGTTCTGTAAACGACTACTTCTTCCAGCAAAAAGCCAAGGTCCAGGGGCTGATCCGCCAAAAATTTTTGATTGAAAGGACCGTTGCCCTCCCAATTCCTCGCAAGTGTTACATGGGGAGCGAACGGCCTCTTCTCCAATTGGAAACCAGCTTCTTCACAGTTTGTAAAAACACGGTTTCTTAGCTCCCCCAACTCAACGCTGTTTAAAAGCCCAGCCCAAAACACCCTTGGGCTATCTTTTTGTCCGAAAGTCCCAAGACCTGTCAGCTCCAAGGAGAACGCCTTCATTCCCTGAATGGCACTCTCCACCAATTGGCTTGCCTTTTCCAATTTAGCTTCAGGTGCATTCCCGAGGAAAGCAAGTGTTATATGCAAATCCTCGTGATGGACCCAGCGCCGGAATGGATGCAGTCTTTTCAGCTCTTCAATCCTGTTTTTCATTGCAAGCTTCGTCTCTTCTGGAATCCTTGCCGCAAAAAAATAATGGCTCATTTTATCCATCCTTTTAATCTATTTTAGCAAAACATCCCCATTTAAGGGGAAACATTCCTTATCATCGGAAAAATCAGGGCCGCCCATACATCATGGGCAGCCCTTTCTAACAAGCTCTGTTTCTTAAAGAGCCTTGCTTATATATTTTCACCAAGCTTTCCGCATTGCCTTTCTATTTCCTGCTCGAAGAGGGATTGAAGCGCTTTGGTTACAGGCCCAGGCTTGCCGTTTCCAACTGGCTGGCCGCCTGCCTCCACGACAGGAGTAATTTCCGAGGTTGTACTGCCAACCGCAATCTCATCGGCCGATTTCAATTCCGCAATAGAAAACTCTTTTTCTACAAATGGGATGCCATTTTCAAGGCACAATTTTTCGAGCGTCTGCCTTGTAATACCATTAAGGATCAAGTTGTTGGCCGGGTGGGTATAAACCGTTCCGTCCTTGATGATGAATATATTAGAGGAGCTTCCTTCCGTAACTTTATCTCCCCTGTGAAGGATGGCTTCGTAGCAGCCAGCTTCGGCTGCTTTTTGTTTTGCCAGAATGTTGCCGAGCAAATTCAGGCTTTTGATGTCGCAGCGCAGCCAACGGATGTCCTCAGCCAGTATTGTTTTAACTCCGGAAGCAAGATTTTTCGATGGGCGCGGCATGTCCCTTGTATATGCGACAAGCGTCTGGGCGACCCCAGCCGGCGGAAACGCATGGTTCCTCGGCGATGTTCCCCTTGTTACTTGCATGTAGACAATCCCTGTCCCAATGCCATTCTTCTCGATTAACGCGGTAAAAAGGTTTTCCAGCTCTGCAATCGTCCATCCAAGCTTCATGCCGATTTTTTCCGCGCTCGAGACAAGGCGCTCCAAGTGCTCGCTGGCAGTGAACATTTTCCCGTTATAGACGCGAATTACCTCGTAAACTCCATCTCCGAATTGATAGCCACGGTCTTCAACGTCAATTTTCGCCTCTTGCCTAGTGATGAATTCTCCATTTAAAACTACATATTCCATATATTTTCCTCCGTTTACTCTTCCCGGGCCAACTCATAAATTGCCTGGGCATAGATTGCTGCGGACCTAAGTAGATCTTCGATAAACATGTATTCATCCTTTTGATGGGCAATATCCGGCCTCCCTGGGAAGAGAGGGCCGAAAGCGACGCCGGATTTAAGCGACCTTGCATACGTACCGCCGCCAATCGCAATCAATTCCGCAGGATCGCCAGTCTGCTCCTCGTAAACCTTTTTAAGCACCTGGATAAGGAAATCATTTTCATCCACATGATGAGGGTTTGAATTGGTGAACTTGCCAATATGAAAGCCGTTTCCCTGTAAAACAGGCTGCATTTTCACTTTTATGTCGTCCATCTTTGCCGTAACCGGATAGCGAAGGTTCAGGCCAAGCCTTCCGCCTTCTTCCTTTTTATAGGCAAGCTTGCCCACATTAATTGTCAGTTCCCCGGAAATATCGTCACGGTAAGCGACCCCCAGCCTGCTGCCCCTGGAATCCTTGAAGAAGTAGTTCGAAACAAACCCGAAATAATGCTTTGCCCTTGAATCTGTATCAAGAGATGAAATGAATTCGGCCAAATATAAGCCCGCATTCTTGCCGTTCTCCGGCTCCATCCCATGCGCTGATACTCCCTTTACCTCAAGGATTGTTTCGCCGGCATCCACATAATAATTTTTCTCTAGCCCGTGCTGGTCCATGAATTCAAGGAACTTCTGCATAATTTCTGTTTCGCAGTTATGTACAAGAAGTCCAGCTTTCGCAAAATCCGGCACCATATTGTATCTGCGGCCGGATTCAAACCGGAGTACTTCAACTTGTCCGTTTTCCCCTTCTTCCGCAGTTGATGTTTCCTGTACAAGGTCAAAGTCGGAAATTCCCTTCTCCGCGTTAATAATCGGGAAATCCGCGTCAGGCGCAAAACCAAGGCCAGGCATTTCTTCTGTTTTAAAATAACGGTCCACACAGCGCCAATCGCTCTCTTCATCTGTACCTATAATCATCCGCACTCGCTTCTTTAACGGCAAGCCCAGCTCTTTTA
The DNA here is from genome assembly GCF_001510665.1 of Bacillus sp. FJAT-27445. Taxonomy (GTDB): domain Bacteria; phylum Bacillota; class Bacilli; order Bacillales; family Cytobacillaceae; genus Bacillus_D. Next base: position 649,626 of record NZ_LMTI01000002.1, read on the forward strand.
CAATTTTCATGCCGTAATAGGCAGCCATTGTCGGTCCCTTATCATCAAGGGCTCCGCGCGCATATATTTTCCCATCCCGGATTTCGGCTGAGTAGGCATCGCTTGTCCAACCATCACCTTCAGGAACAACATCAACATGGCAAAGAATGCCCACTAGTTCCTTGCCTTTGCCCATTTCAATATGCCCGGCAAGATTGTCTGTATTTTTTACTGTAAAGCCATCTTTTTCGCCAAGGTTCAGCATAAAGTCAAGGGCTTCCTTGATTCCTTGGCCAAGCGGAGCCTCGAGTGAATCGGCTTCCTCGTCCAGGACGCTTTTAATCTGCAAAAGCTTCCGTGTATCCTCCAGGAGATTGTCCTTTCTTTTCTCAACTTCTTCCAACCAATTGACATTACCCATTAGAAAACCTCCCAATACAGTATATGGGAATCGCCCATAAATTAAGACTTTCCTTATGGCACTAATCTTACCAGTAAATTTTTTAAAAACGAAGTAATTGGTGGTTGAAAAAATAAAAAAGTATCTTTACCTAAATATTCAATTTTTCCCCCTTTTCTCAAGTTAATATCAAAAAATGAATAAAAAAATGAATTTTTTATATGATTTCCGAATATTCCATATGAATTTTTCATAAATATTTTGTAAATTTTCTGTTTTAGGTAGAAATCCTGTGGAAAGAGGGATACAATATAGGCAATTACATGTTTTGGAAGGGAGTGGCTGCTTGGAAAGGATTTCATAATGGATCTTAACCGGCCGCCGTCTGAAGGATATGCCAATGGGTTGAAAAATGGATAGGGAGTGGTTTTTTGAAACCTTCGACTAACCGTATGTTAAACCGCATCAAGTGTATCTACATGTTCATCTCAAAGAACGGTACTGTGACCACACAGGACCTAGTAGAGGAATTCGGCATCACTCCACGTACCATTCAACGAGATTTAAACGTCCTGGCCTATAATGACCTTGTCCAAAGCACAAGCAGAGGTAAATGGACCACCACACAAAAAAGAGTAAAAATGTCCTCATAGAAACATGGGAAACCGCCTGGATATGGCGGTTTCTTTTTTATTGAAGCAGTGAAGCAGTGAAGCAGGGGACGTATTGCTTCGTTTTTTTCGTTGGAGGACTTTGGCACAAAAAAACCGGCGGCAGGATTACTATGGGCACGTATTTTTTTGACGACTAACCGCGTTTTGGAGAGATTTTGTTACTCATTGGGGCTTTGCGTAGCAACTAAACCGATTTTGCACTTTTGTTGTCACGCACCCAAAAAAAACGGCCGGCGGAAGTCATCCTTCCCCGGCCGCTCTTTTATGGCTGATACTCCATCAGGTTTTCAATTTCTTCATCTGTCAGTTCCCTATACTCACCGAGCTCAAGTGTTTCATCAAGCTTCAAAGGGCCCATCGTAAGCCGCTTCAGGTAAACGACCCGCTTTTCAACCGCCTGGAACATTCTCTTCACCTGATGGAATTTCCCTTCCGTAATTGTCAGTTCGATATCCGACATCAGCCCCGACTTCAGGATTTTCAAATCGCCAGGCTTTGTATGATACCCATCATCAAGAGTGACGCCCTTCCGAAACGCTTCGGCATCCTCCTCCGTTACCTCGCCTTCAATGACGGCGAAATACGTTTTGGGCACATGCTTCTTCGGCGACAGCAGGCGATGGGCGAGCTGCCCGTCGTTCGTAATCAAAAGCAGGCCTTCTGTATCCTTATCGAGCCTGCCGACCGGAAACGGCTCAAATACCTGATCTTCCAGTTCAAGCAGGTCAATGACTGTTTCATCCCTAGTATCCTCCGTCGCCGACAGAACGCCAGACGGCTTGTTCATCATCAAATAAATGAACTCTTTATATTCAATGACAGACCCGTTGAGCGTGACAATATCCTTCTTCGGATCCACATGATGCTTCGGATCCTTAACGGCCTTTTCATTCACCGCAACAGCTCCATCCTTCAGAAGCTTTTTGACTTCCTTCCTGCTGCCATAGCCTAAATTGGCAAGCACCTTATCAATTCTCAAGCCGTTCCCCTCCTTGCAGGGCATTCTTTTTTTAAAAAAACCGCCCACCAAACCGGCAGGCGCATCAATTACCTGGCTTTCAATTTCAGTTTGCCCAACAGCCTGTCCACCTTGTCCCCAAACAGGAAGTAAATAAGCTTTGTCTTGAAGGAAAAGTAGAAGTACACAATCCCGCCGGCAAGGGCGCTTAGCAGGATAATCAAAAGTGATTCCATTTCCGATGCAGGCGACAGGAATGTAGTTAAAAGCCTGTACACTCCCGCTGCCACGGCAAGCATCAGCGCACCAAAAATGACAATCAAAAGGCTCCGTCGCAAAACAAGCCTGAATTTGTATTTGGAGAAAATTTTAATGACAACTAAATTAATGGCAATGGCTGCCCCATAGCCGAGCGTAGTAGCCAAAATCGCCCCATCCGTCTCATAGAGCTTGATGAGCGGAATGTTGAGCGCAAATTTGACAAGGAGCCCTGTTAACAGGCTTAGGATGGTCCATTTCTGTTCATTGATACCCTGCAGAATTGCCGCGGTTACAGAATAAAGGGCAAACAGGATTGCAACAGGCGCATACATTCTCAGTACTTCGGTACCCAAATCCAAATGTCCGTAAAAAACCGTATAGAAAGGCTCAGCAAGCAGCGAAAGCCCCGCCGCGGCCGGCAGTGTCAGGAATAGAAGGACCTGGAAAGTCTGATTCAGCTGCCTGTTCAGGCTCTTTCGATCTTCTTCCACAAACGCTTTAGTAATGCTTGGAACCAGTGTTAATGAAAACGCTGTTGCAAGCGCTACAGGAATGATGACCAGCTTGTGCGACTGGAAGTTCAGGATAGAAAACGCATCACCCGCGGCACCCTTGCTAAAACCAATTGATTTCATCGCACTTTCAAACGTCATTTGATCGATGAATTGGAAAAGAGGATTGGCAATCCCGACCAGGACAAATGGCGCGGCATAAATTAATATTTCCTTGTACATCTCTTTTAAAGAAATATCAACAGTCCCTTTGTCCTTCTCAAGAAGCTTATCCAGTCCAGGCTTTCTCCTAACCCAGTACCAGCCAAGGACAGCAAGCCCGCCTATCGCACCGATAAACGCGGCAAATGTGGCCGCCTTTACAGCATCAACCGTGTTCCCATCGAGTAATTTTAGGATGATATAGGCTCCTGCAATAACGAAGACAATCCTAACAATCTGCTCAACAACCTGAGAGACAGCTGAAGGTCCCATGGACTGATGCCCCTGAAAGAACCCACGGATCATACTCATGAACGGAACAATGATTAACGCGAAGGATACAGCCCTAATGACCGATGTAATGTCCTCAGCTGGTAATTCTCTCCCCGTAGAGAGCAGTGGCGCTGAAATATAAAGGACCAAGAAGGAAACAATCCCCGTACACATCATGACAACGAGGCCTGATTTGAAAAGCTTCCGGCCAACCGCATATTCATCCATTGCATTATATTTGGCAATAAATTTTGAAACAGCGAGCGGGATCCCCGCTGTCGCAATACTGATAAAAATTGTATAAGGAATATAGGAATAAGCATAGAGCTGCGTTCCTTCAAGCCCGACGATACGGGAAAAAGGTATGACATAGAAAAGTCCAAGCATCTTGGAAATGATCGTTCCAAGCGTCAAAATAAATGTTCCTCTGATTAATTTGGATGACGACATAAAATCCCTTCTCACATAAAAAATACAGTAATCTTTCGACTTGCAGGTTCGCATTTAAATAAACTTGTTACTTCTGCAATCCTGCGCCAATTTTACCGGCACACTAATTAGTAGTGTACCTTTCTTTTCCCCAACGCGCCACTTCCACTCATTATATTTCCACGCATGGGCCTGCCTTTTCTTTGTAGCCTTCCATGTATATAATAAGAAAATAAGTTTACCACATATCATGACTAAAAAAGTTGGTGTTTTATATGAAATATGACGTAATCGTGATCGGCGGCGGGCCTTCCGGATTGATGGCTGCAGCCGCTGCGGGAGATAAAGGTGCGCGTGTTCTGTTGATTGATAAGGGGGACAAGCTTGGCAGAAAGCTTGCCATTTCAGGCGGAGGCCGCTGCAACGTAACAAATAGGCTCCCTGTTGAGGAAATTATTAAACATATTCCCGGCAACGGCCGGTTTTTGTACAGCGGATTTTCCATTTTTAGCAATGAAGATATTATCGCCTTTTTCGAGAGCCTTGGAATCAATTTGAAAGAAGAGGATCACGGGAGGATGTTTCCGGTAACGGACAAAGCACAATCCGTTGTTGACGCCCTCCTTGAAAAATTAGAAAAGTTACACGTAAAGACTTATACAAACTCACCTGTTAGGGATGTAATTTTCAAGGACGGCCAAGTAAAAGGAGTGCTGCTTGGCAATGGTTCCGAGGTAGAAGCAGATGCAGTCGTTGTCGCGGTAGGCGGTAAATCGGTTCCGCATACAGGTTCGACTGGTGATGGCTATGCCTGGGCGGAAAAAGCGGGCCATACAATTACCGAACTCTTTCCGACCGAAGTGCCGGTCACATCCGGGGAAGCTTTTATTAAAAATAAGAGCCTACAGGGGCTGTCGCTTAGGGACGTTGCGGTCAGTGTGCTGAATCCGAAAGGAAAACCGCTCATCACGCACAGGATGGACATGCTATTTACCCATTTCGGGGTAAGCGGCCCCGCGGTACTCCGCTGCAGCCAGTTCGTAGTCAAAGCAATGAAAAAGTGGAATCTGAGAGAGGTACCAATACAAATCGATGTGCTGCCGGATAAAAACGGTGAAATGCTATTTCAGGAACTTGCGGGGCTGGTTAAGGCGGAACCGAAAAAGAGCATGAAAAATTTGGTGAAAGGACTCGTGCCTGAACGATATTTGCTGTTTTTGCTTGAGAAAAGCGGGATTGACGCCGGAGCTCCCGGGTCAGAGATTTCACATGAGAAAATTCGTACATTTTGCGGCATGTGCAAGCAGTTTACATTCAATGTCAACGGAACCCTTCCTCTTGAAAAAGCATTCGTTACAGGAGGCGGCGTTTCAGTTAAGGAAATTGAACCACAGACGATGGCGTCGAAAAAAATGGACGGGCTCTATTTTTGCGGAGAAATTCTCGACATCCACGGGTATACCGGCGGCTATAATATTACCGCCGCCTTCGTGACTGGCAGGCTTGCCGGGGGCAGCGCGGCCAAATTCGCAGCCGAAGTCCGTTAAAAAAAGGAGCTTTCCACCATGCTTGTTTTGTGGGAAGCTCCTTTAAATTTTGTTTTATTTTGTTTGATTGTTTTTATCTTCCAATCCCAAACAGGAATAACTCTATAAAAAACGGGCCCAGAATTATGGCAAGAATGAGCATCACGCCCAGATCGGCATTAATATTTCGATTAAGCCATTCCACCTTTTTTTTAATCCATATCAAAAAAATAAGCGACAGGGCTAGGTAAATACCGGGTATTACATATTTCAATAATGATGTTACAGCCAATATCGGCTCAATAAAGTAATAAAATATCAACAAATTGGCCATTAGGAATCCAGCCTCAATAACGGTAAATAATTTCACTGATCCATCCCCTCGCGAAGCTATTTACCATTGTTTTACCAACAACTCCAACAATGTAAATTAAAATTTGTTTTGTCACCCGTTTTGTTTTGCATTCACGCCCTATAGATTACCATGGCCGAGAAGCAGTAAATCTGGTCTTCCTCGTCTTCCTGGAGAGCTGCGACATTGTATTTTATATCGAGCAGTTTTTTTTCATCGAGCCCTTTCAGGAAATTATTCATGTCCGTTTCCAGGTCTGCTTCATGCTCTTTATCGAAAAGTTTCACCTGTATCATTTTGCCCTTCCTCCCTCTTTTTTCTTCCAGTTTTGCCAAAATTCCAACTTTTTAACAGAGAACATTGGATAATTATTGATTCTAGCGGAAAAATACACTTAAAAGGAGGCTGGTAACATGGCTAGACGCAACAAAATTCTTGTTCCCGAAGCGAGACAGGGGCTCGATGAATTGAAAGCAAAAGTGGTCGGCGCGAAACGGCCTGAGGATGCCAAATTTGAAGCGGCGAAAGAGGTTGGCGTACCTCTTCAACATGGCTATAACGGACGGCTTGCCGCGGAAGATGCCGGAAAAGTTGGCGGAAGGCTTGGCGGCAGCATGGTGAAGGAGCTTGTCCGAATGGCGCAGGAGAATTTGAAAAAGAAGTAGAGGTTTGGACACGCTTTGTTCAGATGGTGTATATCAATTTCGTGGAATGTAAGAATCCTGTACGAAGCCGGGGAGTCGTCGGACTCATACACATCGGATTTCCGAAAAGCTGTCAGAACCTCGGGCATCTTCTGACTCATACACGACGGATTTCCGAAAAGCTGTCAGAACCCCGGGCATCTTCGGACTCATACCCGTCTGGATTCCGAAAAGCTGTCCGAACCTGGGGAGTCTTCGGACTCATACCCGTCTGAATTCCGAAAAGCTGTCAGAACCTAAAGAATGCTCTTCTCATCAACTGAGAAAAGCATTCTTTAATAGAAAGCTGTTATAAATTCAACGTCTGTTCACCGTGAAAATCAGGCCATTACCCCTTTACTTCAACGTCGCCTTCCCACTCGAGCATGCCGCCATCCATATTGGTGACCTTGTAGCCCTGCTGCTGCAAGTAGTGGCAGACGTTCATGCTTCGGCCGCCTGAACGGCAAATAAAGATATATTCCTTGTTCTTGTCCAGTTCATCGAGGCGGGCAGGGATTTCCCCCATTTTTAGATGCTGCGCACCGGGAATCATTCCGAACACGACTTCTTCATCTTCTCTCACATCGATTAAGTGGAGCTTCTCCCCATTCTCGAGTTTTTTCTCCAGTTCTTCCGTAGAAATAGATTTTACGTGTTCCATTTTAGCACCCCTCTGTTAAAAGCATCCCCCGTATTCCGGGGGATGCCATGATTATTTTCAAAAATAGTTTCCCATTAATCCGGTTTTTCAAGCAAATTTATTATCCGAACTAATGCTGTTAATTTGCCACAACGTTAACCAGCTTGCCGGGAACCGCAATTACCTTGCGGACGGTTTTGCCCTCGAGCTCGGCGCTAATTTCCTTCATGGCCAGTTCTTCCATCGCTTCCTTGGATGCGTCGGCAGGAACCAGGAGCTTCTTCTTCATTTTGCCGTTGATTTGGACAACGATTTCCACTTCGTCTTCCACCAGCTTGGATTCGTCGAATATTGGCCATGGTTCATATGCGATTGTATCCGTGTGGCCAAGCTTCTGCCAAAGTTCCTCACAAACGTGCGGTGCAATTGGCGAAAGAAGTTTGACGAAGCCTTCCATGTACTCTTTCGGCAAAACATCAGATTTATAGGCCTCGTTAATAAAGACCATCAGCTGGGAGATACCCGTGTTAAAGCGCAGTCCTTCGTAGTCCTCAGTTACTTTTTTAACCGTTTGGTGGTACACGCGCTCAAGGTTATCCGCTTTCGCACCTTTCTGAATTTTAGCGGAAACCGAGCCATTTGCCTCAATGAACAGGCGCCATACACGGTCAAGGAATCTGCGCGCGCCGTCTAGGCCATTCGTCGACCAGGAGACTGAGGCGTCAAGCGGCCCCATGAACATTTCATAAAGCCTTAACGTGTCCGCACCGTGGCTTTCAACAATATGGTCTGGGTTGACAACATTGCCTTTCGATTTACTCATCTTTTCATTATTTTCCCCAAGGATCATCCCCTGGTTGTAAAGCTTCTGGAAAGGTTCTTTCGTCGGGACCACACCAATATCGTATAGGAACTTGTGCCAGAATCGGGCGTAGAGCAGGTGCAATACCGCATGCTCGGCACCTCCGATATAAATATCGACAGGAAGCCATTCTTTAAGTTTTTCAGGATCGGCCAAATGCTTATCATTCCTTGGGTCGATATAGCGCAGGTAGTACCAGCAGCTTCCGCCCCATTGCGGCATTGTGTTCGTTTCGCGGCGGCCTTTTTTGCCGGTTTCAGGGTCAACGATATTTACCCAGTCTTTAATATTCGCAAGCGGGGATTCGCCTGTTCCCGATGGCTTGATATCTTTTGTTTTTGGTAAAATAAGCGGCAGCTGGTCTTCCGGTACGGCAGAGCTTGTGCCGTCCTCCCAGTGGATGATTGGAATTGGCTCGCCCCAGTAGCGCTGGCGGCTGAAAAGCCAGTCGCGAAGGCGGTAGGTAATTTTTTTCGTACCAATTCCCTTTTCCTCAAGCCATGCAATCATATCCCGGATAGCGTCCTCCTTGTTCAAGCCATTTAGGAATCCGGAATTTACATGCTTGCCATCGCCTGTGTAAGCTTCTGTCTCAATATCTCCGCCGGCAACGACCTCAACGATCCTTAAGCCGAATTGCTTGGCGAATTCGTAGTCACGCTCATCATGCCCAGGTACCGCCATGATTGCGCCGGTTCCGTAGCTAGCAAGTACGTAATCCGCAATCCAGATCGGCATTTCTTCGCCATTCGCCGGATTGATTGCATACGCTCCGGTGAAGACACCGGTCTTCTCTTTTGCAAGGTCTGTCCGTTCAAGGTCGCTCTTGCTCTTAATTTTTTCAAGATACGCTTCAACCGCTTCCTTCTGCTCAGCCGTTGTTATTTTTTCAACCAGAGCATGCTCCGGAGCCAAAACCGCATAGGTTGCGCCAAAAAGCGTATCAGGACGTGTCGTAAAGACCGTAAATGTACCGTCATGGCCTTTTATGTTAAAAGTGACTTCAGCACCTTCAGAGCGGCCAATCCAGTTGCGCTGCATATCCTTCAGGCTTTCCGGCCAATCCAGCTCCTCAAGGTCTTCCAATAAGCGATCGGCATAGGCAGTGATTTTCAACACCCACTGCCTCATCGGGCGGCGCTCGACTGGATGTCCGCCACGCTCGCTCTTGCCGTCGATGACTTCTTCATTCGCAAGAACCGTTCCAAGAGCCGGGCACCAGTTGACGGATACTTCATCAATGTAGGCAAGGCCTTTTTCATACAGCTTCAGGAAAATCCATTGCGTCCACTTATAATAGTCAGGGTCCGTTGTGTTGATTTCTCTGTCCCAATCATAGGAGAAACCGAGCGCCTTAATTTGGCGGCGGAACGTGTTGATATTCTTCTCGGTGAATTCCGCAGGGTCATTCCCGGTATCAAGAGCGTACTGCTCAGCAGGAAGTCCGAATGCGTCCCAGCCCATTGGATGGAGAACGTTGTAGCCCTGCATCCGCTTCATGCGGGATAGGATATCCGTCGCTGTATAGCCCTCGGGATGCCCAACGTGAAGGCCAGCCCCAGATGGATAAGGGAACATATCAAGCGCGTAGAATTTCGGCTTGCCCTTTTCCTCGTTCGTTTTAAACGTTTTTTCACTTTCCCACTTCGTCTGCCACTTCTTTTCAATTTTATTGTGGTTGAAGTTCATCATGATTCCTCCCTCAATCTTTTTCTGAAAACAAAAAAACTCCCATCCCATAAACAGGGACGAGAGGATATGTATCTTCCCGCGGTACCACCCACATTAGTGTGAAAACACTCGCTTCATTCATCCTTAACGCGGAAAACGGCAGGCATTACTAATACTTCACGCCTGCGACTCAAAGGCGAGTTCATGATGGTCCCGGCCGGCTTGCACCAACCGCCAGCTCTCTATATTGGCGGGACGAAATCATTACTAATCCTTTTCACAGTCATTCAATCTATTTGCATAATGCTATTTTATTAAAATTTGCAGCCAGATGCAAGCCGCTCGTTCAAAATGTGCTCTTGCGCAGGTTTAAACTAAAATAATCCCGCACCAACAGAGGCGCGGGATTATATATTAAGCACTCACAGAATGTTTTCCTTCTTTGATGCCTCGGTCATAGACGACAGTCGTTCCAATTGAAACGATAAACAAGCCAATCAGGATAATGAACAGTGTGGACATGCCGTACAGGTCAACGAGTATCCCGCCAAGCAACGGACCGACCATCCTGCCGCCAGTTGCTGTGCTGTTAACAATTCCTTGGTAAAATCCTTCCCTGCCCCGAGGCGCAAGTTCGCTCGCAATTGTCGGAACAGCCGGCCAAATGAGCATTTCACCTGCTGTTAAAATAACCATCCCGGCCATGAATCCGGAAAAGCTGCCCGAATTTGCGGCTACGATGAATGCCACGATAAAAATCAGCATTCCTAGAACCATTTGTGTCTTTATTGAACGGCCGAAGCGCTTCAGGAAGCCATTCAGTACCGGCTGACCAAGGACAATTAGCGCCCCGTTTACAGACCAAAGCAAGCTGTATTGGGTGAGCGTGATATTGATTTCCTGGGTATAAGAAGCAATGGTCGTTTGCCATTGGACATAGCCAACCCAGCAAAGGAGATAGCCAATACAGAGGATGAGAAGCGCTTTTAGCTTCTTATTCATACCGGCCGAGGGATTCTCCTGCAAAATAGAAGTCTGGGCGCCTTTCCGGTCGGTTATGTTTTTATAGCCAAAAATGGCAATTGCCATAAAGACAATGTACATAAACAAGTTTGCAACGAAAATAAGCTGGAAGGAAAAAGCTGCAACGATTCCTCCAAGCGCCGCGCCGACTGCTACCCCAAGATTTTGGGCGACATAGATGGCGTTGAACGCCTTTCTTCCGCCTTCCTTCCAGACAGCCCCCGACATAGCGTACATTGCTGGGAATATGATCCCCGCGCCAAACCCGGCAATCGTAAGGAAAACGACATAGGGGGTAAAGTCGTTCCAAAAAGTCAATCCAAGCAATGCAAGCAACGCAATGCCGATTCCAAGCAAAATCGATTTATAGCCGCCTAGCTTGTCAAAGAGGGTACCTCCTACCAGGTTTCCCGCAACACTTGCCGCTGAGTTCAGCATCAGGACAAAACCCGCGGTTGTCAGGGATTTGCCGAGGTGTTCATCTATATATATTGCATTTAGAGGCCAGAGAAAGGATGAACCTGTAACGTTGACGACCATGCCGATAATTAATAGCCATAAAGCACGTGGCATCTTGATTCTCCTTTTTCGCAAAAAATAAGGTCTTCCTTTTCAAACACAAATGATATTCTATTCCTTTTCCTAAAACTGTGCAATGGTTTTATTCCAAATGTGAAGAAAGCACTGTATCCCAAATGGATACAGTGCTTTCTATAGGACTATTGATTTCCCTAAATCAGGGGAAGTCACTACTATGCTAAAAGCTTTCCAGCTACAATTACTTCTTCGGTGCTGGAGGAACAACCGGCTGCTGGCCTGGGAATTCAGGATTGATGGCATGAGTTTTCTTCTGGAAGTTATCCTTCTCGCCAGTTACAGCTTTTTTCGCCTTTTCAATTTCCTCTTTCAGCTTATCGATATTGACTCCCTTTTTAACCAGTTCTTCGGTTGCAATGTGGATGGCCTGGTTCGATTCCTCGATTGCAACAGCAAGAGAATCCATTGCGCCCTGCGGGTTATGGAAGCCTGCTGAGCTCTCGGCTGCAACGATATCCCAGAACCATTGGGCTTTCCTTACATGCTCTTGTGCAGCTTTTACCTTTTCCGACTTAACTCCAGTCGTGATCATTTTGTTCACATAGTAATGGGCGTTTATTGAAACTTCCTCCGCCTTATGCAATTGCTTCATGTGAGTATCCTGGATTTCGATAACCCTTGTTTCCAGTTTATCTAAATCCCTGTCGCCATGGCATGTTCCGCAGGATGATTTCATCGTCTTAAGAGGGGAAGTCCACCAGTGAGATGAAATTTTGCGTTTTCCATCAACGCGCTCATATGGCATATGGCAGTCCGCGCAGGCTACTCCTGCTTTTCCGTGAGTTCCTTCCGTAAATGTTTCATAGTCCGGGTGCTGAGCCTTCAGCATTGGGGTTCCGGAAACATTGTGGATCCAATCCTTCTCAAACCCTTTTTCCTTAGCAATTGTAGAGTAGTATTCATACATATCTTCAGGCTTGAAGCCCTTGTCCCACGGGAAGGTTACCTCGCTGTTTGTGGCGTCGAAGTAATATTCAACGTGGCACTGGCCGCAAACATAGCTGCGCATATCATTTTTCGTTGCTTTTGATACATCGATTCCCTTCCGCTCCATCGCCTTGGTAAAGCTAGGGCGCGTTACGCGAAGGTCCATTGTCTGCGGGTCATGGCAGTCGGAACAGCCGATTGGCGAATGGCCCATCGCTTCCCCTTTAGGGAAGATTTCCGTCTTGAAGTTGCCGCCCCAGTAATCATCGCCCATTTCTTCAATCATTTTCGGAACGGCAGTCGATTTACATGTGTAACAGGAACCCACCGATTTATCGGTAATCCTCGCGACAGTCTTTATATCCTCAAGCGCGTAGACGTGGCCGCGGTCTTCGTTATACTCGGTTGCAAAACCATAGCCGTTAAATAGGATTGGCAGGTAAGGCTCTTTGTCCGCATCATACTTGGATCGTTTGACGGAACCGCTGTATTTTGTATCTGACATTTTTTCATTCTTCTTATAACTGTTGTATTGAAGCGGGAACATGTCCTTGAATGCTTCATTTGAGATTTCATCTTTTGAGAGTCCTGTTGTTTTTGGTTTGGCGGCCGCCTGTTCACTGGAGGAACTGCAGCCTGTTATGATCAGAATGAATGCCAAAAGCATCAGGTATGCTCCGAATCGGAACTTGGACATCTTTAAAATCCTCCTTTATGTTCAAGCAGCTCGCCGGACTTTGGCGGCTTATTGAATTCTTTTGTTTTAAAATTCTTTCCGTGCGGCACAGTGCGGTGGCACGTCGTGCAGCTTTCCTTCGCATCGTGTTCGATGTTTGTCAGCGTGCTTTCATGGCATGTGATACAGTTTTGCTCGACAACCCTCTCTGTCTTTTCGGTTGCATGCAGCACGTTCGGGATTTTATCGGTCCCGAGCGTATTAAAGTACATGTGCCCCATTCCGGCTTTGCCCTTGAATACCAGCTTCTTCGCCACATTATCATGCGGCAAGTGGCAATCATTGCAGGATAAAGTCGAATGTGTTGAATCTGTAAAAGATCCGTACGCAGAGTCCATGATGTGGCAGCTCTGGCAGAAATTCGGCGAGTCCGTATAGGCCAATGTTTTCACAGTCACAACGGACAGGACAATCCCCGCGAAAAGCGCGGTAAAAATCAGTATCTTTTTATCAATCGCCAAAAGTTTCTTAAACATTCTTTCACCTCCCCAGGTAAATGTTTATCTATTAAAACACCAATGTGTTCTAATCAAGTTCACGATTCTTCCGGTGGTACCCGGTATATATCTTCCTTCGCCTCGGCTCGGATTAATTCAAGCGCTTCCTGAATATCCCTGTCTACTGAGGAATTTCCCCGAATGGAATCGGATGCAAGACGGTAGTAGGATTCCTTCAAGTTTTGAAAATCTTCGGAAGATATTTTTTTCATCAGGACATCCATTTCAAGCTCATTGACGGCTTCATACACCGTTTCCATAGTTAGGCCTTGGTCTATTGCGGCTTCTTGAAAATCTTTTGCCCCTGCAAAAAGCGGGTGCAGTACAAGATAGAGGCAGACGGCAATCAGGAGCACACAAACGATTATGATGTATAGCATGTTTGCTCCTCCCTTTAAAAGTACTTTTTTCGCTCGTTATCAAGCATTTCCTCAAGGCTTGCATACTCTCCGCCCGTTAAAGGCATCTTGTTCACTTTCGGGGAATCCTTTTGATTTTTCCTTGCAGTTACCCGTTTAATCGCCATCCCGGCTATTGCGCCTCCTGCGGTGACCCCCACTATAGGGATTATCCAGGCGATAAGCCCGCTTCCGCTTTTTTCCGGAACCTTTAACGCGGCCGGCCCAAGTTCATCGGTGTAGTATTTAATGATTTCCTTTGGTTCTTGGCCCTTGTTCAGCATTTCAAGTACTTCGCTGTTGTAGGCCTTCCTTACCTTACAGGTTGATAATTCATGGTCGGAATGGCCATCCATATCAAGCTGGCTCGTTACCTCCCTGAATTCCGGAGAATTCTCCGTATACGCGGCCCATACGGCCCCAGGAAGCGCGGCCAGGAAAATCGCAAGAAGGACGATTGCTTTCCTGCTCATCGTATCGCCTCCTCTTCTGTGACATAGTGCACAATCGTTTTGCCAGCTGTGCGCTTTCCGCCAGTTAATGCAACCAGGATACCGGCCAGCATGATATATCCTCCTGCCCACATCCAGCTAACGAACGGGTTCACCCTAGCGAGGACAGTGATTTTATTTTTCGTTTCCCAGGAACTGAGCACGACATACAGGTCCTCATTCCAGCGCGACTTTACATCCACCTCGGTGGATGGTTCCGCCCAGTTATCGTAATAAATCTTTTCAGGATGTACCGGCGTTAGCTTCTGGCCTTTATACAGAACGCCCATTTCCGCAAAAATGATGTCCCGGTCGCTTTTTTTCAATTTATTGAAGCTATTGAATGTAAGCTCATAACCTCCGATGCTGAAACTCTCTCCCCTGTTCACCGTCTTGATCACCTCAAGCGGGTAGGCCTGGGAGCTAATGATACCTACGGCGAGAACGCCGATTCCAATATGGACAATATAGCCGCCATATCTGCGCCGATTTTTGGCAAAGAGCTTCATTGTTGCAGTAGCAAAGTTTTCTGCTGTTGCCTTTTGCCGAGCCCGTACTCCTCTCCCAATTTCAGCCATATGAGTGGCCAGCATGAACATGCACGCTGATATACCGAAGATTGCAAAGGCTCCCTTGACTCCTGATAGGAGCAGAAAACACGCGAATAAGGCAGATAGTAAAAGCGGCCAGCGAATTTGTTTAAATACTCTTGCAGGGTTTGCTTTTTGCCAGGGAATGACCGGGCAGACAGCCATAAGTAAGAGAAGTGCCAGTAGAATCGGCGCCATCACTTTGTTGAAGTAGGGTGCGCCGGTATTGATTTTTGTTCCTATGAACGTTTCCGATATGAGTGGAAAAATAGTTCCCCAGAATACGGCGAAAGCCGCCGTGAGCAATATATAATTATTAAGCAGGTAGCTGCTTTCTTTTGAAAAGTAGGCCGAAACCGGCACGCTTTTACTTCGGATCAACCCGTTCCTTGAAATAACGAGATAGGCAGCGAATAAGGACATGAATGCCAGGAAGATGAAAAAGTATGTTCCCATGCTGCTATCCGCAAATGCATGGACGCTTGTCAGAATTCCGCTCCGTACAAGAAAAGTCCCGAACAAAGTCAGGCAGTACGATAGGATAACAAGAAATAGATTCCACTTCCTGAGCATATTTTTCCGCTCCTGGATCATCACGGAGTGGAGAAGCGCCGATACAGTCAGCCACGGCATGAAGGAAGCATTTTCGACCGGATCCCAGGCCCAATAGCCTCCCCAGCCGAGCTCGACATAAGCCCACCAGGCACCGATTAAATTTCCTGCGGTTAAAAACATCCATGATGTAAGCGTCCATTTCCTAGTCAGCCTAAGCCAGGCAGGATCCATGCTTTTCAGCATCAATGAAGCCATCGCAAACGCAAATGGGACCGCAAGCCCGACATACCCAAGGTAAAGTGTCACCGGATGAATCACCATTCCAGGATTCTGAAGCATGGGGTTCAAGCCGTTCCCATCCGCGGGAATTGTCTCCGAGAGTTCAAACGGATTCGCCAGCAATAGCAACACAGTGAAGAAGAAAAGCTGGTTCATGGCAAGCACTGCAACTGCATAGGGAGTGTATTTATTTTTACCAAAGGCAATGATTGCGGTATAAACAGCCAGTAATAACGTCCAGAAAAGGAGCGAGCCAGCATTCCCAGCCCAAAAGGCCGAGAGCTTATAAATAAGAGGCAGTGCATCGTTCGTATAAGAAGCAACGTATGTGTACTGGTACTGGCCCGTTCCAAGGAAATAAAGAAGCAGGACTGACGCGGACAATGAAACGAGCAGAATTGCGTATACTCCGCCTCTCGCGCTGCCGAGCCAATTCCGGCTCCTTTTTCGGATTCCTATAATGGTTGCAGTTAAGGTGTAGGCAGCAAGTACGATGCCAAGTATCAAAGATAAATTTCCGAAGATATACATGCTGCCTGCCTCCTTTATTCTTTTAGATTAAGTTTCCTTTGGAGCTCATTGTATTCTGCTTCTGTAATCGAACCATCCATAAGCATTTTCCGTAACTGAGCTTTTTTCGCTCTAGCCGCACTTGGTTCAATTGCAACCGTAGCAGCTGGGAGCCTCTTTCTCTTAAGGAAGAGTATTAGCAATCCAGCAATAAGCAAACTTGCCGCACTAATTCCGGCGATTGTCAGGCCGAGTGGAATTTTTTCTGTTTTGACTGCTTTTTCCGGCACTGAATTTTCACCTGCAGCCTTGAGCAGTTCATTTGTTGTCTTTGTTTCATTCCTGTCATACGAAAGTGTGAAGCTCTGTTCCTGGCCAGCTTTCATTCCCTTTATTTGATACGTATGCATCTGAAGCCCGTAAGGATTTTCATGCGGCGCCTCACTAGCGGGTGGATTCAGCTTTACAGTTGAAGCATTCATCGGTTCAAGAACAGTCAGGTTAACTAACGTAATATCGGCGAAGCTTTTGAAGGAATAGTCCAACATTTTTTTAGAGCCTTTAGTTTTTATTGCATCTGTGTAAAATTCAATTACAAATTTATATTGGTCGTTTGGCTCAATTTCCCGGCTGGTCTCCCAGGATAGTGTCCCTTTTTCCAAATCCAGCTCGTAGTTAATTTCGAACATCTGTGACAAGTCGCTGGAATAATCTGCAGCGAATCCAACCCTAAAGTTTTTCTCGTCCACCGGGAGCGGAATTTCAATTTTCCCTTTTTGTGCCTTGGCGGAATCATTAATAAGGCTGCCCTGGTAACCAATCAGAAGAGGTGGCTGTTTTAATTCCTTATCGTTTGGATGGTTCGCGAATTCCGGCATAACCTGGATGGAGAGCTCCTCAAGTTTCAAGACTCCGTTTTCTTTTTCCTCCCCAAGTGCCGAAGCGGGCATCATCAGAAAAATTATTAGGAAGAAAGCAGTTATTTTTTTTCCCATCGTTCCATCTTCCTTTCAAAGGAAATCGTTTTCCAAATCCCCTCCAAAGTTCTTTAAGAGGATTCGTTTCCGTGAATTTCTATCTTATTTAAACCATGGAACACCTCCTCATTCTGTGACCTAAATCACAAAATAAATTCGACTCGTTTCCAAATTGTGAACGGCTTTTTTCTTGAAAAATAGCCAACGGAAAAGCGAGGAATGGAAAAGGATTTTCGTAAGTGGGAGGTGGGAGGAACTTATGAAGATTCAGTGAACATATACAAAAAGTGAAGGAGGAGCTGAAAATTCACAGTAAAAAGACAGCACCCATTTGGGCACTGCCTTGGGAGGATGTTCAGTTGGGTTTGGCTAATACTTATGGTTTTCCACATGCATTTTCGATTTGACCGGCTGTCCGCCAGTTTTTTCATACGCCTTTTTGGCACGGTCGATTAGGTCGAGATCTGTACCGACTTCAACATCTTGGCTATTGTACCCATTTCGTGTTTTTTGTTCGGGATTGTTTTGCTTGGATCTTTTTTTCATGTTCAGTCCCCCTAGTGCCTTTGCAGTATTAAATCATTTTGGATTCCCTGAAGCTGAAGCCTCATCCTGTTCAGGCGCTCACGCTGCTGGGAATTCGCGCTTAATGCCAATAAGGCCATTTCGTTGTAGGCATCTTCCAGCGCTTTCAAGGCTTCTGTGTAACCCTCAGCATTGTGATGTTCCTGCCGGGCTGTATGGTTGTATTGATCCTGGGCAAATTCGATCGTCTGCTGACATTTGTCGATAAAGTTTTCAATTGATTGCCGTGTTGCCAATGAAATCCCCCCTCACAATGGTAATGCAGCCCACTAAATCGAAGGCCGGAATCTGCAGAAATGCAGTTTCATTCTTAGTGTGTTCACCCTCGCGCCGTCTATCACGGTCTTAGTGTGATAATTAGTGGGAAGAAATGAAATAGCCTGGACAAGCTCTTCATGTTAAAATTCAAATTGTGTCTTCCAAGATTTAAAAACCCACTAAACTAAAGAGGTGTGCGATATGGCGCAAACCAATCCTTTTCCTTTTGCAATGGACCAAAAAAGGTACCATACATGGAATTATCATCTCCGCAGCCATTTCGGCCATAAGGTTTTCAAGGTTGCTCTTGATGGCGGTTTTGATTGCCCGAATCGGGACGGAACTGTCGCCCACGGCGGCTGTACGTTCTGCAGCGCCGCAGGCTCAGGCGATTTTGCCGGAAAGCGTGCGGACGAGCTTGAAGCCCAGTTTCATGAAATAAAGAATAAAATGCATACAAAATGGAAGGATGGCAAATATATGGCCTACTTCCAGGCATTCACCAACACCCATGCTCCTGTTGCGGAACTCCGTGAAAAGTTCGAGGCAGTTTTAAAACAGGAAGGCGTAGTTGGGCTTTCGATTGCAACAAGGCCCGACTGTCTTCCTGACGATGTTATCAATTACCTTGCTGAACTTAATAAGCGGACTTATCTCTGGGTTGAGCTCGGACTGCAGACTGTTCATGAGCGAACAGCCGAGCTAGTGAACCGGGCCCACGATTTCAATTGTTATAAAGAAGGGGTTAATAAACTTCGTAAACATAACATTCGGATTTGCACTCACATTATTAATGGCCTGCCGCTTGAGACAACGGACATGATGCTCGAAACAGCGCGGGAGGTGGCGAGGCTTGATGTCCAGGGAATTAAAATTCATCTTCTCCATCTCCTGAAAGGAACGCCCATGGTCAAGCAATATGAGAAAGGGCTGCTCGAATTCCTTACGTTCGATGATTATGTCAGTCTCGTTTGCGACCAGCTTGAACTTTTGCCGCCTGATATGATTGTCCACCGGATTACCGGTGACGGTCCAATCAATTTGATGATCGGGCCGATGTGGAGCGTCAATAAGTGGGAAGTGCTTAACGCAATCGATGCGGAAATGAAGAAAAGGGATAGCTGGCAGGGTAAATTTTTTAAAGATGCCAATACACACGCAGGATTTCGTAGTTAGTATGAAAGAGGAGGGATAGTAATGAAGCTGGATGGTGTCCTCCCTTTTGCGAGAACCCTTCTTGATAAGGCGATCACGGAAGGTGGCTTCGCTGTTGATGCGACTATGGGAAACGGCCATGATACACTTTACCTTGCCAAACTTGTCGGAGAAAATGGTGCTGTATTCGCATTCGACGTTCAAACTGAAGCACTAGCAGCAACACAAAAAAGACTAGCCGAACAAGGCTTCGAAAACCAGGCTACACTTTTTCATGCCGGCCATGAACAGGCTTCAGCATTAATTCCAGAAGCTTTTCATGGAAAGCTTCAAGGAGCCATTTTCAATCTTGGGTATCTGCCGGGAAGCGATAAAAGTGTAGTCACACAGCCTGGCACAACGATTTCGGCGGTTGAACAGCTTTTAAGAATGATGGCGCCAGGAGGAATCATTGTCCTAGTTGTTTATCACGGACATGAGGGTGGTGCCGTGGAACGGGACAGCCTGCTTGAATATGTCCGCGGACTCGACCAAAAAGAGGCCCATGTCCTGCACTATCAGTTCATAAACCAGAAAAACAATCCGCCATTCATCATTGCAATTGAAAAACGATAAAAATAAGAGGCAGCCGCACAAACCAGCGGTTGCCTCTTTTTAATTTGGCAAAACTCTTTGAATAAAACGATAGGCGATGCCGTTCACATAGAAAAACTGGCTGACCGGCCCCCCTGATTTGATAATTTTCCTTGCAAGCTTACGTACTCCCTCCTGCCGGCGTACTTTTTCGTCAGACAGGTATATCCCTAGGAGCCCTCGGTTAATCAGCCTGTGGAAACGCTGGTTCGGAAGCCCTTCCGTATGCCGGTCGGCTTCTTTCATAAAGTGCATCAGCCGGTTGAAAAGGACCTCCTGGTTTTTGTAATAAAAGCAGAAGTTCAAATCCCCCCCGGCACGGTCCTCCTCCTGGTCAATCAAATAGTCGAGCAGGATATGGAGTCCCTGTATATACGGGAAATACCCATTCATGACCTTTTCCGCTTCCCCTTTGCCAAAATCAGTTCCAAGCGCATACGAGATAAGGCAGAAAATGCCCAGCGTCGAGCCGGAACAGGCGGAGAATTCGTACCATTCCATGTCGGGCATCCTCGTTTTATGCCTCGCAAACCATTCCTGCAAGCGGATTTCCCGCTCCTCAAGCTTAACATGCTTGTGAACCTGGAGCTCGCAATAATAGCCGCATAATTCGAGAAGATGATCCCTAATGACAGGGTATCTTGTCATCGAAGACAGAACTAAATTGCATACGGCGACAAGCTCTGCAAGATAGCCGCCATCATCACGGTCCTCCCGCTTTTTATAGTAATCGCCGAATGACTGGCCCGGGATGAGCGCATCGAACATCGCATCATGAAGGCTGGCGAAATCATCCGGGTCAAGGGAGGTGCTCCGGTCGCAAAGATTATCCAAATAGTCGCTGATCGTTTGGTAGGCAACAATAAATTTTATCGCCTTTTTATACTCTTCTTTTGCGATTAGGCCTAGGATGGCTCCGCCTTCACAATGGAACGCTTTTGTTTCAATGCTGGCAAGTGCCTGCCTCCGCAGTTCCTCATTCGGAATGGCTTCCGCTCTTTTTTGCCAGTAGGAAAGCTCCTCTTTTACCGCAGGAAAAATTTTTCTGTACGTCTTGGCCATCAAGCTGGCCGGTTTCATTGGAATCCCCATTCACATCACCTACAATCAGAAAAAACCAGAAACAAGGCTGTTCACAGCCTAATGAGGTGGGCTGCCGCCACATGGCCATCCCCTTGTTTCCGGGCTGCATTTCTTTATTTATTATTCGATTACATAGCCGATTCCACGCAGCTGGCTATTCACAAATTCAAGCGCATATTCAAATACCTTTTCGCGCTCCGGTTCATTAAAAATTTCATGATAGAACTCCGGCCACTCCTTAAACCGTTTTTCAGACAGCGGCGCTTGGTTAAACCAGCTCCTGACAGCTTTTTTGTTGACAATCAGATCATCGCCGGCCTGCATGACAAGCGCGGGAACATCCTGTATTTGCCCGAGTTGATGAAAGGCAGCCTTCATGGCAGCCTGAAGCTCACGGTACCACCGGACTGAAACCTTCGTCACATAAAGAGTGTCATTCAAATCAAATTCCTGTACTTCCTTGTTTCTTGTCGCCATTTTAACCGAAATTCCTGAATTCATCCTGAGCGATGGAAATACAGCATTCATCCCGTAAGACAGTAGGTTTAGGAATCTGGAGGGCTCATGGACAAGGCCAAGGCACGGCGAAGACAAAATCGCCCCGGCAATCGTCAGTTTTTCTTCCTGCAGAAGCCTGATTGCAATCAATCCGCCCATGCTGTGGCCTAGCAGGAAAACCGGCAGGCCGTATGTATAGGCTGCCTCAATCCAGTCCTTCACCTCTGTCAAATATTCGTCAAACGAATCAATATGGCCTCGGTATGCGCGCGTAGTCATCCCCTGGCCAGGAAGGTCGCCCATGATCACATGGAACCCGGACGAGCGCCACATTTCAATCAGCCATCCGTAGCGCCTATGATGCTCCATGGCTCCGTGCACCATCACGATAACGGCTTTTGCTTCGCCGTCTGCTTCCCATTTCCACATAAAACCTTCCTCCCAGCAACCGAAAACTAAACGTTAAAAGTACTATAACATAGAAATGCAACTGGCATATCCAATAAGCTTTGCAAGTTTGGGACAAATTCCGGTACACTTTCAATGAATGATAAACATAAAGGGGAGTAATTAAATGATTTATCCGTATAAGGGCAAGTATCCGCAAATTGATGATACGGCATTCATCGCCGATTTTGTAACGATATCCGGGGACGTGGAAATCGGCCCGGATTCAAGCGTCTGGTATAACACGGTCATCAGGGGTGATATCTCGCCAACAATCATCGGAAAAAAAGTCAATATCCAGGATAACTCCGTCCTTCACCAAAGCCCCGGCAATCCGCTTATCCTTGAGGATGAAGTAACGATCGGCCATCAATGCACCCTTCACAGCTGCATCGTCAGGAAAAAAGCGCTCATCGGGATGGGTTCTATTGTCCTCGACCGGGCCGAAATAGGCGAGGGTGCCTTCATTGGCGCGGGAAGCCTCGTTCCTCCCGGTAAAAAAATCCCTGCTGGCACCCTGGCATTGGGAAGGCCAGCCAAAGTCGTCCGAGAACTGACCCCCGAAGACGTAAAGGAAATGGAGCGGATTACAAAGGAATACGCTGAAAAAGCGCAATATTACAAAGGCCTTTCTCCCATTATTCAAAAGTAATGTGCTTGTAGTTTAGCGGCCAGCCTCCAGACTGTCAGCTTGTACTGGAACAAAAAGAAGCTCCCTGTCCTGCGGGAGCTTCTCTGTTTTACTCTTGTAAGAAAACGAAATCAACCACACTAAAATTCCTTGCCAAAAATCAATTCATCGGCTGAAATTCCTTTTCATTTCCAAAGGAATACTTATCCTCCACATAGACCTGGTGCCATACCATGAACATCAGAACGGTCCAGATTTTCCGGCTATTGTCAGCTTTGCCGAGGCAATGCTCATCGAGAAGCCTCAACACATACTGTTTGTTGAACAGATGGTCTGTGTTGCTTTCACGGATAATATCCTTTGCCCACGAATTCATCTCTTCCTTCAGCCAGTGGCGGATTGGTACCGGGAAGCCAAGCTTTTTGCGGTTGAGCACATGCGCAGGCACAAAGCTTTCCGCCGCTTTCCTCAAAATATATTTCGTTGTCCCATTGGCAGTTTTCAAATCGGCGGGAATCCTTGACGCTACTGCAAACACCTCTTTATCAAGGAACGGAACCCTGAGCTCGAGCGAATGTGCCATTGTCATTTTATCGGCCTTCAACAGAATGTCGCCGCGCATCCACGTATGAATGTCGATATACTGCATCCGGTCGACTGGATTGTAGCCTTCACTTTCAGAGTAAAGTTTTTTCGTAATATCGGTGAAATCCAGGCCTTCCCGGTACACGTTCAACAGCTCGCGCTTCTCTTCCTCGGTGAACATTTTCGCATTCCCGATATAGCGTTCCTCCATCGGAGTGATACCGCGTTCAATAAAGCTTTTTCCCCTTGTCCCTTCAGGCATAATACCCGCGATTCCTTTTAAAAGGACTTTCCCTACCCGGGGAATCTTATTGAACACCTGCAGGTCTCCAGGCTCGCGGTAAATATTGTAGCCGCCGAACAACTCATCCGCGCCTTCGCCAGACAGGACAACCGTAACATGTTTCCTCGCCTCGCGCGCAACAAAGTATAGCGGCACACAGGCTGGGTCTGCAAGCGGGTCGTCCATATGCCACATGATTTTCGGCACCTCAGCCATATACTCCTCAGGTGTGATCACATAGCTGATGTTCTCGACGCCGAGCTTTTCCGCCGTTTCTTTAGCCACATCGATTTCACTGAAACCGTCCCGCTCAAAACCGACAGAAAACGTCTTGATCGCAGGGTGGAACTCCTTTGCAATCGAGGCAATAATTGATGAATCGATGCCTCCAGAAAGGAATGAGCCTACGGGTACGTCACTCCGCATATGCATGTTAACTGAATCGAAGAGGACGTCCCTAATTTCCTTGGTGAACTCATCCTCGGATTTCAATACAGGCGCGAAATGCGCCTTCCAGAACCTTTTGATTTCCATTTTTCCGCCGGCTTCTCTTGTAAAGTAATGGCCGGGCTCTAATTTATGGATTCCTTCTGTCATCGTTTCCGGCTCCGGAACGAATTGGTAGGTCAAGTAATGCTGGAGTGAATCATAGTTCATCTCTTCATTTTCTAAGGCAAGGAGGATGCTTTTCTTTTCTGAAGCAAATAAAGTCTTGCCTTCATTTTCGTAATAAAAGAAAGGCTTGATCCCGAAATGGTCGCGGGCACCAAACAATTTCTTCTCCTGTTTGTCCCAAATGACAAAAGCGAACATTCCGCGAAGCTTTTGGACTGCCTTTTCCCCCAGGTGGCTATAGAGGGCAATAATAACTTCCGTATCAGAGCTTGTCGCAAAGGTAAGACCTTTCTGTAAAAGCTCATCGCGAAGTTCTACATAGTTATACACCTCGCCATTGAAGATAATCCAATAGCGCTCATTTTCATAAGTAAGCGGCTGTGCGCCGCATTCTATATCGATGATGCTCAGGCGTCTGAATCCAAACTGAATATGCTCGTCAAAATAATATCCGTCATCATCAGGCCCGCGGTGGGTGATGATATTATTCATGCTTTTAAAAAGCTTCTTATCCTCGTCCATAAAATTCTGTGCCTGGTCATGAACACATCCGATAAAACCGCACATTATGTATTTCACCTACTCCAATCATTGCATTTTCAAATTGAATTCTGCAAATTTATTTGCCGTCCGTACCACTATACCTCACTCTTAAGGGACAGGAAGCCCTAACCATCCGCGGAAAACCACCGCTGATGGAAGGTTCACTTTATACTAACATTTTTCATTAAAAAATTGCACTTGCAGGTTAAGGAAAAATACGGCAACACTTGGATTTTACACCAAAAAACGTGTTGCTAAACACCTTTTCCTTTATTGACGGAAATTAAAAACGGGAGTTGCATGATATTATGCAACTCCCGTTAAGCCCATTTATTTGGATGCCTGTTCCTTCAATGCGGCAACCTTGTCAGTACGCTCCCAAGGGAGGTCGACATCATTGCGGCCAAAGTGGCCGTAAGCGGCTGTCTGCTTGTAAATTGGTTTGCGAAGGTCAAGCATGTTGATAATGCCTGCTGGGCGAAGATCGAAGTTGTTTTCAATCAATTCAACTAGGACCTCTTCGCTCACAGTACCAGTTCCAAACGTATCAACGGCAATGGAAACCGGCCTTGCAACTCCAATCGCGTAGGCAAGCTGTACTTCAACCTTATCAGCAAGCCCAGCCGCGACTAGGTTCTTTGCAACATAGCGCGCAGCGTATGCTGCGGAACGGTCAACCTTTGTAGGATCCTTGCCCGAGAAAGCGCCGCCGCCGTGGCGAGCATAGCCGCCATACGTATCAACGATGATTTTACGGCCAGTCAAACCTGCATCGCCTTGAGGGCCGCCGATAACAAAACGTCCAGTCGGGTTGATGAAGTATTTTGTTTTGTCATCAATGAGTTCCTGTGGTACGACAGGGTTAATGACATGCTTTTTAAGGTCGCTCTGGATTTGTTCAAGTGATGCCTCAGGTCCGTGTTGGGTTGAGATAACGATTGTATCAATCCGTACTGGATTGTTGTTTTCATCGTATTCAACTGTAACCTGTGTTTTCCCATCAGGGCGAAGATATAGAAGCGTTTCATCCTTACGAACTTCCGTCAGCCTGCGGGAAAGCTTGTGTGCAAGCGAAATAGGAAGCGGCATAAGTTCTTCTGTTTCATTGCAGGCAAAACCGAACATAAGGCCCTGGTCCCCTGCGCCAATTGATTCAATTTCTTCTTCGGACATACTGCCTTCACGGGCTTCAAGCGCCTGGTCAACACCCAATGCGATGTCGGCGGATTGCTCGTCAATAGAGGTTAGTACTGCGCAAGTATCGGCATCGAAGCCGTATTTTGCGCGAGTATACCCGATTTCCCTTATAGTCTCGCGGACGATTTTAGGAATATCGACATATGTTGAAGTTGTGATTTCACCCGCTACAAGAACAAGCCCTGTTGTAACGGAAGTTTCTGCAGCGACGCGGGCGTTCGCGTCTTTTGCCAGGATTGCATCTAAAATCGAATCAGAAATCTGGTCGCAGATCTTATCTGGATGGCCTTCAGTTACTGATTCAGATGTGAACAAACGGCGTTTTGATGGCATCTGGATTCCTCCTATATTTGCTTTATAAATGAGGTCAGCTGCATGGAACATTTCCGGCCTGCCTTGCAACCTCGGTTTCACGGTACTCATTTCCCTAAGTAGTATGAAGTAAACATGGGGGTTTTATGAATACCCCGCTACTAAAGACGCTGATTAATAAGGCTGCAAATAAAAAACCTTCCCTATTTGAGGAAAGGTTGACATCGCGTGATTTGCGCCTTTCACTCTTATCGTTCAAGGCATGCGCCTTGCGTCAGGTTGGCACCTTTGCTGAGCAAAAATTCCTCTGTAGCAGGTTGCCGGGCTTCATAGGGCCTGTCCCTCCACCGGCTCAGGATAAGAGAGTATCCGTTCAAGGTAAAATCATACCACACTGTCGAAGCATGTCAATGATTTTTATAAGAAAAAATCAGCAGTTAAACCATCTATTTTAAACGTGAATTTTTACTATGAACCAATTAAATGGAACAGCTGCCATCCTCGCACTTTTCCCCCATCCATTTGATTCTGTTCCGGGCAATCCAATTATAAATGGGAATGCCAGCTTTCGAAGCAAATGGGAGATAAAGGAGAAGTGCCGGAATGAAGGTAAGCGGGAATTGGAGGAGCAGTTTCCTAATCGCAAAAAAACCCTTGTAAACCGTGCCATCCTCTTGAATAAGATGCAGTTCCCTGCGAAGGTCCAATGCCCTGAATGCCGGATTCAGTCCTTCCTTTTTATATTCCTGGAGCGACATCCACTTGATGCGTCCTAGCCAATCAAGTTTTTGTGACTTGGCCTTGGACTTGGTGCATAAAACGCAATTCCCGTCATAAAGCGCCAATAGCTTCATTCCAGCCCACCTCCAAAAAATTAATTAAGAAAAAAACAGTTATTAGTATAGACCAATTAATCAAATGTGCTATACTAATCGTGAGATTAAATAACTTTGACAAACAAAAGCAAAGGGGAAATCAATACATGTTTGGTGTGCATAATCCAGAAACTCCGTTCAAACTTTTAAACGAAGCGAACCTTCAAGTCCAGCTCTCCGTTCCGGAATTGGTGGAAAAAGTATTGAGCCGTGGCGAAGGGCTGCTGACATCAACCGGTGCAATCAGCGTTTCGACTGGTAAATACACAGGCCGCTCTCCTGGAGATAAGTTCATTGCAGATGAAAAGTTGAGCAATAGCAAAATTGACTGGGGTGCCATAAATCAGCCTATTTCCGAAAAGGCATTCTCTACCCTCTATAATAAAGTACTGGATTATTTAAAACAAAAAAATGAACTATTTGTGTTTAACGGATTTGCTGGAGCCGATAAAAAATACCGTCTTCCAATCCAGGTTATTAATGAATATGCGTGGCACAATCTTTTTGCACACCAGCTCTTCATTCGCCCGGAGGAATCCGAATTGCTTGGCCACTCCCCGGAGTTCACCATCATTTCGGCCCCTGGCTTTAAAGCAGACCCTAAAGTGGATGGAACTAAATCAGAAACATTCATCATTATATCTTTTGAAAAAAGGATTGTCCTAATCGGCGGTACTGAATACGCCGGTGAAATGAAGAAATCAATTTTTTCCGTCATGAATTATTTATTGCCGGAAGCAGGAATCATGCCAATGCACTGTTCAGCCAACGTAGGGATTGAAGGCGATGTCGCCCTGTTTTTCGGGCTGTCAGGTACAGGAAAAACGACTCTTTCCGCTGACCCGAACCGCCGCTTGATTGGCGACGACGAGCATGGCTGGTCGGCCAACGGCGTCTTTAACATCGAGGGAGGCTGCTATGCGAAAACAATCAGCCTGAGCCGTGAAAAAGAACCGCAAATCTTTGATGCGATCTGCTTTGGCACCGTCCTAGAGAACGTCGCGGTTGACCCAAACAGCAGGCTGGCGGATTACGATGACGGTTCCTTGACTGAAAATACACGTGCTGCCTATCCTCTTGAAGCGATTAAGAACATTGTTTCGCCAAGCGTTGCCGGACATCCAAATACAATTGTATTCCTTACCGCGGATGCTTTCGGAGTCTTGCCTCCGATTTCAAAACTGACGAAGGAACAGGCAATGTACCACTTCCTAAGTGGTTACACATCTAAACTGGCCGGAACTGAGCGGGGAATTACCTCGCCGCAGGCAACATTCTCAACTTGCTTTGGGGCGCCTTTCCTGCCGCTGCCGGCAAATCGCTACGCTGAAATGCTCGGCGAGAAGATACTTGAGCATAATGCACAGGTATTCCTTGTTAACACAGGCTGGACTGGCGGAGCCTATGGAACCGGCAGCCGAATGAAGCTTTCCTATACCCGGTCTATGGTCCAGGCTGCCCTTGAAGGCGAGCTGAACAACATCGAAACGGTCCAAGATGACATCTTTGGCCTGCATGTGCCGCTCCATGTCCCAGGTGTTCCCGATGAAGTCCTTCAGCCTGAGAAAACATGGGCCGATCAAGAGGCCTATCGCGAAAAGGCAACAGAACTTGCTGAAAAATTCCGTAACAACTTCAAAAAGTTCGCTGGCGTCAACGCGGATATCGTGGAAAAAGGCGGCCCTATCGCCAAATAATAGAGTTAGCCCTCCCAGTGAACGGGAGGGCTTTTTTATTATGCTGAACTACATGACAGCACCTTAAGAAACGCCTGTCAAAAAATAAAAACTCCCGGCTTTTACCGGGAGCCCTCCTTAACCAAGGTATGTACCATCAATGTGTTTAATCGTCAATTCGGTGAACTTAGCGAAATGAGTTCGTAGGTAATCCGCGTTTTTCCGCCTTCAAGCTCTACTTTTCTGATTTTTGCCGTTCCGTTTGAATCCGCATCAATCGTCCTTCTAATGTCAACCGGAATATCAATTGGATAAAGGCGATAGCCCTCTTTTTCAAGCTGAAACAAATTTTCCTCAAGCCTTTGCTCCCGGCCTTTGGTTACAATCATCGTATTCACTTCAAGAGGCATTCCCATTCCCTGTTCCTCCTTCACTTTTTCTTTCTTTAATCATATCACTTACGGCTGTGGCTTTTCATCCACTTCGCTACATCCTCGACAACTTTCCTGTTGACCGCCGGCGGGAAGAAATGGGTAAATTCTCCAAAGTACCAGCTTTCGGCTGGCTTTTCCAGCTCCTTCAGCCTTTTTTCAAGCCGGTAAGAGTGCTCTGCGGAAACATTTCCGTCTTTCGCTCCATGAATAATCAGGACGGGCACCTTAAGATTCTCCAATTCGTAAAGGGGCGTCCTGAATTGGTACCTTTCCGGGTATTTTACGGGGGTTCCCCCGATGACCCGTTTCATCATCCTTCTTAGGTCTTTTCTTTCTACATAAGTAAGAGCCATATCGCTAACCCCGCCCCAAGTCACCATCGAAGCCGCATCTGGGAATTCCAGCGCCGTTAAGAGCGCCATTACTCCACCTCGGGAAAAGCCAAATATATGGACCTCCTGGACAGCCGGGAGCGATTTCAATAGCAGGAACGCGGAAAAAGCGTCCTGACGGTCCTCACCGGCAAAATCCTCATCACCTTCCCCGCCCTGGTTTCCACGGTAAAAAGGAGCGAACACCGTGAACCCCTCCGATGCAAATTGCGCAATCCTTGCCGGGCGTACCTTCCCAACGTTTTTAATACCCCCGCGCAAATACAAAAATCCATCTGTTGGTTCATAGCCAACCGGTTTTGCAAGCAATCCTTTTACCCTCAGGCCGCCGGAAAAATAGGTAACCAAAGTCAGGGCCACATCCGGATTTGGCGAAGGGAATCGTTGCTCCGCTATGATTTGTCCATCTGCTGCCACCATCTGTATCCCTCCAACATTATATTTTTAAAAATATGGGCATTCACACAATCACATCAAGGCCCATACGATATCTCAAGAACAAATAGCCCATTATTTTTGCCAGGAGGTATTGATATGAAAAAACGTTACAGGGCGGCAATGATGATGCTTGTAGCCGCTATGCTGGTCCTCTCCGCATGCCAGGATAAAACGGAGGAAAAAAAGCTTGAGAAAATTCGCGTGGCTGAGGTAACCAGGTCGATTTTCTATGCCCCAGAATATGTTGCCCTTGCAAAAGGCTTCTTTAAGGAGGAAGGCCTTGATGTAGAGCTGACGACCACATGGGGCGGTGACAAAACAATGACCGCACTGCTTTCGGGCGGTGCCGATATAGCCCTTGTTGGGTCGGAAACCTCCATTTATGTGCATGCACAAGGTTCGAGCGATCCTGTTATCAATTTTGCCCAGCTGACCCAGACGGACGGCACTTTCCTTGTCTCTCGAACGAAAATTGATAACTTTTCCTGGGATATGCTGAAGGGCAAAACCTTCCTTGGCCAGCGCAAAGGCGGGATG
The DNA here is from genome assembly GCF_001510665.1 of Bacillus sp. FJAT-27445. Classification (GTDB taxonomy): domain Bacteria; phylum Bacillota; class Bacilli; order Bacillales; family Cytobacillaceae; genus Bacillus_D. The sequence continues at coordinate 679,807 of NZ_LMTI01000002.1, forward strand.
CCGCAGATGGCAGGCGAGTTTGTCCTGAAAAAACACGGCATTGACCCCCACAAGGATTTAAAGCTTATCCAAAACATTGACTTCGCGAATATTGCCAATGCATTTGCCGGCGGGACTGGGGAATTTGTCCAGCTTTTCGAGCCCACTGCAAGCATTTTTGAAAAAGAGGGCAAGGGCCATATTGTCGCTTCCTTCGGAACGGAGTCCGGACATCTCCCTTATACCACATTCATGGCTAAAGAAAGCTATATGAAAAATAATCCGGCGACAATCGAAAAATTTACAAGAGCCGTTTACAAAGCCCAGCAATGGGTCGAAAAAACGGATTCAAAAGAGATAGCTAACGCAATTGAATCGTATTTTGAAGATACAGACCCCGGGATTATTGAAACTGTCGTGGAACGCTATAAGAGCCAGGGATCGTTCGCCACCGATCCAGTCCTTGATGAGGAAGAATGGAATAACCTTCAGGACATCATGGATGAAGCAGGCGAACTTCCCAAGCGGATTGAACATAGTATCCTCGTGAATACCATGATTGCCGAAAAGATTAAATGATTGCCCAAAAGGAGGCCGCCTTATGAGTTTCCTGACCATTGAAGGAATCCATCACACTTATTTCACAAAAAATATGGCAGTTACGGCCCTCTCCGATATTGGGCTTTCGGCGGAGGAAGGAGAATTTATCTCCTTCCTTGGCCCAAGCGGCTGCGGAAAAACGACATTGCTTTCCATCATTGCAGGATTGATTGCTCCAACTAGGGGAAGCGTGCTGGTAGGCGGCAAGCCAACATCTTTTGCCAAAAACGAAATCGGCTATATGCTTCAGCAAGATTATCTTTTTCCATGGAAAACGATTGAAGAAAACGTCCTGATTGGCTTAAAGCTCGCTAAAACGCTAACCCCCGAACGACGGGAAACGGCAATCAAACTGCTGGAGGAAATCGGCCTGCCAGGAGTCGAAAAAAAACTTCCGAAACAGCTTTCAGGCGGGATGAGGCAGCGGGCGGCCCTTGCCAGGACCCTTGCAGCCGAACCAAAGGTGCTTCTTCTTGATGAACCTTTTTCCGCCCTTGATTACCAATCAAAGCTTAAACTCGAAGATCTTGTTTCATCAACGTTGAAAGGACTTGGAAAAACGGCCGTCCTCGTCACACACGATATCGGCGAAGCAATCGCGATGAGTGACAGGGTGTATCTCTTCTCCTCAAGTCCGGGCCGGATCCATAGAACTTTTGTGATTCCGGATGAAATAAGGAAGCTCACGCCTTTTGAATCGAGGAACCATGAGTGCTACAGCAAAATTTTCAAAGAAATATGGAAGGAGCTGGAGTCTCTTGAACAATGAAACAGCCATCAGCTCCCAACATGCACTATACCTGCTTTCCCTAAAGAAAGAAAAGCGGAAGGTCCGATTTTTTCAGTTGCTGATTTTCATAGTATTTTTCTCCGGCTGGGAGCTATGCAGCCATAAGCAATGGGTAGACCCGCTCATTTTCAGCTCCCCTTCGAAAATTTGGAGATTGCTGGTTGAAAAGGTGCTGGATGGCAGCCTTTTTTCAAACCTTGCCATTACTTTATCCGAAACGGTTGCCGGGTTTATTCTTGGAACACTGCTGGGAACGTTGATTGCCGCAATCCTATGGTGGTCTCCCATCCTGTCAAAAATTCTCGACCCCTATTTAGTCATCCTGAATGCAATGCCGAAAGTTGCCCTTGGCCCTATTCTCATTGTTGCTTTAGGACCCGGCTACACGTCAATCATCTCGATGGGTGCCATCATCTCGATCATCATCACAACAATCGTAGTCTATACGTCTTTCCGTGAAGTCGACCCGAACTACTTGAAGGTTTTGCAGACATTTGGGGCTACCAGGTACCAATGCTTTAAGGAAGCCGTCCTGCCGGCATCCTTCCCGACAATTATTTCAACGCTGAAAGTGAATGTCGGTCTTTCGTGGGTTGGAGTTATCGTTGGTGAATTCCTTGTATCTTCAAAAGGACTCGGCTATATGATTATTTATGGCTTCCAGGTATTTAATTTTACCCTTGTGCTATTGTCCCTGCTCGTCATTGCCATTTTCGCGACATTAATGTACCAGATTGTTGCGATGATAGAGAGAAGGCTCGTAAAGGATTGAAAAAGTTCCGGCTGGACATCTGTGCCAGCCGCTATTTTTCCAGAAGTTTTTGTTCCCTAATCCGCTCCAGGCATTCGCCTATGACACGATCCTTCATGATAAAGCTATAGTCTTCTCCAAATCGCAGTTCACCCAAACTTCCATCAACAAAATGGGGGCCAACCGTTTCAAAATAGGAATCCTGAGCCTGCACATCCTCTACTTTCCCGAAAAAAACTGCTTTTACAAAGGCATGCTCGGTGCTGGTTACACGATAATCAGCTAACCAATACAGCTGCCCGAGCACTCCTCCAGTTTCCTCAAGGACCTCACGGCGGGCGGCCTCTTCCAGTGTTTCGCCCGGTTCCACCTTTCCACCCGGAAATTCCAATCCGCGCTTCCCATGCTTCGTCAACAGCCACTTTCCTTTATAAACGCAAATGGCCAGAACATGGCCTGTTTTTTCACAAAATGCGTTTCTTTTAAAAGATAGTTCAACCTTATACCCGTTTATATCCTGAAATTCTTTCATCCCTTATACCTTACCCCACGAATTATTTTTTCACTTGCTACACTTTCATAGTAGCCTTGATTTCCCTTCCTTTCAATTTACTTGTGAATTTTTCGCAGAAAGCGTTTCACTCTGGCCATTCTGGCTAAAGGAGAATAATGAGAACAAATTGGAAGGAGGGTCTATTTGAAAAAATATCGTATAGGGATGATTGGATTGGCCCTCCTTTTGCTGACGGCGTCCTGCAGTATTAATAGGGAGGACAGCCGTGAGAAGGCAACTGCCCCCGATTACACCCCAAAACAGGTGATTTCCAAAGCAGAAATGGCTTTCGAAAAATTAAGGGGCCTGTCCGTTAATCTGGAAATATCCCAGCACATGCAGGGATACGAAGCGGGGAGCAATGTGAATCTCGATTCAAAAATTCAAACTGATATCCTAACTGAACCGGTAGCCTTTCATCAAACATCCGAGATAAAAAATGCCCTCACCGGGGAGGTTCAACTCTCGGAGGCCTACTATACGAATGAAGGAATGTTTCTGTATGACGGAAGCCGAAGGGAGTGGAAGCGTTATTCCCCGGAAATAGCTTCAGCTACAATCCTGCCTTTCGCGCAAATGAACCCGGCAGCCGAGCTTCACACGGCGGAAGGATTATCAGAGACCTTATCAATGACAAAAACTAGCGAGGAATACATTGTTACGTTAACAGCGAATGGAGGTAAACATGAGGAAGAACTTAAAAAAATAATTATGGGCAGAATGCCTGCAATACTGCAGCGCAACAAGGAATTTCTTGAACGCATGAAAATAACAGCGTTCAATTATGAACTTGCTGTTAACAAGAAGAGTTTTCTTCCCTCCCGGTTTAATGCCAGGGCTGAAATAGTGCTTTTCAATGCTGGAAATTCTGTTACAATGAAACAGGAGATGGAAGGTTTTTATAAAAATTTTAATAAAATCCGGGAAATTTCTGTGCCTGAATCCATTCAGCAGCTGGCGGGAGAATGAACCGTACGGTTGTAATCATGCCAACGGATCCTCGAACAGTATACCCATTTCCTGTATATGTTTCTTTGCCTGTTCATCCCCAAGTTCAAAGATAGCCTGGTAAATTTTTTGCAGCCTTTCGTCGTATGCGTTATTTTCCTTATCATGGTGATATTCAACAAAAGGAATGTGGGCCCTGATGAACGTGCGCCATTCATTCCAATAATTCTCATCAAAGGCGGAGCGCAGTTCGGTAATTTCGTCATCGGTTGCCTCAATCTTGAAATTCCAGGTAGAGTTCGTTCCGTCCCTGGAAATCTCACCGTTTGCTATTGAGACATAATACGTTTTCTTTTCATTGTCCAACACAGCTTGGCTCCTTTCAACTCTATTATGAATTGTTTCCCTCAAAGAGGAATCATTTATTCATGGGGCCCTTGCTTGGATAGGAATACTTTTTTTAACAAAGGGTATTAAAATAATAAGCTAAAAATTTCTTCTTGTCTGGAGGTGAAGTGTTGTGAAATTAGTTGATGAGCTGTATGAATTATACCGCAACAAGCTTACCGGGGATGAAGAAGATATTGATATGCTTGCATTTGCCTTTCTAGAGGAAATGACGCATGAAGATTTGCTTGCACTGATTCAGGATATGGACAAGCAGGAGCTGTATGACCTTATGGGGATTTATCTCATTGAAAGCCTTAAAGGGAAATTTGCCAAGGATGATTATGGGCAGCGCGCCGTAACCTTCTATCCTAGAAATATACATTAAAAATACATAGGGGTTGGGAAAAAGAGGACCTTCCGTAAAGTTAGGGTTCTTTTTTTTGCATAAGAAAGGGATGGCGGCTCTTTGGCCTTTCCCCTACCCTTATGCTACAATGAAGGCAAAAGGAACAGCCGAGAGGAAGGCTGGATGGACAACGGGGGATGAAAATGGTTTTTGTAATGATATTCAGCATCATTATTTGTATCGCAGTCATTTGGCTCACAGTCATTGTTACCAATAAAGCCTACGCTTTCAGACATTCGGTTGATACACTGGATTCAGGTCGCAATGAAACTAAAGACTCAAAAAATAGCATAGAGAACGCAGCTAATAAGTAAAAGGCTTCCCGGATAGAAAATCCCGGGAAGCCTTTTGCTTTTGTAGAACCTATTACTCTTCAAACCTGGAAATCTGCCAGATGTACTGTTAAGCAAAAACCTGCTTCAATTCTTCCTTGCTATGGCCGAGCCAAAAGCGCATCAGCTTCTTCGCGCCTTCAAGGTCATGAAGCTTTGCCTGGCCGCACTGCTTCTCATTCGCAGCCGGTATTTCAGTTATTTCAACGGCATCCTTCATTGTGTCATCAAGCAGATCAATGATTTCTTCCACCGTCGGTTCACCGCTTACGACTAGATAGTAGCCAGTCTGGCAGCCCATCGGCGAAATGTCGATAATATCAAAATGCTCGTATTTATCCGCATGCTTACGGATATTAAACGCAAGCAGATGTTCAAGTGTATGGATCGAATCCGGCTTCATTGCCTGTTTGTTCGGCTGGCAAAAACGGATATCATATTTATTAACAACTCCGTCGCTGCCGACTTTATGGACGCCGCAGTGGCGGACATATGGAGCTTTAACGGCATTATGGTCAAGATCAAAGCTTTCAACTGAAGGCATGCATTTCACTCCTTTAAGCATTCTAGCCTAATAATACCATAAATTCCGACTAATTTCATCTACATTTAGGAAATTCATGTTTTAGACGCCTTACCTCTTTTGTGATAAAGTGATTAGAAAAGCGCAAAAATGGAGAAAGCAATATGCTGAAAAAAATTTTTATCGGAATCATCCGTTTTTACCAAATCGCCATTTCCCCTTTAAAACCGCCAACCTGCAGATTCTATCCAACCTGTTCCACATACGGGCTTGAATCCGTCCGCAGGTTTGGCGCGCTTAAGGGTGGCTGGCTCGCAGTTAAAAGGATCGCCAAATGCCACCCGCTTCATCCCGGCGGCATTGACCCTGTTCCGGAAGAATGGCCTGGCAGGAAAAAAGCGTCCGAATCAAAACGTATTCAGGGCCCTCCTGATTAATAACCGTTCACCACGAGGTCAAGCTTGCCTGTTTCCGGGTTGATAACAAGGCCGTGTACGGGAAGATCAGCCGGCATTAGCGGATGTTTTTTTATCATCTCGACACTGTGCTTTACGCTATCGGTCACGTTATCAAAGCCGTGCAGCCACTGGTTGATGTCTATTCCCGAATAATTGAGGGTATCGAGCGTCTCTTCTGCAACGCCCCTCTCTTTCATGGATTCAATCACCGCCTCCGCTTTCATCCCGCTCATACCGCAATCATGATGGCCAATCACCATAACTTCCTCTGCTTGAAGCTGATAAACTGCTACTAGGATGCTGCGCATGATACTCCCAAACGGGTGGGCAATCAATGCACCGGCATTCTTAATTAATTTCACGTCTCCATTGCTGAGGTTCATCGATTTTGGCAAAAGCTCCAAAAGCCTTGTATCCATGCAAGTCAAAATAACCATTTTTTTATTCGGAAATTTTGTTGTCTGGTACTTTTCATATTCCTTATGTTCAACGAAGGTTTTATTGTATTCCAGAATTTCATTCAGCATTTCCATTTGTACCTCACCTTTTTAACTAGATTTACTGCGGCTAGTTTGCCACAAAAGTTTCTTTTTATAGAATAACGGAATTTAGAAAGGAAAAACAATTTTAAGCTTGCTTTCCAATAAATTTTTGTGTATGATAAACCAGTCAACAAATCGGAATCATTACGTATTATAATATTTTTTTGAGATACAAATCGGAATCAATACGATTTGAAGAGGGGGAACAATGATGAAGAAGAAAATGCTTGCACTCTTTGTCCTGTTGGCTGGTATGATTCTTACCGCGTGCGGCAGCGATGCTGGCCAGAAACCCGCAAAGAAGGATGACAAGGATGTGCTGACCGTTTATACGACGGTTTACCCACTTCAATATTTTACCGAAAGAATTGGCGGAAAGCACGTGGAGGTTCATTCCATCTACCCTCCAGGCGCAGATGAACATTCCTTCGAGCCCTCACAAAAGGATATGATTTCTCTCGCTGAATCCGACCTGTTTATTTATATTGGCCTTGGTCTAGAAGGCTTTGTTGAAAAAGCAAAGCAAAGCCTGAAAAATGAAGATGTTACAATGATTGCCTCAGCAAAGGATATTCAGTTGGAAGAAGGTATCCACGAGGACGAACACGAAGATGGAAGCAGCCATGACGATGAAGGTACCGGGGATGAACACGGTCATAACCATGGAGGGATTGATCCGCATATTTGGCTTGACCCTGTTTATGCGAAATCAATGGCAGCGGCTATTGAAAATGCCCTGGCCGCCGAACTGCCGGATCACAAGGCTGATTTTGAACAAAATTATAATGAACTTATTTCTGACCTTGAAGCGCTTAACCAGAAATTCAAGGACACCGCAGCAGGTGCAAAACACAAGGAAATCATTGTCTCCCACGCAGCTTTTGGCTACTGGGAATCGAGGTATGGCATAAAGCAAATGTCGATTGCGGGAATGTCGACTGCGAGCGAGCCCACCCAAAAAGATATGAAAAGAATTATCTCGACAGTGCGAAAGGCCGGCATAAAATACATTCTCGTCGAACAGAATGTATCTTCCAAGCTTGCGAAAACTGTTCAGGCTGAGACAGGCGCGAGCATCATCCCCGTCCATAACTTAGCGACATTGACCGAGAAAAACATCAAGGACAAGGAAACGTATTTTTCAATTATGGAAAAAAATATTAAAACGCTAAATACAGCTATGAATGAATAAATATCTCCCTAAAAGCATCCCTTGCCTCTCCGGCATGCGGATGCTTTTATTTTTTACAGGACCTGCCGTTTCTTTATAAAAGTGCAGTCTAAACCATTACGGTTTGGTCAACACTGTTGCTATGCATTTTTGAAAGGAAGAGTAAAATGAGTGATTTGTTAATTGCCAGGTCCTTGTTCGGAACAACAATGGGTTTTCATATCATACATGCCACAATTGGGGTCGGGCTGCCGCTGATGATTCTTGCCGCAGAGTTGTTGTATCAAAAAACGAAGGATATCGAATATGTGGTAATGGCAAAGAGATGGACAAAGGCGTTTGCAGTGCTTTTGGGAGTCGGCATTCCGACAGGTACCATTGCGGGAACGCAGTTATCGCTTTTGTGGCCGGGTTTTATGGAGGTCATTGGCCGAGTGATGGCCCTGCCATTCCAAATCGAGATTTATGCCTTTTTTGTGGAGGCCCTGTTCATGTCGATTTATGTATATGCGGCAGAACGGATTAAGCCATGGATGCGGATAGCCAGCCTAATCCTCGTCGCGCTTGGCGGATTGGCGTCAGCTGTTCTCATTACGAATGTACATGCTTTCCAAGGGACACCTGCGGGATTTGATATTGTTAACGGCAAAATTGTAAACGTCGACCCGTGGAAGGCATTTTTCAATCCGAGCTTTTTTGTCACAGCGACACACGTAGCTGTTTCCGCCTATGTGGTTGGCGCTTTCGTTGTAGCAATGGTTGCAGCCTTTAAAATGCTTAGGGCAGAGCATGGTTCGAAAATTTATAAGTTTCATCAAAAGGCGCTTACCTTATCACTTATCATTGGCGGTATATTTTCCCTCTTAACGGCTGTTAACGGACATGAATCCGCTCAGATGCTTCATCAATATCAGCCTGAAAAGCTGGCGGCCGCTGAAGGGCTATTTGAAACACAGTCATATGCCCCACTCGCAATAGGCGGGCTGACTGACCGGGAGAGCGAATCGGTTAAATACGGAATCGAAATCCCCTGGGCGCTCAGTTTTCTGGCGGGAAACCGTTTTGACACAGTTGTAAAGGGGCTAAACGAATGGCCGGAGAGTGAGTGGCCGCCACTGTTTACTCACACACTTTTTAACGGGATGGTTTTTATCGGCACCTTTCTAATCCTAGTCGCCGCATTCGGCCTGTTTTGGAAAAGATTCTTAAAAAAAGATAAATACCCAAAATGGCTGCTATGGTCCTATGTGGCGTCCGGGCCGCTTTCGATTCTGGCCATAGAATTCGGCTGGATATTTGCCTGTACCGGCCGGCAGCCGTGGAACATTTACCGGATGCTTTCAACCGCTGAATCGGTCACAACACAGACGAATCTTGGCCCGATCTTCGCCATGTTTGTTTTGGTCTATATTATCCTGGCAGCTGCGGCGATTTTAGTCCTGCTTCACTTTTTTAAAAAGAATCCTGTCCAGCGTGATCTTGACCGTGCCAGAAGTAACAATGGACAGCTGTTCAGCTCGAATACATAAGGAGGTGCGAAATTGGTTGATGCCTATATTGCGATAACCATACTTTGGGGATTTGTCTTCATTTATGCTGTAATGGCAACGATGGACTTTGGCGCTGGATTCTGGTCAATGATTTACATCAACAGGAAAAATACCGGGGCAACGAATATTGCCAACCGTTACCTGTCACCCACGTGGGAAGTGACGAATACGTTTATTGTCGCTCTCGTTGTTGCCATCTACAGCCTTTTTCCACGGGGGGCATATACCCTCGGGACCGTTCTGCTAATTCCCGGAAGCATCATCCTCGTCCTGCTGACGTTAAGGAGTGCATTTCTTGTATTTTCCAATATTGCGGAAGAATACCGAAAGCCGTTAACCTATGTGTCAGGAATTAGCGGATTTTTAATCCCCGGATTGTTAATGAGTGTCCTTCCGATTACCCATGGCCAGTATATCGATACAATCAACGGGAATCAGACCTTGAACCTGGCCAGGCTTTTTACAAGCCCGAATGAATATGCTTTCTTTGGCTTTGCTATTAGCTCGACATTGTTCCTTTCTTCCTTACTGCTGGCGGATTATTCAAAGGTATCGAATGACTTCCATGCATATGGAATTTACCGGCGGGATGCCCTAATCCTTGGCCCTGTTTCGATGGTGATGGCATTGGCAATCATGGTTACACTGAAAAGGGAAGTCTCCTGGATTTACAACGGGATGATGGAATATCTTCCCTTGCTTTTCCTTTCATCAGGATTATTCCTGCTTGGAGGTCTCGCCCTTTTCCTCCCATCAAAACGGGATGGACAAAGGGTCACGGGCATGCCAAGAATTGCGGTCATTGCCGTAACAGCCCAATACCTTGTTGCGAGCTATGTATATGGAAGGGCGCACCTGCCCTATCTCGTCTATCCGGATGTGACCATCCACTCGGCTTTTACCGACCCCAATTCGTTTAGGGCCGTTTTTGCGACCTATATCGTTGGCTTTGCCATCCTGTTTCCCGGTTTCATTTATTTTTGGAGCCTGTTCATGCATGACAAGAAATATCTTCGAAAAAACAAAGCCGCGGACTGATGCCAAAACCCGCATTTTTTGGCAGGGATGAATTCCTTACATGCTTCAGAAGCTAAATTCGTATCCCAAATTTTAAGGAGTGATACGAATGGCAAAAGACGTCCTGTGTGAAGTGAACAATTGTACGTTTTGGGAAAATGGCAATAGGTGCGGTGCAGAGCAAATTTATGTCGTAAGCCATACGGGAGAAACAGCGGATACGAGTAGGGAAACCGATTGCAAAACATTTGAGCCTCATGGCCATTGAGTTTTAATTAGCAAAAAGCCGGTTCCTTTTAGGGACCGGCTCAGACTGTAGACACACTCGTAGAACTCCGGGTTTGTCTACAGTCTTTTTTGATTAAGGCTATGTTAAATTTGGCTGTTGATTTCCACTACGGGTGGACGCTTTCCGCGGGCGGGGCCGAGCCGCTTCCCTCGCTACGCTCAGTCCAGGGTCTCGACTTTCCCGCTATTCCCGCAGGAGTCGCCACCCTCCATTCCAATCAACTGAAACCTCCTTATATAAAGAACGCTTTTATTAGGAGAGGAGTTTTCAACCATCAATCAATTCGGCTAGCAGTTCATACATGGAATCGCGGTCCTTTTCAAGTTTTTTCTTTGAGATGAACAGCGCCTGCAGCCTCTCAAGCTTTGTTTCAATTTCCAATTCAGATTCAAGGATGGAAAGCTCCAGTTCCGCCTTCTCCAATCCAGCTTCTATTTCTTCTATTTGTTTCGTGCTGCTTTTGACCATCGGCTTATTCTCTGCCCGCTTTACATGTTTCGGTGCGGCCACTTCCTTCGGGGGCTCCTCCCGCCCCTTAAGTTCTTCCAGCTTCATTTTCGCCCAAGTATAGCCTCCTTCAAATGCATAAAGCTTCGTGTTATGAATCCAATATGTCTTTTTGAAAAGCTTATTTAGAAAGTACCGGTCATGCGATACGGCAAGTATCGTGCCTTTAAAGTCTTCAAGGGCATCCTCCAGTACTTCCCTCGAGTCAATATCGAGGTGGTTTGTCGGCTCATCCAGCACAAGGAAATTGATATCCTGATACATCAATTGAGCCAAGCGGAGCCTCATTTTTTCGCCGCCGCTCAGCTGGCCGACTGAACGAAACACAGCCGGGCCATAAAATAGAAATTTCGCAAGTATGTGCCTTGCTTCCCCTTCAGGAACATGAACCTCATCACGGAAAGCATCAATCAGTCTCCGATTTGGCACCAAGGCTGAAAAATGCTGTGACAGGTAACCGATTTTCACATTGCTCCCGACCTTCAACTTACCCGCATCCGCCTCGACCTCGTTCAACAGCATCCGGATAATGGTCGACTTTCCGGCACCATTCGGCCCGACAATGGCAGTCCGGTCAAGGTATTGGACAAGCATGCTTGCCTCTTCGAACAACCTTTTGTCGCCAAATGTTTTTGAGACCGCCTCCATGCAAAACACGTCTTTCCCGCTCCTGTCCGTTTTCTCAAATTCAAGGTCCATTTGCTTCCGCTCAAGCACTGGGCGCTTCACTTTTTCCATTCTCTCAAGGGCACGTTCCATATTCCTGGCCCGTTTATGTAGCCCTTCGCTCGGAGGGTTTGCCTGGTTTGCCCATTCCCTTAGCCGTTTGATCGCTTCTTTCATTTTCTTTATTTTCTTTTGCTGTTCCTGATAGGCCTGGAATTCCTGCAATAGCCTTTCCTCTTTTTCTTTTACAAAACCGGAATAATTCGTGTGGTAAATTGTCAGCTCCCCGTCCTCAAGATCAAAAACCTTGGAAACAACGCTATCAAGGAAATAGCGGTCATGCGATATACAGACAATGGTGCCGCCATATTCCGCTAAATAGCCCTCAAGCCATTCAACCGCCAAAATATCAAGATGGTTTGTCGGTTCATCCAACAATAGCAAATCTGGCTTTTGGAGGAGTACAAGGCCAAGGCAAATCTTGGTCTGTTCGCCCCCGCTCAATTGCATAAAAGGCTCCTTTAGAAACCCTTCAATCCCAAGCCCTTTTGCCACCCTCGAAATATCGGCATCCATTTCATATCCACCGGAGAGGCTGAATTCATCCTGGAGGCGCCCATACTCAGCGAGGTCACTGGCAAGCGTCCTTTCATCCACCGCAGCAGCCATATTCGCTTCGAGATTTCTGAGCCGGGAAGCTATTTTTGTAAGACCGGAAAAAGCGGATTGAAGGACATCCAGGCCGGTTGTTCCTGAAGGGTAGCGTGGAATTTGTGCCAAATACCCAATCCTTGCCCCTTTTTTAAAATGAATCTGTCCCTTATCAATTGTTTCTTCGTTTGCAAGCAGCTTAAAAATGGTTGTCTTCCCGCTTCCGTTTCTCCCAACAAGGCCAATCCTGTCCTTTTCTTTTATCTCAAATGATAAATTTTCTACTATACTATTTCCACCAAATATTTTTGAAATTTGTTGGACGCTGCATAAAATCATTTCCCTCTTCCTTTCATACATAAGGTTCTGGCAAAAGGCAAAATAAAAAGCCATGAAGGGATCATCCTCCATGACTAATCGATACTTACACCCGTTTCCCGCAAGCATGGTTCCCGAACGATTGGATTCACACCAATCCTTTTGCCCGGGTCATTTGCATTGCAGGGTATATTTTGGCTTTCGGGACACCAAAAAAAGAGCATTGCGCTCTCTTTTGCCGCCGATAATATCGAACTGGAATTGAGACCTCTTACCGTTCTGTTTCATATTCAATTGCTAAATGAGGGCACACCTGTCCCGTCAAAAGCAATTTCATGAAAAATTGCACGGCAAATATAAATAAATTCCAAAAATCCACCATGCAATCCTACAGAACGTATCATCTCAATTCCACCTCCTTTATACCAATAAGTTCCTTTATTATATGACGATGTAAAAAATATCGCAACTTTTAATTTTCAGAACTTTTATTTCACGGACTCAAAAACGGAAGGCCTTTCTCTTTGTTGATATTTGCTCAAGGCGGCTTCGATTTACTTCAAATCCGATTCCGGGACTTTTAGGAACGGTGATCCAGCCGTTTTCCACTAAAACTCCCGGCGCAATGATATCCTCCTCCCAAAAACGGGAGGACGATGAAATATCGCCTGGAATTGTGAACCCTGGCAGCGATGCAAGTGCGATGTTATGCGCCCGCGACACCCCAAATTCAATCATGCCCCCGCACCACACCGGGATTCCTCTGTCCTTGCAAAAATTATGGATCCGGATTGCCTCTTGCAGGCCGCCTACTTTTCCTGCCTTAATCGAAACAATCCTGCAGCTTCCAAGCTCCACAGCCATAACCGCATCTGTAAAGGAGTTGATGCTTTCATCAAGGCAAATGGCGGTTGTAAGCTTCGTCTGCAGCTTTGCATGCTCTAGGAAGTCATTATGGGCAAGCGGCTGCTCAATCATCAGCAGGCCGAGTTCATCGAGCGCTTTCAGCTTGTCCGCGTCGTTCAGCGTATAGGCTGAATTGGCGTCGGCCATGATTGGCAAGTCTGGAAAAGCTTTGCGAATCCTTGAAAGGAGCCGATAATCATTTGCAGGGCTTATCTTTACCTTGATCCGCTGATAGCCTTCCTCCACATACATGGCTGTTTGTTCAAGTGCCTGGCCTTCATCCTTTGAAGCAACGACGACACCGGATGGAATCCGGTCTGCCTCACCGCCGATAAGCCTTGCTAGCGATACCTGTTTTTGTTTCGCGTACAAGTCCCAAAGTGCCAGTTCAATTGCGGATTTTGCCATATGGTTGCGGCGAATTCCTCCGAACAGCAAGGATGCATCCTTGGGATGGGAAACCGGATTTCTTTTTAAAAGAGGAATCAGAAATTCCGTCATTACATGCCAGCAAGTGCCTACTGTTTCCTCAGTATACCAGGGGGACGAGAATGCGACACCTTCCCCGAAGCCCCTGTTGCCATCCTCATCAACCGCTTCAACAATAATGCTTTCCCTTTCCTCTACCGTCCCAAGGTGGGTATGGAAAGGCTGCTTCAAAGGCATGGAGATGATACTTGCATGTATGGAAGAAAGATTCATTGATCCATTTCTCCAATCAATTCAGGCAGTTTCCTGCGCATTAATTTGTTTGAAGCATTTCTTGGCAGCTCGGATGTAAAGTAGAAATTCCTTGGCACCTTGTATTTCGCGAGCCGCTCAACACAAAAGAGGCGAAGCTCTTCAACGGATGGTGCATTTAGCCCCTTTGGAACAATAAAAGCGGCTGGTGCCTGTCCCCACTTGCTATCCGGCATTCCGGCAACGCCAACATCCCGGACCCCTGGATGGGAAAGAAGGACGCTTTCAATTTCAGCGGGATAGATGTTTTCTCCTCCGGAAATAATCAGGTCGGAGCGCCGGTCAAGGACATAAAGGAAACCGTCTTCGTCGAGGCGGCCGATGTCCCCTGTATGCAGCCAGCCATCAATGATTTTTTCAGCTGTTTCCTCGGGTCTATTCAAATACCCAGGCGTGACATTTGGCCCCTTCAGCAGAATTTCACCAGCTTCACCGATTGATGCATCGGTTCCATCAGGCATTTGGATCTTCATTGATACCGGGAATAAAGGCTTTCCGGCAGACCCCAATTTTGTGAGGCTGTATTCCGGGGAAAGAGTTACAGACTGTGACGCTGTTTCGGTCATGCCGTATGTCTGATAGACCGGAATCCCCTTCTCCCTGCACGCTTCCAACAAAGGCAGCGGGGCTGGCCCGCCTCCGAGTAGCATGCATCGGAACGTTTCAGGCAGGCGCTTTTCTCCAAGCATTTCGAGTACCCTTGATAGAGTTGTCCCGACGACAGACATGATTGTCACCTGCTTCGACTGAATCTCCTCAATAACCTTTTCCTCGTCAAAATGGCTGTGGATGATAATATGCATCCCATAAATGATGCACCTCATCAGGATGGAATAGCCGCTAATATGAAAAAGCGGAACGGTACATAACCATGTATCTTCCGTGGAAAGGCCAAGATTCAAGGCAGAACCCGAAGCGCTCCAGAAATGGTTCCCATACGTTTGGAGAACGCCTTTCGGGCTGCCCGTCGTGCCGGACGTATACATTACCGTACAGACACTTTCGAGCGGCACTTCGTCTGGAACAATTATTTCACCACGTTCAGTTGCCCGAAGTTCTTCCAATGAAACACATTTGGTACTAGGCAGGCCTGTTGCCGAACTTTCTGCCTTTTCTTTGAAGGCTTCATCGTAAACCAGGAATCCCGCTTGGGCATCTTTAAGCTGAAAGGAGAGTTCAGTGGTCGACAGCCGGTTGTTCAGCATGACGGCGGGTGCCCCGCATAGCTGGAGCGCGAATAACAAAACTGCAGTGTCAAGGCTGTTTCTTACAAGGATGCCTGTATAGCTCCCATTCCTGATTCCTATGACGGCCATTTGTTCAGCGACAGCCATACTTCGGCGATAAAGCTCCCCGAACGTCAGTGTTTCAGGCCCGTAGCTGATAGCAGCCCGGTCCGGGGTCAGGAAAGCGCGTTTTTTTAAAAAATGGGGTAATGTATTTGCCATTCTTTTCACCTTCTATAGCAAAACAGCCTGATGGGCGTGCCCATCAAGCTGCAGAATGTTAAATGATCGGCGAATCCGCCTAGAATATATTTTCCCGGTTTATGGGAAACGAGGGAACTGGCCAAAGTCTGGCTTGCGCTTCTCTTTAAATGAGTCACGGCCTTCCTTTGCTTCTTCTGTTGTATAGTAAAGAAGTGTTGCATCCCCAGCAAATTGTTGGAGGCCTGCAAGCCCGTCCGTATCCGCGTTCATTGCGGCTTTCAGGAAGCGAATTGCTGTTGGGCTCTTTTCAAGAATTTCTTCACACCATTTGATTGTTTCTTCTTCAACCTTGTCAAGCGGCACAACTGTGTTGACAAGACCCATGTCCAATGCCTCCTGGGCGTTGTACTGGCGGCACAGGTACCAGATTTCGCGTGCCTTTTTGTGCCCGACGATTCTTGCCAGGTAACCGGAACCGTATCCCGCGTCAAAGCTACCGACATTAGGGCCAGTTTGGCCAAAAATCGCATTATCGGCTGCAATCGTCAGGTCGCAAACGACTTGGAGCACATTTCCTCCGCCGATTGAATAGCCTTTTACCATGGCGATAACTGGTTTTGGAATAACCCGGATCAACCGTTGAAGGTCAAGGACGTTCAAGCGCGGAATTTGGTCTTCGCCAACATAGCCGCCATGGCCGCGTACCTTCTGGTCACCGCCTGAACAGAATGCCTTTTCTCCGGCACCTGTCAGGATGATAACCCCGATATTTGAATCATCTCTTGCATAGGCAAAAGCATCAATCATTTCCGTTACCGTTCTCGGAGTAAAGGCATTGTGCACTTCTGGACGGTTAATGGTGATTTTGGCTATGCCGTTATATGTTTCATATAAAATTTCATTGTATTTGCGTTCTGCAACCCATTCTACTGTCAAAAATAAAACCTCCCTTTATGTATTTGTCAAAAACCCACTTACTATTGTACCAAATTTCTCCGGATTCTCCACATGAACTGCATGCCCCGTATCTTCAACTATAACAACCGAAGCCGAATTGATAAGTGCGCCCATCTTTTCGGCAATCCCGCAGAACTTTTCGTCAAACTCTCCCGCCAAAAGAAGTACATCCGCCTCTAATTCGGGAAGCCTGTCCCAATAGGACGGCTGGGCTCCAGTCCCCATCCCGATCAAGGATTTGGCCAGCCCTTCCGGTGAGTTTTCCATTCGCTGAGTTCTAATGGCATCTGTTACTTTATCAGGCATCGCCTGAATTGATTTGAACAGCGGGATATTCTCCCAATAATCGACAAAAGCCTCAGTGCCTTCTTCTAAAATAAAGTTGGCAAGTTCACTGTCTTTCATGCGCCGTACCTGCCTCTCCTTCTCATTGGCAAGGCCAGGTGATGAACTTTCCAGAATCAATTTGCCCACCCGGCCGGGATAGGTTAGCGCAAATGCGAGTGCAAGCCGTCCGCCCATTGAATAGCCCAGGAGATTTACTTTTCCGATCTTGAGTTCATCAATTATACCCTTCAGGCCATGGACTGTGGATTCTATACTAAAGCGCTCATGCCCTCCATTGAAATCCGTTTTGCCATGGCCGGGCAGGTCCGGGCAAATCATCAATGAATGTTGGCCCAGTATCTCGCAAAAAGGCTTCCATGTGCCCGCGTTGCCTGTAAACCCGTGGAGAAGCAGGAGCGGTTCACCGTACCCGCAAATTTCCAGATTGTAGACATCCCCATTCACCTTCAGGTTCATTGAACTCCGTCCTCGAGCTTGCTTATTTCCCGGGAAACCGCTGACCAAATTCTTCTATGTTCAGCCGCATTTGCCTCCCGATTGGTCACAACCTCGATAACCTTCAGTCCAGGCTTGTCCTTTGCAGAAATAATCGCATCGTTGAAGTGTGTCCAATCATGGACCCGAGTAAATGTGCCGCCGTACATTTCCACCACATGAGAAAAATCAAGGTCAAGAGGTGTGCCGAAAAGGCGCTCGAAATTTCTCGATTGCCCTGATTGTGGAAGAAATGAAAATATACCGCCTCCATTATTGTTGATTAGAATTACTGTTAGATTCAAATCATACAATTTTGCAGGGAGCAGGCCATTCAAATCGTGGTAAAACGTCAGGTCGCCAAGAACTAGGTACATTGGGCTCGCATAAATCGACGCTCCAAGCGCCGTGGAGATAACGCCATCAATGCCATTCGCCCCTCGGTTTGCCATTACGTTTATCTGTTTACTATTCAGCCAGAAAAAGCTGTCGAGGTCACGGATTGGCATGCTATTTCCCACAAATAAGGAAGATCCGTCAGGGAGCAAATCTGGAAGTTCACGGTAAACAAGGCTTTCATTCAGCTTTTCCCTGTCCATTTCCGCATCCATAGCTTTCTTTGACTTGGAATTCAGCATCTGCCACTTATCCGCATAATTGGTATGTGGCACCTTATTGATATTCTCAAGGAGACCATCACAAAAAAGGGCTTCATCACAATAAATCATTTCAGTGGATAGGGCATGCGGATCAAGCCAGCCTCCGCTTCCATCAACAACAATTTGCCTGGCCTCCCGATTTTCCTTAAGGAAAATCGTCAGTGCCTTCGAAACAGGCATGGCGCCGAAGCGGATAATTACTTCAGGCTTTATCTGGCGTTTTGCCTCCTCAAAGCGAAGGAAAGAATCATATGCATCGACAACCCATTTACCTGAATTGCTGCCGCTTCTCAACTGGGATAGAGGATCGGCAAGGATAGGAAAGCCGATCGCCTCTGCCAGCGCTTCAACTTTTGCGGAAAAAGCATTATTATCGAGCTGGCCGCACACAATAATGCCTCTTTCAACTTTCCCGAGAAGCGAGGAAATCCGCTTAAATCCTTGCTCATCAAGAACCCTTTTGCCCTGTGTGACAGAAACATACCCCTCCGCCCTTTCAGCGAGTTCAAAAAGGCGGTCATTTTCCAGATTGGGAATAAGCGGCTCACGAAATGGGAAATTCAGGTGGACCGGACCAGCCGGGGCCTGAATCGCTATCGATGCCGCCCTTCCGCAAACCATCCGCGCGTAGCGGAGCATGTCCACAGCCTCTTCAGGCAATGCCATTTCCGCAAACCATTTTACATGCTTCCCGTACAAATCCATTTGGTCGATTGCTTGCGGCGCGCCGACATCCCTCAGTTCATGGGGACGGTCCGCCGTCAGCACAAGAAGAGGTACGCGTGAATAACGGGCCTCAACAATCGCCGGGAAATAATTCGCGGCGGCAGTACCTGAGGTACACAACATGACAGCGGGCCTTCCGCTCGCCTTTGCAATCCCAAGCGCAAAAAAAGCGGCTGACCGCTCATCAACATGGATATGCAAATTCAAGCCCGGATGCTCGGCCATAACCATCGCCATTGGCGTCGAGCGGGATCCCGGACTGACAACAACATCCTTTATGCCTGTATTAACAAGTTCAGCCACAAAGGCTGCTATATAAGCTGTCAAAGCACTTTGATGGTTCATTCATTTTTTCCTCCAAGAGCTGAAAGCATCGGCCTGAACTTCAGCCCGGTTTCAATATATTCACTCTCCGCATCAGAATGCGCGACAACACCGCAGCCGGCAAATAGTGAGGCTTCCTTCCCCTGGATAAGCCCGGAGCGAATCGCCACAGCAAACTCACCGTTTCCTGCATAATCCATCCATCCGATCGGTGCAGCGTAAAAGCCCCGGTCAAGAGCTTCAATTTCACGAATTTTTTCAATTGCCGCTTCCTTTGGAAGTCCTCCTAGCGCCGGGGTTGGATGAAGCCTTTCCACAATATCAAGAAGGCTGGATGTATCTTTAGATGTTCCTTCAACAGGAGTGTATAAATGTTGAATATCCCTTATTTTCATTAATTTTGGCTGATCGGGAATAGAAACATGGTTACAGGTTTCTTCCATGGCATCCCTGATCATATCGACCACATACTGATGCTCCGCAAGGTTTTTTTCATCTGATAATAACAGGCTGCCAAGAAGGCTGTCCTCTTCGGCAGTTTTTCCTCGTGGAATTGAACCTGCAAGGCACGCAGAACGGACCGATTTTCCGCGCTTTTTGATGAGCCGCTCCGGGGAAGCCCCGATAAAGCTGTCCCCGCCTGATTCAAAAGAAAAAATAAAACTGGTCTTTTGCTCCTGTTCCAGTTTTTCCAGAACTGCCGTGCTTTCAACTTCTTTATTGAAATAAAGGCGTAATTCCCTTGCAAGCACAACTTTTTTGAGCGGGCCATTCTGAAGCTGCCCGACCGCGTCTGTAACGGTATTCTTCCAGTCACCGGCCATGATTTCTTTAACTTCCTTAAGGATTACTTCCGGCTCAGTGCGCTCGACCTTGAGATTTTTAACAAGCGCCTCCCTTTCAACAGCAACCTTATTAAAAAGAGAGAGGCCGTCATGCTTCGAGCATACAACGTTCGTAGTCAAATATGCTTCCCCATCCACCACGGTCAACATAAACCTTGGTATGTGAAATAGGGCATCAGGATATTTTGACCAAAGAACAGTTTTGGGCTTTAAAGGATCGAAGGAAAAACCTCCGAACATTACAGGGCCCAATCCCGCTTTATTATAAGAATTAACAATAATTCCATCCTGGATAAGCTCATTCCAGTTCCTGTCAATATAGGTAAACCGGCCTTCCGCCAGGCCAGTGCTAAGTTGCGCTGCAATGCCCAGACCTGCAATATAAAACCCTTCATCCGGGTCCCTCCAGTAAAACCGCTCACCAAAAAAATCTGCACTTCCGCTATCGAAAAAGGAAAGAGGGTCAATTGCACCGGCCTTTTGGACCTCGCTAACCAGGATTGGCCTGCCCTGCTCCCGAGCTCTTCCTATTCCAAGAAGGATTGCTTCTTTCAGTTCCGTTTCATGAATGGTAACCACAAATTTCCCTCCAAAACAGCGTCAAATGCTGTTGTCCATTCAACTTAAACCTCATTAAGGATACTCTCCGTTGAATGGAGTGTCAATAACACTTGTCACTATCAACCAGTTTCATTCCTTATTATATCGCATTCCGCCGCAAACCTCGACAAACGATGCCTAAAAAACTACAGGAATTAACCTTTGTCTCCCAAAAAGGGAAGGGAACCTTTTTTATTGGAACTGTTTCCAGATTTCAGGAAAAAAGGATTGACAGGCGACAGGCGATTCCATACACTTGAATTTGGTATGGTTTTTTGCCAAGTTTTCATAGAATGCTAAATTTGAAGTAACAAATAAAAATTAGGGAGTGTACATCATGCAGCCACAAGTACAGACTGGCACATCCCATGTACCTGAATCGAACCGCGGCTTCCGCGCCTGGTGGCAGCTAACAAGGCCCCATACGCTGACAGCGGCATTCGTACCGGTTTTCCTCGGCACAGCCCTTGCGCTTGACGTAGGGAGAATCGACTTTGGGCTCTTTTTTGCAATGCTTGTCGCCTGCCTTTTGATTCAGGCGGCTACAAATATGTTCAATGAGTATTACGATTTCAAAAGAGGCCTCGATACCGAGCACTCAATAGGCATCGGCGGCGCAATTGTCCGGGACGGTATCAAACCAAGGACCGTGATGCAGCTTGCCCTTATCCTATACGGCATATCCATCCTGATTGGCATTTATATTTGTATGGAAAGCAGCTGGTGGATAGCAGTGATTGGCGGCGTCTCCATGCTTGCCGGCTACCTATATACAGGAGGCCCTTACCCAATCGCCTATACTCCGCTGGGGGAACTGTTTGCCGGATTTTTCATGGGCTGCCTTATCATCCTGATCTCATTCTTTATCCAGACCGGATTCGTATCGGCAACGAGCGTATTCGTCTCCATTCCGGTATCCATTCTCGTTGGCGCCATCCTTATGGCGAACAACATCCGTGACCATGACGGGGACAAGGAATTCGGCAGGAAAACACTTGCCATTTTACTTGGCAGAGAGAACGCCATCCTCTTCCTTGCCGGCATGTTCGTTGCCGCCTATATCCTGGTTGCAATAATGATTGGCCTCGGCATCGCATCAGCATGGACGGCTATCGTCATTTTGAGCGCTCCGAAAGCAGTCAAGGCAATCAAAGGTTTCAAGGCCGGCCGGGTTCCGATCCAGATGATGCCCGCCATGAAAGCAACTGCCCAGACAAACACAATATTTGGATTCCTGTTATCCATCGGCCTGTTTTTAGGCTACTTCATCTAGCTCCTGCCATAGCAGGAGCTTTTTTCATGGATTCTAATCGGGCAACCTCCCTCCCTTAGCCTATGTTTCATCACAGCTCGTACAGGGAAGGAATTTAGTACAGATAAAGCTAAAATGCTACGAAACGGATGTGGACTTGATGTTATCAAAAGACCAATTAAATTCCCTGAAATATTTACTGGAGGAAGAAAATAAAGCATTAACTAATCAACTGGAAATGAAAAACGGTTATGGTGACCGCGACAAGGAAGAAACCGAAACAGTCGGAGAGCTTTCCTCTATTGACAATCACCCGGCCGATCTCGGTACCGAACTTTTTGAGAGGGAAAAAAACTTCGCGCTCGAAGACCACGCCGGTGCACAGCTGGAAAAAGTCAATGAGGCCCTGGAAGCCATTGAAGATGGTTCTTATGGAGTATGCAAGGAGTGCGGCAAAGACATTCCATTTGAACGGCTTGAAGCCATCCCTTCCACTCTTTACTGCGTGGATCATACTCCGGACCAGACAGCTGCAAATGACAGGCCGGTTGAGGAGGATATTCTTACTCCTTCTATTCCGAATTCTTTCCGGGGAAAAGGGGACGGCGGTATCATTGATACAAATGACTCGTTTGAGGAAGTAGCCCGGTATGGCACTTCGGAAGGACCGCAGGATCTTGTCGGAGACTACGACAGCTACGATGATCTTTACAAGAACGGTATCAATGAGGAAGGGGCAACAGAGGATATTGAGGAGTTTGTTTCCAACGACATCGAAGGTGGAAACCGGAAATTCAATCCGAACCATGAAAAGCTGAAGGAATTGGAAGAACTGCTGGACAGGAAAGGGTTGGAGTCGCAAATGGGGGACGTCCATTACAACAAGAAAGACAGCTACATTGATAAAGACAATGATGAGTAAAACAAAAATGCCAGCTCCTACGGTTTAAAGGAGCTGGCATTTTATTATAGAATCATAAGGGTTCTTGCTGGAGTTTCTCCCGGTTCAATAAAGCTACCCTTGCTATAAACAATTGGTTTGGCTGGATTCCCAATCAAGATGGTTCCTGACTCAACCTTTACATCCTTATCAAGGATGACAGAGTCAAGAATACACTCTTCGCCAATCTGGCATTTTTGCATAATTACACTGTTTCTGATAACGGTTCCCTTTCCAACTGTCACTCCCCTAGAAATAATGCTGTTTTCAATTTTCCCCCTAAGCTGGCAGCCGTTGGCGACCAAACTCCTTTTTACAGAGGATTCCGGGTAATAGCGGGATGGCGGCTCATCTTTAACCTTTGTATAGACGGGTTGGCGCTTTTTGAACAGCGAATTCCAAATTCGGGTTTCCAACAGTTCCATACTCGTCTTAAAATAGCTCTGGATTGATTCTACCCTTTTGGCATAGCCTTCATATTCATACCTGCACACTGAATAAGGGCAGGATAAGTCTTCAAATACATCCTTGATGCACGTATACCCGGTTTCGGCCCTGCTTTTAATCAAATCGATTAGAAGCGAGGTCTTGAGCAGATAAATATCAAGGGACTCCCCATGTTTGTATACCTCGGTCAAATCGCATCCGCATTCGATATGCTGCTCCAAAAGATGGTTGAAATCTGTATTAATAACGGTATTCGAGTTCGAAATCAGAGTGTATTCCTGTGTACTCCTGTAAAAGAAATCAAGGTTATCTGCATAGTGTGAGAAGCAGCCAATGCCCGACTCCCTATCTGCATCCGATGGGGAAGCAGGAAAAAAGAAAAGCCCGTCCCGTTTTCTGTTTAAGTCCCAATTCTTCCCCGAACCAAGGTGGTCCATTAACGATCTGTATCCGGACTTTGGAAAAATCGCCACACTGCTGATTCCTGAGTTCACCATGCTGGAAAGGACAAAGTCAATCAGGCGGTATCTTCCTGCAAAAGGTAGGGCGGCCACCGGCCTATGCAGCAGCAGTTCTTGCAGGTCATCGTGGTATGTGGCGGCATCGATGACTCCTAAGAGTTGTTTCTTCATTTTTGTCCCTCCTTCTCTATCATTAAGTAGCGAGATATTTCTGTTGGATCATATCTTCATTGACAAGTACAATCTCCCCGTTTTCCGGGCGAATAACCATTCCATCCGGAACTTCAAGGTCACATGGAACGATCGCCTTTTCGATAAAGGTGTTTTTTCCAATTACAGCATCCGGCATAATGACTGAATCCTTGACCACGGCTCCTATTTCAATGGTTACTCCCTGAAAAAGCACAGAGTGTTCGACATCCCCTTCAATCGTGCACCCCTCATTAACCAAGGATTGAACAACCAATGCATCACTTGAAATGAACTGCGGCGGCTGGTTGGGATTAACTGAATAAATCCTCCAATTGTTATCAAATAAATCCAGGCCGCATGTATCATCCAGGAGATCCATATTTGCCTCCCAAAAGCTTTGGACCGTTCCGACATCCTTCCAATACCCCGAAAATGGGTAGGCGACAAGCTGCTTCCCTTCCGCTACGAGGCGGGGAATGACATCTTTGCCAAAATCATGGCTCGAATTCTCATTTGCATAATCCGTTTCAAGGCACTCTCTCAGTACATTCCAGTTAAATATATAAATTCCCATTGAGGCGAGATTGCTTTTGGGAACGTCCGGTTTTTCCTCGAATTCTGTGATTCTCATATCTGGGCCGGTATTCATAATGCCGAACCGGCCTGCATCAGCCCACGGGACCTCAATCACTGAAATACTGGCATCGGCGCCTTTTTCAATATGATACTGGAGCATATGTTCATAGTTCATCTTGTAAATATGGTCGCCTGATAAAATAAGAACGTACTCTGGATCATATTGCTTTAGATAATTCAGGTTCTGGTAAACAGCGCATGCTGTCCCCGTGTACCATTTTACTTCCGAAGATTCACTAAAAGGTGGAAGGACCGTCACTCCTCCATCCTTTCGGTCAAGGTCCCAAGCACTCCCGATCCCAATATAGGAATTTAACAGCATCGGCTGATACTGGGTTAGCACTCCGACAGTATCAATACCCGAGTTTGTGCAATTGCTTAAAGTGAAATCAATAATTCTGTATTTCCCGCCAAACGGAACTGCGGGTTTGGCGATATTCCTAGTCAACATCTTCAACCTGCTGCCCTGGCCGCCTGCCAGCAGCATCGCCACGCATTTTTTCTTTGCCATTCAGCCGCTCCTCTCTTCTCCCGGACAAAAACAAAAGCCCTAGCGAAGTATGAAAACCCTTCTGCATCGAGGACTTATCACGCAACTGCCCGGCATATTTTCTGGAAAGATTGGAACCCCTTTGTTCTCCCATAAATGCTTATATTAGAAAGCCAAAAGCTTTAGAAGGCCTTTGTCTTTACCATTCAAAAGGAGCAGCATGTCTCTATCATGCTTCATACATACATCCAAATCCCCTTTGAAATGGATATTCTACTTTTTAACTATAATTCGTTTAATGCCTGTCATTTCCTTTACAAAAATTCTTTGGTTTTTAGACAAAAAATCGGCGGAATCTCCACCGTTATCAAAAATTCCACCCTATACGTCCGCAACAGACAATTTATCTTTCAAAAAAGGCTAAAATTCATCCAGTAAACTCGAAAAAGTATGACTAGGAAGTGAATAATCCATTGAATAAAAAGTATATGTAGAATGTTATAAGAAGGAAGTTAAAAAGAGATACCCAAGTTATAAATGAAGCTGATCAACTTGAATATTTGTAGTATTCTTACATTTACCCTATTTTTTGAAAGAATAACCTCTTTTTCATAAATTTTTTTGAAGTATGATAAAAATTGAGATCATTAGGAAGAAGATAGCATACATGAAGGAAAGTGCTTTAAAACGGAGTTATTTACGATTTAACTAGTTCAATAGAATAATGAAAAAACGGAATAGAATTTCAGTCAGAGGTTATATGAAAACATAAAAAAAGTGCTGTCGGCTTATTGCCGACAGCACTTTTTTTAAAGATGACCCCTACGGGATTCGAACCCGTGTTACCGCCGTGAAAGGGCGGTGTCTTAACCGCTTGACCAAGGGGCCATAAATGGCGGAGAAGGAGGGATTTGAACCCTCGCGCCGGTCACCCGACCTACGCCCTTAGCAGGGGCGCCTCTTCAGCCTCTTGAGTACTTCCCCATATGGCTCCGCAGGTAGGACTCGAACCTACGACCGATCGGTTAACAGCCGATAGCTCTACCACTGAGCTACTGCGGAATAATAAAAGTGAATCTATACTCCATATTTGTAACTGTGTCCCCGCCTCAGCGAACTAATGCAAGCAGTGGCTCGGCGTGTACAACTCGCAGTTTATTCATGGAAGTGATGCTCGTCTCTACCACTGAGCTACTGCGGAATAAAAGTCTTTATACAAAAATGGTGGGCCTAAATGGACTCGAACCATCGACCTCACGCTTATCAGGCGTGCGCTCTAACCAGCTGAGCTATAGGCCCACATATGGAGCGGGTGATGGGAATCGAACCCACGACATCAGCTTGGAAGGCTGGAGTTTTACCATTAAA
>NZ_LMTI01000002.1:706115-706365 GCF_001510665.1 Bacillus sp. FJAT-27445
TATAATATTATAAATGGGGCGACTGATGGGAATCGAACCCACGAATGCCTGAACCACAATCAGGTGCGTTAACCACTTCGCCACAATCGCCATTATCAAAAATAAAGGTGGCTCAGGACGGAATCGAACCGCCGACACAAGGATTTTCAGTCCTTTGCTCTACCGACTGAGCTACTGAGCCAAAAAAAATGGCGGTCTGGACGGGACTCGAACCCGCGACCTCCTGCGTGACAGGCAGGCATTCTAACCA
>NZ_LMTI01000002.1:706445-706907 GCF_001510665.1 Bacillus sp. FJAT-27445
AAAAGTATTAAATTTAGCCAATGCACCCAAAGGGTATCGACTGGCCCCATCTCAGTAAGCTAACTCAAGGAGCAGCTCGATGGATACATAGTATAAATGGCGGAGGAAGAGGGATTCGAACCCCCGCGCGGTTTAACCCGCCTGTCGGTTTTCAAGACCGATCCCTTCAGCCAGACTTGGGTATTCCTCCATTTATATTATAATTATAAGGTTTTGGTGGACCTTGTAGGACTCGAACCTACGACCGGACGGTTATGAGCCGTCTGCTCTAACCAGCTGAGCTAAAGGTCCAACTTAAAATTTTGGTAGCGGCGGAGGGGATCGAACCCCCGACCTTACGGGTATGAACCGTACGCTCTAGCCAGCTGAGCTACACCGCCAAAATATAAGTTTTCAAAATGGTGGAGCCTAGCGGGATCGAACCGCTGACCTCCTGCGTGCAAAGCAGGCGCTCTCCCAGCT
>NZ_LMTI01000002.1:707191-707992 GCF_001510665.1 Bacillus sp. FJAT-27445
AAAATCTGGAGCGGAAGACGGGATTCGAACCCGCGACCCCCACCTTGGCAAGGTGGTGTTCTACCACTGAACTACTTCCGCAAAAAAATGGTGCGGGTGAAGGGAGTCGAACCCCCACGCCTCGCGGCGCCAGATCCTAAGTCTGGTGCGTCTGCCAATTCCGCCACACCCGCATATTAAAATGGTGAGCCATGAAGGACTCGAACCTTCGACCCTCTGATTAAAAGTCAGATGCTCTACCGACTGAGCTAATGGCTCGTATTGGGATAGTTCCCTAAACATTTATCAACTTCAGTCGAAAGATGCTCCGCGGAACTTCCGTTCCACTCCGCAACTCGCAGCATACTCATGATGCTTTGCTCGTTGCTCTACCGACTGAGCTAATGGCTCAAAAATGGTGCCGGCTAGAGGACTTGAACCCCCAACCTACTGATTACAAGTCAGTTGCTCTACCAATTGAGCTAAACCGGCAAAGTATGTGGTGGAGGATGACGGGATCGAACCGCCGACCCTCTGCTTGTAAGGCAGATGCTCTCCCAGCTGAGCTAATCCTCCATAATAATTGCCTGGCAACGTCCTACTCTCACAGGGGCAAGGCCCCAACTACCATCGGCGCTGAGAAGCTTAACTTCCGTGTTCGGTATGGGAACGGGTGTGGCCTTCTCGCCATTGTCGCCAGACAATGAATCAGACATATATTATTATAATGCCTTATCAGGTTTTTTCAAGAGGAAATTTCATTCCCTCAAAACTGGATAATGCAGAAGAAGTTTGAAGAACGAGTAATCTATTTTCTATATG
>NZ_LMTI01000002.1:708002-765676 GCF_001510665.1 Bacillus sp. FJAT-27445
AAATAATAAATGACCCCTACGGGATTCGAACCCGTGTTACCGCCGTGAAAGGGCGGTGTCTTAACCGCTTGACCAAGGGGCCATAATAAAATACGGAACGGAGAAGGAGGGATTTGAACCCTCGCGCCGGTTACCCGACCTACACCCTTAGCAGGGGCGCCTCTTCAGCCTCTTGAGTACTTCCCCAAAAATGGCTCCGCAGGTAGGACTCGAACCTACGACCGATCGGTTAACAGCCGATTGCTCTACCACTGAGCTACTGCGGAATAAATAAAAGTTCACCTATACTCCCTGTTTACATCAGTGTCCCCACCTCAGGATGCTTCGCAAGATGCAGCTCGGCGGGTACAACTCGCAGTCTATTCATGGAAGTGATGCTCGTCTCTACCACTATACTACTCGGAATATTGATTTATCCACATGAACTATTCATCGGAAGTATTGAAGAGCCTTCCGTCGACTCTTTACATTATAATGACGCTCCACCCCAATGTCAAGAACGACTTCAAGATAAATTTTGGTTGATTTTCCACCGTCTACTGGGCACTCATTTCTTTAACTTTGCGCAATTCACCCCTGCACTTTCCGCACACGTATCTGGCTGTGTTTATGCTCCTCCTCCTTTTAAAAAGAATTCCACAGCCCGCACATTGGTAGACAACAACCTTCCCACTTCTTTTCTTTGCTTCGTTTTCCGGAAGCTGGCCACAGAATCTAGGTGCCCCGACTTTTTTTAACAACGCCCTGAAATCCGCGTCCCTGTGGCGGTATCCTTTCCCACGGGTATGAAGGTGATAGTGGCACAATTCATGCTTTATAATGCCGATCATTTCGTCATAACCAAGCTCTTCCAAATAGCGCTTGTTGATTTCTATGTTATGTGATTTCAGCAGGTATCTTCCACCAGTTGTTCTAAGCCTGGGGTTGAAGATAGCTTTATGTATAAAGCGGAGTCCAAAGTGCTCGAGCGAAATATTTTCTGTTAACGCCTGTAGTTCCGAGTTTTCCATCGACTATTGGACCCTCCCTTCCGTTGAACATGACAACCTATTATAGCATAGACTAGAGAAACGTTATGACACATCGGGAGGGATAATCCATGCCAACTTGGTTCCAAAACAGGATTAGGCGTGCTTTCTATGAGAAAAATCGGTACCAAATCAAGCTCCTTAATCAGTGCTGGTTCTTCTACAGGAGGAAAAATCCTTCATAGTTCTTTAAGCTGGCTTTTTCTTAGGACACTCCCTTTTCCCTAACAACAAAAAAAGACGTGCCCGTTAAATCAAGGCACGCTGTTTTTACGTTATTATAACTTACATAGTTTGTTTGTTCCCACTTTTCTTATTTTTCTTCTTTAGATGCCTCTGGGACAATCATTGTCAAAGACACTCGGCCTTTTTGTTTATCGACTGAATCCACCCAGACGGTTACGACATCACCTACAGAGACGACATCTAGAGGATGCTTGACATATTGCTTTCTCAGCTTGCTAATATGCACAAGCCCATCCTGTTTTACTCCGATGTCGACAAAGGCTCCGAAATCAACAACATTCCTTACTGTCCCCTGAAGTTCCATTCCTGTTTGTAAATCCTCAAGTTTTAGGACATCTTTTTTCAGCAATGGAGCATCGAGCTCGTCGCGAGGGTCACGCTCCGGTCGAATGAGGGCTTCGATAATATCCTTTAGGGTTATTTCACCAATCGAAAGATCTTCTGCTGCTTTTCCAAGCTCAAGCTTGTTTAGGGCTTCCTTCAGCTTGGGGCTGCCAAGGTCAGCAGTTGTAAATCCAAAAGTCGCCAAAAGTTTTTTTACTGCACCATAATTCTCCGGATGGATACCTGTACGGTCAAGTGGTTCAGCCCCATCCAGGATTCGCAGGAACCCGATGGCTTGTTCATATGTTTTTGCACCTAGGCGAGGGATTTTCTTCAGTTGTGATCGGTTGACGAATTTACCTTCTTCCTCCCGCTGTTTAACGATGTTGGCAGCGGTTGTTTTTGTCAGGCCGGCAACATATTTAAGAAGGGCCGGCGAAGCAGTGTTCACATTTACCCCAACTTGGTTAACAGCCGTTTCGACGACAAAATGGAGTGATTCCGACAGCCTCTTTTGCGAAACATCATGCTGGTACTGGCCGACACCGACCGATTTCGGGTCAATTTTCACAAGTTCGGCAAGCGGATCCTGCAGACGCCTTCCGATTGACACGGCGCTCCGTTCTTCAACCTGCAAATGAGGAAACTCCTCACGGGCAAAGTCTGAAGCAGAATATACACTTGCTCCTGCCTCGTTGACAATTAAATAATAAATTTCCCGATTCACTTCTTTAAGAATATCAGCGACGAACTGCTCTGTTTCCCTTGAAGCTGTTCCATTCCCAATTGCCACCATTTGTACCTTATATTCCGATAAAATTGCCGTGAATTTTCCTTTTGCTTCATGCTTTTTTGATACTGGCGGATGGGGGTAGATGACATCTATTTTCAAAACCTTGCCAGTTTCATCCACAACGGCAAGCTTGCAGCCCGTCCGGAAAGCGGGATCGACTGCTAATACGACCTTTCCTTTCAACGGCGGCTGAAGCAGCAGCTTCCGAAGGTTCTCAGCAAATATATGGATAGCCTGCTCTTCGGCCTTTTCCGTCAGCTCATTACGGATTTCCCTTTCGACTGAAGGCTGAATAAGCCTTTTGTAACCGTCCTCGATTGCTTCCGCAACCATGCTGGCGGATGGGGAATGGAGTTTGCCTATCCATTTTTTCTCCAAATACTTCATGTTTGAATCTGAGCTGGTTTTTATCCCTATCCTAAGAATCTCATCCTTTTCGCCACGGTTCAATGCAAGGATCCGATGCGGGACTATTTTGCTGACTGGCTCTTCAAATTCGTAATACATTTCAAAGACTTTCTTTTCGTCCTTTTCTGCGTCCTTTACTGCAGCAACAACCGTACCGGTTTTGAATGTTTCCCTTCTGATCCACTTCCTGCTTTCGGCATCATCGGATATACGCTCCGCAATGATATCCCTTGCACCTGCAAGCGCCTCCTCAATCGATAGGACTTCCTTTTCTTCAGATAAAAATTCTTTTGCCTTTTCTTCAACAGAACCACCGGAAAGCGCCAGAAGCCAGTCCGCCAATGGCTCAAGGCCCTTTTCTTTTGCAACGGTCGCCTTTGTCCTGCGCTTCTGCTTGTATGGTCTATACAGATCTTCCAGTTCCTGAAGCTTTGTTGCTTTTTCTATTTGTTTGGCCAATTCGTCTGTAAGTTTACCCTGCTCCGAAATGGAACGAACGATTTCTTCCTTTCTCTGTCCCAAGTTTTGCAGGTATTGCCATCTTTCAATTATGTTCCTGATTTGGACTTCATCAAGCGCATCGGTCTGTTCCTTTCGATAACGGGCAATGAACGGAACCGTGTTCCCTTCATTGACGAGCGACATGACATTCTGGACCTGTTTAAGGGCCAGGCTCTGTTCGTTGGCAATCAACTTTGCAAATTCATTCTGCTTTGTGATGGTCTCGTTCACCTAACCATTCCTCCACTCTTTCTTGCTTCACTTCTATTGTATCAAACTATCTGGATAGGGAGAAACACTGGAACCGCAGCATCCGACCAAAATATCCCTATCAGATTGAGAGTGAATTCATTTTAAAAAGACAAAAAGAACCTGCACTAGTGCAGGCTCCCGATAATGAATGTAGCGTCATCCGATTTTGTTGGGTATTTGCGTTTTATCTCATCAGCGATCATCTCGACAGGGAACAGGCCCTTTAGGAGGGCTTTGACTCCCTGAAAATCGTATCCATCCGAGAAAATCAGGAATTTAGAATGGGGGTCATAAGAAAAGCGCTGTGTATGGTAGGTTTGCGGTTTTCCCGACAGGTAGCCGGTGACCGGTAAAGGATACGTCAGCTTTCCTTTTGAGGAATACAAAAAGAAGCGGATGTTCCCTACGCAGCTATAAACAAACTCCCTGGCGTGGAAATAGACTTTCAATACGGAAACCGCGGCTCCCCTTTTTGTGGCAAGTGCATCATTGCAAAATTTCATCAAAGTTTCCACGTCTTCATGGTGGTTTTTTTCCACAGCAAGGACAACAGCATGCGAGGCTTCATATGCATAAAGGCCGCTGCCAAGGCCGTCGGCAAGCACGCATACGAAATATTCATCGGTTGCGATAAAAAAATAGCTGTCACCGCAATGGGACTTTCCTTCTTTGGCTATTTGATACGCATAAACTTCAATGTTGGTTTTTACAAGATGGTTCATGAAAGACACTCCGAGTTGTTGGCCTCCGCGTGGATGGCTTCCTGCAGCTTCTTGATTGCCCGCCTTTGCAAACGGGATACATGCATTTGGGAAATGCCGAGCTTGTCGCCCGCATCTTTTTGGCTCATGTTCTCCAAATACGTATACTGGATGATTTTCTTTTCACGGTCATTAAGGACATGAAGGACTTTTTCGAGGACCAGCCTCTGGTTGATTTTTTCATATCCTTCATCCACACTTCCAACGATATCAAGCAGGGTGACAGTTCCGCCATCCGAATCTGCTTCGATTGAGTGGTCTACCGAAAGGGCCTGATAGCTTTTGCCCATTTCCATCGCTTCAAGGATTTCTTCCTCGGAAACATCAAGATATTCGGCTATTTCAATTACCTTAGGGGAGCGGTGAAGCTTGGTTGTCAGTTCCTCGACGGTTGTTTTTATTTTCGGCCCAAGCTCCTTAATCCGCCTCGGGACATGGACACTCCATGTTTTATCCCTCAAAAATCGTTTGATCTCCCCAATGATTGTTGGCACAGCAAACGCCTCAAAACTCTTCCCGAACGATTCATCATATCTTCTGATTGCGCCAAGAAGGCCAATCATTCCAACCTGGAAGATGTCTTCATGGAACGAGCGTCCCTTAGAATATTTACGCGCGATTGTTTCAACTAGATTTTTGTAGTGAAGGACCAGTTGCTCCTGGGCATAGTCATCCTGATGGAGCTGATACGCTTTGATAAGGTCGTTTATTTCTTGTTTTCCTGAGGAGTTAAGTTGAGATTGTTTCGACATCCGTCTCCACCTGCTCTCCTTCGAGGTACTTAGTCATAAAGACCGTGACACCTTCTTTATGGTGAATCCTTACTTCATCCATAAGCGTTTCAATCAGGTAAAGCCCTAAGCCTCCTTCACGCAAAAACTCCACGGAATCATTATCTTCATACCGGCCAAGGCCCTGCCTAGCCGATTCGAAATCAAAACTTTGCCCGCTGTCCGCTACCATGACTTCCAGCCGGTCCTCATACAGGCCGAAACCGACGATTACTTCACCGATTTCCTTGTTTTTGTATGCATGTTGGACCGCATTGGTACATGCTTCACTTGTAGCAATTTTCAAATCTTCCAAATCGTCGTATGAAAACCCCATCCGGCTTGCTATACCGGAAAGTGTAAGGCGTATGACTCCTACATATTCGGGTTTAGCCGGAATTTTCATTTCAATATAGTCAAACGCCTGGCTCATTGCACTCCACCCTCTATCTGGCTGTTAATGTCTATGATGTCAGCCAGACCTGTAATTTCAAAAAGTCTGTTTAACCTTTCCGAGAGCCCAACGAGTTTGAATTCCCCGTTGTGGCTGCGGACCGATTTGAACACGCCTACAATCACTCCTAGTCCGGTACTATCCATATAGGATACTTCTGAAAGGTCGATTACCATTTTCACTCCGTCTTTTTCCGAAAGCGGGAAAACCGCCTCGCGTAGCTTTGGAGCTGTGTAGGCATCTATTTCACCGTTCACATATATTTCAACAAAATCATTGGATTCATTAACATCTAATTTGATGTCCACTTGACCCACCCCTTGTCTATTTACTAACCACTTAAACACTTTACCCGTATTTGCGGCTGTTAAACGCTCCTTTTCAGGATAATAAGTGTAAAATCATCCCTTAATTGGAAATCTTGGAGCCTTTCAAGGTCTTTGTAAATATTGTTCACGATTTCTTGTGCACCCAAATGAAGATATTTACGGATATAACCGATCAGAGCATCCCTTTCAAGGAAACCTTCCTCCGTTCGGCACTCCGTTACGCCATCTGACATTAGAATAATCATATCACCTGGATAGATAGGGCGTTCGAATTGCTGATACTTTGTTTTTTTATCAATCCCCAGCAAAAGCCCTTTCGCTTCCATTTCCAAAAATTCAGCTTTTTCGGCATTATAGTAAAAGCCTGGCTCATGCCCCGCTGAAGAATAATAAAAGATATGATTGGCGGGATTATACATACCATAAAACATCGTGATGAACA
This sequence comes from Bacillus sp. FJAT-27445, assembly GCF_001510665.1. Lineage (GTDB taxonomy): Bacteria > Bacillota > Bacilli > Bacillales > Cytobacillaceae > Bacillus_D. Next base: position 714,311 of record NZ_LMTI01000002.1, read on the forward strand.
TGCTTGGATCCACATTTTGTTCAACAACCCTGTTCAAGCTTTCAAGCACCATATGTGGCGCATGCCTGTTTTCCGGGAGGCTGTCCATTGCGTATTTAATCATAGACATGCAAAGCGCGGCTGGAATGCCCTTTCCAATGACATCGGCAATAGCCACGTTTACACATTGATTGTCATCCTGGACAAAATGAAAATAATCGCCATTCATATGCCTTGCTGGGACACTTATCGCTCCAATGTCCATACCTTCCACCTCGGGAATGGAGGTTCCAAGTAGTGTTTGCTGGACATTTGCGGCGATCTCCATTTCGGTACGGTATTCCATTTGCTTATTTCTAAGACTTTGATGTTCCCTGTAGGCAAGCCCATAGCCAACCATAACTTCTAAAAGGACGTCAAAAGAATGGAGTACACTTTCAGGTACATTGGGATATAGGTCAAGCAAGAGGCTTTTATGAAGGCTTACAATTTCCTCCGGGGAAATTTTCTTTTCCATCAATTCCCTGCTAAACTTCTGTCCTTGGTACAAGGTTTGTTCGGATTGGTCATTTAGATAATCAATCAGTATGTCCCGATAATTCGTTTCCATTCTTTCTCGCAAATCCATTTTCATCCCCCTAACGGAGCCATTTCACCGCTCTAATATCAGTTCCTTTTCCAGATGATGAGAGAATGTCAAATTCATCCATTAGCCGTTTCACCCCAGGAAGGCCAGCTCCAAGGCCACCGGAGGTTGAAAAGCCGTCCTCCATCACCTGCCTGATATCATTTATACCAGGACCACTGTCCACAGCAATGACCTTAAGGCCAGATTTTGGGCCCTCGTAAATTTTTTCGATACAAATCTGCCCTTGACCGGCATAAAGGTAAATATTTCTCGCCAGCTCACTTATTGCAGTCGTAATTCTCGCCTGGTCCACCGTGCCGAATCCAAGCTCTTTGGCAACATTGCGGCCAAGCTGGCGGGCAGCCACAATGTCCCACTCATTTAGGATTTTTACACAGGATTGGATGCCCATCTAGCTAATCCCCCAATTCCTGTTGTAATTTCTCCAAACCTTTTTCTAAGTCTAATGCCGTTAGGACATCGTCTAATCCAATTCCCAGTTCAATCAGTGTAATTGCAACCGCAGGCTGGATTCCCGTAATAACGACCTTGGCCCCCATCAGTTTGGACATGCTTATCACATCGCCAAGCACCTTGGCAATGAAGGAGTCGATAAAATCGATTGAGGTAATATCAATAACAACCCCATTGGCGCTCGTTTCATGGATTTTATGGAGCAGGTCCTCCTGGAACTGGAGGGCTGTTTGGTCATCCAATTCCCATTGAATGGAAACAAGCAAGCAATCATGCAGCTTTAAAATCGGTATCCTCATTCTCATTTTGCACCCTCCACCTTAATAATTTTCCGGTTTGTTAATTCCAGGGCGGCTTCAACGCCTTTTTTCAATGTATTTTTTGTCGTGAATTGATTCAGGTCAATTCCAAGATTGACGAGTGTTTGGGCGATTTCGGGCCTGATCCCGACAAGCATGCATTTTGCTCCGACAAGCCTTACCGCTTCGGCCGCCTGGATAATATGATGGGCGACCATCGTATCGACAACCGGCACTCCGGTAATATCAATCAACACGACTTCCGAACCGTGCTTGACGACGCCTGTCAAAAGATTTTCCATTATCTGCTTTGCCCGTTCAGTATCAATTGTGCCGACAAGGGGCATAACTGTAATTTTTTCAAAAACAGGGATAAGAGGAGCTGATAATTCCTGGAGCGCAATTTTTTGAAGGGATACCGTTCGCTCCCAAGTCCTAGAGTAAATATCGACTACTTCATTTTGCAGCGGGCTGATCCAACGATCAAACGCATAAACGACCGCCATCTGATTTTCGTCCGTTACATACTCTTTTTCCTGCATTCCTTCAAAAACTACTTTGCTATATGTCCTGACACCCTCTATGACAAAATGAAGCGGCCAACCAAGCCTTACAACTTTTTCAGCAAATTCGCTCAGTTTGGAACGGAACTCCTCTTTCGAACCTCCGAGACTTGAGCCAATCAAATCGATAAACTCGGAGCTTGTCCCATTAAAGACTTGTTCGGATACCATCCTCAGTACCCTTTCATCCGCCTCGGTTCTCATCCTGTTCATCCATTCATTTGCAATCTCGATCTTTTGCGCTCTTACATAGTCCAATATTAGGTTCTCCATTAAGTCCTCCCTGTCTTTTCCGGACGCTACTATTCATTTGTTTTGTCCAAAAAAAGCGCTATTCGTTTTAATTTGCCTCAATACCTTCAACTATATATCTTATATCCATTAAATGATAACAATTCTAAACCGTCAATTCCAAACTATCGGTTTTATTTTGTAATAAATCGGTACACCTGCGTTAATCTAAACGACTATGTTTTTTACCCATAATCCAAACGGAGTAAACGTGTTTGTTAACAATTTTCATAAAATAAAAAGGCGGGCTCCCGTGAGGTGCCTGCCTAAGATTGGAATGTTCATATGAGGTGGTTATGTAGAAAACGCCCGTTAAGAGCGTAGTTGGTTAAAACTCGATAAGACCAAGGCTTATCTGCAAGGCTTCATCCACTTTTTCCATCATCTCGTCATCAAGATGGGTAATCTTATCCGTCAGTCTTTGTTTGTCGATTGTACGGATTTGCTCCAGCAGGATGACTGAATCCCGTTCAAAACCATAACGCTTCGCATTGATTTCAACATGGGTTGGCAGCTTTGCCTTCTGGATTTGCGCCGTGATCGCTGCAATGATTACTGTGGGACTAAACCGATTCCCAATGTCGTTTTGAATGACAAGTACCGGCCGGACGCCGCCTTGTTCGGAACCGACAACCGGGGAAAGGTCCGCAAAATAAACGTCACCACGTTTGACAATCAAAGGATTATCCTCCGCTTACAAGACGTTCGACAGTGTGTTCCGCCTCATATTCTGCGAGGAATGCTTCCGATGCAATCGTCAAGTTGATTTTGGCCATCTCCATGTAGCCCCGCCTCATGGCTTCGCGAATTTGTCTCTTTTTCTTTTCGCGTAAATAAGCCTTTGTTGCCTGGTAAATAAATTCGCTGCGGTTCACATTTTCAAGCTTTACGATTCCGTCCAACTCGGTTAAAAGATGTTGCGGTAACTTTACCAGGATTTCCGTTGTTGCGCCAGTCTCTGACACAAGCTACACCTCCACCATCACTATAAAGACCGTTTATTTTTTCGCTGTTTTCAGCGAAAAAGCCATTTTTCTCTTTTTTTAAATACATTTCACCTCTGCCGGATGCCCCGACAAGAAGTTGCTATATTTTCTTACCAGTTCTAATAATACCATGATTCACAAGGCTTGCAAAGCCAATTCCGTAATCAACATGTAGTATTGGCATAAAAAAACGATTTTAATCCATTAATCCGCCAGCAAATTGTTTTGCAGGCCAACCATTTCCCCCTCCTTCTTATACAAGCGGGGAACCCTGTTCGAGATGAGGCAGGGAATTTCATAATTAATCGTTCCAATGTTCCGGGCAATTTCATCAATCCCGACAAACTCTGCTCCCTGTCTGCCAATTAAAATTACTTCCGTCCCGGGGGGAGCATATTCCTGGAGCCTAATCATGCATTGGTCCATGCATATCCTTCCAACAATCGGTGAGCGTTTTTCATTTACCAGTACTTCCTGTCCCTGAAGCTTTCGGATCCATCCGTCCGCATAGCCAATCGGAATGGTAGCAATCCACTCCTCGCCAGTTGCTTGATAGGTTGCGCCATAGCTGATGTACTCGCCCTTTTGCAGCTTTTTGATTTGGACGATTCTTGAGTGAAGCGAAAAAGCCTCATGGAGCACTACGGGCAATTCCGATTTCATTTCCGGGGATGGCGCAAGGCCGTACATTCCGATTCCCAGCCGTACCGCATTAAACCTTGCCTCCGGAAACCTTATCGCTGCGGCGCTATTGCTTGCATGGACCAAGCTTGGGCGATGGCTAAATACACCAAGCAAGTGGTTAAACTCCCGAAGCTGCTTACGGAAATAATCTGTTCCTGTTTCGTCCGCTGTTGCAAAATGGGTAAATACCCCTTCTAGCAAAAATCTGCCATCTGCCTTGATTAACTCATCGGCCTGTTTTAATTCTTTGGCATCCTTGAAACCAATCCGCCCCATCCCTGTATCCACCTTAATATGGATAGATAAGGAATGTTCGGCAAGGTGGGCAGAGGCCTCCTGCAGCCACTCCAAACTATAGGCCGTGACTGTTAGGCTGTTCTCGGCGGCAACCTTTACATCTTCCGGCCTTGTCGCTCCTAGAATCAACATGGGGGCTTCTATCCCCTTTTTCCTTAGGGCAAGAGCTTCGTCCAAAAAGGCTACGGCCAAATATTCAGCACCCGCTGCAAGAGCGGTTTCCGCAACTTCCACCCCGCCATGCCCGTACGCGTTAGCTTTTACGACCGCAATTACCTTTACTTCTTCTGGGAAAAGCTTCTTTATTGATGTAATATTTTGTTCAATGTTTCCCAAATCAATTTCAGCCCATGTATCTCTGTAAAAAAAACCTTCCATATCCATTACGTCACTTCCCTGGCATTGATTCGAGTTTCTGATTTCACTATTTTATCATAAGGCTGCTATGCCCATTAACAAATGGGCAACCGGTATTTTCTGCCGTTGATTCCATGAATACACAAAAAGCGGACCCTGTACCGGGCCCGCCTGATAATTGAGGTAATCTTATTTTGACAATTCTCCCTGGACGGTCCTCGCGATGGAAACCATCTCATCCTTTGTTAAATCATTGGAAGCAATCATGTAGTCCACTCCGCTGTCTGTCCAGGTTAGCGAATGGTCGGTGAGGGCTCCCACTGTAAAACCAAGGTCGGCTGGCTCTCCATTTACAACAACGGGATAAGAGGCGGATGCTGCCTCAACTACCCTCTTCTCCTGGACAAGTGTAAATGTTTTTGTGCCCCCGTATGTTAGAATTACCCGTTTTCCATCCTCAATAGCCATTTCTTTTTCGGAAAGGAAAGAGACTCCTTCAAGTTCCTCAGTAGGGTATTTAACCGTAAAGGAAGTATCATCCACGCCCGCCTCTGCCATCACAGGCGTACCAATTTGCGCTCTGGTCATGTTTTTCTTCATTTCAAAATCATCCTTGTCAAAACTGGCGTTGAATTTCACTTTTGAAAACTCCACCATAACAAGGGCGTTCCGGTCCGCATCCATGACCTTGACAACTGCTGGGGATAGATCCTTTTTATTGAATTTAATTTCCTGGGTCGGAAGCATTTGGTTGTTTTGATACCGCGTTTTCGTTTCGAACACATAGTAGTCCTTTGTTGAGGAGAACTTCGCCTCTTTGTCAGCAACAATATCTTTTATTAAGGATTCGTACAGGTATGCCTGGCTGCTGTTTTTAGGCCAGTCACTCTGGAAGCGGAAGCTTTTTTTCAAGGCAGGTGTTAACACAAAAACTCCATCATCATTTCTAAGAATCATCTGGCTTTGGTCTTTCTTGGCATTTTTTAAATTAACACGATAATAGGCAGGATCCTTATGCCAAATTTCTACCTTATAAACCTGTGGTTTTGCGCCCATTGACAGTGTCATCGTCGCATTCGCTTTATACCCTGACAACTTATCCAGCTTTCCTGCAAGCTGATCCCGGACGGATTCCTGCGATTTTGCACCGCAGGCTGACAGGGCTAAAACAGCCAGCAACCCGGCAATAACGAGCAACACCTTTTTCCTCATTCCTTCAACCCCTTCTGTTCTCATATCATCGTTTTGGAAAGCGGCATCCGGTCGCCCTGCTGCCTGTCTTCCCTGTGTCATTATGAATATATGAGACAACCATGGACAATATGTTAACGAATGGATTGAATTATGGGCTGGTCATTTGTCCAGTTCTTTTAACACAGCCTTAACAAAAGAGAAGAGCCGAATCAGCTCTCCTCGATGACAACATATGCAGCTGCATATTGCTTTGTATGGGTAATGGATAGGTGGGCCTTCCGGCTTGAAGGGAGCAAGAAAAAAGGCTTACCGAGAGGGTCCTTACCGACTTCGATATCCAGGAAGGAAAGAGACGCACCAATACCAGTCCCAATCGCTTTGGCATAGGCCTCTTTGGCAGCAAACCTTCCCGCCAGGTATTCTGCCCTTCTTTTGGCTGGTAGCTTGCTGAATTCCTCCTTCTCCCTCTCTGTCAAAATACGGTCTGGAAACTTCGTCTGTCTCTCCATCAATTCCCTAATCCTGCCTATCTCGATCAAATCAATTCCAATCCCTCTTATCATTGTGTCCAACTTCCTTCTAACGATGATTTTGCAAGCATACGAATAACCTGAATGGATTTGCAGGCGACTTCCGGCTAAGATGTTAGTATCGCTATAATTTTGTCGTTTAGGAGGCACCCCATGTTTACGAGAACCGAAACCTTTGGCCAGTTCATCCGTTTTTATCCTGTCGTATCAACAATTGCAGCCATCAACCTCCTCTTTTATCTAGTAACGGTTTTGCCCTTTTTCCCAAACTACTGGTTCATTTTTACATTTACGGGCGTAAATCTTTATATTGCGGAGGGGGAAATCTGGAGGCTAGTTACCCCGATTATTATGCATAGCGGGTTTTCCCACTTTTTGTTTAACACCTTCTCGCTTGTCCTTTTTGGCCCGGGGTTGGAGCGTATGCTTGGAGGCGTAAAATTCGTTGTTGTGTATTTTGTATCCGGCATTGCCGCGAACTTCGCCACTTTTCTTCTTGAACCTGCAACCTACAGCCATGTTGGTTCCAGTGGAGCAATCTTCGGCCTGTTCGGCTACTATATCGCGATTGTGTTATTACGCAAAAGAAATATGACGCGCCAGGACAGCCAGGTAATTGTGACGATTGCTGCGATAAGTATAATCATGACCTTCCTTCAGCCAAATATCAATATTACCGCCCATCTATTCGGGCTTTTGTCTGGATTCCTGCTAGGGGCAGCCGCAGGCCGGAAATAACTGCTGAAAATCCAGAAATAACTCTTTTACCCAGGTTCAATAGGACCCTGGCCCGGAGCGTGAAAACCAGCTGTAAATGGCTATGGCATCCGAAGAATCCACATCCTGGACACTTCCTCCGGCAATCCCTGTACCCGATTTTGCACTAGCATCAATTTTGGCCAGTTTTTTTCGCCTCTGAAAATAGCTCTCTTTCATGGCTAGGGATTGGATTTTATTTTTTTGCAAATAGACGGTTGTCTTTGCTAGCAATCTGTATTGGAGGCAAAGCTGTTCTCCCTCAATTCCCAACCCGGCAGCCCGGTACCGCGCGTATGCCCAAAGCGCCGCGATGGCCGGTACAAGAAGCGCAAAATAACCCCAGGGCTGGAAAAAGCCTGCGATAACAGCGGCTGGCGGAAGAGTAAAAATAATATACCTGAACATATACCTTCCAAGCGCCCTCTTAGGCAAAGGGATGAGGTTTGTGTTAAAATCATACCCTTGTAAATGCGTCCCAAGAATCGGGCCAACTTGTTCAAGCCTTACCATTGGGAGAATCAATATCCTTGAACTATCCTTTTCAGCCGCGGATCCCCCAGCACTATTGAGGTGAACAGCCGCATATCCAAGCAGTTCCCTGACTGGATTTTGGATAATTTGGACAGCCTGGATCCTCCGCAGTGGGATGGTAATCTTCCTTTTTTCCAGTAGCCCGCGGGAAATGACAAATTCCTCTTCCGTTTTTTCAATTGAGAAATTTCCGTATTTTAGCATCATCCCGGCTATGGCAATCAACCAGGCAGCCAAAAACGCCACAAAAAAAAGGATGCTAATGATAACCGCGCCGGTTGAGGCAAAATGCTCAAAATTCTTAAATACCTTCTTATATGGAATAAATTCCTCAAATTGAAAGAAGAAGGCAAGCACAGCCGAAATGACCACGCCTACTCCCCCTGATGTGGAAGCCATTAGGAATAAGGTAGTGAGCGGCATTTTGTAAAGTGTTCTGTTTGGAAGCACTAGTCCATCCTGGCTGTCAGTAATCGGTTTTTTTCCTTTTCCAGCTGATATCGCTTCCTCAAGCTGGGACGCATCCATTTTGGAGATCGCGGAAAAAACAGCTTCCGAGCCTTCTATTCCGGCTCCGCCTCCAGCAGTTTCTATCTTTATTTGAACAAGGCCGAACAGCCGCTGCAAAATCCCCTCACTCCGGTCGACACTTTGAATTCTTTCCAAAGGAATGTATCTTTTTTTCATAATAAATATGCCATACTCAAGCCGGAGTTCATTCTCCTCAATTCTGTACGTAAACCGATACCAGGACAGGACGCCTGCAAGCAGGGCAGCCACAATGCCTATACCTGCGGCAATATAGTAAAATGCATCCCATTCCGTTCTAGACCCCAAAAACAGAAACGCCGCGAATGGAACAAGTACGCCCTTTAATTGCTTAATCGCATTAGCGACGGCGGCAATGGGATGGAGTCTCTTCGGTTCAAACATCATCATCCGCCACCCTTGCAAGCCTCGATATTTGCGCCCTTAACGCCTCAGCTTCTTCTTCTTCTAGCGCTGGTATTTCATGGATGGTCGCAGCTGTCGACACCATAATAGCCCTAAGCCCAAACCTTCTTAAAATTGGTCCTTGGAATGTATCGACATGCTGGACCCTTGCCATTGGAATAAGAGAACGCCTAATTACAAATATTCCGTTCTGAAGCTCAATTTCATGCTCCCTGACCTCGTACCTCCACCGCTTCCATCTTAGCTCCGGGAATAAAAAAACAGTGAATACCGTCACGACAAATGAGATAAGGCATAGGACAACCGGAATCCACAGTTTCCATTCAAATACCGTGGACAGCACTACCGCCAGTATCGATGGAATCCAGACGTACAATGACGCAAGCACACCCGATATTCGCCAAACCAGAAGTGCCTTACGTGAGATTCTTTTTTCAGGCTGTGTAATCATATGTATCCTCCGTTTTCCCCACATCTACTACATCTAGTATACCGGAGGATCCCTAGCGCCGCATCTTGAAGAATTGTTTACTTAATTCTAAAGGAAGCTTGGTCAATGATTTCAATGTAGGGTTTGCCCCTCAAATCATTCATTAGCCGAAATAAGGCCGCATCCTTTTCCTTTGCTTCAATCATACAATCGATTTCAGGAACGGTACCCTTCACTCTTTGCAAAAAATCAAGGAACATTGCAGGATCAATATATCCTGCATGGGCCCTGAACTCGCTCTTCGACTTCGGGCTGGAAATGTGCATTTTTATAGGAAGCGGAGACCATGACCAGGAAGTGGCCACCCTTTCCCAATCTTCCTCCCAGCCTTTCCCGCCACCATTATGGGCTAGGTGATGGTGATAATCGAAGACACAGGGAACGCCAAGCTTTTCGCATAAATACAGGCATTCCTTAAGCGTGAAGGTCGTATCATCATTTTCCAGCATGACCATATCCTGCAACTTGCGAGGAAGATAGGCCCAGTTATGAATGAACATCTCGAGTGCTTTTTCCTTGTCATTATATCCGCCGCCTATATGGATGACACAACGGTGTTTCGGCTGAATACCCATTCCCTTAAGAATTTGGTAGTGCATCGAAAGCGTTTGAATGGATGTTTTTAAAATATCCTGCTTGTTCGTATTCAAGACGACGAAATGGTCGGGATGAAAATCGACTCTCGAAGGATGTTCCTTTAAAAAGGCGGCAATATTCCGGAACCCTTCCTCTAGAGGGGTTATATAATCCCAATCGGACAATTCTTCATGGTTCGCCAACGGAATCAGGCGGGAACTGAAACGAAAAAAACGAATGTCGTTGGCTAGATTATGCCGGAGGAGCCTTAGGCAATTCTCCAGGTTGGAGAGGGCTATCCTTTCCAATTTCCGGATGGCAGCCTCCCTGTCCTTCAACCGCTGAAATTGGGCAAATGTCATTGTCTGTGACGGTGAACAATGCTCGACTACCGTACTCATCGCAACATACCCAAGTCTGACAATAGTCATCTGGCATCCCTCCAATAAAAACTTTACATTTAGCATGCCTATTGTCCCTGAAAATCATTAAAAAACACGGGTTCCAATGGGAACCCGTGCCAAATTGTCGACTAAAGGCAGCGAGAGGTTACCCACTCACTGCTTTTTGCAATTTATATGGAATTATGAAGGTTAAAGGGTTCTCCCCCACAAAAAGTGGTTTTAGCGAATATGTTGATTTGCGCTACGGGTACACGCTTTCCGCGGGGCGTCAGTGGAGCCTCCTCGGCGCTTGCGCCTGTGGGGTCTCCACCTTGCCGCTACATCCCGCCGGAGTCGGTACCCTCCGCTCCAATCAACACAAAAGTTGGGCGTATTAATCATAAACCATCACTTATGGTGAAGAATCGGGTTAAATTAAACTTAACTTAAGAATTATTTCCAATTCTTCACATTCATAGGCTTGATTTTAGTCATCATCAGGCATCTCATAAATAGTGTTCTTTTTAAAAAGAGAATTTCATTTGATTGGAATGGAGGGTGGCGACTCCGGCGGTAAAAGCGGGATAGTCGAGACCCTGGACTGAGCGTAGCGAGGGAAGCGGCTCGGCCCCGCCCGCGGAAAGCGTCCACCCGGAATGGAAATCTAGAGACGCATTGTCATTTCAATTTATATTTCAAATTAAAAAAGACTGTAGGCAAACCCGAAACTCTTCGAGTTTGTCTACAGTCTGACACGGGTTCCAATGGGAACCAGTGCCTGAATGTTATTGTTTATTAAAGCTGCGTGGCTTTCCGCCAGTCCGCTTTTCGTATGGGCGTTTTTCGCCTTGGCGGCCGGAGCCTTTACGGCGGTCATAACCACCTTTGGAATCTCCGCGGCCACCTCTGTTGAAAGGCTTGCGGTCGCGGTCTCTTCTTTGTGGAAGAGGGGACTCTTCTGTCAGCTTGACCGGAGTTGCGTCAGGCTCTTTCGTCAGCATTTTCAGAACGGCTGCGACTACAGTTGAAGCATCATGGGTTTCCAGAAGCTCTGCGGCAGCTGCCTTATAATAATGCAGGTTGTTTGATTCAATTGATTGGTTAATCCTATCAACAACTGCCTTTTGTTGGCCTTCAAGCGCTTCATCAAGGGTTGGCGGGTTCATTCTTTCCATTTTCCGCTTGGTTGTCCTTTCAACTACTGCAAGATAGGACTTTTCGCGCGGAGTGATGAAAGTTAAAGCGACGCCTGTTTTTCCAGCACGGCCTGTCCGTCCAATCCTATGGACATAGGATTCCGGATCCTGTGGAATATCAAAATTGTAAACATGGGTAACACCGGAAATATCGAGCCCGCGAGCGGCAACGTCTGTTGCCACAAGGATATCGATGGAACCTTCTTTGAATTTTCGCAGCACGGATATGCGTTTCGCCTGAGTAAGGTCACCATGGATTCCTTCTGCTGTATAGCCTCTGAGCGTCAAAGCCTCTGCAAGTTCATCGACACGGCGCTTCGTACGGCCGAATACTATCGCAAGCTCAGGGGATTGAATGTCAAGCAGCCTTGTCAGTACATCGAACTTATTCTTCTCTTGAACTTCAGTGTAGTACTGCTCGATCAACGGAACAGTCATTTCCTTCGCTTTAACCCGGACAACCTGAGGGTTCTTCATGAACTTTTCGGCCATCCTTTGAATTGGTGCAGGCATGGTCGCAGAGAACAGCAAAGTCTGGCGCTCAGTTGGGATTTCGGCAAGAATTGCTTCGATATCCTCAATGAATCCCATGTTAAGCATTTCATCTGCTTCATCAAGGATGGCTGTGTGTACTGTGTCAAGGCGCATTGTTTTCCTGTTGATATGGTCGATGAGCCGGCCCGGGGTACCGACAATGATATGAGGGCCTTTTTTCAGCGAACGGATTTGGCGGCTGATATCCTGGCCTCCGTAGATTGGCAAAACTTGAATTCGCTTGCCAGATCCAATTTTGTAAAGCTCCTCTGATACCTGAATGGCAAGTTCACGGGTTGGGGCAATGATGATCCCCTGGATGGCATGAATGGAAGGATCGATCTTTTCAACGAGAGGGATGCCAAATGCAGCAGTCTTTCCTGTACCTGTCTGGGCCTGTCCAATCAGGTCCTTATTTTGCATGCTCAGCGGAATTGTTTCCGCTTGGATTGGCGTTGCCTCTTCAAAACCCATCTTAAGAACAGCTTTCAAGGTTTGCTGGCTGATGCCTAATTCTTCAAACTTTATCAATGTTTTCATTCTCCTTCATGTGTTCCTGTAAATATAGTTTATACGTGCAGAAAAACGTCCCGAATTCACATAAGAGCATTGTTCCGTTTTCATTTCTCTATTTTAGCAAAAAAAAGACATTCTCCCAAGGAGTATGCCCTGTTATGACGACCTTTTAGACACGTTGGAGGTAATCATACCATTTTTGCCACGATAATGCAATAAAGCACACCTTGCCTAGCAGGATTCCAACATTTCGGATACTCCTTCCAGGAAGGCATCGACCTGGGAAAAAAGGGCAGCTTTTTCCCGGCAATGGCAGATATGGTGGGCCGATTCTTTAATATAGGCCAATTGTTTTTGTTCTGAAGATATCGATTCATAAAGGAACTCTGCACTTTTCGGGGGAACGAGGCTATCGCATTCCCCCTGGGCAATAAGGGTCGGAGTTTCAATCAGGGATAATTGAGGCCTGATAAAGCCAACGAGCCTCCTAAATTGCAGGGCAGCGGATAGCGGTGTTTCTGTTATTTTTCGTTTATAACGCAAAAATAATTCATTCTCCTCCAAAGTTCCTTGAACAAGATCCCTGGCCATTTCCTTTAATTCCGCCGCCATCTGTCTCGGATTCAAATAATAGGCGGCAGCACTCAAGAGAACCAGTTTATCCACTTTGTAGTTGGCGGCAAGGTAGCCGGCAATTAGCCCGCCCATTGAAAAGCCAATTACATATACCGTGTCGCACTGCTCGGAAAGTGCCAAATACTCCCTTTCTGCACAGGCAATCCACTCTTTGAATTTTATCCCTCTGAGGGCAAGGCTCTCCCCGTGTCCAGGAAGAGTCGGGATGCTGAAAACCCAGTCGGGATGCCTTACCTTCAAATAGTCGGCAAGTGGTTCGACTTCATAGGGTGCCCCGGTAAATCCATGAATGCATAAACAGCCTATCATTGCCTGATCACTCCGGTTGTTTCGAGTTGTACTCTTACGCTTTTCGGGCCAAAATTATGAAGTTATTGTTCCTCAAAACCCCATTAGTGGGTTTCCTCTTTTTGAAGCGAGGAAACTACTTCTTCCAATCTCATTCCCCTTGAAGCCTTAACTAAAACCAGCGTATGTGAATCAGTATGTTTTTTCACTTCATTACTTAGCATTTCCTTGTCAGTAAATGCGTAAACCCTTTCAGTGCCCAAGGCCTTCTTTGCCCCTTCAGCGATCAAGGCGCCGAGCTGGCCGCACGTGAATACAAGGTCGATTTTGGCTGGATCAAGCATTTCACCAATCTTAAGATGATATTCCTTCTCCAAAGGACCAAGTTCGAGCATATCGCCAAGTACCAGAACCTTTTTTGCATAGCCCGCTAAATTCGATACAAGCTCAATGGCGGCACTCATCGAGGTCGGGCTCGCATTGTAGGCATCGTTGATAATTTTTTCACCATTTTCTCCTTCGGAAAGCTCCATCCGCATTTGGGTAAGCCTGACGGATTTAAGCCCCTCTGCCATTTCCTCAAACGAAATTGAAAAGTAGCGGGCAACGAGCATCGCAGCCATCGCGTTCATGATATTGTGATTTCCTAGCACCGGCAAGTAGAACTTATCGCTAGTGAGATTGACACGGAATTCATTTCCGTGGGCCGATTGGGTAATTTCTACAGGGAACATATCATTCGATTCGCTCCGCCCAAAGGTTTGGAGAAGCGCCCGGCCACCTATTCCGGACACTCTTTCCATAAGGAGCGGCTCGTCCCCATTCAGAACTGCAAGGCCGCCTTCCCGCAGGCCTTCAAGGATTTCAAGCTTTGCTTCGGCAATTCCTTCCCGCGAACCGAGGTCCAATAAATGGGATTCACCAATATTTGTAATGATGACAGCGTCTGGGGTGGCAAGCCTTGTTAAAAAGGAAATTTCCCCGCGGCTGCTCATACCCATTTCAAGGACAGCCACATCCGTATCTTCATCAAGATTTAAAACCGTCAATGGCAGGCCGATATGGTTGTTATAGTTGCCTTCTGTTTTCTGCACCTTATATTTCACCGAAAGGAGGCTCGCCGCCATATCTTTTGTTGTAGTTTTGCCGTTGCTCCCGGTAATGCCGACTATTTTTACACCAAGCTGGCGGCGGTAGCTTCCGGCTAGTTCCTGGAGTGCCACAAGGCAATCTTCTACTATTAATAGGGGCAGGCCTTCCGGCGGGTTTGGGACGTCCTTCTGCCAAAAGGCCGCGGCTGCACCTTGTTCAATGGCGCTTTTCACATAATTATGGCCGTCAACTTTTTCCCCTTTAAACGGTATGAACAAATTCCCTTGTCCTATTTTACGGGAGTCAATGCAAATTCCGCTTATCCGGGTATCCCCGAAAGGTGCTGCATCATTTAGGACATGTATCATCTTGGTAATTTCGTTAATCGTTTTCCGAATCAATCGGATTACCTCCTATAAGAAGAACGGGGCGCTGACCCGCTGACCCAAGCAAGACTTTCGCCTTAAAAGGGACACCGCTCCTGCCGTGTCCCGCCGCGTTATTCTTAAAATGTATATTTGATGCTTTGTTTTTCGGAATGCCTTTCAATAGCCAGGCTGACCAGCCTCTCAATAAGCTGCGGATACTCCACCCCGGTATGCTTCCAAAGCAGCGGAAACATGCTGAATGGCGTAAAACCTGGCATCGTATTTACTTCATTGATCAAAACTGTTCCGTTTTCGGTTAAAAAGAAGTCCGCCCTTATAAGCCCAGAGCAATCCAGAGACTTAAAGGATTTGATAGCCATTTCCTTAATCCGGTTGTAGGTTTCCCCATCGATATCCGCTGGGATAATAAGAGCTGTGTCGCCATCCTCGTACTTTGCCTTATAATCATAAAAGTCTTTTTTCGGGACAATTTCACCGGCAACGGAAACTTCCGGGCTATCATTGCCAAGTACACCTACTTCAATTTCACGTGCAGTAACGCCGACTTCAATGATTACCTTTCTGTCAAAAAGGAACGCTTCCCGAAATGCCTGCTCCAATTCCTCACGATTTCGGCATTTGCTGATTCCCACGCTAGACCCCAGGTTTGCCGGCTTTACGAAACAAGGAAAGCCAAGCTTTTCTTCAACCTTTCGATAGGCAGCTTCCTTATCCGCTTCCCATTCACTACGGATGAATGATGTATAATCAACCTGGGCAAGGCCCGCTTCGGCAAAAATATTTTTCATAATGACTTTATCCATGCCGGCGGCGGAAGCCAGGACACCATTCCCCACATAAGGAAGATTCAACAATTCAAGGAGTCCCTGAACGGTTCCATCCTCTCCATTAGGTCCATGTAAGAGCGGGAAAATGACATCAAGTCCATCTCCATTTTCCCTATCAGCAAAAATGGCTGGGGCAAGCTTGCCTTCTTCTCCGCCCGGGGAAAATTCAAGCTCTTTTACGGAACTGACTGGACCGTGGAGCTGTGGTCCTTTTACCCATTTTCCTTCCTCCGTTATATAAATTGGATAAATATCAAATTTTTCGTTATTAAGGGCTTTGATCACGGCCATCGCAGTCTGCAAAGATACTTTATGCTCTGCGGATTTACCGCCATATAATAAACCCAATTTTGTTTTCATACCGTAACCTCCGTTTTTTATGCCTATCGGCAAATCGTCAACTATATTATTTTCACTTTCAAATCAAAATGGCTATTCTATGAATCTTCGTGCCAAACGCTCCATTTAACTAAGTTTGCCGGCAAACTTGGTTCAAGTTCAACCTATATATTTTACCACCACGAAAAGAGTACGATAATTAAATTTCTCTCTATCAGTTTATGAGGGCAGAAGCCCGGCCAAAAACCCTTTTACTGAAAATTGTCATTCCTTCAGTGTTGTTCCCCAGGGTGCCCAGCATTACGTATGCCCTTTTCTGCTATGTAAGAAACTTTGTTCGTTTATCCAGCTTAAATAACGAATAATTTCCATTCCCTTGTTTTTTTATCAAAAATCAATTTCGCGTGACAAGGTTTTCTGACGGACCTGCTATAGGCCTCTGCCATATCATCCATATTTGCAAAATCACCAATTATCCAGATAGGAATTTCTACCCTTCCCCTTTGAGTATCGGCATCCCTTATTGAAATGCAGATACCTTCTTTCATATAAGATGTCAGAGAGTGGAGGAGATCTTTATTTAAAATCGGGTAGGACCGTTTTTTCCGGATCCCGAATAGCGTCTTTTCCACTTTAAGTTCGGCTAATTTTAAAGGGATAACAAAGCTTAACATAGAAAAAAAGTCTGTTAGGCTGCGGTAATACGTTTTATTAAACCAGCCATCATCATGGGCAAGGTAAACAAACCGGTTGCCCAGTTGATTGTAAAACGGAGGTTTTAAATGCTGTTTAATATGGCCCAGGTACAGCAATTCAGCGATATCCTGGCCACTTAGCTCATTTAGCGCATCCTCTTCATCAAAATCGACCCAGCAAAAGTCTCCATACCCGTTCACATCCTCACGAGCAAGCTTTCCTATTTTATCCAGGGGTACATATTCAAGCATGGTATGCAGATTGAATTCCCCATCCTCAAATTGATGCTTTAATAATAGGAGATGATTTGCAAAGCCTGAAAAAGCAGCGGTGAATTCACTGAATTCAATGCCGCAGGACATGGCATATTGGGCTTGCTGGTTTAGATGAACATAGATGAGGTCGCGTACGTCCCGGTTATGCTTTTTCAAAGGCAAACTCCTCCAATCCAATCTATAATAAAGTTCCCTACCCATCATAACAAAATCCAGGGGAAAATTCGCATTTCAATTCGTTTACAAAAATACCTTCATATGAACGTCCTCGAATAGGGGGCAGCCGACTGCCTATGAACACAAAAATTTGGGCATCCTGTGACAGAACAAAACTCCTCCGGCTTGTTTTCTCTTTTTTTATTTTCAATTCACCGCCAATTTACATATAATGATACATGGCAGTAAAACTGCTGGAAAGGAGTGTGAGTGCATGATTAAAAACATGACAGAGAATCAGATTACCCTCCAGGTAATAAAAGCTATCAAAGAGAATAAAAGGAAGGACTTTGATGCGATTCTGGACGAACTTCAGCCATATGATGTGGCCAAGCTATACGAGAGTTTTCCGGAAAAGCACAAGACCCGCTTCCTCCTTTTCCTCAATCCCCACCTCATCGCTGATTTACTCGAGGAGCTTGATACAGAGGAACAGCATGATGTCCTGAATAAACTAGGGATTGAAAAGACAAGTAAAGTCCTTGACCTGATGGATAATGACGACCTTGCCTCCCTCCTTGAAGAGCTGTCACCAGAAAGAATAGCCGCCCTTCTTTCGGGAATGAAAAAAGAAGAGTCAAAAATCGTCCGGGATATCATGAACTATCCTCCAGAAACAGCGGGCAGGCTAATGACAAACCGGTTTGTTTGGATCCGTAATTACTATACAGTCCGGGATGCTGTCGGCAAACTTAAATCTTTTGCCGATTTTGCCGAAACCATTAATTATCTATATGTGATAGATGAACAAAGAAGGCTGGTGGGCGTTGTTTCCTATCGCGACATGCTCATCGCCGATGCAGATGAAACCATCAATAATATTATGTACGAACGGGTCATTGCAGTATCCGACATGATGGACCAAGAAGAAGTTGCCAGAATGATTGAACGGTATGATTTCATGGCCATCCCTGTTGTAAATTCGGATAGTGTCCTTGTCGGGATTGTTACCGTCGATGATATTATCGACGTAGTAATCCAGGAAGCGAACGAAGATATTGAAAAGTTATCCGCATCCGGTAAATCGATTGATTTTGATACGAAGGCATTCGTCGCTGCCTACCGAAGGCTTCCCTGGCTCATTCTGCTCCTTTTTATCGGGCTCGTTTCCGGAAAGATCATCAGCTCGTATTCTGATACATTGGAAAAAGTCGTCTCCCTGGCTTTTTTCATGCCAATGATATCGGGCATGACAGGGAACACTGGTACGCAATCGCTTGCCGTTGTGGTCAGGGGGCTAATCTCCAATGATATTGACAAAAAGGTCATTTCCAGGCTGATTGGAAGGGAACTCGGAGTGGGATTGATCATCGGTTTGACTTGTGCAATCCTGATTTCCGTTATTGCCTTTGTCTGGCAGGGCAGCTTTATACTCGGAATTGTTGTGGGAAGCTCCCTTTTCCTTACACTCATTATCGGGACTCTTGCAGGAACCGTCATACCAATCATTCTCTATCATATAAATGTTGACCCGGCCGTCGCTTCCGGTCCGCTTATCACAACCTTGAATGATATATTTTCCCTCATCACCTATTTCGGAATCGCCACAATGTTCATACACAAACTAATGTAAAAGGGGCAGCCGCCCCTTTTTTCATTGCCTCAGGAACCACCTTCCCTTGAGTTCGGGACAATCACTTGAAAATGATGCTTCAACATGGTGATATATGCAGGTGTCTCCAGGTAAACCTCCCCATCCGTATCCGCCTCCATCCCCTTCTCGGTATGAATGGCAATTTCACGTCCGCTGCAATGAATAACTTCGCTCGAAGAAACGTCATTATCCATGGTAACATCGGTAGTCAACAATTCCCTTATCAGGTTCAAATTCGTATTTTTTATGATAAAAACATTTGCTTTTCCATCATCTGCCTCGATATTCCGAAATGGTAGTTGGTTTGTCCCGATATACCTCCCGTTTGTGGCCAGGACCATTACCGCTTCTCCTACAAAGTTCTCCCCATCGCAGTAAATCCTATACTTGAAGGGTTCCATCTCCCTCATTGTCCTTATGGCACTAAGATAATAGCTAATCTTTCCAAGTAATGCTTTTTCGGATTCTTTAATATTATGGGACGCCTCCGTAACAAGACCAATCCCCAGAAAATTCAACGCATACTTGCCGTTAACCTTCATGGCGTCAATCGGAACCTCGTTCCCGGTTACAACCACTTCCGCTGCACTTTGGATGTCCTGGGGAATCCCGAGCGTCCTTGTAAAGTCGTTGCAAGTCCCTCCGGGCAAGATGGCGAGGATCGGCCTTTTTTCCAGGGAGGAAAGCCCATTCATACATTCGTGGACAGTGCCATCGCCACCGAGAATTATGGCGAGATCCGCAGCTTCTCCATATTTGGCACAAAGCTCCCGGGCATGGCCGGGCCTATCCGTTTTTAAAATTAACAGTTCTTCAATCGCAGGACTTAGAATGGGGATGCAAACACCTAGCGTTTTGACAATATCCTTCTGCCCCGCCTTTCCGTTATATATGAGGATTGCCCTTTTAAATTTGGCCATGCCCTGCCCCTCCTGACATATACTTACTATTTAAACACCTTATACCCAGCTTATTCACTTTCGATAACATCCCGCCAAACCCCTTTGCAGTTTAGGTATGCCGATCCCGGGTATATCACAAGTAACCCACTTATATAGGGAATTGCAGACAAAAGGAGTGAAGTGTATTGGAAAATAACTATCAATTTTGGAGCGGTTGGGACAGGATCGTATACAAAGTCCCTGACTTTTTAGTGGCACTTGCCGTCCTCCTCATCGGCTGGGTTATCGCAAAGGCTATTGAAAAGGGCGTATATAAAGCCCTTTTAAAGTCCAACCTTGACAACCGCTTGTTTTCCCACGCAAAAGACAGGAAGGTTACATCAGAGAAAATCATCAGCAAAGTCATCTATTATCTGCTCTTGGTCTTCGTTTTCATCCTTTTCTTTAACATTCTCGGATTGCATATTATAGCCGGACCGCTTGTAACAATGCTTACCGCAATTACATCCGCTATACCAAGCCTATTAAAAGCTGCTCTTATCCTTGCGGTAGCATGGCTTGTCGCTACCGGTTTAAGTATGTTGATCAGAAAAGGCGGCCGGACACTAAGGGTCCATCAACTGGCTCAGAAGCTGAACATTGCCAAAGACAGCGATGGCCCGGGACAGTTGGCTGACAGGATTGCCAAGATTGTCTTCTATCTAGTATTGCTCATGTTCCTTCCAGGAGTATTCGCAGCTCTTGATATCAATGGGATATCCGGGCCATTTTCCAATATGCTTGGAAGCATGCTTTCCTTCCTGCCAAAACTGTTTTCTGCCGCGCTGATTATCCTTGTTGGGTGGTTTGTGGCAAAAATTGTCCGTGATATCGTCACGAATCTGCTGGAAGGTTTGGGATTGGAAAGGCTTGTTGACCGTTTCGGAGCAAGAAGGCTTTTTGAAGGGACAAGCCTATCATCAGTAATTGGGACAATTGCCTTTGTCCTCATTTTAATTCCTACAGTGGTTGCGGCGTTAGAACGCCTTGACCTGAAGGGCATTTCCACTCCGGCCATCAATATGTTGAACGATGTCCTCACAATGATTCCAAATATTATTGTCGCCATCGTGATGGTGCTTGTTGGTATTTGGATTGGAAAATGGGTCAACAGCTTTGTGACCGGATTGCTTGAAAGAGCAGGATTTAACGGCTTCCTAAAAGGAATAGGGATTGGAAAGGGAACAGCTCCGACATTGTCCTTATCCAAGGTTGTCGGTACTATCGCCCAGGTATTCATTGTTCTTCTGTTCACTGTTGAAGCCCTGAACCTTATTGGGCTTGATTTCCTGGTAACACTTGCGACCGGAGTCATCGCCTACCTGCCAAATGTCCTTGCTGCGGTAATTATCCTAATGGTTGGGCTCTGGCTTGGCAGTTTTGTTAAGAAACTGTTGGCAAGCATGCTTCAGGGACCACATTATGGTCTACTTTCATCTGTCGCAAAATATGCGGTTATTGCCATTTCAGTTTTTATGGCACTCGACCAGCTTGGGGTTGCCGCTTCCATCGTAAATGCCGCCTTCATTTTAACTTTGGGAGGCCTCGCACTTGCATTCGGCCTTTCCTTTGGTCTTGGCGGTCGGGAGTTTGCGGCGAAATACCTTGCCCGTTTTGACCAGAAGCTTGAACAAACCACTGTTGTAAAACCGCCTTCAGGCCAGGGAGGGATTCCCTTAGGCAATGGCGGGCAAGCTGGGAATCCTTTGAATCATGGCGGCGTGCCAGGTTCCATGGATCAAAACAAGCCTTTCACGAATCCGAATAACCATAATCCGGATGATCCCAATAATCCTTTCCACAATTTATAGGGATGGAAAACACTGCTGGAAACTTTCCGGCAGTGTTTTTTTTAGATAATTTTTTTGGCTTCCAATGTAAAAAATCTTTTCAGCAAAAAGCTCCCCACTTCTTTACTTCGCCGGATTTCATTCAAACGTTTGATTGAAGTCACTTTCTAATTCCGCAATAATTTCTTTACAGATTCTTTGTAATTTCAAGAGCCAATGGCCGTCCTTAACCAATCTTATCCTTTTTCCTTGCAAGCAAGGGCCATGATTGTATCTCCCAGCAATCTAATATAAACTAGAATACGATATTACTTTTTAAGCAGGTGTGCCATGAAGGAGTTTATTTTTTCTATATTAACAACATTATCTGAACTAGGTTATTTTGGGATAGCCATCGGGCTCATGATTGAAATCATACCCAGCGAAATCGTTCTCGGCTATGGAGGCTATATGATATCCCAGGGTACAATCAATTTTCCGCTCGCAGTGGTCGCCGGAACAATAGGAGGCACCTTTGCCCAGCTTTTTCTCTATTGGGCCGGTTATTACGGGGGACGCCCTTTCTTGGAAAAGTACGGGAAGTACGTCTTTATCAACCGGCAACAAATCGATATGTCCGAACAATGGTTTAAAAAATACGGAGCGGGGGTCATTTTCTCCGCAAGGTTTATTCCAGTAGTCCGGCACGCCATTTCCATACCGGCTGGAATTTCTAAGATGCCAGTTACTAAATTTACACTTTATACGGTCGCAGCCGTTATTCCATGGACAATCTTCTTCCTTTACCTAGGAGTAATCCTCGGCGAGAACTGGGCTAATATCAAGGATGTTGCGCAGCCGTACGTTCTTCCTGCGCTTGGAATTGCCATTATTCTAGGTGCAGTCTATATTTACATAAAAAGAAAAAAGTGAAATTTGCCGGCTTCCGGCAATTTTTTTTTTGTAAATTACGACAAAATTGTCGAAGGTTTGTCACAAAAAGCAAACTAAAACCTGTTAAAGTTAAATCATCCCTTTTTTACCATTTCTCCAATCCCCTATGGCTAATGATTGTCCCCACAATCACTCGTGCCAAGAGTGCTTTTCCGAAATAATTTTTGTTTATGCTTTGTATTCCGTTATTTAACATTGACTTGAGTTTTACCTGTAATTAAAATGAAGGATATGTTTTTCCGAAGGCGTAATTTACAAGCAAAGGGGAAAGATTTATGAAAAGAATAGGTTTAGCGTGGCAAATTCTGATTGGTCTGGTTTTCGGGATTGCCGTCGGGGCGTTTTTTTATGGGGATCCGTCTGTCCAGGCTTATTTGCAGCCGATTGGAACCATTTTTATCCGCTTGATTAAAATGATTGTCGTACCGATTGTTATTTCCAGCATCATTGTAGGCGTTGCAGGTGTAGGCGACATTAAAAAACTCGGGAAATTGGGCGGCAAGACCATCCTCTATTTTGAGATTATCACCACCATCGCCATACTTGTCGGACTGCTTGCAGCAAACCTGTTCCAACCAGGAACGGGAATTGACATGGGCGCCATTACAAAAGGTGATATCGGCAGCTATGTCTCAACGACCGAAGCGGTCAAAAGCCATAGCATGGCCGATACATTTATAAATATTGTTCCCACGAATATCATCGATTCACTAGCACGAGGCGATATGCTCGCCATCATCTTTTTCTCCGTTTTCTTCGGCCTTGGGGTAGCCGCAATAGGCGAAAAGGGGAAACCCGTCCTGGCATTTTTCCAGGGAACCGCTGATGCGATGTTTTTTGTTACAAACCAAATCATGAAGTTTGCTCCTTTCGGGGTTTTTGCCCTGATTGGTGTTACAGTGTCCAAGTTCGGGGTAAGTTCCCTTGTGCCTCTAAGCAAACTCGTACTTACCACCTATGGGATCATGATTTTCTTTGTTATAGTAGTGTTGGGCCTTACCGCAAGGCTATTCGGTATTAACATCTTCCATCTCTTTGTCATTTTAAAGGACGAGCTGATCTTGGCCTATTCCACAGCCAGTTCGGAAACGGTCTTGCCAAAGCTGATGGAAAAAATGGAGAAGTTCGGCTGCCCGAAAGCCATTACTTCCTTTGTCATCCCAACAGGTTATTCCTTTAACCTGGATGGTTCAACCCTTTATCAGGCTCTCGCGGCAATCTTCATTGCCCAGATGTATGGCATCGATCTCAGCGTAAGCCAACAGCTTTCACTCATGCTTGTGCTGATGGTAACGTCCAAGGGCATTGCCGGCGTTCCGGGAGTTTCATTCGTCGTCCTTTTGGCGACTCTGGGAACCGTGGGCATTCCGCTTGAAGGCCTCGCGTTTATCGCAGGCATAGACAGGATTCTTGACATGGCCCGGACAGCGGTGAACGTTGTCGGCAATTCGCTTGCTGCAATCGTCATGTCGAAATGGGAAAAACAATACGATGATTCCAAGGCGGCTGATTATCTTGCTGAAGTTCGGCAAGGTGAGCCAGCTACCCTCTAAATCCATATTCTTTTTCTCTTCAGCTGCCCTTTTACAGGGGCAGCTTTTTTTGAAAAATAGCAGATTGAACAATTTTTCGACAAAAAACCCACCTTCAGGTTTGAGGGTGGGTTTTTTGTGGTAAAGAAGATATGTTTGAGCAGGAAATTTTTCTCGTTTAATTTAACCATTTCGTAATTTTTACATATGTACCTTTGCCCTCGGCAGTCTGAATGGAAAATTCATCAGCCATCCGTTTTATGGCAGGCAATCCCGCCCCCAGGCTCCCAGAGGTTGAGTATCCCTGTTCCATGGCACGATTAATATTCATAATTCCTGGTCCGCAATCGACAGCGTGAATTTTAACGCCTTTGGAACCATTTTGGCTTTTAATTATTTCTATTGATATAAAACCCTGGCCTGCGTATTTAAAGATATTACGAGCAAGCTCCGAAATAAGCGTGATGATCCTGGATTGGTCGAAAGGGCTAATGCCTAATGCCAAGGCAGTTTCCCTTGCTTCGTGCCTGGCCGACATAATATCGCTTTCGGTTTTTATCTCAATATATGCTTTTTCCGGCACAATTCCATGTAACAGGCAATCCCGGCTGATATCTTTCGTACTTTCAAAAACCTTCACCATTGATTCCCCCTTATAAAACAAGCCAGAAAGGTCTCTCGCTTCCTTCCTGGCTTGTTAGCGGTGTTCCTTGCAACCACGCCGCACCACTCGGCAGAATTTATATGAGAATAACGGGATTATTCGATAGAAAATTCTGTTAAAAATCAGCATACTTTTCATGCCTTTTACACCCTCAGTATACTGGAAAACCTTACATATAACCACAGGAATAAATAACTTACCCAATTTTCCCAACTTTTCCGCCCAAAAACCGCACTGTTTTCCATCTGCCGTATACCTGTATTTGCCGGAAAATATTTTCTTATTAAAATATTAAATCAAAAAATCTGCATTTGTTGTCGGAATCTAAGGAAAGAAAAATCAATTTTACATTATTTTTCGTCATTGGCCTTCATGGGTCTCCAAAAAGAGACGAACCATAAAAATTTGCCAAAGCTATTCCCGTTTTGCTATTAATATAAGTAGAGATTTCGCCAAGTCATTTGGCAAACAGCAAGATTTGCTGTAAAAAACAGGAGGTGTAGCCCTGGTTTCAGGGCATTCCATTGATACTACTTAATTTGCTGCTTGTTCTTTTTTTAATTGCATTGACGGCCTTTTTTGTTGCTACAGAATTTGCGATCGTCAAAGTAAGAAGTTCAAGGATTGACCAGTTAATCGAAGAAAACCGAAAAGGGGCAAAGGCAGCAAAGCATGTCATTACACATTTGGATGAGTATTTGTCCGCTTGTCAGCTCGGCATTACCATTACAGCCCTCGGGCTTGGCTGGCTGGGGGAACCAACGGTCATGGCAGTACTTAAGCCAGCCTTCGATAATTGGGAATTGAATGAATCTATATCGAAGGTTCTTTCATTCGGGATAGCATTTGCGCTCATCACCTTTTTACATGTCGTTGTTGGAGAACTTGCGCCAAAAACATTTGCAATTCAAAAAGCTGAAGCGATTGCCTTATTATTTGCCAAGCCCATTATCACTTTTTATAAGATCATGTATCCTTTTATTTGGGCCCTGAATGGTTCTGCACGATCTCTAGTTGGCCTATTTGGCCTAAAGCCGGCATCCGAGAATGAGCTTGCCCATTCAGAGGAGGAACTGAGGATCATCCTGTCAGAGAGCTTTGAAAAAGGTGAAATCAACCAGTCCGAGCTCACCTATGTAAACAATATTTTTGAGTTTGACAACAGGATTGCTAAAGAAATCATGGTTCCCCGGACAGAGATTGTAACTTTTTCGATAGACGACAGCATGGAAGAAATCCTGGAGACCATCAGGCGGGAAAAGTATACCCGGTATCCAATTGTCATTGGCGATAAAGACAATGTCGCCGGAATGGTCAACATTAAGGAAATTTTAACAGCGACTCTAAAACCTGATGCTTTAAAGAATAAGCCAATAACGAATTTTATCAAGCCGATCATCCATGTTATTGAAACGATTCCTATTCACGAGCTGCTTGTAAAGCTGCAGAAGGAACGCACCCATATGGCCATTTTGGTCGATGAATATGGAGGCACAGCCGGGCTTGTAACCGTCGAGGACATATTGGAGGAAATTGTAGGAGAAATCCGTGACGAATTCGATGCCGACGAAGTTGCTGATATCCGCAAAATTAAAGAAGGGCATTACATCATGAGTGGAAAGGTACTCCTGGAAGATGTTAACGATATTCTAGGAACCTCGATACCCGAAGAGGATATTGATACATTGGGCGGCTGGATTCTCTCACACACGTATGATGTAAAGATTGGTGACGTCCTCACTGAAGAAGGCTTTGCTTTCAAAGTCATTGATGTCGATGGGCATCAAATCCTCTACGTTGAAATCAAACAGCCCGAAGCAAAGCTGCCGTCCGAGTAGCATGACGAACAATGATAAAAACATAAAAAACCTTTCTTCCAGGCGGAGAAAGGTTTTTCATTATGATTCAGTACATTTTTTACTAGCCTTGGGTGCTTAGCTGTATTACATTTCCAGACGGGTCCTTCACGAGAAAATCGCCACTTACCTCAATACCCATATCTTTAAGCTTACCTGCCGCCTTGCTCCTCTCCACTTCCCCGGGAAAAACAAGCTCGAATTGCTTTAAGCCTGCACTGTTTTCTTCAGGGGGTGGCGCGCCAACCCCATTCCAAGTGTTCAACCCTAAATGATGGTGGTACCCGCCGGTCGACATAAACAAAGCTTGGGGATAGCGGCTTACAATGTGAAAGCCCAGACCGTCTCCGTAAAATTGTTTTGCCTTATTTAAATCAGCAACATGCAAGTGGATATGCCCCATAATCGTGCCAACTGGGAGCCCTACCCATTTTTCCCCACCCGCTTCGGCGAGGATTCCTTCAGCGTCAATCTGTTTCGTGGTCATTTCTACTTCATTGCCGCTCCAGCTCCAGTCGGAAGATGGACGGTCGGTATATACTTCAATTCCATTCCCATCAGGATCATCCAAATAAAGGGCTTCACTGACCAGATGATCCGCAGCTCCTAGCGGGTACCCGATCTCAATAATATGGCGCAAAAATTTTCCCAACTCGGCGCGGCTTGGCAAAAGCAGCGCGAAGTGGTAAAGGCCAGTTGTCCTCCGTTGCTTCGGGATGGCATCTTTGGGCTGTTCAAGGGTCAGCAACGGTACCTGTCCGCTCCCCAGAACAGCGTTTGATTCGGAACGTTCCAAAACCGTACACCCAATTACCTTTGTATAAAAATCTAGTGACCTCTCCAAATTCTCCACTCTAATTTGCACGTTTCCTATGAATGTATTTGGAGACTGATGGAATTTTATTTCCACTTCCCTTCCCCTCCTTTGTAAGTTACTTTATGTAAGTAATGATAGTACCGCTCAATTTGTCTGTCAACAATCCAGTTTCTTGGATGACGTCTCCTAAAAGTAACTCCCTCTTTTAGAATTACCCTCACGACAATTTCATATGTACCATGCAAGTGCCGGACGTTTTGTTTCTAGAGAATCTTGTCGAAATAATTTACCAAAATATTCTTGCGTTCTAAATTATTAGAACGTATAATCATTTTAAATTGAATTAGATACTTAGTTCAGAAAGAAGGGTTTAAAATGGAACCTAGAATAATGGAAATCAACCTGGAACAGCAAAAGCTGATATCCACCCCACTTAGGGTCAAAATAATCTATTTATTAAGCGAGCAGATTATGACAGCCAAGCAGGTTGCGGATGAGCTAGGCAAAACTGCGGGTAGTATTCATTACCACATCCAGCAGCTTTACAAGGGGGGTATCCTTGAACTGGCTGAAACGAGGGAAAACAAGGGGATCGTTGAAAAATATTACCGGTCAAAAGCTACTCATTTCAATTTAAACACCAATGACCCGGCGCGAAAAGGAATCCATACGAAAGGAATCAGCATGGAATTTACAGGAGATGAATTAAGAGAGTTCGAAGAAGAGTATGACAGCCTACTTGAAAAATGGTTGAAGAGGACTGTTGCTCATAAGGAAGGCCGTTCTTCCTATACGTTATCACTTGAGTTTAAAAGGCACCTAAACGGAGAGGACGTGTAATATGCAACACGCCGTAAAAAGAAATTTATTTCTCTTTGTCCCCGCAAAAATGATTGCAGTCCTAGGCTCATCTATTTACAGCTTTGCCATTGGGCTTTATATTCTTGACCAGACCGGCTCAAGCCTCAACTTTGCCATTACACTTCTGATGGGAAGCATACCTCGAATTGTTTTATCACCGTTTGCCGGTACGGTCGCGGACCGGTTTGACCGAAAGAAAATTATCATCGTGACTGATTTTGCATGTGCCGCATGGCTTGGGATTGTGTTTGCCCTCTTTACCTTCGTCACAAAAGAAATTTGGCTTTTATATCTTGCTGCCGCTGTTCTGACCTCACTCAATACTTTCTACTCAACAGCGGTAAGCTCAACCATCTACAACATGGTCGGCCCCGATCATCTTCAAAAAGCAATGTCGCTTAACCAATCCGCTGCATCCTTATCAACCATCCTGGGCCCAGTCCTCGGCGGAGCAATGTTCGGATTCTTCCCTGTAAACTCCTTCATGGCCATAAACATTGTTGCTTTCACGATCTCGGGAATTTTCAGCCTGTTTATCAATTACCACCTGTTCGCAGAGAATAAGGAGAAAAAAGAAAGCAGCAGTTTCTTCCAGGATTTGAAGCATGGATTCAACTATGTTAAAAACGAATCGTTTATAAAGAGTATTGTCTTTTTCGCAATAGTGCTGAACTTCTGGTTCGCCGTAACCCCAATCGCACTGCCCTATATTGTCATGATTGTTCGTAAAATGCCGTCCTACCAACTCGGAATAATTCAAGGTGCTTTCTCGGTCGGAACTTTGCTGCTTGCTATCATTCTTTCAATCCGGCCTGAAATAAAAAGAAAGGATCGCGCCATCCTTGGCGGGGTCGCGGGTATGTCGATTACCCTCATCCTGTTCGGCCTTCCGAGCCTGCCATCCGCAGCGGGAATTCCAAATAGCTTTATTTTCATCTATATGGTTATCCTTGCCCTGATCACTTCATCACTTGCCATGATCATTAATATGCCAATTTTTGTCCTATTGCAAAAGAAAACGCCCGACGAATTGCGCGGGCGGGTCATGTCCCTGCTAGAAGCAGGTGCTGGAGGAATGATGCCAATTGGGCTAATCCTTTTTGGCTTCCTGTTCGAAAAGGTTCCGGCGTGGCTTTTGATGGGGGTTAGCGGATGCTGCGTCCTCCTCCTCGTTGTCTATCATTTCTTCAAGAAAACTTTTTCAGCTCATTTGGAAGAACCCGAAACACAACCGCGGACTGTTCCTGTACAATCAGGTATATAACCAGATATCCAAAGCGCCGGTATTATCGGCGCTTTGACATGCTTTTACTCTCCTAGGCGTGGACTACCTTGTTCTTTCCTTCCTTTTTTGAAGTATACAAGGCCTTGTCCGCTCGGTCCAATAGTGTAGCAATCGTATCTCCAGGCTGGAAGCTTGCGATTCCAAAACTGGAGGTGACCTTGCCTGCAAGCGCAAAATCATGCAGTTCAATGCGACTCCTCAACAGTTCTGCAAAATTGGCTGCCGCCTCTTTCTCCTCATTTAAAATAAGGATAAATTCCTCGCCTCCCCATCGGCCAAAATGCTCATTCGGTTCAAGGCTGCTTTTTATAAGGAAAACAAACTCCTTTAATACAGCGTCCCCAACATAATGCCCAAACCGGTCATTGATTGATTTAAAATCATCGATATCAAAAAAAACGACTGAAAATCCCTTTCCACCTTGGCAGGATTCGCTGATATACCCTTGGATCCATTCATCAATTTGATGGCGGTTGGCAATACCTGTCAAGGAATCCGTATAGGCCTCTCTCCTGGCCGCAGCCAGTTCTGAGTAAACCCCGATTAAATGGTGGGCAAAATATAATACGACAATATACACGATATTACCCAAATAAAACTGGAAAAGGGAATCGATTTCCTCTGCATCGAATTTTCCGGCATTCATAATTCCCGGGACTATGGTAACCGCCAGGACAATCAAGGCAAAAAGAAGGCCCTGTTTATTCTTCAGTGTAAGAAAAATGTACATCATATAAATCGGCATCCAGATTATAAAGTCTCCAAGGGAGTCATGTCGCTCGTTTAATAGGACATTATAGACCGCATCATAAAACGTAATAATGTGGTACACCGTTACAAGCAACAAATTGGAGAGTTCCACAAACCTGATGACAAGGTTTTTGTATAATAAAAGCCAGCTAATACTGAACCAGACAATCAGAGCTGTATTAATGACTGAGGCTAGAAGGTATTGCTCGGAAGCATTATTCTGCAAATAGTTATTCAGGAAAAGTGAAACGAGAACACAGGGTACAACCCATAAATAGATTGTCCGTTTTAAGGAATAAAGAGTCTTATACTGTTTCTCCATCCAACTGCCCCCAGGCCTCCTCGTTTTTTTAGATTATCAGTCGATAGGAGGTATGTCTATTAATTAAATAGTAGGCGGAAAGACCTATAAACACAAGATGTTTTTCCATTTAACATCCAAAATTTTCCGGAAAATTCAAAAGGATGATAAAAAACCAACATCTCAAAATAATCCTGTTAAATGATGATTATCCCTCATCCTCCTTTTCAGAAGTGAAACTGGTTTAAGCTTCTTAATAATAGGCAGCATTGATAAAACAGGATATGATGTTTTTAACAAGGAGGGATTTCATGGAAGCGTTGTTTCGGTATAACTGGATGGTCAGAGAGGAATGGTACCGGTGGTGTGAAGGTTTGAGCGAGGAAGAGCTTCTTGCAGAGCGGACTGGCGGGGTTGGAGGAATCCTTAAAACGCTGTTTCATATTATCGATGTCGAATGGAGCTGGATTCGCATTATCCAGGGCAAGCCTGACTTCCAGGAAAAATTCGAAGACTTTAACACACTTCAAAAGGTAAGGGAGCTCGATGCAAAGTTCCGTGTTGAGGTTGAGGAATTTGTCCGAAATTGGGACTCCAGTATGGAAAACAACCTGCACCAAGAAACTGAACCGGATGGGCGTGTTGTGACCGATACATGGGGCGAAGTCGTGCGCCATGTGATTGTGCATGAGGTCCACCATATTGGGCAATTATCCGTTTGGGCAAGGAAGATTGGAAAGAAACCGGTATCAGCTAATTTTATTGGCCGCCGGCTCCTGCCGGTAAACCCAATTGAGCAATAGCAAAGGCATCGGAGTTTCCCCGATGCCTTTTTGACTTAATTCACTTTCTTAGGCCAGAAGCTGTATTTGCCGAGGATAACGATCAGTGCCGGAATCGCAATCGGGCGGACGATGAACGTGTCGACCAGAATCCCGATTGCCACCGCGAAACCAAAGACACGCAGCTCCATGACAGGCTGGGTGATCAGTACAGCAAAGGTTGCGGCAAGGATGAGCCCAGCAGATGAAATGACGCCTCCTGTTTTGCCAACTCCTTCCTTGACAGCTTCTTTAATTGGCAACTGCTTTTTCTCTTCCCGGATACGGGAAATCAGCATGATGGAGTAGTCAACCCCGAGCGCCACGAGGAACACAAACGTATACAGAGGAATCCGATAACTTATTCCACCAAGGCCAATGATATCCTGGAAAACAAACACGCTGAAACCAAGTGCCGCGCCAAAGGAAAGCAGGATGGTTGCCATCATATAAATCGGAGCCAGCAATGAGCGGGTTTGGATGCCGAGCATGACCATAATCAAAACGGTCATCAGGATGATAATCCGGACTTCATCACCATGGCTGGCATTGCGGATATCTGTATTCAGCGCCGTTTCACCAGCAAACAACAGCTTCGCATCATCAATCTTAC
The DNA here is from genome assembly GCF_001510665.1 of Bacillus sp. FJAT-27445. Lineage (GTDB taxonomy): Bacteria > Bacillota > Bacilli > Bacillales > Cytobacillaceae > Bacillus_D. Next base: position 746,048 of record NZ_LMTI01000002.1, read on the forward strand.
TTTCCTTTAAGAGTTTTAGAGATTCACTGCGAAGCTTTTCCATCTCATCAAATGCTTTTTCTGTATAAGGATTATTTTTCAGCACCAAATTGATTTTTGCCACATTCTGATGATTTTCAGCGAATGGATGGCCTTGAATTTCAGCTTTGGAGACACTATCCAGGCCGCCGAGTTCGGTGACAAGGTTTTGCACCTGCTTAGGCGTTAAATCATCTTTCGCTTTCACAATCACCGTGGTCGGCGCAATTTCCCCTGCCGAGAAGGCTTCATTCAGCCTATTGTACCCCTGGATCGATGACATATCCTTAGGAAACGAATCTAGCAAATTGAATGAATAATTGACATGCCTTAGCATGGATGTAAAAAAGATAAGAATGATTACTATCGGAATCAGCGATAACCATGGTTTATCCGTTACAAACCTGCCAAGTTTGTGCCAGAAACTTTCCTTGCCTGCCAGTTTCACAGCACGCTTGCGCGGATTTGACGGCCAGAATGACTTTTCTCCAGCAATCGCGAACAGTGCTGGCATCAGGGTTAAGCCGGCAAGCAGCATCAGGGCGACCGCTACAGCAAAGACTGGCGCAAATCCCCGATATGCTTCATAGACCGCAAAGAACAATGTCAGCATGCCCAGGAATACGGTTCCGCCACTGAAAACAATCGGCTCTTTCACAAAGTATGTTGCATTTTTCATTGCATCGTTCACTGGCAGCCCTTTTTCAAGCTCTTCACGGAAACGGGCAAATAGCAGAAGTGAATAATCCGTTATGACTGCAAACAGCAGGATCATCATGATGGACAGAGACTGGCTATCAATTGGGAACCAGTCATATTTTCCCATTAGCCCGAGCAGCCGGTCAACGACTGAATAGGATATTCCCGCCCCGACCAATGGGATAAACGCCAACAGCGGCGAACGGTAAATCAAAATCAAAATAACGAAAATCAGCCCGACGGTAGCCATTATCAAAACAACGTCTGCCTTCGAAAACATTTCATACGTATCGGCCATGATGCCCGCCGGACCGGTGAAGTATGTTCTTAGGTTGGATGGCATGTCTTTCGCGACTTCTTTTTTTAGCTCATCCATCGTCGTCTTGACTTCTTTGTTCTCCATTCCAACAGGAAACAATACCGGAATGAAGAATGTTGTTTGATCTTCAGAAAAGAAGGATGCACGTGCCTGCTTTGGCATCATGGATAATGGGACGGCCGAGAGATCTACTTTCGCATCTTTCACGACCTTCTCAACATTCGCAATTGCCTGTTCTACCTCGTTTTCTTTTAAGCCGTTAATATCAAAGACTACAATAAACAACGGAATCCCTTCGGACGCGGGGAAATATTCCTTTAAAGCCTTTTCAGCCTTAACCGAGTCGGCAGTTTCGGGCAGGCCAAAGTTTTTATTTGGCGAAGTTTGCTCTTTTGCTCCCGGAGCGATTCCTGAAAGCACGCCAGCTGCGAAGAGCCAGCATAGCAAAATGACGAACCATCTTTTTTTCTCTTTAAGGATTTTCATCATGCTAATAGCCTTCTTTTGTATCAATCATAAAAGTGGTGATGGTAAATACGCCAAAGCTGATCAATAAAATCGATCCCCCGGCAATATAAAAGATGAGCGCGGCAGTTTCGTTTACATTAAAAGGCTTCAATGCATTCAGCCACATGCCAACCGTCAGGCCAATCGAACCGATAACCGCCGTCCAGCCATGAAGAGATACTAATTTTGAAGATTTGATTTTATAAACACGGTAGAAAATCCCCCAGGCAAAAACAGAAAGCCAGCCAACAACCAAAATATGAGCGTGGATTGGGCGGAACTGATAGCTTTCCGAACCTGCCATATGTGAACCCATCATCGCCCCGACCAGGCCAAATATAGCCGCGAGCCGAATTAAACGTAAACTCCATTTTGCTTCCATCATGTCAACCTCCATAGATTTTGTTTCTACGGTGATAATAGTAATCCGTCAACATGAACTTTATATGAACTCGGAGTTACAAATTCGGAAGCTTGATTGTAAATGCGGTACATCCATCAGGAGAACTCTCAACAAGGATTTCTCCTTTATGCAGCTCGATGATTTGCTTTACGATTGCTAATCCCAGCCCTGTCCCTTCCTTCGTCCGCGATGCATCAGCCCGGTAAAAACGGTCAAACAGCTTTCCACGTTCGGCTTCGGTAATACCAATACCCATATCCTTTACCACAACCTGGATATACCCGTCTTTCCGGGTAAGCTCGATGGCGATTTCTCCTTCGGGTTTGTTGTACTTGATCGCATTTGAAAGAAGGTTATCCCATACGTTCTCCAACAGCGATTCATCCCCGCGATACACGACCGGCTCCATTGTCATCGATAGGTTCAGATTTTCCTCTTCCAGCCACCAGCGATATTTGTTTACACAGGCCTTCAGCTGTTCATCAAGGCGGAATTCCTTGAATTTTACTAGCCTGGACGATTGGTCCAGCGATGTCAGCAACAGAAGCTGGCGGGTCAGCCTCGACAAGCGGTTTGTTTCTGATTCAATGATTTCCGTATAGCTTGCCCGCTCTTCGTCCGACAGTTCCGGAGATTTAAGCAAGCCAGTATAGCCTTTAATATTTTGCAGCGGGGACTGGAAATCATGTGACACATTGCTGATGAATTCTTTTCGCATTTTATCATTTTCCTGCAGTTGGCCAACCATTTTATTAAAACTGTCCGCAAGCTGGCCGATTTCATCCCGGCGGTTAATGCTCAGCTGTGTATCGTATTTTTCATTGGCAATCCGCTTTGTTGCCGCAGTCAATTGCGTGATTGGGACGATGAGCATTTTTGCAACGAACAGCATGGCCAGGAGGCTCAGGACGGCCGTAACGAGGATGAGGACTGCCATTATTGTATGGACCTCGCTGAACAAGAGCTTAATGTCGGGCCTCATGAACAAGGCGTAATGCTTGTTTTCAAACGTGAATGGCACGCCGATTGTGTTTGTCAATTCATTTGCGAAAAAGCCTGTCATGAACGTCTCACGCGGAAAGTCGCGCATCCCGTGGTAGACGTTCCCTTCCAGCACTTGTTTTACAGCTGAAGGTTGCAGGTTTTTGGCCCTGTATTTGCCTCCATAAAAATATTCCGCGCCCGTTTCATCCGCGACGTAAAGCTGATAACCAATATCGCCAACCGTTTTCAGGTAGTTTGATAAATCCATCTTGGGTGAAGCCTCGATGTGGCCAACAATCGTTTCTGCAATCTGAACGTTTTTTGCATCATTCCGTTCCTTCATGACCCGGTGGTAATACGTATTCGTGACGAGGAATCCGGCAATTGAGCTGAATACCATAATCAATACGGTCATAAGCAGGAATTTCCCATATAAGGACTTCATGAACTATGCACCTCAAGCTTGTAGCCTACCCCGCGAACCGTTACAATTTCAACATCGCCGGCAATCTTTGCAATCCGCTCGCGAATTCGCTTAATATGCGTGTTCAGTGTCTGCTCGTCCCCCTCATAATCGTACCCCCATATTTTCTCCATAATGGCAGCACGCTGAAAGACCTGGCCTGGTTTTGATGCGAGCAATGTCAGGAGTTCAAATTCCTTCAGAGGCATAAGCAGGGTGCTTTTACCTGCTATGACTTCAAAACTTTTAAGATTGATTGTAAGGGAGCCTACCTGCAGGATCGAATCAGCGGGCTTGTCATAGCGCCGCAAAATTGCCGCGATACGGAACAGCAATTCCTTCGGCTCAAACGGCTTCACCACATAATCATCGGAGCCTGCCCGAAAGCCCTGTTCCTTATCTTCAAGCTCCCCTTTAGCTGTCAGCATCAACACAGGGATATCCTGGTCTTCCCGAATTCTTTTCGTCAACTCGAAGCCATCCATCCCCGGCATCATTACGTCCACAATCGCCAAGTCAGGCAGCTCCGTCTCGAGGATTTCCAGTGCCTGGTCCCCATTTCTTGCCTTCACCACCTTATAGCCCGCCTGGGACACATGGATTCCGACCAAATCAACTATATGTTTATCATCATCAACAACCAGTATCTTTCTCATCCTGTACGCTCCATTCAGCCGCATTTTTCTCCATTATAGCGGATTCGGTACCTGGCACCTAAAGGTTCCGCAACCTGAAATTTGGAGTATTTGATCTTTCTGCCATGAAAATAACCTCACAGGCTGTTTTCTATGGAGGCTATTTTTGCAGGACTTGGTTTTAACAGCCTCTGCCGCTTACAACCCTTTGAAGCCGTATTTCTCCAGAACACCAACCGACTCATCTCCAGTAAGGTACTTGTAAAATTCCGTTGCTTCTTTTAAATGGCGGCCGTCTTTTACAATGCCAAGAGGGTAAATGATTGGACCGTGGGAATCCTCTCCTGCAGTATCGGCAATCTCCACTTTTTCGGAGGCCATGGCATCGGTTTTATACACAATTCCCGCATCCACATTGGCAGTTTCCACGTAGGTAAGAACCTGGCGGACATCCTTGGCATAGACAATCTTTCCATCAACAGCCTGCCAGACTCCTAGATATTCAAGCGTCTCCCTCGCATATTTTCCTGCGGGGACGGATTCGGGGGTCCCAATCGATAGTTTATCCGATTTACCCAAGTCTTCAAATGTCCGGATGGTGTTCTGTGCATTTTCCGTAACGACAAGGACGAGCTCGTTGCCTACAAGGTCGGACCTTATTTCAAGAAGCCCCTCTTCCTCCAGCTTGTCCATTTTATCCACTGCTGCAGATAAAAAAATGTCAACCGGAGCACCCTGGGAGATTTGCTGCTGCAATGCCCCTGAAGAGCCAAAGTTATAGTTGATTTTTATAGTAGAATGTTTTTTTTCAAAATTGGCGGCTATTTCATTTAAGGCGTCCTGCAGGCTCACGGCTGCCGAGACGGTCAGCTCTACTCGTTTTTCTTCCAGCTTCGCTTTTTCCGCACAGCCCGAAGCCACAATTAATAAAAGCAGCAACGCAGTCAAACCATAGAATTTCTTCATGCTTTTACCCTTCCCGGCTTTCAGCCATTTCATCTGTCAACATCAGACTTCATTATACACTACGGCCAGATTGGTTTTTGAGATAGCAAGCTCTTTTCATAAAGGTTTCATAAATGAAAAAACGCCCGGTGATGAACTGGCGTTTCTGGCTTATCTTTCTTTTGAATTCCATTTGTTCACATACTATTCATTTACCCAATCATCATCCATTGTCCATGCTCAAGCGCCCCTGTTAAAAGTAAACACCCCTATACACTTATTCGGACAATATACCGGGAGAAGGTAATCGGCAGCCCGGCCCGCGTGGAATTTCCTTCAAAAATCCTCGTTATTTCCGACAGGTTATCTTCAATTATTTTTTTATAAATATTCGGCTTTTGGCCAAAACAGCGCCACTTTATCACATCAAAGGGAGAGTGTAAATATTCTATGCTCTTTATATGTTCAATCTCAGCGGAGGTGAAGCTTCCCGCTTCAAGGCGCTGCCTAATATGATCTAAGGTTGGTGTACCCTCAATTTTGTCAAAAAAGTTTGGGAATAGAAGGGGCAGCTCTTTCCCAAGTTCGTCTCCAGGGTGAAGGCCAAGCACCATTCCGCCCTCCTTTACGGCTTCTTTTAAAAAAAGATAAGCAGAGGTAGGGCCTTTCCGAATAAAGGCGCAATCAAATGGTCCACGCTCAACTGGCAATCCATGCTTTGTATTCCCTGTCACAAAGGAGACATTCGCTCTCTTCTTTTCACTTCCGGCAGCGGTGAACTTTTCCGTTGCATCAAATCCAACAATCTCTTTAGCTACCGTCCCGCACTGGATTGTGAACCCTCCATCGCCACAGCCTATGTCCAGTACTTTTTTACCTTTAATCATCTGCAGAACATCCGCGTCGAAAATAGACTCCCCATTTGGTTGCGTTATCGACGAGTTCCAGGAATAGCTGTATTTGCCCTCAAGACTGCCTATTTGGCTGTACCATTCCAGGGAATGGGGTGGCAGCCAATCAGGATGAGCGGTCGGATTAATCAGCATTCACATACCTCCATTTTTTTGCCCATTCCCCCTAACCCCGGCCACCTCAAATTCAATCAAACGTTTGATTGAATTTCAAAAAACCTGTTGGAATCAAGGGTTTCCGTCTATAGTTCAGAAAAATACCCAATCATTTTATGAAACTCTTCACTTTCTTCAAGGAACGGAAAGTGGTTGCTTTTTTGAAAAATATAAAGTTTGGAATTTGAAATTTGTTCGACTATTTCCTTTGAAAAATCCAGGGGACACTGCGTATCATGCTCACCACAAAATACAATCGCCGGAATGCTTATTTGCCTAAGCTTCTCTCTGACATCATAAGTAGGCAGCTCGGTAAAGGAATAATAGTCCAGCCGCTTCTGAACCACCTTTCCGCTGCTGGGTTTTGAAAAATACTCTTCAAACATCCCCGGACTATATAGTGACATTTCCGTCCATTCCCTACCCGCTTTCATCCTTTCCTCCCTTGAGGAATCTGCTGATTTAAGGATTGAAAACAGTTCCTTCAGGCGGGGATTAAGAGCGTTATTCCTGCAATATATGCTTCCGCTATGGTCCATATAGCCCCTGGTAGCCGAAGCCCCGCCAACCAGTACTTTGGTTAAGGAATCGGGAAAGGAGGAAGCATAAACCAGGCCAAGCATCCCTCCGGTCGAGTGTCCGGCATAGCCCCATTCCTTGATGTTCAAGGCTATTCTCAATGCTTCCAAATCAAGGGCCGTTTCTTTCATGCTCAGTTCTTTCTCGCTGATAACTTTACTTGAATTACCCGCCTCCTTTAAATTCACCAAATAAACTTTGAAAGACTGGACGAACATATCAGCAAAGTAATTCCCCCGGTCATTGAATTCACTGTACAAATGCGTAATGCATAGCGGCTCCCCGTTCCCGCAAACAAATACCTCAAATGTCCCTCTATCTGTACTAATAAGTTCTCTCTGCCACATAGTTACCTCCATCGCAGGTTATACATCTATTTATTCTCGCTTTGGAAGGATTATCCTTTGAGTGGAATATCAAAAATTAAAAAACCCGCCACCGAATTATAATTTTAAAAACATCTGACAGAAATTTCGTAGAGAAATTGAATAAGCTTAGCAAGGGCTTCGTCAAATGATCCATCTTTTCCTAACTGTTGTTGTCCAGAAAAAACTCCACTCAAAAAAACAATTCACAATCAAACATGTAGTCAACACGAATAAAGCCTGCTATAATTGACACTTGCTCAAAAACGAAGTCCGTGCCTAGTGAGAATTGTTTTTCCAACTGCGTGAATAACGCCATCGGTTGAGCCTAGCTTTTGTACAAACACTCTCACGGCTAATCCGTTTTCATCTTTGCAATCACGGACCCAAGGTTTAGACCGGTTTTTTTGGTGCATACTTGAATTAATAAATATTTTTATTAACAAATTTAACGAAAAGGGGAATACATCATGAGCGGCTATAACGCAGTTTCAGCAAAAAATACGGAAAATGCTCCAAACGGTAACGGTCTATATTCACAAACTGTAGCTTTCTCCCATTACAATAATCTTTCAGCTCAATTACCAACCGAACCCAAAACTGGTCAATTGGTAGCTGGTGGTATAAAAGAGCAAGCTGAACAGTGCTTTAAAAATATCAAGGCAATTGTAGAAAGCATCGATCATGTTATGAGCGATATTGTTAGAATCACTGTATTCGTTAAGGATATCAAAGATGTTGACGCTGTAGATGAAGTTTATAAAACATTCTTCCCAACCTATGTTCCTTCACGGACAACAGTTGCAGTTGCAGCTTTGCCGATGGATGCTTTGGTGCAAATTGAAGCACTTGTTTCACACGGTGAAGGTACAATTCCGAACGCACCACAAGCAGGCGACCTCATAAAACTTACAAATAACACGCTAAATGCACCAATATGCCCTCTATCTACACAAACCGTTTCTTTCTCTCATTACAATAATCTTTCAGCTCAATTGCCAATTGATCCAAAAACCGGCAGATTGGTAGTTGGCGATGTAAAAGAGCAGACTGCACAGTGCTTAAAGAACATTAAGGCAATTTTGGAAAGCATCGACGTTCCTTTTGACGATATCGTTAAAATCAACGTTTTCCTTACAGACTTGGCTGATACTGAAGCAGTAAATGAAGTTTACTCTCGTTTCTTCCCGGATTCAGCGATTGCAAGGGCTGTAGCCTACGTCCCTGCACGTACAACAGTTCAAGCTGCTGCTTTACCTTTGGGTGCTTCTGTTCAAATTGAAGCAGTCGTGTCACACGGAGACGGTACACCTCCACAAGAGATTGAAGACAGACACGGAATTGTTATCTGGGCAAACAACACTGAAAATGCACCACAGGATTCTCTATCTACACAAACTGTAGCGTTCTCTCATTACAATCACCTTTCAGCTCAATTGCCTTTGGACCCAAAAACGGGCGAATTGGTAGCTGGTGGTGTAAAAGAGCAGGCTGCACAGTGCTTGAAGAATATTAAGGCAATTGTAGAAAGCATTGATCACGCTTTGGAAGATGTCGTTAAAGTGAATATCTTCATTAAAAATATTGAAGATATTGATGTGGTAGACGAAGCTTACAAAACATTGTTCCCACAAGGTACTCCTGCACGTAGAGTAGTTGGCGTATCAGCTTTGCCTAAAGATGCTTTGATCCAAATTGATGCGATTGTATCAAATGCTGAAGGAACACCTCGAAAAGCATAACAGGCATTTGTTTGTAAATACAGGAACGATCAAAGTTACAAGTTAAAGCCGATGGTGAATGCGAAATCGCATATCTTAAAAAGGGGCTGTCTCAATTGAAAATTGGGACAGCTTCTGTTTTTTAATAGCGCAGATGAAAAAGCATCGAGACTTTAGCCGATTATGGCAGAAATCTTGATGCTTTTTTAATTTTCGGGCAAATATTAAAGTCAGTCCGGCCCGCAACGATTGAAACTAAGCTTCGTAAACAGTAAAAAACTCCACGGTTTACGCTATGCGCGTTACCGTGGAGCTCAAAATTAAATTATATGGTTTGGAAATTATTTCGAAACCAGTCTAGGACTTTTTTTACCTACCGACGCGAGTTGCAAACTACTCCACCGTAACCGATTTGGCCAAATTCCTTGGCTTGTCGACGTCGCAGTCGCGGTGAAGGGCTGCATAGTAAGCTAAAAGCTGCAAAGGGATAACAGAGATAAGCGGTGTTAGCTGTTCATGAACGACTGGCAGAACAAATGTATCTTCGTCTGTTTCCAGCCCTTTCATGGAAATGATGCACGTATTGGCTCCGCGGGCCGCCACTTCCTTAACGTTGCCGCGGATGCTCAAGTTTACGTTTTCTTGTGTAGCTAGAGCGATGACTGGAGTTCCTTGCTCGATCAATGCAATCGTGCCGTGCTTCAATTCGCCGCCAGCAAAGCCTTCCGCCTGGATGTAGGAAATTTCCTTCAACTTTAACGCGGCCTCAAGGCAAACATAATAGTCAACGGCTCTTCCAATAAAGAAGGCATTCCTAGTGACAGTCAAGAATTCCCGCGCGATATGTTCAATTGCTTCCTTTGAATCGCACAGGGCTTCAATAGCGTTCGCGACAATGCCGAGCTCCTGAATGAGATCGAAGCCAATTTCGCGGCCGCGGCTCTTTGCTGAAACCTCTGCAAGAATGGCGAGAACAGCTAGCTGGGCGGTGTACGCCTTAGTGGATGCGACGGCGATTTCAGGGCCAGCATGGAGCAGCAGCGTATAGTCTGCTTCACGGGAAAGAGTCGAGCCTGGAACGTTCGTGATTGTCAGGGCCGGATAGCCCATTTCCTTCACCTGTACAAGGACAGCGCGGCTGTCGGCTGTCTCGCCGCTCTGCGATATGAACACAAACAGCGGCTTCTCGGAAAGAAGCGGCATGTTGTAGCCAAACTCGCTTGAGATATGGACCTCGACTGGAATCCCCGCAAGCTTTTCGATCATCTGCTTCCCAACAAGACCTGCATGGTAGGAAGTACCAGCGGCAATAATATAAATCCTGTCCGCAGCCTTGATGGCGTCAACAATCTCACTGTCGATCGATAATCCAACGTTTTCATCCTGGTACTTCTGGATGATTTTTCGCATGACAAGCGGCTGCTCGTCAATTTCCTTCAGCATATAGTGAGGGTATGTGCCCTTTTCGATATCGCTTGCATCAAGCTCAGCCTTATATGGCGCGCGGCTAATTTTCTCGCCTTTTAGGTTCTGGATAGTCACTTCATCCTTTTTCACAATGACGATTTCCTTGTCCATTAGCTCAACATACTGGTCGGTTACCTGCAGCATCGCCATGGCGTCGCTCGCGACAACATTGAACGCATCACCAAGGCCTATGAGTAGCGGGCTCTTGTTTTTTGCGACAAAGATGGTTTCGTTGTCCTCCCTATCCAGCAATGCAAGTGCATATGAGCCCTTAAGAAGGGTAAGCGTTTTGCGGAAAGCATCAATGGTGCTAAGGCCTTCTTTTGCAAAAAGCTCAATCATCTGGACGATGACTTCTGTATCTGTATCGCTTTGAAGCTCGACAGTCTGCAAATATTCACGCTGAAGCTCCGAATAGTTCTCGATTACGCCATTATGGACGAGCGTAAACCTGCTTGTGCGGCTTTGATGGGGATGGGCATTGCGTTTACTTGGCGCACCATGGGTTGCCCAGCGGGTATGCCCAATTCCAGCCTTAGCTTCAACACCTAGTTCAACAATCCCTCTCAGGTCTGCAATTCGGCCCTTTTCCTTGAAAACTTGAATACCCTCACTATTCATGACGGCGATTCCGGCTGAGTCATAGCCTCGGTATTCAAGCTTTTCCAGGCCTTTTAGTAAAATTTCCTTCGAATCCGTATTTCCTATATATCCAACGATTCCACACATATTCTAGTCCTCCTGATGCAAGAGGGCAAAACCGTGCCGAGGGCAAAGCATGCCCCCTTATCTCCGTAATGTTCTCCATTAGGATGCCTTTGCAAGACATCCTTTATTTACGCGCAGCTTGCTTCCCTTTGTCCATCAAGTTGCCTCAATGTTTTAAGGAGCAAGATTCGGCCGTGCGCTGCGACCGGGAGGCATCCGCCGAAACATTCGATAAACCTCCACCTCGTCAACTAACCCCTTCTCCGTACAGGTTAGTTCTGGCGCTTATGTTGCTATTGCCAACCTCTGTCCACCTTTCCATTTTAAACTGGTTTGTTTTGACAAATTCAATTTTGCAAACAAGCAAATAACATGTTACATGAAGAAGATATATCCGTCAAGATGAAGAGTTTCCCTGTTTTTACCCAGGCCGCATGGACTAAAAACTATTTTATTGCTAATAAAATATGCATAAGGGAATGGTTCGGTTCCCTTATGCATAGGATAAGCTCTATTCTTTTAGACCCATTTCCGCTTCTACTATTGCGGCAATTCTGTTTACATAGTCATTGCATAGCTCTTCGGTCGGGGCTTCGGCCATGACGCGTACGAGCGGCTCGGTTCCGGATGGACGGACAAGGATACGCCCGTCGCCAGCCATTTCCGCTTCCACCTGTTCAATGATTTCTTTCACCTTTTCATTGTCTGTTACATGGTATTTGTCTGTTACCCGGATGTTAACCAGGATTTGTGGGAACTTTTGTATTTCATTCGCCAGTTCGGATAACGGCTTCTTTGTCGCCTTCATGATATTTACAAGCTGGAGGCCGGTCAATAGCCCGTCACCTGTTGTATTGTAATCAAGGAAAATAATGTGGCCAGACTGCTCGCCGCCAAGATTGTAGCCGCTCTTCTTCATTTCCTCGACCACATAGCGGTCTCCGACAGCGGTTTGGACGCTTTGGATCCCATTTCGCTCCAATCCTTTATAAAATCCAAGGTTGCTCATGACGGTCGATACGACTGTCGACTGCTTAAGCCTGTTATGTTCCTTTAGATACTTACCACAAATGTACATAATTTGGTCGCCATCCACGACTTCGCCATTTTCATCGATGGCAATGACACGGTCGCCATCCCCGTCAAATGCAAGCCCAATGTCAGCTCCCTTTTCTTTTAGAAAAGCGGCCAGAGCCTCTGGATGGGTAGAGCCTACTCCTGCGTTTATATTGAGGCCGTTTGGCGTAGCACCCATAGTGGACAAATCTGCATCCAGGTCAGCAAACAGATGTGTCGCGAGCGAAGATGTCGCCCCGTGAGCACAATCAAGAGCGATATGAATGCCGGAAAAGTCTTCATCAACGGTTTGCTTGAGGTATTGAAGATACTTTTGCCCGCCTTCAAAATAATCATTAACAAGCCCAAGATTGGCGCCTACTGGACGAGGCAAGCTGTCCTCCGGCAGGTCCATGAGCTGTTCAATTTCATTTTCCTGTTCGTCCGAAAGCTTGAACCCATCCGGTCCGAAAAATTTGATTCCGTTGTCCTCAACAGGATTATGCGATGCTGAAATCATAACCCCTGCCTGGGCACCAAGAGCCTTAGTCAGATAGGCAACTCCTGGAGTTGAAATGACGCCAAGCCTCATCACCTCTGCTCCTATTGACAAAAGCCCAGCCACGAGGGCGCCTTCAAGCATATGGCCGGAGACGCGGGTGTCCCGCCCAATAATAACCTTTGGCCTTTCCTTATCTTTTGTGAGAACAAATCCTCCGAACCTACCCAATTTAAACGCTAATTCGGGTGTCAGCTCGCTGTTGGCAACTCCCCGTACTCCGTCAGTCCCAAAATATTTTCCCATGTATAATCGCTCCTTCTACTGAATCCACATCAAATAGTCTTATGCATCTGTTTTTGTTATCGTAACGGTAGCCGTTGATTTGGCCATCCTCCAGGAAACATCGTTTGGCCCGTCGACCTCTATGTCAACATCATGGTCTCCCTCTTCCAAACCCGACAGTTCAATAAACAGCCTAAAGTCCGAAGGGTCAATTGAATCTATTTTATCGGTTGGCCCATAGACAAGCAGGGTGGTGCTGCCGTTCGCCGGATCTTTGAAGACAGCCTTTTGATCGGGTGAAAGTCCCCTGATATTGACCGGTATGGAAGATATACGTTTCTCTTCCTCATCCTTTCGTACCTTTACATTTACTTTGACCAGTTCAGGTGAAACCTTTTTGATTCCCTCCGAAATGATGACAGGAACGGTAACCGTTCCGCTTTCTTTGATTTTGCTTAAATCTACTTCCGCTCTCACTGCCTTCGTTGCGGCCAGGACATCCTCATCTGCGGTGATGACGGCATCCTTTACATCTAGTTCAATTGATTCAAGAACTAGCCCATCCGGCAGGGATCCTTTTTGCACAATATTGATAGGCACCTGTTTTGTCATACTTTTAAGTGGGATAGTTACTTCCACTGAATCCGGCTCGACAATGACGCTGAGCTTGTTTAGCTCCTTGTCAAAAACTCGTATTTTAGCATCCCTTGTGGTTGTCTGTTCTAATGGCCTTTTCAAATCAACTGTAGCTTTCACATAGGTTATGCTATCAATTATATCCCTTGCCCCGGTAATCTTTACTTTGTCCGGGCTTACCTTTGGAGGAGAGGCTGCGAACCCTTCCTTGACCATTGAAGTGTTGTATTCCGGTTCTACACTGAATTCCTTGGTAATTCTCTCCTGGACAGATATCGTAACAGTCGATGGGGAAAGCACGGCATCTAATTTATCGGAAAGTTCCCGGACCTTAAGTTTCACAGATTGGTTGCCTACCTGTGCTCCCTCGAGGTCAACATATACTTCGAAGTTCCTTAGTGTTTTAGCGTTTTGCACATGGCTTTTTGGGCCCGTAATCTTCATATTCACTGTTTCAGGTATGCCTGTGACAATCAGGTTTTTTGTATCATAATACGCGTTTACCGGAACATCTTTTATTGTTTCAGTCGTTTCATCTCCCGGTACGTAAATCTCATTCAGCTTTTTACCTTCGGTCGGTACAGAGGAATAAAGCAGGATTGCGAGCAACAGGGCGACGATTTTGACAAACCAGCCGTTATCCAGCATTTTATCCATTTTTCTTCATCCTCCAATTCCAAAGGGTTGAAGATGTGGTTTTTCCTTTGTCTTTTCCAACAAATTCGTTGTTAATCATATCCTTGAAGGTATCCATGCTTAAATCCCGATACAATTCTCCATTTTTGGTAAGTGAGATGCTACCCGTTTCCTCGGATACGATGATGGTAATACTGTCTGTGACTTCACTGATGCCAAGTGCCGCCCGATGCCTTGTCCCGAGTTCCTTCGAAATAAATGGGCTTTCCGATAAAGGGAGATAGCATGCTGCTGCGGCAACATTATTCTTTTGTAAAATAACAGCTCCGTCATGCAATGGCGTGTTCGGGATGAATATGTTGATCAGCAGTTCAGAAGATACCTTTCCATCAAGCCGGATTCCTGTTTCGATATAGTCAGTCATACCGGTTTCACGTTCTATCGAAATAAGGGCCCCAATCCTTCGCTTTGCCATATAATCGGCGGCTTTAAAAATTGCAGCTGCCGTTTTCTCGACTTCCTCTTCTTCCTGTCCGCCGCTCCTTGAAAAGAATCTGCCCCGGCCAAGCTGCTCAAGCGCCCTTCTTAACTCAGGCTGGAAAATAATAATGATGGCAAGGAAACCCCATGTAATAATGTTGTCCACAATCCAGCTTAAGGTACGCAGGTCAAAAGTATCACTGAGGACCTTAACAATCAAAATGACGAAAATCCCTTTTAAAAGCTGGACTGCCTTCGTCCCTTTTATTAACATTATCAGTTTATAAACGACGTACCAAACGATGGCAATGTCGACTATGCTGGCTAAGTATTTAAAAAGTGAAAAATCTCCAAAAGACATCGGTATTCCTCCGTAGCGTATTTAGAAAGGTGCCTAAAAGTCTGCCCTTTATAGAAAAAAGTTGTTTGCCCGGCTGCCTGAATGCAGTCCGGTTACCTTGATGCCAGCTTCACAAAATGAATGATTGGAAATTCATATGGTTTGATATGTAACTTTCTCATTATACCATAAAATGATTCAGGACGAAGGTTTGCGGACCAAATGTACAGCAGTTTTCAAAACCTTTTGGAACGAAAAAAAGCCACAACGGCGGCTTATTTTTCGCTAGGTTCCTTCTGGCCATCAAGGCTAACTAGTTCCGTTGCTGTTTTTTTAATTTGATACCATATCCAATCAAATGCACGGTCAACCTCTTCAATCTTCCCGGTCACGTGTCCCGCGGAGGCCAAGTATTTCTCTCCGTTACTAACGGTGACCTCTCCGTTAATCACAGTGACATTTCCCTGGACTTCACCTTCTATTTTAATATCACCATTTTTTACAACCAGGTCTCCTTTTATAACCTTTCCTGCTGGAACTATGACTGTGTGATCCTCCACTACGACTTGGCCAGCGTTGGTTGTCGAAAACTCACGGTCGCTATCCCATGCCGAGAAAAGGCTTCCCGCCATTAAGAAAAGGAAGACTGCTGCTGCTGTGACAATTGGATGATGCTTCATCCACCTCTGCACCCCGACTTTTTTCTTTTCTTTAGGAAGCTTAGCCATTACTGATTGGGTAAAATTTTCTGGCGCATGGACATTCGCGGTACTCCGGATTAGGGCGACTGTTTTTTTCATTTCATGAAACATGCTCTGGCAAGCTTTGCAAGTACCTAAATGAGCTTTCAACTTTTGTTCATGCTCGGGATCTAAATCGTCATCAAGAAATTCATGCATATAAACAATTATTTCCTCGGGACAGTTCACATTATTCACCTCTTATACATGTCGTAATTGTTTCCTTAATGCTTCCCGCCCTCGATGAATCCTGGTTTTGACAGTTCCCAGGGGCAAATCGAGTATTTCACTTATTTCATTAAGCGATAATTCTTCGATATACTTCAGGACAATAACTGACCTGTATTTTTCGGGCAGCTTTACAATTTCCCCCTGAATTGCTTCTTGAAGCTCCAACATTTCAACTTCCTTTTCAGGAAGGGGGGAATCAGAAGGAATGCGGGAATAGAGGGTCAATCCCTCTGTACCTGCCATCTCGGCATCCAAATAATAATCCGGCTTTTTTTTGCGGATTCTGTCAATGCAGAGATTGGTCGCAATCCTGTATAACCAGGTTGAGAATTTGTACTCTTGGTTGAATTTATCGATATTCACATAGGCCCTAATAAAGGCTTCCTGTGCAATTTCTTCAGCCTCATGCCTGTTTCCAAGCATCCGGTACCCGAGCTGAAAAAGTTTATCCTTATACAGCTCGACAATCTCAGCAAAAGCGTCCTGGTCACCTTTTTTGATTTGTTTGATTCTTTTTTTGACAAGTGCATCCAATTTTTTACCTCCGCCTCTAATTGCGGCTATGCGATAGTACGAACCGCTAACAAAAAGGTTTCATTTATTTAAAAACAATTTTAACAAAATCTTACCATATATGTATCCTGGAGGTTTGAATTTATGGAAGAATGGAGATAAAAATAGTAACTTTGAGAAAGGAATTGGTACTTATGCATTTTCAGCTTTCCCAACTGGCCAGGGAAATTGAAAGATCCCGGAGAGAAATGGTCCAGCTTGCTGCCCAAAAATCCCTTACAGACCGAAATGTCCTGGATGCCAGTACAAAACTGGACTCATTGCTGAACACATATCATCTAATGAGTAACAATAAATATAATCCAGTTTAGGAAAACCCCTAATTAAAAAACCAGCAGCCTCTCTAGGGAGCAACCGCTGGTTTTTTGTTTTTTAATATCATCATTTCCTTACAATAGTTTTTCACCAAAAAGGGAGCCCATTAGTTCCACCGCGACTTTTGCTGTTCTGTTTCGCTCGTCGAGTATTGGATTTACTTCAACAAACTCCGCAGAGGTGATGAATTCTGCTTCTGCAAGCATCTCCATAGCTAAGTGGCTTTCCCGGTATGTAATCCCTCCAAATACAGGGGTTCCTACCCCTGGAGCATCCTGAGGATCAAGCCCATCCAAATCAAGAGAGAGGTGGACTCCGTCCGTCTTATTCTTCAGGTAGGCAATCGTCTCTTCCATAACACGCGCCATTCCCATCCTATCAATTTCGTGCATCGTGTAAACCTTAATGCCCTTTTCCTTTATAAGTTCTTTTTCCCCGTCATCAAGCGCCCTTGCACCGATGATAACGATATTCTCAGGTTTCACCTTAGGAGAATAGCCTCCCAACTCTGTCAGCATTTTATGCCCAATTCCAATGCTGACAGCAAGAGGCATGCCGTGAATATTTCCTGAAGGTGAGGTTTCCGCAGTATTCAAATCTGCATGGGCATCATACCAGATCACTCCGAGGTTCTTATAATGCTTGGAAACTCCGGCTAATGTACCGATTGCAATGCTATGGTCGCCTCCCAGGACTAGAGGGAATGAGCCTTTTTGAACGACCTTATCCACTTCTTCGGCAAGCTTCCCGTTCTTTTCTGTAACCAATTCAAGATTCCTTAACTTGGACTCCTGGTCAATGACCACCTCCGGCCTGCCAACCGGAATATCCCCCAAATCCTCTATCTCGTCAAATAATTTCCTAAGCCGTTGGACAACCTCAGCATATCGAATTGCGCTTGGGCCCATGTCGACTCCTCTTCGCAACTGCCCAAGATCTATTGGCATACCTATAATGGACAACTTCTTCAATGTGAATACCCCCTTTATTACTTCTATTTTAATCGCTTTCATCTAGTTGACTCAACTCGACAATTCTTTGCATATAAATACATGAATATTCAATTATCTTTTGGCTTTTATTGTTTGGGTTTTTAGATATCAGTAAGAATAAAAAAAGCCTTAAATCCACTGGGATTTAAGGCAAAATAGTCTTTATGTAAGAATGTGATGGTGGAGCCTAGCGGGATCGAACCGCTGACCTCCTGCGTGCAAAGCAGGCGCTCTCCCAGCTGAGCTAAGGCCCCACAGAAATGGAGCGGAAGACGGGGTTCGAACCCGCGACCCCCACCTTGGCAAGGTGATGTTCTACCACTGAACTACTTCCGCGTTTGGCTTTAGTATACTCAAAAAAAATCAACTGGACAAACATATAACAAAATGAGCCATGAAGGACTCGAACCTTCGACCCTCTGATTAAAAGTCAGATGCTCTACCGACTGAGCTAATGGCTCGAGTTTTTAATCTATCCTAATCCTCGATAGCATTTGTGTCCCCGCCTCAGTGAGGACTGCAAGCAGCTGCTCGGCGGGTACAACTCGCAGATTATTCATGAAGCTTCGCTCGTCTCTACCGACTGAGCTAATGGCTCGAGTTTTTAATCTATCCTAATCCTCGATAGCATTTGTGTCCCCGCCTCAGTGAGGACTGCAAGCAGCTGCTCGGCGGGTACAACTCGCAGATTATTCATGAAGCTTCGCTCGTCTCTACCGACTGAGCTAATGGCTCGAGTTATTAAAACAAAAAGACTGGGCTAGCTGGATTCGAACCAACGAATGACGGAGTCAAAGTCCGTTGCCTTACCGCTTGGCTATAGCCCAATAGTATAATTATTGTTCCCCATTTACAATTCCAATACAATTTAAAAAGAACATACATAGTATTGCTCTTTTTGTTTGGAACCTATTCAGGAAAATGGTGGTGGGGGACGGATTCGAACCGCCGAACCCGGAGGGAGCGGATTTACAGTCCGCCGCGTTTAGCCACTTCGCTACCCCACCAAAAATGGTGCCGGCTAGAGGACTTGAACCCCCAACCTACTGATTACAAGTCAGTTGCTCTACCAATTGAGCTAAACCGGCAAGGATATTAATAGAAACTATGGTGGAGGATGACGGGATCGAACCGCCGACCCTCTGCTTGTAAGGCAGATGCTCTCCCAGCTGAGCTAATCCTCCATATGAATGGTGACCCCTACGGGATTCGAACCCGTGTTACCGCCGTGAAAGGGCGGTGTCTTAACCGCTTGACCAAGGGGCCTTCATTAAAAATAAGCTTCCAAGCGGGCTCGAACCGCTGACCTCTTCCTTACCATGGAAGTGCTCTACCTACTGAGCTATGGAAGCATTATTCTAATTTAAATTTTTGGCTCCGCAGGTAGGACTCGAACCTACGACCGATCGGTTAACAGCCGATTGCTCTACCACTGAGCTACTGCGGAATAATTAGTATATCCATACTCCAGTATAGCATCTGTGTCCCCACCTCAGGAAGCCTTGCAAGATGCGGCTCGGCGGGTACAACTCGCAGTTTATTCATGGAAGTGATGCTCGTCTCTACCACTGAGCTACTGCGGAATAATAAGTATATCCATACTCCTGTATAGCATCTTATGTCCCCGCCTCAGAAAGATCCGCAAGAAGCAGCTCGGCGTGTACAACTCGCAGCTTACTCGTGGCAGAGATGCTCGTCTCTACCACTGAGCTACTGCGGAATAATCTTAGCCTGGCAACGTCCTACTCTCACAGGGGCAAGGCCCCAACTACCATCGGCGCTGAGAAGCTTAACTTCCGTGTTCGGTATGGGAACGGGTGTGGCCTTCTCGCCATTGTCGCCAGACAATGAATCAGACATATATTATTATAATGCCTTTTCAGGTTTTTTCAAGAGAAAAATTCATTCCCTCAAAACTGGATAATGCAGAAGAAGTTGAAGAACGAGTAATCTATTTTCTATATGG
>NZ_LMTI01000003.1:0-34731 GCF_001510665.1 Bacillus sp. FJAT-27445
GTGATCCGAAGATCACTATAATATTGTTTGTTGACGCTTGTTTGTTTAGTTTTCAAAGAGCAATGTTCGCTAACAGCGACTTTAATAATATAACATATCAACTAGGCTCCGTCAACACTTTTTTTAAAGTTTTCAACGTGTTTGTGTTAACAATCCCAGCCGACCTTTGTGATTATATCAGCATCCAATCGAACAGGCAATCCTTTTTAAAACTGCAAGTTATTTCTGATAATTCTCACTTGCTAAGTGTCTCACTAAAGGTTCTTAATCACAAAATAGGAACCAGTGGTATTGAATAAACCAAAATAAAAAACCGGAAAGCCTTCGCAGAGGCTTTCCGGTACATTTAAAGCAGTTTGATCTAGAACTTATTTTATTCCTCGTCAGTTTCATCATCGGATGCAGATTCCGAATTCCCGACAGGTTCATCCATCTCAACTACTTCGGTTACAACAATTGTATCATCTGGATGTGAGGCTTCAACAATTGGGCCGCTGAAATCTGACTCTTCCCCATCCATTTCTTCCTCTTCTTCTTCCCTCTCAACTTTTGCTACGGTTGCAACACTTTCATTTTCCTTAATATTAATCAGCTTAACACCGATTGTATTACGGCCAACTTTCGAAATGCTGTCTACCGGAATTCGGATAAGTACCCCGCCAGTAGTAATCAGCATCAAATCTTCTTCACCCGTAACAGTTTTCATTGAAACGAGGTCTCCGTTCCGTTCCGTAACATTGGCAGTCTTGATCCCTTTACCGCCTCGGCCTTGAATCCGGTATTCAGCTGCGGCCGTCCGCTTTCCATAACCTTTGGTTGTCACTACCAGGACATCCGTATCTTCTTCAAGCACTTCCATCCCAATAACTTCATCTTCCTTATCAAGTGTTATGCCTTTCACGCCGGTAGCTGTTCTTCCCATTGTCCTGACATCTGTTTCCGCGAACCGAATCTGCATTCCTTTTTTCGTAGCTATGACGATTTGCTTGCTGCCGTCTGTCATCCGGACAGAAATCAATTCATCTCCTTCACGAAGGTTCAGTGCGATAAGCCCGTTGTTTCGGATATGCGCAAATGAAGTAAGCGGTGAACGTTTAGAGATACCTTCTTTGGTCGTAAAGAATAGGAACCAGTCATCAACAAATTCGTCGACCGGGATTATCGCATTGATCCATTCTCCCTTTTCAATGCCTAGAAGGTTAATGATCGGGAGTCCTTTGGCCGTACGGCTGAATTCAGGAATTTCATACCCTTTGGCTCGATAGACCTTTCCTTTGTTCGTAAAGAATAGAATCGTATCATGGGTTGACGTTGTAATCAGCTGCTCAACGAAATCATCTTCATTTGTGCCCATTCCCTGGATTCCGCGCCCACCGCGTTTTTGCGCACGGTAAGTAGAAACTGGAAGGCGTTTAATGTAGCCATTATGGGTAAGTGTAAGAACAACAGTTTCGCGGGGAATTAAATCTTCATCCTCAATGTTTTCAATTCCGCCAGCCACTATCTCAGTACGTCTGTTATCGTTAAATCGCTCTTTAATCTCAAGCAGCTCTTCGCGGATGATTTCAAGTATTTTTTCTTCATCGGCAAGGATTGCTTTCAGTTCTCCGATTAACGCCATTAAGCTTTGGAATTCTTCTTCTATCTTTTCTCTTTCAAGTCCGGTAAGGCGCTGCAGCCTCATATCGAGAATAGCTTGGGCCTGCTTATCAGATAGGTTGAAAGTGGACATCAACCCATCCCTGGCAATATCGGTTGTCCTGGAGGAGCGGATAAGCGAAATGACCGCGTCAAGATTATCAAGGGCGATCCGCAAGCCTTCGAGGATATGGGCTCTTGCTTCTGCTTTACGAAGCTCAAACTCTGTCCTGCGTCGAATAACCACTTGTTGGTGGCTTAAATAGTAATTCAGGCATTGCTTCAGGTTTAATACCTTTGGCTGCCCATCTACCAAAGCAAGTGTATTTATCCCAAAGGTTGTCTGAAGGGCAGTCTGCTTGTATAAATTGTTCAAAAGGACATTCGCATTCGCGTCTTTTCTTACCTCAATGTATATCCGCATACCATTACGGTCAGATTCATCACGGAGATCCGTTATGCCGTCAATCCTTTTATCTCGTACAAGCTCGGCAATTTTTTCAATCAGCCTTGCCTTGTTTACTTGGTAAGGCAATTCTTTTACAATGATTACTTCTTTGCCATTTTTCAGTTGTTCAATTTCGACTTTTGCCCTAAGGGTGATGGATCCGCGGCCACTTTCGTATGCCTTGCGAATCCCACTCCGGCCAATGATGATCCCGCCAGTTGGAAAATCAGGGCCTGGAATTATCTCCATCAACTCAGGGATTGAAATATCCGGATCCTTGCTGATCGCCAAAACCCCATCAATGACCTCACCAAGCTGGTGGGGAGGGATATTTGTCGCCATTCCAACGGCAATCCCAGTTGTACCGTTTACAAGTAGGTTCGGGAATCGGGCTGGAAGGACAACAGGCTCTCTTTCTTCGCCATCGTAGTTGTCCTGATAATCAATTGTGTCCTTGTTGATGTCCCTTAAGAGTTCCATCGAGATTTTCGACATTCTTGATTCCGTGTAACGCATGGCCGCAGCCGCATCACCATCTACTGATCCGAAGTTTCCGTGTCCATCAACGAGCATATAGCGAAAGTTGAAGTCCTGGGCCATCCGAACCATTGTTTCATAAACGGCTGAATCCCCGTGGGGGTGGTATTTACCAATAACATCCCCAACAATACGCGCAGATTTCTTATATGGTTTATCAGAGTGCATCCCGAGGTCATGCATTGCATAAAGGATACGTCTATGTACCGGCTTCAGGCCGTCCCGGACATCAGGAAGGGCACGTGAAACAATAACACTCATTGCATAGTCCAGGAAGGAAGATTTCATTTCCTGGCTAATATTTATTTCCCTTATTCGGGGGTTTTCATAATCAGCCATCAGATTACCTCCATTAGGGACTGGCCTAATACATGTTCTGCGCCAGGGTGCCCTAAATTAATTACAAAAGCAGGATAGATTCCTCTATCCTGGCTTTCAGATTGATCTTTTCATTTGCAAAAAGCTTATATATCCAGGTTTTTTACATAAATGGCGTTTTCCTCAATGAAGTTTCTGCGGGGCTCAACCTTGTCGCCCATCAGAATTTCAAATGTCTCATCTGCCTCAATTGCATCGCTTAGATTTACTTGGAGAAGGGTCCTTGTATCCGGATTCATCGTGGTTTCCCAGAGCTGCCCCGGATTCATTTCCCCAAGCCCTTTATATCGCTGGATGTTCGGTCTTGGCGTGGCGGGAAGCTCGCCCATGATTTCATCCATTTGCTTATCGTTGTATGCGTATTCTATACGTTTGCCCTGCTGGATTTTATAAAGCGGAGGCTGGGCAATATAAATATAGCCGGCCTCAATGATCTGGCGCATATAACGGTAAAAGAACGTCAATAATAAAGTTCGGATATGGGCACCGTCAACATCGGCATCCGTCATAATGACAATTTTGTGGTAGCGGGCCCTGCTAATATCAAAGTCTTCGCCAATCCCTGTTCCTACTGCCGTAATAATAGCCCTGACTTCATTGTTGGACAGAATCTTATCAAGCCTGGCTTTCTCAACGTTCAAAATCTTTCCTCGAAGCGGGAGAATTGCCTGAAAATGGCGATCTCGCCCCTGTTTGGCGGATCCTCCAGCGGAGTCACCCTCAACAATATAGATTTCACTTTCGGAAGGATCTTTCGATGAACAGTCGGCAAGCTTGCCCGGAAGGCTCGAAACCTCCAGCGCACTCTTCCGGCGGGTCAATTCACGGGCTTTTTTGGCAGCAAGCCTTGCACGGGCCGCCATTAACCCTTTCTCAACAATTTTCCTGGCAACAATAGGGTTTTCCAACATGAATTTTTCAAATTGGTCCGCAAAGACCGCATCTGTTACTGTCCGCACTTCTGAATTCCCAAGCTTAGTTTTTGTCTGGCCTTCGAATTGCGGATCGGGATGCTTAATGGAAACAATGGCAGTCAATCCTTCACGAACGTCTTCACCAGACAGATTCGAATCAGCTTCCTTGAAAATTCCACTCCTGCGGGCATAATCGTTGATAACCCTGGTCAACGCGGTTTTGAAGCCGAATTCGTGGGTACCGCCTTCGTGGGTGTTAATGTTATTTGCAAAAGAATAAAGGTTTCCTGTATAACCATCATTGTATTGCAAGGCAACCTCTACCGTAATGCCATCACGGCCTCCCTCCATATAGATCGGCTCATCATGGATTACTTCCTTTGTGCGGTTCAAGTGCTCAACATATGATTTGATTCCGCCCTCGTAATGGTACTCATTCGACTTATTTTCAACGCGTTTGTCTTCAATGGAGATGCTGAGTCCCCGATTAAGGAAGGCCAACTCCCGAAGCCTGTTCGCAAGTACGTCGTATTCATATTCAAGCGTTTCCGTGAAGATTTCTGGATCAGGCTTGAAGTGGATGGTAGTACCGGTTATGTCAGTTTCGCCAATCACCTTTAGATCGGCAGCCGGAACTCCGCGTTCATATTTTTGATAATGTATCTTGCCGTCTCTGTGGACAAAAACCTCAAGGAAAGTCGACAGCGCGTTAACAACCGAAGCACCGACACCGTGCAGGCCGCCAGAAACCTTATAGCCGCCTCCGCCAAATTTGCCTCCTGCATGCAACACTGTCAGGATGACCTCAACCGCAGGCCTTCCCATTTTTTCCTGGATCCCTACAGGAATGCCCCGTCCATTATCAATGACGGTTATGCTGTTATCCTCTTCAATATTGACCTGAATTTTATCACAATAGCCGGCCAGCGCTTCATCTATGCTATTATCGACAATTTCCCAGACAAGATGGTGCAACCCCCTGCTGGCTGTCGAGCCGATGTACATTCCCGGCCGCTTCCTTACAGCCTCCAGGCCTTCAAGAACCTGGATTTGACTGGCATCGTATGATTGTTCCTTCATCATTTCTTGATCCATTGCCAAACCGCTCACCTGCTCTTTCATTGCATTTGCCTTACTAATTTATATAAAGTCCATGTTAAAAGTCATGAATGCCCGTTCGGGCTGAACGTTTTTTTAATGTGCTTGAGGCGAGAGGGGAAAGATAGACTTCTTTTCCAGTAACCACAACTGACTTAAAAGGGCCCTTCGACAAATTGGTCACCTGGGCGGATTCAGCCAAATTTGAAATACCAGCACTTTCCTTATCGATAATGGCAATAATATCCCTAGCCCTAATCATATGGTCTTCCCCAATATGGATGTACATTCAACCGCCTCAATTCCTGCGTATAATCTCTCCTGAACTGACTATGAAGGTCGAAGCTTCCTTGATTGTCTGGTGATCAATTCCCTCCACGCTCGTTGTCGTCACAAATGTTTGGACCTTCCCGAGGATTGTATTAAGAAGATGTGACTGCCGATGCTCGTCAAGCTCGGACAGTACATCATCCAAAAGCAGGATTGGATATTCGCCAATTTCGGAATTAATCAATTCAATTTCAGCCAGTTTCACGGATAAAGCTGTTGTCCGCTGCTGGCCCTGTGAGCCGAATGTCTGGACATCACGCCCGTTGACGTGGAAAAGGACATCATCGCGGTGAGGGCCGAAAAGAGTTGTCCCCCGTTCGATTTCCCTTGATTTCACCTTTGTGAATTTATCTTCAAATACCCCTATCATTTTCGACAAATCCTGGCTTTCTAATACATTCACAGAAGGGGAGTAGTGTATTTCCAGTGTTTCTATTCCTCTTGAAATTCCTTTGTGGAGGGGCTGGGCCCATTTCTCCAGAATCCTAAGGAATTCAAAGCGTTTCGCGGTAATCCTGACCGCAGCCTGGATAAATTGTTCAGTGAGGATGTCCAGCATTGTTTCGTCACTGGTTTTTTTGATTTGCAGCATTTTTAAATAATGGTTGCGCTGCTGCAGTATTTTTAAATATTGGCTGACACCGTGCAAATAGACAGGCGAAACTTGTCCAATCTCCATATCTATGAAACGCCGCCTGACCTGGGGGCTGCCTTTTACAAGGTTCAGGTCTTCAGGAGCGAACATGACAACATTCATATTTCCTACATACTGACTTAGCCTCTGCTGCTCGATATGGTTGCACCAGGCTTTTTTGCCTTTTTTCGAGATGACGAGCTGCATTGGGACGGAGCCATGTTTCCGTTTGATCCGCCCTTCTATTTTAGCATAATCCGAATCCCAGCGAATAAGATCTTTATCATTCGAGGTCCGGTGCGACTTTGCCATTGCCAGAACATAGATAGATTCCATGAGATTTGTTTTTCCCTGGGCGTTTTCCCCCAGGATCACATTTACCTTGTTCTCAAAATCAATTTCAAGGCTCTCATAATTCCGATATTTTTTTAAAGCCAGCTTCTCAATATACATAACAACATCCCTTAAGCCTGTTCAAGGGTAAATTCACCAAATTCGGGAATCGATACTTTGTCTCCAGCCCTGAGTTTTCTTCCTCTTCTTTGGTCCTGTTCTCCGTTGATAAATACTTCATGCTCCCCAAGGAACCATTTGGCCATTCCGCCAGTCTGAATTACCTCAGCAAGCTTTAGAAACTGGCCCAGCGTGATGTAGTCGGTATCGATTTTTATCTCTACTGGCATGTACCTCACTCTTTTCTAAAAGAAAATAGCTATATCTTTTTCAAATAAGCTGAAACGGCAAAATTTACATTTACAATTTAAAGTATCTAATACTTTATTTTACTAAAAAAACCGGCAAGATACAAAGATTACAGAGAAATAACACTTTTCCAACCGTTTATGGCCTTTAATTACCAAAATCCACAGTAATTTGTTGATTTCTCTCTTTCATAGATCATTTTTTAGAAAAGAAAGCTGCCAGTCCCCTGGCAGCTTTCAAGTCGTGCTATTGAAAATTAGTATGTTCTTACTGGCAGAATCAGCTGGAGTGTCGATTCATCATGAAGCGGACGGATGACGAACGGTCTCATAGCTCCTGTAAAACTAACTTTTATATCGGTGCCTTCAAGTGCTTTTAACGCATCCATCATATATTTTGCACTAAAGGATATTTTTAATTCTTCACCTTCAACAGCCTGGCTTTGGATTTCCTCCACAACTTTACCGATTTCCGGGGTATTGGAGGAAACTTCCACAATTCCATCTCCCAGGGTTGAGAATTTGACAACGTTGTTTCGTCCTTCTTTTGCAAGCAGCGATGCTCTGTCAATCGCATGGAGGAAATCCTTTGTATGGACGACAACATCCGTTTTGCTTTCTTGCGGAATGAGCCTTGATGTATCAGGGTAATTTCCTTCAAGAAGCCTTGAGAAGAAGAGCAGGTTCTTTGCTTTGAACAATACCTGGTTATCGGTAATGACGATATCAATAGGCTCACTTGTATCAGCAATGATTTTGCTCAGTTCGTTCAAGCTTTTTCCCGGTATGACAACATTATAGGACTCATTGTTCTCAGTTTCGACTTTTGCCTTTCGCAATGCAAGGCGGTGTGAATCTGTTGCAATACAGATCAGTTCATTATTTTCAGCCTTCCAGTTTACACCTGTCAAGATAGGGCGTGTTTCTGACACGGACACTGCAAATACGGTTTGCCTGATCATCGCTTTCAGCAAATCTGCTGGAATTCGGAACTTGCTGTTTTCTTCCACCTGCGGCAGGTGCGGATATTCTTCCGCATCCAGGCCATTCAGGTTAAATTCAGATTTCCCTGACCTGATGACTGTTTGCAAATGGTTTTGAACTTCAATCTCTACTGTATCGGTAGGAAGTTTTTTGACGATTTCACTGAAAAATTTCGCCTGAAGGACAATCGCCCCTGTTTGTTTGATTTCAACAATTTCATCGCCGTTCTCTTCTTTTGGGATAAACGATTCAATCGAAATGTCGGAATCGCTTCCTGTCAAAGTTACTCCTTCTGTACTCGCTACAATTTTTATGCCAGTCAAGATTGGAATGGTTGTTCTTGACGTTACTGCTTTCATAACATCATTTACGCTTTGGACAAGATAGTCGCGCTGGATACTGAATTTCATCTTTATTCCCCCGATTCATGCATATTTTTTTACAAAGATAATATATTAATAAGTTCTTTAAAAAACAGTAGAAGTACTAGTAGGGCCTGTGGGTTTGTGGATAACTCCATTATTAAAAGGAAAGACAGTCTATCCACATGTGGACAGACTGTGTGCAACCTCTACGGAGTTATCAACAAAAAGGCTAAACTTTCAACATCTCATTCAGCTCTTTGACTTGCTTTTGGAGCTGGGGATCAGAAGTGAGCAGCTTGGAAATCTTTTCGTGGGCATGGATTACCGTCGTATGGTCCCTGCCTCCGAATTCTTCACCAATTTTCGGAAGGGAGAAATCGGTAAGTTCACGTGACAGGTACATTGCTACCTGGCGAGGGAATGCGACGGTTCTAGTCCGCTTTCTAGCTTTGAAATCCTCCAGCTTGATGTTGAATTGCTGGCCGACAGCTTTTTGGATATCAAGAATCGTGACGATTTTCGGCTTCGAGCTAGGAATAATATCCTTCAATGCCTCAGCGGCAAGATCAGCGTTAATATCCTTATTTATTAAGGAGGAGTAGGCGACAACCCGGATGAGGGCACCTTCGAGTTCCCTAATATTCGAGTCGATTTGGTTGGCAATATACAGCATTACTTCATTTGGAATGTCAAGGCCTTCCGCTTTAGCCTTTTTGCGGAGGATGGCGATCCGCGTCTCAAGGTCAGGTGGGGTGATGTCAGTAATCAAGCCCCATTCGAATCTGGAACGAAGCCGATCCTCGAGTGTCGGAATCTCCTTCGGCGGCCGGTCACTCGAAATGATGATTTGTTTGCTTTCCTCATGCAGGGTATTGAATGTATGGAAAAACTCTTCCTGCGTTGATTCTTTTCCAGCAAGAAATTGAATATCATCAATAAGTAGGACGTCAACTTTTCGATATTTATTCCTGAATTCAATTGCCTTGTTATCACGGATTGAATTAATGAATTCATTTGTGAATTTCTCGGAAGAAAGATAAACCACTTTTGCAGATGGATTATGTTCAAGTACATAGTGCCCGATTGCATGCATCAAGTGTGTCTTTCCAAGGCCGACCCCTCCATAGATGAAAAGGGGGTTATAGGCTTTTGCCGGCGCTTCCGCAACTGCAAGTGAAGCGGCATGGGCGAAACGGTTTCCCGATCCAATGACAAACGTATCAAACGTATACTTCGGGTTCAGCATAGTTTGAGGAATATCATTGTTTTCTTCATCCCTTTTTAGCCTTTTTTTCGGAGTGGAAAGTTCATGCTCCTCACCGTTTTTCACTTGAGGAATAATAAATTTAACTTCCAGTTCTTCACCGGTAATATCATAAAGGATTCCTGATATCAATTGGGCATACCGTTCTTCAAGCCAGTCCCTGGCGAATTCATTCGGAGCAGTAACAACAAGGGTATTTCCCTGCAGTGAATGCGCCTTTGTTGATTTAAGCCATGTATCGAAGCTGGGCTTGCTAATCTTGGTTTCGATTGTAGCCAAGGCCGCATTCCAAAGGTCCGCAATATTTTCCAACTAGTTTCCCTCCCTCTTTTAGTCTAAAACTCTCTGAATTGTACGCCTTCTTGTATGTTTGTTGAATATTTGAGCAGGTTATACAAGCTGTATAACTCGATTGAATAAATATTCAAGGTGATGGATTTGTGGAAAAACATATTATAAGGAAAGAATAAGAGGTTTCGACAATATCCACGGCTTGTGGACAAGTTTTTACAACGGTGTGGAATAACCTGTCCACATCTTATCCACAACCTGTGGACATCTAAATTGTCCACATTGATTTATTAGAAGTGAAAACACAACTATAATAACAAATAAAAGTAAGCGGCGCAATGGGTTTAAATAATTATCCACAAGAACCGCTTTTATCCAGGTTTCATTTATCCACAATACTAGGGTATGTGAAAAACTTGTCAATAAGCAAGGGAGAAAGTAAAAAAAATGTCGGAAATTATCCACAGGGGATAATTTGATAATATTTTTTACAAAGGAGCAGGACAATTTCGAAAAAAGATACAGAAACGATCGAACAGCCTTGGCGGCTGGAAGAAGCATGAAATCAGAAACAGTAGTTGACAACATCCCTGGTGCATCTCTATAATAATTAAGACTGTCTTTACCAAGCGTAAATTGAATGCAAGCTAGACTGTCCATATAAGCAATTCCTCAGGGAGGTGTTACACGATGAAAAGGACATACCAGCCAAAGAAAAGAAAGCATAGTAAAGTTCACGGTTTCCGCAGCCGTATGAGCTCAGCGACAGGACGCAGGGTTCTTGCGCGCCGCCGCCAAAAAGGAAGAAAAGTATTATCAGCTTAGGCCACTGACCGTCTCAGTGGTCTTTTTTCTATTGAAAACGAAGTCGATTTTCTCTTCGTGCTCACCCAAAACCACTCTCAGACTCTTAAATGAGTTGTATTTTTTAATAATCGGCCTTTTAATTTCCGCTGCCGCTGTCCAGAATAACAGGCGGCGGCAACGGATAGGATGACTTTAAGAGGTGGCAGCCACCAGTGGCGCAGATTGAAGGTGAAGTCATGAAAAAAGAATTCAGGATAAAAAAAAATAAAGAGTTCCAAGAAGCCTTTAAAAAGGGGCGCTCGACTGCAAATCGGCAGTTTATAGTCTACATTTTGAAAAAAGAAGAGCAGCCTTCATTCCGGATCGGCTTATCGGTAAGCAAAAAAGTCGGAAATGCCGTGGTCCGAAACCGGATCAAGCGATACATAAGGCAATCCATTTTTGAAATGAAGGATGGGCTAGCTGAGGGCATTGACTATGTAATCATTGCCAGAAAGCCTGCTTCGGAAATGGAATTTCTTGAGGTGAAAAAGAGCCTTGCCCATGTCTTGAAGCTTGCAAAAGTGTTAAAGAGGAACTTTCCTGTCTAAATTGAGCAGTGTTGATCAGATTTTTTCCTTATTCCTTAGATTTTGAAAGCACTTGCTTATAAAAAATGATAGAATGATTCAGATAGCGTGTCCCTTAAATTGTTGGGACCCTTGATGAAAAATAGATACCCATCCGCTTAAGGAGGAAATTTCGATTGAGTAAGCGAAAAATTGTGTATATCGGAATGTTTTTATTGGTTCTCCTAATGACAGGCTGTACTCAGATAAACCAGCCAATTGATGCGAGCAGCAAAGGTTTTTGGAATGAGTACATTGTCTACCCGCTCTCCTGGCTCATTACTGAAGGAGCGCATATTTTATGGGGCAGCTTCGGCCTTTCGATCATTGTTGTTACCATTTTGATCCGCTTGGCAATCCTGCCGTTGATGATCAAACAGACAAGAAGCTCAAAAGCGATGCAGGCGCTTCAGCCTGAAATGAAAGCTTTGCGCGAGAAATACAGCTCGAAGGACCAAAAAACACAGCAGAAGCTCCAGCAGGAAACTATGGCTCTTTTCCAAAAGCATGGAGTCAACCCATTGGCGGGGTGTTTCCCTATCCTGGTTCAGATGCCGATCCTGATTGGGTTTTATCATGCCATTTCAAGGACTGCGGAAATTAAGGAACATAATTTCCTTTGGTTCGATTTGGGGGATAAGGATCCGTATTATATTTTGCCAATCGTTGCGGGTATAACGACTTTCATCCAACAAAAAATGATGATGGCCGGAACGGAAGGCAATCCGCAAATGCAGATGATGCTTTACATGATGCCAATCATGATCCTTGTCTTTGCAATCAATTTCCCAGCAGCCCTTTCCTTGTACTGGGTAGTAGGGAACCTGTTCATGATTGTCCAAACTTATTTCATTAAAGGGCCGGACCTGAAGAAGGCTTCAGCCACCGGCGGCGCGGGGGGAGCAAAAAAGTGAAACAGATAACTGCTAGCGGTCAAACCGTAGATGAAGCAGTCCAATCAGCACTAGCTCAGTTGAACACAACTAAAGACCGCACAGAAGTAGAGATTGTTGATCAAGGGAAAAAAGGCATTTTCGGCCTTTTTGGATCAAGGCCTGCTGTTGTAAAGGTAACGGTCAAAATTGACCCGATCGAGGAAGCGAAGAAATTCATTACCCAGGTCAGCGCACAGATGGGGGCTCCTATCGAAATAGAGGCGACCAGGGAAGGGAAGCATGTAACCTTTGTCCTCAGTGGAGAAAAAATTGCCCTATTGATAGGGAAAAGGGGACAAACTCTTAACTCGCTTCAATACTTGACTCAGCTCGTAATCAATCGTTTTTCCGAACAATATCTTACAGTCATCCTTGATGCTGAAGATTACCGGAACCGCCGCAACGAGACGCTGATACAATTGGCTCAGCGCCTTGCACAAAAAGCTATGAAAACTGGCAAAACGGTAACGTTGGAACCAATGCCTTCCTATGAGAGGAAAGTGATTCATACCGCACTTTCCGAAAATGGCCGGATAAAGACGTATTCCGATGGAACTGAGCCTCATAGGCACATCGTTATTTCGCCGGTTCGGCACTAAAACTAAACATTCACTATCTGAATCCTGCCATCCATTACGGAGGCGGGATTTTTTTTGTTAAAAACTACCCCGACAAAGGTTTCGCTTTGTCCCACCATAAAGGACAGTAAGGCTCTTAATAGGTAAGTCAGTGGAATCAGAGGTTATCTATGGAGCCAACTGCCCCTAATGGTCCGATTGGCTCATCTAGCAACAGGAGGAAAAATCTCTCCAGTTGCAAGATTCGCTTTATCCCACCATAAAGGGCAGTAAGGCTCTTAATAGGATAAGTCAGTGGAATCAGAGGTTATCTATGGAGCCAACTACCCCTAATGGTCCGATTGGAGAGTTAAAGTGAAACTTGGAGCTGGTTTCCAGCGACATAGTTGAACCAATCGGGTTCGTACTGCTGCTTAATCCTGAGAAGCAGGATTCTAGCAGCAGTAGAACGGGACTAAGTCAGTGGAAAAAACCCACTGACATAAGATTCGCTTTATCCCACCATAAAGGGCAGTAAGGCTCTAATAGGCAAGTCGATGGAATCCAAGTTAATCATTTTAGAGCCAACTGCCCCTAAAGGTCCGATTGGCTCATCTAGCAACAGGAAAAAATCTCTCCTGTTGCAAGATTCGCTTTATTGTTATTCACATGTGGATAAGATAAAATAATACATGTTCATTCTACATTCTGTGGATAAACGTATTTTTTTGAAGAGAAGGATATGCTATTCTGTTATTTTGGGGATAAAGTGAACCTTCCATCCGCGATGATTTTCCGCGGATGGTTAGGTGAACCAATCGGACCTTTAGGGACAGTTGCCCTTTAGGGCTTACTGTCCCTTAAGAGTGGGGCAAAGTGAACCTTCCATCAGCGATGATTTTCCGCGGATGGTTAGCCCCGTTCTACTGCCCGTTAAGTGTGGGATAAAGATAAATGACTGAAATCTATAGATGAATAAAGAGTAGAGAAAAGAAAAGAGGTGGAAAATGTGGAATTTGATACAATTGCGGCAATCTCCACACCAATGGGGGAGGGAGCTATAGCCATCGTAAGGCTAAGTGGAGACGAGGCTTTCAAAATTGCGGATAAACTATTCAAGAGCCCAACCGGCAAGCTGCTTAGCGAGGTTGCGACCCATACTATCCACTATGGCCATCTCATTGACCCAAAAACGGACGAAACAGTCGAAGAGGTAATGGTCTCTGCAATGAGGGGACCAAAAACCTTTACGAAAGAGGATGTAATTGAAATAAATTGCCACGGGGGACTGGTGTCGGTTAACCGCGTCCTTCAATTAGCATTAAATAATGGGGCAAGGCTTGCTGAGCCAGGCGAGTTTACGAAACGTGCCTTCTTGAACGGGCGGATAGACCTGTCCCAGGCGGAGGCGGTTATGGATTTAATCCGCGCTAAAACGGACCGGGCCATGGATGTAGCGCTTGGCCAAATGGAAGGCCGCCTATCAAGGTTAATCAAAAAGCTGCGCCAGGAAATTCTTGAAACACTGGCCCATGTGGAGGTTAATATCGATTATCCTGAGTATGACGATGTTGAAGAAATGACCCACAACATGCTGCTTGAGAAAGCAGGCTATGTCAGGGATGAAATTCAAAAGCTTTTACAAACCTCACAACAGGGTAAAATATTGAGGGAAGGGCTTTCGACTGTCATTGTAGGCAGGCCGAATGTCGGTAAATCGTCCTTGCTGAACAGCCTTGCCCAGGAAAATAAGGCAATCGTCACCGATATCCCCGGAACCACAAGGGATGTCATCGAGGAATATGTAAATGTCCGCGGAGTCCCGCTTCGACTGCTCGACACAGCAGGAATCCGGGAGACGGAGGACATTGTCGAAAAAATCGGCGTAGAAAGGTCGCGGCAAGTCCTGAAGGAAGCGGACCTAATCTTACTGGTCCTGAACTATTCAGACCCACTGACGGAGGAAGACCGCAATATTTTCAAAGCGATTGAAAGTATGGACGCCATCATTATAGTGAATAAGACAGACTTGCCCCAGGCTATCGATTTGAACGAAGTAAAGGCTCTTGCAGGTGGAAGAAGGATTGTGACAACCTCCCTGCTTGAGGATAGGGGAATCGATGAACTCGAAGGCGCTATAGCCGAACTGTTTTTTGCTGGATCTATTGATGCAGGAGATATGACGTACGTTTCCAATAGCCGCCATATTGCGCTCCTCGGCCAAGCATTAAATTCAGTTGAGGAAGCAATCAGCGGAGTGGAGAGAGGGATTCCTATTGACATCGTCCAAATCGATTTAACCCGATCGTGGGAACTTTTGGGCGAGGTAATTGGCGAAAGTGTCCATGAAAGCTTGATTGACCAGCTTTTCTCGCAATTCTGTCTCGGAAAATAATCATTGTCCCTTTAAGAGGGAGAGTATAAAGCTATTTGAAAAGGAGGCAGCGTAATGCATTACGAGGCCGGAAATTATGATGTAATCGTCATCGGCGCAGGTCATGCGGGCTGTGAAGCCGGTTTGGCAGCTGCCCGGATTGGTGCAAAGACTTTAATGATCACAATTAATTTAGATATGGTTGCCTTTATGCCATGCAACCCATCCATCGGTGGGCCGGCAAAAGGGATTGTTGTCAGGGAAATTGATGCCCTGGGCGGAGAAATGGCTAAAAACATTGATAAAACCTATATCCAAATGAGGATGCTGAATACCGGGAAAGGACCGGCTGTCCGAGCTCTCCGTGCCCAGGCCGACAAATTTTCCTATCAGCATGAAATGAAGAAAACGTTAGAAAGCGAAAAAAATCTGACGCTCCTTCAGGGAATGGTAGAAAAATTGGTTGTAGAGGATAGCGTTTGTACGGGAGTCATTACCCAGACGGGAGCGAAGTACCTAGCAAAAACCGTTATTATCACAACGGGTACATTCCTTCGCGGGGAAATTATCCTTGGCGACCTAAAATATTCTAGCGGGCCGAACAATCAGCAGCCTTCAATCAAACTGTCCGAGCACCTTGAAGAGCTGGGCTTTGATTTAGTCCGTTTTAAAACAGGTACACCGCCGCGGATTCATGGCAAAACAATCGATTACTCGCAAACTGAAATTCAGCCCGGGGACGATCTCCCGCAGGCATTTTCGTATGAAACAACAAAATATATCACTGACCAGCTTCCTTGCTGGCTGACATATACGAATGAACATACACATCGGCTCATTGACGAAAACCTTCACCGTTCCCCGATGTTTTCCGGAATGATCAAAGGTTCGGGTCCGCGCTATTGCCCTTCGATCGAAGATAAAGTCGTCAGGTTTAACGACAAGCCGCGCCATCAAATTTTCCTTGAGCCTGAGGGGCGGAACACAGAAGAGGTTTATGTACAGGGGCTGTCAACAAGCCTCCCTGAGGAAGTGCAGCACAAGATAATTAAAACGATCCCTGCCTTAAAAGATGCGCAAATGATGAGGGCGGGATATGCAATTGAATACGATGCAATCGTTCCTACACAATTATGGCCGACCCTTGAAACAAAAAAGGTGAAAAATCTCTATACAGCCGGCCAAATCAATGGCACTTCCGGATATGAGGAAGCTGCAGGGCAAGGGCTGATGGCAGGAATCAACGCAGCACTGAACGCCCTAGGAAAAGAGGAACTGATTTTGAGCCGTTCAGAAGCCTATATTGGTGTTATGATTGATGACCTGATTACAAAAGGCACAAGCGAGCCATACCGGCTTCTGACTTCAAGGGCTGAATACAGACTGCTCCTCCGCCACGATAATGCCGATATCCGCCTTACTGATATTGGGCATCGGATTGGCCTGATCGAGGATAATCGTTTTGAAAAGTTCACAAAGA
Source organism: Bacillus sp. FJAT-27445 (assembly GCF_001510665.1). GTDB lineage: Bacteria > Bacillota > Bacilli > Bacillales > Cytobacillaceae > Bacillus_D. Next base: position 16,344 of record NZ_LMTI01000003.1, read on the forward strand.
AAAGTGATGCGATTGAAGCAGAAATAAAACGCTTAAAGTCGGTCATTATTAAGCCTTCTGCAGAGGTTCAGGAATTGATTCGGAACCTCGGAGGCAGTGAATTGAAGGATGGAATCAGGGCCGCCGACTTCCTTCGCAGGACGGAAATCAATTACAGCCATATTGAAGCCATCATTCCCCCGGAAATAATACTTGAGGATGAAGTAAAGGAACAAGTTGAAATTCAAATCAAGTATGAAGGATATATTGAAAAATCACTTCAGCAGGTGGACCGCCTGAAGAAGATGGAGAATAAAAAGATTCCGGAAAATATCGACTATGATGCGATATCAGGCATTGCGAATGAAGCCCGCCAGAACCTTAAACAAGTAAGGCCGCTTTCAATTGCCCAGGCATCAAGGATTTCAGGGGTTAACCCCGCTGATATTTCAATCCTCCTTGTTTATTTGGAGCATGGCCGGGTGGCTAGAATCAAAGCAGAATAAGAGCGGAGTTGGATGAAAACTATGAATGCTGAACAATTTGCCGGATTGCTGGAGGAAAGGGGGATTTCTCTTTCCTCCAGGCAGTTGGGCCAGTTCGAAACGTATTTTGAAACCCTCGTTGAGTGGAATGAAAAAATGAACCTTACTGCGATTACCGATCGGGAGGAGGTTTATTTAAAGCATTTCTATGATTCTCTTTCGGCCGCATTTTACTTCGATTTTTCCGGCCCTATGACCCTATGCGATGTTGGCGCCGGCGCTGGCTTTCCGAGTATTCCACTAAAAATTGCCTTTCCTACTCTTAATGTAACGATTGTCGATTCGCTTAATAAACGAATCACGTTCCTGAATCATCTTGCGAAGGTTCTGGAATTGGACCATGTCCAATTTATACATGACCGCGCCGAAACCTTTGGAATCAAAGCGGACCACAGGGAAAGCTATGATGTCGTAACAGCGAGGGCGGTCGCCAGATTATCGGTTTTAAGCGAACTTTGCCTGCCGCTTGTAAAGCAGGGCGGACATTTTGTCGCTCTTAAGGCAGCCAGTGCAAAAGAAGAACTCACGGATGCAAAGAAGGCTATTTCCATCCTGGGCGGAAAAACAGATAAAACCTATACCTTCTCATTGCCTCTCGAGGAAAGTGAGCGGACGATCATCGTCGTTAAAAAAGAAAAACCGACTCCCAAAAAGTATCCACGCAAGCCAGGAACGCCTGCCAAAACGCCGATTGCATGACCTCTAGTTTTGTGAAATAAATGAAAATGGTTTGCTAATCATTCATTCCGTATGGCAGGATTTACCCGGAGGATAGAGAATTAGTAAAGTGGGAGTATTTTAAAGGTGGTGCTGGAAATGAAGAGTTCTTTTTCACGCTTTTTTGGCCGGAGTGATAAAGAAGCGCAGATTGACCTTCAAGAAGAGATCGATATAGAGACAGTAGATAGCAATGAAGAGATAAAGAAAATTGCCATAGACTTAATTGTTCCGAACCGATTCCAGCCTAGGACGGTTTTTGATGATGACAAAATAGAGGAATTATCCCGTACCATCCATATGCATGGCATTATCCAGCCGATTGTCGTGCGTGAGTTGGAAGACGGCCGCTATGAAATCATTGCCGGGGAACGAAGATGGCGGGCGATGAAAAAGCTGGGATGGGAAGAGGTACCGGCCCTAATAAAAAACATGTCTGATACCGAGACGGCATCCGTTGCCTTAATTGAGAATCTTCAGCGTGAGGAGCTTTCACCGATTGAGGAGGCAATTGCCTACGGAAAGCTTCTTACCCTTCATGATTTGACCCAGGAAGCCCTCGCCCAGCGGCTTGGAAAAGGACAATCGACTGTAGCCAACAAACTACGGCTTCTAAAGCTTCCACAGGAAGTACAAGAGGCGCTTCTGAACAAGCAAATTTCCGAAAGGCATGCCCGTGCCCTCATTCCTCTTAAGGATGGAGTAAAACAGGTCGCCTTAATGGAAGAGGTCATCGCGAAAAATTTAAACGTCAAGCAGACCGAGGAGAGAGTCATCAAACTTCTCGGACAGCAGGAGGAAAAGCCAAAGCCGAGGCGAAAAGCCTTCAGTAAGGATATGCGGATTGCAGTAAACACGATTCGCCAGTCCCTTTCAATGGTTTCTGATAGCGGTATTCCGCTAGATTCCGAGGAAAAGGAATTCGAAGAGTATTACCAGTTCACAATTAAAATTCCAAAGAAGAAATAATCATTTCAGTAGTTTATTAAAGCCGGACATGGAGCAGTCCGGCTTTTTGCTGTTAAAAAGAAAGATTGTGAATATAACAGAAACATATGTTCGTTATTAGATAGACTCATATCAGATTGGGGGCTATAATTGAAGGCAGAGATTGGGAATTGAATGGGATACCGTGCAGTTTTCCAATCTGCACTTTTTTAAAACAGCCCTTTCTTTAGGCTGTAAGCCATTATTTTAATAAAAAAAACTCTTTTAGGGATTTTTCATGGTAAAATAGAATGCATGGCTTTATCAAAACATTTTGGAAAATGCCAGTTATTTTAAAGCAAAAGGTAGGTGACATCGTGGGCAAAATACTTGCAATCGCGAATCAAAAAGGAGGAGTCGGAAAAACGACTACCTCTGTCAATCTTGGCGCCTGCTTAGCATACATAGGAAAAAAAGTCTTAATGGTCGATATTGATCCGCAAGGGAACGCAACAAGCGGGATTGGCGTAGAAAAGGCCGATGTGGAGCAATGCATTTACGATGTGCTCGTGGATGACGTAGAGGCAAAAGAGGTCATCAGGCCGACAGCAGTTGAAAATTTATCTGCAATTCCTGCCACAATCCAGCTAGCTGGGGCGGAAATCGAGCTTGTGCCGACGATATCCCGTGAAGTCAGGCTAAAAAGGGCTTTGGAGGAAGTAAAAGATGATTATGATTACATCATTATCGATTGCCCTCCCTCCCTCGGCTTATTGACAATCAATGCCCTTACTGCTTCCGATGCGGTTCTGATACCCGTCCAGTGCGAGTATTACGCGCTGGAAGGTTTGAGCCAGCTTCTGAATACTGTTCGGCTTGTTCAGAAGCATCTTAACCAAAACCTGAAAATCGAAGGTGTCCTCCTTACAATGCTAGATGCCAGAACGAATTTGGGTATCCAGGTCATCGAAGAGGTAAAGAAATATTTTCAGGACAAAGTCTATAAGACGATCATTCCAAGAAATGTACGCTTAAGCGAGGCTCCGAGCCATGGGGAGCCAATAATCATCTATGATCCGAAATCACGAGGAGCTGAAGTTTATCTAGATCTGGCAAAGGAAGTGGTTTCTAATGGCTAAAGGATTAGGAAAAGGGCTTGATGCCTTTTTTGCCAATATGGAAGCAGACAAGGAAGAATCCATACAGGAAATCAAGATAAAGGAACTGCGGCCCAACCCTTACCAACCCCGGAAACATTTTCAGCCTGAAGCAATTGATGAGCTCATGGAATCCATTCTTGAACATGGAATCCTGCAGCCGCTTGTCGTAAGGAAAAGTATAAAAGGCTATGAAATTGTAGTCGGTGAGCGCCGTTATCGGGCTGCCAAAAAAGGGGGCCTAGAAACGGTTCCTGCTGTGGTTCGCGATTTATCCGAGCAGCAAATGATGGAGCTTGCAGTCCTTGAAAATCTTCAGAGGGAAGATCTCAACCCTATTGAAGAGGGAGCTGCCTATCAGACGCTGATGGAAAAGCTTAACCTTACACAGGAGGAAGTGGCAAAGCGGCTTGGCAAAAGCCGGCCTCATATTGCAAACCATATACGCCTCCTCTCACTGCCTAAACAAATCCAGGAATTAATTTCAAATGGAACCATTTCGATGGGACATGGCAGGGCGCTTCTAGGGCTCAGGCAAAAGGCGAAGCTTCCGCTCCTTGTTGATAAAATTGCCAAGGAAAGCCTGAATGTCCGCCAGCTTGAGAAACTAATCCAGCAAATGAACGACAATGTTTCACGTGAAACAAAGAAGCCGGAAAAGAAAAAAGACCGCTTCATCCAGGATAGGGAACACCAGCTGCGCGAAAAATTCGGGACAACCGTCCATATTAAACAAACAAAGAATAAAGGCAAAATTGAAATTGAGTTTTTCTCAAAAGAGGATTTAGAAAGGCTTCTGGAACTTTTGGAACCTGAGTCCATCGAATAAGCCATCAACCGATGGTTTCTTTTTTATCTAGGAATTTTTAAATAGAACATAGGGGATAACTCGAAATAAGGTATTGTAATCCAGCACCACCAGAATAAGCTTCGGAAGCATAAGCCTCGCACGAAGAAAAAGCGTTAGCTTTTTCGAGGAGCGCCTAGCCCCTCGAGGTCTTAAGCCGGTTCCCTCCGGAGGGCAGGCCCGTCCTCGGAAATCCTCAATTATGCTGCCGCATAATTTCGTGCGATGTAAGTTCGCTGAAGCCTTCCTTTGTGCTCGCATTTCCTTCGTGCGTGGGCGAATTCAGTGATGTCATACAGTGTCCTGCGGGCCCCGTCTTAATCTGGTCGGGGCTGATCAAGGCGCTTGCGCATTTTGTTCTTTATCATTGAATGGAACAGCCTAAAGCTAAAAATAGACAGGGGAAAGAGATATGTTTTTGTGGGGAACATTGGTTAATGGGTTGTTAATCATCTTAGGAACATTATTGGGCAAGCTTCTCCATCGTATTCCTGAAGGGATGAAAACGACCGTCATGCATGGAATTGGCTTATCCGTAATGGTACTTGGCCTGCAAATGGGCCTGAAAAGCCAAAATTTCCTCATCGTAATACTTAGCCTCGTGCTAGGCGGGGTGCTGGGTGAAGTTTGGGATTTGGATGACAAACTGAACCGGCTGGGTTTATGGCTTGAGAGGAAAATCGGCTCGAATGGAAAGGGAAGCATTTCCCAGGGGTTCGTGACAGCGACACTCATCTTTGTCATCGGGGCAATGGCGATTATTGGGGCTTTAGATAGCGGAATTCGCGGGGACCATGATGTTCTGTATACAAAAGCGATTATCGACGGATTTACCTCGATCATCCTAGCAACAACACTTGGGATTGGCGTTATGTTTTCGGCTATCCCTGTCATGCTTTATCAAGGAACGATTGCATTGTTCGCAACCCAAATAGACAGGATTGTTCCAGCTGTATTAATGGACCAATTCATTGTTGAAATGACCGCGACGGGTGGAGTGATGATTTTTGCCATTGGGCTGAATCTAACCGGCTTGACAAAAATTAAGGTTGCTAACTTGTTGCCTGGTATTCTCATCACAGCACTGGCGGTAGGAGGGCTCTATTTTTACCACCAACTAACATAGGAAAATGGAAAAACAGGAGAAGAATTTTATCTTTTCCTGTTTTTAATTTGCCGATTCGTTTATTGCCGCTTCCTGCTCCCTGTTCCAGCGGATTTCGGACCAGCCGAGCTGGTTGTATTGATACTTTGAAGCAAGATGAATTCCTTTAGCGATTGTTTTTGCCATTTTTACAACTAAGCTTAGCCTGGTGTTTTGAAGGACAAAAAACTCCATGAAACCGCTTACGTTTACGATTCCTGTAATATGCATATCACCGACTTCGGGCAATTCCTTGTTTACTCCGGCACCCGGTTTTACAGGGCCATCGCATACCTGTATGACACCAACGCTTTTAAAACGGCCCAAACACGCATCAATTGCAATAATAAAGGGTTGGAAATGCTTTTCCGCTATTTCTTTCATCTTTTCCTCCAAATTTACAGCATGAATGGGATCATCCAATGTTCCGTAAATATGGAAGGACGGCAATCTTCTTTCCTCAAGGAAGCTGCCAACAAGAGGGCCGAGAGAATCTCCTGTCGAACGGTCAGTCCCAATGCAGACCACAACAATTGGCCGGCTGGTTAATAGAGGCAGATTTGAAATCAGTTCAGTTGCAAGCTTTGCTTCTGCTTTGGATTCCTCATAGTGAATCCGACTGTTTTGCCCCCTGTCGAACAAGCCTGTTTTCATATTCATAAAGCCCACTCCTTCATGGTAAGCGTAAACTCATTCAGTTCGGTTGCTGTGCTGGTGAAAGTCTGGGAAGGACACGAATTTTTTTGTGGGGTACTGCTTTTTTACTCGGTGAAAATGAAGAATAGTATCATTATACGAATATATTTCGTACTCTATACATACCTATAAAAGGTTTTTGCTAAACAGGGTAGAAAGAAGGAAGAAACAGACCTGGCAAGGAGAAAAGGACTAGAAAATACAGACATTTTATCGGGAAAGTTGAAAATTTTCCCGCATCTAACTAGAATGATAATGATTGAATGCATTGGCGGTGAAAGTATGGATTCATTTAACAAGGGAATGAGCCGGATACAGAACAGGCTACTTGATGAAGATAAATGGGCAGCGATAGGGGAAGGAGCAATAAAAATCCTCCTTATCCTTATCGTATCGGGGATTCTGATCCGGATAGGAAAGGCTGCTATCCATAAAGCATTTGATATACGGATGAAAATGCCCCTCCGGGTAACGGAACGGCGCGAGACGACACTCGTTAAACTGCTTGATAACATCCTATCGTATTTCATTTACTTCATTGCTTTTATGATGATTCTTACCGAGCTTACAATTGATGTAAAAGCTATGCTCGCCGGGGCAGGTATTGTTGGGCTGGCAGTAGGCTTTGGTGCTCAGAACCTAGTAAAGGACATCATTACCGGATTTTTTATTATTTTTGAAGATCAATTTTCTGTTGGGGACCATATCAGGATTGATGCATTTGAAGGAACAGTGGAGTCTATAGGGCTCAGGACGACCAAAATAAAGAGCTGGACGGGTGAATTACATATTTTGCCGAATGGCAGCATCATCCAGGTGACCAATTTCTCTTTGAATAACAGCATAGCTGTGGTTGATGTAGGTATTGCCTATGAAGAGGATATTGAAAAGGCCGAGAAAATCATCCAGGAAATCATTGAAAAATTTGCTGGATCCGATGAGGATTTAGTCAAACCACCAGAATTGGTCGGGGTGCAAAACTTCGGTCCAACAGAAGTTACCTTAAGGGTTGTCGCGGAAACAAAGCCGATGAAACACTATGGAATCGCAAGGAAAATCCGCAAAGAAATAAAGCTTGGATTGGACCAGCATGGAATCGATATCCCGTTCCCAAGGATGGTCATGTATTCACGGGGGGATAAGGGCGGCCAGTCCGCTGACAAGGGGGAAAGCTGATGGAATCAAAAGAGTTCAGCCTAAATGATGTAGTCGAAATGAAAAAGCCGCATCCGTGCGGGGTAAATCGTTGGAAAATCATCCGCCTTGGAATGGATATCAGGATAAAATGCGAAGGCTGCGCCCACAGCGTCCTTATTCCCAGGCGCGAATTTTCGAGGAAAATGAAAAAAATTCTTGTGAAGCATGAGGAGTAAATCATGCTTCTTTTTTTGTAAAAATGTATTAATCTAGTAAGAAGCATTTAAAGGTTAGGCGGTGGTGGGAAGGTGCATACAATCGTAAAATCAGCGTGTCCGCTAAATTGCTGGGACAGCTGCGGTTTCCAGGTCACGATGGAAAATGGAAGAGTAATAAAAATAGACGGCGACCCGGACCATCCTATAACAAAGGGGAAAATATGCGGGCGCGGCCGTTCATTAATTAATAGGATTGAAGCAGAAGACAGGCTTCTTTATCCTCTGAAAAAAGTGAATGGTGAATTTATTCAGATTTCCTGGGGCGAGGCACTCGATGAGATTGCCTCAAAAATGGCGATAATTAAGGAAAAGCATGGTTCAACAGCAGTACTACACAGCCATGACTATGCGAACAGCGGTATTCTGGTAAACCTTGACCAGCGGTTTTTCAATGCCTATGGTGGCGTGACGGAGCTGGCGGGCTCACTCTGCTGGGGAGCAGGCATCGAGGCTCAAATGTGGGATTTTGGTGATGCGCTAAGCCATGCACCAGGAGATTTGCTTAACAGCAAACATATTGTTGTTTGGGGACGGAATGCTGCAAGAACCAATTTGCATTTTTATCAAAGCCTTCTTGAAACAAAGAAAAAGGGGATCCATATACTTGTCATCGATCCAATCTATAATGCTACCGCTAAATTGGCAGATGAATATATTTCAATCAAGCCGGGGATGGATGGCTTGCTGGCAGCGGGCATTATAAAAGAAATGCTAAGCTTATCCAAGGTAGACCGGGGCTTTATTGATACATGTACTGTCGGTTTTGAAGATGTCGAAAACCTTCTGGCCACGATTTCAATTGAGAAAATTAGTGAAATGACCGAGATTCCTGTAGAAACGATTTCAATGCTTGCCGGTATCTATGCCGATGGCCCTGTGTCTACGTATATCGGGCTTGGTATGCAGCGGTACCGCAACGGCGGGAATACAATTCGCTTTATTGATGCACTCGTCGCAGCGAGCGGCAATATTGGCATACCCGGAGGAGGGGCAAATTACGCAAATCTCCAGGTAGGCCGGAGTTTCCAGGCGGGCAGGCTGTCATTGAATGAACGGAAACAAAAATTCCGCCAGTTTCCAATTATGAAACAGGCCGAGATGATTCTATCCGAGAAAAATCCTGAAATTAAAATGGTGATTGTCACGTGTGGCAATCCTGCTACCCAGGTTCCTGACTCAAATGTAGTGGAAGAAGCATTTTCCAAGGTTGAAACTGTTGTGGTTATTGATCAGTTCATGACGGATACAGCCGTGCTTGCCGATTATGTCCTCCCATCGGCAGCAGTGTTTGAAGAAGAAGATATCTACTATGCCTCCATGTTCCATCATTATGCGAATTACGCGCCAAAACTGATGGATCCTCCTGGAGAAGCGAAGCCAGATCTATGGATTTGGACAGAACTAGCCAACCGGCTAGGCTTTGGGGAGGAGTTTGCCTATACGCCTGAGCAATGGCTGGAAATGTATCTGGAACCGCTGAATAAAGAAGGGCTTACACTCGATTCTTTACGGGACATCCAAGCATTCGAACTGCCGGTTGTAAAGGTTCCGTGGGAAGACGGAAAATTTAAAACCCCTTCTGGAAAATATGAATTTACTTCAAAATTGGCGATGGAGAAGGGGATGGATGGAAGGCTTCAGCTGTCATTGCCGGCTGAAACGAAATGGACCAGCCCTGAATTGGCGGGAGAATTCCCTTACTCGCTCTTAACGATCCATCCATTGCGATCCAATCATTCGCAGCATTATCCTATATGGGCTAATCCGCCTCATGTCGTTATTGAAGTTGCAGAGGATATAGCCATTCAGCATCAGCTGGCAGAAGGTAATACGGCGAGAGTCTGGAACAATCGGGGAGAGGTAAAAGGGATTGTTTCCATTCTGAAAAAAGCACATCCGGGAACGATCAATATTGATGAGGGCATTTGGAAGAAATTTGGCGGTTCTGTCAACAGCTTGACGGCAAGCTTGGCTTCCGATAATGGTCTGGGGAGTACCTTGTACGACTGCCTTGTGGCAATTGAGAAGTTAGAGGCCATTTAGCTGCCGGTTATTCCGGCAGTTTTTAGTTGAATACCCAGTTGAAGCCAACCTTGTGTTTTTAGTAGGTAATGCCTATAATTGTGTAGGGCTTTTAAATGTTATTAACTGCAATGACGAAATTTCCAATAGATATGTTTATTTTAAGAGGAGTGACCGAACTATGGCGTTAACAGCAGGTATTGTGGGCCTTCCGAACGTTGGGAAATCCACGCTTTTTAATGCAATAACCCAAGCGGGTGCCGAATCAGCCAATTACCCGTTTTGTACCATCGACCCGAATGTCGGTATCGTCGAAGTGCCGGACCATCGCCTGAATAAGCTGACCGAACTTGTCCAGCCGAAAAAAACAGTTCCAACAACCTTTGAGTTTACTGATATAGCCGGAATTGTAAAGGGTGCAAGCAAAGGGGAAGGCCTTGGCAATAAGTTTCTTTCCCATATTCGTGAAGTGGATGCCATTTGCCAGGTGGTTAGATGTTTCGCGGATGACAATATCACCCACGTTGCGGGTAAGGTGGATCCGATTTCCGATATTGAGACCATTAACCTGGAATTAATCCTAGCTGACATGGAATCTGTGGAAAAACGTATTGGCCGCGTGGAAAAGCTTGCGAAGCAAAAGGATAAGGAAGCGGCAGCGGAGTTTGAAGTATTAGCTATTCTGAGGGATGCATTTGAAGCTGAAAAGCCTGCAAGAGCAGTTGATTTTAACGAGGATCAGCTGAAAATTGCCAAGCATCTTCATCTTTTAACAATTAAGCCTGTCCTGTATGTAGCGAACGTTGGCGAGGATGATGTAGCAGACCCTTCATCCAATGAATATGTCCAGCTAGTCCGCGAATTTGCCGCAAAAGAAAATGCAGAAGTGATTGTCATTTGCGCGAAAATAGAGTCCGAAATTGCTGAGCTTGACGGAGAGGAAAAAGAAATGTTCTTATCCGAGCTCGGCATTGAGGAATCGGGCCTTGACCAATTGATTCGAACAGCATACAACCTTCTTGGATTGGCTACCTACTTTACGGCTGGCGTTCAGGAAGTCCGGGCCTGGACCTTCAGGAAGGGCATGAAGGCTCCACAATGTGCCGGAATCATCCATTCTGATTTTGAAAGAGGATTTATCAGGGCCGAAACGGTTCATTATGATGACCTGCTTGCGAACGGATCGATGAATGCCGCGAAGGAAGCAGGAAAGGTAAGGCTTGAAGGAAAAGAATATGTGGTAAAGGATGGCGACGTCATCCACTTCCGCTTTAATGTTTAATAAAATATAAAACAATTAGGTTTTATGGAAGGCGTTTCCCTAGTTTTAAAGGGGGACGCTTTCTTTTTTTTGCTTACAAATCAAGCTGCTGTTGCGCTTTGGGCACTTCTGTGATATACTTTTACCTTGTGAGTAATTGATAAATTGCTCCTTGCCCATTAGGGCCGCTTAGACCAAAAGGAGGTGACAGTGATGAGAAAGTACGAAGTTATGTACATCATCCGCCCAAACATTGAAGATGAGGCCAAGAAAGCTCTAGTAGAGCGTTTTAACACAATTCTTGCTGACAATGGTGCGGAAGTGGCAGAAGCCAAGGACTGGGGAAAACGCCGTCTTGCATACGAAATCAATGATTTCCGTGACGGATATTACCAAATCCTAAAGGTGAATGCTGAACCTGCAGCGGTAGAAGAATTCTCCCGTCTTGCTAAAATCAGCGAAGATATCATTCGCCACATTGTAATTAAAGAAGAAGATTAATCCTTTTGATAAATTGTTCTGGAGAAAATGTTTCACGTGAAACAGTTCCTGGGAAGGGGAGTTGATTCTGATGATGAATCGTGTCATTTTGGTTGGCCGCCTGACAAAAGATCCTGAATTGCGTTATACGCCAAATGGAGTTCCTGTTGCTACCTTTACACTTGCTGTCAATCGTGCATTTACGAACCAGCAGGGGGAGAGGGAAGCGGATTTCATTAACTGTGTCGTATGGCGCCGTCCGGCAGAAAATGTAGCCAACTTCCTGAAAAAAGGAAGCCTGGCAGGCGTAGATGGCCGTATCCAAACCCGCAACTATGAAGGACAGGATGGAAAACGTGTGTATGTGACAGAAGTAATGGCGGAAAGCGTTCAATTCCTGGAACCAAAGAGTTCTTCAGCAGGCGGAAGAAACGACAACAACGATTACTATGGCGGTGCTCCAAAAGAACAGGGTAATCCTTTTGGAAACAGCAATCAGAATCAACGGCCTGCACCTGCAAAACAGCAGGGATATACTCGGATGGATGATGATCCGTTCGCTGGCAGCGGACAGATTGATATTTCAGACGATGACCTGCCATTTTAAGGATGATAACGAACGTAAAATATAAAATTCTTGAAAAGGAGGAACATACTGATGGCAATGGGACGTAAAGGCGGACGCGCTAAGCGCCGTAAAGTGTGCTATTTCACAGCAAACGGAATTACACGCATTGATTACAAAGATGTGGATCTTTTGAAGAAATTCGTTTCTGAACGTGGAAAGATTTTACCACGCCGTGTGACTGGCACAAACGCAAAATACCAACGTAAATTGACAATCGCAATTAAACGTGCTCGTTTAATGGCATTGCTTCCATACGTTTCAGGCGAATAATCGCTTGAACAACAAAGAGCAGCAGGGTACTCCCTTGCTGCTCTTTTATCATTCTTAAGCAGCCCGGAAGGTTTATCTACATAGTTCTTTCGAGTTGCACAAGTAACCGACATGAGTCATTTCACGAGTGCAGCTAGAGATTGAAATTGCATAGCGGCTAGGCTGGTGATGAAAAATGCTTCCCCAAAAAAGCTCACAGGATAAAATGCAGATGCATCTTCGAAAGAGTCTTCGCGGCTTCGCCCTAATCAACATAAAAAATATGCTTTATAATAATAAACCAACCAGTCTTATGGTAAAAACCAGATAGATGAATATTTTACCAAAAAAATGTTCTTTTTAAAGAACGAACTTTATATCCGGTTGTTTTTCTTTTCATGGATAGGATATTGGGTATAATGAAATTAGGATTCGGCGTGAGAGAGGAAAGGAGACCAGAAGGGCCATAACGGCCAGGTGATTTTCTATAAGCCGAATGCTTAAATTTTGGGGACATATCTGTCAGGGAGCTGAAAGAATGCCGTCATTTTTGGAAAAACGGTCAATACGTTATCCTTTCTACGGATTACTGTGCTTAACTGCGGTGCTTTTAGGCATCCTTGCACTTTATAATTTGGTAATAAGCATAGCAGGCTACTTTCTGGCCGGAGTTGCCCTATACTATTTAATAAAAGTGGATAGGCAACAACGGAAGGAGATGGAGGAGTATATTTCCACACTTTCTTATCGGGTAAAAAAGGTGGGGGAAGAGGCATTAATGGAAATGCCGATTGGGATCATGCTAATTAATGATGATCTCTGTATCCAGTGGACCAACCCATTCCTTGCCTCTTGCTTCGACGAGGAGACATTGGCAGGAAGATCCTTGTATGATGTAGCCGATGCGCTAGTTCCATTGATCAAGCAGGAAGTAGAAACCGAATTAATCACATTGCACGATCGGAAATTCCGTGTGATTCACAAGTTGGATGAAAAGTTGCTTTATTTCTTTGATGTAACCGAACAAACTGAAATTGAAAAAATGTACAGGGATGAACGGACCGCCATTGCCATTATTTTTCTTGATAATTATGAGGAACTTACCCAGGGGCTTGATGACCAGGCTCGGAGCAGCATCAATAATCTGGTTACTTCGATATTGAATAAATGGGCAAACAATAACGGCATTTATCTGAAGCGTATTTCATCAGACCGTTTTATTGGGGTATTCAATGAAAGTATTCTACAGCTGCTAGAGAAGGGGAACTTTACCATATTGGATGAAGTTAGGGAAATGACCATGAAGCAGAATGTTGCCCTGACACTCAGCATTGGCATAGGTGCCGGAGTTTCATCCTTACCTGAACTCGGAACACTTGCCCAATCAAGCCTAGATCTTGCACTTGGGCGCGGCGGTGATCAGGTAGCGATTAAGCAATCAAATGGGAAGGTAAAGTTTTACGGGGGGAAAACAAATCCTATCGAAAAGCGGACCAGGGTCCGTGCGAGGGTCATTTCCCATGCATTAAAAGAGCTAATCGCCGAAAGTGACAAAGTCATTGTTATGGGCCACAAATTCCCGGATATGGACTCTGTCGGCTCTGCTATTGGAATTAGCAAAGTCGCGCAAATGAACCAGCGCGAAGGATATATCGTGATTAATTATGATGAAATAGATACTGGGATACAGCGGTTGATGGAGGAAATCAGGCAGCATCCGGATTTGTACGAACGTTTTATTACCCCCGAGCAAGCACTGGACCTGGCAACAAACGATACACTTCTTGTCATTGTTGATACACACAAGCCATCACTGGTTATAGATGAAAGAGTATTGGCCAGTATAGATGATGTCGTCGTCATTGACCATCACAGGCGCGGGGAGGACTTTATCAGCAATCCATTGCTTGTTTATATGGAGCCATATGCCTCATCGACTGCGGAGCTTATTACAGAGCTTCTAGAGTACCAGCCGAAACGGGCTAAATTCAATATGATTGAGGCAACAGCACTGCTTGCCGGAATTACCGTCGATACGAAGAGCTTTACGCTGAGGACGGGTGCCAGAACATTCGACGCTGCATCCTTTTTAAGGTCGCTAGGGGCTGATACCATTCTCGTTCAAAAATTACTTAAAGAAGACGTGGAAACGTATATTAAGAGATCGAAATTGATTGAAACCGTTTATTTTTACAAGGACGGCCTAGCGATTGCAAAAGGGCTGGACGGCGAGGTGTATGACCAGGTAATGCTTGCCCAGGCAGCGGATACCCTTTTGGCAATGGACGGCATACAGGCCTCATTTGCGATGTCCAAGCGTGAAGATGGGATGATAGGAATTAGCGCCCGTTCACTTGGAGATATCAATGTACAGGTTATTATGGAGAGCCTGGGCGGCGGCGGGCATTTAACAAATGCAGCAACCCAGCTTCAAGATACAGAAATGGATGAGGCGGAGGTAATGCTGAGGCTTGCCATCGATGATTATTTTGAAGGAGGAAAAAAAGAATGAAGGTAATTTTTCTAAAGGATGTAAAAGGAAAAGGCAAAAAGGGCGAAATCAAAAATGTAGCTGATGGCTATGCACATAACTTTCTGATTAAACAAGGACTGGCAGTTGAAGCAAGCCAGGGAAATATGAGCAACTTAAACGCTCAGAAGAAGAAAGAAGAGAAGGTTGCCGCACAGGAGCTTGCCGATGCGAAAGAGCTCAAAGAGAAGCTTGAGAAAATCACAGTTGAGTTAACCGCCAAATCAGGGGAAGGCGGCCGCCTGTTTGGATCGATTACGACCAAGCAAATCGCTGAGGAATTGCAAAAGAAATACGGCATTAAGATTGACAAGAGAAAGATGGAACTCGAGGATGCCATTCGCAGCCTGGGTCAAACAATGGTTCCAGTTAAGCTTCACCATGAAGTGAATGCGACCCTAAAAGTATATGTAAAAGAAGGAAACTAATTTTTTGTGGTAGAATTCACCTGAGAACATGTTAAGATAATAGAGTAGCAAAAAATGTGATCGGCCATGCTGGTCACTTTTTTTCGCGGTGTTAAGCGAATTACCTCAAGGATGGGGGTCTTTTTGATGAATGATGTGTTTGCGGATCGTATGCCGCCCCAAAATATAGAAGCGGAACAGGCAGTGCTGGGAGCTATTTTTCTGGAACCGGCTTCTTTGACCCTGGCTACCGAGATATTGATTCCTGAGGATTTCTACAGGGCGTCCCACCAAAAAATCTTCAATATGATGCTTAAGTTGAATGATGAAGGGAAAGCCGTTGATTTAGTGACTGTAACAGAGGAGCTTGCCGCGGCAAAGCTTCTTGAAGATATGGGCGGGGTCAGCTATTTAAGTGAACTTGCCGGATCCGTACCTACGGCTGCCAATATTGAATACTATGCCAAAATAGTCGAAGAAAAGTCGTTGCTGCGCCGGTTGATCCGAACTGCAACCTCGATTGCGCAAGACGGGTATTCAAGGGAAGATGAGGTTGAATCCCTTCTTTCCGAAGCCGAAAAAAGCATTATGGAGGTTGCCCAGCGGAAAAATGCCGGAGCTTTCCATAATATTAAGGATGTACTCGTCCGCACGTACGACAACATAGAATCCATGCACAACCGGAAAGGCGACATTACCGGGATTGAAACGGGCTTCCGTGAACTGGACCGGATGACTGCAGGCTTCCAGCGAAATGACCTGATTATTGTAGGCGCGCGGCCTTCAGTCGGTAAAACGGCGTTCGCCTTGAACATAGCCCAAAACGTTGGTGTTAAAACTG
The DNA here is from genome assembly GCF_001510665.1 of Bacillus sp. FJAT-27445. Taxonomy (GTDB): domain Bacteria; phylum Bacillota; class Bacilli; order Bacillales; family Cytobacillaceae; genus Bacillus_D. The sequence continues at coordinate 32,189 of NZ_LMTI01000003.1, forward strand.
GTGAAAACGTAGCGATCTTCAGCCTTGAGATGGGTGCGGAGCAGCTCGTAATGAGGATGCTTTGTGCAGAAGGCAATATTGATGCCCAGAGGCTAAGGACGGGTTCCCTGACCGATGATGATTGGGGAAAATTGACGATGGCAATGGGAAGCTTGTCACGGGCTGGAATTTTTATAGACGATACCCCCGGAGTGCGGGTTGGAGATATACGGGCAAAATGCAGGCGCCTGAAGCAGGAGCATGGCCTCGGAATGATCATGATCGATTACCTCCAATTGATTCTTGGGAGCGGCAGGAGCGGCGAAAACCGCCAGCAGGAAGTATCAGAAATATCACGTTCCCTTAAGCAGCTTGCGCGCGAACTCCAGGTTCCGGTCATCGCCCTATCCCAGCTATCGCGTGGTGTAGAGCAGCGCCAGGATAAGCGGCCGATGATGTCCGATATCCGGGAATCCGGAAGTATTGAGCAGGATGCCGATATCGTTGCGTTCCTGTACCGCGATGACTACTATGATAAAGAATCAGAGAATAAAAACATCATTGAAATCATTATTGCCAAACAGAGGAATGGCCCTACAGGCACAGTCCAGCTGGCTTTCGTAAAAGAATACAATAAGTTCGTCAACCTGGAAACCCGCTTTGATGATTCAGGAGTTCCTCCAGGTGCGTAGTGTTTCGGATCATGCCGGCCTTTTACAGGGCCGGCATATTTTTTTTGGAGTGCCATATAGGTAGATACTCATTTACATTGATCCGGAATTGTTAAACTAGTAAATTCGAATCATTTTACGAACATGCTAGATTAATATAGAGTTAATGTTCGGATTTTCTTGACTTTTCAATTGCGAAGTTGGTAAGATTGGTATGGTTTGATGCTTAATATAAAAAAGTAACCACTTTCGGAGGTGCTTGTATGTCATCAGTTGTTGTAGTTGGTACACAATGGGGCGATGAGGGAAAAGGAAAGATTACAGATTTCCTTTCTGAAAATGCAGAAGTAGTAGCCCGTTATCAGGGAGGAAATAACGCCGGACATACCATTAAATTTAACGGCGTTACCTATAAATTACACCTAATACCTTCAGGAATATTCTATAAGGATAAAATCTGCGTTATCGGAAATGGCATGGTCGTCGATCCGAAGGCGCTTATTAAAGAACTAGCTTATTTGCACGGGGAAGGTGTCTCAACAGACAACCTGCGCATCAGCAACCGTGCCCATGTTATCCTTCCATATCACCTAAAGCTCGATGAAGTTGAAGAAGAGCGGAAGGGCGCAAATAAGATTGGAACAACGAAAAAGGGAATTGGCCCGGCTTATATGGATAAGGCAGCACGGGTAGGCATCCGGATTGCCGATTTGCTTGACAGGGAAGTTTTTGAAGAAAAGCTTGTCAGGAACCTTGATGAGAAAAACCGCCTCTTTGAAAAAATATATGAAACAGAAGGATTTACTGCCGAGGAAATCCTGGATGAATATTATGAATATGGCCAGCAAATCAAGAAATACGTCTGCGATACATCGGTTGTCCTGAATGTTGCGCTTGACGAGGGGCGCCGTGTCCTGTTTGAAGGCGCGCAGGGAGTCATGCTCGACATTGACCAGGGTACATACCCGTTTGTTACGTCATCCAACCCGGTTGCCGGCGGAGTTACGATTGGGTCAGGGGTAGGGCCTACAAAGATCACAAATATTGTCGGGGTTTCCAAAGCCTATACGACCCGTGTTGGAGATGGCCCGTTCCCAACAGAACTGAATAATGAAATTGGGGACAGAATCCGTGAAGTTGGCCGTGAGTATGGTACAACAACCGGGCGCCCGCGGAGGGTTGGCTGGTTCGACAGCGTCGTTGTCCGGCATGCACGCCGTGTCAGCGGTATTACAGACCTGTCACTCAATTCAATTGATGTCCTAACAGGCCTAGAGACCGTTAAGATTTGCGCGGCCTACCGTTACAAGGGTGAAATCATTGAAGAGTTCCCTGCTAGCCTTAAGGTGCTTGGAGAGTGTGAACCAGTCTATGAAGAATTCCCAGGCTGGACAGAGGACATTACGGGGTGCAAGACACTTGGGGAACTGCCTGAGAATGCCCGTCATTACCTTGAAAGGCTTTCCCAGCTTACTGAGATTCCATTGTCGATTTTCTCTGTTGGCCCGGATCGCTCACAGACAAATATCGTCAGGAGCCCATGGAGGCCAAGTATGTAAGAATGGATATTCGGAACCCTCTTCATTTGGGGAGGGTTCCTTTCTTTTTTGTATTTCCATGGCCGCCCGGTTGTGGGTCACGGAATACCATTCAGATGTTTTAAAAATGATTTAGAGGGAAAAGGAGTGAAGGTTAGGCGGAAAAATAGGTTTAAATATTTATTTTTCTAAAATTGCTTGCTTCATAATCAGTGCGTATGCTATTATAAAAAACGTCGCCACTGGCAAAAGGTAACTTAGCTGGATGGGAAAATAATAGACTATTAATAAGAGCCATTAGCTCAGTCGGTAGAGCATCTGACTTTTAATCAGAGGGTCGAAGGTTCGAGTCCTT
>NZ_LMTI01000003.1:34976-35277 GCF_001510665.1 Bacillus sp. FJAT-27445
ATACATATGTCAATTAGAAGGCTCAGTAGCTGGACCGTAAACATCCTGAGCAGCTTCACTGTAGGTTCTGCGCAAAGCATGAGCTTTAGCTGATGCTTTAAGCACAGGCGTCGGTAGAGCAACGAGCAGAGCTTCAATGAATAAACTACGAGTTGTACCCACCGAGTTGCTCCTAGCAATGCATCCTGAGGTGGGGACAAAGGTAATTGTAAACCTTATTTAGGAAACATAACTTTATATGGCTCAGTAGCTCAGTCGGTAGAGCAAAGGACTGAAAATCCTTGTGTCGGCGGTTCGATTC
>NZ_LMTI01000003.1:35287-35443 GCF_001510665.1 Bacillus sp. FJAT-27445
ATTTTTTTATAAATGGCCCCTTGGTCAAGCGGTTAAGACACCGCCCTTTCACGGCGGTAACACGGGTTCGAATCCCGTAGGGGTCATTATACTGGTCCGGTAGTTCAGTTGGTTAGAATGCCTGCCTGTCACGCAGGAGGTCGCGGGTTCGAGTCC
>NZ_LMTI01000003.1:35765-292716 GCF_001510665.1 Bacillus sp. FJAT-27445
CCCAAAAAGGAAGCAGGAATTTCTGTTTCCTTTTTTATTTCCCAATAAAAATAATAATCTTGTAACGAAGCTGTAATATAAAATCCTGTTTTTCCCAAAATATATGACTAGACCTTTCACCTAAGACATTTTTACTACGGAAAATGTCGAAACCTCTTAAAACCCACTATTTATAGGCTTTTTGGCCTGTGTTTTCACAATTTTTTTTATAAAAAAGCCTTCCTTTAAGCAAATAGCTCGCCAAATTCTCCCTTTAAATGTCAACTATTATACATTTTTGTTACATTATTAGTACTTATAATCTATTCAAATTAATTTATGGTAAAGTATAGGAGTGTGAAAATATTTTATATTTCCCAATAGAAATATAGTTGTAATATTAGAGAATTAGAGGTTTTGTTTCTGTAGCTCAGGGAGGATAAACAATGAAAGTATTTTCAAAGAAAAGTTCCGTGCCAACGAAAAAACCGAATAAGATGATAAATACCATAAAGAAACTCATGATTACTGCAATCGGGGCCTCAGCGTTATTTTTCGCAACAGGCCAGGAAGCAGGAGCAGAGCGCAAACTCACCACTGTATACTATGTTTATCTTAACAATACATACATAGGCACCGTTTCAAATAAAAATGTTGTAGAAGCAATTGTTGAAAAGCAAGTGCTTGATATGCAGAAGTTGAATAAAAATTTTAAACTGGGTTCGGAAGTCACCTATATTCCTGAACAGGTTTTCCGCTCAACTGCCAACAACCGTGAAGCTGCCGAAAAGCTTGCGCAGGAAATGACTCTTGAAGTGGAGTCCGCAGCCATTGTCGTTGATGGACAGCCGGTTGTCTACCTGGATAGCCAGGAAGCCGCTGAACGGGTCGTTAAATTGCTTAAGTATAAATATGTGACCGAGGATCAGCTAAAGGAAGTTGAAGCCAGAAAAGCACAGCCTGATACTGCTTTACCCGCATTAAAGGAGAATGAAACACGCATTCGTGATGTCCGCTTTTCCGGTGAAGCGGAAGTAAAAATGACAACAATCGCTCCAAATAAAATCCTTACTCAGGAAAAAGCGCTGAAATTCCTGCAAAAAGGAACGTTGGAAGAAAAGAAATACAGAGTAAAAGAAGGGGATGTACTGGGATCAATTGCAATGGGCGCCAATCTAACAACCGCTCAGCTCCTTGCACTGAATCCTGGAATGAAGGAAGATTCCCTGATCAAGATTGGCCAGGAATTGAACATAACGGTTCCAAAGCCTTACCTCGAAGTAATAGTAGACAAGGAAGTTTTCAAAAAAGAAACCCTTTCTTTTAAAACAGAAGTAGTGACGAGCCCGTCCATGTTCAAAGGTGATAAAAAGGTGAAGCAGGAAGGCCGTAATGGAGCCAGGGAAGTCACATATTCCATTTCTGAACAGGCTGGGAAAATCATTAATAAAACCGTGGTAAAAGAGCAAATTACCCAACAGCCAGTTAACCATATCATTATAAGGGGAACAAAGGTCGTCCCTTCTCGCGGCGAAGGATCATTCCTGTGGCCTGCTTCTGGGGGGTATGTATCGAGCCATACTGGCTACCGCTGGGGGAAAATGCATAAAGGAATCGATATTGCGAGACCATCCAACCATACAATCAAAGCTGCAGACAATGGAACCGTTGTTTCCGCTGGTTGGGATGGCGGATATGGAAATAAAATTGTTATTAACCACAATAATGGTTTCAAGACAGTATACGCCCATCTTTCCTCAATCGATGTCCGTGTGGGACAGACAGTGGCAAAGGGATCCAAAATCGGCAATATGGGCTCTACTGGGGATTCAACCGGCCTTCATTTACATTTTGAGGTATACAAAAACGGCAGCCTTCAGAACCCAATGAAGTTCTTAAGACGATAACCGTATAGAGCAAACTAAGCCTCCAGCAAAAGCTGGAGGCTTTTCCGCTATATGACAATTGTTTCAAATAGATGATTTATAGCGTGTAAAATGGTAAAGTAAAATAGTATAAAGTGAACCTTCCATCAGTGGGAACGAGTTTAACCCACTGATGGTTAGGTGAACCGATCGGACCTTTACGGGCAGTTGATCCCACCTATCTTCTTCGATTCCTCTGAATCTTTAGGTGGGGGTCTTACTGCCCGTTAAGAGTGGGATAAAAGCGTGTAAATGCTAGGGATACGCGAAGAGAAAGGAGTTTTGGGATGGAGAAAAAAATATTGGTCGTAGACGATGAAAAGCCAATTGCTGATATACTGCAGTTCAATTTGAAAAAAGAGGGTTACACTGTTTTTTGCGCATACGACGGGAATGATGCGATCTCCATGGTTGAAGAGGTTCAGCCGGACCTAATCCTTCTCGACATTATGCTGCCTCTCCGCGATGGGATGGAGGTATGCAGGGAAGTAAGAAAGAAGTACGAAATGCCCATCATTATGCTAACAGCCAAAGATTCAGAAATCGATAAGGTTCTGGGCTTGGAACTTGGAGCAGATGATTATGTAACGAAGCCCTTTAGTACAAGGGAACTAATCGCAAGGGTAAAGGCAAACCTCAGGAGGCATCAACTTCCATCCGGCCAGGCCGGGGCGGAAGAATCCTCTAATGAAATAGAAATAGGGTCGCTCACCATCCATCCGGATGCCTACGTTGCTTCGAAACGTGGCGAAACCATTGAATTGACACACCGGGAATTCGAACTCCTACACTATCTTGCCAAACATATTGGACAAGTCATGACACGGGAACATCTCCTGCAAACAGTTTGGGGCTATGATTACTTTGGCGATGTCCGGACTGTGGACGTGACGGTAAGGCGTCTCCGTGAAAAAATCGAGGACAGCCCAAGCCACCCAGCGTGGATTGTGACAAGAAGGGGAGTCGGCTATTATTTACGCAACCCTGACCAGGAGTAAAAAACTTAATGAGAAAAGTCGGCTTTTTTAATTCAGTCCATCTTAAATTTGTACTCATATATGTACTGCTGATTCTCGTAGCCATGCAAATTATCGGGGTTTATTTCGTGAGGCAGCTTGAAGAAACTCTTACATCAAACTTCCAGACGTCCTTGAAAAGGCAGGTCACGATGCTCGACTATAACCTTGTGGAGCAGATGCAGAAGGAACGTCCGCCAGGTGATCCTTCAAAAGAAGACGAAATCAGGAGAATTCTAAAGGAATTCGCGGTTGCCGATATCATTGAAGTAAGGCTGATTGAGGCTGACACGCTAAAAATTCTCGGAACGTCCAAGCAAAATGACCAGGAAGTAGTCGGCCAGCGGACAACGGAGTTGAGGATCAAGCGATCTATCGTGATTGAGGAGGAGCAAAGCGAAATCCTGATTGACCGGAAAACCGGCCAGCGGATTTGGGTATTGACGACTCCAATTAAATCAGACAGGAAAATTATCGGGGTAATCCAAGTAGTTGCCAACATTGAGAGTATTTTCGAGCAAATGAAAACAATCAATGGGATATTGGCCACTGGAACGGCGATTGCTCTGTCGATAACGGCTGCGCTAGGAATCCTATTGGCGCAAACAATTACGAGGCCGATTACCGACATGAAGAAACAGGCGTTGGCGATGGCCAAAGGGAATTTTTCAAGGAAGGTAAAGGTGTATGGTTACGATGAAATCGGCACCCTTGCCATGACTTTCAATAACCTGACGAAAAAGCTGCAAGAGGCCCAGGCAACGACCGAAGGAGAGAGAAGGAAGCTCTCATCCGTCCTTTCTTATATGACAGATGGAGTTATTGCGACCGACAGAAGGGGAAGGGTCATCGTAATAAATGATCCGGCAGTAAGGATGCTGGGCGTTTCACGTGAAACAGTCCTGTCGCAGCCAATCGTTTCGGTGCTGGATTTGGATGATACGTATACCTTCGAGGAAATGCTCGAGATAAAGGACTCCATCATCCTCGATTACAGCACCAAGAATACCCCCTATGTTCTTAGGGCCAATTTATCCGTCATCCAAAAAGAAACAGGTTTCGTTAACGGCCTGATAACCGTTCTCCATGATATAACCGAGCAGGAAAAAATTGATGCCGAACGCCGGGAATTCGTGGCAAATGTATCGCATGAGCTGAGGACCCCGCTGACAACGATGAGAAGCTATCTTGAAGCGCTGGCGGATGGGGTTATTGAGGATCGTGAGGTTGGGCCGCAATTCCTGAATGTTGCCCAGACGGAAACGGAACGGATGATTCGGCTTGTAAACGATCTGCTTCAGCTTTCGAAAATGGACAGCAGGGATTATCGGCTCTCTAAAGAATGGATTGATTTCAATGAATTCTTCAACAGGATTATTGACCGGTTCGAGATGGCAAAACGTGAAAACGTCCGATTCACCCGGATACTGCCCCGAAAACCTCTTTTTGTTGAAATTGATGTAGACAAATTGACCCAGGTACTCGATAACATCATTTCAAATGCCTTGAAATATTCCCCTGAGGGCGGGGAGGTTATTTTTACCGTTCTCGAGGAAGAAGGAAAGATAACCGTTAGCATAAAGGATGAAGGAATCGGTATTCCAAAAGAAAATATCGGTAAAATATTTGATCGTTTTTACCGCGTCGATAAGGCCAGGACCAGGAAATTGGGCGGTACAGGCCTAGGGCTTGCGATTGCCCGAGAAATGGTAAATGCCCATGGCGGGATTATATGGGCAACAAGTGAGGAAGGAAAAGGGACACAAATTATTTTCACCCTTCCTTATGAGCCGATTGAAGAGGTTGACTGGTCATGAGATATGAAACAGTAAAATCAATTTTGCTGACATTGTTGGTGCTTCTTAGCATTGGGCTGACCTGGTCATTATGGAGCTATCAGCCTAACCTTGACCCGCTTGTAAGCGGGAAATTCGTTGAAGAAGTGAAAATGGGCGAGAAGAAGGAAGATTCCAAAATCATTAAACCTGACCGGATCCTTTACCATATAGAGGGTAAGCATTTTGGCACCTCAAGGATTAACGAGTTGGACCGTCTTATGAAGGAAATGTCCGGTTGGGTGTTTTTTGATGTGAAAAACCATACCGAGCAGGCCGGTACCTTTAAGCAGGCGGTTCATGGAAACGGAAAGGTCGAAATTGTCTTTCCACATGAAGTGCCGATCGAAGTTTTTCGGAACATATTATCCTTCGAGGAAAAAAGGCTGCCTTCTTTCCAATTCGACCGCATTGTCATAGACATGAAAAGCCTGCAAAAGGACAGGGGTATTGTTTACTTTGCAAATGTCAAGAACCAGGAGATTTATATTAGCTATATTTCCGCTTCCCTTCTGGACCGGTTTAACCGCAGCTTCTATGAACGCGCGAGCAAGAACTCGACCTATTTTGCTTTTAATGCAACCGAAAAAAGGGTGATTTTCCTGCCGGAAGAAGAGACGGAAATGTGGGCATACAAATATTTGCCCAAGAGCTTGGATTCAGAAGATTTTAAGGAAGCCCTGTTCACGAACCCGAGCCTTGTTCAGAAGAGCCTCGTCAGCACAGGCGAAGAGTTTGCGAATGATTCAAGCAAGATGAACATTTATTCGAATAAAAATCTGCTGGTATTTATCAATCCGGCAGAGGATAACGGTTATTTGTCTGGTTCCACCAACCTGCTTAGACGAAGCATCGATTTTATCAATGAACATTATGGCTGGACGGACCCATACAGATTTGTTTATCTGGATGAATCCAGCCAACGGGTAACATTCCGCCTTTACAGTATGGATGGCTATCCAATTTTTAATGAAGACGGCCTGTCGGAAATTACAGAAATCTGGGGCAGGAATGAAATTACCAAATTAACAAGGCCGACATTTGCCATGGAGCTACCATTGGAAACGACCAAGATGATTCGTCCATCCGGAAGAGAAGTATTAGAAATCTTACAGAAACAAAGAGGTTTCAAGCCCGAACTTCTCGAGAATCTGGTTCTTGGGTACAAGATGGATAGGGATTCCGCATCAAACAGGCTAATCACCCTTGAGCCAGCCTGGTTCTATCTCTACAACAAGAAATGGGCACAAATCGCCTTGGACGAGTTTGGGGGGTTGCGGCATGGATTGGAGTAGGATCAAAACGATTTTCATTATCACATTCCTTATCCTGGACGTATACCTCCTGTATCAGCTAATGGCAAAGCATAACGACAATAAGTTCGAGGTTATGAAGGAGTCGTCTGTAGAGGAACGGCTGAAGGGGGCTGACATCACTTACGATGTTATGCCTAAGGCAGCGATTAAAGACCAGTATGTGAGTGCAAAAATTAAGGAGTTTACAAAAGAGGATATTGCTAGGCTTAAGGGCCAGTCTATTATAATTAGGGATAAAATCCTGCTCGATTCCGAACTGGACGAGCCATATCAGTTGGATGAAAAAGGTGAACCCGTTTCACTGACAGGGTTCATTATCGAAAACATCCTATATGGCCGGAATTATCAGTATTGGGAGCGGGATGATAAGAAAAATACAATTACGTATTTCCAGCAGTACGAAAATAAGTTTCTTTATCAGAATGTGAATTGGAATGGCCGGATTGTTTTCCATCTGAATGATGAAAACCAGATTGTTTCATATGAACAGACCTATCTTGAGGATATTAAAAAGCTTGATGTGAAGGAAGAAGTGCTTCGGCCTTTGGAGGCGGTTGAAATTCTGCTTCAAAAAGGTCTGATTGAGCCGAAAAGTAAGATAACAAAAGCGGAGCTTGGGTACTCAACCATTGTCCCGCTTGCCTCCTCACAAGTATTTGCACCAACATGGCGTTTTGTCATTGATAATGATAAGAGTTTGTATGTCAATGCATTTGAGGGCCAGGTAATCCCGATTGGGAGTGAGGAAGACGAAGTAACGGAGTGAACGGAATGACATTGCAGTTTAGTGTGCTTGCAAGTGGAAGTACCGGCAACGCAATCTACGTGGAATCAGGCGAGCATTCGTTCCTAGTCGATGCGGGCCTGAGCGGCAAGCAAATGGAGGGCCTGTTCGAAAAGATTGGCCGGAGCATGCGCGACTTGTCAGGCATCCTGGTTACACATGAGCACAGTGACCATATTAAAGGATTGGGAGTAGCTGCCCGCAAGTACAAGCTTCCAATTTACGCAAATGAAAAGACATGGAAGGCAATGGACCATTGCATAGGTGAAGTACCAATAGAGCAAAAGTTTGTCTTCGGTATGGAAACAGTTAAAACCTTTGGCTCTCTTGATATCGAGTCGTTTGGTGTTTCGCATGATGCCGCCGAGCCAATGTTTTATGTTTTTCATTCCGGCGGAAAAAAACTGGTCCTTATCACCGATACGGGCTATGTAAGTGACCGGATGAAGGGGACAATCTCAAATGCGGATGCCTATGTGTTTGAAAGCAACCATGATGTCCACATGCTGCGGATGGGACGGTATCCCTGGAACGTCAAGCGCCGAATTCTAAGCGACGTTGGGCATGTATCGAATGAGGATGCCGCGATTGCGATGAGCGAGGTTGCCGGGGACAACACAAAGAGGATTTATTTGGCCCATTTAAGCCTTGACAACAATATGAAGGACCTTGCCAGAATGTCGGTTGCCCAAACGCTTGAAACAAGAGGCATCCGGATTGGCGAGCAGTTTGATATATATGACACGGACCCGCGAATCCCGACAGCATTGACTGCTGTTTAAGATTTTTTAAAAGAGTAAATGTACGTCCTTACGGGATGGTATATTTGCTCTTTTTCTTCATATTGGGATTATTGAGAGAAAATCAATAGCCAAATTTACTATGTCTATTGAAAAAGAGTCTTAAAAAGGATGCATTTTTCATTCGAATAATACATTCGGAGGAGTATAATTAATTTAAAAGTGACACCGAGTTGGCAGTTTTGAAGGAGGAATCGTTTGATGGGATATTATGATCATGACTACCAGAGCCGGTATAAAGCACCGGAGCCGAAAAAGAGCAATAAAGGATATTTTCTTACTAGCCTTATCGGGGCCGTGATAGGAGCACTCCTTGTCATCCTCTCTGTCCCTTTTCTCTCGGATGCAGGGCTACTGCCTTATAAAGTGGCGCCGACAAACGAGCCGGCATTGGAAACATCCGGAAGCATTGGCGGAACAGATACAGAAGTCCGGAAACAAGTAGCTGTAGATGTGGAAACCGATGTAACGAAAGCAGTTGAAAAGGCTGCCGATGCAGTTGTTGGAATAAGCAATATCCAAACGTCGAAAGGTTTCTGGTTCAGCGAGGAGCAGGAGGCATCCGCAGGAACGGGGTCAGGCGTTATCTATAAAGTTACAGGAAACAAAGCATATATCGCGACGAACCACCATGTTGTGGATGGCGCAAGCGAGCTCGAGGTCACCCTTGCAGACGGGAATAAAGTACCGGCCAAGCTTAAAGGCAGTGATGTTTGGACAGATCTCGCCGTCCTTGAAATCAGCTCCGACAAGATTAAAACGATTGCGGAATTCGGCGATTCCGAACGCCTGAAGCCAGGCGAACCGGTCATTGCTATCGGGAACCCACTCGGCTTGACCTTTTCCGGATCAGTAACGAAAGGGATTATTTCAGGCCTTGAACGGGCCATTCCTGTTGATATTAACCAGGATGGCATAGCAGACTGGCAGGCAGATGTTATTCAAACAGATGCGGCCATCAACCCGGGCAACAGCGGCGGGGCGTTAATCAATATTGCAGGCCAGGTAATTGGTATTAATTCAATGAAAATCGCCCAGAATGCCGTTGAAGGGATCGGGCTGTCGATACCAATCAACTATGCGAAGCCGGTCATTGCAGATTTGGAGAAATACGGGGAAGTCCGCCGCCCGTATATGGGAGTCGATTTGAGATCCGTACCTGACCTGCCGACATCGTTCCAGCGAGAGGAATTGCAGCTGCCAAGGGAAGTTAACTACGGTGTCGCCCTAAGGCATGTTGTCCCGAATTCGCCAGCGGATAAAGGTGGCCTGAAGGAACTGGACGTCATTGTTTCAATGGATGGGGAAGAGATAAGGGATGCTATCGATCTCCGCAGGCACCTTTACAATAAAAAGAAGATTGGCGAGAAGATGAAAATCAAGTTTTACCGGGCGGGCAAGCAAATGGAAACAACGATTCAGCTCGGTGAAGGGGATATTTAATAGGTAAACGGGAGGGCCTTTGAGTGGGGCTTTCCCGTTTTTTGGTTAGATAGGAAAATATCAAATCAAATTTGGGTGATAACTCAAAATAAGTTTTATTAATCCAGCTCCAGCGCCTAGCCCCTCGAGGTCTTAAGCCGGTTCCCTCCGGAGGGCAGGCCCGTCCTGCGGACCCCGTCTTAATCTGGTCGGGGCTGACCAAGGCGCTTGCGCATTTTGATCTGTGGAAAAGTTGAAGGGGTTAGGAAATGTGCAGTATGGTATGATGTGAATAACCGGTTTCGAGGTGAAGAAACTATAGTTAAATGCCATCAAAGAGTTATGGTTTGTAGAGAAGATGGAGGTGGACAAACTTGATTTATTGCTGCGAAGAACATGTTGATCTTGCGCTGGATATGGTTGTGGATGAGCACGAAACGTTTCCGATTTTGGAAAAAGTCAATGTGGATAACTTATCAACAAGCTGTGAATTTTGTCAAAAAACTGCAATATATGTTGTGGCGAACGAATGATCCCATACAAGATGTGGATAGAAATTGTGGACATGTGGATAAGTTCTGTGGATAACGTGTTTGTAAACTGTTTGTAACCATTTTGTAAAGGGCTGTGGATTGTGAATATCTCTGTTGTAACGGTTGGTAAATTGAAAGAGAAATATTTGAAGCAGGGGATAGAGGAATATACGAAACGGCTGTCCGCCTATGCCAAAATTGAAATCATTGAAGTCCCCGATGAAAAGGCGCCTGAGGAAATGAGCGAAGCCGAGATGGAACAGGTGAAGAAAAAAGAGGGGGAGCGGATTCTGGCGAAGGTCAGCGCCGATGCCCATGTCATAGCCCTGGCCATTGATGGGAAAATGCAATCGTCCGAGGAGCTTGCAGCCAATTTGGACAGGCTGGCCCTCCACGGCAAGAGCAAAATCGCCTTTATCATTGGGGGATCGCTCGGATTAAGTAGCGAGGTACTGAGCCGGGCCAATGAGAAGCTTTCCTTTTCACGAATGACTTTTCCGCATCAGCTCATGCGGCTGATTCTTGTTGAACAGATTTATAGGGCTTTTCGGATTAATCGGGGTGAACCGTATCATAAGTAAATGAGGTTCTAAACAGTATAGATTAAATCAAGGCTGTTTTTATTTAGAAATTTGAATAAATAATATTTTGAATTCATATTACTTATCCAAAAATATAACTGTTACTTTTAAGAGATTTTTGAGAGAATAATCGTATAGATTTCCTTCCATATATTATAAAAATATAAATGAAAAGGGCTGTTTATATGAGTGGAGTCGATAATTTAGAGGGATAAATTACAGTATATTTGTCAATATAAGAAGTGAGGATAATAAACTAAAAAGTAATGTACTATCCTTTATAAGAAAATAGAATAAATTGAGGAGAGAGGTGATAGTTATGAAAATCAAAGATATTTATCTTGAAAACTTTCGGGGATTCGATCGGCTTCATTTAAATTTAGAAGGAAAGAGTGCAGTTATTGTTGGTTCGAATGGAGCTGGTAAATCTTCTGTTATAAATGCTGTTGTTACTGCGTTATCGCTAATAGTAGATAAGCTTTCGTTTAATATTTCTAAAAAGGTTGATTTACATGAAACGGATATAAAAAATGGAAAGCAAAGATATATTATTAAAACTTTAGTAGAACATAATAATCATGAAGGCTTAGCTGAAGTTATCAAAACTAGATCGAAGACAGCCCATAGTAAGAGTCCTTCTTCTTCTAAAGGATCTAAATTCAATGATTTAGTAGAAGCTGTTCATAAGGCCTTAGATTCCAATAAATATATTAATGTACCAGTGACAGTTTTTTATTCTGCACATAGAAATGTAATAGATGTACCTTTAAGAATCAAAAATAAACATGAATTTGATCAGTTTTCTACTTATCTAAATTGCTTTTCAAGTAGTACTGATTTCAGAGCCTTTTTTGAATGGTTTAGAAATCAAGAGGATATAGAAAATGAAGAGAAAATCGATTCAGATATTAATTATAAAGATAGACAACTTGAAGCTGTTAGAAGAGCCGTTTATGGTTTTATGCCTGGTTTTACTGATTTGCGAATTATTAGAAAAGGTAAAATGCGAATGGTCATCTCAAAAAACGGTCATAGATTAGAATTAAATCAACTATCAGATGGTGAAAAGTGTACCTTAGCAATGATTGGTGATTTAGCCCGTAGACTTGCTTTAGCCAATCCCTACTTAGAGAACCCATTGAATGGGGAGGGGATAGTATTTATAGACGAAATAGAGTTACATCTACATCCAGCATGGCAAAGAGAAATTATTGGACGACTAGAAGATATTTTCCCAAACATACAATTTATTATTTCAACACATTCACCACAAGTCCTTGGTGAAATTAAGTCTGCTAAAATTTATGTTATACATGAAATAGAAAATTCAAATACATTTTCAGCTGATTTAGTTCATAATACTTTCGGGAAAGATTCAAATATTATTCTTGAGGAATATTTGAACGCAGCTTCTAAAAATGTGGAAATTAAAACGAAATTAGATCATCTTTTTAAATATATAGCAGTTAATAATCTTGAAAAGGCTAGTGAGTTGCTAGAATACCTTTCAGATATTATTGGTGAAGCGGATCCAAATTTAATAAAAGCAGAATTGATTATTCAAAGGAAAAAGGCATTGAAAAAATGAGGCATTTTCCAAAATCAACTTCACCCACAGCTTTCGAAGATTGGAAAGTAAAAAGAGGAAGAAGAGCGAGATACAACAATATTCCTCAGGCTTTAAAACAAGAACTGAGAAATAGTTTATCTAAAGAGCAATCTGGTTTATGTTGTTATTGCGGAATAAGCTTAAAAAATGACAATGTTCATATCGAACATTTTAAACCTCAGAACGATTTTCCGGGACAAGCATTAAATTATAAGAACTTACATGCCTCCTGTATGGGAAAAGAATATATTCCTTCTGAGGTCTATGAGTTAGACTTCTGTGGCCATGCAAAAAAAAATTGGTATAATCCTAACTTATTAGTTTCTCCTTTGGATCCTAATTGTGAATCATATTTTTTATATAATTTTAATGGAAGTGTTGAAAATAATAATAATCTTGCAGCAAAAGAAACTATTGAAAAATTAAATTTAGATAGTTATTTATTACGGTCTCAAAGGGAGTCTGCTATTGAAGGAATAATGAGTACAATAGATATTGGTGAATCTAATGATATTAAAGAATGTATTGATTTTCTTGAAACTCCTGATCAAGATGGAAATCTAAATAGCTTTAGTTTCATCATTGCTGGTCTTTTAAAAACTTTAATTTAACCCCATTTATATACATCACGGTGAACCTTACCATAAATAGATGCAGTTTAAATTATTAACAATGATAGACAACCCCATTGGATGAAATTGGAGAGGTTGCCAAAGGGAACAATAAAAACAGAGATGATAAGAACTCATCTCTGTTCTATTATTTACCTGGTTGTATTCAATCACTGAATAGTAAAATCCCCTTGAGCTATTAAGTCTGAACCATTTTTAAACATCGCAAGTAGGCCGAATAAAAATCCACAAAGCCAAACGAACCCGAACGAAGGAGAGATGCGAGGCTAGAAGTACAAGAACTATTTTCATATGAATGGATTGTATTAGAGGTCATGAAGGCTACATTCAAATGAAGGACAACAATATTGGTAAACTTTTTATATAATATGGCTATTTCTTAAATTCCCTTTCTTCTCCATATCCCATCGTTACCACTTCGGTTTGTTGATAATCGCTTAACAACTCTTTTAGGTCTTTATCTCTATCTATCATATATTCCACTACGGGAAAGGAGTTCAATAATTGATCAAGGGTATCCGGTGATGTGGCACTTTTTTTAGATGGAAATGTATGGCTTGGAATAACGTATTGAACTTTCAATAGGTTCTTTACTGCATAGGCTGCTTCTTTTGGACCCATTGTAAAATGGCCTGATGAGGATAATATTGCAATCTCTGGATTATACACATCTTGAATTAACTTCATATCGTACATAAGAGCCGTATCCCCAGAATGGTAAACTGTATAATCATTGTCAAAGTCAAAAATATAACCAGATGCCTCTCCCGCATATATTGGGGTTCCTTCTATCTCACCGTATGAGGAGGTATGTTTTGCTTGAACCATTGTGACGTTAAGACCTTCGAAGGACACCGAACCACCTAGATTAATGGGAAGTACATTTTTAATGCCCTTTTGCAGAAGTATCATGGCCAAATCATATTGGGCAACAACCATAATGTCAGGTTTGTTTTCCACTATCTTAGAAAGCCCACTTGTATGATCAAAATGTCCGTGTGTCAAAAATACACAATCAATCGCATTATAAAAATCCTTATTATCTAGCTGTTGTGGAAATCCTGGATTTAAATCAATAAATGGATCTACGAGGTAATTTTTCCCCTCCTTACTTGTAAACATATACATTGCATGACCAAGCCGTAAAATTTTCATTACATTCTTCTCCCCTTAATATTAGTAAAGTAAAACCACTATCATTCTATTCCTGACTTTCAAATTAATAAGTACGATTTACAAAATGCAAATATTGGCTTAAATAAGTAAAGAATATCTTGGGAAGATCCAACAAGTATCAGTGTTGTTTTTGTTAATGTGCACTGCTAAGGATACAAATTGTGCTAATATGAAGGGATATACTATCTAGAGGAGACATCAAAATGACCGTGGAAAAAAATGAAAAATTTATCATACTAGCTGTGGCATTGGGTATTATCCTTAATCCATTAAATACAACGATGATTACAGTAGCTTTACCAGCAATACAAAAGGATTTCCAACTGAGTTCAACAAATATTTCATGGTTAATTGCTTCTTATTTTATCATTAGTGCCATCTTTACGCCGTTGATCGGAAAATTGAGTGATACTTATGGGAGGAAATTGATCTTTTTAAGTGGTCTTGTGCTTGTGGTGATATCATCTATTTTGGCACCGTTATCTCCGAATATGCCTGTGTTACTTTTGATGCGTGGAATCCAAGCCATTGGTACCTCAGCACTCTTTCCAGCCGGAGTTGGAATAATACGTAATACCATTCAGCACAATCAAAACCGTGTGATCGGCACCTTAGCTGTTTTTGCCACAACTTCTGCGGCATTCGGACCAACTATAGGTGGAATGCTCATTCAGTTCGGGGGATGGCCGGTTATTTTTTATGTGAATTTGCCGATACTAGCAATCGGAATTGGATTAACAATGATGTTTGTCCCGAAAGATAAGAAAAATACAGCAATATCCTATAAGTTGGATGGACTTGGAATTGTATTATTTAGTTTATTTATTACTTTTTGGATGGTCTTTTTACTTGGACTCGAGCAAGGTGTTCAAATCAAAACATTGATTCTTGCGGTTATACTAACCGTTATTTTCTACATATACGAGAAAAGAAGAGATGAACCATTTATTAATGTGAATTTCTTCCGGAAAAACTTGAATGTAGCACTTATTTTTGGCCAGTACATTTTATCAACCGTCATATTTTTTGCAGTGCTGTTAAGCTTTCCAACATTCATACAAAGTGCATTAGGTGCAAGCTCTCAAACGGCGGGAATCGTGATGCTGTCGCTTTCGATTTTCGCAATGATCATGACACCTATCGCGACTAGATGGATAGAGAGGAAAGGATTTCGCATTCCGTTATTGGCCAGTGTGTTGCTGGGATTAGTAGGGGTTATCCTGCTATTTACTATTAAGGATAGTTCTGCTTTAGTATGGCTTGGCGTTGTACTTGCGGTTACGGGGGTTAGTAATGGGATACAGAATATCGGACTGCAAAATTTGTTGTATTCCTTTATTAGTGTTTCCGAAAGTGGGATCGCATCTGGGTTGCTCATGACATCGAGATTTATCGGGAATATCCTTGCTTCGAGTATTTATGGTGTAGCGTTTGCTACAGGAATGAATGAAGGAAATATGAATACAATGGCCATTGTATTAGTGGTTGTTGCTGTTGTTTTGGTTCCGGGCATGCTCTATGTTACGGTGTTTGAAAAGAAGAATAGTAAAAAGATGGTATAAAATACCTGATAATGCTTCCTTGTTATAAGTTTCAAACTGCAGCTTAATGTATTGCGGTGAACCGTAGTTTTTTTCATAATTATCGAATGGCGTATCAGAAAAATAGGCCATTCTTTACAGTGGTTATATAAAAAGGAATAAAAGGGAAAAGTTTTAAAAAGGAATTAGTAATATTTAACCTTAGGATTTGGGGGATTTTAATTGAAAAAAATGAATGTAGGTATTATAGGAATTGGAAGAATTGCTGGGAAATATATTAATCCAGTATATGGAAATAAGAGATATAACCTTTTTGCTTTATGTGATTTAAAGGAATCGGCAGAACAAACTGCAAGGAAATATAATGCTCTTTTTTATAGTAATTATAAAGAAATGTTATTACATGAAGAGATGGATCTTGTTATTATTACGACACCTCCAAATACTCACTTTGAAATAGCAAAAGACTGTTTGCTCCACAAAAAGAATGTAATTTTAGAAAAACCGGCAGTATTTAATATGGACGAATTGAATGTCCTTTTTGAATTGGCTAAGAAAAACAATGTTTCATTTGATGTAATCTTCCATTGGATGTATGGAAATGAAGTATTATATCTCAAAGACAAAATCGGAACCTTTGGAGATATAAAAAGGATAGAGTCTACGGTGCTGGACCCTTATACGGATGGGAATTTCCATATTAAAGATGAGTATATTGGTTTAGAAGGCTGTTGGTTTGACAGCGGGATCAATTGTTTAAGTTTGTTATCATGCTTTATAGATATTAGAAAACTCCATTTAGTGGAGAAACAGTATATTTACGATGATAAAGTCCACCAAGATATATATTCAAAGCATCAATACGTAATGGGTGATACGGATATTTCTATTACGGTTGATTGGAGATATCGTGCCAACCATAAGTATACGAAAATTTATTTTGCAAAAGATGTCCTATATATCGATCATTCACGGCAAATCATCTTACTCAATAATAAGCTGCTAGTGGATTTAAATGATGGCGACCGATTGGAAAATCACTATAAAAATTATTTCGAAAGGTATAGATATAATTTAAATAATACTGATAATATTCTCACTATACATGATATATTAATAGGAAATAAGTAATAGCTATAGGAGAATAGTATGAATAAAATAGTTGAGGTTCCATTAAAAATAGGGAAATTAGTAACTGTTATATTTATTGAGAAATTAACCCTGCTTTTAAAGGTGATTGGCGTAAGAGCGTCATTTTACATTTTGACGATAGTAGCACTATACTACTATTACCATCAAAAATCCCTGGACGTCTTACTGCCCATCATAATTGGTATTTTTATTTCGGATTTAATCAAGTCTCTTTATGAGAATTTTCTAATGGTAAAAGAAGATAAATTAAAGACTACTCATAGCATGAAATATTTACAAGAAATATATCAAAATAATTATAATAAAGAACTGGTCTTGAATGAGTCGAATATAGAGTTTTTATATAACGATTCCTTTGTGAATCAAAAGGATTTCAAGATTATGATTGAAGATGCCCCCAATAAAATGTTTGATCCGGATCCATTAATTAAAAGCAGCTACTCTGAAATAATGAAAGCACATAAGGGCAGTTATATTAAAAATTTTGAAACGATAAGGCTTGATGGGTATACATTAAATGAAACCACCCGTACCCTTACACTATTGACGTCTAGAAGTAATTTTTACAATCATCTTTTAACCAATAGAGCCATAGATTATGAGTTTGAACCGGGATTATCCGTTAGGAAAATCTTCGAATATGGACCTCGCCTAAATAAATTCGAAACGACAAAAATGTCAAACCATATTGGGATCAATGGGATTGTTCAGCTTAGTGATGGCTATACAATACTTCCTAAAAGAGGAACCAATGCTACATATTCTAAAAATAAAATGACGGCATCGATTGCTTCACCATTAATCAGCAGCCATGATAAAAATGGGACGGTAGAGCTTACGTATGAGGGACTGAAAAATGAAGTCATAAGCCTACTAAATAGTAGATTATATATTGATACAGAAACGATTAGTGATCCTTCTGTTGAAGTTATTTTCCTGGGTTTCGGCAGAGAGATATATGAGGGAGGAAAACCTCAATTTTATTTTTTAGTTAAATTAAATTCATTAAGTTCTCAAGATTACTTGCAGATTTTAAAAGATAAAAAGAAGAAAATGAAAAATAATAAATCTATTGATAAGGATAGTAATTTATATATTTGCAATTTGTTATCTCTAAAACTAAAAAAGAATTATAGCGGATCGGTTGAATGTATTAACTATTATACAGATAAGATAAAGTTTAAATCCGTTGAGTTTTCCTTTTTAGCGAACGTTTGGCATGTAAAAGAGGCCGGGTATTTGGAACACTTTAATGTAGATCAAATAGAAAATGAAAATATCATAAATTTAGAGATGCAGAAAAAGCCATGGGAACAGTTGAAAAAATCGGTCTAAAGCCCGTAACAACTATGCTTGCTTGGCTGAAAAAAGACATAGGCAGCACCTAAAGATTGAAAAAAGATCGGTTCACACACCGGTCTTTTTATTTTGCACGGAAGGTACAAAACTGTGGTTTTTCCCTGCTGATATTTAATTGAGTCGCTCCTGACTCTAGCAGTTTTTATAACTAATAACTCAGATTAATGTAAAAAGATTTAACGAATTCGTCGAAATTATTCGGGAAGAAGACATGATGGTTAGTGCTACAATAATGTAGATTGCTCATTATTTCACATGATTTTTTGGGGAATAATAATAAGCATAAATAATCTATAGTGGAGTGATTTATATGCAAAGAAAAACAGCGATTATTACAGGTGGAGGCAGTGGATTCGGAAGAGAAACGGCTTTGAAATTGGCCCGGAAAAGGACAAATATTTCTATTGTTGATCTATCCAAAGAAAAAGGGGAAGAAACGGTTCGACTTTGTAAAGAGCTGGGATGTGAAGCAATTTTTGTACAAGCAGATGTGAGTAAGGTTGAGGATGTTAAAAATTATGTCGCACAAACGGTTGACCAATTTGGGAAAATCGATTTATTTTTTAACAATGCAGGAATTTCAGGTTCTGGTGTTCGCACTCTGGAATGTTCTGAAGAAGAATTTGATACCATTGTGGACGTGAACCTAAAGGGCGTCTTCTACGGTTTGAAATTTGTAGTGAATGAAATGCTAAAAATCGGGGGAGGAGTGATTGTCAACACAGCCTCACTAGGTGGCCTGGTCGGAATGCCTACCTTGGGCGCTTATTCAGCAACAAAACATGCTGTTATTGGGCTGACAAAAACCATTGCTGGAGAGTATGGAAGAGAAAATATCAGAATCAATGCAATTGCCCCAGGTACTAATGAAACACCAATGGTGAGGGCATTCCCTCCAGAAGCTATTAAAGCCATGGCCGAAGCAGTCCCGATGGGCAGATTAGGCCAACCTCATGAAGTTGCAGATGTCGTCGCCTTCCTGCTGAGCGAAGAATCTTCCTACATTCATGGCGCGGTTATTTCGATTGATGGCGGAGCTGCTGCTTTATAATACCATTTAGTAAAGGCTCATAAGAAAAGGAAATTTCCAAATGGGTGGGCAACCTTTATAGTTTGGACATTTTTTTAAAAAACTAATGACAAAAATAGTACCTTGAACCTTAAAGAAAGTTAGTAATGAGTTTATAGTGAAACAGACTTTAAAAGTGGAGCACCGTTTAGCTTCACTTTTTTATCTTATTCTAAAGGCAGACCATAAGAGCAAGAAAGAGGACGAAATGTATATCGATTACTTGTTAAAATGGCTCCAATAAGCAATAGGAGGAAATCAAATGAACAAGATTCAGGCATTCAACGAGCTGCATTTTTCAAAGGAACAAAAATTACAAAGAATGTACGCGCTCCATTAAATGTATTATCTTTACCATGTCTAACAAATTGTAATAAGCTTAAAGAATTAGGAGTAAGACGTTTTAGCTTTGGAAATGCCTTATCTGATAAAGTGATTGCCTTTATACAAAAGAATGCTGATCAATTATTAGAGTTAATGGATACCTCCCATTTGTACGAGAACTAAAACTAGGGCAGGAAAGGCAGTGAAGTTTTATGGTGACTAATATTAACCTAACATTTGAAGAGATGTGGGAGAAAATCATCGCATGTGATCGAAAATATGATGGGCTGTTTTTTACTGCGGTAAAAACAACCAAAATATTCTGCCGTCCTTCCTGCAGATCAAGGAAGCCCCAAAAAATGAATGTTGAGTTTTACCAAGACATGAATGAAGTTGAAAGAGCTGGCTATCGCCCTTGCAAAAGATGCCAGCCAGAAGTTGGGCAATCCCCTAATATAGAGCATGTTAGAACCATCACTACGTTCCTGATCAATCATTATAAACAACCTTTGAAATTAAAAGATATAGCTGATCAAGTTGGATTAAGCCCCTTTTATTTGGAACGTTTATTTAAACAAGAGACCTCTGAGACCCCACGTACTTATTTAGAAAAAATACGCATCGACAAAGCAGCCCACCTTCTTAAAAACACAACTTTAACGAACCTTGAGATCTGCTATGAGGTTGGATTTCAGAGTCCTTCCAATTTTTATAAAGTGTTCCGAAGCTTAAAAAACTGTTCACCTAGTGAATATCGAAGGGAACTCGTAAATGAATTGGATTGATTATGAATCTTTTATAGAGATTTATCCTCCAAAGGAATTTAACTTTGAAGAGTGTTTAATTTTTTTAGGCAGGTCCAATCAGGAAGTGCTCCATCAAATTAAAGGAGACTCTTTATATAAACTAATTAAAGTTAATAAATCTTTAATAGTATGTAAAATAGGCTTTTTTAATAATTGCTTAAAGGTTGAATTCCCGATAAGCCCCTTATCTAAAAGCAGCCGCAAAATAGCAGCAGAGTATGTTTGGGAATGGTTTGATTTGGATCAGGATTTAGAAGGATTTTATCAAATGGCTAGCCAAGATAAAATTTTAAGCAAACTTGTTCATAAATATTATGGCTTACGCATTATGTGCATTCCAGATTTATTTGAGGCATTAGTATGGGCGATTATCGGACAGCAGATCAATTTAACATTTGCCTACACGTTAAAGAAACGTTTTATCGAACAATATGGTGAAAGTTTAACTCTCGAAGGAGAAACGTTTTGGTTATTCCCCTCATTTGAAAAAATAGCATCGATAGGCGTGGATGATTTAAGAGTTCTTCAATTTACTGAAAGAAAGGCTGAATACATCATCTCTATTGCAAATGCTATGTTAAACGGGGAATTATCTAAGGAATTATTGCTTCAAAAAAAAGATTATCAGCAAATACAGAAGTCGTTATTAATGATAAGAGGAGTCGGAGCATGGACGGCAGATTATGTGATGATGAAATGCCTGCACCATCCTTCTTCGTTCCCTGTTGCGGATGTCGGTCTGCATAATGCACTAAAGAATCTATTAGGCCTTGAGAGGAAACCAACTATAGAAGAAATAAAAGAATACGCAGTAGATTGGGAAGGCTGGCAGGCGTATGCCACCTTTTATCTTTGGAGGTCTTTATATGACTAAACTATATAAATTGGATTATGAATCACCGATTGGCATAGTAGAAATTATTGGTACTCATGAAGCTATCACCTCTATTTTGTTTTCTGAAGAGTGTAAAAAGGTGAATGGCCTACAAGATGAAACTCCTCTAGTTTTAAGAGAATGTTATAACCAACTTGACGAATATTTTAAAGGCAACAGCTTTGAATTTACATTCCCTTATCAAGTTGAAGGGACTGACTTCCAAAGAACTGTATGGGAAGCTTTAAAAGAAATCCCTTACGCGAAAACGTGGTCTTATAAGGATATTGCAGTTTCCATTGGAAATGAAAAAGCGATCAGGGCAGTAGGAAGTGCGAATGGAAAAAATAAGTTAAGTATTATTATCCCCTGTCACAGAGTAATCGGTACAAATGGAACTTTAACCGGTTATGCAGGAGGACTGTGGAGAAAGGAGTGGCTGCTGCAACATGAGAGGTCATTTCAGAATGAAAAACAATAGTTGTTCAGTGTTGCCCAAGTTGCAAGACAGCCAGTTAAATGAAGGGGACGGCTCATTGTTCTTTCCGCAGGAAAGAGACAATCAGCCGTCCCTTTTTATAATTTAAAGAAGTGTAGCTGAATTATACTGGCATTTTTGCCAAGTTGTACTCAATACTGGTTCCATTTCCCTGGTTTTGTAACTGTTCTGTAATCAACCGTTCATACTAGGATAACAATTTTTCTTTATAGTAATATACTTATTGGTATAGGGAATTGATTGAGAAGATGAGCCAAATTATTACAGTGTGTGACTTTTTTTAACAATATTGCAATTAACCATACATACTTAGGTAATAGTTTTTCTCTATACTAATATACTTATTCGGTGGCGAGGGAGTGATGAAAAGCTATATCAAAAATAAAAGACAAATAGGATATAGGGAGAGAGAGTTAGATGTTAAAACGAATTAATTTAATTTTTATGACAGCACTTATTTTACTGTCTTCATTAGTAATTCCTGCTAATGCGGAGAACGGTGGAACGGAAGGGGCTAAACCCTGGATGAACACCAAGCTCTCTGCTGAAGAGCGCACTGAGCTGCTTCTTGATGCGATGACGATGGAACAGAAGATCCAGCAAATCGCAATTTCACGCTTCAATGAGAACGATACCGGTGATTCGGTCGTCATCAAGAGGGGCGGTACTAGTAAGTACATGAACGGTGAATTCGCACCACAAGGTACCCTTCCCGGGTGTGAATTTCAAGACACAGGCAGGCAAATCAAAGGGATCGAGGAATTCGGTATCCCTACAGTACGTATGACCAACGGTGGAACGGGTGTTAAGGGCGGATCGTGCCACAATGACCCATTGGCAACTGGCCTTCCGTCTACCCCAGGTTTGGCTGCGACATTCGACCGCGAGCTAAACTATGAGGCAGGACGAATTCTTGGTGAGGAGACACGAGCTTTCGCGCATCACGTGTTCCTCGGACCAGGTATGAACCTTATCCGTCACCCGTACGGTGGCCGGAACTATGAGTACTTCAGTGAGGACCCTTATTTGACTGGTATCCTTGCGATCGAGCAAACAAAAGGTATCCAGGATCAGGGAGTCCAAGTCCAGCTAAAGCACATGGCTGGCAACGAACAGGAAACTGAGCGTTGGACGATGGGTGTCCAAGTTCCTTCACAAGCTATGAACGAATTGTACATGTTGCCATTCGAGATGAACGTCAGAGATGCTGACCCAGCTTCCGTGATGTGTTCATTCCCGGATGTTAACGGTACTTATGCATGTGACAGTTCTGAACTTCTACAAGATGCCCTACGGAAAAACTGGGGCTTTGACGGATACGTCATGAGTGACCGTCGTGCGATTCACGACACAGTGTCTGCTATCAAAGCGGGTTTGAATGTCGAGCTCGACTGGGCACCACAGTACTACACTCAAGAGAAGATCCAAGAGGCTCTCGACTCAGGTGCGGTAACTGAGGACGACATCGACAACCTACTTCGTCCACGTTACATCAAGATGATCGAGTTTGGCCACATGGATAAGCCTTTCGATAAATTTATGCCGGAAATCGTCGATCCGATGGCTAATGGCGCTAGCGCACGGAAGATGGCCGAGGAAGGCTCCGTGCTGTTGAAGAACGACAACGGCTTCCTACCATTAGACGGTGAGCCAAAGTCGATCGCGTTGATCGGCATTGATACGTTCGCTGGTGCGGCAAAGATGTCACCTCGCTCTGTTCGTGACGACAATGATTATGTAGTGACTCCATATACGGTCACACCACAAGAAGGATTAGAGAATGTTATCAAAGAGTTGGGCTACAACACGAAAGTGACGTACAACAATGGCAGTGACCCGAAAGCTGCAGCCAAGTTAGCTGCTGAATCTGATGTCGTGCTTCTCATGGTCGGCGACAACCCACATGAGACAGTGGACCGTGAAACCCTCGGATTCCCAGCCTTGAACCTAAAATCGGGCTTGGCTGAGCAAGAGCCGGTAATCGACGCAGTTATGGAAGCTAACCCGGAGAATACTGTTGTGGTACTGAAGACTTCTGGTACGTCAATTATGCCATGGTTGGATAAGGTACCTGCAGTTCTTCAAGCGTGGTACCCAGGTATGGAAGATGGTAATGCCGTCGCTAACCTACTCTACGGTAAGGTTAATCCATCCGGTAAGCTGCCAATGACGTTCGGAGCTACTGAGCGTGAAGCAGCATTCGCGACTGAAGAACAGTACCCTGGAACTCGACAAGATACAGGTAAGGTAGGTGGCCCAGGCCCTTACGGTGATGGTAAGTCCGATCAGCTAATCGCTCAATACACAGAAGGTCTTGAGATGGGTTACCGCTGGTACGAAGCAAACAACGTGAAGCCTGTATTCCCATTCGGTTACGGTCTGTCGTACACGACTTTCGAGTATGACGATCTTAAGGTGAAGAAGGTCCGTGGTGAAGGCAATGGCAAAAAAGACTCGCTGTCTGGTATTGACGTGTCCTTCACAATCACGAACACTGGTGACGTTGCCGGTAAAGAAGCGGCACAAGTCTACCTAACACTTCCGGATGAGGCAGGACAGCCTACAAAGCGTCTTGTCAACTTCGAGAAGGTTGACCTTGAGCCTGGTGAGAGCAAGCAGGTGACTGTTCGTATTAACCATGCCGACTCCAACCACCCGTTCTCCTATTTCATTCCGGAAGAACCGGACAATCTTGCAAACTGGGCTGACGGCGAGTGGGCAACTGCTGACGGAAAGTACCGCGTGCATGTCGGTGGTTCTTCAACAGACACACCGTTAGAAAAGGATGTCCCGCTGAACTTCAAACTCAGCAAGGACGACAACAAAGGCAAGGGGAACTCTCGTAAGTAGGCCCCTGCTCATGGGATGACGCAGGCGACCCGGTAGGGGTCGCCTGTGCATCCCGAAGGTGGTGAGCCCGCGGGCCTCGGCGTGATACGCAGAGGCTGCGGGCTCACCGCTTTTTTTTATACGCCTCAATTGACAACGAGAGGCTGAGGGGTGCTATTTTGTTATTGAATGCCTCGATATATATTTGTTCTAGTTTTTCTATTCCTCCACAAGGGCTTTCGCTTAATTTAATATTCTCCTTTAATGACAAAATACGAGCCCCGAATGGTTCCAGCAAGTTTAGACTTCTGCCTTGCAAACTTGAACTTCCCTTCTAACTCTTTTGGTACTTCCATTCCCTCGGAAAGCTTAAAGCCAACAGCCCGTTTCTTAGGGTCATCAACCGTATACATGACGTTGACCGAAAGACCATCTTCATAAAAGACGTAGGCAATTTTGATATTTTCCACTTGAAAATGCGATGTTTCTAAAGGCTTGGCCGTAAATTCAATGTCACGTTCTTCTTTCAAAATCCGGTTCACATAATCAAGGGTTTCCTGACTTTCACTCGCTGGTACAACCATGAATTCATGCTTGTATTTGTTCATAAAGTAGCGGGCTTCATTCGCGCGTAAACCGGCAAGTGCTTCTTCTACAGGTGAGGACTCTAATCCGACTATAGATACATGTTTAAAATCAACGATATAGGACAATCTCCAGCCCTCCTTATTTCCTGACAACAGGAATCCAGAACTCACCATATACCATGCCGTTTAGCTGCCCCATCTCAACCGCAGCATTTGGCCCGCCAACATAGGCATAATCATTTACTTCTGGCAAAACTTGGCCAAAGGCAATGCCTGTGAGCGTGTTACTCAATTCTTCAGCTGTATTTGCTTCCCCTTTAACAACCAGGTATTCCCCCTTTGGAAATTGGATGATCCTTGTTGCTTCTGGTAATGTTGCCTCTGTCATGACGCCTGCATAATGCATCATCTTGTTATTCACCGCTTCGTTAACGGTAAAAACGTAGTCATTGGTGGCTAGAGCTTTTAAAGTGTCAAGCCTTCCATCTTCTTTTACAGCCCGCCAAAAGTCTGCTTTTTCTTTGTTAATGCCAGCATAGTCGGTGTAATCACTTTTAAGCTCAGTTCCAATACCTAAAACGGTAAAACTATCTTTTTCTTCTATGTTATAATCTGCCATGTTCAAAACCTTCCTTTTTAAAAAATTTATCAAATGATTTATCTTTTCACTTGATGAATTTATAATAGCTTTAAATCATGTCAAAAAATGATACTGTTTAGGAGTCGCGATGAAAAAAGTTGAACGGATTAATACCATCATGCGGTATATCAACAACCGCGCTCACTTTACAATTTCTGAAATCATGCGGGAATTTAACATCTCCCGTTCGACAGCTATTCGAGATGTCAGGGAAATTGAAGCCATGGGGATGCCGCTTGTCGCAGAAGTTGGAAGGGATGGGGGTTATTTTGTCATGAACAACTCTGTCCTTCCCACTGTCCGTTTTACCGATAATGAGGTCAAAGCTCTTTTTATTGCCTTTATGGCCACAAGGAATCAACAACTCCCATATCTAAAGAGCCGCCAGTCTTTAGCTGAAAAATTACTAGGTCTAATCTCAGAAAACCAGCAGGATGACCTTGTCCTTTTAAATCAAATCTTGCTCTTTGAGGGCACCAATCCCCATAATCCCGACCTGCTTGATCTGTCAGACCTCCCTCACCCTATGTTAGAAAAACTCATCCAAACCCTTCTTTTGGATAGCCATTTATTGATTTCCATTAAAGAAGAGATGGAAATAAAGTCTTATCAGATTTATCTCTTGCACCTTTATCGTGAGAAAAGCCTTTGGCTGATTGAAGGCTTTGACTTTAAAGAAGAAAAGGGTAAAATTTTTTCTGTCGACAATCTCATCGATGTTGAACCATACCCTGCCAACAATAGATGGAGTAAGAAAAAGATTTTAGAAAAACTAAGTAAGCAGGAAGAAGCAATCAACCTAGTCCTTGAACTTGGTCCAAAGGCGATAGCCCAAGTCAAAAAATACCATCCTTTAAAAGTTTCAATTTCCTATACAAATCCTTTCCAGACAACAGCCATTTTAAGGACTTTTATCAATGTCAATAATTCAGAAGAATTGACCGAGATAACAAATTGGCTGCTTTTCCTGGGTAGAGATATCAAGGTTAGGGCAGTACCGGAAGAAGTCTTGGAAGGTTTACAAGAGAGATTATCCTTATTCTTTCCATGAGTAGTGGCGGGTAAAACCCAAATCATTTCACCGTTCCGCAAATAGAGCAGTTTTGAAAAAATTCCGTATGTGTAAACAACCGGTGTTCGACTTAAAATAGTATAAAAGAAAGGTGGCAGCCCTTTATGCACTCAATAAATAAATTAGGGAAGAGTTTTTGGTATATCACTCCAATATCGGTGACCGACCGGCCCATTTTAGGGATGGTGGTGGGCAATAAAAAAACTTTAATGATTGATGCAGGCAACTCGGAAGACCATGCCGATTATTTTGTGAATGAACTTTTAAAGAGGGGGGTCCCGAATCCTGATATAGTCGTCCTGACTCATTGGCATTGGGATCATATCTTTGGTCTTTCAGCGTTACCTAATACAGTTTCTATTGCTTCCAAAGAAACAAAAAAAGAAATGGAGAAGCTAATCCCGTTTTCTTGGTCAGACGAGGCACTGGATGCGCGAGTGAAAGAAGGAATAGAAATTGAATTTTGCGCGAAGGCAATTAAAGAGGAATACAAAAATCACCGGGATATCACGATTGTTTTGCCGGATGTAACTTTTGAAAAACGGGTGGAAATTGACCTTGGAGGGGTAACTTGCATCGTGCAATACGTTGGAGGCGATCACGCTGCAGATTCAGCAATCGTCTATATCAAAGAAGAAAAGATTCTCTTTCTTGCTGATTGCATTTATCCAAATATGTATGCCGAAAAAGTAAACTATACAATCAGGGAAACACTGCGGCTATTGGATGAATTGGAATCATTTGATGCAGATACTTATATACCTTCGCATCAACAACCTATCTCAAAAGAAGAGTTTAATCAGGAAGTAGCCAAGCTTAGAACGATTGCGAAATATACACAGATTTGCGGCGGAGATAAACAGAAAATCATCAATGAATACGAAATGTACGTAAATAGGGAACTTACAGATGATGAAAGAGAAACAATTGAGTACTTTGTAAATGGGTATTAAAAAAATCCCTGTGTCCAGCGGTGCTTTTACATGTTAATCATGTTAATTATTGCAAAAGGCAGTGGCCCACTGCCTTTTTTAATTCCTTTTTGAGATTTCATATTTTCCTGCACTTAATTCAATTTTGCTTGGGTTATATGATTCTAAAGGAAGCCTGCATTATGTGGGGCACACCGGGACGGGAAAAATGACAGTGGGCGACTGGAAAGAGCTAACACGAGAATTAAAAGAACTCGTAACCGAGCAGTTCCCTTTCAATAAAATCCCGCAGCGCCATGGGCATGCCATCTGGGTAATCCCTGAAAAAACAGTAAAGATCAAATTTGCCGAATGGACAGAAGGTGGAGCGCTAAGGCAGCCAAGTATTGAGGGATTCATTGAATTTCCGCCGGAGGAGTGTTTGCTTGAAAGATTCTGAGAGGGATTATTTAATCTACCCATGTAAAGATTCCGCTTTTCATTTCATCGACTGCCAAGGACTGTATTTTTGAAGTTTACATAGGTACTACATGCCAAGAAAAAAGGATATCTGCCACCATTATGGGACAAAATATCCTTTTTCAGTTTTAATCCGATTAAGAAATCCCCAGGATTTTATTACTATTAATGTGGAATATCACCTGCAATAGCGTCTCGTTCTTCTGGTGTTATGAAATAATGATGGATATCGTAGTGATGAACTTCATATCCTTCATGGCCGTGTTCTTGAAATTCAATATTTGTATGATTAATTGAAGGTGAAGGCAGTCCTTTCATACCATCTAAATCAACTATACTTTCCCCTTTGGTAAACATCTCCTGTGCTGGCATTTGTTCGATAAACACCAGTTTTCCTTTTTCAACCCCGTAAATTGGCCCCAATGGCATGGTAGATGGGATAGCCCAGTGTTCCCCCATTTTTGGTACACTTGGCGTAAGTTGAATCACGCCCTTAGGCAAGACCAATAAATAAACGGAACCATCTTCATTTTTAGTTACCCTTGTTGTATAACCAGCCTTATCGACTAAATTAGCAAGTTCATCAAATGAAGCAACATAGCCTTCCTTAAAGTTGTAAATATTGATTGTTTTATTTTCAAATGCGACGGTTTTTTTAGAATGATTGATTGAATAGGCCTGATTCAATGTACCGAAAAACGCTTCAACATCTACAAAAACCTCACCTTTTTTCTGATAGTTATAAGGCGAATAAACTTTAACTCCATTGATTTCTACCTTTGGTGAAGGTGTGGAAGCACTAACAGAAAAAACAACTACCAGGGACAAAATGAGAAACAAACCTGCAAATAACTTCTTCATTTTTACAATTCCCCTCCAAAATAATAGTTAGAACATTGTGTTTGTTCTTAATAAAGTTATAACATTTACCTTACAAAGAACAAGAAGAAGTTCTCGACAATTTATTTAGTTGCATATGTGTAGGGGAAATCATTTGAGTTAGAAGCATCAAACCCGATGTAAAAGGTGAGACCTTCTTACAAAGGTACCGGAAACTGGATTTCGGTATGGTTTAATAAACATCCTTAAACAAACCATTCACGAAGAACGAGTAAACACAACGTTTTTGAAGAAAATGCAAAAAGAATAATAATTTTCTTATTTTTAAAAAATGAAGTTTAGTTAGAAGTTTACCATCAAGAGTGGAAAAATTTAAAATTGACTGAACAGTATAATTATAATATTATTCTACTATTACATTATTTTTCGTAAGACTAAATAATATTACTAACCTCTTAGAGAAAGCGAAGTGGTCTTATGTCACAAATGCTGGCACTTGTTATTATTGTAGGAATTCTATTTATTGGAGACTTAGTTGCCGTACGAACGAAAGCATGGGTTCCGTCCATGTTTGTTTGTGCCGTTCTATTTCTCGCTGGTTTTTGGACGTTTTTTCCGAAAGACATCGTATCTATAGCTGGTGTACCGCCAGTTGTTGCAACCATGATGATGTATTTGCTCATTACTAATATGGGTACATTATTATCCTTAAATGAATTGAAAAACCAATGGAAAACCATCGTAATCGCTTTGTTTGGAATCCTTGGAATTATTGCCATTTTATTTACGATCGGAAGTGCTATTTTCGGATTTGAGACGGTGATTGTGGCGATACCTCCATTAGTGGGTGGAATCGTATCCGCCTTGATTATGTCGGAAGGTGCAAAGGAAGCCGGTCTTATCTCCCTTTCCGTATTTGCCATTGTCATCTATGTTGTACAGGGATTTGCCGGTTATCCAATCACTTCCATTGTATTGAAAAAAGAGGGGAAAAGGCTGTTAAAACTGCATCGCAGTGGAGAAATTACGGCTATTAAGGAACCGGGAAATGGACAATCAGAGGCCACGTCCGCTTCTGCGATAGCCCAACCGGAGCTTAAACTTTTTAAAAACTTGCCAGAAAAATACAACACAGATTTCTTTAAGCTTTTTAGGCTGGCATTCGTCGCTTATCTTGCCTATCTCGTTTCGGCTTTAGCAGCACCAGTTGTCTCCATCAGCCCGTTCGTTTTGTGTTTACTCTTTGGAGTTATCGCCTCAAGTGCAGGGTTTTTGGAAAAACAGGTATTACAAAGAGCAAATGGATTTGGACTAGCCCTAATGGTACTAATGCTGTTTATTTTTGATGGCCTGAAACAAGCGACACCTAGTATGATGCTCGAGATTTTATATCCGCTGATAGGCACAATTATTCTGGCTGTAATCGGGATGTATATTTTCTCCTTTATTGCCGGAAAAATTTTAAAAGTGAGCAAACATATGGCGTTCGCTGTTTCACTAACCGCCTTATATGGATTCCCGGCTGATTATATTATTACCAACGAAGTTATTAAGTCGTTAACGGATGATGAAAAAGAAAGGGAAATGCTTACTAGCCATATGCTGCCGCCGATGCTTGTGGGTGGTTTTATAACAGTTACGATAGTATCTGTTATCCTGGCAGGCATCTTTGTTGGATTCTTGAAATAATTGGAGGGAAAAACATTGATTGGCTTACAGGAACGAATTGAAAAACATATAGAGGCTTTAAGTCAGTTCACCGCCACACCGGGTAAAGGGACAACCCGGCTGACTTATAGCAAAGAGGATTTGCAGGCGAGAAATTATATTAAAGAAAAAATGGGTCATTACGGGCTGGAGGTTAGGGAAGATGGCCTGGGGAATATTTTTGGCAGGCTGGAAGGCACATTAAAAGATGCACCCAGTGTTCTAATCGGTTCTCATTTTGATTCGGTACCAAACGGCGGATCATACGACGGCCCTGCAGGAGTGGTGGCCGCACTCGAAGTCGCTGGCCTTTTCATAAAAAATAACCTTATACCCAACTATCCGTTAGAAGTGGTTGCCATGGTAGAAGAAGAGGGTACCAGATTTGGCGGCGGCCTGATGGGATCAAGAGGGATAGTTGGCCTATTGACTGACGAAGAATTTACTAGTCTAAAAGATAAGGATGGGGTAACAGCCGCGGAAGCAATGAGGCAAATTCGTCTCGACCCATCTCTTCCGAAAAAAAGAGACCCAAAAACGATAAAAGCTTTCCTGGAATTGCATATTGAACAAGGACCGATCCTCGAGGAAAAGGGCATTCCAATCGGAATGGTGGAAGCCATTGTCGGATTAACTCAATTAGAAGTAACGGTTGAGGGGCGGGCAGGACATGCGGGCACCACCCCAATGGATCGCCGTGCCGATGCGTTAGTTGCGGCAGCCACTATAATTGCGCGGTTCCCGGAAATCGCAGGTGATGTAGGGGAAGGAACCGTTATCACTACCGGCCGCATGAATGTTTGGCCAAACGGGGCAAATGTGATACCTGAAAGGATCGTATTCACGGTTGATATACGGTCAGGATTAGAAGAGCGCGTCCTTGAAACGATCAAGAAAGTCATTGAATGGATTGAATCCTTTAATGGAAATGGAATTAAGACAGCTGTCCATAAGCAATTATTTATGCCGCCAAAGGAAATGAATAAAGAAATCCTTTCCCTTTTAAAAGAGAAATGCCGTGAATTGTACCTACCGTACTGTTCGTTAAATAGCGGTGCAGGCCATGATGCAATGGTTCTGTCTGATGTAACGGATGTGGCCATGTTGTTCATTCCAAGCAAGGACGGCCTCAGCCATTGTCCAGAAGAATGGTCGGACGCCGGAGATATTGCAAAGGCTACAGAGATTTTATACGAAACAGCAAAGACATTAACGGAGGCAGAATAGACATGATCCATGCAAAATTAAAACAAGCGATTCAATCGTACAATGACGAACTAATCGAGTTGCGCAGAAAGTTTCACAGTGAACCGGAATTATCTTTTGAGGAATATGAGACAACAGCCTTTGTTTGTAAGTACCTTGAGAATCTGGGGATTCCTTACCATAGGACGGAACCAACAGGGGTTATAGCAACCATTGAAGGCGGAAAGAAAGGGAAAACTGTTGCTTTGCGAGCGGATATGGATGCCTTGACGGTTGAAGAATTAAATACGGACCTTTCATATGCATCAAAAGAGGAAGGAAAAATGCATGCATGTGGACATGATGCCCATACTGCGATGCTGCTAATTGCCGCTAAATCATTGAATGATATAAAAGAAGAATTGCCTGGAAAAATCCGTTTGATTTTCCAACCAGCCGAGGAAGTAGCGGCGGGAGCAAAAGTCATGGTGGAACAGGGAGCAATGGACGGAGTGGACAATGTTTTCGGCATCCATATTTGGTCACAGCTGCCGACCGGAACAGTTTCTTGTACACCAGGGCCATCCTTTGCGTCAGCGGACCTTTTCACAGTCACCTTTAAAGGCAGGGGCGGCCACGGGGCGATGCCTCATGCTTGTGTTGATGCAGCGATTGTTGCGTCGTCATTCGTGTTGAATGTTCAATCGGTTGTTTCGCGGACGATTGACCCGCTACAGCCGGCTGTTTTGACTGTAGGGAAAATGGTCGTTGGGACACGGTTCAACGTCATTGCTGAAAACGCGGTAATAGAGGGAACTGTACGCTGCTTCGATCCAGCGGTGAGGGACCATATCGAGCAGCAGCTGCAGAACTATGCGGATCAAGTGGCAGCGACTTACGGAGCAACAGCGAAGGTAGACTATACCCGCGGCACACAGGCGGTCATTAACGATGAATACAGTGCAAAACTCGTTCAAAAAACAGCCGCCGAAGCATTTGGCGCAGAGGTCATCTATCATGAAAAGCCAACAATGGGCGGCGAAGACTTCAGCGAATACATTATGAAGGCACCGGGAAGCTTTGCCCTCGTAGGCAGTGGTAACCCGGAAAAAGACACACAATGGGCTCACCACCACGGCAAATTCAACGTCGATGAAGATGCCCTCGCAACTGGTGCCGAGCTTTATGCCCAATACGCCTGGGCATACTTGAACAAATAGAGCATTGAATAGGAGATTAAGCCAGCTAATAGTATAGCAACGGGTTCGGTTTTGAAGTACAAAATTCGAATTTACAGTGGCTATTCACACAGTAATTCGCCACGGAATTAGCAAACACTTTAGCAGTAAAATTAGCACGCAAAAAATCTCAGAGCCATTAGGTTCTGAGATTTTTTAGTAGTAGTGCGTTGTTAAACATAAGCACCCGTTAATTCAATATTCAGTTTCTTTGGATTTCTATGTAATATCTCTATTAAACCCCCAAAAACTAAACTCTAGATCACCATCATTATCTTCAATGTAATATGTCCCGTTCTCTAAATTCTCAACAATAATACAAAAACATTGTTTAAAACTATCCCCAACTAACTCTCTATTTTCGTCATCGTGCCACATTTCTATGACTTGACCAAAACTTCCTTTTTCTGTTGGGTCAAGGTCTAAACAGTGATGGTCTCCACCACCATTAGCGGTAATAGGTATCCATTTAGTTCTCCACCACTGATCAGATTTAACCTTATTTGTATTAAAAATTAGTTCGTCCCAATCATTAAATTCACCATCATTTAGAAGATTCGTCCACACTTGCCATTCTTCTACAATGTTATCTAGACTGAGTAACTCATACCCACCAATTAAACCTGGGTAATCAAAATTACCTTTCTGACCGTTGTGTATTTTCATAGACTCTTTAAAATCATTTGGAAATTTTATTCCCATTTTTTCCTCAGCATTAATGAGCATCTCATCCGTAGCACCATCATTTAATGAATCAAGTAATTCAGGGTAATTTGACTTTAACCATAGTTCAAGCCTTTCCCATAATTCCTTCATAAAAAAACACTCCCCAGAATAATTTGCCCTTTATAAATGTTCTTCTAAATCTACTGAGTCTTATTCGCCGAATATCGGCTAAAATCCTCCAAAATAAAAGTAGGTCCTCTGCAACTAAACTGCTTCTTATGTTGAATAAGCTCTCCTTTAATTTTAACATAAATATCCAGAAATCTGCTTGACGTTTTCAACACACAAATTCGCATAGCAATTAGCAAGGTGAAAATAACTTTAGTCACCTTGCTAAAAGGGGTGCGAATACGAGTGCTACCCCCCCTAAATTCATGTAAAACCTTGATATATCAACAAAAAGATGCAGTCCAGTTCAGTTGCGAATTGGACTGCTAATTTGTATGTGAATTAAGTTTTTGTACTTCAAAAACGAACCCCTTAATAGAATAGCTGGCTTTGTTTTTTGTTTATAAGACTATGTGTGACAGGTACATTATAGTATGCGATGGCTCATGGGTAAGGTGAAAGGCCTTTTCCAGGCATATTACAATTCGAGTTTTGCATATAAACGAATACTTTACTATAAAAAGAAAGACTGTAATCAGGCTCGAATTTCATCGAGTGTGATTACAGTCTTAAGTGAGGGCATTAAGAATGCTTCCTAATTCGGAAAAGGTTAGTACCGAGTTCGTTTATTACGATTGCTGCTAGTATAATAGCCGTGCCCAGCCACTGAAGAGGTGTTACTGTCTCTGACAAAATTATGCTGGCTGATAGGATTGCGATTGGTAATTCAATAGATGTTATTATATTTGCAATTCCTCCTGAAACGAGAGGTGCACCCACTGCGAAGAATAGTGGTGGAAGGACTGCTCCAAATAACGAAACTCCAACGGCGGTAGTTAACAGGTTTCCTTCCAATGGCAATACAGAAGGGACTTCACGGATAAATAGGATAAAAACTAAA
Organism: Bacillus sp. FJAT-27445; assembly: GCF_001510665.1. Classification (GTDB taxonomy): domain Bacteria; phylum Bacillota; class Bacilli; order Bacillales; family Cytobacillaceae; genus Bacillus_D. The sequence continues at coordinate 70,222 of NZ_LMTI01000003.1, forward strand.
ATGGTCGATCCTGTTACCATCAAAGCGCTTCGGGTCCATGGATTCACATTTACAGCGACCTTTCCACTGGAAAAAATAAATCCCGCATAAGTGAATGCGGAAAGAATGCCGAAAACGAAACCTTTAACAGGAAGGCCCTGTATGTCTCCATTAATAATATTCGACGCAAAAACGACTCCCACTAAAATTAGAATGATGGACAAAACTGTTACAGGCGCAGGTTTTATTTTGCTGAAAATCCATTCCAGCATAATTCCGATCCAAACAAATTGGAACATTAAAATGATGGCCAATGAAGCGGGCAGATATTGCATTGAACCATAATAAAATATACTTGTTAAACCGATAAAACAACCGGTCAGCATTATTTGAAGAACATTTTTCTTATTAAGCCCTTTGAAACCGGAGCGTTTAATTAGCGCAAAAGACCATAATAACAATGAGGAAATGACCATTTGAACGATATTGATTTGTGCGAGTGAGTAGCCAAAGCCAAACCCCAATTTGGCGAAAATCGGTGTAAATCCAAAAAATGAAGCACCTACTAATATAAATAAAATACCTTTATTTACTTTCATTATGAGACCTCCTTGCTGCAACGCATAACTATACTATTATAACATAAACAAGGTGTTTAATGAGAAATCTTCCTGAGCCATAAAACACTCAGGAAGATTTTTATTTTAGTAGGGAATATCATATCAATCTCTTTTAGTTAAAAAGGATTTACGTTTATCGTCTGAAATCCATAGTCACTGCCAGTCGTTGTGAAACACTCCGTCCATATCAAGCCGTTCATAGGTGTGGGCGCCAAAATAATCCCGCTGTGCCTGCAGGAGGTTGGCGTTTGATATACTTGTCCGGTAGCTGTCGTAATAGGTAAGAGATGCACTTAAACATGGGAACGAAATTCCGGAAGCAATACCCTCGCAGACTATTTTTCGAAGGCTCATTTGATATTCTTTCACTTTTTCCGTGAAATAGGGGGCAATTAATAAATTTGCCAAATCCGGCTGCTCACCATATATTTCGCTGATTACGTTTAGAAATTCAGCGCGAATGATGCAGCCACCACGGAAGATAAGGGCAATCTCCTTTAGAGGCAAGTCCCAGCCATATTGCTCCGAGGTCATTTTATATTGCGTAAAACCTTGGGCATAGGCGCAAACCTTCCCCATGTATAACGCTTGCCTTACATATTCCGTCCATTCTTTTTTATCTAACTCTTGTCCATTCCATTCCGGGCCGGTTAAAATTGTTCCCGCCTTCACTCTTTCCTCTTTTAAAGCGGATAAGTAACGGGCAAACAAAGATTCCGTAATGATGGAAACGGGGATTCCGTTATCAATGGCTTGTAGGCTCGTCCATTTACCTGTTCCCTTTTGGCCAGCCTTATCAAGAATCACATCGATTAGCGGCAAGCCTGTATGATCGTCTTTTTTTCTTAAAATCTCCGCCGTAATTTCGATTAAGTAGCTTTTAAGTTCACCTTGATTCCATGACTCGAAAATGTCGGCGATTTCCTCTACGGGCAAAGCCAATTTCTCTCTTAAAAACGTATAGGCCTCGGCAATCAGCTGCATATCCGCATACTCGATGCCATTATGGACCATTTTTACAAAATGTCCCGCTCCTTTTGGGCCAATATATGTACAACAAGGTTCATTATCTACTTGGGCTGCTATTTTTGTCAGAATCGGGGCGGCCTTTTCATATATATCCTTATCACCACCCGGCATAATGGAAGGGCCTGTTAATGCTCCGGTTTCCCCACCAGAAATCCCTACCCCTAAATAACCGATTTCCTTTTGCTTCAACTCCTCATATCTCCTTGCTGTATCTTCATAATGGGAGTTACCGCCGTCCATGATGAAGTCGCCCGCTTCAAGATACGGAACCAATGAACGAATGACCGAATCAATCGGGCCGCCAGCTGTGACCATAAGAAAGATTTTCCTGGGTGTTTCTAACGATTGGACAAAATCTTGAATTTCATAGTAGGGATGGATAGCCTGCCCACTGCTTTTTTGGACGAGCTGATCGGTTAAATCCCTTGTGTAATTGTAAACCGCAACCTGTTCTCCTTTACTGGCCATATTTAAAGCGATATTCCGGCCCATGACCCCTAATCCAATAACCCCAATTGTATTCAACATTGATGGCAACTCCTTTTAACAGATTAATAGGCAGTATATCCCGATAAAAAAGGGGGATATACTGCCTCGGCTAGCCCAGCAATTTTAAAAAAATTATGTATTGGTATGAGCCAGCGTGAAAATGGAAGTCGAGCTTTACACGATTAAGCTTAATAATAAAACAAATCCTAATCCCGCAACTGAAATGATGGTCTCAAGCAATGTCCATGTGGCAAAGGTTTCTTTCATGCTTAAGCCAAAATACTCTTTAAACATCCAGAAGCCGGCATCGTTAACGTGGGAAGCTATTAAACTACCAGCGCCAGTTGCTAGAACTACTAAAGCAAGATTTACATCGGATTGTCCAAGCATTGGGATAACCAATCCTGCAGTGGTTAAGGCTGCGACAGTGGCAGATCCCAGGGAAATCCTTAAGATGGCGGCAATAATCCAGGCAAGCAGGATTGGAGACAGGGAAGTTCCTTTGAACAATTCCGCAACATAGTCTCCTACGCCTCCATTGATCAATACTTGTTTGAATGCTCCGCCGCCCCCGATAATCAGGAGCATCATACCGATATGTGAAATCGCTGTTGTACATGAATCCATTACGGTCTTGATTGGAATTTTTCGTGCAATTCCCATCGTGTAGACAGCAACTAATAAGGAGATCAGCATGGCAGTACCGGCATCACCGATAAAACGGATGGCTGCCAGCAAGGCATTGTCTTCAATTCCCATTGTTTTCTGAAGCAGTGTAATAATGGTGGCAATGGACATTAAAATAACAGGAAGGATAGCAGTGAATACACTGATGCCAAATCCAGGTGTATCTTCCAATTTAAACGATTTTTGCTCACCTAAAGAGGCGATATTACCTGTTTTCGTAAAGGATGCAGGAACAAGCTTTTTAGCAAGCTTCGTAAATATCGGTCCGGCGATCAGGACTGTTGGAATGGCGATAATAAATCCGTAAAGCAATACTTCTCCAATATCTGCTCCATATTCCCCAGCAATAACAGTCGGTCCTGGGTGGGGAGGAAGGAAACCGTGTGTGACGGATAATGCAGCCGTCATTGGAATACCGAGATATAGAATTGAAACCCTTAATTGTTTTGAAATAGCAAAAACGATAGGGATTAATAGTACTAAACCTACTTCAAAGAATAATGCTACGCCGATGATGAAAGATGCTGCGACGACTGCCCATTGAATATTTTTCTCACCGAATTTGTTCACGAGAGTCATGGCAATCCGTTGAGCGCCACCCGAATCGGCAATCAGCTTACCCAACATGGCTCCAAGTCCAAAAATTAACGCCAAATGCCCAAGTGTTCCACCGAGGCCGGCTTCAATTGTTTTGACGATCTCGCCGAGCGGCATGCCAAGTGCCAAGGCAACGCCAAACGATACAATGATTAACGAAATAAAGGTGTTTAACTTTAGGCCCATAATTAATAGTAGTAATGCTAAAATTCCAATTGCTACAATGAGTAATGGCATTGTATTTCCTCCTAAACGTTATCTAGTTGTCAAACCTCTTTGATACTTTGCAATCCGTGAATAGTCTTCTGTTAATACTCGGGATAAGTCGATAAAAATAGGCAGTAATTCCCTGTACTCTTTAACGGCATCTCCTTTCGGCGTATGTTTGTACGTGCTGCCAATCATTTCAGAAACTATTTCAAAGGATTCAATTTCTCCTATTGAAAATAACCCTAAAATACAAGCGCCAAGACACGAGCTTTCATAGCTTTCCGGCACTACTACTTCAGATTCAAAGATATCCGACATCATTTGCCGCCAGACCTCTGACCTTGCGAAGCCACCGGTTGCTTGAATGCGGGTGACAGGCCCATCCATACATTCAGTCAGAGCGAGAAATACTGTGTATAAATTGTATATGACGCCCTCGAGGGCAGCACGAACCATATGTTCTTTTTTATGGGACATCGTTAAGCCGAAAAAGGATCCGCGTACATCCGGATTCCACATAGGCGCCCGTTCACCCGCTAAATATGGATGAAATAATAATCCGTCAGCGCCAGGCCTTACACCTGCGGCGATTTTTGTTAAAACTTCGTATGGGTCAATCCCTAATCTTTTCGCTGTCTCTACTTCCGCGGAAGCAAATTCATCGCGAATCCACCGCAAGACCATCCCGCCATTATTTACCGGCCCGCCAATGACCCAATGCTTTTCCGTTAATGCATAACAAAATATTCTTCCTTTTTCATCTGTTTGTGGCTTGTCGATAATTGTTCGAATGGCGCCGCTTGTCCCAATGGTGACAGCAATTTCACCTTTTCGTATCGCATTTACCCCCAGATTCGAAAGGACGCCATCACTGGCTCCAATGACAAACGGGGTCTCTGGATCAAGACCGATTTGGCTTGCTAATTCTGGGTTGCAATTGGCAAATGTTTTTGTTGTCGGCACGAGTTCGGATAATTGAGCTCTTGAAATCCCTGCAATCGCTAATGCCTCTTCATCCCAATCCAAGGTATGAAGATTCATCATTCCCATGGCTGAAGCAAGGGAGTAATCGACAACATATTGACCAAAGAATTTTTTAAAAACAAATTCTTTAATCCCGATATACTTTTTCGTTTTGGCAGCGATTTCCGGACGGTCATTCACAATCCAGGCGATTTTGGCCAATGGCGACATAGGGTGAATGGGGGTCCCGGTTCGCTTATAAACTTCATGGCCATTCAGCTCATTTTTAATTTTATGAGCCCACGCTTCGCTGCGGTTATCTGCCCACGTGATACATGGAGTCAGTGGCTGGTCGTTTTTGTCCATAGCAATGACGCTATGCATCGCACTGCTAAATGAAATAAACATTAGTTTTTTTTCAGCATGTTGGTTTCTAATATTCGAAATCGCTTGCAAAACTGCCCGGTATATTTCTTCCGGGTCTTGTTCAGCTGTTGAGATATCAGGTGTGTAAAGAGGGTAGCCAATATTCTCCTGTTGAATGACCTTGCCTTTTTCACTAAATAAAACCGCTTTTGTACTGGTGGTACCAATATCAATCCCTAACATAAAGTTAGTCATTTTCTTGTTCCACTCCTTTTGAAAGGATTTGTTGTGACATCCAAAGGTCTTCAACTTTGCCTTGTACATCGTCAAAATTTTGGTGCAAGGACTTAATCATAAGGTTCCGGTCTTTCGTTTGGATGGCTTCAATATATAGTTGATGGTTTTTTAAAATCCGTTCAAAATCATCGTACTTTTCCTTGAATCGCATGCGCATTGATAGAAGAATCAAGCTTTCCATAACAGGTTTTAAATTATTCCAAATCATTAGGATGTGGGAATGATTAACGGCCCGAATGATCGTTTCATGAAATAAAACATCCTGATAGGCAAATTCATCCGCATCATGATATTTGATGGCAACCTTCATCATTTCAAAAATTTTACTGAGTTCTTTTACTAAACCGCTAACGTCCCTTCTGACAAGACGTTCGAAAACAAAGGTTTCAATGAGCAGGCGAACATCATAAATTTCCTCAATTTCCTTATCCGTTAAGCCACGGACTACTGCGCCCATTCTTTCTAACTTAATTATATTTTCGGATGCCAATATTTTTATCGCATCACGGACAGGTGATCGGCTAACGGAAAAGTCAGCCGCTAGTTTGTTCTCCGAAAGAGTGGCACCGCTTTCAATCATTCCTGAAATAATCCTCATCCTGAGTTCGTATGCGATTCGATCCCCGGTCGATGCTTTTGACAGCCATTTTTCGGGATATAGGTTTTCCCTGGATTCTACCATACAGTAACCTCCTGTTAATCAAACAAGTACACTTGTATACAAGTATTATAGTTTCAATTATAAGTAATGTAAACGTTTTTTCAGAAAAATATTTACCTGGCTTTTTTCGTTCATCCAGCCCGAATGATAGAGAGGGTCCTTTTTGGGCGAAAGGTTACGGCTGTTTGCATCATGGCAGGTTATGCATGATTTGTAATTCTCATGAATAGATGCATTCTCAAATTCAAATAGTAACCAGTAGGTTTTGTTATTTTAGAAAATAAATAACGGTTGGAATAAAAGGAGGTTCACCATGGGTAATGGTTACAAAGGGACAAATAAAATGATCACTGGGATTGTGTTTGGAGTTCTTACGTTTTGGCTGTTTGCTCAGGCAATGGTTAACGTCGTCCCAGCGGTTCAAAAGGATTTGGGTATCTCATTAGGGATGCTGAATGTAGCCATCAGTTTAACTGCTTTATTCTCAGGAATGTTTATCGTGGCAGCGGGTGGGATTGCCGATAAGGTAGGGCGCAAGAAAATAACTAATTTGGGTTTGATTTTAAGTATCATCGGATCTCTTTGTCTCGTTCTTGCAAATGGTTCTGCGATGTTAATCATCGGACGTGTGATTCAAGGCCTTTCAGCTGCATGTATTATGCCTTCAACGATTGCATTAATGAAAGAGTATTTTGAAGGGGCTGAACGCCAGCGTGCCTTGAGCTACTGGTCTATTGGTTCCTGGGGTGGATCAGGGGTATGTTCATTTGCGGGTGGTGCAATTGCAACCTATATGGGTTGGAAATGGATTTTCATCTTTTCGATTGTTTTTGCCCTTCTTGCTATGTGGCTGATTAGAGATACACCTGAAAGTAAGGGCGAAGAATCAGGTGAATTCAAGTTTGACTTTGGTGGATTGGCGATTTTTATCGTCACGATGCTTGCTTTAAACCTTGTTATCACTAGGGGCAAGGATTTTGGCTGGACAAGTCCGTTAACGTTAGGCCTCGTTGCTGTTACCTTGATTGGATTAGTTATATTTGTGAATGTAGAGAAAAAGAAAGAGCATGCACTGATTGATTTCGCCCTTTTTAAAAACAAACCGTATACAGGGGCGACTATTTCCAACTTTTTATTAAACGCTGTAGCCGGGACACTAGTGATTGCGAATACCTACGTCCAAGTTGGCCGTGGCTTTACATCATTCCAAGCAGGTATGTTATCACTTGGCTATTTAGTGGCAGTGTTGGCGATGATTCGCGTAGGAGAGAAAATATTACAGCGAGCTGGCGCAAAATCACCTATGATTTGGGGTGCAATCTTAACAACAATTGGTGTCGCAGTAATGGGATTGACATTCTTACCTGGTTTTATCTATACGGTGGTCGTTTTCATTGGATTTGCCACTTTCGGGATCGGACTAGGAATTTACGCAACCCCATCTACAGATACCGCGGTTTCGAATGCCCCATCTAATAAAGTAGGGGAAGCTTCCGGGTTGTATAAAATGGCAAGTTCCCTCGGTGGGTCTTTCGGTGTGGCCATTTCAACAGCTGTGTATAGTGCGATTGATTCAGTTGGAAGCTTAGAATCTGCGGCGGCAGGGGGAATTATAACAAACGTTATCTTTGCGGTCCTTTCCTTACTTTCCATTATTGTGTTTATTCCTGGAAGCAAAGGTGGAAGAAAAGCTTCCCAACCGCCAGGGCAGCCGACTCCAGCCACGGAATAATTTTACTCTAGCGCCACGAATTGTGGCGCTGCAGCATTTAATAAATGTAAGGAGTAGAAGGTCATGAGAAAAGAATTAATGGACATGTTAGAAGCACGTAAAGAAGAAATGATAAAAATTCGCCGTCATTTACATGAACATCCTGAATTGTCCTTTAAAGAAGAAAAGACAGCGCAATATATTGCCGATTTTTACAACGGGAAGGATGTTGAAATTCAAAGGAATGTGGGAAATGGTTATGGGATCATTGTCACAATTAAGGGGGGAAAGCCAGGGAAAACAATTGCGCTGCGTGCAGATTTTGATGCCCTTCCCATTTTAGAGGAGACAGATGTCGAATTTAAATCGAAAAACGAAGGCGTTATGCATGCTTGCGGCCATGATGCCCATACCGCCTACTTGTTGGTTCTTGCAGATTGTCTTATTCAGTTAAAGGATTCACTATCCGGTACGATAAAAATTATTCACCAGCACGCTGAAGAGGCACCTCCTGGCGGTGCAAAAAGCATCGTTGAATCCGGCGTGCTGGACGATGTGGACAATATTTATGGTATTCATATTTTCCCAACGCATCCAGCCGGTTTTGTTGGCTACCACAGCGGTTTTTCACTTGCCGGAAGATCCTTTTTTAAATTGGTCATACAAGGCGTTGGCGGGCATGGTTCTTCCCCGCACATGGCCAATGATGCGATTGTCGCTGCCGCCCATTTTGTAACGGCCGTACAAACGGTTATTAGCCGCCGCTTAAATCCGTTTGATCACGGAGTTATTACCATCGGCTCTTTTGACGGTAAAGGAACCTTCAACGTGATAAAAGACAGTGTCGAGCTTGAAGGGGATGTCCGTTACATGACGGTTGAAAATCAGCAGTTAATCTCTAAAGAAGTGCAGCGGATTGTCAACGGAATAGAAGTGGAATTCGATGTACAATGCGAACTCAACTATACAGTTGATTATCCGCCGCTATACAATGACCCCAAAGTTACCGCCGATGTTGTTGCCGCTCTTGAAAGCATGAATGACCCGGATATTAAGGAAGTCGGCGAATATCCGATGCTCTCAGGATCTGAAGATTTTGCTTACTATTTGGAAAAAATTCCAGGATGTTTCTTTTTCATCGGCTGTAAACCAAAAGGGGTCGAGAAGGCTTATTTTAATCATCATCCGAAATTTGATATTGATGAAGACTGTCTTCTTGTCGCTGCGAAATCGGTTGGACAAGTCGTTTGTAGTTATTATGGGCTCGAGTAAGGGCCTAAGCGAAAGGAAGGGGCTATGATGAAAAAACAACTAATCGAGATGTTGGAAGCACGTAAGGAAGAAATGATTCAAATACGCCGTTATTTACATGAGAATCCCGAGTTATCTTTTCAAGAAGAAAAAACAGCCCAATATATATTGGATTTTTATAAAGGGAAAGATGTTGAAATCCAGTCAAAGGTTGGAAATGGCAATGGGATAATTGTAACGATTAAAGGAGGTAAGTCGGGAAAAACGATTGGTCTCCGTGCAGATTTTGATGCGCTTCCGATAGTAGAAGAAACCGGGCTTCCCTTTAAATCGAAGAATGAAGGCGTTATGCATGCGTGCGGCCATGATGGGCATACTGCATATTTATTAGTACTAGCCGATTGCCTAATCCAATTGAAGGATGAGATTCCTGGTACAATCAAAATCATTCACCAGCACGCAGAAGAAGTACCGCCCGGAGGAGCTAAAAGCATTGTAGACTCGGGAGCGCTTGATACCCTCGATAATATTTTTGGCATTCATTTACTACCAATGAATCCAGCAGGTGTTGTGGGTTACCACAGCGGCTTTTCAATGGCCGGGAGATCCTATTTAAAATTGGGGATCCAAGGGGTTGGCGGCCACGGTTCTTCCCCGCACATGGCAAACGATGCAATTGTTGCCGGTTCCTATTTTGTCACAGCTGTACAAACGATTGTTAGCCGCCGTTTAAATCCGTTTGATATGGGGGTTATCACGATAGGTTCGTTTGATGGCAAAGGTACCTTTAATGTCATTAAGGACCGGGTCGAGCTTGAGGGTGACATTCGCTATATAAGTGAGGAAGCAAAGGAGATCATTGAGAAAGAAGTCCATCGTATTGTCGGTGGGATCGAAGCCGAGTTTGGGGTACAATGTGAGTTAACCTATACGTCTGATTACCCGCCATTGTATAATGATCCAAAAGTTACCGCGGAAGTGAAAGCGAGCCTTGAAGCTGCGAATGATCCAGATATTAAGCAGGTTATTGAGTATCCAATGATGTCGCCATCCGAAGACTTTGCCTATTACCTGGAAAAAATACCGGGTTGCTTCTTTTACATTGGCGCTACTCCAAAAGGGGTAGAAAAGCCATATTTCAATCACAATCCAAAATTTGATATTGATGAAGATGCGCTGATTGTCGCGGCAAAATCAGTCGGATATGTTGTTTGCGGTTACTATGGGTTAGAGTAACGTTTTGAAATTAAAATGGGGATTCTCCTTGAGGATGTCCCCATTTTAATTTAGATTTAAAAACCGCTGGTATGCAAAAGTGGTTTTAACGAATAGTTGATTTGCGCTACGGGCACACGCTTTCCGCGGGGCGTCAGTGGAGCCTCCTCGGCGCTCGCGCCTGTGGGGTCTCCACCTTGCCGCTGCATCCCGCAGGACAATCCCGCTTCCTCGAATCATCATCGCACGAAGGAAATGCGATAGCATTTCCGAGGAGTCGGTGCCCTCCGCTCCAATCAACAAAAAAGTTAGCATTTCAATCATGGTAAGAACCAAAAAGCACTACTTTTACTTCTAATTTCTCTGCGGGCTCTCCATTCAATAATAGTTTACCTTCTTTAATTTCAAATAAGATATTTATTGATAACCTTCCTTGCCATTCCAGACGTAGTATATTCTGTACATCTCATTAACCAGTCGATTGGTAAAATTGCCTTCTTCATCTGTTTGGGTACTATAGCTTCTATTATTAACCCAATTAGCTTTGTATTAGAGCAAATTTAGGTTTCACCATAAATAACAGCCAAGGAAGGCTGTAATATCCTAAGCAATGGCGATAAGGGAGAAGGTATATGTGGGGTATATGGAAAAACGTAATCTGTATCCAAAAACAAATAAGACGCAAAAAATACTGCAGCCAGTTGGTGCAGTATTTTTGTGGTTTACTATTTAAATATCGTGGAAACGACCTGGTCGTAAGTCATAGAGCTGTCTACCACAAATACCCCGGGGCGCAGCTTGTTCATTAGTCCTTTCTTCTCGATATCTTTAGAGAATGCAAAGGCATCCTTGACAATCCCTGCTTCAACCAGCATCCTTCCTACATTGATACTAGTCATACCGTCCGAAACATTAATGATCACCTTGGTGACAGGTTTGGCATCCGGTGTGTTTTCTGCCGGCACAGGTTGTTTTGGGGCTGCTGCCTTTACACTCGACACGGCCTTATCGTATTCCGCTTTTGTATGTACGACATATCCTTTCGTTTCAAGTTTGCTTTTCATCTCTGCCTCAGATGATTCAACTTTTACGGTTTTACTGGAAGCCTTCGGTGTGTCGACAGTGAAGTAAACAGCTGAACAAATCGCTGTTGTCAGGAGCATTCCGGCGGCAAAGCTGCTCAATAAGTTAATTTTCATTAGCAACTTTTCTCCCTTCATCCGTCACTTTTTGGTAAGGAGAAAGCATGTTTTCAATTGTACTTGAAGAGACGTTTTTCATATCTGCAATACTATCAATTGAATATTTCCGATCATATAAGTCAAGCACTTCACGCATGAAAAGTTTTTCTTCAGAAGACAGTTGAAGTCCTGCTTCCTTCATTAAAATTTCTTGGTCAAGCTCAATGTTTCGAATTGATTTTTGAAGAGCAATAATTTCTTCCATTATAGAAATATGAACCTGATCAATTTGGGTGTGTTGAGCTTTTGCTGCACGAGTTGATTTTAGAATAGAAAAAATTAGTAATAATGCGGATATGGCAAATAATCCGGTAAATGTCCATTCCATCAATCATACCTCCTTCTAAAGTTGAATGTAGAAACACAAGTTTTTATTATACAGGTAAATAGCGTATTTTTCGATTATTAACCCCAAAACTCTAAGTTGCTTCTTTATTCCAGTACATTTTAAAAATGGTTCTTCACCATAAGTGCTGTTTTTTTTATGAAATTTTTTTATAAGAAGATTGGAGCGGAAGGCACGAAGACTCGTTCGAAACTGCTACGCATTTTCTCCTGCGGTGCATTTTCAAGGAAGAATTTTCAACGTCCTGCGGGAAAAGCTGGCCAGGGGAGACCCCGCAGGCATGGGTTTCGCCGAGGAGGCTCCCGGACTGTCCGCGGAAAGCGAAGTGCCTAGAGCGTAAATCAACAAATTATGAAAACCACTTTTTGCGGTGAAGAACCTTAAAAATAAATTTAAAAAATGCACTGGACTAAAGGATGCTATACCAATAGGTTAAAGCACAATGAAAGCTCAAAGCCTTATTTAAAAGGTTTGAGCTTTTATATGTGGAAGTTATTTATGATATTAGCCAGGCTAGTTTCTTTTAAAAAGCTCATTTTTATGATAATTGGAGCGGGAGGCGAGCAGAATCCTCGGAAATCCTCAATTATACTAACGCATAATTTCATGAGATGTTTACTCACGAAAGCTTTCCTTAGTGGAGCGAAAAAAAACACAATCGATACAACCACTTTTTATGGTGAAGACCCCTTCTTTATATATTTATCCATTTACAGGAAACGTTTTTAACCTTTGACCGTATAGCATATATACAAAGAGGAGGGATTCCATTGTTTTTAGAAATAAATGCAAAGCTGGTTGAGATAAAAGGAGAATTGCGTAAAGACATTAAGTATCGGGTGCAGCTTGCGGATTATGAGCAGGAACTTGCAGTTATTGAAGAAAGGATTGCTCAGCTGCAAAGTCAGTTTGAGTCAGAGCAGAATGATGTTACGAAGCTCGAGCGCTACAGTTTAGCCTATTTGGTCTCGACACTATCGGGCACCAAGGATGCCAAACTATCAAAAGAAAGGCAAGAGATGATTGCTGCACAGCATAAGTTAGCGGAAGCCTGGAAAACAAAAGGAGATATTGATAAAGAAATACGTATGCTCCGTGAAAAACTGCAAAAGCTTGACGTTTCAAAACATGAGTATCAACAACTTCTCCAGCAGAAAGAATCGATGATTAAAGAGAGTACATCGCCTTTTGCTGCAAAACTATTTGAGCTGATTGAACAGGAGGGTGAACTTACATCCAGCCTTACCGAACTGAAGGAGGCGATTGATAGAGGTAGAAATGTCAAAGGCGCTCTTACGGATGCATTAGAATCATTGGATAGTGCCGGAGCATGGGGACATTTCGATTTATTTGGCGGGGGAGCCATTTCAGCAATCAAGAAGCATCAACATATTGATGCTGCTGAAGAAAACCTTCATCGGGCGCAGGTAAGTATGCGCCAATTTCAAAAGGAATTGCTTGATGTAAAAGAAGAAATATATCTTAATATCAACGTTTCGGGAATGTTAAAGTTTGCGGACTTTTTCTTCGATGGTTTCGTTGTCGATTATATGGTTCAGAATAAAATCAGCGAGTCTGTTTACGAAACCAGGAATCACAACCAAAAAGTAAGTGAGATATTAGTAAAATTAGATAAAAGATATATGGAAGTTCAAAAACAGCTTGAAGCAGTCCAAAAGGAAAAGCGGGGGATCGTGGAGAATTTATAACTCTAGAATCCTCACTTTGAATAGAAAAGGTGATTACGATGAAAGCTCTTTTCTACATTGTTTTATTAATCATTATAGTACTTATTTTCAATTATTTTAAAAACAAAACGAATTCAAAAAGAGTAAATGAGGAAAACCTCGAAACTGCTGCTGCAAAGACGCGTGTTTTCGATGAACAACCGGATATGCCAGTGGGTTTTGGCTATAAGTCGCAATGGTTTGCGGTTAAAACCGAAAATTCAATTGAAATTGCTGAGGAACTGAGTTTAACCAATATCCAGGCGGCTAATTGGTCGACAGGATTGGAGGGCGCATACGATGGTTACTATTTTGTTGCTCCTCCAGTGAAGGGATGGACCATCGTGGTCAATTCATTTATGCCGGACTTGACTGACCCGACTGATGAAAATCCACTATACACTCTACAAAAACTAAGTGAAAAATATGGTGTAGCCTATTATTTTGGAACTCACAGGACGGTTGAATACCATGCCTGGGCAAAAGCGATTAACGGTGAAATTGTTAGGGTTTACGGTTATTTGGGCGAAAGTGGCGAGACCTTAATCAATCAAGGCGGACTTACCTCCGAGGAGCTACAACATAATTTCGTATACACTGAATTCGATCAAGATCATGAGGAGCCTCTTTTGCCAGATGAGGAGCATGTACTAAAGCTTTCAAAGGAATGGGCAATTGATCCGCTTATGGATTATGAAGACCTGAATTCAGGGGTGGGCTTGGTAGGTAAGAAAAATACAAAATAATCATGAAGGGCCTTTTTAAAAAAGGGATAGGCTCCCACCATGTAGAAACCATCTACTAGAAAATAAAAAACGGGTGGTACTGATGAATACCAAAGAGGAACATATTATATTCATTTTATATGTAAGCGATCAAGAAAGAGCCAAATCATTTTATAGGAACCTGTTAGGCAAAGAACCTATTTTGGATGTTCCCGGAATGACCGAATTTGAATTGTCGAGTAAAGTAATTTTAGGGATTATGCCGGAAAATGGAATTGTTAAGATTCTTGAAGGGAACATTCCGCATCCAGAAACAGCCAGAGGAGTCCCGAGGAGCGAAATCTATTTATATGTAGATAGCCCGGATGAGTATTATAGCAATTTGGTTCATGCAGGTGGTAGTGGAATAAGCAAAGCGTCTGTAAGATCATGGGGAGACATTGTTTCATATGGTATGGACTTGGATGGGCATATCTTAGCATTTGCAAAAAAACAATAGTGCGGCTTTGTTTAGAGAAAGCAAAATAGAAAACCAAGATTCCCCTAATCATTAGCCTGTAGGAGATGAAAAACGTGGCTATATTTGATAAGTTCCGGAAGAAAAAAGAAAATGACTATATTGAGGAAATAAAGGCCAAGGTGGGTTGCGACTGTTTGGTGATTGAGGAGAAAGATGCTGCTAATGTAATGGAAAAGTATCATCAAGTTCTTAAAGAAGGCAAAAAACAAGGGTATACACCACTTATCATTATCCCTTCGGCGATGATGGTAGATATCTTTGATGCCGAGGCGGATAAAGGATACCCAACGGATGACCGAGAAGCTATTATAAAGAAAGCAAAGGAAATTGATCCAAAAGATTTGTTAAAGAGGCTCCTTGACGAGGTAATGCCCATTGATGAAGACGATGATATCACTGGCGAGTTTTCAATAGAGGAACAGAAAAGCCATTTCCTTTCAATTGAAGAGGGTATAAATAAGAAATTAATTATCGCAAAAATTCCAACGGCCAAACCTTGGGAGGTAGCTGCTTGGGTTCCGATGGGGGGATTTAATGAGTGTCCTATGCCAGAGGAGCAAGTAGCATTATTCAAATATTGGTACGAAAAATATGGAGCTACTCCTGCTTTAGTTGATGCGGATGTATGGGAATTATTTGTCGAGAACCCTCCTAAGACACAAAAAAAATCTGAAGAACTGGCCTGGGAACAATTTGGATTTTGTAGTGATATTGTTTGGCAAGGGGTTGGAACAGTAAATGCTCTAGCAGGAACGCTTATATATTCGCCAACTTGGTATTTTTGGTGGGATTAACGCGGGGAAGAGCAAAGCTTGGGCAAAAATAACGAAAGTCTCTCTCAATTAAGCAGGTAATTTTGTATGAAAGACCTAGAAGGTGTTACAATTTTGGCTGCTGGCCAGGCGAAAAATAATTTAATAAAATTTTCCATAAAGCCCAAAGTGTTGGATAAAATCCAAAAACACGTTGGGCTATTTTGTTTTGTTAAGAAAATCTTAAGATTTTTATCATTGGTTTGTTAAGATTTGCCCGGTATCATGAATTTAGAAGAAACAGGGGGAGACAATAGATGAAATACATATATGGGAGTCTGTGTTCATGAACATTTTGGTCTGTGATGATGATCAGGCAATTGTCAACGCGATAGGCATTTACCTGGAAAACGAGGGTTACCAAGTATTTAAAGCTTCTAATGGTTTAGAGGCAATCGAGATGATCGATAATCAGGAAATCCACCTGATTATCATGGATATTATGATGCCGATGATGGACGGAATAAGCGCGACCAAGAAGATTAGAGAGGATAAAAATATTCCTTTGATTATGTTATCTGCCAAGTCGGAGGATTACGACAAAATATTGGGACTGAATATTGGGGCAGATGACTATATAACTAAACCGTTCAATCCCCTGGAGCTTATCGCGAGGGTAAAATCGCAATTGAGAAGATTTACAACATTGGGAAGCCTTGAAACAAAGAGCAATGTATACAGAACAGGGGGACTCGTCATTGAGGATGATAGTAAAACCATTACTGTCGATGGAGAGATGGTCCACCTAACGCCAGTCCAATATAAGATATTGAAGCTTTTGACGGCCAGCGCTGGAAGAGTTTTTTCCATCGAGGAAATTTACGAAAGGGTTTGGAACGAAACGGCCTTCAGCCCGGAAAATACGGTGACCGTCCATATTAGAAAGATCAGAGAAAAAATAGAAATTAATCCGAAAGAGCCTAAATATTTGAAGGTGGTGTGGGGAGTTGGATATAAAGTTGAAAAATTATAGCCACTCAGTCGTAACAAAAATAATTGCTTTTATCCTGGCAATTTCTTGTTTTACTGGTCTTATAAAAGCATTTTTTGAAGTTGATAAGGTGAATCATGGGGATTTTGGCATCATTTTTGAAGAAGACTATTTTCATAGCTATTCTTTCTTCAGGGAAAATGAAACTCTCGTTAGCGATCTGACCAGGCTGATAGGGGAATATAAAAACGAGAAGCATATTCTAGATGGCGGAACAGTCAGTGAAGAGGAATTAAGATATTCAGAAGATGATTTATTTCATGAGTATCAGAACTATTCAAGAAACTATAACCCAAATTTAAGCGAAGCGGAAAACTACGAAAAGTTTAAAGCGGACTATGCAGTTAAGCTTTCCGAAGCAAAGGAAAAACTTATTAAAGATGATTTAAGGGTATTCCAATCCTTATTGCAAAGGCTTCAGGAAGTTAAGGAACCACTCTATTTTGCCAGTGATGGCGTCAATGAATATAAGAACAGTACGATGACAGACCAGGAGCAGTTTAAACGTTTTCCTTCTTATTTGGTATTTGCCGGATATAACAGTGACATTTATCCGAAAGAAATAGAAGAGAATGAATACTATCAACAAATGAGAGAAAGTGAAGTAGAAGAGGATGCTGCAGGCAAGGTTGTTTACGTTGCTTTTCCGGAGGATTATTTAAATTCCAAAATCCAGGAATGGAAAGACAACAAAGAAATTGCCCGAAAAAGCTTTTATGCATTACTGGGATTTTCGGCAGGCTTAATCCTTTCATTTCTATATCTTGTACTCGTGACCGGGAGAAAGTCATACCATGATAAAAAGCTGCACTTGTCTGCAGTGGATACATTGTTTGTTGATGTGAACATTGTGCTATGTATGATTCTTATCGCGTTCTGGGTTTCAATGGTGAATGAGGTGAGCTTTCAAAATATTTCTAAATTGGTGATTCCGATAACATTGCCGATTGCCGCGGCAGGGCTCGCACTCGTGTTATCCCTTTTGAGGCATTTCAAGAATCGGACATTTTTTAAACATACGCTGGTTTATCAAATTATTAATAGATTCATCCAATTTGTCCGGAATGTATATAATAGCGGAAGTGTCGGAATCAAAACGGTATTGATTGTCATTGGATACCCGGTGTTGGTTGCGCTAACGTTTTTCATTTTCCCAATAACTCTTGGGCTGGCCGCTTGGTTTGCCTTAAAGAAAGTCAAGGCATTCCAGACGATACAGGACGGGGTGGAGAGAATAAAAGATGGCGACATTCATCACCATATCTATGTAGGAGAAAAAGGAGAGTTTGCCGGTCTGGCCGCCAATATTAACAGCATTACAGATGGTTTGAAAAAAGCGGTGGACAGCGAACTGAAAAGCGAGCGATTAAAAACGGAGCTAATCACCAATGTATCGCATGATATAAGGACCCCCTTAACATCGATAATTACGTACGTTGATTTGTTGAAAAATGATAAGGATCCAGTAAGGGTTGAAGAATATATCGATGTGCTCGACCAAAAATCGAAGCGGCTCAAAGTGTTGACGGATGATTTATTCGAAGCAGCAAAAGCGTCCAGCGGCAGCATTCCTGTCCAGTTGGAACAAATCGATATCGTCTCACTGCTTACCCAGGGATTGGGAGAAGTGAACGATAAAATAGAAGCCTCCGGTCTGGATTTCAAGTTTAATTACCCAAAAGAAAAGATAGTTGTAACAGCAGATGGAAAGCTATTGTGGAGATCAATCGAGAACATATTATCGAATATTTTTAACTATGCCCTACCGGGATCAAGAGTTTATATCCAAGTCGAGGATGCAGGGAACGAAATTCTTCTCTCCTTTAAAAACATTTCAGCCTATGAGTTGAACATTTCGGCGGATGAATTAATGGAACGATTTAAGAGAGGGGATGAATCGAGATCCAACCAAGGGAGCGGCTTGGGACTATCGATTGTGAAAAGCCTGATTGAAATCCAAAAAGGGAAATTTATGATTCAAATCGATGGAGACTTATTTAAGTCGATGATTTCAATACCGAAAGAACGATAGGATAATAATCAATTGCAAAAAAAGCACCCTATAGTCAGACTTTATGTCTAACGCTGTAGGGTGCTTTTTTAGAGCGAAGGTATTCTTAAAATAATTCAATTAGCTGTTAACGACTTTAATATAAAAATAAATATCCTGACCGACTTTTTTCGGTTCAGCCATGAGTTTATAGCCGTGTTTGACAGCTTCTTCTGGAACACTTCGAAAGGATTGCGGGCAATCTGCAATGACTTGTAAGACTTCCCCGATTTCCATAGTTTTTAGCGCATCCAGCGCATAAATGACAGGGTATGGTCAAGGCTCCCCGCGAATGTCGAGGGTATAATTGACATCAATTACTTGTGACATGGATTAAGCCTCCTTAGTAACGTGAGAAATCCGTTTTTCTGATTGTGAATGTTTGATTCCCGATCCGTAACGGAACCGCTTTTCCCACCAATTTGATAGCAAGAACCAAGCAGCAAGCATGGCCAGCGTGCCAAGCAAAGCACCCAAAGGCCCCCATTGCTCGACTAAATTCACTTTCGGCCAATTTTCGGCAAGAGCGCTATAAATACCGAGATGATCCCAACCGTAAGCAAGCAGGGTAGCTCCCACGATATTTCCCGCGCCTACTACCCAGTATAACACTTGGCCTTCCATTGCCCGGTACATCATGCCGGTCTCGCAGCCGCCTGCCAGAACGATGCCAAACCCGAATAGCAGTCCGCCAATCGCTGTGCTGGGAGCAACGACTTTAATTAGGGCAATAGAGCCGCTTTGAATATAGAAGAACGTCACGACAACACTAATCATCATCCCAACCGCAATTGCCTTTGACATTACGGCGCGGCCGCTTATCCATAAATCGCGAAAAGCCGAGGTGAAACAAATTTGTCCGCGTTCAATCAAAATCCCAAACAAGGCCCCGGCAATACAGGCGACTGCGAGCATTGATTTTCCTGCTGCGAAGAAGTATATAACCAGACCTGTATAAAGACAGGCAAAGAGTAAACCAAGTACCGGCTGGATATTCCTTTTTTGTACATGCTCGGTGACAACCGGGTTCGGCGTCCCTTTCATCAAAGCCGGTTTACCCCGCCACCATTTCGTATTCACGACTTTCACCCCAAAGAAGGTTCCAATGGCCGTGGTCACCATGAAGATCCAGGAATGAAACGAGAATTGGGGAACACCTGTGAAAAATGCCGCCAAATTGCAGCCAAGAGCAAGGCGGGCGCCAAATCCCGCAATAATTCCCCCAGCAAAGCCTTGTGTCAGGCGCCTCTTTTGTTTCGGAACACGTATTTTAAAGCTGTTGCTTAATAAAATGGTAATCAGTCCGCCAACGAGCATTCCGATGACAATCCAGCCATCCGTCCGAGTGAGGGGAGTCCCTTGCATTCCAACGAGATTAAAATACGCCCAGTCGGATACATTCACTCCGAACCACTCGAGGACGTGCCCGCCTAATCGCGTAAATTCCCCGGTAACCGCCCAAACCGTACCGGTAATCCCGAAGTACAGTGCGCTTACCAGGCCCGCAATGCCAATCGCCACGTAAGGATTCCAATATTCTTTGAAAATTTTTGAATAAAGATTCATGAGACCTACCTCTTCCTTTTAAAAACCCCAAGTGGACAGCTTTTTTGGTAAAGCGTCCTGATGGAATCATTCAGAATTGATCCATACCAAAAATGCCTAGGGAATTCTAGGCATGTTAAAAATTAAATTTACTTCTTACTATAACTGGAATTTTATATCAAGGGCAATTTGAATTATCGATAGGTTGAATGATTTAGTATCGAAAGGATGAATAGCGGGACAGGAGGCCGTTTAAAAGCTGTTAGCAGGCTAGGCCAGCCTCCGGAGAGAATGTCACTAATATCTGACAAGCGCAGTCTAAAAATGGGTTAGCTTGTCAGATAAAGCCATGGTATGTGACAAGCGGAGGCTGGGAATCGGGTTAGCTTGTCAGATAAAGCCCGGATATGTGACAAGCGCAGGGTGAAATCGGGTTAGCTTGTCAGATAAAGCCCGGATATGTGACAAGTGCAGGGTGAAATCGGGTTAGCTTGTCATATAAAGCCCTGATATGTGACAAGCGAAGGCTGGGAATCGGGTTAGCTTGTCAGATAAAGCCCGGATATGTGACAAGCGCAGGGTGAAATCGGGTTAGCTTGTCAGATAAAGCCCGGATATGTGACAAGCGCAGGCTGGGAATCGGGTTAGCTTGTCAGATAAAGCCCTGATATGTGACAAGCGCAGGCTGGGAATCGGGTTAGCTTGTCAGATAAAGTCCCGATATGTGACAAGTGCATGCTGAAATCGGGTTAGCTTGTCAGATAAAGCCCGGATATGTGACAAGCGCAAGCTGAAATCGGGTTAGTGAGGGTGTGATAAAATGGAAGGAACCTAAATAACGTTAAAGGACGGGTTTTTTAAAAATACATATGGAAGTTAGTGTATTAAAAGGAGGGACACCGTCTGAAGAAGTCACTCTACTTGGGTGTTGCGGGCATCGTTTTGCTGATTGGTATAGTGGGTTGGTGGGCAGCTTCGGCGGCTGGCGAAAGAAAGGACCCTCTAAACCAGGCGGATGCATTTGTGTACAGGGAAAAGGGCATTCTCTACTGGTTCGACGTAAAAAGCCAAAACGGGAAGGTGAAAGGGAAACGGCATCAAATGAGGGTCATTGAAGAAATTGGGCAACCACCCTTTTTGGAAGAAAAACATTATCGCCTAAGAGGAGAAGAGGCCGATAAAGGGTATGAATTTAAAGTAAGCGGTGATAAAAAAACGGTTACGTACGCGGCATGGCTTACCGGACCGAACCTAATGGTGCAAGAGCAAGGGGAAGCCACCGCCAAGGCATACGAAGCTGTTGGCTACGAGAAAATCGATAAGTATGTAAAAGAAATTCAGCAGGAGCATGAAACGGCCGTGTACCATTCTGAGGAAAAAGAGAAAACCCGGTTAAGGAATTTCTTCTCGGATCTTAATCATATATATGGATATCTTTATTCCGCGGAGAATGGCTCATTCCAACTGTTCCTGAAAATCGATGAAGCCCTTCTCCAAGGTGAACTGGCAGGGTCTCTCCTTATGATGGCTAACACGAGACACCCCGACAAACCGTATGAAGAGACAAAATATGCTTTGAACGGAATAACAGATGGACTAATGCTGGAGTTCTACACGAAAGTAGATGGAAAGCAAGCCAAGCTAAAAGGAAACTTTCATGGCGATGCAACTGCTTTTGACTTAACGTTTTGGTTGGCCGGCAGCAAACTTTTATTCCATGCAGTAACGGAAGAAGAATATAAGCGGAGTTACACGGAATTTAAAGAGAAAGCACAAAGTGAGCAATAAAATCATATAGTCTATAAGCCCTCAGGACAATAAGTTCTGGGGGATTTTTATGGTCCCTTTCTATTAAAAAATAATTTTCAATATTACCATATTTTAAACAGTAGAAATGTTAATCTCCAAATAACAGTGATATACTGTAAAGTAGTGTTTTACTATCGGATTATAATGAATGCAGAAAAGATGTTCTTTTGTTTGCGCCTTGGCTTTCTGTCACCGCATTGGATGAAGCGCTTACATCCTTTCTGCAAAGCTTATGAGATAAGGATGGGTAAAATGAGTAACAGACAAACTGAAACAGACGTTATCTTAATTGGTGCTGGAATCATGAGCGCGACTTTGGGGGCACTGCTGAAAGAATTAGTATCGGACTGGAGAATTACTGTGTTTGAGAAGCTCGAAACCGCGGGGGAAGAGAGCTCCAACGAGTGGAATAACGCGGGTACAGGGCATTCGGCGCTGTGCGAGCTTAACTATACCGTTGAAAAGCCGGACGGGTCTTTGGATATAAGCAAAGCTATTAAAGTAAATGAACAGTTTCAGATTTCAAGGCAATTCTGGTCTTACCTAGTAAACAGAAATATAATCCGTAATCCAAAAGATTTTATTATGCCATTGCCACATATTAGTTTAGTAGAGGGAGAGGATAATATAGCCTTCCTCAGGAAACGCTTTGAGGCGCTTTCAAATAACCCGCTGTTCCAGGGGATGGAATTTTCCGAGAGTCATGAAAAACTTGCGGAATGGATGCCGCTTATCATGGAAGGCCGTACATATGATGAACCAATTGCGGCAACCAAGATCGACTCGGGGACAGACGTAAATTTTGGTGCTTTAACGCGAATATTGGTTGACCACTTAAAGACCCAAAATGTTGATATCAAATACAAACACCAGGTTGAGGATATAAAACGCACGAACGATGGCCTATGGGAATTAAAAGTATGGAATATGAATACCGGGGCCATTGAACGCCATACAGCAAAATTTGTTTTTATTGGCGGCGGGGGAGGAAGCCTTCCTTTGCTGCAAAAAACAGGCATACCTGAAAGCAAGCAAATCGGAGGATTCCCGGTAAGCGGACTTTTTCTTGTATGCAACAATCCGGAAATAGTCGAGCAGCATCATGCAAAGGTATACGGCAAAGCCAAGGTTGGCGCCCCGCCAATGTCAGTGCCGCATCTTGATACACGCTATATCGACAACAAAAAATCCCTGTTATTTGGCCCGTTTGCCGGCTTCACGCCAAAGTTTTTAAAAACTGGTTCGAATATGGACTTAATACGCTCTATAAAACCTAATAATCTTGTTACAATGCTGGCGGCAGGGGCAAAAAACATTCCATTGACTAAATACCTGATCGAGCAGCTGATGTTATCGAAAGAGCAGCGTATCGAAGAATTGCGGGAGTTTATTCCGAACGCCAGGGGCGAGGATTGGGATATCATCGTAGCGGGCCAACGTGTACAAGTTATTAAAGATACTGTTGCAGGCGGGAAAGGAACGCTTCAGTTTGGGACGGAAGTAGTTAGTGCCGCTGATGGTTCTGTCGCTGCATTGCTTGGGGCATCCCCGGGTGCTTCAACCGCTGTTCACGTCATGCTTGAGGTAATAAAAAAGTGCTTCCCGCAGCATGTAAAAGCATGGGAACCAAAAATTATGGAAATGATTCCTTCTTACGGGCTGCAACTGGCCGAGAATCCGGAGCTATTCAACGAACTACATGCTTTCACAGCCTGGTCGCTTGGCCTGGGTGGAGATCGCACTCCGGAAACTCATGAGGAGGAAAGAAAAGCCGTATCCCATTAAGCTTGATTTAAAAGCATCTTTTTAAAAGGTGCTTTTAATTTTTTGCTTTAATGCCCCGTAAGCAAGTAAAAAAGCCGCTGTACTGCGTTAATGGCAGTACAGCGGCTTTCTAAAATGAATGTATAAAATCTGTCTAGCTCCAGCGCCATAGTATATTCAGGAAGTTGTCTTCAGCTCGTCGCAAAGCTGCAAGGAAGTAACTCAAAGCAGTTGCTTCCCTCCAGTCCATACGGCGCTAAACGGACGCTTTAGCTTTTCGGTTTAATTCCGGATTAGATAATCGAATGCGCCCAGTGCGGCGGTTGCACCTGATCCCATCGAAATAATGATTTGCTTATACGGGCTGTTTGTACAGTCGCCGGCAGCAAATACGCCAGGCATACTTGTTGCACCGCGGTTATCAATCACAATTTCGCCCATTCGATTGCGTTCAAGCGCTTCGCCAAGCCAATCGGTATTTGGCACAAGGCCGATTTGAACAAAGACACCCTGCAATTCAACATGATGTTCTTCGCCTGTGTCGCGGTCAATATAGGAAATACCATTTACTTTATCGGTACCGGTAATTTCCTTTGTTTGGACGTTCTTGATGACTGTTACATTCGGAAGGCTGAATAGTCGGTCTTGTAGGACTGAATCAGCTTTTAGTTCCGGCATGAACTCTAGAACTGTTACATGCTTCACGATTCCGGCAAGGTCAATGGCCGCTTCGATTCCAGAATTACCGCCGCCAATGACGGCAACATCCTTTCCTTCGAATAACGGACCGTCACAGTGAGGACAGTAGGCGACGCCCTTGCCTGTAAACTCTTTTTCACCCGGAACATTGACTTTACGCCAGCGGGCGCCGGTAGAAAGGATGACGGTTTTGCTCTTTAGAACAGCGCCGTTTTCCAACTCGAGTTCAATAAACTCTTTCTTTTCCAGACGTTTTGCCCGCTGCAGATTCATGACATCAATGTCATACTCTTTCACATGCTCTTCGAGGGTGGCTGCGAGTTTAGGGCCTTCGGTATATTTCGTGCCAATGAAGTTTTCGATTCCAACTGTATCCATGACTTGCCCGCCAAAGCGTTCAGCTACAATACCTGTACGAATGCCTTTACGTGCCGTATAGATGGCCGCGCTTGCACCAGCAGGGCCGCCTCCGACCACTAGAACATCGAATGGCTCCTTATCGGAAAGCTCAGATGGATCTTGCGTGCTTCCCAATTTCGCCAGAATTTCTTCGAGGGACATTCTGCCGCCGCCAAACTCTATTCCATTAAGGTAAACAGTTGGTACTGCCATAACGTTCTGGCTTTCCACTTCTTCTTTGAATACCGCGCCGTCAATCATTGTATGGCTAATTCCAGGATTTAAAACGCTCATCACGTTCAATGCCTGGACAACATCAGGACAGTTATGGCAGCTCAAGGACACGTAAGTTTCAAAGCGGTAGTTGCCTTCCAAGCTTTTCACTTGATCAATCACGCTTTGGTCAACCTTTGGGGCACGTCCGCTTACCTGGAGCAGTGCCAACACAAAGGATGTGAATTCGTGACCAAGAGGAATACCGGCAAAGGTTACGCCGGTATCCTCACCGATGCGATTGATACTAAAGCTAGGTGTTCTCTCCAAAGAGGCTGTTTCGACTTTAATTCTAGGAGACATAGCCGTTAACTCATCGACAAGAGCGAGCATGTCTTTCGATGCGTCATCAGAACCCGCACTGACTTTAATCAGAACATCGTTTTCCATCAGTTGAAGATATTGATTTAATTGGGCTTTAATATCTGCATCTAGTATCATTCATAGCACTCCTTAGATTTTTCCAACAAGATCAAGGCTTGGTTTAAGGGTTGAAGCTCCTTCTTCCCATTTAGCCGGGCAAACCTCACCTGGATTGTTGCGAACATATTGTGCTGCTTTGATTTTGTTAATAAGTGTACTAGCATCGCGGCCAATTCCTCCTGCGTTGATTTCAACTGCCTGGATGACGCCATCCGGGTCAATGATGAAAGTACCGCGGTCCGCCTGGCCCAGTTCTTCAACGAGTACATCGAATTGACGGGAAAGGACATGGGCAGGGTCGCCAATCATGGCATAAGTGATTTTACCAATCGTTTCGGATGTATCGTGCCATGCTTTATGTGTAAAATGAGAATCCCTTGATGCTGAGAATACTTCTACTCCAAGTTTTTGGAGAGCTGGATATTGATTTTGAAGGTCTTCCAATTCAGTCGGGCAAACGAATGTAAAATCCGCTGGATAGAAGCAAAGGACAGTCCAATTGCCTTTAAAATCCTGTTCAGTTACTTCGATAAACTCTCCGTTTTTGTAAGCTTGTAATTTGAATGGTTGTACTTCTGTTCCGATAAGTGACATAATGCAATTCCTCCTATAAAAATAATCATTGGTAGTTTGGTGAAAATATAAATAACTAAAAATAATTTCTTTTAATTATCATTAGTTATTTATAATAATTCTAATACACTAACTATTATTATATAAATGTCATGGTATGTCAAGGGAAAGGCAATTTTTTGCTGAATAGGGTCGAAAGTTAGATTCTGAATAGCAATTTTGGTCGGAAAGGAGGGTGGTATAAGAGGAAGAGAATTTTCAATTGGTATTTTAGTTTCTCAATTATAAACAGTACAATATAATTTTTTGCGGAAGCGAGCGCTGAAAATAAAGGCAAAAAAGGTGGGTGCCCTCAAAATAGAGCAACCACCCTTTAACTAGACTAGCTTTCTTTTTAACTAAATAACTCCGTGTGCAATCATGGCATCTGCTACTCTTAAAAATCCGGCAATATTGGCGCCTACAACCAGATTGCCTGGATAGCCGTACTCTTCGGAGGCTTTGACGCTGTTCCGGTAAATGTTTGTCATAATTTGTTGCAGCTTTTCATCCACTTCTTCAAACGTCCAGGACAATCGCATGCTGTTTTGAGCCATTTCTAATGAAGAAACTGCTACGCCCCCTGCATTGGCTGCTTTTGCCGGCCCGAAGAGAACCTGGCTATTTAAAAACACATCAATTGCCTCCAGTGTAGAAGGCATATTTGCCCCTTCACCAACGGCTTTTACTCCATTAGCAACCAAAATTTTTGCCGATGCTTCATCAATTTCATTTTGCGTTGCACATGGCAAAGCGATGTCACAAGGAATGGACCAAATACCTGTGCATCCTTCAAAGTATAGTGCCTCTGAGTGTTCATTTACATAATCACAGATTCTTTTTCTCTCAATTTCCTTCAGGCGTTTTACTGTATCAAGATTGAGTCCGTTTGGATCATACACATAGCCGCCTGAGTCGCTGCAGGCTACAACCTTCGCGCCTAACTGGATCGCTTTTTCCATCGCATAGATGGACACATTGCCGGATCCGGATACGATAACTGTGCTGCCTTTAAAGCGCAGTCCCTTGTCCTTGAGCATTTCTTCAACAAAGTAAACAGTACCATAGCCAGTAGCCTCGGTTCGCGCCAAGCTTCCTCCGTAACCAAGCCCTTTTCCTGTCAGTATTCCCGCTTCAAAACCGCCGCGGATTCTCTTATACTGTCCAAACATGTATCCGATTTCTCTTGCGCCTACTCCAATATCACCAGCTGGAACATCAATATCAGGTCCAATATATCTATAGAGTTCCGTCATAAAGCTTTGAGTGAATCGCATAATTTCCCCATCGGATTTCCCTTTAGGATCAAAGTCGGCTCCGCCTTTTCCTCCGCCGATTGGCTGGCCGGTGAGAGAGTTTTTGAAAATCTGCTCAAAGCCAAGGAATTTAATGATACTAGCGTTAACGGAGGAATGGAACCTTATTCCACCTTTGTAAGGTCCGATTGCGCTGTTATATTGAACTCGGAAACCACGGTTAACCTGTACTTTTCCGTGGTCATCAACCCAAGGGACCCTGAAGGTGATCACTCGTTCTGGTTCCACAATTCTCTCGAGTATACTGTGTTCCATATATTTAGGGTGTTTAGCAAATACCGGAACAAGAGAATCAAAAATTTCTTTAACAGCCTGATGAAACTCACATTCAAAAGGATTACGAGTTATTACTGTTTCAAATACTTCATTTACATATTCTTTCGCAATTTTTGTGTTTGCTTCTTCAAGTTCATGTATGGTAGTCATAATGGCTTAAGCACCCCTTTACAAAAGTTCGTCTGTATATAAATAGATAGCTTTTAGTCTTTATACAATTAGATTTTTTATTTCCCTATTTTATTATTGAAAAACAATCTAAACAATATGAAAATTAGATAATAATGATGCCGATATGAGATGATTGGGAATTAGGAGGGGAAAAAGTGGAGCTAAGACAGATTCAATATTTTATTGAAGTTGCCAAGCGGGAGCATGTGACAGAGGCGGCAATGGCTCTGCACGTGGCCCAATCCGCTGTGAGCCGGCAAATTTTTAATTTGGAAGAGGAGCTGGGTGTTAATCTTTTTATCCGGGAAGGAAGGAATGTTAGGTTAACTCCGATTGGGAAAGTTTTTCTGGAGCATATGGAAGAAGCGATGAAGGTAATCGATAATGCGAGGCAGGAGGTTCAGGAGTATTTAGATCCGGAACAGGGGAAAATTCGGATTGGGTTCCCAAGCAGTCTTGCTGCTTATACGCTGCCCACGATTATTTCCGCCTTCCGCGAACACTATCCCCATGTGAAATTTGAGCTGAAACAGAGTTCCTACCACGATTTGATTAGTGGAGTGATTAGAGGGGATATCGATATGGCCCTGCTTGGGCCGCTTCCTATGCAGGAAAAAAAGGTAAAAGGGGATATTCTATTTACAGAAAGAATTGTTGCCCTGCTCCCAACCCATCATCCTCTTGCAAATAAACGTTCACTTAACCTGAACCAATTAAGAGATGATTCCTTTATATTGTTTCCGAGAGGGTTTGTTTTACGCGAAATAGTAGACAATGCCTGTAAGCAATTTGGCTTTGAGCCCAAGGTGTCCTTTGAAGGGGAAGACATTGATGCGATTAAAGGTTTGGTCTCAGCGGGTTTGGGGGTGACCCTTATTCCTGAAGTTACATTGGTTGATAGCCTGCCGCGCTCAACAGTAAGGCTGCCAGTTATTGAACCGCAGGTAACCCGTACTGTCGGTGTCATCATTCCGGCTGAACGCAAGCTGCTTCCCGCAGAGAAGCTATTCTACGATTTTGTTCGTGAGTTTTTTACCATGTTGAATCGGTTTCAAAAATGATGGATGTTTTTATTAATGGGCATTATCTACCTTTTTAACATAAAAAGGCCCTTATAAATTAAAACAAGTGGTGTCACTCTACCCATACGTCATAATTAGGCATTGAACTTTAATGGTTTCACCTCTAATCGTCAATCTAATTGACAAAATGCGGCATTTAGTGTACAATAAATTGTAAACCAGTTTGACATTCTGTAAAAGGGGGTTAGACGATGTTTAATATAGGTGATGTAATTGTTTACTCGGTACATGGTTTAAGCCGGATAGATGATATATGCGAAAAAACGGTCTCGAATGTGACCAGGACATATTATGTTTTACGCCCTCTGGAACAGCCGAATCTGACGATAAGTACACCGATAGATAACGATAGGGCAATGATGATGGAGATGGTGGGTCGGGAGGAAGCGGAGGACATTTTGCAATCTTTTAAAAAACCAGGCATTAAGTGGATAGAAGATGCTAAGCAAAGGATGACTAAATACCAAAGTATGGTTAACGGCGGGAACAGGAAAGAAATTGCAAAAATAGTCAATACATTAATTAGGAAAAATTTTGAGTTGAAAAGGAAAAATAAGAAACTGTATGAACAGGATCGCAAAATGTTAACCAACATTCAAAACATTTTGTTTAAAGAATTATCAATGTCGTTAAATATTTCCGCTGAAAAGATAGATAAAGATATAACTTCTATGGTAATGGGACAATGAATTCAAAAACCCCATTTTATAAAAAAGAGTTGTTGATTAAAAATATCAACAACTCTTTATTTATTGGGATCTATTAAAAGTTACCGCTAATAGAGATTTAAGTTGACTTTCGGGTTATTTTGATATATCTTTAGTTCGAGATATATTATACAAAGATATATCAAATTCATATAAAAAAGGGAGTAAAAAAAATAAATGAACGTATTAGTAGTAAAAGCAAATAACAGACCAGCTTCTGAAGCTGTATCAAGTAAGATGTACGAAACTTTCATGGAAAACATTGAAGGCGTAAATGTAACAACTTTTGATGTTTTTGCTGAAGATATGCCGTACCTAGGCCAGGATCTTTTCAATGCATTTGGCAAGCTTGAATCTGGCGAAGAACTTACAGATATTGAAAAACGTATTTTGGCAGCAAAACAAAAAGCAATGGATGCTTTAACAGCAGCAGATGTCGTTGTTTTTGCATTCCCGTTGTGGAACCTGACAATCCCTGCAAAGCTACAAACATTTATTGATTATGTTTACCAAGCAGGTTTTACGTTCAAATACGATGAAAACGGCCAAGCTGTCCAACTAATGACCGACAAAAAGGCAATCATCTTAAACGCACGTGGAGGCATCTATTCCCAAGGCCCTGCAGCTGCAATGGAAATGTCCGTTAACTACATTAAGAATGTTGCTGGCGGTGTGTTCGGTATGCAAATCATCGATGAAGTTGTCATCGAAGGACATGCTGCGGCACCTGATCAAGCGGAAGCAATCATTGCTGAAGGCTTGGAAAAAGTTAAAGAAGCTGCAAAAAATCTTTCGGCAGTAGCTGTTTAATAATAATCTATTTTTAAAACTAACAAATAAAACTAATCGGAAGCAGCTTCCGATTAGTTTATTTAATAGAATCTTTCTCTCCGCGAGGGCAATCGCATTAAGGACCTTCAAAAGATAGAAGGTTGTTAATCGACGATTTCAAATTGATCTTCGCAAAATTTTTTCCCATTTATCGTGATGATGGCAGTGTAGATACCCGTATCCCACCTGCCTGGATCGAAAAACCCCCAACTATTTATCAGCCAGGCATTTTCCCATCCTCTTTCTAAATAGAAATAATGTTTATCGTACCCGAACACTGTACGGTCCTGCTTCAGGTAAACGTATTCCACCTCAATCCTTCTTTTTTTATGAATAAGCGGGAAGGAAATTGATAATTCCCAATAGATATAACAAGTTGTTTCTTTTGAAAACTTGGTTTGATAGACTCGTTTTTCATTTTCATCTATCCTATATCCAGACTGAAAGAATTGAAGGGAGTCAAAAGTAAGGGTAGGAAGCAACGCCACATTATAGGTAATGATTTCAAACTCTCTTTCACCTAAATATAATCCATTAAGAAAGAACTCAATTCTATATAGCCCGCAAAGCCATCTTCCCTCTGTGTCATAGCCCAAACCCATTTCGAAAGTTGAGTATGTTGTTCCCTTTCCAGCTATATATTCAAGTTGGTTTCTTCCGAATACATTGCCATCAGGGTCATAATAGATTTGATCAACAATGGCATGTGTATCCTTTTGAAGCTTTGGATAGGAGACAGTTACTTCACAATGAATGGCCCTTGTATGCAATTGCATAAAGGTAGAAAGATAGAGACGATTCTTCGGTTTAGTCGATTCTTCTAAATCTGACTCAAACAAAAGGATGTACTCAACTGTACTATCATTAAAGGCAGAATCAAATCTTCTTCTTACCATTTCAAAAGAGTTTACAGCTATTTTATTCCCATTATAAAAAATAGCAACTTTGTATTCCCCGGGCAGCAAGGAGGTGTATTTAAGGATTCCGTTTCGAAAGCTGTGGGAATAAGATGTTGTTTCGGCCGGAAGTTCGATGTCTATCGTATTTTGGTCGAAAATGGTACCGTCAGGCGAGTAGTACACATATTCCAATTCCACTACCCGGCTATTTGTTAGAAGGGAATAAGAAAGCTCAATTTCTCCATAAACAAATCTGGTGCGATCAGGGAAGAAACGGGTATGGTATACTCGCTCTTCTTTATTGGGGGTATCCACTCCTCCCTCATAAAAAAGAAGTGACTCGGTTTTAATTGTCCAATTAACTAATCTCAACATTGAAGTTCACACCTATAACTTTAATAGTGTATCTCTCTATATTTTCTATTTGTTTACAAAAATCCCTTTCTCTCGATTGTGGTAAATATCGGAAAAATGAAGGGATAGGGCTGGGGATTTTGTTTCACGCTTGTTGGAAGTGTGATTTATATCACATTGCCTTTCGTAGGAGTTTATTATAATAAACACTGTGATTATAGTATAAAAGGAGTGTTTCGTTTGTTGGATCAGCAGAGAATCGACATTGTGAAATCAACTGTCCCGGTATTGGAGCAATATGGTGAGAAAATAACAACGCGTTTTTATGAATTAATGTTCGGGGCGCATCCCGAATTGCTGAATATTTTCAACCATGCAAACCAAAAACAGGGCAGGCAGCAAAGGGCGCTCGCCAACGCCGTCTATTCAGCGGCGATGTACATTGACAGCCTGGAAACAATTCTCCCGGTTGTAAAAAATATTGCTCAGAAACACCGCAGCCTCGGAATTAAACCGGAACATTATCCGATTGTAGGAAAGTACCTTATTCTCGCAATTAAGGATGTTCTTGGTGATAAAGCAACTGATGACATTATCGATGCTTGGACGGAGGCTTATGGAGTCATCGCGGACGCGTTCATCAGCATTGAAGCGGAGATGTACAGCGAGGCAGCTGGCCAAAAAGGCGGCTGGGATGGATTCCGTGGCTTTATCGTTGACCGCAAAGTAGAGGAAAGCGGTGTAATTACATCTTTTTACCTGAAACCGGAGGAGAATAGAGAAATTGCCGATTTTCAGCCTGGCCAGTACATTAGTGTCAAACTGGAAATTCCGGGAGAAGAATTTACGCATATCCGCCAATACAGCCTTTCCGATACTCCGGGAAAAAACTATTACCGGATAAGCGTAAAGCGTGAAGCAGGAACTGAAAATCCGGATGGCAAGGTGTCAAACTATCTCCATACCCAATTGAAGGAAGGGGATGTCCTCCACGTCAGTGCACCAGCCGGTGACTTTGTCCTGGATGTACAAAAGGAAACCCCAGTTGTCCTATTGAGCGGCGGAGTCGGCCTTACTCCGATGATCAGCATGTTGAAAACAGTGGCGGAGGTCCAGCCGGAACGGAAGGTAACTTTCATCCATGCAGCTCAAAATAGCAGTGTACATGCTTTAAGAGAAGAAGTGGAGCTTACCGCAGATAGGGAAACAATTAAATCGTATGTGTTTTATGATTCGCCAACAAATGATGACCGTAAGAATCAAGCCTTTGACGTTGAAGGCTATGTGACAAAAGAGTGGTTGAAAGAGAATGTGGACATTCAGGACGCAGACTTCTATTTTTGCGGTCCCGTTCCATTTATGAAGGCAATCTATCGTGCACTCCAGGAATTGGGTGTAACCGAAGAAAGGGTTCATTTTGAATTCTTCGGGCCAAAAGGCGATTTGGAAGCATAATAATCGAAAAAGCCAATTTCCGTATAAACGGAAGTTGGCTTTTTTATTGGAAAAACTAAAAATGGACCATTTATCAGTGACTACTGGTCTTCGCCTTTCTTGGCTTCATCAGCAAGCTGCTCGAATGATTTCACTTTTCCGTGCGGGTTTTGGGCTTCTTTCCTGGCAGCCCATTGCCTTTCTTTTTGACGTTTTGATTGGGTCATGTATTAATGCTCCTTAAGATAAGAATAGTTTTTGAAGGGAGTAAGATTGGCTAACTCCTGTTCTCATACGCCCTTTGTTCTTTTTCCTTCTCCTTTTTAGCCCGGTTTGCATTGGCGCTGCCAAAATCCTTGCCGAATTCCGTATCGGTTTGGCTTGAATCAAAGCCTTGTTTGTTCTTTTGCTGCGGATCATTTTTCTTCGTTCGTTTTGCCATGATTTTTTGCCCCCTTTCCTTTTTAGTATGGAAAATGCCTTATAAAATATTCGCTGTCCCTTGCGGCCAGAGAAGCCAGGCAGTTTAATGGAAGTATGACGGGAAAAATAAAGGCAGCAACTGCATACAAAGGGGAATGTCCATGTTCAAGCAAAAGAGAATACGGGATTTTGGAGTAATAATCGGCCGGTTGGAGCCCGGGGATTATAATGCAATTACGGATGTTGAAGGGGTGGCAGTTGGCCATGTGACCCTGAGCGATAAACAGATGCAGACTGGAGTGACAGCCATTTTGCCTCACCAGGGGAATCCATTTAAAGAGAAGCTGATTGCATCAACCCATGTCATTAATGGGTTTGGAAAAACGATGGGAACAATCCAGATGGCGGAGTTGGGTACCCTGGAAACACCCATCCTTCTAACAAATACATTGGGAATTGGTACGGCCGCCGATACATTAATCGATTATATGCTGGACCGGAACCCGGAAATAGGACGGACTACCGGGACCGTCAATCCAATCGTTGGGGAATGCAATGATATGTTTTTGAACGATATACGGGGAAAGTTTGTGAAACGGGAGCATGTTCTACAGGCAATTGAAAATGCCTCGGTTGAATTCAGGGAAGGGGCAGTTGGCGCAGGAACCGGGATGCTCTGTTACTCCCTGAAAGGGGGAATCGGGTCCGCTTCCCGCAAGATGGACATGCACCATGGGACGTACACAATCGGGGTTTTGGTCTTATCGAATTTTGGGATTTTAAGCGATTTAAGAGTGAACGGCAAGGCGGTAGGCCAGGAATTAAAGGAAGCCATCACCCAAACGTACAAGGAAGAGGATAAAGGATCGATTATGGTTATCGTTGCCACGGATTTGCCAGTATCAGAAAGGCAGCTGAACAGGATTATTAAACGGTCAGTCACAGGGCTATCCAGGACGGGTTCCATCATCACAACCGGAAGCGGGGAGGTCATTATCGGTTTTTCCACAGCCACGAAAATCCCTCATGACAAACCGCAACATCTTTTATCCGTCCCCACGATTCATGAAGAAGATATGGACCTGGCTTTCCGGGCGGTAGGCGAAGCGACAGAAGAGGCTGTTTTGAACTCTCTAGTTACTGCCGAGGCAGTAGTGGGGCGCGACGGGAATAAAAGACCTGCGTTAAAAGATTTAATCGAGGAGTTCGACATTTCACTGATCGAATGAAATCTGTTTAACAGATTCGGATTAAAAATATAGAAATAAAAAGGGAAAGCGAGCCGCTTTCCCTTTTTGCTTATTCAAAAATATAGCTTAAAACATCCATTGCCTGGTCGATCGTTTCAACTGTCACATTTGCCCGGTTGGAAAGTTCCTTTAGCGGATGGATAAGCGACTCAGGCCTGACAATGATGGTTGGTTTATTCATCGCAATCGCCATGCTGGCGTCCATCGCCGTATTCCATTGCTTGTATTTTTCACCGAAAAGGGCGATGACGATATCCGATTTTTGCATCAAAACCTGCGTCCGGAAATTGTTAATATCCGATGCGGCATCGTCCTTATAGACGCTTCCGGGCTGCTCCCCCAAAATATCCTCGCCAATGTTATCCGATCTGTCATGGTTTGTCTGCGGCGCAACAAAAGTTAATGGGAGATTCTTTTCCATCGCCTTCTTCTGCACTTCTTCACGCCAATTGTCATGAATCTGTCCAGCTAAATAAACGGTAAGTTCCATTCATATCCCTCCTGGAAAGGTTGCATTACCCTCATACTAGTAGAATGGGGCTTTATTTTCAAAAGAATGGCCTTTGTATGGCCAGAAGAACTGATTTTTCTTTAGTGCTAAAATTAAATCATTGGATAATTAAAGAATAAGGATGGGTTGGGTTTGAAACAGTTTTTTGAAGAGTACAAGGATGCCACTCTGTATGATAAAGAAAACCACAGGACTCCGGAACTTGAATTTTTAAAAAGGCTTGCTGAAGATTGCGAGGGGCCGATTATAGATGTGGCCTGCGGGACTGGACGGATAACGGTGCCACTGGCAATGGCGGGGCATGAGTTGATTGGGGTCGATGCCGAGCAAGAAATGCTCCAGTTGGCAGAGGAAAAAAGCAAAAAGGCCAATCTGCCAATTGCCTGGATTAAACAGGACTGCAGAATGTTCGATGCGGGATTAAAAACCAGTCTCATTTATTCCGTTGGAAACTCCTTTCAGCATTTTTTGACGAATGAGGACCAGGATGGTTTGCTAGGTTCTGTCTCGAGGCATTTGGAGGAGGGAGGCTTATTTGTGTTCGATACGAGGTTCCCTAGCGCCGAGGAGCTGCTTCAGCCGCCAACAGAGGAGTATTGGACAAGCTATACGGATGGGGATACAGGACAAAAGGTCAAGCTGTCGACGATCAGCCATTATGACGGTCTGGAGCAAATCCAGTATTACACAACGTTCCGTAAATTTATTCAGAATGGTGCGGTGGTGAGGGAGCTGAAAACACGCGTTAACCTCCGTTATGTCTATCCAAAAGAGGTGGAGAGGCTGATGGAGAAACATCATTTCAAAATCATGAATGTGTTTAGTGATTGGAACGGGAGCCCACTCCAGCCGGAAAGCTATGCGATGGTGTATGTATGCAAAAAGGTTGTACAGCCTTAAACGACGTTGGTTTTTGGGAAGGAAAATACGCCATATTCTTTATGGTATAATGGGTAATTGGTGGATTTGTTACAAAAATGCCATTGGGAGGAAGTGGGTTTATGAGTAATTTGCCGAATTGCCCAAAGTGTAATTCAGAATATACATATGAGGACGGTGTTCAGTTTGTTTGCCCGGAGTGCGGGCATGAATGGACGGCTGATAGCACTGAAAATGCTGAAGATGTTAGGGTTATAAAAGATGCCAACGGGAATGTCCTGAATGACGGGGACACTGTCACAGTCATCAAGGATCTTAAAGTAAAAGGCAGTTCTTCGGTCCTAAAGCAGGGTACGAAAGTAAAAAGTATCCGCCTCGTTGAAGGGGACCACGATATCGATTGCAAAATTGACGGCTTCGGGGCAATGAAACTAAAATCTGAGTTTGTGAAAAAAATATAAGAAAAAAAACAGGGGGCCGTTAAAATGCGGCCTCCTGCCTTTGCTTAAACCTCAAATTCGCTCATCAATGCATGAATATTGCCTTCCGTATCCCTGAAGAATGCCATCCACGTTTCCGTTCGTCCCATTTTGGCAATTAGATGTGGTTCGTCGATAAATTCAACGCCCTTCCCTTTTAATCCTTCATAGGATTCATTGATATTTTCTACGGTAAAATAGACAACCGAGCTTGGATGCGCGAACTCCTCATTCTCAGGAGGGCTAAGGAAGAGCCGCAGGCCTCCGCAATCGAAGAAAGCCAGATTGCCTGCCGTGAAAAGAAGCGTCAGGCCAAGTTTTTCTTTATAAAACTGAACCGCCCGCTCCATATCCTTGATTGGTACCCCGATTTGTCCTACTTTTTGAATTGTAGTTGTTTCCATTGTGAATTTCTCCCTTCGAGTACATGTTCAATTTTAAGAATAAGCGATTAATAGGAATAGTTCTTATCCAAAATCACCTTTTTGCGGAACTGTTGTGGGGAGTGCCCAGTGTGCTGCCTAAACATTTTGCTGAATGAAATTGGATTGGTGAATCCCAATTCAAACGTAATATCCGTGATGGTTAAGTCACGATTTTTCAAAAGCCGCTTTGCTTTTTCCACCCTGAGTTCGGAAATATGCTGATAGGGGGTTTTGCCGTAAAGTTGTGTGTATGTTCTTAAAAGATGGTTGGCAGACATGCAGGAGATACGGGCAATATCATCCAAATTTATGGCCGTGTCAAAAAACGATCGTATGTAGTCATGGGCAATGCTAATCCTTCGGTACAATTCCTCGCGGGTCGAGCTGCGGACCGCGTTAAGTGATTCAATCTCCTTGAAAGTTTCCAGTTGGCTAAAAAGAAGCGATTGCATTAACAGGTGAAATTGCTCCTCATAACCCAGCGGGTCCTCCTTCAGGACGGCCAGGTTTGATTTAAAGTCGGTTATTCGGGTTGACAGGCTGGTTGTCGCGGAATATGTCTTTTCAAAAAAGCCAATCGAATCCGACTCCTTAAAAGGATCGGTTAAAAGCTCATTTGAGGAGGCTGACATTGTACGTAATACTTCTCCCGCAAAGCCCTCCCTGAAGAAAATGCAAAAGGATTCCACTTCTTCCTTTTGATCAATCGAAATGGTGTACTCGCCTTCATTCAGGAGTAAAAACCTGTTTTCCTCAACAGCAAAGAAGCCCTTATTCGTCTTGTATTGCGCTCTTCCATTGGAAAAGGTTTTGATGGAAAGCTGCCCGGAGCCTTCCCAATGGAACTGGCTGCTTTTGGCATGCAAAACAAAGTTTGTCGAAGGCTCTTTCGCCATTTCATCGACTCCAGTTGGTGAATTTTCAGATAACTATAGTATACGTAAAATCTGGAAAAAACTCTTCCAACAAAAAAATATTCGTGTTGACAGTTTCGAGGGTAAGAATCATTTGAGAGTGTCTTCATACCTCCAGTGAATACATTCTCAGCGGAAAGTCCAATAAAAAAGGGTCTGCACACTGTGCAAACCCTCTATCTTTCACCATTCCTGCGGCTCGTAATTTAAATCCGAAAACAAGCGTTTTTTTTCCTTCTTGGTCAAGTCCCTCCATTGTCCGATAGGGAGGCTGCCCAATTCAATATTCATAATACGGATCCTCTGCAGCCGGTACACTTCGTATCCCAGCGCCTCGCACATGCGGCGAATTTGGCGGTTCAGCCCCTGGGTCAAAATAATGTTAAAGTCATATTTTGATAACTGCTCCACTTTGCAAGGGAGTGTTTTTGTACCGAGAATTTTTACACCCTCAGACATCTTCTTCAAAAATTCAGGCGTAATCGGCTTGTCGACTGAAACAATGTATTCCTTCTCATGCCTGTTTTCCGCGCGTAATATTTCATTGACGATATCGCCGTCGTTCGTCAGGAGGATAAGCCCCTCCGAATCCTTATCAAGCCGGCCAATGTTGAAAATTCGCAACGGGTGGTTCACCAGGTCGACGATATTTCCTTTCACGTTCTTTTCTGTTGTGCTCGTTATGCCAACCGGCTTATTTAAGGCGATATATACATTATCCCTGGCAACGCGGATTTGGTCCCCGCTTACCCGGACATCATCGCCCGGATTTACCTGGCTGCCAATTTTTGCAACCTTTCCATTAATGGTCACTCTGCCATCTGCAATTAGTTTGTCAGCACCGCGCCTCGATGTTTTTCCCGAGTCGCTAATGAATTTATTAAGCCGCAAGGTGATACCAACCTTCTGTGTATAATTTTTCCCTTCTTTAAAAATACAATAACTAATACACTAAACGCAAAGTTTGCAGATATGTTTTCTATCACGAAAAGAAGGAGAAATCCGGTTGGACCTCTCCTTTCTCTTTAACCTGCAACCTTAATTGTAAACCTGCTGAGAAAGGACTGTACTCCTGCCAGTCGATTTGGAGCGTTTTAAGATGAAAAGTGAATAGAGCAAGAAGGCAAGGTTCAGCAACAGGAAAGTGGTTAGCCATTTAAGTGAATACTCTCCGCTATGGACGCCGTATTCTCCAGTAGCGGCATATTCTACGGCATCGAGTACAAAATGGAATCCAATTACGGGTATTAGGCTTTTGTTTGCCAGTCGCATAGCCGTTAAGGCCATCCCGGCAAAAAATGTCCATCCAAACTGGAACAGGCCGTATGTTACATCACCGCCGACAAAGATGTTTCCAAGGTGGGCTGCCCCAAATAACAGTGAGGGAACGATAATTGCTATGGCAGTGCCAAATGGAAGGATTGCCCTCAGCAGAATACCCCTGAACAAAATTTCTTCATTGATCGCGACACCGGCTGCGGCAATTAACAAAAGTGGAACATGCCAGCCTGAAGTATTAATTCCTAAATGGTAGACCAATGTCATAGGAATGATGAGTGTTGGCAGCCAAATGGTCCATTCCTTCGTGGACGGGGGTTTAACCAAGCCGATTTCCTTATCAATTTTGACCCACTTTACAGCCAGAATGGCACATAGGGCATAAATCAGCATAATCAGCCACCCTAAATCCTTCTGGACTGTAAGGT
The DNA here is from genome assembly GCF_001510665.1 of Bacillus sp. FJAT-27445. GTDB lineage: Bacteria > Bacillota > Bacilli > Bacillales > Cytobacillaceae > Bacillus_D. The sequence goes on from NZ_LMTI01000003.1 coordinate 109,890, forward strand.
CAGGGTTTACCAGTTGAATTCCCTTTACCGATAGCATCCCAATCATTCCCCTGCCAATAAGGACAACTAGAAATAATATTAATCCATGGCGGTACAAAAAGTTTTTCATTTTTTTCTCTCCTTCGTTTGTTCGATTTGTATCTTCATTATGGAACAGGCACGGTCATACCCATAAGTGAAGTTGGTAATAAAGGAGGTCATATGACTTATATGACTAACTGCCTTGCGAAAAAGAGGGAGAAAGGGAAGTGGCGTGGAATAAATTAGTAATAATTTTTTATGAGTGAGGGGCTCTCTATGCTGCCAATTCAAAAAGAAACACACTGGGTACATAAAACAGCGCAAATCATTCGGATATGCTGGTTTATCTTCCATTTGCTTGCTCTTATTTTATTAATGCCATCCGTGCAACCGTTCTGGTTGGTCCTATCCTTATTTTTTGCTGCCTTTCTCCTCCCTCAATGGTCGGGAACAAATCCAACTAGCTTCGGGGTGAAAAATTATCCTCTTTTGGAACTTGTTTTTAGCGGATTGTTTCTGATAGTCGGATGTTACCTTTTGGGCAAATATTCCTCTTTCTTGGCATATCCCGCACTCTGTGCCGGCCTTTACAGCAGGCCGGGGAAACAAAGATGGTTTGGATGGGCTGGATTTTCGATTGCCCCCTTATTAGCAGTTTTGGCAATCGGGCTGGACCATCTGGGAATGGGGGTTATTGACGGCTTTTTCTTTTTCGGGATAGGCATCGCGATAGCGAAAGTCCTTGAAGCTGAAAAGAAAACAAGAAGCCTGCTAGAGGAAAACCGCCGCCAAAACCGGCTGTTGGAGGAATATGCAAAACAGGTGAAAAAAATCACGCTTCTTGAAGAAAGGAACAGGCTCGCCCGGGACCTTCACGATACAATTGGCCATACGTTTACATCCGTCATTATGGGCCTTGATGCTACGGCTTATCTTTTGGAAGCTTCCCCGGCCAAAGCCAAGGAGCAAGTGAATCAGCTAAGCGGGGTTATGAGAAATTCGCTAGGCGAAATCAGAAGCCATATTCATCAAATTGCGCCAGCGGATGACACGGGTGAATTTTCTGACAGGCTGAGAACGATCGCATCTGAATTTTCTTCCCATACAAAGGTAGAAGTGAATTTTATAGTGTTGGGGCAGGAGAGGGAAATTTCCTCCCAGGGAGCCATCACCTTCGTCCGCTGCCTCCAGGAAGCACTGACAAACGCAGTCCGCCATGGCGGTGCCAAAAAGATATCTATCACCCTCAAAGAAGAAGGACACTATATTGTTCTGGCTATAGTGGATAATGGCATCGGGATGGGGGATAGCAAAGAAGGGTTTGGACTTAAAGGGATGAAGGCAAGGCTCGAATCGCTGCAAGGAGGATTGAGTATTGAGTCGAAGGATCAGGAAGGAACGGCGATTACCTGTTATCTGCCGGCAATTTAGCTATGTGGGGGAGTAGAGTATGATAAAACTGTTAATTTCCGATGACCAGGAACTGATTCGCGCCAGTCTTTCCATCGTCCTTGGAGGGGAAGAGGACTTTGACATTGTAGGAACAGCCGAGCATGGGAAAATGGCCATAGAATTAACTGAACAGTATGCCCCGGATGTTGTCCTTATGGATATCCATATGCCTGTCATGGATGGGGTACAGGCAACAAAGCATATCAAAAGCCATTTCCCGGGCGTTAAAGTCATTATTTTGACAACCTTCCAGGAATTAACCTATGTCCGGGAGGCACTGGCGGCAGGTGCGGAAGGATATTTGTTAAAAGCAATCCATCCGAATGATCTTGCGGCTGGAATTAGGCTCGTACATCATGGAGGAACCCTTATTACCCAGGAGGTTGCAAAGCAGTTAATTACTGACTGGATTCAGCCGGCAGGGCTTGAGAAGGAGGAAAACAGCAAGAAAAACAGCTTCCGGCTCACTGATAGAGAAATTGAGATACTCGAGCTCCTCTCGCTTGGCGGGACCAACAAAGAGATAGCGCGTAGGCTGTATTTGACGGAGGGGACAGTTAAAAATTATATTTCAAATATTTATTCCAAGCTGGAGGTTACTGGGCGCTATAAGGCTGTCTTCAAGGCCAAAGAAGAGGGGATAATAAACCCGTAAACTAAAAGAAACTAGATATAAAAAGCAGGATTGAATAAACAGGAAACCGTATTGCCGATTAGTGGCTAAGTAAATCACTTTACAAATGGGCTGCCTAAGATTGAATTTAGTTTTTCCTTTTACGGGCGGTTAGTTTCTACCATGCCCAACTGGCTTAATAATTTTTTGGCCATGCATAACCCGAAGGAAGAAATAATACTATTCTATCAAGACCCGTAGATGATTTATATCCCATTTATTGAAGAGGTGATACTGTTAATGAAATCACTGCAATCAAAGGCGTGGATTTTATTGCTGTTCATTCAGTTTTTAATGTTAATAATCAGTATGTCAGGTGAAAATGGACCGTTTGGGGAAGGATCCGTCATACATGCCTATTTGTCCAATGACCAAACCGATACGGGAATCGAACTAAAACTGCGGGGCTCATTGATACTAGGCATGTCTGTATTCGGTTTCGCTATTCTGGCCAATGCCTTCCGAAAAGGGCTTCGATGGTCCTGGTATGTTTGCTGGGTGTATCCAGTATTCTTTGTCCTCCATATAGTGGGTTTTGGAACTTTCATGCCTGATAGTATCTTTCTACTCATTTCCTTAGCGGCGCTTTTGTTGCCCTATAAACTATTTTTTAAGTAAAGTATAATAATTTTTCATATACCTCCTGTAACCCCATCCAAAAGGCTGGGGTTACATATTTTCTATATATAATAGTGTTGACGGAAAGCAGGGGAAAACCTAACTTGTTAGGCGTGAGGCAGGCCGCACCGCCGTAATGGGGCTGGAAGAATTATTTGCTTACTGTATTCACCCTTTTTTCAAAGGGTATTCGGAACTGATTCGTAACCACTTCCACACCTAAAGGAGTGGACTAAGCGAGCTGATTAACTATTTGGGAAGGGGCTGGAGGTATGAAGTCGGGGAAAGTTTTCAGTCATTGTATTGTTTTTTTGACGATATTCCTGGCCGCGGCGATTTTTGTGAACCCGCTGACGGATGGAATAGGCAATGACACGATCAGAATTCTTTTGAAAGAAAGTTTGCGGCTGCTGATGACTGTTGGCCTGTTTTGGCTGTATTCAAGTAAGGTGCTGAAAAAAACGAACGCGAGCATCGGTATCTGTTGGCCTTTTAAGGCGGGTAAAGCTTGGATATTTATTGGGAGTGGCATGCCTCTTACGGTAATCGTATTTTATCTTCTCACGCATTATGCTGTTTTTGAAATTCAGGCGGAGCTTTCTATTAAAACTGTTTTGGCGTTGCTAGTTGGTTCGATTATTGTTTCATGCTCCGCAGGCATTATAGAAGAAATGCTGTTCAGGGGCTATTTGTTCAAACTGATAGAAGGGAAATGGGGCGCGGCGGCAGCCATAGCGGCAACGTCTGTTTTGTTCGGGGCCCTTCATCTCCTAACGGTTGGCAGTATACGGTTGCTCGATGCATTGCTAATTTTGGCTGCGGGAACTCTTGTGGGGATTTTGTTTTCACTCATCGTGCGAAAGACGGGGAATCTTTGGAATGCAGCCGCGGTGCATATCCTGTGGAATTTCGTCCTTAGCCCAAGAGTTGTCGGCTTTACCAAGGGAGCGAATGAAACTGGGGTGTCACTTATCACTGCCCGTTTTGAAACAGATCAAATATGGGTCACCGGCGGCGCATTCGGAATCGAAGCGGGCCTCCCGTCAATGATTCTTTATAGTGCTGTCATTTGGTGGCTAGTTGTTAGAAAGACCGGAATGGATGTAATAGAAAAAAGCAGCCTCAATTGAGCAGCTCCTTCCCAGTATTTCTTTAGGGAAGAATATCGTTATAAATCAAACCTCCGTCAAATTCAATAATTTTAAGTCTGTTTGTATTTTTTTCAAGGATGGTTTTATATGTCGGCCGGCCTTGTTCATTCTTTAAAATCAGTACACGCTTATTCAGGTTGTCCTCAATTTTAAAAATAGTATTATCAGCCAAGTTTGTATAGGTTTCCAAAATTGAGTACTCCTGAAGCTGGCTTAGCTCTATTTCATCCACAAAGCCAGTTGCCTTCAAGGTGTTTACTGGCATTGCCGCCCCTGTATCCTTATTGCCTTCTGACATACCTGCACTATCTTTAGCTTCCTCGTATGTAATTGTCTTTGTTTCCAAGTTCTTTTTCTCTTCCGATAATAGGCCGTCACTATTGTTTCCGCATCCGGCATGAAAAACAGTGCTCAAGGCTGTTAACAGGATTTTTTTTATCTTTTCTCTCTCCTTCTCTCTTTCTAGAAATAACAGTACACAAGAATGATTAGAACCTCCTGAGTACAAGATGAAAAATTGATGAGAAGGGAAATTCCATTAACCTTTGGAAAGCATCTGTATAAACGCTTCGACGCTCCGCTTATTCCTCATGATGGGGGAATAAATGTAGGAGAGTGTGCGGGTGAAGGTCTGGTTTTTCAGCCGTATGATGGACAAATCCCCGTGTTTTACCTCCCTCTCAATAACACTATGGGATAGAAGTGAAAGGCCCAATCCTTTGATGATGCTTTCTTTTATCCCCTGGTTGCTGCTAATGGTCAAGAGGGATTTTACTTTTAAACCGTTTGATCGGATAAAGTGGTTTAAATACTCCCTTGTTCCCGAGCCTTCTTCCCTTGTTACCCACGCCTGGTTCTGGAGGTCTTTAATGGCAACACCGCCCTTTCCGGCAAGCGGATGGCTGTTCGGGGAGATGATGAACAGTTCATCCTCCATCAGGGGGTGGACGATAAGCTCCTTTTCGTTTGTCTGGCCCTCGATAAGTCCAATATCGACCTTAAAAACCTGGACATAGTTTACAATTTCATCTGTATTGCCGATGACAATCTGGAACTCCAATTCAGGAAAATCCTTTTTCACCATCAGGAGAAGCTCTGGTAATATGTATTCCCCAATGGTAAAACTAGCCCCGATGATCAACTTTCCCTGAACGGAGTTATGGTGTTCAAGAATCTCGTCCTTCGCTTGCTCATAAATGGCAATTAGCTGCTTTGCCCGGCTGTATAAGATTTCACCTGTTGGTGTTATTTGAACTGATTTAGGAGAGCGTCGGAATAATTCGGTTTGAAATTCCTTTTCGAGATTTTTTATATGAAGGCTGACACTTGGCTGGGAAATGTGGAGAAATTCGGAGGTTTTAGTAAAATTCCCGACCTCCGCAAGGGTGATAAACGTCTTTAATGCGTCATAGTACATCTTGGCAACCTCCTAATTATTAAAAATACTAATAACTGTTATTACTAATATGTATTTTACTAATAAAAATTATTTCTATAAAGTGAAGGTGTACAACTTACATATGGGAAGTGACAGAGATGGGGAAGTCATACGGGAAACAAATGAAGCAAAACAAGGCTGCTGCCTTTTTAAAAGGGCTTGGGATTACATTTCTGATTGCGCTGGCTGCAAAGTACTTATCAGGATTTCCGTTCCTGTCAATCATGGGCCAGCTGGTGATTGCGATTCTTCTGGGAATGGTATGGAGGGCAGTATTTGGATTCAAGGCAGATTTAAAGCCTGGAATAACATTCACGAATAAGAAATTGCTCAGGTTAGGGATTATTTTGCTCGGAATGAGGCTAAACCTAGCGGATATTTACAATGCGGGGGGGAAGGTATTCATTCTTGCATCGTTAACGATTGTCTTTGCACTGTTGGTTGTATATGGGTTATGCCGGTGGTTCGAGGTTGAAAAAAGGCTTGGCATCCTAACCGCCTGTGGAACGGCGATTTGCGGAGCTGCTGCCATCGTCGCCATATCACCTCAAGTGAAGGCAAAAGAAGAGGAAACCGCTGTCGCAGCAGCTACTATAGCCATTTTGGGTACTTTATTTACACTTGCGTATACATTTTTATATACGGTTTTGAACCTGACCCCGACAGGATATGGGGTATTTTCCGGCGGGACATTGCATGAAGTCGCCCATGTCGTGGCAGCCGCGGCTGCCGGCGGCAATGAAGCGGTTGATCTTGCGGTTATCGTAAAATTAACGCGTGTCGCCCTGCTAGTTCCGGTTGCGCTGGCGATTGGCTTTTTCGTCCAGCGAGGCGAAAAGGGAAACGGGAAAAAAGCAATTTCGCTGTCGATCATTCCGTGGTTCATCTTAGGATTCCTGGCTATGAGCGGCTTTAATACGCTTGGGATTGTGTCGGAAACCGTTGCCGGGAACATCGTAACCGCCGCCTACCTGCTCATTGCGATGGCAATGGCTGCCTTGGGAATGAATGTAGAAATAAAGACGTTCAGGAAACTGGGAATGAAGGCATTTGCCGCGGGTCTCGCTGGATCCGTACTTTTAGCCGTTTTCGGTTATGTCATGGTTCATTTACTTCATTTGAATTAAAATGGGACAAGCCAGGGATCCTGGCTTGTTTTATTAATTAGTTGCTCTCTTTAAAGAACGATAAATGACGTTTCTGGTCTAAAAGAGCCATTATTCGTTCTTTTGGGAGTCCGATTCGGTCAAATGAGGTTTTTATCCATTCAGCTAGCACAAAGGCTTACTTCTGACTTACTCCACGGGGCGAGCCGCGTGGGTTCTCACATATAGTTTCTCGCAAGCGTACATGGAGTCAAGCTCCCATCGGCGTTACGCACTAGCTATAGGGGTGAGAACCAACAAACAAGCAGTCCGTTGACCACATTAGCGTTTGTTTTCTTTTCTTTCGAAAATGGAGGATAAGTCATACCCCCAGTTTTGTTGTAAGAGATTTTAATGGCGCTATTTAAGACAATCTTACGGTTATTTTTAATTCGTTGTATACATCACCACCTAAGTTCCATAGGATCAATCCAAATTTATACATCCATTTTATCAAAAAGGAACATTTGTTCGCAAGGAAAACACCTCTAAAGTCGCTCAAATAGGATGGTCAAAAGACCATCCTTGAGCGATGCCCTTACATACACGGGGCAAGCCCGCGTGGTTTTACGGGCAAATTCTATAACAAGGGACGTTGGTTTGGCATATAGTATTGCAAACGAAATTGCCTATTAGGATGTGAACAATTGAAAAATATCACGATTGTCCACCGAATAAAAACGAATATTATCGCTCAGAACGGAAACATCAACATTGGTTCGACCTTGCAGAACAGCCATACCTCCAATTTTAAAATGGCAGGAGCTTCCTTTGCCTTTGGCGATTTTTCAAAGGTCATTGAATGCAATAACCAGACAAAGGTAATTGAAGTCAATAAGGGGCAAACAGGCAGCGAAACGGAGTAGTACGTTCCTTTAACCAATTTTGAAATCTGGGCATATATATAACCAACGCCATGTGTTGGGAGGAGAGAGTATGCCCACAAATATAAATATATACAGCATAAAAATAAACAATATATCCAATAATGGCTCCCTGAACATAGGTGACGCCCTTCACAATTCCCCTACCGCTAACACAAAATCGCAAGGGGTCAACTCCTCTTATGGCGATCTTTCTCCAACCACATCCGGCATGGAAAATGTATTCATCGATCCGGATGTGAACGATCAAGGGGATGTTGCAAATCCAGCAAACGTGAATGCCAACCAGTATTAATGCGTATTTTCTGAAAGGAGTACACAATGCCTTATTTCATAAATATATTCAGCATGAAAACAAACGGAATTACATCCAACGGAAACCTTGACGTGGGGGCGGTCATTCATAATAGCCATACTGCCAACTCTAAGTATATAGGAGCAAACATATCCCTGGGTGACTTGTCGCCAACGACATCATTCATGGGCACAAATAGCATTGACCCCGATATAAGCGATCAGGATCAAATCGCCAATCCATCATTGCCAATGAGCAATCAATTTTAGAGGAGGACCGTTATGCTTCCTTTTCCATTTTTTAAGGGCGGGCTGCCAAAGTGGCTGAACCAGTCATACCTGAACAATGACATTTCAAAATTCGTAGAGGAGATGGTTGAGAAATCCATATCTTCATCCATGAAGCATGTTGAAATGGCTGATCTCCTCCATCCTGAACATGGAGAGGCCGTGCAGGCAAACCCAATAGAATCGTTTCAGGTCACCACTTTTGAAAGCCATGACCATGTCTATGCAAGAATGTATATTAAGAATGCCGAGCAGCTGTCGCAATTAAAAATCTACCATAATACCAATCAGTTGATTATTGAAGGGTTGCCAACCCCGGAATCCAGGCAGGTTCTTTCACTGCCTTCAATGGTCAAAATGAAGGATTCGGTTTCCGAATTCCGGGATAACTATCTCCAAATAAGGATGAGAAAAAAGATGGATCCGCAATTCACTGAAGTCGCTGTCCCACCCATGGACTAAACCTTTCCCGGGGAAAAAATATTTCTGAGCTAGAGGCGAGGGCGAATAGATGGATATGGATAAAATTAAACAATGGATTGAAATGTCCCAACAGTATCAAAACGGGCGGTTCTGGGAGATGGTTTTTGAAGACAGCCCTCCTGGGGAAATTCCTGAGGAAGCTCCAGTCCGCCATAGAAATGCAAAAGAAAAACAAGGGGTTTATCCAGTAACGGATATTTACCTTACGGACAGGGATGTTATTCTTTTATTGGAAGTTCCCGGTGTAATGAGAGAAGATATTGCATTATCAGTATCGGGAAGCCGGCTTACTATAAAAGGAGTTCTCCAAGCCCCGATAATCAATGGAGCCACGGTGCATACCGAGCGGAAATATGGCGAATTTCAAAGAAACCTTGACCTTCCAGAGCCTGCCGAAAGCAAAGATATACTTGCAAGGTTTGAAAATGGCCTCCTGATCATAACGTACCCAAGAAGGTATACAAGGGAAGAGACGATTATGATCCGCTGATATTAATAATGTTGGGTGTGAACCAGGTTATGCCTTTAAAGAAATCTTTGGAGGAAAGGGTAAAAACAGATGCACTCGAAAGGCAGCTCCTTCTCTTTGTTCAAAAAACGGTGAATGCGGAAATGGCGCCCATTTACAATACGCTGAATCAGCTCACATGGAAGATAACAAAGTTGGAGGGCCGTCTATCGGAATTGGAAAAGATGCAACGCGAAAGTGCCGCCAACCAGAGCCGGCTCTTGGATGAGTATTTAGGTAAATGCAATGGCAATACGAGTGATGAACGGCCTGTCATCTATCAGGAAATCAAGGTTGAGAAATTGTTCATTGAACAGTATGACCAGGTAAATAACCTGGGGAACGTCGGAATAAAGGAACTGAGCGGCCATTTAAATATTGGAACTACCTATGAAAAGGCAGGCCTGGAAGAAACCGACGATGAAACGAAAGCAGAATTCAGTAAACTAAACGAAGAATACAAAATTAAAATGAACAAACTAAAGGATAAGGTCAAAAATGAAAAAGATGATTCCTGATGAATGCTGATGTCTAGAACATTGGCATTTTATTTTTGGCTAATGATGCAGGAGACTCGTGAAGCAGGGGACGTATCCAATGCCTCACTGCAGGAAAACATCATTCCATTTTGAGGCAGGAGAGTCGAACAGATACATAGTTAGAAGTTGCATAAGCACTTGTGCAAAAAAAAATAAATTTTTCGGTACTGTTTATTTTTTAAAACGAGAGCAGGCTTGGCTTTTCAAGTCTTCATGAGATCGAATGAGACGAAAAAGGGCTCGGAATATTATAAAAATTTGTTTAATTTCTCAGCGGTTGTGATATTGATTCATAAGAAAGAAAATGGGGTGAATCCAATGTCGGAAAATCGCAAAATAGCGGAAGAGCTGATTGAAGCTGTCGGTGGCAAAGAAAATATCCATTCAGTTGCCCATTGTGCAACGCGGCTTCGGCTCATGGTAAATGATAAGGAAAAAATTAATCAGGAAAGAGTGGAGCAAATCAACAAGGTAAAGGGAGCCTTTTACAACTCCGGCCAGTACCAAGTAATATTTGGCACCGGAACCGTCAACAGGATTTATGAAGAGGTTTCCCAGCTTGGGCTTGAGACGCTGTCAGCCTCCGACCAAAAGAAAGAGGCGATTAAAACAGGCTCCAAATTTCAGCGGGCGGTCCGGACATTCGGTGACGTGTTTGTTCCGATTATTCCTGTCCTCGTTGCGACTGGATTGTTCATGGGAGTTCGAGGCCTGGTCATGCAGGAAAAGGTTCTTGCACTGTTCGGCATAACGCCGGACCATGTGCCGCAAAACTTCCTGCTGTTTACGGAAATCCTGACAGATACTGCATTTATTTTCCTGCCTGCTCTTGTGGCCTGGTCAACATTCAGGGTATTTGGCGGGACGCCTATTATCGGACTGATTCTCGGCTTAATGCTTGTCAGTCCTTCACTTCCTAACGCATGGGGAGTAGCCGGCGGGGATGTTGATCCGCTGCACTTTTTTGGTTTTATCCCTGTTGTCGGTTATCAAGGATCGGTTTTGCCGGCCTTCATTGCCGGGATTATCGGGGCCAAGCTGGAAAGGGCGGTAAGGAAGCGTGTACCTGAAGCGCTTGATCTTATTCTTACCCCATTCATTACGCTTCTTGTCATGATCGCCCTATCGTTATTAGTAGTTGGACCGATTTTTCATATCGTCGAACAAGGTATTTTATCTGTTGCAACCAATGTTTTGTCCTGGCCGTTCGGAATTAGCGGACTGCTCATCGGAGGACTTAACCAAATCATCGTTATTACAGGGGTTCACCACATTTTTAACATGCTGGAAATCCAGCTGCTGGCGAAATATCATTACAACCCGTACAACGCAATTGTTACATGTGCGGTTGCCGCGCAGGGCGGTGCTGCCTTTGCGGTTGGCCTGAAGACAAAGTCGGCTAAATTGAAAGCCCTGGCGTATCCATCTTCTGTATCGGCTTTATTAGGGATTACCGAGCCTGCAATCTTCGGTGTTAACCTTCGTTACGGAAAGCCGTTCATTATGGCTCTTATCGGCGGCGCGGCCGGCGGGTTTTTGGCTTCCATCCTTGGCCTCAAGGCAACCGGCATGGCGGTCACCGTTATTCCGGGTACGCTGCTCTATTTAAACGGACAAATCCTGCCATACATACTCGTTAACCTCGTTGCGATTGGCGTGGCTTTTGGGCTAACTTGGATGTTCGGGTACTCCGATAAGGTAAGGAAGGAAATCGAACAGGAATAGGCTTAAAAAGGTCGCAGTTGTGAAAATTGCCTCTTTTTTGAAAAAAGGATTGGCTGCTCGAAGGAGGTCTTTTATGACTAAAAAGGAAACTCTCTTGGTCCAAAAAGTGTATGATGAGATTGAAAAACATAAGGCCCAGGTCCAAACTGATCCTTACCGGCTCCATTACCATCTTATGCCTCAAGTCGGATTGCTAAATGACCCAAATGGACTGATCCAATACAAGGGGACATATCATGTGTTTTACCAATGGAACCCGTTTGATACAGCACATGGGGCGAAGTTCTGGGGGCATTACTCATCAAGGGATATGGTTCATTGGCGGGAAGAGCCGATTGCCTTGGCCCCGAGTGAGTGGTATGAACGGAATGGCTGTTATTCCGGAAGCGCTGTGGAATTGGAAGGTAAGCTTTATCTATTTTACACGGGAAACGTCAAGCTTGATGATGGGACGAGGGAGACGTACCAATGTCTGGCGGTTTCGTCGGACGGCGTCCAGTTTGAAAAATTGGGGCCAATCCTCAAGCTTCCGGATGGTTATACGGCTCATTTCCGCGACCCGAAGGTTTGGTGGAAGCATGGCCGCTGGCACATGGTGATTGGCGCGCAAACCCTTGATGGAAAAGGGACTGCTGTTTTATTTACATCGGATAATCTCTGCAATTGGAAAGAAACAGGTCCAATTGCAGGGGAAGGAATGAATGGACTAACGGACTTTGGCTATATGTGGGAGTGCCCGGACATTATCCATTTGGACGGAAAGGATATATTGTTAGTATCGCCCCAAGGACTGGAACCGAGCGGGCATTCGTATCAAAACCTTTTCCAATCCGGTTATTTTATGGGGAGACTGGATTATGAAGAGGGCTGCTTTAGGCACGGACCTTTTACCGAGCTGGACCGCGGGTTTGATTTCTATGCGCCGCAAACCTTTGTCGACAAGGGAGGCAGAACAATTCTGTATGCCTGGATGGGCATAACCGATGAAACGGAAGCATTTCAGCCAACTCTGGCCAATCGTTGGGTGCATGCGTTGACAATCCCGCGTGAGCTGAAAGTCCATGGGGAAAAGGTGTATCAACGGCCGGTGGATGAGCTTGCGATACTGCGCAAAGACAGAATTGAATACAAAAATGTCCGGCTGACAGGAGCGTTATCCCAGCTTGATGGGGTGGAGGGAAGGTCGGTGGAGCTTCTTCTGGATTTCCCGAAGGCAAAGAATGGCGGGTTCCGTATCCGCTTCCGCAATGAAGCAGAGCTATTTTATGATGAGGATAAACAGGCAATTACTCTGAGAAGAAGGAATTTCAAAACCGGCGAGCCTGAAACAAGGACATGCCATGTAACTGCCTTGTCACAGCTTCGGGTTTTCATGGATCACTCTTCCCTGGAAATTTTCATCAACGAGGGGGAAGAGGTATTTACGGCGCGCTATTTTCCGAGGCCCGCAGACGAAACGATTTCCTTCTTTGGGACAGCCGAATTTCACCTAATCAAGTGGAATATTGATAAGATTAAGGTTGGACGATAAATTTTTTCCGTAGAGGTGTTTTATGAACGGTGTTGTATGTTTAGGGGAGGCCCTAATTGATTTCATTCCGCTTGATTCAGATAATCTGACGTATCAAAAAGCACCGGGCGGGGCCCCAGCCAATGTGTCCGTCGGAATATCGAAACTCGGAGGGAAGGCGGCTTTTATCGGAAAAGTCGGTGATGATGTGCTCGGAACCTTTTTGAAGGAGACGCTGGATGGATACGGAGTCGATACGGCTTCGATGTTTCTGTCTAAGGAAGCAAGGACCGGGCTTACCTTTGTAACACTGGAGCAATCAGGGGAACGAAGCTTCAGTTTTTATATTCACCCGAGCGCGGATCGTTTTTTGAAAAAAGAAGAAATTTCTCCCGCACTTTTTAATAGGAATAAAATCTTTCACTTCGGTTCGATTTCATTGATTAGTGAGCCTTCAAGAACGGCGACGCTCTGGGCAATCGAGAAGGCAAAGGAAGCGGGTATGCTGGTTTCTTATGACCCAAATCTTCGCCTCGGGCTTTGGGAATCCGGGGAGCGGGCCAGGGAAACAATACTGTCCGTCCTTCCCAATGTAGATATCTTAAAGGTTTCAGATGAGGAGCTGGCATTCTTGACCGGCAGCACTAGTTTTGATGATGGACTCGCGCGATTGCCGGACGTGCCGCTCATCCTGCTGACGCTTGGCGGTGAGGGCTGCATTTATTTTTATAAAGGCAAGAAGGGAAGAGTTCCTGCACTTCAATGCACGGTTGTCGATACGACAGGGGCAGGCGATGCCTTTGTTTCCGGGATCCTTTTTTCATTTAATGAAACTCCGAAACCCTTAAAGGACCATACCGAACAGGAGATTAGGGAAATTGTCCGTTTTGCCGCGGTTTCAGGAGGGCTCGCCACGACAAAAAAAGGCGCGATGTCCGGACTGCCGACCTTAAACGAGATACGGGAGCACTTGAAAAGAGGAAGTTAGAGGCAGGATTTTTATAGGAAAAATTACTCAGAAATACCATGAAGAAAAGGTTAAAAAACGGTAAGTAAGGTTGACAGATTTGTCAGAATAGTATAGTCTAGTGCATATAAATTTAATACAACCACCTCACTTTAGACAGTGAGGTAGAGGCGCGGTATTTAACAGTCTTTAGTGGAGCTTGAGAAGCATCGAGACTAAGGAGAAGGAAATATCGCCGAAGTGGGCCGTATACTCAATATTGCCTGCTGGGCTTGCAGTTAAGAACTGCAGGACTGTCTCAATAAACGCCCAGTTTATTGAGTTGTGCTATCTCATTGGGGTAAAGAGAGGATTTAGGTGCAAACTATACATTTTGCGGCCTGAGTTTATCTCAGGCCGCTTTTTGGTGTATTAAAAAATGAAAGGGGAAATGTAGGATGAAGAAAAGGGGAACGTTATTTCTGGCATTATTGCTTTCTATTATTCTTGTATTATCTGCGTGCGGGGGAACAGACAGCGGGAAATCCGGATCGAATGGCGATGCTGGCAATACTGAAAAAGAAACATTTAAGGTAGGCCTGGAAGCCGGCTATGCACCATTTAACTGGTCTCAAAAGGATGATTCAAAAGGCGCTGTCAAAATTGCCGGAACATCGGAATACGCTGGCGGCTATGATGTTGAAATAGCAAAGACAATTGCTGAAGGCCTCGGAAAAGAATTGGTTATTGTCAAAACGGAATGGGACGGCCTTGTACCTGCCCTGACTTCCGGTAAAATTGATGCGATCATTGCGGGGATGTCTCCAACAGCGGAACGTAAAAAAACGATAGACTTTACGGATAACTATTATAAATCAAATCTAGTAATGGTCGTGAAAAAAGGCGGTAAGTACGAAGATGCGAAGTCCCTTAAGGATTTCAAGGGAGCGAAAGTAACCGCCCAACTGAATACATTCCACTATTCCGTCATCGACCAAATTGAAGGCGTCAAGAAAGCGACAGCCATGGACAACTTCCCGGCGATGAGGGTTGCCCTTGAATCAGGAATCATTGATGGGTACGTTTCAGAACGGCCTGAAGCGGTCAGTGCCTCAGCAGCAAATCAAAACTTTGCAATGGTAGAATTCGAAGATGGATTCAAAACATCGCAGGATGACACAGCGATTGCAGTCGGCCTTAAAAAGGGAAGCGACCTGAAGGATAAGATTAACGAAATCCTGGGTGGCATTTCGGAGGAAGAACAAACAAGCATCATGGATGAAGCAATCAAGAATCAGCCTGCAGCAGAATAGGGAATAGATTTCTTTGGAAACCGGCTGTGTCTTGCATACAGCCGGTTTCATGATGATATAGAGGAGGAGAAAGATGAGCATTCAATGGATTGTGAAAATCGTCTCGGAAAACTGGGAGATGTTCCTCCGGGGAGCAGGTACAACGTTATGGATTGCGCTCATAGGGACGATTGCCGGAGCCGCTATCGGCTTGATCGCGGGCATTATCCGGACGATTCCCGTTCCAGAACGGGGACTGAAAAAGATTATTCTGGCAGTGGTTAATTTTCTTTTATCGGTATATATCGAATTTTTCCGCGGTACACCAATGATTGTCCAGGCAATGGTCATTTATTTCGGGTCCGCGTTGGCGTTTGGAATTAATATGAATGTTATGATGGCCGCACTGATTATTGTATCGATCAATACAGGGGCCTATATGGCTGAAATTGTCCGCGGCGGAATCATTTCGGTTGATAAGGGCCAGTTCGAGGCTGCCCAGGCAATCGGGATGAATCATATACAAACGATGATAAACGTCGTGTTGCCGCAGGTTATCCGCAACATCCTGCCGGCCACAGGGAACCAATTTGTCATCAATATTAAGGATACATCCGTCCTGAACGTTATATCTGTATCGGAGCTTTATTTCATGACTAAGTCGGTTGCGGGAAACAATTTCCGTTACTTCGAGTCATTCTTTGTCGCATGTATCCTTTATTTAATCATGACTATTGCCGTAACCAAAATTCTTCGTTATTTTGAAAAGAAAATTGAAGGGCCGGACAGCTATAAGGTTGTTGGCGAGGATATCCAGCCTGCGAGATAATGAACCGGAAAGGAGGAGAACAAAATGGAGAAAGTCATTGATATCCAGCATTTAAATAAATCGTTTGGAAACCATGAGGTTTTAAAGGACATCAATTTTTCAGTCAACAAAGGAGAAGTTGTCAGCATCATTGGGTCATCGGGTTCCGGGAAATCGACGCTTCTTCGCTGCGTAAACCTTTTGGAAATGCCGAGCGGCGGCCAAATCATCTACAATGGCGAAAATATCCTTGATGACAAACATGACCTGTTCCTCTACCGGAGGAAGCTTGGCATGGTATTCCAGCAATTCAACCTGTTCAACAACCATAATGTTCTCGGCAATTGCGTTGTTGGGCAGATGAAAGTGCTGAAGCGTTCCAAGGAGGAAGCGGAAAAAGTCGCCATGAACTATTTGAAAGTGGTGGGCATGGACAAATACATCAATGCCAAACCTCATCAATTGTCCGGCGGGCAAAAGCAAAGGGTAGCAATTGCAAGGGCCCTGTCCATGGAACCGGATGTAATGCTGTTCGATGAACCAACATCCGCGCTTGACCCTGAAATGGTTGGCGAAGTCCTAAAGGTTATGAAGGATCTTGCTGAATCAGGGCTAACGATGCTGATTGTTACGCACGAAATGGAATTTGCCCGTGAAGTATCCGACCGGGTTGTCTTTATGGATAAAGGGGTAATTGCGGAGGAAGGCAGCCCTGAGCAAATCTTCAGCAATCCGACCCAGGAACGGACAAGAGAATTCTTGAAGAGAACCTTGAAACAGTATTAATCGACATCAATATTCCTAATCTACTACTATTGAATAGCAGGATTCGCAATATTTAGATAATAGTTGCAAATAGTATGAAAGTCCCTGTATAATTATGGTAGATAATAAAATAGACCCAGGGGCACCTTATCTGAAAGGATAAGTACGCAAAGCTAAAGGGGCTAAAGCAGGATAACTGCCATGCCAGCCAGTTGCACGTGAAAGGTCCCTCTTGTAGAAGTGGGTCTTTTTGTTGGACTTTTTAAACATTTGGGGGGAAGAGGAATGTTAAAAAAAGTATTATCCATCTTTTTCACGGCTGTCCTGGTTTTGGGGTTGGGGTCACCTGCTTTTGCAAATGAAGGGAAAGATGTCGCAAAGGCCCTCAGTTTGATTGAAAAAACCAACATGGAAATTAGCGAGAAAGTAGAAAAAGCGGTAGAAAAGGCAGATAAATTACAGGCTGAGCATCTTCAGGAAATCAAAAAAATAGAAGGCAATACTGCAATGCAAGAAAAGCTAACGAAAAAATACAATGAAAAACTAGATAAAATCATTGCGGATGTTTATGAGGAAACGCTGAAAATGTCGCAAAAAGCAATTACGAAGGCTGCGGAATACGGAGTGATTGCTGAATGCAGTTGGGTGCTTGTCCGTTTTGCCGATAGGGAAGTGTGGATTGACCCGGTTCGGGTAGTAAAAATTTTGCCTTAAAAAATAATTAATTGAAGCAATTGTCTGAATGTTATATGATTTAATTAAGCCAACGAGTCTAAAATAGGCTCGTTTTTCTTTTCGCCTAGCAGGGAGGGTATATATGGGTTTTTCTATTGGAAAAAAGGGAGAAGTATTAGAGCGGGTTTCTCTAGGAACCTTTGATATCGGATTGCTTGCCCGAGGCGGTGGCATGGAATGTATGATTCAAACCATTTCAAAAGACAACCTTTTTTATGTTTATCCTAGTGAAACCCCAGATATTATGGAATTTTTCTATATCCTCCAAGGTGAATTGATTTGTGAAATGGATGGGGAAAAGATAAAACTCGGACCTGGTGATTACTACATGGCTGTTGATTTGGATGAGCCAATCCACTTCTCTACCCTGACAGATGTTTCATATTTATGGATGATAACAGAGCCAACTTTTTATCAATTGAGCGAAAGCCTCACAAGGCTACAAAAAATAGTTGAAGAAGTTGAGAGGAAAGACCACCATACAGTAAAACATAGTGAACGGGTTTCCGAGTATGCCGTGAAAATCGCCAAAAAGCTTATGTTTCCAAAAGATAAGCTGGAAAACTTATATATTGCTTCGATATTACATGATATCGGGAAGATCAATATCCCTACTGAAATATTAAATAAACCCGACAAATTGTCGGACGAGGAGTTTGCCTTTATTAAACGGCACCCTGTTGATGGGGCGGAAATGGTGAAAGACCTCTATTATAAAGATATTACCAGGATTATTGAACAGCATCATGAACGGCTGAATGGGAGCGGCTATCCAAATGGCTTAAAAGGGGACGACATCCTTTTGGAAGCCCGAATCATCGCGGTAAGTGATTCATTTGATGCCATGACCGAGGACAGGGCCTACCGGAAGGCCTATGATGCACAGTATGCTGTTGACGAGTTAATCAGAATGGCCGACACCCATTATGACCGGGAAGTTGTTGAAGCGTTTGTGGAGATATTAAAAGAAGAAGGACGCCTTCAAAACGAAATGCTGCCGGCAAAATAAAAGGAATCAATCGGTTGGCGATTGATTCCTTTTTACTTGGATTGTCGGTTACACTACTGGCTCCATATAGCCTAAACGTCCAGAGTAAAGCTGTATGCCATTGCTTCCATAATTAATAGCGATGTTACTGAAGGAGCACTCCGTTCACGTACAAGCCGCCTGAAGTGGAGATAAGTTCGACTGATTTTACAAAATGCCCTGATTTTCCAGGGTACTCATCTCCGAATTTTGGAATCTCATCACCTCCTGTTACAGTATCATTGAAATTATTGAGGTCAAATCCTGTAATTTGCTTTTTTGTCCTCGGATCAAAACCTATACTCGAATTAATGGAAGATGTCCTTTCATGCTCAACACAATGGGTTTTTTCTCCCCTGGTCCCTTCTCCAGTAACCCATGTTACGGTAACGACATAGGTTTCTTTTGTTGAATAAGTAAATTTTAAGGAGTCGGCATTCTTCTGCAGATCAGCATTATTCCATCCCATGGCGGTTTGGACATCGCCTTTTCCTACGAATCCCGCTCCGGTTTGCGGATCGATCGTTACTGCCGCGAACGCGGATCCCGCGAGCAATCCTATTGCCAAAGCTCCTGCTGCCAAACTTGATAAAATTTTCTTCATTCTCTTCATCTCTCCCCTTAGATTATGGTTTTTCTAAAGGGCCGGTTACACTAGTAGCTCCATATAGCCCAAGTGTCCAGGTAAGGGCTATACTTCATGGCTTCCCTAAATGCTGGATAGGGCTCTGCCTATTCCAGCTAACCGTGTCGCGGCATAGCGATTGGCCAAGTCGTCTAATTCGGACATCGTTCATAAGGGTTATTATAAATAAACTTTAGTTTAATCGGTGTCGATTCCAGTCAATACGGATTGGTGAATATCGACATAATGCCAGGAATAAAAAAGGAGATAAAATGGCTGCTTACTCGATTTCCAACATTAATAACACAAAATAACCAAAAAAAAGAGCACTAACAGTGTTAGTGCATGCAATGGATCGTGCAATCTAGGAAGAAGAAAGTGGAATAAGTGCAAATAAGCACTTATTCCTCAAAGTATATAGTAAACCATAGTGGAATCATACTACTTTTAATAGACAAAATACGCCAAACAACGTGCAAATGTAGAAAAAAAGTGATTAAAAAAAGACTGACTATGAAGTAAGATAATAGGAGAATAGGTAAAATATTACTAGGAAATAGGTGAACCATCATGAGAAGCGTTGCCCGGAAAAATGTTTCTTTAATTTTTCTGATTCCCGCATTGCTTTTAACCAACGCATACATCACTATTCCAACTGAGTTTGAATGGAATATTCTTTTGTTCCTCTGCATTATGGTTGTGTTTGACCAAGTCAATCTAAAGGTTTTTTCCGGTTTCGGGTATTCCTTTTTCAATGTGATATTATCGCTGATTGTTTTTGACCGCTTTTCGGTCGTTTATGGAATCGTATATCTTCTAGTTTACAGCCTACTATCGATTCTCCATCAAAGAAGGGGCAGGATACAATCAATCTTATCGTTATTATCCATTTACACGATCATCATCATTGTGTGCAACGAACTCTATAATGGTTATTCGGATATGGATTACCTGGCACGTTATTTAACATCTTTATTCATGCTATTTCTGGCCGTACTCATGAAGTACGTTTATGTATACCTTGAAACCGGGGCGGCAACGACAAAGCTATTTCTCGACCGGTTTGGGCCAATGCTATTCGAGGTTGCGATTGTTTTTCCAATTCTAGCATTCTATGACCATCTTGAAATCAATTTGGTGCTTATTCTATTCCTGTCCTACTACACATTCATTGGTTTCCTCCATAAGAAATTCGTAGGGATAAACCAGGCGCACATAGACTCGATTACTCAAAGAATAGCAAACAAATATACTATTCAATTCTTTTTTATGGATTTAAAAGAGGTAAAAGGGGTATGCTATTACGAGAAAAAAATGATTTTCATCGATGAGAAATTGGATTATCCGGAGCAGCTGCAAACAATCATTCATGAATTGCTCCATTTTCACATGAGAAGATTCAAATTTCCCATAAAAACTGAAGAGATGATTATCACCTTTTTCGAGGCTGCCATCAGCTGGTATTGTATTGTAACACTTAAACATAGACTTGAAATCGAGTAGGGGAAAGGGAGACGAATATGGCAACCCCATTAGGACAGGAACTAAGGCGATTGCGAATTGAAAAAAACCTGAGGCTTGAGGATGTCGCCAATGGGACGGGTATCACGCTGCAGTATTTAAGCATGCTTGAAAAAGGTGACCGGAAATCTGTTTCCTTTGAAATTATGGCGGATATCTCAAGGTTCTATGGTGTCCCCCTGGACTACTTCGCGGCTTTTATAAAAGAAGAGCAGTCCAAGCCGCTGTCGGATGTGGAAATCATGCTGTGGCAATCCATAAATGAAAAAGTACGTGATGAGATTTACTATAAAAAGGGGAAATCGCTAAAGGAGATTTTTACAAAACTATTTAATTAATTGTTGAAAAGCGCCAGTCCTGTAATGTTATCAGGCTGGCGCTTTCTTTTGCTAAAGAGGCAAATCCCTTTTCTTGAATGCGAAAATGCCCGTAATGAATGCCAAAGCTCCTATGGCAAAAAGAAGTGAACAGGATGTTGCCAGTTCCGCTTTCCCACTCACAATATCGGATGGAGTGTACAAGGAGTAAATGGTCATATTTCTGAGCCAGTCAATCTTTTCGCTAATCTTTCCGACTAAATCAAGGCTGAAGAAACCAAAGGCAATCGCTCCTGAAACACCCAGCGCTTTCTTTTCGTCATTTGAGAGGGAAGAGATTAGGAATGAAATACCACCCACCGCAAAGAAAAGGAAGAACGCCCCAATATTAAGCTGGAGAAAACGGGTGGTATTGAAGGCCTTGGCATCCTCAATAAATAGATAGTAACCCGCGAAACCAGAAATGGTGGTAAGCACCATTATCAATAGAATCCCTGTTAAAAGGACAACTGCCTGGGTAATGGCTATTTTTCCTCTCGTCGTTGGCGTGGCGAGGAGATACGCCATGGAGCCTTGGTCGACCAGTTTTGCCAACAGTTGGGTTGGCAGCACCACACAGAAAATTGTAACAATCAGGGTCAGGAGAACTCCGTAAAACTCGCCTGAAATATAGGATTCAAAGCTGCCGAAGCCGCTTTCAAGACCAAATGCCTTCGTAAGCCCGGCAGGCATCGATGTAACTAGTTCATCAAACATTTTCGTATTTTCGGCTATGCTTGGATAGACCCATACCATTAGAATCATATAAAACGCCGAGCCAAGCGCATAGTTGAGCATCCCTTTTATATTGACTTTCATCATTTGCCTATAAAGGGTGAGGTTCATATCAGCGCACCTCCGGCTGGTCGTAGTAATCCATGAAAACATCTTCAAGATTCTGCGAGTACAAATCGATGTTCCGAATAGGGTATTTTGATGCTTCTTTTATAAACTGGCTATAATTCCCCTGGATTGCCACCCTGACGCGGCTGCCTCCCCGAAATTCACATTCAAGACCCGATTGAAGAAAGGAATTGGCATCACTGCTGTTTGCAAAGGTTACTTCAAACAACTTCCTTTGCATGGATTGCAATTCATGAATATCCTTTACAGTCATGACTACGCCGTCTTTAATAATCGCAGCTCGGTCGCAGGTCCGCTCAATCTCGGGGAAGTTGTGAGAGGACATCAGAAATGTTTTCCCCTTTGCTTTTTCCTCAAGGACCAGCTCAATAAAAACTTTTTGCATGAGCGGGTCGAGCCCTGATGTTGGTTCATCGAGAATAATAACCTCCGGGTCATGCATGAATGCGGCAACAATCCCTACCTTTTGCTTCATTCCCTTAGACATCTTCCTGATGGGGGTCTCTACATCAAATTGGAGCCTCTCAATCAGTTCCGTTCGTTTTGAAAAGTCCTTCATTCCCTGCATCTCGCTGAGGAAATGAAGGAAGGAGATCCCGGTCATTCCTTCAATGAACGCAATTTCACCAGGCAAATATCCCACATATTTTTGAACCTCGCCTTGCATTTCCCAGCTGTCAAGTCCGTTGATTGTGACTTTTCCCGAATCTGGTTTAATAAAGCCCATAATATGGCGGATTGTAGTCGATTTTCCGGCCCCGTTTGGCCCTAAAAAACCGAATACCTCTCCTTTTTTCACCTCAAAAGAGACATCGAATATCCCTTTTCCGTTCTTGAATTTTTTGGTTAGGTTTTGAACGGTCAGCATGATTGCACCCCCGGTGAATTAATCCCCTTAATTATAGTCCTTTTCAGGGAAGCCGGGGGCTTTTTTGGAAAAGAAGATAAGTCATTTTCTTACGACTATTTGAAGCGGATTTTTTAGATGAAACGGTCATGAGGATGGTTCTCAAGACTGTTTGGAGAGTGTTTTACAGATGAAACGGTCTTGACGTGGGTTCTCACGACCGTTTGGAGCGGGTTTGCCAGGTGAAACGGTCTTGACGCTGGTTCTCACGACTGTTTAGAGTAGATTTTTCAGATTGAAGGGTCTTGATGGGGGTTATGAAGACCGTTTTGAGTGGGGATATAAGTCGAAAAGGTCTTGAAGGGGAAAATAAACAAAAAGCAGGAAGCCGTCATGTCGGCTTCCTGCTAATAGGAGATTGATTATCCACGTACTGTTTCAAGCGCGACTTCAATCATGTCATTGAAGGTTGTCTGGCGCTCTTGAGCGGATGTTTGTTCGCCGGTAAGGATGTGGTCGCTGACAGTGAGCAAGGCAAGTGCCTTCATACCGAATTTCGCGGCTAGGTAGTAGAGGCCAGCAGCTTCCATTTCGACTGCCAAGACTCCATGTTTTCCAAGGCGGACAAACTCATCCGGTCTGTCAGTATAGAAAAGGTCGGAGGACAGGACATTTCCTACCCGAAGTTTAAGGCCTTTTTCAGTTCCAGTTTCATAAGCCTTTTTCAACAAATCGAAATTTCCGATTTGCGGGAAATCATAACCTGGAAAGCTGCCTCGGATAATGCTCGAATTGGTGGCTGCTGCCTGGGCAACAATGACATCGCGGATTTTTACGTCGTCCTGAATGGCTCCGCATGTCCCGATTCGGATAAGGTTTTTAGCCCCATAGCCTTCAATAAGTTCCTGGATATAAATCATTGCGGAAGGCATGCCCATGCCTGTGCCCTGAACCGAAACACGGTTGCCTTTATAGGTTCCTGTAAACCCAAGCATCCCGCGGACGTTGTTATAGCAGACTGCATTTTCTAAAAATGTTTCCGCGATATACTTAGCGCGCAGTGGATCCCCTGGCAGCAATACGGACTCGGCAATTTCTCCTGCTTTTGCTTCAATATGTAAACTCATCGATAATTCCCTCCATCATGTCAAAATTGGTAAACGGTTTCATCGTTAAAAATAGTATCATACAACTGTTTTTTAATCTGTTAAGGGGACAGCCCAATTTCTGTGAACCAGTTAACAAAATTATCGTTAAATGGCTAACTGTGAATAAGCGCTTTCACTGGTATAGTATCTTCACAGCAGGCTATAGATTATACCATTTCCGAAGGTTTTGAATTTCTTCGGTTTCATTACAAAGGGATTCAAGCTTTTCCAAATCCATTATGTAGAAGTGTTTATCACGGATATCAATTAGCTTTTCATCCTGGAAGTCATTCAGTGTTTTTGAAACCGATTCCCTTGTCACTCCGAGCATGTTGGCAAGAAGGGTTTGATTGATTTTCATCTCAATTTTGTAACCGTTGTCAGTCTGCCTGCCGAAATTGAAATAAAAATCGATGATTAAATTTGCAACCTTTGTCCGCACGTCATAGAAAGTCAAGTAGCGGACAAGCCGGTTAAGAATGCGGACCCGTTCAACTAGGATCATATATGCTTTGTGGATGACGGATGGGTACTTTTCGGCGATTTTAAGAAAATCCTTCTTTTTGATTTGCCAGGCTGAGACCTGTTCAAGGGCTTCGACGGAAGAAATCCTGTACGTGTCAGCCGACAGTGCTTCGACTTCACCAATGATTTCTCCTGGAACCGCAATGCTGAGGACGATTTCCTTGCCATCGTGCAGCCGATAAACTTTTAACATTCCGGAGCGAATCAGGTATACTTCATCACTTTCATCATTTTCGAACATAAGGATGTGGTTCTTTTTAAACTGCCGTTCCTTCACTAAGGGCATTATTTCTTGAAGGGCATTATCTGGCAGGCCGGAGAATATCGGGAATTCCAAGAGGTTCGTTATCATCTGCATTACATCCTTTCAATTCAAAAAAATAGCCTCATGCCACTCATCCACGGCAGTTGGATGGATGGAAATTGTTTTAAAAAAACATTATAACAGAATTGGATTGCGGGGATGGGGTTATTTAAGGCAATACGATGTTTTGCTGCTAGTGTCACCACCGGAGGAACGGGCCATGCGCTTAAATGAAAGTGGTTTCAAAGGTGTGATTAAACATATATTGAAAAAACAATTTTTGGAGGAATCTTTCATGAAGAAATTCGGGAAAATTGCATTGCCAGTCATGATTATCCTATCCCTTCTTTTAACGGCTTGCGGGCAAAATAATGCAGGCAACAAGGGCGGAAACGATGGCGAGAAGAAATTGAAGGTTGGAATGGTAACTGATCTGGGAAGTGTAAACGACAAATCGTTTAACCAAAGCGCGTGGGAAGCTCTTCAGAAGCTCAATAAGGATCATGGTTTCGAAGTAAAGTACCTCGAACCTAAGACAGATGCCGATGTTATGCCAAACCTGCTGCAATTTGTGAAAGGAAACTACGATTTGACCTGGGCAACAGCCTTTACCCTGGCTGATGCAGTTTCCCAGCTTGCGAAGGAAAATCCGGATTCAAAATTCGGGATCGTTGACTCCGACCTCGTTATGCCAAATGTCGCAGCTGTTTCCTTCAAAGAACAGGAAGGGGCATTCCTTGTTGGAGTTATTGCCGGCCTGACAACAAAAACAAATAAAATCGGCTTTGTTGGCGGAATGGATATCCCTGTTATCAAGCGTTTTGAAGTAGGCTTCAGGGAAGGGATTAAAGCAGTCAACCCGAAAGCCAAACTGATTGTGAACTATACGGGTTTGTTCAACCGTGTCGATATGGGAAAATCAGCTGCATCCACTCTCTACAATGGTGGCGCGGATATTATTTTCCACGCGGCCGGGCTAACTGGGAATGGCGTATTCAACGAAGCGAAGGAGCGTAAGAGCAAAGGTGAGAATGTTTGGGTTATCGGCGTCGATAAAGACCAGTCCCTAACATTTGGTGATGACGTTACCCTGACTTCAATGATTAAAAAGGTTGATGAAGCTGTTTACAGTGTATCAATGGACCTAGCTGAAGGGAAATTCCCTGGCGGAAAAGTTACATTGATGGGCCTTAAGGAAAACGGGGTAGATATCGCGCCGACATCCAAGAAGAATGTAGCGCCAGAGGTCTTGGATAAAGTTGAAGAATACCGCCAGAAAATCATTAATGGTGACATTGTCGTACCGACAGAATAAGCAACAATCCGTCCCCTGGCATCTAAATCGTTAGGGGACGGATATTTTTTGGGAGGGAATCACTGTGACGAATGCCGACATCGCGTTGGAGCTAAAAGGAATAACAAAACGATTTCCCGGTGTTGTAGCCAATGATTCGATTAGCTTCCAGTTAAAGCGAGGAGAGATCCATGCTTTATTGGGAGAAAATGGTGCAGGCAAATCGACTTTGATGAGCATTGTATTCGGCCTTTACCAGCCGGATGAAGGGGAAATTGAGGTAAATGGAAAACCGGCCATTATCGAAAGCCCCAATATGGCAATCGACCTGGGGATCGGGATGGTGCACCAGCACTTTAAACTCGTCGAGCCGTTTACTGTAACCGAAAACATTATCCTTGGAATGGAACCGAAAAACGGTTTGAAAATTGACTATAAAGGCGCGGTCAAGAAGGTCAGGGAGCTTTCGGAAAAATACGGGCTCGATATTAACCCGACCGCAACAATTGAATCGATTAGCGTTGGAATGCAGCAGCGTGTCGAAATCATTAAAACCCTTTATCGGGGCGCGGATATCCTGATATTTGACGAACCGACCGCCGTCCTAACACCACAGGAAATCAGTGAACTCCTTGAAATTATGAGAAAGCTGATTGCGGAAGGGAAATCGATCATCCTTATTACCCATAAGCTGAAGGAAATCATGGAAATAGCAGATACATGTACAATTATCCGCCGCGGAAAAGTAGTAGAAAGCGTGAAGGTTTCCGAAACGAGCTCTCAGGAATTAGCGGAAAAAATGGTGGGAAAAAAAGTAAGCTTTAAAACCGAAAAGCAGCCGGCACATCCAAAAGAGGTGCTTGTCGAGGTAAACGATTTGGTCGTAGCAGGTTCATCGGCAAACAAGCATGCGATTGACCATCTCTCGCTAACCGTACGTGCAGGCGAGATTGTCGGGGTGGCCGGTGTGGATGGCAATGGCCAAACGGAACTGATTGAAGCCTTGACAGGCATGCGTTCAGTCGAATCAGGAGAAATTCTCTTAAAAGGGAAGAATATTGCAAACCTTACTCCGCGCGCGATTGGGGAGGCGGGCGTATCCCATATACCGGAAGACCGCCATAAACACGGCCTCGTCCTTGACTTTACGGTCAGTGAAAACACCATTTTGCAAACGTATTACCGTCCGGAAATTACCCAGCATGGCTTTATTGACAAAAAGGCGATGGATGACATGGCCAAACGCCTGGTAGAGGAATTCGATGTGCGTACACCGGGAGTGGAAACGCAGGTTCGCTCAATGTCCGGGGGGAACCAGCAAAAGGTCATCATTGCCCGTGAAATAGACAGGGACCCGCAATTCCTAATAGCGGCCCAGCCTACGAGAGGGCTAGATGTTGGCGCGATTGAATTCGTCCATAAACAACTTATCGCCCAGCGTGACGAAGGGAAAGCAGTCCTGCTTGTCTCCTTTGAGCTTGAGGAAGTCTTGAATGTATCAGACCGGATCCTCGTTATTTCCGAGGGGCGGATTGTCGGTGAAACAACCCCTGAAACAACGAGCGATAAAGAACTGGGCTTAATGATGGCAGGTAAACACGAAGGAGATGAAACAAATGGAAGCACTCACTAATATTTTTAAAAGGAAGTCGTGGGTCGTTCCGTTTGTGGCGATTATCCTTGGCCTGCTACTTGGGGCGCTCGTCATGTTTGCCGGAGGCTATGACCCGGTCCTAGCTTATAATTCAATGCTTTGGAAAATTTTCGGCAGCAGCTATGATATCGGCGAAGCGCTCAGGACAATCACACCGCTTGTCATGAGCGGGCTTGCGGTTGCAATTGCTTTCCGCTCCGGGCTCTTTAACATCGGGGTGGATGGGCAGATTGTCATGGGATCGCTTGGAGCATTAATCGTCGGCACGCAGCTAAGCCTTCCACCAATTATCCACGGGGTTGTCGCCATCCTGTTTGGCGCGCTGCTAGGAGGAATTTGGGGCGGACTGATTGGTTATATTAAGGCGAAGAGGGGAGTCAATGAAGTTATCACATCGATTATGTTTAACTTCATCGCTCTTTATATTGCGAATTTAATGATTCGTCTTTTCATGGCGCAGGCGGGTACGCAGCGCTCAGAAATGATTAAGGAATCTGCAAATATCCAGATTGGCTGGCTTTCAAGCCTGATGGGAGGGGCATGTATCCATTGGGGTTTCTTCATCGCGGTGGCAGCGGTCATTTTCTACTACATTTATATTAATAAAACGAAGTGGGGCTATGAGCTACGCGCTGCCGGTATGAACCCGCATGCGGCAAAATTCGCCGGGATGAAGGTTTCAAACGTCATGGTCCGGGCGATGTTTATATCCGGTGTATTTGGCGGTTTGATTGGAACATTTGAAGTTCTCGGCGTCTTCAACTATGTCGCGGTGAGCTCGGTTACATCCGGCCTTGGCTTTGATGGAATCGCAGTGGCGTTGCTCGGCGCCAATACGGCATTCGGTGTTTTGCTGGCAGGCGGCCTGGTCGGGGCGCTCACTTATGGCTCACAGGGAATGAGCTTCGGGGCGAATGTACCGGGTGAAATCGTCCGGATGGTGATAGGGTTCATTATTTTCTTTGTAGCAGCACCTGGCATTGTCAGGATGATCCTCCCGTCATTTCTAAAGAAAAAGAAGGAGGCATAAACGATGGATATTCTTGCAAATCTCCTGAACGGGACGCTCGTTTTCTCGACTGCGCTGATTTTTGCGGCGCTGGGAGGGCTTATCTCAGAGCGATCAGGGGTAATTAATATCGGACTGGAAGGTTTTATGGTCTCAGGCGCATTTTTTTCCGCCATTATATCGTTTTATGCCGAGTCAGCTGGAATGGGCGGGCTATCACCATGGCTAGGACTGCTTGGAGCATTTGTTTTTACAATCATCTTCTCATCCATCCATGCGGTTGCCTCAATCAAGTACAAGGCCAACCAGGTTGTGAGCGGCGTTGTTATTAATATTTTGGCAGCAAGCACAACCTTCTTTTTTGTAAAAATGATCTTTATGGGTTCGGCGGAAACGCCAATGCTGACCCATGTGTTCCATAAAGTATCCATCCCGTATTTAAGTGATATTCCGTTCTTCGGCAAGGTTCTATTTAACGCGTATCCTACAACGTATCTAGCCATTTTGCTTGTTATTGTTATTTATTATTTCATGTTCAAGACATCGGCCGGCCTTAGGCTCCGTGCGGTCGGCGAACATCCAAGCGCGGCTGATACAGCCGGGATTAAAGTAAACCGCACCCGCTACCTGGCGGTTATTTTGAGCGGTTCGCTTGCAGCATTGGGCGGTGCGACCATTGTCCTGACATCGAACAGCAACTTTGCGTTTAACACTATTTCCGGCCAGGGTTATATCGCACTTGCCGCTGTCATCTTTGGGAAATGGCATCCGGTTGGGGCAATGCTCGCTGCCTTGTTCTTCGGGCTGGCCCAGGCAGTAAAGGACCAATTCCAAATATTTGAGTTTGCACAGGGCATACCGAATGAGATATTCTATATGCTTCCTTACGTGTTGACCCTTCTCGTCCTGATTGGGGCGGTCGGCCGGTCACGTTCGCCTAAAGCTCTAGGTGAACCGTATGATGTTGGGAAAAGGTAAGTAATTTTTGAAGTAAAGAGCTGGGTCTTAAAGGACTCCGGCTCTTTTACGCATTTGAGGTGAAGGTAATTATGAATAAGCTTTTTAATATTCAATCGGAACAGGCCACTATCCGGACGGAAATGCTGGCCGGGCTCACCTCGTTCATGACGGTAGCCTATATTATCGTCGTGAACGGGGCGATTTTAAGCATGGCTGGCATGCCCTACGAGGCGGTTACCCTTGCGACGGTCATCTGCTGTTTTGTCGGCTGCATGCTGATGGCGCTTTGGGCGAATTCACCGCTCATCATTGTTCCGGGGATGGGGGATAACGCATTTTTTGTTTTCACGCTTGTCCTATCGTTTGGGCTTACATGGCAACAGTCGCTTGCCGCTGTTCTATTCGCCGGGATTGCATTTTCCCTTGCAGCATTTACAAAGGGAGCCGTTGCTTTATCTCGTTCCATCCCGCAATCGATGATCCATGCCATGACCGCAGGGATAGGCCTTTTCATCGCATTCCTCGGGTTGAAAAATGGCGGTTTGATCGTTGCGAGTGAAGGCACATTTGTTAAATTGGGCAACTTTTCGGACCCGCATGCCTTGACGACGGTTCTTACACTGCTGATTGTGCTGCCGCTTTTTCTCAGGAATGTAAAAGGGAATTTCCTGATTGGGATTATCGGTGGGACCGCAATTGGCGCATGGCTCGGCATTGTTGACTTTTCTTCCTTATGGGATTTCAGCATCTCGTTTAAAGGATATGGTTCCATTTTTGGAGCTTATGATTTTAGCCAAATTGGCACGGTGAATTTTTGGACAGCCGTATTTTCCCTTTCTATGGTAATTATTTTTCAAAACATGGGTGCACAGCTTGGAATGCTGCCTGATAAATCAAAGTTCAAGCGCTCGTTTCAGGCCAATTCGGTTTCGGTCGTGGCCGCATCACTTTTTGGCTGCAGCCCGGCGACTACCGCTGCGGAGTCAGCAACCGGTATCGCCGCAGGGGGAAGAACCGGTCTCACTTCGTTTACGGCGGGTCTTTTGTTTATCCCGGCATTGTTCCTTATTCCGCTTTTTAAAATCATTCCGAACGAGGCAATCGCGCCTGTCCTCATTATTGTTGGCTGCCTGATGGTGCAAAGCCTAAAGCAAGTTCCGTTTGATGACTTTACGGAAGCCTTCCCCGCTTATTTGATGCTCGCAATTATGCCGCTGACATTCAGCATTGCGAATGGGATTGCCTTTGGGTTTATCGCCTATCCGATCGTCAAGATCGTAACCGGAAAAAGGGCGGAAGTCTCCGTAACAATGTATGTCATCGCATTTTTCTTCCTCCTATATTTCCTGCTTGGATCGCTATAAGGAAAGCGGAGCGCCCGTTTAGCGCCGTTGGACTGGAGGGCCCCGATGGAGTTAAAAGAAAACACGATAAGCGAAAGCGACCGATGTTGACTTATCGTAGCGAGGGGACCAAAGCACACTAGGCGCTGGGCGCTAGAGCTAGACAAAGAAAGACAGCCGGTTTGCGATGGGGCGCGGCTGTCTTTTTTTGCGTGAATTTGGGTGAGAAGGTTGCTTAAGTGCTTTTTGTTCGTTTATGGTGAGACGACTGGTTGCTTTGACAAAGATGAATATCAATTAATGATAAAAACACGAACAATAATCATTGACTCAAGTCCAATATTCGCTTATTATTACATGTGGTTCTGTTATATGAAAAAATTCTTCCCCATTTTACAATGGGACTTTGTATGTTTATAGGAGGACATTATGGAACGCCTATTCAAGCTGAAGGAACTAAAGACTAATGCAAAAACCGAGGTTGTTGCGGGCATGACCACATTCATGGCCATGGCGTATATCATAGTTGTAAACCCAGCTATCCTTTCATCCGCCGGTGTTCCATTTAATCAGGTATTCACGGCAACTATTATTGCCGCAGTCACTGGTACACTAATTATGGCGCTGTTTGCAAACTACCCGATTGCAATTGCGCCAGGTATGGGGCTGAACGCTTATTTTGCCAGTGTTGTCGCGACTCAGGGCGTCAGTTACCAGATTGTATTCGGAACAGTTTTTTTGGCCGGGGTAATCTTCCTGCTGCTATCGTTAACGAAGCTCCGCGAAATGCTGATCGAATCAATTCCAGAATCGTTGAAGCACGCCATTACGTCCGGTATTGGCTTGTTCATCGCCTTCCTCGGGCTGAAGATGGCGGGAATTGTCGCTGGCAATAAAGAAACATTGGTTTCAATTGGCAACCTTCATGACAAGGGAACGATTTTAGCGATTGTTGGTTTGTTTGTAACCCTTATCCTGCTTGCGCGAAAGATTAAGGGTGCGTTATTTATAGGAATGCTTGTAACAGCGATTATTGGCTATTTCATGGGCATGCTTAAACTGAACGGTGTTGTTTCAGCACCGCCGCCGCTTGTATTCTTCGATATGGATATTTCCGGTGTTTTCTCGAACGGCTTGTTTACGGTGGTATTCGCATTCCTGTTAGTGACAATCTTTGATACAACGGGAACACTGATTGGAGTTACCGAGCAGGCAGGATTCATGAAAAATGGAAAGCTGCCGAGGGCAAAAGCCGCCCTAAGCGCAGATGCCATTGCGACTACGGTCGGTGCGGCACTTGGGACAAGCCCATCTACTGCCTATATTGAATCGTCAACCGGTGTTGCGGCAGGCGGGCGTTCCGGGCTCACAGCTTTGACAACGGGCACCCTTATCCTTGCTGCTTTGTTCTTCTCACCGCTCGTTTCCGCGATTGCTTCTTTGCCGGCGATTACCGCGCCTGCCTTAATCATTGTCGGCTGTTACATGATGGAAGGTCTGGCAAAGATCAACTGGCGTGAACTCGATGAGGCATTCCCAGCCTTCATCACCATTCTTGCGATGCCGCTGACATCAAGCATTGCAACAGGGATTGCCCTTGGCTTTATCACCTATCCGATTATCAAACTGGTAAGCGGAAAGGGCAGGAGCGTTCACGCGCTAATTTATGTATTTGGTATCCTGTTTGCAGTTCAATTGTTCTTCTTTTCCTAAGCCTGTTTTCCGGCCGCTTTCGAGTGTGCCGGATCAGGCTTTTTTTAATCATATTATATTTTTCATCCCAACTGAGTCCAAATCACCCCTGTATTCGGACCGTGCCATGTTTTCTTCCCTCTCTTTGTCCGAATCACTCCTGTATTCGGACAGAGTTTTGTTGTTTCGTCCTCTCTTTGTCCGAATCACCCTTGTATTCGGACAGAGTTTTGTTGTTTCGTCCTCTCTTTGTCCAAATCACCCCTGTATTCGGACAGTGCCAGGTTTTCTTCCCTCTCTTTGTCCGAATCATCCTTCTATAACTTTCGATCCCACAGCCGTTTTTCTTCATCTGTCCTAATTAATTCATCCTACAGATATTCCTTCATTATTCGACAAATATTAATAATTAAATCTTATGTTATTTCATAAAAACAATAACATTTTCTAAAGTTAATAGCCGTTTTATACTTAAGGGAGGAGGTGGATGAAATGGAAATTATTATAATTTTTTTCGTTGGAATCTGTGCGACCACAATTGGCACACTGGCAGGTGGCGGTGGTCTGATAAGCCTCCCGGCAATGCTTTTGCTAGGCATGCCTGCCCATTCTGCAATCGGGGCGAATAAAGTATCAAATACAATCAGCTCGTTCTCAAGCTTTTTCCATCTATACCGTACGAAGCGGATTACCTGGAAGGAAGCGTATTGGATTATGCCAATCAGCATTCTGGGAGGAATGAGCGGCGGGTTTCTTGCGTCAAGGATACCTGAGGAAAACATGATGATTCTTGCACTTATTCTATTAATCTTTGCCTTTATAGCATCATTTATTGGAAAAGGAGATTTTAAAGGGAGCGAGCCCTTAAAAATGAACAAAGTAAGTGTCCCAGGGCTTTATGGAATTGGTATATATGACGGACTTTTTGGTCCCGGGCAGGGGACGTTGATGCTCTACCTGTTCGGCAATCTGAACATTTCCTATCTCCGGGCTGTCGGCTTCGTGCGGTTGGCCACTTTTTCAAGCTGCATTGGGGCGGCTGCTATGTATATTGCTTCAGGTAAAATTATTTGGCCGATGACGCTCGCCCTTATGCTTGGGTCGGTAACAGGTGCGCAGCTGGGCGTCAGGATTGCCGAAAAACTGAAGCCGCAATTTGTAAAACCAATCCTCCGGGTCGCCACAGTTGCGGTGATCATTCAGGTTTTTGTAAAGGCCCTTCATTAATGGTGCAAACTCTTTACCGCTATCATGATCAAAAATACCCTGAAAAATATGGCTGCATATTTTACAAAAAATTTGGGGCTAAGTTATTGACAGTTTTCAAACCGGTATGATAAATAAATAGTGGGATTAGCACTCACATTATAAGAGTGCTAAAATAAATATGGACATGCACTGGAAAGGGGATATGACTATGGAAAAGAAACAGTTCCAGGCCGAGTCGAAAAGGCTTTTGGAAATGATGATAAACTCTATCTATACAAAGCGGGAAGTTTTTTTGCGCGAGCTGATTTCCAATGCCAGCGATGCGATTGACAAGATTTACTACAAAGCGCTGACAGATGATTCGCTTGTTTTCGATAAAGATAATTACTACATAAAAATTGTGCCGGATAAAGAAAGCCGGACCTTGAGGGTCATCGATACCGGTATCGGGATGACGAAGGAAGAGCTCGAAACAAACCTGGGCATTATTGCGAAGAGCGGATCGCTCGCATTTAAAAAAGAAACGGAGCTAAAGGATGGCCATGACATTATCGGCCAGTTTGGTGTCGGGTTCTATGCGGCCTTCATGGCAGCGGATGTCGTGACTGTGATAAGCAAGGCCCTTGGCAGCGAAGAAGCGTACAAGTGGGAGTCCACCGGAACGGACGGATATACGATTGAGCCGGCCGAAAAGGACGGCGTGGGCACGGAAGTTATTTTGAAAATTAAAGAAAATTCCGAAGACGAGAACTACGACGAGTTCCTTGAGGAATACAGCCTGAAGACGATTGTCAAAAAATACTCCGACTTCATCCGCTATCCGATTAAAATGGACGTCAGCACAAGCAGGAAAAAAGAAGGCGGTGATGACGAGTGGGAGACTGTCAACGAAGAGCAGACGGTCAACAGCATGGTGCCGATTTGGAGAAAGAACAAAAGCGAGCTGACCGACGAGGATTACACGAATTTTTACAATGAAAAGCATTATGGTTTCGACAAGCCGCTGAAGCACATCCATATCAGCGTCGATGGGGCAGTCCGCTACAATGCCATCCTGTTCATTCCGGAAAGCATTCCGTTCGATTACTACTCGAAGGAATTTGAAAAGGGCTTGGAGCTGTATTCCAACGGTGTCCTAATCATGAACAAATGCGCGGACCTGCTTCCAGACCATTTCAGCTTTGTAAAAGGGATGGTCGATTCTGAGGATTTGTCCTTGAACATTTCGAGGGAAATGCTGCAGCACGACCGCCAACTGAAGCTGATTGCCAAGAATATTAGCAAGAAGATTAAGAGCGAGCTGCTCGCCATCCTGAAGGACGACCGTGAGAAGTATGAAAAATTCTATCAATCGTTCGGCCGCCAGCTGAAGTATGGCGTCTACAGCGATTTTGGCACACATAAGGAAACACTGCAGGATCTGTTGATGTTCCATTCCTCAAAAGAGAAGAAGCTTGTCACGCTCGATGAATACGTTTCGCGGATGCCGGAGGACCAGAAGTATATTTACTATGCGGCTGGAGAATCGGTTGAGCGCCTCGAAAAGCTTCCTCAGGCCGAGCTTGTGTCCGAAAAGGGATATGAAATCCTTTATTTCACCGAGGACATCGATGAGTTCGCAATTCGCATGCTGATGAATTATAAGGAAAAGGAATTCAAGTCGATTGCAAGCGGCGACCTCGGGATTGAATCGGAAGAGGAAAAGAAGGAAGCCGAGATTGAAGCAGAGGAAAACAAAGAGCTGTTTGATGCAATGAAGGGCATTCTTTCCGGAAAAGTAAAGGATGTGAGGATTTCCAAGCGCCTCAAGTCCCATCCGGTCTGCCTGGCAAGCGAGGGTGACCTGACGATCGAAATGGAAAAAATCCTCCGTCAGATGCCGAACAGCCAGGATGTAAAAGCGGAGAAAATCCTTGAATTCAATCCAAACCACGAGGTATTCCAGTCGCTGAAGGATGCGCTCGGGAAAGACAAGGAGAAACTGGCCCTTTATACAAATCTGCTTTACAACCAGGCACTCCTGATTGAAGGGCTGCCAGTCCAGGATCCAGTCGAATTTACGAATGATATCTGCAAGATCATGATCTAAAGGGGAAAATCTTGCCGGGAAAAGTTGTTTGACGTTTGAGCGCCTTTTCTGTAACATATGAAAAGGAAATGAATACCCGTGCCTTACGGGAGAGGTTCATAGCTGATACCCTCTATAAAAAACTATGGATACATGACCATCTGCCATGTCCATAATCGGACATGGCTTTTTTACTGGTTATTTCCTTTGTTTTTCATAGATTTATTAGCAAAACTCTCTTGTAAAAGGAGCGGGATACTTTTACAAGGGGGTTTTTTTATGTCTGGACGAAGCCATGAGGAAGGTTTGAAGGATTTAACGCTATTGGGCAACCAAGGGACCCAATATGCGTTTCAATATGCGCCCGAAGTTTTGGAGGCTGTCGACAATCTCCACACAAACAGGGATTATTTCGTCAAATTTAATTGCCCTGAATTTACAAGCCTGTGCCCGCTGACCAATCAGCCCGATTTTGCCACCATGTATATTTCATATATTCCGGATAAGAAAATTGTTGAGAGCAAATCGCTCAAGCTTTATCTTTTTAGTTTCCGGAATCACGGCGACTTTCATGAGGACTGCGTAAATATCATCATGAATGACCTGATTAAGCTGCTAGACCCGCGCTATATCGAGGTTTGGGGCAAGTTCACGCCAAGGGGAGGCATTTCCATTGATCCGTGGTGCAACTATGGGAAGCCAGGGACGAAATATGAGGAAATGGCCAATTTCCGCCTAATGAACCATGATATTTACCCTGAAAAAATCGACAACAGGTAAGAGAAAAAAGAGGGGACAGGCGGGGCGGTTGTGCTAGATTCATAAAAAAGAACTCCGCCATGCTTCGATAGGCGGAGTTCTTTTTAAATTCTATTGTAAAGATGAAGCTTTTTTCACAGCTTCATACGCGTTTACATAGCCCGCACCAACTTCGTGGTACTGATAACCAGGCATCGGCTCAGCGGTTTGTGCCAGAAAATCAAGTGCTTCCCCAGGTGTAAGGTCCGGCTTTGCTTCCTTCATGAGGGCAACGACCCCGGAAATATGCGGAGCTGCCATGCTTGTGCCGCTTGAAGTTGTATAGAACAGCAAATGTTCAGGGTCAATATACGAAATGTCCGTTGTCGTTCCGAGCACATTCATGACGAGGCCAGTTGAAGACCTGGTCGCAACGATGTCCACTCCGGGAGCAGTAATATCAGGGTGGAGGAACGCATCCCCTGCCACGCCGCGTGATGAAAAGTCAGCCAGCTGCTTATCCTTTGTACCGGCAGCAACACTGATCACCCATGGTGCTGCTGAATAAGGATTCAAAGTATTGTCCCCAGGGCCTTCATTGCCCGCTGCGAAAACAACTGTCATCCCGGCATCGTGGGCGGTTTTCGAAGCTACGTTAATTGGGTCGTTCGGTGAGTAGTCGCCAGTTGTGCCCCAGCTGTTGCTGATGATATCAATTCCGTAATTGTCTTTGTTTTTTATGGCATAATCAAAGGCTTCAAGCGACCACAAAATGTTGATTCCTTCACCTACGCCAAGGCCGACGAGTTTTGCATCTGGCGCAACCCCTTTATATAGACCGGTGCTCGCAGTGCCGCTTCCGGCAATGGTTCCGGCTACATGTGTGCCATGGCCTGAGGAGGTATCAGTATTAACAACGTTCTCAAGGTAAAGCGGTGAATTACCAAAAAGATTACCGACTACAAACTTTACGTTCTGAACAACTTTTTCACCGAATTTCAAATCTTGGTGGGTCGCATCAATTCCGCTGTCAATGACGGCGATGGTGACTCCCTTCCCAGTATAGCCAAGTTCGTTCCAAACTGATTCAGCACCAATCAGCTGGCGGCTGTCGCGAAGGAAGTACTGAAGCTCCTTATTTTCATAGACTGAGAGAATATTCGTTGATGAGAGAAGGAGGGTGGTCAAGGCAGCAATTTTGCCTTTAACTGCAATCATCGGCAGGTTTTCAAACGTTTTTGTTTCAAAGCCAAGAGCCTTTAAAAGCTTGATGTCTGAGAGGGCTGGAGTCTTTTTGTAGGTGATAATAGCTTCAGCCTCGCTGCCCGATAAAGTAGAGTTTAGCAGTTTTGCAATGGCGGGACTTACTTCGGCAGTAAGGCCAAGTGCCTTAGGCTGGGACGAAAAGGATGGGTTCAACAGTGTGAAAAGCAAAACAAGCAGGACAAGGAATTTGAATTTTTTCATAAGGACCCCCTAAATGATTTAAAATCTTACCTATTCTATTTATCCAGCAAGTTAGTTAGCAAACATATTAGAGGTTGGGAAAATTTTTAAGGGGAAATAAAAAGGGCTGCCAGCGATTGGCAGCCCCGATCCTTTAGAGCAACGTTTGCTTTTGCTGAATGAGTAAATTCAGTTCCTTATCAACCTTGGAATAGTCATCGCTTTCGGGCGTTAACATGCTGATTTTCCCAAGCAGCTCGGCTATTTTTGTATCAAGAATGACAAGCTCTTCCTGCCGGCGGCGATTATCCGGCCGCGCTTGGGCCGATTGTCGTTGTTCGTATTCGCGCAGCCCTGTTTCAATTCGCTGAATCCGGTTATTATCAATCACTAATAATTTGTCGCAAAGCCGTTCAATGAAGTACCTGTCATGCGAAACGATTAGAAGGGTACCGGAATAGCTCGCCAACGTTTCTTCCATTTGCTCGCGGCTTGGCAAATCAAGATGGTTGGTTGGCTCATCAAGGACAAGCATATCGTATTCCTGCATAATCATATGAACAAGCTTGATCCTCGTCCGTTCACCAAGGCTTAAAGCCGCAACACGAGTTGAAAGCTTCTCTTCCTTCATGCCCATATTGGCAAAAAGGGTACGCGCTTTTGTGCGGTCCTCCATGCTTTCCAAGCCCATGAACTCAAGGACGGTCCGGTCACCCGGCAGGTCGCCCACATCCTGGCTTAAAGAGGCAATACGTACCGAATCGCTTCTCCAAATTGCCCCCTTGGAGGCGCTCAATTCTCCCAGCAGCATTTTAATAAAGGTTGTCTTTCCGGCTCCGTTAGATCCAAGTAGGGCAATCCGCTCGCCGTGTTTAATGTAAAAATGGCTTTTTTCAAATAGAATTCGTTCACCAAATGATTTGCCCAATCCGCGGGCCTCAAGAATTCGTTTCCCTCGGTTTCCAGCTGCTTCAAAGTCGAACCGGACAGATAGTTCATCTTTTGGTCTTTCAATATTCTTTTTGGATAGTTCATGATTAAGACGCTTTAGCTTGGATTTGATTTGTGCGTCTTTTTTCTTTGCCTGGACCCGGCCGTATTCTTTAAAACCCGTTTGCCGGTTTTCAGAGGGAGTCCTACCTTTTCCGGCTTCCCGATGCGACTTTTCGGACCACTGCTTCAGCTGGGCAACCTGATTGTTAATAAGTTCTATGCGCTGTTGCTGCTTCTGATATTCCTTTTCTTGCTGCTCATGCTTCCGTTTCTTCTCGGTCCGGTAATTTGTATAGTTGCCCTCATAGACTGTGAGTTTTCCGTCTTCAAGCTCGAAAATCTTTGTAACCGTCTCGTCAAGGAAATGCCGGTCATGAGAAATAATCAGCGCGGCTTGATCCGAATTTTTAATGGATTTGATCAACCAATTTAAACCTTTTAAATCCAAATGGTTTGTTGGTTCATCGAGGATAAA
The DNA here is from genome assembly GCF_001510665.1 of Bacillus sp. FJAT-27445. Lineage (GTDB taxonomy): Bacteria > Bacillota > Bacilli > Bacillales > Cytobacillaceae > Bacillus_D. The sequence continues at coordinate 149,263 of NZ_LMTI01000003.1, forward strand.
GAGGCCGGGTTTTTGAGCCCAGATTCCGGCAAGAGCGAGCTTCAGCCGTTCTCCGCCGCTAAGATTGCAAAGCCGTGAATCCTCCCATTCAAGCATTTTTTTCAGGCCCAGTTGGCTGGCGGCTTCAAGGAGTGCTTCTTCTTTTTCGCTCCCCGGGATCGACAAATCATATTCAGTTGATTGGGGGAGGTAGCCGATCCGTAAGCTTGGATCCCTTGTCGCGATGGTTCCTCCATCAGGTTCCAGCTCGCCTGTAAGCAGCTTCACGAGCGTTGTTTTCCCGGATCCATTCCAGCCAACAAGCCCGATCTTTTCCCCAGCCCTTATATCAAAAGAAACGTCGCCAAGCAGTTCGCGTTCTCCATAATTCTTTTTGATATTTATAGCCTTGATAAGTTCCATACAAATCACCTCAGTATTTTTGTAAAAATCATATTGAAGACTGAACCGGATTTGAAAAAATCATAAGAAAAACCTCCCCGGGAACCCGAAGAGGCTGATTGTATGGCAAATTAGTCCTAATCAAGTCAGCTTTTAAAAAGTACACCTAAAAAAGCGTGTAAAAAGCTTTCGCTTGAAAAGTAAAAAAGGGCATACGAATCCTATTCTTCAGGTTTCCTCATTTCATATTCATGAGTCCACTCCTAAAAAATAAGATTATAACTTCATTGCCCCTGTACCATCCTTTTAATGTAATTGTATTTCATCATAAGTATATGCAGGAGGTTGAATGTCTGTCAATGTTCATGGAAAAAACCGCAAGGCTTTGAGGAGGATAGTGAACTCCGGTAGAATGAAATTATGAATACAGAGGAAAAGGTGCATTTTGATGAAGAAGTTCATTGTAATTGGGGCCGGAATACTTGGGGCATCCGCAGCCTACCATCTGGCAAAAGCCGGTGCAGATGTAACCGTTATTGACCGGCATGATCCCGGCCAGGCAACCGATGCCGCGGCAGGGATTATCTGCCCATGGCTGTCCCAGCGGCGGAACAAAGCGTGGTATGCGCTTGCGAAGGGAGGAGCGGCGTATTATTCGTCGCTTATCCGGCAGCTAGAGGAAGATGGCGAAGAGGAAACAGGTTATGCACGGGTAGGGGCATTGAGTTTGCATACCGACAGGGACAAACTTGCGAAAATGGAAGAGCGGGCGCTCTCAAGGCGGGAGGATGCGCCTGAGATAGGTGAAATCAGCCAGCTTGATCCGGGGCAGACCGCACGGTTGTTTCCGCCCGTTACGGAAAAGTTTGCTTCGGTCCATGTTGGCGGTGCGGCCCGCGTTGATGGCCGCGCGTTAAGGAATGCGCTGATGAGTGCCGCCGTAAAACATGGTGCGAAGTTTATTAATGGCTCGGCGAAGCTTGAGTTTTCTGGTGACTCGATAACGGGTGTGGCGGCCGGTGAAAATCACTATGAGGCAGATGCGGTCATTGTGGTGGCCGGTGCCTGGGCGGGAGAGCTTTTGAAACCATTGGGAATCAATTTAAAGCTTTCGGCGCAGAAAGGCCAGATTGTCCACCTGAAGCTTGAGGGACAGGATACCGGTGATTGGCCTGTAGTTATGCCTCCAAGCGATCAATATATCCTCGCCTTCGATGGCGGTAAAATTGTCGTCGGGACAACACATGAAAATGAAAAGAATTTTGACATGAGGGTTACCGCGGGCGGGCTGCATGAAGTGCTTAATAAGGCCTTGGCTACCACGCCGGGGCTAATGGACGCTGAATTTATGGAAGCCCGGGTCGGATACAGGCCATATACACCAGGCTTCCTTCCTGTAATCGGAAAAGTCCCTGGCTACGGGAATCTCCTTTTCGCAAACGGACTCGGTGCATCAGGGCTGACTATCGGGCCGTTTCTTGGTGGGCAGCTTGCGAAGATGGGACTCGGACTGGAAGTTGATATTGATTTGAACCTTTATGATGTAGGCGAGATAATTGGTGATTAAAGGAAGCGCGGGCGGGATGTGCCTGTGCTTTTTTTGTTTTGTTGATAACTTAAAATAGCCTTACTTTATTTTATAGATAATTAAAACTTATCAACATTCGATTGTGTAAAAACTTAATTGTTTTCCATGCCGACCAAAATGGCTCCATTTTCAGAAAATAATCCCATTGCGAATTGATTTTAAAATTATCCTATCGGGGTAAAAGGGTAGATATAACAATTGCTATTTTTAAAACTCCGAGGAGGAACAACCTATGCAATGGAAAGGTAGACAGGGAAGTTCGAATGTTGAGGATAGAAGAGGCAAGGGCGGCGGCGGTATGCTCATGGGCGGGGGAATCGGCGGGATTGTCCTTGTTTTGATTATGACGTTTCTGGGCGGCGGCAACATAGGGGACGTCCTTAATAATCTCGGCGGGACCGGGCTCGAATCCCCCCCTCCATACGAAGAAACGGCCGAAGACAAAGAGTTGGCGCAATTTGTTTCGGTTGTCCTGGCTGATACCGAGCAGGCCTGGACGGAGATATTCAAGGAAGAGGGCCTGGAATACAGGGAGCCAACCCTTGTTTTGTACTCGGGAACCGTTCAGTCTGCCTGCGGAACGGCGGGATCAGCTGTCGGGCCATTTTATTGTCCGGGTGATGAGAAACTGTATATTGACTTGAGTTTTTACCGGGAGCTTCAGGACAAGTTCCAGGCTCCGGGCGATTTTGCAATGGCCTATGTGATTGCCCACGAGGTTGGCCACCATGTCCAGACATTGTTGGGGACATCGGAAAAAATGGCATCGCTCCGCCAGCGGCTTAGCGAGAAGGAATACAATAAATATCAGGTGCGGATGGAATTGCAGGCGGATTATTTCGCAGGCGTTTGGGCAAACCGCGCCGAGAACCTAAACCTGCTCGAGGAAGGCGACCTGGAAGAGGCGCTGAATGCTGCCACCGCAGTGGGTGATGATACAATCCAGAAGAGGTCACAAGGATATGTTGTTCCCGAAAGCTTTACTCACGGAACTTCCGAGCAGAGGAAGCGCTGGTTTTACAAAGGTTTCAAGACGGGTACGATTGAAGGTGGGGATACCTTCAACGCCAAGAATCTTTAAAGGTTCTTAATCCAGAAAGGGGAGTTTCATTTTGGCAACGGCTAATGAACGATCTTTTTTCCTGAAGGATGACGGACAGGTTCCAAATAACCCCGAGCTGCCTGTAATAGTTTATCAAGGTGTGTTTAACGACAATCCCAATGGAATTGAGGAAACATTCAACCGGCATAATTGGACCGGCAGCTGGTCAGGCGGTATCTTCGGTTATCACCATTATCACAGCAACGCGCATGAAGTGCTTGAAGTTAAATCTGGGCAGGCGACCATCCTCCTTGGCGGCGATGCGGGTGAAAGGGTCGACCTGAAGGCGGGGGATGTGGTCCTGCTTCCAGCGGGAACCGGCCATAAATTGATTGCTGGCAGCGAGGACTTTGAGGTGATTGGTGCCTATCCTGACGGGAACAGCCCGAATATGAAGGAGAGGAATCCGGCTGGCCGCGCGCAGGCGCTTAAGGAAATCCGTAATGTACCGGTTCCTGACACAGACCCAGTCTACGGGGATACAGGCCCGCTCCTCCGAAAATGGGTAAAATGAGGGAAAGCCGCATGGAAAAACAGGACACATAAAAACACGATGAGCGAAATTCGCTCATCGTGTTGTTTCAGTTTAGGCCATCTATTTTAATTTGAATAGCCGGGAGGAAGTTCTCACCTGTATCCTGGTACGTTAACTGTACTTTGTCGCCTTCTTTCAGGTAAATCGCCAATGGTTCCCGTTCGGAAGAAACGATAAAGCTTTTCCGGTTGTCGAGCAGAAAGGAAATGGCTGTATAATCGCCGGACTTCTCTTTATATACCCTGAGGACTGTCCCAACTGCCTGTTTCTCTTCGGCCTTGGACCTGCCGTCAAGCCCTCCTCCTCCGCGCTGAAGTTCAAGCTTATATTGCCTGAGGGCATCGTTTGGAGTTGTACCGTAAACGGATGTTTCAGGATTTGCCGCCGAGACGATAAAGTAATTTTGCAAAAAGCCGTTTGAATCAAGGACAGGCGTCAGCCAGCTTGCCTCACCATAAAAATTGTAGAGGACCGGCATTTTGCCTTTCCATTTCTTTTCGATGAATTTCTTTTCAATGATTTGCAGTGCGCCTTCCGAATCCATATAGGACTCTTCGAGATTGCCTGTGTAATAAGTAGCTTTCCCTGTCCTTGAGTCCGTCAGGGAATAACCGAGCATCGAATCGACCCCTTCTTTCGGGCTTGAGAAGTCGGTAAAGTAATACATCGAGCCATTTTCATCGAATATTGGCGTTACATTTGCTTCTGTTCCTTCATCCGAAGGGAGCTTGACATCCTTTTTCCCGAACACGCTGTTCCAGAAGCCATGGACATAGTTGCCGAAATAACTGTTCTGCAGGCTTACAACTTCGGGAGAAACGGCTCCGTCTATGAAATCGGGTATCTCACCCAGGGCGTAGGCATCGGACTTTCCGCTAAGAGGGTCAACGAGCACAATCCCTTTCACATCAAAGCCGTTCCTCGCAGAAATGAAGTTCCCGAAGGAGCGGATATAGAATGGCTTGCCGTCTTCATTCACTTCCAATTGGACATCACCATGAAAAATGTATTTCGGGTACTTCGTCCGGATATGGCGTTCGATACTTTTTCCGAAATAGGAGGATGGGGTATAGGCCATTTCAGATTTAATGAACTTAGGGTTTGCCGATGAATCGGTAGCACTAAGCGTAAAGTAGCCAGGCGTCGTTTTCCCGTTCCACCACTTAAAGACCCCTGAAAACTCAACAGGCGCGATATACACATACTCGCCCTTTACCTTTTGAATTTGAAGGCTGCCTAGCTCGTAATAGCTTGTGTTCGGCACCTGTCCGAATGCCTTTCTCATCTTATTGCGTGCAAATTGAGGCGGAACGCTTGCCGGTGTTTTAGTTTCATCGAAGGTTTTGATTTCGATTTGCTGATCCATTTTCGCCGTTTCGTATTTTTCATTGGCGTTAAAGAGGAATGCCGTCAATAAATAGATGCTGAATACTAGGCTTCCAAGGAAGAACAGCGATTTAACCATCTGTTCCTTCCTAGTGGAAAACATCGCCCCAAGAGCGGCCGAAATAGTGATAATAAACCATAATGAAGTAAGGTTCCTGTCGATGTTGAATAAATAATAGAATATAAAAACCAAAACTACGAGTAGGATTGCAAGTACAATTTGCGGAATGCGGCCGGATTTTCCTTTATCCTTTTTCGGTCCCTTGAGACCGTAGAATGGAATGATTAAAATAGCCATCAGCAGTCCTGCAATCAGTGAAAACAAGTAAATATTCCCCATAAGGTTTCTCCTTCCAGTGGCCCATGAATGGTCCCTTTAAAGAAATACGTGGCAAGTAAAGAAAAGATTCATTACCAAAAATAAAAACAGGCCTTCCGGACAGGAAAGCCTGTGTAAAAAAACTGCCTATTCTTCCGAATCAACATTATGATACACTTGCCGGACGTCCTCCAAATCTTCAAGGGCGTCAATCATTTTTTCGAATTTGGCCTGCGCATCGGCAGGGAGGGTTACGTCATTTTGCGCCAGCATCGTCAGTTCCGCTACGGTAAAATCAGTTATCCCTGCGTTGCTGAATGCCTCCTGTACGGCATGGAACTGGTCTGGTTCCGCATAGACGATGACCGAATCATCTTCTTCAATGATGTCACGAACGTCCAGGTCCGCCTCCATTAACAGTTCGAGTACCTCTTCGGCTGTCTTTCCTTCAACTCCGAAAACCGCTGTCGCATCGAACATATAGGCCACCGACCCGCTGACCCCCATATTGCCGCCATTCTTGCCAAACGCGGCGCGCACCTCGGAAGCAGTACGGTTCACATTGTTTGTAAGGGCATCAACTATGACCATGGATCCGTTCGGCCCAAAGCCTTCATAGCGTAGTTCGCTATAGTTTTCATCGGAACCGCCCTTGGCCTTTTCAATGGCACGGTCAATTATGGCCTTAGGAACGTTATACGTTTTAGCCCGCTCGAGTACGACCTTGAGGGCCTGGTTCGATTCTGGATCCGGCTCTCCCTGCCTCGCCGCTACATAAATCTCGCGGCCGAACTTGGCATAAATCCGGCTTGTATTCGCATCCTTGGATGCCTTTTTTTCCTTAATATTATTCCATTTGCGGCCCATTCTGAACACACTCGCTTTCCTTTAAATCTCCATGGGATGATGGACGACACTACAAAAATAAGTACCTTTACTCCTGTATTTCAATCTGTAAGAAAGTAGCTGAAAAAATCACCACGAACTATTATACAACAATTTTAGGAAGAAATTAATTGCAAATTTAGTGAACGAGATACCACCAAACCAAAAAAAATAGTTCATAATGGAAAAGGCTGACCCCCGTTCCAGAATCAGCTTTTCTAAACGACGGGATTCAATTGTTTACAAGTTCACTATTTGCAGATATGGCGCATCCGTTAACGGCTGTGAGACGGTTTCGCCCATCCTGCTTGGATTCAAGAAGCAATTGGTCGGCAAGGATATATCCTTTCTCCAGTGGTATATGCTCCGAAATCCTGTAAAAATAGAGCCCAAAAGATGAGGTATACGAAATGGCAACCGTTTTGGAACCGAATTCGACCTCAACGCTGCTATTCTCCACCCCGCGGAGGATTCTCCCGACCAATTCTAGGCATTGGGAGTAATTTCTGTTCCTAAGGAATAATGTAAATTCCTCGCCTCCGCTCCGGAACAGGTTATCGTTTACATTAAGATAGCTTTTCAGTTTTTGAGCAAATTGCTGGATGACCTGATCGCCTACGGAGTGGTTATAGCTGTCATTAATGCTCTTGAATTTGTCAATATCTGCAACTACAATTCCTATATATTCCTCGGTCTCGCTCAATTCAGCCATTCTTTTGTCCATAAAGGCGCGGTTATTGATGCCGGTCAAGAAGTCTGTATAGGCCATTTGTTCGAACTTGTCCCGTTCATATTTATCCTGGATACTTTGGGACTTGGAATAAAACGATAAGCTGACAAGATAATTTAAAAAGAAAAGGGCAATGAGCGCACCCCACTCAGCGTCATGGATGAATAGAAGCAATAAGCCATTTGTGAATGCGGTCTTCCCCATATCTGTCAAGCTTCTGCTTTTGTAAAAATCGATTGCATCTTTTAAGGTGTTAATATCCCCTAACATAGAGAAAACAATGATCAAGAAAGTGTCTATGAGAAATGAGGATACAATTACAAGCAAAATAAGCAAAATCCAATAACCAAAGGGAATGGGTTCAAATACCGGAACCAGCAAGTTATATAAATAGTAGGCTGCCGAGTAGGCAAGGGTAAAGGAACCGATATTATAAAAGGTATCCCAAAATTCATCCGGGTCTGCTGTATTGGTCCGTTTCCGGTTAAAATAGATAGTAAACCGGTAAATCGTTTCAAAGATGAACAGGCCTAGCGGTCCGGCAAAGATTCCGAATGACAGGCTATAGGTGATTCCGTAGTCAACGGTCGTATTGCCGGTTTTTTTGACGACGCGCAAATGATGGTAAAGGGTTGAAAAAGCCCAAAACAAAAATAGAGCTTTTATATATAGGCTTGTTTGAACATCCAGGCTCCCCGAATACACGGCAATCGCCAGCGCGAAAAAAAACAATACAAAATCAAAGATTCTTGCTCTCCACATTGCAGGTGCTGCCCCTTCCCAATCCTATACCATTAATAATACTTGAAAATTGTTATGGTTTGCATAACTATTTTTTGAGTAATCAGAAATATTTTCAACATATGTTAATTTTTTCAAAGCAAAGTCAAATAGTCAAATAAGTTGTACACGATCATGGTAAACTATCAATTATCCAAAATTGCAAACAAGTGCCTTGTTTCATCCTTTAAAGGTTAATGCTATTACCTGCCCAGTAGAAAGAGAGGCCCAAAAAATGACTCCATTCACTGAAAGAACAATCAAGATTATTTGCGCCATTCCTGAGGGAAAGGTAATGTCCTATGGCCAAATCGCCAGGCTCGCGGGCAGTCCGCGGGGGGCCAGGCAGGTTGTCCGGATCCTCCATTCAATGAGTGGAAATTACAGCTTGCCATGGCACCGCGTTGTAAACAGCCATGGAGAAATCACCATCAAGGATGAAGAAACAAGTTTCCAGCAGAGGCTTCTTTTGGAGGCGGAAGGGGTGCGAATATCAGGAAACCAAGTTGAACTATCTGAATTTAGGCATAATCCTGATATAGAGTTCTGGGAGGAAATGTAATTAATTTAAAATAAAAAGATTGCAGGCCTATTTTAAACGTGATACGATGAATGGGCAATATGTGCAAACGTTTTCTCAATTATGAAAAGGGAGGGGGCGTCAAGCTAGGAATTGGTTTTCTGCTGAAATGCGTCTTTTTTTTACGCGATAGTGCAAACGATTTCACATAAGGGTGCATAGATTCCTCCGCTCTTTTTCAAGCAGTTTTTTTTTCGGAGGCTGTGCAAACGCTTTCTCAATTACTTAAACACTTATTTAATGGGGGTAAGTCATGAAACAGAAAAAGCTTTTTTTAAGCCTATTTGCGTTCGTTCTATTGTTTAGCCTAGTTTTGGCTGGCTGTTCTTCTTCATCAGGTGGTTCAAAGGATTCTGATACGAAAAAGAAGGACGTTACCATTGATATTTTCCAGTTCAAGGTCGAGTTTAAAGACCAGTTTGAAGCGGTTGCGAAGAAATATGAAGAAGAAAATAAAGGCATCAAAATCAATATTACGACTGTTGGCGGCGGAGAAGATTACGGTGCTGCCCTAAGGTCCAAGTTTGCTTCAGGCAAGGAGCCTGCAATCTACAATATCGGCGGGCCACAGGATGTTGCCGACTGGAAGTCAAAGCTTGCCGACTTGTCCGGCACAAAAGCTGCGGATGCAGCACTTGAAGGAACACTTGATGGCGTTACAGTCGACGGCAAGGTAATGGGTCTACCTTATAATCAGGAAGGCTACGGATTCATTTACAATAAAGCTGTTTTTGAAAAAGCAGGCATTAACCCGGAAGATATCAAGAGCTATGCCGCACTTGAAGAAGCCGTTAAAACGTTGGACAGCAAGAAGAAAGAGCTTGGGCTACAGGCAGTATTCGCCCTTCCTGCAAAGGAAACATGGGTAACTGGTCTTCACTTGTCCAACGCCTTCCTTGCTGGCGAGTTTGACGGCAATGTTTTAAAAGCATTTGATGCAAAGAACATTGATTTCACTTATGGCGACAGTTTCAAAAAGGTCCTTGACCTGCAGAATGAGTTTTCTGTACAGCCAGTTGTAAGCCTTGATTATTCTAAGCAGGTTGAAGAATTGTTCTCGCTGCAAAAGGTTGCCATTATCCAACAGGGTAACTGGGTATATGGATCAGTCGCAGGCATTGACCAGGAATTCGCGGATAACGGAATCGGCATAATGCCAATCCCTGTTGAAGGGTACAAGGAAGACGCGCTTCCTGTAGGCATCCCAATGTACTGGGGCGTAAACAGCAACAAAGACGAAGCAACGATTAAAGAAGCGAAGAACTTCCTTGATTGGCTCTATACGTCTGATGAAGGAAAAGAAACAGTCCTTAACGACTTTAAATTTATCCCTGCATATGATGGCTATGATTCTTCAAAAATCTCAGATCCACTTTCTAAAGGAATTTACAAGTATGCTCAGGAAGGCAAGACGATTGGCTGGACATTCATGGGCTATCCAACAGGATGGGGACAGGATACGCTGGGTATCGAAATTCAGAAATACGTCAGCGGCAAGGCTAAGTGGGATGATGTTGTAAACGTGTCAAAAGAAGGATGGGAAAAAGCAAGGAATAAATAAAGATAGTGTTACAAGGGTCAGTTGCAAAGGGTCTGATTTTATGAGGGATACACCTTATGAATCAGTCCCTTTGTTGCTAGTGAAATGAATTTCCATATTTTATAAACTTGAAAGCAAAATGGCTGCAAATCTACAGCCATTTTCAGATAAACTGTTTACCTTTGCCGATTTAAGGCAAATTTGTACCGTAAACGAAGCGAATGATGCGGAGGGTTTTACATGCTGCGAACGAAGGATTTATCTTACTGGCTTTTTCTCGCCCCAGTCCTATTGGCATTATCCATGGTTGTAATTTTACCGCTTGCCCTGGGAATCTATTATTCTTTTACAAATTGGAACGGGATTGAAACGGGCGGTTTTATTGGATTTGAAAACTATATCAATGTTTTCAGTGATAAAAAATTCATGGCTGCCCTCTGGTTTACGGTCAAATTTTCAATTGTGTCGATTATCCTGATTAACTTGATTGGCCTTTCACTGGCTCTTATTGTTACCTCAAGGATTAAATCGAGTAATTTTCTTCGGACGATCTTCTTTATGCCCAACCTGATTGGTGGCTTGATTCTAGGCTTTATTTGGCAGTTCATCTTTATGAAGGTGTTTGACGGAATCGGCAGCCTGATGGGGGTTGAAAGCCTGCAGGGGTGGCTGTCTACTACTGAAACCGGCTTCTGGGGGCTCGTTATTCTAATGAGCTGGCAGATGTCAGGATATATTATGGTAATCTATATCGCTTATTTGGAAGGCGTGCCGCATGAACTGCTTGAAGCCGCCGAGATAGATGGCGCAAGCTCTGTCCAGCGCCTTCGCTATATTGTTTTCCCTCTTGTCGCCCCGGCCTTTACTGTAAGTATGTTCCTGACCTTGTCCAATACATTTAAGCTGTACGACCAAAACCTTTCACTTACAGCTGGAGGGCCGTACAATTCGACGCAAATGGTAGCGATGGAAATTTTTAAAACAGCATTTGTTGAGCTGAATATGTCCTATGCACAGGCCAAAGCAGTTATCTTTTTCATCATCGTGGCGGTAATATCATTGACCCAGGTGTACATTAATAAGAAAAGGGAGGTTGAGCTATAATGAGGCGGACCAAAAAGTTACCCATTGAAATCCTTGGGCTTTTACTTGGCCTTTTGTGGCTTTCACCCTTTTATCTTATGCTCGTCAATTCTTTTAAAACAAAGAGAGAGATCTTTTCGGATACGTTGAAGCTCCCGGAACTATTCAGCTTTGAAAATTATAGTGTTGCATTCACCCAGCTCGATTTCCTGAGGACATTCATGAATTCGGTAATTATTACGGTTGCGAGCGTTGCCATCATTATTGTGTTTTCCTCGATGGCCGCATACGCCCTTTCACGGAACAAGAGCAAAATTAGCACAGCAATCTTTTTTGTGTTTGTGGCAGCCATGCTGATCCCTTTCCAATCTGTGATGATTCCGCTTGTCACAATTTTTGGGAAGCTGGAGATGCTGAACAGGAGCGGACTTGTCTTTATGTACCTTGGTTTCGGTGCAAGCCTGTCCATCTTCCTCTACCATGGAACCTTGAACAATATCCCAAAATCGCTCGATGAGGCGGCAACCATTGACGGCGCGAATAAATTCCAGGTTTTCTGGTATATTATTTTTCCAATGCTGAAGCCGATTACAGTTACGGTCGGAATTTTGAACACAATCTGGATATGGAATGACTACCTTCTTCCATCGCTTGTCATCAACCAGGAAGGAATGGAAACAATCCCGCTGAAGATGTTCTTCTTTTTCGGAGAATACACGAAGCAATGGCATCTTGCCCTCGCCGGGCTGACAATCGGCATTATTCCTGTCATCATCGCCTATTTCTTTGCGCAAAAGCAAATTATAAAAGGGATATCGGAAGGTGCTGTTAAGTAACAATGGCTATGGCAATAAGCCTTTTTAAATGTTATAAAAACTAGATAGAGAAACTTGAGGTACAATTGAACACCGGGAGGAAGCAGGATGGTTACGATAAAAGAGGTTGCGAAAGAGGCAAGAGTGGCGCCTTCCACCGTGTCGAGGGTCATTGCAAACAGTCCCCGGATCAGCGAAACAACAAAGCAGCGTGTAAAAGAGGTAATGGAAAGGCTTGGCTATTACCCGAATCTCCAGGCGAGGAGCCTTGCGGCAAAAAGCACGAGGACAATCGGGGTCATTATGCCCGCCTCCGCAGAAAAGGCTTTTCAGAACCCTTTTTTCCCGGAGGTACTAAGAGGAATCAGCAAGCAAGCCCATGCAACCAAATATGGAATATACCTCTCAACGGGTTCAACACAGGCGGAAATTCACGAAGAGGTTGTGTCCATGGTAATGGGCCGGCGCGTTGATGGGATAGTCCTGTTATATTCAAGGATTAAAGACAGGACCATGGAATATTTGAGGGAAAGCGGATTCCCTTTTACAGTTGTGGGTAGGCCGTATAAAAATAAGAATTCGATTACGTATGTCGATAACGATAATGTTGGGATTACGAAACAAATGACTGAGTATTTGATTAAGCTAGGACACACAAAGATTGCGTTTGTAGGCGGCAATCCAGATTTTGTCGTGACAGTCGACCGGTTAAAGGGGTACAAGGAAGCTTTGGCGGAAGCTGGGATTCCTTACGTGGAGCATTATACATTTACAAATGATATGGTTGCTGGCAATGGAAAGGATGCGGTTAAGGCTCTGCTTAAGCTTGAAAGCCGCCCGACCGCGGCCGTCACTCTGGATGATCTGCTTGCGCACGAAATGATCGGCAGCCTTGAGGCGTATAATATCCGCGTACCAGCAGACATTTCCATCGCCAGCTTTAATAATCTCTCTCTTTCAGAGCATTCAAGCCCTCCATTGACATCAATTGATATTGGAACCATCCGGCTGGGCTTTCAGGCTACCCAATATTTAATTGAAAAGATTGAAAACCCTAAGTTTGAGCCAAAGGGAGTCATCATTCCAGCTGAGCTGATTGAACGGAAATCGTGTGCGCCGATACTTTAAGGAATGTACAGAATTTACGAAACCCGTCAGGATTACGGGTTTCTTTTTTTGGTCCTAACCAGTTTGCTAACAGGATGGTTCTGCTGCCTGCTAGACAAAAAACCATTTTAATAGGAGAATTGACATTGGAAATGATTGTGCTATTATACAAAAAATACCCTGGAAGGGCATGCCAATGTTTTACTTAACAATGGGTAAACAGATGCCTGCTTAGAAGCGAGATGCCAGGGTTTTAACTTTTTGGGAGGGGAAAATAAATGGGTTTGGAAATTCGGAATCTAACAAAACGATATGGCGATAATGTTGCTGTAAATAATATTTCCGTCCGGCTGCCAAAAGGCGAGGTGCTCGGCCTGCTTGGCAGGAACGGAGCGGGGAAGACAACAACCATTAAGATGATGCTTGGTTTGATCAGTCCCGATGGCGGCGAGATCCTTTGGGATGGGCGTCCATTCCGCAGGGAAGAGCTGTCAATCGGCTATCTTCCAGAGGAGAGGGGGCTCTACCCAAAAACAAAAATTGCCGAACAACTCAAATACTTTGGACAGCTCGAGGGAATGAGCCGCAAGCTTGCCAATGAACGAATTGATTTTTGGTTAGAAAGGTTTGAGATTACAGAGTACAAAAACAAATTGGCAAGTGAGCTATCGAAGGGGAATCAGCAAAAAATCCAGGTCATAGCTACTCTGCTTCATGACCCGGATATCATTATTCTAGATGAACCGTTCAGCGGGCTTGATCCAGTGAATGCGACAATGCTTGGAACAGTCATGGAGGAGCTTGTCGAGCAGGAGAAAACGATTATTCTATCGAGCCACCGGATGGAATCGATAGAGGCGTTTTGCGAGAATGTCTGTATGCTGAAAAAAGGAAATATTGCTGTTTCCGGTAAGCTCCAAAGGGTGAAAGAAGAGTACGGGTACAAGAATTTAAAGATTACTTCAACAGCTTCACTTGAGCCAGTCTTCCGTCAATTTAAGTTGCCATTTGAGAAAAATGGCCTTGTTTACAACGCAAAGGTTCATAACGAAAAAGAAGGAATGGATATTCTGAGGGCGGCAGAGGCTGCGGGTGTCCCGCTCCAGAATTTTTCCCTGCTTGAACCTACACTTCATCAAATTTTTGTCGAGAGGGTGGGTTAAATGGACAAGTTTCTGGTGGTATTGCGATTTCATTTAAAAGAAGGTCTGGCCGGCAAGGGATTTATCATTACAGCAGCAGTGTTATTCGCAGCTATTTTTGGCTATTTCGGCTTTTCGCATTATTTTGGCGAAGATGAAAAAATGACAGTGTATGTCAGCAACCAATCAACCGGCTATTCATTCGACACGAAAGCGGCAAAGGCAGATTTTGCGGAAGTAAAGGAAATTGACTTGGAAAAAGTCGAAGGAATGAAACGGAAGGTAAGGGATGGCAATGCAGATGCCCTTATCATTTTGAAGGGGAGCGGTAATTCACCCGAAGTGGAATACTACTTCAAAAGAATGGCTGATTTCCAGGTGCTGGGCCTAATTAATTCGATTATCCAGCCGCAATACCTGAATACCATCGTTACCGAAAACAAAATGGATCCAGTTGTTGCGGGCGCCTTGCTAACGCCTGTAAAAATAGATGAAATTGCACTGAAGGAAACAGAATCGCTTGGACTCGTTTACTTCTTTCTTTTCCTGATGTATATGTTTATTATTATGTTCGGCAATACTGTCTCGTTAAGCATTGCAGGTGAAAAGACGTCCAGGGTTATGGAAATTATGATAACAAAAGTAAAGCCGATAACGATGATGTATGCGAAAATCATCGCTGCAATGATTTCCGGCCTGTTGCAAATAGGGATGGTGGCCTTAGCCTACGGAATAGCGAAGCTTCTTGGGTGGACATCAGGTGACATGAATATTTTTGGAATGCCGCTCGACCTGTCCGTTTTGAATCCAAAAATATTTTTATTTTTGAGCTTATTCTTTGTACTCGGCTATTTTGTGTATGCTTTGCTGTTTGCCTCGATTACTTCAGTCATCAGCAGGATGGAGGACATTGGAGCAATCATCTTTCCTGTCTCCATATTGCTGATGGGGGCCTTCATGCTTGGAATGAAAACAATGATGGACCCGAATGCGGGAATTGTCCTGGTTAGTTCCTATATCCCTTTCTTCTCGCCAATGGTGGTGTTCTCGCGGATTGTCCTTGGGGAAGCAGGGGTGGTTGAGATTGCCCTTTCAATTGCGATACTGATTGCCTCAATTGCCCTGATGAGTTATGTTGCCAACAGGATTTATTCAAAAGGCGTTATGCGCTACAGCGGCAAAACGACTCTCGCCGATGTTGTAAAAATGGTAAAAGGGACAGAGATGTAAGGAAAGTGAGGCAGGGGATCCGTCCCCTGCCTCATCCTGCTTTTTTAAACATATTATGCCTGGGCCTTTTCCTCAAAAATCCCAGCAATCCCAATGATGACGTTGACTGCCTTTAGCATATTGTCTACAGAGATAAACTCATACTTCCCATGGAAGTTCTCTCCGCCGGTGAAAATATTCGGGGTAGGGAGGCCCATATAGGAAAGCTGGGAACCATCCGTACCGCCCCTAATCGGTTTGATGATTGGCGTAATTCCCAGGTTGGTCATGGCTTCATGGGCGATATCGACAATCTCCATCACCGGTTCAATTTTTTCACGCATATTGTAGTACTGGTCATTCAGGTCTAGGTGAATGGCATCCTCGCCATGGATTTTCCTAAGTTCCCCCACTATTTCCTTAATCTTGTCTTTCCTTGCCTCAAAACTGCTCTTTTCAAAATCGCGGATGATATAGTAAACCTTTGTTTCTTCAACGTCTCCATTAAAAGAAATCAAATGATAAAAACCTTCGTAGCCTTCCGTCAATTCGGGCGCTTCCTCAGCAGGAAGCCTCTGATGAAAATCCATCGCGATCTTGGCAGAATTGACCATTTTTCCTTTTGCAGTGCCGGGATGGATATTTGACCCCTTAAAGGTTAATTTGGCGGCAGCGGCATTAAAGCTTTCATATTCAAGCTCGCCAATTGGCCCTCCGTCCACAGTATAGGCGTATTTCGCCTGGAAAGCGGCAACATCAAATTTATGCGGCCCCCTGCCGATTTCCTCATCAGGGGTGAAGGCCACCCTGATTTTGCCGTGTTTAATTTGCGGGTTTTGAATTAAATACGCCATGGCGGTCATTATCTCGGCAATACCCGCTTTATTATCGGCACCAAGAAGGGTTGTTCCGTCAGTCGTAATTAGTGTATGGCCGATGTAATCAGAAAGCTGTGGGAAATCACTCGTTTTCATGAAAATATTTAAGTCTTTGTTTAGTACAATGTTTTTTCCGTCATAATTTTCAACAATTTGCGGGTTTACGCCCTTCCCTGTGAAATCAGTTGCGGTATCCAGGTGGGCGAGAAAACCGATTGTTGGGACATCTTTTTCGGTATTAGAGGGCAGGGTTGCCATCACATAACCATTTTCATCCATCGTTACGTCTTCCATTCCAATCATTTTTAGCTCATTAACCAGCATCCTGGCAAGGTCAAATTGGCCAGGAGTGGATGGGCAGGACGAGCTGGATTCATCTGATTGGGTGTTCACACGCGCGTAAGAAATAAAGCGTTCAATAATTTCTGTTTTCAAATTGGTCATCTCCCACATATGTAATGAAAAACATTTCCATGTTAATGCAATTATAATACAAAACGAGGAAAAGAAAGAAACACAAGGATAGGGAAAAGTCCCCCTTGTCGAAAAATGGGGATAAGTAAACAAAAAAAGCTATGGCAAAAAACTTTTATAGGACTAGACGGAAGTTGGTGAATCATGTACAATGTTTTCAGAATATTGCTTTTATTATGAATTAAGTCTATTTTCAGATTGTAAAATGTTTAAGGTTAAAAAAGAGAAGGGGGAACTAAAAATGAAGAAAAGAAAGTTGGCAGGCATTTTTCTATCATTTTCTTTGATTGCCGGGGTTTTGGCAGGCTGCGGCACAAAGGAAAGCAGCGGATCGAGCGGGAAAGACAGTGAAACAATTAAGATTGGGGTAAACGTCGAGCTTTCCGGGGGGGTGGCATCCTATGGCCAATCGATTTCTGAGGGGCTTAAACTCGCCGTGGACGAAATCAACAAGGATGGCATTGATGGCAAGAAGATCAAGCTTGTAAAGTTCGATAATAAGTCAGATGCCTCAGAAGCGGCAGCTGGCGCGGTCAAGCTGATTAGCCAGGACAAGGTTTCTGCAATTGTCGGCGCGGCGACAAGTGGGAATACACTTGCACAAACTCAGTCGGCAGAAAAGTATAAAGTTCCGATTATCACCCCTACAGGTACGAATCCGGATGTAACGAGCAAAAAAGGCAAGCTGAATGCCTATGCATTCAGAACATGCTTCATCGACCCGTTCCAGGGCACGGTGGCAGCAAACTTCGCAATTGAAAAGCTTCAATCCAAGAAAGCAATCGTCTATGTCGATACTTCGAGTGACTATGCAAAAGGGCTAGCCGCAGCCTTTAAAGAAGCCTATGAAGCAAAAGGCGGGGAAGTGCTTGGAGAGGAAGCCTATTTGGGAAAGGATACAGACTTTAGGGCTACATTGACTCGTATTAAATCGAAAAATCCTGATTTCATTTTCCTCCCGGGCTATTATGAAGAGGTTGGCCTAATCGTTAAGCAAGCCCGAGAAATCGGACTTGATGTGCCA
This sequence comes from Bacillus sp. FJAT-27445, assembly GCF_001510665.1. Classification (GTDB taxonomy): domain Bacteria; phylum Bacillota; class Bacilli; order Bacillales; family Cytobacillaceae; genus Bacillus_D. The sequence continues at coordinate 166,821 of NZ_LMTI01000003.1, forward strand.
TTTATGGGCGGAGACGGCTGGGATTCGCCAAAGTTGATTGAACTCGCTGGCGCGAAGGCCCTTAATAACACATTCATTACCAACCATTACTCTTCAGCCGATCCTGATCAAAAAATCCAGGATTTTGTAGAAGCTTTCAAAAAGGAGTACAAAGGTAAATCACCGGATGCCTTTGCAGCTCTTGGCTATGACACAGGATATTACCTTGCGGATGCAATCAAGCGAGCTGGCAGCGCTGATTCAGAGAAAATCAGAAAAGCGCTTGAAGAAACAAATGGCCTCCAGCTTGTATCAGGCACGCTTACCCTGGATGAAAACCATAACCCTGTAAAATCAGCAGCTATCTTGAAGTATGAGGACGGGGAACAGAAATTCGAAACGAAGGTTAATCCATAAAGTGTGTGAGGGAAGCTGAATAGGGGGCATAGTCCCCCTATTTTGGGTTAAGGGAAAGGCAACAAAGCAAAGAGTGGGATAATAGAGGAAACCCGATAAGGAACACAAATAATAGTACCTTTCAAGGGGAGTAATAATTATGGAATTTGTACAGCAGTTGATAAACGGGATTTCACTGGGAAGCATTTATGCCCTGATTGCTCTTGGCTATACGATGGTGTATGGGATAGTAAAATTAATCAATTTTGCTCACGGCGATGTCTTTATGGTCGGTGCATTTGTCGGCTTTTATTCTATTACGATTCTTGAACTTTCATTTTTTCCGGCACTTATTTTAACAATGGCTGTGTGCTCCATCTTCGGCGTATTGATTGAAAGGATAGCCTATAAGCCTCTCCGGAATGCGACCCGGATTGCGGCACTGATTACGGCAATCGGCGTATCCCTTTTAATAGAATACAGTATGATTTATGCGCGTGGAGCCCAGACCGAGGCATATCCGGAAAATGTACTTCCTAAAGAAAATATTAATCTATTTGGAGTAAATATCAGCAGCCAGTCTTTGTTAATCCTTGGGGTCTCGGTTGCCCTGATGATCATCCTCCAGTTTATTGTCCATAAGACTAAAATTGGCAAAGCGATGCGAGCCGTATCCCATGATGCCGATGCGGCAAGGCTGATGGGCATAAATGTGAATAATACAATTTCAGCCACGTTTGCGATTGGCTCGGCACTTGCTGGCGCAGCTGGCGTGATTTTTGGGGTTTATTATACAAAAATCGAACCCCTAATGGGCATCATCCCTGGACTTAAAGCATTCGTAGCGGCCGTGCTCGGGGGAATCGGCATTATTCCAGGAGCTATGGTAGGAGGACTTCTGCTCGGGGTAATCGAGGCACTGGTCAGCGCGCTTGGCTACTCACTCTGGCGTGACGGTGTTGCCTTCATTGTCCTCATCCTGATACTTATTTTCCTCCCATCCGGATTGTTCGGCAAAAATGTTAGAGAGAAAGTATAGGGGGGAGCATGATGGATCATTTTAAACGCGGAAAAGGCTTCTGGCTCTCAATTGTACTGGCATTGGTTGTTTTTTCAGTAATCCAGGCGATGATTTCCGGAGGAATTTTAAATATTTTTCATATAAATACCCTTATTACAATTGGTATTAACATCATGCTTGCTGCAAGCCTTCATCTGATTATCGGGATTACCGGCCAGTTTTCAATCGGCCATGCGGGCTTTCTTGCAGTTGGGGCTTACTCATCGGCAGTCATAACAATGATGTTCGAGCTTCCATTTGCCATAGCGATTATCGTCGGAGGACTGGCAGCAGCCATTGCGGGCCTAATCATCGGAATTCCGAGCCTTCGCCTTAAAGGGGACTATCTGGCAATTGCAACGCTTGGATTCGGGGAAATCGTCAGGATTGCCCTTTTGAATTTCGACTATGTCGGCGGAGCCAGCGGCTTGCAGGTCATGCAGATGAGTACATGGGGCTGGACATTCGTCAGCGTCCTGATTACGCTGATTGTCATTGTCAATTTTACCAATTCCACCCACGGCAGGGCCTGCATTTCAATTCGGGAAGATGAAACGGCTGCCGATGCGATGGGTATTAACACAACGTACTACAAGGTTGTCGCCTTCGCGATTGGAGCATTCTTTGCCGGAGTCGCGGGTGCAATTTTTGCCCATAATTTCTTTATCATTCAACCGTCCAATTTCGGTTTCCTAAAGTCATTCGATATCTTGATCATCGTTGTCCTCGGCGGCCTTGGCAGCCTCTCAGGAGCAGTTATTGCCGCTATCCTACTGACAATTGTTTCAACTTTCCTTCAGGCTTACCCGGAAACGAGGATGATCATTTACAGCATAATTCTCATTTTGACAATGCTTTATCGCCCACAGGGGCTATTGGGTACAAGGGAATTAACTTCATTCTTTAAAAGATCGAAAAAGGCGGGAGGGGACCATGATGGCAAAGGACAAACCGTTGCTTAAGGTAGAAAATACCGGAATTCGCTTCGGCGGTCTGAAAGCGGTATGGGATGTCAACTTGGAATTGTTCCAGGGTGAACTGGTCGGTTTGATTGGGCCGAACGGTGCCGGAAAAACAACCTTTTTCAATCTACTTACTGGCGTTTATGTCCCAACTGAAGGGGAAATTAAACTTGATGGTGAAAGCCTGAAAAAGCTTCCTCCATATCGGATAACAAGAAAGGGTGTCAGCAGGACTTTCCAGAATATCCGGCTTTTTGGCGAACTTTCGGTAATTGACAATGTAAAGGTTGCTTATCATTCACTTGCGAAGCATGGGATACCAAGCTCCGTTTTCCGTCTTCCGAAGCATTTTGATGGGGAAAAGGAAATGGACGAAAAGGCAATCGAATTCTTGAAAATCTTTGGGCTGGAGCGATTCAAGGATGAAAAAGCGAAAAACCTCCCGTATGGCCAGCAGCGGAGGCTAGAAATTGCGCGTGCGCTTGCGGCCAATCCGAAACTCCTGCTCCTCGATGAACCTGCAGCAGGCATGAACCCGCAGGAAACGAAGGAGCTTATGAACTTGATTGCTTTCATAAGGACTCGTTTCCATCTGACAGTGTTATTAATAGAACATGATATGGGGCTTGTTATGGGGGTCTGTGAACGGATATACGTCCTTGACCACGGGCAGCTGATTGCACAAGGAACACCTGAGGAAATCAGGAATAATCCAAAGGTAATCGAGGCGTATTTAGGCGAGGAGGTGTCGTGATGCTGAAAGTGGATGGAATTAATGTGTTTTACGGTAATATCCAGGCATTAAAGGGGGTTTCCCTTGAAATAAACGAAGGAGAAATCGTCACGCTGATTGGTGCTAACGGGGCTGGGAAAAGCACCTTGCTGAAAACAATTTCCGGGTTGCTGAAGCCAAAGCAGGGGCAGATCCAATTTGAAGGTAATTCTATAGCAGGCAAGGCTGCCCAATCGATCGTTAAACTTGGGATTTCCCATGTTCCGGAGGGGCGGCGTGTTTTCTCCAATATGTCTGTAGAGGAAAACCTTGAGCTTGGGGCGTTTCTCCGCAAGGATAAGGCGGGAATCAAGGAGGATTTTCATAAAGTATACGATTTATTTCCGCGGCTTCTTGAACGGAAGAAACAGCAGGCAGGCACGCTTTCTGGAGGGGAACAGCAAATGCTTGCAATGGGGCGTGCCCTGATGGCGCGGCCGCGGCTCCTTCTCCTCGATGAGCCGTCCATGGGTCTGGCGCCGCTGCTTGTTAAAACAATTTTTAGAATCATAACGGAGATTAATGCAACGGGAACAACAATCCTCCTTGTTGAGCAAAATGCCCATATGGCATTATCAATTGCCAACCGGGCTTATGTTATTGAAACTGGCCGTGTAATCCTGTCAGGTACCGCGGCAGAATTAAATGAGAGCGAACAAATAAAAATGGCCTATCTTGGAGGGCATTAATAAGCAATACTTAACCATCCGCCATGAAACAAGGGCGGATGGTTTTTTGTATTTTAAGAAATAATAAAATAGAACATTGTGAATAACTCGAAATAAGTTGTTGTAATCCAGCTCCCTCTTAATCTGGTCGGGGCTGACCACTAAGGAAAGCTCCTTAGAATAATCATCGCAGGGACAAGCGGTCTGTGCTTGTCGCGAAGGCGCTTGCGCATTTTGTTCCGTTTTATGACGAATTTTGTTTTCCCGGGAAATATTTTAAAAAAAGATGGTGATAAGTGTCTTGACACCTGTTAAAATAAAAAACAGGCCCAACTGAAAATGTGTGGACCAAGGAGTTTTATAAAATCGATATAAAATTCAGGGGGAAGAGATGAAAAAACTCAAAACAATTTCAGAGAAAAAATTATTGGGGATCGCCGGCCTCGGCTGGATGTTTGACGCGATGGATGTTGGGATGCTCTCATTCATCATTGCCGCTCTAAAAATTGACTGGGGCCTGACGCCAAAGGAAATGGGCTGGATAGGCAGCATCAACTCGATAGGGATGGCCGTGGGGGCGCTTTTATTCGGACTGATGGCTGACAAAATTGGCCGCAAAAATGTCTTTATTTTTACGCTTTTATTATTTTCTGTCGGAAGCGGGCTTTCGGCTTTAACTACTTCCCTGGGATTATTCCTAGTTCTTCGTTTCCTAATCGGAATGGGTCTTGGCGGCGAACTGCCGGTTGCTTCTACACTGGTAGCGGAAAGTGTTCCCGCGGAAAAGCGGGGCAGGGTTGTTGTCCTGCTTGAGAGCTTTTGGGCGTTTGGCTGGCTGATTGCAGCAGTTATTTCGTATTTTATCATTCCAAAGTTTGGCTGGCAGACAGCGATGGTCCTCGGAGCCCTTCCTGCGCTTTACGCCATTTACCTAAGGATAAACCTCCCGGATTCACCACAGTACATGACACTTAAGGAAAAGAAAAAACCAACTGTTCTGGAAGGGATAAAAACACTTTGGTCGGGGAAATACCTCCGTCCGACTATCATGCTATGGATTCTTTGGTTCTGTGTCGTTTTTTCGTATTATGGAATGTTTCTATGGCTTCCATCCGTCATGATTATGAAGGGCTTTAGCATGATAAAGAGCTTTCAGTATGTATTGATTATGACCTTGGCTCAGTTGCCAGGCTATTTCACAGCAGCTTATTTTATTGAAAAAATCGGCAGGAAGTTCGTCCTTGTCGTCTATCTGGCGGGAACGGCTGCAAGCGCCTATTTCTTTGGGACAACGGACACACTCTGGGTCTTGCTTACGGCCGGCGCATTCCTATCGTTCTTCAACCTTGGGGCATGGGGAGCGCTCTATGCGTATTCACCTGAACAATACCCAACATCGGTCAGGGGAACAGGGACTGGAATGGCCGCTTCCTTTGGCAGGGTCGGGGGCGTGCTCGGACCGCTTTTAGTTCCATATCTTTCCGCACAGGGATACTCGATCCAGACCATATTCACGATTTTCTGTGTATCAATCCTCATTGGCGCGGCAGCTGTATTCTTCCTGGGGCGTGAAACGAAAAACCTGGAGCTCAACTAAGTTTGTTTTTTATACTGATAAAAAGGCGTCTGAGCACTTGCTCGGCGCCTTTTTTCGTGGAGTAAGGTATTGTGCGGCCGATGATGGTGGAGAGAAGTAGCTAAGGATACACATCCTTCTAGTGGAATTCTTATTCCAATATGGGAGAATTGGTGGCGTATACTAGATAAATTCGAATGAGTGACATTGTTTGGTCGAAATTCAAAAAAATGTCACCCGAATCCAGATGAGTGACATTGTTCGGGCAAAATCCAAAAAGAATGTCACTAAAACCCCGGTTCGTCCCAAAACGAGGGTGGGAGGCTCCCCGAAATCCGAAATCCCAAGCTTCGAGCCCGAGCCCCAGCTAATTCCCCAGCCTCCCCAAACAAACTAAAATTATTTTAATGCAGTAGAGCTTAGGAACTCACGGGTTCTTTCTTCCTTCGGATTAGTGAAAAACTCGTCTGGGTGGCCCTTTTCGATGATGAATCCGTCATCCATATAGACCATCCAATCAGCAACTTCCTTTGCGAAGCCCATTTCATGGGTAACGACAACCATTGTCATCCCATCATCCGCCAGCTCCTTCATCGTCTGGAGAACCTCGCCGACAAGTTCCGGGTCCAGTGCGGAGGTGGGTTCATCGAAAAGCATGATATCCGGTTTCATGGCAAGCGCGCGGGCAATAGCAACGCGTTGTTTTTGCCCGCCTGAAAGCTTGCTCGGGTATACATCAGCCTTATCTTCAAGACCAACCTTCCGAAGAAGTTCCAACGCATCCTTTGACGCTTCCTCCTTCGAAACCTTTTTCACATGGACGGGTGCTTCGATGATATTCTCGAGCACTGTCATGTGGGGAAAGAGGTTGAAGTGTTGGAACACCATGCCGACATGCTGGCGGACTTCATTGATATCATGGGTATGCGGCAAGACTTCCTGGCCATTCAGAATGATTTTGCCATTGTCCTTTTTTTCAAGGAAATTTAGGCAGCGGAGCAATGTACTTTTCCCCGAGCCGCTAGCTCCAACGAGGCATAAAACATCATTTTCATAAACGGATAGATTAATATCTTTTAATACATGCAAATCGCCAAACGATTTATTCAGATTTTCAATTCGTATCATTTCACGTGATTCCATCGATATTTCCTCCTATCGGTCACTGACTGCCAGTCTCTTTTCAAAACGGTTGACGATTAGTGTGAGCACGGCTACAAGAATCAGGTAGTATACCGCAACAATCAGCAAATACGTCATCTCATCGAAATTGTTGGAGCCTAGAGTAGTCGCTACGTTGAAAAGCTCGTTCATTGAGATAAAAGCAGCAAGTGAAGAATCCTTAAGCCCGATGATGAATTGGTTACCAAGCGGCGGAAGGGCACGGCGGAAGGCCTGTGGCAAAATAATCCTCCGCATGGCAAGGCCCTTGCTCATCCCTAGTGAACGGCCCGCTTCCATTTGGCCATTGTCAACGGCCTGGATTGAACCACGGAATATTTCAGCGATATAGGCGCCATTGTGAAAGGCCAGCGCCAATGCAGCGGCCCAGAAGTCCGGCAAAAGAAATATGCCGCTAATCCCGAAATACAAAATGAAAATCTGCACGATCAGCGGGGTTCCGCGGACTAGATACACATAGGTATCTGAAATATAGCCCAAAGCTTTAATTCTCGATATTTTAAGTAGAGCAAAAAACAGGCCGATGACGATACCGACAAGCACCGAAACAACGGTAAGCTTCAATGTTAAGAGCATTGCGTCCATGAACAGGCCGCTGCTATCGATTAAAGTATTGAAAAAGTGTGAAAAACTTGGCAAAGTAAAATCTTCCTTTCTCGTTGGATTCTATTCGGGGTACTTGGAATCGACTGAAACATCAAAGCCTACCTTATTCAGGCTTTGACGTGATATCCTCACCGAAGTACTCCATGGAAATTTTGCTTAGTGTCCCATCTTTCCGAAGTGATTCAAGTGCATTATTGACCTTTTTTAGCAAGGCAGGATTATCTTGAGGAAGGACGATCGCCTGTTCACTGCGTTCAATCAACTGGCGGCCTTCAATTTTAAAGCCTTCCTTTTTAGCACTCTTTCCGGTCACAAAGTCGGTGATGACCGCATCGTGGCGCCCTATACTCAATGCATTCAGGGCGGTAATGTCGCTATCGTACATTTTCAAGTTTGAGGTGTATTTGCTGGCCGTATCCGCATATGTAGAGCCTTTAGCCACGGCAACTTCTTTCCCTTTAAGGTCCTCAACTGTTTTAATCCCGCTGTCAGGTCGTACAAAAATTTGGGGTCCCGAGTAATAATAGGGAGTGGAAAAGGAGACATGCTTGCTCCTTTGGGGATTGATCGTGTGTGATGCTACAGCGGCATCAGCTCTGCCAGTTTTGACACCTTCAACGATACCTTTGAATTTCATTCTCTTTGGTACAGGCTTAAGGCCCATTTCCTTTGCGACAGCCTTCCCGACTTCTACATCAAAACCCGTCATAGAGAGGTCTTCTTTCATATAACTGAATGGCTTGAACTCACCGGAGGCAGCGAAGACAAATTCCCCTTCATGTATAAGCTTGGAACCGTCTGCAAGCTTGTCCTTTTCGGCACAGCCCGATAAAAGCAAGATAGCAATCAAGCAAAAAGCAAAAAAATTCCTCATATTCATGCTGGCGATAATACCCCTTTCCCTTATGAGTGATAGGAATATTTACCCCCATGTCCGTAGGATAATCCTTTTTTGTCGAAAAAAATATTTCCAGGTACCACTGTGGAACGATAACCCGGACGGCAGGACCAAAAAAAAGAACCCTGATTAGGGTTCTGAAATTTAAACGTCCAGCTTCACTTTGTGGCGCACTTTTGGATGGAATTGCTTGCGGAATTTGATGGCATAATCCTCATAGAGCTGTTCAAGTCCGACCATCGCCAGTGAAAAGAAGTTTGCGTAATTCTTCTGGACTTCCCACTTTAGCTCGTTGCTGCCGCATATACTATGCTTGTTTAGTTCCTCAATTTCCTTTTTGATGCTGGCCAGTTCAGATACGTACTGTTCTTCAGGAAGGGTCAGCAAATGATCAATTCGATTAATGTAATGCATTGATTTTTCTATTTTATTCTCAATTTCTTGATATCCATCATTGTCGATTAGGTTGTATTTTAATTTGAATTCATTTAGAAGCCTAGCAGATTCATAGGTTGCATTCACTATATCGTCGCGGGTCATATCAATTGTTTCGTAGCTTAACATATGCTTCCAGGATGGCTGTGTAATTGCTCTGCGGTGGTCTTCGAGTGTGTGGCATAGCTTCTTATAGCCATAAAGTTCCGGGTTTTCAAAAGCCGCGCTGGCAGGATCAAGAAAAGGAGCAAGCGGCGCGACAAAATAGAATAGACGGGAATCCTTTCCGCACTCAAGATGGATCCTTTCTGCAAAATTGATGTTCTCAAGAGCACTTTGCTCCGTCTGGCCCGGTATGCCAATCATAAAGAACAAGTCGATTTTTTTGCAGCCATGCTTCAGGGCAAATTGAAGTGTGCTAATGACCTTTTCATTTGAACAATGGAATTTGCCATTCAGGCGGCGCAGTTTTTCATCGTGTGTTTCGAGAGTTAGCTCCACGCTGTATTTTGGAACAGCATCGTTGATTTGTTTAAAGAATTTTTCATCAGCATATTGGAATAATTCAAAAACCAGTTCGTTTTTCAGCTTTATCCCTTTTAAAAGGCTGAAAAATTCTTCCACATATTTCTTCCCGCCCTGGCGGATGTCATGAAGAATGAAAATTGGCGCACGGCTGAACCGCTGGATGAATTGAATGTCCTCCACTAATTTTACAGGGGATCGGAGTGCCAGGGATTTTCGGTTGCAGTTCTGCTCGTAGCCTTCCTTCGATCCTCCGCAAATGAGGCAATTCTGAGTGCAGCCCCGGGCAGTAAGTATGGCTGTATTTGGGTATTGTAGCCATCCGTTATAAGGAAGGGGGTCCATGAAATTCCTGTACTTGAAAACAGACCGGATTGTGTATCGGTAGCCGGGCACGTCAAATTCATCAAGGTCCTTTGGCACGTAGGAGAGCGGGTTATAGCCTACTTCCTTGCCTCTTTTCCACGTCAGGTTCGGGATGTCTTCTAACCGCGAATTCCCGAACTCAAGCTTATTCATCAACATGAGCATTAATTTTTCGGTAGAGTCGCCACGCATGACGAAATCGATAAACGGATACTCAATCAATTCTTTATGATAGTAAGTGGAAGAAAGCCCGCCGAATACGATAGGAGTATCCGGATGAAGCCCTTTTACAATTTTCGCGAGTTCAATACTTCCATGTGCATGGGGAAGCCAGTGAAGGTCAATCCCGAAGGCGCGGGTTTGGATATTCCTAAGCTTTTTTTCAACGTCAAAGTCAGGATCCATTAGCATCCTGTTCGCAATATTGATAATCCTAACTTTGAGGCCATACCGTTCAAGGTAGTCGGCAATGCTTGTCAGGCCGATCGGATACATTTCAAAAACGGGTGATGAAGGGACCACATCACTGATTGGGCCGGCCAGAAGGGAGTTTTTCCGAAAATCGTAAACACTCGGGGCATGCAGGAGAACCAAATCGTATTTCATTTGTTTGTCACCCTCTATATAGTAGTAGTAGCTCCACCCGGTAAACACCAAACGCTGCGGCCAGCTTAAATATGAGGGTGGAAAATTCGTTGAAAATATATATTGTGAATTTATTCACAAAAAACTATCATAATAAAGGTATTCATTGTACACCTCAAGTTTAGTATAAAATTCTTTTGCCTAGCCTGTCATAGATTGACAATACCGTGACAAACCCGGTTATTAATTCCATTAATTAAGTGGCAATTGAAAGTGCTTTTCAATTTTACTACTAAAGTAGTACATAGAATATTGCTTTTGCTGAATAGGAGTATCTACAAAAATTTGCGATAATGTCAGTAAACAAACCCGGAGCAGGTTTGTCCCAGGATCGGCCAGTGGCTTGCCATTTGGCCGGTTTGGGTTTTTTCCCGCCTTTTTCTCTAAGAAAGAGGCTTTTTTATTGTACATGGAAGGTAAATCACATAGAGTATAATTAACAGAAAATTTAGAATGTGGAGTAGGAAAAAGGGGGATCGGGATGCTATGGCAGGCAAGGAGTTTTTGAAAAGAATGGAAAAAATATCCCGATACTCCATGATAGGGATATCAGTTGTGGGCGGTTTAATCCTTATTAACGCCCTTTTGGGAATGAGGGAACCAAATGAGCCGCTAATCCTCGGACTTTTAGTTGTATTCCTGGTAATCGTTGAGCTTTACCCAATGCCAGTTTGGCGTGGTTTTACAACGATTGCCTTTCCACTCGTGTATGCGATATTTGTCATGCAGGGTATCGAGTATGCGATTTGGGCCTATGCTCTTGCTGTTTTCGGGACAAATCTTTGGAAAAGAAGACCGATTAGAATTGTCTGCTTCAATCCTGCCCAGCTGGTCATAAGCCTGTATGGCGCATACTTGCTGTCTGAATGGGCGGGAACGGCCGCAGGGCTGGATTCGAAACCGGCTGTCCTTTCCGGGCTTCTCTATATTACCTTTTTCATAGGCCCATTCTATATTATCAATAACCTGCTAGTTGATTTTATTCTCGTCGTGCGGCCACAGCCATACACGCTGAAGATGTGGAAGCAAAAATCACTCCAGGAGCTAAATAGTCTGGCAATCTCCTATATTTACCTTGTCCTATTTGTTGTATTGGGCAACCAAAATAGGGGAGAAGTCGATGCAATCACCTTTTTCTTCTTTTTTGCCCCGCTGGTAGGGCTTGCGCTGCTCAGTTCAATCATCGTCAGGCTAAGAAAGGAAAAGTCGAAGCTGAAAGCCCTTTTCAGCATATCCTCGGAATTGAATAAAAAAATTGCGTCGAACGACTGGCTGGGGTTCCTCGGCGAAAATCTTCCGGCGTTCATTGATGTGGACGCTTGCATCCTTTGGACGAAAGAGGATGGGAGATGGGTCGGAAAATTTCAATCTGGCCTCATAAATGAAGACACCGATTCCGATGAAGACCAATTTGCAGCATTTGACACGGTTAGGCATCTAGTTATTTATCATAATTCTAGACGGGAATCCGGTCCTGCTGCTCCTTTTTTCCATAAAGAAATCCGGACGAAAATGTATGCGCCGCTGATGCTCGATGAAGAGCTTGTCGGCTTGTTCGTTTTTGGGAGGAGCAGGACAAAAAGCTTTACCGAGGATGACATTCAGTCGGCTGTTACACTGGCTAACCAACTGGCTGTCCTGATAAAAACGAAATGGCTTTTTACGGAGGAAGAAAAGCGGTTGATATTGGAGGAACGAAACCGGATTGCCCGCGATATTCACGATGGTGTCGCGCAGACGCTTGCCGGAGCAGTCTTGAATTTGGAAACCGCCGAGCGGAAATTCACAAAAGCTCCGGAAGACTCGCTAAAACTCGTTCAGGAAAGCACGGACAAATTGCGAAAGAGCCTGCGGGAGGTCAGGGAGTCGATTTACGCGCTCCGTCCCTATCCAACTGAACGGGTTGGCCTTATGACTGCCATCCAAGCCAAGATAAAGGCGATTGGGAAGGAACATCCTGTGGAGGTTATCCTTGAAAAGAGGGGAACCGAATTTGACCTGAGTTCCATGACGGAAAAAGTGATCTTCGATATTTTCCAGGAAAGCGTCCAAAATGCGCTGAAACACGCACGGGCAACCAAAATCGAAATCATGCTGAGCTATCAGCGTGAGAATGTCTTTTTAAAAGTAAAAGATGACGGAGTTGGATTTTCGTTGTTCCAGGCGATGATCAAAGCCAGGAACGAACCCCATTTCGGCATTTTGCACATGAATGAAACGGCTGAAAAAATCCAGGCATCCCTCCAGGTGGACAGCAAGGAAGGAGCCGGAACAGAAATCACGCTGACAGTGCCGAGGATGGGAATAGAAGGGGGAGTAATCAATGATCAAGCTTATGCTGGTCGATGATCATGCGGTGCTTCGCGACGGCCTGAAAAATATCCTTGACCTTGAACAGGATATTAAGGTTGTCGGCGAGGCAGTATCGGGGGAGGATGCACTTCGGAAGGTGCCGGAGATCATGCCCGATGTCATTTTGATGGATATTAATATTCCGGATAAAAACGGAATTGAGGTTACTGGTTTGATTAAGAAGGACCATCCCTCGATTAAAATTCTTATCTTAACAATGTTTGACCATGATGAATATTTCATGTCCGCTATACGTGAAGGGGCTGATGGCTATCTGTTGAAAGACGCGCCTTCCCAGCATGTGATTGAAGCAATTAGATCTGTTGCCCGCGGCCAGTCTGTTATCGCACCGTCGATGACAAAGAAATTCCTGAGTTTCAACCAGCAGCCGCCGGAACAGTCGAAGGAAAAGAAGGATGATTTGCTGACAGAGAGGGAAAAGGAAGTGCTCCTATGCCTTGTCCAGGGCATGAACAATAAGGAAATTGCCCAGGCGCTTTTCATCAGCGATAAAACGGTAAAAATCCATGTTTCGAAAATTTTTAAAAAGCTTGATGTAAAAAGCCGTTCGCAGGTCGTCATCTATGCCGTACAGAACCAGCTTATCCCACTGCCATAAAACCACCAGCCGGGCTTCGATTAGAAGCACCGGCTTATTTTTTGAAAAAAAGGGTGTTGTTTGCCTTGGTACTACTTTTGGCTTATGAAAAATTAGTACCTTTGTGTCCGCTAAATACAGCCTGTGGAGAATAGGACTCCAACTTAAATAATGTAATAATAGGGTAAAGTTGCAATATTGAGAACAAGGAGGGTTTTAAATGAAAAAAGTTTCTTTATTCCTGTCCATTTTCATGATTCTTGGACTATTTTTAAATTCAATTCATTTCGGAGGTTCCGAAAGGGCGAGCGCGGCCGGTACGGCTGTCATCGAGCCGGGCTTGCTAAAGAAGCTCGCATCCGTGATTGAACCGCAACATGTTATTGTTACATTCAAGGATGGAGCCGGCGGGCAAAACGGCATCCTGTCCATTTTGAAGAACCTTGGGCTGTCAAAGGGAGTCGTCCTTAACGAGCTTCCAATTGCGGGCGTCCTCGTTACAAAGGAACAGGTTGACAGGCTTGCGCAGAACGATAACGTGCTTTCGATTTATCCAAATAAGAAGCTCAAATATGAAAACAAGGAAGCGACTGAACTGACGGGAGTCGATCGGTTGCGGACCGAGGCGGCTTTTACAAAAGCGAATGGCGGCCTGCCTGTAAACGGGAACGGGATCGGCGTTGTCATCAATGACAGTGGGGTTGATGGCACGCACAAAGACATTGAATTTGGCGGCCATCTTGTCCAGAACGTACTTGGGGCAACGAACCTGAATGCCTTGAGCGAATTGCTTCCGGTTTCCTGGGTGGAAAATGTACCGAATACGGATACAAGCTCCGGCCACGGCACGCATGTTGCCGGGATTGTTGGCGGTACTGGAGCGATGTCAAAGGGTGAGTATGAAGGGGTAGCGCCAGGTGCAAAGCTGATCGGATACGGTTCCGGTGCAGCTGTTGCCATGCTTGATACACTCGGAGGCTTTGATTATGCACTAACGCATCAGGCTGAATACAATATCCGCGTCATCACCAATTCTTGGGGGGACACGGGCGATTCGGGAACGGACTTTGACCCGTTCAACCCAATCAACGTAGCAACAAAGGCGCTTTACGACCGCGGCATTGTCACGGTATTTTCAGCAGGGAACTCGGGACCTGGGGACTCGACCATTTCCGGAAATTATAAAAAAGCGCCATGGGTAATTACGGTTGCTGCAGGAACAAAACAAGGCCAGCTTGCTGAATTCTCATCCCGAGGCGTGAAGGGGAAAGGCGGTACGGTCGCTGTAGGGTCTGAAACGTGGACGTGGGAGGACCGCCCGACAGTGACATCACCGGGGGAATCCATCATTTCAACGCGTGTCATTGCACCAGTGGCCGCTCTTGGGGCAACCGATGATGTCAACCTGATTCCGCCGGCCTACTTGCCATACTATACAACGATGAGCGGAACCTCGATGGCTGCACCGCATGTCGCGGGAATCGTCGCTTTAATTCTTGACGCGAACCCTGCGCTCTCGCCACTCGAGGTAAAGAAAATCATTGAACAAACGGCAACGAACATGCCTGGCTATGAATCGTGGGAAGTCGGTTCCGGCTATGTCAATGCCTATGCGGCAGTGGATGCTGCGCTTAATCAGCGTGCTTATGGCTCAATCCTGAACGCGAACAACAACTTTAATTCCAATGCGCAAATGACCACGTCATCGCAAAATATAACGATTGATTACAGCCCGCTGAACCTGAAAAATGAATCTTCATTTACCGTATCACAGGGCCAGACGGAATTAGTTGCCCGCTTGAACGCCTATGGCCTGCTCGGGCAGACAGGGAATACAATCAACCTTGTCCTGACCGCACCGGATGGAACGAGGTATACTTCAGGAATTTCCGTTCTTTTCGCACTATATGTTGACCGTACGGTCCAGGTAGTCAACCCACAGCCTGGCACCTGGAAGGTAAGTACGGAAGGGCTCCAGGGTTCACTTGCCCTTCCGGAAAAATTGAATGTTGAACTTGTTACTAAGACGGCCGGCGGCTTTAGCGGTTTGGATGACATTGGCGGGCACGCGGCAGAGTCGGCAATCAAGCTGGCTGTAAGCAAACGGCTTGTTGACGGGAAAAGCACGAAAAAGTTCGAGCCAGATGCCGCATTAAAGCGATCCGAACTAGCGAAATACCTTGTAATGGGTGCGGGGGTCAGGCAGTTTCTTCCTCTCACAGGAACTCCAAGCGTTTCCGATGTTAAAGTCCCTGACCTTCCGTACGTTGAAGCGGTAATTGCCAAAGGCGCAGCACTTAAGGACGGAAACCAGAACAACGGCGGAGTTATGCTGCCAGTTGGATCAGGGAAATTCTCGCCGGATGAAAAAGTAAACCGCGCGCAGCTCGCCTACTCGCTTGTCCAGGCACTTGGTCTTGAGGAGCAGGCAAATGAGCTGAAAGGGCAAGAACTTACCGTACAATACAATGGAACGAGGGTGGCAATCCAGGATGCGGCGAACGTTCCCGCAAATCTTCGCGGCCATGTCCAGCTCGCCCTTGACTTGAATATCTTGAATGCGTACTTCTCAGTCACGCAGGGTCCATTCGACCTGAAGCCGACAATTACAGCAAAATTTGATCCAGGCAAAACAGTAACGCGCGCCGACTACGCGGTAGCCATCACCCGCTACTTCGCGAGCTACCACCCGGCTGCGCTTTAATGAAACAACCTCCGCTCTTATTGGGCGGAGGCTTTTCAATTTGGATATTAATCAGGTATTGAAAAACATCTCAGGACGGTTTGGGTAAAAATATTTAGGTGAAACGGTCTTGAAGACGTTTCTCAAGACCATTTGGATGAGCTTTTTAAGTTGAAACGGTCTTGACGGTATTTCTCAAGACCATTTGGATGAGCTTTTTAATATGAAAACGGTCTGATCGCCTCTCTTAAATTCCCTACCTCTGCACAGCCTACTACCCTGGCATACACAACACTCCTTTTCTATAACTTTCGTACGATTGTAAAATAGTACCTTTACCAAACGCAATTACTCCATTTGCTGAATAGTAGAAACCTCTAGATTTTACGATAATGATAGTAGCAAGAGAATTAACGATTGGAAGGGGATTACGAAATGAAAAAGTGGTTATCGGTTTTGGCAAGTCTGCTCTTATTTCTTTCATTGCTGGCACCAGGTATGGCCAATACACAAGCGGCCGGGCTTCCGGCGGTAATGGACGGCCATCTTGCCAAAGCGCTAGATACGGCAACGGGAAGCCTCCAGGTAATAGTTACATTCGACGGGAAAGGGGCGCCTTCCGACTCGCAGCTTAACCTTTTAAAACAGCTCGGCATTACGACTGGCGTGACGATGAAGTCGCTGCCAATCGCCGGGGTCGTGGCGACTAAGGACCAGATTAAGCAGCTTGCGGCAAAAGAAGGAGTAAAGTCGCTTTACCTGAACCGTAAGCTCACATACTATAACTTTGACGCAACAGCGCTGACAGGCGTCGATAAAGCACGTACGGATTCCGCAATGCAAAAGGCAAATGGCGGACTGCCTGTGACAGGCAAGGGAGTCGGGGTTGTCGTTAATGACAGCGGCGTCGACGGTACACACCGTGACCATGAACTTGGAAAAAACCTTGTCCAGAACGTTCTTGGCAGCAGTAACCTGGCATCCCTGGCACCGGGAGTACTTCCGGTTACTTACCTGGAAAATGTCCTGAATACTGACACTAACTCCGGGCACGGCACCCATGTAGCCGGCACGGTTGGCGGTACGGGAGCAAGTTCAAGCGGAAAATATGAAGGAGTGGCGCCGGGAGCGAATTTGATTGGTTACGGCTCAGGTGCGGCATTATTAATTCTTGATGGAATTGGCGGTTTTGACTATGCCATCACAAATCAAACGAAATATAATATTCGAGTCATAACAAATTCATGGGGAGGATCGGGTGATTTCGATCCAAATAACCCAATCAACATCGCAAGCAAGGCTGCGCATGACCGCGGCATCACCGTTCTTTTTGCGGCTGGAAATGAAGGTCCTGGTGAAAATACGCATAATCCTTATGCAAAAGCGCCTTGGGTCATTTCCGTAGCGGCTGGAGAGAAGGATGGCTCCCTGGCTGACTTCTCTTCCAGAGGAACAAAAGGGGTTGGCGGAACATTTGAAATGGACGGGGAAACTTACACGTGGGAAGACAGGCCAACACTGACAGCTCCAGGAGTGGACATCATTTCGACCCGGGTAATCGCTCCGGTTTCATCGCTTGCGGCTGATGCAGATGCGACCACGATTGAGCCTGCCTATCTTCCATTCTATACAACGATGAGCGGTACCTCGATGGCAACGCCACATGTGGCTGGAATTGTAGCGCTTCTCCTTGAAGCGAATCCATCCTTGTCACCGGATGAAATCAAAAAGGCGCTTCAGGATACAGCGACAAATATGCCTGGTTATGAAACTTGGGAAGCAGGTTCAGGCTATGTCAATGCCCATGCGGCCCTTGAAGCGGTTATGTTCGGAAAGCAGTATGGAAAGACCGTCAATGAATACCAGAAGTTTAACGCCAATGTACAAGCGGAAACAGAGCGAGTTCCGTTTGAGGTATCCTATAACCCGCTGCTTCCAAGCCAATACGCATTCACCGTGCCGGAGGGGATTTCCCAGCTTACAGCCCGGATTGATGCATACGGCCTATTGGGCCAGACCGGGAACCCGGTTAACCTGGTGCTGATTGCACCGGATGGAACGGAATACAGCTCCGGAGTCAATCTGCTTTTCGCCCTTTACCCGGACCGGACGGCTTCAGTCACATCGCCAAAGGCGGGACAATGGAAGGCAGAGGTACGGGGCTTGCGCGGAAATGAGCTTAATCCAATTGGCATCGCCCTTCCGGAAACAATCACAGGCAGCCTCGCTTTTACAAAAGTAAGCGGCTTTACAGGGCTCAACGATATTACAGGCCATGCTGCATCTTCGGCAATCCAGATGGCAGTCAATGAAAGGCTGATGGATGGCTATGCGGATGGTAACTTCAAGCCTGACCAATATTTGCTGAGAAAAGAATTGGCACGTTATCTAGTTGCCGGTGCAGGTATTCGCCAAAATCTATCTGGTTCAGTTAAGGATACAGCAGCCGCGGATCTTCCATTCGCGCTAGCCGTACTTGCAAAAGGGGCGGCAATCAAGGATGGAAAAGTTATGCAAAAGGGCGTCATGCGCCTCGATGCAGTGGGGAACTTCAATCCTAATGGCACCCTGACAAAAGCTGAACTCGCTTACACGCTAGTCCAGGCGCTAGGACTGCAGCAAATGGCGCTTGACCATACCGGCGATGTTACCGTCTCATACAATAGCAACCGGATCAAGCTTAAAGACAATGCTTCAATTCCGGCAGATCTAAAGGGATATGTACAGGTGGCGCTTGACCTGAATATCCTCAATGCGGCGTTCAGTGTAAAACAGGGGCAGTATGACCTGTTCCCGACTGTCGAGGCCGTCTTCGAACCAGGAAAAAAAGTGACCCGCGCCGACTACGCAGTTGCCTCGTCCCGCTGGTTCCAGGCATGGTTTCAATAATAAGTAAATAGATTGAAAGAAGAAGAGGGGCATCTGCTCCTCTTTTTTGAGTGAAGCAGTGAAGCGGGGACGTATCCATTGCCTCACTAGAGGAAGTGAGACAGCAGGCACTGAATAGCTATTTTAGAAAAATAGGCAAAAAGGAGGATTTCCTTCTCCAAGTCTAAAGGAGTATACTGTTCTCCATTATGTAAAAAGGGGCGGAAATGTTGCTGGAAAAATATAAAGAGATACTTACCCCGCTTCTCCTCGAGTCCGGAAGCAAGGCGGCAATCAAGCTGGAAAGGCACCATCCATACTCAAGGCTAGCAGGCGGAAAATACTCAATGTCGACTCATACGATCACCCTTTATATAGAAGAAATTAAGGAGCAGTGCATCCAGATATTTGGATCGCTTGCTAACCTGGATATTTATATTGCAGTTGTATTCGCCCATGAACTCGGCCATGCCGAAGACAAGGCTCTCGGCATATTGGCGGAACGGCTTGATGCTGCAACTAGCGAGAATGAACGCGCAAGGCTGTCTTTTTTAATTGAAAAAAGGGCTTGGAAGTTTGCTGAGAAGCTGTTACGGGGTACCGATCGGAAGTTTACGAAAAAAATTATTTTCCAGTCGCTCCGTTATTATTATGAACAGATTGAGCTGCAGCACGGGGCTTGAATTTTTAAGGCGGAAGGCATAGGCTATTCCTATCTGGTTTTACGATAGAAAGGGCGGATGGGGATGGCTGTTTCAAAAACAAATGCAATGCGGCTGCTCGATTCGAAAAAGGCTGAGTATGTAATGTTGTCCTATGAAGTAAGCGATGGCAAGGTGGACGGCGTTTCGGTTGCGGAGAAAATCGGCAAGCCGAAGGAAATGGTCTTTAAAACGCTCGTCACCCAGGGTGCATCAAAGAATATCTATGTTTTTGTTATTCCGGTTGAGGCCGAGCTGGATTTGAAAAAAGCCGCCAAAGCCGCTGAGGAAAAGAAGGTCGAAATGGTGCCTGTAAAGGATATTCAAAAACTGACCGGTTATATCCGTGGTGGCTGTTCGCCAATCGGAATGAAAAAACTTTACATTACATACTTAGACAGCAGTGCGGAACAGCTTGATCGGATGATTGTCAGCGGGGGGAAGATTGGGGTTCAAATTGAACTCTCGCCAGAAATTTTAAAAGAGATTGTACATGCCGAGATAGCGAACCTATCCGAGCAGAGGTAAAAAGACGCATGACAAATTGCGTCTTTTTTCTATGGAAAGGCAAGTTTTTTATTAAAAACAAAGCATGAGTAAGCGAGGTTTGTTGTTTGTTCGCAATTTTGTGAAAATTATCTCCCCATATAGTTTCTTCTTCGACAATTTCCATTCAATTTCCTTAAATTCTCCTTATATCCGCCCCGAGATTTGGCTAACGAAATGTGTTTAGTTTTGGTAGTTTGGCGATTTATAATCAATCTATCTTGTTGGAAAAGTCATGGAAATCGATTTAGGGAAGCGATGAAGGATGGCCTCTATTTGGACACTTGGGCGTTCCGGAGCTAGTAGTGTAACCGGCCCTCTAAAAAATTTATTTTTTGGGGGAAAAGTATGAAAAAGAAAAGCATCGCAAAAAAATGGGGTTCAACACTTTTGGCAACGACGTTAATCTTGAATGCTAGCCCAATGGCACTTGCTGCTCCTGCTGCACAAGCAAATGACAAGAGCATGACAACCGGCAGGACCGAAATGAACATAACGACAGGGAAAATCAAGATGAATCCAATTCAAGCCCGAAACGGTAACGCAAACACAGTCTTGTTGAGCGGGACAGTAGCCATCGATGGGCCAAAGCTTGAGCTAAAAGTGAATGATCAAAATGTAAACAACGCCAAGATTACAAAAATCGGTGATACGGTATGGACTTTTGAATATAACCATCCACTAATACCGGAAAATGTAGAAAACAAGAAAGACGAGCAAATTATCATTGGCGCCTATACAGTTTACCAAAATGGCAAAAATGCAGGACAGATTCATACAAATGCGGAGCCGGCAAAAGTAATGGTAGACCTTACTCCGCCGGATATTACTTTCAATGACTATAACAAAGAATGGACAAATCAAAGCATCACTGTATATGCGGCAATGAATGAAGAAGGATCGTTGAATGCCAGCAGCTATACCTTTGATGAAAATGGCAGCTTCACATTCATTGCTACAGATTTAGCGGGAAATGTTTCGGAGAAAACGGTGACCATTGATAAGATTGATAAGGTAACTCCTAAGGCGGATGTGGAATATTCAACGACATCGCCAATCAATACGGAAGTAGTTGCCACAATTGATCCAAAAGAACCGGTAACATTCACAAATCTTGATCAACTTCCTAATTATATAATCTTTGATGAAGCGGCCTCAACCCTTACCTTCTCTAAAAATAGCAGCTTCGATTTAAAGTTTGTTGATAGAGCTGGAAATCCAGGCTCTGTGAACGTTACCGTCAACAATATCGATAAGGAAGCCCCTGTCGGTTCACTCACTTACTCAGACAGTGAATGGACAAACCAAGATGTAACGGCGACGGTGACCGTCACTAAGCCAGTTACATTTAAAGAGATTAATGGTTTACCTAAAACTGTTTCTTTTAATAAAGTAGATGAGTTGACCTACACACTTACATTCACTGAAAACGAAAAGGTAAATCTCAAGTTTAAGGATACAGCTGGAAATAACGGCGAAGTAGAAGTAAACGTCACAAATATTGATAAAGTGGCTCCAACCGCCTCAGTTAGCTATTCAACTAAAGACCTTACAAACCAGGATGTTATAGTGACAATTAAGCCAAGTGAGGAAGTAACAATCCTTAACAATAATGGTTCCTTAAGCAAAACGTTCACGGAAAATGGCGAGTTCGAGTTCTCTTTTGTAGATAGGGCAGGGAACACGGGTTCAGCTGAAGTTAGCGTAATAAACATTGACAAAATTGCTCCGAAAATTACAATCAGTGATTTTTCAACTGAGTGGACGAACCAGGACATCACTGTAACTGCGAGCATGGATGAAGATGGAATTTTGAACGAGGAAAGTTATACCTTCACTGAAAATGGCAGCTTTGAGTTTGTTGCGACAGACCTTGCTGGGAACGTTACAAGGCACACAGTACAAATTACAAACATTGATAAAGAGGACCCTCAAATTACTGTTCTACCATACAATACAGACTGGACAAACCAGGATATTACGGTAGAAGTTACAGTGGATGAAGGTACCCTCAACAAGCAGAGCCATACGTTCACTGAAAACGGCAGCTTCACCTTTGAAGCGATTGACCGTGCAGGGAATAAATCCGAAACTAAAGTTACTATTAAAAATATCGATAAGGTTGCTCCAGAAATCAATGTTGAAGATTACATTAAAAACCCTACAAATCAGGATATTACGGTAACGGTTAGCATGAATGAGCCTGGTACCTTAAACAAGGAAAGCTATACATTCAAAGAAAATGGCGAGTTCGAGTTCATTGCGACAGACCGTGCCGGAAATGAAACGAGGAAGAAAATCGTCATCGAGAACATTGACAAGGTTGCCCCAACCATTAGGGTTTTTAGCTATAACACATCACCAACCAACCAGGATGTTGTCGTGACAGCGGAAACAAACGAAGGTACATTGAATGCAACTAGCCATACCTTTACCCAAAATGGCATCTTCGTTTTCATCGCCGAGGATGAGGCAGGAAACATTACTGAATATCCTGTTGAAATCACCAATATCGATAAAGTGGCCCCAGTCATTACAGTAAATCCTTATAACGTTGCTCCGACCAATCAGGATGTTATCGTTACTGTTGAAACCAATGAGGGGACACTGAATGCCTCTTCATACACTTTCACGGAAAATGGTGAATTTGAATTTGTGGCGACCGACGAAGCTGGAAATGTAACAAAAATAATGGTTGTCATTTCAAATATCGATAAAACGCCTCCGACTGTAAGTGATGTCATTAATGGATTTGCTTACAAAACCGATGTAAAACCAACCTTTACTGAAGGAACCGCGACCCTGAACGGTGCAACATATAAATCCGGTACAGCGATATCAGCTGAAGGCAACTATACCTTAGTCGTAACAGACGCGGTTGGGAATGCCACGTCTGTGACATTCACAATCGACAAAACTGCACCAGTTGTGAACGGAGTAATGAATAATCAATACTACAATAAAGATGTTAAGCCGACATATAACGAAGGTACAGCCACTTTAAACGGCAACACATTTATATCTGGAACAACAGTATCCAGCGAAGGGGTTTACACTTTGGTCGTGAGGGATGTGGCTGGAAACGAGACAACAGTTTCATTTACCGTTGATAAGACTGCGCCTATCCTAAAAGATGTTAGCGCGGCTAATGACAACAATGGCCCGAAAGGAACAACCACGGTTAAAGGGTCGGCTGAACCAGGAGCAGTTGTTTATTTATATTTAACTGGATCAAAATCAGACCTTGGAAGCATGATTGTCGGAAAAGATGGAATATTCTCGTTTACCCTGACCCCACCGCTTGGCAATAAAACGAAATTGACCGTAATAGCAACCGATAAAGCCGGTAATTTTTCTGAAGCAGATGTCAAGTGGTGAACCAAAAATAAAATTTGAATTACTAAACCCTGTCCAAACCCTTTAAAGGTTCTGGCCAGGGTTTTCTTTTTCCAAAATTTCATCAATCATATTATCCAGGCGGATGATGCTGTTTAGCGCACGGTCGTATTCAATCGTTCGGTAGTGGTGCATGCCGCCTTCTTCCTCGTCTTTTTCGTCGGCCTGTTTGACGATTTCCTGCATGGGCGTGCGGACAATGTCGTTGGTGGGGAGGAAAGAATCGGTATGGAAGAGGATGGCGAGCGCAATGGTTTTTGCCTTGACAGGGTTCTCGCCGAGCCGGATTAGCAGCTTATGGGCGCGCTCTGCCCCTTTAATCGCATGGATATCATTTTTCCTATAAAGCTCATAATCCCATTTGCCGTTCCTGTACCACGTATAGTGGCCCATATCATGCAAAAATCCAGCCTTTGCGGCAATGTCTACATCCTGGCCCTGTTCTCGCGCAAGATTGAACGCATGGTAGGCGACGGCGACGGCATGCGCCATGCCCGAGCGGTTTAGGAATTTCTGGGCAATCCGGTGTTTGAAAATGTTTTCAAGTTTTACATCCCTCATACTCCACCTCCGCTTTTAGCAATATTATCATTTTTCCCCCGTATATGAAGAAAAAGACTCCCGAATCGGAGTCCTTTCCCAGAAAAATAAGATAGCATTCTTCCATTTTTGAGAATCGTCCAGCTTCAGCGCCAAGCCCCTATGCCGGTTCCCTCCGGAGGGCAGACCAATCATACGGGTCCATCTTAAGCTTGTAGGGGCTAATTAAGGCGCTTCTGCTTTTCTTGCCATCTATATCAACCGCCTTTTGGGCGGAGGAGTAACTTGCTTCCTTACTCTTACTATTCCCGCGGTGTAGCGGTTTAAACGCGCTGCAAAATTTGTTGGAACAAGACCAAGCCCATTTTTCACACTGGGCATTCAACTATGGGAGGGCGGTGCATATGATAGTGGGTGAAACAGTCCATTTGTCTGAAAAAGGGGTGTGTTTTAGTGGCGAGCAGGATCAGGAACTACTATGCCGGGGGCAATACCGCAAGGGGGTTTTACAGTTTATACGCATCGAATCTGCAGGGTCTTGACTGGCTGTTCATCCTGAAAGGAGGGCCTGGTACCGGCAAGTCTTCATTGATGAAAACCATTGGCAGGGAATGGCATGAACGGGGCTATGACATAGAATATTTGCATTGTTCTTCCGACAATAAATCAATTGATGGGGTCATCATCCCCGCCTTGAGAACAGGCATTGTCGATGGGACCCACCCACATGTCATTGAACCGACGGCGCCCGGAGCAATTGAGGAATACGTCAATCTCGGCGAGGCGTGGGATTCGGAGGCTCTTCACAGAGAAAAAGAAGTGATCCTGAAGCTGAACAAACGCATAGCAGAGGCCTTCAGGAAGGCTTATGACACCTTCAAGGAAGCGCTGGCTGTCCATGATGAATGGGAAATGATTTACATCCAAAGCATGGATTTTGAAAAAGCGGATGAATTGACAGAAAAGCTGATTGAGCAGTTTTTTGGAAAAATGAAACTGAATAAAACGGGCGAGGTTCGCCATCGTTTCCTTGGAGCTGCCACGCCAAAGGGAGCCGTGGACTTTGTCCCCAACCTGACAGAGGATATCCAGAAGCGTTATTTCATCAAAGGTCGGCCAGGAAGCGGAAAATCGACGATGTTGAAAAAGCTGGCGAAAAACGCCGAAGAGCGGGGAATTGATGTTGAAATTTATCATTGCGGCTTTGATCCCCACAGCCTCGATATGGTCATTTTCCGCGAACTGGGAATTGCCATTTTCGACAGCACCGCTCCGCATGAATACTTTCCGAACCGCGGCGGGGATGAAATCATCGATATGTACGAATTGCTGTTTCCAAAGGGAACTGATGAAATTTTTGAAGACCGACTTTCAGACATAGCTGGAAGATACAGAGCAAAGATGAGGGAAGCAACATCTCATCTGGCGAGGGCAAAGGATCTGCATGATGAACTAGAGGCGATTTATATAGAAGCGATGGATTTTAAAAAGGTGGAAGCCATCCGCGACAGGATTGCCAGCCAAATAAGGGAAGTAGCAAGGGCGAATGTATAAAGAAATTTGAATAACTTAAGGAGGATTCCAAATGGAGGACAACAAGAACGAGTTTTTATATGGGACTTTGCCCTACCAGGAAATGGGAGATGATAGGCAATTTCAACAATTCCCAGGTGGCGGCCATACCGGAGGCCAGTTTCCGGGAGGCGGGCAGACGGGAGGTCAATTCCCGGGTGGCGGCCATACCGGTGGCCAGTTTCCGGGAGGCGGGCAGACGGGAGGTCAATTCCCAGGTGGTGGCCATACCGGTGGCCAGTTTCCAGGAGGAGGGCAAACAGGGGGTCAATTCCCGGGAGGAGGCCCGGGCGGAGGGCACGATGGACCGCCGTCAGGACCGCCGCCTTTTGCAACCCCACAGGAAGGGTATGGAGCAACACAGTTTGCGGTCGATCCGGGTGGAATTCGGCGCTGCCGGCACCGTTACACCTATATTTGGCTAAACAACGGGCGCAGCTTCTGGTTTTACCCTACCTTTATCGGTCGGACCTCGATTGCTGGCTGGCGCTTCAGGAGGAACGGTTGGACGTATTATGGAACCGACTTGAGGAGAATTCGGTCGTTCCGCTGTTTTTAAAATAAGGGTTAAAGACGTCTGGGTTCCCAGGCGTTTTTTAGGTGGATTTACCTTCCAGTCGGATAGGGGAAATAGTGTTTTGCACCATTGGCACGATAGTTGATTACAACAGCAAAATATGAGAAAATTTAGAAAACAATTGAATCTTTTTCCAGTTTAACCCGTAGGAATAAGTAAAGTAAATACTTGATTACGAAGGGGCGAGGGCAATGAAGGGGTTAAAAGTATTCAAGCAATGGATATTTTTGTTCGTAATTGGTCTGGTACTGGGTTCCTTGGCGATTATCGTGGATGTTTCATGGGTAAAAAAAGCTTTATGGATTGCTTTGGCGGTCGTTGGAGCTGTTTCCATGGGGAAGTTTTATCAGATGTACGAGTATGGGCTGGATAAAATAGAAAAAAAGTCATAACCCTTGTTGCCGGCCTCAGTGAGTGCCGGTTTTATTTCGGTTAAGTTTGTGCATATATTCACATTTAGAGCGAAGAAAGGAAGCTTTTGTCCGATCCTTTTTAAGGGAGGTGATGAAATGGAATGGAAGCGCAGAGCCGTATTCTTCATCGTCTTCTTCATTGCATTAATTATCGGAATCGGATCGACAGCCATAGAAGAACTCTGGGTGAAAAAAACAATCATGATCTTTTTAACGCTCGTTGTCTTCGCATTTTCTGATACCGCCCGGCAAATTTACAACCATGTGAGGGAGGACCTTAGTAAATGAAGAAAAGCGGGCAGCCCGGCTGCAACTACTTGGCAGCCGGGCATTTCTTTGCTTGCGAGGAAATTATCATTTCGTTTTTGTATTTTGGCTTTTGTTCCGTTTGTTCCCTTTGCTGTTATCCCCGCTGTTTTCCTCGGCGATTTCCATTTGATAGTGCCCGGACTCGGGAGAATTTTGGTTCCGGCTGCCCCGGTTGTATTTTTTCGTCAACGCCTGACCCCCTTTCCTGTTTCCTTTGTAGTTTGTCTGAAGAGAAGTCTTTCATACAAAGGATATTACCCTTCTTGGGGAGAATAGGTAAAAGAGACAAAATAGTTGGAGTTGAAAGAAATGGAAGTAATTTTACAAAAAACTGGTCCTGAAGATGCAAGAATATTAAGCAATATGTACTCGCTTTACCTGCACGATCTTTCAGCCTTTTCGCATTCCTTGAAGGAAAATGCTGAAGGACTGTATGAATTCGACTCTTTCCCTCTTTTTTGGAAAAGAGAAGGGGTCAATCCTTATTTCATTAGGGCGGACGGGGAGCGGGCGGGATTCGTGCTGCTGCTGGAGCCGCCATTTACCAAAAAAGTGAATTATATTATTAATGATTTCTTCGTTTATAACCGATTCCGGGGGAAAGGAATCGCGAGCCGGGCCGCAGAAACTATTTTTGACGGGAGAAGCGGAAGTTATTTTGTCGCGCAGCTTACCCGAAATAACCGGGCAATTGCATTTTGGCGGAAGGTATTTGACAAGTATGCGATCAGTTATGATGAATATGAGGACGAGGAAGATGGCGAATCGATTCTCTGCCAGGAATTTACGATAACCACGTAACAATTCATGTGAAAAGGAAGACTGTTATGGAAAAATATATTTTACAAATAAAAACACTTTTTGAGGAACATCGCAGTCAGGAAAATGCGGTGTCGATGGAAAAATACATGAAAAACCACTTCCCGTTTCTGGGAATCAAAAAACCGCTCCGGGCTGATTTAGAAAAAAGATTTTATACAGAGACCGGTCTCGTGAAGGAGCCGTTTGACGAAAGATTTGTCCGAATGCTCTGGGAGTTGCCGGAACGTGAATACCAGTATGCCGCGCTTGAATACATCGCGAAATTCAGCCGTAAGCTTGGACCGGAGTCTCTCGGTTTGGCAAAGGAATTAATTACAGATAAGTCGTGGTGGGATACAGTCGATGCACTCTCCCAGAGGCCTGTCGGAGAACTTGCGGCCAGGTTTCCCAGCGCAATCTCGTTTGAAATGGATAAATGGGCTGTTTCAGATCATATGTGGTTAAGGAGGACTGCCATCCTGCACCAGTTGAAATATAAGCACGAGACGGATGAAAATCGTCTGTATACATACATCAGGAAAAATGCTGACAGCAGGGAATTTTTTATCCAAAAGGCGATTGGGTGGGCACTAAGGGAATATTCGAAAACGAATCCGGACTCGGTCAGGGAATTCATTCAGCGCACAAAGCTTGCCGCGCTTAGCCGGCGTGAGGGCTCGAAGTATCTTGGCTGAAATAAGTGGGTAAGTATTAGCTGAATTGTTGACACTGGTTTGCTGGTGGCCGAATTGTACGTAAAGGAGTTGAAACCGATGAAGAAGTGGATTGGGCTGGTTGTGTTGGCAGCGGCACTGTTGAGTGGCTGTGCCCCAGAGGGGAAGACGGAGCCGGGAAAGAATCCTCCTAAGGATAAGCCTTTTGTTTGGCAGGGAAAAGCGGAAGTGATAGACGAACATCTCCAAATTCCGTGGTCAATCGCAAAATCGGGGGAAACCTTCTACATTTCCGAGCGGCCAGGGGCCATTGTAAAAATTGAAAACGGGAAAGCAGAGCGGCAAAGAGTCATGCTGAAGGAAAGGCTGTCAGACGCTTCGGAAGCGGGTCTGCTGGGCTTTGTCCTTGCCCCGGATTTCCTCTCGAGCCAAATGGCTTATGCCTATTATACGTATAATGATTCATCCGGGCAGAAAAACCGAGTGGTTGTCCTGTCCCATAGTAATGGAGCGTGGTCAGAGGAGAGGACGTTGATTGACGGGCTTCCGAGCGGTCCGGTCCACCATGGCGGCAGGCTGGAAATCGGCCCGGACGGGAAGCTGTATATCACCGCGGGCGATGCTGCCAATCCGGAGCTTGCCCAGGACCTGAATACGCTTGGTGGGAAAATCCTTCGTATGAACCTTGATGGAAGCATTCCGGCTGATAATCCGTTTCAAGATTCGTATATTTATAGTTACGGGCACCGGAATCCGCAGGGGCTAGCCTGGACGGCTGATGGGACAATGTACGCAAGCGAACACGGACAGTCGGCCCACGATGAAATTAACCTAATTCAGCCGAGTAAAAACTACGGCTGGCCGGTAATTATGGGAAAAAAGAAAATGCAGGGAATGGAAACGCCTCGCTTTCAGTCAGGCGATGTGACGTGGGCCCCTTCCGGTATGGCGGCGTATGGCGATAAGCTTTATGTAGCAACATTGAGGGGGAATGCGGTCAGGGAATTCGACCTGGCGGGGAAAAAAACACGCGAATTCGTCAATGGCTTTGGCCGAATCCGAGATGTGCTGGTTGACGGGGACTATCTGTATTTCGTCAGCAACAACACAGATGGGCGGGGAACTCCGGATGAAACAGACGACAAGCTTTACAGGGTTCGGTTGAACTAACAAAACAAAGGCTGCCAAAATCGGCAGCCTCTTTGTTTACCCAATCATTTCTTCCCTGTGCCAAGCCCGTGCAGGATGAACTGGATTGTGCGCTCTGTTTCAGCTTCGTCATTCCACTCCGATTCCGGGATAATCAAATATTTGGCGATGAAATAGCCGATAATGGAGGAGGCGGTCATCCTTAGCACGCTTAGAGGGGGGATAGCAACGATTTCCCCCTTCTCCTTATAGTAATTGACCACTTTCGTAAAACGCTCAAACAGTTGGGTTGCGACATGCTCCTGGAATTGCTCGCGAAGCTCGGGCTGAAACGGGATTTCCTGGACGAGGATGCGGATGATTTGCCCGTTTTTTTCGATGAATTTACGCCTGTTTTCAATCATTGCCCGGAGAAAATCTTCAAACGTATTAAAGCGCTTGTTCAGCACCTTATCAAGGTCCCTAATAACGAAGGGGGCGACCAACTTAGCCATAACGGGAGCAACGATATTAAGTAGCAGCTCTTTTTTTGTTTTATAATGCCGGAAAATTGTCCCTTCGGCAACGCCAGCCTTTTTGGCAATTTCATTCGTCGAAGTTGCCGCATAGCCTTTTTCGGAAAATGACTCGATTGCGGCAACAAGGATTTTCTTTTGTTTATCGGTTAATTCTTCCTCTTCAAAAAGGTACTCTGTGAACATATCCTGGTCAGACATGGCAATCCCCTTTCCGCAAAGCTACATCTTCCTGTGTTTTTTTAAAGCAGCGATATTCAAAATCATGAAAATGATGGATAACCCGAACAATAGAAGC
Organism: Bacillus sp. FJAT-27445; assembly: GCF_001510665.1. Lineage (GTDB taxonomy): Bacteria > Bacillota > Bacilli > Bacillales > Cytobacillaceae > Bacillus_D. The sequence goes on from NZ_LMTI01000003.1 coordinate 196,883, forward strand.
AAGTCCGGATAAATTTCATTAAATCCATATCCCCTAACCATCAGGTCCCGCATCGCATCGGCGGCATAATAAAGAGGTGTCAGCGGGCCGATCCAGCTGAGCCACTCGGACATCGTTTCCAGGTTGAACAAGCCCGAGAAGAAAACCTGCGGCACGATGACCAGCGGAATGAATTGGATGATCTGCATTTCATTATTCGCAAAGGCCGACAATAGAATGCCGAGCGTCAATGCTGTAAAGGAAAGGAGAAGAATGGTCAAAAGGACGAGCAGGAATGACCCTTCCATCAGCATATCAAGAATATAAATTCCATACCAGGCGATGATCGTTGCCTGGATGGTGGTGAAAATCCCGAAACCGAGTACATATCCAGCGACAATTTCCCAACGTCGCAGCGGGCTTGCCAATAACCTTTCAAGCGTTCCGCTCGTGCGTTCGCGCAGGAAGGATACCCCCGCGATTAAAAACACAAAGAAAAACGCGAAATAAGCAAGTAGAACCGGGCCGAAGTAATCAAATTGGCTCATCGTGTCCGAGCCGTGCAAATAATCGACATCTAGTTCCTGAGTAATTGCATTGGGAAGGACCGGTTTGAATGCCTTTTGGACCCAGAGCATGAATGCGCGGTTTGCGGTTGGATCGCTGCCTTCAAGCATAATTTCGGGACTTTGCCCTTTGATGGCCAGGTATCCATCCAGATTGCCATTTTTCAATGCTTTTTCTGCTGACTCGCTGGAACTGTAGTTTTTAATTTTAGCATCATCAAGATCCATTTGTTCCTTTAGCTGCTCTGGAAAATCTACTAGCCCTACTTTCGGTATATAATCCCTGCCGTTAAAGACGAGATTCAGCATTGTCAGAATAAGGATGGGGGCAAGAATCATCAGTGCCATCGTCCGTTTGTCGCGTAAAAACTGCCTTAAAATCCGGATGACGAGTGCCTTGATACGCATTATACCGCACCCCCATAAACAAGGAATGCCTGCTCGATTGTTTCAGAACCTGTGTCTTTCTTGAGTTTTTCCGGCGTTCCGGCGGCAATAAGCTTCCCATCGCGGATCATGCCGAGCCTGTCGCATTTCTCGGCCTCGTCCATCACGTGGGTTGTGACAATGATGGCAGTGCCCTTTTCCTTCAGCTCATAGAACCGCTCCCAGATACTTTTCCGCAAAACAGGGTCAATCCCCACTGTAGGCTCATCGAGGATTAGCAGTTCGGGTTCATGGAGCAATGCTGCCGCGAGGGATAGGCGCCGCTTCATCCCCCCCGAATAGTTCGCCACAAGCTTGTTCAGGTCGCCGCTTAACTGGACGATCTCCATGACTTCCCCGATTCTTGCCTTTAGCCTTTTTCCTTTCAATCCAAAGAGAGCACCGAAAAATTCAAGATTATCTTTTGCGGACAGTTCCTGATAGAGGGCATCTGCCTGGGACATATACCCCGCTTTTTCAACTAGCTTAAGGGATGGCATTTTTTCGTTGAACAGCCAGTTCTCCCCTTCCGTCGGCAGTTCAAGGCCAATCAGCTGCCGGACGATTGTTGTCTTCCCCGCACCGGAGGGACCGAGCAGGCCGAAGATTTCACCTGGGTAAATATCGAGATTAATATTGTCCAAGACCTGCTGTTTTCCAAAATACTTTGAAACGTTTTTAATTGAGACGATGGAGCTGTTTTCCATAGCAATCCACCTTTCTTATTTGGAGTGAGTAATCACTCATTTGTTAATTATATTATATGTGATTCATTTTAAGAATAAAAGTGAGTAATCACTCATTAATCTAAAAATATTTCGACAAAATGTTTGGAGCTATTCATGCATTGCGTGTTACGAATTAGTAGGGATACAATATATAAAGGAAAAAAGGAAAAGTATATTAGTGAGGTGGAAAGAAGTGGCAGGCTTTCAATCGAGTGTCATCATCCATAAACCGGTCAGCGAGGTATTCCAGTTTGTCAGCAGCATGGACTATATGCCGGAAATCATGCCAAACATTGTCAAAATTGAAAAGCCAGGCCCCGGCCCTTTAAAGCCTGGCGATAAGGTTGTCGAAACACGCATGATTCGCGGCAGGGAAACAAAAAACGAACTCGAAATTCTGGAATATGAAGAAAATAAATTGTTTTCGTACCGAAGCAATCTAAACGGGCTTCAATCGACCTACCGGTATACCTTTAATGAAATAGAAGAAGGAACCAATGCTCATTTTAAAGCTGAAATTAAAACAAGAGGCATTGTCATGGCTCTAACAAAGCGGTTCATTGTCAACATGCTGAAACGAGAAGACGGCAACCAGATGAAGTATTTGAAGGACGTAATGGAGGGAACTGTTACAGTGTAGAAAGGTTAGCACGCTTTGGCCCTTTTTAGCGTCCCATAAAGTAAAATTTTTATTATAAACGGTCTAAAGACCGATTGTGGTGGTCGATGGATTTGAATCGGTCTTGACAGGGTTTCTCAAGACCGTTTTGAGTAAGTTTACGAGTTGAAACGGTCCTGACAGGGCTTCTCAAGACCGTTTTGGGTAAGTTGACGAGTTGAAACGGTCTTGACAGGGCTTCTCAAGACCGTTTTGGGTAAGTTGACGAGTTGAAACGGTCTTGACAGGGCTTCTCAAGACCGTTTTAGGTAAGTTGATGAGTTGAAACGGTCTTGACAGGGCTTCTCAAGACCGTTTGGGTAAGTTGACGAGTTGAAACGGTCTTGACAGGGCTTCTCAAGACCGTTTGGGTAAGTTGACGAGTTGAAACGGTCCTGACAGGGCTTCTCAAGACCGTTTTGGGTAAGTTGACAAGATGAAACGGTGCTGACGCAGACCCTATAAAACCCGTTCCACTACAAACCCCCAATCTCCTCGAAAAGCACCCGGTGGCAAACCGCCCGGGTGCTTTTTGAATTATCGTTAAATCAAAGTTTAATAACTCGTCGGAAAAGTCGTATTCCGCTAAATTGAGTTTAAAATTTATAAGTCCAGAACCGTTCAACATTGACCCAGACCATTGTTTGCGGATCCTGGTTCTTCAGTTTCTCTTCCATATCCTTCACCATTAGTTGCGTCTGGGAGCGGTGAGCTTTTATTGCTTGAAGCTTAACCGCGGCAACCGGAGTGATATCGTGGACAATGTCCGCTTCCCCAAGTTCTTCGACGCAGTTTTTGGCGAATGCGACACAGTGGAGCTTCGGCCTTTTTCCGGGAGCGATGCCACTGACTGCCCTGACAACTGCTCTGCCAGTTGCTTCATGGTCAGGATGGACAGAGTAGCCCGGATAGAATGTGATGACCAATGAAGGATTGACCTCTTCAATAATTGAAGCAATCTTGGCCGCAAGCTTTCCATCATCCTCAAATTCGATTGTTTTATCTCTGTAGCCGAGCATGCGCAAATCTCTGATGCCAAGCACCCTGGCTGCATCCAGAAGCTCTTCCCTGCGGATTGCCGGAAGCGATTCCCTCGTTGCAAAAGGAGGATTCCCCATATTCCTGCCCATTTCACCAAGTGTCAGGCAGGCATAGGTGACGGGGGTGCCGTTTTTTGTGTGGGTGGCGATTGTCCCCGATACTCCAAATGCTTCATCATCCGGATGTGGAAAGACTACGAGCACATGGCGTTCCTTTTCCATATTCAAATCTCCTTTAGAATTATAGTTTCAAATCAAGTCCTATTCAAAAGGTGTTGGGCTTATTTGAAGGGCCACTGCAAGTTTCCCGCTGTAATCATGCCCCGCCATCAATAGGCGCCCTTTTTCATCCACCTCATAATGCGTAATCCCTTCCGCATACACCCAGCCAAGGGGTATTTTCAACCCGACTCGATATGGGCCGGTGCCCGTAATTTTGCCGAGTTCATATGTGACTTTGGCGTTCCGGATATAGGCCCCCGATGAAAAGAATGACTGGTCAAAATGGGAGGCATACGCTCCATTCGTTGTTTCCAAATGGATATAGACCTCCTTCCCGCAAAACCTGTCTATTGCGGTCTGGATTTCGGCCATGATGACTGGTTCCATACAAATCCCCCTTCGCGGCAGATGGCTCTGCTTTATCCGCTAGTGTCTTTTAATCCTTTTATCATACTAAAAACTGGATAGAAAAGCGAAAGCATTGCACTTGGTTATGTGTCCCAGAAAACAAAAAGGGCCGGAAGGAAAACCGGCCCATTAACGCATTCCCTATTTAGTAAGGTTCCTGTATTCACCTTGCCAGGTCGGCCCTACATACTCGTTGAGTTTGAAACCGTGTTTGATGGCTTCCGTAATGAACGCCTTTGCAGTATCAATTGCTTGTTCGACATCCTGCCCTTTCCCAAGGCCAGCGGCGATGGCTGACGAATATGTGCAGCCTGCCCCGTGTGTATAGGTTGTTTCCATTTTTTCTGATTCGTACAACTTATAGTTTTTCCCGTCGAACAGTAGGTCTACCGCTTTGCCTTCATGCTCGAATTTTCTTCCGCCTTTGATGACGACATATTTGGCACCCTGTTCATGGATAATGGCTGCTGCCTGTTTCATTTGGTCCATGTTGCGGATTGGCCCTGTTTTCGCAAGCTGGCCGGCCTCAAATAGATTCGGGGTGATGACTGTTGCACGCGGAACAAGCAATTCGCGCATTGCATCGGTTGTTTCCGGATTTAAGACTTCATCCTCCCCTTTGCAGACCATGACAGGGTCGATGACAACCTTGCCAAGCTTGTTTTCATCAATCACTTTCGCAGCAAGCTCAATGATTTCCACAGTACCGAGCATACCTGTTTTCATGGCGTCAATCCCTACTGAAAGGATGGTTTCCAATTGGGTTTTCAATGTTTCGACTGGTAGCGGGTGGACCTGGTGGTGCCAGCCCTCCGGCTTCATCGTGACAATTGTCGTCAATGCGGTCATCCCGTAAACACCGAGCTCTTGGAATGTTTTCAGGTCGGCCTGGATGCCCGCGCCCCCGCTTGTATCTGAACCGGCAATTGTCATTACTTTTTTGATCGACATGCTGTTTCCTCCTTATAAAGGGATTGATTATGGATGGTCCACTCTTTAGTTAACCCAATATTCTTACAGTATATTTCCTTCCTCATTGTACTCAGTATAATGCATATTTGTAAAGAAATCGTGAAGCGCGTCTTTTCGGGTTGCGAAGGATGTTACGGTTTTATGACTTTAGGGGCTGCCGTGACAATTATTACTGCAAAAGACGCCCCCGCCCTTTACTCTAAATAAAAGGGGAGGAAGGTATTTAGGTTGGCAATAAGTGAAACCGCTCTCAATAAAATTCAGCTAATTATTCCTATTCTCACCATGGTTACCTTGGGGGTTCACAAATTTTACAAACAAAAGACACAAAGATGCAATCGAACTGTCATAACTTAGCCTCCAAATTATCTGATTTTCCTTTAAATTTTATAAGTAACTGCATTTTTCCCATTTACATCAACGTTTTTGGCTATTAGGAGGCCAAATTAGGCAAAGTGATTTTCCTCACTGCTTGTATAGAGTCCTATTCCTACAATGGAAATGGTGGAAGTTATTTGCCAGTAATATGCAAGGGAGGAAAGGCAATGAACAGGAAAAGCTGTCCCGATGAATATCCTATTAATCTTTCGGTCAATGGCTATGAAATTGCCGTTTTCCAGCTGACGAAATCCGATTTGGAGGATTGGGTCTACGGATATCTCTTTTCCGAAGGGATGATTGAATCCGGTGATGACATAGAGGAAGTTATATACCATGAAGGGACTGGAACACTTCAGGTAACGCTTATTCATTCTTTTGATGGAGAGAAAATGTTCTCCAAGAAAAAGCACTACACCGCCGGATGTGGGAGGGGGGTTACGTTCTTTTCGATGACGGATGTCAAGCAGTTTGAAAAAATCCGTTCCAAACAGAAATGTCCGTTAAGCTACCTTCTTAAAAAACGGGCGGAATTCGCTCAAGTCTCGACACTCTATTTGGAAACTGGAGGCATGCATGGCGCCTGCATCATTGATGATGAGGGCCGGATGACCGTCCGCGAAGACATCGGCCGCCACAATGCGGTGGACAAGATAATTGGCCATGCAATCAGGAACCGCCTCAGCCCGGATAAGCTGATTCTCCTGACAACAGGAAGGGTTTCATACGAAATGCTCTCAAAGGCAGCAAAATTTGGCTTCGCCATCATCGGTTCAAGGACTGCGGCAACCAAGCAGGCAGTCCAGTTAGCCAAATATTTAAATATAGAGGTTGTAGGCTATTTACGGGGGAAAATGGCCGTCATTTATACCTCGGCAGGGAGGGTCCACAGCGACCTCAGGGAGACTGCCGCTGCAGAAGTTAATTGAAAGGAGGCTTAAGCGAAAGCCGATTCATCAGTTGGCTCTGATTAAGGGAAAAAGGGATGCTCTAGGTTAATTAAGGGAAGGAGACACAGAAATGGTTGAAATCAACCTGAACCGCCGGCAGTTTTTAAAACTGTCAGGCGCCACCGCGGCCACATTGGCCATCGTCGAGCTGGGCTTTGATGAAAAAACGGCCTATGCGAAAACGAAAGAACTTAAAATTGCTAAGGCAAAAGTAACACCAACCATTTGCTGCTATTGCGGCGTAGGATGCGGAATCCTTGTCCATACAAAAGACAACACTGTCGTGTACACGGAGGGGGATCCCGACAACCCGATCAATGAAGGAAAGCTTTGCTCGAAAGGAACAACTTTACGACAGCTTTATACTTCTGAGAAGCGTATGACAAAACCGTTATACCGCGCACCGGGCAGCGATACATGGGAAGAAAAAGACTGGGAATGGATGTACGACACCATTACCAAACGCGTCAAGGAAACACGTGATGCTTCATTTGTGGAACAAGAGAACGGAATGATCGTTAATAAAACAGAGCGCATTGCCAGCATGGGCGGAGCGGCTCTTGATAATGAAGAGTGTTATTTGCTCTCGAAAATGATGAGAGGGCTTGGCGTCGTTTATCTCGAACACCAGGCACGAATATGACATAGTTCTACGGTTGCCGGTCTGGCACCTACATTTGGTCGTGGAGCAATGACTAACCATTGGAATGATCTGCAATATACTGATTGTGCTTTGATCATGGGAGCGAATCCTGCCGAGAACCACCCAATTTCATTCAGGTGGCTGACAAAAGCAAGGGAAAAGGGAGCAAAAATCGTTTCCGTCGATCCGCGTTTTACGAGATCTTCAGCGCTTGCTGATATCTATGCGCCGCTTCGTTCCGGGACGGATATTGCTTTCCTTGCGGGTATGATCAATTATGCGATGGAAAAGGGCTATACCCACAAAGAGTATGTTGCTAAATATACAAATGCTTCGTTTATTTTAAAAGACAGCTATGACTTCAATGATGGGCTGTTTAGCGGATACGATGAGGCTAAACGCTCGTATGACAAGACAAAATGGGCGTTTGAGACGGATGAGGAAGGGAAGCCGGTCAAAGACTTGACACTCGAACATCCGCGCTCTGTCTACCAAATGATGAAGAAACATTATGCCCGCTACGATTACGACACTGTTTCGGAAGTGACAGGGACTCCTAAGGAAGATTTCCTGAAAGTCGCGGAAGCATTCTGTTCAACTGGAAAGGTCGGCAAGTCAGGCGTCATTATGTATGCGATGGGAATCACCCAGCATACGGTTGGTTCACAAAACGTACGGGCGATGGCCATGCTTCAGCTGCTTTTGGGCAACGTCGGGCTTCCGGGCAGCGGCCTTGCGGCAATGCGCGGCGAGTCGAATGTCCAGGGATCAACCGACTTTGCGCTTCTTTACGGCGACCTCCCAGGATATGTCGGAGTGCCAAAAGCGACGGTTCCGGAACATGCCACTCTTGCCGGATACAACGAGAAGGAAACACCAAAGACAGGCTATTGGAGCAACAAACCGAAATTCCTCGTCAGCATGCTGAAGGCGTGGTACGGGCCAAATGCAACAAAAGACAATGAATTCGGCTATCAGTACCTTCCAAAAGGAAATAAAAACTATTCGCATATCAACTTGTTCAGTGCGATGTATAAAGGAGAGCTTGATGGCGCGTTCTTCTTTGGAACAAACCCTGTTGTCGGGGGACCGAATGCAGGAAAAGAGAAAGAAGCACTCAGCAATCTGAAATGGCTTGTGGCAGTTGACCTATGGGAAACAGAATCGTCCGCATTTTGGAAGAAGGAAGCAGGTTCGGATCCAAACAAAATCGCGACCGAGGTATTCCTGCTGCCGGCATCCGCTTCTTTTGAAAAAGAAGGTTCGGTATCAAACAGCTCCCGCTGGATGCAATACCGTTGGAAAGCAATCGATTCCAGGGGAGAAGCTAAAGCTGACCTTGAAATTATCAATACGCTGGCAATAAAGCTGAAAAATATGTATAAAAACGAGTCGACGCCTGCAGCGAAAACAATCAATGCGCTGTACTGGAACTATGGCGACGACCACCATCCGGACATTGACCTTGTCTGTAGGGAAATCAATGGCTATGATACTGCGACAGGCAAACAAGTCGCTATCTTCGGCGACTTGAAGGACGATGGCTCGACCTGCAGCGGAAACTGGATTTACTGCGGATTTTATCCGGAGGAAGGCAAGAACAGGTCGAAAAACCGTGATGCTAAAGAGGGAGGCCCGAACTTCCTGAACTGGTCCTATGCATGGCCGGCAAACCGCCGGATTCTGTATAACCGCGCATCTGCGGACCCAAGCGGCAAGCCGTGGAGCAAGGATAAAGAAGTCATCCATTGGGATGCCCTCCAGGCAAAATGGGTCGGAAACGATGTTCCAGACTTCAAGCCAGTTGTTTCTCCAACTGAACCAGGCGGACAAAATCCGTTTATCATGATGAAGGACGGAGTGGCGGGGATATTCGCGCCAACTTTGAATGACGGACCGTTCCCTGAACATTACGAGCCGTTTGAAAGCCCATCATCCAACGTATTTTCAAGCCAGGAAATAAATCCAGCCATCCAAATTTTCGAGGGTGATTTCAATCTCAAGGGTACAAAGAAGGACTTCCCGATTGTCGCGACAACCTACCGTGTGAGCGAACATTGGCAATCCGGTTCGATGACCCGCAACCAGGAATGGCTGTCTGAGCTGGTCGGCCATATGTACATTGAAATCAGTGAAGAATTGGCCAAGGAAAAAGGCATCAAGAATAAGGATAAGGTTATCGTTACATCGGCCCGTGGTGAAATTGAGGCCTATGCAATGGTTACAAAGCGATTTAAGCCTCACACAATTAAAGGCAAAAAGGTCCACCAGATCGGCATGCCTTGGCATTTTGGTTTCAAGGGACTTGCTACAGGGGATTCTGCAAACCGTCTGACACCGCATATCGGTGACGCAAACACGACAATCCCAGAGTATAAAGCATTCCTTTGCGACGTAAGGAGGAAGGGCTAATGCCGGAATATGTAAAATATGTTGACGTTACCAAGTGTGATGGCTGCCGGGCCTGCATGGTTGCCTGCAAAAACTGGAATGACCTTCCTGCCGAGCCGCAGGATTTCCTTGGCAGCGCCCAGTCCCATTTGAAAGTAACAGCTGATACCTGGAACGTCCTCCAATTTGTGGAACATGAAAATTCAAAAGGCAATCTGGACTATCTTTTCCGCCATTCCGCTTGTTTCCATTGCAAGGATGCCGCATGCGAAAAGGTATGCCCGGAGGATGCCATCTCCTACACAGAATTTGGAACGGTTGTTATTAACCATGACAAGTGTGTAGGCTGCGGATACTGCGTCCAAAATTGCCCGTTCGATGTCATTTCTTTAAAGGAATACAAGGATAAAAACGGTAAGGAATACAAGAAAGCGAATAAATGTACGATGTGTACGGACCGACTCGAGGAGGGCATGCAGCCAGCCTGTGTCACTACCTGCCATACAGGGGCGATGGAGTTCGGCGGCAAGGATGAAATGATCCAGAAGGCTGAAAAGCGCGTACAAGAAATTAAAGAAAAATATCCGAATGCCATGGTATACAATCCGCAGGGCGTCGGCGGAACGCACACCATCTATGTGCTTGCGGAAAAGCCTTCCGTCTATGGGCTTCCGGAAAATCCGAAGGTTCCAACCTCTGCAGTATTGTGGAAGGATTATGCCCAGCCGATCGGTAAAATGATGATTGGCGCAACAACTATGGCAGTTGTTGGCGCATTTATATCTAACAAGCTGTTTAACAAAGATGGCAATGGGCATGACGAAGATGGAGGTGGAGGCAATGAGTAAGCAGCATAATCCTGAAATTAAGGTAAGGCGGTTCTCGAAGGCGTTTGTCTGGGCCCATGCTATTAATGCCATTTCCTTCTTAGCCCTGTACATTACGGCTCTTCCAATGTACACAGAGTTTTTTAACTGGCTTTATCCAGTACTCGGAGGACCAGAAAATGCGCGGCTGCTGCACAGGATTTTTGCCGTAACGTTCATTTCACCGACATTCATTTGGCTGATTTTCGACCCTAAAGGCTTTGTGCGGTGGATGAAGGAACTCATTACCTGGAAAAAGAGAGATCTCCAATTCTTCACTGAATTCGTAAAAGAGCTGTTTGGCTTTAAGTCTAAGCATGTAAAGCAAACATTCTTCAATGCCGGCGAGAAAATCAACTCAATCATTCAGATTGTTACGGCGTTCATGATCATTGGTTCCGGATTTCCAATGTGGTTTCCACACCTGTTCCCGAAGATGATCGTCCAATGGGGGTATTTCTTCCACAATGTCGGCTTTGGCCTTGCCATCGCAGTTGTTGTCGGCCACGTATATCTTAGCGTGGTGCATAAGAATTCACGCCCCGGCTACACAGGCGTCATAACCGGAGAAGTGCCAGCTAGGTGGGCCAAGGACCACTATACTGAATGGTACGAGGAAGAAGTCAAAAAAGGAAACTTCCCTGATCTGGATAAACTGGATAAACCGAAAAAATTGGATAAAAGGAAACACAAAGGAGCCTAAGAGGGTGTACCCCGCCTGGTGCCGGAAATGGTGCCAACCTTTGGCGTAAATAGGAATGAAATGGGGAATGGCTGTCTATATGGACAGCCATTCCTGCTAAAAAAATGAAAAGAGGTGCAACCGGGTTGAAAACATCCGTCGTCTCGAAAGAATATCAGAATTTGCACAAAGAAATCATTGGTTTGCAAGGAAAATGGAAAGAAAGCCTGGGCAGCCAGGCAGTATCGATTAAATTGGACAAAGCGGCAATGTCGGCAGGGGTGCCGGTGACGGCGCTTTCAATTTTTGATTTTAATATTCCACTATTTTTACAGTGGATAGAGGAAATTAAAGGGTTGTTGGTGAAGAATAATGATAAGATGGAAGAGAAGCTGGCTTTCATTACCACGATAATAGACGAAAACACGGCGCGGCGCTGGATTGATGAGGCGCTTGCATTTAACCATATTTATTTCCAAGGATTCGCGGAGGAGCATGGGGTGGAGGAGTGGATTCCCCACTTCCTGGCTGAAACCGCCCTTCGCCCTTACTTGCAGCTGGCCGCCGAAAAAGCCCAGCCGGAAATCCATGCCGGCATCCATGGATCGGGGTGCCCTGCATGCGGGGAACCGGCCAGGCTAGCTCAGCTTGAAGGGGAAGGCAAAAAAGAATTATACTGTCCGCGTTGCTTTGCCCATTGGCACGACAAGCGGATTACCTGCTCCCATTGCGGAAATGATGATCATGAAACGATAAAATTTGTTACGGTTGAAGGCGATGCCGCATCCCAAATACAGGTATGCGAAAAATGCCACGGTTATGTGAAAGTTATCGATACCCGGCAGTTTATCAATAAGCCTTCCGCTGCCATGCTTGACCTGACAACGCTCCATCTCGATTTTGTTGCCCAGGAAAACGGGTACCATAGCGGCGGAAGCGGGGAAATGGATAACTAAGAGGGCCGGAGACCGGACCAAAAAGTAGGTGTTTCTATGAAAGCTTCGGCAATCCTATTATCAGGTGGGAAATCTAGCAGGATGGGGACCAATAAGGCCCTTTTGAAAATAAATGAAAAAACGAATATTGAAAGAATAAGAGACGAGCTCCTCAAACTATTTGATGAGGTTATTCTCGTTACAAATGAACCTGAAGCTTATCGCTTTCTAAATGTTACGACAGTCACGGACGAATATCCTGGTAAAGGGCCTTTGGCAGGCATCCATGCCGGGCTGAAGGCTTCAAGTTTTGACGCAAATCTTGTCGTCGCCTGTGATATGCCGTTCGTTTCTGCGGAACTGGCGGAAAGTATGGTGAAAAGGCTCGGGCATCATGATGCAGTCGTTCCAGCCATAAAGGGCAGGGAGCATCCCCTCTTTGCCGTGTATCAAAGAAGGCTACTTGAAGAAACCGAGGCGTGCATTGAAAAGGGCAGCCTGCGCCTGAGGCATTTGCTTGAAAAACTGGATGTACTCTATTTATCGGAGCAGGACCTTGAAATTTATTCAAATGGCCCGCTGGACCGGATATTTTTTAATATGAACCTGCCGGAGGAATACGAACAGGCCGTCAAACAGGCCGGGGAAGAAGCTTCGAGGTAAGCAGGGGGAACTGAAAGAGAGGGTTTGGCATATGCAATTTTTCAAAGTCAAAACAGTTGAGGAAACCTTTGCGTTGATTGATGAAAAGGTAGGGAAGATCGGCGGTTCTGAGCGTCTGGCGATAGAAGATGCCAGAGGGTGTATCCTGGCCGAAGATGTGACGGCACGGGAGAATGTTCCCGGTTTTGACCGGTCGACCGTTGACGGCTATGCCGTTAGGGCGGAGGACACATTTGGTTCATCGGAATCAATGCCGGGCTTTTTAACTGTAACCGGGGAGGTTAGGATGGGTGAGGCCGCCAGCGTCCCGGTTGGCTTTGGGGAAGCAATCTATGTTCCGACAGGGGGAATGATCCCCCCTGGCAGCAATAGCGTGATTATGATCGAGCATTGCGAGGAAATTGCCGGCCTTCTCAATACATATAGGCAGGTGGCGCCCGGGGAGAATATCATCCGGGCAGGCGAGGATATCCGTGAGGGTGAGCTTTTGCTAAAGGAGGGGACACGGTTAAGGCCACAGGAAATAGGCGCCCTGGCTTCGCTTGGCATTACCCATGTTAGCGTATACCCAAGGCTAAGGGCTGGGTATCTATCCTCCGGAGATGAGATTGTCCCATTCAATACGCCAAAGTTAAAAATAGGCGAAATTCGTGATATAAATTATGTAACAATAGCCGGCCTTGCAGGGGAGTGGGGAATAGATGTCATTTATGGGGGAATTGTCCCGGATGATTACGAGAAATTCCGCCAAAGGGCCAGTGCGCTTTTTGAACAGGTAGACTGCCTGATCCTATCCGGAGGGAGTTCTGTCGGCGCGAAGGATTACACGACGGAGGTCATCCAATCTCTTGGAGAACCAGGGGTTTATGTCCACGGAATTTCGGTAAAGCCAGGCAAGCCGACCATCCTTGCAACAGCAGGAGGCAAGCCGGTTATTGGGTTGCCGGGACACCCGGCATCGGCCATGATTATTTTCCGGCTGTTCGGGGAGCGGATTTTAAAAAAGCTTCAAGGAGAAAGATTGGAGCACCGGCCTGAGCGGATTTTTGCAAGGATTACGAAAAACATTCCATCGGCACCCGGCCGTTCCGATTATATTAGGGTCAGGCTGTTCGAAAGGGATGGTGAATGGTGGGCGGATCCCATCATTGGCAAATCGGGCTTAATTACGACACTTGTGAAAAGCGGCGGGATTGTGGAAATAGTTTCTGAAAAAGAGGGCATCACCCAGGGCGAATACGTCCCGGTCATTGCAACAAAGTAGGAGGAACGGCATATGGAGCAGAAGCGGTATAAACGAAAAATTTATCTCGAGGATAAGCCAAGGGCTCAGGCAAGGGAAGAATTGCTTGCGGCTTTTGATCTTCCGCCGCAGAAGGAATGGGTCAAGGTGGATGATGGCCTTGGCAGGATAACAGCCGAACCGGTTTTTGCGTCGACTTCCATGCCCCATTACCATGCCTCCGCAATGGACGGAATTGCCGTTAATGCGGCGGATACGTACAGTGCGCATGAAACAAATCCGTTAAAGCTTACGTATGGAGAACAGTTTGTTTATGTCGATACGGGCAATGCGATTCCCGCCCGGTATAACGCGGTCATCATGATTGAAAATGTGAACGTGGTCGATGATCAGACACTTGAAATCATTGAACCCGCAACCCCCTGGCAGCATATCCGCCCCATTGGCGAGGACATCGTCCAGGAGGAAATGATATTCCCGCAGGGCCACAAATTGCGGCCCGCTGATTTGGGCTCGCTTCTTGCGGCAAGGATTACAGAATTTGAAGCGGTAAAAAAACCAGTTGTCGCTATCATCCCGACAGGCAATGAATTAATCGACGTAACCGACGAGCCTGTTCAGGGTAAAATAATTGAATTCAACGGTACTGTCTTTGCCAATTTCGTCAAGGAATGGGGCGGCGAGCCCCGTTTGACCGGAATTGTGAAGGATGAACCCGAAAAAATAAAGGAAGCACTTCTCGACACCTCCGAAACAGCGGACATCATCGTCATTAACGCAGGCTCATCAGCGGGGTCCAAAGACTTTACGGTCCATATTATCGGTGAAATCGGCACCGTGTTTACCCACGGGGTCGCCGCAAGGCCAGGAAAGCCTGTCATTTTGGGGAAAATAAACGGCAAGCCGGTTGTCGGAGTGCCGGGTTACCCTGTCTCCGCCTATCTTGCCCTCGAATGGTTTGTAAGGCCTTTGATTTGCAAGTATTTGCAAATCCCTGAGCCTAAACGGCAGTCTGTCCAGGTGAAACTTGGAAGACGGATTGTCTCAACTATGGGCCAGGAAGACTTCATCAGAATGAATATCGGCTATGTGAACGGGCAATACGTAGCCAATCCGCTGACAAGGGCGGCAGGCGTGACCATGTCCTATGTACGGGCTGATGGCCTGCTTATTGTGCCTTCCGACATACTTGGGTATGAACAGGGGGACTCGGCGGAGGTTGAGCTTTTCAAGCCGCTTGAAGAGGTGGAAAACAGCATTGTTGTCAGTGGCAGCCATGATTTGACAATCGACCTTTTGTCTTCCCTTATAAAGCGGAAGCGCA
This sequence comes from Bacillus sp. FJAT-27445, assembly GCF_001510665.1. Taxonomy (GTDB): domain Bacteria; phylum Bacillota; class Bacilli; order Bacillales; family Cytobacillaceae; genus Bacillus_D. The sequence goes on from NZ_LMTI01000003.1 coordinate 211,957, forward strand.
ATGAGATGAAAATTATTTCCTCCCATGTCGGCAGCATGGCCGGGCTGATGGCAATCCGCAAAGGTGAGGCCCATGTTGCGGGAGTTCACTTGCTTGACCCTGAGACAAAAGAGTATAACCTTTCCTATGTAAAAAAGCTGCTTGATGGCATGGATATTGTCCTTTATCCCTTCCTAAAACGAAAACAGGGCTGGCTCGTTCAGGAAGGGAACCCGCTGGGCGTTAAAACGGTGGAGGATATCGCTGCCAGGCCTGCACACTTCGTAAACCGCCAGAGAGGAGCCGGGACGAGGATTTTGTTTGACCTGCTTTTAAAGGAAGCCGGGCTTACTCCTGAAAACATAACAGGCTACAGCAGGGAAATGTTCTCGCATCTCAGTGTCGCAGCCGAAGTGAAGGGAAATCCAGAGTCAGTCGGCTTGGGCATTTTCCCGGCTGCAAGGGCAATGGGGCTATCGTTTGTTCCTGTAGCCGATGAAGAGTATGATTTGGTTATGACAAAGGAATTTTTTGAAAGTGAGAAAGGCAGGCTGCTTGTTTCGGTTATCCAGTCCGATGAGTTCAGGCACAGTGTTGAAAAAATTGGCGGCTATGAAGTCGTTGCAGGCACGGCCCCTAAAATTGGCTGATAAAAGGGCTGCCTCATAAAGCTTTGGAGCGCTTCAGTATTTGTTTGGAGGTAGGAGCATGTTTGAAATCTCAAAGGAACCAATTGATATCCAGTCCGTGATCGACAAGGTCGTCCAGCGAGAGGCTGGGGCGATTACTACATTCATTGGAACAGTCCGGGAGCTGACCCATGGCAAAAAGACGTTGTTTTTGATTTATGAAGCATACGAGGCAATGGCTGTGAAAAAGCTTGAGCAAATCGGCCGGGAAATCGAGGAGCGCTGGCCTGGATCCAAGGCGGCCATTAGCCACCGGGTGGGTAGGCTGGATATCACCGATATTGCCGTGGTCATTGCTGTTTCAACGCCCCACCGCGCAGACGCTTACGAGGCGAATCGCTATGCTATCGAGCGGATTAAGGAAATCGTCCCAATTTGGAAAAAAGAGCATTGGGAGGATGGCGATGAGTGGGTCGGCAATCAGCTTGAAACGGTTTCTTACCCAACAGGGAAGCCTGAGGACGGTGATTTGAATGAATAAAGTAATGTTTTTTGCTCATTTGCGGGATGCCGCCGGAGTTGACTCGATCACTGTCGAAGCCGCGGGCAAGACGGTCGCCGAGCTAAAGGCTGAACTTGGCAAAAAATTTGATTTACCCAAAATGGATACGGTGATGACAGCAATCAATGAGGAGTTTTCATCGAATGAAGAAACAATTAATGAGGGTGACGTGATCGCCTTCATTCCTCCGGTAAGCGGGGGCTGAAAACAGGCAGGATAGATAAACCCGCTGGGCTTCCGTAGAAAGGAAGCCCTGTCTTTTCTATATGGGAAATCCACTATCCAGTGCCCAGGAGAGGGGAAATTGAAGTATGGCAGAACGGTATTCAAGGCAAATACTTTTTCCCGGGATTGGCAGGGAAGGCCAGGAAAAAATTCGCGCAAAGCATGTTTTGCTGGTCGGCGCCGGAGCGCTTGGATCGGGGAACGCGGAAATCCTCACAAGGGCTGGGATTGGCAGGCTGACAATCATTGACCGAGATTACGTGGAGGCGAGCAACCTCCAGCGCCAGCAGTTGTATACTGAGGAAGATGTGGCCGAAAAGCTCCCTAAGGCTGCAGCCGCAGAAAAAAAACTTCATGCGATCAACTCGGATGTTGAAATAGAAGCGATTATCGGTGACGCCACCCCCGAAGTGCTGGAGAGGCTGGCGAAAGGAATCGATTTGATTATAGATGCGACCGACAATTTTGAGACGAGGATGGCCATCAACGATGTTTCACAAAAATACAGGATTCCGTGGATATACGGCGCCTGTGTTGGCAGCCATGGGATGGTCTTTACCATTCTGCCTGGAGTGACTCCGTGCCTGAATTGCCTGCTGAGGACGATTCCGCTTCAAGGACTGACCTGTGATACAGGCGGAATCATTGCCCCGGCCGCCCAGATGGTTATTTCCCATCAAACCGCTGAAGCGCTCAAAATCCTTGTTGAGGATTGGGATGCAGTCAGGTCAACCTTCGTCAGCTTTGATTTGTGGCGGAATGAATATACATCGATGAGGATGTCCAAGGCAAAGTACGAGGGCTGCTTGTCATGCGGCGAACATCCTTCTTATCCGTATCTCGATCATGAAAACAGGACAAAAACAACAGTGCTTTGCGGACGGGATACTGTGCAAATCCGGCCATCCGTACAGGGCGAGGTTTCGCTTGAGAAGCTAGCAGCGCAGCTTGGATCCCTCGGCTATGCAGTCAAAGGCAATCCATACCTCATCTCAGTTGAACTTGGTGAAGAGCGAATGGTCATTTTTAACGATGGACGTGCCCTTATACATGGAACGAAGGATTTAACCCATGCTAAATCGGTTTATCAGAGGATAATGGGGTAAACCAGTCCGGTATAGAAGAAAAATACCCGTGTAGACAAACTCGAAGAGTTTCGGGTTTGCCTACAGTCTTTTTTAATTTCAAATATAAATTGAAATGACAATGCGTCTCTAGATTTCCATTCCGGGTGGACGCTTTCCGCGGGCGGGGCCGAGCCGCTTCCCTCGCTACGCTCAGTCCAGGGTCTCGACTATCCTGCTATTCCCGCAGGACATACAGCTTCCCCGAATAAGCTTTGCACGAAGGAAATGCGATAGCATTTTCGAGGAGTCGCCACCCTCCATTCCAATCAAATGAAATTCCCTTTTTATAAAGAACACTATATTTATGAGGTGCCCGGTGATGACTAAAAATCAATCCAATGAATGTGAACAATTGGAAAAAAGTTTTTAGTTTAATTTAACCTGGTTCTTCACCATAAGTGCTGGTTTATGATTAATATGCCTAACTTTATGTTGATTGGAGCGGAGGGTACCGACTCCGGCGGGATGTAGCGGCAAGGTGGAGACCCCACAGGCGCAAGCCGAGGAGGCTCCACTGACGCCCCGCGGAAAGCGTGTGCCCGTAGAGCAAATCAACACATTCGCAAAAACCACTTTTGTGGGGAAGAACTTTTAACCTTCGTAATTTCCATATTAATTACAAAAGGCAGCGAGGGGTAACCTCTCGCTGCCTTTTGTTGACAATCAGAAATCCCCGGAAATGTCGTTTCCGGGGATTTCGTTTACTTTTTAGAAGCAACAAGGACAAGGCGCCCTTCATCCAACACTTTTTCATAGCGTTCTGCCTCATCTGCCGTAAGTCCCAAAGACTCGAACTGGGAGCGCAATTCGTCGCCGCGTTTTTTGAATACATTTGCGACCGAGTCAATCAATCCTTGTTCCTTGAGGCCTACATCACCGGCTCCGAGCGCATCCGCCAGGTCATCTTCGCGATCCTTATCATGGGCGAACAGATAGACTTCATCTTTTGTGTATCCCTCGGTAGCCAGTAATGCTAGTTTATCTTTAGCCTGGACTCCGTTCTCGACAACCTCTACTTTAACCATAGTATAATTCCTCCTTTGTAATGATTCACACAGTTTTTATATAACCTCTCCTGTGGCAGCTAAACATGAAAGTTTCGGAAATCCCCGGCAGATTTCCGTTTCGGGCTGAAAGGATGATAGAATCATAGAAAAAAGGGAATAGTGGGGGAAAGGAGGGATTCTATGCTAGAAAATACATTGCCGCCGAGCTGGTCAATTCTTCTTGGCGAGGAATATCAAAAGGACTATTTTCAAAGGCTGAGAGAGTTTTTAATAGAGGAATATCGGACAAAAACTGTCTTTCCGGAATACAAGGATATATTCAATTCCCTTATGCTGACGGGGTACGATGAAGTAAAAGTAGTCATACTCGGCCAGGATCCATACCATGGTCCTGGACAGGCCCACGGATTAAGTTTTTCTGTAAAACCCGGAATTAATCCGCCCCCATCACTGAAGAATATTTTTAAGGAACTGTGTGATGACCTCGGGTTTGAATCGCCAGACCATGGCTATTTGTTAAAGTGGGCTGAACAGGGAGTTCTCTTGCTGAACACAGTGCTGACAGTGCGTAAAGGGGAAGCAAATTCCCACCGCGGCAAAGGCTGGGAGCAATTTACCGATAAAGTCATTACCCTTTTGAATGAAAGGGATAAGCCTGTTGTATTTATTCTTTGGGGAAAGCCGGCCCAAAGCAAACTGAATTTAATAGATACCTCGAAGCACTCGATCATCATGTCGCCGCATCCGAGCCCTTTTTCGGCGAGGAAAGGTTTTTTTGGCAGCAGGCCATTTTCGAAAACGAATGAATTACTGCGGTCGATTGGCCAGGAAGAAATAGATTGGCAGCTTCCTCCACTTTAAGCATTCGCTGAATTTATTATTCTACTTTTTTTTCAGGACAAGCGTTTATACAAGAAAGTCCCTCCCTTCATAGTCTAGTACGGAACAAGAAGGGAGGGAAAAAAATGAGAGTTACTTGCCAGAATCTAGCTGATATTATTGGTGGAGCAGTCATAACAACCACAGGTGCCTGCGTGGTCCAGCCCAACCGGAATATCAAAGCCACAATCCTTGGACGGCAGACTAGATCTCCGCTCGCACTGCCGTTTGCCCTGTCCTTTGAACGAAATGGCCTGAATCTTGGGGAAACGGTCATCCTTCAAAGGGAAATCAATCCAATGCTTACCGCATTAAGAAAGCGAGGGCTGATTGTAACGGCTGTGCACAACCACTGGCTGTTTGATGAGCCGAGAATAATGTATATGCACTGGGAATCAGAAGGGAATGCGGTTGAATTTGCGGAAAAAAGCTTTGACGCCGCCCTTGAAGCAGGACTGTTTTAAGCGATAGAAAGGCGTTGCATAAAAGGCTGGAGTCGAAACGGGCTCTTAGCCTTTTTGTCTTGGGAATATGCTTAAGGGAGCAGGGATGTGCGATTTAAATTGGAATCATGTAAAATGGACATATTGTTAGGAAGTGCTGTTCAAGGGAGTGGATTTTTTTGAACATACATATTGAAACGCTTTTGGCTAAAATTTCGGAAGAGCTTGGCCTTGCCAAGGGTGCTGTAAAAGAGGAGGAACTTCGTGAAAAAGTATACTCTATCAAAACTCTTTGCGAGGTCATCCTTACTGAAAGGGAAACGCCAGTCCCTAAAGAGAGGCAAGCTTTGGGGGTTCAAGCCTTTCCGGCGGGCGGACCGAGAGCGATTCCTAGTCAGGGCCAGAAGCTTGAGTTGAAAGACGAGGCGAACGGGGATTCAATTTTTGATTTTTAGAAAGAGGGTAAAATGAATTGAAAACATTTATTATAATTGGGGCTATAAATGCATTTTTAGCTGTGGCGCTTGGGGCATTTGGTGCGCATGGCCTTGAGGGGCGGCTTACTCCAAAGTATCTGGAAATATGGAAAACCGGAGTTAACTATCAAATGTTTCATGCGGCCGGACTGCTCATTATCGGCCTTCTCGCCGGCAAAGTACCAACCGGATCGGTCTTTACCACAGCCGGATGGCTTATGCTTACTGGAATAGTCCTCTTTAGCGGCAGCCTTTACGTACTAAGCCTGACGAAAATTAGTGTCCTTGGTGCGATCACACCTTTGGGCGGAGTGGCATTCCTTGCTGCATGGGTATTGATCATCGTTGGCGCCTCAAAGTATTTATAATATTTTTTGAAAAATAAGGAGGGCCGCTGGCTTAGCCATGCGGTCCTCCTTTTCGTAAGGGTAAATTTCCTTTTAGCGTGGGGAGTAAGAGGCGAGGCCTGCTCCGCCACCGGGGAATGGGTATTGATACTCGATTTCCTCATCGAATGTAATATAGTCCAGATAAACCATCAAAAGTAAGTAACGCGTTCCTGTTTGCGGGTCGCTAAGGATGATATGGTCACGGCCGGCCGCTTCAATAATGCCTTTAAAAACCTGCTGCCGTTTTTGGCCATCCCTTGTCCCTTCAAATGTCATGTAAACCGTGGCCAGTTTTCCTTTGTTAAGCCGGAGGATATTTTCAATATAGGATTCCTCAATCGGGAGCATTCCTGGTACCTGCGGCCCGGTCGTTGGAGCACTATGCGGTATAGGTACAAAGCCCCCGCTTCCTGGCATAGTCGGGTACCCCCCCATTTGACCGCCACCGAAAGACTGCTGTTGCTGCTGTCCCGGTCCAGGACTGATAGGTACACCACCCGTTCCGGTATAAGGTTGGAACCCTTGCTGCCCCGTACCATAACTTCCGTATGGATTCATTTCATTCCCTCCTCTAAAAAATAAGCATGGGGAATGCGCCCAGCTGAAGTGGGGCTATCCCGCCGCATTTTGCCGATTATCCACAATCCTCGCCCAAGTTTTGTGCAATGCGGGAAGTGAAGACTCGCTAATTGAATCTTATGAAGGAAAGAACGGAAATATGACTGTCGGGGATGACTCGCATTTACAGAAGTGGAGGAAGTTTTTAAGAGGTGCGGATTTTCTATTGATTTGATGAGGCAAGGAAAAAGCCCCGCAACCACACGGGCGGGGCACAAAAATACTTTATTATACATGCAGGAAGGAATTCACTCCATCCTCTGTGAGCAGGTTGCCAACAAAGAATGATCCAAATTCGCCATAGCGGGCGCTTACTTCGTCAAAGCGCATTTCATATACCAGTTTTTTGAACTGGAGTACATCGTCTGAGAACAGGGTAACGCCCCATTCGTAATCGTCAAAGCCGACAGATCCAGTGATAATTTGTTTTACCTTGCCAGCGTATTGCCGGCCAATCATTCCATGGCTGTACATGAGCTTCTTACGATCTTCCATCGGCAGCATATACCAGTTGTCATTGCCCTGGCGGCGCTTGTCCATAGGATAGAAGCAAACATACTTGGCTTTCGGAAGCATTGGATAAAGGCGAGCGCGGACATGCGGGTTTTCATATGGATTTTCCCCGTCATTCAAATAGTTGCTAAGCTCGACGACGGAAACATAGGAATGCACGGGCAAAGTGTATTCAGCAAGCTTGGACTTGTTGAATTCCGTCTCAATCTCATTCAGATCCTCCATTGTCGGGCGCAGGATCATCATCATAAAATCGGCCTTCTGCCCTACAATTGTATACAATGCGTGGCTTCCTTCTTTCATTTCCATCGTCGCGTTCCACTTTTCGACGAGGCCAAGGAATTCATCTATAGCGGCCTGGCGCTCATCGGCAGGCGTCATCTTCCACGTTGTCCAATCCAAGCTCCTGAAATCGTGCAAACAGTACCAGCCATCCAGCGTCTTTGCTGCTTCACTCATCAAAAATCACTCCCTATCTATACTATCCATACACCAGACTACTATATCACAGTTTCACCTAATTGCCCCAAAACAAAACCCTATGCCTGAGACAGTTTAAACACTCCCCAAATGGGATAATTTAAAAATGTCACTATATAGTCAGTGAACGTCAAGGGTTTTCATATTTTGAGGATAATTGGAAGAAATAGTCATCCGGGGTGGGCATTTTCTGATCTTTGTTAGGAATTTAATGCTTTAACGTAACGAAGATTTCTGAAAAAAACAACTTTTGGAAGGATGCCTTGTTTTCCTTGAATTTTGCGTGCGGTGAAGTATGCTGAATATGAGTGAATAGAAGGAGGAGCGTAACGTGAGCGATTTATTTGATGGAATTAAACAGAAAATATCCGGCCACAATCTGAGGATTGTTTTCCCTGAAGGGTTTGACGAAAGAATAGTGAAGGCTGCCGGGCGTCTGGCCACAGAGGGGATCCTCACTCCTGTCCTGATCGGAAATATTGAAGAGCTTCAATCAAGGGCAAAACAGCTAGATGTTTCGCTTGAAGCAGCGGAAATTTATGATCCCGCAAATTATTTAATGATGGATGAGCTTGTCACCGCATTTGTCGAAAGAAGAAGGGGAAAGGCAACCGAGGAAGATGCCCGGAAAATTCTCCTTGACCCAAATTATTTCGGTACGATGCTTGTTTATTTGAATAAAGCGGACGGGCTTGTAAGCGGCGCGGCACATTCTACGGCTGACACGGTAAGGCCGGCACTGCAAATTATTAAAACTAAAGAAGGCGTCAACAAAACATCGGGAGTATTCCTAATGGTCCGAGGGGATGAACAATACGTTTTTGCCGACTGTGCAATCAACATTTCCCCGGATAGCCAGGACCTGGCAGAGATTGCGATTGAAAGTGCGAGGACGGCTAGGCTGTTTGACATTGAACCGCGTGTAGCCATGCTAAGCTTTTCTACAAAAGGGTCTGCGAGGTCGCCAGAAACTGAAAAGGTAATGGAGGCAGCGGAAGAGGCAAAACGCCGTGACCCGCTCCTTATCATTGACGGGGAGTTCCAGTTCGATGCGGCATTCGTTCCTGAAGTTGCAATTGCTAAAGCGCCGAATTCGGTTCTTCAAGGCAACGCCAACGTCTTTGTATTCCCAAGCCTTGAGGCCGGCAACATTGGTTATAAAATTGCCCAGCGGCTCGGCGGCTTCGAGGCAGTAGGGCCGTTGTTGCAAGGCCTGAACCGCCCTGTCAACGACTTGTCCCGTGGCTGCAGTACCGACGATGTCTACAACCTCGCACTCTTGACAGCAGTCCAAACCTTGAGGCAATAGGTTAATTTCTCTGGAGCTTTCTTCGGTGCCTGTCACCTGCCGAGGACATTTGTCAGTCCAGCGCAAACAACTTAACTATGAAAACCCGGCCTCCAATTGAGCGGCCGGGTTTTTGTTCTGTTAGATGAACAGCAGCAAGCTTACTGCCATGACGGCCATCCCGGCAATCAAGCCGTAGATTGGCAGATGGGTTTCATCGTACTTTTTGGCAGCGGGAAGAAGTTCATCAAGGGAGATGAAGACCATGATTCCTGCTACTGCAGCAAAGATGACGCCAAACATAATGTCATTCAGGAATGGCATCAGGAAAAAGTACGCTGTTAACGCACCAATCGGCTCAGACAATCCGGATAGGAAGGAAAGCTTGAACGCTTTTTTCTTGTCCCCTGTTGCAAAATAAACCGGTACTGAAACCGCAATTCCCTCCGGAATGTTGTGGATGGCGATGGCGATTGCAATTGCAACGCCAAGGGCTGGATCCTGAAGGGCGGAAGTAAAGGTTGCAATTCCTTCCGGAAAGTTGTGGATTCCGATGGCGAGCGCTGTAAAGGTTCCCATTTTTAACAATGCGGCGTCTTTAACCTGACTCCCGGGCTGCATTTCTTCAACCGTTTTCAACTCATGGGGATTTCCCTGTTTCGGAATAAACTTGTCAATCAAGGCAATCAGGAGGATCCCGCCGAAAAAGCCGCCGACCGTTGCCCAGTTCCCCTGCTGAACCCCCATTGCGGAAACAAGGGCTATTTTTGCTTTAAAAAAAATCTCGACCATCGATACGTAGATCATGACCCCTGCTGAGAAACCCAATGTTACGGATAAAAACTTGGTGTTTGTTGTAGAGGTAAAGAAGGCCAGCAAACTTCCAATCCCGGTGGCAAGGCCTGCAAATAATGTTAATCCTAAAGCAAATAAAACTTCCTGAGACATTACCGTTCCCCTCTCGATTTAGGTGTATATGGAGAATGCCCTGGTTTAAGGCACATCTTTGTAAAAATACTATATGCAATCAGAATGAAATGTTTCCTATGGTGAAGATTTTATCTGATAGTGAACTTCAATTGCAACAACTATTTATTCCAATTGAAAAAATAATGAACCTTAATCGGCTTTCCACGCCATTCGGGAGGTTTATTTTAACAACAGCGACTATGTTATAGAACTTGCCCGTAAAATCGCGTGGGCTTGCCCCGAGGATGTAAGGGCATCGCTCAAGGATGGTCTTTTGACCATCCTATTTGAGCGACTTTAAGAGATATCTTTTGCAAACATGTGTTCCTTTGTGTTAAAATCGATGTATAAAATTGGATTTAAACTTGATGGGACTTAGGTCGTAAATATGAGTGAATACAACACTTTAAATCATTGAAGTTTCTAGTTCAGTACCATATAATTTGGTGTTCGAAATTTAGATATATGATGTTTTATATGGAAACGTGGAATACGAATTAAGAAACATTCTACATTCTATTGCTGATAGATATGAATATGAAATAAAAGAACTGGAGATAATGCCGAACCATATCCATATGTTTGTCTCAACGAAACCAACTGTGTCTGCCACGGACGTTGTCCGAACATTTAAAAGTATTTCAGCTATTATGTTGTTTAAGCAATTTCCAAATTTAAAGAAATTTTATTCTCGTTGTGGTGTTTTATATCGCAAGGGGTATTTTGCCAGTACAGTTGGCACAGTAAGTGCAGCAACGGTGAAACGGTATATACAAGAGCAAAAGACCAAAACTTTATAGAAAGGAGTATGTTTATATTCATCTTTTTTACTCTATTGTTCAGATGATGAAGGACAAAAGCCCGACCCAGAACGGTGTCAAATTGAATTTGAAAACTTTCACCTATTACATGATCGATGTATTCAACAAATTAAAAACAACCATAAGATTGTCTTAAATAGCGGCATTAAAATCTCTTAAAACATATCTGGGGGTATGACTTAGCCTCCATTTTCGAAAGAAAAGAAAACAAACGCTAATGTGGTCATCGGACTGCTTGTTTGTTGGTTCTCACCCCTATAGCTAGTGCGTAACGCCGACGGGAGCTTGACTCCATGTACGCTTGCGAGAAACTATATGTGAGAACCCACGGGGCTCGCCCCGTGGAGTAAGTCAGAATAGGCAACAGACTAAATGCGATGGAGGCATATAGATGGATCAGGCTCTCTCGTTGCTTCGCCAGGAACAATGGCGGCTGATCGACCAATCGACAACTGGCATTCTCATGCCTGCTATACAATCATTCGCTATTGATGATACGCTTTGCGCCTCTGTCGGAGCGCATCTTGCCCCTGCGACCGCTCGTACCTGGGTACACCGTGATACAGTGGTCCTTGGCATACAGGATACGAAGCTGCCCCATCTAGGCGAAGGGCTTGAATTTCTCCACAGCAAGGGATATACCCCGATTGTCCGGAATTCAGGCGGGCTTGCGGTAGTACTTGACGAAGGCGTCCTCAATATTTCTCTGATTTTTCCGGAAAAGGAAAAGGGTATCGATATCAACCGCGGTTACGATGCGATGTGGATGCTAATCCGGCGGATGTTCGCGGACTTTGGCAAACAGATCGAAGCTAGGGAAATCGTTGGTTCCTACTGCCCCGGCAGCTATGACCTGAGTATCGGAGGCAAAAAATTTGCCGGAATCTCGCAGCGCAGGTTGAGGAAAGGGGTTGCTGTCCAAATTTACCTCAGCGTAGAATACAGTGGCGGCAAGCGGGCCGAGCTTATAAGGGAATTTTATTCCCGTACGTTAAAAGGTGAAAGTACAAAGACCGTTTACCCGGAGATACGGCCGGATGTAATGGGAAGCCTGTCGGAGCTCCTAGAAACCCCGCTTACTGTACAGGATGTAATGCTAAGGCTTATGCTCGAGCTGAAGAAAAACAGCGGCCTCATCTTTTCAGGGCAACTGACTCCCTATGAACAAGAGCTTTTGCCAGGCTACCTCTCAAGAATAGCTGAACGAAATGCGCCATTAACAAAGCCGTAAACCCAAAAAGGTCTACGGCTTGAAGAATGTATTGCCATTCTCTCCAGTAAGGCTATTCTATCTATTTTCCGGTGATTCCACAGTTTTAGCCCAAAAATTATTCGGCTATTTTTTCAAGGTTGCCGTTTCGGTCCATCTTGAATTTCGTGGCAGGACGCTCTTCTTCTTCAAAAAGGACGAGATTGCGCGCTTTGTTCATAATCTTGAGAAGTGTTTCATAATCTTCTTGGATTACGCCAGTATTTTCCTCCAAATCATTGATTTTAGCTTCCATTTCCTCATTTTGCTTACGCAGATTGGCAACTTCCCGCTTTAATCTTTCATTCTCGCTTTTCAGAGCCTCGGCATGGATGCTCGAACTGTCATAGTTTTGCAAGAAGGAAATAACAGCCTGCATCGTCAGCCCTTGAGGCGCCGCCTGCATGCCAATGCCGGAAGGGGCGGACACGGAGAATCTGGAAGACTGCGATTGTACAGCAGGCTTGCCATTTAATTCCTCAACCATCTTTTCAAGATCAAAAGAGGTGGAATGGTCTTCTGTAGGAAGCTCAAATTCAGTTGCCGCTTCCATTGCCACTCCTAGATTCACGTGTTCTGGCTGGACCTCAATCGGAGGAGTATAAAGAAGTTTTTTCTTTCCTCCTTGATCTTTTCCAAGCATTCTCTGGCGCTGTTTGCGCTGTTTTTTAGCAAGCTGGAGTGCTTTCTCGTACGTATGGCGAACGACTGCATTCCACCGGAACCCGCAAGCAGCCGAAGTCCGGTTCAGCTTGTCGCCGACTTCCTCAAAGGCATTTAACTGCGTACTTCCTTCCCTCACATGGCGCAGGACCGTTTCCGCTAACAACAAATCATCTTCCGCCGTCCAGGCGTCCTGGCGAACTTTCATGTCAAAACACTCCTTCTCACTTTTTGTTTCTGCATTCATTTCATCGAACCTCCCTGTACAAAATATCCAATTTTGCACATGTTTTTGAATGTTTTATATTCCTAGTAATATCATGGACACTTTTTTAAAGTTTTATACAGGGGGATTGGAAGGATAGTAGAGTACCAAATCAAAAGGTAAGTTCCGCCAGCGTGCTTGCATTGAAGGAAAAGAAGCTGTAAAATACCTTAGAACCTTCTATAATCCATTGACTCATTTACATAGATCGATTACCGGAAAGGATTTGAACGGAATGCCGAATGAATTCCGCGTGTGCGATGATTGCCAGGCAGTCAATCTGAAGACACTCATTCCTCGCCTGAAACAGCTTGATCCTGACGCGAAAATAGAAATAGGCTGCCAGTCTTACTGCGGCCCCGGAAGGAAAAAGACGTTTGCGTTTGTCAATAACCGTCCCTTGGCGGCCCTGAGCGAAGAGGAACTGATTGAAAAAGTAACCAAGAAATTAAAATAACCTGGGTTAAGGCCCGACTGATCTCACCTTCGCTGGCTCTGGCAGGGTGATTTTTCTATTAATAAAACCCATTATTGGCAAGAAAGTGGGGGTTAGAGGTTCATCCTTGCGTGAATCAAAAGCAAATCACTGTAAAAATAGCAAGGTGGATGCGTCGAAAATTGCTGTAGATATTTGCTGGAAGAGGGATGATTCTCACTCAAAATGGGGATATAATAGAGACAAGTTTAGAGGGGCAGGGGAGAGAGATGGGAGTTTTATCGGAAAAACTGAATGAAGAAAAAGTTTTTAAGGATCCCGTCCATCGCTACATCCATGTCCGCGACAAGATTATCTGGGATTTAATCGGGACGAAGGAATTTCAGCGGCTCAGGCGGATTAAGCAGCTCGGGACCACTTTCCTTACGTTCCACGGTGCCGAGCATAGCCGATTCAACCATTCTCTCGGAGTGTATGAAATCGTCCGGCGGATCGTCGACGATGTATTCGAAGGGAGACCTGAATGGGATGAAAGCGACCGGCTCCTGACACTTTGTGCCGCGCTTCTCCACGACCTCGGCCATGGCCCATTTTCCCATGCTTTTGAAAAAGTTTTTGATCTTGACCACGAAGAATTCACCCGCTCGATTATCCTTGGCAGTACGGAAGTCAACGATGTCCTTTCCAGGGTGGGCAGCGGCTTCCCGAAGCAGGTTGCCGAAGTCATCGCCAAAACATCGGACAAAAAACAGGTCATCAGCCTTATTTCGAGCCAGATTGATGCCGATAGGATGGATTACCTGCAGCGTGATGCATATTTTACCGGAGTCAGCTACGGCTTTTTCGACATGGAACGGATTCTCCGGGTCATGCGGCCGCGGGAAGACCAGGTTGTATTCAAACACACCGGTATGCATGCCATTGAGGATTACATAATGAGCCGGTACCAGATGTATTGGCAGGTGTATTTTCATCCCGTTTCAAGGGGGGCGGAGGTTATTTTGACAAAAATCCTCCACCGGGCAAAGGACCTCCACCGCGAGGGCTACGCGTTTAAAAATGAGCCGCTCCATTTTTATTCAATTTTTGAAGGGAAAGTTACACTCGAAGACTATTTAAAGCTTGATGAGTCGATAATCCTCTATTATTTCCAGATGTGGCAGGAAGAAGAGGATGCCATCTTGAGTGATCTGTGCCGCCGGTTTGTGAACCGTAACCTGTTTAAATTCGTGGAGTTCGACCCGGCGAGGGAATACAAAAAGCTGGCCGAGCTGACCGGTTTGTTCCGAAAGGCGGGAATCGACCCGGATTATTACCTTGTTGTCGATTCCTCCTCTGATTTGCCCTATGACTTTTACCGTCCCGGGGAGGAAGAGGAACGATTGCCAATTAATCTTTTAATGAAAAGCGGCGAGCTGCGTGAGCTTTCGCGGGAGTCGGCAATCGTCGAGGCCATTTCCGGGAAAAGGAGAACGGACCATAAACTTTATTTTCCAGGGGATTTCCTATTGGATGACTCCTCCAAAAAAAATATAAAAAAGCAGATTCGCAGCATTCTTGACTATTAGAGATGCCTTGGGCAGAGCGACTCAAGGCTGAAGGCGACTTTAAAAAGATGCCCTTTCTTTTAAAAAAGGGAGCAGGAGATGAATAGGTTTGTTAAATGATCATGCAAGGCTGATGCAGGCAGTAATGGTATCCGGTGAGATTGTCGGGAGGAAGAAGCTGCAGAAGATGGTTTTTATCGCGAAAAAAATGGCCTTCCCTTTCCAGGAGAGGTTCCAGTTCCATTTTTACGGCCCTTATTCAGAGGAATTGACCCTGAGGGTAGAGGAGCTATGCAACATGGGCTTCCTGGAGGAATGCAAGGAAAACAAGGGCGGCTACAGCCAGTACCGTTACTGCCTGACCGAGGCGGGTAAAGAATTTCTCGGCATAAGCGGAATCGATATGCCGAACCTGGCCGATTGCTTCACCGATATGAATAGCCAGAATGCACGGTTCCTTGAACTCGTTTCCACAGTTCTTTATTTTGACAATCTTGAACGCCCGGAGGTTGCCGAAAAGATTTTTACCCTCAAAAGTAGCCAGCGCTATACCGAAGAAGAAATTGATGAAGCGTATGAATACATTCGTTTGTTAAAAGAAAAAGCTAAGCTCCAGTAAAGGGCTTAGCTTTTCCTTTAGACGGTAAATCTTACTATTTATTTTCCGTCCCACTAAAAACATAATGGCAAAAAACTTTTATTTAAATGCTTACTGGTCGCTTGCCCTGACGCCTGCTTTCGCATAATGGTTTTTGGCCATTTCTTCAATGATTACAGTTACATTTTCCTTTGGAGCTCCCGCTGCTTCAACGACCGCTTCAGTTACTTTTTCGACGAGCGACCTTTTCTGTTCATCTGTGCGCCCTTCAAGCATTTTGACTGTTACGATTGGCATGTTTGATTCCTCCTCTATATGTCTGTAATTTCAGTTTTCCATAAACAGAAAAAAACCGCAAGCAGGGGAAGTCCTTTTTCATTTTTAAGTCCGATTCGTGTATACTTGAGAAAACAGCCAAGAAGAAATTTACATATAAGAGGCTGGCATATAAATAGAACAATACGGTACAGGGGGAAAACTATTGAGTCTCTTTCCATATAATACTCTTGAAACATTTGTATTTGCCGCGCTGACACTTGTCATTGCATTTTCAGTGCATGAGTTTGCCCATGCTTTTACAGCTTGGAAGTTTGGTGACGATACGGCGAAGAATCAGGGCAGGCTTACGCTGAACCCCATTAAACATATTGATCCGATTGGAGCTATTATGATTTTTGTCGTTGGCTTTGGCTGGGCACGCCCCGTCCCGGTCAACCGTTACTTTTTTAAAAATCCCCGCCTTGCGGGAATTATCGTTTCCGTCGCTGGGCCACTCAGTAATTTTATTCTTGCCTCAATCGGATTCCTGGTCTTTTTCAGCGTTGGGCGCCTTGGGGCTGATGGTACATACGCCCAAACGCTGCTCCAGTTTTTAAATACGTTTATCTGGCTGAATCTTGTTCTGTTTGTTTTTAATCTGATGCCGCTGCCTCCGCTCGACGGCTACCGGATCGTTGAGGATTTGGCTCCAGGCGGGCTCCGGGCAAAAATGACCCAGTACGAGCGCTATGGATCACTAATTTTTTTAATCCTCGTTATTACGCCACTTGGTGATTACACGATTTGGCCTGTATTTCGAGTCATTCTTCCCGCCCTCGCGGATGGGATGTACGAATTCTTTTTAGCGTTTTTTATATAAAAGTATTTTTATCGTGTTTTCTTGTAGGGAGGTAAAGTAAATGGAAGAAAAAAAGAAAAAGGTCGCCTTTAACATTATCAAGACCGACCCACTCGACAACCACAAGGGGTTCGGCAAAGGCTCGCTGACTCTTGATAATGTATCGCCGGTTATTATTGACGTGGAAGAGGGCGAGGCTGTTATTGATGTGGGCGCCATGCATGCGCGCAGCGTCGCCGAGAAGGGCATCAAATTTTTGCCGAAAAAGGACGATGTGCCGAATGCCAAGCTGTTTTGGCTAATTTGGGTGACAATTGACCGGAACGAAAACGGTCCATATTATGCGGGGGTTACAGCTTGTGAAATGACCATCAACCGTGAAATCCGCAGGGGATACAAATCGCTTCCGGAGCATGTGAACAGGATGGACAAATCACTTAAGCGCTACATTATCGTCGACCACATGGATGACAGGTCAAAAACGATTCTCACAGAATTCCTGAAGACGCATAACGAAGCGTTTTGGGAAAATTCAACCGAAGAGCTAAAAAATGGCCTTGCCGTTAAATAGGTTGCTGCCCGACGCCCGGGCATGGAAAAAGCCGCCAGCTATGCTGTGCGGCTTTTTTCATATTTTAGGAAAATATAAAATAGAACATTGTGAATAACTCGAAATAGGTTGTTGTAATCCAGCTCCAGCGCCTAGCCCCTCGAGGTCTTAAGCCGGTTCCCTCCGGAGGGCAGGCCCGTCCTGCTGGCCCCGTCTTAATCTGGTCGGGGCTGACCAAGGCGCTTGCGCATTTTGTTCTTTTGGCCTTTATTTAGGCTGGAGCGAAAACCCTCCGCTGTGACATTTGGAAGCCCGTTAAGGAGGATAGCTTAGTCACTCCAGTCCCAAAGCCGCTTGTACCATGTTTTCCCGCCTTTTTTATCGCCGCCGTTCTCCAAATGTGTATGCACAAGATGGTCGGTGCAGTATTCGACTGGCTCTGTCCCTGACACGAAATAGGTAAAGCGGCGGACCGGACATTCCTTTACAGCAAGCTTCCCGTTTGCCGGATCGACATATACTCCTGTGACCCCTTCCCTCGGCGGTTTGAATGCCTTAACCGGTTTCCCGTCCAACGCTTCCTCCATGAAGCGCACCCAAATCTGTTTCGCATACGATTTTTCAGGGACGCTGTCAATCTCACGGGCATCGTCGTAACCTGTCCATACGGCGGAAACAAGCTGGGGAGTGAAGCCGATCATCCAGCTATCTGTCGGAGTTGAACCTGATTTACCGGCATAGGGCCGTGTCATCCCTTTTGTTATTGCGCTTCCGGTGACAGACGTATAACCGTTCAGCTTTTTATCAAAAACTCCCGTCATCATCTGAGTCATGACATACGCCTTGGCTGGGTCAAGAACCACCTCGTCCCGTTCCTCCTTTTCGTAAATAATTTTCCCATCTGCCGTTTCAACCCGGGTAATAAGAGTAGGCTCGACCTTTTTGCCGCCATTGGCAAAGAGGCTGTAAGCATTGGCCATTTCAATGACCCTTACGCCCGAAGTGCCTAGGGCAAGCGAGGGTACCTTTGCCATCTTTGTTGTTATCCCGAATTCCTTCGCGGTGTCAACGAGCGTCTCTTCCCCAATGAACAAATGCGTCTTAACCGCGTAAACATTATCTGAGACCGCTAATGCTTGGGCAAGCGTGATTTCCCCATCGGCATATTTATTATTGTAGTTATGTGGCGTGTAGTCAGGGCTGCCGTTTTCAAATCGGAATGTCGTCTGCTCGCTTCTGATCATCGTAGAAGGTGTGTAGCCTTGCCCGAGAGCTGCGTAATAGAGGAGCGGCTTAATCGTCGACCCAGGTGCCCGGGTTGCCTGGACAGCGCGGTTGAACGGGCTCTTTTCATAATCGCGCCCGCCTGCCATGGCCTTGATATGACCGTTTTTCGGATTGATGGCAACGAGGGCCGCCTGAATTTCCGACTTTGGGGAGATGACCGATTTAATTTGCTTTTCGGCGGCTTCCTGCTGTTTCGGATCAATCGTAGTATATACCCTCAATCCGCCAAGAGCGATCGCCCGTTCATCCAGGCCAAGCTGTTTCCTTAATGCATTGGAGACCGCATCCTGGAAGTACGGTGCGGCCTTCAGCTCGCGGTGCGGATCCCTGCCCGTCAGCCCCAGATTGGCAGCATAAGCCATTTCGGCTTCGGCGCTCTTGATATAGCCGTTATTAACCATTGCTTTCAAAATAATCCCTTGCCGCTGTTTCGCCCTTTCCATGGAGGCAAACGGGGAAAAAGCGGCAGGGCCTTTCGGGATACCCGAGAGCATTGATGCTTCCGCCAGGGATAAATCGGCGGCATTTTTCCCAAAATAATACTGGCTGGCAGCCTGGATGCCGTACGCCCTGTTACCGTAGTAGATAGTATTTAGGTAGCCTTCAAGGATTTCCTCCTTGGAATAATTCATTTCAAGCCGGATGGCGTAAATGGCTTCACGCAGCTTCCGGGTCCATGTTTTATCATGCTCGAGAAAGAGGTTCCGGGCATATTGCTGCGTAACGGTGCTCGCTCCTTGCACTTTGCTGAATGCCTTGATATCGGCAAGGGCGGCACCGGCAATCCGCTTAAGATCAAAACCGCTGTGTTCGTAAAATTTCCTGTCTTCTATGGAAATGGTCGCTTCGACCAAATAGGGTGAAATTTCTTTAAGAGGCACCCAGTACCTCTTTTGCCCATAGTTAGTTTCCCCAATGATTGATTCATCATCTGCAAAATAAAGAGTAGATTGAGGGACGGCAAGCGGAGGAGCGCCAAGAACCTTTACGTATACGAGAATAAGCATCGCCGCCAGTGTAAGTAAGGCCGAACCGAACAGGCCAAAAAATGCAGCCGCCCGCAAATATTTCACAACTCGTTTCAGCCCCTCGCCAGTCATGGTTTCCATGCTTTCACCCCTTTGCTCCCTTGAGGAAAATTCGTGCCCATGCGGGGCCGTATCTACAGTATGAAAGGAATGGAAGATTTTTAAACATTTCGGGAGAGATAGCTTGAAAATATTTCTTGCATTTTTGCTGGATTCCTCTATACTTTTTCTCATGTTTGCATTTAATGAGTTGGGGAAGTATAGCAGTAGAAACGACGCTTTTTTTATCGGGCGAATGGCGGCTTTCCTTGGTAAAATTACTTTGAAAGGAAGATGGAAAAATGGGTGGACTTTGGTTTACTGAGAAACAGACCGAAAACTTCGGAATTACAATGAAGATTAAACGAACATTACATACAGAACAGACGGATTTCCAAATGCTTGAAATGGTTGAAACGGAAGAGTGGGGCAATATGCTCCTGCTCGACGGCATGGTTATGACGTCTATTAAAGATGAATTCGTCTACCATGAAATGGTTGCGCACGTGCCTTTGTTCACGCATCCAAACCCCGAGAACGTCCTTGTTGTCGGCGGCGGAGACGGAGGCGTTATCCGCGAGGTTTTAAAGCATCCCCAGGTGAAAAAAGCGACACTAGTTGACATTGACGGAAAGGTTATCGAATATTCGAAGAAATTTTTGCCGGAAATCGCCGGCAAGCTTGATGATCCGCGTGTCGACGTAAAGGTTGGCGACGGTTTCATGCATATCGCAGAAAGCGAAAATGCCTACGATGTCATTATGGTTGATTCAACCGAGCCAGTCGGCCCAGCGGTCAACCTATTTACAAAGGGATTTTATGCTGGCATTTCAAGGGCATTGAAAGAAGATGGCATTTTTGTTGCCCAGTCCGACAATCCTTGGTTCAAAGCCGATCTGATCCGCGATGTTCAGCGGGATGTGAAGGAAATCTTCCCAATCACCCGCCTGTATATTGCCAACATCCCGACATACCCAAGCGGCATGTGGGCATTCACAATCGGATCAAAAAAATACGATCCGCTGGAAGTATCCGAAGACCGCTTCCATGAAATTGAAACAAAGTACTATACAAAGGAACTCCACAAAGCGGCATTCGTTTTGCCTAAGTTTGTTGGGGATTTAGTAAAATAAAAGAGTCAGGCCATATTCTGTTAAGGCCGGGCAAAAATAAAAGGAAGCACAGCGGAGGGAGGCCCCAGTCTCCCTCTCGTTGTGCCTGGAAAGGAATTCCCCAATGCGATTTGATGAAGCTTATTCAGGAAACGTATTTATTAAAAGCCATCCGAACTTCGAAGAAAGCAAAGCGGTCCTTTACGGGATGCCGATGGACTGGACGGTCAGCTACCGCCCAGGGTCACGGTTCGGCCCCGCAAGGATTCGCGAAGTATCAATCGGGCTTGAAGAATACAGCCCGTATCTCGACCGCGAACTTGACGATGTTAAGTATTTCGATGCAGGAGATATTCCGCTTCCGTTTGGGAACCCGAAGCGAAGCCTTGATATCATTGAAGAATTTGTAGACAAGGTTCTTGCCGAGGGAAAGTTCCCGCTAGGAATGGGAGGCGAGCATCTTGTATCCTGGCCTGTCATGAAGGCTGTCTACAAAAAGCATCCGGATCTTGCCATCATCCACATGGATGCGCATACCGACCTTCGCGAAGAGTATGAAGGCGAACCGCTATCCCACTCGACGCCAATCAGGAAAATTGCCGAGCTGATCGGGCCAACGAATGTTTATTCTTTTGGCATCCGCTCCGGAATGAAAGAAGAATTCGATTGGGCGAAGAATGCTGGCATGCATATTTCCAAATTTGAGGTTTTAGAGCCTTTGAAGCAAATATTACCGAAGCTTGCCGGCCGACCGGTCTATGTGACGATTGACATTGACGTCCTAGATCCGGCCCATGCACCAGGCACCGGAACAGTTGATGCTGGCGGCATCACGTCCCGTGAACTCCTAGCTTCAATTCATGAAATTGCGCGTTCCCAAGTTAATGTCGTAGGTGCGGACCTTGTTGAAGTGGCGCCGATTTATGACAACTCCGAACAAACAGCCAACACCGCAAGCAAACTCATCAGAGAAATGCTTCTCGGCTGGGTGAGATAAGCACGGCAGGTGAGTTGGAATCCTGGTCCCCGTTTCCAAAAGGTGGCTGGACTGAAATATATTCGTTCTTGAGCGACACCTTTTTGGCATTTGGCCAAACTTTGTCAAGGGTTAAAATGATAAAAAGGGTTCTTCACCATAAGTGCTGGTTTATGATTAAAATGCCTAACTTATTTGTTGATTGGAGCGGAGGGCACCGACTCCTGCGGGATGCAGCGGCAAGGTGGAGACCCCACAGGCGCAAGCGCCGAGGAGGCTCCACTGACGCCCCGCGGAAAGCGTGTGCCTGTAGCGCAAATTAACACATTCGTAAAACCACTTTTTGTGATGAGAAACCATAAAAATATTTAAGTGCCTGTTTCTTCCATGAATCAGGCGCTTTTTGTATTGTCGGGCGCTGAT
The DNA here is from genome assembly GCF_001510665.1 of Bacillus sp. FJAT-27445. GTDB lineage: Bacteria > Bacillota > Bacilli > Bacillales > Cytobacillaceae > Bacillus_D. The sequence continues at coordinate 233,652 of NZ_LMTI01000003.1, forward strand.
GGCTATAATAGCAGAGTAGAGCTTGTTCAATTTTCATGATATAATTTTTTATTTATAAGGGATTAAAGAGGAGTGGACCGGATGGACCCGAAACCCGTTATTGCTACCATTAGCACCTCGATCGCCCAATCCGGTGTGAAGGATGAATATACAACCGTTGCAAACGGCTTTTTTTACAAAAAGGGGAGCGGCGTTTACCTCCAGTATGAGGAAATGGGGGAGGAGGGCAGCATCCGTACTATTTTAAAAATGGACAGCGGTGAAGCTTTAATTCTGAGAAGCGGTGCAGTAAAAATGAGATTGCCATTCAAGCTTGGCCAGGAAACACGAGGCAGCTATAACACACAGTACGGGACCCTTCCTGTCGTGGCTGTCACAGAGCGGCTTGCCCAGGCAATCAGGGAAAATGGCCGAGGCGGCATGTTCATGCTGAAATATGATTTGCAGATTGCGGGTTCACCCGCAGGTACATATAGCTTAACGATTACGTTTGAGGAGGAAACTGAATGAATTTAGTTGAACAGGTTCAGCAAAACCTGAAGCAGGAAATTAAAGCGGCCGTCATAAAAGCCGGGTTTGCGTCCGAAGACCAGCTTCCCGAGGTTATATTGGAAGTCCCGAAGGAAAAGGCACATGGTGATTATTCAACCAACATGGCAATGCAGCTGGCACGCGTGGCAAAAAAAGCGCCACGAGTGATTGCTGATGCAATTGTCGAACATTTTGATCGATCAAAGGCATCGATTGAGAAAATAGAACTCGCAGGGCCGGGGTTCATTAATTTTTACATGGACAATAGCTATCTGACAGAGTTAATTCCTGCGATTTTGGATGCCGGAGACAAGTATGGAGAAACAACTGCCGGTAAAGGCCAAAAAGTCCAGATCGAGTTCGTATCCGCCAACCCGACTGGGGACCTTCACCTCGGGCATGCTCGAGGCGCGGCAGTCGGTGATTCGCTATCAAACATTCTCGCGAAGGCTGGCTATGATGTTTCGCGCGAGTACTATATCAATGATGCCGGAAACCAAATCAATAACCTTGCCCTTTCCGTTGAAGCCCGTTACTTCCAAGCGCTTGGCCAGGAAAAGGATATGCCGGAAGACGGTTACCATGGCGAGGACATTAAAGGCATCGGTAAGAAGCTTGCCGAGGAATACGGCGATAAATATCTAAATGTTCCGGACGAGGAGCGCTTCAACTTCTTCCGGGAATACGGTCTAAAATATGAAATGGCCAAGCTAAAGAAGGACCTTCAAGATTTCCGCGTTGAATTCGACGTTTGGTATTCGGAAACTTCCTTATACCATAATGGGAAAATTGATGCGGCCTTAAAGACGCTCCGTGACAACGGGCATATATATGAGGAGGAAGGAGCGACCTGGCTCCGCTCAACACCATTCGGCGATGATAAGGACCGCGTTTTGATTAAGCAGGATGGATCATATACGTACCTGACCCCGGATCTCGCCTACCATAAGGATAAACTGGACCGCGGTTTTGAAAAGCTTATCAACGTCTGGGGTGCCGACCACCACGGGTACATCCCGAGGATGAAAGCTGCCATTCAGGCACTAGGCTATGACAACGACGTTCTTGAAGTCGAAATCATCCAGCTTGTCCATTTGTATAAAAATGGCGAGAAAATGAAGATGAGCAAGCGTACCGGTAAGGCGGTCACCATGCGCGAACTTGTTGAAGAAGTCGGCCTTGATGCAACCCGCTACTTCTTTGCGATGCGCAGCGCTGATACCCATATGGACTTTGACCTTGACTTAGCTGTATCCCAATCGAACGATAACCCGGTATATTATGCCCAATATGCGCATGCCCGTATTTCGAGTATTTTGCGCCAGGCCTCCGAACAGGGCTTTGACTTCCAAAAGGATGTCGATTTGGGGCTTATCAGGTCGGAAAAGGAAATCGACCTGCTGAAAAAGCTCGGCGAATTCCCACAGGCTGTAGGGGAAGCTGCACTTAAACGCACCCCGCACCGTATCGCAAATTATGCTTTCGATTTGGCGTCCGCCTTCCACAGCTTCTACAATGCCGAGAAGGTCGTCGACAAAGAGCAAGCGGAACGCACACAAGCACGCCTCGCACTCGTGAAGGCAGTCCAGATTTCGATGAAAAACGCTTTATCCCTGATCGGCGTTTCCGCACCGGATAAGATGTAATACTATGTAAACCACGCCCTCCGGCTCTCCCGGGGGGCTTTTTGTATGGTTTTCGTTCACTTCAATTTCCTGCAATTGGGCTACAGATTTTGCTGGATAAAAAAGGCCCGTCCGGCGAATAGTATGGTAGAGAATCTGTTTGAGGAGTGGGTATTATGAATGTAGGCCGCGCAAAAGAAATCATGGAATCGGCTGATAATATAACCGTGACGTACGAGGGAAGCCGGGTCATTATCCAGAACGTTGACGAAAAACAAAAAACGGCCCGGATTTACTGGCGGGAAATCCCCGAGCAGGAACGCACGGTCCCTGTCCTGAACTTAATAGAAGAGGTGGACTAAGGTTGTAACTTGCCTAAGCCATGAAACCATTGAAGCTTACCCGGTGGATGGGTAAGCTTCTTATTTTTGACAAGCCGCAAAATCTTAATAAGAAAGCCGCCATATACCAAACATCTACTTCCATTCCACTGCGGCGCCCCCAATCCTTTTCACCCCGCGGATGGCGGCTACTTCCGGCACAAGCTTCAGCAATGCCTGGTCCTTCGCCTTCGCTTCAATCATGAAGTCAACATCCTGGCTCACTTCCCGCAAAAGCTTTAATAAAGGCATGATGAACTCCAAATCGACAAAGTCCGCATGGGAGCGGAAGGCCTTCTCTGTTTTTGGCGAGGAAATGTGGATTTTGGGAACCTGTTCCCTTTTGGCCCATGTCGAAAAAACTCCGGGCAAAAGCTCCTCAAGCGGCCGCTCCGAGAGATTGGCCATATGGTGATGGTAATCAAAGGCGAGCGGAATTCGTTCCTTTAAACAAACGTCTATAGTTTCCTCTGTTGTATAGGTTTTGTCGTCATTTTCAAGTGTCATTGCACCCTTAATATGAGATGGGAGCTGGCGCAGATTTTCATGGAAACGGATGATTGCGGACTCTTTGTCACCGTAAGCACCTCCAATATGGATATTGAGCGTTCCCCATTCCTCCAGCCCCATGCATTCAAGCATTCGATAATGGTATTCCATATCCCGGACTGCATTTTTTGTTACCTCCTCGCGCGGCGAGGTGAATAATGTGTACTGGTTTGGATGGAAACTCACGCGGATTCTGTATTTTTTCACGAGCGCACCAATCTCAAGCCACTCGTCCTTTAAAGGGGAGGCAAAATCCCAGCCGGCTTCGGGATGGGTCGCAAGCGGGACAATTGAGCTTGAAAAGCGGTAGACTTCAATACCATGCGCAATGTTGTAGTAAAGGATTCTTCGTGTATTCCACAGATTTTCCGCTGTCAGGGAAAGCAATTTTTCCCGCCGTTCTTCTTTGCCGAGCAGCTTGTATCGGGCAAAGGTCATCGTGCGTGACGGAGAAGCTTCCCAGAGGGAAAGTGCTGTTGATACATAGCCAAACCGAATTTTCAAAAAATCATCCCCCTGTCCGCCTTCCTAAAACATTTTATAACCCAAACCTTATAAAAACAGCGATATAGCCCTTGCAACTAGCTCCTTTGCCGACCGAGAGATATCTGGTTTTTCAAGCGAGGCAAGCTCAAGCTCCCTGGAGGCGAGAATATCATTCTCCAAGATGGCAACAGCTTCGTTTATTTGTTCGGGCCCAAACATATAACAATTGATCTCGCTGTTTAGAAACAAGCTTCTTTTATCAAAATTGGCAGTTCCGATGTCACAGACGGTATCATCAATCAAAAGTGTCTTCGCATGGTAAAATCCGTTCGAATACTGGTATACCCTTGCACCATCCTTAATAAGCCGGCGGAGGGACCGATAGGAGGCTTCTTTTACGAGCGGATGGTCTGCAATGCCAGGGACTATGATGGTGAGCGAAACTCCGCGTCCCAGACAGGAGAGCAGCTCGGCGAACAGTTTTTTGCTTGGAATAAAATATGGGCTGCCAATCACGATTCTTTCGTTTGCGCTCTTTAGAAGCTCAAGGCATGTCTGCTCAAGCATGAAACCCGAAGTAGGGAGGAGCTGATGCTCTGCCTCTCCAGTCTCTTTTTTACAAAAGTAGAAAGGATGTTTCCGCAAATCTTCCCGGGCTGCTTCCTTCCAGTCAATGAGGAAAACATCCTGCAAATCCTGAACCGATTCACCGGTGATCTTCAGGTGATAATCCCTCCACGGCGATAGCTTCGGGTGTCCGCCAATATACTCATCTCCCACGTTATATCCGCCAAGATAGCCGATCTTCCCATCGATAATCGTTATTTTCCGGTGATTCCGGGCCTGGGAAGTGTAAAAAAGGAATGGAAGCCTGAGCTTGTGCGAAAAAGCAAAGTGGATTCCTTCCTGTTTGAGCGAAGCAACCGTCTCTTTTTTTATCTCCATGCTGCCAATCCAGTCAACCAGGAGCCTGACTTCGACTCCCGAACGGGCCTTCTCGCGGAGTATTTCGAAAAATTCATGGCTGAGGGCATCTTCTTTGACGATATAGAATAAAACATGAATATAACGGTCTGCCTGTCTTAAATCGGTGAAATAATCCTTGAACAGTTTGCTGCCCCTCGTAAAAATCCGGATCGTTCCCCTGCGCCGGGGAGGGGGAGAAAACCCTGTGTCCCTGATTCGTTTTGATCTCCCAAAGTAGAGGTCAGCAAACAGCCAGGCAATGAGCAACAAAATACATGCAGCCAATAGGATTAAGAACACGCGGCCTGCCTCCGTTTACAGTTTGTTATTTGGAATCTCCAAATAGTACTCAACATGATGCTACTCTATTCCCATAGCTTATACCGAAAAGAGGGGTTGTATGAATTGAAAGCGCACGACAAAACTGTTGACTGAATGCTCATTCAACTTATAATGAAAGTATATATAGTTCTGAAAATTGCCTAGGTTTGAAATTTTCTTCTAATGGGCTAAAGGGGTATAGGAAAGAAAAGGGAAGGGGAGTTTCGAGTGAAGGAACTTTTATGGATTAATTTTATCGCGTTCCTAATTGTAACCGCTTACGCAGTCAGTTTATTCGTGTATGTGGTGAAAACAAGAATTGCCTACATCAAGCTTGGCAAAAAAGTTGAATTCGACGCCGCCTCCAAGGAACGCTGGCAAGCAATATGGTCAAATGTTTTTGGCCAAAAGAAGCTTTTGAAAGATAAGAAGAGCGGGATCATCCATGTTATGTTTTTTTACGGATTTATTCTTGTCCAATTCGGGGCAATCGACTTTATCTGGAAGGGAATAAAGCCTGGTTCTCATCTGCCACTCGGTCCGCTGTACCACGGCTTTACCTTCTTCCAGGAGCTTGTGGCCCTCATGATCCTTGTTGCCGTGGCCTGGGCATTTCACCGCCGCTATGTTGAAAAGCTAGTCCGCCTGAAACGGAACTTCAAGGCGGGAATCGTCCTCTTTTTTATTGGCGGCTTGATGCTTTCCGTACTCCTTGGGAATGCAATGGGGATAATTTGGCACGGGGCTGAAGGAAGCTGGTCCGAGCCGGTAGCATCCGCAATCGCCGCGGGCTTCGGCTGGATGGGCAAAACTGCAGCAGTGGCCGTTTTTTATATTTCATGGTGGATTCATTTGCTTCTGTTGCTCGCCTTCCTGGTTTACGTGCCGCAGTCCAAGCACGCTCACCTGATCGCCGGCCCGGTGAATACATATTTTAGCCGTACTGGCCCGGTTGGGAAATTAAAGAAAATCGATTTTGAAGATGAAAGTCAGGAAAGCTTCGGTGTGGGGAAAATCGAGGACTTCAACCAGCTGCAGATAATTGACTTTTATGCATGCGTCGAGTGTGGGCGCTGTACAAATATGTGCCCGGCAACAGGCACCGGAAAAATGCTTTCGCCGATGGATATTATCCTGAAGCTCCGTGACCATCTGACGAATTATGGCGCTGCCGTTACACAAAGGCAGCCATGGGTTCCGGCGTTCGCTTTTGCCGATACGAAAGGGAACCAGCTGGCACTTGCAGCAAAGGGCGTAGCCGCGGATGAAGCGGCAGCGGCTTCTGCATATAACCCGAACTTGATAGGCGATGTCATTACAGAGGAAGAGCTTTGGGCCTGTACGACATGCAGGAACTGCGAAGATCAATGCCCTGTCATGAACGAACATGTTGATAAAATTATCGATCTCCGCCGCTACCTCGTTTTGACTGAAGGAAAAATGGATCCGGATGCGCAGCGGGCAATGACCAATATTGAACGCCAGGGCAATCCGTGGGGATTGAACCGCAAAGAGCGCGAGGACTGGCGCGAAGCCCGTGAGGATGTACATGTGCCGACTGTAAAAGAAGCGAAAAAAGCGGGTGAGGAATTTGAATACCTTTTCTGGGTAGGCTCGATGGGCTCGTATGACAATCGGAGCCAGAAGATTGCCCTTTCCTTTGCGAGGCTGCTGAATGAAGCAGGCGTTAAATTCGCGATTCTGGGTAACAAGGAGAAAAACTCCGGCGATACGCCGCGCCGCCTCGGGAATGAATTTCTGTTCCAGGAGCTTGCCGTGAAGAATATCGAGGAGTTCGAGAAAAACGAAATAAGGAAAATCGTTACAATCGACCCGCATGCTTACAATATTTTCAAAAACGAGTACCCGGATTTTGGGCTCGAGGCTCAAATTTACCACCATACAGAGCTATTGTTTGACCTCGTCCGGGAGGGAAGGCTTGTGCCCCGTCATGAAGTGAACGAAACAATTACGTTTCATGACTCCTGTTACCTGGGCCGCTATAACGATGTGTACGATGCACCAAGGGAAATTTTGAAAGCAATCCCCGGCGTTAAGCTTGTCGAGATGGACCGAACCCGTGAGAATGGCATGTGCTGCGGTGCCGGCGGCGGCCTAATGTGGATGGAAGAGGAGACCGGCCACCGCATCAACGTGGCCCGGACAGAACAGGCACTGGCTGTCAATCCATCTGTCATTTCTTCCGGCTGCCCATACTGCCTGACGATGCTATCGGATGGAACGAAGGCAAAGGAAGTAGAAGAAAAAGTCGGAACATACGACGTTGCCGAGCTGCTGGAGCGTTCGGTTATTGGCCAGTCAGCTCCGATTCTCTCTTAATTCATTATTTTAATAGAAAGCAGGAACTGAAAAGCGCAAATTCCTAAAAATTATGAATGTTGTGTCTTAAATTTTAGTTCCTGCTTTTTTTACTGTAAAATTATCTGTAAGAGGTAAAACGCTTACATTGTGTGTGAGGCAATTGAGCGAGCGTTCGGTCGCCTTCCCGTAAAAGCCTTAAAATCAGGAAGCCAAGACTGGCTGTTTGAACGCGGAAATCAGAAAAGCCAGAACGGCTGGCAGCAGTGGGTAATCGTTGGCATGCTGCACACGGCAGAGGATTGGGATATTGTCACGTGAAAAAACTGTAAAGGGGTAGATTGAATGGCCAGGACAGTTATTTTAAGCGGAGTGAGGACTCCATTTGGCAAATTTGGAGGGGCACTGAGCAGTTTTACCGCATCCGAATTAGGTGGTATTGCCGTAAAGGAAGCGCTCGCGCGTGCAGGAGTTAATCCGGAAGACGTTGGCGAAGTAATTCTCGGTTCCGTCCTCCAGGGCGGCCAGGGCCAGCTTCCATCCAGACAGGCCGCGCGCCATGCCGGGATTCCTTGGGAGGCCAGGACGGAGACAATCAATAAGGTTTGCGCATCAGGGATGAGAAGTGTAACAATCGGCGACCAGATCATCCGGGCTGGCGACGAGGAAGTCATTGTCGCGGGAGGTATGGAGTCAATGAGCAACGCTCCGTATATGTTGCCAAAGGCGCGTTGGGGCTTCCGGATGGGTGATGCCCAGATGCAGGATCTTCTATTAGTTGACGGGCTAAGCTGCAGCTTTACCGGCGTCCACATGGGAACGTACGGGAACTCGACAGCCTCCGAAATGGGCATTACCCGCGAGGAGCAGGACCTTTGGGCGATGAGAAGCCACCATCTCGCCAATGAAGCGATTGAAAAAGGCATTTTGTCTGAAGAAATTGTTCCTGTATCGGTTCAACAGAGGAAGGGCGACCCAGTTGTCGTCGAGCACGATGAATCGCCAAGGAAGGATACGACGATTGAAAAGCTTGGCGCGCTTAAGTCTGTCTTTGATAAGGAAGGGTCAATCACGGCAGGCAATGCGCCTGGAATCAATGACGGGGCAGCGGCACTTGTATTAATGAGCGAAGAGCGCGCAACACGAGAGGGACGCACGATTGGAGCCCTTATCCACGGGCATACTTCGATTGCGGTCGAAGCAAAGGATTTCCCTCAGACGCCAGGCCTGGTCATCAATGCCCTTTTGGAAAAAACAGGACGCTCACTCGAGGAAATCGATCTGTTTGAAATCAACGAGGCTTTCTCGGCTGTTGCGCTCGCGAGCAATAAAATCGCCGGCCTTGATCCAGAAAAAGTCAATGTCAATGGCGGTGCAGTAGCTCTAGGCCATCCGATTGGCGCAAGCGGCGCAAGAATCATCGTAACGCTGATGCATGAGCTGAAGAGGCGCGGCGGGGGAATTGGGATTGCCGCAATCTGCAGCGGGGGCGGACAGGGTGATGCCATAATGATCGAAGTACCGAAGCAATAGAATACGAGATTAGAGTGGCGGGCGGCTTTGCCCCCGCCTTATTTTGGAGGGGATAGTATGGCGATTAAACATGTAATGGTAATCGGGGCGGGACAGATGGGCTCGGGGATTGCCCAGGTATGCGCCCAGTCCGGCTATAACGTCATTTTGAATGATTTAAGCGGCGAGCAAATCGAGCGCGGCTTAAACGGAATTAAAAAGAACCTGGATCGCGCCGTGGAAAAAGGGAGGCTACAAGCTAGCGTAAGAGAGGAAACACTTGAGCGTATTTCGGCTTCGACCTCTCTTGAGGATGCTGCCTCCGTCGATCTTGTCATCGAGGCAGCCGTAGAAAATATGGGCGTTAAAGCGGATATTTTCCGGAAGCTCAATAAGATTGCGCCGGCGCATGCGATTCTCGCCAGCAATACATCGTCTTTGCCAATCACGGAGATTGCAGCGGAAACGGACCGGCCTGAGAGAGTCATCGGAATGCATTTCATGAATCCAGTACCGGTCATGAAGCTAGTGGAAATCATCCGCGGGCTGGCGACGGCCGATGAGGTCTACCAGGAAATTGAAGATATGACAAGAGCCTTGAATAAGGTGCCGGTCGAAGTAAATGACTTCCCTGGCTTTGTCTCGAATCGGATTCTCATGCCGATGATTAATGAAGCCATTTATACGCTATATGAAGGCGTGGCGACGAAGGAAGCGATTGACGATGTCATGAAGCTTGGCATGAACCACCCGATGGGCCCGTTGACCCTTGCTGACTTTATCGGCCTTGATACATGCCTCTATATTATGGAAACGCTTTATGAAGGCTTTGGCGACAGTAAATACCGCCCATGCCCATTGCTGAGGAAATATGTGAAAGCTGGATGGCTCGGCAAAAAGACAGGCCGCGGCTTCTATGACTATCAGAAATAGGCGACAAACTTAAGCTTTACAGGAGAACCAGCTCATGAGGGGGATGGCAGATGGATATCCGGTTTACAGACGAGCAGGAAATGATGAGGAAAATGGTCCGTGACTTTGCGGAAAAGGAAATTGCTCCTTTTGTTGAAAAAATGGAGAAGGGGGAGTTCCCGAGGGAAGTCCTGAAAAAAATGGGCGAACTTGGCCTGATGGGCATTCCAGTTCCTGAAGAATATGGCGGGGCCGGGATGGATTTTATGTCATACATAATCGCCATCCACGAAATTTCCAGGGTGAGCGCCGCGGTCGGGGTTATCCTGTCGGTCCATACCTCTGTCGGGACCAACCCGATCCTTTATTTCGGAACTGAAGAACAGAAGCAGAAGTATGTAACGAAAATGGCGGCGGGCGAATGGCTTGGCGCATTCTGCCTGACAGAGCCGGGCGCCGGATCGGATGCGGGAAACTTGAAGTCAAAGGCGGTCCTAGACGGTGATTCCTATGTCCTCAATGGAGCAAAAGTGTTTATTACAAATGGTGGCGAAGCTGATATCTATATTGTTTTTGCGAAAACAGCCGAGGATGTCATCTCCGCGTTTATCGTTGAAAAAGGGACAAAAGGCCTCATTATTGGCAAGGACGAAAAGAAGATGGGCCTTCATGGTTCGCGTACCGTGCAGCTAACGTTTGAAGATATGAGGGTGCCGCGCGAAAATCTTCTTGGCGAAGAGGGGCAGGGCTTCAAGATTGCCATGTCAAACCTTGACGCTGGCCGAATCGGCATTGGGGCGCAAGCGCTTGGTATTGCGGAAGCGGCCCTTTTTGCGGCAACTGAATACTCAAAAGAACGGCATCAGTTCGGCAAACCAATCGCCGCGCAGCAGGGAATTGCCTTCAAGCTGGCCGATATGGCTACAGCGATCGAAGCTGCCAGGCTTCTCGTTTACAGGGCCGCATCGCTTCGTTCGGAGGGGCTGAAATGCGGCAGGGAAGCCTCGATGGCAAAGCTCTTCGCTTCCAAAACGTCAGTCGAAACGGCAATCGAAGCCATCCAGATATTCGGCGGCTATGGCTACACCGAGGACTATCCGGTCGAACGGTACTTCCGTGATGCAAAGGTGACCGAAATTTACGAGGGTACAAGCGAAATCCAGCGCCATGTCATTGCAAGGCAGCTTTAGTTGCAATTTAATGGTAATAACGGACGCGGTTGTGGATACTGTAACGCTTTAGGGCTCTAAATTAGAGAGGTTAAAACCAGTATTGTGGAAATAACAAAACTCCAAACCTACCAGGGGGAAACGAAAATGAATTTCAAACTGACTGAAGAGCATGAAATGATTCGAAAAATGGTTCGGGACTTTGCCCGGAATGAAGTCGCCCCGACCGCTGCCGAGCGTGATGAAGAGGAGCGCTTTGACAGGGAGATTTTTGACAAAATGGCCGAGCTAGGCCTGACTGGGATTCCATGGCCGGAAGAGTATGGCGGCATTGGAAGTGATTATCTTGCCTATTGCATCGCAGTTGAAGAGCTTTCCCGCGTCTGCGCGTCGACGGGTGTAACCCTGTCCGCGCACACATCGCTTGCAGGCTGGCCGATTTACAAATTCGGCTCTGAGGAGCAAAAACAAAAGTTTCTCCGCCCAATGGCAGAGGGATCGAAAATCGGCGCATATGGCTTGACTGAGCCTGGGAGTGGGTCGGATGCGGGTGCAATGAAGACGACTGCCCGCCTTGACGGCGATCATTATGTGCTGAATGGTTCGAAAATTTTTATCACAAACGGCGGCATTGCCGATATTTATATTGTCTTTGCATTGACGGATCCCACAAGCAAACAAAGAGGGACAACCGCATTCATTATTGAAAAAGACTTCCCGGGCTTTTCGGTAGGCAAGAAGGAAAAGAAACTCGGCATCCGGTCATCGCCGACAACGGAAATCATTTTTGAAGACTGCCGTGTACCGGTTGAAAACAGGCTTGGTGAAGAGGGAGATGGCTTTAAGGTAGCCATGATGACGTTGGACGGCGGCAGGAACGGCATTGCCGCCCAGGCTGTCGGGATTGCCCAGGGTGCACTTGACGCTGCAGTCGAATATGCGCAAGAACGCCACCAGTTCGGCAAGCCGATCGCTGTGAATCAGGGGATTTCCTTCAAGCTTGCCGATATGGCTACTGCTGTGGAGGCTTCAAGGCTATTAACCTACCAGGCTGCCTGGCTAGAGTCGGAAGGCCTTCCGTATAGCAAAGCCTCCGCGATGGCGAAGCTGTTTGCCGGCGATACTGCCATGAAGGCCACAACGGAAGCCGTCCAGGTATTCGGCGGATACGGCTATACAAAGGATTATCCGGTGGAGCGGTACATGCGCGATGCGAAAATTACTCAAATTTACGAAGGCACCCAAGAAATCCAGCGTCTCGTAATTTCCCGGATGCTGACGAAATAACGGGCTGAATTTGCTTTTTTCAGATTTAGAGTCCATTAGAACGATTATCGAACGGCTAACCTATGAAAATAAATCTACTTATGGCACGGCAAAGGCGGTGGTTTTTTTGAAGAAAAGGGAAGTCCATGCTTCCGTCAAGGATGAGCTTCTTGTGAGGAGAAGGCGCAGCCAAATGATTAGGGGAGCCGTTGCCCTTTTTAAACAAAAAGGGTTCCACCGCACCACAACGAGGGAAATAGCGAAGGCTTCAGGCTTCAGCATCGGCACACTCTATGAATATATCCGGACAAAGGAAGACGTCCTTTATCTAGTTTGCGATAGTATTTATGACCAGGTTTCCAGCAAGCTGATGAAGGACTTGGACGGCAAGGGCGCAACACTCGAAAGCCTGAAGCAGGGCATTGCCGATTATTTCCGGATTATGGATGAAATGCAGGATGAAGTCCTCGTTATGTACCAGGAGGCGAAGTCGCTTTCAAGGGACGCGCTTCCTTATGTACTGCGGAAGGAAAATGAAATGGCCGCCATGTTCGGAACGCTGCTGGACCGCTGTACGGAAAATGGCGAATTGGATTTAACGGAAAAGGAGATTGAGCTTATTTCCCACGACATTATTGTTCTAGGTCAAATGTGGGGGTTCCGCCGCTGGGCGCTTGGGAAACGATTCACGCTCGACGATTACATCGAGCACCAGACAGAGATCCTGTTATGGGGAATTTCCAAAGGGAAACAGAGCCGGCAATTAAGCGGACATGCAACACTGAGAGGAGGAGAACGATGAGTACACAGGAAATCTACAAGCCGGTCCACCACGTCAGGTTCGTTACTGCCTCGAGCCTGTTCGACGGGCACGATGCCTCGATCAATATTATGAGAAGAATCCTTCAATCGACAGGTGCGGAGGTCATCCATCTTGGGCACAACCGCTCCGTTGAGGAAGTCGTCAACGCGGCGATCCAGGAGGATGTACAGGGCATTGCCATTTCATCCTATCAGGGCGGCCATGTTGAATATTTTAAATATATGTATGACCTGCTTCAGGAAAAGGGGGCTGGCCATATCCGTATTTACGGAGGTGGAGGCGGAGTCATTATCCCCCGTGAAATAAAAGAGCTGCACGAATACGGTATTGCCCGCATCTTTTCACCGGAAGACGGCCGAAAGCATGGCCTTCAGGGCATGATTAATGGGATGGTCAAGGAATGTGATTTTTTAACGCTTCCGAAGGACCCGGCTGCCGAAATTGAGGCGCTTCAAAAGGGTGATACAAAAGCGATTGCTAAAATGATCACGCTTGCCGAATACCAGGTTGGCGCAGATAAAGAAACCGCTGCAGCCTCTGAAGTTATCGAAAAGGTTAAAGCAGTAGCCGCGCCTGTCCCGGTTATTGGGATAACAGGCACAGGCGGAGCCGGGAAAAGTTCTCTTACCGACGAGCTGATTCGCCGGTTCATCAATGAAATACCTGAAAAAAAGGTTGCGATCCTCTCTGTTGACCCGACCAAGCAAAAAACCGGCGGTGCATTGCTAGGGGACCGGATTCGCATGAATTCCATTTTCAACCCGCGCGTCTATATGCGCAGCTTGGCGACCAGGGCGTCAAGAAGCGAGCTTTCCCTTGCAATCCAGGATGCAGTCGCGGTGGTTAAAGCTGCAGGATTTGATTTGGTTGTAGTCGAAACGAGCGGAATTGGCCAGGGCGATGCCGCCATTACCGAAATTTGCGATGTATCGATGTATGTCATGACAAGCGAGTTCGGCGCGCCAACACAGCTCGAGAAAATCGATATGATTGATTTTGCCGACCTTATCGTTATAAACAAATTTGAGCGAAAGGGCTCTGAGGATGCAAAGCGGCAGGTTCAAAAGCAATACCAGCGAAGCCATATGCTATTTGAAAAAGAACCGGATGAACTTCCGGTATACGGCACAATCGCCAGCCAGTTCAACGACCCGGGAACGAATGCGGTGTTTGCCGCGCTGATTGAAAAAATAAATGAAAAGGCCGGGACGGATTGGAAGACCTCTTTTGCCAAAAAAGCTCTTGTCGAAAAGCAAAATGTTATTATTCCGACGGACCGCCGGTATTATTTAAGGGAAATCTCCGAAACGGTCAGGAATTATCATAAAAAAGGGGAAGAGCAGGCGGATTTAGCCAGGAAGCTGTTCCAAATCGAGGGTGTCCTCGTAGTACTCCGTGATGGCGGGAGTGAAGAAACAGTTGCCGAGCTGAACCGGATCAAGGAAGCGACAGAAGCCGCACTGACCCCGGAATCAAAGACAGTCCTTGATGGCTGGGAAAAGCTGAAGTCCGATTACCAGGCGGGCGAATATGTGGTCCGGATCCGCGATAAGGAAATCAGGACGGTGCTGAAGTCAAAGAGCCTATCAGGCCTTGATATCCCGAAGGTAGCTCTTCCAAAATATAAGGATTACGGAGAAATCCTGCGTTGGGTTTACCGGGAAAATGTACCTGGTGCCTTCCCGTATACTGCCGGAGTTTTCCCTTTCAAGCGCGAAGGCGAGGACCCGAAGCGCCAGTTTGCTGGAGAGGGGACACCGGAGCGGACGAACCGCCGTTTCCACTACCTATCAAAAGATGACAATGCAAAGCGATTGAGCACGGCGTTCGATTCGGTTACTCTGTACGGGGAGGACCCGGATTACCGCCCGGATATTTATGGGAAGGTTGGGGAAAGCGGCGTCAGCATCTGTACATTGGAGGATATGAAGAAGTTGTATGCCGGATTTGACCTGTGCCATCCGTCGACCTCCGTTTCAATGACTATCAATGGGCCGGCGCCAATCATCCTCGCGATGTTCATGAACACGGCAATCCACCAGCAGGTCGAGAAAAAAGAGGCTGAGCTTGGCCGCATCCTGACTCCTGGAGAATTTGCCGAGGTCCGGGCCTTTACGCTAAAAAATGTCCGCGGAACGGTCCAGGCGGATATCCTGAAGGAAGACCAAGGCCAGAATACATGCATTTTCTCGACTGAATTCGCGCTGAGGATGATGGGGGATATCCAGCAGTACTTCATTGACCATCAGGTACGCAACTATTATTCGGTATCGATTTCCGGTTACCATATAGCCGAAGCTGGAGCGAATCCGATTTCGCAGCTGGCCTTCACACTGGCAAACGGCTTTACGTATGTCGAATACTATTTAAGCCGCGGCATGGACATCAACGATTTCGCGCCGAACTTGAGCTTTTTCTTCTCGAACGGCCTTGATCCCGAATATACAGTCATCGGCCGCGTAGCCCGACGGATTTGGGCGACAGTCATGCGCGATAAATACGGTGCCAACGAACGCAGCCAGAAGCTAAAGTACCATATCCAGACATCGGGCCGTTCCCTGCATGCCCAGGAAATCGACTTCAATGATATCCGGACTACCTTGCAGGCATTAATGGCGCTGCAGGATAACTGCAACTCGCTTCATACGAATGCGTATGACGAAGCGATTACGACTCCTACCGAGGAATCGGTGCGCAGGGCGATGGCGATCCAGATGATTATTACGAAGGAGCATGGCCTGTCGAAAAATGAAAATCCTCTTCAGGGAGCATTCATAATAGATGAATTGACGGACCTTGTTGAAGAGTCGGTCCTTCAGGAGTTCGAGCGGATCAATGACCGCGGAGGCGTTCTAGGTGCGATGGAAACCCAATACCAGCGCGGCAAAATACAGGACGAATCGATGTACTATGAAATGAAGAAGCATTCCGGAGAGTTGCCGATTATTGGAGTCAATACGTATTTAAATCCAAATCCTCCATCAGAGGAAGATTTGAACAATATGGAGATTGCAAGGGCATCGAAGGAAGAAAAAGAAATTCAGATTGCCAACCTTAATCAGTTCCAGGAGCAGAACGTCGACAAAACGGCTGATGCGCTGCAAAAATTAAAGGCAGCGGCCGTTTCCGGAGGGAATATTTTCGCCGAGCTGATGGAAACTGTAAAAGTAGCAAGCCTTGGCCAAATAACAAATGCCCTCTATGAGGTCGGTGGCCAGTACAGGCGCAATATGTAACCGTTGATGATAAAGAATAAAATCCGGGGATGGCCTGCCAGCCATCCCTGGCTGATTTTTAAAACAGACCGGTCAAGAATATTTTTTTCCAAAAAATTTCCCGGAACGATTAAATTTTCCTGTCTTTCATATATAATATTGGCATACAACCGGAGAATGGCTGGTGATAAAAGTGAAACTGAAATATGTCGTCTTGCTTCTCATAATCATAGCCTGGCCACTCTACTACCTATACCAACGCCAGCTGGGAGCAATTTCATTCCTATTGCTTGCCATTCTCTTCCTTTATCTCACTGTCAAGGAAGTTTCCAAGGAAAAGGACCGGAAAACGGGAGGAAAAGGGAGAGGAAATGGGACCGGACCGGCAAATTAAGATTGTGCTAAATTAGAACTGGCTAAAACGGGAAGAATTTGTTTATAATGAAGAATATGCATTTTGGAAGAATCTCTTCCTGGACCTGGTGGTTCAAATGAGAAAGGAAGTGCCGACGTTGAGTTTAGAACAATACTCAAAAGAACAGTTAAAGGAAATGTCTTTGATTGAAATGGCTTATGAACTGCTGAAAAGCAAGAAACAGCAAGTGCCCTTCAAGGAGCTGTTAGATGAAATTGCTGCGACAGCAAATATTTCAGCAAATGAAATCAAGACAAGACTTGCGCAATTTTATACCGATTTGAATATAGATGGGCGTTTTATCAGCCTTGGTGAAAACAAATGGGGCCTTCGCGTCTGGTTTCCAGTCGATACAGTCGAAGAAGAGCAGGTTGTCGCCGTCAAGCCGAAGAAAAAGAAGGCGAAGAAAGTCATTGACGAGCTTGAAGATTATGAGGAGCTTGAAGAAGAGCTCGAATACGATGAACTTGATGAATTAGAAGACGATGTCCTTGACGATGAAGAAGAATCATTTGATGATATCGATGAGGTGGAAGACTTCGAGGAAGAAGAAGAGGATTTTGATATTGTTGAAGATGAGGCCCTTGATGAAGACCTCGAGGAGGATTTAGACGAGGAGCTGGATGAAGATCTAGACGAGGATCTTGAGGAAAGCCTCGAGCAATTAGAGGAAGAAGAACTTGCAGAGGATGAGGAAGAAGAGGACCTTTAGTTGCTTGACAATCCGATTCACTGCCTGTACAATCATTTTTGGGCTCCTTAAATAAGGACGGACACAATATGCTATCAAGCGCTCCCTTGCTATTTAAGCAGGATGGGCGCTTTTTTATTTTATTTTTCGACTATGGGATCCATCGCAGTGCACTGTTACAATTCCCCTTAGTATGAATCAGCCGCTTGCCGCCGTATTTTTTTTTTCGCGAAAAAGCAGTAAACAAACCAGGATTGCACAAACTGTATTAGAGGGGGACTTTATAATGACAAAGTATATTTTTGTAACGGGCGGGGTAGTTTCTTCGCTTGGAAAAGGGATTGTTGCAGCCTCCCTTGGCCGTCTGTTGAAGAACAGGGGCTTGGATGTGTTCATTCAAAAATTTGATCCGTACATCAACGTCGATCCAGGGACGATGAGCCCGTATCAGCACGGGGAAGTATATGTCACTGGGGATGGGGCTGAAACCGATCTTGACCTTGGCCACTACGAGCGTTTCATCGACATTAATTTGACGAAAAACAGCAACGTAACGACCGGGAAGATTTATTCGACTGTCCTTAAAAAGGAACGCCGCGGCGACTACCTTGGGGGAACTGTACAGGTTATCCCGCATATCACCAATGAAATTAAGGAACGTGTATTCCGTGCGGGGCACGAAACGAATGCCGATGTAGTCATAACGGAAATCGGCGGAACAGTCGGCGATATCGAGTCGCTGCCATTTCTGGAAGCGATACGCCAAATCAAGAGCGATATTGGCCACGAAAACGTCCTGTACATCCACTGCACACTAATCCCGTACATTAAGGTAGCTGGCGAAATGAAAACGAAGCCGACCCAGCACAGTGTAAAGGAATTGCGCAGCCTTGGCATCCAGCCGAATGTCATTGTGGTTCGGACCGAAATGCCTGTAGCGCAGGATATGAAGGATAAAATCGCTCTTTTCTGTGATATTAACAAAGAGGCCGTGATTGAGTGCCGCGATGCCGAAACGCTTTACTCTGTACCGCTTGCTTTGCAGGAACAGCATTTGGACCAAATTGTTTGTGATCATTTAAAGCTGCAATGCACAGAAGCGGATATGACAGAGTGGATCGCCCTGGTTGAAAAGGTAACCCACCTTTCCGCGAAAACATCGATTGCGCTTGTCGGAAAGTATGTTGAGCTCCAGGATGCCTATATTTCGGTCGTTGAAGCATTAAAGCATGCAGGTTATGCGTATGATGCCGATATCGACATCAAATGGGTCAATGCTGAAGAGGTTACAGAAGAGAATGTCGGTGAACTTCTAGGCGATGTGAACGGAATCCTCGTTCCTGGCGGTTTTGGGGACAGGGGAATTGAGGGTAAAATTACCGCCATCAAATATGCCCGTGAACAAAAGGTTCCATTTTTCGGAATATGCCTTGGCATGCAGCTAGCAACAATCGAGTATGCCAGGAATGTCCTTGGCTTGAAGGATGCGCATTCCGCTGAAATTGATCCGGGTACATCCAACCCGATCATTGACCTTCTGCCTGAGCAGAAAGATGTGGAAGACCTCGGCGGAACGCTTCGCCTCGGCTTATATCCGTGCAAGCTTGTTGAAGGAACTAAAGTATTTGAAGCTTATGGTGAAAAGGTCGTGTACGAGCGCCACCGCCACCGATATGAGTTCAACAACCATTACCGCCATGATATGGAAAAGGCAGGTTTTGTATTTTCCGGGACAAGCCCGGATGGCCGCTTAATCGAGACGATTGAGGTCGAGGGCCATCCATGGTTTGTTGCCTCGCAGTTCCATCCGGAATTCCTTTCAAGGCCGACTCGCCCGCAGCCTTTGTTCCGCGAGTTCATCCATGCGTCATTAGACCATCAAAATTAAAATATCAGAGCCGGCCCTGATCAATAGGGCCGGCTCTTTCGTTTTAACTATGGCACTTGCATTTTTCTATTAATCCTCATATTCCGCGAGAATCTCGTCTATCGTAAACTTAATTCCGTAATACACGAATAATGCGGCAAGAGGAGCGGGAAATCCATAACGACCGCCTGATTCGTCAGGAAGAAGCCCCTTTTTAAGCAAAAGTGAGATATGAACATCAGCGAGGCCTTCAAGAGACTCCCCGCTTTCACCGTCGGCAGCTGCCGATATGCCAGCAAATGGGATGCCCTCTTTTTTCAACAGCTTTGCGGCGTTAATTGCTTCACAATCCATGGAATAACGGGCTACAACCATAGCCCGGTCAGCGGGAGTGAACTCTCCTGTTTCCTTTCCATCCCACTTAACGGCGGAAACTAATGGCTCTGTACCAAGCGTAGCCTCAAGCCCGATTGCCTCCATTTCTTTTACACCGAAAATGAAAATCCTTCCATTACCTGCTGCCGCCTGGGCCAAAAGGCGTGCGGCATCTTCAAAATTCTCTTCCTGTTTATCCTGTATCCTGCCAAACAGCCCGGCAAGCTGCGTAGAAAACATTTTAAGCATGGCCGCCTCCACTTTGTGTTCATTATTTCTTTCATTATAGACAAATTTAGGCACGATGCAAAAATTGTCGTAAAATCAGGCAGAGAAAATTGCAGGAATTTACAAAGAAAAGGAGAACTAGTTCAAAAGGAATAACCGTGGCGAAAGAGCATGGGAATGAAAAGAAAATTAGCTGGTAGAATCGGGGCGATTGTTAAATGAAAGGGAAAATATTGATTGTTGACGACCAATTTGGTATCCGTATCCTGCTCAATGAAGTATTCCAAAAGGAAGGCTATTCGACATTCCAGGCTGCAAATGGCATCCAGGCACTTGATATAGTAAAGAAGCATTCACCTGATCTCGTTCTGTTGGATATGAAGATCCCCGGAATGGATGGAATTGAAATCCTTAAAAGGATGAAAATTATTGATCCTGAGATCAGGGTCATCATTATGACGGCTTACGGGGAACTAGATATGATCCAGGAAGCGAAGGACCTAGGGGCCCTGACGCATTTTGCAAAACCTTTTGATATTGATGATATCCGCAATGCCGTTAAAATGTACGCCGGCAGGAGCCAGGGAGTGTAAAATCTCCATCCTTTCTAGTTTTGCTTGCCATCGATTGGGTAAAGAGGAAGTGGCTGCGCTTTCATTATGGCAGATTGCCGAATTCTGACTGAATGATGGAATTTTCGGGGCTGGTTTGATATGATAACTAATGAAATTGGCTGGCGAGGCTTTTCGCAACCGGCCAAAAATCGTTACATAATCGGCCATGCGGAGGGGAACCTTATTGAAGGAGCCCTGTAAGGGAAACGGCCAATATAAGGAGGAAGTTCAATGCCTTTAGTTTCCATGACTGAAATGCTGAAAAAAGCAAATGCGGAAGGATACGCTGTTGGGCAGTTCAACCTGAATAACCTAGAATTCACACAGGCAATCCTTTTGGCTGCTGAGGAAGAGAAGTCCCCAGTCATCCTTGGGGTATCCGAAGGGGCAGGGCGTTATATCGGCGGATTCAAAACCGTTGTTAAAATTGTAGAGGGCCTAATGGAGGATTACAATATTACTGTTCCGGTTGCGATCCACCTTGACCATGGATCAAGCTTTGAAAAATGCAAAGAAGCAATCGAGGCGGGCTTTACTTCTGTCATGATCGATGCCTCCCATGGCTCATTCGAGGACAATGTGGCAACAACTTCCAAAGTGGTTGAATATGCCCACTCAAAAGGTGTTTCCGTCGAAGCCGAACTTGGCATTGTTGGCGGACAGGAAGACGATGTGGTGGCAGACGGCGTTATTTATGCCGACCCTAAGGAATGCGAAGAACTGGTAAAACGGACTGGAATCGATTGCTTAGCTCCAGCACTTGGATCTGTTCACGGGCCATATAAAGGCGAACCGAACCTAGGATTCAAGGAAATGGAGGAAATTGGCAGAATGACGGGCGTGCCTTTGGTACTGCACGGCGGAACTGGCATTCCAACAAAGGACATCCAAAAATCCATTTCACTTGGAACGGCTAAAATAAATGTGAATACCGAAAATCAAATCGCATCTGCAAAGGTTGTCCGTGAAGTTCTGGCCGCTAAGCCGAACGAATACGACCCGCGTAAATATTTGGGGCCGGCTCGGGATGCGATTAAAGAAACGGTTATCGGCAAAATGCGTGAATTTGGTTCATCAGGCAAAGCCTAATGGAATCAATGGCCATAACCTGCCATCAATAGCGGCGGCCAAATAACGATTGATGGAACCGCCCCTGGACCAGAGGGCGGTTTCAATTCATTTATCATCTGCGTGAAAAATTGGAACATCAGGAGGTCAACAATGAAGTTTTTTATTGATACAGCCAATATGGATGAAATCCGTGAAGCATATGCGCTTGGACTCTTATCAGGGGTAACGACGAATCCGTCCCTTGTCGCAAAAGAAAAGGGAGTATCCTTTGAAGACCGTCTGAAGGAAATTACCGCTCTTGTCCCGGGGTCGGTCAGTGCGGAAGTTATTGCCCTGGATGCGGAAGGCATGATCAAAGAGGGGTTGGAATTGGCTAAGATCGCCCCGAATATTACGATTAAAGTGCCGATGACGCCAGAAGGCCTTAAGGCTGTCCATGCTTTTTCACAAAAAGGCATTAAAACGAACGTAACGCTTATTTTTAATGCAAACCAAGCTTTGCTGGCTGCACGTGCCGGAGCCAGCTATGTTTCCCCTTTCCTGGGAAGGCTCGATGATATCGGCCAAAACGGCCTGGATCTCATTTCCACCATTGCTGAAATCTTTGATGTTCATGGCTTGGAAACTGAAATCATTGCCGCATCAATCAGGCACCCGATGCATGTAACCGAAGCGGCATTAAGGGGCGCACATATCGCGACGATCCCTTATAAAGTCCTTTTGCAGTTATTTAATCACCCGCTTACCGACAAAGGAATCGAGGCATTCCTTAAAGACTGGAATTCCCGCTAAAAGCAGAATTCCCGAGTGCCTGTTTGGCTTTGCCTAACTATTTTTGAACTTTTTTAGTTATCGATACATGAAAAGGGAATTTTCGTGTAAACTAGAGGATAAGACAAACTGCCGGAATGTGACACATGATAATGGAAAATAATACCTTTAACTTCGGCCGACAGCAAAGCTATCGGCCGATAAAGCTATGATCGATGGCTAGAAAAGGAGTCGGAAATGGAAAAGCTAAAAATCGCCGGCGGTTACCCACTCAAAGGGACTGTCCGGGTAAGTGGTGCCAAAAACAGTGCTGTCGCATTGATCCCTGCCACAATACTTGCAGATTCCCCTGTTACAATTGAGGGGCTTCCCGATATTTCTGATGTTGAAATCCTAAAGGGGCTGCTTGAAGAAATCGGCGGAAAGGTTCAGTTGTCTGATAATGAAATGACGGTTGATCCTTCGGCCATGATTTCTATGCCGCTGCCGAATGGGAAAGTGAAGAAGCTCCGGGCCTCTTATTATCTGATGGGAGCTATGCTGGGAAGGTTCAAAAAAGCCGTCATAGGGCTTCCGGGTGGATGCCACCTTGGGCCAAGGCCTATCGACCAGCATATAAAAGGATTTGAGGCACTTGGAGCAAGCATAACTAATGAACAGGGTGCGATTTATCTCCGGGCCGATGAATTAAGGGGAGCAAGAATTTATCTCGACGTTGTCAGCGTCGGAGCAACGATCAATATCATGCTTGCGGCCGTTCGCGCAAAAGGGCGGACAGTTATTGAAAACGCTGCCAAGGAGCCGGAAATCATTGATGTGGCCACATTGCTTACCAATATGGGTGCACGGATTAAGGGTGCTGGAACGGATGTAATCCGTATTGACGGTGTTGAAAGCCTCCACGGTTGCCGCCACACCATTATTCCAGACCGAATTGAAGCGGGAACGTATATCATTCTTGGAGCGGCTATGGGGGAAGGTGTGCTCGTCGACAATGTCATCCCCCTTCATCTTGAGTCGCTGATTGCAAAGCTAAGTGAAATGGGTGTGTACGTCGAAGCGGGCGATGACCAGATTTTTGTAAGGAGCAGGGACAAGCTGAAAGCCGTCGATATTAAAACACTTGTCTACCCTGGATTTCCTACTGACCTGCAGCAGCCGTTCACATCCCTTTTGACAAGGGCTGAAGGCTCAAGTATGGTAACGGATACAATATACGGAGCTCGTTTCAAACACATCGATGAGCTTCGGCGTATGAATGCCAGCATTAAAGTTGAGGGCCGTTCAGCAATCATTTCCGGCCCTGTCCAGCTTCAAGGGGCGAAGGTCAAAGCGAGCGACCTCCGGGCAGGCGCCGCCCTTGTCATCGCGGGACTAATGGCCGAAGGAATTACAGAAGTGACGGGCCTTGAGCATATCGACAGGGGTTACAGCAATCTTGTTGAAAAGCTGAACGGCCTGGGAGCAACTATCTGGCGTGAAGCAATGACCGAAGAGGAAGTTGAACAGCTGAAAAATACGTAATACTTCAGGAAGGCGCCAGCCACGCCAGGCAGCGCCTTTTAAAGTTGCCTTTTGCTTGAACGAGGATTTAAGGGAGAGAACTAAACCAACAATGGGGGAAAAACCGATGGAAAGAAGCTTAACGATGGAACTGGTCCGGGTAACGGAGGGAGCGGCATTGGCTTCCGCCCGCTGGATGGGCCGCGGGAAAAAGGATGAAGCAGATGATGCGGCTACCTCGGCTATGCGGGATGTATTTGATACGGTACCGATGAAGGGCACTGTTGTAATCGGCGAAGGGGAAATGGATGAAGCTCCTATGCTGTATATCGGGGAAAAGCTTGGAACCGGTTATGGACCAAGAGTGGATGTCGCGGTTGACCCTCTAGAAGGGACGAACATTGTTGCCTCCGGCGGCTGGAATGCGCTGGCGGTATTGGCCGTTGCCGATCATGGGAATCTGCTCCATGCTCCGGATATGTATATGGATAAAATAGCGGTCGGTCCTGAAGCGGTAGGCCAAATTGATATTAACGCCTCTGTCCTCGACAATCTTAAGGCAGTTGCGCGGGCAAAAAACAAGGACATTGAAGATGTAGTAGCGACGGTCCTGCACCGTGAGCGCCATGCTGGTATCATCACCGAGCTTCGTGAAGCAGGCGCAAGGATCAAGCTTATCAATGATGGTGATGTGGCAGGGGCCATTAATACAGCGTTCGATTTTACGGGTGTTGATATATTGTTTGGTTCGGGAGGCGCCCCGGAAGGAGTGCTCGCAGCTGTAGCATTGAAATGTCTTGGCGGAGAGTTAATCGGAAAGCTTGTTCCGCAAAATGATGCTGAAGTTGAACGCTGCATAAAAATGGGCCTTGATGTTAATAAAGTACTCCGGATGGAAGATCTTGTACGCGGAGATGACGCGATATTCGCTGCCACTGGAGTTACGGATGGCGAACTATTGAAGGGTGTTCAATTCAAAGGCGCATATGGATCCACGCATTCCGTGGTTATGCGTGCAAAATCGGGGACAGTCCGCTTTATCGAAGGCCGCCATAGCCTCCATAAAAAACCAAACCTTGTTATGAGGTAGTCAAAAAAAATCCGGGCCGGTTTCGTTTGGCCCGGACCCCCTTAGGGGAGGAACGGACCAAATTATTAAAAAACATGGTTATTTTTTAAAATAACGGGTAAAATAGAAATTGTTTTGTAAGCATCTGCTAATCTTCCAATTAAACTTCCAGAACCCTTCATGAGCAATGATATCCCTCTCTGCAGGAAACATGGCATTCAGATAGTTTTTATATGGATAGGCTTGCCTGTTTTTCGACCGTTTTCATTTAATAAAAACGAGTGCATCCCATAGGATGCAGCAAAGAGAAGAACCAAATAAATAAAGCGTGGTGTCCAAATGGAATTAACAATTACTAGCCTCGAAAATATGAAGCTAAAGGAACTGTACGAGTTGGCCAGGGAATATAAGGTCTCCTACTACAGTAAACTGACAAAAAAAGAACTCATTTTCTCAATTTTAAAAGCTCGTGCCGAACAGCAGGGTTACTTTTTCATGGAAGGTGTCCTTGAAATTATCCAATCGGAAGGCTTTGGTTTCCTGCGCCCAATCAACTATTCTCCAAGCTCAGAGGATATTTATATTTCCGCATCGCAAATCCGCCGCTTTGACTTAAGGAATGGTGATAAGGTTTCAGGGAAAGTTAGGCCTCCTAAGGAGAGCGAGCGTTATTATGGCTTGCTCCATGTAGAGGCTGTCAACGGGGAAAACCCCGAGTCCGCAAAGGAACGGGTCCACTTCCCGGCTTTAACAGCCCTTTATCCGGATAGGCAAATCAAACTGGAAACGACTCCAAAACATATTTCCACAAGAATCATGGATGTCATTGCTCCAGTCGGTTTCGGCCAGCGCGGGCTGATTGTCGCGCCTCCAAAAGCAGGAAAAACGATGCTGTTAAAGGAAATCGCCAACAGTATCACAGCCAACCATCCGGATGCCGAGCTAATTGTCCTGTTAATCGACGAGCGCCCGGAGGAAGTGACTGATATCGAGCGATCAGTAGCAGGGGATGTCGTCAGCTCAACCTTTGATGAAGTGCCTGAGAACCATATCAAGGTTGCCGAGCTTGTTCTCGAACGGGCGATGCGCCTTGTCGAGCATAAGAAGGATGTCATTATCCTGATGGATAGTATTACAAGGCTTGCAAGGGCCTATAACCTTGTCATCCCGCCAAGCGGGCGAACATTATCCGGGGGCATTGACCCTGCGGCCTTCCACCGCCCGAAGCGATTCTTTGGCGCGGCAAGAAATATCGAAGAAGGCGGCAGCCTGACCATTTTGGCTACAGCCCTAGTTGATACGGGGTCTCGTATGGACGATGTTATCTATGAGGAATTTAAGGGAACAGGCAACATGGAACTTCACCTTGACCGCTCCCTTGCGGAAAGAAGGATTTTCCCTGCTCTCGATATTCGCCGTTCCGGTACGAGGAAGGAAGAGCTTCTTTTACCGAAAGACCAGCTTGACAAGCTTTGGGCGATCAGGAAATCCATGTCCGACAGCCCCGACTTTGCGGAGCGCTTCCTGAAAAAGCTAAAGCAAACAAAGTCGAACGAGGAATTTTTCACCCAGGTTGGCGAGGAAATGAAGGGCAGCACAGCTAGGAAACAACAGTAAGCAAACTGTTGATTACTGGCAAATCAAACTTATTTTCTTGAAAATCCCATCTTGCAAAACCGTGATGGGCTTGCTATAATAATAACAGTGTTTTTTTACCACTTGGGGCTAAATGCACCCGGGTCTATAACTCTGTTTCGAAATGATTCAGGGCGGAAGGAGATGAAAAGAATGAAGGCAGGAATTCATCCAAATTATAAAACAGTAATGGTGACTTGCGCTTGCGGCAACCAGTTTGAAACCGGATCAGTGAAAAACGAAATTCGCGTTGAAACTTGCTCCGAGTGCCATCCATTCTATACAGGTCGTCAAAAATTTGCTGAAGCTGGCGGTCGTGTTGATCGTTTCAACAAAAAATACGGCATTAAGCAAGAGCAACAGCAATAATCGAAAACTGTTCAAAAAACAGGCAAGAATCAACATCGCTTGCCTGTTTTTTTTACTTTTTCTATCAAGAAAAATATCGAAATTTGCCAAAAAGAATGATTTCAGCCCGACCGTAAGGGTATAGCTAACAGTAGCAGGGGCGCTTTTTGCCAGTTGACGTGTGAAAAACGATTGAATATACATAATAATTAACAGGGTATGCAGGGAAGGAGAGGCAGCAGTATGTACGTAATGAAACAAAGCGGCTGGGTTGAGGTTATTTGTGGCAGCATGTTCTCGGGGAAGTCAGAGGAATTGATTCGGAGAGTCCGCCGCGCCCAATTCGCCAAGCAGAAGATTGCTGTTTTCAAGCCGAAAATTGATAATCGGTACAGCGAGGAGTCCGTTGTTTCCCACAATGGTTCTTCCTTTATTGCGATGCCAATCTCACATTCCACTGAAATTTTTGACCATGTCGACGTTGAGGTCGATGTTATTGCTATAGATGAAGTCCAATTCTTTGATAATGAAGTGGTGAATGTTATCCAGCACTTGGCTAACAGTGGCTTCCGGGTAATTGCTGCCGGGCTTGACCAGGACTTTCGAGGGGAGCCGTTTGGCAAGATGCCCCAACTGATGGCGGTTGCTGAGCTCGTTACCAAGCTTCAGGCTGTCTGCGCCGTATGCGGGTCTCCTGCGAGCAGGACTCAGCGTCTGATTGATGGCAGACCTGCATCCTACGATGACCCGATTATCCTCGTGGGAGCTTCTGAGGCGTATGAGCCGCGCTGCAGGCACCATCACGAAGTCCCGAATTCCATGTCTAATGCAGACGAGGCTGTTTATAAAACACGTGCGTTATAACCTAAAGAGGCTGTCCGTTACGGACAAGCCTCTTTTTTACAGTGTAAGCTGAATTTTTCTTGTAAGTATTGAAAGCAACGTAAAGACCAATTTTCCGTTCAGGGACTGTTTTTCAAAAACCGCTACTGTACCTGGAATTCAGGGCTAGTCCTCAACAGACGGTTTCCAATCGGTGATACCATCAGTCTCCAAAATGCCAATGGTGACATCGCTGATATCAGGGTCGGCAAGAAGCAGATCCCTTACCCTGAATTTAATATCATCGGCAACTGCAAGGCTTAATCCCTTTCTTAATTCAATATAACCTTCAACATGGTATTGGCGTCCTTCCTGGATAATCCGCAATTTTTTAATGTCATCGACATCCGGATCTGAAAAAATAATCGACACGATCCTGTCCTCAATCACTTTTGGGGCTGCGACCCCAATTAGGCCAATTGTATTTTCAAATCCGATTTTAATGGCAATCCCCAAAAGCATAAATCCGATTAAAAGCGTGCCGACACCGTCGAGAAAGAATAGGCCAGTAAACTTTGCAAGCACAATGGCAATGAGGGCAATGGCAGCACCAGCAGTCGCAATAATATCTTCGTAAAAAACGAGCCTTGTCGGCGGAGAAGCGAGTTTAACGTTTTTAAACGCCGCGGGGACTATTGCAAGCCCTTTTGCGCTGTTTCTTGTTTCGTGGACAATTTCCCTCATCGCTTTGACGAGCACTGCTCCGTCCAGGCCAACCGCTGCAAGGAGAATCACTACATTTAGCAAAACTCTTTCAGGTTCCTTTGGATGTTGAATCAATTCCCAGCCTTTTAAAACTGTTTCATACGACATAATGGAAATGACAATAACGGCTACAAGCACGAACAGGTTGATAACACGCCCAAATCCAGTCGGAAACCTGCGTGTTGGCGATTTTTCCGCAAGTGCGCTTCCAATGAAAACAAATGCCTGATTTGTAGCATCAGCCACGGAATGTAAGGTGGTCGCAAACATCGTCCCGCTTCCGCTGATGAAGGCAGCAATTCCTTTAATCAAAGCAAGCACTGTATTGGCGAGTGCTGCAATCCCGGAGGATTTATTACCTTTTTTTAAAAGTGCAACAAAGGTCACCAGACTCATCCTTTCCTGTTCCGTTTGTATAAAAAAGTACCCGCCTCCTTTGGATTTAACCCTTTTTTATACAAAAAGAAGGGAATTCCATGGCCGAGGAATTCCCCTTTCGAGGGAAACAGTTGAGGCTTCATGATTAACAGCGGCTTTGACGGAGATTTCCCGCTATATTATAATAGAGTGAAACTTTCATCAGGAAGGCTTTATATGCCTGCTGATGGTTATCTGAACCAATCGGGCCTTTCTGCATTGAATCTCCCTCCTGCTTTCAATACGGGGTGAGAATCTTCTGACCATAAAGAGTAGGATAAAACCGATATGGACTTTAAAACTGAGGTGAATGCTTGTGTTTGATCGTCTCCAGGCTGTTGAGGATCGCTATGAAAAGCTGAATGAGCTTTTGAGCGACCCAGCCATTATAAATGATTCAAAGAAGCTCCGCGAATATTCCAAGGAGCAGTCAGATATACAGGAAACTGTCCAGGTTTACCGCGAATACAAAGAAGCGAAAGCCCAGCTCCAGGATGCGAAGGCGATGTTGGATGATAAGCTGGATGCAGAGATGCGCGAAATGGTGAAAGAGGAAGTGAACGAGCTTTCCGAGCAGGTTGAGGAATATGAAGAAAGGCTAAAGCTTCTGCTTATCCCGAAGGACCCGAATGATGACAAAAACGTTATCTTTGAAATCCGCGGGGCAGCAGGAGGCGATGAAGCGGCGCTTTTCGCTGGAGACCTTTACCGGATGTACAGCCGTTATGCTGAATCCCAGGGCTGGAAGACTGAGGTTATGGATGCAAACCCAACCGGACTAGGCGGTTTCAAGGAAATCATCTTCATGATCAATGGAACCGGTGCTTATTCCAAACTGAAATTTGAAAACGGGGCGCATCGTGTCCAGCGTGTACCTGAAACAGAATCAGGCGGGAGAATCCATACATCAACCGCAACTGTCGCATGCCTTCCTGAAGCGGAGGAAGTGGAAGTTGAAATTCATGACAAGGATATCCGCTTCGACACGTTCGCATCCAGCGGCGCGGGTGGACAATCCGTTAACACGACTATGTCAGCCGTCCGGCTTACCCATATTCCTACTGGAATAACTGTTTCAATGCAGGATGAAAAGTCCCAGCATAAAAACAGGGATAAGGCGATGAAAATTCTCCGTGCCCGCGTGTATGACAAGTTCCAGCAGGAGGCGCAGGCTGAGTATGATCAGGTGCGTAAATCCGCGGTTGGGACCGGCGACCGTTCCGAGCGGATCCGTACGTACAATTTCCCTCAAAACCGGGTTACAGATCACCGAATTGGCCTCACCATCCAGAAGCTTGACCAGATTCTTGAAGGCAAGCTTGGTGAAATCATCGATGCATTGATCATGGAAGACCAGTCCGCAAAGCTGGAACGTGCTTCTAATGAGTAAGAAGGTATATGAAGCCCTGAACTGGGCTTCTTCTTTTTTAAAGGAAGCTGGGCGCGAGGAATTTGCCGGGGAAGTTTTAGTAAGGCATATCTTGGGAATAGACCGGACGCAATTGTTTCTAATGATGAGGGATGAATTAAACCCTCGCCAGCTCGAGCAATTTGAAAAAGCGGTTCGGCAGCATGCCTTAGGAAAGCCAGTTCAGTATATCATTGGCCAGGAAGAGTTTTACGGCAGGCCGTTTATAGTTAACGAAGAAGTTCTGATCCCGCGCCCCGAAACGGAAGAGCTTGTCGAGGGAGCGCTTAAACGGATTAGTTCATTGTTTGGCAAAGCGGAAGGGCTGCGGCTTGCGGACATCGGGACCGGGAGCGGTGCTATAGCCATTTCGATGAAACTTGAGGAGCCAAGGCTTGCTGTGGCAGCCACCGATATCGCTGAAGGATCTTTAGCGGTTGCAGAGGAAAACGCCCGCCGCCTTGGTGCGGAGGTGGAGTTTGTCCATGGCGACCTCCTCAAGCCTTTTATAGACGCTGAAACGAAGTTCGATATTATTTTATCCAACCCACCCTATATTCCTGATGGCGACAGGGCGTGGATGTCGGATATCGTAACAGATCATGAGCCGCACCGGGCCCTTTTTGCGGGCAGTGATGGGCTGGATTTTTATAAAAGGTTCATGGAGGAATTGCCAGCTGTCCTGAACCGTCGGGCGCTAGTTGGATTTGAAATTGGCTCCGGCCAGGGAGAGGCTGTTGGTTTCCTATGTAAAAAAGCCTTTCCGTCTGCCAAAGTTGAAGTTGTCAGTGATATAAATGGGAAGGACCGAATGGTGTTTATTGAACGAACGTAAATATTAAATTTAGATAAATGTGTTTAACAGTGCTTGCGGCTGGGTAAATAAAGAAGTCGGCACTATTAGTCACAGGGGGAAGACAAAATGGACAATGCCATTGTCGGCATATTTGATAGTATCCAAAGGCTTGAGGACGCCATAGTAGACCTTAGAAATAAAGGCTACCGGTCGGAGGATATGACACTCGTTATAAAAGAGGAAACAAGTATTGAGGGAGAAATCGACATTCCTGTTATCCAAGTAACAGACAGCCACTTGCTGTGGGATATCATACAGGAATACGTGGACCACGACGATATGGATTTTGCCACGCTTACCCAAATAAAATCAACCGTTTTAAATGATGGGAAATACGTCCTTTTAAAGGAGCGAAGCCGTGTACATGCGGTGTCGCATATATAAAAACTATCATTGTTTAACTCGGCAAATCGCCGGGTTTTTTGTGTTTGTCTGGAACCCGCATTCAATCCATGATGTGAAATGTCCTGCAAATAACTCGGGTTTTTAACCTAATTTAACAAAAAGCATCCTGCTAGTTTATGATTCTCCCATTTTGGCGACACTGTTGATAGTGAAGGACGGTGGGGGAAATGAAACATAAAGTAATCGTTTGGCTGTATTTGGTGGTATTATCAATTGGAACTATAGTGAATTTATATGCTCCGCAAATAAAAGCCTCCGGCAAAGAGGAAATTATTATCCCGGGCGAGGCTATCCGGTTAAGGATTCTCGCAAATAGCGACAGAGCTAAGGACCAGGAATTAAAGCGCAAGGTGCGCGACGAAGTTAACGTAAAGATTACGGAGTGGGTTGAAGATTTGACGAGCCTGGAAGAAGCCAGGGGTGTCATAAAGGGCCATCTTCCTGAAATTCAGGCCGTTGTCAGGAAAGTACTTGATGAAAATGGGTCATCCCAGGCTGCCAAGACTGAATTCGGAACCGTGAAATTTCCTACAAAACTGTATGGACAGTTCCTCTATCCTGCCGGTGAATATGAGGCAATCTTGATTACCCTTGGTGAAGGGAAGGGGGCGAATTGGTGGTGCGTATTGTACCCGCCGCTTTGTTTCCTCGATTTTTCAAGCGGGACAGCTGTGAGGTCGCCGGGATTTGAAGATGGAAATGGCAAGGCGCCTTCAAGAACTGAACCGGCTGAAAAACATGCTGATGAAAAGCACGCATTGAGTCCTGTTGAAAAAACTGCTCCTGGTGAACCAGCTGAAACGGTTAGTCCTCTAACCAGTTCAGGCCTGGTTGAAGGGAATGGCGCGAAAAAACTTGGTAAACCGGCAGGCGGACTTGGCGAAGAGGGGGCCAAGGATTATGAAAGCAAACAGGATTCCTTGAACCAAAGCCCTAAGGTTTACACTCCAGAGGATGAACAGCCAGTTAAAGTGAAATTTTTTGTCGTCGAGCTTTGGAAAAAAATAATCGATTAAGGGTCCGAATATAGGACTCTTTTTTGTGTAGAAAAATTTACCATTATCGGGTTCTTCTTCCGTCAATTTTTCTATGCGATTACAAGTAGCTAACAAAAGTGAAATAAGAGTTTTTAAGCGGCGATAGCGGATAAAAAGGGGGTGTGCACCAACAATCTTCGAAGGAGTGATCTTACGATGGCTAAAAACAATAACAACGGAAAGATGTCTAGAGAAGAAGCGGGACGCATGGGTGGAGAAGCGACAAGCAGGAAGCACGATAAGGATTTCTACCAGGAAATCGGCCGTAAAGGCGGGGAAGCAACAGCAAATTCCCGCGACAAGGATTTCTACCAGGAAATTGGCCGCAAAGGCGGGGAAGCCACAGCTGAATCACATGACAAGGATTTCTATCAAGAAATCGGTAAAAAGGGCGGAGAGGCAACTGCTGATTCGCGTGGCAAGGAATTCTATCAGGAAATCGGCCGTAAAGGCGGAGAAGCAACCAGTCAAAACCACGATCGCGGATTCTATGAAGAAATCGGCGAAAAAGGTGGAAAAGCCCGCTGGGAAAAAAATAACAACAATAAGTAATGCTGCTTAGATTAGAGAGGATGCCCAAACGCCTGGGCATCCTTTTCAAGTTCTATTCTCCTCTACTCCTACATAATCATAGAGTAGATTACTAGAACAGGGGTGGGAGTAATGGAATTGACAGTAAGAATTGGCGAGAGAGCCGATTTTGATAGGATTGTTGGATTTTTGGAAAAAGCGGGGCTCGGAACCGCCGGCATCGATGAGGAATCGACAAGGTTTTTTCTCATTGCCGAGGATGGGGCGGGGATAAAGGCGAGCCTTGGAATTGAACAGTTTGGAAAGTCGGGAATGCTTCGTTCACTCGCTCTATCACCGGGAATAGGAGAGCATGAGTTGCTCCTGCTTTTTGGGCAAATGCTATTATTCGCAAAAGAAGAAGGAATGAAATCTGTCTACCTAGCAACCAATAAACGAAGTGCTATTCCTTTTCTTGAAATAGCGGGATTCAGCATGATTGTCAAGAATGAACTTCCTGTGGAATTTTTCAACTCGGCACATGTAATGGACATACTAAATGTGGACAACTCGGTCTTTATGAAGTTCTCCTTCTAAATTGTGGATATATCCACAAAGTTATCCACCGTTTTAATAGGGTTATCCACAAATTGTGGATAATGCCTTGTGTTTACCATTCGCTTCTTTTATACTTTCAAGGAAAAAGAAACCGAAACTGCACTGCTGTCCCATATTTTGAGACAGATAGCATAAATGGATAAAGGTGAAGAATAAATGGAAACGAAATGTTGGATAGTGGATAATTCTGTGGAAAAGTTAAAAAATAATCCACAAATCAAACAGGCTGCGAAGCTTTTAATCGAAAATGAAGTAGTAGCGTTTCCCACTGAAACTGTATATGGTTTAGGTGGCAATGCTGGAAGTGATGTAGCTGTCGGGAAAATATTTTTGGCGAAAGGCCGTCCATCCGATAATCCGCTCATCATCCATATCGCTGAAAAATCTCAGATGTACAGTTTTATAGAGGAAGTTCCCGAGGTAGCGGAACATTTAATGCGGGCGTTTTGGCCCGGACCATTGACACTTGTTTTAAAAAAGAAAAAAGCAGCCCTTTCAGAAAAAGCAACAGCGGGGCTTGAAACAGTCGGAGTGAGAATGCCTGATCATCCGGTTGCGCTTGCAATTTTGAAGGAGTGCGGGCTGCCGATCGCCGCCCCAAGCGCGAACAGCTCGGGAAAGCCAAGTCCCACTACAGCGGGGCATGTCGCTGAAGATTTGAGCGGAAAAATTGCTGGAATTGTGGATGGCGGGCCTACTGGGGTTGGCTTGGAATCGACCGTACTGGATTGTACTAGCGGGATTCCCACCATCCTAAGGCCTGGTGGAATTACGAAAGAACAATTGGAAGCAGTGATTGGACAAGTCGAGGTCGACCCTGCACTTTCCAGCGGAGAAGCGAAGCCAAAAGCGCCTGGCATGAAATACCGCCATTACGCCCCGGAGGCACCGCTTTATTTAGTTGGCGGCAGTCAGGGCTTCCTCCAGCAGCTTGCATCCAAACAGATGGAGGAAGGAAAACGGGTCGGGGTATTGGCGACGGAGGAGAGTGCAAGCTTCTATAAAGCGAATGTTGTTCTTGCCTGTGGAAGGCGGGACAATCTCGACACGGTAGCTGCCTCCCTTTACGATACGCTCCGTTCATTTAATGAGCACAAAACAGATGTCATCCTAAGTGAAATGTTTTCCGAGGAAGGTGTCGGCCATGCCGTTATGAACCGTCTGATGAAGGCGGCGGCGAATAAGGTTATTCTTGAGCCAAAAAGGAAATAAACCTCGGCCTTGTTTCGGATGAAACTTTCCCTTAAAAATAGCCGATACCATTTGGCCTCAATCCATTATCCCATTCTTCTAAACAGGGCTGGACGTGCATATGATGAACTAGCATGTCCGGGGGGCGGTTACGATGTCTATGCTGGTGGGAGAATTGGCAACGCTGCTTTTGATGGCGTTTGCGCTAGGGATGGATGCATTTTCGGTAGGCTTGGGAATGGGAATGTACAGGCTTAGGTTAAGGCAGATTTTTAAAATAGGTATTACAATTGGCATTTTCCACGTGTGGATGCCATTGGTCGGGATGATTGCAGGTAGGCTCCTTTCTGAGCAGTTTGGAGCATTCGCTTCTTTAATAGGCGGCCTTCTGCTTGTCTTGCTCGGAATCCAGATGATTTGGGCAGGACTTAAAAAGGATCAGGAAAGTATCATTACACCAATCGGCTTCGGGCTTATGTTATTCGCCTTAAGTGTGAGCCTGGATAGTTTTTCGGTCGGGCTGACGCTAGGCATCTATGGAGCAAGGACGATGGCGGCCATTCTCTGTTTCGGAATCGCGGCAACGGTACTGACATGGGCAGGGCTTCTGGCGGGAAGGAAAGTTCAAGGCTGGCTCGGATCGTACAGCGAGTCGCTTGGCGGCGTGATTTTATTGGCATTCGGCCTTAAACTGCTGCTGCCATTGTGATAATAGCGGAAACGGCTCTGTACAAGGGCCGTTTTTTATTATGGAGCGAGAATTGTGATGGGTTTACGGAGCTGGAATTGGCAGATTGGAAAATGGGGGTTAAGGGCTATATAATGAAGGAAAGGAGGCACGCACATGCAACGCGTTTTGTTTGTTTGTACGGGCAACACATGCAGGAGCCCGATGGCCGAAGCAATTTTAAAAAGCAAAAGGCTTCCTGGCATTGAAGCAAGGTCGGCCGGGGTATTTGCTGTTAATGGAGCGGCTGCTTCCCAGCATTCAATCCAGGTGATGGATGAGAACCGGATTAGCCATTCCCATCAATCGAGAGTTCTTGGCGGGGAAGATATTGCATGGGCAACGGTCATTCTTGTGATGACCCTTTCGCATAAACAGGCGATTCTATCCCGGTTTCCGGAGGCCTCTAGTAAAACATATACGTTGAAAGAGTTTGCCGGTGAGGTTGGGTTTCCGGATGTCAGCGACCCTTTTGGGGGAAATGCCGACGTCTACCGGAAGACCTTTTCGGAGCTTGAACGACTTATCGAAAAGGCTGCCAAAAACCTCATTGAAAAAGAAAAAAGGGAATAATGAAACAATAGCTTTTACATTAGGAGGAAACACACATGAAAGTCGCACTAGCATCAGATCATGGCGGAATCCAAATCCGCAAGGAAATTGCAGCATTACTAGATGAAATGAAAATTGAATACGAGGACTTCGGATGTGAATGCGATACATCCGTCGATTATCCGGATTATGCTTTGCCTGTTGCCGAAAAGGTGGCTGCCGGTGAATTTGACAGGGGCATCCTAATTTGCGGAACGGGGATTGGTATGAGCATTGCCGCAAATAAAGTAAAGGGAATCCGCTGCGCGCTTGTCCATGATTCGTTTAGTGCCAAAGCGACTAGGGAGCATAATGACTCGAACATGCTTGCAATGGGAGAACGTGTCATTGGACCGGGGCTGGCAAGAGAAATCGCGGAAATATGGCTATCGACCGAGTTTACCGGAGGACGCCATTCTGGCCGAATCGGCAAAATAAAGGAGTACGAGGAAAAGCATCTATAGGGGAACGTTGTCTGTTATCCTGTTTTCCCGAGGGGGGACATACATTGCGAAAAGAAATTGAA
Organism: Bacillus sp. FJAT-27445; assembly: GCF_001510665.1. Classification (GTDB taxonomy): domain Bacteria; phylum Bacillota; class Bacilli; order Bacillales; family Cytobacillaceae; genus Bacillus_D. The sequence goes on from NZ_LMTI01000003.1 coordinate 270,186, forward strand.
ACTTGGGGAGCTGAGTTCAGCGAAATTCTCTCCGAGTTCATGGAAAAGGTGGAACTGAAACCGGGCAGCCTTTTTGTTGTCGGCTGCAGTACGAGCGAAGTGGCGGGGAAGCACATTGGCACAGCTGGAACAGAGGAAGTCGCCGAGATGATTTTTAGCCAGTTGGACAAGCTTCGGGAGCGGACAGGGGCCGAGCTGGCATTCCAATGCTGCGAACACTTGAATCGGGCATTGGTTATCAGCAGGAAAGCCGCGGAGAAGCGGAATCTTGAAGAGGTCTCAGTCGTACCTGTACGTACTGCCGGCGGTGCGATGGCTACGTTTGCTTTTGATAAATTGGAAGATGCCATAGTTGTGGAGTCACTCAAGGCCGAAGCTGGAATTGATATTGGTGACACGCTCATAGGGATGCACTTGAAACCAGTTGCCGTCCCAGTGCGGGTAGGCCGCAGGTCGGTTGGCCATGCGAATGTCGTGCTAGCGAGGACGAGGCCAAAATTGATAGGCGGCTCCCGGGCTGTTTACGAACGGACAAGCGGAAATCTTTCCTGTACGTGAGTATCTTTTTCGACAGGAAACTGATAGAATAGTATCGAATTTTCAAATAAATAGATACGTGATTTTCAAGGGGGATTAATTAATGGAGCACTTGGCAAAGCGGGACCCACAGGTATTTGAGTCGATTCAGCAGGAATTGCAAAGGCAGCGTACTAAGATTGAGTTGATTGCTTCCGAGAATTTTGTCAGTGAAGCCGTCATGGAGGCACAGGGGTCTGTACTGACGAATAAGTATGCGGAAGGCTATCCTCACCGCCGCTATTACGGAGGCTGTGAATACGTGGATGTGGTCGAGGACCTGGCACGAGACCGCGCTAAGGAAATTTTCGGCGCTGAGCATGCGAATGTCCAGCCCCATTCAGGCGCGCAGGCAAACATGGCTGTTTACTTCACGATACTTGAACATGGCGATACGGTTCTGGGCATGAATTTATCGCATGGCGGCCATTTGACCCACGGCAGCCCGGTCAATTTCAGCGGAGTGCAATACAATTTTATCGAATATGGCGTTGACGAGGAATCGCATCGAATCAATTACGAGGACGTCCGCTCAAAAGCGCTTGAGCACAAGCCAAAGCTGATTGTGGCCGGAGCGAGCGCGTACCCTAGAGAAATCGATTTTAAAAAATTCCGTGAGATTGCGGATGAAATCGGCGCTTATTTAATGGTGGATATGGCCCATATTGCCGGCCTTGTCGCCGCAGGCCTCCATCAGAACCCTGTGCCTTACGCGGATTTTGTTACATCGACAACGCATAAAACGCTCCGCGGCCCACGTGGCGGATTGATTCTCTGCCGTGAGGAGTTTGCGAAGAAAATAGATAAATCCGTCTTCCCTGGCATCCAGGGTGGCCCGCTTATGCATGTCATCGCTGCCAAAGCGGTTGCATTCGGCGAAATCCTTAACAATGGATTTAAGGACTATGCATCTAAAGTTATTTCCAATGCCAAGGCGCTTGCTGAAGCCCTTAAAAGTGAAGGAATTACGCTTGTTTCCGGCGGGACGGACAACCATTTGCTCCTCGTTGATTTGCGATGCCTTGGATTGACAGGCAAGGTTGGCGAAAAGGTACTAGATGAAATCGGTATTACCGTCAATAAAAACACGATACCATTCGACCCGGAAAGCCCATTCGTCACAAGTGGAATCCGGATTGGCACAGCTGCTGTGACAACCCGTGGGTTCGATGAAGAAGAGATGAAGGAAATCGCTTCGATCATGGCGTTTACGCTGAAAAACCATGAGGACGAATCAAAGCTTGCTGAAGCGCGTGCTCGAGTTGAAGCGCTGACTGCCAATTTCACACTCTACCCTGGTTATTAAAAGTTTTGAGAAAGTAAGGGGGAAACCGCCCCTAGCTTCTTTCTGCCGGCCTGCTATGTAGCAGTCCGGTTTTTTTATGTTTTCAAAGGGTATAAGTTGACGGATACTACCAAAGGAGGAAATTGGCGAGAATCTATATTCTTTGTTGCCCTGTAAAAAGTTTTTCTGTAAAATTAGACGAAGTGTGCAAACCTATATCAGGGGACATAATTTGTAGAGGGGCGATTATATTGGCAAAAGTATATGTATTTGACCATCCGTTAATCCAGCATAAACTTACCTACATACGTGACAAGAACACTGGAACTAAGGAGTTCCGCGAACTGGTTGACGAGGTCGCAACGTTAATGGCATTTGAAATCACTAGGGAAATGCCGCTTGAAGACATTGAAATCGAAACTCCTGTCTGCCCGGCGAAATCGAAGGTCCTCTCTGGTAAAAAGATGGGGATAATCCCAATCCTCCGTGCCGGAATCGGCATGGTCGATGGAATTCTTAAGCTGATTCCAGCCGCAAAGGTTGGCCATATTGGCCTCTACCGCGACCCGGCAACGTTGATGCCTGTTGAATATTATGTAAAGCTGCCTAGCGATGTCGAGGAGCGTGAATTTATTGTTGTTGACCCAATGCTGGCAACCGGCGGATCAGCCATCGAAGCAATCAATTCCCTTAAGAAGCGCGGCGCCAAACATGTGAAATTCATGTGCCTGATTGCGGCCCCTGAAGGTGTGGAGGCTTTCAAAAACGCACATCCTGACGTTGACATTTATATCGCTGCCCTTGACGAGAAGCTGAACGACCATGGGTACATCATCCCTGGCCTGGGTGATGCCGGCGATAGGCTTTTCGGAACAAAATAATTTTCATAAAAAAACCGAACGGTGTCACCCGTTCGGTTTTTTCAATTCTGCAAAGCAATTAAAGATGCCTGAGAAACCGCTCCGGATTCTCAAGAAAATCCCTTGTCAGCCGTACGTGCTCTATATCCTTGAAGTCCGTTTTTGTGAAAGTTCCCTGATCAAGCGTATAAATATCTGCTCCGGGGATTGCCATCAGCATTGGAGAGTGAGTCGCAATGATGAATTGGCCGTTCTCTTTTACCATTTCAAGGATAAGCGAGATAAGTGAGAGCTGCTTGATGGGAGACAATGGCGCTTCCGGCTCATCAAGAATATACAGGCCGTCGGGCCGGAACCTAGCCTGGAACAAATCCAGGAAGCTTTCACCATGTGACCGTACCTCTAGCCCGTCCCCGTATAACTGCTCGAGTTCATAAAGGGTACGTGCATAGGGCAACACCTCGAGGCTGTGCGGATTTCGCTCCCTGATTTCCCTTAAAGCCTGGCGGGAATCCGCTTTAATTTCCGTGAGTTTTTTGGAATAGTTAATAAAGTCGTTTGCCCTGAAGAAAAAGCCGTTCTTCGTCCGGACACTCCACGCCAGTTTCAGCTTTTCTCCGAGTTCCCTTGCAGGTTTGAGTGATAGGTCGGTAGCCATCGATTCGCCGCCAATCAGGATGCTGCCACTGTTTGCAGCTACTGCCTCCAGAAATGTCGATTTCCCAGTCCCGTTTTCGCCAACCAGGATGGTAACTTGGCTTTCAAACGCCAGTTCCCTGAAGTTTTTAATTAGAGGAAGATTGAAAGGGTAGTGAGTTGCGTCTATATCCGGCGTTAAGGCCACTTTTCGTAAAAGAACCATGTATCTCCGCCTCCAAGCATTGTTACTTTTTACAATATCAAAACATACATGGTATGGCGAGGTTCTATTCCTTAAAAACTAGCTCAGTTCCGAATAGATTTCCATTTCTTTTCAAACCCTAGTCAAAAAGGACAGTGCTTATGAAAAAGTTTATAACAGCATTCACTTTTGTTTTCCTCCTTCAATCCGGCAGCGGCTCGGCTGCGTCATTGAAAATCCCGCCATTGCCGGAAATGAATCCCCATGAAGTGATAAACGGAATCATTACCTTAAAGGAGCCGACTTCTCCGATGGCAACGCACCGGATTTTGCGAAAATACCCCACAATCAAGGTAAGGCACATCTATACGGAAGCCTTCAGAGGATTTTCGATCGAAGGGACGGCAGACGAGATTCGCCAGCTTGAAAAAGACCCTGATGTCGAGTCCTTTTCCGAGCTGAAAACTTATCGTATAGAAGAGGAAATGGCTGGTACTTGGAGCGATTTGAATTCCAAAATTTACGGAAAGTATGGAAATATCGAATCTAATGAAATCAACGTTGAAATCCGTCCACGGCAGAATGGTAGGGAAACTGAAGCAGAGGACCCAAATGGGGCGGAAATGATCGGGGCTGTGAGGCTGGCCGGTTTTTTTGACAAAAATGAGAGAAGGCTGACGGGGGAAGGTGTGACGGTAGGGGTAATCGATACCGGGATCGATTACACGCATCCAGACTTGCGGAGAAATTATGGAGGCGGCAAGGATTTGGTTGACGGGGATTCCGATCCAATGGAGACGAGTGGACCGCATGGAGTTGGGACAAATCATGGCACCCACGTCGCGGGCATCATTGCGGGGAATGGAAAAATCCAAGGGGTGGCACCCCGCGCAACCGTCAAAGCATACAGGGCATTGGGTCCAGGCGGTAAAGGGACGACCGAACTCGTGTTGGCGGCCATTGAAGAGGCGATTAAAGATCAGGTAGATATTCTGAATTTATCTCTTGGAAGTGCGGTCAATGGACCTGACCTTCCTGTATCAGCCGCACTTAACCGGGCCGCGGAAAAAGGGATTGTTCCTGTTGTATCATCCGGGAATTCAGGTCCTGGACAATGGACGGTGGGCTCACCTGGAACGGCATCCAAAGCCATATCAGTGGGTGCATCAACTCCTTTAATGAAAGTTCCCTTTATTATTATAGAAGGAACGGGTAGGAGGATGAGAGTTGAAAGGATGGCTGGTTCAGCAAAATGGTCGCCAGGCCCCTCTTCAGAACTAGTGGACGGAAAATTTGGCAGGCCGGAGGAATTAAAAGGGGTAAGGAATAAAATTGCCGTCATGAAACGGGGTAAGCTTACTTTTTCGGAAAAAGTAGAAAATGCCCTGAAGGAAGGAGCAAGGGCGGCCATCATTTATAACAACACAAAAGGGACGTTTAATGGAAATCTGGAGAAAGCGGTTCCGATACCGGTTGGGGCGGTTTCAAATGCGGCAGGTGAGGCGCTTTTAAAAAATGGGCGTTCGGCAAGTATCGTACTCGGAGATGATAGTGATAGGCTTGCAGATTTCAGTTCACGTGGCCCTGTCACCGGGACTTGGGAAATCAAGCCAGATGTAGTTGCGCCCGGCGTGGCGATAACAAGCGCGGTTCCCGGAGGCTACCTCACCCTGAATGGGACTAGCATGGCAGCTCCCCACGTGGCTGGGGTATGCGCTCTTATCAAACAGGCGCATCCCGATTGGGGGCCGGGGGAGATTAAAGCCGCGTTAATGAACACAGCCGTTGTGTTAAAAAATAGTCATGCCCGGCCGTACAGGACATTTGAACAGGGGGCTGGAAGAATCCAGGCAGACAAAGCAGCCGCTGCGGGAACCCTCGTGCTTCCAGGTTCGCTCGCATTCGGAAAAGTTGCCGGACAGATTCCGAAAGCAACCCAAACAAGCGAGCTTATCGTTAAAAATACGAGCGATAGGACAGTTAAATACTCATTTATCGTTCCGCGTCAGGGTGCCGGCTTACGATGGCAGCTGCCGCTTCCCTTCATCCTTCGTCCTGGGGAAGAGCGCAAACTGCGGATTAAGCTGACCGCCGACCCGTCGGTTTATAAAGGAAGGATTATCGATGGGGCACTTTCTTTGCGGTCCGATGGTGAAACAATAAGGATTCCCTATATCCTCGCACTAACTGAACCTAATTACCCAAGGCTGATGGGCTTCGGTTTGGCTGAAGGCGACAAGCCCGGTGCGTACCGGTATGAAGTTTACTTGCCGGGCGGTGCGGATGAATTCGGTATTGCCTTGTTTCGCCAGGATGATTACCGATTCGCGGGATTCCTGGATTATGGAAGGAAGGTCGAGCGGGGGTTATTGAGGAAGGAAATCTTCCCAACAGGACTTGCAGGCCCGGGGATGTATATTGTGAAGGTATTTGCCAGGAAGGCAGGGAAGGAGGACGTCCTGGAAACAATCCTGCATCTTAATTAAGAAGGAATGGCTCCTATACAAAGGGGCTATTTTTTTGGAAAAAAAGAGAGATGAAAATACCGGAAAATAAGAGGAAAACAGAATTGGAAATGGATGCTTTGTTATGGTACACAATATTCCCTTCACATACAATGAAAACGTTTTCTTTCTAGTGAACCTTTTAATGAAGGGGTTTACAATCGGGATTTCAATTTTTTGCATATGTTTGTGAATACATTCACCACATTTGGATTGACATTGACAGGGGGCTATTGTATGCTTACAAAGGGCATAAATGGTAGGGTTTTCATAAGTTTTTCTACAGAAATGGTACACATTGAAACAATCTTTTTCATACATATTTTACAGTTTTTGCCCGGTTCACATTCTTGAAAGCTGGGATGCGATACTATGCGGCATAATGACCGAAATCCTCTTCAGGCAATGGCACTCATGTCGGCAATCCTCTCCCAATTGGCGGGTTCTGTTCTTGTCGGCATTTTTGCGGGAAGATGGCTTGATGGAAAAACCGGAACTGCTCCCTTGTTCCTAATCATTGGGCTCTTCATCGGATTGGCTGCGGGAACCTACACCATGCTACGCCTCGTTAAGCATTATTACTCAGGAGAATAAACAAATATGACCGATTTAACGGCCATTTATTTCAGGATTAAAAGATACCTCTTTTTTTTGCTTTCATTATATGTGCTTGGCTGGGGATTCACCGGGCACAAGCCTATTTTTGCCGGGCTTATTTTAGGGACAGCCCTTAGCCTGTTCAATCTTTGGCTGATGGTGAGGAAGACGAGCCAGTTTGGCGAAGCTGTAATGAAGGGAAAAAAGGTGCGTTCACTCGGATCGTTCAATAGAATGGCCACCGCAGCTTTGGCAGTAATCATCGCAATGAAATTTCCAGATCAATTCCATTTGATTAGCGTCGTATTGGGATTAATGACATCCTATATTGTCATTATGATAGATTTTTTTAAGCAAGCCTTTTTACGCAAATAGCATAAGAAGCGAGGTGAATACTATTGCATCATGAAGCTCCTATTCGTGAATTTATGGGGTTGCATTTCAACATGGCGAACCTTTTAATGATCACAGTCGCATCACTGATTGTGTTCCTCATCGCAGTCCTGTCAACGCGCAGGATGGCAATGAAGCCTACCGGAATGCAAAACTTCATGGAATGGATCATGGATTTTGTCAAAGGCATCATCAATAGTACGATGGACTGGAAAACCGGGGGGAGGTTCCATATCCTCGGAATTACCTTGATTATGTATGTGGCGATTTCAAACTTCCTTGGACTCCCGTTCTCAATCGTCTACAAAGGTGAACTGTGGTGGAAATCACCAACCGCAGATCCGGTCATTACATTGACGCTGGCAACTTTGGTTGTCGGGCTGTCACATTACTACGGCGTTAAAATGAAAGGGGCAGCGGCTTACGGCAAAGAATTCTTCAAGCCGTTCTGGTTTATGTTCCCAATCAAAATCATTGAGGAATTTGCGAATACCCTCACGCTCGGCCTGCGTCTCTATGGTAACATCTATGCCGGGGAAATTCTTCTTGCGCTCATTGCCGGAAGTATGGCAACTGGATTTTGGGGGAGTTTGGCTGCAGTTATCCCAATGCTGGCCTGGCAAGGATTCTCTGTCTTTATCGGCGCCATCCAGGCGTTTATCTTCACTATGTTAACGATGGTTTATCTGGCCCATAAGGTCAGCAGCGACCATTAATATATACCTGTTCATTATATGGACAAAAAAAATAAACCTATTCACCATACAATAAGGAGGAGCTTTTAAATGGGTCTTATAGCAGCAGCAATTGCAATTGGATTGGCAGCACTCGGTGCAGGTATCGGTAACGGTCTTATCGTTTCAAAAACAGTTGAGGGTATTGCCCGCCAGCCAGAAGCTCGCGGTATGCTCCAAACAACTATGTTCATCGGGGTTGCGTTGGTTGAAGCGATTCCTATCATCGCGGTTGTTATCGCGTTCATGGTTCAAGGCCAATAATAGCTGGGCGTTGATCAATAATGGCGAAGATCATTCCATAATGAACCTTCGCCATTGCTTTATGCCCCTTTTTAAAGCGGGGTAAACAATAGAAGCATCCATCGGTTCAATCAGGGAACTTATTGACTAGGCAAACTATTATTCACATACATGTATCCGGGGATTTTCCGGAATGACTCTTGAAGGGAGTGACTCGAGGGTGTTGACAAGCAGTTTTGTTTTGGGTGCGGATGTACCCCTTTTTAACGGCGGAGATATACTTTTCCAGCTCGTTATATTCATTATATTGTTGGCATTGCTCAAAAAGTTCGCATGGGGTCCGTTAATGGGCATCATGAAAGAGCGTGAAACACATATTGCGAATGAAATCGGCCAGGCCGAAAAAGCGAACCAGGATGCGAAAAAACATCTTGAAGAGCAGCGTGAGCTTTTAAAAGAATCACGCCTTGAAGCTCAGGGCCTTATTGAAAATGCCCGCAAACAGGGCGATGTCCAGCGTGAGGAAATCATTGCGATTGCCCGCACAGAGGCAGAAAGGCTCAAAGAATCCGCAAAGCTTGAAATCGAACAGCAAAAGGAACAGGCTGTCGCGGCCATCCGTGAACAGGTTGCTTCACTTTCCGTCATGATTGCCTCGAAGGTAATTGAGAGGGAGCTTGGCGAACAGGATCAACAAAAATTGATTGACGAATTTATCCAAGAGGCAGGAAGAGGCCGATGAGCACATCGATAATCTCCAAGAGGTACGCGCTGGCGTTATTCCAGATTGCGAAGGAACATAATCTCCTCGATGCCATTGAAGAAGAAATTCGTGTTGTCAGAGATGTTTTTAGCAGCAACGAAGAATTGAATGCTGTATTGAATTCCCCAAGGCTCTCTTTGGATCAAAAGAAAGCCATTGTAAAGGGAGCTTTTAATGTCCTGAATCCGTATGTGCAAAATACCCTAATGATCTTGATAGACCGACATCGGGAAAACGAAATTCCCGGGGTTGCGGATGGATTTATCGAACTTGCCAATAATGCAAGGGGCATTGCCGAAGCAAAAGTTTACAGCGTCCGGCCTTTATCGGACGATGAAAGCATTGCGCTCTCCGCATCTTTTGCGGCAAGGGTTGGCAAAAAGGCGCTCCGGATTCAGAATATTGTTGATACCGACCTGCTCGGCGGCATCAAGGTCCGGATTGGTAACCGAATTTTCGATGGCAGCCTGCGCGGCAAGCTGGACCGTCTTGAACGTAAACTATTGACCTAAGATTTGTAGATAGGGGTGAAACTCATGAGCATCAAAGCTGAAGAAATCAGTGCGCTGTTGAAGCAGCAAATCGAAAACTATCAGTCAGAAATTCAAGTGAGTGATGTTGGTACTGTCATCCAAATTGGTGACGGTATTGCCCGTGCTCATGGCCTCGACAATGTCATGGCTGGGGAACTTGTTGAGTTTTCGAATGGCGTTATGGGAATGGCACAAAACCTTGAAGAAAATAACGTCGGTATTATCATCCTTGGACCATATACGGAAATCCGCGAAGGCGATGAAGTCCGCCGTACGGGCCGTATCATGGAGGTTCCGGTAGGCGAAGCTCTTATCGGGCGCGTAGTGAACCCGCTTGGCCAGCCGATTGACGGAATGGGCCCAATCCATACAACAAAAACACGTCCAATTGAAGCGATTGCTCCTGGGGTTATGGACCGTAAATCCGTTCATGAGCCGCTGCAGACAGGTATAAAGGCAATCGACGCCCTGGTACCAATCGGCCGCGGCCAGCGTGAATTGATCATCGGTGACCGCCAGACTGGTAAGACAGCAGTCGCAATTGATACAATCCTAAACCAAAAAGGCCAGAACATGATCTGTATCTATGTTGCAATCGGCCAAAAAGAATCAACAGTCCGTAATGCGGTGGAAACACTTCGCAAGTACGGGGCACTTGACTACACAATCGTTGTAAGTGCGTCTGCTTCACAGCCGGCACCGCTTTTGTTCCTGGCTCCGTATACAGGTGTTTCCATGGCGGAAGAGTTCATGTATGAAGGAAAGCACGTCCTTGTTGTCTATGATGACCTTTCAAAACAGGCAGCCGCTTACCGTGAACTTTCCCTGCTTCTTCGCCGCCCTCCAGGCCGTGAAGCATATCCAGGGGATGTATTCTACTTGCACAGCCGCCTTCTTGAGCGCGCAGCAAAATTAAGCGATGCGAAAGGCGCTGGATCAATTACCGCCCTTCCGTTCATTGAAACCCAGGCTGGCGACGTCTCCGCTTATATTCCGACAAACGTTATCTCGATTACTGACGGACAGATCTTCCTTCAGTCAGACCTGTTCTTCTCCGGCGTCCGCCCGGCGATCAACGCTGGTCTTTCCGTATCCCGTGTAGGGGGCTCAGCCCAAATCAAAGCGTTGAGAAAGGTATCTGGTACCTTGCGCCTTGACCTTGCCTCTTACCGTGAATTGGAAGCATTTGCCCAGTTCGGTTCCGACCTTGATAAAGCAACACAGGCAAAGCTTGCCCGCGGTGCCCGCACTGTAGAAGTGCTGAAGCAGGACCTGCACAAACCGATTGCTGTTGAAAAACAGGTTATGATCCTTTATGCACTGACACGCGGATTCCTTGATGATATCCCTGTCGGCGATATCCGCCGTTTTGAAACGGAATTTTACACTTGGCTCGACCACAACCGCAAAGACGTGTTGGACCATATCCGCACAACGAAGGAATTGGCTTCGGATGATGATATGGCAGCTGCAATCAACGGCTATAAAAAGACGTTCGCAGTTTCGGAATAATCCTTTCAGGCGTTTTGCCCCGTCTGTGTTCCCAAACCTTTCCTAATCTAGGGAGAAGGCTCAGAGCATGGCGGAAAAGCAAAGCCGGAAAATTCTCCAACAATAACTGGCAGGGGCCCCGTCGGCTCCCAGCCTTAACTTTGATAAGGGTGGTGAGAACCAGTGGCATCATTACGCGATATAAAATCCAGGATCGTTTCCACAAAGAAAACGAGCCAGATAACGAAAGCGATGGAAATGGTATCCGCGGCTAAATGGAACCGCGGCGTCATGAATGCGAAATCATTCGTCCCGTATATGGAGAAAATCCAGGAAGTGACAGCTTCCATCGCGGTCGGGAGCAAGGATGCGAACCATCCTATGCTTCAATCAAGACCGGTCAAAAAGACAGGTTACCTTGTTATCACCTCTGACAGGGGGCTTGCCGGCGCTTATAACAGCAACGTGTTGCGCCAGCTGTACCAGACTATCCAGGAACGCCATAAATCGAACGATGAATTCGGAATCATTGCGATCGGAAGGATCGGCCGTGACTTTTTCCAGAAAAGGGGCATGAATGTCGTCCTTGACATTGTCGGTATTTCCGACCAGCCATCTTTCGACGATATAAAGTCAATCGCAAGCAGCACGGTAGGCATGTTCTCTGACGGGACATTCGACGAGCTTTACATGTACTATAGCCATTACATCAGCGCGATTTCACAGGACGTAACCCGCAAGAAGCTTCTCCCATTAACGGATATATCCGCTTCAGCAAAGCTTACATCCTATGAATTCGAACCGAATGCGGAAGAAATCCTAGACGTTCTCCTTCCGCAATATGCGGAAAGCTTGATTTACGGAGCTTTGCTCGACGGCAAGGCAAGTGAACATGCCGCAAGGATGACGGCGATGAGAAACGCAACCGACAATGCAAAAGAGCTTATCAATGCGTATAGCTTAAAATATAACCGTGCCCGCCAGGCGGCAATCACTCAGGAAATCACTGAAATTGTTGGTGGAGCATCTGCTTTGGAGTAACTTTCGACACAAATGGATAGCCGGGGCCTTCCGCTGTCCCTTTGCTATCCAGAATGGGCTGGGGCCATCGCCCTGGTCTCCCGGATTTTTCAGATTGGAGGGAAAACGATGAATACAGGACACGTCCTGCAAGTTATGGGACCGGTTGTTGACGTGAAGTTTGACAACGGCAACTTGCCGGAAATCTATAATGCATTAACAATCAGTTCCAAAGCGCACAATGAATCAGAAGTCGATATTAACTTGACCCTTGAGGTAGCTTTGCACCTTGGTGACGACACTGTCCGTACCATTGCAATGGCTTCGACAGACGGCCTGACTCGCGGTCTTGAGGTAGTTGATACAGGCGCTCCTATTTCTGTCCCAGTTGGGGATGTGACCCTCGGCCGCGTCTTTAACGTACTTGGTGAAACAATCGATCTGGACACTGACGTACCGGCAAGCGCCCGCAGGGATTCCATCCATCGTGAAGCGCCAACATTCGAACAGCTTTCCACAGAGGTTGAAATCCTTGAGACAGGCATTAAGGTAGTCGACCTGCTTGCACCATACATTAAAGGTGGTAAAATCGGCCTTTTCGGTGGTGCGGGAGTAGGTAAAACTGTACTAATCCAGGAATTGATCAATAATATCGCTCAGGAGCACGGTGGTATTTCCGTATTCGCTGGCGTAGGTGAGCGTACCCGTGAAGGGAACGACCTTTACCATGAAATGACCGACTCGGGCGTTATCAAGAAAACCGCGATGGTTTTTGGCCAAATGAACGAGCCCCCAGGTGCACGTATGCGTGTTGCACTGACAGGCTTGACAATGGCTGAATATTTCCGCGATGAACAAGGACAGGACGTTCTTTTCTTCATGGACAACATTTTCCGCTTCACTCAGGCAGGTTCCGAGGTTTCCGCGTTGCTAGGCCGTATGCCTTCCGCGGTTGGTTACCAGCCGACGCTTGCGACAGAAATGGGCCGCCTCCAGGAACGGATTACGTCTACAACAAAAGGTTCCGTTACTTCGATCCAGGCGATTTACGTTCCAGCCGATGACTATACTGACCCGGCTCCGGCAACGACTTTCGCCCACTTGGATGCAACGACAAACCTTGAGCGTAAGCTTTCCGAAATGGGTATCTACCCGGCTGTGGATCCGCTTGCCTCGACTTCACGCGCGTTGACTCCTGAGATTGTCGGCGAAGAGCATTACAATGTTGCCCGCCAGGTCCAGCAGACGCTTCAGCGCTACCGCGAGCTTCAGGATATCATTGCGATCCTTGGTATGGATGAGCTTGCCGATGAGGACAAGCTTGTTGTACACCGTGCCCGCCGGATCCAATTCTTCCTATCGCAAAATTTCCACGTTGCCGAGCAGTTTACCGGCCAGCCTGGTTCTTATGTGCCAGTTAAGGAAACTGTCAAAGGTTTCCGTGAAATCCTTGATGGAAAATACGATCATCTTCCGGAAGATGCATTCCGCCTAGTAGGCCGCATCGAAGACGTTATCGAAGCTGCAAAAGGCATGGGCGTAGAGGTCTAAACAAGCCAGGAGGGTTAAAAATGAGGACTATCAAAGTCAGTGTTGTTACTCCCGATGGCCCGGTTTATGATGCCGATGTAGAAATGGTAAGCACGAAAGCACAAAGCGGTGAACTCGGAATCCTTCCGGGACACATTCCGATGGTTGCTCCATTGCAAATCGGAGCAGTCCGCATGAAGAAGGAAGGAAAAACCGAACTGGTCGCTGTAAGCGGCGGCTTTCTTGAAGTCCGCCCTGAGCAGGTAACCATTTTGGCTCAGGCAGCCGAAGAGTCGGATGAGATTGATATCGAACGGGCTTTGCGTGCGAAGGAACGTGCCGAACAGCGCATCCGTGAGCGCCAACAAGAGCACGTCGATTTCAAACGGGCAGAACTTGCTCTCCAGCGCGCGATTAATCGTTTGTCCGTTGCGGAGAGAAGATTATAAAAAACATGTAGTAACTAGGACACTCCCCCTGATCGAAGTTATCACTTCAGTCAGGGGGATTTTTTTATATGGTTTTAGGAAATATGTTGATTTACGCCTGTTTGTCCAGCTACACAGGGAAGGCTACGGCAGCATAGGCAACGCACGAAGAAAAGGCGATAGCTTTTTCGAGGAGCGCCTAGCCCCTCGAGGTCGCTTCGGTCCTTCAGGTGAAGTCAAAGACCGACTTCTCCTTCAGGCCCTCCAGCGCTTGGCTACGCTACGCTCGCATAAAGGGCGACTTGGTTTTGCTGAAGCAAAACCAAGTCTTCCTATATCGGGGCTGACCACAAAGGAAAGCTCCTTTAAATAATCATCGCAGGGTCTCCACCTTGCCGCTGCATCCCGCAGGACAAATCCGCTTCCTCGAATTGGCATTGCACGAAGGAAACGCGTTAGCGTTTTCGAGGAGTCGGTGCCCTCCGCTCCAATCAACATATAAGTTACGCATATTAATCATAAACCAGCACTTATGGTGATGAACCAATTATTATATTTAAAGGTAAAATGTGTAACGTTTATCAGTCCTCCTTCGACTATTGAATTGCATGACAAAATGATTGGGAGGAAAAAACATGGGAAACAAAAGATTCATTATTGCGGGATTAACATTGGCATTGCTTGGTGCCCCTCTTCTGCATAATACAAATGCGGCGTTTGCTGACGAAACAAATAATATTATCTCAGCACAAATAATAAAGGCTCCAATCGAGTTATCCGCCAAGCAGGCTGTTAAGATGGCAGCGGATTTTGCGACAGCATCCTCTTACGTCCAAATGGGTGGCTCCTATAAAGAAGGAGAGTATAAGACCTTTGCTTACAAGGGGACCACGTACCGTTACCTTTCGAGCTCCATTGATACAAAGAAGGAGCTATTAAGCTATTTAAAGAAAACGTTAACCCATCATGCAGCGGAAAAGTACTTGAAAGACAAGGGAATTATTGTCCACAAAGGCAAGCTTGCCCAGCAGGAAGCCGATGGAGGCTCAACCTTGCAGTGGGATAAAGCGACCGCCGAGTTTGTTAGAACAGATAAGAATGTAAAAGTTTACCGCCTGGTCGTTCCAGTGGGTGAAACAGGAGAAAAAGCTGCCTATATTGTAAGGTACCACTTCTATCCTACAATTGGTTACAGAATCAGCAGCGAGCCTTTTCTCGATTTGGATGTCCCACTAAACATCAATCCAGCTTTTGCATTCTTTAAGTTTTTGCTTGCTGATGTGAATGTATCGAAACAACAATTCCTTAATCCTGCATCAACTGCATGGGTGGATGAATTTAAAAAAGGAATTAAAAAGGTAGAGGTCCGGGAAATGAAGGAAATAACCAGGAACAAGACGCAAGTTGAATACGCGGCAACATTCAATGTTGAACTTGATGCGGGCTATAAAGGGCAATTGCAGCCTGGAACCAATCAGCTATACTTCTTGATACAACAAACTGGTGATATGGAGTTCAAAATTGCCAGCTATAGCACCACCCCGCAAATTCGAAAATAAAAATAAGGGAACCTGCTTAAATTTATGCAGGTTCTTTTTTTTGCCAAAATACAAAAAGAGCCAACTTTTAAAAGAATTAGTAAAAAGGTCCGAAATTGCCAGCGTTGGAAGGTGGAACTTATAGGGATTTATTACCTAAATTCCTAATTCCTTCTTCTTTTGGTTTATTGAGTATGTAACCGGGTAATCAATACATTGTAATCGAAGCCGGCTGTTTCAGAAAAAGCTGAATCAATTACATACTGATGCTAAAGGCAAACCATCCGAAAGGGTGGGACGCAAAGCCTCGGAGCCTTCTTCTCATGTTCTTTTGAGAATGGCCGTCCAGCTGCCAGAAACTATTTCTGGCAGCTTTTTGTTGTTTACTGTTTTCTAATAATGAAAGGCTGGCTAACAAGCCATTCATTATTAAATATAAATATACTCAGAGGAGGTGTACCGCTAAAATAGTTGGAATATTCAGTCGTTAATTGGATTTATAAATGATTAATCATAAAGGGAGGGTTTTTATTTGAAAAAGAAGGCAGTAAGGCATGCAGCAAAATTTCTAACAGCATTATTATTGATTTTTACTATTCTTCCAATGGGAGCAGCGTTTGCGAATGAAGGAGGGGCTGCCGAAGAGCGTGATGGTCTCAAAATGTTTAAGCTTGAAGGGGATAAGCTTAAGGATGGAACGTTTAAAGATCCGGATGGTCCATTAGAGGTAACACTTACTTTTACTGCAGCAGGCAAGATTTTCGGGTGGAAATCAAATATCCCAGTTCATGATGTGTACGTGAAAGCGGGCACTGAAGGATTAACCTATACTGGAGGATTTGTTGGAGCAGGTTTAACAGCCCCTGAAGATAAAGACATTTCCCATATCGCTTTCTATTATAAAGTTGAAGGCGGAAATGGAGATGACAATGGCGGGGGCAAGGGCAATGACAATAACCCAGGCAACGGAAATGACAACGGTGGCGACAAGGATAGCAACGCCAAAAAGAACAAATTTAAGGTTAATTTAATCAAAGGCTGCAATCCATTCGCGGATAAAACATTCTTTATTTTGAAAGATAATACACGAGTTGATCTTTCTCAAGGCATGAATAAATTGGACATCGAACTGGATGATATCGCTAAGGTAGGCGTTGTTCTAAAAACAGGTAAGGAACTGACCTTTAATAAAGATGAAGTGGTCGTAGAATCACCTAAAAATGAAAACGGTACAATAATCTTCAAAATTGAGTGCAAGGAGAAGGGCGGCGCCGCAGTAAAACTAGTCGTTAAAAATTGTATCGGTACCTTCGAACAAGCTTGGCTGGTATTAAAAGATGGAAAACAAGTTGAATTTACTGCGTTAGGCAATTTGATTCTTTTCCTCGATGAAAATCCTAATGACATTGTGGGAATTAAATTAAAGGCAGGGGATAAAACAACAGATTACCTGCTGACAGATGCAAAAGTTACGAAAGAAACGATAAATGGATCTATCATTATTAAAATCCATTGTGAAGAGAAGCCTCCTGTTGAAAAACCGGAAATAACCAAAGTCAAACTGACTGTCAAAGGGTGCATTGGGTTAGTTGACAAGGCGTGGCTTGTCCTTGCTGATAACAAAGAGGTTGAATTCACTTCCCTTGGAAAAATGCTTCTTCAGCTTGAAGGGACTGTTGGCCTTGATGGTATAAAAGGCGTCAAATTGAAGGTTGGAGATCAGACGGCAACCTATTTACTCACCGATGCGAATGTAACGGAAGAAAAGGTAGACGGAACGATTATCATTAATGTCAATTGCATAGAAAAGCCTCCAGTTGAAAAGCCGGATGTAACAAAAGTAAAACTTGTTGTAAAGGGCTGTATCGGTTCTTTCGATAAGGCATGGCTTATCCTTTCAAACGGACAGGAAGTTCAATTTACATCACTGCTTAGTCTGGTACTGAACCTTGAAGGCAGTATTAAGCTGGATAATATTGTGGGAGTAAAACTTCAAAACGGAGATAAGACAAGCATTTACCTCCTATCAAATGTCAATGTTACTGAGGAAGTAAAGAACGGAAATGTTACCATCAAGATCAACTGTGATAAAGAGCAGCCGCCTGTTGTTCCAGCTATAACTAAAATCAAGCTTTTGATTGAAGGCTGCATTGGCCCGGTTGAAAGGGCAGTTGTGGTATTGAAAAATGGAAACGAAATAGAGATTACTTCCAATACGCTAGAATTGTTAGTAAATCTTGGTATCAATGAAATCGAGGGATTCAAGCTAACTGTATATGGAGAGGTAAAAACGATTAAGTTGGCTGACCTGGCACTAAAGTTAATAACGCTAAAGGATGGCACTTTGTCAGTAACGCTTGACTGTGACCTTGCAGAAGGAGAAAAAGCGATTACTAAGATTAAAATTGATGTTTCAACCTGCATTGGAACCATCACAAAAACAGAATTAATATTGAAAAATGGAACCAGGATTGATGTCCTAAACAATACAATTGACCTAAAAGCTGCCCTGGCCTTGGATATGATTGACAGGGTTGAACTAACAGTAAATGGACAAGTTAAGGCATTCAAGCTATCCGATTTGACAAATGGATCAAAAACAGTGGTCGAAGGGTTGCTGACCCTGAAGGTAGAGTGCCCTGTAGCACCACCAGCAGATAATGGCGGCGGTGGCGGCACACCTCCGGGAGATAACGGTGGAGGCAGCGGAGGGACAACACCACCTCCAGCACCTCCGGTAATAATCATCCCTGACAATCCAACGCCTGGCGGGCCAATAGAAAATGCCAAGGAAATTGCCCACATTAAATTAGAAGCAAGCGGATGTGTCGGCATTGGGCAAAAGGGTAAAATCATCTTGCAAAATGGCCAGAGTATTGACTTCACATTTGGAGAAAACGGCACTTTCGTGGATGTAAACCTCAATGTGGATGAAATTAAGGGCGTTGAAGTAGAGCTGAATGGACAGGTAACGTTAATGGAGATGAAGAATCTTCAAAACAATAAATTGGACGGAATCCTCCATTTAACAATCAAATGCGAACTCACCCCTTCGCCAATTCCGGCTGATCCAGGAACCGGAGGTGGAACAGACCCTGGTACTGGCGGCGGGACAGACCCAATAACTGTCGACCCTGAAGATCCTTCAAGAGGCGGGGAAAGTGACGAAGTTATCCCGCCAGTCACCATTGGCGACAATGAAACACCTGGCGGTAATGTTGGCGGATTCGATGGTTCTCTTCCGCAAACTGGTGAATCAAGCCCGATGCCATTCTACTTCATTGGCATGCTGCTCGCTGTTGCTGGATTTGGGATGCTACGTGCAAGCAAGGTTCGAAGCTAGATAAAATGGGGAGGGAGGAGGCTGAACTCCTCCCTCTATTTCATTTAAGGAGTTGCTAATGAAAAAGACAGCGGCCATTTTACTAATTTTAGTTGGGTGCGCATTCCTTTTGTTTCCGATGTCCACCAAGATGTACAGTGAATTTATGCAGAAGAAACTTCTTGAGGAATTGGAGCCGTCGGGCCAAGCTTCGGCAGCGGAGAGCAATTCCGCTACCGAACATTACCGTGGACTCGATGAAGTATTTTCGGCAGAAGCGGATCTCGACGTAGTTCTTTCAGCAGGTCCGGCTTATGAAGTGGCGGAACATGAAACTAAGAAACAAGGTGAAACGAAACAGGCAAGCCAAACTGGAACTACTGTGCAATCTGGAAACAAAAGAGTTTCAGTGCAAAATGCTTCCTCCGAAAAGAAGAAACGGCAACCATCCTCCCAAGTTATTGGAGTTTTGCAGATCAAGAAAATCAGCTTGAAGATCCCTATTCTTGAAGGAGCCACTATGAACAACATGAGAAAAGGGGCGGGCCTAATAACTGGGACAGCCATGCTTGGTAAACCTGGGAATAGCGCAATTGCGGCGCATAGAAGCAGGCATTATGGCCATATGTTCAACAGGCTTGATGAACTGGAGAAAGGCGATAGGATTGTAATTAAGGATCAAAACAAGACCTACATCTATAAAGTGTTCAAAAAGACAGTTGTAAAACCAACCAATACTTCGGTCCTAAATACTATTCCGCAAAAACAAACCCTTACACTTGTTACATGTACGCCAATTAAAACAGCTACCCATAGGCTCATAGTCCAGGCTAAACTGATAGATAGCAACTAATGCCACCTATTAAACACGGTGGCATTTTTCGCGTTTTGGGAAGTCGGATACGAACAAACAGTTATGAAAATAGGACAATATATGACAAATCGGTAAAATCGAAAAAATATGTAGAAATATTTGGAAGTATAAACTATACTATTTTTATAGTAATTATTAAAACTTTTCAGCGACAATAGCAAACCTATTGAAAAATAGGGACGCAAAGCTATAGGGCCTTAGCCTTTTCTGAGGAAAAGAGTGGCAGCCTGGCTACCGAAAGGAGAGTTATTTTTTTGCGTAAAATTATTGTCTATCTCTGTTTCTTGGCCTTATTGATCCCAACCTATTCCATTTCCGCTCCGTCTGGCATTTTCGCTGCCGAGGCAGATTCACAGCCAATTGATTCCAACCTAATTGGAGTAGGGATTATCGGAGTGAACTATAGCAGTAAAGAAGGGAAAAGGATAAAGGCTGCAGTCGAGAAATCCGGAAATGTCTACTATTACGACCTTTCAAACGATGGCAAGGTGAACTACCTACCTTTGCAAATGCAAAACGGGAGCTATAATGTAAGCATTTTCGAGCAGGTCCAGGGCAACCGTTATATTCCTGTCCATCAAACTTCAGTAAAACTTGCGTTGAAGGACCCTAACCAGGTCTATCTGCAATCAGTCCAAAATGTTTCATGGAATAAATCGATGAAACCTATTAAAAAAGCAGCAGAGCTGACCTCCAAGTTTAAGGGAAGCGAAGAGAAGGTAAAATCAATCCATAGCTATATTGTAAAAAATATAAAATATGATTATCAAAAATTGAAAAGTGTCCAACCCGGATACCTCCCAAACCCGGACGCTACATTTAAGGAGAATAAGGGAATTTGCTATGATTATTCTTCACTATTTGCCGCGATGCTAAGAAGCCAGGGAATTCCGGTGAAGGTCGCTATGGGATATACTCCCGGGGTAAAAGGGTATCATGCCTGGAACGAGGTATATATTAAAGAATTAAATAAATGGGTGATCATCGATACAACAGTTGATGCAAGCGCCAAAAAGGTTTCAAGCTTATATAAAAAGGAATCTCTTTACACAAAGGACAAAGAATATTGATAAAAAAGCCCGCCTAAATTGCAGAATGCCAAGCAGTTCAGGGGGGTTTTTTGTGTATATGTTCACGTGGAAAACATTCCTTAACTGTTTTGACAAAAAGTGCTGGAATGATTGGGTCTAAATAGAATAAAATGGAATGTGGGTTGGGAACAGGCCCGTTTGGCCAGCGACAGCATTTGCAGACAAATTTTTCATGGAATGTACACAAAAAAGGAAAAAAGCTGGCTCTCGTTGACAAACCTCACTGACAGAAATTTCTTCTATAGGTAAAGTGAAATATGGGCATATATTCGGGCAAAATGTTTTGTACCGCGTGTAAAGCCTTTATTGTAGCACCTGAGCCCTGTTTCCAAGCAGATTTCTTCCAGTTAATGTCCCATAATTTGGGGGTTGTAATTATACTCCAGGGAAGAAAGGGGGAGCATATTTTTGCCAATGGGTTTGTCGACACAGAAATGCAACAGTGCTATAATGAATTCGGTTACAAGTTTAATTAGTATGAAAATTTTACAACATTGGAGGGGATAGGCATGGATCTGCTAAATTTATATCAGAATAACTATCTGATAGTTTTTGTGTTTCTATGTCTGGGAGTTTTGCTGCCGATAGTGGCATTGTTTCTGGGTAAGCTTCTGCGTCCATATAAGCCCAGCGATGCGAAGTATACTACATATGAAAGCGGTATTGAGCCGTTTCACGATTCCCGTGTGCAATTCAATGTCCGCTATTATATTTTCGGCCTGATGTTTGTTATTTTCGATGTCGAAACGGTGTTTCTTTACCCGTGGGCTGTAGCTTATGAAAAGCTCGGGATATTTGCATTGATCGAGATGGCTATTTTCGTATCGATGCTATTGCTCGGGCTTGTTTATGCATGGAAAAAGAAGGTGCTAAAATGGATTTAAAATTGGATAGTATATCACCACAGGAAATGGAAGAAATGAAGAGGAATGTATTTTTGACGACGCTCGAGCAGGTAAAGGCATGGGCGAGGAGCAATTCCCTCTACCCAATGACTTTTGGGCTAGCCTGTTGTGCGATTGAAATGATGGGTAGTGGATCCTCCCATTACGACCTTGACCGGTTCGGTTCATTTTTCAGAACTTCGCCAAGGCAGTCTGACGTCATGATAGTTTCAGGAACGGTTACAAAGAAAATGGCGCCAATTGTCCGCCGGCTCTATGACCAGATGCCAGAGCCTAAATGGGTAATTGCAATGGGTTCATGTGCCACTGCGGGAGGGCCTTATATAAATTCGTATTCGGTCGTAAAAGGCGTAGACCAAATCGTCCCGGTTGATGTCTATATACCGGGCTGCCCGCCCAATCCAGCAGCCTTGATCTATGGAATCAACAAACTTCGAGAAAAGATTCGCTATGAAGCGAAGACGGGGAAGAAGGTGATCTAACCGATGAGCGGAGAGAAAGATCTCGAGCAGTTAAAGAAAGAAGCGGTTGAGAAAGCAAAGGCGGCCGCCGCGGCAAAGAGGGCAGCAAGGGCAGCGGGGGCACAAGGAAATGCCGCACCAAGTGATAAACCGGCGGAAACTTCCGCAGCTGCCGCAAACTCCAAAAAGGACATCGAAGCTGAAGCGGTTTCTGAGAAGGAAAACAGTGAATCAGTAGTCCGGCAATCGGCAGAGGACTCAAGTGGCATGAAAGCGGTTCCAAGCACTGACGGTTCGGCAGGTCCGGATGAAAAGGCGAAAGCAGCCGCTGCCGCGAAAGCAAAAGCAGCCGCAGCCGCGAAGGCAAAGGCCGCAGCACTGGCGAAAAAATCCGGGGAATCTGAAGTTGAAGCTGGAGCTGGAGATGAAAAAGCGAAAGCGGTAGCCGCCGCAAAAGCAAAAGCAGCCGCAGCCGCGAAAGCAAAGGCCGCAGCGCTTGCAAAGCAGTCGGGAGATGCCGCACCAGAAGTGGCGGGCGACGA
>NZ_LMTI01000003.1:292853-434731 GCF_001510665.1 Bacillus sp. FJAT-27445
AGGATGGAGGAGAGGCCGAAACAGCAAAGCCTGCAGCTCCATCGTCAAACCAGCCTTACCTTGATAGGTATGTAAAAGTCATTGAAGAACATCTTGGAAAGGATGTTCTTGAAGATTACTATATTAATAAACTTTCAAAAGATGTTCCTACACTTATAGTCAAACCAGAGACATATTACAAGGTGGCCCAGTTCCTTAAGTTTAATGAACAATTGGGATTTGATTATTTATCCGAACTGCATGGCAGTGATTTTGAAACCCATTTAGAACTATATGTGCACTTTTTCTCATATAAGAACAGGCAATCAGTAGCTCTTAAAGTGAAGATTGACCGTAACGCGCCAACAATTGAATCCCTGCAGCCGCTATGGGCGGGAGCAGATTGGCCTGAATGCGAGGCTTATGATTTACTGGGCATTACATTTACTGGGCATCCACATTTACATCGAATTCTGCTGGGTGAGGATTGGGTTGGCCATCCACTTAGAAAAGACTACGAGCAATACGACGTCGAGGTGTAACCAATGATACGTACTGAAGAAATGCTGCTCAACGTAGGGCCGCAGCACCCGAGTACCCACGGAGTGTTCCGGCTAGTCGTCAAGATTGACGGGGAAATTATTACACATGCACAGCCGGTCATTGGCTATTTGCATCGGGGTACAGAAAAAATCGCGGAAGATCTGCAATACACCCAAATAATCCCATATACTGATCGGATGGACTATATCTCCTCGATGACGAACAACTATGTGATTTGCCATGCGGTTGAAACCATGACGGGCATTCAAGTCCCAGAGCGGGCTGAGTACTTGAGGGTCATTGCGATGGAATTGAATAGGGTCGCAAGCCATCTAGTCTGGTGGGGTACCTACTTGTTGGATATGGGAGCTGTAAGTCCGTTCCTTTATGCCTTCAGGGAAAGGGAAATGATTATCAACATGCTGAATGAACTGTCGGGTGCCAGGCTGACTTTCAATTACATGCGGGTAGGCGGGGTGAAATGGGACGCACCAGAAGGCTGGATCCAAAAGGTTCAGGACTTTATTCCTTATATGCGGGAGCAGCTTAAGGGCTACCATCAGCTTGTCACCGGTAATGAAATCTTCATGAACCGAGTGAAAGGAGTTGGGCGATACACAAAGGAAGAGGCAATCCAGTACTCGCTCACCGGCCCTAGCCTTAGGTGTACGGGCGTAAAATTCGACCTAAGGAAAGACGAGCCATACTCAATCTATGACAGATTCAAATTTGATGTAATTACAGAGGAAGGCGGGGATTGCTGGTCCCGCTACCATGTGCGGATTCGGGAAATTGAGGAATCCCTGAAGATTTTGGAACAGGCCTGCGAACAATTCCCGGAAGGCGGGGAAATCCTTGCAAAGGTTCCGAAAATCATCAAGGCCCCAAAAGGGGAAGCTTATGTCCGGATTGAATCACCGCGTGGGGAAATTGGCTGTTATATCGCTAGCGATGGAAAAAAAGAGCCTTACCGTTTGAAATTCAGAAGGCCATCATTCTATAATCTCCAGATTCTCTCGAAGCTGCTTGTTGGGGAGAACATGGCGAACATGGTTGCCATTCTTGGAGCAATTGATATTGTCCTTGGGGAGGTGGACGGTTAATGGTAGAAGGACTTCTTACCTCAACCCCCGGACTACTTAATTTCGGGATATTCTTCCTGCTAGCAACCGTTTTTCTGTTTGTGGTGCTGGGATTTGTAACGTATGGAATTCTTGCAGAACGCAAGGTAATGGGATATATGCAGCTTCGGCACGGCCCTAACCATGTCGGCGGCCGCTGGGGGCTGCTCCAGACTGTAGCCGACGTATTGAAACTTTTATTAAAAGAAGATATTATCCCAAAGGTGGCAGACAGGCCTCTCTTCATCCTGGCCCCTGTCATAGCTTTCGCTCCATCGTTCATGGTGCTTGCGGCCATACCGTTTACGGATAAGTTCCAATTTGCCGATATTGGTGTCGGACTTCTATATTATATTGCTATATCAGGCATCACCACGATTGGGATTGTTACCGGTGGATGGGCTTCCAACAATAAATACGCCCTATTAGGTGGAATGAGGGCGGCTGCGCAAATGGTTTCGTATGAAATTCCGCTTGTCATGTCCGTTTTAGGGATTATTCTTCTTACAGGCAGCCTGAATTTGAATGACATCGTCGAGGCACAACGGAATTACTGGTACATCCTGCTCCAGCCGATCGCGTTCATTGTATTCATGATTGCGTCTGTTGCGGAATTGAACAGGACGCCATTCGACCTTCCAGAAGGGGAGTCCGAGCTTGTTGCTGGATATCATGTTGAATATTCAGGTTTCCGCTGGGCGTTCTTCATGCTTGCGGAATATGTTTACCTGTTTGCGATGGCTGCACTTACCACAGTTCTTTTCCTTGGTGGCTGGCTGCCGCCGCTGTCTTTCCTGGATTTCATTCCAGGCGCAGTATGGTTCTCGCTTAAGTTCAGCGTAGTCATCTTTTTCCTGATTTGGTTCCGCGTTACGTACCCGCGCTTCCGGGCAGATAAATTGATGGAATTTGGATGGAAGGTACTTCTGCCGGTCGCACTGGCAAACGTATTCCTGACAGCGCTGCTCAAGGAGCTTTTTGACTTGTTTTAAACGTGGATAAGAAATGCTGGACCGGCATTTCCGCTGAAATATGGAATTCTTTTTATCACGCACCAAAGGGGTGAAAAACATGCTTGGATTGGCAAAAGGCTTAAAGTATACCCTTAAAAACCTGACCAAGGAAAAGATCACATATGAATATCCAAACAAACCGCTTCCACTACCGGACCGGTTTCGGGGAATCCAGAAGTTCTATCCTGAAAAATGCATCGTCTGCAACCAGTGTGCCAACATCTGTCCGACAGACTGCATCCAACTGACAGGCAAGAAACATCCGGATCCTACAAAGAAGGGTAAAGTCATAGATACGTATGATATCAACTTTGAAATTTGCATTCTTTGCGATTTATGTACCGAGGTTTGCCCGACTGAAGCGATTGTCATGACGAATAATTTCGAGCTTGCCGAATATAGCCGGGATAACCTTTTTAAAAACCTTGAATGGCTGGATGAAAATGACGAGAATGTTCGGAAGGTGAATAAGGCATGATTTCAGGTGAATTTCTGGCATTTATGTCACTTGCGCTAGTGGCAGTCATCGGGGGCGTGCTCTTGCTGAACCTGACGAAGGTGGTCCACACGATTGTCGCTCTTGTATTTACGTTTATCAGCATTGCCGGCATCTTTGTTCTGCTGTCGGCGGAATTTCTGGCTGGTGCCCAAGTTCTTATTTACTCTGGGGCCATAACAATCATTATGCTGTTCGGTATTATGCTGACAAAGCATGATGATGAAAGTGAGCCAAGTACGGGAAAATGGAGGAAATACATCCTGATGCTTGCGGTCGCTGGCTTTGCTTTTGCAGTCTATATGGGGATTTATAATCTTGATCTCGGCCCCGGTTCTACTGAGCTTCATGTTAACAATACGGAGCAGATTGGGATAACGCTTTATTCGAAATTCATCATCCCGTTCGAGCTTGCTTCGGTTGTATTGCTGGTTGCGCTTGTCGGCGCGATCATCCTTGCAAAAAAAGACAATAAGGAGGCGGAATAATGTACTCGGGAGTTCCTGCTTCTGCCTTCCTCGCGCTTGCCCTGATACTGTTTTGCATTGGCCTTTACGGTGCCCTGACCAAACGGAACACAGTTATCGTCCTTATATCCATTGAGCTTATGCTGAATGCGGTTAACATCAACCTTGTGACGTTCAGCAAGTTTGGAATCGCCCCATCCATTGACGGGCAGATTTTCACCCTCTTCGCCATGGCTGTGGCGGCAGCCGAGGCTTCAGTAGGCCTGGCTATCCTGATTTCCCTGTATCGGAACAGGAAAACAGTGAACATAGACGAAATGGATATAATGAAAAACTAAATGTGATTCATCCGGATTATAAAAAAGGGCTGCCAACGCTGCTAGCAGGCTGCCCAGGATTCTTCCACGCAGGGCCTGCACCTGCGAAAGCCCTGAGTGGCAGGGTGAAATCAGGCGCGCAGCCAGAGTAATTTCTGCATCAGAACGCGCGTTCATAAAGGGGATAGTGTATTGATGGAAAATGCATGGATCATACCGCTTTTCCCGCTTTTATCATTTTTGATTCTTCTTCTATTTGGCAAACGGCTTAAAGAGTCGAGCGCCTTTGTAGGGATTGGGCTTACAATCGCATCGCTGGCAATGTCGGTGGCGGTGCTGGTGGACCGATTCTCGGCGCCTACATATAAATCCGAGGGCGTCTGGCTTTCAATAGGAGATTTTCAATTAACAGCGGGCTTTGAAGTGAACCAACTAAATGCATTAATGCTGTTTATCGTGTCTCTCGTTAGCTGTCTTGTACATATCTATTCCAAAGGATACATGCATGGCGACGAGCGCATTCCGGTTTTTTACGCTTATCTTGGTTTATTTACTTTTGCAATGCTTGGCCTTGTCGTTTCACCGAATCTCCTGCAAACGTATATTTTCTGGGAGCTAGTCGGAGTAGGTTCCTTCCTTTTGATCGGCTTTTATTTTTACAAGGAAGAGGCGAAGGCGGCTGCCAAAAAAGCATTTATTATGACAAGGATAGGGGATGTTGGCCTACTGATCGGCATGATACTCCTGTTCTGGCAAACTAAGAGCTTTGAATATGATGAAATTTTTGCTGCGGTGGAAGCTGGAGCGATTACCGCGGGGATGCTGACCCTTATCGCCATCCTGATATTCGTGGGCGCTGTCGGAAAATCCGGCCAATTCCCGCTCCATACATGGCTTCCGGATGCGATGGAAGGCCCAACGCCTGTTTCGGCTCTTATCCACGCCGCTACAATGGTTGCCGCGGGTGTCTATCTGGTAGCAGCCTTGTTCCCGCTTTTTGCAGCCAGTAAAACGGCCCTGTTGACAATAGCGATTATCGGCGCATTTACTGCGATATTTGCGGCCAGCATAGGCCTTGTCCAAAAGGACATCAAACGTGTGCTTGCTTATTCTACGGTCAGCCAGCTTGGCTATATGATGCTTGCACTCGGTTCGGCCGGTTACGTTGCCGGCGTGTTCCATCTGATGACTCACGCATTCTTCAAGGCTCTTTTGTTCCTTGCAGCGGGAAGTGTCATCCATGCAGTCCATACACAGAACATTGAGGAAATGGGCGGCCTTTGGAAAAAACTGAAACTGACAGGCCCGCTATTCCTGATTGGGACACTCGCGATAAGTGGAGTCCCATTGTTCTCCGGTTTCTTTAGTAAGGATGAAATCCTGATTGCCGCGTGGGAAAACGGCCATCCTATTTTGTTCCTGCTCGCGTTAATCGCAGCATTCTTTACAGCATTCTACATGTTCCGGGTGTTCTTCATGGTCTTCTGGGGCGAATCCCGTACGAATGTAAAGAATGTTCACGAATCACCTAGAACTATGACTCTTCCAATGGTAGTACTTGGCGTGCTGGCTGTTGTCGCTGGTTACGTTAATACGCCATGGTTTGGTACGTTCCTTGGTGATTGGCTTGTAGAAGGAAACCCAGCGTTGGGACATGGCCATATCGAAGGCCCGGCCTGGATTATGATTGCGGCAACAGTTGTTTCTCTAGCCGGCATTTACCTTGCCTGGCTAATGTACGGGAAACGCTCGCTATCCCGAGACTGGCTCAGCTCTGCGGCTCCTGGGGCCTATAGGGTTCTGTACAACAAATACTTTATTGATGAATTTTACGAGCTTACGATTGTTAATGCGACAAAGGCGGTTAGCCATCTGTTCCGCTATATCGATGTTTTCCTTGTTGAAGGCATTGCAGCCGCAGTTGCCGGCACGGTCCGTGGATTTTCTAAAGCCGGTTCGAAGCTTCAATCCGGACAGGTCCAGACATATGCCGCTGTAGCCTTTATCGGGCTTGCAGTATTGACAGTCATCTTCGCGCTGACCGGGGGGTACTTGCAATGAACCTTTCTTATATACTGACAATATTGGTATTTTCCCCATTGCTCGGCATTGTCGCGCTGGCATTTTTGCCAAAGTCGAATGAGAAAATGATTAAGCTGGTTGGATTCATCGCAACCCTACCGGCCCTGCTTTTATCGCTCGCAGCCTACGCGCATTACCTGGCTGGGAAGGATTTGGACGATTTCTCCACGAGGGTCGACTGGATTCAGTTTGGCGGTTTCAAGCAAATGGGAGAGAAGTACTTTTCCATTTATTACGAATTAGGAATTAACGGTTTTTCACTCCTAATGATTGTACTGACATCTGTTGTAGCTTCACTTGCGGCTCTTGCGTCCAGCATGGTTAAAAGGGAGTGGAAAGGTTATTTCATGCTTTTCCTGCTGCTCCAGGTCGGTATGCTCGGCGTCTTTACAGCGCAAAACCTGATCCTTTTCTTCCTCTTTTTTGAATTGACACTCATTCCAATGTTCTTTTTGATTGGAAAATGGGGTTATTTCGAAAAGGAAAAAGCCGCATATAGTTTTTTGATTTACAACGGGCTTGGCTCCGCTATCCTGTTGATTGTCATTATGGTTCTGTTCACGAGAACCGGTACATCAAATATCGGCCTGCTTGAACAACTAATGGCAAATCCGGATGCTCAACTGATGGCCCCTATCTCGGATGGAATGAAGATGGGACTCTTTATTGGCTTATTGATTGCCTTCGGAATAAAGCTGCCGATTTTCCCGCTGCATAGCTGGATGCTCCGCGTCCACGTGCAGGCACCGCCGGCTATCGTTATGATCCACTCCGGTATTCTCTTGAAAATTGGCGCATACGGTTTGATTCGTTTCGGGATGGGGATTTTCCCTGAACAGTTCAAGCAGCTAGCCGTTTTGCTTGCTGTACTTGGCGTAGTAAATCTCCTTTATGGAGCATTCCTGGCATTCATCCAGAAGGATTTCAAAATGGTTCTAGCCTATTCTTCGATTTCACATATGGGTATTGTCCTAATCGGCCTAGCCGCATTGAATGAAGCGGGAATCCAAGGGGCAATCTTCCAGGTGATATCGCACGGTTTAATTTCGGCTCTGTTGTTCTTCCTAGTTGGGATTTTCTATGAACGCCTAGATACATCGCTCATAGCAAATCTGGGCGGATTGGCAAAAGGAATGCCAATTGCCGCGGGTATACTGCTTGCAGGAGGGATGGCTTCACTTGGCCTTCCGGGCATGTCGGGCTTTGTCAGCGAGTTCATGGCTTTCCTCGGTTTATTTAAGGAAATGCCTGTGCTTGCAGCAATTGGCTGTATCGGCATTATCATGACTGCCGCCTACCTTCTCAGGGCAATCCTTGGCATGACCTACGGAGTGCCGCACCGTGATTTTACGGGGGTCCTTGATTTGAAGGGGATCGAATATGTGCCGGCATTGACACTGTTGTTCCTGATTGTTCTAATCGGCGTATACCCAAGTGTCCTTAGCTCACCGTTGGAATCCGCACTAAAAACAATCATGCTTGGGTTGGGGGGTTGATGAACAATGGAACTAGAAGAATTGTTATCGTACAACTGGAGCATTATGGCACCTGAGTTCATCATACTCGGTACAGCCGCGCTTTTAACCATCCTAGATTTATTTTTGCCAAAAGAAACAGACAGGAAAATGTTTGGCTGGGTGTCAATTGCTGCCATCGTAGCAGCCGGGATTTCCCTGGCTGGCATGCTGGATGCACCAGTAACATCCATACTGGCGGATACGTACAGGCTTGATGGCTTCGGAAAAGTATTTAAGTTCATCCTCCTTGGCGGAGCGGCGTTGGTCATGCTGTTGGCTGTCCATTACGAACCCAAGGACGGATTTTCCGAATACAAGGGCGAATTTTTCTATCTGTTCCTGACTGCCCTTCTTGGTGCAATGTTCATGGCATCCAGCGGTGATTTGATTACGTTGTTTGTCGGTCTTGAGCTATTGTCGATCTCTTCCTATATCCTGGCAGGAATGCGCAGGAACCAGCTGAATTCGAATGAATCAGCAATGAAATATGTAATTAACGGCGGTATTTCGACAGCAATTACCTTGTTTGGGATGAGCTATGTTTATGGGATTGGCGGCTCGACAAATCTGAAGGAAATCGCCAACACAGTTTCGACTATTGCAGTTGGACAGCACGTTTACCTGCTTGCCATTGCCTTCTTCATGATCCTGGTGGGCCTATCCTTTAAGCTTGCGGCAGCGCCGTTCCATATGTGGGCGCCTGACGTTTACCAGGGAGCTCCGACTCCTGTGACGGCATTCCTTAGTGTCGTTTCCAAAGCCGCGGGCTTTATCCTTCTTATCAGAATCATGCTGACCGTCTTTGGGATGGCCGTTTCCGAAGGTCCGGAATCCATGCCGATTCTATTAAAATTGCAGGATTACATTGCATTCCTGGCTGCGGCAACAATGATAATCGGGAACGTTGTCGCGCTTAGGCAGCGCAATATCAAGCGTCTATTTGCATACTCAAGCATAGCTCATGCGGGGTATATCCTTGTGGCGTTTACATCGCTCAGTTACTTTATGTTTGATGCGATTTGGTTCTATCTAGTGGCATACACGTTCATGAATATCGGGGCTTTTGCCATCATCCAGCTAATAAGTGAAAAGACTGGATCGGATGATATCAAGGATTTCGCCGGCCTTTACAAAAAAGCACCAGTACTTGCATCGGCATTCGGCATCCTGATTCTATCACTGGCAGGATTCCCGGGAACTGCGGGGTTCATTGGCAAAATGAATATTTTTATGAGCGCATTCATTGACCAAGAGAATCCGCATTATGTACTCGCATCCATCATGATTGCAACAACCGTTGTATCCTATGTTTACTATTTCGGGATATTGACACAAATGTTCTTCCGTCCGTCGACAGATGAAACAACGTTCAAAATTCCTGCTGGAATCCTGGCGGCTGTGGCCATTACCGTGGTGGCGAGTGTCCTGTTCGGAATCATGCCGAATATCGCGCTGGATTTCCTGCACAATAATTTCGGTGGCTTCGGGGAATTATTGAAGTAATCTTCTGTGGGCGTTTAGGCTATATGGGTTTTACGGTGAGGGATTGTTTAAAAATTTCTCTATGAACCTGCTTAGCTGCTGTAAACCGGCGTGGCTGCTTTGGGGAAAGCGATACGACGGAAAGGAAGGCCATGCAACCGCCTTTGGGGGAAGGCTGGTACATGGAAGGTACAAAGGGGAATCATATAGCAAGGAAAAAAAGGGCTGCTTCCTGTGTAGGAAGTCAGCCCTTTTATATTAAATGGAAAGAAATAAACATAAGCTTTTTATCAAAAACGCGAATGGGGAAACCCCTTATTTTTCATGAAGCTCGAGCTGCTTTTTCATAAAAGCAATCAAATCCTCTTTAAGCTCGGGCATTTGCAGCGCAAACTCAAGGGTGGTTTCAATAAAACCCAGCTTTTCACCGACATCAAACCTTTTCCCTTCAAACTCGTAGGCAAATACCCTTTGGATTTCGTTCAGGTTTTGAATTGCATCGGTTAGCTGGATCTCTCCTCCCGCACCAATTTCCTGCTTGTCGAGGAACATGAAGATTTCCGGAGTAAGAATATAACGCCCGATAATAGCCAGGTTTGATGGCGCGGTACCCGGCTTGGGCTTTTCAACAAACTGCCGAACCTGATAGCGGCGGTTGTATTCTTCAAGTGGATCGATCACTCCGTATCGATGTGTTTCCGACTCTGGAACACGCTGGACTCCAATTACAGAAGACAGCGTGTCGTTATATTGATTAATCAGCTGCTTCAGGCAGGGAACCTCAGCCTGGACGATATCATCACCCAGCAGGACGGCAAAAGGCTCATTGCCAATGAAGTTTCTGGCGCACCATACAGCATGCCCTAGACCGCGTGGTTCTTTTTGGCGTATGTAATGAATATCAACCATATTGGAAGAAGCCTGTACTTTTTCAAGCAATTCGAATTTTTCTTTTTCGAGCAGATTTTGCTCCAGTTCAAATGCATGGTCAAAATGATCCTCAATGGCTCGCTTGCCCTTACCGGTAACAATAATGATGTCCTCAATGCCTGATTCAATTGCTTCCTCAACGATATACTGGATTGTGGGCTTATCGACGATAGGAAGCATTTCCTTTGGCATCGCTTTTGTCGCAGGCAAAAAGCGCGTTCCAAGCCCTGCGGCAGGAATAATCGCCTTTCTTACCTTTTTCATAAAATCACCTTCATATCAATATTTTATGTACCAATTACTTCATTTTTGTCTGCTCTGAACAGGCAGTTTAAAAGATTGCTTTTCTCTCCTGCTATCCATACAATGGTAGAGGGAGAGGCTATAAAGGGGACAGCTTTTTCTATTATCATATCATTACTGATTATTTCACACTAAACGAAAACAGACAAGGGAACCCCTCTGTAAATTCCCTTATATTTCCTGGTGTTTTTCCTGATAACTGGATCATCTTTTAAATAAACACCCGAATAGGAGAGCGGAGGCAGGATAAGGAGGGATTAACTTGATTGCAGATATTGGAATAGGGGCGCTAGTTGGGATTATAGTACACCTTTTGTGCATCACATTGGCATGGTGGGCGATCCAATCGTTGAATTTTGATAAGCTTTTACGGGCAAACAGGGTGCTTCAAGCCAGGATTTTATACATATTGCTGGCAATTGCGATTGGCTCCGCTGTGAGTAATTTTTTCCTCGATTACCTTCTTCTGTCCCGACAACTTCCAGCTATTTTTGACTAAAGCAGTGGATGATCTGCACCGGCGTATCTTATTATGCCCCGGAATACCAATTCACTTACAGAACTTCAGAGCAATAGGTATTTTTGGATTGGTCTGCTAATAGCCTTTATATAGGACTTAATACATGTGTTCAAGCTGGCGAATATTGAGTACAATCAATATTGTGCATTATTCTACAAAGTTCGCAGAATGCATTCACTTTGTCAAAAAGTGACGAGATTTCCCATGTATGCCCTACTTCTCCCTGGTAAAAATGTAAATGAGGGGAAAGGGAGCGGGCGCATGAAAATGAAATTGGTTTTATCAATATTTGCCATTGTTGGTTTTGTTATGTTGGAACATGGGAATAAAACGATTGAAGCTGACAGTGCACCGGAACTTATTAAGCTCGCGGCAGTATTGGAAGCCGAAGATAGTTTGCTTAAGGAGTGGACGGTTTATTCACGGGAAATAATTGAAGACTCCAATTCACCCGGGGAATTGGAGAAATATGCAGAACAGCTTCAGGACAAGCTTCCAGGATGGAAATGGTCTGTCACATCATCCAGTGGAAAATGGGAAGCTGCCGCGGTATCACCTGCTTCAGTTTATGGCAGGGAATATCTTCAAATTATTTCTACCCGCACACCCCATGAGGCAAATGCGTATATAATATATAAGGTCGCGGGCGGAGAATGGAATGAAGAAAGCGAAGCCTTTTTTGCAAGGGATGGATTCAAGAATCGCCTGCATGACATATTTCGTGGTGAACCGTCAATTTTCTCTTGTATCACTGGCATTTTCGATGATAGAATGGAAAAGGCTTTATCCCAAAAAGCAAGCAACATAATGAAACGATTAAATGCGGTTGAAACCGAAGCAATCAGGGAAACAGATTTCATCTCGATATCGGCTTTATCGCCATGGTTTATGGACAATTTTAAAAATGGAATGAACGTGCAAATCGCTGTTCGCTCGGGAGGGGGAGACAATGCGACTGTTACAGTCGGAACCCCCCTCATTACTGTTGAATATTAATATAGTGAACTTGGACGCGGAGGGGAATACACTTGGAAAAAATCATCGTCCGCGGCGGAAATAGGCTGAATGGTACGGTCAGGGTTGAGGGTGCCAAAAATTCTGTACTGCCTGTACTCGCTGCAACATTGTTGGCCAGTGATGGAAAAAGCATTATACGTGATGTCCCGGCTCTCTCCGATGTATATACGATCAACGAAGTATTACGCAATTTAAACGCAGAAGTAGTGTTTGAAAATAATCAAGTTGTTGTAGATGCATCCAGAGAGTTGAAAGAGGAGGCGCCATTCGAATATGTTCGAAAGATGCGCGCTTCTGTACTTGTAATGGGGTCACTTTTGGCCCGTAATGGCCGTGCCCGCGTGGCATTGCCTGGAGGCTGTGCGATTGGGTCGCGCCCGATTGACCAGCACCTGAAAGGCTTTGAAGCCATGGGAGCAAAGGTTAAGGTAGGAAATGGGTTTATTGAAGCGGAAGTAGACGGCCGTTTAAAGGGTGCGAGGGTGTACCTCGATTTCCCGAGTGTAGGAGCTACGGAAAATATCATGATGGCAGCGACACTTGCGGAAGGCACAACCATCCTTGAAAACGTGGCAAAAGAACCGGAAATCGTTGACCTTGCGAATCTTTTGAACAAGATGGGTGCAAAGGTTGTCGGCGCCGGTACAGGCACCATTAGGATTGAAGGCGTAGATGTCTTGTTTGGAGCTGACCATGCAATCATCCCGGATCGGATTGAGGCGGGGACTTTCATGGTCGCAGCGGCACTTACAGGTGGCAATGTCCTTGTTCAAGGGGCAGTCCCAGAACATTTGTCTTCATTGATCGCAAAAATGGAGGAAATGGGGATTACCATTACTGAGGAAGAGGATGGCATTAGGGTAATCGGCCCTGAGAAGCTCAAGGCTGTCGATATCAAAACGATGCCACATCCAGGCTTTCCAACTGATATGCAATCGCAAATGATGGCACTTCTTCTCCGTGCAGAAGGCACTTCGATGATTACGGAAACTGTTTTTGAAAACAGGTTCATGCATGTCGAAGAATTTCGCCGTATGAATGCAGATATAAAAATTGAAGGGCGTTCCGTCATTATTCCTGGCAAGTCGAACCTTCAGGGTGCGGAAGTCGCGGCAACTGACCTCCGTGCGGCAGCAGCGCTTATCCTGACCGGATTGGTAGCGGAAGGTATGACCAGGGTAACGGAATTGAAGCATCTAGATCGCGGCTATGTGGATTTCCATCAGAAGCTTGCGGCACTGGGAGCGGATGTAGAGCGCGTAAAAGATACAGTGGAAGTTTTTGAGGAAGAAGAAACACTTATTTCCGATATGAATGCATAATTTTATTTACTAAATAGGTGGCATAGACCGCCGCTAAATGGAAAGCTGAAGGAAGGGCTGTCAGATGTCTGACAGATACATTTCTTCGGCTTTTCTTTTTTTTAAGTCCTGCAGTACCATCCGATTTTTAGTCATAACCGCTTGTCCACGCCCATATGTTTTAATGAAGCGCAGCCGCCATGCCGGCCGTTTACTTTTCAAATGGAGGCTCAATCATGAAAAACTTGAAACCTTTCTTCGCACTAACATCCTTCCTGTTTGCAGTAACCTTGGTCATTCCAGCCCTGCTTGTCCTTCCCTTCAAGGACAGCCATGTTAATGGGATGCCAGGGGAAAAACTGCAGCAAGCCCCAAATGGCGAGGAAAGCGGAATAGCAGCCGATGCGGCAGTAGAAGTCGCAGTATACAGGACAGGGCAAAAGAAGATTGAAAAACTTCCCCTAAACAAGTATCTCGAGGGAGTGGTTGCAGCAGAAATGCCAGCGGAGTTTGAGGAAGAAGCTTTGAAGGCACAGGCGCTGGCAGCAAGGACGTATATCGTCAAACAGTTGATGACAGAGGATAAATCTGGATTACCGGAAGGGGCACAGGTGAGCGATTCTGAATTAATTCACCAGGTTTTTAAAAATGATTCGGATATGAAGAAGATATGGGGGAAGGATTATACCTGGAAAAAGAAAAAAATAGCTCAAGCTGTGCGGTCGACCGACGGCCAAATCCTAACTTATAACGGAAAAGCGATTACCGCGACGTTTTTCTCGACAAGCAACGGATATACAGAGAACTCTGAGGACTATTGGGAGAATGCCTTCCCATACTTGCGTAGCGTAGAGAGTCCCTGGGATAAGAACTCGCCAAAATTCAAGAACGAGATAAGCATCGCGGTGCCGGAATTTGAAAAAAGGCTTGGGGTGAAAATCGGCAATTCCCGCACAATTGGAAAAATAATTGGCCGTACAGCGGGCAACCGAATTGGTAAAGTTGATTTCAATGGAAAAATACTGACTGGGAGAAAAATTCGCGATGAGCTTGATCTCAGATCAACAGATTTTTCATGGGAGCGGCATGGAAATGAAATTGTCATCAACACCCGCGGCTTCGGGCATGGCGTAGGAATGAGCCAATATGGGGCGAATGGAATGGCTGCTGAAGGGAAGACCTACCAGCAAATCGTCAAATACTTCTACCAGGGGGTTGAAATCAGCCCTGCCGATAACCTGTTGTCTGCTGTTACGGCTTCTGCTAGAAGATAATAAATGGTTTTTAGGAAGCCGGCCTTTACCATGGGCCGGCTGTTTCTGTTTCTCGTTCATGGTTTCCACTTTTTACAGCTAATAAGTTCACCTGAAAAAACAAATGTGTACTATAGTACGCATCGGCTTAATGATAGTTTAGGGAGCTATAGAAACCCTTACTTTAAGGTTTTTTTGTTTGTTTGGGTTTATACGGTGCGTAAAATTGCATTATAAAAGGGATAGAGGGAGAAATGGAATAAAAAAATCCATCTTTCTGCCTCTATCCCAGTTTCAATTATATAGTCAGCCATTGATTTCCCGTTTAGTACAACCCCGGCTCTAACAATTCGTGAACTTCTTCCATTTCCAAAGCAGTCCTCCCAGTCCCGTAAACTTTCCTTTGAATAGAGCACCATCCACAAAGTAATACACAACTGCTATTCCCAGAACGTCTTTGAATAGGTCAAATAGCGATGCGGAGCGATAGGGGTAGAAAGACTGGTGGATTTCATCCGTGAGCCCGTAAAGGGCCGCAGCGGCCGCGAGAAGCATATTTATACTTCTTTTGAACTTTCTTTTCCCAGTGAGAGATGCCAGGACGAACAATCCATATAGGATGGCGAATTCGACCAGGTGAAGGGATTCCTTGATGGTACGGTCAACCGAGGAATCAGGGAGTTCGACAAAGTGGTTGCTTGGCAGGCTGGACATGATCCAAATCATGGCCATATAGATGAAAGGGAGTAGCCTGGCCGTCCACCTGGAAATAAATTTCATAAAAATCCTCCTTTTGATGCATAAAACTGAGTTGAATTACAAAAAATATTCCAAAAAATCTTTCGGGGAATGTATATAATTCTACCATTGTGTTCAGAATGATTGCTGAGGTGATGAAAATGAGAGAGGAAGAAAAAAAGCAATCTTCTCGAGGTTTTAAACGTTTTCTAAAAAAGAGCTGGGTAGTCCCGGCAGTCTACATGGCAAGTGCGGCAATCATTCTGACAGGTGTCCTTTGGTATCAAATGAGCGGCGATTCAGCAGAAAAGTACGATTACAAGACTACTGAAAACGCCAAGAGGAAGTTCAACGAGCCTGCCCTTGAGGTAAACAAATCGCTGGAGAACTTCGCGATGCCGGTAGCTGACAAGGATAAGGCGGTTGTTAAAAAAGGATTCTATGAAAACTCAGCCGATCCTAAAACGCAGCAAGATGCATTGGTCGTATACAACGGTACCTATGTGACGAATACCGGCCTTGATATTGCGATGAAAGACGGCTCTGAGTTTGATGTCGTTGCTTCCTTAAGCGGCACGGTCACTAGGGTTGAAGAGGATGGCATGCTTGGCAATGTGATTGATATCCAGCATGACAAAGGTATTGTAACACAATATCAGTCCGTAAAAGATATCAAAGTCAAGGTTGGCGACCTGGTAGAAAAGGGACAGTCACTCGCAGCGGCAGGCCAGAGCCAGGTGAATCAAAAAGCTGGGACGCATGTCCACTTTGAAATTCGCAAGGACGGCGTAGCAGTCAATCCAAACAACTACTTTGGAAAGCCGCTGAGCTCGCTTCAAGAAGCGCAGACCGGTGAACCCTCCAATAAGAAAGAAGCAACCGAGGGTGATGACCAAAGCAAGGCCCCTGCTGATGAAGAAGATGCCGAATCGACTGAGGACGGGCTTAATGCTCCATCCGGCGACTCCACTAACAAAACCGGAGATAATAAAAGTTCATAATCATATGTTGT
Source organism: Bacillus sp. FJAT-27445 (assembly GCF_001510665.1). Classification (GTDB taxonomy): domain Bacteria; phylum Bacillota; class Bacilli; order Bacillales; family Cytobacillaceae; genus Bacillus_D. The sequence goes on from NZ_LMTI01000003.1 coordinate 308,945, forward strand.
AGAGGGAGGGGCAACCCTCTCTTTTTTTTTGAGAAAAAAGCCAAAGGAATCCGGAAATCGCTATTGCCAGCCAAGTGTCGTCTTTCAGGAATTCCGGCAAACTGTGGTAAAATGAGACAAAATGACAAGGGGGATGGGTGATGAAAAGGCTGTTCATGATAGTTTCCGCGGTGATTCTGGCAGCTGCGCTGGCCGGCTGTACGGAGAAAAAACCTGACCCGGCAGACCGCTTTTCCCATTATGTAGAGCTTTGGAACAAGCAGGATTTTGATGAAATGTATGGGTATCTGTCAAAGGATGCCAAGGCTTCAATTAGTAAAAAGGATTTTACCGAACGATATAAAAAAATTTATGGAGATCTCCAGATCAACAATCTGAAGGTCAGCTTTACAAAGCCGAAAGAGGATAAGCAGAAAGATGGCGAAGAGGTTGCTTACGGCTATGCGGCAAAAATGGACAGCATAGCTGGCCCGATTGAGTTTGGCCATGATGCCTTCCTTGTAAAAGAAGAGCGGGATAAGAGAGAAGATTGGTATGTTGATTGGAATACAAATTATATTTTCCCACAGCTTGGAAAGGGTGATAAAATCTCCCTGTCAACACAGGCCCCGGAGCGGGGGGAGATTTTTGACAGGACAGGCAATCCGCTTGCAACGACTGGGTTAGTTTACGAGGTAGGGATCGTTCCAAAGGATATGGAAGGGCAGGAATCCGAAACGATTGCCCAGCTTGGAAAATTGCTTAACATGACATCGGAAAGCATTGAAAAGGCGGCTACCGCAAGCTGGGTTAAGCCTGATTATTTCGTTCCGCTAAAGAAGGTATCGATGAACGATGAGGCTCTGATTTCGGAACTGATTAAGCTGAAACCGGTGCAGACAAAAAAGGTCGAGTCGCGTATTTATCCATACGGGGAGGCGGCCGCCCACCTAGTTGGCTTTGTGGGAAAGGTGACAGCTGAAGAGCTCGAGAAGCTTGAGGGGAAGGGCTATTCCAGCGGAGATATAATTGGGAAGCGCGGCATTGAGCAGGTGTTCGAGGAGCAGCTTCGCGGCGAGCCTGGCGTCCAGATTGTGATTAACAAGGAAGGCGGCGGACAGGAAGTGCTTGCTGAAAAGCCGGTTGTGAACGGGCAGCCTGTCAAGCTGACGGTCGATGCCGAGCTGCAACAAACAATCACCGCCCAGATGAAGGGTGAGGTTGGGGCAACAGCTGTGATAAATCCGAAAACAGGGGAAACGCTGGCGCTAGTCAGTTCGCCGTCCTTCGACCCGAACCAGGAGGTGTTCGGAATGTCGGCCGCCGAACGGAAGGCTCTTGACGATGACCCGAATACGCCGAAGAACACCCGATTCAATAAAAGATATGCGCCAGGATCGGTTATAAAGCCGATCGTTGCAGGAGCGGCACTGACCGCGGGGGCGATTAATCCGGCGGATGTGATGAATGTAAAAGGTTTAAAGTGGCAAAAGGACGCCTCATGGGGAGGCTACTATGTTACGAGGGTGCATGAAGCCGCCAATGTAAATCTTGAAAAGGCGCTCGTGTTCTCGGACAATATTTATTTTGCGCAGACAGCGATTAAGCTTGGGAAAGAGGGCTTTACCGAAGGCATGAATAAGTTTGCCTTTGGTGAGGATTTCGGGTTTCCATTCCCGCTCCAGGCCTCGCAAACCGGCTCGCTTGAAAAGGATATCCTGCTAGCGGATGCCGGCTATGGCCAAGCGCAGCTGGAGATGAATATTGTCCATTTGGCGGCTACGTATACACCGTTCCTGAACGGGGGGAATATGATCAAGCCTATCCTTCTTCTGGATGACCAACATGGACAATTGCTGAAGGAACAAGCAATTTCTCCGGAGGCGGCTTCAACTGTCGGCCCGATTCTCCGGAAAATTGTATCCGACCCGGGCGGTACGGCGCGGACCGCGGAAATAAAGGGCTATCCATTGTCCGGGAAAACGGGAACCGCTGAAATTAAAGCGGTTCAAGGCGAAACCGGAAAAGAAAACGGCTGGTTTGTCGCTTACAATGCGGAAGCCGGGGATATGCTCGTTGCCATGCTCGTTGAGAATGTCCAAAAGCGCGGCGGCTCGCAAATCCCTGTCAAGCTTGTTAAAAACATTTTTACAGAAGCGCAAAAATAAGGAAAGCACCGTGAAATATAAAGATTAGACAAAGAGGGGGGCTGGAATGGAAAGGCGGACTGTAGCGGAACCGGTGGCTCTAGTTTTTTACAGCGAGAGCTACCGGGAGTATTTCGAAGCGTATCTATTGCCGGAAGAGCAGCAAAAGTTCACAGCGATGCCTTTGGATGCGTTGAGAGCGTGCGAGGAGTCCCACGGCAGGCATCCTGTTGTGATTCTATTCAATGATAAACCTGCCGGCTTTTTCGTCCTCCACGAGGGGGAGGGAATATCTTCATTCACCGCAAATCCCCATGCCATCCTATTGAGAGGATACTCTATTAATTGCGGTTATCAGGGCCTGGGGATTGCAAGCCTTTCTCTCAGACAGCTGCCTGGTTTTGTTGAACAGCATTTTCCCGATAAGACGGAAATTGTCCTCGCTGTTAACCACACAAATCTGGCTGCGCAGCATGTATATCGAAAGTCCGGCTTCGAGGACCGGGGCAGGCGAATCATGGGCAGGATTGGCGAACAGTACATTCTTCATAAGGATCTTGCGTAAAAAAGAGCTATCGGGGAATGGTTGGAGACCGAGGAGCTTTGTGGGCGAGGATATTGCAGTGGTTGACCATGATGGAAATGAAAAAGCACCATCCGATTCGATGGTGCCCCTTTAGGAAGGCGGGGTTATTTCCCGCCTTTTTGTTTTGGCTTCGGAGGATAAGTCCTTTCACTTTTGGGAAATGGGAGTAATCCGGTGTGTTGTTTAACAGGTTTTGTCCAGTGAGAGTTATTTTTATCTCCCGGATGAAGACAGTTTTGAGAGAGAAAAGCAATTCAAAGTGTCTTCATGAACGCGATGAAGACAGTTTGGAGGGGGAAAAGCAATTGAAACTGTCTTCATGAAGCAGATGAAGACAGTTTTAAGGGGAAAACTCATATGAAAGTGTCTTCATGGCACTGTCCCAAGTAGCACCAATGCACTCGCGAAAACTGCCTCATTGAAGCCTCCTTATTCTTAATGGTAATACTCATAAACTAAAATAATATTTTTCAGAACCTTTAGACAGCTGGATAGGTCATTTGGTATACTTTTCGTGTAACGAAGTATTTCCAGTTTTACCAATTTGAAACCATGGCTCCAAGTGTCAACAGAAGGCAATGTTTTTAAAAAACTATGTTCTTTTGCCGGGGGGAAAAGGGTTTGTCACTACTAAATTATCCATTTGCATCACGCCGGATGGCGGCGGTTGCGAGAAACGGAATGGTTGCTACATCGCAGCCGCTTGCGGCCCAGGCCGGGCTGCGCATCCTTCAGCAGGGAGGGAATGCGATTGATGCGGCCATTGCGACGGCTGCCTGCCTGACGGTGGTCGAGCCGACGTCAAACGGGATTGGCGGCGATGCATTCGCACTGGTTTGGACAAAGAACAAGCTTTACGGCTTGAATGGGAGCGGTCCATCTCCCGAAAGTATTACCATTGATAAGGTAAAGCAGTTGGGGCATGATAAAATGCCTTTGGCCGGCTGGGTCCCTGTCACAGTTCCCGGAGTACCGTCTTCCTGGGCGATGCTGTCCGAGCGGTTTGGCCGGCTGCCTCTAACAGAGGTTTTACGTCCGGCGATCGAATATGCGGAAAATGGCTTTCCGTTATCGCCAATAACAGGGAAGTACTGGGCCCGGGCGCATAAAATTTTTCAGACAAGGCTGAACGGACCGGAATTCGATGAATGGTTCAGGTTGTTTACGCCAGACGGCAGGGCGCCGGAGCCAGGGGAAATCTGGAAGTCGCGCGACCATGCCGAAACACTCCGGGAAATTGCGGAGACAAAGGCAGAAAGCTTTTACCGTGGCCGGCTTGCCGAAAAAATTGCCGCGGCTTCACTAGCGGCAGGTGGCTTCCTTGGCGAATCGGACTTGGCAGCCTATCATGCGGAGTGGGTCGAACCGATATCCGTCAATTACAAAGGATATGACGTTTGGGAAATCCCGCCGAATGGGCAGGGACTGATTGCCCTGATGGCATTGAATATTTTAAAAGAATACAATTTTACGCACCGCGAAAGTCCGGATTCCATTCATATTCAGCTTGAGGCGATGAAGCAGGCTTTCGCCGATGGCAAGGCATATATTTCCGACCCTCGCACAATGAGGGCGAAAGTAGAGGACTTTTTATCAGACGAGTATGCGAGTAACGCAAGGGCGAATATACAAGGAACAGCCCAGGTGCCGGAGCCCGGCAGCTTGCCAAAAGGAGGCACCATCTATCTCGCAACCGCTGACGGGGAAGGGAACATGGTTTCCTTTATCCAGAGCAATTATATGGGCTTTGGCTCGGGGATTGTGGTGCCAGGCACCGGGATAGCAATGCAGAACAGGGGTGTCGACTTTTCGCTCGACCCGGACCATGAGAACTGCCTCCAGCCGGGGAAAAAGAGTTACAATACAATCATTCCAGGCTTCATTACGAAGGACGGGGAAGCCATCGGGCCTTTTGGCGTGATGGGGGGCTTCATGCAGCCGCAGGGGCATGTACAGGTCGTAATGAATATGGTTGATTTCGACCTGAACCCGCAGGCAGCCCTGGATGCGCCGCGCTGGCAGTGGATCGAGGGGCTTAGGGTCGATGTGGAGCACGAGTTCCCGAATTATGTAATTCAGCAGCTTGCCGCCAAAGGGCATGCGATTACGGTTGCCTATGACTCAGGCGGCTTCGGGCGCGGACAGATTATTGTCCGGGATCCGAAGACCGGCGTGCTGACGGGCGGTACCGAGCACCGGACCGATGGAAGCATTGCTAGCTGGTAGGAGGAGAATTTTTAATGAAAAACCTGCTTTTGACAGGCTTTGAGCCATTTTTGTCCTTTCCGATTAATCCGACCGCAAAAATTGTTTCGGCGTTGGACGGCCAGGAAGTTGGCGGATATAAAATTACAGGGCTGTTATTGCCGGTTGACTACAATTCAGCTTCAGAGCGGCTTTTGAAAAAAATGCGAGAAACAGAGCCCGATGCGATTGTTTCACTTGGCCTTGCCGCCGGCCGCTCATCAATTACGCCCGAACGGATTGCGATTAATTGCCGGGACGGCGCCGCTGATAACAATGGGGTTGCGTTAGAGGACGCTCCGATTGTCGAAGGCGGGCCGGACGGCTATCTTTCAACTCTCCCAATTAGGCGGATGGTAAACTCATTGAAGGAAAGCGGTTTTCCGGCCGAGGTTTCAAATTCTGCCGGAACATATCTCTGCAACAATGTCATGTATTCGGCAATCCATGAACTGGCTGCCGCTAATAATCGGATACCGGCTGGCTTCGTCCATATCCCGGCATCGCATGAACTTGCGGTAGCCGGTAAAAAAACCATTCCGTCCTGGAGCGACAGGGATCTGCTTGATGCGGTGAAGGTGTTAATTGAGGTGCTGGAGTAGTAATTAAGAGTGATTTGGTTGACTCGGAGGATTCTCATGACCGTTTGGAGTTGGTTTGTGTGCTGAAACGGTCTTGACGGTGATAAATAAAACCTATTAGGCTATAAAATTTGATTTATATCTAGTAAATGAACCAGGGGACCGACTCCCTGGTTTTGTTATACTAATGAGAAACCCAGTGGGGATGGGTAAATTCTTTGGATGCTGATTAACCCCTTACATCCGCTGATAAAAGCCTTCCATCGGCTGATAGAGTCCATGCAAATGCTGATAAAGTGAACCTTCCATCAGTAGGGGGTCTTACTGCCTGTTAAGAGTGGGATAAACCAGGTGTTTCGGCTGGATAAATCATCCGCAACCGCTGATACAGTCGATTTTAGCCCAGCCAATTTTAAAAGATAGGAGGGATTCTTTTGAAAGAGCATATTCGTGAAGTTCTTGAAACAATCGAGAAAGATTACAAAATCAAAATATTGTTTGCCTGTGAATCTGGAAGCCGGGCTTGGGGTTTTCCATCAAAAGACAGCGATTACGATGTTCGGTTTATCTACATTCATCAAAAGGACTGGTATTTATCGATCGACCAGAAAAGGGATGTAATTGAAATTCCGGCGCACGACCCTATTTCCATTCCGATTGATGGGTTGCTGGATGTCAGTGGCTGGGAGCTTACAAAGGCATTGAGGCTATTTCGGAAATCCAACCCCCCATTGCTCGAGTGGCTCCGGTCTGGCATTGTCTATTACCATTTCGGCACAACAGCCGATAAATTGAGGGCACTGAACAGTAGCATTTACTCACCGGCTTCGGGCATCCACCATTATTTGAATATGGCCAAGGGGAATTACCGAGATTACCTCCAAGGCTCTTCCGTAAAAATCAAGAAGTACTTTTACGTACTCCGCCCAATACTGGCGGCAAAATGGATTGAAAAATACAATACAGTTCCGCCAATGGAGTTTAGGGAACTGGTCGAAGACATCATCCCAAGTGGGAATCTAAAAGAAGAAATCTTAATCTTGCTGAAGCGGAAAATTGCCGGTGACGAACTCGACCTGGAGCCAAAGATTGGGGTAATTAATCACTTTATTGAAGAGGAAATTAACCACCTTGAGGCTTATTCCAAAACACTCGATGTTAAAATTGATGACCCGACCGAGCAGCTTAACCGCCTTTTTCGCGATACATTGGAGGAAGTCTGGAGATAATGGTTCAAAAGGAACATGGAAGGGTCCAAAGTTTCTATGCATTTTTCCAAAATCCAGTGTCATAACAAAAACACAGCCTGGCCGGCTGTGTTTTTGTCATCTTTATTTAGGTGAAACTTCGTATGCCTTAAGGATGATTTCCATCGCTTTCTTGCCTTCTTCACCGTTGACGAGAGGTTCCCTGTTGTTGTTGATAGCATCGATGAAATCCTTGTAAAGCGGAGTATGGCCTTCGCCGTAGACGCTGTCAATATCAGTGCTTGTATCTTCTTTATCATAGTCGCGTTCGTCGGCAAATTGCCATGTTTTGATTTCATTGACTGCAAGACCGCCAATGACGACTGTTCCTTTTTCGCCAAAGATGCTCAGTGTTTCTTCAAGGTTTTTCGGATAAACGACGGCGCTTCCTTCGACGATTCCGATTGAACCGTTCTTAAACCTGATTAGAATTGCGCCAAAGTCCTCCATTTCGATATCACGCAAGAAGGTTTCCCTTTCGGCATGGATCCGCTCAATTTCAGAACTGCCAAGCATCCACTGAAGCAAATCAATGTTGTGGATACACTGGTTCATCAGGGTTCCGCCATCAAGCTCAGCTGTCCCTCTCCATGGGGCCTGCTTATAGTAGTTCATATCCCGCGTCCACAGAATCCGTGCCGTACCGCTCATAATGCGCCCAAAACGGCCTTCCTCAATTGCCCTTCTCAGCTTTTGGATTGGGGGATTGAACCTGTTCTGGTGGGAAACGCAGATTTTCTTGCCTTTTTCCTTTGCGACGGCAATCATTTTATCTGCATCTTCGACGGAAAGCGCCATTGGCTTTTCAATCATCACATGGGCGCCGCTGTTGATGGAGTCAATAGCATGCTTGGCGTGGTATCCGCTCTCTGTCGCAATTGTGACCACATCAATTTGTTCGTTTTCAAGCATTTTTATGTAATCTGTATACACCTTGACATCCGCATTTGGGAATTTATCCTCGTATTGTTTCTTTCTTTCAAGGGCCTTTTCCTCGACGATATCGTTTACTGCAACAAGTGTTGCGTCTTCTGCGTTATTAATCAGAGCCTCAATATGTTTGTATGAGATCCTTCCGCATCCAAGTACGGCAAATCGTAATTTAGTCATAATAGCCTCCTGTATTGAACATGTTAAAGTGCCCCGCTGCCAAATAGCGGGACGCTCAAAAACCTATGGTTATTGTATCAAATAAAATCTTGAAAAGAAAATAACATACTAAATTGGTCCCTTGTTCCTACAAATTGAAAACTCCACTAATCTACAGGGGGGGCAATTTAGAAATCTCGGAACATTTGCCTTCTAGACGGTTGGCGCTGCCTTTCAGCTGCAGAATCTTCTTTTGCCTGGTTCGTGTTTAAAAGCTCTTCTAATTGTTTGCCGTATAAGGAAAACTGGTCTTTTGTTTTTTAGCAATCTTGAGAATTATTAGAGGTTTTCCGAAAAACTTCCACGTACGCCTTGTCCCTTGTGCATATTCGCCTATCCAAGCTAATAAACTGTTACAAACCTGTACAAGAGAGTGTTTGAGGTGAGGAGTCGTTTGCGGACAATATGTATTTAGCCGAAGATTTGTTTAGACCTCACAGGGCCAGAAGGCAGTGCTTTTTTTTGTAAAAAAGGCGGCTGCTTTCTGACCGCACCAGCTTATAGGTGCGGAGGCAGAATTTCGTCGAAGTGATAAGCGGGTCTCATTTCACACTTCTCACATCCAACCTAAGGGAGGGCGAGTGGTGTGCACGATTACATCAAAGAGCGAACTATCAAGATTGGAAAGTATATCGTGGAGACGAGGAAAACAGTTCGCGTTATTGCGAAGGAGTTCGGCGTATCCAAAAGTACAGTCCATAAAGATTTGACAGAAAGATTGCCAGAAATCAGTCCCGAGCTTGCAAACGAAGTGAAGGAAATCCTTGATTACCATAAATCAATCCGCCATTTGCGGGGAGGGGAAGCAACAAAGATGAAATACCAGAAAGAAGATGCGGAAAGCGAGCCAGTAAAGTAAAAAAGACCCTTCATAAAAAATTAACAAATTTCTTCAAATTTCCGCATAAGCCTCCGGAAAAGTTATGGAAAACGGAACCGTTATGATACAATAGACAATTAGGACAGTATGTGGATTCCGTTTTTCGAGGAGGAAAGAATTAGCAATGTTTGCAAGGGATATTGGGATTGATCTTGGAACGGCCAACGTGCTTATTCACGTAAAGGGCCGTGGAATTGTATTGAATGAGCCATCTGTTGTTGCTATTGATAAAAATACGAATCGGGTTCTAGCCGTTGGGGAAGATGCCCGCCGCATGGTCGGGCGTACACCGGGCAATATCGTTGCGATCCGCCCATTGAAGGACGGGGTTATAGCTGACTTTGATGTAACCGAAGCAATGCTGAAATATTTTATTAACAAGCTCGATGTCAAAGGTTTCTTATCCAAGCCGCGCATCCTAATCTGCTGCCCAACGAACATCACAAGTGTTGAGCAAAAGGCAATCAAGGAAGCTGCTGAAAAAAGCGGAGGCAAGAAAATCTACCTTGAGGAAGAGCCGAAGGTGGCAGCTATTGGAGCGGGAATGGATATCTTTCAGCCGAGCGGCAATATGGTAGTCGATATTGGTGGAGGAACGACAGATGTCGCAGTCCTTTCAATGGGCGATATTGTCACTTCCTCTTCCATTAAAATGGCTGGCGATAACTTTGATATGGAAATCCTGAACTATATTAAACGCGCGTATAAGTTACTAATCGGAGAGCGGACATCCGAGGACATCAAGATAAAGATTGCGACTGTATTCCCAGGTTCACGCAATGAGTCATTGGAAATCCGAGGCCGTGATATGGTCAGCGGGCTTCCTCGTACAATCACGGTTCATTCCGAGGAAATTGAACTGGCTCTCCGTGAGTCTGTCGCGGTAATCGTCCAGGCTGCCAAAAGTGTTCTTGAGCGCACTCCGCCGGAACTTTCCGCCGATATCATTGACCGTGGCGTCATCCTGACCGGAGGCGGAGCACTTTTGCACGGAATTGACCAGCTCCTTGCCGAGGAACTAAAGGTACCGGTATTGGTGGCTGAAAACCCGATGGATTGCGTTGCTATTGGAACTGGCGTCATGCTCGATAATATCGACCGGATTGCAAAAAGAAAATTCGGATAAAAGTTGCAGGAAGCTTGGCGGAGTTGATCGCTGGGCTTTTTTGTATTTTGCATGACTTTATGAAAAGTTAATTTAGTTCATGATATTGTTTGAAGATGCCTTTATTTCCTCATATAGGAATGTTTGCGTGCACCAGAATAAAAAGGCTTGAATTGTTCAAATTTGTTCCTAAATATGGGTTTTAGTGAAAAAGGATGTTTAATTTGCTGTTTTTCCTTATAATAGTGATATAGGGCTTAATCGGTTCGATTCGTTATTGTTAAAAAGGAGAAATGGCAAAGAGTGTTGGCCATGATTCCCGTTTAAAAGGAGTAAACTATGTCTTCTATCTCATATAAGCAGCAGGATCCGAAAACACGCGAACAATATAAAAAAGCAAAGAAGGCGAGAGTTGCCAAAGCCACCGGAAACAGGAAATATGTCCGGATTAGGCTGATTCCAATCTGGCTCAGGATTATCCTGTTCATCCTTCTAATTGCCGTCTGCGCGGTTGGCGGGGCTATGTTCGGGTATGGTGTGATTGGGGATGGAGATGCCGGAGATGTATTTAAACAATCGACATGGACACATATCCGTGACCTTATAACCAAAAAATAATCAAGGAAGGAGATATCCCTTCCTTTTTTTATATGGAAAACGTAAAATGAATCTATTAGTTCGTATTATGAGGAGGTACTAAAATTGCTTGACATCAAACAAATTAAAGAAATCATCCCTCACCGCTATCCGTTTTTGCTTGTAGATAAAATTCTTGAAATTGAAGAGGGGAAGCGAGCAGTTGGTATAAAAAATGTAAGTGCGAATGAAGAATTCTTCAATGGCCATTTCCCGGACTTCCCAGTCATGCCGGGTGTCCTGATTGTTGAAGCGCTTGCCCAGGTCGGAGCAGTCGCGATGCTGAAGCGTGAGGAAAACCGCGGCAAGCTAGCCTTTTTTACGGGCATCGACAATTGCCGCTTCAAAAAGCAAGTCTTTCCTGGCGACCAGCTTCGACTTGAAGTTGAAATGGTCCGTTTCCGCGGTCCAATGGGAAAAGGCAAAGGAATCGCCACGGTTGATGGCGAACTCGCATGCGAAGTCGAAATCATGTTTGCCCTAATCGACCAGAAAAAATAAATTGGCTGCCAGGCGCACAGTGGGACATTTTTCGTCCCATTTGGGTGCCTGGCCCTTTTTATTTTGGGTCTTTTTCCTCATTTTAGGTTAGATGAGGTTTACATTTCTGGAAATGGTTTATTTAGTAGTACATTAAAGCATACAGTGCCGCATACCCTCCTACAAGACTGGAACTGGCACTGTATGTTTAGTTTTTTGGAATTTGTTCTTTATATTGAGCGATTCGTGAGGGATTCGGTCAAACAGGCAGCTTATTCGGTCAAGCGGCCAAACTTCAGCAAATTCGGCTTTTTTATCAGGTTCCTCTGTTGGATTTAAAAGGACGTACATACCTTGATGCAAGTTCCTTTCATTTTAGGGCATTGTAAGAGAAGGCAATGGCCTGACAACTGACAAAGCGAAAGGGGCTTATACCATGAAGAAGAAGCTTTGCATACTCTTCGCAGGAACGATTTTCGCAGCGATGCTTACTCTCGCAGGCTGCGGTACAAATGACGATGAACAAAATCCCCCTCCTCCTCAGGACCGCATCCATGACAATAAAGGGAACGACGTGGATCCGGATAACGACGGAAGAGTGGACGAGGATGGTTTGCCAAGCGATACAAATGACAATACCAACAACATGAAAAAACATCGATAATGGAGAAACAGTTGATTAAGTAGGGCGGAGGGAAGCTTCCGGCCTTTTTTTGATTAAGTTCTTGCCTCACTGCAAGCATCCGACAATTCCCCAGGCGCATGGTTGGCGAAGCCCATGTAGGACGGGCACTCCATAAAATTCAATCAAACGTTTGATTGAATTCCTCACTGTCGAAAGGAATCAAATCTGCCACAAGCCAGCCGCCAATAATAATCCCCAAAATTAAAAAAACAGCCCCAATGGAGCTGCCCGACTGCGATAACGTATTAAACCTCGGATTTCCGTTGTTTCAACTTCGGTTTCCTCTGTATTTTATCCTTGAACTCATCCAATAGCATATTTCCGTTGAGTCCCTGATCCAGCAATTGGCCGAGGAGGACTTCCGCATAATTATTTTTTGTTTTTCTTAAGCGCCCTTGCAGGAGGACGCTGATATGCTGTTCGAATTTTTTCAAGGAGCAAACCCTTGTCTGGAAAAAAGCCGGATCATTCTCCCTGTTCGTGATGACAGCCTGTACAATAAACTCATTGCCGGCATCCTCCAGCGCCTTAAAATAATCATAAAGGCCAAGCTCTGTATAGGCTTCAAGAAGCCAGTTGGAATGCACATCTTCTTTGTTAATAATCAGGCCGCTTTCCAAGGGAATTTCGGTTGTATCCTCACCATCAAGGATTTCAAGTGACACCAGTTTAAATGTTTTCACTCCAGCACCTCTCCCTACAATAATTTTGCCTGTATTATATCATAGTCAATGTAAATAGCGATGGCATCCGTTTTGTCGAAAAATAACTTGCCCAGTGGCCAAATTCGCTATAATTTGCGGGAAACCACTTGCAAAGGGAGTATTTAGGCGTGGAAAAGCGCTTTTTTTAGCAAAAATCGGCCCCGAAATTCATTTTTCACAGTTTTACTTTTTTCACTTTCAGGCGTTAAGATGGACGCATCGACGAAAGGAGTTGGAACTATGATTAACCAAGTAACCCTGGTAGGGCGGCTGACTAAAGATCCCGAATTAAAGGTCACATCGGAAGGTACGTCGGTGTCGAATGTCATACTGGCTGTGAACAGGCAATACAAAAACAGTAATGGCGAAATCGATACAGACTTTGTCCAATGCACCCTTTGGAAAAAAGCAGCGGAGAACACCGTCCACTATTGCCGGAAAGGGTCGGTGGTCGGCATCACGGGAAGGATCCATACGCGGCATTATGACAACCAGGAAGGAAAACGGGTATATGTGACTGAGGTTGTTGCCGAATCGATTCGTTTCCTTAGTAGCAAGCCGGCAGGAGCAGCATCGCATGAAACAGAAAATACAAGGTCCGTTCCCGTTCCCGGGATGGATGTCCATCAAAACAACGAGCCTTCAACTGAATCTATTCCATTCCGCCACCAGGAGCAGCCGGTCGGGCAAGGTCAGTTCCAGCGCGCGCAGCCAGAGCCGACAACCGGGCAAGAACAGTTCCACCGGCCGCAGCCAGAGCCCGATTCGCGTCAGGGCCATTTCCATCCGCCTCTGCGTGAAACGGCACCAGCCAGCGGTTCCTTCCACGACTCCCAGCCGGTTTCACCGCCTCCGTTTACTTTTGAAAGGGAACCATCCGCCCGTGGCAAGGAGGAATTTCCTTTTGGATAGGAATAAGAGCAATGTAGCGGAAAGCCTTGAATTGCTGCTCGAAAGCCTGATTAGAATGACTGGAAAAACCAATGAGCATGTTAGCAGCCTGCATAGCCGGATTCTTCAGCTTGAAAGAAGGCTTGATGAATACGAAAACGACTGGAAACGAACATGCAACGGTTGCCCAACGCAATTGCCACAGCTGCCTTTAAAGGAAAAAGGATTCCTCTTCCACCTCTAGTCCCCTCATCTGGCCTGGCACTTACGACTAGGCTCCTGCCTAAGAGCTCCTCCCTTTAAAAATATCTTCACCATGATCCCTTTCAGAAACAAAATCAATCTGCCCCTCGAATCCTACCCCAACTGCACCGGCGGCTTCCCGCCGGATTTTTTTGTCAGAATTTTAATGGAGGTTTTATGGTCCCCTAATAAAATCATTACTGACATGTATATATGTTTTTAAAATGTGCATACTTGTTAAAAACCCCCTGTTATATAGGAAAAGGCCGCTGAACTGCCAATTCAGCGGCCTTTTCCCTTTTGCTATGGACCAGCTTATTTCAGGACAATAAGGTCACGTAATTCCTCAGTCGAAAGCTCGGTAATCCAATTTTCGCTTTGGATAATTTGGTCATTGAGGTGTTGTTTTTTCTCGAGCATCACATCAATTTTTTCCTCTAGCGTCCCAGTGCAAATCAGCTTGTGGACATGGACGAAACGCTGCTGCCCAATCCGGTAGGCACGGTCAGTGGCCTGGTTTTCGACGGCGGGATTCCACCAGCGGTCATAGTGGATAACATGATTGGCAGCCGTAAGATTCAGACCGGTACCGCCTGCCTTCAGGCTAAGCAGGAATACAGGGAATGCGCGCTCCTGGAATTGGGCAATCATTTCATCCCGCTTTGTTTTTGGAACACTGCCGTTCAAAAACGGCACATCGATTCCGAACTTCCTTTTTAGCGCTGTTTTGATCATTTCCCCCATCTCAATATACTGGGTAAAAATAAGGCAGCTTTCATCCTGGCCAAGTACGGCGTCAACAAGTTCAACGAGTTTCTCCATTTTGGCGGACCTTGTTATCAAGTCACGGCCGGTGGAGGAAACCCCCCTTAGTTTTTTTCCGGAAGCTGGCACAATAGCAGAGCTTTTCTCAGCTGCTGTACCGTTTTCTCTCTGGCTGGCAGTTCCCTCGTCACCACTCGAAGCTCCAGCAATACGTTCGGACCGTGATTCTTTTAAATACAATGCGGGATGGTCGCAGAGCTGCTTCAGCTTGCTTAAGAGCTGGAGAATGATGCCCTTTCTTTCAAATCCGGTCAGCTTCTCGAGCTGTGTGAACGTATCCTGGACCAACTGTTCATACAGGGAGGCTTGTTCGGCGGTAAGCGGGCAATATTCCTTTTGCTCCTGCTTATCAGGAAGATTGAGCGCTACGTCTTCATCCTTTTTCGTCCGCCTTAACAGGAAAGGACGGATTAAGCCTTGGAGCTCACGGACTTTTTCAGCTTTTTCATCCTTCTCAATCGGGATAACAAAGCGCTTTTGGAACTGTCCCAGGCTTCCGAGATAGCCGTGGTTTGTAAAATCTAAAATCGACCAAAGCTCTGACAAGCGGTTCTCCATCGGGGTCCCGGTCAAGGCAATATGGTGGCGGCCACGCAGCTTTCGGACCGCCCGTGACTGCTTCGTATTTGCGTTTTTAATATTTTGCGCTTCGTCAATTGCAATCGCGCACCACTCAATCCGGTTGAACTCCTCTTCGTCCAGGTGGCTCAGTCCATACGATGTAAGTACGACATCATGGCCGGCTGCCGTTTCGGCGAAGGCTTCACCCTTCAGCCTGTTTGTTCCATAATGCAAATGCACGCGCAGGCTGGGCCCGAATCGCTCAAGCTCCTTTTGCCAGTTGCCAAGCACGGATGTCGGGCAAATTATAAGTGATGGGCCATCCGCTCCTTTTTCAGCGGTTTCTTTTATCGAAAGAAGGTAAGAGATCAGCTGGATCGTTTTACCGAGGCCCATGTCGTCTGCCAGGACCGCGCCGAAGCCAAATTTGCGCAGGAACAGGAGCCAGCTCATACCAAGCTGCTGGTATGGCCGGAGCGCCCCATTCAACCCGGCAGGTACGTTGGCGAGCGGGATTTCCTTAATTTCACCGAGCTGCTTTATCATTTGTTTCCATTGCCGGTTTAGTTCAATCTGGATCTTTGCAAAAGCACGCGGGTTTTCAAGGTCGTCGCCTTCAGGTTCCTCGAGAAGTTCCTGTTCAAGCAGGTCGCGCACATGAAGGCCTTCCTTTTCGGCCTTTTTCATGATTTCCTGCATTTGCCGGATGAACTGTGGGTCGAGTTTGACCCATCGGCCCCGTACAAAGACAAGCCGTCGTTTTTCTTCCACCAATGAATGGAATTCCTCCTCGCTCAAATCAACTCCATTCATAGAGAAACGCCAATTAAAATCAAGCATCGCATTGAGGCCAACAAAGGAAGGGCGGTGGCTCGATGTACCCTTCAGTGATGCTTTAACCCGCAGATTCGCGTTCTTCATTGCCTGCCACCAGCCAGGCAGAAGGATTTCGACACCAAGTGCCAGCAGGATTTCGCTGGACTCAGTCAAAAAAATCCAAGCTTCTTCTTCGGAAAGGGAAGTTTTCATCCTGCCGTATACCCCAAGGGATGGAAGTAGCTCCACCCAGCGTTCCTCTTCGCGAGCGGCCTTTTCCAAAAATGGGCTCCATGAGGAAGGAATTGAAGGTTCGTCAGCCCGGTACAGCTCATCCGGGTTCTTTTTACTCCTTAAAAATGTCTCGAGCAGCCAAAAGCCTTCGCCGTCTTCGGGTTCATCAAGGCGCAGGCCAACCGTGAAAGGGACTCCGCTTTCCTTAATTCCTACCCATTCAAGCCAATTATCCTCATCAAAATACCGAGCAAGAGTAGCCGCCGGGATATTCCTGCTTTCGAGCAGTTCAAGCTTTGGCCCAAACAACTCCCGCATTTCCGTATTTCGGGTCAGATAAGCATCAAGTGCCAGATTGTACAAATCCTCTATAAAATCATAGGCGGTTAGCTCCGTCCCACCCGCAGGGCCCGGTAAGCTTCCATTGGCTACATACTGCTCCCAGAACGAGCTGTCAAACTCGTCACGCACCCTTGCTGGGAGCTGCCAGCGAAACGTTCCTGCTTCCCACGCTTTGAAGTCCGGCAGCCATTCCTTTTCAAGGATGCTTTCATAAAGTATATGTGCCGAAGCGAGGCAGATTTCAGCCGCCTCGTCCCAGTCCCATTCAAAAAAACGGTTGAACGATTCTCGGGCAAAGAGGGTGGCCAGCTGCCATGCATTCAGCTCAAGCACTTCAATCCCGCTTTCCTTCACTGGGTCGAGAAATGCCCCGTAATAGCTCTCCGGATGGCTGCTGAATAACGGATACTTCCACGCATCGGGGGAAAGCCATCCGCCATTTATTCCTTGTGCCGCCAACAGGCATCTTTCATCCTTAATCCTGACAATCAACTTTATTAACGGCTCTTTATACATTAATCAGCTTGCTCCTTTGGCATTCTTCATGGAAAGCGCGCAACCGCCTTGTCCGCTCTAATAGTTCTTCAAAAAACGTTTCCCATTCATCCAGCCGCTTTTGTTTTTTATATAGCGTCCGAAGCTTCTTCAACAGCCGGACCGCATTCCTATAGCCCGGCCGGTTTTTTGTTGCAATCTGTTTTGCGGCAGCCTGGTGCAGCATCGATATCACCGCGTCCGGATTTTCCTTTTCCAGCACCTTCAGCCTCGCTGTTGGAAGGTCTGCGTATTGATAGCCCATGAAAACCTGAAGGTCAGCCCACTTTGAAAAATCGCCCCGCTCGAACAGAAGGCCCCCATATTCATAATAACTATAGGGGAGAGATTGCTGAAGGAGTCGTTCCAGAACGTCGTTGCGGCCCGTCCCTTCAACATAGGGAATGGCGGAGTCGAGCACCTTTTTGACAAATTGGGACCGCCCCTGATACCCGCTGATGAAAGACAGTGTGCTTTTTAAATTCTGGGATAGAAGCTCAATGTACGGGCCGGAACGGTTCCACTCCTTGTGAAAGGACAATTCATCGATCCAGTTCAGGAGGTAGGGGGCCATTTGCTGTTCAGTGAGTCCAGCCAGGAATCCCAGCGCCTTGGAATCTTCCTTCTGAAGGAATTGGATATGTGCGGAAGCAATTTGCAAAGGATGCCGGTTTACCCCTTCTAAAAGGGTGTTTCCGGCTTCGGCAAGCTTAACGGCTTCTGCCTCCAGGCTATCCCTTTTTTTAAATAAGGTCGACCAAAGGCCTAAATAAAGGAATATCCGTTCATATGGCACCAACGAAACGGACGTCAGCAAATCCCGTGCATCATCCTTCAATTTTTCTAGAAAAGGGTCAAACGAAAGCGGCCACGCCCGGCTTGCTAGCTTCCTGGCAATTCGTCCCGCATCTGTTTCCATTTCAGCAAACAAATGCCCATAATACCGCTCGGCAGTATCTTCCGGATGCCCAAACTCCCTGGACAAAATCGCGAGCTCACGGAATGAAAACACAATTCCGGCAAGCTCATAAAGAAGCGCCCATTCCTCGCCGCTCGGTGAACCCGCCCTGACCCGGCGCCAGTACACCCCGAACAGCTCGCCCACAACATACGGATTCAAATGCTTTTTCGATCGCATAATAGAAGTGAAACTCTCAGAAAACGACTCTACCCAAAGCTGATAATCCCGATCCACTACTCCAGTCGCCTTCATGATGGCGCGGGCGCGCTGCATTCCCATTCTAACAGCTTCCTTTTTCTCCCGGACGGGATACCTCCAATCCTCGATCCACTCCGCAACACTGCCTTCCCGCCCATAAGCAGCGAAGAACACTGCGATTTGGTGGCGGCAAAGGCCGCGCGCCGGACATGAACATTCACTCATCTCAATGAACAGCTGTTCAAGCCGTACCCTTACTGGTACCACGTCCTGAACCGCTGCCGTTATTATGTCCTCATCAATCCGGAGCTGTGAAACCAGCCCTTGCCTATACAAAAGCATTCCTTTTTGGATCAGCCGCGCATCCTCCTCGGAATGCGGCGAAAGTATATCCCGGAGCCGCTCCGACACCAATGCCAATCCCTCATTCCGCATCCGAACACCCCCATGTTGTAAAAATGAACCCGGTTCCCGCCCTCCTTTTGGATGGAACGGACCATAAATTTATACGCCCTAACGATTAACCTGGTATATACCTATTTTCCAACGTACCAGGAACCCACTTTGGGCTAAAACCATATTCTTTCATTATACCCAAAATCGGCGCTTCACAGAAACCCCATACTATATTTTTCGGTGAAGAGAGGAAACAGGCCACTATCTCTGCTCGGCGGTTGGGCAGAGATCCTCTGTAAAGGATTTGCCAGTTTCAAAGTTAGAAGGAGCGGGAATAGTAGTTTCACCATCCAAAGAAATTTCTGGTTTCAGGTCGAAATTTGTCACAAAATTACCATGTAAGTAAATACTGGAAGCTGATTTACATTTGACACTTTTTTTAATAGAATGGTGAAAATGAGTGAAAAAGGAGGAGAAATGGCGAAGTGAAAGAGAACAGTAAAAAAGACGGCCAAAGCGTTTTTTTAGAAATAATGAAAAAGGCCTATGAAAAGGGACGAACTGAAACCGAAATGACATCAAAGAAAATGATTGAAGACCTAAAAGTAGATTTGAAAAATATGCCGATTACCCAATCGGATACAATATAAGAAGAAAAAGAGGAGTGCCTAAAAACGGCTACTCCTCTTTTTCATTTTGCCTAGTTTAGGAGAATGATGGAGTTAGGTCAAATGTATGTTATCTTTTAGCCTTTGTTTTGCCTCCTTACGCCAGATTTTGACCGCGGAAATGCTCACATTCTCTTTTTCTGCAATTTCTTTTATGGATAAACAATGTATGCATGTATAAAGAACCCACTTTCTTTGGCTTGGAGTCAGGCAATCGCAATACGAGAGAATTAGCTGCTTGGAGAGGATGTCGCCAATGGAGGATTCGCCGGCCGTTTCCCAGAACTCATCATCAGGGTAAACCATCTTTTCTTCGTGGATTGCAGCCTTGGTCAACTCGGTCATCAATCTTCCCTTAATATATCGATACGCATAGCTTTCAAACTGCCCTTTCCCTGATTCATAGCCATTAGCCGCCTCCCAAAGGGCAACCAAGCCGGTTTGGAAAAATTCCTCCTTGTTTTTATAAATGTGAAGAGATCGGATGATACTGTAAATCATCGGTGTAAACTGGTCTGCAATCTGTTCAAAGCTTTCCACAATTTTTCCCTTTCAGGAAAGCGCGCTTGCCACTGTATTCCCGGGTAAGTCCACCATACATTTCGCTAAATTGTTTGGCGAATCGCGAAAACTTAATTTTCGGCTCGAAAACAGAGCCAAAAGGAGGTTTTCATAGGGGAGTAATGACGTTTTTTATTCAATTAGGGGATGGAAAACGCATTTTTTGCTTATTTTGCAAAAATTGAAACTTTATTTCGACAAGGCTTGACGACTACGTCTTAAGCCTTAGTTCCCATTACATATCAAGGCTGTGGAAACAGATGGATTTTTCGTGTATTGTTAAGGAAACAGAGAATTTTTAGAAAAAAGTTACCTCTCGTGAAACAATTGCAGTGTATTGAACGTACTAACCTGTACAGGATCAATAGAGTCAGGAGTCGATATTGATATGAATCCATTTTTATCGTTTCTATTACGGACTTCCATCGCTGTCCCGACGGCCTTTGTCACCGGACTTGTCAGTGTTTTCGGGTTTGAAGCTGGTTGGGCGCTGTCTGCCGGGATATCCGTTGCCGGGGGGCTCACCGCATACAAAACGGTAGGCATGTATACAAATTCGCAGTTTTTGAAGCAGCACCGGCTGAGCCGGAAGGAATATCGTTATATTAAGCAAAATTTAGAAGAAGGGAAGCGGAAAATCAGCCGCCTTCACAAAGCCCTTTTTTCGATTAAAAATCTTCCGTCCCTGAAGCAGCGGGTTGACTTATTAAGGGTAACGAAGAAGATATACAAATTGACAAAGGATGAACCGAGGCGTTTTTACAAGGCCGAGCGTTTTTATTTTTCCCACCTCGACTCGCTGATTGAGCTAGCTGAAAAATATGCCTTTCTATCCTCCCAGCCGAAGCGGAACGTAGAGCTGGAATTGATGCTTCATGAAACACAGCGTACACTCGACAGTCTGGCTGAGGCAGTCGAACAGGATTTGTACCATATCATTAAGGATGACATCGACACGCTCGATTTTGAAATTGACGTGGCGAAGCAGGCGCTTGAAAATCAAAAAAGCACCAAATTCATTGAAGAAAACAGGAGGTTCAAATGAACGAGAACAATTCAGCTTCCATGAATACGAATCATTTGTTGGATGATATATTGTCGGACCCATTCGGGGCGAAGGAAAACGAAGCAATCACACCGGCTCCTATTGCAGGGGAGGGGAAGCAGGTCCGCTTGATTGATGTACTTCCCGAAGAAAACAAAGCGAGGGCTTTGCAGCTCGCAAGCCAGATTGACCCGAAAAACCACCAGGCGATGATTTCCTACGGGACACAGGCCCAGTCAAAGCTGCTTACCTTTTCGAATACGATGCTTGAGCATGTCCAGAAGAAGGATGTTGGTGAAATCGGGGAAATCATTAACGAGTTGATGAAACGCCTGTCCGATGTGAACCCGGATGAACTGAGCGAGGGGAAAAAATCACTAATTTCCAGGATGTTTGGAAAAATGTCCAACTCCATTCAGGAGGTGCTGTCCAAGTATCAAAAAACCGGAGCCCAGATTGACCGGATATCCGTAAAGCTGGATCGGAGTAAAAATGCTCTCCTAGCCGACATCGCCATGCTTGAAAAGCTCTATGAGTATAATAAGGAATATTTCAATGCGTTGAATGTATATATTGCTGCTGGTGAATTGAAGTATGAGGAGATGCAGCGTGAGGTCATACCTGCAATGAAGAAGGATGCCGAGGCTTCGGGAGACCAGATGAAGTTCCAGGAAGTCAACGACATGCTGCAGTTTGCCGATCGGCTCGATAAGCGGGTCCACGATTTGAAGCTTAGCCGCGAGATGACAATCCAGAGTGCGCCGCAAATCCGGCTGATTCAAAATACGAACCAGGCGCTCGCGGAAAAAATCCAGTCATCCATTATGACCGCCATCCCACTCTGGAAGAACCAGGTCGCCATCGCCCTGACGTTAATCAGGCAGCGCCATGCGGTCGAAGCCCAAAAGCAGGTTTCAAAGACCACAAACGAGCTTTTGCTTAAAAATGCCGAGATGCTGAAGACCAACACAATTGAGACAGCACGTGAAAACGAACGCGGCATTGTCGAAATTGAAACATTAAAGCGCACTCAGGAAAGCCTTGTTTCCACACTCGAGGAAACACTCCGTATCCAGGAAGAAGGTCGCATCAAGCGTCGCCAGGCCGAACATGACCTCGCTCTGATGGAAACCGGCCTGAGGCAGAAATTGCTTGAAATAAAAGAAGACACGAAATAAGTGGAACTGCCGGCGGGCTAGCCGGCAGTTTTTTTGGTTGAAACATCGGTAATGCTTTCCTTGGAGGGGTGAACGCTTACGGATAACTAGTGGGATACTACTATATTGTAAAAGTGCAAATAGTCGGGGCCAGACCCCTACTATTTTTGCGAATGGAGGTAGTCCTATTTTGCTAGTCGCATCCCGATAGTGACTAGTGAATAATGGCTACTAATTGGTTGTGGATCTAGTGGGGGCCAGACCCCTACTAATTTTATCGAATAGGAGATAGCCTTATTTTGCTAGTCATATCCCAATAGTGGCTAGTGATAAATTGCTAAAATTTGTTTATCCGTCTAGTCGGTGTCAGACGCCTACTATATAGATAGCTAAATTCCACTAGTCATTTCACCGCAAAAAAACTGCCCTGGAACCACAGGGCAGCTGAAATGAATTGAATGAGAGAAATTTAACTAAGGAGAATTTTCGACTTTAATTGCAATGGCTTTCTGTTAAAATTGCTCCTGTAGCAAGGAAAACAAAGAATTCATTCAAACGTTTGATTGACTTTTGCACTGTCGAAACTACTGTGTGAATAGCTTTTTAGGAACGGAAAAATGTTAATGCTTGAAGCTTTAACTTATGGTAAAGTAGTGGAAAATAAGATAAGGAGCTACTTATGGAATTCAATAGAAAATGGGTGCTTGGATGCGGGTTGTTTCTCCTTGTTGTGAACGGCCTCGGCTTTATTCTGGCTAGATTGCTGGCTAGCTAGAAGTTGCCCAGGATATGAAATAAAAAGGCCTGAGCAATGATTCAGGCCAAAACAATCTAATTCAGAGCGGGGAGAAAACTTGATTAATGATCTTGTACAGCCGGTTTCGAAACGGCTTTTCGTGTTAATGCTCCTGGTCACAGTCGGATCTGAGGCAGTTCTATATTTATCAAGGTACAGCTATTTTTTCTCGGACTTTTATAATTTAATCATGGTTGCTTCCATCTTTTTGGCCTGGAAGCTGCATCCTAGGTTTGCTCTTTCGCGAAAGAGAGCAGATAGGCAAGAAACTGGAGGCATGCTTTCATGTATGGAAAGCGAACCATATTTCGGTTTTGGGGCAAGTGTTCCAAAGAGGCAGATTGTTTCCCAATTTGCAGTTGTCTTTTTGCTATTTTATTTAGGGGCAATCGTCATTAATTTTTATTCAAATATTCTATACCCGGAATTTAACCAAAGCTATACGGAATATGTAGAGGAGTCCGCTTCCATCATCGAAAGCGGGATGGAAGGGATCACCGGGGAGGACGCGGGCGTTAACCCGGTTTTGGAATGGTTTGATCTTGCCGGTTATGATTTTCTCTCCGATACTCTGGCGGGATTTGAAGAAGTGTACCGCATTTCGTATATGATTCTCTTCCTTTTGCTAGTTAAAAGAATCTTTCCGCAGAAATGGGCGAAATGGCCAGAGGAAGTTTTCCTGATGGCGGCTCTCTTTATAAGCTCGCTTTTGTTCGGAATTGGGCACACTCTTGCGAACCCCCAGCCATTGAGCGTGACGGTCGGAACGATTGCCACTTTTACGGATATGGGGCTCATACTAGGCCTGTTGCTGCTTTGGACCCGAAATCTTTGGCTGTTGATTGCCGTTCATTCCGTGTATGATATCCTGATGACGATTCAATGGTATTATTTTGAATGGGCTGCCCTACTTTTCTCCGGAGTTTTAATACTTGCTTGGGCAATTGAAACGGGCACCCGGAAAAAAGCGGCTTTCCAGGAAACAAGCATAAAGATGGGCGAATAGGCGCGCTGCGAGCCATAGCCAAACAACAAAATCAAACGCCTGCCCCAATTTGGGCAGGCGTTTTACTATTTTCTAAAATGGAGACTGGCATCGCCTCATGATTCATTTTTGGACACCAAAATCGCTTAATGCCTGGCGCATCGTGGCCCGTGTTTTAATCTGGCTAAAATCAAGGCCCAGGCTTACAATTGTCTGTGAAATTTCCGGGCGGATTCCCGTGACCACCGCTTCAACCCCGGTCAGCCTAAGCGCGTTGAATATCTGGAACAACTGGTCGGCAACCATCGTATCAATGACAGGTACTCCGGAAATATCAAAAATGATTTGCCTGGCGTTCAGGCGGGTGCTCTCCGCAAGAGATACATCCATGATTAATCTTGCTCGCCTTGTGTCAATCGATCCAACCAGCGGGACAACCGCGATGCCTTCCACAATTGGAACCACTGGTACGGAAAGCTCTTCAAGCGCGGTATACGCTACATCCATCAGCCTGTTGGTATGAATCTCAAATTCTTCTCCGATGATACTGGATATCCGGTCAAGAAGCGGATCGATGATTTTGGAGACATCAAGCATCGTAATTGCCGCAAATTGCTTTTCCTCAAGTTCGTCGGAAAATACGTCCCAAATCACCGTACGGAAAAACGATATACTGCGCAGCGAATCCGTCAAGGAAACCTGGTAGCGAATAGCAATTTCCGCGGCTTTCTTTCCCCAATTCTCAACCTTGGTAAAGACTGGTTCTCTGTTCCCTGTTAATGCTTCACCGAAATAAGAAATTAATTCCGCGCAAAAACCCATCTTTCTCTCTAGGGTAATTTCATGGCTAGGCAGTCGGAATGTATCATTTTTGTCCAGGATATCCGTGACATTCTTGGCAATCAAATGATCATTTTCGATAATCTTCTCGCCAATATACCGCAATTCATCCTTCATATACACAATCCCCTTTTTCATACTCTATAAGTTATCATATAGTATTTTCACCCATAGAGGCAAAATAATGGGTGTTCTCGAAGATTTTTTCAAAAGCGAAGCAGGGGGTTTTTTAAGCAATTAAAAAAGGCGGCGGGATTCCACTGCCTTCATTCATCCTTATAGTTGGAGATCCGTTCTATCACTTGTAACGGTTGCTGAGCACCTTCAATAAAAATTGCTTCTCTTCCGCAGATAGCATCCTCCAGCTTTTCACTTGAATTTTCATCAAAGTTCACTCCCGTCTTGTTCATTTATTCATATTTCGGCAAACACCAACTTTCTGCCAACACCTTCACTATACTTTCTCCTCCATGGAAACTGAATAGAGAATCGTTCAACAAATAATGACGGGAAAAAGCGTTTTCAGGCAGCATCTTACCAATACTGAGTGGCCAATAGGAAAATGGAGGGAGAAGAGGCAAGGAATTTGCGGAATTTAGTCGACAAAAAATTGGAATATTTACAATAATTATGAACTTTGCCCTATAGGCGTATTACTATTAGTAGGCTAAAATGGGACGTGGAATTGAGTAAATCAGTATCCGGGAGGGGATAAGTGTTACCTTTACCATATTTGTCCGGCGGTATGCAATCTCTATTCCAGCAAGGGCATAGAAGACAAAATAATTTGGTATAAAAAGGAGGCAACACGATTTGAAAGCATTAAAAAGGCAACTGTTCATTTTAACAACCATTTTAACCATGCTGGCTGGCACGGTTTTTCCGTATGCTGGCAAAGCAGGCGCTGAAGAAAACTATATAACAGTCGCTCAGGCGATTGCGAATAACAAGGGGACAGCAACAGTTAAGGGGTATATTGTTGCATTCACCAAGGGAACGAAAAGCTACGATTTTGATGCTCCATTTGATGGGGATACCAATATTGCGATTGCTGACTCCGCAACTGAAAGGGACCCGGCTAAAATTTTGCCGGTACAGCTTCCTTCCGGAGATTTCCGGACAAAGTTTAATTTGAAGTCCAATCCTATCAACCAAGGTAAGGAAATCCTTGTCACAGGCTCACTGGAAGCGTATTTCACCGTTCCGGGCCTGAAATCTCCAACTGCGATGAGCTTCGTTGGAGAAACCGGACCTGATCCGGAACCATCTCCGGAAGGGCTGAAGATTCACCAAATTCAAGGAAGCTCACATGAATCACCATATAAAGACCAAAACGTAAAAGGCGTACGGGGAATTGTTACGTATGTAGTGGATGCAAGCAATTTTTATATGCAATCCGTAACACCCGATACCGATCCGAATACTTCCGAAGGCATTCTGGTTTATAAACCAACCCATAATGTAAAAGTTGGCGATCTCGTATCCGTTGATGGGCTGGTAAAGGAATGGGTGCTCGACGGCTATTCTGATAAACTGCAAACAGACCTGGCAATGACAGAGCTAAATGCCGCAGGTACAGGGGCTTCCGTATCAGTTATTAGCAAGAACCAGCCACTTCCGGCAGCACTAGTAATCGGAAAAGACATCTTCCCTCCGTCGGAAGTTATCGATAATGACAAGTTCGGGACTTTCGACCCGGATGAGGACGGAATCGACTTTTATGAAAGCATTGAAGGAATGCGTGTCGCAATTGAAAATCCAACTGCAACCGCTCCGCAGAAGTATGGAGAAATCCCTGTCATTGCCGGTAAGGTGGAAGGTAAGCCTTACACGATTGCAGGCGGGACAATTTTAACAAAGGACAATGCGAACCCTGAACGGATGCACATCCTGATGGGGGACAAGGACTACGTGAACAAGACTGGTGACAGCTTTAACGGCACCGTTACCGGGGTTGTCAGCTACGGATTCCAAAATTACAAACTTCTGACGGATAAGGCAAGCCTGCCTCAGTTAGTCGAAGGCAATTTAACACGCGAAACAACGACCATTAAAAAAGAAGCGGACAAGCTTACAGTAGCTACTTATAATATGGAAAACTACCGCGCTTCTGAAGTTGATAAAACAAAGAAGATTGCTGAATCAATTGTGAAAAACCTGAACTCGCCTGATATCCTCGGCCTTGTCGAGGTCCAGGACAACAATGGTTCAACGAATGATGGAACCACTGATGCGTCGAAAAACTATCAAGCTCTAATTGATGCGATAAAAACAGCCGGGGGTCCAGCCTACCAGTGGACCGATATCGCGCCTGAAAACCTGAAGGATGGCGGCGAACCGGGTGGGAACATCCGTGTCGGCTACCTCTACAATCCAGAGAGGGTCCAGCTGGCAACAGGTGCTCCTAAAGGAACAGCGAGCCAGGCTGTAAAATATGAAAATGGCTCACTTACCCTTAATCCTGGCCGTATTGAACCGACAAATTCAGCTTTCAATTCAAGCCGAAAGCCGCTTGCAGCCGAGTTCGTCTTTAACGGCGAAGAAGTGATTGTCATTGCTAACCACTTCAACTCCAAGGGCGGGGACCAGCCGATTTTCGGAAAAAATCAGCCGCCGGTACTTGGCAGTGAGGCACAGCGCCTTGAAATTGCGAGAATCGTCAACAACTTCGTTTCCGATGTCCAAACAAAAAATCCGGAAGCGAATGTGGTTGTCCTTGGCGACCTGAATGATTTTGAATTCTCCAAGCCGCTTGAAGTTTTGAAAGGCGATGACCTTACCAATCTGATTGAAAGCGTACCGCAGCCAGAACGCTATACGTACAACTATCAGGGCAATGCCCAGGTACTCGACCATATGCTCGTTTGCAACCGTTTGGCAGGCTCTGCTGTACTGGATATCGTTCATTTGAACTCAGACTTTTCAGCGGCACAGGGACGAGTCAGCGACCACGACCCGCTTATGGCTCAAATTGACCTGACTCCGGCACCTGCAGGCCCTAAACCACTTGATCTTACTATCATGCACGTGAACGACAGCCACGCGCATGTCGAGCAGTATCCGAAGCTTGTGACTGCAGTCAATGAAATCCGCAGCCAGGCAAAGAATAACCTGCTTCTCGATGCGGGCGATGTGTTCTCCGGAACGCTGTACTTCAAGCAATATCAAGGACTTGCAGACCTTGAATTTATGAATCTGCTAAGCTATGATGCAATGACATTCGGAAACCATGAATTTGATAAAACATCTGAAACTCTGGCAAATTTTATATCTAAGGCGAACTTCCCGATTGTAAGCGCAAACGTTGATGTCAGCAAAGACGCTGTGCTTGGTAAGCTTTTTGAAAATACAATTACTGCAAATGCTGAAGGCGGTAAAGTTTATCCGGCCATCATCAAGGAAATCGACGGTGAAAAGGTTGGAATCTTCGGCCTGACAACGACCGATACGACATACCTTGCCAATCCGGCCGATGAGATTGTTTTCAATGATGCAATCGGAAAAGCGAAAGCGACAGTCGCTGCCCTGAAGGAGCAAGGGGTCAATAAAATCATTGCCCTTTCCCACCATGGCTATGTGCCTGACCAGGATCTCGCTGCGAAAGTGGATGGCATCGACGTTATCGTTGGCGGCCACTCTCATACAAAACTGGACAAGCCTATCCTCGTGCAAAAAGAAGAGCCAACGCTGATTGTCCAGGCGAACGAATACCTGAATTATCTCGGCAAGCTTGACGTTTCTTTTGACGAGAACGGAGTCATTACAGCTCATAACGGCATCCTGCTCGAACTGAAAAATTACGCGGCAGACCCTGCGGCTGCAGCACGCGTTGCAGAGCTTAGAGCTCCGCTTGACGAGTTAAGGAAACAGGTAGTTGGACACACAACTGTTCCATTAAACGGTGTCCGTGATGATGTCCGTTCAAAGGAAACAAACCTCGGCAACATGATTGCTGACGCGATGGCTGCTAAGGCGAATGAGTCGCTGCCAACAACGATTGCCATTCAAAACGGCGGTGGAATCCGCGCTTCCATTGACGTAGGCGATATCACCCTGGGAGAAATTCTTGAAGTAATGCCATTTGAGAACCAACTGGTTACCCTAGAACTAACAGGCGCGGAAATCTGGGCTGCGCTCGAAAATGGCGTTTCACAGGTAGAAACGAAGCAGGGCAAGTTCCCACAGGTTTCAGGACTCCGCTTCCAGTACGACCCTGCTAAGCCGGCATACGACCGTGTTTGGAGTGTAGAAGTGAAGAATGGCGACAAATACGAAGCCATTGATCTTGGCAAAACATACCGCGTCGCAACAAATGCATTCGTTGCCGATGGCGGAGACGGCTACACATCCTTTAAGAAAGCCAAGGATGAAGGCCGTATCAATGAATTGTTCGTCGTCGATTTCGAAGTCCTAGCTTCCTATATCGAAAAGAACAGCCCAATTTCACCAACAGTCGAAGGGCGGATTATTGCTGGGGAAGAGCCGCCGGCAATCGTGGCCGGCTGGGTTGAGGAAAACGGCCAATGGTTCTACTATGACGAGGCAGGCAAAAAGGTTACGGGATGGCTAGAGCTTGATGGCAAGAAATACTATCTCGATCCAGCATCAGATGGTGCCCGAACAACAGGATGGAAAACCATTGAAGGTTCCAAATATTACTTCAATGAAGATGGCGTCATGCAGGTCGGGCCAGTCACAATTAACGGCAAGACTTACCTCTTTAACGAGGAAGGCGTCCAGCAGACTGACAAGTGGTCGGAGTATGACGGCTGGTGGTACCACCTAGACAAGGATGGCGTCGTTAAGAAAAAGCAGAAAAATGCTCCTCCTGGACAGATTGGCAACACGCCTGGACAGGGTGGAAGCAATCCTCCTGGACAGTCCGGGGAAACCCCTGGACAGGGCAAAAAATCAGCTTAATTAACAAAGCACCCGGCGGCCAATTTTGGCACCGGGTGCTTTTAAATGTTTATGTCAAACTTTTTTAAAAAAATAAGGGGTACAACCGTATCCCCTTTAAAACTTAAGTTTGGACGATCGATAGCTAATCGCCCGCAAAATGAACAACTTTTCCTGTAAGGTTAATCTGCTCCAATTCCCAGCCTTGATTTTCATCCTCTCAACTCCCCTTATTTATAGGCGATGAGCCTCCAAAATTTGAAGATTCCACCTGGTTTAGCGCTTCATTTACTTAATCTTCCTTTACCGCGATTCTTTTAGGGCTAAACGAAGATTCGTCCAGCAAATTCGGAGTAAATTGGACAGGCTTTTACCTGTTTCAATCCACCAAAATGCAAGGCTTGCCGAATGAGTGAGGAGAAACGTGAAGGGTGGCGAAAAGAATTTAAAGAAAGAACGGGGATTAGCCAGCGGGGTAATCTCAAAGATGGTGTTAAAGAATACAAAAATGAAAAAGAGGCCTCGCGAAGCCTCAGTTTAGTTTTTATATGGGAATGTAATAATAAATGCGGTTCCTCTATTAGGGCCATCACTTTCAACATTTATACGGCCTTTGTGATCCTGAATGATTTTATAGCTAACCATCAGGCCCAGCCCGTTTCCGGAAGCTTTAGTGGTGAAGAAGGGCTCACCCAGCTTTTTCAACTGCTCTTCTGTCATGCCGATTCCTGTATCCTCAATTTTGACAGAAACCTCTTTGTCCCGCTCTTCAATTGAAATGGTTACAATGCCTCCGTTTGGAATCGATTCAATCGCATTTTTTAGGATATTAAGGAAAACCTGTTTCAGTTGATTCTTCTCACCGGAAATAAAAATCTCTTCCTTAGGGAAGTAGGTAATGAGGATAACATTCCTAAGCAAGGCTTCAGGTTCCAGGAATCTTGCAGCACTTTGCAAAATTGAAGCAAGATTGCACTTGGAAAAATCAGCTTGATGCGGCCTGGCGAAAATCATAAACTCGCTGACAATTGAATTGATTCTATCAATCTCATCCAGGATTGTTTTCGTGAAAACGGTTTCATTTGTTGTCTCGGTAAGAAGCTGAACAAAACCTTTTATCGTGGTCAGCGGATTACGGATTTCATGGGCAAAGCCTGCGGCAAGCTCGCCTACCATTGAAAGCTTTTCGGCTTTTTGCAGTGTTTCTTCTGTCCGCTTTTTCTCAGTAATATCGTATTGGATGGAGATGTGCTTATATTTTTCTCCTTTATTATCAATGAAAGGAACCATCGTGGTATCGACCCAGTACGTTGTGCCATCCTTCGCCTTGTTCAGGATTTCACCATTCCAGACCTTTCCGCGGCCAATATCCTCCCAAACTTCTTCAAAGTACTCCTTTGGATGGTACCCAGAGAAGAGTATAGCAGCTGTACTGCCAATCAATTCTTCCTTTGTATATTTTGAAACCTCGCAAAACTTTCTGTTCACATAAATGAATCTATCATTCTCATCCATTACTGCAAATATAGTCGCTTCATTCAAAGCCATCTTAAGCTCCGCAAGTTCATTAAGGGTAACCTTTAAGCCCTCCGCGGATTCATCAAGGGCGTATCTCGTCGTCGAAAGAATGTCGTTATAATGGGTAACGACGGAAGAAAGTACTGCGTGATAAAGGGGGTCGAGAATTTTAATGCTTTCAAATAGATCCCTGCTTGTAATGGAACCTGCTGCAATTTCTTTTTCAATAAGTTCGAATATCGCTGTTTTTGTTTCATTTAAAAGGCCAATGCTCGTATCAAGCGAGCCGCTTACGCCTACCGACTTTCTACCCAATAAATTTGCGAAGGAAAAAAGATCTTCCTTATAGGAAGGGCTCTGGTCCGCAAGATACTCCCCCAGCAGATAAAATAGGTATCCTTTCATATAGCGGGGGTTATCAAGCCGGCTATAGAGGTCGCTGTATTTATTTGCGTTACGGGGCAAGTCCAAGTTATCAGCCACTTCACCGCTAAGCTCTTTAACTTTCCAGCCTAAATACTTCATTTGACTGTTCATGACTCTCCTCCGATAAAATGGCATTTTAAACCAACTGAAAGTCCCGCAAACAATATAGAAATAGTCAGTATATCCTATTGATAGTATAATTTTTCCAAGCTATTTTGTAAACTTGGATGGAGAAAAAACAAGAGGTTTCCCAACATAAGAAAAAAGACACCCTTGGGTGCCTGTTCGAATAACTTAATGATATAAAAAAATTCCTAGTTTAATAGAACCGCTTGAAACTCTCAAAGCGTAAATTGTAATATGGGTCATCAAGGCTTGTAATCGTCACACCTTTAACTGCATCGGCATGGAGGAAGAGGTTGTCCCCCAGGTAGATGCCCATATGCGAGATTCCTTTTTTGTATGTATTTTCAAAGAATACAAGATCTCCGGCAACTGGTTTATCAATTTCATAGGACCGGTTGTAATACCCTTCTGCCGAGTGTCGGACAAGCTGGTTACCCGCCTGGTTATATACATAATAAATGAATCCGCTGCAATCAAACCCTTCAATGGTTGATCCGCCCCATACATAGGGAGTACCGACCAGGCTTTTTCCGAAGGTAATAACCGCTGCCGTTAAGCTCTTATCCCCATCTAAAGGGGTGGCGGGCTGGGCAGTTTCAACGGTAGCCGGGACCTTCAGCACCTGGCCGACCCGAATCATATCCGAAGCCAGACCATTCATTCCCTTTAAATCCTCCACTGTGGTTCTAAAGTTCAGACTGATTTTACCGAGTGTATCTCCGCTTACAACAACATAAACTCCAAGGCTCTCCGGGATGGTTTGTGAAGGAGGTTCAGGTTTGTTTGTCTGTGGCGGCGGAGCCGTGGCTTTATCTTGGTCGGCTGGCTTTGTCGGTGTTGGCGGCTTTACCGCAACCGTGGAAGCAGCCTCAAGTTTTAGAACCTGGCCAATATAGATTATATCGCCTTTTAGGTTGTTTAATGATTTCAAGTTTCCGATTGTAATGCCTGTTTTAACTGAAATAGCACTTAATGAGTCGCCCTTTACGACTATATAGGTCTTTGCCTTCGCCGATGTGGCTTTTCCAGCTTGGCTTAATTCGGCAGGTGCTTTTACTGCCGGGCCTGGCAAAAAAAGTTTTTGGTCAAGGAAGATTCGGTCGGAGGTCAATTTATTTATTGTTTTAATATCAGCCACGCTTGATTTCGCTTTTGCGGCGATTCCGGAAAGCGTATCGCCTTTCTTTACTGTGTATAGTTCAGATGCGGAGGCGCTTGAGGAATAGGCCATTGAAAGAATGGCAACTGTCGCAAAAGTGGCTGCTGCTTTTTTCTTCATCACTTAACCTCCAAAGAGTGTCCTAGTACAGAATATTTTACCATACGAAACAATAATTCAAACCATTTTTTAAAAAAATGTCGATTTTTGGGGCACTTTCCAAGCGAAAGAGATACTTAAGATAAATCCGGTGTTACTTTTTATATGAAACTGTTACCTGTTATCCAGTAAAAAGGGGCTAGTTACTTCTTATATCAATGTCTAGTAGGTAATTAGAATCAGTTTGCCTCGACCGAAGCAAAGGACCTAAACGATGAAGTCATCGGTGATGATCCGAGACTAACTCTGAAACTTGAAGATTATAAAAGGATGTCACATTAAATTCCATAGCCTGGACTTCTTGAATTTGGATGAAACTTCGGAATTTTACAAATTGAAAATAAATTATGTCCAAATTTTGAATGAAATCTTCCTATATATGAATGTTTTTCCAGTAAACCCAGGTATTTCAATGGTTCTTTCGCCAAATATATACATAAAAAAGTAGAAATCTCCACAAATATGTATTATTATAGAAATTGTGAAAGTACTTGGCAGGTTACGCAATACCTGGCTTTTTTCACAGGATTACTAAGGTGCAGGTAGGATATTCATATATTAGTTGATATTTCCAGCCCGCTTTAGTATAATTGTCGTTAAGTTTGTTAGGCGATAGTTCTAGCCTTTCAGGCGGAAACTGTCGTACTACTAAAATACCGAAAGGGGAAAACCAGACTTATGAAGAAAAAAGCTATCAAAATAGCTGCTGCTTCTGCAGTTGCCGCTTCTGCATTCGTTGCTTACGCACCAGCACAAGCTGATGCAGCAACCAACGTTGCCACAGAAGTAAGTAAAGCCGTAACCCAAATTAAGAAAGCTTACCACACATACAGTGATGTAACAGCCACTGGCAAATTCGCTGACCTTGCAGACGTATACAAAGAGTATAACGCTGCTAAAATTGCTTACAACAATGCGAAAGCGATTGTTAACAAAGCAGGCGGAGCTCAAAAAGAAGGATATCTTGCACAATTGGATGTCAACTACAATGACTACATCGCTAAGCGCGTTGTTACATACATCGACGCTTACAACTACGCTACAGCTCTTGACGCTAAGAGGGAAGCTCTTGCTAAAGCCCTTACTGACAAGGACTGGAACGGCGCAGAAAAGCTTTACCATGAAATCTCTTATGAGTTGAAGACACGTACAGTGATCCTTCACCGTGTTTACGGCGAGTCCACTCGTGAACTTCTTATCAAAGCATTCAAAAACGAAGCACAAGCACTTCGCGACAGCCTTGCTGAAGAAGTAACAGTAAAAATGTACTCCGATGTAGCGACTAAGAAAGTTGCTGAAAAGGACATTGAAGGCGCGAAAGCAGCACTCGCTAAAGTTGATGAGTTCCTTCCAAAAGTCGACAAGGATAGCGAATTTGGTAAATATTTGATTGCTACTGCCGCTCAGGTTAAAACTGCATACGATGCACTTATTACTCCTAAAGTAGATGGCATCAGCGCAACTAACCTGAAAGAAGTAACTGTTAACTTCAACAGCCCAGTTTCAAAAGCAGATGTAAAAACTTCTGACTTTACTGTTAAAAACAACACTGTTGCATTGGTTAAGCTGTCTGCAGATAACAAATCTGCTACTTTGACTCTTGGAACTGCAGTTGCCCAGCAAGGCGAAGTGGAAGTCACTACTAAGACATCCCTAAAGTTTGAAAACGGCAAGACTCTTGCTGAAGCAGTTGTAAGCAAGATTAATGTAATGGATGTTACTATCCCAGTTGCTGAGTCTATCGCTTTGACTGGACCAAATTCTTTCACTGTTAAATTCAGCGAGCCTGTTCAGGCAACAAACAATGCTGAAGTATTAATCAACAATGGAGTATACGGCGTTACAAGCAAAGTGCTTTCTGCAGACGGACGTACTCTAACAGTTACTTTGGGCGCATCTAGCCTTCCTGAAGGAACATACCAAGTTAAAGTAAGCGGCTATGCTGATTTTGCTAACTTTGCAGCTATGAGCAAAACATTTGATCTTGAATACAAGAAAGATGTTGCTGCTCCTAATGTGAAACTAGTATCTGCTTCTCAAAGTGAAGTAGTTGTAGAATTTGACAAGGCTGTAACTCAAAAAGGTGGAGCAGCGTTAACAAAAGACTTCTTCTACCACACTTATTCTGCTTGGAAGCCAGTTGCTGTTGAAACAACTGACAACAAGAAGTTTACATTGAAATTCATGGATAATGATGATAAAACTCAAGACTTCATTCTTCCTGAAGGCAATGTGACAGTTACTGTTCTGAAAAATGTTGGAGATTTCACTGTAGTTGACCAGTGGGGCAATGCTATGGCAGAAGATGCTAAACTATCTGCAACAATTGCTGCAGATAAAGTTGCGCCTACTGTTACTAAAGTTGAAGCTACAGCAGAAAATAAAGTAGTAGTTACATTCTCTGAGAAAATCGATGCATCTACTGCGAAATTTGCGATTAAAGATTCTGCTGGAAAAGCTATCACTCCAGCAATCACAGACGTTGCATTTGATAACGAGAAATTGACTGCAACACTAACTCTAGGCGCTAAATTGGCTGGCGGAACTTACACAATCGAAGTTAAAGATGCTGTTGATACTTCCCTATCTAAGAACAAAATGACAGCTATTACTGTTCCATTCACTGTTTCTGACAAAACACCAATCGATCTAACTAAGGTTGATGCTAAAGTTGTTACAAACGATGCAGCTAAAGAACAGTATATCTATGTAACTTTCAATGAAGCTGTTGCTACATCTGGTGCTTATTCTGCACTAAGCAAAGATAACTACCTGGTCAACGGAACTGCACTTGCAGCTGCTGATAAAGTAGAATTGTTTGGTACTGATAATAAGCGTGTACGTATTACTGTTAAGTACCGTGGAGAAACTCCAGCTGCAGTTGTAGATGCAGCAGTTGATTCAAAGAATGATCTTACGATTGGACGTATTGCAGATGCTGCAGGAAATATTAACGCAGCCCTTGCAACTAATTTCACAATCACAAATGATACTGCACCGACTACTTTCACTGCGAAAGCTGTTGGACTAAATAAACTTGAGCTTGTATTTGGCGCTGAACTTAAGACTGTAACAGCAGATGGTATCTTGGTTGATGGAAGCGATACTGACACGACTAGAACATCTGTAGCTGCTGTTGACAAAGTTGAAGTTAAAGACGGCCAAACATATGTAACTGTTACGGTAAAAGCAGGAGAAAACCTTGCTAATAAGTCTGCTGGCGAGCTAGCAAAAATGTCTGTAGGAGTTGTTGCTAACAAGCTTGAAACAATTACTGGTCAAAAGTTAGATAGTATGGAAGTAACAGCTGGTAATGTGAAAGATGGCATAGCACCTGAGCTTGCATCTGTTGATCCAGTAACTGTTAAGCGTACAGCTGATACTGAAGCGGTAATTACTGTTTCATTTGACGAAGCCTTAGCTACTGTAGGTGACTTGGAGGCAACTGATTTTGTAGTCACAGATGCCAACGGTAAAGTTTATGTAGCAGGAGTAGACTATACTGTTGATAACAGCAAAGATGCTTCTAAAGTAGAAATTAAACTTACACTTACAAAAGCAAACCTTGATAAGTTAGCTGGAACTAAGTTTACTGTGGCTACTAAAGCTACTGTTACTTACCTACAAGATGGTTCTAAAAACAAAGTGAAAGCTTTTGAAGCAAAAGCTACAAAAACTGCACTTTCTGCTACTGTTGAACAATAATAAACGAAACGTTACTTTATAAGCTAGCTTGCTAGTGAAAAAAGTCAAGTGCAGCCCCATGTTGATACTATTGAAACATGGGGCTCTCTTGAACTGTTATTTCCCATTGACAGGTGAAAATCCTGTCCTTGTTGAATAGTCATTAACAATTGCCTAATCCTCCTGCATCCAGTGCGGTTCTAACAGACCAAAGGGGTGAAGTCAGGTGAAGTCGTACTCATAGGAATGAGGCGGGGCTCCTTAAAAGATGGCTATGGCTAGGAGACGAATCCATGTTTAGGCAGGGTGAGGTAGAGGGTGCCAAGAATTGCTAACAGTTTGGTATCTTTCCATCGATCCGGAATGGTTGATTGGAGATCAGAAAAATTGACTATTAAACTGATCTTTCTCATTTCTGAATAGTGGAGGCCTAAGGTCATCAAAAGTAGGGAAGGAAATAATGGAACGTTTGAAGTTTTGCTAAAAGAGGTGTGTTAGCACCAAGGACGTTAGCAAAATGGCGGCGCACTTGTAGTAGTGTTGATCATCTGCCGTTTGGATTTCCATGGCAACATGGGAAGAGGGTAAAACAGGTGGGAGCGAAGAAGTGCAGTCAGTGATAATTCTATTTTACGACTTATTTCCCCAAAAATATGTCGTTACCAAAACCAAAACCAATCACGTTTATTTGTGATTGGTTTTTGTAATTTTGTAAAATGCATACCTAATATTTTACAAAATTACAAAAAAATATAGGGAAATAGGGGGGATTTATGTTAAAATGATGTTGGGGAAATAAGATTTGTAGAATTTGATCACTGACGGAACGCCGTATGCGCTGAAAGGCGCCCGTACGGTGTAGGTCCAGTGTGAGCTGGAAATAGCAGCAGTTATTCACTATCAATCATGCATACAAATGACACACATGCCAATTTGGACAATATCGGTAGAAAAACTACCGCTATTAAAGAATTCCGCGCAAAAAATCCTAACTCATTATTACTAGATGCTGGAGACGTTTTCTCTGGAACACTTTATTTTAATGAATATAAGGGATTAGCTGACTTGGAATTTATGAACTGGCTTGGCTATGATGCGATGACTTTCGGTAACCATGAATTTGATTTAGGGACTGAAGCTCTAGCGAATTTTGTAAAAGAAGCAGAATTCCCATTTGTTTCAACCAACGTAGACTTCTCAGCTGATGCTAATTTGAAAGCGTTTTACCATAAAAATGTTGAAGTAACTAGTACACCGGCAGATGGTAATATCTACAACGCTATAATTAAGGTAGTTAATGGAGAAAAAATTGGGATTTTCGGCTTAACAACAGCTGAAACTGTTAGTATATCAAGTCCTGGAAACGATGTTGCTTTCCAAAACTATATCCAGGAAGCCCAAAAATCCGTTGATGCTTTGAAAGCTCAAGGTGTTAATAAGATTATAGCTTTAACCCATATCGGCTATAACGATGGCGGTGGAGATAACGATCTTTTACTGGCTAAGGCTGTTGAAGGCATCGACATTATCGTGGGTGGACATTCCCATAGCCTTCTCTTAGAGCCAGTCATTGATACAACTGGTGAAGAGCCAACAGTAATTGTCCAGGCGAATGAGTATAACAAGTACCTAGGAACACTTGATGTTCAGTTTGATTCCTATGGAAAAGTCATTGGCCACGCTCGTAACTTGATTCAAATTGATGGAAAAACAAGTACAGCACCAGATGCACCATATGTTTTTCAATCGGATGCAGAAGCGGTAACAAAACTTGCTCCGTACAAAGCACAGGTCGACGAAAAGCAAGCTACGATTGTTGGAAAATCATCCGTTCAATTGGTTGGCGGAAATCCGGCTGCAAGGACAGGGGAAACAAATCTCGGTAACCTTATTGCAGATGGGATGCTGGCAAAAGCGAAGACAATAAACCCTGATACTGTAATAGCGCTTCAAAATGGTGGAGGGGTTAGAGATACCCTTGCTGCGGGAGATATTACATTAGCGGATATCTTTAAAGTCCTGCCATTTGGTAACGCACTCGGGATTATGACCCTAAAGGGAAGCGAAATTAAGGCTGCACTTGAGCATGGTGTAAAGGATGCACCTACTGCGTCTGGAGGATTTTTACAAGTTTCAGGCCTTAAATTCACTTATGACACTTCAAAGCCTTTAAACGAAAAAGTATTGACTGTTCAAGTCCAGGACAAAAATGGTAACTATAGCCAACTTGATTTGCAAAAAGACTATGTCGTGGCGACAAATATTTTCACCGCTAAAGGTGGAGATGGTTTTGTTGTATTCAAGAAAGCATATGATGAAGGCCGCGTAAGTGAGCCCGGATTTGTTGATTGGGAAATTTTAAGAGACTATATTGAAGCGCAGCCTAACAAAACAGTAAATCCTTCCGTTGAAGGACGTATTGTAAAAGTAACAACACCGGCTCAATAATAGGTTTTAGATTTTTCATTGAACTACCAAACAAGATAACCAATCATAAATTTTTCAAGAGGCTGTCCTCAAAAGTCATATATCGTGGCTTTTGGGCAGCCTCTTTTTTTCTTATTTGTGATTGGGAGACAAAATGACAAACTTAATAAGTATTTAGTTTGAGAAGGATGACTAGCTAGGTCACTTACTATCAAGATAAAACTAAAAGGGGCTTCTCATTTAACAAAAGTAAAGTTATCATCCTCACAACGCATGTTATCCCGCTGCAATGGTAATGCCCACTAAATGGAAATGTTTACAATTAGTATAGTAACTGGCTTTAATAACCAAACATAAACATAATGTAGTATAATAGAGCAAGTCATCCTAATTTCCCTCTAATTTCCTGTGCCTAATGAAATTTAAAATAATGAGGTGATAGTTATTCATATGAGACGTCTTTTTCTTCTAGTAGTGGTCGCAGCTATCATAATGAATGTATTTCCTATGGGACAAGTGAAGGCAGCAGAGTATGATTGTACAGGGATCAAAATCGGGCAAAAAATTAATTGGGATGGTGTTGAATTGAAGTCTGGCCAAATTGGAAAATTGATGATTTTGGAGGATACACCGCTTTACCGATTCATTGATGGAGAGCTAGTAATCGAGCGGATATTGAAGAAGGGAAGTACATATAGGATTTACAATTTCAAAGCGGAATATCTTGGGGTTGGTGGAGGCTATTATGTTAAGCGGGATGAACGTATTGACTATCGCACACCGTCCAAGCAAAAATTAAATGCTGTTAAATGTGCGAATCCGAAACCTGAAATCCCAACAACGCCTCCTGGCAATGAAGGAACACCACCTCCAGTGGAAAAGCCACCTGAGAAGCCCAAATTGGAGCCTATAAATCTTGGACCCCAGGTTTCCAACCTAAGCACCCTTGCCTCTAGAGCGGGCATGGACCAAAACGGGAATGCGTATTTATATATCATCCTTCATGGTACGCCATCTTCCTTAGCTGTCGTCGACCTAAATACAAATGAGACAAAGCACAGCTTTTCCCTATGGAATTCAACAAGTGCCTGGGCAATAGAAGTCGATAACAATGGAACCGTTTGGGTAGGCGGTACAACAAATGGGAATCTTTATAGCTATAACCCGAATACGAATGAATTTAGGGACCATGGAGATATGCTTATCGGCACAGCGGAAACGACAATTCAGGATTTGGCCGTAACCAATCAATATGTATACGGTTCTACAGCCTACGGAGCCGCTGTTTTTGCCTTTAATAAAATGACGGGTGAAAGGGAAATCATCCGCACAGCATCCTTTGGCAAGCAATTTGCAAAGTCGATTGCAGCCGATGCGGATGATAGCTATCTTTATGTAAGCACCGGACCATTGGCGGATCTCTTTAAATGGGATATTAAATATGACTTGAAAATTCCGATTACAATGGACGGATATAATTCAGAGTCCTATGCAGAAAAAATGAAACGGATTGATGACCTGCTTGTAGTGAAATTCTATCCGTCAAAACGATCGAACATATATAGTTTTTCAAACGGCGCTTATTTAAGGGAATTCTTAGCTGACTCAAGGGGATTCTCACCGAAGGAGCCTGAAAAAAACGAATTTTATTATACGTACGATGGGAATTTCTATGCATATGAGCTTGGAAGCGGTACGATCCGGAATACTAATGCTCGGCTTCCCAGGAAGAGGACTGCCTTGTCGCTAGATTTTGTCCAATTAAAAAATAACCCTTCACGCAATATTTTGACAGGTTTGATAGATAATGAAGGGACTTATTATCTTTATAATCCTTATACGAATATAGTAACAACCCAAAAAGCAATTTTACCTTCTCAACCGGTAAATCTTCATACTTTATTTACAGATCCGGACAAACGGCATATTTACGTAAACGGGTTTATGACTGGCGGACTGACCAAATACGATACGATTGACAGAAAGGGAGTCCAGCTGGGAGGAATTAATCAGCTCGAAAGCGGCATTATGATGAACGGGAAGCTTTACGGCGGTGCATATCCAAAGGCGAGATTAATAGAAATTGCTCCAAACGAATTATGGGATCAGTCCGCTGTAAAAGAATTGGTTGCCCTCGATAAATATAAACAGGAACGGATTACCGCAATGGCAGGCTACAGCAATAGCCATTTGTTTGCGGGTACTTATGCCCAGGATTCAAAGAAGGGCGGACTTCTGCTGGATTACAATGTAATTACGGGTGATTACCGGGTTTACGAAGATTATATCACCAATCAAAGCATTATTTCGCTGCTTTTTGATGATGGATATGTTTACGCCGGTACTTCCATTCATTCAAATTACCAGCAGGCCGAGTTTAGGGCAAAATTCTTCCGGTTTAATCCACTTAATCCAGAAGACAAAGAATTCTTCTTTTTGCCTGTTCAGGCCACAATGGTCATGTCACTCATAAAGGGGCCAGACGGAGATATTTGGGGAGCGGCAGACGGGACAATTTTTTCCTATAATCCCTATTTGAATCACTTTAGGTCGGTAAAAATCCTAAATGCGATTTCTGGAAGGTTCAGCAATGCGAGGCTAGTAGCCGGGAAGGATGGGTTTGTGTATGGGACGATGGAAGGGCGGCTTATCAAGGTCAATCCTTCCGACATGTCCTATACAATCTTGCTTGAAAGCGGAGCCAATGAGATTGCCCAAGATGGACAAGGGAACATTTATTATCGCAATCTAGCCAACCTTTACATGATCCCAGTTGAAAAACTACTACCATAATAGGTTTAGGTATAACCTACTTTAGAAGCATCAGTTTATACTGGTGCTTCTTTTGTTATTTCAGGATAATAAGTATGGTGAAATAGCTACATATCACTAGGTAAAACGTGCACTTATTTACTAATCTGTGATACTATTATGATGCTTCAAAAGAGGGGTATAAATTTGATAGCAAGAAAGGGAGAATGAAAGTATGAAAAAGCCAACTATGAAAGCGCTCGCAGGGGCCGCACTTGCACTAGGGCTCATTTTGCCGCAGGTTGCACCGCCGGTTACATACGCAGAGGCTGCCAACAATGATGTCGTAAAACTGCGCATCTTGGAAACGACAGATCTTCACACAAACCTTTTGAACTACGATTACTTTAAAGATGCACCAACGGAAGCATTTGGCCTTTCAAAAACAGCGACACTTATTAAGGCTGCCCGTGCCGAACAGCCGAATACCCTTTTATTTGATAATGGTGATCTTATTCAGGGAAGCCCGCTTGGTGATTATGTACAGGGCGTACAAAAGCTTGCCGATGGTGTTGAGCACCCGGCTGTGAAGCTTCTCAACCTGCTAAAATATGATGGAGCAACAGTTGGAAACCATGAATTCAACTATGGCTTGGATTTCCTCAATGAAGTCCTTGATGACGCGAAATTCCCGGTCGTAAATGCAAACGTTTACCATGATGATAAAGACAATGATCCTACGAATGATAAAAACTACTTTAACCCATATAAAATTATGGACAGGGAAGTCGTTGATAATGACGGTGAAAAGCACATAATTAAAGTGGGCGTGATTGGTTTTGTTCCGCCGCAAATCATGACTTGGGATAAAGCAAATCTTGAAGGAAAAGTAATTGCAAAAGAAATCGTCAAATCAGCAGAAGAATTCATTCCAAAAATGAAGGCTGACGGAGCGGATGTCATTGTCGTTCTATCTCACTCCGGAATAGGTAAAAGTTCAGAGAATGCATCGATTAACCTGACAAAAATTCCTGGAATTGATGCTGTTTTGACAGGGCATTCCCACAATAAATTCCCGATGGCTGGCAATAACCCTAACTATTCCGGTGAAGGAATCGATAATGCAAAGGGCACAATCAACGGCATTCCAGTTACAATGCCCGGCTCATGGGGAGATAATCTCGGCGTAATCGACTTGGAAATTTCCAAAAACGATGGCAAGTGGAAGTTAACTAATTCTAAAGCGGAATTGCGTTCAATTGCAAACGCTGATAGCGATAAAGAAGTTGAAGCAGCTATTAAAGCCGAGCATGAAGGAACTGTTGGATATGTGAGGATGCCAGTTGGTGAAACAACAGCACCAATCAACAGCTACTTTGCTTTGGTGAAAGATGATCCATCTGTCCAGATTGTGACAAACGCCCAAAAGTGGTATGTGGAGAAGGCACTCAAGGGGTCTAAGTATGAAAACCTTCCAGTACTTTCAGCTGGCGCACCGTTCAAGGCTGGCGGCCGCGGAGGAGCAGATTATTATACAGATATGGACAAGGGAACAATCGCAATCAAAAACGTTGCGGACCTATACCTGTATCCGAATACTGTATTTGCCGTTAAAATAACAGGTTCCGATATCAAGGAATGGCTTGAATGGTCTGCTGGCCAATTTAATCAGTTAGACCCTAAATCGGCTGACGTTCAGGAATTGGTTAACAACGCATTCCCAACGTACAATTTCGATATCATTGACGGCGTAACGTATGAAATTGACGTTACTGAGCCTGCCAAATATGACAGGGATCAAAACGTTGTTAATCAGAATGCAAACCGTATTAAAAACCTTCTTTTTGATGGAAAACCGATCAATCCAAATGCAGAATTTATTGTTGCAACAAACAACTACCGCGCAAATGGAATCAAAGTGGCTGTCAATAAAGAAATCGCCCTTGCTTCACCGGATGAAAACCGCCAAGTTATCATCGATTACATTAAAGGAACAAAGGTAATTAACCCAAGCGCAGATAACAACTGGAGCTTTGCACCGATTAAAAATCAGGATGGATTGAAGGTTTCGTTTGAGTCTTCCCCAAAAGCACAGAAATACCTTGCTGAAGGTGGGGATGTAAAATACCTGACAACACTTGAAACTGGTTTTGCGAAATATGAGCTGAATCTGCCGGCACTTAAGGATACCAAGCCTGGAGATAATCCTGGTAACAAACCAGCACCAAAGGTATATTGGAAGGGATCCCTTCTGAAGCAGAACCAAATTGGCCGGGTTTCAATTGAAAAGCCAATCAATCTCTGGAAGCTAGAAGGCAATAAGCTAGTGTTCGTCCGTGTTCTTAAACCAGGTGAAGCCTACCGCGTTTACAGCTACCATAGTGCCCATGGCGGACAGTATGGAGTTGGCGGAGGTTACTATGTAACCAACATGAAAGGCTATGTTAAATATGAAACCCCGTCAAAAGCGAAGCTGAAGGAGCTTAGAGGGGAAGAATAATTTAAAGTAGAAACTCCCTATCAGGTTGGCCTGGTAGGGAGTTTTTATTTAAGAGAAAACTTTTTCCTTTACTATTTGCTTTTCCCTGCTGCCCGCACGGTGCCTGAATTGAATATTCTTCCGATATAGTCATTTTCAAGAAGGAGTGTAGAAATCCGGATATCCTTGTAAATAGAATCATAGCCTTCCCGGCAAAGCTGGACATCGGTTTTTTTGCGGGTCCGATTGTCGATGCAGATTCCTTTTTCAAATACGCCTTCATGGGATGCGAGGTAATCATAGTCATCTGAGAAGAAGGAATAGCGAGTTGTTTCAAACGCAAAACCGGTAATTCTTTTATGATTCGCATCAAGCGTCGTGCCGAGCTGGACAAGCTGGTCATCAATCCCAAGAAGGGCGGTAAGAGTCGGGTATATATCCATCTGGCTGCCGGTCCCTTCATTCACCACTGATTCTGTCTGTCCTGGATGATGGATGATCAAAGGGATGTTGAACATTGTTTTTAAATCGAAATTAACGCCCAGCAAGTTACGGATTTCTTCTTCATCGGCAGGAAGCGGCCCATAATGGTCCCCGTATACTACAAATATTGAATCCTCCCAAATGTTTTCCGCTTTTAACTCGGCGATAAATTCACCAAGCGCTTC
Source organism: Bacillus sp. FJAT-27445 (assembly GCF_001510665.1). Taxonomy (GTDB): domain Bacteria; phylum Bacillota; class Bacilli; order Bacillales; family Cytobacillaceae; genus Bacillus_D. The sequence goes on from NZ_LMTI01000003.1 coordinate 353,717, forward strand.
ATCAAAATAGCGGATGCTTTGCAGGTAATTTCCTGTCGCCTTTCCATCTAGCCTGGAGGGCAGGTCAAGATAGTGGTATTTCTCATCAAGGATGAACGGCCGATGGCTTGTCAGCGAAACGATGAAATTAAAGAACGGCTTATTTTCTTTTTTATACATCCTGGCCATTTGATGGAAAATGCTTTTATCTGAAATGCCAAGCCCGATAATTTCATCCTCCTGGATGGCGGGGTGGCCGCGATAGTAAAACTCACCGTAGCCTTGGCTTTTATAGGCTGTTTGCCTGTTCCAGAATTCGGGAGTATTGCCGTGCGTAACACTTGTTGAATAGCCATTATGGTTCAGGACATCAGGCAGGGACAAATACTGGTTATTCGGATACCCTTTATATGCTCCTATATATCCCATCGGATAAAGGGAGTTGTTGGCGACGAACTCCGCATCGGAGGTGTTCCCCCTGCCAATCTGGAGGTACGTATTCGGGTAATAGTGGCTTTCCTTGATTAGGTTATTCAGATTGGGAGTTACCTCTTCCCCTCCAACCCGCAGGCCAATTGGGAAAGTGTTCAGTGATTCAGCCTGTATCATGATGATGTTTTTCCCTTTGAACTTTCCGAAATAAGGGGAGGTTTTTTGGATTTCCTGCCTGTTTTTGAACGTATAGCGAATTTCTTCAATACTCTTTTTTTGCAGGAGCGCCTGTTTAAAATAGGCTTTTTTATACACATTCCACCCAAGATCATACACATGGGCTGGAATGATACCGGCTAATGATATTTTATATTGGTCAGAATACGTAAATTTAAAGGCAAGCAAAGAGATTGCCAGAATAAGAGCCATCCCGGCGGACAGGAAGGAAAGCCCGGTTTTTTTCCATTGACCAGGAGATATTTTTTTTGCAAAAAAGAAAAAAACAACCGCAGCAACAGGAAGATCAACCCAGTAAAGGAAATCCCACCAATTGATTAACGAAATAATTGAGGACTTGATATCTTTAAGCTGGCTGGCCTGGGCTAAAAGCTCAATTCGGAGGATTGCGTTATAATACCGCTGGTACATTACATCCGCGTAGAGCAGTAGGCTGGCCGCTGCGTAAACTGTAAATGCGGAAGCAACTGCTGCAAATCGGCGATTCAAAAATAGAAGGCTCGCAACAATGGCAGCAAAGCCAAGCGATGAAATGTAAATAAGTATATAACTGGGCTCAAGGCCTGTTTCCCGTACAAACAGAAGGGTCTTCAAGGTCCAGGGCAAGGCCAGCAGGAAACACAGAATAATAGAAGAAGAAAACTTCTTTAAGTTGATGGACAAATGGTACACTCCTTCTGAAACAGTTCCTAAAGCCTAACTTATAAGTTATTATAACAGATATTTATTGTAAATTTACTGGAATTTTAAGCTGGCAAATCATTTTAATACTATTTCTAATAAAGTTAGGTCCTGTAAAAATAATAATTTTTTAAATCAGGATAAATATGAAACTTTCTCCGTATCGGGGAGTCTAAATAAATAGTAAACTATGGAAATGGAGAGAATTTTTATTGGTGGGATTCTTGAGTGGGATGCCCGGTCTCCAATTCCTTTTTATTTAAAAGTGAAAAAAGATCAGAAAGTGGGGGGTCCTATGAAAAAGTGGTTAAGGAAAACCGGCCTTGTGGCAGTGGGTACGACCCTGGTTGCGGCAAGCCTGCTAACAGGCCCGGTCCATGCGACAACTGTTAAGTACAATGATTTTGCGTCCAGCCCAACCGGCTATGTCAGCCAGTCGCAGATGAAGGCGCAAAAAGATGGAGAGAAGGCACTAAGTGACGATACGCTGATTATCAAATTCAAAAAACCATTGACTCTGACGGAACACCGTTATGCTGGCGGAACGCCGGTGAAACAAATCCAAGGCTTGGATTATATGGTTGTTAAGGTAAAGAATAAAAAAGATTTAGACAAGGCAATCACCAAGTACAGGGAAAATACGAAAGTGGCAGCTGTTATGCCGAGCGCTTTGTACAGGCCGCTTGGGGTTGAGGATCCAAAGGCGGCAAGCCAGTATCATGTGAACATGCTTAATTTGGCAAAGGCACAGTCACTTGCCGGGAAATACCAGGTTACGGTTGCTGTCATCGACCAGGGGATTGACACAAATCATCCGGATTTGAAAGGGAAGCTGCTGCCAAGCTATAACACTGTTACTCCTATGAACCAGGGCTCGCCGGATTTCCATGGCACGCATGTAGCGGGAATTATCGCGGCGGCAAAGGATAACGGGATAGGCGGATACGGCGTGAATCCGAATGCCAAAATTCTGCCAATTGATGTTTTTGACCGGGCTTGGGGGGCATCCGATTTTGCGATTGCCGAGGGCATTCTTTATGCGATAAACAAAGGCGCGAAAGTCATTAATATGAGCCTTGGCGGATCCATGCCTTCCCCATTGATCGAGGATGCCATCAAAAAAGCGCTTGAGAAAAATATTGTTGTTGTAGCTGCGGCAGGAAACACAGGAAATGATATGCTGAGCTACCCCGCGGCATTTGAAGGTGTTATATCAGTCGGGAATATCAACAGCCAGAAAAAGCTTTCGACATCATCGTCCTTCGGCACAACCGTTGATGTTGTCGCTCCAGGAGAGGAAATTTACAGTACGATCTATGAATACGAACGGAAATCAAGCTTCCGGAAACTGACGGGCACCTCGATGGCTGCACCAATGGTCGCAGGGGCTGCTTCGCTTCTGCTATCAAAGTACCCGCTGTTGACCCCTTATCAGGTCGAGTATATTCTTGAGCATACTGCTGATGACCTTGGCGAAAAGGGGTTTGACGTAAAATATGGAAACGGGCTCATCAACCCGGTTGCAGCCTTGCAATTTGATATGAAGAAACTCCCTGATATCGTAAAGAAAGCCTATACCGAAAAGGAATTGATGGAGAAGGCGCAGTCTGTTTCACTCGGCAAGGAGGGGAAACTTTCAGGGAACATCACCGCCGCCTTTGAGGAAAAATGGTATAAGGCAGAGGTTGAAAAAGGCGATAATCTTCAATTCATTCTTGACGGGGGGTCCCAGTTTGACTATAAATTGATGGTTCACATGTATTCCGCTTCGGAAAAAGTGATCATCGATGTCAATAAGGTTCGTGAAGGAGTAAAAGAAGGGAAATTCTTCGAAGCGCCGTTCAGCGGCACCGTCCTTTTCGGGGTAAAGGAAGTGAATGGAAGCTATGATGATTCCGCAATAGGAGGTTCGAAATTCAATCTTACCGTACAAAAGTCCGTTGATTTGCCGGAGGATGAATCTTCACTCGATAAACCGATTGCTATCGAGCTCCCATATGATAGCGGAAGCACACCATTGCACCTGATTGGCAAAGACGGTGATGATGACTATTACAAGTTTTCTGTCAAGGAGCCTCAGGCTGTAAGAATTGAACTTTCGGGAGTGCCTGGCACAGATACGAGCATAAGCCTCTATACCGCTGATATGTTCTTCCCGCCGGATTTTGAAAAGCTGCCGGCAGATGAGCAGAAAATGATCCTTGAAGCGCTGGCATCTGGAGAAATGAAGGCTGACCCAATGCTTTACAGCAACAGGGGCGGCCATGGCGCGGCGGAAAGCCTGAACTTTACCGCTGGTCCGGAAATGGCGTATATCATCAAAATCTCTAATAAAATTGATCCTAACTATTTTATGATGTACGATTTCTTTTTTAATCCGGGGCTGATGGCCAATGAACAGGTTGCCGAGCCGTCTCTCGTTCCTTATAAGCTGAAAGTGGTTGGGAAAGTCTTCCCAGAAGATGAAGACATGTTCCCATTCATGGGCGAAGGTAAAGAGGGAACAGGCGGAAGCCTTGAAGGCCAAAAGAAGGAAATGGAGCCTGGTACATCGGAAGACGGGGAAGATGAATTCCTTAGAATGGTAAAGGAAGGCTCCCAGCCTTATGAAGTTGGCGAACAAGCCGGCGGCTATCTGCAAATGATGGAAGATGAGGACTGGTTCCAAACAACACCTTCCGAAACAGGAATTTTTCAGTTTGCATTTTCAGAAAAAGGTTTTACAGTGCCGATAATTAGTATTTATAAAATCATCGAGGATAAAGATTACAACGGTAAACCAGTGAAATATCTGGCCCAAATCGGTTCCAATATGATATGGGACTGGGCCGGGATAAGGATGGACTCTTCCCTTTATACCGGCTTGAGAAAGGGAGAGACGTACTACATTAAAGTAAACTCAAATTATTATACTGGTGAAATGTCCTTTGATTCATATCAATTTACATCAAAGCTATTGTATGCGGACCCGCAGGATCAATATGAAGATAATGACAAGCCGGAAAATGTACGGAACCTGCCGGCCGGGACAGTGGAAGGAAACTTTGCGATGCCGTTCGATCAAGATTATTTCTATTTCGAATCGAAAGCAGATGCAATATACGGCGTTACCTTCGGGACGAAAGCGGTTGATCCTGCAGCTTACAGCAAGTATCCAAAAGAGCTGCTCAACCCGATTTTTGGGATGGTAGTTGTTGTGGAGGACACCAACAAAAACCGGAAGCTTGATGAAGAGGAATACAGGAAGGTCCAGTACATTGACCGCGGCGCGTCTTCCGGAAATACCTATGGCTCATTTAAAGCAAATAAGAACAAGAATTATATCCTGCTTGTAAATGGTTATGTAGACGGTCCGGTTCCGCTATCCCTCCTGCCATATCAATTGAAGGTTGTCCCTGCTAACACAGCGGATGAAGACAAGGGGTCCGTGGTGAAGAACAACATCCCTTCAAAACCGCTCAAGCTTGGCACAAATGGAAAGAATGCGCTTAAGGCGACTGGTTACCTCAATGCTGGGGTTCCATATGGAGATGAAGATTGGTATGAACTGAAGCTGGCCAAAGATTCGAAAGGCAAAATTGAATTCGCTGCAGGAATTGAAGTTGACAGTATCATTTCCCTTTATAAGGATGGAAAGCTAGTCACACAGGCGGATTATTATCCCGAAGGCGACCCCGAAGTCCTGAATTTCTCCTTGAAAAAAGGAACGTATCATATTAAGGTTCGTGACGTATTTGGAAATTCGACAGTCAACCCTTATACCTTGAATGTTAAATTCCAATAATACTAATGCCAGGGCTCCCCAATGGTGCTCTGGCGTTTTCTTTGCTGAAAATCGGAATTTGTGGAAAAATAAGGTTGGATTACCATAGTTTTTTTCTGCTGGTTTCACCAAACGTTCAAAAACAGCGGGCCCATTTACCTAAAAAATGACTAAAGTCCCTCTATACGGAAAAGAGCCAAACTACTAAAATGAGGTGGTACAAAAAAGAAAAAGGGGAATGGGAATGACCGTATATAGAAAGTTACTTAAGGTGGCTGCATTGACATTCATGCTCAGCACCGCCTTTTATTTTACTCTGGCCGAAAAGGGGAAGGCCGCCGAATTGTGCAGTGGAATTTCAGCAAGCACTGTCGTTAAATGGGATGGAGATGAGCTGAAGCTTGGCCAGATTGGAAGGCTGACAGTTCTAAGCGACACACCGCTTTTTAATTTGAATGGTGAGAGCAGGCAGTTTGCTAGAATGCTGAAAGCAGGCGAGACCTATAGGATTTATGCCTTTAAGCCTGGTATGCTGAGTGTCGGTGGAGGGTACTATGTTGACCGTGATGCCAGGGTTAAATACGAAACACCATCGAAAGTTAAGCTTGGCCAGTTGGAATGCAAAAAGACGGCAATTGCCGAAAGCAAGACACCTGTCGAATTAACCGATACAAGGACCACCATTGTTGATAAACTTGGATCGGAAAAACGCATTAGCTCAAATGAATATGGAACTACCTGGTACACCTATCATAAAGGGTACAGGAATTATTATATGGTCAGCTATTTAAATGGTAAAATTGGCGCGCTTTACACAATGGACAGCGCATTTCAAATTGGGAACGTAAAAGTGGGAATGGCCCGGGATGCCGTCAAATCCGTGCTAGGAAACCCCGTGGAAGGAATTTTGAAGGGGAGTATCAACTATTCCACCCGAAATGATAGTGAACAGGAAACCTTCTATAGGAATGGTTTTTATATAACCGTATTTTATGATATTCATAACTACGGTAAAGTAACTGCCTTACAGGCTGTTTCAATCGATGTGGAGAACAGGAAGGCCGGTTTCTATGCGTTATCTTCCACATCATTGCAGCAGGCATTCGAGCTTCAGCTATTTGACCTTGTCAATGCGGACCGTGTTAGGCATGGCGTTCCGGCTCTCGCTTGGAGTGAGAAAGCCAGGATATCCTCAAGGAGCCACTCGCTCGATATGGCGGCTAATAATTTCTTCAGCCACACGAACCTGCGCGGACAAAGTCCATTTGACCGGATGAAGGCCGCCGGAATTGTGTACCAGGCTGCCGGGGAAAACATCGCGATGAGCTATACGAGCAGTATTTTTGCACACGAGGCGCTAATGAATTCACTAGGCCACCGGAAGAATATCCTAAGTGGAAACTATACCTATCTGGGGACCGGGGTGCAACTCCAGGCGGGAACGATGCGTCCTTATTTCACCCAAAACTTTTTTAAACCTTTTTAAATTTAATTCGCTGTAAACAGTAAATGACGCCATGCCCGGACAGGCTTTCTTTCCGGGCGCTTTTTTGGCAGAGGGATACTAATATTTTTAGGAATATTTCGCTATATTTCTAATCCATATTACCTAAAGTAACAGTGTCCAACATTTTTAACTGGTACTATCTTTCCAATTTTGTAGAAATGAAGGCACCTGTGGCAGAATTTGTCGTATACTAGAAAAGTAATGTTTGAGAGAAGAAGGGAGAGCAAGATGAAAAATAAAGTTCTTATATGCCTTGTATTACTGCTGTCTATTATTCCAGCCCCATTTTCAAATAGCGTAGCGAATGCAGCCACAACCACTCCATATGTGAGCTGGGATGGGGCGCAGCTCGTGAAGGGCCAGATTGGAAGGGTAGATATTCTGAAACCAATCAATTTATGGAAAAAGGAAAACAATAAACTGACATTCGTCCGCATCCTTAATCCGGGTGAAAGATATCGTGTGTATCAATACAGCTCGCAGTTTGGCGGCCAGTACGGGGTTGGCGGTCCGTATTTTGTGACTAAAATGCCGGGGTACATAGAGTACAAGACTCCTTCACTCTTGAAGCTGAAGCAGGTGAACCCTGAACTTTATGGAACAAAGCTTTCGATTGGTACGGTTACCTCTGAGCAATCGAATGTACTTGCGCCAGGGGTGACACAGTCAAAGATTTCTGTAGATAGCTCCCGCGGCAAACAGCAAATTTATGTCCTTGGAGTCGATCAGCAGGCATCACAAATTAAATTCGAAACAACGCTTGCAAAGGACCAGATGATTGGCTTTGAAACTGTAAGCTCCATGGCGGCCCGCAATCAGGCCGACGAGCACTTCATCATCGGCGGCGTGAACGGTGACTACTTCGAATCGAATGGGGCACCTACAGACCTTACTGTCCATAACGGGGAGCTAGTAACGACAAACAAAACCCCTGAAAATGAGCGGACAATCTTTGGGGTTTCCCCTGAGGGGAAGGCGATGATTGGCAATCCCGACATTGCGCTAGGGCTGACAGTGAATGGGCAGAATCCTTATACCATTGATTCAGTAAACAAGCGCAGGTTTGCTGACCATCTCGTCCTTTATACACCATACTTCGCCTCAACAACGATGACAAACGAGCTTGGGACGGAAGTCGTTTTAACCAATATTGAAGGCAAGCTGAACGGAAATGGTTCGGTCAAAGCCGTAGTCAAAGAAGTCATTATTGGCAAGGGCAGCGCTCCGCTTCTGCCAGGTGAGTTCGTCTTATCTGGACACGCCAAAGGCAGCGAATATTTGAAAAGCCTTGTTGCAGGAGATGTTGTTGAAATTAATCTCGCCTATAACAATCCGTCCTGGGATCAGGTTGACCAGGCCATCGGCGGAAGGTATTACCTTGTGAAAAATGGTGTTGCCCAAACTCTTAATGTAGCGGGTGCGGCACCAAGGACAGCTATCGGCATCAAGAAAGACGGGTCCGTATTCGTCATCGTCATTGACGGAAGGCAGACGGTTAGCGCGGGTATCACCTTGACAGAAACAGCTAAAGTCATGAAGGATCTCGGGGCTGTAGAAGCGATGACATTTGATGGCGGCGGTTCATCGACAATGGTTACGAGGGAGCCTGGCAATGCGGATGCGACAGTCATCAACTCTCCTTCTGACGGAAAAGAGCGCTATGTAGCCAATTCCCTTCTAATTGTCGGCTTGTGGAAAGCAGGACCGCTTCATACACTGCTTCTTTCAACAAACGACCTAAAGCTTTTTGCGGGGGCAACATATAAAAATCTTAACATTAACGTTCGCGGCCTGGATAAAAACAATAACCCGATTACGGTGACGGACCCATTGGCTTGGACGTCAACAGTTGGAACCTTCAACAGTGATGGGTCGTTTACAGCCGGGAAAACGGCTGGAAAAGGCACGATTACGGCTTCGACAGGTACGATCAAAGCGAATGTGGCAGCGGAAATTGTAAGCACGCTTGACAGCATCCAGCTTGCAAACCCAACAGTCATTGTTGATAAGAATGGATCCTTCTCCATTCCTGCATCTGGTTATCTTGCCGGTAAAAAAATCGTTGATGATCCGGCTGTATTCCAATATAAACTTTCTGCACCAATTGGAACAGTGGAAAAAGGAGTCTTTAAGGCGGGGAATGCAGATGGCTCGGCAACGGTCACTGTTTCATACGGGTCCGTATCAGCCCAGTTCAATGTAATCGTAGGAAACCCTGGCTCCATAGTCATCGAAAACTTCGAAGGCAATCTATCTGGGTGGAAGGCAAGCGGTGCCCGCTTTAATTCAATTGCAGTTGCACCAGAAAAGAACTATATTAAAAACGGTACCCAGTCGCTTAAGGTAGCCTATGACTTCATTGGGATGACGGGAACTTCAGGCGTATACGCAACGCCACCTGCCTCGATTGAGATACCAGGAGCTCCTGTTAAAATTGGGATGTGGGTTTACGGTGATGCAAAAGGCCACTGGCTGCGTTCCCAGCTAAGGGATTCCAGCGGTATGGAAGTCCAGCTTGATTTTACGAAAAACTTGGACTGGATTGGCTGGAAGTATGTTGAAGCTGAAATTCCGGCGGGCCTGAATGCTCCATACCGACTTGAAATGCCTGTCCGTTATATGGAAACAAACGACATGAACAAAAACAAAGGCCAAATCTTTGTGGATGACATAACAGCGGGATATTAATTAGAAGCTAATAAAAACGTTTTATTAAACAGTTAAAGGCCCCTGCAAGATTCGCAGAGGCCTTTGGCTTTATGTAGTCCATACTATTTACCAATAATTTAATCTTGCGGACAAATGTCCAAACCACTATGCTGAAGTTATGGAAAAAAACAAACGGATGTTTGCAGTTTATAAGCTCTTATGATAATAATAAGATGATATGTTTTACAATTTTGCTAATATTGATTATGCTAAAAAAGCATATTTGATACTATAAATCTCTAATATTGTATCCACTATCTTTGGGAGTTGGAGGGATTATTTTTAGCAATGGGACATTTAAATGGTCAAAATGAGCTTTTGGAACAATTGAAGGCAAACCCTCCGAAAATTATTGGAGGATATAAAAAACAGGGATGGGCAGTCAAAGTACTGGACAAGATTATCAATGATGCGGTCGAAAAAGAAGAGGATGGGACCATTTCCGCCAAAGCGGTGCTGGAATCTACCGATTTATCCTACTATCCGGCATTTTTACATTTGGACCCCAAGTCAAAAGGCCAAATTCTTGGTGTTTATTTGATTGCTGAAAATAAAGACCAGTATGACTTAATTCCTTTTGAACTGGCAAAGGAATTTATTGATAAAACTGAAGGGGATTTGCTCCCATTCAAATACCGGACCATTGAAAAAATTGAAGGCGATGAATTCCAGAAATATTGGCCGGAATTCAGCTAACCAGAACGGCAGGGCCCAATAGTTGGTCCTGCTTTTTGTTTTTTATAAGGTCTTCAATAAGAGCAACCTCTATTATTCTCTTTTAGTTATAACTTTTCTCAGCATAATCTATCTTTCTCGTTGTTCCCGATTTAGCCATAATCTAAACCTTTGTAACCAAAATGTAATATAATATCGTTATTTGTAAAATGGGTGAAATAGACTCTCTCAATCTTATGTACTAGAATGTACATATGTTGTAAGTTTTTCCAAAATTTTTGCAAAATCGACAGAGAGAGACTTTACGGGGGTTGCTGATGAAGAAGTTTAGAAATCTGCCAGGGGTATTTTTGCTGATTATAGCGTTATTGATTGCAGGCCAAGGAAAGGCCGAAGCTGCAGAAATTGTGGATTTGACTGAGTATGCAAAAAAATTCGTGGGCGTACCGTATAAATGGGGCGGCACAACTCCTTCCGGTTTTGATTGTTCCGGATATGTTTCTTATGTTTATAGTGAATTCGGTGTCGAACTGCCTAGAACTAGCGCGGACCAATTTGGGCAGGGAGATAAAATAGAGCCGGATGACAGGGTTCCGGGTGATTTGTTATTTTTTACGACGTATAAGCCAGGGCCATCGCATTCCGGAATTTATCTCGGTGAAAATAAATTCATCCACGCCTCACCAAAGGGGATTGAAATTGCCAGCCTGAATGACAGCTATTATAAGAAAAGATACCTCGGGGCGAGAAGATACATACAAACAGTTTTAATAAAGGAAGGCCAGATTGGGACGGTATACATAAAGAAAAAAGTGAATTTGTGGCAACGGGATGAAAACGGCAAGCTTAAAGAAGTGAGGGTACTGAACCCTGGGGAATCTTACCGGGTATATGGAAGTGACAACCTTTACGGGGGCCAATTCAATCTCGGATCACAGATGTACATAACAAATATCGAAACACATATTGAATTTAAGCCAGCTTCAATAAAATAATGCAAGATTTAAACCTCCTGTTAAAATAGGAGGTTTTTTTGCGGTTCTATTTTGAGTATAAAAAAGCTCCCTTTGCGAAGGGAGCTTTACTACTTTATTTCTTGGTTGGCATATAGACTTTCCAACTGGAGAGGTCGGGATTATCCTTTTTTATGAGCTCTTTTGGAAAGATAAATGTCCATGGGCGTGTTGTATTTGGGCGGACCTTGAAGTTTTCCAGCTTGAAGCCGCCTCTAGCAATTACCTCGCCTGCAGCATCTTCGACAACAAGTGGAATTTGCTCAAATTGAAATTCTTTGCTGCTTCCATTCCGAATGAAAACGGTAATCCCCAATTGGCCTTTATCGGACATTTCCGCTTTGAATCCCATAATATTGATATCATTTGGCCCAAGCTTCGGCAACTCAGAAACAATTTTCCAAAGCTGATCCTTATGGGCTTGCGGAAGCTGCTTTTCCCAGTTTGGATGGAGATCCAGTCTATGCGGTTCCTCCAATGGAGATTCCTTAATCTCAAAAGCGATGCTCCAACCCTTTTCGGGCAATTTCTCTCCTAGCTTGTCTCCTTCCTCATAGAGGAATCTCCATGGCATGCATGAGCGGGCAGGAAGCTCGCCAAGAGTGTCGAGTTCAAATTTTCGTTTTGCTACGGCTCTACCATCTCCATCGAGAAGAATTAGGTCAATAGCTTCAAAACTGATTGGTTTGTCTAAAGTATTTCGTAGGAAAGCAACAATGACAAAGCCATCATTGTAATGCAAAAGTTTAATTCCATCAATCGAAACCTGATTCGGTTCAAGCAGCGGCAGCTGCTCATGTTTATACATATATACATACCGTTCTGGATTTGTTAGTTCCCAGTCTGGATGGAATACGAGGGATGTCTTGACAAGTCCTTCTTCCGTTTGTGATTCTCCTGGCGGTGCGACCTCGTTCAGTTCCTCTTCAAATTCTTTTTTTTCATTTGATTTCATCGGATTCTCCCCCTACATTTCCTACTGGAATTTATTTAGACTTTTGACATATTCCACAAATCGGATGGTGACGCCGGACTCTATCTCAAATTTCAGTTGGTTGAATTCCTGCAGAGCGTCAAATTCAAAGAGGCGATAAGGGTCTTCCTGGCTGTATCCTCTTAGGCCGACTCCATCCTTGTATTGGGTCATCAAAACTAGATGCTGAATCCAATTTGTATCGATCATTTGCAATAGGAATAGTTTCAGTTGCCTGCCAAGCTCCTCATCTTCCTGCAATGAAAGGATTTGTTCCTCAAGGATTGTATACTCTTCCATCATCTTAGCTAAGATTTGCTCTCGGGAGTAATCTTCGATGTCTTCCGCCTTAACATCGAAATGAATGAATACAAACCCAAGCTCTACAATTAGTCTTTTCAAATTCCATTCAGACGATATCTCTTCATTAACTACACAGTATTTATCCACGATGGCTGAAATGTAGTTTTTGATGTATCCGGCGACCTCTGGGAAGATTTCCCGAGGCTCCGCATTTAGGACACGGTCACGCATGGAGTAGATGACTTTACTCTGGCTATCAAGGACATTATCCAGCTTTAGGATATGTTTCCTTGAAGAGTGGTGGGTGTATTCCACTGTCTGCTGGACCTTGTGCACGAATTTATGCGGGTCCGGGGACAGAACAAGGCCGGATTCATTTGTCTTTACCTTCTTCAGGTATCGTTCCATCTGTTCTTCGTCATAATAGATGAAAAGATCATCTTCCAGGGAAATAATGAAAATAGTGGACCCTGGATCTCCCTGGCGTCCCGAACGTCCTCTCAGCTGCATATCAATCCGGAAGCTTTCATGTCGTTCCGTCCCAATGATATGAAGTCCCCCAAGCTCTTTTACCCCAGGGCCAAGAGCAATATCCGTTCCGCGGCCAGCCATATTGGTCGCAATCATGATCTGGCCCTTTTGGCCCGCAGACTTGATAATTTCCGCTTCGTCTTCCTCTGTTTTCGCATTTAGGATCCGATGTTTAATCCGTTTTTCTTTTAGATGCTTTGAAAGGGTCTCTGATTGTTCAATCGAGGTTGTCCCGATTAGGATCGGCCTTCCAGTTGCATGGATTGTTTGGACCTCTTCAATAATCCGGCCGATTTTCGCCTTTTTATCCCTATATATAAGGTCGTCCATGTCGATTCTTTGGACCGGCCGGTTTGGCGGAACGGATACGACATTGAGGTCATACGTTTCCAGAAACTCCTCCTTTGAAGGAGTGGCGCTTCCCGTCATTCCACAAAGCTTGTCGTACATCCTGAAGTAATTCTGGATGGTGATAGTTGCTTGGGATTCATTTTCTTCGGTTATTTCCAGGCCTTCTTTTGCCTCTAGTGCCTGATGCAGACCTTCACTGAAGGTCCTGCCTTCCATAATTCTGCCGGTAAATTTGTCAATCAGGGCGATTTTCCCATCTTTAACAATATAATCGACGTCCCTTTTCATGATGAATGCCGCCTTTAACGACTGGACGACATTGTGGAGAAGGTCCTGGTGCTCGGCATCATAAAGGTTTGCGATGCCAAATGCTTTCTCGACCTTATCCGCTCCGCTATCCTTTAAATAAATCTGCTTTGTTTCCGAAAAAAGCTCGTAATCCTTATCCGATTCAAAACTATTCATCAATTCTGCCGAGATGTAAAACAAATCAGCCCCATGGCTGGATTTGTTGGCAATGATAAGCGGAGTCCGCGCCTCATCAATTAATATGCTGTCAATTTCGTCAACAATCGCATAATGGTGCGGCCTTTGAACCTTGTCGTTTATATTGAACACCATATTGTCGCGAAGATAATCAAACCCAAACTCGGTACCTGTTCCATATGTAATATGGGAGGCATAGGCATCTCGTTTGGCAAGGGGTGACAACTCGGAAATATTTAAGCCAACCTTCAATCCTAAGAATTCATGAACATGGCCCATTTGGTCAAAATCGCGCCTTGCCAAATATTCATTAGCTGTAATGATATGGACACCTTTGTTCTCAAGGGCGTGGAGATAGCTTGGCAGCGTTGCCACCAGGGTTTTTCCTTCTCCAGTCTGCATTTCGGCAATGCTGCCGTCGAGAAGGACGAGCCCGCCGATAAGCTGAACGTCAAAATGCCGGAGCTCAAGGACGCGCTTTGCTGCTTCCCGGACTACGGCAAAAGCTTCTACCTTTATATCATCAAGGGTTTTGCCTTTTTCCAATTCTTCCATAAAAAAATTAGTTTTGTTTTTTAATTCCTCATCACTGAGGCTTTCGAAGCGTTTTTCGAGTGAATTGATTTGGTCAACTATTTTCGATAAACGCTTAATTTCTCGGGTGCTGTCACTGAACAGCATTTTCACCTTCGCTAGCATAATTTTCTCTCCTGTGTAGGTATAGAATGGTCTAGACGAATTATACCATACATAGGAAGGAAATGGTCGAAAACGGCTGAAGGGATAATCTTCCATAGGCAGGTTGAAACTTCCTGCCATAAGCAATCGTCCTATTAAGGAGAAAGGCACAGTTTTGGAACGGGGAGGTCGGGTATTGAATAGGGGAGCGGGCTGACTATTTTCCTAACTAGTTTGTTCGGAAGGGACCCTCATGATACATCCCAATTAAAAAAACATTGCTTAACCACTTAGATATGTTACGATAGGTATGATTGGGGAAACTAAAACAAACCCTCTCAAAAGGTGATGATGAATGTATACACAAGCAATCCTGGCTTTTTTTGCTGCATTAATAACTGTCCTGGTACTAACGCCGCTTGTCATTAAATTCGCCGTTTGGTTTGGTGCAATTGACAAGCCAAATGAAAGAAAAGTCCATCAAAAAATCATGCCCCGCCTTGGCGGGCTTGCTATATTCCTTGGAGTAATCGCCGGCTATATCGCGGGCGGACTTTATGAGCAAAAAGTAAATACAATCAGTGTCGGTGCGATTCTGATTATCTTAATCGGAATCCTCGATGATAAATTCGAGCTATCAGCAAAAACAAAATTGGCGGGCCAGCTGATCGTCGCTTCGCTAATCCTTGCGAGCGGACTAAAAATCGACTTTGTAACCATTCCGTACGTTGGCAGCTTTGAATTGGGGCTGTGGAGTTATCCACTGACCATATTCTGGATTGTCGCGATTACGAATGCCATCAACCTTATCGATGGGCTTGACGGCCTGTCGGCAGGTGTATCTGCAATCGGGATTGCCACAATTGCAATAATGGCCGCTTTGGCTGGCAAGGTGCTAATTTTCACCCTTTCGCTCATCCTGCTGGGAAGTATTATCGGATTCCTGTTTTATAATTTTCATCCGGCAAAAATATTCATGGGGGATACAGGTGCACTATTCCTCGGATATTCAATATCGATATTGTCGCTGCTTGGCCTATACAAAAGCGTGACGTTGTTCAGCTTCCTTGTCCCGATCATTATACTAGGGGTTCCGGTTTTTGATACCACGTTTGCGATTATCCGCCGAATCGTCAATAAAAAGCCGATTTCCGCACCGGATAAGTCACATTTGCACCATCGGCTGCTCGAATTGGGACTGTCGCATCGCAATACGGTCCTTGCCATTTATGCGTTTGGCATTTTGTTCAGCGCGGCCGCGGTTCTGCTGTCCGAATCAACGCTCTGGGGCTCAATCTTCATCATTTTCGGCCTTCTTGTGATTACGGAAGTGTTTGCCGAAGTAATCGGGATTGTCCACGTTAAGTACAAGCCCATTCTAGGCCTCTTTAAAAAGCTGACCCAAAAAAGGCCGGTTGGTGGAAGGCGATACTAGCGCCTTTTCATATGATTGCCTTTGCTTCCAATTTTTATGCTCATAAAGAAGTGAAGCAGGGATTGGGTCTCTTGCCTTATCCGAATTTAGACGATTTAAAATAATTATAAAGGCTTACAGCAACTTGCAAGCCTGTCCGGGCCCGGCAGCAGCCGGGCCTTTTTTATTGGGAACAGGGACGCCTCTCTCTTTTTGAGGATGGCAGTGCGTACCCATTGCGGCAATTTTCGCCAAACATCCATTGCTGCCTACTTCTAGTAAGAAATTATTTCCCTTTTGTCTTGTTTTATGCAAAAATAAGTGTGTTTCGGATTGTTTTTTCCAAGTTATTGGCCCCGCTTGAAAAGTTATGCTTTTTTTGTCATAGTATGGCGGTTTTTAATGAGGAAAATATGTTAAACTAAGACATGTTTTTATTAAAAAACATGCCGACTTTACACTATTGGAGGTTTACCTATGAAAGTGCCTATGCTCGATCTTAGTGAACAATATCAGGGGCTTCGCTCTGAAATTCTAGATGTGCTGGATCAAGTGATGAGTTCATCACAGTTCATTCTGGGCAGCCAAGTAAAGAAGCTTGAACAGGATGTTGCCGAATTCAGCAATGTAGCCCATGCAGTCGGATGCGCAAACGGCAGCGATGCCATACATATAGCTCTCCAGGCATTGGGAGTGGGTCCGGGGGATGAAGTCATTACAACCCCGTTTACCTTCTTTGCTACGGGAGGAGCCATTGTCCGCGCCGGAGCGACTCCGGTTTATGTGGACATTGACCCGGTAACCTTCAATATCGACCCGGCTAAGGTCGAGGAAGCCATTACTGATAAAACGAAAGCCATCCTCCCTGTCCATTTATACGGTCAAATGGCCGATATGGAAAGATTGGCGGAAATCGCAAAGAAACACAATCTTTTTATTGTGGAAGATGCGGCTCAGGCAATTGGGGCAAAACAAAACGGCCAGTCCGTCGGTGAACTAGGAGACGCTGCTACCTACAGCTTTTTCCCTACCAAAAACCTCGGTGCCTATGGGGATGCCGGCATGATTGTGACCAACAATGATGATACTGCAGAAAAAATGCGTGTCATCCGCGTCCATGGAAGCAAGCCGAAATATTATCATCATGTCCTGGGCTATAACAGCCGGCTTGATGAAATGCAGGCCGCAGTCCTGAACGTTAAATTCCCCCACCTTCCTAAATGGGGCGAATTGCGCCGTGAAAAAGCCGCAGAGTATACAAGGCTTTTGCAAGAGAAGGTAGGCAACCACGTACAGGTTCCGGTTGAAGTGGAAGGAAACTACCATGTTTTCCATCAGTACACCATCCGTGCCGAAAGACGCGATGAGCTTCAGGCATACTTGAAAGATCAAGGTGTGGCAACTATGATTTACTATCCGCTTCCGCTTCATGTACAGCCTGTCTTTAAAAACCTGGGCTATAAGGAAGGGGATTTACCGCTCTCTGAAAAGGCTGCAAACGAAGCGTTGTCGCTTCCAATGTTCCCTGAATTAAAACAGGAACAGCAGGAGTATGTCGTCTCGAAAATTGCGGAATTTTACAATAAATAATGACTGGAAAACGTCGCCAAAAACGGGGGCGTTTTCTTTGCTTGCCTTTGCGCCAAACCGCAGTGGCAGCATTCCAAGAACGTTGTAAAGGATGGTGCCGAATTGGCGGAAGAAAAAAGATATATTTTATATGAGTATTTATCGTATTTTTGGAAAAGGAAATGGCTTTTTGTCATTATCCCGCTAGCTTTAGCAGTTCTACTGGCGGCTGCGGTTTATGTAGTAAAAGCGGATAATCGCGGATATATAGGGGAAGCGAAGGTTTTTACAGGCTCTGTTAATGAAAGGGAACTTACCGACCCTGATGTCATTAAGGCCAACTATCAGGATGTAAAGGGCCTTGATATTTTTGTATCTGAAAAGAGCAAGGTGAAATTTACGGTCAAAGCAAAGTCAAAAAGCGAGACGGAGCAAGTACTCGACCAGGTGACGAAGCAGTATTTGGGTGATCTTGAGAAAAATGCCCAACTTCGGATTGATCTCACAACCGAGGAACTTATTCCCCTTGAAAAGAGGGTGGATGTCCTAACTTCTAATTTAGCCTTCTATAAAAAAAGACTCGCGAATGATCCTAAAATGGATCTAACTCGGGAGGAAGATTACCTGGAGTTGATCGGGAAATCCGAAGAAGAACTGACAAGGGCGGCTGAACGCACCAAAAAGATGAGAGGCGATATCAAACTCTTCTCCTATCCGCAAATTTTGCCTTCTGAGGTCCACCAGGCAAAATCCTATATACCGGAAAGTCTGGCAATTGGGATTATCCTTGGCTTAATCTTGACAGCCGCGCTGTTAATCCTCATGAAGTACCTCTCGGATGCCAGAAGGTATTATAAGGAAAGAGGCTCTTTCCTGGATTAAGTAAGTGGTTGAAGGATGCCATATATGTAATATGTGGAAACAAAATAGTGATGGTTTGAATTTTGCGATGATTAAATGATAAACTAACAAAAATTGTGCCTAGGCATGAATAAGGCGATTGCGGGTATTCCAATCAAAGCATGGTTTATTTTCAAATGAAAAGAGCCAGCCGGCAATCGAAAAGTAAAGGAGAAGAAACTATGGGTTCTTACGAAACACTAATCAAAAAGATTGATAATAAAGAAGCGGTCATTGGCGTTGTAGGGCTTGGTTATGTAGGTCTTCCGCTAGCCGTTGAAAAGGCGAAAGCAGGCTATAAGGTAATTGGATTCGATGTCCAGGCTGGGCGCGTCGAACAAGTTAATATGGGAATCAACTATATTGGGGACGTTGTTGACGCAGAGTTAAAAGAAATGATCGACAGCGGCCAGTTGCAAGCAACAACAGATTACGCCCGCATTCAGGAAGTCGATGCCGTGGCTATCTGCGTCCCTACCCCGCTTGACATTTACCAGCAGCCGGACACTTCCTATGTTAAGAGCTCTTCCAATGAGATCGCCAGGTATGCCCACGAAGGCATGCTCGTCGTACTTGAATCAACAACCTATCCTGGCACAACAGAGGAAATTGTAAAGCCTGCGCTTGAAGCAAAAGGCCTTGTTACAGGAGAAACTGTCTTTATTGCTTATTCTCCTGAACGTGTTGACCCAGGCAACAAGCAATTCAAAACAAAAAATACACCAAAGGTTGTCGGCGGGATTACACCTAACTGTACAAAAGTAGCCGCGGCCCTTTACCGTAACGTCCTTGAAGGCGATGTCCACGAGGTTTCATCACCTGCAATCGCCGAAATGGAGAAAATTTTTGAAAACACATTCCGCCATATCAATATTGCGCTGGCCAATGAAATGGCAATTCTTTGCGAAAAAATGGGCATCGATGTCTGGGAAGTAATTGATGCCGCGAAAACAAAACCATATGGCTTCATGGCATTCTATCCAGGTCCAGGGCTTGGCGGCCACTGTATTCCAATCGACCCGTTTTACCTGACTTGGAAGGCCCGTGAGTACAACTACCATACACGTTTAATCGAGCTTGCAGGGGAAATTAATAACGCCATGCCAGAGTATGTCATTAATCGCGCGATGCAAATTCTGAATGATGAAGGCAAGGCTCTCCGCAACGCCAAAGTCACCATCCTTGGCGTGGCATACAAAAAGGATATTGACGATGTCCGCGAATCACCTGTATTGAAGATTATTGAGCTTTTAGATCATCATGGTGCGGACTTCAAGGTTGTCGATCCATATGTAGCCAGCTTCCGTTCCTGCAATATGAAGATGGAGACTGTCGAGCTTACGAAGGAAATGCTTCAGGAATCCGATTTGGTCCTAATCGCCACTGATCACTCCGACTTCGATTACGAAATGATTGCTAAAGAAAGCAAAGTCATCTTTGACACACGCAATGCGTTAAAGGATATAGAAAAGCCGAACAGGTACGTTAAGCTTTAATAGAAAATGCCGCAGGGGGCCGGAAAAACCGCTGGCCCCTGGCTACATAACAATTACAAGGGAGAATTCGTTCATGAATCATATCGATCCTTCTGCCGTATTAGGCACTGATGTTTCAGTCGGCTATTTCACTGTTATTGAAAAAGATGTCAAAATTGGATCCGGGGCTGTCATTGGGAACCGCGTGACAATCCACGAAGGAACCATTATCGGGGAAAATACAACCGTTGCCGATGGCGCAGTATTGGGGAAGGCGCCGAAGCCTGGAAAAACGAGCACAGTCAAGCTTACCGGCACGTTGCCGCCCCTTGAACTGGCGGATGATGTCACGATTGGTGCCAATTGCGTTGTGTACAGGGGAGCGAAAATTGGCTCAGGGACGCTGATTGCAGACCTTGCAAGTGTAAGGGAGAATGTCGAAATTGGCGAAGCTGTCATTGTTGGGCGCGGGGTTACCGTTGAAAACTATGTCAAAATCGGCACCCGGACAAAGATTCAGTCAAACTCGTATATTACTGCCTATACAACCCTTGAAGAGCATGTCTTCATTGCTCCATGCGTTACAACGACCAATGATAATTTCATGGGAAGAACCGAAGAGCGTTTCGATAAAATCAAAGGTGCCCATATTAAAAAAGGCGCAAGGGTCGGAGGTGCTTCGATCATTCTGCCTGGCATTACAATCGAAGAGGAAACATTTGTGGCTGCTGGAGCCCTTGTAACGAAGGACACCGAGCCTAAAGCCCTTATTAAGGGCGTACCGGCCAAGTTTGTCCGCTCCGTGGACGAACGGGAGCTATTATAGGGTGCTGGCCCAATTTAAGCGTTTAGGAGCGGATTCGCTCCTTTACGCATTTATGAATGTAGGAACAAAGCTAATTGCATTTATTATGCTCCCAATTTACACGAATTTCCTGTCCACAACGAAATATGGATACCTGGAAATTGTCGATAAATGGACCGCGATGCTGACATTCCTGATCATTTTCGGAACCGACTCGGCGTTGTCGTATTATTACTTCGAGACGAAAGACAAAGAGAAAAGGCTCCAGCACGTAAGGAATGTTATGTATTTCCGTCTTGCGATTGTTGGTCTTCTGGCCCTCGCCGTCATGACGGCCGGCCCGCAGATTTCCGCAATGCTGTTTAAAGGGGATCCAGCGCATGTCGACCTGCTGTATATTTCAATTGCGACATTGCTCGTTGATACCGTCACAATTGTGGTCCTGATGGTTATGCGCTTTGATTTTAAAACAAAGAAGGTTGTAATTTATACGGTCGCGAAGATGCTGTTGATGGCGGTTTTTTCCTACATTTTTCTAAAATATCTCATGCAGTCGGCAGAAGGTATCCTCTGGGGCCGTTTTGCAGGATTCGGGCTTATCTTCCTGGTTATGCTATCTACTAGCTGGAAATACTTAAAGCCGAAAATCGACATGTATATGATGAAGGAAATGCTCAAATATGCAGCTCCGCTTGTACCTGCATCCCTGGCGTTCTGGGTGATTGCCAACCTGAGTGTTTTTGTCCTCCAGGCATTCCAGTCAATGGCGGAGGTCGGGATTTATGGCGCGGCGACAAGGCTAGCCATGATAATTACCCTGCTCACAAGCGGAGTCCAAATGGCATGGCGCCCTTATTCCATGAATATAAAGGACAAACCCGCCAGCCCGCTCCTGTTCTCGAAAATCTATATGGCCCTCTTGCTACTTGGCATCTTTGGCATTATGGCGATTGCAACTACGATGCCATGGGTTATCCGTATTCTTGGTGAGGAGTATTATGAGGCGTATAAATATGTCGCCCTCGTTTCGGCTGCCGTATTCTTGAATTTTTATTATCTGATTATCTCATCAGGGCTGTTTTTTACTAAAAAAACATCCTTTATTTCCCTCGCATTCGGCATCGTAGCAGTGGTGAACACTGTGCTTAACATTGCCTTGATCCCAACATTTTCGATTTGGGGAGCTGTGGCATCCTACGTTATCTCCTATATGCTTGCGGTCATCTTTATTTTCCGGAAAAGCCAAAAGGAGTATTACGTGCCGGTGTCATTTGGCAAAATGGCCTTCCTGTTCACCGTCATGCTTGCAGCCGTCGTTGGGATTGTCTATGTACAGGAAAACGGTCTCGGCTGGGCCTACCAGGCGCTGGCATGGCTGGGAGTCGCGGTGGCTATAGCCATTAGTCGCGTCGACAAGGATTTGAGGAGAAAAGCAACTCAGGAAGCAGCCCAATGATGGGCCAATAGATGATTTTATATCTCATTTAGCAAAAGGAGGCATATCCGTGAAAATTATTACCGTACTCGGCGCTCGCCCGCAATTCATAAAAGCGGCGCCTGTATCACGCGTCCTGCGTGAAAACCATACCGAAATCATCGTCCATACCGGGCAGCATTATGACCCGAATATGTCTGATATCTTTTTTGAAGAATTGAATATTCCGAAGCCTGACTATCATCTGGCAGTCGGCTCCGGCAATCATGGGAAGCAGACAGGTGAAATGCTCCAGAAGCTTGAAGAGATTGTCCTGGATGAAAAGCCGGACTATCTGCTCGTCTACGGTGACACCAACTCGACGCTTGCAGGCGCGCTCGTTGCCGCAAAGTTGCATATACCTGTCATCCACATTGAAGCAGGCCTCCGCAGCTTCAATAAGAAAATGCCGGAAGAAATCAACCGGATTATGACAGACCATGTGTCGGAGTTCCTATTCTGCCCGACGGATACAGCTGTTGAAAACCTGAAAAGTGAAAATATCACTCGCAACGTCTTTAATATTGGCGATGTCATGTACGATGCGGTTTTATATAACCGGGCGATTGCCGAAGAAAAGTCCCGCATCCTTGAGGAAAATGGCCTTGAGAAAAAGGGATACCATTTAATTACGATCCATCGTGCCGAAAATACGGACGATGTACAAAATATGCAAAACATCCTTGAGGCTTTTTCGAATATTGATACTGTCAAGGTTTGGCCGCTCCACCCAAGGACGAAAAACAAACTGGCCTCCTACGGAATCGATATCAACTCCATTCCGAACCTAAAACTGATTGAGCCGGTTGGCTACCTTGACATGCTGACATTGGTATCAAATGCAAATAAAATCATCACCGATTCAGGCGGTGTCCAAAAGGAAGCTTATTTTATGAAGGTTCCTTGCGTCACAGTGCGCGAACAGACGGAGTGGGTTGAAACGCTTGAGGAAGATGCAAATATTATTGTGGGCACCTCGGTTGCTAGAATCCTTGAAGCTGTTCAAAAGAATGTCACTCCATCCTATAAGGACGTGTTCGGCGATGGGATGGCTTCCGAGAAAATTGTTGAAATCATTGAAACCCAATCGTAAGGTGGACAGGCTATGCTCTTTCTCCTAATTTGGCTTGTTGTTCTTTCGGGCTCCATCTATTTCTTTAAGAGGGCAAGCGGGAGCCTGAGTCTTTTAAAGCCTAATATGAATTCAATCATTTTTTACTATTCCTTTTTCATATCAAGTTATATCGGCGCTCTATTAATTGCTATGGGTGTTGACGATTACTATATGATCAACAGGATGGTATTTGACTACAACCGTTATGTCGGCTTTTTTGCCATATCATTCGTGATGCTCGTTTTTCCGCTAGTTATGTTTGTAATGGCGAGGATAGTTGGGTTCAATGCACAAAAGGAATACAACGCCTATCTGGAAAAGGAAGTTGAACTTCCTTTTTCCGGCAGAAAAGATTTTTTTCTGATATTCCTCGGGCTTTCGTTCATTTCGCTTGCGGCTGTAGCCTACACGATGCTGAAAACAACGCATATCCCGATTCTCGACCTTGTCCTAAACCGGTCGGGGATGTCACCAGGTGAACTGCGAATCAATGCGCAGCGGAATTTTGGAGGCATCGTCCTAATCAGGAATATTTTTGCCATAGCGCTTACTCCAATGCTGTCCCTGGTGGCCTATGTATATGCCGCGAGGACAAAGGACCCGAAATGGCAGGTGCTTTTCGCTGTATTATTTTGCGGAGCCATCCTGATTAGCGTCTATGACCTAGCGAAATCACCAATTTTCTTTTATATCATTATGTTCATGCTCCTGCGGCTTTACATGGGGAAGCTCCGATTTACGTGGGGCAGGCTTGCCGCGTGGGGATCTCTTGGCGCGATGCTTCTGATCGCCATGTATATCCTAATTCAGGGCGTAACGAATATTGATGCGTATTTGTCCTATAATTCCGGTCCGATAGGGAGGATGATATTCGCGCAGATTGCGCCGACCTTCCTGCACCTGGATACGTTCAATGAAGCGCTGCCTTTTTTGGAGGGAAGAAGCCTTCCTTCATCGCTTATCGGGCTGTTCGATATTGAACAGGTGCGGTCGGCACGGCTGGTTATGGAAAGGGTCTTCCCGGAAAAAGTTGCACAGGGGACCGCTGGCGTACTGAATACGCTCTTCATAGCCGAAGCATATGCCAATTTTGGCATGCTCGGGGTTGTAGGGGGAACTATTTATATTGCCGCGCTTGTTCAGGCGCTCTATATTTCATTTTTAAGGCTCCCAAAAAACCCAGTATTCCTTAGCTTGTTTATTTACTTTACTGTCAACATTCCGCGGACACTCGTAGGCGGGTTTGCCGATTTTCTTTTTAACCCAATCTGGGTCATGGTTACGTCCGTATTTGTCGGAATCATGTTATTTATTCGCTTGCGAATCGATTTCTTTGCCTTCCTCCAGCATAGGAAATCGAGAGTAGGGCGATAGGAGGACAAAATGAAAACTGTATTACTGTACTATCCCTTCCAGCTCGCCAAAAATGCAAACAGCGGCTCAAAGCTCCGCCCAAGGAAAATGCACGAAGCCTTTCTTGAATGGGGGCAGGAGCATGGTGTGGAAATCCTGCTGTTATCCGGCCAGTCGAAGGAACGGGCCTCTCTGTTTGAAAAATGGAAATCGGAAGGGCGGCTGGACAAACTTCTGTTTTGCTATATGGAAAACCAGACGATTCCATTCTGGCTGACCGATCCTGGCCATATTCCGAAGAAGCCATTTGTTGACTCGGCTGTAATGTCTTTTTTGCGGAATAAAAATGTTCCGGTCGGGGTCTTTTACCGTGATGTTTACTGGAAGTTTGATGAGCTCTATCCATTGAAGGGGGCCAAAAAGGCACTCATGCAGTTTGTGTACCGGATGGAGGAGCGTTTTTACGAAAAGTATTGCAAGGCTGTTTTCCTGCCAAGTGATGCAATGGGCAATTTTGTCGGCATTAACCTTCCGAAAATTTCCTTGCCGCCCGGCGGTACGGACCGTATACCAACAACGGAGAGGAGCAACGTTCCGGAGGCCGCGTCCAAAGCGATTTATGTAGGCGGCATTAACAACGAGGACTACGGGCTCTTTTTGTTGCTTGATGCGCTCGAAATCGTAAACAGTGATAAACGGGTCTGTGATTTGACCGTAGTGTGCAGGGAGGACGAGTTTGAAAAGCTGACAGCGGACAAAAAGGAACGTCTTGCAAGCCAGAGTGTGGCTGTCCGCCATGTGAGCGGAGAAGACCTGAACGAATTGTATCTTGATATGGACTTCGCGTTCATTCCGCGCTACAAAAGCACCTATAATGACTTTTCCGTGCCTGTTAAGCTTGTAGAGTACCTGTCCAACGGCCTGCCAGTGCTGGCGACGAACTGCAGCGCCCAAAAGGAAATTATCGAAGGCGGCGGTTACGGGCTCATTTGTGAAGACAATCCAGCTTCGATGGCTAAGGAAATAAGGAAGATGAGTAATGAAACCGGAATTTACCGGGAAAATATTAAGGATACATTTATCCGGAACCACTCCTGGAAGGCCAGGGTTGAGAAGGTGCATGAAAGCCTGACTGGAGGTGCTGTCCTGTGAAAATTCTTCTCCTCGCACCGGGAAGATCGATCCATACCCATAAATGGGCGCTTTTTTACAAAAATAATGGTATAGATGTAAAGGTTGTAACGTTTGCCGACCATTATTCCGAGGAAAATGCAAAGGAAGTGGATACCATCCAGCTTCCAAAGCTGCTTCCGGGAAAGCTTTCCTACTTTTCGGGCGTTTTTAGCCTTAGGAAGATTTTAAAGGAATTCAAGCCTGACATCCTGCACGCCCATTATGTGTCGAGCTACGGCTTCATTGGCGCGCTAGCGGGCTATAGCCCTTACTATGTTTCTGTCTGGGGCCGTGATATTTTTCAATTCCCGCAGCAGGGTTCGGTCAACAGGAAAATCGTTGAATACACGCTTGGGAAGGCGGATACAATCTGCTCAACAAGCCATGTGATGGCAGTGGAGACCAATAAATATACAAATAAGCATGTTTACGTAACGCCTTTTGGTGTTGATTTGACAAAATTCAAGCCTTTGGGGCGTTCGGCTGGTGGGCTAGGCGAAGAGGGGATTACGATTGGAACCGTCAAGGCACTGTCGGATAAATATGGCATTGCTGACCTGATCAGGGCGTTTGCCTTTGTCCATGCCACATACCCTTCGGCAAGGCTGCTAATCGTCGGTGACGGGCCTCAGCGGGCTGAATATGAACAGCTTGCCAACGACCTTGGGATTGGTGATGCTACCGAATTCACAGGACGCGTTCCGAATACCGAAGTACCCGCCTACATCAACCGGATGGATATTTTCGCGGTTCCATCGACCGAGGACAGCGAAAGCTTCGGAGTTGCCGCTGTTGAGGCAATGGCATGCGGCGTTCCGCCAGTTGTCTCGAACGTGGGCGGCCTGCCGGAAGTTGTCCTCGAGGGCAAAACAGGTTATGTCGTGCCAAAAGAAAATCCGCAAGAGCTGTCCGAAGCCTTCCTGAAGCTAATTAATGAGCCGGAGGTTAGGCAGGAAATGTCCGTTAATGGTATCAAGCATGTAAGTGAAAACTATGATTGGGCGCAAAATGCGGCAGATATGGTTAAGCTATACAGAAAGACATTGAAAATGGACTAAGCGGACAGGCTTGTTTGAATATCATTACTACCGCCCTTTAAAAGGGCAGCTGTTTTATCCCAACGTAATGGAGTTTTTAAAATGAAAGTAATTTATCTATGCCAGCACTTTCCACCAGAAACAGGCGCTCCGCAAATCCGTGTTTATGAAGTGAGCAGGGAATTGATCCGGCGCGGCCACCAGGCGGAAGTCCTGACCGCGTTCCCGCACCATCCAAAGGGAGTCATCCCGGATGAGTACAAGGGAATGTTTTATAAATTTGAATATTGGGATGGTATTCCGGTCCATCGTTCATGGATTTATCCATCGCCAAAGGGCAGCTTTTGGAAACGGCTTGCATCGTATTTTTCATTTACGTTCAGCGCGTTTTATTCGATTTTTAAAGCGAAGCCGACGGATGTCATAATCTGTAACTCCCCGCCATTATTCCTTGGAATAACCGGGTATCTTGGCGCGAAAATCAAGGGGGCGAAGTTTGTTTTCAATGTGGCCGATATATGGCCAGAATCGGCTGTCGAGCTGGGTATTTTGAAAAATAAGAACTTCATCCGGATGGCGGAGTGGCTAGAAATGTTCCTTTACCGGAAGTCATGGAAAATCGCAACCGCGACGGAAGGTATCCGCCAGTATATTATTGATAAAGGGAAGAAGCCGGAAGACGTTTTCCTGCTTCCGAACGGCGTGAATACCGAAACATTCAAGCCGATGCCTAAAGACACGGACCTGCTTGAGGAAATCGGCGCTGAAGGAAAAAAGGTGTTCATGTACGCGGGAACGTTCGGATATGCCCAAGGACTCGACTCAGTTCTTGAGGCGGCCGCCCTGCTTAAGGACGCCGAGCCAGATGCGCATTTCCTGTTTGTCGGGGACGGCCAGGAACGTGAGAAGCTTCATAAAATGAAGGATGACCTTGGCCTTCATAACGTAACCTTCTATGGGTCCGTACCGGTCTCGGAAATGCCGCGTTTGTTTTCCGCTGCGGATTACAGCATCGTTTCCCTTCGCAATATCGAATTGTTCAAGGGTGCGCGCCCATCGAAAATATTCCCGGCGATTTCATCCGGGGTTCCTGTTCTGTATTGTGGTGACGGCGAAAGTGCCGCCATCCTTGAAGAATACAATTGCGGGAAAATTGCTCCGCCGGAAAACCCGGAGGGGATTGCTGCTGCGGTAAGCGAACTGATGAAGCTCAGCGAAGACGATTATGCGGTGATGAGTGAAAACGGCAGGAAGCTAGCTGTTGAACAATATTCGTGGAGTAGTATCGTCGGAGACCTTCTGGATAATATTGAAGGTGCGGTGAAGAAATAAATCGTCGGAGTGCGGGGCTGGGTGCCTCGCACTTTTTTTGTTTCGCGGGTAGCAGCTTTGAGAGTAACGAGATTTGTCTGCAAGATTCCCGATGCATTGTCTAAATTTTATCCTAGCAACTTGCTATCGGTTCCTAGCTTTTATGAACCGGAATGGTAATTTTACGAACAGGAATTACAATTTTATGAATCAAATACGCGAATTATGTACCGGGCTCGGTTCTTCACCATAAGTGGTGCTGGTTTTTGATTAAAATGCCTAACTTATATGTTGATTGGAGCGGAGGGCACCGACTCCGGCGGGATGCAGCGGCAAGGTGGAGACCCACGAAAAGCGAAAGTGCCTTGGTCAGCCCCGACAAGCGCTGGAGGGCCTGAAGGAAAAGTCGCTCTTTGACTTTACCTGAAGGATCGAAGCGACCTCGAGGGGCTAGGCGCTGTAGCTGGACAAACAGGCGCTAGCGCCGAGGAGGCTCTTAACTGCTCCTGCGCCAAAGATTATTCGAAGAAGCAATCTTCAGCTCGTCGCAAAGCCCTTGATATTTTTCGAGAAGCTTATTCATGGAGTGAATTCCAGGAAGTTGCTTTGACGTCCCGCGGAAAGCGTGTGCCTGTAGCGCAAATCAACAATATTAGTTAAAACCACTTTTTATGGTGAAGAACCCCGGACTCCTGATTTTTCGAACCAATCCAAATTTATGAACGCGGACCAGCTTTATGACCTGGACCCAACAAGGTAACGGGATTATTTCAAAAAAAATATATAGAACTCAATGCAACTAACCGCTAAAATCCCAACTCTTTTACAAAAAAACTACTCACAAAAAGAAAATCCGCACCAATTAAACTGGTGCGGATTTTTATAAGCTTAAGGGATTATTTCGAAACAGTCGTTCCTTTGAAGTAGTGAGTAACGATTTGCTCTGCGGTGTAGCCTCTTTCAGCAAATCCCTTGGCTCCGTATTGGCTCATGCCGATACGGTGGCCCCAGCCTTTTCCGGTCACGGTGATTTCGGAAATGCCGGATCCTTCGCTGGAAACGACGCCTCCGGAGGTTTGGATTGTGACCCCTGACCCATCAAGTGTTACGGTTCCTTGTGGAGTCTGTACAGTGTAGCCTTTCAAGGTCTCGATAGCTGTCGTCCCGGTTGATGTTTGGACGGACATAGCCGCGGTTTCCCTCTTTACAGTAATGTCAAACCAGTTTGAGTACAGAATATTATAGGCACCCGGGTTGTTAAGCGGGAATAGCTGCCTGATTTGCTGCTCATTACCGGTTTTGGTCATTGTTCCAGCGGATGTTTCAATTGTAACTGCCTTGACTTCCCCATTAGCCCCGGTTTTGGAAAGGCTAATATCGTATAGAGTGGCTGTTATCGGATAGCCGAACGATTTTAAGATCGTGGAAGCGGGAAAGGTTTCCGTCCACGAATTATACTTTGATGTTTCATATGGGTCATCAACGGAAACAAGATACGGATAATAGGATTGGTTTGATCTCCAGACATCGCCTACGTTTGCTGTTTTCCCGCCACTTGTGGAAAAGAAGTACGTTTCGGCCACTTTTCCATCGTATTTTACTAAAAGGCCTTCGGTTTCCTTGATGGCCGCGTTCGACCTTGGATCCTCAGCTGTATAGCCGCGGTATACCTGGCTAGCAGCAGTATTGGTCAAAGCCCTTATCCTTGTTGCATACGTCCGCGCGACGATTGCCTGCGCCTTTAGGGCTTCCTTGTGCCAGGAAGCGGGCATTTCGCTCGGGACAACGCCTTTAAGATAATCCTCCATCCCGAGTGTGTTCAAAACTTCAACCTTTGAGCCGTTTGGCTTAAGGAAAAAGCTGCCTCGGTACGTCGTTGTGTTATTGATTCTTGTAAGCGACTCGGAGGGAGCGTCAATGAGATTTATATACGTAAACGGCACCCAGCCTGTCTTTCCGGCCGCGGATACCCTGTACCATACCTGTCCCTGGGAGTTTGTAATCTCCTCAAGGAAATCGGCCGTGTCGTTTGCCTGGAAGGTATGGATGACATCATAGCTGGTCGAAGCACCGCGCCTCATGTCGGTTTCATAGGTGAAAAAAGCAATTTTTTTGGTTGAAGAAACCTCCTGGAGATCGAATCCCTTGGCGGAAGTCCCGCTGAATCCGGTGTACGCAACGGTTACGCCCGCCGTATCCTTTTTTACCGAAATGGTCGTTCCCGGGGGGATAACCTGGGCTTTTCCAGTATCTTTGTTAACAACCTGGTACGTACCATTCAGAGCCATAGGAAAGCTCGACGCAAGGAAAATCGAGACATCGACTTTATTTTGGTACTGAACAGGCTCGGCAGCTTCTCCTGTCTGCGGAAAGGCGGTTACTAAAAGCAGGAGGCAAAGGAACGGATAAAGTTTTTTCAACTTACTTCACCTCGCCAAGGGTGCTGCTCATCCAGCCCCGGACTCCGGCGGAGGTTTCTACGTTGTACCAAGTTTCCCCTAAGGAGTTTGTGAATGTGTTCAAGTATTTTAGCGTTGTTCCCGCCTTAATTGTTGCCAGGATCGGATAACCTGTCGAGGCACCTTTGCGGATATTTGCTTCCGATTTAACTGTTACAGTCGTTGGAGCGGTTACAGCCGGCTTTGTTGTCGATACATCTCCAGAGAACACCCATCCTAGTATGCTAGGTGTTACTTCAATCCTGTACCATAGTCCGGTAGCTACTGTTACCGAGCCGACCACTTTTAGGGAACTCCCAGCTGGTTTGGAGGCAAGGATTTTATATTTAGTGGATGCGCCTGACCGGATGTCGACAGAACTCTTCGCATAAACGGTTGAAGGCAGCTGCCCTTCAGCAGGCGGCGGTGGCGGCGCAGGTGTCTGGTTGCCGATTTGAGTTTTCAGGCTTTCAATTTCCTGCTGCTGTTTTGCAATTTTCGCTTCTAGATCTGCTGTTTTTGTTTGAAGCCCGGTTATTTTCGTATTTAATGGATTCAGCTGGGATGTTACCCAATCAACGCTCGCCAGGACGACATTCCCGGATGCGTTCATGCCCATAGGTGTAACGATAACCGCGCCTGCGCCAATCCCAAGTGCGATCGCACCTGCGGCAATTAGTTTTTTCGTTCGTTTCATTCGTTGAAACCCCCTGTATACAAGTTTAAGAGAAAATGATAAGGGTAAAAATAAAAAGACCCTATCATTTTCTCTGGAAGACTAGCATTGTATGAAAGCCGTAAACCGGCGATTGTTAATTGCTTCTAATTTAGTTGCCTGCGGTGTCTACAGATTGCTGAAATACTCTTCAAGCCCTTTACGGATTCCAATTGCCGAGTTTTTCTTAAACGTGTCGGAACGTAAAAGAGATTCTTCGGTCCTATTCGAAATGAAGGCGAGTTCAATCAGGATGCTTGGCAGCTCGTTCATCCTGTTGACATAGAATTCCTGCTCCTTGACACCCCTGCTTGGTGTTCCAATCGACGAAATAAGATTTTTTTGGATGTCATCTGCCATAGCCGCGCTTTTAACGCCATTGAAGTTGACAGTCCTATTGTAATACGTTTCCGTTCCTCTTGGCGAAGCAGATGTGTTGGCATTAGTATGAAGGCTGATAAACGCATCATAGTCTGAAGCGTTTGCGATTGCTGTCCTCTGTGAAAGTTCGAGGAATACATCAGTCATACGGGTCATGAAGACGATTGCCCCTTGGCTTTCCAATTCCTTTTTTAAGAGGAGGCCAGTTGAAAGGACAACATCTTTTTCACGCAATCCGGTTGGCCCGATTGCACCTGGATCCTTGCCGCCATGCCCTGGGTCCAGAAGGATTTTTTTGCCGTACAGCCCAGTTTGCATGACTTTAATTGAAACCTCGGTCTTGCTGTTCCGGATTGTGAATGTGTACCCCGGCTGGAAGTTCAGAACTGCCGTCTTTTCCGCAGCCCCTGAATTCTGTACGGTAACCGATTCGATTCCGGGCACGATTTCCTTAGGCGTTTCAACATCTGTCAGGCCGCCGTACAGTTTCAGCTGGTTGCCTGATGTTGAATATTTAAACTTGTAGTTGGACGACTTTTTCCAGACGAGATAATAGTCTCCGTTCCTGATTTCAAAGGTTGGCGTTGAAAGCTTTCTTATCGTAAGGGAAGTAGGGGAGGTCGTTGATTTGTCTACCCAACCGCGAATTCCCGTCGAGGTTTCGACATTCAGCCAGCCGTTCAGCTCGTTCAGGACCGTCACGACCTCGTTTTCTTTCAGATACGCATTCGCAGAGTAGTTTGTCGAAGCTCCGCGCCTGACGACTGCCTTGTTCATTGCGTAAACGTATTTAATTTCGCTTTTTGAAGTGACAAGTTCATTTTTCGGAACCCAGCCGGCAACCCCTGTGGACGTCTTAACATTTAGCCAGGTTTGCCCAAGGGAATTCGTAAATTCTTGTAAAAAAGTAACTGTGCTTAAATAACCGAGCTTTTGCTTTATTTTATATTGATAGCTGGCCCCGGAATACAAGGAAGTATTCCTTGTAGCGACATATCTTGTAGGAGACGTGTAGACAGGCTGTTGCGAAACGACTGACTCGTGCACCCAGAAGTTCTTGTTGGATGGAGTCAGTGCTTTGTACCATACATCCCCGTCGGTATCTGCCTGCTGCTCAAGTGCCTTAAGCATTGTGCCTTTCGGATAAGCTTCCATCACTTCATGTTCCATGGAAGGGCCGTTGCGTACATTCGCGGAATCGACACTTACATATAAAGGCATGTCCAAAGCCTGAATGGTACTCATCAGTGTGGCGGGAATCCAGCCGGCAACTGTCGGGGTTGCTTGGACCCGGAGCCAAACTTCACCTGTTGCAGATGTGTGTGTTGCCAGGACAGGTACTTTCGCATTAAAGGAAAGATAGGCGTTTACCGTATAGAAGAGTGCTGCTCCCCGTCTAACCTCAGCGTTGTTTACCGTTGTGTAAACATCCGACCCAATTGCAGGTACTCCGTTTCCAGGCTCGGGAGCCGAAGGAACGGGTAATGGCGTTTCTTCAGTACGCTTTTTGAATTGGCTGGCAGGTGCCCAGCCTTTAAGTGATCCAAGGTCAACCCTATACCATAATTGGCCAAGGGAATTAGTAAATTGGTCAATGACTGTAACTTTTTGGCCTGAGGTTATAAAAGTAACGACCGGATAATTCACGGTAGCCCCTTTATGTATTTCTACTCTCTCGGCTGTAGTTAACTTGGTTGGCAATCGTAACTCTTCTGCTCCAGCGAGGACAGGAAACAGAACCGTTGTTGCAAGGACAGAAGAGGCTAAAAACTTTTTCACGTTATCGTTATCCCTCCATCGACATTCAGATTCATTAACTATTCTAGCGGAATTTGTCAAACTTTCCAATGCCAATAAAGTTCTATTTTGCCAGAATGGGAGTTTTCTGGTTCATCTGGAAAGGTGCATGCTGAATGAAAAATTGCGGTACATAAAGGTTTTGGTGGTAAAAAGAACTGGCTTTAGAGGAATAATTTACCGGTTGTTTCGATACAAAAAAGCTTCCGCCAAGATGGCGAAAGCTTTCTATCGTGAATCTATCCTAGCAGGGGAAAATATATCCGGGAAGGTTCCCGGTTTACTCATTCCCGCTATACTCACCGTCATCAAGTCCGGCTGCGGCTGCGGAATTTGCTGAACTGGAGCCCGCCAATGAAGAAGAACTTCCAGTCCCGTCACCGAGTGCCTGTGTAAGAAGAGTGTTGATTTGGGCAAGGGACTCCTCGTCTGGGATGAAATAAGCCCCATTGTTGATCGTCCGGTCTTCGCCTTCAATTTTAAGGTTCTCGATAGGCGTGTTTTTAAGCTTTGAATAGAGTTTTACAAAACTTGCGAACTTTGATGGAGGGATATTCGTCTTTACGTTTTTCCCCATATCATCTATTAAGTTATCAATCTTGGTGATGGATGTGAATGAGGTGCCCTTATCAATGATCGCTTTTATTACCTGCTGCTGGCGCTCATTTCGGCCATGGTCGCCTCTAGGGTCAGTTTTCCTCATCCGAACATAGGCGAGTGCTTCATTCCCGTTCAGTTCCATTTCGCCTTGATAATAGGTTTTCCACTTCAGGCTACCGGTCAGCTGCGCTTTAAAGGTAAATGGAACATCTACCTTTACGCCACTCAGCGTATCGACAACATCCTCGAATCCATCGAAATTGGTGGTAATATAGTAATCGATTGGCACATCTATCAGACTCTTGACTGCCTTAATGGTCGTTTCAATTCCCCCATTTCCATAGGAATGGGTAATCTTTGTTTTGTACCCTACTTCATCGATATAGAGCCTTGTGTCACGAGGGATGCTAACCATGTAAATTTTCTCGGTCTTGGGATTGACGGTCGCGAGCATTAGGACGTCCGAACGTTCCCCGCCCTCCTGGCTTTCAATGCCGACAAGCAGGACAGTGAATGGATCTTTTGTGACCGCGACATCAGGGGCTTTCTTATCGGACTCAAGCTGATGGTAGATGTTTTTTGAAGCTTTTTGGGTACTATACAAAATTTCATATGCAAAAAAAGAAACGGTTCCGATTACAAGAAATGCAATGAGCAATGCGATGATGCGGAAAGTCCGTTTTTTTCGTATTTTCTTCCTTTTTAGCCTTGTATTCTCAATCATGGGGAATCCTCACTTCAGTCGAAATAATGAACTAAAATACTTGCGGCAATACTTTATTTTATAGTAATTTCCAACTAGAGTAAATAGGATTATTTTTCAATCCAGTCTTTTTCCAAATAAGTCATTCCACCCTTTGTAATAGAGGCCTGGCCATTTGTCAGCTCTGTTACCCAGGCGGTAAACACGTCTGCTTCATTTTCCTTCACAAAAACGTCGAAAATAGCTTTTTCGGCATAGTCCACACCATTCAGAACGTATGGAGCATTCCTCAGTTCATTCTCAAGTTTCCCAATCCATGTATAATTGACCGAAACCTTCATGCTTTGCGTCAGGATCCGTTCAACAATACCGGCAGCATTCAATCCTTCCGATGCCGCTTTTCCATAGGCGCGGATTAAACCTCCCGCACCAAGCTTGATTCCGCCGAAGTATCTTGTCACGACGATGACAGTGTCCTTCAACTTCCTCTTTTTCAATACTTCCAGAATGGGAACGCCTGCTGTGCCGCTAGGTTCGCCGTCATCATTTGCTTTTTGGATCTGATCATTTTCACCAATCAGGTAGGCAGAACAGTTATGGGTTGCATCCCGATGAATCCGCTTAATTTCCGCAATGAATTCCTGCGCCTCTGCTTCGGACTGCGCGCGGGCGGAATGTGCTATAAACCGAGACTTTTCGATGATAATTTCATTGGTGCCGGTTTGTTTCACTGTACGATAAACAGCAAGCATTCCAGTGCTCCTTTCTATCCTTCTACTTAACTACCCAAAATTTATTATTTCCCAACCTATATTATAGTCCTTTTCAACCAAAAAACTTCAACTATTCAACATTAAAAAAATTTCTCATGCTATAATTATTACGGTTTCTATAGTGTGAATTGGTGCTTACAGAGTGCATTATTTTTCAATTAGTTATAAAATCCTAGTGAAAGTATGTTTAGACACTTCCCCTATAGGCTAAATGATTTAGATAGAGAAATCAATCGTGAATCAAATTGCCGATTTTTGGTGAAATTCTACTTTTATGCCAATAATAGATAGTTTCATTCAAACTTTCACGATAAACTAGGGAAAAGGGCTTGAAATGGCCAGAAGGCCGCCGAGCTCGATACGGAGTTTAGGTGGGGCGGAGAATGTAATGGGTATAAAGGATTTTGATTCAAAAACACTCGACATCATTCTTGAAAGAATGATTGAATCTGTTGGAAAAAGCAAGGATGAGATTTTCAGAATCAGCGAGCAATCCAGGACTGATCATGAGATGCTTACATCCGAACTGGCTGAGGTGGAGGAGCTGACAGCCAGGATCATTTTCGAGGGAGACCGGCTTGAGGGCCAGGTCCGCATCGCACGAGATGTCCTTTCGGAGGTAAGCATGCACTTTAAGGATTATACCGAGGATGAAGTGCGTGGAGCCTACGAAAAAGCTCATCAGCTGCAGATGGAACTGACTCTGAACAGGCAGATGGAGAAGCAGCTTTGTGAGAGGAAGAAGGATCTGGACCGAAGGATGCGAGGCATTCGGGAAACGATTGAACGGGCCGATCACCTCGTCTCACAAATTTCCGTCGTCATGAACTACTTGATGAGCGACCTTAGGGAAATGGGCGAAATCCTTGAGGATGCGAAGCTAAAACAGGAATTCGGCATAAAGATTATTGAGGCTCAGGAAGAAGAGCGAAAGAGGCTGTCGCGTGAAATTCATGACGGGCCAGCGCAGATGCTTGCAAATGTAATGATGCGCTCAGATTTAATAGAGCGCGTTTATCGCGAAGATGGGCTCGAGGCAGCTTTTGCCGAAATAAAAAGTTTTAAACAGATGGTCAGGACCTCGCTTTATGAGGTTCGCCGGATCATTTACGATTTGCGTCCAATGGCACTCGATGATCTTGGGCTTGTACCGACCCTCAAAAAGTACCTACGGACGATAGAAGATTATTACAAAACGGTTAAAATTACATTTATGAACTTGAAGGATGACCGCCGTCTGCCATCGAATTATGAAGTAGCGCTGTTTAGGCTGATACAGGAGTCAGTCCAAAATGCGCTAAAGCACGCAGGCGCGGCTGAAATCCAGGTGAAGCTGGAAATTTCGGGAACCTCCGTAACGGTCGTTATAAAAGATGACGGTAGGGGCTTTGACCCTAGAAAGCGGAAATACAATTCGTTTGGCATAATGGGAATGAAGGAAAGAGTCGACCTTTTGGGGGGCCAGTTTGCCATCTCCTCCAAGCCTGGTCAGGGAGCCGCAGTGATTATCCAGGTTCCGATTCCGGATGGGAAGTAGTTGGCAGTAGTAACAAGGAGGCGATTGGATTGAAAACGAGAATAGTAATCATCGATGACCATCAGCTTTTTCGCGAAGGCGTTAAAAGAATCCTTGAGTTTGAAAAATCCTTCCAGGTAGTGGCGGAAGGCGATGATGGTACGGCGGCGCTTGATTTAATCAGGGAGCATGACCCCGATGTTGCCATCATGGATATCAATATGCCGACTCTTAATGGAGTTGAGGCTACAGGGCAAGTCATGGAGCGTTATCCGGATGCAAAGATTATCATTCTGTCCATCCATGACGATGAAAGTTATGTCATGCATGCGCTCCAGACAGGCGCTCGCGGTTACCTATTGAAAGAAATGGATGCCGACGCGCTTATCGAGGCCGTCAAGGTCGTTGCCGCTGGCGGTTCCTACCTGCATCCGAAGGTAACACATAACCTGGTTAACGAGTATCGCCGCCTTGTCGGCTCCGGGGAAGAAAGCGCAGCCGCAGCACTGCAACAGCCGGAGATTCGGCGCCCTCTCCATCTTCTGACGAGAAGGGAGTGCGAGGTGCTTCAAATGCTGGCGGATGGTAAAAGCAACCGCGGTATCGGTGAGGCCCTTTATATTAGTGAAAAGACAGTTAAAAACCATGTAAGCAATATATTGCAAAAGATGAATGTGAACGATCGTACTCAGGCTGTCGTTGTTGCAATTAAGAACGGCTGGGTCGAGGTTAAATAACAAACAGGCTGTTGAATAGTAAAAGAATAGCCGAAGACGTCCGCGCGGTTGCAGGTCTGCATGGGATAGACTTGCGCCCGGTAGGAAGTCCGGACCGTCTGGAACATACATAAGCGAAGAGGACACAGGGGAATCCCGTGTCCTTTTTGCCATGACTAGGCCGATAGAAAGGTGCACCCTCTTCCTGGTTTCGATACAATGGAAGGATAAAGTTTGAATGGGATGATTAATGATGAAAACAGCAGTAGTAACCGATAGTACAGCCTACATACCCCGTGAACTGCGGGAAAAATTGAATATACATATGATTCCGCTTAACGTTATTTTTGCTAATGAGGCGTATCAGGAAGAAGTAGAACTTGGTGCCTCCAATTTTTACAAAGAGGTAAAAACGAGGGAACTGCCGACAACCTCCCAGCCGCCAATTGGAAAATTTGTCGAGCTATATGAACAGCTTGCCCGGGAATACGATGCAGTCATGAGCATCCATTTGTCGAGCGGGATAAGCGGAACGTATCAAGGCGCTGCCGCAGCCGGCGGAATGGTCGATGGTCTGAAGCTATACCCGTTCGATTCGGAAATCAGCTGCATGGTCCAGGGCTTCTATGTTATTGAGGCGGCCGAGATGGCCCTGCGGGGGGAGGAACCGCAAACCATTATAGCCAGGCTTGAAGAAATGAAACAATCAATGCGCGCCTACTTTATGGTTGACGACCTCTCCCACCTTCAGCGCGGCGGCCGCCTATCAAGCGCACAGGCCCTCATTGGAAGCCTGCTGCAGGTAAAGCCGCTCCTCCATTTCGAAAACAAAAAAATCGTTCCTTTCGAAAAAATCCGTACCCGCAAGCGCGCAATGAACCGGATTGTTGAACTTCTCGGTGAATCGGCTTCAGGCGGGGGCCAATACCGCGCATCCATAATCCATGCCAATCGCGAATCGGAGGCCTATGAGTGGAAACAGGAACTGGAACTGGCCTTTCCCCAAGTCGAATTCACAATAAGTTACTTTGGCGCCGTAATTGGCACCCATCTAGGTGAGGGGGCCATGGGGATGGGATGGTATAAGAAATAGAGATGTTTTGGTTCAATGTGCAGGCCGTCCCGAAGAGGGATGGCCTGTTAACTTTTACTTAACCTATTAATAGGGGGAGATTGAGTGATTGGAAAAAGTGATAAAATACTCAATCATAAATGATTAGGGGGGAGTTACGTGAAAATAGCGGGAATTGAGGAAAAGCATCTGAAGGAAGTAATGAAGGAATATGATGATGCGTTCAGGGGATTGAAAGACCGATAAGGGAAGGAAGGGTAAAAGCCCTTCTTTTTTCTATGGTCTAAAAGTCCCGAAGTGAGAAATTCTTATTGGGGAATTTATGGAATATTTCATTTAATCGGGTAAAAATCACCCGGTTTTTTATTGTCTGAAGGATAGGTATTAGTTCACATTTTGAATATCTAACATATACATTAATGTTTATGTTGATATATAGTGGAAGTGTTCAATGAGTAAACAAAATTTATCAATTATGGAAAAGGGGTGGGGATTCAGATGAATCAATTCAAGAAAGTAATGGTTGCGGGGATATTGATCGGGGGCCTGTTGTCGGGTTGTGCGAGTTCTGGTGAAGTATCAGGGGGTAAATCAGAGGAACCGAAAAAGGAAGCGACTAAGGCGGATCAGAAGCCGTTGAAGAAAGATAGTGAAGGGAATTATATATTAGAGGAAGTTGGCCAGATAGCCCCGAATGAAGATGCGACAGGAGAGCTTTTGGGGATTGCGAAGGTGAATCAGGTGGTTGATATTGCCCCGTTGAAGGTGACGGTGAAGGATATCAAGCTGATTAAATTGTCGGATGTATCAGAGGATATGGCTGTTAGTTTGTCGATGTATACTGGCGGTGATTATGAAGATTTACAAAAGGGATTCAGTTATATCCAAGTCCAGTATGAAACGGAGAATACATCAGAAGGAAATGTGAGTTGGAATGATTTAGAAACGGCGGTAACGGATGCAGGGGAACAGATTGATGTATCAATGGAAGATTTTCATTTTGATGATGCTGAAAGTGATTCAATGTTTATCGGAAAAGTTAAGAAGGAATTTATAGATTCGTTTATTGTCAAAAATGATCAGATCAATAAAGTGAAATTGGTATTTGGAGCTTCTTCCAATTCTGATACCTATGATACATTCACAGATAATCAGACAGTAGAATATGAGTTGGAAAGATAGGGGGAAAACCTCTATTTTTTTGGTTTATTTGTGGGAATCGATAGCAGAGTGCTAGCAAAGCCAGACGATACAAATTAAAACCATAATATAAGATTGCAAAGTTTTCATATATTTGTAATAAAACAGTGAATAAATTTCCCATACTATTGTTACAATTAAATTGTATTATTTTGTAAAATCAATAGATTCAGTACCATCAAAAAGGAGGACCCTTATTGAATTTAAAAGATAGAAAAATACCCCTTAAAATCCTACAGGAAGAAGCATTTCTAAGAAATATTTCCTTAACCTGTCCGGAGCGGCCCAAGTTGGAAAATGACTGTACCCGGAGAAAGGCCGGTTATTGGGGAGAAACGGAATTGAATTACTACCTTAAACTGCTCCCTCACGAAGGCTATTTCATCCTCAATGACCTCAGGCTTCCCTTCAAAAGTAACTATTTTCAAATTGACACCCTCATTATTACTACAAGATACATACTCCTTATTGAATCAAAAAACATGAAAGGCACCTTATTTTTTGATAGAGAATTCAATCAGCTTCTCCGTTTGAATGGGGATCAAGAGGAAGCATTTAAAGACCCCATTGCCCAGGTGAAAACTCGCATCTTGAAACTAAAATCACTTTTGGCCATTCTCCCCCTAAATATTCCTGTTGACTACCTTATTTCAATAGCAAGTTCAAAAACCATACTTAAAACAAACTCAAGACATATCGACAGGGTCTGCCACGCCTATAATATCGTTCATATATTGATGAAACTGGATGCTCAATATCACGAGGAGTTTTTGACAACGGATCAGATTTTTGAAATTGCAAATATTCTTCTCCGTTTCCATACCCCATCGCCCTTTAAAAATTACCACGCATTTGGTCTTTCACTGAATGATTTTCTTCTCGGTATCTATTGCCCTATCTGCAACAGGAAATTGCACTATAACTGGGGGAAATGGCATTGCTACACGTGCAGTTCGGAAAGCAAGGAGGTGTATATTCAGAAAATAATAGATTATTTCCTGATTTTTGGACCAGAAATATCGAATTCCCAATGCAAAGAGTTTTTGGGCCTTCCGTCAGAAGATCTGTCCTTCAAACTTCTAAGTCGACTAGATCTGCATTCGACTGGAAAGGGAAAGAGGAAAAGATATCATCCGCCCGGCCCCTTTGAGAACATTGAAGAATGGGATATGGATAAAAAATTAAAGTCAACTGTTCTTTTTCAAGACGGCTCATGGAGGCAAAGATGAGGTTTACTCTCCAAACTGAAATAGTAACCCCGGTCCACCCAACCTTTACAAAAGATGGGCAGCCGCAGTTCCCGCCAGACACTCACCGCATCTCCCAACTGCAAACGATCCCGCATCCGCCGCTAAACCCCGGATTTACACCAAACTCAAACCTTCAGGAAGCTCTCGCAGGAAAACAGCTTCTCCTTGACGATATCAACCTACCACAACAAGAAATCCAAAATCATTATAAAAATGGTTATGTTGCATATAAAAAAGGAATCGAATTCTTCGGTAAAAAACCCCAGTGCTCACGCTGTGGAAATGGGGATCCGCTTCTGTTCGGGGCATTTCCATGCTCACGCTGCGGGGAGATGTGCATGTATTGCCGGAAGTGCATCGTAATGGGGAGGATTAGTGAATGTACACCGCTTATCGGATGGTCCGGCACAGCACCCACTTTTAACATTCCTGAAAAGATTATGGAGTGGAGGGGGATACTCTCCGAAGGGCAGCAGACCGCCGCAAACCGGGCAGTAGAAGCTGTCCAACATAGTAGGAATCTTTTAATTTGGGCTGTATGCGGGGCGGGGAAGACGGAGGTCCTTTTCCCGGCAATCGAAGCAGCCGTCGCAAGCGGGAGACGGATTTGTATTGCCACGCCGCGCACCGATGTTGTCCTTGAACTCGCTCCCCGCCTCAAAGCGGCATTTCCGTCTATAAATATCGCATCACTTTACGGAGGGAGCGAAGAACGCCATACCTTTGCCCAGCTGACGATTTCGACGACCCACCAGCTGCTAAGATTCAATCGAGCTTTTGATACCGTAATCTTAGACGAGGTGGATGCATTCCCATATACGATGGATGAATCGCTTCAGTATGCCGTGGAAAGGGCCAGAAAGGGGAACTCGTCAATTATCTATCTTACCGCGACCCCAAGCAAAAAATGGCAAGCAGAATGCCGTGTAGGGAAACGTGCGTATGTGACAATTCCCGCCCGTTTCCACCGCCATCCTCTCCCCGTTCCTGAGTTTGCCTGGTGCGGAAATTGGCGAAAGCATCTTCAAAAGAACCGGATTCCTAAAGAATTCATGAGGTGGGTAAGAGAACGAATTGGGACAGGTAAGCAGGCACTCATCTTTTTCCCGCATATTGAATCCATGCAGGTAGCCCTGCCTCTTTTCCGAAAATTGCATTCAGCGATTGATTCTGTCCATGCTGAGGATCCGAGCCGAAAGGAGAAGGTATTGAAAATGAGGAACGGTGAGACGCCTATCCTCCTGACAACTACTATCCTTGAACGCGGGGTCACACTCGCGAACATTGATGTCGCCGTCATTGGCGCCGAAGACCGGATCTTTACCGAAAGAGGGCTTGTCCAAATTGCCGGACGGGCCGGAAGAAGTGCCAAGTACCCGACTGGCATCGTGACATTTTTTCATTTTGGGAAAACAAATGCGATGGTGGAAGCACGGAAGCAAATCCAGCTAATGAACCAGGAGGCAAAAGCAAAGGGGCTGCTGGATTAAGATGAGACAGCTTTTTGAAGGGAAGGCACGGATAAAGTAAAAATGATATGTCAAGTAAAAATAGGAGGGATAGTTTGCTGTTTACGACTGAACGATGCTTGCTGTGCGGAGGGGAAGCGGCCGATGCGGAATCTTGGTCAAGCCTATTTGCCAAGACAAGGGAAAATCCAATCTGTGATAGCTGCAGCAAAAGCCTGGAACGAGTGGGCGGCGATATATGCCAGATTTGCGGGAGGCCGTTTTCTGCATACGATGTCACATTTAGGGTAAAGGAACTGTGTGGAGACTGCAGCCGCTGGGAAAAGGATGACCTGTGGGCAGGACTGCTCGACAGGAACCGTTCCTTGTATGTATACAATGATTTTCTCAAGGAAGTCATTGCCCGTTATAAATACAGGGGCGACTATATTCTGGCCAGGGCGTTCAGCAATTTGGCCGCCGTGGAAATCCAGAAGATGAAGCCGGATATTGTTGTCCCTATTCCTCTAAGTCCGGAAAGGCAGTATGAGCGCGGTTTTAACCAAGCTGAAGCGGTAATAAGGGAGGCAGGCTTGCCGTATCAGCAGCTGCTTGCCCGGATTCACGGCGAAAAGCAATCGAAGAAGTCCCGCAATGAGCGCATCAATGTGCCACAGGTATTCAGGCTAACAGAATCTTCAGGCTTTGCCGCGAAAAAAATCCTTCTCGTTGATGATATTTACACAACCGGCTCGACACTCAGGCACGCGGCCAAACTCCTGAAGGAAGGAGGTGCGGGGGAAATCTCCTCGTTTACAATCGCCAGGGGCTAATTGAAGGCAAGCGTTCATCTTTTAATGCCATCAAAGGCACAATTCGACATTCATTCGACAAATTGAAAGCTGCCCCACAATTTGATTTCCGCGCCGAAAAAGAAGAAGAAAAATCTCCTTCTTTTTTGGAAAAAAAGGTTGTCACTATTTGCCTAGTGCAATTGTCAAATATTCGACAAACTTTTTGTTCTGTTTTAGCAGGATTCTCATAGGGTAAGAGAGAATTATATTTACATAGTCATAACAAAAGGAGGAGTTTCATTATGAATTACAACATTCGTGGTGAAAACATTGAAGTAACTCCAGCAATTCGTGAGTATGTGGAAAAAAAGATTTCCAAACTCGAAAGGTACTTTACTGAAACACCAGATTCCAACGTCAACGTCAATCTGAAAGTTTTCCAGGATAAAACATCAAAGGTGGAAGTCACCATTCCGATGCCGCATCTCGTCCTCCGCGCCGAAGAAAGCCATGAAGACATGTATGCCGCGGTCGACTTGATTACCGATAAATTGGAACGCCAAATCCGAAAGCATAAAACAAAAGTAAACCGTAAATTCCGCGAAAAAGGTGATTTTGCGGCGATGTTCGCAACAGTACAAGGATCCGATGCCTCCGAGTTCGAGGATGACGAACTAGAGGTGGTTCGTACAAAGCGATTTGAACTTAAGCCAATGGATAGCGAAGAGGCCATCCTTCAGATGAACATGCTCGGCCATACCTTCTACGTTTTTACCAATGCCGAGACAAACCAGACAAACGTCGTCTATAAACGCCACGACGGCCGCTACGGTTTGATTGAAGCGCATTAATAAGAAGATAATCCGGTTCCCAATCTGGGAGCCGGATTTTTTAGGTGGAAGCAGCATCCGGTCTAATCCGGGAACTCTTTTTAAAAATGAAAAGGAATTTCATTTTTAGTATCGAAATTTAGGGTAATAGATGTACAATACATACGAAGGGGGAATAGGCCATGA
This sequence comes from Bacillus sp. FJAT-27445, assembly GCF_001510665.1. Classification (GTDB taxonomy): domain Bacteria; phylum Bacillota; class Bacilli; order Bacillales; family Cytobacillaceae; genus Bacillus_D. Next base: position 398,079 of record NZ_LMTI01000003.1, read on the forward strand.
CCTTTTCCATTGTCGGATTCGATCCAGTTGAAAAAGAATGGGGGATTGCCGTCCAATCGAAATTCCTCGGAGTAGGCGCAGTGGTCCCGTGGGCAAAAGCTGGAGTCGGAGCAGTTGCAACCCAGTCCTACGCCAACACGGCGTATGGTCCGAAAGCTCTTGAACTTATGGCAGCAGGCAAAACGGCGGAAGAAGCGCTTCAGATTATTCTCGAGGAAGACAGGGAGCGGGAAATGCGCCAGGTTGGCCTCATTGATGCCGAGGGAAACGCGGCGACTTTTACAGGTTCGCAGTGCTTCAAGTGGGCGGGGGGCGTAACTGGAACCCATTTTGCAGCCCAGGGGAATATTCTTGTCGATGAAACCACCGTCACCCAAATGGCTGCCACATTCATGGAAACAAAAGGAACCCTTGCGGAACGCCTATTGGCGGCGCTTGACGCGGGCAAGGAGGCCGGAGGAGATTCTAGGGGCCAGCAGTCTGCGGCACTCTTTGTCGTTAAGGAACGGGGCGGTTACGGCGCATTCAATGACCGTTACATCGATCTTCGCGTCGATGACCACCCGCAGCCAATCAAGGAGCTGATTCGTATTTATGGCCTTCAACAGCTTTATTTCGCACCGTCGAAGCCCGGACGGATTGTCCCGGTTACAGGTGAGGTAGAAACCGAGCTCGTCCAGCATCTTGGGCGCCTAGGTTATTTTAAAACAAATATTGCCGGCAAACAGGAAACATTTAAAGCGCTGACAGCTTATTTGCACACCGAAAACTTTGAAATGCGCGAACTGGAGGAAGGCTATATCGACCTCGATGTTCTTGAATATATGAAAAAACAGGAACCGTCTAACACAGAAATGAGATGAACCTTTAATGAAACAAGCTGATTTATTCATGGCCTTTTTCCGGGTCGGCATGCTCGGATACGGCGGGGGACCGTCATCCATCCCGCTGGTACAAAAAGAAGTCGTGGCCCGCTATAAATGGATGGACAGCGAGGAGTTCGGCGATGTTCTCGCTCTCGCAAACGCACTCCCGGGGCCAATCGCAACAAAACTCGCGGGGTATATTGGCTACCGTGTAGCAGGGTATGCCGGTATGCTGATTGCCGTCTTAGCTACAATCGTTCCGACCATCATCCTGATGATCTTGCTACTTGCCGGGCTGAACGCCTTCAAGGACCAGCCATGGGTTCGGGGAGCGGCAAGCGCGGTCGTTCCGGTCGTCGCAGTCATGCTCTTGACCATGACATGGGATTTTATAAAAAAATCACTTGGCTCAAGCCTTGGAACAGTATGGACGATTATTCTTCTGGTCGGCAGCTTTGTTCTCCTTGAGGCCCTCGATGTTCATCCGGCCATCATCATTTTTACTCTCCTCCTCGGGGCCTTGCTTAAAAAGGACAAGAAGGAGGAAGGTACGCCATGATTTACCTTCAAATATTCTGGGCTTTTTTCCTCCCGGGAATTCTTGGTTATGGGGGCGGCCCGTCCACGATCCCATTGATTGAGGCAGAAGTTGTCGACCGCTATGAATGGATGACCACAAGCGAGTTTTCCGAAGTTCTTGCTATGGGGAACGCGCTCCCAGGACCGATTGCGACAAAAATGGCTGGGTACATCGGCTATGAAATCGGCGGCACACTCGGAGCCGTTATCGGCGTTTTTGCAAGCGTCGCACCATCGCTCGTGTTAATGATCGGCTTACTCAGCCTGCTCATGAAACACAAGGAATCGCCAAGGGTGAAACGGATGACCATGATCGTCCGTCCGGTAATCGCCGCCTTGCTTGCGGTCATGGCCTACGACTTCTTCAGCGAATCGTACCAGGGACCAGGGCTTTTACATACTCTGTTCCTTGCCGCTGCAACCCTCTTCTTGATGGAAAAAGCCAATGTACATCCGGCTTATGTTATTGCGGGAAGCCTTTTGTATGGGGCGATATTTTTGGGATAATAGGAAAGCTAAAAGGGGGTGCACTTTCGGTTTTTCGTGGATGTGGAGAAACTGTTCTCCGGAAAATATGTAATACTTTTTGTAAAAGGCTTTATTAATAAAGGTTTAATAAACTGCCTTGGAATTTCCATTCTCAATGAGCGCCATTAAACGGGAAAAAGAGAGGGAATGCGGCAAGTTTCAACAAATATTTCCCGGGAAAAGAATAAAAGCAACCCGAAATTCGTCGGGTTGCTTTTGCTTATGTTTTGGGAGCAGTACGTTTAATGGTAATTGTGTAGGTGGTTTCTTTTCCATCAAGTGATTTTACTGTTACTGTAAAAACATTTAATCCAACATTCAAGGCCTTTGTGCCTGTCCCGCTAACAGCATTATTGGAATCTTTGGATTCAGCAATGATATTTATGCTTGATATTGTATTTTCCACCTTTACTGTATAGTTCAGGCTGTAAGGGGAAAATTTTGGGCTTAAAGTATGGTTACCCACCTCAAGCTTACTTAAGGCTGGCATTGCTTTCCTGGGTGCGTGCGCAGCATTCATGGCTTTTTCTTTAGCATCCGCACCTATACCGTGACAATTTGAACAAGGAATGTCTTTGTTTGCTTCTGTTTCTAAATGGCCGTCTGATTTTACCGTATCAGGTATTTTACCGGTTACTCCATAAATGGCTGTAGTGCCATTGTGGCATTTAAGGCAGAAGCTCCTTTCAACTGCGGGAGTCCAATCACCATTTTCAATTTTAAAGGTTTGCTGATTTTCGTGTCCAATTACTGTTTTTAGCTGCTTTATATTTGATGAACCATGCGTATCATGGCAATCTGCGCAAGGAATGTGGCCAGCTAGAGGGCTTCCATCCTGTGCCTTAATAGTATGACCGGAAAAAACCAGTTCAGCAGGAGAGATATCCCTGTTCGTGAATGAGGATTCTCCGTTGATTTCTTCATAATCGACCAGTACTTGTTTTGTTAAATTGCTATAATACTGGGCAATGTCAGCAGCTTTGGCGGTGTCATTATTAATGCTTTGATAATCCGGATTATGGCATCGGAGGCAGAGGCCGTAATCTTCATAAACCCCTATTGCCGTGTTTGCATTTTTATATTCAAATAGTTGGTATTCTACCCTTGGGTCACCAAGTTTTTCGGCAGTCTCGGCATCATGGCAAGTTTCACAAAGCTGGGATTTGCTGCTTATTTCACCCGATGGCTTTCCTGGCTGGGGCAGCGTGTCATCATGTTTATAAATAAAATGCCCTTGAGTTAGATTCGGATTGGCAGTCGACAACTCGGAATGTGGATTATGACAGCTGGAACAGGAACTTCCCGTTAATGTTCCGTCCATACTAATTCCAGCATTATGCGAATGGGTACTTTGGTTATTCTCCGGTAAAGGCGCAACCGTTCCGTCGTGACATGCCATACAATATAGGTCAACTGTTAAATCTCGATTATCATTTTCGCTGTTTTTCTTCTGGTCTAAAAGCTTTGGATTACTGGCAGCATGTGTGCTATGACAATTCGCGCATGTATTGAAATTGCCTGAAAAGATTCCATGCGGGCTTTCACGATGAATCGTTTTATTATTATAAGCAACCTCATAAACTTTTCTATTAGTTTCTGCAAAAGAAATACTTTCCGTCGTAAAGGACCATATTCGTGGGAAAGCTCGATTCCCAGCAGAATCCAGTACACCGGATGGATTAATTGATATATGATATTTTGTACTTCTTATTAAAGGCTGAGTAAGTTCGAATATTACTTCCTTAGTAGCTTCCGTGTAACCAACGAAAATAACCGGAATCGGTGTAGAGGATCCGCTTTTTGTCAGTGTTAGGCTTTTCTGTAATTCCAGTTCGTTGATTGCGTTGGCATCCAAAATCTTAAACTTAAATTTTGTATTATCTTTATCGACTGCGACTTGCGACATATTCGATTTAGGTTCCAGACTGCTCGGTAAAATGACCGGCCTTAGCGTGTCTAATATAAAGCTAATGCTTTTAGGAGGCCCTAAATTGCCCGCCCGGTCAGTTGCCTTGGCGAATACAGTATGTTTTCCCTGCTTCATTTGGGCATCCTGATAAACGAAATTTCCAGAATTCCTCAGATTTTCCAGGACAGGAATCCAATTGCCTTCTAATTCACCACCTGTACTCTCCGTACAATCAAGGCAGATTTGGACACTTGAACCTGGTTCGGTCATCATTTCAATGGAATTAGAATTTGAAAAAGCGCCTTCTTTTTGATTCGAAAATTCAATCGTTGGTACAGTTATATCAACCGTAATCTTGATTGTTGGAGAAGGGAGGGAAGGCTTTCCATCAGTGCCCGATGCTATAGCATAAAGATTATTTTCCCCGGTTTTCAAGGGAACCGTAACGTTCCAGGTATTTTCTACTATTGAATTGGTTGCACCAATGGATTCATTTTCGCTAAAAATACTAACAGAGGTAACTGATTCAAAATTTTCAACCGTGCCGGAAACCGTTATCTCCTTTGTGTTAATGACTGTATCCGTTTTTGGTGCGAAAATAGTAACCAAGGGTTCGGTTCCTATTGGTGTTTGAGCCTGGACAACTGAATTTTTGGGTAATTGTGGTGGAAGGAGAAAATATATACATAAAACGATAACAGTTATTAGATTGAAATTGGTTTTATGCAGGAGTCCTCTATTATCCATTTAGTACCCCCTCATTTCTTCAAAAGATGCTAAATCTAGGAATTGACTATACTTACATTATAATCCCATTGTTGAGATGGCACTAGTGAATATGGTAATAATTCAATGAATATTCATATATGAATAAATCCGGAATGGCAGGGATAAATCAAGGTTCATCTTTTACATTATTACTTTTTGTCTTACAAAAAATAGTCATATATGAGCCTCTTCAAAAAAAGGCAAGGATATATACTTTGAGAAAATTCCATTTTCAAAACTTTCTCCTTGTAATCCTTTTTGTGTTTTTTAGTTTGGTTTTCCGAAATCCTACAAAACTATTTTAGAGCAAAGAAAATTTCATGTTGTTTTGCTTGGGGAACTGTCAATTAAAAATATTTAGAGATAGGAGTAAAAAACAGCCCACAAACGTGAGCTGTTTTAACAGATATTTTTGACACCCAATTCAACAACAGTGGGGCTATTGGTGAATTAGTTATGGTGTTGGTATTAATTTTTTTCCCTTGAATTCATTACTATCTGTAATAAAACCATTCAAAGAGTCTGTTGTGTTATAATCGTTGTTATTGATGAAACCTTCAGAGTGAGAAGAAGTATGACATCCGTAACATACAGCCATGTTAGTATAGCGTTTCAAAGCAGAAGAAGCATTTACATCCTTCAGATATTCCTTAGCCTGTTCAGTTGTGAATCCTCCTTGGGTTTGTAAAGTTTCGTATGTTCTGCCGTTTGCATCTGACATGATTTTAGCATCTGTTCCGTGAGCATAGTGACAGCGCGCACAGTTATAGTTATCGCTCATGCTATGGTGAGTGTAATTCTGATCTACACCAGTAGAATACTTTGTGCGGGTGAAGTAATCAACGTGGCAAGATCCGCACCACTCGTTGAATTCCATACCTTTTCCAGCTGTTGTCAGGTAACCATTTAAAGTCCTAGTAGGTTGAACTCCAGCTTTGGAAGGAATAGCATTACCTAACTTATCTGTCGTTACTTCTAATAGATCAACAGTATATGCTTTCTGTACTTCACTGATTTTAGTAATAATCTCAGCTGTTGGTACTTTGAAATACGCCTTTGTATTGTTAAACCAGTAGGTCCCAGCAGTTGCTAGAGCTTCATTTACAGTAATTAGAGTAGTATCGTTGTACATCTTAGGCCAATAAGAGGTACGGGCGGTACCTGTATACCTCAAATAAACACCAGGTGCATTCTTCCATGATCCACCGATGTATCTTTGAAGTTGTAGAACACGATCGCCAACTTTCAGACCTGTCATTTCATAGTAGCCACCAGCGGCAATATCAGCGGCTGCGATAGTCAAATCCTTAAAGAAATAATCATTTAAGCTTTGGGCATTAATAGTGCCAGTCGGAGCGGTTTTTTGAACTGGGACATTCATTAACTTATTTCCATATACAGTACTAGGCTTTCCGTCTCCATCAACTGCAACTTTTCTTTCAACAGTAGCCATACCGTTAGGATTTACAGCAAGTAAACGGTCAGAGAACGATCCGTGTGGATCATGGCAGCTTGCACAAGTAAATTCACCTGTCCAGGTTGCACCAGTAACTTTAGAGTTTGAGCCAGGCGCTGCACTGATTTCTAGCGCACCCGTAGACATATGAACTGACATGTTGCCATCATGAGTACCACCAAATGTACCAGCACCCATATCATCTGCATTGGAAGTTCCAAATACATTATAGAAGCCTAGTGTACCGTCATGGCAAGCTGTACAAGTATTGTAAGCCCCATTCTTAAACAACAAGCTTTTAGAAGCTGCTGTATGCGTTTGGTGACAGCTTGCACAGGAGTTAGTGTTATTCTGATAAGAACCGTGAAGTTTATGAGCTCCATTGGTTGTCTTATCATTTTTCATTTGACCATCTGGGTTTTTAATAAGATTTCCTTCGCCAGTTTTATGAGCATTAGAAATGTTATTATCAGGTTTAGTCAAATCTTTTGTTGGAACAGTGCCGTTATGCAAAACAACTTTGAAAGCGGTTTTTGCAGATTCGCCATCTGCATTTACTGCAGCAACTTCTACTGTGTAAGTAGTTGCTTGTTCAAGCCCACTTTTAGTATAAGTTGGGGTTGCAGAATCTTCAGCAGTTGTAGAACCATTCCAGTAAATCTTATATCCAGTTGCCTCGTCTACTGCTTTCCAAGTTACTGTTACAGTATCTTTAGTAGGCGATGTGAATTTTAGCTCGGTTGGAGCAACTGGAGTTGCTGCAAAGGCCACGATGCTTAGCATTCCTACCAATACTAAAGACAGTAAGAAGGAAAAGCTTAATTTTGCCTTACTCAATTGAAAAACCTCCCTGTTTTTCTTTTTCTGTTTTTTTACTTCTATGAAACCCTAAACCTTATAAATTCTTAACTTCAGCATCACCACCTTTATGTTAAAAAATTACTTAATTATATACAGCTATTCGTTGATTGACTGTGTCCGTAATAAAAATTGTCCCGTTTTGGTCAATACTCAATCCGTTGGGTAAATAAAATTGTTCATTCCCATCACCCATACTTCCGATTTCAAAGATCTGAGTACCTTCACTATCAAAACCAGAGACACTGGACGCCAAGTTATTTACAACATAAAGGATTCCTCTTTCATCCACTCCTACCCCTCTTGGATTAACAAAGGTAGAATTTCCTTTTCCATCCTTAGAACCATTAATAGTAGCTACGTACTTTCCTTTTAAATCATATTTTATTACACGCTGATTACCTGAATCAGAGATATAGATATTCTCAGCGTCCAATGCCACAGCATTCGGTGCTGCCAATTTGTCTTCCGGATTAGCCCCAGTTGCAATTTCCATTTCCTTTTTGCCATCCAGTGTAAAAACAAATAATTTGCTTTTTTTAATATCTGTGACATACAATTTTTCGTTAATAATTCTTAAGCCTGCCGGAGCTTCAATTACCTTATTTTTCTGGCCCTGCTCTTCAAAATATTTAAGGAACTTTCCTTTCGAGTCAAAAATTGAAATCTTACCTGTATATAAATCGGCTACATAAACATTTTCTTTTTTATCTCCGGAAATTCCATATGGGAACATAAATTGACCTTCTGATTCGCCTTCCTTACCAAAACGAAATACCGATGTTCCTGATAAATCAAAAACTTGAACTTGTTTATGGTTGGTATCTGTTACGTATAAAAACTCACCTATTCTTGCTGCATCCATAGGTTTGTCAAGAGGATTACTAAAGTCTCCATGAATTAGTTGTGTAAAGATTGGCGGCCCATTCTGATCGACCACTTTTGTCATCTTTTCCACGTTATATTGCAACCCCAAATAATATATTGCTCCAAAAAGGATTAGTGAGAGAATTACAATACTTCCCATAAGCTTATATAATGTTTTCTTTTTCAAGGCATTTCACTCCTTGTTTTATTCCTTGCTGTCTTTTGAAGATACTCTTTCTAGAGCTTCAATTGCTGGCTTATATAGTGGATCATAAGCTAATGCATCTTTATAAATTTGCTCCGCTTCTTTTTTGTTCCCTTGCGCCTCAGCTACTTGGCCAATTTGATAAATAATATCAGCATTGGATGGCATTATTGCCAACGCTTCTTCTAATGAAGCAGTGGATTTATCATACATTTTTAATTTCCTGTAACTGATTCCTTTTAGGAGATGGCCTTTATAATCTTTAGGTGCGAGTTTTGCAGCTTTAGTGGCCATTTCTAAAGATTTTTGTGATTGGTCCTGCTTATCATAAACAATTGCCATATTGAGATAACTAGGATAATAATTTTTATCAAGGCTTATAGCTGTTTTAAATTCTACTAAAGCCTTGTCATAATCTTCCATTAAATAATAAGTAAAGCCTAATTGAACCCTTTTCTCCGGATCATTAGGTTTTGCCTCTACTTCCTGTAAACTGTAATCCAGTTTCTTTTGAAGCTGTTCAGTATCAATATCTTTCCATAAGTACTTATCACTTATGATATAACCTGCTCCAAGGCTGATCCCAAGGGTAAGAACAAGAGCTAGAAGTGCCTTCCATAATTTGATTTTCTCGTTATTTTTTTTTACAGGCTCTTGGGAAGTAGTGCTTTGATTGTTTTCAGTTTCTGTTTGCATAAGAACCCTCCTTCTTAACTTGCTATTAATTTCGATGGCAAGCTGTACAAGTTCTTTTAGAATGACATTGGTAACATGTGTTGTTCAATTTTTGACCAACCGGGACATCAACAGGATGGGTTAATCTAAAGTCATTTCCATGGCTGGAAGGATGACAACTGTTACAAGTAGTATTTGTAATTTTATTTGTCCCTGTTTTTTGATAATCATGACAGGCTAAGCACCTTGTTTCGTTGCTTTTTGCATAATCACCATGTTTACTAACAAAACCTCTTTTATGACTCTGAGGTTTTTTTGAGTGGCAATCACGACAGTAAGTGTTAGTTTTCGCATAATCTTGTGGTTTGATTTTTGAATTTGCGGTGCTACCTTTATTCAAATACTGTGTATGCGCTGGCGCTTCTTCAAACCCTTTTATTTCATCCTTTGACATATACTTATGACAGTTATTACAAGTACTTAAATCTTTCTTAGCAAGGGTTCCATGATTGGATGTTTTGAAATCAGCTTTTTTATGGGATTCAGGATACATTCCACTAGTATGACAAGCTGCACATTCAAGAGTAATTTCCCTTGATTCGTGACACGACATGCACGTGTCCATATCCGGCTTTGTCCATTTGATATCGGACATTGCTGCCTGGCCGACTTTAGTATCCCACTTCATGTAGTCGGCCTGAAAAGTCATTTTCCTGTCAGCTATCTTGGCATGGGCAACCCCGCTATGGCATTGCACACATTCAATTCCTTTGTTTTTATGCTTATCATGCGGAATGATAAGATCCCCCGATGGGGTGACGTCACGTTTATACACATTGTGACAACGTTCACAAGATTTGTCTGGTATGTCCTTAGGCATTCGAATCGGTGCCGTGTAGGTTTGTGTCTGTTTTTTGTAAAGCTCGACGAGTCCGTTGCCTTTTGCTTTTGCTAAATTCTCGACCCCTGGTTGGATATGGCAGTTTACGCAATCTACTTCACCGTGGGAGGATGCCTTCCAGGTGTAGTATTCCGGTTTCATCTCATGGCAGGATGAGCAGAACTCGGAGCTTGAAGTCGCTTTCAGTCCTGAAAATCCGATAGAGAAGAAGAGGACTAGAAACAATAGGGTTAATGTTGCGATTTTGAAAAACGTATTGCGAAAACGGGGAGGGGCCGGGAGTTCCTGGTCGATTTTTTCTTCTTCCATAAGACTGTCCCTCCAGTTTCAGTATTACGGTTATTTGTGCGGCCCTGTATTCTGATCCAGGGCCGCTGTCAATTAAAGGTTAGACGCCTTTTTCACCTTTGAAGCCGGTTCTGTGGCAGTATTGGCAGTAAACGTCTGTTGGCGCGGTTGACTTTGTTCCTTCCGCCGGTTTTTCCTTGTCGTGGCATACATAGCAGCGGGCTTTTGCCTCGTCGGTTCCTGCTTTCGGTGCGTGCGCTGTCAGCCATTTATCGCTGTCTAGGTGGCCTGGTGGGCGGTTTCCGTGGCAGGCCGAGCAGAAGGCACTGTCACGGGATTTGTCTTTAACGACTGCGATATTCGGCACGTATTTTTCTTTAACTCCGTCATCCTTGATTAAAGTCAGGATGTCCTGCTTGGGGATGTCGCGGATCCATTTTGAATCCTGATGGCAGTCGACACATTCATTCAATTCTTTAAGGGCCGTACCGCCATGGCTTTGGTTCCATTTGACTTTTTCGTGGGTCTTCGGAATGGCGACTTCTTTATGGCAGGTGAAGCATTCCATTGATAGTTTTACGTCTTTTTTCTGTTTTCCGATTGCTTGAAGGATGATATCCTGGGTTTTCTTTGTTGTTTCATGGCTGCCCTGGACTCCAATTACATCCGCTTCGTGGGGCTCGGCGGTAGCAATCTCGGATCCATGCTCTTTGCCTTTCTCAGCGCCGTGCGTGTTGACCGGCAGGCTGTAGGCGATGTCTTTCCAAGGCTTTTCACCTTTGTTCACTTTGTCATGGCAATCGATGCACGTTCCCATGTTCGGGTTTGTGTATTCCTTTGTCATCAGTTTTTTAATGTTTTTCTCTGTCCAGTAGTCGTATGTTTCGGAACCGTTGATTCCGCGGTCGACCACTTTTGCGTGCGCAACACCCGCATGACAGGTGATACAAGGAATGTCTTCTTTGATGTGTTTTTTATGGTTAACCTTCAGGTCGCCGGTTGCGGTGACGAGGCGGTTATCCGAGTGGCATTGTCCGCAGTTTACCTTCATGACCGGTGCGGTCTGGACGATTGGGTCTGGCGGACCGACAATATGGTAGTAAACTTCCTTCATCGATTCGATTTTGTGAAGGACCATATTCTTTGCACCCGGTTCAATATGGCACTGGGTACATTTGATCTCGCTGTGGGCGCTCGCTTTGAATGTCTGGTATTCCGGCGCCATCTCGTGGCAGCTTTTGCAAAATGATGGATTTGACGTGAAGGCGATCGCCCCGTAGGCCGTTCCGCTCATCGCGATTATACAGAAGAGGAGGACAAAGCCTAGTTTCCAGCGGTTAACCGGATTCTTCCAATCTATATTTCTGAATTTGCGCCATAATCTGCGTATAAGGCCGGTTTTCTTTTTCGTTTCCCTTGTCTCTGTCTCAGGGCTATTCTCTGTCTGTTTGGATTTTCTCCAAAAGGCCACGCTGTTTCACCCTTTCTGTTTTTCTGTTTGATTTTCTATCTACTTTTATTTCCATATTAACCTCTCTAAAGGTAGTATCTAACACCCCTAAGTGATTTTCCAATGTACAATTTGTGAATAAAATTGCGAAGTGTGTAACTGTATTTTTACAATAGGATTTCCTTGTGAAAAGTTGATGGGCCAAGCATTGGTTTAATAACACGGGAGTAGTGAAAACTTTTAAAATATCTAATTTTTATACAAAATAATGAATAAAAATTGTGTGATTCCCGCGATTTCGGCTTGATTTTATGCATAAAGAAAAGAGGAATAGAAAATGAAGGACCAATACTTATCAATGAGTCGAGTTGTGTTTTTATTATGGGGAAGTTGTGAAGAACTTGTGAAGATTTTATAAAAAGGCTCTAAACAGAATTGAAAGGGTTAGATTTTAAAAAGAGGTTTAATGAAGTCTAGGAGCCGATTATCCTGCGTTCATCCAAGATGGGCATTTGTTGTCACTGCATAGCGGAAGTGGTAAGATGGTAACAGAAAATGGCGAATTGTTTTTAGAGGAAATTTGCTTTAAATAGAGAATCCTTTCTCCTTATGGGATTCGAATGCTGAATGAAGAAGGAGAGTCAAAATGGGAATTTTAAATAAATTGTTTGATTTGAATAAACGCGAAATCAAAAAGCTTACCCGAATGGCGAGCAAGATTGAAGCGCTGGCGGATGACACCGAAAAGCTGTCGGACGACCAGCTTCGCGAAAAAACAGAAGAATTCAAGCAGCGTTACCAGAACGGCGAGTCACTTGACGACCTGCTTTTTGAAGCGTTTGCGGTTGTCCGCGAAGGATCCCGCCGTGTCCTGGGGCTGTATCCATATCCAGTCCAGCTGATGGGCGGTATTTCCCTTCATGAAGGAAATATTTCCGAAATGAAAACAGGGGAAGGTAAAACACTGACAGCTACAATGCCCGTATACCTGAATGCGTTGTCCGGCAAAGGTGTCCACGTTGTTACAGTCAACGAATACCTTGCCAGCCGTGATGCGACTGAAATGGGGCAACTGTACAATTTCCTTGGCCTCACTGTTGGACTGAACCTGAACAGCATGACAAAAGAAGAGAAGCAGGAAGCGTATTCCGCGGACATCACGTACGGGACGAACAATGAGTTCGGCTTTGACTACCTCCGTGACAACATGGTGTTATATAAGGAACAAAAAGTTCAGCGACCGCTTTATTACGCAGTCATTGACGAGGTCGACTCCATCCTGATCGATGAAGCCAGGACGCCGTTGATTATTTCCGGAACCGCACAAAAGTCGACATCGCTTTATATGCAGGCCAATGCGTTTGTCCGTACGCTGACAAAGGACCAGGATTACACCTATGATGAAAAAACGAAGGGTGTCATGCTGACTGAGCAGGGGATTTCCAAATCGGAGCGCGCTTTCGGTATTGAAAACCTTTTTGATATCAACCATGTTACCTTGAACCACCATATCAACCAAGCGTTGAAAGCGAATGTGTCCATGCACATTGATATTGATTACGTCGTCCAGGAAGGCGAAATTGTCATTGTCGACCAATTCACTGGACGCTTGATGAAAGGGCGCCGTTACTCAGAAGGGTTGCACCAGGCGATTGAGGCGAAGGAAGGCCTTGAAGTCCAGAATGAAAGCATGACTCTTGCGACAATCACCTTCCAGAACTATTTCCGGATGTATGAGAAGCTTGCGGGTATGACCGGTACAGCTAAGACCGAGGAAGAAGAATTCCGCAACATATATAATATGAACGTAATTGCCATCCCGACGAACCGTCCGATTATTCGTGATGACCGCGCTGATTTGATCTATGCATCGATGGACGGAAAATTCCGGGCAGTTGTCGAGGACATTGCTGAGCGGCATAAAAAAGGCCAGCCAATTCTTGTTGGTACAGTCGCAATTGAGACTTCCGAACTCATTTCGAAGTACCTTCAGAAAAAAGGCATTCCCCACAACGTGCTAAATGCGAAAAACCACGGCCGTGAAGCGGAAATCATCGCTGAAGCCGGCCAACAAGGGGCTGTAACGATCGCGACAAACATGGCGGGCCGCGGTACTGACATCAAGCTCGGTGAAGGCGTTATAGATCGAGGTGGACTTGCCGTTATCGGTACAGAGCGCCATGAATCACGCCGGATTGACAATCAGCTGCGTGGGCGTTCAGGCCGTCAGGGGGATCCGGGGGTAACCCAGTTCTATCTCTCTATGGAAGATGAGTTGATGCGCCGTTTCGGCTCCGATAACATGAAGAACATGATGGCCCGCCTTGGAATGGATGATTCTCAGCCAATTCAGAGCAAAATGGTGTCTCGTGCCGTCGAGTCTGCCCAGAAGCGCGTTGAAGGCAATAACTTCGATGCCCGTAAGCAGCTCCTCCAGTACGACGATGTTCTGCGCCAGCAGCGTGAAATCATTTACGGTCAGCGGAATGAAGTTCTTGATGCCGAAAATCTTCGGGACATCGTTGAAAATATGATTAAAGGAACCATCGACAGGGCGATTCAGGCCCACGCACCCGGCAGCGGGGACGAAGATGAATGGAACCTGCAGGGGCTTGTTGACTTTACGGCGGGCAACCTTCTCCATGAAGGCGACATTACCGTTGCCGACCTGAAGGATAAGGGTCCAGATGACATGGCTGAAACGATTTTTGAAAAAGTCATGGAACGTTACAACGAGAAGGAAGAAATTCTATTGCCGGAGCAGATGCGCGAGTTCGAAAAGGTTATTGTGCTTCGTGCCGTCGACTCGAAATGGATCGACCACATCGACGCGATGGACCAGCTCCGCCAGGGTATCCACCTTCGCGCGTATGCCCAAACGGATCCTCTTCGTGAGTACCAGCATGAAGGCTTCGCGATGTTTGAAAGCATGGTAATCTCGATTGAGGAAGAGGTTTCCCGCTATATTATGAAGGCGGAAATCCGTAGCAACCTCGAGCGCCAGGAAGTCGCAAAGGGCCATGCTGTCAATCCAAAGGAAGACGGGGAACAGATTAAGAAAAAACCTGTAATCAAGAAGACGAACATTGGCCGCAATGATCCATGCCACTGCGGCAGCGGCAAAAAGTTTAAAAACTGCCATGGTGCGGTGTAATAGTGTTGAAGAGAGCCGGCTGTTGCCGGCTCCCTTTGTTTTGGTCAGGGAAACTAAAAAATCGTGTCCATGTTCGGACTCATAAACGGATTTTTAGGAAGTATGAGTCCGAAGTTGCCAGATGTTCGGACTCATCATCGCATTTTTAGGAGGTATGAGTCCGAAGATGCCCGATGTTGGGACTCATTATTGGATTTTTAGGAAGTATGAGTCCGAAGTTCTCTATGTTCGGACACAGAACAGAACTGCTCTTCAAGGCAAATTTTTTTGGGGAACTCTCACTGTTTTTTCTGCCTAGCTTGGCTTCGGGGCTTTTAATTTTGCCAGGAGCTTTGGCATTCGGGGCTTGAGGGTATATACTAGATAATGACTATTCTTATGGAAAGATTTTAGAGGTGATTGATATGGAGTTTGCAGATATCAGGAACGAATTGGAGAAAACAGCTAAGCGATTAGCGGGCTTCAGGGGGTCTCTTTGACCTGGAGGAAAAAGAGGCTCGGATAGCTCAGCTTGATAATGAGATGCTGCATCCGGATTTCTGGAATGACCAGAATGCCGCTCAGACCGTGATCAATGAGGCAAATGGCCTTAAGGACCAGGTTCATGCGTTTCTGGAGATGAATGAGAAATATGAGGATCTGGAAGTAACCTTTGAGCTTTTAAAAGAAGAGCTTGATGAAGATTTGCAGACGGAACTTGAAGAGGAGCTTGTTGCGTTGACAGCCCGTCTTGATGAGTATGAGCTTGAGATGCTGTTGAGCGAGCCTTATGATAAAAACAATGCACTTTTGGAACTGCATCCCGGTGCAGGCGGTACGGAGTCCCAGGACTGGGGATCGATGCTTTTGCGGATGTACACCCGTTGGGCAGAGAAGCGTGGCTATAAGGTTGAGACACTTGATTACCTGCCGGGCGATGAGGCGGGGATCAAAAGTGTTACGTTGTCCATTAAAGGCCATAATGCATATGGCTATTTGAAGGCTGAGAAGGGTGTCCACCGGCTTGTGCGGATATCTCCATTCGATTCGTCGGGCCGCCGCCATACTTCGTTCGTTTCGTGCGAAGTGATGCCTGAATTCAATGACGAGATTGAAATCGACATCAGGACCGATGATTTGAAAATTGATACGTACCGGTCGAGCGGGGCGGGCGGCCAGCACATCAACACCACCGATTCAGCTGTACGGATTACGCATATCCCGACCGGGGTCGTTGTGACATGCCAGACGGAGCGGTCGCAGATCAAGAACCGTGATCGGGCGATGAATATGCTGAAAGCGAAGCTATACCAGCGCCAGATTGAGGAAAAGGAAAAGCAGCTTGCGGAAATCCGCGGCGAGCAGAAGGAGATCGGCTGGGGGAGCCAGATCCGTTCCTACGTGTTCCACCCTTATTCGATGGTGAAGGACCATAGGACGGGTACGGAATCCGGGAATGTGCAGGGTGTGATGGATGGGGAGCTTGACCCGTTCATTGATTCGTATTTAAGGTCGAAACTGTCATAAGCTTTGCGTGTCTGAAAAAATTAAAGCCTTTGCCGGAAATGCCGCCGGCAAAGGCTTGTTTTATTTTTTGGATTTCATTTACCGACGTGGTAGCCTGGGGCTAAAGCTGCATGCGCTTTTTTATTGTGGAGATATCGGTTTCGTGGATGCCAGATTTGGCGCTGAGATGGGAAATATCAAACTTCATTCCTTTGATTTCGTCAGCAACGATGGTAAATACTTTTTCGTGCTGGTCCAGCTTGAAATCAATCTGTTTGAAGTTGCTTCTAAACTCGGAAGCGTGGTTGTTGATTGTTTCAGTGAGTGTTTCCAGGCGGCCATCGACTCCGTCCAGCCTTGAATCTATTTCATCGAAGCGCTGATCCATTCCATCGAGACGCTGGTCCATTCCATCGAGACGCTGGTCTATTCCATCGAGACGCTGGTCTATTCCATCGAGACGCTGGTCCATTCCATCGAGACGCTGATCCATTCCATCGAGACGCTGATCAATCCCGTCGAGGCGCTGATCAATTTCATCGAATCGCTTGTCCATACCATCGAGTCGTTGGTCAATCCCGTCGAATCGCTTGCCCATTTGTTCGAACTGATTATCCATTTTCCCTATAAAAACCCTCAATAATTCCTCCATATTCTCACCTCCTTTCAGCCAGTATACCACAAAATTTCCACCGTAAAAGCTCGGAGATTATTGTGGAAATCCCAATACCTTATCAACAATTAATGGTGGATAACCCTCTTATCCACAGGAGATTTTGAAATTACCAAAAGGTTATTCACAAAAGGATGCCTGACGCAAAAAAAAATCAAGTTATCAACAGATAAATACCAAAGATTGCGCGTTTTTATCCACATTCTTAAAAAGAAATATTGAACAATCCGGGATATTTTCCTTTTATACCTAAATTTGCATCAACAGCTAGGCGAATGCTATACTCTAGCATTGGTATGGGTATAATTTGCATAATAATAGGAATGACCAGAAGGAGTGCGTACCCTTGAAGAGACGGAAGAAGGCTTTGCTGGTAGGGACACCGGCCGGGAAAGTGCTTGAGTATTTATACATTCTAATTGGCTCGGCGTTGGTTGCGCTGTCTTTCAATTTATTTTTGCTTCCGAACCGAATTGCATCTGGTGGGGTAAGTGGAATATCGACTATCCTCGATGCTGTTATGGGTTGGGAGCCGGCGTATGTGCAGTGGTCTCTGAACATTCCATTATTTATTGCGGGTGTAGTACTCCTCGGCAGGCAATTTGGGATTAAAACGCTTGTTGGGACAGTTTTTCTGCCTTTAGTTGTCCTTGCATCTGCCCATCTGGAGCCGTGGACGAAGGATCCGCTTTTAGCGGCGCTTTTTGGCGGTATTGGAGTTGGCTTAGGGCTGGGGATTGTGTTCCGCGGGAGGGCCTCAACCGGGGGAACCGATCTTGCGGCACAGATCATTAATAAATATAGCGGACTAACGCTTGGGCGCTGTGTCGCACTGATTGATGGAATGATTGTGCTTGCAGCCGCGATTGTTTTTGATATTGAGCGGGGCTTATATGCCCTGATTGGACTGTATGTTACAAGCAAGACGATTGATCTGGTTCAGGTCGGTTTTGGGCGTTCAAAAATGGCAATGATTATTACCAATAAACAAAATGAAGTCCGTGAAGGCATCCTAAATAAAATTAACCGTGGTGTGACACGATTATCCGCATACGGCGGTTTTACCGATTCCGAGAAGCCGGTCCTCATTTGTGTGGTTGACCAAACAGAGTTCACAAAGTTGAAACAATTAGTAAAAACCATTGACCCAACGGCGTTTGTCATTGTGATGGATGCTGCAGAAGTTCTTGGGGAGGGTTTCAAAAGGGAATAGTATTGGTATAATTATGTAGGGTTTAAAAACTTTACTAAAGGGGTTATCTTATGAACAAAAAACTACTTGCCCTGCTTATGGGAGCTTCAATGGTTCTAGCTGCGTGCGGCGGCGATGACGGTGGTAAGGATTCGGCTTCCGGAGGAGACCCGGAAAAGCTGTATAATCAAAAATGTTCGGGGTGCCATGGCGGCGACCTGAAGGGCGGTGCTGGCCCTGACTTGACAAAGGTCGGAGCCGCATACTCAAAAGAAGAAATTGAAAAGATTATCGTTGAGGGAAAAGGTGGCGGCATGCCGGCAGGACTCTATAAGGGCGATGAAGCTTCAAAGGTCGCCGAGTGGTTAGCTGAGAAAAAATAATGGATTACGTCCTGCTTTTAAGCAGGGCGTTTTTTATTGAAGAAAAATTAAAAAATCACACAAACAATTCTAAAATTGGAAAAATTGTGTTTTTTGTATTCTCATAGAAGGAATTTCATGATATATTCGCCAATATAGGATATAATTGGCAAAATTCGACTTGTTTGAAAAGAAACTGTAATATTTGAACCCCTTTTTTTACGTCTTATGAGTGTTATAATGGGTTTGGGTTAGAAAACACATTGGTTTTTTGTCAAATATGCGAGAATAGTGTCCAACATGACTAGTCATCAAGCAGGATGTTGTCGACAAAACAAATTAGGTGATAGTTTACATGATAGAAATGCAAAATGTTTATAAGAAATATCCAAATGGCGTCACGGCTGTGAGCGGCATCAATGTCCGGATCAACCAGGGGGAGTTTGTTTATGTGGTTGGGCCAAGTGGGGCCGGCAAATCGACGTTCATTAAAATGATGTATCGTGAAGAAGTGCCAACATCAGGTACTATCCTAATAAATGGTATAAATATAGCTAAGCTGAAACTAAAGAGGGTGCCGATTTTCAGGCGGAACCTTGGCGTGGTTTTCCAAGACTTCAAGCTGCTGACAACGAAGACGGTTTACGAGAATGTCGCATTTGCACTCGAGGTTATTGAGGAACATCCTAAGTATATTAAGAAAAGGGTCATGGAAGTGCTTGACCTTGTTAACCTTAAGCACAAGGCTAGAATGCTCCCGACTGAACTGTCCGGTGGCGAACAGCAGCGTGTATCTATAGCGCGGTCGATAGTCAATTCTCCTAAGGTGGTAATCGCGGACGAGCCAACAGGGAACCTGGATCCTGATACCTCTTGGGAAATCATGAAAATTTTTGAAGAAATCAACACGCGAGGCACGACAATTGTAATGGCTACGCATAATAGGGAAATTGTTAATACCATCAAGCACCGTGTCATTGCAATAGAAGAAGGCAGAATTGTCCGTGATGAGCAGAGGGGGGACTACGGCTATGAAGCTTAGGACCCTGGGCCGCCATACACGGGAGAGTGTAAAAAGTATAGGAAGGAACGGGTGGATGACGTTCGCGTCGGTCGGCGCGGTTACGGTCACTCTTATCCTTGTCGGTGTCTTTTTCGTTATTATGATGAATCTCAATAAGGTGGCAACGACCATTGAAGAGGACGTGGAAATCCGCGTACACATCGATACCACTGCTGACAAGAAACAGCAGCAGGAGTTAAGACAAAAGATTGAATCCCTGCCGGAGGTAAAAAGCATCGGCTTTTCCTCAAAAGAAGAGGAACTGCAGATTTTGATAAAAAATCTTGGAGAATCCTACAAGCTTTTTGAACAGGACAATCCTTTAAACGATGTATTTATCGTAAAATCGAAAAACCCCGAAGACACAATGAAAGCCGCGGGAAAAATTAAAAATATGGATTTTGCCTACAAGGTTCAATATGGGCAGGATAGCGTAGAAAAGCTGTTCAAATTCATAGCCGCAAGCCGGAATGTCGGGTTGGCACTGATTGCCGGGTTGTTCTTTACGGCGATATTCCTAATTTCGAACACCATCAAAATTACTATAATTGCGAGAAGAAGAGAAATTCAGATTATGAGATTGGTAGGCGCAACGAATGCCTTCATCCGTTGGCCATTCTTCCTTGAAGGACTCTGGCTGGGGATTCTAGGATCGGTCCTGCCGGTTGTATTGATTTCGATAGCGTATTACCAGGCATATAGCTATCTGGCACCGTTGCTTGAAGGCCATTTTATTCAAATCCTTCCTTACGATCCGTTCATGTACCAGGTATCGGGACTTCTTATCCTGATGGGCGCATTCATTGGGATTTGGGGAAGTATGATGTCGGTCAGGAAGTTCCTGCGGATTTAAAAGAACAGAGGGTTCCAGAAAAAATAGATACGATTTACCTGTACATGGGTTGCAGTGGAAAGGAGAAATCGGGAATTGAGAAGATCAGTCATGGCGCTTACCGCGTCAATCGTGGTAGGCATAGGGAGTTTATTTGGAGGCTTTAGCATACATACAGAGGCTTCGAAGCTATCCGAATTGAAGGGTGAAAAAGCAGAAATCCAGCAAAACCGTTCTAAAGTGGATGCCAATATTAGTGAGTCAGACAAAAAAATCCAGAAGCTTCAGGCAGAGCAAGAAAAGGTAAATGCCGAAATTAAGAGGCTTGATCTTGCTATTGGTGAAACAAACAAAAAGATTCGTGAACAGACAAAGGATATCCAGGAAACACAATTGGAGATCAAAAAGCTGCAGGGAGAAATAAAGGTCCTGGAGGAACGGATCGCCAAGCGAAACGAGCTCCTTAAGGACCGCGCCCGTAACTACCAGGAAAACGGCGGTATGGTCAGCTATGTCGATGTTTTGATGGGCGCGACTAGCTTTAGTGACTTTGTTGACCGGGCAACGGCTGTTGCGACAATCATGGAGGCGGACAAAGATATCCTCGAGCAGCACAGGGCTGATATGGAGGAGCTTGAACAGAAGAAGCAAAAGGTTGAAAGCGATCTTGCCAAGCTTCAACAAATGCTGGCAGAGCTTGAAGCAATGAACAAACAGCTCAATTCACAGCGTGGCGAAAAGGATAAGCTGATGAAAGAGCTTGTGAAACAGGAAAAGGAAGAGCATGACCATAAAATGGAGCTGCAGGAAAAGAACAAAATCCTTGCGGCACAGGAAGCTGCAATGGCTAAAGCAATTCAGCTTGAGCAGAATCGGATTGCCAAGGAAGCGGAAGACCGTAAACGCCGTGAAGCGGAAGCTCGCGCTGCTGCGGCACGGGCCGCGGCTGCAAAAGCAAAAGCCGCCAGCAATCAGAGCGTAAGCAGTTCCCATGAATCATCGGCACCAGTTGAAGCACCTGCTGTTACTTCCGGCAATTTCATGAAACCGACAACAGGTTCCAATACATCCGGGTTTGGCGCTCGCTGGGGAACGTTCCACTATGGCGTTGACTGGGCAAACAGGTCGTCAAATGTGCCGGTTGTTGCCGCGGCAAGCGGTGTTGTCATTAAATCCTACTATTCCAGCAGCTATGGAAACGTAGTTTTCATCGCCCACTATATTGACGGACAAACCTATACAACTGTTTACGCCCATTTGGATATGCGAGGTGTCGAGGATGGCGCTGTCGTCTCCAAAGGCCAATTCCTTGGCTATATGGGTAACACAGGCCATTCGACTGGAAAGCATCTTCACTTTGAACTGCACAAAGGCCAGTGGAATGACAGCAAGTCAAATGCGGTCAACCCGTTTGCATACGGTGTCCCGCGCTAAACAGAAACAGCATCAATATAAATATGTAAGAGTAAGAGCGGAGGAAGCCTGGCTTCCCCGCTCTTTTTGCTGTCGGCTTTTTGTAAATCATGGTGCCGTGAGCCGGAGCCTACATTCTACTTATTTCCTATTTATCCGACTTGGAAACTGGTACTATTTTCGTGTTTTCCGCAGATTTCACCAAAAGCCATAGAGATAATGGATGGAAGTCAGACAAGCGGATAATGCCGAAGCCTAATCGCATGGGCCAATTTTTCCAATAGCACGCGCAATCATAACTCGTCCCAAACCGCATATAAGTATAGTAACGGGCATCGCTGCAATATGGCGATGCTTTTTTACCAAAAAGGGTCTGACGTTGGGAGTGGAGGGCATGAGGCGGAAATGGTTGGCGCTGTTGGTTGTTGGGTCGCTGGTTACCGGAGCGGGTGGAACATTTGCCGGAATGAAATGGGCCGAGTCCCGGGCTGATGGATTTACGGTAGATGTGGCAGCAGTTCCGAAAAAGGGGAAGGATAGGCCGGCAGATTCAGTATTGCTTGATAAAGTGAGCACGGCATACGAATTAATTGTGAGCCAGTATGTCGAAAAGGTTGAGCGAGAGGAGCTTGTTGAGGGGGCGATTCAAGGAATGCTGGCTTCCCTTGATGATCCTTATTCGGTTTACATGGACAGGGAGACGGCGCGGCAATTCAACGAATCGTTAGAGTCTTCGTTCGAGGGGATTGGCGCGGAGGTTGGAATGGAGGACGGTAGGATTGTGATTGTTTCACCGTTTAAAAATTCTCCGGCAGAAAAGGCGGGGCTTAAACCGCACGACCGGATTCTGAAGGTGGACGGAAAGAGTGTTGAGGGGTTGGATTTGATTCAGGTGACTGTAAAAATCCGCGGCAAAAAAGGGACGGTCGTCCGGCTGGAGGTTGAGCGGAAAAATGTGAAGGACCCCATTTCCGTTGAAGTGAAGCGTGACCAGATACCGATTGAGACTGTGTTTTCAAAGGTGAAGAAGGTGGATGGTAAGCGAATTGGGTATATTGAGATTACGTCATTTGCCGAGGAAACGGCCGCTGATTTTAAAAAACAGCTGAAGGTGCTCGAGGAAAACGGTATCACCGGCCTGGCGATTGATGTCCGAGGCAATCCGGGTGGCCTTCTTTTAAGTGTGGAAGAAATCCTGAGGGAGTTTATAAGCGGCGATAAGCCGTTTGTACAGATTGAGAAGCGAAATGGCAAGAAGGAAAAATATTTTTCGACGCTAAAAGAGGGGAAGTCCTATCCGGTTGTCGTTCTTGTTGATAAAGGAAGTGCGTCTGCATCGGAAATCCTTGCCGGGGCACTTTCCGAGGCGGAAGGGTTCCCGCTGGTAGGAGAGAAGACATTCGGCAAGGGAACGGTGCAGCAGGCGATGCCAATGGGGGATGGCAGCAATATTAAATTGACTCTATTCAAGTGGCTTACGCCTGATGGGAACTGGATTCACCGGAAGGGCATCAAGCCGGATGTGGAGGTCAATCAGCCGAAGATTTTTGGAACGCATCCGATTCAGCTGGACGGCGCGCTTGAAGCGGATATGAACAATGAGCAAGTGAAAAATGCACAAATAATCCTTGAAGGGCTTGGGTACAGCCCGGGGCGGACGGACGGCTATTTCAGTACGGGGACGGTGCGTTCGGTGAAGGCTTTCCAACAGTTATACGGTTTGCAGCCGACTGGGAAAATTGACAGAAGAACCGCTTTGGCGCTTGAGGAAGCACGTACGAAGGAAACGAAGAAAGACAAGAATGACCTTCAGCTGAGAACTGCGTTGAGGCTATTGGCGAAATAGATTCTGACGGATGGTTTGGCGTTTGGAATAGACCGAATTGGACAGGGAGAAATCCCTGTCTTTTTTTTTGTGGGGGAAATGCGAACAGTTTCGCGGAAAATTCGAACAGTGCCTGCCACTCCTCGAATAATCTTGTTTCACGCTATGTGTTTCACGGAAACTAAAAGCATTATTGCGGGTTGAATAGCAGTCACAATTCTATGTACCGATATTGAAATTATCCTTAACAATAAAAAAGAGCCCAACTGGACTCGGAATTTATCTTTCACAGGCAATGCCGTCTTTATCGCGGTCTTTAGAGACGTTTGCTTCATAAAGTGCTTTTGAAACAAACGGGTTGTACTTAGTTTTTCCACCCTTGTTTTTCACCTTGGAGTCCTTCGCGACCCCGCCTTTATAGTCCTTGTTTAATTCCGTGCAGTTACCGTATTTTTTTGCCGCGCCTTCTACAATACTCGCAGATCCGTAGGATAGTCCAAAAAACAAAGCGGCTGAGAGGATAATTTTTAAACCTTTAGCCAAATTACCAGCTCCTCATATGATATTCCCATTTATTTTACAACATGCTGATAGTGGATACAACCAAAAAATGTAAATTGATTGAAAGACTACTAGCAAGTAACAATTTCCTTCTCTATTTAATAATTGACGAACCTGTATATACAGGATATACTCAATTATAGAACTTGTATATACATGTTATTGTTTTTTCGGGGTATGAATTGTGAAAATCCCGTTGCTGTACTTTATAAAAGGTCACGCCATCAAGTTTAGTTTTTAAGGTTAAATGAAAAAGAAACATTCAGTACGATTAGTGACCGATTAAAAGAAAACGCTCTCATCAAAAACATTTTAGGAGGGAAAATGATGGATCTTAAAAAAACGGCTTCCGAAATTATTGATGCGGTCGGCGGCAAGGATAATATTGCCGCAGCTACACACTGTGTAACACGACTGCGTTTTGCTCTGAAGGACGAGGGCAAGGCGAACAAGGAAGAACTTGAGAAAATTGACCTTGTGAAGGGTTCATTCTCGGCAAATGGCCAATACCAGGTCGTTATTGGCCAGGGAACTGTTGACAAAGTCTACAATGAACTAGCGGAACAGGCGGGCATTGCACATGCCAGCAAACAGGAAATTAAGGATGCGGCGGCTCAAAACCTAAATCCGTTTCAGCGCGCCATCAAAACTTTGGCTGATATTTTTATTCCGATTCTCCCTGCAATCGTAACTGCCGGTCTATTGATGGGAATTAATAACGTCCTGACCGGGCCGGGGATTTTTTATGATAGTAAATCAATTGTTGATATGCACCCTCAGTTCGGGGATTTTGCATCAATCATTAACCTGATAGCCAATACGGCGTTCGTCTTCCTGCCTGGCTTAATCGGCTGGGCTGCAGTGACCCGGTTTGGCGGTAGTCCGCTTCTTGGAATTGTACTCGGCTTGATGCTTGTCCACCCGGATCTTTTGAATGCTTGGGGATGGGGTGCCGCAAAGGCTGAAGGGGATATTCCAACCTGGAACCTGTTTGGCCTTGAAATTCAGAAGGTCGGCTACCAGGGACAGGTTTTGCCAGTCCTGGTCGCTTCGTATGTCTTGGCTAGAATAGAACGGTTCCTGCGCAGTAAGATTGCCGATGCCTTCCAGCTTCTGCTCGTTGCGCCGATCGCACTTTTAATTACGGGATTCCTATCATTCATTGTTATCGGGCCAATTACTTTTACAATCGGCCAATGGATAACAAATCTATTTACTGGTATTTTCGATACAGTTCCTGCTATTGGCGGCCTTGTGTACGGTGCTCTTTACGCGCCGCTCGTCGTAACCGGTATGCACCACACGTTCCTGCCGGTTGACCTGCAGCTGATTTCGAGCACAGGCGGCACATTCCTATGGCCAATTTTGGTTATGTCCAACATCGCCCAGGGGTCCGCAGCCCTTGCGATGATGTTCCTTTTGAAGGACGAAAAGCTGAAAGGGTTGTCCGTCACTTCCGCTATTTCTGCCTACCTTGGAATTACCGAGCCGGCAATGTTCGGGGTCAACCTCCGATTCCGCTTTGCCTTCATTTCCGCGATGATTGGCGCGGCGCTTGCCGGAATGTTCATTACGATCAACCATGTCCTTGCACCATCCATTGGTGTCGGCGGCCTGCCAGGCTTCCTTTCCATCGTTCCGCAAAAATGGGCGCCATTTTTCATCGGAATGGGCATTGCCATCGTTGTTCCGATCGTATTAACATTCCTATGGGGAAAAACAAAAGCCCGCAAAGGCGAACTCGCTTAATTCTGCATTAAAAAATTGAATTGATGGTGCCGGGAACCATTGCTGGACGTTTTTGTCCCATATCGGATGCCTGGCACCTTTTCCGGACATATTTTGGCTCACGACGGAGCCAGGCACCATTACAAAAGAGGTGATCAGCATGAATGAGCCATGGTGGCGGAAATCGGTTGTGTATCAGATTTATCCGAAGAGTTTTAAGGACACGACAGGGAATGGCGTGGGAGACCTGAAAGGTATTACCAGCAAGCTTGATTATTTGAAGACGCTTGGCGTGGATGTGATTTGGCTGACGCCGATTTATCAATCTCCACAGCGGGATAATGGCTACGATATTAGCGATTATTTTTCAATCCATGAGGAATATGGCACGATGGCCGATTTCGATCGCCTCCTTGATGAAGCGCACAAACGCGGCATCAAGCTAATCATGGATATCGTTGTCAACCACACGTCCACAGAGCACCAGTGGTTTCAGGAATCACGCAAATCCAAGGACAATCCGTACCGTGACTTTTACATTTGGAGGGACGGCGTCGATGGCGGCCCGCCAACAAATTGGGAATCGAAATTTGGCGGAAACGCCTGGGAATATGATGAGCAAACCGGACAATACTACCTGCACTTGTTTGATGTTACCCAGGCCGACCTGAACTGGGAAAATGAAAAAGTCCGCGAGCATGTTTATGACATGATGAAATTCTGGTTTGAAAAAGGCGTCGACGGTTTCAGGCTTGATGTCATAAACTTGATTTCAAAAGACCAAAGCTACCCTAACGATCATGAAGGAGATGGTCGCCGTTTTTACACCGATGGGCCTCGCGTCCATGAATTCATGAAGGAAATGAACCGAGAGGCATTTTCAAAGTACGACAGCATGACTGTCGGTGAAATGTCTTCAACGACAATCGGACACTGCATCAAGTACAGCAACCCGGATAGCCGCGAACTCAGCATGACCTTCAATTTCCATCATCTGAAGGTCGATTACGATCGCGGCGACAAGTGGACGCTTACCGACTTTGACTTCCTTTCCCTGAAACGGATACTGTCGACCTGGCAGGAGGAAATGAACCGAGGCGGCGGTTGGAATGCGCTTTTCTGGTGCAACCATGACCAGCCGCGGATTGTCTCCCGTTATGGCAATGACGATGAGTATCGGGTAGAATCCGCGAAAATGCTTGCGACCACCGTCCATATGATGCAGGGGACGCCGTACATTTACCAGGGTGAGGAAATCGGGATGACAAACCCGAAATTCGATTCGATTGACGACTACCGTGACGTAGAGTCACTAAATATGTTTTCGATAAAAAAGGCTGCCGGGATGAACGAAGAGGAAATACTCGAGATTCTTAAAAGCAAGTCGCGTGACAACTCGAGGACCCCGGTCCAATGGGACGCGACCCCGAACGCCGGCTTTACGGCAGGCACTCCGTGGATTAATGTCGCCGCCGACTATCCCGACATCAATGTCGATATGGCCCTTGCCGACAAAGAATCGGTGTTCTATCATTACCAGAAACTGATTGAGCTTCGTAAGGAATACGACGTCATCACGTATGGCGATTATAAGCTCATTTTGAACGATGATCCGGATATTTTTGCATACATTCGCAATTGGAATTACGAAACGCTTCTCGTTGTGAATAATTTTTACGGGAAAAACGCACTGTTCGAGCTGCCGAAGGACGTCAGCATTGATACCGGCGGCGGGGAAACCAGCGTGCTCATCTCCAACTACGGAGACCACCCGGAAGATTACCGCCGCTTCACATTACGCCCCTATGAGTCTGTTGTGTTCCACGTAATAAAGTGAAGCAAATGCGAACAGTGCCTGTCACTCCCCGAAAAATCTTGTTTCACGGTATTGTTTCACAGGCAAAACGGATTAGGCTGCTTCTTCATAACAAGCTTAACCAATGTTACAATGTATGGGAGGCAGTCTACACTGCCTCCTAATTTCATGAACCGGGTGAAGGCCATGATAACAAATAAATATGACAGCATTTATCAGGATATAGCAGAACAGATTGAATCAGGCAAACTTAAAAAGCATACAAAGCTGCCGTCGGAAAACGAGCTCGCCGAAGCATATGGGACGAGCAGGGAAACGATTCGGAAAGCGCTGAATCTCCTGTCGCAGAATGGCTATATCCAAAAAATAAAGGCAAAAGGGTCGGTCGTACTCGACATTGGCCGCTTCGACTTTCCGGTTTCTGGCCTGACAAGCTTTAAGGAAGTCGCCGAAAAAGTTGGCCAGACATTCAACACGACCGTCCATGAACTGTACGTCATGAAGCCGGACGAGTACTTGCAAAATGAGCTGAAAATCCCCGCGAAGGAGGAAGTCTGGAAGGTTGCGAGAACCCGCGAAAAAGAAGGCGAGCGCATTATTCTCGATAAATCCTTTTTCGTAAAGAAGCTGGTTCCCGGGCTGACAAAGGAAATTTGCGAGGATAGCATTTACGCATATCTTGAGGGTGAGCTGAAGCTGAACATCTCCTTTGCCCGTAAGGAAATAACCGTCGAGGAATGTACAGACGAAGATCGCGATTACCTTGACCTGAAAGGGTATAATCATATCGTTGTCGTCCGGAACAATGTTTTCCTTGATAATGCGTCCGTGATTGAATACACGGAATCAAGGCATCGCCTGGACAAATTCAGGTTCGTCGATTTTGCGCGTAGGAGCAGGTAAATTACATAACAGTACCAATCCCAAATCCGATTTGCTGTCACCAACCTCAGCTCACGGCAGCCTGGGATTTAAGCGATGAATAAAAGACGAAAAAGGCCGCCCAGCAAACAGACAGCTGGCGGCCTTTCATTTTTTTGCAAGTGAAATTCCAGTAAAATCAGTCCTCGGTCCAATTCCAATAAGCAAACTCGCCAACCTGTGCTGACTGAATCTCCTTCATATCCCGCAGTTTCAAAAGCTCCTTAACAGGCCCGGTCACAACGGCGCCGTATACTCTGAAGCCATTATTCTTCAAATAATCATGTCTTTCCTGAAGGAATCTTAATCCAAGAACATTTTCCAAATAACTTTTGTTTTCAGACTTCAGTAGGTGCTCCATATTAGCCAGCATGATTTTTTCATTTTCTCTTATCCCATCAGGATGCAATCCTATTTCTCTATAGGAACGGTAATCCTCATAATCAGTTTCCCGCGCGCGGCTCATTCCCAGGCTTTCAACCATAAAATAGGTACCGCCTGCTACGCTATAGCTAACGTCTTTTATTTCCCTAAGCTCCCCCGCGTATATAGGCATCCAATGTACATCTACATTATAATCGGCCAAAAGTTTCAACAAATCCTCGGGTTTGTAATAACTGTCAGTCGAGAAGGCGA
Source organism: Bacillus sp. FJAT-27445 (assembly GCF_001510665.1). Taxonomy (GTDB): domain Bacteria; phylum Bacillota; class Bacilli; order Bacillales; family Cytobacillaceae; genus Bacillus_D. The sequence continues at coordinate 427,090 of NZ_LMTI01000003.1, forward strand.
AATCTGCGACCGTTCCCTCATGCACCTTTTCGAGCGTGGACCATACCGTGGGGTCTACCTTTAAATTTAGTTTTTTCCCTGTCCGTGGGTCTTCGGGGAGGAAAAATGAGAAACCTGATTGTACGGCCGGATCAGTATAGGTTGTAGTTTTTGACGAAAAAGGGGTGATCAGCCTTTTTGTAACATCTACCGAACCTATCTGCACCTCTTTTTTTCCAACTGTACGAACAAGAGGGAGCGAGAGCTTTTGGCTGAAAAAGGGCGTGATTTCAGCATGTGAAAAAGGTTCGCTTTTTGCCATGAAACCTTGATGCGTCCAGTTTATTGCCTGTGTAAGGGAAAAATAATTCTTGTCGGCATTTCCCGCCTGTTGATACCCAATCGAAAGGAGTGTGGTATAGGTCACGAATAAAAACCCGATAGCCAACAGTATACGAACTATTCTCCATGTCAAAGTAAAACGGTACTTCCAAAGTATTTTCTTTTCCTTATTCTTCGTCCATTCGTCCATGCAAAAACTCCTCCCTTACTCCCAACTGCTTTAGTTTTTGCCGTGCCCGGTACAACTGAACCTTGACCTGGCTCCCGGTTAAACTAAGCGCTTCTTCAAGCTCACTATATGAAAAACCTTCAATTTCTCGTAAGTAAATCAATGTCCGGTAGTTCTCTGGTAGCAATCGGAGCAGCTCCTCCAGTTCCCGAGCCGTTTCCCTTGTTACTGCCTCCTGCTCCGGCGCGCCATATGGACTAATCATTTCTTCTTTGCCAACAAAAGGCACCCATTTCCAGCGTTGCCGCCGCCGCCATTCATCAATATAAATATTCCGGGCAATTCGGTACAACCACGGTCTGACATCCTCATACCTGTAAAAGGTTAACGAAATGGTTGCCCGCAGGAAGGTTTCCTGGACCAAATCCTCAGCAATTGTGGGGGAGCCGGAGAGCCGAAGCAGGTAGCCATACAATCCTTTTGCATATTTTCTGTATAAATCATCGAGTTTTTCTATCCGCGACTCTTCCAAGGCTTCCCTCCTCCACTACCCTTACAACGAATGGATTTCCCTTTTGTTACACCTATATTTGAATTTTAGCATTAACGAAAATCTAGCAATATGTTTTACGGGCCTTTTTTGATAGAATAGGAGTAAGCCGGTTGACTGACAAATGGCGTCAGGCTCAAACCGAAAGTTGTACAAAATTTAACAATATTAATTTTACATATAGGGCGGTGCGGGATTTGATTGAGCAATGGGGTATTGAAGTGCTGAAAGGAATAGGGAGGATGCTGCTTCATCCGGTTTTTTATTATGCATTTTTCCTTGCGGCCGTGCTGGGGGTCAGCCGGGTCAAGCGGGAGCGCAAGAACTTTACGGTCAGGGCGCAAGATGCGTATTTCGAGCTTAGGCAACTTGTGCCGGCCGGGCTTTTTGCCGGACTTCTGCTGTCGCTAATCGTACTGGTATCCGGCGTTGTGGTGCCGGTTGCGGCCATCATGCTAGCGGCTCTCTTTACACTCCTTTTCAGCCTGGCCGGAAATATGCGGTTCATCGGACCTGCCTACACGGTCGGCGCAGCGTTTTTCGCGCTCATTTACCTGGGAGGGAAGAACTTTAATATCCCATTCGTCAGGGAAGCGTTCGAAACCGCTTCAGGCCGGATTTATCCCTCCATCGCAGTCCTGATCGCCCTCCTGCTCATCGCTGAAGGAATCCTTCTTTTAAAAAGGGGAAGCATTGGAACCTCGCCTAAACTCATCACCAGCAAACGCGGCCAACGGGTCGGCGTCCACGAAGCCAGAAGGCTATGGCTCGTCCCTGTTTTCCTGTTCATTCCAGGTAGCGTCCTCACATTGCCGTTCGATTGGTGGCCTGTCTTCAGTATCGGGGAGAATACGTATTCATTGTTTCTCGTCCCATTTGCAATAGGTATGCACCAGCAAATCCAGGGCATGCTTCCGGCCGAAGGAGTCAGGGGTTATGGGAAAAAGGTGACAACGCTCGGGGTGCTAGTCCTGCTCGTTTCGGCGGCTGGCTACTGGTACCCGGTTGCAGCTATTGGCGCTGCGGCCCTTGCCATTCTTGGCCGCGAAGCAATTGCTTTTATTCAAAAAGTAAAAGAGGAAAACCGCCCCTTTTATTTTTCACGGAAAAATGAAGGTCTCATGATCATTGGAATCCTTCCGGGTTCGCCCGCGGATAATATGGACCTGAAAGTCGGTGAGCTGATCAGCAAGGCAAATGGCATGCCGGTTAGAAACGAAAACGAATTATACGAAGCACTTCTGCAAAATCGCGCCCATTGTAAGCTTGAAGTATTTGACGCAAACGGACAAATCCGCTTTGTCCAGCGCGCACTCTATGAAAACGACCATCACGAATTGGGCATCCTTTTCGTCCATGAAGATAGGAAGTGGGACGAGAAGGCGGTTTGTGTAATTTTTCATAAATAATCGGAATATGTTCATAATTATCCGGAATGAATTTTCATAATTAAACGGGATGCATTTTATTAAAGACCTTACAATTTTGCGGTGAGGTCTTTTTTTAAAACAACTTTGGCATTTTTACAATTTTCATTTGGGGGTATTTACTTATGGGTAACAGGTTGTTGACTGTCGACAAACCTCAGGTGGATGAAAACTTATCTGGATTTCTTATTAGGATGGCTGAGTTAAATGACTATGATAAATTAGCGTGGATATTTTCTGTGGCGGGGTTTAAAGACCTAACTAGTTTATTACAAAACAATTCATCCAATCTAAATTATGTAACAAGAGATAAGGTATCTTTAGAAAAATTGAGTATATTAACGGACGTAAAAGAAGAAGAGTTATGGAGCCTTACCTATTCAAATTATGATTCAATAGATGCAAATGCCCCATACCTTTGCAGTATAAACCAAAATGAAATACATAAAGAAGCCATGGTTGTTAAAAGATGCAAAGTTTGTGCACTATGTTTAAAAGAATATGGATACATAAAGAAAATTTGGTCACTAGCTTATTATACCGTATGCATAGAACATAAGGTTAAACTTGTAGACAAATGTGCGCTTTGTGGTAAGTTTATTAGCTGGAATAGAACTAGCTTAAATAATTGTAAATGTGGTTATGGGTATAGTAATGAAGAATTAAGTGAAGCTAGTACTTCTGAATTAATAATTTCTGAACTTTTATATTACAAGTGTGGATATAGTAATAAAACAAATCAAAAAATTTGGTTTGATGCCCTTGATCTCTTTTCATTAAATAAATTCTTGAATTTGTTGTTTTTCTTATACAATAATGAATATGTCAACAAGGGGTACCTTGTTGCAAGTACATTAAGAAATGATGATATTCATGAATTTATAATTAAAGTCAATAACTTGATTTTAAATTGGCCGCTTAGCTTCAGTGAACTAATAGATTCACTTTTAAAAGTTTCTCCGGAAAAGTCTTTCCATCAAGCGTTAAGTGGTTTACTACATTTTTTGTATAAAGACCAAAAATACAACAAACAATTTACATTTTTAAGAAGAGAAATTGAAGAGTATATGGTTATAAAGTGGGAGTTTTTAAACCTAAATGCATCGAGTTTAAGAACAGTCAAGTCTTTGTTAACTAGAAAAAATGGTGATAAATATATTAATGCTTCCACAATCCCCACTAGGTATGGTTTATCAACTAGAAGATTAAGAGAATTAATAGATAAAAAAGTCATTGATGGAAAGTATAAAAAAGGAAAAGGTAGTTACATATACCTAGTTAATTTGAGAAGTCTAATCAGATATAAACAAAGAAATGAAATTTATTTAAATCAAAAAGACCTAAAAAATATATTTAGTACTAGTAATGAAGGGATAATGAGTCTTTGTAAATATAAAGTTATTGAATATATGAAGGATTCAAGATTTTATTTATTTAAGAAAGAGGAAATACATAGTTTTCAAAGCAGATTAGATTCCAAAGTGGATTTTAACTATAAAAAGGAAGGAAAGTTAATAAAGTTAAGTGTTGTTCAATCACTTCTTAGCACTAATCAAAATAATGGGTTAGGAAAAGTGATTAAATTAATGTTATCTGATGAGATAATTCCCTGTAGTATAAATAATGAAGATGGAATTTTTAAATATAACTTTTACTATGACGATATATTAGATTTTATTGAAAAAAATGAGAACCTTATTACAATAGAAAATACAGCCCAAAGGTTAAAACTAAGTAAATATGCTATAAATCAACTTATAAATGAAGGATACCTGGGTGAGGTTATTAAAAAACATGTGGTTAGATTTGTTACCGCTAACGAATTGCTGGATTTTCAGAATAAAGTAATTAATTTGCTGGATTTATCAACTATCTATAATATGGATGTTTGGGAGATGAAGAGGTGTTTAAATAAAAATGGTTTAGTTCCTATATTTGGAGTGACGTTAAAAGATAAGGATAAAATTCTTTATGACTATAATTCCGTAAAAAATAAACTGAATTTTTAAAAAATAATTTAAATCGAATTCAATAGCGAATTTTTGGAAACAAAGCCGATTATTATAAAAGTTACAGATGAATTGTGGCATCGCCGGGAGACCATTCGTTATTTCAGGATCTCAGATGGTTAGTTTCTTTTGATTCTCACTACTTTTAAAAAGGCATACTTTAAAAATATTTTATTGTTTTTTTCTTGAGAAACTCTAGTAATAGAAAAAATTAAGTATAGGATGTGATTTCATGAAAGGGGCACTACCTGAAACACAAATTATATTTAACAAACTTTTGAATGATAATCAACAAAAAGTAATATTAAAACGCTGTTTTCGTATAGATTGTTGCTATTTGACCATACTATAAATAGGCTGATATAATGCCATTTATGGAGGTGTTCGGATATGTGGAGACACATTTATCGTGATTTTAGCGACCTAACAAAATCAGAACAATTAGCGTTATTTGAAGCGATGAAACAAGACTTGTTTCCAGAAGAACGAGAAGATATTGCGAAGATGCTTAAAGACATTCGTGAAACTCGTTTTTCTGGCGGTTTGGCGTGTCTTCACTGTGGAAGTGTATCGGTCAAAAAGAACGGCAAATATCGTGCAAGACAACGATATTTGTGCAAGGATTGCGGAAAGACGTTTAACGATATGACCAACACACCATTATCAGGTTCTCGTTACCCTCATAAATGGCTCAAATACTTTGAAATGATGGTAGAAGGCTATACTCTACCCAAGATTTCAGAAGCCTTAGAAATTCATATTTCTACGGCTTTTTATTGGCGACATAAAATCTTAAACGCTGTGCGTTCATTGGGCAATCAAACCTTAAAAGGCATCGTTGAAAGCGATGAAACCTTCTTCTTAGAAAGTGATAAAGGCAGAAAGTCTATTACTCACAGAAAACCTCGTAAGCGTGGCGGTGTCGCTACAAAAAGAGGTATTTCGAAGGAACAAATTTGTGTTCTTGTCGCACAAGACCGAAACGGACAAGTTATCTCCCAAATGGCGGGAAAAGGAAGAATTAAATCAACCGATATTGATAAGGTGTTAGGTGCATTTATAGACACCTCTGCTTTGTTATGCAGTGATACCGCTACAAACTACAAGAAGTTCGCAAAAGACAAGGGATTACAACACGAAATGGTCAATATGCGAAAAGGGATATATGTCAAAAAATCTATCTTTCATATCCAACACGTCAATGCTTATCACAAACGTCTAAAACAGTTTATGGAACGATTTCAAGGTGTTGCTACAAAGTATTTGGATAACTACTTATATTGGTTCAGATACCTCGAACAAAGCAAGAAGGTTGCTCAAAAAGAAAGAGTGAGGCAACTCTTATTTAATGCTGTTCATAAATCGAATTATTCAACTGTGGAAATGTTCAGAAGTGCGTAAAAACCCCTTAACACAGTCATTAAGAGGTTTTGTCTGATGGATATGCATCTTCAGTAGTTTCTAAACTCAATCACATTGAAGTAATGGCTAATGCGAATAACCATAGACCAATGAGTCCAATCCCTATGACCATAACTATAAATGCTAATATCTTGGCAAGTGAACCAATATTACCTTTAAACATAATGTAAGCACCAATAATGACTCCGAAGAGTCCTGCTGTAATCCAATAAGCCCTTGCTACAACCAAATTTAATTCTACTAAATGCTCAGTAAAGTAACTGAATAAAAAACTAACTTGGTAGAAAAAAGATAGAGTCAAAAGGACATACCATAATTTAACTTTATTCATTTACAATCCCCCAGATTAACAATAAATGGTACTACTTTCTATTATATAATATTATACTGATAGCAACAATCCTTACGAAAACAGCCAATTAAAAACACTGGAAAATATTCAAGAAAATAAAAGTGATTATTCATTGGAAGAATACTGGAAGATAGATGAGTTGATTGGTGGGATAGGAGGGTTTAATCTCCCAGTAAATCCAGTCATTAACCCTTTCCCTTTTGGTATAAAAAGAAGTATTTTTAGACGACTACAATATGCATGTTCCGAAATGGAAATTAGGGATATACGATACACATCAAGATATGTAGTAATGTATTCGGAATGCATCTAGAGGCTATTATGAGATTTTTATTAATAAATAGAAGGTTTTTGGGGGAAATACGTAATTACAATTTAACATTGGGTAAAGCTGTAAATAAAATCGATGCATTAAATATAATTGATAAAGAAACAATTTATTATTTAAACAAGTTTATTAATTTATATAATAAATCAAAACATGAAGTTAATCAGTATCAAGAAAGGGAACGGCTTTTTAGTCCTGCAGATGCTCTAGTAATTTATATAGGTGCTAGAGTTTTAGGTAACGAGCTACTGAAAATTATTGATTTAAAAGATATAGATTCAAAATTTGAAATAAACTGGAATTAACTCTATAAGGGGTATATATTGTTCATATTAAGAAAATCTTCTCTATAATTGTTGACTTTTGCATAAAAAAGGATTTTTATTTTTAACAAATTTCCCTGAAGCTTATCTTTGCAGCCCATTTGGCTATTAAGAGGATGCCTAGGCTCCATCCAACCCTCTGGAATATGAAAGACACACTTGAGCCGACTCTATGCCAGGCTGTAGATTCCACTTTATATACTAATAAGTTATTCACAGGAAAGAGTTCTGTTAACATTTATGTTAGGAACTCGCATTCTTCAGCTACGCTTACCGTGAAACTGAGAGATTATGAAGGATGGTTTGGTGGTGTAGTAAAGACATATACAATACAACCAGGTTATCAATTGTATGCTAATCCTACTGGCTTAGATCCCAAAGGAAAGTACTTCTTAGAGTTTTCAGCTCCAAGTAGTTTTGGGGGATATGTAAACTAAGCAATAATACAGGTCTAAAAGCGTCAGCAAATTTGACGCTTTTAGCGTTTCATTCAAAAAAACTCAGGAGACTTTATTAATGACAGCTACATTACTAAAAATAATTGGTTTAATGACTATGTTCATTGACCATATAGGACTATTTATCCCACACACTCCTGAGCTGCTTAGATGGATAGGTAGAATTTCGGCTCCAATATTTATTTTTTGTGTTGGGTTGGGGTATGCTCATACTAGAACCAAAATGAAATACCTAGCTCGGTTATATATAGCTGGTGTCCTAATGGCTTTTCTAAATCTAGCA
>NZ_LMTI01000003.1:434741-436105 GCF_001510665.1 Bacillus sp. FJAT-27445
ATTAACGACAGATTTTTTTGCAAGACTCAAGTTATTAAAAAGGCACTCTTTGTAAAGAAAATATCGTCCATAAAAAATGTCGTAAACCCTTGATGCCAAAGTGTTTACGGCGTTTTTCAATTGTTTCAATACAAGGAGAAGAGACTTTAACATAATTTATTATGCGGACTGGTCCCCTCGGGTGGGATTTTACATTTAGAAGTATGAGTGAAGTGATTGGGAGGAGAAAACAGCTGTAGGAAAGTGTATATTGAGTTTCTACTCTTGAGAAGAAACCAGAGTATACGTGACAAAGAAGACCAAGTATAGTATAGAGTCAAAGAAAAGCTAAGAAAACTTACCAACCGACATTGGGGTACCAGGATGGAAACCCGTATTGGAAAGATAACGAATTAACTTAATGGCTTTTTCAGGCAGGAAGTACCTTTTTTCGCAAACCAATGAGTAAATGCAACTTCCACCCGCTTTTGTTTTGCGGAAATTTGCCAATATATGAAATGTTAAATTTAGTGGCAATGTACTCGAATCAATGAATTTCGGGAGCATCACCATTTTAGTATAATGAGGTTTTCTTGGATTTGAATTTGCAGTAAATCCTTTGGCGTACTTTGGGTAAAAAAGATGGCAAGGGTGTTAAATATTGATGCCATAATCATAAATAAATGATATGAATCAAATCACTAAAAAGTGTGAAAAAACTTATACTTTAACAAAAACAGGGACTAAATAGATACTATTTAGTCCTCAAATTTGTTACTATTGTATTTTTTCTTCCTCAAAACGAACCCGTTACCTTTAGCGGTGAGTTTTAGTTATTCCTAATTTTCATTAATACGGATTTAAATGGGTGAATTTGAAACAAGGATTGAATTGAGGCTATATTTTACTCCGAAATCATTTTTGGCCTGTGTATACCACCAAACAAAGAAAACAGGTAAAAGATAAAGGGCTTTATATCAATTGGAAGTTTCTGTTGGAGTTTGAATTTTCTTCTTAATTGCTCATATGATTTGTTCCCATATTCAATAAACTTGTCTTTCATCAATCTACCCACAACAATCCCTATGTTAATATTCATTTCCTCTGCAAAAATGATCTTAGTTTAACTTTATCTAAGTGATGACCTGCATTAACAAAGTTTTCATAAGCACTATTTGGTATTAAGTTGTTCAAAGCAAAATTATCTGCATCTTTTTCAAGTTCATTAATAGAGTAATCTTCTCCATCAATAAATATTTCAGATTTCTTCTCTTGAAAAACATGCCCAATTTCATGGAACAAGGTAAACCAAAAAATATTCTCATAACTGCCTTTAGCTGTAATAGCTATCATTATTTTTTCATTGGATAACCATTTTGTTGCAC
>NZ_LMTI01000003.1:436274-461506 GCF_001510665.1 Bacillus sp. FJAT-27445
TAATTGTCTAATGTCGGGCAAACCTTTTTCTAAATTTCTTTTTCTAAATGGAGTTGTTTCAATTTCTCTAGCGAGTTTTTCTACATGGGTCAACCATGCAGCAAGAGCATAATGATCAGCTTCATAATTTAACGATTTCCTAAATGCTACGTGCTGTATAGTTGATACTGATTTTAAGGATGCCACTTCGAAGAATTTCCTTAACAAATTTAAAGTATTTTATCAGGAATGTTAAAACTGACTTCGATGCAAAGCGGACAAGTGTACTGGGGTCCCGTTAAAATTGTCAGACACTTTAATTAACCAAAATTTAAAATTATTAGTAACACCGTGACGATTTAATTTTAGCTTTATGTCTCAATGCTTTTCGAGATGTCTGTCTTGCTCCATGTAACGTCTAGGTAACACCCAGATAACACCGACTGGATATAAACCATACTGATAAAGATATATACTTGCAAATGTCTTTGCAAGGGAGGAAACCATCTGTTTTTGTCGAATAAATACTAAAAATGACAAAATTGGAGGATGGATGGTTTTGCCTGAAATAGAACCGCTTTTTACATTTATTGACCTCTGGACTGTATCCGGCCCTTTTATAATCACAGGAATCGTAGTTATTATTTATGCCCTTATAACAGGAATAATTTTAAAAAACTTGTCTAGAGGTTTACTAAAAGATTTGGCCAGGGTTGGAGTATATGTGGGTCTTTTTATCACAGCGTACTTTGCTTTACAGGTTTCAAGTTATATTTGGGGTCATTGACATGAAGCATCCTTATCTCCAAGCGATTGGAGAAATGAGGGTGCTATTTTATTTAGATAAAAGGGGATAGGAATATCAGAATAGCTGAATATTTGTCTAAAGAGCAAAAGCTACAGCTGAACAGGATTGCAGTACCAAATAATAAAGGAAAGCCTAAAATAAAAAAACGTAAGAAGAAGCAGAAACGGGTGAACTGGAAAGAGATTGTGGGCATGAACCAGGACACTTACAAACGAGTGAAAGAGCAGTCGGGATAATAAAATGTGTATTTATTTAGAAGAGCCCAATTAATTTCTAGGCTCTTTTAAATGTTAAACATTGTATTTTATTTCCCCATTATAGAAATTAGAAGTTCCTATCTGTACAGAGGTGAAATTCCACTCAGCTAATTGTTTTTTTATCTATGTAATATGATCATACACCTGTCCATTTCTTTGACCAGGATGGGGTAACATGATGTAGTTAAAACCACCAGCATTACTACTAAATTCAGCCTGGTATTAGGTCAGAAACGTAGATACAATTTTTTTCACTACCGCTTTCGCTTGGTGGCCTCTTCACAGAACTTGTCCGTTCTGGATTCGGTGTTTCCATTGTTGGTGGCTGTAAAAGTGGAGAGGAGCTAGTCTTAGTCAAACTCGCAATCGAACATTCTGCAAAGGAATTTTCGGATAGCCTTGCAGAAAGATCGATATTTTTCACAGTCAGCGATTACATTTCGAGGTTTTATCGTCACCTAAAAAAAGCACTTAGTAGATTAATCTTGAAAGGGATATATTTTATTAATACCAGAATTATTTTTGATGGATTAACCTGGGAGGACAGTATAAAAACACAGGAGGAAGTATTAGAGTTTAATAGAAACGAAAACATACAAACAAAAACATAGAAACAATAAAGTTAAATCCTTACCAAGATATACGCAGTATACGATTTTACATGCTTATTTTACGACTTAATAAAAGTTAGGGACAGAAGTGGATTATCTAATTATCCTACATCTTTCTTTGTAGTAGAACTAATATTACCCACAAACGTCCTGTTTGTATTTTCCCTTCATGATTGATCTTCTCGAATGAGGGTAAATACCCCTCGTTTTATAGAAAGTTAAACATACGACTACCTAGTAGTTCTAAACTTTACAAAATTACAAAAATAGGTTAATATTCCATTAATCGCCTTATTAGGCGAAATTTGTTAAATATGGAGGAATGCTGGGTATGAAATTTTACTTTAAAAAAAGGTTTTTAAAGGGGATGTTTGCTAGTTTACTATGTTTGCCTTTTTTATTATTCAACCATGAAGCTTTAGCTGTTTCCTATACTACTGTATATCTGGATAACGATGAAGGTGCTATTAATAGTACACAGAATCAATATGAAGGAAATTGGACATATCAGTCTTACACAGGAAGTTATAGGGGTGATCATCGTCTTACTTCTGGTACTGACGGATATAGGGGAGCATATGTATGGAAATTTGGTTATAAATCAGGGACTAGGGATTTTGCAGTCCATTTGAACCACCCTAACTTTACGGATCCTTCCGCAGAATATTTTGTTGCTGAAAATGGCACATATGGAAGGCTATATTTAATAGCAACTTTGAATCAAAACACTGCACCAGGTGGTTGGAATACGATTAAGGCTGGCTACTCTTCAAACACCAATTATTCACATTTAGTAGTAGGTCAATCTGTAGATGCTGCTAGCACAGGAGCGGACGGAGCAAGAATCATTTACGCAGAATAATTAAAGGAGAAGGATGTTATGAAATTAAAGAATCTTTTCTTAGGAGTAGGTTTGTCAGTACTAATAACTGGGGCGATTACAGGGACGATAGTAGTTAATAAGCTAGATAATCGAGCAATGGCAATGGAGAATCAACCAAGCGCTAGTAAACCCAAGACAGACCCTAACGAAGTCGTTACTAAAGAAGGTATTCATTTAAAAATGCTAAATTCGATAGATAATTTTGACAAAGCGGTAGGGAAATTTATATATCATAGTAGTAGTGCGGGTTATGAATATGAAGTAAGTTATAACGTTAAAACCCGAAAGAACGATTATAAATCTAACGTAAAAATGGTTTCTAATAAGGATTCAAGGGAAGTAGCTTATGATGGAAACAATTCGGTCACAATAGCAGATAATAATAGCAAATCATTCAGGAAATATAAAGTAGGGAAATCCACAGATGAATCGCAAACATATTCCAACAAAAAAGCCAAAGATAGGTATAAATTAGACCAGAATGGAGAGAAAGTATACGAAAGAAGGCTAGATCCAACTTATATGGATATGGCATCATTATCCTTATTCCCTGAGGACTTTGCTTTAGGTTTTTTGGAAGACTACAACAAGTGGGACATAGTTTCAGATAAAGAGAATATAAATGGATATGATGTAGTTATAATTGAAGGAGAATTAAATCCCTATTATCAAATGAAGCATAACGTAAAAAGCTTTAAATTATGGGTTGAAAAAAATACCGGTATTGTGTTGCAGATGGAGGAGTATAACCAAAATGGAGAAGCAACTGAATTCTTAAAGACGAAGTCAATTAAGATAAATGATACTAATCAGCCAGTTCCAGACATTATTATACCCAAAGATTATAAATTAGATATTTAATATCAAAACAAGCTACCCAAATATTTCTTCGGGTAGCTTTTGTTTTAATATTCTCCTGTTGAAATATCTCCTTTTGATTCATTATAAAATTTTGTGATATCAACAGGACCATTTATTACTAATTTTGTTGGGTAAAGATAGTCTACAATATCCCCATCATGATTATATGTTTCATATTTTATTAATACCCCGCTATCTTTATCTATCCACAAACGAAAAACTTCAGAAAGATTCTTTTCTTTTGCATAATTATTTAATAAACCTCTAATAACAACGGCCCTATGTCCGAGAATTTCTTCATTTTGTTTTTCGATTTCCCATGATGAAAGGTCTCGTGTATAATTGGAAGCAAGTTCGTAAGGGAATAATGAATTTGATGCATAACCAACATTTGGTCGCCCCCGGTATTTCGTCTCGTTTTCACCCTGCTCGTTTACATAAAAGGCAGATTTTAAATCTAGTGGTATAGAATCAATATCGCTACCCTCATAGGAAAATGACCGGGTTTCTTTCTCCTCATTTCTAATAATTGTCTCCTCTATAAATCCTCCTGCGTTTTCCCTCAAGCTTAATTCATAATTGACCATGATCGTCAAATTAATATTTGAATAATGAAGTTCAAACTGTCCCTTTGCTGTATCGAAATGGTCGACTGAATTAATCATCTTGGTTAAGATTTCAGTCTTTGTCAAATCCTTTTCAATTTCATTTTGTTTTTCTGGTGTAAAAATTGATTGTTTGACTATATCTTCTTTTTTAGTAATAGTATTTGCAGTGTGTCGCTCAACCAAAAGATTAGGTTGTTCATTATTTAAATAGCCAGTTTTAAATCCCACAAAATAAATAATGCCTACAAATATAAAAGATGTAAATAAAAAACTTAATAATGGAGCAAGTTTAAACTTATTAAATAAACGCTTTTTATTATTTGATTGTTCTATTCTACGCAAAATTGACTGTTCATGCTCATTTGTAAAACAAATTTCATTTAATACAGTGTTGTCCATTCGCTCTTTAAGGTTATTTAATTTATTTTCCATAGAACTCCCATCCTTCCTGAAGAGCTTTTTTTAATTTTTCGCGTGCCCGAAAAAGGCGCGTTTTAACTGTGTTTTCGTTAGTATTTAATAGATTGGAGATTTCTGAAATGGAAAATTCCTGATAATAGTATAGAATTATGACTTCTCTTAGCTTTATTGGAAGGTTCATGACCTGTTTTGAAATCATTTCATCTTCTTCATTACTGGTGGGTTCTTTAAAAAGTTGCTGTTTAAATTGTTTTATGTTGAAGACTTCTGAAATAAATATATTCCTATATTGCCAACTTTTAAGTATATCTTTGCAGCGATTTGTTGTTATTTTTATTATCCATGTTTTATAACTAGACTCGTATCTAAATCCATCAATCTTTTCAAAACACCTCAAAAAAACGTCCTGCGTTACATCTTCAGCCATTTGTTTATTTTTTAAATAGATGTAAGCTACACGCATAACATCATTTCCATAAGTTTTCATCAGCCATTTAAGGGTGCTTTCATGATCTGCCTCCTTAACCTTTACCTCTTTAGAGATGTGCTGTTTTACAATCAATTTTCTCTCTCCTAATAATTATTTAATTTATAGACGATTGTTACTCTTGTTAGGTTCCTTTTTAAAAAATTTAAATTCTCAAATTGTTGACTAACTGATTTTTACCTGGTGTAGCATCAGCTTAAATAGACATGAATTATAAGGCTTTAGAAAGGACCGACAATATGAAATTAGATTAGACAAATATTACTTTACCCTTAGCGGGATTCTGAAACAAACTACCTAACTCTAACATTACATTAGTAACCATGTTATTACATCATTTCGAGTTCCTTGTATTTTTAGAACCCTTTTGTTGTTTTGTTACTTCTTCTTCAAGTTCTATTGAAAAGACCAGAGATTTATATTCATCTGGTCTTTTGGTCGCGCGGCATGGGTGCATTCTATAGGGTGAAAGTCCCAAACCACGAAGGTGGTAGTAGTGGTTAGACATTAACGTAAAGGGGTCCACGTTGAGACGGAATCTGAAGGAAGCGAGCGGGAACCTCCCATCTGAGGAATACGAATTTCATATTAGGCTAGGTACCTTGGGGTGAGCATCCACAACAAGGTAAAGCCCTTTCTGCCGAAGGTGGTACAGAGTAAATGAAGCAGATAGGTGGAGGGAAAGACTGTACACTTACCATGGAATGTCTGGCTGAGATGCCAAGATCCCTTTGAAACCTGTTCAGCGATGGACAGGTACAGGTCAATAGCCAGAAGACCATACCAACTCGAGAAGCATGGTAAGGGCTGAACCAATGCAGTGATTGGTGAACACAGTCATACGGAAGGACTTGCCCGGAAGAGGAAACGGTGTATCCCGTGGGGGATTCTGAGAGGGTGGAAGCACATGAACTGGTGCAAATGGAACCCCTCATTTGCGCGGAAGGGAATACCAAAATGTTAATGGAACGAATCTTGTCACGTGGAAACCTTTTAACCGCTCTGAAAAGGATGGCACGGAACAAAGGCAGCTATGGTATTGATGGAATGCCCATAAAAGACCTGCGAAGGCATATAGTCGAAAACTTGAATGAGATTGTCTCAGCTTTAAGGGTAGGTACTTACCAACTTTTACCCGTTCGCTGTGTCAAAATTCCGAACCAATGCGGCGGAGTGAGGTTACTTGGGACCGCGATGGACTGTTTCATCCAACAAGCCATAGCCCAGGTATTAAGCCCAATCCAACACTCCTGCGAGAGTATCGGTGCGGGGAAACCTCACGTTGTTAACGCCGAGGAGACTTCACGACCACTCCGGAAAGGGAGTGGCGGGAGCGGAAATCAAAAAGACATAAAAAATAATAAAAAAACTGTAGGCCAACATAGATTTAATCGAATTTGTCTACAGCCTGGATTCCCTTTGGAGATGAAGATTAAGATACAGCTATTATTAATAAATAATTTTACCAAAGTTAAAAATAGGGAAAGAGGCTGTGTTTTCGATATCGACTTGGGGAACAGCTCATTGAACTAATTCAAGTGGAGAACATAAAAAGGCGGAATCGTCCCTTTCAGTCGGAAGGCAGGTATGTACCTGAGGGCTTTACCTAAATACAGGATGTGATGAACTTCCTAATACTTTCATAAATAAATTCCAAAAGCGATTACATGAGTAAGAACTATGGAAATGAAGTTCACAAGTATTTATCAAATTATTCTGTTATAAATTAAATTGGTTGCCTTTTTCTATTTAAATTCTCTTTATTAGGTATAACCGTTTTTGGGTTTCCTCTTGAATTAATATAGATTGATGTAATTAATTTTAAATCGACAAATATTTTGCGATTTCGTTACCAATATTGTCCATTTAATGATAGAATAAAATAGAACATATGTTCCTATTTTTATTAATTAAAATTCAGGGAGGTAAAGCATGGATGATAATCTTTTGAAGGAGAGTCTAAAACTTACTCTCAAAAGGTTAGCTTGGAGATTACAATATTACGAAAGGAGGCGGATAACCAATGAAAAACCTTTAGTAGAAGAAGTTTTAGGAACAACAGAACAAATAAATGAAAAACTATCAGATATTTATATTCAAGAAGTACTTGAAAGTTTGCCAAATAGAGCTAGATTTATAATTCAAAATATAGTTATTCATGGATTAACCGAGAAAGAAGTAGCCTTAAAACTTAATATATCAAGGCAAGGAGTATCCAAATGCAAAAACAAATACTTAAAGAAATTAAAGATGGAGATGGAGATGGAAAGTTTCGATCCATCCTGGAAAAGGCAAGAGCTGGAGATAACGAAGCGATGATGATTATTCTAGATTTTTTGCAAGAAGATATTAATAAATTATCACGATATAGTAGGAATCCAATAGAAGAATTTAATCAAGAGATAAAGACATCTCTTATCGAACTGGTACGCAGTGGAAACATGGTAATATAATTATGGAAACAATTTACACTTTGACTATCTTTTCTAGTTGCTTGGTCTTAGGGATTCTTTTTCGACAAATAGATATTCAATTGAAGATAAATAACATTCTTGACCTTCACCTAAAAGCAAACAAAGAAGAGCATGAAGATGATAAAAAAAAAGAGGATTCAACCCTAGAGTCGAATCCACTCACCGAAAAGAAATGATAAACGGGATGGCCCCCTGTTTATCTTTACTATTATAACACACTTAGGAGGAATCTCTCTTGCTTGAAATTTCACTTCTATTCATTACCTATTGTCTATTTAAAGTATATAAAAATCAATCGCAACTTGTAAAACGTCTGAACCAGTTTAAGTCCCACAAATGATTTTACTTTAAAGTCAAAGTCTTAGCTTTTATGACTTTGACTTGAATGGAATATCCTATTTTTATTTTAGTTGGTTTTTAGTCAATATCTTCCCCTTTATTCAAAAAGGGGGAGAATTGAATGAATACAGTAATATCCTCTGGATTTAGCGTATACCTTAAGGAACATTATGAGTTTTTATCACAATCACTTATTAAAAACTCAACTAAGTTCTTGCCCCATTCTGTAGATAAAGTCGGTTGTCAATGGACAAAGTGAAAAGATTTTTTTAAACCTCCATTATTATATAAGTGGAGGTTTTTTATGTTAATTTTCTCATATGCCTCTCAGGAAGTTGAACAGAATCGTGCCTTTTATCTAAATGTTTATGATTCTTCCCACCATCAACTTGTTTAATTTGATTTTTATAAAAAATTGAGAAATCATTACCCCAAAACAAATTAATTTCCCCTCAAAGTTAGGCAGACCATCTTACTGGGAGAGCCTGTTCAATGACCATTTAATGATGTTTGATAAGCATGTATTCCTGAGAAATGAAACTTGGGCGGCCGATGAGAATGAATTAATAGCAAATGCTATAAACAATCCGCAAGGCAGAAGAAGTAGAAAAAATATTTGAAAAAGGTGAGGGAAATCTGATAATGATAGATGACCTCGTTACGCTATGTGCGTTACCGCCGAGCCCAAAAAGTAATGACCCAAATTTTGATGACTGTCATCTTCCAAAACTTGAAAAGGTGGACCAAACTCCACTCGTTACAGAAAATTGGCTACACCTCACATATAATAGAATACGAATACTGCTATTAACCATTCAAAATACTATACAATAAATAATGGAATCCCTAAATAGTTTTAAGGATTTAAATCACTAATTTGTTTTTCAACAACGTGGGCAAGAACCAAATTCTATCCCTCCTCTATTTACAGTGGAGAATGTAGTAGCAAAGACATTAATACCTGCAGCAATGCATCGGCAGCTTTTTGTTTATAATCCGGAATCTTGAAGCTTAGTATGATCTATATCATTCTCGATAAACAAAACTTCAGTAAGAATTGCCCAAGGATTTATTTACAGATGAATCAATTACATAAATGTTTGCACCAAGTTGATTTTGGTTTTTTTAACACCTCAATTAGTTGCGTCTAAAGCACGATACAGTTTGGTGTTCACCTGGGACGCAAGAGAGTTTGCGTAACTAGAGGCTTTTTTCGTGAACCAAAGTTTCAACAACTAAACCACACCGGCATTGATATGAACATTTACGGAGAATTGTGCACTTTACGAATTTGAAGCGTTTCCCCTGTCAGTTAGTGAAACTGACTTATCAGTTGTTCTACTCATTATTGTTAAAGCGCCGTATGTGTTCAAGTAACTTTGTGATTAGTCTAGATGCAGTCAAGGGTAACTACTTTTCTTCCAGTAGTTCTGTACCACCATGACCCGCATCAACTGCTAGTGACATTCAAATCATCCGTTTCTGATTAGTTTTTTGCTACATAAGGTAAAATGAAGTGAATTTAAAGAAAAATCAACATTTAATTTTTTTGGAACCTAGTGAATAAAAATGAAACATTGAAGGTGGCTGTGCGTCTAAGGTACGAATGGTTAAAAGGATGTGAGGAAATGAATGAAATTGAGGAATTCTTGGGCTCAACTTTACTTTCAAAGGAAGAACTCTTTATAAGGCTTTTGGATTTATATGGGGATATGGTCAAAAGGGTGGCATTTACCTATGTGAAGGACATTAAATTGGCTGAGGATATTGTCCAGGAGGTTTTTATTAAGTGTTATAACAATCTTGCTTCCTTTCAAGGAAAATCAAAATACAAAACTTGGATTTATCGAATTACAATAAATCATTGTAAGGATATGTTAAGAAAAAAATTCTTCCTTTACTCTCCTTTTAATTATAAAAATTTACCTTCAAATATTAGAACACCAGAGGATATATTTCTGGAAAAGGATAAGCATTCATTTGTAACTAGCAGTCTATTAAATCTGTCAAAAAAGTATAGAGAGATATTATATCTTTACTACTATGAAGAATTAAAGTTAACGGAAATTAGTGAGGTAACAGGGTTAAATATAGAAACCATAAAAACTAGGTTACGACGGGGGAAAATGTTACTGAAAAAGGAAATGGAAAGGAGTAAAATTCACCTATGAATAGAGAAGAATGGCAAAACCTAAAAGGACATTTAGATAAAGGTATATATGGTGAAATAAAACTTTCCAGCAAGGAACGAAGAAACATACTTAATAAAACATTAGGAAAAGAAAATAAATCTCCATTTAATTGGTTTACGCATTCAATGGCTGTTCTGGCAACAATACTTCTTTTCGGAATTATTTCTTCTTATTACTTGCAACAAAAAGATGTTAACACGGCCTCATATGATCCTTCTTTCTCTAAGGAACAAATAAATACCAAAGGAAATACAATTACATCCAAAGAAAAAATCCAGATACTAAAGGATGTGGATCTGTTTAAGACTTTCTTCCGTATTGGAATGAACGAAAATGAAATATTTAAACTTGCTGGTAAAACAGGCCATGAAATAATACCGGGCAAAACTGAGGATGAGGGATACTTTATTGAATTTGAAAGATATAGAGCACCCGGTACCCCAAGAAAGAAGCTGGATTTTAAACCTGAGACCCAGAATATCAAGGATGAAAAGATTGGACTGCAAATAATAATTCGGATGAACAAAGATAAAAAAGCAGAAAATTATTCACTGCTATTTCTAGAAGATAATAAAGTTGTGATGCAATACAAGTCTGCTAAAGAGGAATACAACACGTGGCTTGAATAAGAAAGTAGAAAAAGGGGGAATACATGAATTGAATTCTCCAACAGCTATTAAAACTCTCGATAAAAAGGAAAATAAATTAATATACAATTGACCAAACAGAAGGAGTGAGTTCGAACTTATACAGCGGAGAAATTAAAATGGAAAGTCTTGTACACGAGTCCTTATCTCGAGTATGGTAAATTTACTATTGGATTTATGGTCCTTTGCAGGATATTCCCATTTCGAAGCCTATCTGCCATATGAAAAACGCAATATGGTTGGCTTCTATATTCTTACTATACAAATTAACAAGGGGGTACAGGAAGTTGAGAAAAGTCTTAAACTTTTTTATGGGTGCATTACTTCTGGTTGGGTGTTCATCTCAAAATGTTTCACCAAAACCGGAAGCACAAGCTAAGGAAGAAGCGATACCAAAAATTATAATTGAATCCGTAAAGCAAGAAACGGGGAAAGTACCGGATTTAGCTGAAGTGTTAAAATTAGACCACTTATCTTTGAATGATCAAATTCTTATAGCTGATAAAGGAGAGCAACAACTTTTCTATGTAACTAAATTGAAGAACCTAAAAAGACTGACCATCCAAAGGGTAAATACTAAAGATTTAGATTTTATCAAGGATTTAAAACAACTAGAATCCTTGGAGATAGCGGGGTATTCACCAGAACAAATACCAGACATAAATAACCTATCAAATCTTAAATATCTATTAATAGAAGAGAGTTCTTTAAAAGATTTATCAAAATTACGCTTATTATCCTCTTTAGAGACAGTTTCCTTCCGTAAAAATCTAATAACGGATATCTCTATATTAGGTTCATTTAAGAAATTGACCTTTTTAGACTTATCGGAAAACCCAATTACTGAAACTTCGGGTTTAACCAATCTACCTAATTTGGAAAGACTATCTTTAAGAAATACAGAAATTAAATCTCTAAAAGATTTAAGAAATTCCCAGCAACTAAAATATTTAGATATTCGAGGGACAGAACTAATCTCAATTAAAGACATTGCTAACCTTAAGAATCTTCAAACAGTCTTAGGGGATAAAAGTAAAATTAAGGATTTGTACCTTTTACCTAAATCGGTAGAATTTTTGGAAGCACCTAAAAATGATTGAAAAAAGGGCGGGTTCAAAAAGAAAACTTCTTATTGAACCGGCCCTCTTAATTTTTTTATAATGTGTACCTGTTTATATATTCTAACTCACCGCGTTGGTTAATAACATCTTGAAGGGTTACATTGGTGCTACTCCCTGGATCGTTTACATTTATCATACTTGCCGTAATTTGTGAGTAATAAGGGTTTCCATCAATATCTACTGAAAGAGTACCGGAAAATGCTTTTGCTACAACAGTATGTCCAGGAACTCTAATTAATACTGGCGTACCTTTGTTAACAATCAAATCAAAAATGTTACCCTTCAATGCACTAAATGTACCTGTGGTTTTATCATGATAAGAATGTCCATATTTGTTAGCGGCTGAAAGCCAGTTAAAAGGGCAGTCAGCCCCAGTAGGTTTTAGTGCATCAAGAAAAGTTCCTGGGTTTAAACTGTCACCAAAACCTTTAAATAACATTGCTACCGAGGTGATTATACAACCCTCAGCTTTCATTGTACCGCCGCAAGAAGTAATCTTGCTTCCCCATGTAGTATCAAATTGTTTGAAGCTTGGTGTTAAGAGATCACGGTTATAAGTTTTTGTTGCCATCTTTCTTTTCCTCCTTAATAAAGATACGAATTTTCTTCGTTCATTTATAAAGGAAATTATTCAAACAAAAATGCAACCAACTTTAGATAGA
Source organism: Bacillus sp. FJAT-27445 (assembly GCF_001510665.1). GTDB lineage: Bacteria > Bacillota > Bacilli > Bacillales > Cytobacillaceae > Bacillus_D. The sequence continues at coordinate 448,624 of NZ_LMTI01000003.1, forward strand.
TTTTTTAAAAAAAAATTGAGAATGGCCAAGAATTTGAATTATTACATTAAAAATCCGTGTTAATCTATTAAGCTAAGATTAATTTCAAGTGCATATATAACATAGATGCATCCACTAAACATAAAAGCACACAACAGGCATTTAATCTAGGCTCCTCTTCAACAGCCGGACAGGGTATAACGACTGGTTTGGGCTAGTGGACACTGAGCGAAGCAAAAAATGCAGAAAAAACGAACATTGAGTATCTGGAAGGAAATGGAGTGAAAAGGCATTTCAACAAGCTGCAGAGTGATATGGTACCCCTTATTTACCACACCGGATGGGGCATATTTTGAACTAGACAGCCAGGCTGATGGCAGCTATAAGTTAAAGCAGCCAGATAAAACCATAATGTATTTCGATTCAATGGGCAGGAACACAAAAGTGGTCAATAGGAAGGAAAATACGTTCTTTTACTCTTTTGATAGAATGGCCAACAAGATAAAAAAATAAGGGAACGATTCTGACCAGAGACAACCGGCACGGGAATCTTACTCGGCTATATTACGACTTCTTGGTTGTGGGATAAAGTGACGAATTTCAGGGGGACCGAAAACCTTCATCGACTACGATTATAAGTTGAAAGAATGGATGGTGGACTGTCTGTCAACTGTGCTTCTAGGCAGCTAACAAAACAATAAAAAAGATAAAAATAAAAGACATGTCTGCATAATCGCTAAAATTTTTTAAAACTATTAAAAGAACCGATCTTAGCGAACCGGTCCTTTTAATATAGTTATTTAATACAAATTGATGTAATGGTAGGTAATTTCGACTTTTTAGGGACTGTATCCGTTTATTGAATAGGAGTAAACGAAACCTGCCAAATCCCATTTTCGTTTCTTATCATTTTAAATCCAGATTTTACATCAGAATTCGGGTCTGGAAAATATTCTATATAACCTTCATAATCACTTGTTTGTATAAACTTACCATTTTCAATGTTTTTATATAACTCTAAGATTTGTTCGATTGTACCTCTATGGTCTTGTGAGATTTCAGCATCCTCTTCTTTTGTCCAAAGAATGAAATCCTTACGATTAGTGTATAGAGCATACGATACATCATGTCTTCCTTCCAATTGGGCCTTTACATAAAGTTTTGCAATACTTATCGGATTAAGTTTTTTTAAGTGTGCTTCATTCAAATCTTTAGAAAAATCATTATATACCTTAAATTCGTTCTCAGCTAAGGGATAATCAACCGGAGTTGTTTCTTTTATTGGATTTGAAGGGGTAACTTCTTCTTCACTAAAATTCGTAGGGATGTCTTCCTTTTTGTTTATTTGTTCATTTTGGTTTAATCCAAGTGAAATACTTTCAGGATTTTCTTTAATAAGGTTATGAACTGAAAAAATCATAATAAACAATAGAGCAACTGTTAAAAAGTTTGGAATCAACTTGCCTAATTTTTTTTTGTTCGTATTTTGTAATGGTTCTTCTAAAAGCTGGTGTTTAAGATTTTGTTTAAAATGTAATTTGGGAGTTAAATCTGGTCTATCCTTTAAAGGTTTTAAAAACTCATCATTTACTCTCTTGTTCATATGAAAACACAACTCCTTCCCCCACACTTCCGATATTTTTTTTCATCAATTGTATCGCTCTATGATAATCAACTTTAACCTTTGATTCCTTGCAATTTAGGATTTCAGCGGTCTCTCTAATGGAATATTCCTTCAATCCCCTTAAAATAACTACACTTCTATAATGAGGTTTCAAAGTTGTTAATGTTTTTTGTAGTAATTCCCAGTCGCTATTAGTATTTATTTTTGATTCGGGTATTCCTTCTTTACTAACCTGAGTATTCATTAATATATTTGGTAAAATCGAAATGATTTTCCTTTTTCGATAATGGTCAATACATGTATGCTTTGCAATTGATAAAATCCAGGTTTTCACAGAGGATTTGTAATTAAAAGAATGTAAGTTTTTTAAGACCTTTAGAAAAGTGTCTTGGGTTAAATCCTCTGCTTCATTCTTATTATTAGTGAAAAACAGCAAATAATGGTAAACGTCATCGAAGTACTTATTGTAGTAATCCTCAAAATTATATCTATCCACGTTTTCTAGCCCCCTTTAGAACCTTTATAATTAGTCGAATTAACAATAAAAAGGTTTCAATAAGTTTGAATTATTGTAAAAATTTACTTATTAAAATATTATTACAGTTAGAATTTAGAAGAGGGAATCATTCTGAGAGTCCATATTGTCATCAGAAAGCTATGGGCAATATTGAACCAGCTATTTATGTACTAATGGATAGTTCTAAATCGAAATTTTTTTTAGTCTTAAAGGTGTCATGTCCCTACTGTTCACCCTTTATACTTAATAAAGCTTCAATAAGGACGTGTTCAATTTGAGGAACAATATAATTCTAGGAAATATGGACTATGTTTCAAAGATAATGACAGAGGAGAGCAGGGGAGCCTAATATATTGAGGGGGTTGGGTAGTTACATCACCTAAGTCAGAATTCTTGAAGGCTATTCACCATGAAAAAGGAATTGCCATTAAAGCTGAGAATTTGACTAGCATAACCGGGCATCTTGTTGAGATAATCCATCATTCGGGCTTTGAAAAACAGGATTGTTCAAATAAGTACATTTATTAATGGTGAAGATTCAAATAAATCAGGAAAAATAATCCAAACCCAATGTTGTCAAAATTGAGCAGACAGATTTTAAATGTCAGTTGGACATCGATTTTTGTTCTTCAAATACCTAAATTCTATACTACGCATCAAATTTTGGTATTGAAAAATTGAGTCTTAAAACCGTAGCCGGTGTCAGACTTGGTTAAAGGACACTTTACACTTTTTGGTCTTTAAATTTCCTAAAAAAGTAAGAATATATTCTTCAGTTCAGTAGGGGGAATCCTTCAAAAAAATTTAAACGTATAGATATTAAATTCAGCTGGACGAATTAAGGGTTAAAATGGCCTAGTACAAAAAATCAGGTGTAAAAGTCGATATAGAGGGAAACCATTTAATTTAGATTTCCCTTTTGTTTCGGATATATTCAGTATATCCATAGTAATAAACTGAGATTCACTTGATATCTCTTTCTGAAACATGATAAAATCTGGCGCGTAACGTCACTAATCTTTATTTTTCCCGTACTTGTTTATAAAACAATATATAGGAACTTTTACAATATTTCTAGAATATAAAAATAGACTTGATCTGTATTATCTTTTTTTGCAAAAGCTAAGTAACCATTTTCAAAAAGTGGCTTGGATAGTATTTCTTGAAACCCGGTAATTGAATACACAGTTTTCTTTTTTAAGTCAGTAATTAAAATATCATTCATTCCATATCTAAATATTAATGTGTTTGAATTAATAAAAATTGGTGAATCTGTAGTTAAGGAATCACCTGTAGAATATAATATTTCGGTGTTAGGGTTTGCAATATCAAACGCTGCAAGATAACCTTCTCCTGTATATGCAAAATATTTTTCATTTGAAGAGAAATCAATTACTTTATCTTTTGTAAGAAGGTGCTTTTTATTATTCTGATGATATAAACTTATATCAAAAGATTTCCCCTTTTTATTAAAGATTGATTTATAAATTAATATCTTATCTTTTACTCCTTTTTGTAATATATAGTACTCACCTTGTCTTGTTTGATCTTCATCTAAGATGGTTTTTGTGACACTTATTTTTTGCCCTGAAATGTAATTATACTCTACTACCTTGGAAATTAATTTTGTTCCTTCGAATGAATATTCAATCCAATTAATTGTGTTTTCCCCATAGCGTAAAGTTGGAGGAGGGGTATCTCTATAACTTCCTCCTGATGCTATATCGATTACTAAGTTGGTTTCTAAATCAAGAGATTTAATTTTCCAATCAACATCCGTAAGCTTTGTAGTATCATATTCCGTCCAGTATAATTTACCTTTTAACCCTAATACATTTCCTATTCCCTCATTCTTATAAATAGTTTTACAGGTTTGATCTTTTCTAGAAAATCCAATAATCTTATCTTCCCCTTGTAAAATTTCATAAAATACGATTCTATCTTTATCAATATAAGAGGGGGCAATTAAATTTGATTCTAACTTACACCTTTCAGATAATTTATATTCAATTTTATTTATTTTATTTTCCGGCAATTTTTCAACCATCTTAAGATTAAAAACTTTCTTTTCTTCGAAAGTTTTTTTCATTCCAATTGCTGCTTTGTTATTCCCCTTTTCTTTGAAAAATGCATTTGAGATAGAAAAACATCCTGTAAAAACTAAAGTTATTAAAATTAATATGGGTAATAATCTTAATAATTTCATTTTCTTTTTCACACTTTCTTTTTGTATTTAAATATAAACCCATCTGAATTAACTTCAGATGGGTTCTTTCATTAATATTGTAATGCTTGTCTAAAATGTGCATTATTAGCGTCATATACTCCCCTATGTGGGTGCCAAACATTCCCTAATGTAACTCCTCTACCCCCTTGATCAAATGGATCAGTTAACCTCATTTGTACAGGGCTAGTTCTGGAGTCATATCCTGAAACATTTAAAATATGACCTTCCACTGGGGTTGTGTATTTAGGCATATATTGAGACGTAATTTTCAAATCTAAGACTGCAGGATAATTATTTTGTATACCATAATTTGTTTTACTAGTCCAAGATGCATAATCACCAATTGAGGCATAAACATAAGTATTCATATTTTGATATTTGTTTAATATATCATCAATTCTAGTGAAATCTGTTCCATCTCTGGTAGTGCCCAATTCACTAGCATAATTACTTTGTGTTTTAGAAGTACCAGTTAAATATTGTAGCACTTGTTTAACTGTTGCTGGTCCACACCAATAACTGGTTTCTTGTTGGTAAGAAGGAACGGATAACACTTTATATGTTCCATCAGGTAATGACAGTGTACTAAATTTGGGTTTGGTCGCTTCCTCTTTTTCAGCAAAAACTCTTTCTTGTTCTGGGGTTTTTATATCTTCTGTTAAGCTTGGATCATCCCCAGTTCCAGCAGCATTTGCTATTATTCCGGGTAACAGGAGAGAACTTATTATTATTGTTGAAGTGATCAATTTCTTCATTATACATCCTCCTATTAAAATAGATTTACAATTACCTATATATGTTATTTATAGATAAATTTTACATTCCCTCCTTTATCATAAAAGTTACCATATATTTTAAATTTTGTAAATTTTTATCATATTTTATTAAAAATTGTTGCATGGACGTATCCATGGCTTAGTGGATAACTATTAATCTGGAAATAAGGGTTTAACTATTATACCAAGTTCCTTAGTTAGCGGTGCAATGGCTGCACCAGGATTTGGACTATCCGTGCAAGTAGATAGAAATGCTGGCAAAAGTGGTACCGGCACAGTGTTGAAGGCTAAAAAGGCAGGTACAGGCTAGTTTAGGAGAAGCTCCAACATCTGTAGCTGTCGGACCAATTGGAGGCGTTGCTGGTGGTCGAGGAACAGGCCATATAATTAATACTTCTTCCTGGTATGATAGAAGCCACCAGATAATTAAATTTTTGAATTTTCACCTAAAAAAACCTCTGAATTTACCGTTTGATTATAGAGTCTAATTCTACAGTGATTTATGGAAGGAAGTATTTGAACTTCGAACAGAAACTTCCAAAACCTATAAGTATCCGGATGGAACTTATAAAGCGGAAGTCATGACGGACCAATCCATTACAAACGTGAGGATAAGTGTGAAGAGATAGATAATGTGGTTGTAGTACTTTTCTCAGCCTGTACAATACTCTATTCCAGTTTGTCGTAAATGAGGTAGTTAAAAACCAAATTATACGTATAACACCAATTAACCTGAAATTGAAAAGTACAGTAAAGTGCCTAAACCCTTGATAGAAAAAGGAATGAGGGGCTTTTTTCTTCTGATTTAAGCAAAACCAAGATTAACTTGAAATGATTTATGTGAAGGGAGGGTTGAGGCTATTTTTTTAATATCTAATTAATAGAAGGAGGAGCATTCCTTAAGGAAAATAGATTTTGAACAAAAAAATAACCTTTTGGAAAATAGTCCTTGGTTAGAAAAAAGACATATAGTTTCCTTGTTTAACTGTTTTCCAAAAGAAAATACTAGTCCTGTTATTTAAAAGTGCTGAATACTGAATTAATGATTTAAAATATTTACTTTTGAAAATATCAACCCCTCTTGGTTTTGGATGTTTTTATTTGTATGAAGAATAGGTAACGCTTTTTTAAGGAGTTAGCACTTCCCTTTTTAACTATATCAACTAACATCTATAAATTAGTTTGCTAGTGAAATAATTTATTGCTGTTAAAATCTTACATAAATTTACTATAATTCAGTTTGAAAATGGAACATGCGTTTCACTTTTGGTTGCTTTTTCTCTTTCAATTACTCCTTTATATATGGAGGTGTAGTTGTTTTGAAAAGGTATAATTGCATGAGCGAATATGAAAAAGAGAACGCCGCTTTTCTAAATCAACCAATAATAAAAAGCTTCTTAGATAGGGAGCCAGATAACATACGTCTTCTTGAATTAGCTTTTACTACAGGTGATAAAAAGGCTATGGAGGAGTTAGATAGAAAATTTGTAGAACATTTTTATTTCTTTCGGTTACTTAAATATATTTCCTCGGTCTCTTACTATTTCTCTATTGATTTCGATAAAAACCACAGAAAACAAAAAGACCGTTTTCCTTTACTGCTAGACCATACAGATAAAAGTGCAAATACATTAATTGAATTTTTATCATACAAACGAGGATTCTCACAAGATGATGTATATTCTGCTGATTTATTTATTTTAGATGTAACTGGCGATGAAAATCTTAACAAAGTTCTAAGCAATTTAACAAAGAAAGAGCGTGATATCCTTCATTTGCTCATAATCGAGGGAATGAAGCAAGTAGATGTAGCTAAGATTTACGGGGATACTCCTCAAAATATAGCAAAAACAAAGAAAAAGGCTTTAGAAAGAATTAGAAAAGAGTACAAGAAAGGAGGTAATTAATATGAGGATTAATAAGAATGAAATATTAGTAAAGGCATTAAAAACTATGACACCAAAAATAAAAAAATCTCTATTAAATGTGGATAGAAATGAAAGAGAAGACCTAGAACAAGAAATAAAACTAAGGGTTATTGAGGCAGTCATTAAAGAAAAAATCTCACTCCCCCCTACATTTTGTGTCTATCAAGAGCAATATCAGAGCAAAAATATAAACATGAGATAATTCTAAAAAGGTTCCTGTAGTTAAGACACTTTGAAAAGAGTGTCTTACCTCCAGGTATTTTTTTATAACTGATATTCAATATAAGGATATGGACAAAACGAGTAAAAAAATTTACAACCAAAAAGATATAGATGCTTCAAAATCTAGAGCGGTTAGTGAACAAGCATTACGATTTTATAGAATAAATTATAGATAATAACAACAGACAAGCGTCAAGCAAACTTCCCTCAATGTAACGTTATAGAAATAAACGAAAGGAACAGTCGCCCATGGATTAAAGATTGTTATTTAAAATAAGGTTTAATCTGACTACCAAATACAAAGGAGGCAGCCAAACAAAGAATATAACTAAGACGATTGAACAGGTTGGATTTTAGCAGAGCACCAAGTTTTTGGGGACCTCTTTACTGTTTCGCATTCCGGATATTACACATACTATTACAGATATCTGGAGGCATCCACCACCCCGGGGATAATTAATGGCTTATAAATGCCAAAAGGTCTAAGAAAGATTCACGCTAAAGGATAAATAAGTTTGGCAATCCTTCCCCCAGAAGAGTCAAACCTCATTAATGGAAACAATATAGTATCATTACTTATAAATGTACACTTATTTTAAATAACTGTAATCGCATTCCCTTACGTGTTATACATAAAAAACAAGCCAACCAATAAAATCCTGACATACATGTATCTAAGCGGGGTGGAGGTGACCCTACAACCCAGATATTCCATAAATTGATTAATTATCATAAAAGAAAGGTAAGCTCCATAAGGATACCCTTATCCACTCGGATCAATGCTAACATTACAACTAGCCATGATAATACAGCCTTTGAAAGGAATATGGACAGGGAACCCCCTGTCACGGAGAGGAAACTATAGGGAACTTCAAGCTACCTATTTTTATTTTCTCCTTGACAGGGTAGAGCTTACGGAGCTAGCTTCTTTTTTATAAAGGTTAACTAATATATTTATAACTTCTCTTTATATTCAAAGGAGGTGTCTCATTTTGGGGATGGATATAGCACAGATTATTACGATTTTAGGTAATTTCGGCTTTCCGGTGGCAATAGCTATCTATTTATTGCTTCGTTTTGAAAAAAGAATTGAAGGCCTAACAGAAGCAATAAGCAAGTTACAACAAATTATGAATAAAAAACTCTAGTTTTTAATGTTAGGAGGTAGACAAACTCGGTGAAAGTGTTTGCTTACGGTCATTTTTTTGTATTGTGGAGTTTCACTTGTTCAGCTGATTCAACAGGAGTCTATGCTTCTTTGACTCCAATCAACAAATCTCCTAAACTTAACTGGCTTTTACCGTAAGATATTATAAAAAAGAACCATATAACTATTAATCTGACCATTAAAAGGAAACTTTCGGAAATAATTCAAAAAACGATAACAATTAAAGATGTTCACTTTAGAACAACTTGAGTGGAAGTTGGAAAGCATAAAGTTATTGCCGTTGACACAGCTATAAACCCCCAGCTATTAAGAAGGTTATGTAAAAATTTAATAACTGCTTTTCGTCATAACCACGGACAAGGTAGAGGGGTTTTCTGTTAAAACTATGTATATAACAAATTCAATTACTTCTTTTATATCTACCAGCGAGAGCCTGCATTATCCGACTACTACAAAAGAGGGATATGCTAATATAAATCACCGAAATATTCTTTGCGACCTGGCTTAGCTCAATGCATAGAAAGTAAAGAATTCACAAAAGGTAGAAGAAAATCATTGGGTGATAAACAAGATTAAAATCAATCTATGAGAAGCTCGTGGAAACCATTCTTATATACTTGAACGGACTAAGGGATTGTCTATGCATGCAGGCGAAGCATACTTTCGCTGCCTTAAACTAAAACTGGTCAACTGGAAGTGCCGAGGTCCAGTGATGGCCAAAAGCATTGCTGAAAGAGATTTGACTTTTTATGAAAATCCAAAAAGGGGTTCGGAATGCAACCATTCCAAACCCCTTTTGTCTATAAGTTGTGGTAGAACAAATTCCTAGCTCATTTTCTGTTTACATTGGAGGTAGAGAAGCAGCAAATGCGTCTATACCTGCTGCAATTGCATCTGCAGCTTTTTGTATATAAGCTGGATCTTGTAGCTTAGCTCGGTCTGTGGCATTGTCAATAAACAATACTTCTGGAAGAAGCGCCCATGCTTTATTGTAGGCCGGATTAACAACCCTAATATCTTCGCCACGTTGACTCGGAGCCTTTTTAACTCCTCGATTGGTTACACTTAATGTACTAGCCAATCTGTTGTTCACATTTAACGCAAGAGAGTTAGCGTAACTAGAGGAATTATCGTGAACCCAAGTTTCAACTCCAGTACCTCCTCCAGCATTGATATGAACACTAACAAAGATGCTTGCACCATAGGTATTTGAAGCTGCTATCCTCTCATCAAGTGTTAGAAAAGTATCGTCAAGTCTACTCATCTTTGTCGAAGCACCGTAGGTATTGCGTAACTTGTTGCTTAGTCTGCTACCGATGTCAAGTGTTAAATCCTTTTCTAACACTGTTCCATAAGATGCCCCAACATCTTTTCCACCATGACCAGGATCAATAAAGATTTTCCAACCATTTAGTGCCATTCAAATCTTCCTTTCAATTATAATTTTTGTTACAAAAGATAAAGTGAAATAATCAGCAAAAAAACAACCATTTAGAAAAAATAATTTACTTAAAAATGAAACATTAAAAAATTGCTGGTCGTCTAAGGTTTGAATAGATAAAAGGATGTGAGTACATGAATGAAATAGGGGGAATTTTGGACACAACTTTACTTAACTTTCAAAAGATGAACTTTTAATAAGGCTTTGGATTTATATGGTGATGAAGAGTGGCATTAACCTATGTAAAGGACCAATCTGACTGGGAATACGGGGTATGAAATAATAAGAGGAAAATTATTAAGTAACAAGGGTATATGGCACCGAATACAACATATAAGAATCTGGACCTTACCTTACCTAATGTTCATAACATAAAAAGGAGAAAAATAGGATTGCAAATTATAAATGGGATGCACAAAGCTAAAAAAGCAGAAAATTATTCACTGATATTCCTGAATGATGACCTGTTATGCTCCAATACAAGTCAGCACAAGAGGAATACACTAAGCCAATTGAAAAAAACTTACAAGGGAGGGGAATCGGAGAATGAAAAAAGTGATACTCTCTATTATTTTCTTAGTTTCTATACTTAGTGGATGCGGAGTTTTAGAAAAACCACCCCAAACAGCTTCAAATGTTGGCATGGAAAAGACTAAAGATGTTGAATTGGTAGAAGTTAATCAGGAAAACGAACAAGATATTGAATTGACTTCAGAGGAACAAAAAATATTAAAGAAGACAATGAATCTCTCCTTAATATTATTTAAAGCAATGAAGGAAAAGGATTATAATACCATCAAACTATTATTATCTCCAACAGCAGCTGTATCTCTCGACGAAAAGGGAAATAAATTTATAGAGGATGCGCCATATGGAAAGAGTGAGATTAATTTATACAGTGGGGAAATAAATATGGAAAACCTTAAATACTCATTCCATAACTTTGAAGAGAATGGTAATTTTACAATTGGATTTATGGTTTTTAGAGGAGATTCCCATTTCACAGCATATATGACATTTGTAAAAAGCAATAATGGTTGGCTTCTTCATTCATACTATACCAACTAACAGTAGGGGATAGTAAATGACCTTTTGGGACAGCCTCGCTTTTTGAATTTAAAAAGAATTTAATACACCTTTTATGTATATGGCTCCATCTAAATTTATAAATGGAAAACTAGTGATACAGGATTTGGTAATATCCTATTTGAAATAAAGTATAGGTTAATTGAAGAAGGGAATAATATATATGTAGGAGGCATGAGGTGTGAATATTGTTTTCTCAATTATAATATTATTTTCTTTATTGGTATCTACATTTACATCTGTTCTGACATTAAAAATGAGAAATAAAAAATGGCTGGGTATGTTATCGGGTTTTTTTATAAATACACTAATTTTAGTAATAGCAACGTGGTTTTTCTACATTTTAGACGATGAAATAAGATTGTTTGGCTTTGGTCATTCCGGTCTTTATGTGTTGATATTTTCTATCCCAATATTAACATGGATAAACTTCTTTATTCTTAATTTTGTAAGAAGTAGGGGAATGAGAACAAAAGATTAAAATACAATCTTATTCAGCAATTCCATGAAAAAAGGGATGTCATTCTTATTTTTACGAACTATGCAAAACTAGTCAAAAATCGACAGATTTTTTTGCAAGACTCAAGTTATTAAAAAGGCACTCCTTGTAAGGAAATATCGTCCATAAAAAATGTCGTAAACCCTTGATGCCAACGTGTTTACGGCGTTTTTCAATTGTTTCAATACAAGGAGAAGAGACTTTAACACAATTTATTATGCGGACTGGTCCCCTCAGGTGGGATTTTACATTTAGAAGTATGAGAGAAGTGATTGTGAGGAGAAAACAGCTGTAGGAAAGTGTATATTGAGTTTCTACTCTTGAGAAGAAACCAGAGTATACGTGACAAAGAAGACCAAGTATAGTATAGATTCAAAGAAAAGCAAAGAAAACTTACCAACCGTCATTGGGGTACCAGGATGGAACCCCGTATTGGAAAGATAAACAAATTAACTTAATGGCTTTTCAGGGGTAGGAAGTACCTTTTTTCGCAAACCAAGGAGTAAATGCAACTTCACCACACCCGCTTTTGTTTTGCGGAAATTTGCCAATATTAAATTTAGTGGCAATGTACTCGAATCAATGAATTTCGGGAGTATCACCATTTAAGTATAGTGAGTTTTGGCATGGACTTGAATGTGCAGTAAATCCCTTGGCGTACTTTGGAAAAAAAGATGGCAAGGGTGATAAAATATTGCGGCCATAATCATAAATAAATGTTATGAATCAAATCACAAAAAAGTTTGAAAAAACGTATAATTTAACAAAAACAGGGACTAAATAGATACTATTTAGTCCTCAAAATTGTTGCTATTGTATTTTTTTTCCTCAAAACGAACCCGTTACCTTTAGCGGTGAGTTTTAGTTATTCCTAATTTTCATTAATAGGGATTTAAATGGGTGAATTTGAACCAAGGATTGAATTGAGGCTATATTTTACTCCGAAATCATTTTTGGTCTGAGTATACCACCAAACAAAGAAAACAGGTAAAAGATATAGGGCTTTATTATGAATGGGAAGTTTCTATTGGAGTTTGAATTTTCTTCTTAATTGCTCATAAGATTTGTTCCCATATTCAATAATCTTGTCCTTCATCAATCTACCCACAACAATCCCTATATTAATATTCATTTCCTCTGCAAATGATCTTAGTTTAACCTTATCTAAGTGATGACCGGCATTAACAAAGTGTTCATAAGCACTATTTGGTATTAAGTTGTTCAAAGCAAAATTATCTGCATCTTTTTCAAGTTCATTACTTGAGTAATCTTCTCCATCAATAAATATTTCAGATTTCATCTCTTGGAAAACATGACCAATTTCGTGGAACAAAGTAAACCAAAAAATATCTTCATAACTGCCTTTAGCTGTAATAGCTATCATTATTTTTTCATTGGATAACCATTTTGTTGCAC
>NZ_LMTI01000003.1:461675-475685 GCF_001510665.1 Bacillus sp. FJAT-27445
CAATTGTCTAATGTCGGGCAAACTTTTTTCTAAATTTCTTTTTCTAAATGGAGTTGTTTCGATTTCTCTAGCGAGTTTTTCTACATGGGTCAACCATGCAGCAAGAGCATAATGATCAGCTTCATAATTTAACGATTTCCTAAATGCTACATGCTGTATAGTTGATATTGATTTTAATGATGCCACTTCGAAGAATTTCCTTAAATTCAGAATTTTTTCAACGGAATTTTTAGTTTGTTCAACCCACCCCAATTTTGCCATTTCAGAATAGGGAATTAATTTAATGATTTCTTCCTCTTCTTTTATTTGTGAAACGGATTCAAGACGTGCTTTAGTCTCTTGATACTTAATTTCAAGGTTATTCCAAAAACTCGCGGGTATCCCTAAAACATTCTCCAATTTAATAGAGGTATCTGGGGAGATAGCTGCTGTTCCTTTTATAATTTTATTAACATGCTTAGCTGTTAATCCAAGTCTTTCTGCTAATTCCTTTTGGGTCATATTCCTTTCTTCAATGACTTCTTGGAGGGTTTCTCCAGGTGGTATTGCCACACCTGGGTTAAATTTTTCGTTAGTTACCATGATAATCCTCCACCTTTAATATTGTAACTATTTTAAGGCCGTAAATATCTAAATGAGCAAAATCTGTATCTTCACCATAAACAGGTTCAATAATTAATCGGTAATTGCTTGTCAGCCTTAAAGCTATACAGTTTTTGTACTCAGCTTTAAGAAAGTGCCCTTTACCAACTTTTGAATCCAGAAGTTGTCCGACTGAATCAAAAGCCTCCAATTCCTGAATCCTTCTCGTGATTAATTTCCCTAATTTTTCACCATATATTTTCCTTAATTTACTGAAATTTTGGTAAAGTTCTCTTTCCTTGTCGTTTTTAAATAGTATATTCACGATTTTTCTCCTTGGTTACAATAAATTATTAACCAATTTGGTTAATTTTATGCTATCATGAAATTATGTTGAAGTCTACAATTTGATTCCTAAAAATTTTAACGGGGGAAATTAACATGGTAATAAATGAGGAATTAGTATCAAGGCGATGGATGGTTAGGGAAGAAGAATTGGACGATGATCAATATAAAATTAAGATGATGAAAATGGATAATTACCTTGTGGAAGGTTGTGCCGGAAGCGGTAAAACAATTTTAGCTCTCCAAAAAGCTAAGGAAATCCAAGATCTTTCTTTGGGAAGTTACCTGGTAGTAATTTATACATTAACCTTAAGATCATTTATTAAAGACGGAGTAACCAGTTTAGAGCTTGACCCCGACAGAGTATGTAATTTCCATGCTTTGGACAAAAGCGGTTTTGACTCAGCCGATTATATAATAGTAGACGAAGTTCAAGATTTTTCTGCACAAGATCTCAATAAATTAATAAAAATGGCGAAAAAGCACTTCGTTTTTTTTGGCGATGATGCACAACAGTTGTACGCTTCCAAAACGAATAATATATCTTTAAAGGATATTATAAATTTAAGTAACATCTCGAAAGAAAATCATAAGATTTTGGAAAAAAACTATAGGCTGCCAAAACCAATTGCTGAGTTCGCACAACAAATTAGTAAAAATAATGATTCATTGGCTGACCGGTGTACAAAAATTGACGGAGAAAAGCCCTTAATCATAAATTTTATAAATCCAAAAGCTCAATTAGATTTTATTGTGAATGTGGTTCGTAATGAAACTCTAAGTGACGTTGGGATTTTAGTCGGAACAAATGAAGATATTGAAACTATTAAACGTTATTTTGATTCAATAGGTTTTAGAGCGGAGTACAAGTTCTATGAGGAAGGTAAAAATAAGAGGGTAAATGATTTAGATTTCTATACTGATAGCCCAAAAGTTATGACATATCATAGCTCAAAGGGACTGCAATTTGAGCATGTTTTTCTACCGATGTGTCAACATGGTTTAACAAAGTACAATTTTCAGGAGGCGCTTTATGTAGCAGTTACTAGGCCAAGCCAAAGGTTGATAATAATGTATTCACAAGTACTTTCACCTTTTATAAAAAATATAGACCGGAAATACTATGATTATCAAAAAAGATAAGAAGGAGAGGGATTCTAAGGTGAAATTATACTTCCCGACAACATCCTTGAATTTTAATGATATGTTCTCCACGGAGTCTATATCTCCGAAGGTTTTTTATTCAAAAAGGATATTTGGTACTAAAAGAAATTTTGCTACTGAATTATCTTTCAATGATTCATATTTGTTCTTTTTTACCAGGATGCCTTATATGGAACTAATAAACAAAAGAGAATCCGAATATGAAGAGTATCCGATCATTTTGGAACTAGAAATAGATGTGCAACAATATCCTTTGTATAAAGTAAATGAAGAGATTTATGCTTTGAATAAAACGTTCTATTTCAATCTCAACAATATAAATGTATTATTTTTTAACTACGATGAAATGAAAAAAGTAGTTCAAAAATCAAAATTAGTAATCGAAGCTAAGACCATAACTAAGTATTCTAGCTGTTTTAAAACGTTACATACAATTAGTGACCTTGTTCAGATTAAAAAACCAGCAAATTTAACTTTACCTCATTATGATATTTCTTTAGAAATTCTAAGGGATCAATTGCTTAATAATATAAAAGGTCTATTTTACGCATATTGTTATAAAAAACATTTTTCCTCTTATTATAGTGCTGCCGAAAATGTTGAGTTACTTCGAAACATTGCAAATGGGTTAAATGATATTTTAAATATGAGTAAGGACCTTACAGAGGATGCCGAAGTAATTAATGATATTTTGTTATTAGCCAAAAAGCAAATTAAAATACATTATACAAACAATAAAGATAAGTGGTATTCTTTTTTCAATTCAATAGATATATTCAAGTTTAAGTATAATATAGGATTGAAATTCCGCGAAGGTTTGTTAAATGACTCCTTTGAATTTGAGTTATACGAAAGGATTGTTAACTATTTAATCAATAGTCCAAAACCAAAAGTTGGCCCTTTAGAAAAACATGAAAGTGATATGCTTATTGAAAATGTTGTACAGATAATAATGTTGCTAGAAGGAGACAACTCGAGATATTCTAGGGATATTGATTTAATATATAGCCGGTTCAGTTTGAGAGGCTATGAGGTTGATATAAAAGATATTAAATCAACTGTTCTTCAAAATTTCTTTGCGTTCCTACTTAAATTTAATAACCTTGAGGAACTAGAACGGTTTATTGATGTAAAGGATATACAAAATGAATACATTGCCTATTCCTTTATAGGTGCATTTGTAGGGTTTTCAGGATTAGATAGAGAAGTTACAGATAGCTTATTCAAGTATCGGAATGAAGATTTATTTTTCAGAATCGATAATTACTTTGACGAAATTAGAAATTGTATTTGGAATGCCCCAAAATTAGTTGAGAAACCTTATGAAAAGCATGTTCAAATTAGTTTATTTGAACAATCGACCACTAAGCAAGATTCTTCCAAGAGTTCGGTGTCTAAGCATAAATCTGAAATTAATAGAAACGACTATCTAACAGATATTTATAATGAGCTTCAACGTATTAAACAGACAAAATTAATTGAAGAATTTTTAGAAGTGGCAGGAATTACTTTAGAAGATGGAACAAAAGTTACGTTTAAAAAAGATGGGAGAAATGTGAGGATAGATTTTAATAACCATTTACCTCTAAAAAATATCAGAGTAACGTTATTGCATAAACATAGTATCACTAAAGAAGAGTTACTTGATTTTAAACAGGAACTAAAACTTTTAGACATTAGAAGCACCTTTACGAGAGGTAATTATCCTTCAGTTAAGTTTAACAACTCCGATGATAAAAATGGGGTAAAACTGTCACTAGAGGAAGAAAAATTACTACTTAGGTGGTTAAAGTTAATCAACTGAAGACTTATTGAGAGGAGGGCATTAGAGGACTTGTTGGCCCAATTTGCCCTAGTTTTGGTGATTTTTTGGCTGAGGATCCATGCCATAAAGGCTCGGTGTAAAGCGGGGATTTTCTACCAATGACAACTTGCAAACCACTTTTAACAATAAATTTTAGTGCTAACTATGGCACAAGTGCACTCACTTATAGCAGTTGAGTATTGCGCTTTTCGGAAAACGGGGAAGATAAGATGCTCCATTCGGACACGCTCTCTTAAGTGCTTATTGAATAAATTTCCATAATATTATATAATATAAAGGCTTAATTAGTATGCCAAAGTTACTGGTTCGAGCCCAGTGCTCCTCACCAGGCAAATAAACATTGCCCTAAGTAGTCAATACTGGATTGTGGGTGTTTCTATCGCCAATGCCATGTCAATTGCTATGACAAATTCGTGGAATTCTCTTTCGGGAGATACTAAGGAGATGGTTGTAATGTTAATATTTGTTTGTGCCTCCGTGTTGCTGACCTTTGTGGCTTCTGAGGAGCTAGTTTAATTGGTAAAACAGTTGATATAAGAAACCCGGTCAGTAGCACAACCAACTATACATTTTTACATTTAAAGGTGAACCATTATTTAATTGGTTCACCTTCGTCTTTTTTTATTGGTAATTAAGTCCATAGGATTGGGTCTTCCCAAATATCTTTTTCGGTGTAATCCACTATGAGATGCAGTAAGAAAATTGGAATGTTAGCAAGGCTGCCTACAGTGTTTTACAATTAAACTTGAGGAACTCTGCCCTTTTATAAAGGGAAGGGGTCTTTCATAAAAGGTAATTCAATGATTCCAATTTAACAACATTCTAAGCGTATCTTCGGAGGAAAAAGTGTTTGGCTACTTTTGGGGGTCAGAAAACGACGATTCATATTACAGGGATGACGATATCTCTTTCAGCCTTGGTCGGAATAAACTTCATTCTCTCGAGAAACAAATTGGAACAAAAACGGGTAGACGTAGAAAACAAAAGGTCCGTTTCATGAACGAAAGACGTTTGCTTTCTGCAGGAAGTGATATTGGCCTTTTGGTATATGCTTCAAGTGTCCTCTTCACTATAACGCCCTTTCTCCCTTACGAGCCTCGAATAAAAAGGTAGCCTATCAGGCCGTGAAGGAGAACAGTAGCGATCTTATTCCGGAAATGATTCTGTTTTTAACGCTATTTTATCTGGTCCTTCTTCTTTTAAGTTATTCGGTATCTTTACTTTTCGCTTCAACCCGTTATGTTGGCCATTGTGTTGAACAACCGGTGACCTTTAAAGGTATCATACGGTTTCTACAAAAGAGTGGCCAAAGTAGTACCGGTGGATAAGATTAATGGGATTATGTTTTTCAACAAAACATCATCTAAAGATGCCTAGGGCATAGGAAACTATATGCTATTACCCTGGAAGGAAAAAATCTAGTGGATATTTCAGCAAATGCGGAGGGCTCACTTTACTTGACACAGCAATGATGCATTGGATGGTTGTATTTCTCAAGAATGTCCAGATGGTGGCTTAAATCCTTTTCAGATTAATGTATTCACTTCTCTTTATTGGTCAATAACGTTAATAGTTCTAAGAAGTGGAGGATTAATCTTGAAAGGGATCTATTTTATTAATACCAGAATAAGTTTTGATGGAATAACCTTGGAGGACAGTATAAGAACACAGGAGGAGGAAATATTAAGGTTTATTAGAAACGAAAACATAGAAACAATAAAGTTAAATCCTTACCAAGTATACACTCAGTATACGATTTTACATGCATTATTTTACGACTTAAAACAGTCAGGGACAGTAGTGGATTATCTAATTATATATTCGAAAAAGGTAGTAGAGGATTTTATTTATTCCTACCCTGCTCGTTGGATTTTATTAAAAAGTTATTTCAGCGGGATAATATCTATTTATCCTTAATGTGTTGGAAAGCTATACACCGGGAATCTTTTTTTTAGTGTTTCCTATAAGTGTAGCGAAGAAAAGAAACTTGAAATATTGCAATTAGTAACTAATGAAAAGATACATTATTTTTATAATAGCTTTACTTTTTGAACTTCTTGTAACAATTTAAAAAATATACCAGCATTGTAGGAGAGTGAATTTATGAAACAGAAAATATCAGTAAGCCGTTTAGCTGACCTAGTTAAAAAATAACGTGGAGAACGAACTTCAAAAGAGATTGAAGTACTTACTGGTATTAACCAACAAATTATCGAAAGAATTGAAAGTGGGAGATATATTCCGCCACTTCTCCAATTAAATAAACTATTAAGTTTTCTGGGAATTCAATTCATCGATATCATAGAACAAAAGAAACAAAGTGTCTTTGTTGCAGTGATGGGGGAAGCGAAAACGGAAGAGGGAGTAAAAGGGTTTGAAAAGATGATTTCGATGATCTTATGCTTAAGAAAGTATGAGAGATTGGGGGAAGTAATGGATGGATAAATCATCTTTGACTACTATCTTTAAAATAATTGTCTTGTAAATGAACAAGAGGGCCAATTGATTACGGATTGGAATCAATTGAAAATGTTATTTTCACGTTGTCCGTGGGTTAAAATCCGGTTGAGCATGGGGAAAAGGCATCACAACTGAAAGTGGTAAACCAGAATGCTTCCACAATACCGTTTTATTAGCTAAATGTTTATCTAAATTATTGATAGGCATTGGTAAATTTACCAATGCCTCAGAGAATCGACAAAAGGCCACGAGAGGGTATCCTCTCGTGGCCTTTTGTTCTGAAGCGAGCTCTTAGCTCACTTGTCCTATTTCCGTACTTCTTCCCAATTGGTAATTGGATAAATACCGTCAAAATCATGGAGCAGCGTCCTTTTTTGGTTTCTAAATCTATTTTTATAATAAGGTTCGATACGATAACAACATCTCTAATATTTAGAAAAAAATTCTGGTAATTAACATTTCTTTTTCTTGAAAAAGCTACAAATTCACAACAGATAAAAAATGCCTGGTAATATTATTACCGGGCATTTCCATTACCATTGTAATATTCAATTAGGATTGTTAAACCAATAATGCATTTGTTTATTGCTTCGCTTGTTAAATCACTTGCGTGGCCAATTGTTGCCTTACTAATACATCAGCTTGAGACAACCCATCATCAAAATTCTTTTTGCTATTAATTCATACACGATTTATTCTGCGTTAAAGACCTGGTCCTCCAACATCCTCTTGTCAATCTACCCTTAAACTTATCAAGCTTACTTGTTCGATTTCGTTTTTTCGGTGACGGAATATCATCGGAAGTTATGTATTTCTTTACTGTTTTACGATAGATCTTCAACTCACTTGCGATGTCTGAAATAACCATACCTCTCTTGTACATTTCTTTGAACATAAAAAAATCCCATCTAGTCTTCACAAACCATAGCTCCTCTCATAAACTATGGTTCTATTTTAGATGGGGAATTTTATTCGGGAATTTTAACTTCGGCTTTAACTCCGATATTAGGTGTTTAAACACTATATGAATTTTGTAGTTGAAATTTTACAAAATTATGGTATTCTAATATATGGAAATGTTAAAAAAATATGGAAGGGATGGTAGTAGGTGGAAAACAAGAGAGCGTTAATAGGTTTTATTCTTGCATGTGGACTGTTTGGAACAATGTCATTCCCGGCATCTGCAGAAGTTTTAGGAGGGTGGAATGAAGATTCAGGATATTTTACTAACCTTAAGTCTTCATCTGTAGGGGTAATGTCTGACCCGGTAATAGAACCAGGTAGTGGTGGTTACGCACCCGAACATAGATCATGGAAGGAATATAACGGAGTAAGTTACAATTTATATCAAAGAGTAATTGGAGAAACTACATGGCCTGGTACTAGACATTGGACACGAGCCTACTATGAAACGTGGTTTGGAAATATGGAATATGATAGTGGTCGCCAATATGGGGTTGGTTATAGTATAGCTCATAGTGACTGGAATGATGCAAGTTTTGTCAGTGCTAAGACAAGCTATGGATATTAAGGAGAGGAAAAGAGATAATCGTATATGATTATCTCTTTATTTCGAAAAAGATGAGATATATTCGTCAAAAATATGATTTGTCATTCTATGGATTTATTATATTTCTTAATTTAGTATGTATAGCTCTTTTTTATTCCCTATCTTATATTGATTTTATAAACATGTTGAATAATGGATTTGTAAATAAAAATTCAATTATGTTTGATATGGAAAAAATAGATCAACCATTAATTAAAACGAAAGAAAAATTTATATTGTTTCAATATAATCCTTTGTTCCCACAAGTTAAGTATGTTTGGCTTAATGGGGAAATCAATCTGCCCCCCATAAAAATGAACAATAAGTTAGATATTTCAAACTCTAAGGGAAATATAGCGATAAAGGGAGTAAATGTAAATTTAAAAGTACCTCCAGAATACAAATTAATTGGCCAATTTAACACACCTAATTCATATAAATTGACCTCAGAAGTATGGCTTATACCTAGCCATTTTAGTATTGATTTAAACAGAGGTACTTGCTTTATAATAAATACACCGAATAATAATGAACGTTCAGTATTAGAAAAAATAATTAATAAAAATTCAATCAAGGTAATAAATAAGGAAAGCATCGGATCATATAATTTAACTTCAAATAAACTCTTAAATACAGGAATAAAAATTAGTTTAGTTTTTATTACTGTAATATTCATGATTACAGGAGTAGTTTGGATATCGAAGGAAAAGTCTTTCATTAGAATATTATATCTATCTGGATTTTCAATGTATAAGATATTTATATACATAGTCATGTATAAAATAATACCAATAGCAACACTCTCATTATTTCTAATTTTTATATCCTTTTTAATTCAAAAGTTTACTTTGCCAATATGGACCAATGAGTGGATTTTTTATTCATTCTATATGTTTATTGGGTTTTACACATACTTATTGGTATGCTGTTTAAAAGCCGTAAAATCATATACGGTAGGAAAAGGTGGTAAGAAATTTTGAAGGTTATATGGACTCTTTTTAAACAAAACAAACTTCTAAATATATTTAATATATGCGCTTCAACTATACTATTTTTCCTTCTATTTATTTTAACAGTTAACATTAATTCCTCAAGTATTGAAACAAGTACTACAAAAAAATTTAAAGATAAAAATATATATATAATTGCTGATCAATTGTTTGAAGAAAAAGAGAAGGATTTTTTTTCGGAATTAAATAATTATGATATTCTTAATAATTTTGTGAACAATCTAAACAAGTCCCAAGACTTTGAGTATTATAATTCAATATTGCAACCTATAGGAGTTTCCGAATTTAAAGGGGATTCAATTTTTGAGGCTTACTATGAAATGGGTCATAATCAGCCTCCGTATAAATGGAACAAAAAATCTTATAGAAATATTAAATCAATGCAATTAAATAAGACTGTTTTTGATTTAAATAATATTCAATTAGAAGCTGGAAGATATTTCACTAATGAAGAATATATATTTAATAAGAATACAAACAGAATTCCTATTATTCTTGGATCAGAGTTTTCTTCTATTTATCATCTAGGTGATACTATTGATATGGATTATTATTCAAAAGAATTCAAAGGAACTGTCATAGGTTTTTTAAGTCCATTTCAAAAAATCGTAACCGCTAATCAACCCGAGGTATTATTAGATAGGTATATAATAATACCTGCAATATATTTTAATGAACCTCCCTCAAATATGATAAAAAACAATTCTATTGATCCTTTTTTTATTAAACTATTATTGCTAACTAGGTCCAATGGAACAATAATTACAGAATTATCCCCTTTAGAGATAAGGAATTTATTGGATGGAGTTGCATTAACCACCGGATTTTCAGATTTTGAAATTATAGGTGCTAATAATTTGGCTATAGTTTCTTTAGTGAAAATGACAGAAATGAATAGGAATATTTTATATATTGTTACATTTTTTCTTTTTATTATTACTCTTACAATGTTTATATTTACATTATCTTCAAAATTCAAAAAAAATGTAGAAACATATTTAGTAATGCTAATAAGTGGTGCTAATTTAAAACATATTAAAAAATTTGCTAGGTATGAATTTATTATAATTAACTTAATCGGAAGCAGCATCCCAGCTATAATATTGCTTTGGCTGTTCCATAATACTAGTTTGCTTGTAAACTATCTACTTATTGTGGCTATAAGTATTTTCATTATGCTTCTATTGACTAATAAACTTGTTAAAAAAACTATTGATGACATAGAATTGGTTCAAAAATTAAAAGGGTGATAAAGTGTCTACCATAATCTTAAGTAATGTAAAAAAGGAATTTAAGGGAACCATAGTATTTGAAAATATTAATTTTACAGGTGCAAGTGGAAATGTCATAGCTATTAGAGGAAAAAGCGGTGTTGGAAAAAGTACTTTATTAAACATTATTGCTGGGTTAGAAAAACCATCTGCAGGTAGTTATTTTTTTGATGACATTAACATGAGTCATAAAAACTTAAATAATTTAACTAAATTTCGCGGGGAAAATATAGGTTATATATCACAGTACAGTCCAATGATTCCTAAATTAAGTGCTCTTGAAAATATTTGTGTGCCTTTATGGTTTAAAAAAGAAGATAAGACAATAAATAGTTCAAAGCTTAATCGGATTAATGAGTTAAGTGAGTTATTTGAGGTTCAACATCTTCTTTCTAAGAAGATAGAAATGTTGTCTGGTGGAGAAATTCAAAGGGTTGGCGTTATTCGTTCTCTAATAAATAATCCTAAATTGGTTGTGGCAGATGAACCAACCGGGTCGTTAGACGATGAAACAGCATTAAAAGTATTAAGTTGTTTCCGTAGTTTGAAATCGGAAGGGATTACAATAATATTAGCAACGCACAGTGGAATGGTTGCAGACCAGTGTGATGAGGTTTATGTGTTAAAAAAAGATGGATTGTTCATGGAGCCGGCAGAGCCAACAGTAACACTAAGTAATGCTAAGGGCTAGTCCAAAAGAAGATTTTTTATTTGAAAGTGGTTTTTTAGAACATAATTTTTATCTTGTTACGCCTTCTGAAAATAATATAGTTGCAAGAAAAATGTACCTCTAAGGTATAAGCATAATTACAAAAGGGGGTTAAAATTTGACTGATGAACAAAAGGCTATTTCGTCAGTATTGGAATTTTTACACGATGAAAAAAAGGACTCTACTGGTAAGAGGTTACGATAATGAAGCAAAATTAAAAGTAGTTCTATCCTGCTTAAATAATGAGTTCCAACTAGGAATTATTAGAACAAGTGTTATGTCGGATAATGAAGCTGGCGTATTGGTTGCCCACTTCCGATACCGATACGTAGACAATTACTTCCGTCACTCATTTGACTATTTGGAAAATGCCATGTAGAAGGACTGCACCACAAATGAGGTGACCCCAAAAAGTTAGAGTTTTATATTAAGCAGCTAATTGGCTGGTATGGATACGGTATTTAACCGGACTCATGTCTGCCAATTTTTGCTTTATACGCTTGTTATTATATTAAATGATATAGTCTTCAATTCTCTTTTTTAATTCCTCATATGAGCACAGTGCTTCCCCAAAATACATTTCCTGTTTCATTAATCCAAAAAAGTTCTCCATGGGCGAATTATCTAGACAGTTTCCCTTTCGAGACATACTCTGGAAAACTCTATATCCCTTAAGCGTTTTTACCCATTTATTATGTTGATAATGCCACCCTTGATCAGAATGTATAGTAGTTCTGAACTTTGAGTCTTTGGCAATTTCCAGTGCTTCCTCTAGAGGTTTGATCGCTAAATCTAAGGTTGGACGCATACTGATCCCATACGAGAGGATTTCACCATTGAACATGTCCATAATTGGATTCAGATATAGTTTTACATTGTTTGAACACTTGAATTCAGTAATATCTGTGGAATTTTTGATGACAAATATTAGTGTAAAACCGACGATTAATACGGTTCTTGGCAATGGTTCCAATTTTCCCTTTATAAGAACTATACTTTCGTGATTTTCTACTAAACTTCTCACATTTGACTCCAAGCTTATCCATGATGCGTTTAACCTTTTTATGATTCACTTTGGACCCTCTAGTTTTTAAATTTAATGTGATACGTCAATAACCATAATTTCTGTTGTTTTCTTCGAAAATGGATTGAATATCTTCCTCCAGCCGATGATCTGGATTATCTTTCTTAATCACTTTTATATGATAATGATACGAGGATTCAGGAATGCCAACTATCAGTAAAACATCCTTTAGTTTGAAGGTTTCTTTGAGTTCGAATGATAACGTTGCTTGTGCTTTTCGAGATAGCCTTCCGGATCCATCTGAAAAGCTCGCAACTTTTTTAAGTATTCTACCTCCAAACGAAGAAGCTCGTTTTCCCGTTCTAATTTTTGTTCATATGTCATTTCTTTTTCTTCGGCATGTTTATTTTTTTCGTTCTTAGCTTTATCAGGCATGGATGGCCGTCCTTTCGGTCTATCCAGGGCTTCAGTACCACCCTCAAGAAAAGCCTTCTTCCATGAGGCTATTAAAGAAGGATTGGTTAACCCAAATGTAAGGGATGTTTTCATTTCTGAAGAATCTGTTCTCTTCATAAAGCTTAATACTTCAAGCTTGAATTGAACAGAATAGCTATTTTATTTCCTTTTCTATTTAATCCATCCTCACCAAATTTCTCATATGATTTTACCCATCTCTTAATTGCGGTACTGTCCTTCATACCATACTTTTTAGCTAAAAGGTTAAACCCAATTTCCCACCTTGATACTCTTTAACTAACTTTAACTTAAAGCCTTCACTATATTTGACCATAAAAATGCACCTCAAAAGTTAAATGTCACTCTAACTTTTGGGGTGCAGTACAAAACCTTGGGGTGCTTTTTTTGTTTCCTAATGGTTTAGGAAGACCCTATACTTCTTTCTTGTATCCTATCGGATTCGGTTCAAAAGCGATTAATGCATCTAATAAGGGTTGACTAAAAATGTAAAAAATTGTAGAATTCAAGTGTTGGTAAAATAATCCTCTGGAGGAATTTTTTGTTTTATTAACCTATAAAATAGGAGAGGGAGTGTATGTATTGAAAAAGTTTTTAAGAATATCGTTATTTTCCTCGTTGTTTATGTTTTTAGTTTTTGGAAGCACCAGTGCTTTTGCAAATGAAGAAGTTTACGAGAAATTGAGTGAGGAAGAATTAAGTAGTGTCTCTTATGCAGATATCAACGTATCTACTAAATCACCAGTGTCGACTGTGAATGACAGCGATATTATTACTCCCTTTGGCACATCTACCCCAACTCAGGCTCACCACTTAGTAAATGATGGTCAAATGGATTTTTCTGGATCTGCTCAAGGTTCCGCTTTATATACTAATAAGTATTTCACAGGAAAGAGTTCTGTTAACATTTATGTTAGGAACTCGCATTCTTCAGCTAAGCTTACCGTGAAAATTATAGATATTGATGGATGGTTTGGTGGTGTAGTAAAGACATATACAATAGAACCAGGTTATCAATTGTATGCAAATCCTACTGGCTTAGATTCCAAAGGAAGGTACTACTTAGAGTTTTCAGCTCCAAGTAATTTTAGCGGATATGTAAACTAAGCAATAATACAGGTCTAAAAGTGTCAGCAAATTTGACGCTTTTAGCGTTTCATTCAAAAAACTCAGGAGACTTTATTAATGACAGCTACATTACTAAAAATAATTGGCTTAATGACTATGTTCATTGACCATATAGGACTATTTATCCCAAACACTCCTGAGCTGCTTAGATGGTTAGGTAGAATTTCAGCTCCAATATTTATTTTTTGTGTTGGGTTGGGGTATGCACATACTAGAAACAAAATGAAATACCTAGCTCGGTTATATATAGCTGGTGTCCTAATGGCTTTTCTAAATCTAGCAATCAATATTTTCTATAGCGAAAACATCAACGCAGAATTGTTAACTAACAATTTTTTTGCCACCTTATTTCTAGTAGGTTTGACAATCTATATAACAGAAATGAAGGGAACAAGACCGTTTATTTACTTCATGATCTGGCAGATTGTTAGTACCTTTCTTTGTATACTTCTTGCTGAAATCTTCGTT